>JAFECT010000010.1 GCA_018241995.1 Pseudomonadota bacterium
CTTAGAGTCCACAGCACCTAGGGCGCCCAACGAGAAGGGCCGCGCCATGCGGCGCGGCCCCCAACTCCAAGCTCACTGAACTTCCGTAGGGCCGAAAGGGCTTACCAGCGGAACTGGCCGAACAGGCCGATCTCATCGTAGGTCCCGCCGACGGCGCCGCCGATCGTGCCGTTGCCGGTCGAGAGCGAGCCGTTGTCGACCTTGTCGCGCTTATAGACCAGCGACAGGTCCACGATCTTGGCCGGGCTGTAGGAGAGGCCCAGGTTCCAGTAGCCGTCCTTCTTGGTCGGCGCGGTGGTCTTGTTGGGCTTCTCGTAGTCGTAACGGCCGAAGATGCTCATGTTCGGGGCGAAGTTGAACGACGCCCAGCCGGAGTAGCCATCGGCCTTGTCGACCGTGGTCACGCCCCAGTCGGTGGCGTTGAAGTACTCGACGCCGACGCGGAACTTCGGGTCGACGTAGGCCGCCAGGGCGTTGAAGCGCTCGGCGGTGTGCAGCACCGGCGGCACGCCCGGAGGCGCCACGGTCGGGTTCTTGCCGAGCTTGCCGTCATAGCCGCCGACCGCGAACACGAACTTGTCCACGTTCAGGTTCAGGCGGCCTTCCAGGTCCATGGTCTTGGTGCGGCCTTGCGCGCCGGAACCCGGCATGCCCGGGGTCTTGTAGCCGGCGCCGTTCACCAGCGAGACCTGGTAGCCGAGGCTCATGTTCTCAGCCACAGGGACCTTGCCCAGCACGTGCGCGCCCCAGTCGGCCGAGGTGCCGAACTTGGTGCGGTCGGTCAGGGTCTGTTCAACGTAGCGATAGCCGTAGACGTCTTCGACGAAGGGGATCCAGGGCATGTCGGTCGAGCCCAGGCGCACGGTCAGGGCCGGGGAGTAGGCGGCCTGCAGATAGGCCTTCTTGATGTAGAACTCGGTCGCGCTGACGCCCGACGAGTACTGCATGTCCATCGTCAGGTTGGCCGAGTAGATGTCGTTGAACTTGTGGTCGATGCCCACATAGAAGCGCTTGATGTCGAAGCCCGTGCCCGACGGCGGGACCTTGCCCGTGGTCGCCGGAACGCCGGTGTTGGTCTTCTGGTCGATGTTCGACAGGTTGAAGTACATCCGGCCGTTGACCGAGGTGTTGTTCCACCAGCCGGTGACGGGCTTGGGCGCGGCGGCGGCGACTTCCTGCTTCACTTCCGCCGGGATGCGCTTGATGTCGGCGGTCGCGACCTGGACCTGCTGCTGGGCGGCCGAGGCTTGAGCCTGGGCGGCTTCGGCCTGGGCCTGGGCCTGCTGGGTCGTCTGCGCCTGGGCGTCGAGACGGCCGTGCAGGTCGCGCACTTCCGAGCGCAGAGCCTGGACTTCAGCCAGCAGCTCGGCGTTGGGATTGGCGGCCGCCGCAGCGGCAGCGTGATGGTGGTGATGCTTCTTGACCGGCTTGGCTTCGGCCGCGGCGGTCACGGCGACCGCGAACAGCGAGCCGAGCGCGACGCTGCGCACGAGCGTGGCTTTGAAAGTCATGGCGAGGATGCCCCCTTGTTTTGCCCCGGCCCCAGACAGGCGACGGCGGTGGGGGGCTGTTAGCCGTGCTGTGTGACGGAGAGGCTGCAGCTTTGCGACAAGCGCCGTCACAATAAAAAGGCGCGCAACCTTTGTGATACGGAAGCAACAGGGCGACAAAGCGCGGTGTACGGACTTATTTCCCGACCTAAACATCGGAGCGTGGGAACAATTTACTGAATTGATGCGCGCAGAGGCGGCTGCCGGATGCGACTTACATCGCCCTTGGCGCCGCAACCACCTTTGCCTTGGACCGTTTTCGCCCCGATGCCGGACAGCCTCGAAACGCCTCAGGAGCCTTTGGATTGCGTTGTGGTCGGCGCCGGTCCCGCCGGCCTGACCGCGGCGATCTATCTGGCGCGGTTCGGGCGGCGCTTCGAATTGCTGCACGACGGCGAGCCGCGCGCGGGCTGGATTCCGCGCACCCACAACTACCCGGGATTTCCCGACGGCGTCTCCGGCGTCGAGCTGCTGGAGCGCCTCACAGCTCAGGCGGAGCGCTACGGCGCGCCCATGCGCCAGGCCTGTGTCGAGGCGCTGGAGCGGGACGGCGACCTGTTCGTGCTGCGCACAGCCCGAGGAACCCGGCTGGCCCGCGCCGTGCTGCTGGCCACCGGCGTCAGGGACAACGAACCGCCCCTGCCGGGCGTCGAGGACGCGATCCGCAGTGGCGTGGTGCGTATCTGCCCGATCTGTGACGGCTATGAGGCTTCCGGGCAGGCCATCGGCGTGATCGGCTCAGGCGACGCGGGGGCGCGTGAAGCCATCTTCCTGCGCGGCTTCAGCGATCGGGTCTGCCTGGTCCATGTGGGGGAGGCCGAGGCGGTAAGCCCCAAGCTCGGCGAGCAGTTGGCGCGCCTGGGGATCGAGGTGATCGCCACCCCCATCGAGGCCGTAACGATCGGTGAGGACAGGGTCGTCGCTTTGGCTTCGGGCGGGCGCGAACGTCGTTTCGACACGGTCTATTCGGCCCTGGGCGTCACCAGCCGCTGCAAACTGGCGCTCGATCTCGGCGCGCGGCTCGGTGACGATGGCCGGCTCAAGGTCGACGATCACCAGGAGACCTCGGTGAAGGGTCTGTTCGCCGCCGGGGACGTGGTGCGGGGCCTGAACCAGATCGCGGTCGCGGTGGCCGAAGCCGCTGTCGCGGCCGTCGCCATCCACAATCGCCTGCGCGAAGCGGACGGTCAGGCGCCGCCGTAGGCCCTCATCTCCAGCCGGGCCTTCACCGCCGGCCATTCCGCGCTCAGGATCGAGAAATAGACCGTGTCGCGCCAGTGGCCGGTCCAGGTGCGGTAGTTGTGCCGCAGCACGCCCTCGCGCACCGCGCCGAGCTTGGTCACCGCCGCCTGGCTGCGCTTGTTGCGCACGTCGACCTTGTACTGCATCCGCTCCGCGCCTGCGTCGAAGGCGTGGGTCATGAGCAGGAGCTTGCACTCCGGATTGACCACCCCGCCGCGCGCCTCCGGGCGATAGAAGGTCGAGCCGATCTCCACCCCGACGTGATCCGGATTGATCTCCAGGAAGCTCGACGTGCCGATCACAGCGCCGTCCGACAGGCGGCGCACCGCATAGGGGTGCTGGCGACCGGCGGCCAGGGCGGTCATGGCGGCGTTCCACCAGCGGTCGAAATGCTCGCCCATGGCCGAGGTGGCGATGATTTCCCAGGTCTCGGGATCGCAATCGAGCGCTCGCCCGACCTCGTCCTTGATCTCCGGGGTGAATGGATCGAGCCGTACGTGGCGGCCGACGATCGGGATATGCTTCAGGTCCATGCCCGCGACATGCCGCAAAGCTCGGCCGTCGTCAGATCAATCATGGCTGCGCCGTGTTGCAGACCTAGGGCTTATTCGTCCTCGGCCAGCAGCGGCGGCGACACCCGCAGGGCGGTGATCTGGTTCCGCTGCCGGCGCAACACCTGGAAGCGGTGACGATGGAAGATGAAGGTCTGGCCCTGCTCGGGAATGGTCTGGGCCTCGTGGATCACCAGGCCGGCGACGGTCACCGCCTCGTCCTCGGGCAGGTCCCAGTCCATGGCTCGGTTCAGGTCGCGCACCGGCAGGGCGCCGTCCACATGCACCGAGCCGTCCGCCTGACGGCGCAGGCCCGGCAAGTTGGCGTCGTGCTCGTCCTCGATCTCGCCGACGATCTCTTCGAGGATGTCCTCCAGGGTCACCAGGCCCATCAGGGCGCCGTACTCGTCGACCACCAGGGCGAAATGGTTCTGCTTCTTCAGGAAGGCGTTGAGCTGGTCCTTCAGGTTGGTCGTCTCCGGAATGAACCAGGGCTCGCGCGCCACCGCGGCGATGTCGATGGCCTCGGGCTTGCCGCCGGAGCGGGCGAGGGCCGCCATCAGGTCGCGCGCGTGCAGCACGCCCACGATGTTCTCCGGCTCGTCGCGATAGAGCGGAATGCGGGTGTGACCGATCTCCAGCGCCTGCTCGATCAGCTGGGCCGGCGGAAGGGCCGCGTCGAGGGTCGCGATATTTTTGCGATGCACCATGATCTGGCTGACGTCGCGCTCGGCCAGGTCCAGCACGCCGCGGAACATGTTGCGCGCGCCGCTCTCTACCAGGCCTTCGGAGTGGTGGTATTCGACCGCGCCGCGGATTTCCTCGTGCGCCGCCAGCACGTCGGTCTCCATGCCGACCTTGATCCCGAACAGGCCCAGCAGTTTCCGCACCACCCACTGGATCACATAGAGGAACGGCTGCATCACCCGCACGATGATCGAGGTCGGGATCGACAGGGCGCGGGCTACGTCGTCCGGCCGGGTGATCGCCAGGGTCTTGGGCACCACCTCCGCGAAGACGAAGACCAGCACCGTCATCACGCCGGTCGAGACGATCACGCCCCAGGGCTTGGGCAAGGCGGCGGCCAGGGTCTCACCGACCACGGTGGCGGACAGGATGTTGATCAGGTTCTGGCCCAGCAGCACCGCCCCGATCATGGTCTCCTGGTCGCTGATCAGGCGGTTGACGCGCTTGGCCGCGCGGTCGCCCTCCCGCTCCAGCTGGTGCATGCGGCCGCGGCTGGCGCCGGTCATGGCGGTCTCGGCGGCCGAGAACAGGGCCGACAGCGCCAGAAGGATCAGGATCATCGGCGCGATGGCCATCAAGGCGACGGTCATGGGCGTGCGCCCTCCGTGATGAGGTGGTTCCTGACGGCGGCCGGATCGACGTTCTTGGCCACGAAGGCCTCTCCGATCCCCCGCGCCAGCACGAAGGTCAGGGCGCCGCCCTCGGCCTTCTTGTCCTGCAGCATGTGATGCATCAGCCGATCGACACTGAACGGGCCGCCGGCCTGGTCGATCCGCGTGGGCAGTCCGACCGAGGCGATGGCGCGCTCGGCGCGCACCGCATCCTGGCCTGAGCACAGGCCCTGGCCGGCGGAGAAGCGGAAGGCGATGGCGCAGCCGATGGCCACCGCCTCGCCGTGAGGCAGTTCGCCGCCGAAGCCGGTTTCGGCCTCCAGTGCGTGGCCGAAGGTGTGGCCGAGGTTCAGCAGGGCGCGGCGTCCGGCCTCGCGGGAATCCTCGCCGACGATCTCGGCCTTCATCTCGATGGAGCGCGCCACAGCATAGGCCAGCGGCTCAGGCTCCAACGCCACGACCCCCTGCCCCTCGGCCTCGAGCCGCTCGAAGAAGCCGCGGTCGCCCAGGAGGCCGTACTTGATCACCTCGGCATAGCCGCAGCGCACCTCGCGCGCGGGCAGGGTGGCCAGCACATCCAGGTCGCAGAGCACCAGCCTGGGCTGCCAGAAGGCCCCGATCAGGTTCTTGCCGCGCGGCGTGTCGATGGCGGTCTTGCCGCCGACCGAGGAGTCCACCTGGGCCAGCAGCGTGGTCGGGATCTGCACGAAATCGACGCCGCGCTTGTAGATCGCCGCCGCGAAGCCCGCGAGGTCGCCGACCACGCCCCCGCCCAGGGCCACGATCAGGTCCTTGCGGTCGAGATCGAGCGCCAGCAACCGGTCGCTCAGGCGTTCCAGTTCGGCGAAGGATTTGGACGCCTCACCGGCCGGCACTGTTATCAGGGTTGGGGCGATCCCGGCGGCTTCCAGCGAGGCCGAAAGCGTTTGGCCGTGCAGGCCGGCGACCGTCTCGTCCGACACGATCACGGCGCGCGGATTGCTGAGCAGCGGCTTCAGCCGCGCGCCGGCCTCGCCGATCAGGCCGCGACCGACCAGCACCTCATAGGGGCGAAACTCGCCGCCGGAGACTGCGATGGTCCTCATGCGGCGCCTCCGGCCGCCTGCGTCGTCGCACTGCGCGCGCGGATGGCCCTGAGGATCGCCTCCACCGCCGCCTGGTGGGAACTCTCGCCGGTCTCCACGGTGATGTCCGCCAAGGCGTAGTTGGGATAGCGCGCCTCGGCCTGGGCCTTGAGCACCTCCATCGGGTCCTTGCCGCGCAGCAGGGGCCGGGTGTCGCGCCGGGCCACGCGCCGCGCCAGCACCTCAAGATCGCACTTCAGCCAGATGGTCAGGGCGGTTTCCTTCAGCAGCCGACGCGTCTCCTCATGCTGGAACGCCCCGCCCCCGGTGGCCAGCACGTGCGGCGGTCCGCGCAGCAGGCGCGCGATGACCCGGTGTTCGCCGGAGCGGAACTCGGGCTCGCCCAGTTCGGCGAAGATCTCCGACACCGGCCGGCCCGCGGCCCGCTCGATCTCCTCGTCGGCGTCGTAGAAGGCCATGTCGAGCGCACGCGCCAGCCTGCGGCCAACGCTGGATTTGCCCACGCCCATCAGGCCCACCAGGGCCAGGGTGCGGCGCGCGGGTGCGGCGGGCATGCTCATGGCGCGGGCGACAGCTGTGCTATGAAGACGGGGCTCGTCCGCGTGAGGGTTTCTGGGCGAGTCTGGAGTGGGTCCATGACCGTTTCGGCCTTTACACGATCCGCGCGCGTCGTCGCCAGCCCTTCGGTTCTCCTGGCGGCCGTGCTGGCGTGCGGCGCCGCCTCGGCCCAAACTGCTCCGGAGACCCCGCCCGTCCGCTCTGAGAGCCTCGGAGCCCTCGATCTCTGGTCCGCGCCGGGGCGGCAGACCGACCTTCCGCCCGACCTCTGGCGTGGCGCCTCCGCGCCCCTGCTGCGCGGGGTCCTGGAACAGGTCGGCGACCGGCCGCCGAGTCCCGCCATCGCCGCAGTGGCGCGCCGCGTGCTGGCCGCCGGGGCCGCTGCGCCCGAGGGCGCCGGGGCCGATTCCGCCCTGGCTGCGGCGCGCGCCCGGGCCCTGATGCAGCTCGGCGATCCGGAGGCCGCCTGGGCCGTGCTGGCGCGCGCGCCCCAGGCGGAGAGCAGCGAGGCCCTGTCGCGCGCCCGCGTCGAGGTCGCCTTGATCCTCGGCCACGACCACGAGGCCTGCGACACCGGCGCGGCCCTGCAGGAGAACCGCGGCGGGCTCTGGTGGCTGAAGCTGCGCGCCTTCTGCAGCGTGCTGGCCGGCCAGGGCCCCGCCGCCCAGGTCACCGCCGACCTGTGGCGCCAGTCCGGCGGCAAGGACCCGGCCTTCGAGCGGCTGATCGCCGACGCGGTCGACGGGGCGGGCAAGTCGGCGCCCTCGGCCGCCGACGCCATCGACTGGGCTCTGACCCGCAAGCTCGGCTGGGCCAAGGACCTGCCCGTGGACGCCGCGCCGCCGGGCCTGCTCGCCGCCTTGGCCGCCGATCCTCAGACCCCTCCGACCCAGCGACACGAAGCCGTGGCGCGCGGCCTGCGCCTGGGCGTGGTTCCCGCCGACCTGGCCCGCGCGGTCTATGCTTCCGGCCTGGAAGGCGAGGCCGCGCCCGCCGCCACCGTCGCTGAGCTCGCCAAGGCCCCCGGCGCGGAGGCCGAGGCACGGCTGACCATGCGGGCTCTGCGTTCGCCCGATCCCGTCGAGCGCGACCAGGCCGCCATGGCGGTGCTGGCCCGTGCGCGCTACGCCGGGGAGTTCCCGGGCCTGGCGCGACTGATCGCGCCGGCCCTGCCGGAGATCGTCCGCAGCGGCGCCGCGCCCTCCGACCCCATGCTGTTCGCCGCCGCCGCGGCCCTGGCGGGCGACGGCGCCACAGCCGACGCCGTGCGCAGCCATATCGAGCAGGACAAGACCCCCGGCGCCGACGCCCACGCCCTGGCCCTGCTGGACGCAGTGATCGCGCTCTCGGCCGGATGCCCCGCGGGGCCGGTGCTGGATCGCCTGATCGACCGCGGTGGGGTCGGCGACCCGAAGCTGCGCGCCCGCGCCCAGTGGGCCGCCCTGCTGCTCTACGCCGACGGACAACCGCTCTCGCCCGAGGCCAAGGTCGAGTTCGCTGGTTTCGACTCCCCGCCCGCCAAGGCCTCGCCCGAGCGCTTGGCGCTCATGGCGCGGGCCGGCCAGAAGCGCGCCAAGGGCGAGACGGCCATGCTGGCCCTGTCGATCGGCCTGCAGCAGCCGACCGGCCCGACCACCTCGGACCGCGCCGCCATCGTCGCCGCCCTGCTCGACGCGGGCCTGGGCCGCGAGGCGCGCGAGGTGGCGGTGGAGGGTCTGTTGGTGCTGCAGCGGCCATGAGCCTGCCCGACCAGGCCGAAGCCTTCCTCGAAATGATGGCGGTGGAGCGCGGCGCCTCGCCCCACACCCTGGCCGCCTATGGGCGCGACCTGGCCGATGCCCAGGGCTTCCTGGCGACGCGAGGCGGGTTGATGACGGCTTCGGAGGAGGCCGTGGAGGCCTATTTCGCCGACCTGGCGCGGCGTGGCCTGTCGGCGGCGACTGCGGCGCGTCGGCGGTCGGCGGTGCGGCAGTTCTACCGTTTCGTCCTGACCGAGGGCTGGCGGGCGGACGACCCTTCCCGCCGCGTCGACGCGCCGAAGAAGGGCCGATCCCTGCCCAAGGTGCTGTCGCGCGAGGAGATCACCGCCCTGATCGCCGCGGCGGGCGCGAAGGACGGCGCCCAGGGCCTGCGCCTGGCCTGCATGGTCGAGCTGCTCTACGCCTCGGGCCTCCGCGTGTCGGAGCTCCTGACCCTGCGCCTGGAGGCCGTGGCCCGCGATCCCGCCTATCTCATCGTCACCGGCAAGGGCGGTAAGGATCGGCTGGCTCCACTGAACGACGCCGCACGGACGGCGGTGAAGGCCTATCTGGAAGCCCGGGCGACGTTCCTGCCAAAGGGCGACAAGGCCAATCCCTGGCTGTTTCCCTCGCGCGGCGCGGGCGGGCGGCTCACGCGGCGGCGCCTCGCCCAGCTGCTCGACGAAGCCGCGCTTGCGGCGGGCGTCGATCCGGAGAAGGTCAGTCCCCACGTCCTGCGCCACGCCTTCGCCACCCATCTGCTCGAAGGGGGCGCGGACCTCCGTGTAGTGCAGACGCTGCTGGGCCACGCCGATATCTCGACGACCCAGATCTATACCCACGTGGCCTCGGACCGTCTGCGCGAAGTGGTAGAGAGCAGTCACCCCTTGGCGAAGGACAAGTAGGGAGCGATAGTCTCGAGATGGCCGCGACCTACCATGTTCAAGCGTTATGGGACCCAGAAGCGGGGGTCTGGACAAGTGCGTCGGACGTTCCGGGGCTGGTTGTTGAAGCAGAATCTTTGGCCGAATTTGAAGATTTGGTTCGCTCACTCGCGCCTGAATTGATCTCTGAAAACCTCGAAGTTCACGGCCCGACCCGCATCAAATTTGAATTTCGCGGAAAGTTCGAGTTCCAAGTCGCTTCTTAGAGAACATAAATAGAACATTAACTTGCGCGGGATTTTGAGTGCGCAGTAATTTCTGTGGCGTCCGATTGGATTCGAGATGCCACAAAATTTCTATCCTGAACTCGTTGAACTGCTGAAAGCCGCTGGGTGCGAATTGCGCCCGGGCGGCAAGGGCAGTCACGAAAAGTGGTTCAGCCCGGTCACCAATCGCGTCTTTATCGTCCCGCGGTCAAAAAGTCGGCACACCGCCAATGAGGTTCTCAAGCAGGCCGGCCTGCCCAAAGCCTTTTAGGCCGTTGCGCCAAGCGCGAAACCCTTCGGCTTGTCCCCCGTTGCGCTTGCGCCTAGTTTCCGCCGCTTCTGAGCGCCTTTTGCTGGTTTCGTCGCAGGATTTCATGGCCGCGGTCCGCCACTATCTCGAGTTCGAACGCCCGATCGCCGATCTCGAAGCCAAGATCGATGAACTGTCGAACCTGTCGGAAACCGCGGGCGGCGGCTCCTTCGAGGCCGAGATCGAGGCCCTGCGCGCCCGCGTGCTGGACCTGCGCCGCGAGGCCTACGCCAAGCTCGACCCCTGGCAGAAGACGCAGGTTGCGCGCCATCCGGAGCGGCCGCACTTCACCGACTATGTGGGCGGGCTGATCACCGACTTTGTGGAACTGCGCGGCGATCGCACCTTCGGCGACGACCAGGCCATCGTCGGCGGCCTGGGCCGATTCCGCGGCCGCGCCGTGGTCGTGATGGGCCACGAGAAGGGCTGGGACACCACCACGCGCCTGAAGCATAACTTCGGCATGGCTCGGCCCGAGGGCTATCGCAAGGCCGTGCGCCTGATGGACATGGCCGAGGAGTTCGGCCTGCCGGTGCTGAGCTTCGTCGACACCGCCGGCGCCTATCCCGGCATCGGCGCCGAGGAGCGCGGCCAGGCGGAGGCCATCGCCCGCTCGACCGAGCGCTGCCTGACGCTCGGCACGCCCATGATCGCAACGGTCACCGGCGAAGGCGGGTCGGGCGGCGCCATCGCGCTCGCGGGCGCCAACCGGGTGCTGATCCTGGAGCATTCGATCTATTCGGTGATCTCGCCCGAGGGCGCCGCCTCGATCCTGTGGCGCGACGGGGCCCGGGCCAAGGACGCGGCCGCGGCGATGAAGATCACCGCCGAGGACCTGATCAAGCTCAAGATCGTCGACCGCATCGTCCCGGAGCCCCCGGGCGGCGCCCACTCCGACCCGGATGCGGCGATCCAGATCGTCGGCGACGCGGTCGAGGACGAACTCGGCAAGCTCGACAGCCTCTCGCCCGACCAGCTCCGCGCCCAGCGAGCCGAGCGCTTCTACGCCATCGGCCGCGCCGAGGGGCTCTCCTAGGCTCTTTTCAGCCAGGCTTTGCCTAGCCTAAGCTCCGCGCGACGGGAGTGCGCGTGGGGCGTCGCCGTCGACGCCGCGCGGTCTTGTGGGGAGACTATGCCGATGATTTCGACCAGGACTCTGGCGCTGGGCGCCGCCGTGGCCGCGCTCATGCTCGTCGCGGGAGCGGCCCAAGCCGCCTCGAAGCGTTGCGCGATGGAGACCTCCGGCGCCGACTGGCGCGTGAAGGGCAGCGCCCTCTACGGCGACGCCGGCGTGCAGGGCTACGGCGTGCAGCTGGATGTCTGGGCCACGGCCGAAGGCTTGAAGCCCGGCTCGAACCTGCAGTTCAACAACATTGTCGGCTCGCCGCTGCCGCCGCTGGGATGGATCCGGGTGACTTGGCTCAACTCCGGCGCGCCGCACGCCACGGTCGAGGCCGCCTCGCCCGAGGTGTTCTCGGCCAACGCCTCGATGATCGCCGGGATCGAAGGCAAGGACGCTTCGCCGGTTTTGAAGAACACCATGCGGGTGATACTGGACGGCAAAAGCGCCTTCGCCGCTCCGGCGACGGTGGTGAAGTCTCCGGCCGACTTCAAGACCTCGGCCGTGCGCATCGGCAGGGTACGGCTGGGTGACGTCCAGGCCAAGGACTTCCACGATCCGGAGGCCGCCAGCCTGATCTCCGCGATCCAGCACGCCAGCACCGTCAAGGTCGAGACCTTGGCCGAGGACGGGACTGTGGCGGGTACGGTGACCCTGCCGCGCGCCTCGATCCAGGCGGCCATGGCCGCGCGCGACGGTGTCATGCCCGAACTGGATCGCAAGCTGGCCGCGGGGCAGTGCACGGAGCTGAAGCTGAACCTCTAGGAGCGTCTCCCGGCTTCTCTAGAGCTTCGCCAGCCGCCCGCCGTCCACCACGAGGGCCGTGCCGGTCACGAATGCGGCGTCATCGGAGGCCAGGAAGGCGGTCGCGGCGGCGATGTCCTCCGGGCGGCCGACGTCGGCCTTGTCGATCTTCTCGGCGCCCGACTTGATGTTGGGGTTGTCCCAGAGCATCGGCGTGTCGATGGCTCCGGGCAGCAGCGCATTGACCCGGACGCCCAGCGGCTTGCCCTCGATCGAGGCCGTGCGCGACAGCGACACGGCCGCGGCCTTGGCCGCCGCATAGGGCGCGGCGTCCGGGCTGGTCATCACCGCGTGGATCGAGGCGATGTTCACGATGGAGCCGCCGGGCTTCATCCGCTTGAAGCCGTGTTTTACGAAGTGCGCGCAGCCCAGCAGGTCCACCTTCAGGACCTTGATCCACTCGTCCTCGGTCAGGTCCACGATCGGCTTGAAGGTCATCAGCCCGGCATTGTTGACGATGACGTCCAGCCGGCCCCAGCGCTTGATCGCCTCTTCGCAGCAGGCTTCGACCTGGGCTTCGTCCGACACGTCGCAGGCCACCACCGCGCTTTCGGGCACGCCGTGCTTATCGACCTCGGCCTTGGCGGCGTGCCCGGCGTCGGGGCGCAGCACCGCCAGGATCACGCGGCAGCCTTCCTGGCCCAGCCGTTTGACGATGGCGGTCCCGATGCCGCCGTTGGCGCCGGTGACGATGGCGACCTTGTCCTTGAAGCGCTGCATGGTGCCTCCTGTTTCGGGGCCTCAACGACCAAGGGGCGTTTTCGGTTCAGGCCGCCTTGGCCAGGGCCTCGGCGAACTCGTCGACCATGGCCTCCGTCGTGGCCCAGGAGCAGACGAAACGGGTCGAGCCGTCGGAGAATTCGTAGGCCGCCCAGCCTAGCGCCGCGAGACGGTCACGGGCTTCCGGCGGCATGGAGACGAACACCAGGTTGGCCTGCACCGGATGAGCCAGCGGCCACGGCGTGCGCGTGCGCACCGCCTCGGCCAGGCGTTGGGCCATGCGGTTGGCGTGGGCCGCATGACCCTCCCAGGCGCCGCTTTCGAGCAGGCCCAGCAGGGGCGCGGCCATGAAGCGGGCCTTGGAGCCGACCTGACCCGCCTGCTTCAGCCGGTTGTCGATGTGGCGGCTCAAGGATTTATCGAACACCACCAGGGCCTCGACCCCCGCCGCGCCCGCCTTGGCCGCGCCCAGCACCAGCACATCGACACCCAGGCGGGGGATGTCCTTCGGATCGAAGCCGGCGGCCACCGCATTGGCCAGGCGGGCGCCGTCCACGTGCGCCTTGAGCCCGGCCAGCTTGCACGGCTCGATCAGCTTGCGCAGTTCCTCCTCGGTATAGACCGCGCCGTATTCGGTGGCCTGGGTGACGCTGAGCGCCGCCGGCGGCTGGATGTAGCCGGCCCAGGGTTCGGCCAGCGCTGCGGCTGCCTCGCCGGGCTCGATGCGGCCGGAGCGGCCGCCAAGCTTGATCAGTCCCACACCGTGGCCGAACAGGCCCGGCGCCCCGGCCTCGTCGGTGCAGATGTGGGCGTGGCCGTGGGTCAGCACCGCCTCGAACGGCCGGGCGATCATCGACAGGGCCAGGGCGTTGGCCGCCGTGCCGTTGAACACGAACCGGATCTCGGCGTCGGCCTCGAGCTTCTCCCGGATCAGGTCCGCACAGCGGGCCGAGACCGGATCGGCGCCGTAGGAGCGCACGAAGCCGCCGTCATTGGCCCTGATCAGGGCGTCCAGAGCCTCAGGCGCGAGGCCGGCGGTGTTGTCCGAGACGAAATCGTAGCGCATGGGGCCGCTGTAGCGCCCGGCGCGGGCGGGTCAAGCGACGATGGCTCTAGGCGCGGCCGACCGGTTGGTTCGGGGGCGTCGGGCGTCGCGCTTCGGACTCCTCGTGCGGTCGGGCCGGATCGGTCTCCGGCGTTAGGCCGACTTGGCGCGGATAGGGAATCTCGACGCCTTCGCGCCGGAACGCCTCAATCCCCGCCTTGCGCAGGTCGACGCCCACCTGGAACCAGTCGCGCGCGCCCGTCCAGGCGTAGAGGGTCACCAGGAACGAGTTGTCCTTGATGGCCATCACCCCCACCCAGGGTTCGGGATCCTTTCGCACCTCCGGATGGGCGGCGGCGACGGCCTTCAGCACGGCGAAGACCTTGTCGAGGTCGCTCTCTCGCGCCACGTCGAAATCCACGTCGGCGCGACGGGTTTCATAGGCCGTGCGGTTGATCAGCACGTCGCCCATGATCTTGGAGTTGGGGACTACGACCTTGCGGTTGTCCTTGGTGCAGATCGAGGTGTTGAACAGGTCGAGGCGGCGCACCGTGCCCACCTGACCCCCGATCTCGACCTGATCGCCGACGCGATAGGGCCGCAGCAGCAGGATCAGCACCCCCGCCGCCACATTGGACAGCGCACCCTGCAGGGCCAGGCCGATGGCCAGGGACGCCGCGCCCAGGACGGCGATGATCGAGGTGGTCTGAACGCCCAGGCGCTGCAGCACCGCGATCAGGCCCAGGATCACCACGACGTAACGGGTCAGGGCGGAGCCGAACTGCTGCAGGGTGCGGTCGTGGCGTGACACCCGGAGCCGGCCCAGCGCCTTGTCCACCAGGGTCGCCGCCCAGCGCGAGGCGAACACCGTCGCCACCAGGATCAGCACCGCGACCGCGATGTTCACGATCAGGTCGCCGCCCATGTCGGCGAGCTTGGCGAAGGTGAAGGTGGACGGGTCGGGCAACAGCGCGGCGGTCGGCGCCGCCGCATGCTTTGCGGGGTGCAGGAGGTCGATCGTCTGGGCCATCGGCTAGGAAACGCGTCACCGCCCAGGCTGATCCCGCAACAGTTTCAACGCCCTGCCCGCGTCAGCCCTTCCAGACCCCGACCGGCTGCCGGATCGCGCCGTTGAGACGGTTCCACACGTTGATGCCGGCGATGGCCAGGAGCAGGCCGGACAGGGCCTTTTCATCGAAGTGGCGGGCGGCCTCGGTCCAGACCTCGTCAGGCACGGCCTCCGGCCTGTCGGCCATGCGGGTGACGGCTTCGGCCAGCGCCAGGGCCGCGCGTTCGGCCTCGGTGAAGTAGGGCGCCAGGCGGCGACGGCGAACAGGCGCTCGTCGGTTTCCCCGGCGCGCTTCATCAGCTTGGCGTGCATGTCGACACAGACGCTGCAGCCGTTGATCTGGCTGGCGCGCAGTTCGACCAGGGCCTCGGTCGCGGGCGGCAGGCGGGAGGCCTCGATGCTCGTCTTCAGCGCCTGCAGGGCGGCCATGGCGTCGGGCAGGACAAAGACGGGGTGGTTCATGCGCGCTTTCACGGATGTCTCCTTGATGACCGGTGGCCAACGCGGCCGCAGTCTCGCGTTGGATGACGTGCGGGCGGGGCCGATTTCGACAGGTTCCGGAAAGACTGTTCGCGGCCTCTGGGATCGGCTTAAGTGCCCGCCTGCAAAGGGGAGTCGGACGTGCGTTCAGCGGTGATGGCGGGTGTGGCGCTGGCGGCGATGCTGGGGAGCGGAGCGCTCGCCGCGCCCACGAAGAAGGCGCCGGCCGCGCCGGCGGCTCATCCGGCGGCCGAGGCCCAGGCGCTCGACCTCGCCAAGAAGGCCATCTCGCTGCGCTCGGTGCGCGGGCCCGGCAACAAGACGCCGGAGGTCGCCGCCCTCTATCGCGACGCCCTGGTGGCCGGCGGGTTCGCGGCCAATGAGGTGGTCGTGGCTCCGGTGGACGACACCGCCTATCTGATCGCGCGCTGGCCGGGCTCAGATCCCAAGCTCAAGCCCCTCGTGATCTCCGGCCACATGGACGTGGTCGAGGCCAAGCCCTCGGACTGGCAACGCGACCCGTTCACGCCCGTGGTCGAGAACGGCTATCTGTTCGGCCGCGGCGCCACCGACATGAAGCTCGACGGGACCATCGCCATTGCTTCCCTCATCGAGCTGAAACGCCAGGGCTACAAGCCCAAGCGCACCATCATCATCGAGTTCTCCGGCGACGAGGAGACCACGATGAAGACCAGCCAGATCATCGCCGACAAGCTGGCCGACGCCGAGTTGGTGCTCAACATCGACGGCGGCGGCGGGGTGCTGGACGAGAAGAGCGGCAAGCCGGAATATTTCGTCTGGTCGGGCGCGGAAAAGACCTACGCCGACTTTCAGATGATCGTAACCAACCCGGGCGGCCATTCGTCGGAGCCACGCGACGACAACGCCATCGACCAGCTGGCCGCGGCCCTGGTTCGTATCCACGACTACCACTTCAAGCCCGAGCTCAACGACATCACCCGCGGCTCCTTCGCCGAGGCGTCGAAGTACGAGGCCGACCCCAAGATCGCCGGGGCCATGCGCGCCTTCGCCGCCAATCCGGAAGACCCTCAGGCCATCGCCACCTTACGCGCCGACCCGGCCCTGGTCGGCCAGATCGGCACCACCTGCGTGGCGACCATGGTCTCGGGCGGCCATGCGCTCAACGCCCTGCCGCAGCACGCGGAAGCCAACATCAACTGCCGCATCTTCCCCGGCCACAAGCCCGCCGACATCATGGCCGAGCTGAAGCGGATCGCCGCCCAGCCGGAGGTGCAGTTCAAGGATGTGACCGAGGGTGCGGTCGCTACCGCGGCCTCGCCGATCCGGCCCGATTTCACGGCGGCGGTGAAGACGGCCCTGGCGAGCGTCTATCCGGGCGTGCCGATGTTCCCCAGCATGGCGTCGGGCGCCAGCGACAGCATGTGGTTCCGCTTCCACGGCGTGCCGAGCTATGGCGCGAGCCCCATGTTCAGCAAGGCGTCGGAGGATTTCAGCCACGGCCTGAACGAGCGCGCGCCCATCGCCAACATCGCGCCCGGGATCAACTACTACCTCGTGCTGCTGAAAGAGCTGTCGAAGTAGGCCGCCTACGCTCGGCCGCCGCCCGCCTCGATGCGGTCGAGCAGGGCGAAGACGGTCTCGAGCGTATCGGCCTCGCGCGAGGGCTTGTCCCAGCGCAGCCGGCTGATGCGCGGGAAGCGCATGGCCACGCCGGACTTGTGACGGGTGGAGCGCTGCAGGCCCTCGAAGGCGACCTCGAACACCAGGCCGAAGTCGCGGTCGGCGCGGACCGCCCGCACGGGTCCGAAGCGGTCGATGGTGTGGTCGCGCACGAACTTGTCGATCTGCTTCAGCTCCTCGTCGGTGAAGCCGAAATAGGCCTTGCCGACCGGGGCCAGCTGCCCGTCCTCGGTCCAGACGCCGAAGGTGTAGTCGGAGTAGAAGCTCGAGCGCTTACCCGACCCGCGCTGGGCGTACATCAGCACCGCGTCGATCAGATAGGGGTCGCGCTTCCACTTGAACCACAGGCCCTTGGGCCGTCCGGCCTCGTAGGTGGAATCCCAGCGCTTCAGCATCAGGCCTTCGGCGGCCGCCCCCGGCGAAGGATCGGCGCGTTCGGCGGCGAGCTGCTCCCAGCTCTCGAAGGCGACCAGGGGCGACAGGTCGAGCAGCTCGGAAGGGTGGGCCGCCACGAACGCCTCCAGCCGCCGCCGGCGCTCGGCGAAGGGCAGGGCGCGGGTATCCTCCGGCCCATCAGCCAGCAGATCATAGGCGCGGATCGCGGCCGGGAAAGCCTTGATCAGCTTGGCGTCGACGGTCTTGCGGTTGAGCCGCTGCTGCAGATCGGCGAAGGGCGCCACCTCACCGCCGCGCATGACCAGAAGTTCGCCGTCCAGCGCCCCCTCGAACTGCAGGTGGTCCATCAGGTCGGGAAAGGCGCCGGAAATCTCGTCGCCGGTGCGGGAGTAAAGCCGCTTGAGCCCACCCTCGCAGACCGCCTGGACCCGGATGCCGTCCCACTTCCATTCCGCGGCGAAATCGGCGGGGTCGAGCTTGGCGAAGTCGACCGCTTCGTCGATCGCATGGGCCAGCATCACCGGGCGGAAGCGGCCGGGCGCGTCGGCCGAGGGCCGCTCCGAGCGACCTTCGAGCCAGGCGAACAGGTCGGCGTACGGGGGCTCGATCGCGTGCCAGACCTCCTCGATCTCCGCCACATCGACCGGCGGCAGGGGCTCGCCCTCCTCGGCCGGGTCGTTGGGATCGGGCGGCAACGGCTTGCGCTCCGGCCGGATCATCGCCGCCGCGGTCTTGGCCAGGCGCGCCGACAGGCCGATGCGCAGGGCGCCGGTGACGAGCTTGAGCAGGGCCCAGCGGCCGGTGGGCTCCAGCGCATCGAGCCAGCCTTCGATCAGGCCCTCGACCTCGCCGCGCTTCGCGTGCAGCAAGGCCTCGACCACCTCCGAAAGCTCGGGTTCGCGGTTGGCCCTGCGCGAAGGATCGGGCGGCCAGATCAGCGACACGGTTTCGGCCATGTCACCGACGAACTCCCAGGACCAGCCGAACAGCTGGGGATCGACCCGGGCCTCGACGGCCTTGCGGATCATCGCCGGCTTCGCCACCGAGAAGGTCAGGTCGCCGGTCAGCGCCGCCAGCGCCCAGCCGCGGTCCGGGTCGGGTGCGGATTTCAGATAGTCGCGCACCAGCACCAGCTTGGCGTTGCGCGACGAGGTCAGCGCCACCCGGTCCAGCATTTCGGCGAAGGCGCGCACGCGTCAGGCCTCCTTCGAAGCGGCGCCGGGGCGCGCCGCGGCCAGCCAGATCAGGGTGAGGGCCGCGAAGCCCGCGCCGGCTTCGAACGTCGCCGCCGGTCCGAACCGATCCCACAGCAGGCCCGCCAGGCCGCTGGCGATGAACAGCGCCGCCCCCGTGACCAGGTTGAACAGGCCGAACGCCGTGCCGCGCAGGTCGCCGGGCGCGCGGTCGGCGACCATGGCGGACAACAGGCCCTGGGTCAGGCCCATATGCAGCCCCCATAGCGCCGTTCCCACCAAGGCGCCGATCAGCGTCGGCCACAGCGCCAGGGTCAGGTCGGCCGTGATCAGCACGACTAGGCCCGCCGCCAGCACCCACCGTCGGTCGACGCGATCGGAGAGGTCGCCGGCGGGCGTGGCGCTCAGCGCATAGACCAGGTTCATCACCACCAGGATCAGCGGCGCCAGGGCCAGATCCAGGCCGCGATCCCGGGCGCGCAGGATCAGGAAAGCCTCGCTGAACCGCGCCAGGGTGAAGACCGCGGCGAGCGCCGTGACGGCCCAGAAGCCCGGACCCAGGCTGCGCGCGGCGCGCAGGCTCAAGGGGAAGGGCGCCTTCACCGGCGCCGTGTCGGGCGCCTCCTTGACCCCGAACAGCAGCATGGCCACGGACAGGGCCGCCGGAATCGCCGCCCACCAGAACACCGCGCGGATATTGCCCGCCAGCAGCTCCATCAGCCCAATCGCGATCAAGGGGCCAAGCACTGCGCCCACCGTGTCGAGCGCCTGACGCAGGCCGAAGGCGGCGCCGCGCAGGCCGGGAGGCGTGACGTCGGCGACCAGGGCGTCGCGGGGCGCGCCGCGTACGCCCTTGCCGATCCGGTCGCACAGCCGCGCCGCCATCACGTGGATCGGCGCCTGGGCCAGGGGGAACAGCGGCTTGGACAGGCCGGCCAGGCCGTAGCCGATCACCGCCAGGAGCTTGCGGCGTCCGAGCCGATCGCTGAGCCAGCCGGAAAACACCTTGCCGACGGCGACGGTCGCCTCCGACAGGCCCTCGATCAGTCCCACCAGGCCCGCGCTCGCGCCCAGCGTCGCCACCAGGAACACCGGCAGCAGGCCGTGGATCATCTCCGAGGAGGTGTCCATCAGGAGCGAGACGAGGCCGAGCGCCCATACGGTGCGCGGCACGGCGCGCCATCCGCTCTGTTTCGCCTTGGGGCCTGGGGTCATGCCGGGCTCGCCTCCTGCGCCACGCATAGCGGGCCGCCCGGCGGGCGCCTACCGCAACGCCGCTATCAACGCGCGAGGAGGCGTCTGCGTCACAAAAGCAAAACGCCCCGGCCTAGCGGCCGGGGCGTCGATTGCGTCAGCGTCTGCGAAGCCTGGTCAGGCGGCCTCGCGCAACCGTTCCCGGCCGCCGTCGGCCGCTCGGTTGAGCACCGCGGCCAGGGCCTTGAAGTCGATGGGCTTGTTCAGATAGGCGTCCGCGCCCGCGGCATAGCCCGCCTCGTGGTCCTCGGCGCGGGCCGAGGCCGACAGCACCACCACAGGCGAATGCTGGTTGGGGCCTGCCGTTTCGCGCAGCTTGCGGGTGGCGGTCAGTCCGTCCATCACCGGCATGTTCACGTCCATCAGGATCAGGTCGAAAGCCTGCTGGCCGGCCATGGCCAGGCCGATCTCGCCGTTCTCGGCCGAGACCGCGCCGTGCCCGGCTGAGGTCAGCCACGCCTCGATGATCATGCGGTTGACAGGATGGTCCTCGACCACCAGCACCTGCAGGGCCTGCGCCTCTTCCAGATCGGCGGTGATGGTCTGTTCGACGCGCGAGGTCGCCCAGGCGCGCACGTCCGCTTCCATGGTCAGGATGAAGGTCGAGCCCTCGCCGACCACCGATTCCACCACCAGTTCCCCACCCATCAGACCGGCCAGGCGCCGGCAGATGGTCAGGCCCAGGCCCGTGCCGCCGAAGCGGCGCGTGGATGAGGCGTCGAGCTGGGTGAAGGGCTGGAACAGCCGTTCCACATCCTCAGGTGCGATGCCGGGGCCGGTGTCAGAGACGCGGAAGCAGAGCTTGGCGCGGGTCTCGTTCAGGCGTTCCGCGGAAACCTTCAGGCTGACCGCGCCGGACTCGGTGAACTTGATGGCGTTGGAGAGCAGGTTGTGGACGATCTGCGACAGGCGCGTCGGGTCGCCGACCACCACCGCGGGGGTGTCGTCCGACATCTCCACCGCATAGTCGATGGCCTTTTCCTTCGCCCGCGCGGTCCAGGTGCCGCCGACGCGCTCGACCAGCTCGTTGACGTCGATCTCGATGGCTTCCAGGGCCATGCGGTCGGCCTCGATCTTGGTGAGGTCGAGGATGTCGTTGAGCAGGGCCAGCAGGTTGTCGCCCGAATTGCGGACGATCGAGACGTATTCCTTCTGGGTCGGATCCAGTCGGGTGGCCGACAGCAGCTGGGCGGCGCCCAGCACGCCGTTCATCGGCGTGCGCAACTCGTGCGAGATGACGCCCAGGAAGGCGCTCTTGGCCTTGTTGGCCGCGTCGGCCTTGTCGCGCGCGGTCTCCAGTTCCTCGATCAGATGCGCCTGATGGTCCTGGAAGGCGGTGATCTTGGCCTGGGCGACCAGGCCCAGGATGATGTGCACCGCCAGGCCCGACCACATGAACGGCACGATCATTACGAACGGCCAGAATTCCTTGTGCCCCCAAAGGCTCGCGGCCAGGCCCACCACCACGACGGTGTAGGGCGAGGAGATCACGAAGGCCTGTTTGGGCGAGTGGCGCAGCTGGGTGAAGACCAGCAGATAGCCGCAGGCGATATAGGCCACGGCCAGGGAATGGCCGAAGGGGTGCGGCGAGATCCACGCCAGGACCGGGGCGGCGGCCCAGAAGGCGCCGGTGGCCAGGGCCACGACCGGGAAGACGGTGCCGTAGTCCTTGGCCACGCTGCGCGCGATGCGCCGCTCGAACCAGCTGCGCACGCCACCGGCCGCCATGGTCAGCACGAACCAGATCACCGCTGTCGGCCATCCGGCGGTCGGACCCAAAGCCAGAGCCCAGCACGCGATCAGCCAATAGCGCGTGTACTGGGTCTGCAGGATCGTCTGAAGCACCTGCGCCGCATCGTTGGGCGGCGTGGAACCGTGAGCTCCGTCACGATCTCCCATGCATATCTCCCCCTGAACAGCGGGAGATTAGGTCGAAGGTTCTAAGACAAGGTGAAAGATCGCAGAGCTTTACCGTCGCACCCGGCGCCTGCGATCGGGCTATGCCTCGCCTGGCGCCAGGGCCTTGATCGACAGGGCGTGGACCGGCCCCGCCAGTTCCTCCTTCAGCGCCCGGTTGACCCGGCGCTGACGCTCCACCCGCGACAGGCCCTCGAAGATGGAGGCCTCGATCACCACATTGAAGTGGCTCTCGCCGCCCTCGCGCGCGCCAGCGTGGCCGGCATGGCGCCGGGAATCGTCGATCACCTCCAGCCGGTGTGGCTGAAATGCCGCCTGGAGCTTGTCGCGGATCGCCTGAGCGACGGGAGCCTCCGTTTTCATCGATCGTTTCCTTGATGGCGTCTTATTCGCCCCTACACTTCGAGGCATGAGCGGGATGTTTCAATACCGGCCCAAGTTCGTCGACATCCGCGTCCGGCCGCCGAAGCCGGGCGAGGAAGACGAGGCCGTGCGCGACGATGTCTTCCGCCTCAAGCCGGGCGAGACGCAGTGCGAGTGGCCGGGTTGCCGCCACGCGGGCGCGGCCAAGGCGCCCAAGTCACGCGATATGCCCGGCGAATTCTACTGGTTCTGCCAGCCGCACGCGGGCGAGTACAACAAGAACTGGGACTTCTTCGCCGGCATGAGCGAAGGCGAGATTCGTCGCCGCCAGGAGGACGAGCAGGCCACCGGCGGGCGGCCCACCTGGCAGTTCAAGGCCTCGAAGTTCTCGCGTGAGGCAGCCTCCTTCACGTCGAAATTCACCAGCGGCAAGGGCGGGTTCGGCGATCCGTTCGGCATGTTCGGCGGTCGCAGGCCGGCGAACGAGGAAACGCCGCCCGATCGCCGGCTCGGCAAGCTGGAGCGCCAGGCCCTGGCCGATCTCGATCTCGAAGATCACGCCGACAAAGCCCAGATCCGGGCCCGCTACAAGGAACTGGTCAAGCGCACCCACCCGGACTCCAACGGCGGCGATCGCTCGGCCGAGGCCAAGCTGCAGCGGGTGATCAAGGCCTATAAGACGCTTCAGAAAGCCAAGCTGGCCTGAGACCGTCGCGCCGGCCGCGCGTTCTCGTCGCGTAACCGGAGGCGGACATGGACGACACGCCCCTGATCGCCGGCGCCGGGCCTACCGGCCTCGCGGCGGCCCTGTTTCTGGCCGAGCGGGGCGTGACGAGCCGCATCGTCGATCCGGCGGCGGAGCCCTCCAAGACCTCCAAGGCCCTGGCGGTCAATCCGCGATCGCTGGAGCTGCTGGAATCCACCGGCGTCACCGCCCGCATGCTGGCCGAGGGTCGGCCCCTGATCCGCGCCCGGGTGACCGAGGCCTGGAAGCCCCTGGCCGAGATCGACATCACCGATGTCCATCCGCGCTTCCCGATGCTGGGACTGTCCCAGGCGAGGAGTGAAGCCTTGCTGGCCGAGGCCCTGGCGGAACGCGGGATCACGCCGCGGCGGGGCGTGGGCCTGGCGGGTCTGAGCCAGACGCCTGCGGGGGTCGAGGTCGACCTCAGCACATCCGACGGCGTGATCGAGCGAACCGTCGCGCCCCTGGTGCTCGGCGCCGACGGGGCTCACAGCGCCGCGCGCCACGCCCTAGGGTTGGAGCTGGAGGGCTCGACCCTGCCCGAACCCTGGCCGCTCTATGACCTGGAGCTGGAGACCGGGCTCGACCCGCACGCCGCCCAGATCAGCCTCTATCCCGACGGCCTGGTGTTCATGCTGGCGCTGGAGGGCGGCCTGTGGCGGGTGATGGGCAATATGCCCGATGTCCTCGACCGCCTGCCGCCGGGGTCGGTCGCCGGAAGAATCGTCTGGGAATCGCGGTTCAAGATCTCGCACCGGATGGTCCGGTCGATGGCCGAGGGGCGCGTGTGTCTGGCCGGGGATGCGGCGCACCTGCACTCGCCCATAGGCGCGCGCGGCATGAATCTCGGCATCGAGGACGCCTATGCCTTCGCCGCCTGCGCCGCCGACGCCCTCAAAGGAAACCTCGCCCGCCTGCGCGACTACGGCCGCCTGCGCCACCATGTCGATCATCAGGTCGTGCGCCGGGTCGAGCTGATCACCAGACTGGTGCGGGCCCGGTCTCCGGCGCTGCGGATGCTGCGCCGCTTCGGCCTGGCTGTGGCCGTCAGGGCGCCCACCCTCGCCATGCAGTTCAAACGGACTGCGACAGGGCTGGATCACGACGTGGCGCTGTCGTAACGAGGGGCCGTCATGGCCTCCCCCGAAAACACCACCGCTTCCGATCCGCTCCTCAGCCTCGAACCCGCCCGCAAGGTGTCGGTGCGCGACGTCTTCGGCGTCGACAGCGACATGATGGTCCCGGCCTTCGAGACGCGAGACAGCCACGTGCCCGATATCGACGAGGCCTACCGCTTCGATCCGCAGACGACGCTGGCGATCTGCGCCGGCTTCGCCTTCGATCGCCGCGTGATGGTCCAGGGCTATCACGGCACCGGCAAATCGACCCATATCGAACAGGTCGCCGCGCGCCTGAACTGGCCGCTGGTGCGGGTCAACCTCGACAGCCACGTGAGCCGGATCGACCTGGTCGGCAAGGACGCCATCGTCCTGCGCGAAGGCAAGCAGGTCACCGAGTTCCGCGAGGGCATGCTGCCCTGGGCTCTACAGCGCCCCATCGCCCTGGTGTTCGACGAGTACGACGCGGGCCGCCCGGACGTGATGTTCGTGATCCAGCGGGTGCTGGAACAGTCCGGCAAGCTGACCCTGCTCGACCAGAACCGGGTGATCCGGCCCAATCCCTGGTTCCGCCTGTTCTCGACCACCAACACCATTGGCCTGGGCGACACGACGGGGCTTTATCACGGCACCCAGCAGATCAACCAAGGCCAGATGGACCGGTGGTCGCTGGTCACCACCCTGAACTACCTCGCCCACGACGTGGAGCAGGAGATCGTGCTCGCCAAGGCGCCGGAGTGGGGCAAGACGGCCGAGGGCAAGCGCGACATCGCCGCCATGGTCCGCGTCGCCGACATGACCAGGAACGCCTTCATGAACGGGGACATCTCCACAGTGATGAGCCCGCGCACGGTGATCACCTGGGCGCAGAACGCCACCATCTTCGGCGGCGACATCGGCACGGCCTTCCGCCTGACCTTCCTGAACAAGTGCGACGAGCTGGAACGGCCTACGGTGGCGGAGTTTTACCAGCGGGCGTTTGGGACGGACCTGCCGGAGAGTGCGGCGCGGGTGAAGGTGGCGTGAGGGTCCGGGGCGGTGGCTGAATGACCATCGCCGCCTTCCTGTCTCAAGCACCGCAACGGGCGAAGCGCGCGGTCCAGACCCTCCCGTCGGGGCGTGACTGGCTGGAATGCGCCCTGGCTCTGATTATCGTCGGCGCCGTGGCGGCGCCGCTGGGCCTGATGACCGGCCTGCTGCACGTCGAGCCGCACCCTTGGGCGGTGATCCTCAAGACCGCCGCCGTCGCCCTGTTCATCCCGGCCATCGGTGAGGAGCTGGCGTTCCGAGCCCTCCTGGTCCCCGATCGCAGCGAGGCGCCGCGGGCGCTGTGGGCGATCGTCGGGTCGACGGCGGTCTTCACCGGCTGGCACGTGTTCGAGACCTTGTGGCAGCCGGAGCATCGCACGCTGTTCCTGCGTCCAGACTTCCTGGCCTGGGCGGCATGGCTGGGCGTCTGGTGCGCGATCCTCAGGCGTCGCTCCGGCTCGGTCTGGCCTGGCGTGGTCCTGCACTGGCTGACGGTGGTCGCCTGGATCGGCTGGCTGGGCGGCCCAGGCTTTTAGCCCAGCGCCGCCTTCTGCATCGCGAACAGTTCCGCACAGCCCATTTCGGCCAGGCCGAACAGGGCGTCGAACTCGTCTCGCGAGAAGCCGCGCTTCTCGCCGGTGGCCTGGATTTCCACGATCTGGCCGTTTCCGGTCAGGACGAAGTTGGAATCGGCCTCGGCGGCGGAATCCTCCTCGTAGTCGAGGTCCAGCACCGCCTGGCCCTGATGCACGCCGCAGGAGATGGCCGCGACCTGGTCCAGGATGGGGTCGGCCTTCAGCACGCCCTCCTCGCGCAGGTACTTGCAGGCCTGGGCCAGCGCGACCCAGGCGCCGGTGATGGCTGCGGTGCGGGTGCCGCCGTCGGCCTGGATCACGTCGCAATCGAGGGTGATCTGGCGTTCACCCAGCGCCTTGAGGTCGACCACGGCGCGCAAGCTGCGGCCGATCAGTCGTTGGATTTCCTGGGTGCGGCCCGACTGCTTGCCCGACGCCGCCTCGCGGCGGCCGCGGGTGTGGGTGGCGCGGGGCAGCATGCCATATTCGCCGGTGACCCAGCCCTGGCCCTTGTTGCGCAGCCAGGCCGGCAGGCTTTCCTCCACCGTGGCGGTGACCAGCACCCGCGTATGGCCGAAACCGACAAGGCAGGACCCCTCGGCATAGCGGTTCACGCCGGTCTCCAGGGTGACGGCGCGGAGCTGATCGGGCGCGCGGCCGGAGGGGCGGACGGGCTGGGTCGACATGGTCGGGAACTCCGAGGCGGCGGCATAACTTGCACGCGAGGCCCCGCGCCTTATCCTAATTAGGGCCAGCCGGTCCATGTCCGAAGGATTCGCCCCCTCCCAGATGAGCGCCTTCCTGAACAGCTCGAACCTGCCGCCCCGCTCCGCCACCCTGGCCCAGCTGGATGAGCGGGCCCGCGACATCTTCCGCAAGGTGGTCGAAACCTATCTGGAGACTGGGGATCCGGTGGGCTCTCGCACCCTCTCCAAGGGCGGCGTGTCGCTGTCGCCGGCTTCGATCCGCAACACCATGCAGGACCTGACCCAGCTGGGCCTCCTGACCGCGCCGCACCTGTCGGCCGGGCGGTTCCCGACCCATGCGGGCCTCAGGCTGTTCGTGGACGGCCTCCTGGAAGTCGGCGACATCGGCGAGGACGAGAAGCGCGAGATCGAGCATCGTCTGGCCGGGCGTGGCCGCGGCTTCCAGGAAGCCCTGGATGAGGCGACTTCATTGCTCTCAGGCTTGGCGGGCGGCGCGGGCGTGGTGGTCAGCCCGGTGCGCGAACTGGGCGTCAAGCACGTGGAGTTCGTAGCCCTTGCGCCCGACCAGGCCCTGGCGGTGATCGTTTTCGACGACGGGGGAGTAGAGAACCGGCTGATGCGGCTGGCGCCCGGCGTCACCCCCTCGACCCTGCAGGAGGCCTCGAACTTCCTGAACGCCAAGCTGCGCGGCCGGACCCTGGCGGACGCCAAGGCCGAGATGAAGGGTGAGCTGGAGACGGCGCGCCGGGCGCTGGACGACACCGCGGCCCGCCTGGTGGAGGACGGCCTGGCCGCCTGGGGCGGGGGCGAGGGCTCCGACCGGGCCTTGATCGTGCGCGGCCGCGCCAATCTGCTGGGTGATCCCTCGGCGATGCAGGACCTGGAGCGGGTGCGCATGCTGTTCGACGACCTCGAGCAGAAGGAACAGCTGATCGGCCTGCTCGACGACGTGCGTGAGGCGCAGGGCGTGCGCATTTTCATCGGCTCGGAGACGCGACTGTTTTCCCTCTCGGGTTCCTCCGTGATCGCGGCGCCCTATATGACCGGTCGGCAGAAGGTCGTCGGCGCGATCGGGGTGATCGGGCCGACCCGGCTGAATTATGCCCGCGTCATCCCGCTGGTGGACTATACCGCCCGCGTGCTGGGCGGCCTGTTGGACGGCTGACGGGATCAGGACTCCTGTCGGCCCAAGTGAAGAAATGAAGATGAGCGACGAGATCGAAACTCCCGAAACCGAGGCGGAAGAGAGCCTCGACGAGATGATCCTGCGGCTTGAGGCCGAAATCGGCGAGTGGAAGGACCACGCCCTGCGCGCCGCGGCGGAGGCCGACAATGTGCGTCGCCGCGCCGAGCGCGAGATGAACGACGCCCGCGCCTACGCCATCCAGCGTTTCGCCAAGGACCTGTTTGGCGTGGCGGATAATCTGCAACGCGCGCTGCAGGCTGTCCCGAAGGACGCCGCCGATCCGGCGCTGAAGAGCCTGGCGACCGGGGTGGAGCTGATCGAGAAATCGCTGCACACCGCTTTCGAATCGAACGGCGTGAAGAAGATCGACCCTCAGCCGGGTGAGAAGTTCGACCCCAACCAGCACCAGGCGGTGATGGAGCAGCCCTCCGCCGAGGTGCCGGCGGGCGGGGTGATCCAGGTGCTGCAGACCGGCTATTCGCTGTTCGGCCGTGTGGTGCGCCCGGCCATGGTCGCGGTCGCTGCCAAGGGCGCGGCGGCGGCTCCGTCAGGCGGCGGCGAGACCAACCCCTACGCGAAGACGAACGGCCCCACCGAGGGCGAGGCCGTCGACACCAAGGCTTAGGTCGGCAGGCGGATCAGAATTTGATCCGCCACCCCCCCATCACGCCCAGGCCGACGCGGTCGGTCGGCATGTTGCCCTGATCGAAGGCGGCCAGCGCCTGCATGTGCAGCGCGCCCCAGTCGCCGAGGCTACGCGAGGCGGTCAGGCGCAGGTCCAGTTCACGCCCGGTCGGCGCGGCGGAGAAGCTGCGGGTCGAGAAGGTGGTCGGATCGTCCCACTGCAGCGGTACATTGGGCAGCACCGCCTGGAAGCTGCCGCCCTCGATGCGCACCGGCTGAGCCAGCTCCAGGCCGAAGTTCGAGCAGGCGCCGCCCAGATGCAGGGCGCCGCAGCGACCCTCCAGGCCCAGTCGCCACGAGGAGCTTGTCGCGTCCGCCGATAGGAAGTGGCCCTGCAGGCTCGTGCGGCCCACGCTGGCGTCCGCGTCGAAGGCGAAGTCCTCGCCCAGCGCCCAGCGGCTGGTCACGGCGAAGAAGCGCGTCACCGACGGCAAGGCGTAGCCGGAGCCGGTCGGCACATAGGAGCCCAATGGCCCCAGCCGCTCATCCATGCGCCCGCCGGTGAAGGTGGCGGTCATGCGCTGGCCCGAATAGGTGCTCGAGACCCGCGAATAGGTGGTGGCGTCCTCCATCTCCGGGCTCATCATCTTCTGGCGCTGGCCGGCGCCGGTCTCGGCCGAGAAGGACCAGCGCGGGCTCAGCTGGAAGCGGGCCATTAGCGCGGTGTTAGGATGCGCCAGGGCGCTGAAGGCGTCACGCGGCGCACCGGCGAAGGGGACGAGTCCCCCGCGGCCCGACCAGCTCTGCAGGCTGAAGCGGCCGTTCTCCACCGCGAAAGTCACGTCCTCCGGCGCCTGGGCGCGGGTCCACAGCAGGGGCGAATGATCATCCACGCCCGGCGCCTGGTCGGGCGCGGTCGAGGTGATCGAGAATCGCGTGCCGCCCTTGCCCATGCTGGTCCCGACCTGGCGGGTCTCCACGCCCGGCGCGACGCTGGTCATCAGGTGTTGCTGGCCGGTGGGATAGAGCCCGGCCGCGTTGATGGAAAACAGCCGTCCGAAGCTGTCCTTCCCGGCGGTCTGCAGCGCCTGGGTGCGGGTCAGCGCATTGCCGAAGGCGGGGCTCAGCGAGGTGTCGGGCGTTGTGTTGATGGTGATGGCCTTGCCGTCGGCCATAGCCACGCTCATCGAGCCCACCGGCTGGAAGGCGGCGGCCAGGTCGATAAGGCCATGACCGTAGACATTGTCCACGCCTGGATCCCCCAGGTCCTTGGCCGTGTCGAACAAGATCTGCACCGCCTGGGCGCCGGTCAGATTCGGGAAGGCCTGCAAGAGCAGCGCCACCGCGCCCGCCACGTGCGGCGCCGAGAAGGAGGTGCCGCTGACCACGTCGCAGGTCGTTCCGTTGCACCGGGTCACAATGCCGACGCCCGGCGCGACCACGTACCAGTTGGCGACCGAGCCGGCTTTGTTGGAGAAGCTGGCCATGGTGTTGAACTGGTCGGTGGCGCCGACGGCGATGACCAGGCCCTGGTAGCGCGGGTCACCGGCGTAGCGCGCCGGATAGCTGGACTCCGCGGCATGATCGTTGCCCGACGAAACCACCACCACGACCCCGGCGTTGACCGCGCGCTGCAGCGCCGCCTCGAAGGTGAAGCCCTCGGGCGTGTCACCGCCCAGCGACATGTTCACCACGCGGGCCCCGTGCGCGACGGCATAGTCGAGGCCCGCCGCGGTATCGGTGGAGAAGAACTTGCAGCCGTCCGTGCCGGCGCAGCTGCCGATGGAGTCGGCGCGAATGCCCAGGATGGTCGACTGATAAGCGACACCGATAGTGCCGAACCCGTTGAAGTCCGCGGCGATGACGCCGGATACTTCGGTCCCGTGCTTGCCATTGGTCAGGTCGCCGTCCGGCGCATTGCGCCCGGCGATGATGTCGACTGAGTCGGTCGAGACGCGGCCGGCCAAGTCAGGCTGGGTGTGGTCCACGCCAGTGTCGATCACCGCCACGGTGATGCCGGCGCCGGTCGCGCCTTTCGCATAGGCGGCCGAGGCGTTGATGTTGGTCAGGCCGTAGTTGCGCTGGAACTCCGCGCTCGCGGGATCGGGCGCCGCCGGCGGGGGAGGCGGCGGCGGGGGCGGAGGCGGGGGAGGCGGCGGAGGGGGCGGCAAGGGCGAGACGGGCGGGCTGACACCGCCGCCTCCGCCACCTCCGCCCCCGCCACAAGCGGCTACGCCCAGCGAAACGGCGGCCATGGCGCACAGGATTTGGGCGCGCATGAGCTTTGACTTCATGGAACTCGAGCTGGACGTCATTTACTGATCCCCCGGACACGCACGCTCTACGTCGACCCGACGCGAGCGCAACCCTAGCAGACGGGGCCGAATCTCAGCCCCTCTGTGTTTAGATTTTGTCTCAGCGTGACCGTAAGGCCGCGGCCCGACGTCGCGGCCGCCGTCCGATCAGTTCTAAAGATGCGCCTTGAACCAAGCGCCTAGCCGCTTCCAGCCGTCCTCCGCGTCCTTCTGATTGTAGGTCGCGGCGCGGTAGTCGGCGTGGAAGCCGTGCTGGGCGTCGCCGTAGGTGACCAGCTCCGAGACCTTGTCGCCCTTGGCCTTCAAGGCGTCGCGCATGGCCTGCACGTCGGTCTGGGGGATGCCCTTGTCGAGGCCGGCGTAGAGACCCAGCACCGGCCCGTGGATCTGTGCGACCAGCTCCAGCGGATATTTGCGATCTTCCACGCGCTTGTCGGCGGGCGGGCCGGACAGGCGGCCGTACCAGGCCACCCCGGTCTTGATGCGCTTCACCTCGGCCATCGCCATCCACACTACGCCGCCGCCCCAGCAGAAGCCGGTGACGCCCACGCGGCTCATGTCCGCGAAATCGGCGTGGGCCTGGCCGAGCTTGGGCTTGGAGGCCAGGAAGTCGAGCGCGGCGTCGATGTCGCCCATCACCTGCTTGTCCGTGGCGGTGGCCACGATCTTCTGGATTTCCTGCATCTGCTGCATGGTCAGGGCCGCAGGGTTGCCGGCGCGGGCGAAGAAGTCCGGCGCGATGGCGACATAGCCCTGGTGCGCCAGGCGGCGGCAGACGTCGCGGATGTATTCGTGCAGGCCGAAGATCTCGGAGACCACCACCACCACCGGGCGCTTCTTCGCATCCGCGGGCATGGCCAGGTAGCCGGGCAGCTTCACGCCGTGGGAGGGGATTTCGACGGCCTGGGCGAACAGGCCGTTGGTGTCGGTCTTGATCGGATCGGCCCGAAGCGGCCCGGCCGCCAGGGTGTAGCCGGCGAACATCAGCCCGCCGAGCATGCGGCGCGAAAGATGGAAGTCCTGGGGTTCGGTCCCCTCCGGACGCGACAGGTAAGCCATGCGTTCCCTCCATGCGGCCGCTCAGGGGGCGGCGACCGTCACTTGAACGACTATAGCGGCCTCATCAGGCGCTGAGAACGATGTTCGACGAATGGCGACGGCGGTGCGGCGCTCGTTGCGTGGACGTGGCGCTTTGGGGCTCAAGCTTGCGTCCTGGCGGAGCGGTCCGGCAAATCGAGCCCTTCAGGCGGTCCGGGCGCGCCTGAGCGTCAGGTTCAGCCGCCCGCCGCCGGGAATCAGTCGGGATCCCCCCGCCAGCACCCGGTCCACGCCGTGCCTGGCCAGGCGGGCAGGCCCTGACAGCACGCACACGTCGCCCGAGTTCAGCCGCAAGCTGGTCGTAGGTCCGCCCCCGGCCGGGCCGATGCGGAACACCGCCGGATCGCCCAGCGACACCGAAACCACCGGAAAGGCGAAGTCCGCCTCGTCGCGATCCTGGTGCAGGCCCATCTTCGCCCCGTCGCGATAGAGGTTGACCAGGCAGGCGTCGGGCGGCGTCTCGCACCCGCCGAGTTCGCGCCAGAGGCTGAGCAAGACAGCCGGAATGGCGGGCCAGGGCCGGCCGGTGACCGGGTGCGTGGGCTGGTAGCGATAGCCTGAGCGGTCCGACACCCAGCCCAGCGGCCCCAGGTTGGTCATGCGCACGGAGAACGGCTTGCCGCCCGGCGTCACCGGATTGAAGAACGGCGCGGCCTCGACCAGGGTCAGGACTTCTGCCGTGAGCGCGGCCTGGGCGTCCGGGTCCAGAGCCTGAGGAAAGAAGCGGAAGCCGTCCATGCGGCGGCGATCATCGCCTGCCTATCGAAGACGGGGAAGGCGCTTCCTCGACTGCTAAGGCGATTGGCGCACCCGTCAGGCGAAATGGCCTCTGAGCGCCCGGTTCCGGCGCAAACGGCGGCGGGGCAAAGAGTCTTGGCGTTTCGTTCCCGCCCAGGCTGCGACAACCCTGCACACAGTAGGGCTGTTCCTCTTGCGGCGGCCCACCGGTTTCCCATATCGACCCCAGCGCGACGCTCTGCGGTTTGCACGAGCGAAGCATCGGTTTGAAAACGTGGAAATCTGGGGACGGACCCGCGCGGCGCTTGAAAGCCCGAGGCCGCCGAAACCGCCCGCCAACGGAGTTACGACAGGACCCATGAGCAAGATCATCGGCATCGACCTCGGCACGACCAATTCGTGCGTCGCCATCATGGACGGCAAACAGCCCAAGGTGATCGAGAACGCCGAGGGCGCGCGCACCACGCCGTCGGTCGTCGCCATCCAGGAAGACGGGGAACGCCTCGTCGGCCAGCCGGCCAAGCGCCAGGCCGTGACCAACCCCGCCAACACCTTCTTCGCCATCAAGCGCCTGATCGGCCGCAATTTCGATGACCCGGTGGTGGCCAAGGACAAGGGCATGGTGCCCTACGAGATCGTCAAGGGCCCGAACGGCGACGCCTGGGTGCGCGCCTTCGGCAAGGACTACTCGCCCCAGCAGATCTCCGCCTTCATCCTGAGCAAGATCAAGGACGACGCCGAGGCTTTCCTCGGCGAGAAGGTCGAGAAGGCGGTCATCACCGTCCCGGCCTACTTCAACGACGCCCAGCGCCAAGCCACCAAGGACGCCGGCAAGATCGCCGGTCTGGAAGTGCTGCGCATCATCAACGAGCCGACCGCGGCGGCCCTGGCCTACGGCCTGGATAAGAACGACGGAAAGAAGATCGCGGTCTACGACCTCGGCGGCGGCACCTTCGACGTCTCGATCCTGGAGATCGGCGACGGCGTGTTCGAGGTGAAGGCCACCAACGGCGACACCTTCCTGGGCGGCGAGGACTTCGACCTTCGCCTGGTCGACTACCTGGCCGACGAGTTCAAGAAGGAGCAGGGCGTTGATCTGCGCAAGGACAAGCTGGCCCTGCAGCGCCTGAAAGAAGAGGCCGAAAAGGCCAAGAAGGAGCTGTCGAGCGTCGCCCAGTACGACGTGAACCTGCCCTTCATCTCGATGAACGCGTCGGGCCCGCTGCATTTGAACCTGAAGCTGACCCGCTCCAAGCTGGAAAGCTTGGTCGAGGACCTGATCCAGCGCACCGTCGGCCCCTGCGAGCAGGCGCTGAAGGACGCAGGCCTGAAGGCCGCGGATATCGACGAGGTGATCCTGGTCGGCGGCATGACCCGCATGCCCAAGGTCCAGGACGTGGTGAAGGGCTTCTTCGGCCGTGAGCCGCACAAGGGCGTGAACCCCGACGAGGTCGTGGCGCTGGGCGCCGCGGTCCAGGCCGGCGTGCTGCAGGGCGACGTCAAGGACGTGCTGCTGCTGGACGTGACGCCGCTGACGCTGGGCATCGAGACGCTGGGCAGCGTGTTCGACCCCCTGATCGAGCGCAACACCACCATCCCGACCAAGCGGACCAAGACCTACTCCACGGCCGAGGACAATCAGTCGGCGGTGACCATCCGCGTGTTCCAGGGCGAGCGCCCGATGGCCCACGACAACAAGCTCCTGGGTCAGTTCGACCTGGCGGGCATCCCCCCGGCGCCGCGCGGCATGCCGCAGGTGGAGGTCACCTTCGACATCGACGCCAACGGCATCGTGCACGTGACCGCCAAGGACAAGGCGACCAACAAGGAGATGTCGATCCGCATCCAGGCCAACGGCGGCCTGTCGGACGCCGACATCGAGCAGATGGTCAAGGACGCCGAGGCGCACTCCGCCGAGGACAAGAAGCGCAAGGAGCTGGTCGAGGCCAAGAACCAGGCCGACGCCGCCATCCATGGCGCGGAAAAGGCGCTCTCCGAGCACGGCGACAAGATCGGTGCGGCCGAGAAGACCGCCATCGAGGACGCCGTTGCGGCGCTGAAGACCGCCAGCGAGGGCGAGGACGCCGAAGAGATCAAGGCCAAGACCAACGCCCTGTCTCAGGCGGCCATGAAGCTCGGCGAGGCCATGTATCAAGCTCAGCAAGGGGCTACATCGGGCGAAGGCGGCGACACGTCACAGTCCAAGCCGGACGAGGGCGTGGTTGATGCCGAATTCGAGGAAGTGGACGGCGACGATCACGCCAAGCGCGCTTAAGCCTCGGCAAGAGTAAGGGTCGTCGCCCATGGCGCGTGATTTCTACGAGGTTCTGGGGGTCTCCCGGACAGCTGACGCCGCCGAGCTCAAATCGGCGTTCCGCAAGCTGGCCATGGAGCACCACCCGGACCGCAATGGCGGCTGCGAAGAGGCCTCCGGACGCTTCAAGGAGCTGAACGAGGCCTATTCGGTCCTGTCCGATCCCGACAAGCGGGCCGCTTACGACCGCTTCGGCCACGCCGGCGTCAACGGCATGGGCGGGGGTCAGGGCGGCTTCGGCGGCGGCGCGGGCTTCTCCAACGTCAACGACATCTTCTCGGAGGTGTTCGGCGATGTCTTCGGCGAGATGTTCAACCAGGGCCGGCGCAACAGCGGCCCGGTGCGCGGCGCCGACCTGCGCTACGACCTCGAGATCTCGCTGGAGCAGGCCTATCGCGGGGCGGAGGTGGAGATCACCACCCCCTCCACCATCACCTGCGACAGCTGTGACGGCTCCGGCGCCAAGGCCGGGACCCAGCCCACCGCCTGCAACACCTGTGGCGGGGCCGGGCGCGTGCGCGCCGCCAACGGCTTCTTCGCGGTGGAACGCACCTGCCCGCGCTGCGGCGGGGCCGGCAAGGTGGTCTCCGACCCCTGCGCCAAGTGCCACGGCCACGGCCAGGTCCGGCGCGACCGCACGCTTCAGGTCCGCATTCCCGCCGGCGTGGACGACGGCGCGCGCATCCGCCTTGCGGGCGAGGGAGACTCCGGCCACCGGGGCGGCCCGCGCGGCGACCTCTACATCTTCCTGTCGGTGAGCCCGCACGAACTGTTCGAGCGCGACGGCCTGGACCTGCTGGTCGGCGTCCCCGTGCCCATGCACGTGGCGGCGCTGGGCGGCGAGATCGAGTCGCCTTGCCTGTCGATCGGCGACTGCAGCGACTGCCGCATCGACGTGAAGGTGCCGGAAGGCTCCCAGACCGGGCGCACCCTGCGCATCAAGGGCCGGGGCATGCCGTCCCTGAATGGACGCCAGCGCGGCGACCTGGTGGTGGAGCTGTTCGTCGAGACCCCCACCAACCTGACGCCCCGCCAGAAGGAGCTGATGCGCGAACTCGCCGGCCTCTGCGGCGAGAAGCAGCATCCCAAACACGCCGGCTTCTTCAACAAGGCTCGCCGTTTCTGGGATGACCTGACCGGTCAGCCGGAAGGCGATACCGCGGCCTGACCTGACGGCTCTGTGCGCCGTGGCGTGGCCGGCTGAAAGCGGCTAGCTTCGCCCGTCGCCCGGAGCCGCCATGTTCAAGCCAGCGTTCGCTTTGTTCGCCCTCGGGCTCGTGGCCCTTCCGGCTCTCGCCCAGGAAGGCCCGGTCGCAACCCAGCACCGCACGACCTCGGGCGTGGAGACGCCGCCTCCGGCGAAGCCCGCGGCGGCGATGCCGGACGCACAGGCCCCGGCCTGGAAGCGCCGGCGCTATCCCGACCTCGGCTTCTCGGCCGAATTTCCCGTCGATCCGCGCCGCCAGGACGGGCCGCCGCGCCCGGGGAAAGCGCGCGTCTCCATGGTCGCCGCCCAGGTGGGCGACCGGCCCTACATTGTCCTGCGCGCCGACATGACCGGAGTGAAGGGCGTCACCAGCAAGGATCCCAACAAGGCGCTCGACGATACCCTGGTGGGCCGCCTGCGTCAGGGCGAGGTGCTGGGCGATCACGCGTTGCCGGCCAAGCTGGGCGGAGGCCGCGAGCTGATCGTGAAACAGGGCGACGCCACCGCACGGATCCGCATCTATTCCCACTGGCCGCGGTTCTACGCCCTGATCGTGGCCGGACCCGCCGATGCGCCCCAAGGCCTGCACGATCCGGATGCGGACCGGTTCATGGGCTCCTTCGCCCGCATCACCAAGAAATAGGCCCCTCGCCGGAGTTCCCTTCCATGCGTCTCGTTCTCGCCGCCGCGGTCGCGGCGCTTCTGTCGGCCCCCGTCACCGCCCACGCGGCGCCTGCGCCGGCGACCGCCTCCCAAACCGCGGTCCCTGCGTGGAAGACCTACGCCTATCGCGACCTGCACTACGGCGCCGATTTCCCGGCCGAGCCCGCGCGCAGCGAGGAGATCGTCAAGCCGGGGCCGGACCAGAGCTCGCTGCAATCGACCTTCGTTGTCGCGCAGCTGGGCTCGTCGGTCTTCGGCGTGACCACCACCGACTATTCCTCGGCGACCATCGTGCCGGACCCGGCCAAGCTGGCCGACCACGCCCTGAACGGGGTCACGAGCGAGCGCACGGTGATGAAGACCTCGAGTTTCGAGGTCCCCGGCGGCGCGGGCCGCGAGGCGGTCGCCTCGGGAGGCGGACTGGTCGTGCGCGTGCGCATCTATGCCGTGAACAAGCGGCTCTACATCGTCATGGCCGGCACGCTCGACACCGCCCACCCGCACGTCCTGGACGGCGGCGACGCCGAGCGGTTCTTCGCGAGTTTCAAGCCGACGCCCTGAGGGCCTCAGACCACCTCGCCGGTCGTCTGATAGCGGTTCAGCGCCTCACCCATCTCGCCATAGGCCCTGGCCACCGCCGGATGCTGCTTCAGGCGTTCGGCATAGGCTTTCAGGCGCGGCCGGTCGCCCAGAAGATCGCGGCCGAAGGCCATGGCCACCAGCGGCAGATAGAACAGGGGCGGGGCGATCTGCACGTCGGCGGTAGAGAAGCCCGCGCCGGCCGCATAGCCGTCGTCGCTCAGGAAGACGTTGAGCCCGTCCAGCCCCTTCTCGACCTCCTCCAGCAGGGCATCAACCACCGCCTGGTCGCGCTGGGCGGGGTTCAGCTGGCCGAACAGCTTGGACATGGGCGCCATGACATAGAGATCGGCGAGGCGGGCCAGGACGCGGGCCTTGGCCTTGTCCTCCGCACTCGCGGGCCTCAGCGGCGCGGCGTCGGGGAAGGCGTCCTCGAAATATTCGACGATGGTGTCGGATTCCGGGATGCACAGGCCGTCGTCGCGCACCAGGCAGGGCACCTTGCCCATCGGATTGATGGCCCGATAGTCGTCCGAACCGGGGCCGCCGGGCGGCGGGGCGATTTGCACATCCAGGCCTTTGGCGTAGATGGCGATACGCGGGCGGGCCGCATAGGGCGACAGGTTGACGGAGTAGAGCTTCATGGGGGCGATCCTCGGCTGGTCCTCGACGTCCGGACAGGCCATTAAGTATCGAAAGAAAACGGACTGGCCAAGCATCCTTTTGGGGCCGGTCGCGTGAGCGCGCCCCTGCATGTCGGCGTGGCCGGCTGGCGCGGGCGCATGGGCCGGGCCGTGTCGCAAGTGCTGGAAGAGCGCGCCGACGCCTTCGCGGCGTTGCGCTTCGAACGGGGCGAGACGCCGGACTTCTCCGTCTGCGACGTGATCATCGACTTCACCACGCCCGAGGCCTCCGTCGAGCTGGCCGAGCGCTGCGCCGCGCGTGGCGGCCCGGCCCTGGTGATCGGCTCCACCGGCTTCACGCCCGAGCAATGCGCCGCAGTCGAAGCGGCCTCCGCCAAGGTCGCGGTCGTGCTCAGCGGCAACTATTCGCTCGGGGTGAACATCTTGGTCGGTCTGGTCGAACAGGCTGCGCGCAAGCTCAAGGCCGAGGCCTGGGACGTGGAGGTGTTCGAGGCCCACCACCGGCGCAAGGTCGATGCGCCTTCCGGCACCGCCCTGATGCTGGGCGACGCGGCCGCGCGGGGGCGCGGGACCGAACTGGACGCCGTGCGCACCCCGGCGCGGGAAGGCATCACCGGCGCGCGAGAGACCGGCTCCATCGGCTTCTCGGCCCTGCGCGCCGGCGGGATCGTGGGCGAGCACGCGGTGGTGTTCGCCTCCGAGGACGAGGTCCTGACCCTGTCGCACTCGGCCAGGGACCGTTCGCTGTTCGCCCGTGGGGCGGTGGAGGCCGCGCTGTGGGTCGCGCGAAAGCCCCCTGGCGTTTATGACATGCAGGACGTGCTGGGCTTCAGGGCCTAAGCCGAAAAGCAAAACGGGCGGGGATCGCTCCCCGCCCGCCGTTTCTTCCGTGCCTAGACGGCCTCAGCCCATCTTGAAGACGTTCTTCTTCAGGAAGAAGAAGACCACGATCAGGATGGCATAGCCGACCAGCAACGAGATCGCCTGCATCCAGAACGCCTGGGACATCACGTCCGGGAAGACGAACTTGCCCCCCTGGACCAGCGGCAGCAGGGCGATGATCGCCAGATGCACGATGACGGCGCCGATCGCCATGAAGATCAGACGGCCCCAGGTCTTCATCATCAACACCGCGATCAGGGCGATGATGATGGCGACCACCGACGTGCGTACGTCGTTGAAGCCGTGGTGAATAAAGTCGAGTACGGGTTTAGCCGCGTCCATGTGAAAGTCCCTCCAGCCGCTCGTCTCCCCCGAGCTTGGCTTTGGTTAACACGAACAAGGGCTTGAAGGCGAGTCGCGGACCGATGTTCAGCGACCGCCGGTCGATCCGAAGCCGCCGGCCCCGCGCGCGGTCTCGTCCAGGCTGTCGGTCTCGGCCCAGGCGATCTGCTGGTAGCGGGCGATGACCATCTGGGCGATGCGGTCGCCGCGACGGATCACGAAGGGCTCCGAGCCGAGGTTGATCAGGATCACGCCCACTTCCCCACGATAGTCGCTGTCGATGGTGCCGGGCGAATTCAGGCAGGTGATGCCTGACTTCAGCGCCAGGCCCGAGCGCGGGCGGACCTGCGCCTCGAAGCCCGGCGGCACGGCGATGCAGAAGCCGGTGGGGATCAGGGCGCGTTCGCCCGGCGCCAGGGTGCGGGGTTGGTCCTCCGCCACGGCGGCGCGCAGGTCCATGCCGGCGGCGCGCTCGGTGCCGTAGTGGGGCAGGTCCAGGCCTTCGCCGTGAGCCAGGCGCAGGATGCTGATCTCAGTCTTGCCGTCGCTCACCCAAAGCCTCCGCGATCTTCAGCGCCAGCCTGCGGCCGACCTCGGCCTTGGACGCCCGCTCCCATCGCTCGATTCCATCGTGCGCGACCAGGGTCACGGTGTTCTGGTCCTCGCCGAACACCCCGCCTGAGGCTCCGCCCACCGCATTGGCCACGATCAGGTCGCAGCCCTTGGCCTTGAGCTTGGCCCGGGCATAGGCCTCCACGTCGTTGGTTTCGGCCGCGAAGCCGACCACGATCTTAGGCCGTTCCGGGCCGGGCTTGGACAGGCCCGCAAGGATGTCGGGGTTCTCGACCAGCCGCATCACGCCTTCGCCGCCGGTCTTCTTGATCTTGCGCCCGGCGATGCTTTCGGGGCGCCAGTCGGCCACCGCGGCCACGCAGACCGCCACGTCGACGGGCAGGGCGGCGCGGCACGCCTCCTCCATCTCCATCGCGGTCTGCACATCGACGCGCTTCACGCCGAACGGAACAGGCAGGGCCGTCGGGCCGGAAACCAGGGTCACCTCGGCGCCCAGGCCGGCCAGGGCCTGGGCCACCGCATAGCCCTGCTTGCCCGAGGAACGGTTGGTCATGCCCCGGACCGGGTCGATGGGCTCGAAGGTCGGGCCCGCTGTCACCAGGGCGCGGCGGCCCTGCAGCGGCCGGCCCGCCTCCCCGCCCAGCAGCGCCTCGATCGTCGCCAGGATCGCCGCCGGCTCGGCCATGCGGCCCGGCCCGAACTCCCCGCAGGCCATCTCGCCCTCGTCGGGGCCGACCACCTGGACGCCGTCGGCCCGCAGGGCCGCCATGTTCCGGCGTGTGGCCGGGTGCAGCCACATGCGCACGTTCATGGCCGGCGCGACCAGCACCGGCTTGTCGGTGGCCAACAGCACGGTCGAGGCCAGGTCGTCGGCCAGGCCGTTCGCCATCCTGGCCATCAGGTTGGCGGTCGCCGGCGCTACGACCAGCAGGTCCGCATCGCGCGACAGCTCGATGTGGCCCATCTCGTGCTCGTCGGTCAGGGAGAACAGGTCCTGATAGACCCTGTCCTCGGTCAGGGCGGCCAGGGACAGGGGCGTTACGAACTGGGTCCCGGCCTGGGTCAGCACCGCGCGCACGCTCATGCCCGCCTTGCGGATCAGCCTGACCAGCTCCAGCGCCTTGTAGGCGGCGATGCCGCCGCCGACGATCAGCAGGATACGTCGTTGCGCCAAGGGAAAGCTCCTGAAGGAGAGATCGCAGCAGATAGCGCGCCCGGCCTGCCGCGTCGACCGTCGAGCAGGCTCGAAAATAGAACATTGCAAGAACAACGCTCTTGCGATAACGGTGCTCGCTCTAGGGTTGGAGGAACCGAGATGAATCGTATTTCGATCGCGCTTGCGGGCGTCTGCGCCGCCGGCCTGGCCGCCCTGTCGGCCTGCGACAACGGGCCGTCGGCCGTGAAGGGCCGCGACCGGGACCGCAATGTCAGCGACGCCAGCTATCGCTCAAGCGGCGGCTACGGCAGCGACCGCGGCTACAGCCGTGACGGCGCCGACAAGGGCGGCGGTTCGGACAGCGGCGGGCGTAGCGTCGGCGGCCACGACACCTGGTGGGCGTCCTCGCGCAAGCATTCCGCCTCGGAGGGCGCGCGCGCCCAGTTCGAGCGCGACGGGGCGCAGTTCGGCGCCGCAGACGTCAACGACTACGCCGCCAAGGCCCATGCCTTCATCAGCCATCCGCCCAAGGGCACCCTGACCTTGGAACGAAAGAACGGGGATGTGCTGTTGTACGATCCGAAGACCAACGTCTTCGCGGTCGCCACCCGCGACGGCGCGCCCAGGACCATGTTCAAGCCCGACCAGGGCATGGCCTATTGGGAGGAACAGAAGGCGAGAGAGGCCAGCCGCAAGAACCGTGGCAGGAACAGCCGAAACACCGACGACCAGGGCAACTGACGCACGCGTGGCCTGCCCCGCCTGCGGGCAGGCCACACTCAGGGCCGCGGGCAAGGACGAAGTCTGCTCGAACTGCGGCTGGCAGGACGATCCGGCCAGCCGGGACGACGAGACCGCGACCTCGCAGGAGAACGGCCTGAGCCTCAGGCAGGCCCGCTGGAACGTCGAGCAATTCAGTCTGGCGTTTCCGCCTTCGGAGGTCGGGGTCTAGGCCCCGGCCTATGCCGGGCGACGTGATGTCCGGCCACCAATCCGCCATGCTGGAGTCGCCAGCTTGGCCTTATGCCCACACCCTCCCTGCGCCCGCCGAGCCGTCGTCTGGTCGCCCTTAGTCTCCTTGCGTCGGCGTCCCCCGCCCTGGCCGTCCCAGTAGCCGTCGGTGAAAGGCTGGCGGCTGCGGCGCGCAGGCAGGTGGGCGTCACACGCGGGTACGATCCGGCCTATCGGCGTATCGGCTACCCCGGCGGGGACGTGCCGCGCGCGACCGGGGTCTGCGCCGACGTGGTGGTTCGCGCGGCGCGCGATGCGCTCGGCCTCGATCTGCAACGGTTGGTGCATGAGGACATGACGCGCGCCTTCGCCGCCTACCCCTCGCGGCGCGCCTGGGGGCTCGCCGGGCCGGACGCCAACATCGACCATCGTCGCGTACTTAACCTGGAGGTGTTCTGGAGCCGCCATGGCGCGAGGTTATGGCAGGCGCCGAGCGCGGTTTCCGGTTCCGGCTTTCCGGGGCGGCTGGAGCCAGGCGACTTCCTCACCTGGCGGCTACCCGGCGGTCCCCACGTGGGCGTGGTGGTCTCGGGCGGCGTCTTTCCACGGATCGTCCACAACATCGGCGACGGCGCGCGCGAGGCGTTCCTGGCGGAGGTGATGTTCGGCCACACCTACGGTCGATACCGCTGGCCGACCTGAACCGTCAGAGCTTCAGGATTCCGATCTCTCGCAGGGCCACGAAGGCCTCGATGATCGCGACGATGGCCAGACCCAGCGCCCAGAGGGCCGCCGCGCTGGGCTTGCGGCTGGGTTCCGGGACGACGACCACCGGCTTGCCTTGAGTCTCGGCCCAGCGGGCCAGGCCACGAACGGCGACCAGGACTTCGCGGCCGATCTCGGCGACGCGCTTGGGCGGCGAAAGCTCGCGCGCGATCCAGCGCTCGACCACGGGCTGGGCGGCGCTCCACAGGTCGTTCTGCGGGTCGATGCCGCGGGCCACGCCCTCGACCGTGACCATGGTCTTCTGCAGCAGCACCAGTTCGGGCCGCAGGCGCATGTCGAACAGGGCGGTCATCTCGAACAGCTGGGCCAGCAACCGGCCCATCGAGACTTCGTGTGCGGGCCGCCCGAACACCGGCTCGCCGACGGCGCGCAGGGCCTGGGCGAAGACCTCGACGGAATGGGTGCGCGGCACATAGCCCGCCTCGAAATGCACCTCCGCCACGCGCTGGTAGTCGCGGCGCAGAAAGCCCCAGAGGATCTCCGCCAGATAGCGCCGCTCCGGCGCCCCGATGCGACCGACAATGCCGAAGTCGACAGCGGTGATCTGGTGGGGCGGCGCGCAGAACAGATTGCCCTCGTGCAGGTCGGCGTGGAAGGTGCCGTGGTCCAGCGCTTGGCTCAGGAAGGCGCGGATCACGTTATCGGCCAGCACCTTGCGGTCCAGCCCCGGCTGCTCCAGCGCCGCCGGATCGCTCATCGGCAGGCCCTTGGCCCACTCCAGCGTCAGGGCGCGGCGGCCGACGCCCTCCCAGACCACCTTGGGCGCCTGCATGTAGGGATCGCGCGCCATGATCTCGCCGAGCTCGCTGGCGGCGGCGGCCTCTAAACGCAGGTCGAGCTCCAGGGCCATGGAGCGCGCCACCGTCCCGACAAACGCCTTCGGCTCCAGGCGGCGCGCGGCCGGCGCCACCGCTTCGGCCAGGCGCGCGCCCAGCTGCATGGCGCCGATGTCGCGCGCCACCAGCCGCTCGATGTTGGGGCGCAGGACCTTGACCGCGACCTTGCGCCCGTCGTGCAGCACCGCCCGGTGCGCCTGGGCGATGGAGGCGGCGGCGACCGCCTCGCCGAACTCGACGAACAGGGCCGCGATCGGCTGGCCCAGGGCCTTCTCGACCTCGGCGCGGGCCACCGCGTCGGGGAAGGCCGGCAGCCGGTCCTTCAGCCGCGACAGGTCCTCGGCGAACTGGCCGCCGAAGATGTCGGCGCGGGTGGAGAGCAGCTGGCCGAGCTTGATCGCCACCGGCCCCAGCCGCTCGAAGGCGCGCGCCAGCCGCTCCCCGGGCCGGCCCTGCCGGGCCTCGGGCCCCGCGAACAGGCGCACGAAGGCGGCGAAGGGCTTGGCCGCGCCCGGCAGCAGGTCGTTGAACTCGCGTGGCGCCAGGGCGTCGTGACGGGCCAGCACCCAGCCGGCGGCCATGAGGCGCAAGCCCGAGGAAAAGACCCACGCCATCGGCCGCTCAGACCGCCCAGCCGTGGTGCAGGGCGACCACGCCGCCGCTGAAGTTGGTGTAGCCTGCCTTGCCGAACCCGGCCGCGCGCATCTTGGCGGCGAAGGCTTCCTGGTCGGGAAAGCGGCGGATGCTCTCGACCAGGTACTGATAGGAGTCGCGGTCGCCAGCCACCGCCCCGCCGATGGCCGGGATCACCTTGAACGAATAGGCGTCATAGGCCTTGCGCAGCGCCTCGGTGATCGGGCGCGAGAACTCCAGGCACAGGAACCGTCCGCCGGGCTTCAGCACGCGGCGCGCCTCGCGCAGGGCCTGGTCCACGTCGGCGACGTTCCTGATGCCGAAGGCGATGACATAGGCGTCGGCGCAGGCGTCGGGCAGGGGCAGGGCCATGGCGTCGCCCACGCCCCAGGCCATCTCGGGCTCGGAGCCCTTCTCGATCCCGGCCTTCACCATCTCGGCATTGTAGTCGAGCAGCAGGATCTTCGCGTCCGGCCCGCCGCGACGCTTTTGGGCGCCCCTCGCCAGCCTGGCCAGGCGGCGCGAGATGTCGCCGGTGCCGCCGGCGCAGTCGATGATGGTCTCGCCGGGCTGGGGGTTGAGCCGCGCCGCCGTGGCGTCCTTCCAGAGCCGATGGGCGCCGGCGCTCATCAGGTCGTTCATCAGGTCGTAGCGCGAGGCGACGCGCTCGAACACGCCGCGCACCAGCGCCACTTTCTCGGTGGCGTCCACATCGCGGAATCCGAAGCTCGACTGGCGCTGCTCGCTCATGGTCGGCCTTCTAGACCGAAAAGGCGGCCGGTGTAACCGACCGCCCCTTCAGAGCTGCTGATTGTAGGCGTGGGGCTTACTGGGCCCAGACGCCGTAAGGATCCTTGAACGGCATGTTCAGGGCCTCGGCCACCGCGGGGTGGGTCAGCTCGCCGTTCAGGACGTTCAGGCCGCGCGCGAGGTGCGGGTTCTTCTTCAGCGCGTCCAGGCCGTGGTCGGCCAGGGCGAGGCCGAACGGCAGGGTGGCGTTGTTCAGCGCCTCGGACGAGGTGCGCGGCGCCGCGCCCGGCATGTTGGCCACGCAGTAGTGGACGATGCCGTCGACCACATAGGTCGGGTTGGCATGGGTCGTGGCGTGCGAGGTCTCGAAGCAGCCGCCCTGGTCGATCGACACGTCGACCAGCACCGCGCCAGGCTTCATGCGCTTCAGGTGCTCCTTGCGGACCAGCTTGGGGGCCGCGGCGCCGGCGGTCAGCACGGCGCCGATGACGACGTCGGCCTTCAGGATTTCCTCCTCCACCGCGTCGAGCGAGGAGAAGCGGGTCAGGACGCGGCCCAGGAAGATGTCGTCGATCTCGCGCATGCGGGGGATCGAACGCTCCAGCACCACGACCTCGGCGTTCAGGCCCATGGCCATGCGCGCGGCGTTGGCGCCGACCACGCCGCCGCCCAGGACGGCCACGCGGGCGGGCGACACGCCCGGCACGCCGCAGAGCAGAAGGCCCATGCCGCCGTTGTGCTTCAGCAGGGTTTCAGCGGCCGAGAAAACGGCGATGCGGCCGGCGACTTCCGACATCGGGGCCAGCAGCGGCAGGCCGCCCTTGGCGTCGGTCACGGTCTCGTAGGCGATCGCGGCGCAGCCGGACTTGAGCAGGCCGTGGGTCTGGTCGGGATCCGGGGCCAAGTGCAGGTAGGTGAACAGGATCTGGTTCGGCTTCAGCTTCACCCACTCGACCGCCTGAGGCTCCTTCACCTTCACGATCATGTCGGCCTGGTCGAACACCGCGTCGGCGTCGGCGACGATCTTGGCGCCTGCCTTGACGTAGGCCTCATCGGGGAAGCCCGCGCCGATGCCGGCCCCGGTCTGGATCAGGACCTCGTGGCCGTGCGCGACGTACTCGCGGGCCGACGACGGGGTAAGGCCGACGCGGTATTCGTCGGGCTTGATTTCCTTGGGCACACCCACGCGCATGGCGGTTCTCCGATAGGGGAATTGGATGGGCGGCCTTTTACCCGAAGGGGCGAGCAAGTTCCTGTTGTTTTCGCCGCGCAGAGCCGCCATCGTGGCGCAATCCTGCGGCAGGCGGCCCCAAAATGACGAATTCTGCGACCCAGCTTGATGCTACCGACAGAAAGCTGCTTGCGCGGCTGCAACGGGAGGGCCGCGCCACCAACGTCGAGCTGGCCCAGGCGGCGAACCTCTCCGAATCCGCCTGCCTGAGGCGCGTGAGGGCTCTGGAGCAGCGCGGCGTGATCAGCCGCTATGCGGCGGTGGTCGATGAGCGCGCGGTGGGCCTGCCGCTGTCGGTGTTCGTGACCGTGACTCTGGCGGCGCAGTCGGAACAGGCGCTGACCGCCTTCGAGACCGCGATTTCGCACGTGCGCGAGGTGGCGGAGTGCTACCTGATGACCGGCGGATCGGATTATCTGCTCAGGTTGGTGGTGCGAGACGTTGATGATCTCGAAAGGATACACTCACAGGAGCTCACCCGTATTCCGGGTGTGAATCGTATAAGTTCAAGCATAGCCATGCGCACGGTGGTCAAAAGGGCAGAGCTTCCCCTGTAGGGTGCTTGCGGCCTTGCTTGTTCATCTGGCGTTCATGGAAACAGTTTCGCGGATATGCGTTTCTTATCCCACGTCGGGTCTTGTGTAGGGAGTAAGAAGTTATGCGTATCCCGAGTATGATCACCAAGTCTGCGCTGGCCGCCACGCTCGCCCTCACGGGCGCCTCCGCCGGCGTAGGCGTCGCCCATGCCCAGTCCTGGGGCCGCAACATGGAACGCTGTGCGGGCGACCGCTGCGCCACCTTCCACTGCGACTGGGACGGCGATAACTGCGTGCGCACCGGCAGCTGGCACTATCGCTACGGCGGCTACTACACCCGTCGCGAATATTCGTACCGCACCATGACGCGCTGTGACTCCGACGGCGACCGCTGCGCCACCTTCCGCTGCGACGCCGACGGCGACCGCTGCGTGCGCACCAGCGGCTGGTGGTACCGCTAAGCCCTAGCCAACGGCCAGGACAGGAAAGCGCCCCCGGCTCCGCGCCGGGGGCGTTTGCCTATTTCAGCGCGAGCGTGACCGACTTCACGCTGAGATATTCGTCGATGCCGTAGAGCGAGCCCTCGCGGCCGAAGCCGGACTGCTTGACCCCGCCGAACGGCACCGCCGCGTTGGAGATCAGCCCCGTGTTCATGCCCACGATGCCGTCTTCAAGCGCGCGGGCGACGCGCATAGTCCGGTCGAAATCCCGGGTGAAGAAGTAGGACGCCAGCCCGAAGTCGGAGCTGTTGCAGCGGGTGACGGCCTCTTCCTCGGTGTCGAAGGCGAACACCGGCACGACCGGGCCGAAGGTCTCCTCCTCGCGGAACAGGCTGTCGTCGCCGCCGGCCAGGACTGTCGGCGTGTAGAACAGCCCCTCCTGGCGGGCGGGCGTGCCGCCGGTGGTGACCTTGGAGCCGTGCTCATGGGCCCAGGCGACGTGGCGCTTGACCTTCTCCAGCCCTTTCCGGTCGATCAGCGGCCCGACCTTCACGTCGGGCTCGAAGGCGTCGCCGAGTTTCAGCGCCGAGACCGCCGCCGTCAGGCCTTCCAGATAGGCGTCATAGACTCCGCGCTGAACATAGACGCGGTTGGGGCAGACGCAGGTCTGACCCGAGTTGCGGAACTTGCCCTTGATGGTCTCGGCGACCGCCAGTTCGATGTCGGCGTCGTCGAACACCACGAGCGGCGCGGCGCCGCCAAGCTCCATCGACAGGCGCTTCAGCGTCGGCGCGCACTGCGCCATCAGGGTGCGTCCCACCGGTGTGGAGCCGGTGAAGCTCAGCTTGCGGATCAGGGGCGAGGCGGTCAGCACCTCGCCGACGGCGCCAGGCTGGCCGGTGACCAGGTTGATCACACCCTCGGGAATGCCGGCCTCCAGCGCCAGGTCGACCAGGGCGATGGCGGTGAAGGGGGTCTGGTGCGCCGGCTTGATCACCACCGTGCAGCCCGCGGCGAAGGCGGGACCGACCTTGCGGGTTATCATGGCGGCCGGGAAGTTCCACGGCGCGATCAGAGCCGCGGGCCCGACCGGCTCCTTCAGGCTCAGGATGGTCATGCCCTTGGTCGGGCTTTCCATGCTCTCGCCGTGCAGGCTCTCGGCGACGCCCGCGAACCACTTGATGAAGCTGTTGGCGTAGCGGACCTCGCCCTTGGCCTCTTCGAACGGCTTGCCGTTCTCGGTGGCCATCAGCGCCGCCAGCCCGATCTCGTTCTCGTCGATCAGGGCCGCCCATTTGCGCATCAGGGCGGCGCGTTCGACCTGCGGCGTCTTCGACCAGGCAGGGAAGGCGTCGGCCGCCGCCTGGATCGCCGCCTGGACGTCGGCGGGCTCCAGATCGGGGATGACGCCGATGACTCGGCCGTTCGAGGGATTGTCGACCTCGATGAATTTCGCGCCGACGGGCGCGCGCCGGCCGCCGATGACGGCATGCTCCTTCAGCAGCTTGATCCCGGCCGCCTTGGCCTGCTCCACGGGGGAAACACCGGTGTCGGCCATCTGGGTTCTCCTTGGGACGGCGCCTCAGACCCCTGACAGCGCCTCGCGCCCTAGATCGGCGCACTTGGTCCAACCGGCAAGGGCGGTGGTCAGGTCCAGTTCGGCGATCAGGTTCTTCAGCACCGCCTCGACACCCGCCTGGCCGCCGACCGCCAGACCATAGGCGTAGGGACGCCCGACGCAGACGGCGGTCGCGCCGAGCGCCAGGGCCTTGAAGGCGTCCGCGCCCGAGCGGACGCCGGAATCGAACAGCACCGGGATCTTCCCCTGCACCCGCTCCGCGCACAGCGGCAGCTGGTCGGCGGAGCCCGCCGCGCCGTCGACCTGGCGGCCCCCGTGGTTGGAAACCACGATGCCGTCGAAGCCGTGCCGGACGGCCAGCGCCGCGTCCTCGGGGTGCTGGATGCCCTTCAACAGGATCGGCAGGCGGGTGACCCGCCGGAGGCTTTTCAGCTTTTCCCAGCTCAGGGTCGGGTCGGAGTAGATCTGGGTGAACAGGGCCGCCGCGGCCAGCGGGTTCTTCTCCGGCGGCTCGGGCAGCATGGCGCGGAACACCGGGTCGGAGGTGTATTGGGCGATGCCGAGGCCCTTCAGAAACGGCAGGTGGCCCAGCGCCAGGTCGCGCGCGCGCCAGCCCAGGATGGTGGTGTCGAGCGTGACCACGATGGCCTCGCAGCCGCAGGCCTCGGCCCGCCGCGCCAGGGACGCCACCAGCTCGTCCGACCGGCCCCAGTAGAGCTGGAACCACTTGGGCGAGGCGCCGGCGCAGTCGGCGATCTGCTCCATCGGATAGGAGGCCTGGTTGGAGATGATCATGGGCGCGCCGACGCTCGCCGCAGCGCGAGCCACCGCCAGGTCGGCCTCCGGATGGGCCATGGACAGCACCCCGATCGGCGCGGTCAGCAAGGGGGTCGGCAGGCGACGCCCGAACAGCGTGATCGATAGGTCGCGGCTGGAGCAGTCGCGCGCCATGCGTGGCACGATTCGCCAGCGGTCGAGCGCCGAGCGGTTGGCTTGCGCCGTCGTCTCGCGCCCCGCGCCGCCGGCGATATAGGTGAAGGCCTCGGGCGACATCTTCTGCTCGGCCAGGGCCTCCAGCGCGCCGAATTCCAACGGGATCGCCGGGCGCTCGCCCTGCAGGCCGCGCATGTAGATTTCGCCCTGGCGGGCCAGTCCCGGTCCGGTCTCGGTCATCGGCGCAACAATCCCTGGCTGGGGCCTTCTTCGCTAGAGCATTTCCCGATCGGAGCAAGCGGCGAAATGGGGTTCGTGCGGCGCGGGAAACGAGCCCCGAACCGGCCGCGGTGCGCCACCTGACCGCGCATCACGAAGCTGTGCTTTAAGCGCGGCCGATACCGCCGTTTTCCGAATTGACGGCGAGTCCGGCCAAGGTCTCATCTATCCCAACTCGACCATGGGGAAACGGCGATGGAGCCTTGGAAGCAGCGTCTTGATCAGGCGCGCGCGCTGCTCGAAAAATGGACCGCCATCGCTCGACAGAAACTCGAACTCGGGCGCGCCGAACTCACCGCCAGATTGCAGCATATGGACCGCCGCATCGCCACGGCGGGCCTTGGCATCCTGTTGGCCGGGTTCCTGGGCGGTTTCGTCTTCGCCAAGGCCACCGATGCGCTGAACGTCGGCAAGCCGGGGGCGATCGACCTGTTCTCCGGCTTCGGCCACCCGAGGGGCGCCTCGGCGCCCCGTCGCGGCATTCCCAAGCCCGAAGGCTTCGCGCCATGGCGGCAGGTGGTCGACAGCTCAGGCGCCGATCCCAAGGCCTGCGTCGAGTTCACCCGCCCGCTCGATCCGCGCCGCAGCTATGCCGACTTCGTGCTGATCTCACCCGACCCCGGCCGCGCCCCGGCCGTGACCGTGAAGGGGCCGAACAACACCCAGCTCTGCCTCACCGGCCTGGGCTTCTACGACCGGCGCATCACCTTCCTGAAGGGCTTCCAGGCCAAGAACGGCGAGCAGCTCAAGGACAACGCCGACATCGACTTCACCTTCGGGGCCAAGCCGCCCTACGTCGGTTTCGCGGGGGAAGGCGTGATCCTGCCGCGCGAGGACGCGGACGGGGTCGGCATCGAAACCATGAACGTGGCGCGCATCGCCATCGAGGTCTGGCGCGTGCCGGACCGCAACCTGGTGAGGAAGTCGATCTCCGCCCCGGACGCCACGGCCGAAGGCGAATATGCCGAAGACTACGGCGAGGATGCGGTCGGCTCGGACGGCCGCAAGGTCTGGTCGGGCGATGTCGCCGTCTCCGGGCCCTCGGGCCAGCGCGCGACGACCGTCTTCCCGCTGGGCGCGGTGCTGAAGGAGATGAAGCCCGGCGCCTATGTCATCAAAGTCAGGGACGCGTCGGGCGCCCGAGGCCTGCGCAAGAAGGCGGACGTCGACGACTCCGAAGACGCGAACCCCGCGGCCCAGGCCCGGCGCTGGATCCTGTTCACCGACATGGCGCTTGTGTCCTACCAAGGCGTGGACGGGACCGATGTGGTGGTCCGCTCGCTGAAATCCGCGCGCCCCGTGCCCGGCGTGAAGGTCTCGCTGGTCGCCCAGGACGGCGAGGACCTGGCCAGCGCCACTTCGGACGGTGAGGGGCGCGTGCATTTCGCCAAGGCCCTGTTCGAGGGCAAGGGCGGCGAGGCGGCCAAGTCGTTCATGGCCTACGGGCCCGGATCGGACTTCACCACCCTGTCGCTCGACCACGCGCCGGTCGACCTGTCCAACCAGGGCATCGGCGGGCGCAATGTCGAGGGCGCCAAGCCGATCACCGAGGGCCGCACGGCCAGCGCGGTGGTCGACGCCTACCTCTATTCCGACCGTGGCGTTTATCGCCCGCGCGAGACGGTGCGGCTGGTCGCCCTGCTGCGCGACGCCGAGGCGCGCGCGGTCAAGGACCGGCCGGGCATGATCCTGGTCAAGCGCCCCTCGGGCGTGGAGGCCTTCCGCTTCAAGTTCGCCAATGCGCCCCTGGGCTTCGCCTCTGCCGACGTCGCGATCCCGGCCGACGCCGCGCGCGGGCGCTGGACCGCGGAGGTCCGCATCGACGGCCTGGACCAGCCGGCGGGCACCTATTCCTTCTCGGTGGAGGACTTCGCGCCCCAGCGCCTGGCGGTGGACGTCAACGCCAACAAGGCCGTGCCTCTCGGCGCCACGGAAACCCGCGCCATCGCGGTGGACGCGCGCTTCCTCTATGGCGCGCCCGGCGCCGGCCTGAAGGTCGAGGGCGAGGCGCGTCTGCGGCCTGACCCCAACCCCTTCCCCGCGCCGCAGCTGAAAGATTACCGCTGGGGCGACGAGACCAAGCCCTTCGAGGAGAAGCTGGTCGAGCTGAAGGCCACCACCACCGACGGCGCCGGCCACGCCACCTTGACCTTGGCGGGCTCTGAGGCCGGCGATACGGCCCAGCCCCTGCGCGCCATGCTCGGCGCCTCGGTGTTCGAGCCGGGCGGGCGACCGGTGCGCGAGGGCGCCGAGCTGAAGCTGCGCCAGCGCGGCGAGTACCTGGGCGTCAAGGTGGACGCCGGCGACGGCTCGGGCGGTCGCGAGCCGCTGGTCAATATGGACATCGTCGCCGTGAACGCCGTGGGCCAGCGCATCCCCGCGCCCGGCGTGAACTGGACCCTGATCACCGAGAACTGGAACTACGACTGGTACCAGGACGGCGGCTCCTGGAAGTGGCGGCGCACCAGCCGTGACGTGGTCGCCGCCAAGGGGACCTTCAACCTGAATTCCAGCGCACCAACCCGCTTAGCTAAACGCCTGGGCTGGGGGGACTATCGCCTGGAACTCGACGACCCGAGGACGCGCGCCCACACCGTCGTGCGCTTCGCCTCCGGCTGGGGCGCGCCCGCCAAGGACGCCGATGCGCCGGACATGGTGCGCGTCTCCGCCGCCGGAACCCACGGCCAGGGCGACACCATCGCCGTGACCATCAAGGCGCCCTACGCCGGCCAGGCCCAGGTGGCGGTGGCCACCGACCGGGTGCTGGAGCTGCGCAACATCATGGTGCCCGCCGGCGGGACGACGGTGCAGCTGAAGTCCTCGGCCGCCTGGGGTGGCGGCGCCTATGTGCTGGTCTCGGTGATACAGCCGCGCGACCCGGTCGCCACGCCCAAGCCGCGCCGCGCCATCGGCCTAGCCTACGTTCCGCTCGACCCGCGCGATCGCAAGCTGAAGGTCGAGGTCGGAACCGCGGAGAAGGTGCGTGGCCGTGACAGGCTGATGGTGCCTGTGCATGTGAAGGGCCTGAAGCTCGGCCAGAGGGCCAAGGTGACCATCGCCGCGGTCGACCAGGGCATCCTGAACCTGACCAAGTTCGAGAGCCCCGACCCGGTGAAGTGGTACTTCGGCAAGCGGGCGCTCGGCGTCGACTATCGCGACGACTATGGCCGCCTGCTCGACCCGAACCTGGGCGCTCCCGCGGCGCTCAACTACGGCGCCGACGAGATCGGCGGCGCGGGCCTGACCACCACCCCGATCAAGAGCGTGGCCCTGTGGTCCGGCATCGTCGAGACGGGCCTCGACGGCCGGGTCGAGATCCCGCTGCCTGCGCCGGAGTTCAACGGCGAACTGCGGGTCATGGCCGTGGCCTGGACTGACGAGGCCGTCGGCGGCGTGGACCAGAAGGTCACCGTGCGCGAGCCGGTGGTGGCGGAGCTTTCGCTGCCGCGGTTCCTGGCGCCGGGCGACAAGGCCTTCGCGACGCTGGAGCTGCACAATGTCGAGGGCAAGCCCGGCGGCTATGACGCCACGGTGCAAGGCGAGAACGGCATCGTCGCCTTCTTCCGAAAGCTCTACGAGCTGATCGTCGGCCAGCGTGTGGTCGAGCGCGTGCCGATCGAGGCGCCCCAGCGCGCCGGCGTCGGTCACGTGACCTTCCGCGTGGCGGGTCCGGGCTTCGAACAGACCCAGGGCTTTGGCCTGGAAACCCGCGTGGGCTGGGGGCCCGAGACCCGCGTGACGACCGAGCTGCAGCAGCCGGGCGAGACCTACACCCCGCCGGACTCCCTGATGGACGGCTTCACCCTCGGCTCGGCGACGCTTGATGTGTCCTATTCGCCGTTCAAGGGTTTCGACCCCGCGCCGATCGCCGCCGCCCTCTCGCGCTATCCCTACGGCTGCACCGAGCAGGTGGTCTCCGCCGCCTATCCCTGGCTCTACGCCTACGAAGGGGTGGCCGACGCCAAGACCGCGGCCCACGCCAGCCCGGCGCTGAACCAGGCGGTCAGCCGCCTGCTCGACCGGCAGAGCGCGGACGGGGTCTTCGGCCTCTGGCGCGTCGGCGACGGCGATGCCGACCCGTGGCTGGGGGCCTACGCCACAGACTTCCTGATCGAGGCGCGCCGCGCGGGCTCGCCTGTGCCTCAGGCCGCCATCGACAAGGCGCTGCTGGCCATGCGCCAGGTCTCCCGCCCGGACGGTTGGGCCTCAGTGTCCTATCGCATGAGCTATCCGGACTGGTGGGCGGGCGACGCCGACAAGTCCAAGGCCGAGACCGCGCGCATGCGCTCCCAGGCCTCGGCCTACGCGCTCTATGTGTTGGCCAAGGGCGGGCAGGGCGATCTGGCGCGGCTGCGCTGGTATCACGACGTGCAATTCAAGACCGAAAGCTCGCCGCTGGCGCGGGCCCAGGTGGCGGCGGGGCTGAAGATGATGGGCGACCGCGCCCGCGCGCTCGACGCCTTCAAGCAGGCGAGCGACGCCCTGGGCTATCGCGCCCCGCACGACTGGTACCAGAGCCCGCTCCGCGACCTCGCCGGCGTGATCTCGCTGGCCTATGAGGCCGGTGAGCCGCAGATCGCCCGTAACCTGCAGAACCGGCTGGAGGGCGCCGTGCGCGATCCCGACGGCCTGAACACCCAGGAGCAGGCGCGCCTGCTGCAGGCCGCCGACGCCATGCTGCGCGCCTCGGGCCAGCCCAAGGTCGATGTCGCTGGCGCGACGCCCCTGGTCGCCAGCGGCGGCGCCCATCGCTGGGGCGTGGGCCTGCTGCGCGCCGCCCGCTTCACCAACCGCAGCCGCGGTGCCCTGTGGCGCACCGTCACCGTGCGGGGCACGCCCCTGTCTGCGCCCGGCGCGACGGCCCGTGGCATCACCCTGCAGAAGTCCTACTTCACCCTGCAGGGGGCGCCGATCGACCCGGCCCACCTGACCCAGGGCCAGCGCATCGTGGTGCGCCTGTCCGGCCGTTCGGGCGAGGGACGCACCGTGCCCCTGGTGATCGACGACGCCCTGCCCGCCGGCTTCGAGGTCGAGACAGTGCTGGGGCCGGAGGACACCGACAAAGGGCCGTTCAAGTTCCTGGGCGACCTGTCGGCGACCGGCGTGCAGGAACGGCGAGACGACCGCTATGTCGCCGCCCTGCACCTGGAGGGGAACAAGCCCTTCGGCGTGGCCTATATCGCCCGCGCCGTGACGCCGGGCGACTTCTACCTGCCGGGCGCCGAGGCCAAGGACATGTACCGCGCCAACATCTTCGCCCGCACCGGCGGCGGGAGGGTGGCCATCGCGCCGAGCGGATGAGGCTGCCGCTCGACGCTCCTCGGCTGGTCCGCCGCATCACCCTGGGCCTGATCGCGCTCCTGGCGGTCGAGACCCTGGCGCTGGGCCTAGACCTGCTGTTCCCGCCGGACCTGCGCAAGGCGGAGCGTTCCTCGCCCGTGGCGCTGGACCGCAACGGCGCATGGCTGCGCGCCCTTCCGGTCGATAACGGCCGCTGGCGGGTGCGCGCCGACCTGAAACGCACCGACCCGACCTATCTGCGCGCCGTGCTGGCGGTCGAGGACGCCCACTTCTACAGCCATCTGGGCGTCGATCCGGGTGCGGTCGTGCGCGCCCTGCTGGGCAACATCCGCGCCGGGGCCATCACCTCCGGCGGCTCGACCATCACCATGCAGACCGCGCGCCTGCTGCATCCGCACCCCCGGACCGTCTTCGACAAGCTGGCGGAGATGATCCGCGCCGCCCAGCTGGAGGCGCGCTTCTCCAAGGCGGAGATTCTGCAGCTCTACCTGACCCTGGCGCCCTATGGCGGTAACCTGGAGGGAGTGCGCGCCGCCTCGCTCTCCTACTTCGGCCACGAGCCGGAGAGCCTGACGCTCGGCGAGCAGGCGCTGCTGATCGCGCTTCCTCAGGCGCCTGAGGCCCGCCGTCCTGATCGCCGTCCTGCCGCGGCTTTGAACGCCCGGCGGCTGGTGCTGAAGAAGCTGCTCGCCGCCCGCGCCATCAGCCGCGGGGCCTTCGAGGAGGCGGACGCCGAGCCCCTGCCGCGTCAGCGCGCGCCCTTCCCCAGGCTGGCCTGGCATGCGGCGGGGCGGCTGGCCCGCGCGGCGCCGGTGCTGCAGCCGACCGTGGAGACCACCTTGGACGCGCGCCTGCAGTCCCGGCTGGAGCAGTTCGCCGCCGAGACCGCCGCCCAGCAGGGCTCCGGCGTCAGCGTGGCCATCCTGGTTGTGGACTCTCGGACTCGTGCGGTGCGCGCCTCGGTCGGTTCCGCGGGCCTGGACCGGCCGGGCGGTTGGGTCGACATGACCCGCGCCCTGCGCTCGCCGGGCTCCTCGCTGAAGCCCTTCGTCTACGCCTTCGCCTTCGACCAGGGCCTGGCCGCACCCGACACCAAGCTGATGGACGCCCCGACGCGCTTCGGCGACTACCAGCCCGAGGACTTCGACCGGACCTTCCACGGCGAGGTCACGGTCAAGGAGGCCCTGACCAATTCGTTGAACGTGCCCGCGGTGGCGACGCTGGAGAAGGTCGGGCCGGAGGTGTTCCAGGCACGGCTGGAGCAGGCCGGGGTCAAGCTGGTGCGGCCCAAGGCGCGGACCAAGGGCGCGGGCCTGGCCCTGGCCCTGGGCGGCGCGGGCATCAGCCTGCAGGACCTGTCGGTGCTCTATGCGGCGCTCGCCGACAACGGGATCGCCAAGCCCCTGGCCTGGACCGTGCGCGATGAGAAGGCGCGGGCGGGCGATCCCGGCGAGCGGCTGGTGCGCCCCGAGACCGCCGCCCAGATCGTCGACATCCTGCGCGAGACGCCGCCGCCGGCCGGGCGAGCGCCGGGGCCTCTCCTGGCGCGCGGGCCGCGCATCGCCTTCAAGACCGGCACCTCCTACGGCTTCCGCGACGCCCTCGCGGCGGGCATCGGCGGCGACTATGTGGTGGTGGTCTGGACCGGCCGTCCCGACGGCGGCGCGCGCGGCGGCCTGACCGGGCGCGAGGCGGCCGCGCCCCTGCTGTTCGACGTCTTCGACCTGATCGATCCGCCCGCGAGGGCCCCAACGCCGATCGACCCGACCAGCGCGCCTTCGGGCCTGCAGACCCTGAAGTCGGACAAGGGCGACGGCCCGGCGCTGATCTTCCCGGTCGACGGCTCCTCGGTCCAGGTCGATGTGCTGGGGACCAAGGGCCGCGGCCTGGTGCTGAGCGCGCGCGGCGAGGGGCTCAAATGGTACGTCGACGGTGACGTGCTCGACCCCGATCCGGTCTCGGGCCGGGTGGTGTGGCGCCCGTTGGCGGCCGGGTTCTACAGGGTGACTGTGGTGGACCAGGCGGGCCGCGAGAGCCGCGCGCGGGTGCGGATCAAGGGACCCTGACGGATCAGGTCTCGACCGTGTGCAGGTCGCGGCCCTTGGTCTCCGGCCAGAACAGCAGGCACACCACGATCGCCACTGCGGTGAAGACCACCGGGTACCAGAGCCCGAAGTAGATATCCCCCGTGGCCGCCATCATGGCGAAGGCCGCGGCGGGCAGGAAGCCGCCCACCCAGCCGGTGCCGATATTGTAGGGAACCCCCATGCCGGTATAGCGCACCCGCGTCGGGAACAGCTCGACCAGGGCCGCCGCCTGCGGGCCGTAGAGCGCGGTCGCGGCCACCACCAGGACCAGCAGGATTTCCAGCAGACGCGTCTTGTCCACGGCCTTGGGGTCGGGCTTGGCCGGGTAGCCGGCCGTCTTCAGCGCCGCCTTCAGGTCGGCCTCGACACCCGTTCGGGTCTTCTTCAGTTCTGCATCGGACTGGCCGCGGGCGTCACGCGACATGACCGTGGCCGCGCCCACCTTGACGCTGGCGACGGTCCCCTTCGGCGCGGCCTGGTTGGCGTAGGAGATGCCGGCGTTGGTCAGGAAGGTCTTGGCGATGTCGCAGGACGAGGCGAACTTGGTCTGGCCGACCGGATCGAACTGCAGGGCGCAGTCGGCCGGGTCGGCCACCACCGTCACCGGCGCAGCCGCCTGAGCCTTGGCCAGGGCCGGGTTGGCGGCCTCGGTCATCAGGCGGAAGGCGCAGAAGGGCGAGGTCGGCACGAAGGCGATCACCGCCAGGATCATGCCGAACAGCATCACGGGCTTCCGCCCGATCTTGTCCGACAGCCAGGCGAAGACGATGTAGAGCACCGCCGAGACCAGGGTGGCGACCGCCATCAGCCCGTTCACCGTGCCGGTGTCGAGCTTCAGGATCTGCTGCATGTAGAACTTTGTGTAGAAGAAGGCGCAGTACCAGACCGCGCCCTGGGCGATCATCACGCCGAGCAGCACGAGCAGCACGTACTTCAGATTCGCCCAGCGCAGGAAGGTCTCGCTGAACGGCGCGCGCCGGGTCGAGCCCTCGGCCTCCATGCGCTTGAAGGCGGGGCTCTCATTGAGCTTCAGCCGGATCCACAGCGACAGCGCCAGCAGCACCGCCGAGAACAGGAACGGCAGACGCCAGCCCCAGTCCTCGAAGGCCTTGTCGCCGAGTTGGTTCTGCACCGCCAGGATCACGCCGAGCGCGCCCACGAGGCCCAGCGCCGCCGAGGTCTGGATCCAGCCGGTCAGGGCGCCGCGGCTCTTGTCCGGCGCATGCTCGGCCACATAGATCGCCGCGCCGCCATATTCGCCGCCCAGAGCGAAGCCCTGCAGCACGCGCAGCGCCACCAGGATCAAAGGCGCCGCGATGCCGATCTGCCTGGCGTCAGGGATCAGGCCGACCGCGACGGTGGCCAGGCCCATCATGGTGATGGTGATCAGGAAGGCGACCTTGCGCCCCTTCATGTCGCCGAACATGCCGAAGACGAGGGCGCCCAGCGGCCGCACAAAGAAGCCGAGCGCGAAGGTGGCGAGCGCCAGGATGAAGCTGGTCGCCTCGTTCACGCCGGTGAAGAAGTGCTTGCCGAGCGTCGGGGTCAGGCTGGCGAAGACGAAGAAGTCGTACCACTCGAACGCCGTGCCCGCGGCCGAGGCGCCGACGACGGTGACCAGGCCCGGTGCGCGGGCGCCTTCTTGTGTGGCCATGTGTTCCCCCCTGTCGGGTCCAGGATTAGCACGCCGCGAGCGACCCGCAATCGCCCAGCGAAAACCCCGCCGCGGGGAGGCGACGGGGTTCAGTTACGCTTGGACCGACGACCGGGGCGACGGGGAGGATGCCCGGCCGAGCCTTCTTACTTCGGCTTGGCGTCGTTCGCCGTGTCCGTCACCGCATGGCCGGCGGCCGAGACGTCCTTGCCAGCGCCGGCAACGGTGTTGCAGGCGGCGGTGGTCAGGGCGGCGGCGGCGGCGAATAGCACGAACAGTTTCCGCATGATGCGCACTCCGGTTACGCCGGAAAAACGTACCTGGGCAGGAGTGGTTCCCGGCCGATCAGGCGGGTTCAGGATCCTGGTCAGAGGCTTCCGGCGTGGGGAAGATCAGCCGGGCCAGCACGCCGCCCGACGCGCCCTCGACGATCTCGGCCCGCCCGCGCAGCTGGCGCGCGAACGCCGTCATCAGGGTGCGGCCGACGCCGGCGCCGGCGGTCGTGGGCTTGGCCTCCGCATCGGCCACGCCCGGGCCGTCATCCTCGACCTCCAGGGTGCTTTCCTCGCCGCCCACCTTGAAGCGGACCTTCAGCGTACCGCCGCGGCCCTCAAAGGCGTGCTTCTGGGCGTTGGTGATCGCCTCTACCGCCCACAGCGCCAACGGCGCCAGCTTGTCGGGGTCGATGGTCAGGGGATCGGCGTCCAGCTCGGTGCGCACCAGGGGGCCGCGGCCGACGTCGCTGGCGACCAGCTGGGCGATCAGCTCTTCGAGGAAAGCGCGCACGTCCACCCGCCTGAGGTCAGGACTCTGGTAGAGCGCGCGATAGATCAGGGCGAGCGCGGTGATGCGCTGGCGCGTGTCGCTCATGGCCGCGCGCGCCGCCGGGTCGGTCAGGGAGCGCTGCTGCATGTTCAACAGCGACGAGATGACCTGCAGGTTGTTCTTCACCCGGTGGTGGATCTCGCGCATGAGCGCGTCCTTGTGCGCCAGCGAGTCCCGCAAGCTGGCGTCGCGCCCGTCGATGGCGTCGGCCATCTGGTCGAGCGTCTGGGCAAGGTTGCGTATCTCAAGCGGCGCATTCCTGGCCTGCACCGGCCGCACCGAGAACCGGCCCTTGGCGTAGATCGAGGCGATGCGCTCGAGGTACTCCAGCCAGCGGATCACCACCCGTTCGGACACCACAAGCACGGCGCCGACCGCCAGCAGCCAGGCCAGCAGCGGCAGGACGAATGTGGCGAAGGGGTTCAGCCGCGCCCAGGAGAACACGCCCTGGCTCGGGGCCGACAGCACGACATAAACGTCGTCGTCCGCCAGCGGCGCGGCGGCATAGACACGCCTGCGATGGCTTGCGTCGTCGGCATAGAACAGCGCCGAGCCCGCCTGCCTGGCCTGGCCGGTCCAGGTGGAGGGCAGGGCGCCGAAGGCCCTGCGGTCGGTGGAGGTGAGGACCACGCCGTGGCTGTCGGTCACCGCGATTTCGGCGTCGCGGGGCAGGGCCCGGTCGCGCGCGGTGGGCTGCAGCTGGTCGAGCGGCATCACCGCCACGAAGGCGCCGTCGAACACACCCTGCGGCTGCTCGGCCCGGACCGCGGCCAGAAGCGAGGGGCGGCTGGAATAGAGACCCGGCGCGCGCGTCAGCACCAGTTGCTCACCGTTCCGCAGGCGCTGGAACCAACCGGTGTTCATCTCCGATTGAGTGATCTCGGCCGTGGCGCTGGAGCAGACCACGCGCCCCGTCGGGCTGAAGCGTACGAAAGCCTCATAGCCGTCGAGGCGTCGCACCAGCTCCTTCAGCCGCGGCACGCAATAGATGCCGACCGTATCCGGCCGTAGTGTCTGCAGCACCGCGACAGAGCTTTCGATGCGCGCGCGCGCCGTGGCCGCGCTGCGCTGCGCTGCGAGCGTCAGGTCGGTCCGCTGGTGCTCCGACTCACGCCGGAACGAGGTGACCGCTTCGGCCAGACTCAGGATCAGGACAGGCAGCAGCGCCACGGCAAGCGCGCTCGCCAGCCGATAGCGGATGGTTTGAAAGCGCGTCGAGCGCGACGCCCAGGCCTTGAACGGGCGCACGCCCTTATCTTGGCCCGCCGCTGAGGCGCTCGGCGTCGGCCAGGATCGAACTCATGGCTTCGCCGGCGGGCGCGCCGTCGCGCTCATAGTCGCCGCCTTCGAGCGCCGCCTGCAGGGCCCGGCGGGCCCGGCTGACCCGGCTCTTCACCGTGCCGACAGCGCAGTTACAGATGTCGGCGGCCTCCTCGTAGGCGAAACCGCCCGCGCCGACGAGAACAAGCGCTTCACGCTGCTCGTCCGGCAGGCTGCGCAACGCCATGCGCAGTTCGTCGAGCGCGATGGGCGCCTCGGGGTCGTCCACGGCCACCAGGGTGCGCTCGGCGGCCTCCTGGTCGAGCTGGGACTGGCGCCACGAGCGGCGCTTCTCCGAATAGAACTGGTTGCGCAGGATCATGAAGGTCCAGGCCTTCATGTTGGTCCCCATCTGGAAGCTGGCGCGCGCGTCCCAGGCCTTCATCATGGCGTCCTGGGCCAAATCGTCGGCCGCGGTCGGGTCGCCGCACAGGGTGCGGGCGAAGGCCCGCAGATGCGGGATCAGGCCGACCAGCTCCTTCTTGAAGGCGACGTCGACCTGCGGATCCTGGTCAGACGCGCTCATGCCTCGTCCTTCTTGCGCTCGTCAGCCTTGCGCAGGATGTCGAGGAACTCGTCGGGCACGGGCTCGCTGACCACCTGGTCGAACATCTGCCTCAGCTTCACGCCGATGGCCTGCTGGCGCAGGCGGGCTTCGTCGAGCGACGAATCTTCGTCGCGCAAGGCGCGCCGACGGGAGGTTTCGTTTTGATCGATCATGTTTTCACGTGCGCGACGCCCCTAGGAGCGCGCCGGTAAAGTGCGGTCCTGGGGGGCAAAACGCAAAATCCGATCCCGGGTTCCATGCCGGCCGTGATAATAAGGCTAAGCTTGACGCTTCGTCGAGGAACCAACCGGGACCTCGCTCGTTTTGGGTACATGCGGCCGACCCGCCGATCGTCGAAGGGTTCGCCGTGCACGATATTGAGTGTCGGGGAAATCACCATGGGTCTTCTGGCCAGACTGGCGCCGCATCTTCCGTATGTGCGCCGTTATGCGCGAGCGCTGACGGGCGATCAGGCGACCGGCGACAACTACGTGCGGGTGGCGCTGGAGGCGCTCGCCGCCGGTGAGCGTTCGCTCGAACCGCACATGACGCCCCGCGTGGCGCTCTATCACGTGTTCCACACCATCTGGGTGTCGACGGGCGCGAAGCTTGAAATGAACGAAGCCGGCTATCCCGGCGACGACGCTGCGCGCCGGCTGATGCGCATCGCGCCGCGCTCGCGCCAGGCGTTCCTGCTGACGGCGCTGGAAGGCTTCACGCCTTCGGAAGCCGCCCAGATTCTGGATACTGACGTGGATGAGGTCGAGACCCTGATCGCCGACGCCCAGTCCGAGATCGACGCGGAACTGGCCACCGATGTGCTGATCATCGAGGACGAGCCGGTGATCGCCGCCGACATCGAGGCGCTGGTGCGCGAACTCGGCCACCAGGTGGTCGATGTGGCGGCCACCCACAACGAGGCGGTCGACGCCGTGGCCAAGAAGCGTCCGGGCCTGGTGCTGGCGGATATCCAGTTGGCCGACGGCTCCTCGGGCATCGACGCGGTCAAGGACATCCTGGCCCGCTACGACGTGCCGGTCATCTTCATCACCGCCTTCCCCGAGCGCCTGCTCACCGGGGAGCGTCCCGAACCCACCTTCCTGATCACCAAGCCGTTCCAGCCGGAAACGGTGAAGGCGGCGATCGGGCAGGCCCTGTTCTTCCACCCCGCGAGGGCCAAGGAAGCGGCCTGATGTAATAAGCAGGCCAGTCGCCAGAGGGGAAAGAGCCCAGCATCCGCTGGGCTTTTTTCTTGCGCGAAAGGCTCGTGGAGCGCTACCGCGAAGGCCATGATCCAGGCCGATCTCACTGCCCAAGTCGACGCGGCGATGACCCGCGCCCCGTTCATCCCGGTGGTGGTGATCAAGGACGCCGCCCATGCCAGGCCGCTGTCGAAAGCTCTGGCGCGCGGCGGCGTGCCGGTTATCGAGATCACGCTCAGGACCGATCAAGCGCTCGACGCCATCCGCGCCGCCGTGGCGGAGGCGCCGGAGGTGTTGGTCGGCGCCGGGACCCTGACCAGCCCGAAGGACATCGGCCTTGCCCAGGCGGCGGGCGCCGCGTTCGGAGTCTCGCCCGGCCTGACGCCGGAGCTGCTCCAGGCCGCCAACGACGCAGGTTTTCCACTGTTGCCCGGCGTGGCGACGGCGTCCGAGATCATGACCGGCCTGGCCCACGGCCTGACCCGGTTCAAGCTGTTCCCGGCCGTGCCCGCAGGGGGCTACGAGCTATTGAAATCCCTGGCCGGGCCGTTCCCCCAGGTGCGATTCTGCCCCACCGGCGGCATCACGCTGGAGACGGCGCCGAAATTCCTGTCGCTGCAGAATGTGAGCTGCGTCGGCGGCTCGTGGCTGGCCCCGCAAGCGATGATGGAGGCCGGCGACTGGGACGGCATCGAACGCATCGCCCGCGAGTCGGTGGAGAAGGTGGCCGGGTGAGCGACGCGCTCGATCTGGAGGCCGAATACAACAACCGCGCCCGCGTGCCGGAGCACCCGGCCCTGATGGCGGCCTGGCGCGACGAAGCCGCCGCCTTCCGCGCCGAACGCCCACTCGAGGTGCTGAAGTACGGCAAGGGCGAGCGAGAGCGCATCGACCTGTTTGCCGCGAGTCCCGGAGCGCCCTGGGCGGTCTTCATCCACGGCGGCTACTGGCAGGCGCTCGACGGCTCCTGGTTCAGCCATCTGGCGCGGGGCCTGAACGCGAACGGCGTCTCCGTCGCCATCCCGACCTACGACCTTTGCCCCGACGTCTCGGTCTCGATGATCCTGGATCAGATGCGGACTGCGTGCCGAGTCCTGGCCGACAGCGGTCGCGCCCCGTCCGTGGTCGCGGGCCATTCCGCAGGCGGGCACCTGGCAGCCTGCCTGCTGGCCGACGGCCTGACGCCGGCCGCCTACGCCATCTCCGGCCTGTTCGAGCTGGAGCCATTGGTGCCTACGTCCGTCAACGCCAAGCTCGGCCTGGATGCGGACGAGGCTCGACGGCTGAGCCCCGCCCTATGGCCGGGTCCGAAGGGCCGAAAGCTCGATACGGTGGTCGGCGGCGCCGAGAGCGCGGAATACCTGCGCCAGAGCCGGGCCATGGCCGAGCGCTGGGGCGCGGCCGGCGTTCAGACACGCTTCGAGGCGGTCGAGGGCGCCAACCACTTCACCGTCATCGCGCCGCTGGCCGATCCGGACTCGGCGATGACGAAACGCGTGGCGGAACTGGCGAAGCTCTGAACCCTCTCCCCCGGCGGGAAGAGGCATCAATATCCGGACAGCCTGGCCAGCCGCTCGGCGTGGAAATTGGCGTCGCCCCACAGTTCCTGGGCTACCCGGGCGCGCTTCATGAACAGGCCCACGTCGAACTCGTCGGTCATGCCGACGCCGCCGTGCATCTGCACCGCCTCCTGCACCGCCAGCGTTGCGGCCTGGCCGGCCTTGGCCTTGGCGACCGAGGCGATGGGCCCCGCGCGATCGTAGCCTTCGTCCAAGGTCTGAAGGGCCTTGAGGACGGCCGCCTTGGCGATCTCGATCTCGGTGAACAGGTGAGCGGCGCGATGCTGCAGGGCCTGGAACTCGCCGATCACCCGGCCGAACTGCTTGCGCTCCTTCAGATAGGCGACGGTGCGCCCGAAGGCCTCGTCGCCCACGCCGGTGATCTCGGCGGCGACCGCGGCGCGGCCGACGTTCAGCACGCCTTCCAGCGCGCCGTGCGCCTGGTCGACCTCGCCCAGCACCGCGTCGGCGTCGACCTCGACATTCTCCAGTACGATGCGCGCGGCGTTGTGGCTGTCGACCATGATGGTGCGTTCGATCGCGACGCCCTTGGCCTTCGGGTCAATGAGGAACAGGGTCAGGCCGTCGGTCTCGCCAGGCGCTCCCCCGGTGCGGGCTGCGACGATCATCAGGTCGGCGACATGGCCGTCCAGCACCATCGCCTTGGCGCCGTGCAGGCGGAAACCGTTGCCGGCGCGCTCGGCCTTCATCGCGGTCCGAGACGGGTCGTGCTTGCGGCCCTCGTCGACGGCCAGGGTGATGATGGCCTCGCCGGCCGCGATCCTGGGCAGCCACTCGGCCTTCTGCCCCTCGCCGCCGATGCGGTTGATGGCGCTGGCGGCGACCACGGCGGTGGAGACGAACGGCGAGGCGGTCAGGTTGCGGCCGATCTCCTCCATGACCACCCCGGCCTCCACGTGGCCGAGACCCAGGCCGCCGTGGGCCTCCGGCACCAGGACCCCGGTGAAGCCCATCTCGGCGAAGCCTTTCCAGAGGTCGCGGTGGTAGCCTAAGGCGTCGCGGCCGTCGCGCAGCTTGCGCAGCGCCGCCACCGGGGCCTGTTCGGCGAGGAAACTCCGCGCTGTGTCGCGCAGCATCGCCTGTTCGTCGTTGAGGATCAGAGGCATGTGATCAGGCGCCCGGCAGGTTCAGGAGGCGTTTGGCGATGATGTTGAGCTGGACCTCACTGGTTCCGCCCTCGATCGAGTTGGCCTTGGTCCGCAGCCAGGATCGCGCGGGCGTGCCGCCCTGTGAGCGCTCGCTCTCCCACTCCAGGGCGTCGGCGCCGCCCGCGGCCATCATCAGCTCGTGGCGGCGCTTGTTCAGCTCCGCGCCGTAATACTTCAGCATCGAGGACAGCGCCGGGTGGCCCTGCTTCGCCTTGGCCAGGTCGCCGGTGCGCTCGATGGCCAGGCGGAACGCCAGGGCGTCCACGTCGAAGCGGGCGATGTCGGCGCGCAGCAGCGGATCGTCCAGGCGGCCTTGCGCATCGAGGCCGATCGCCTTCTTCGCGACCTCCCCCAGTGAGGCCATGTCCATGCCCATGTTGGAGATCATCTCCCGCTCGTGGGTGAGCAGGTGCTTGGCCACGTCCCAGCCGCGGTTGAGCGTCCCGACCAGGTTCTCCTTGGGCACGACCACATCGTCGAAGAAGGTCTCGCAGAAGGGCGACTTGCCGGAGATCAGCACGATCGGCTTGGTCGAGACGCCCGGGGTGGTCATGTCGAACAGCACGAAGGAAATGCCCTCGTGCTTGGGCGCCGTCGGGTCGGTGCGCACCAGGCAGAAGATCCAGTCGGCCTTGTCGGCGTAGGAGGTCCAGACCTTCTGGCCGTTGACCAGCCAGTGGTCGCCCTTGTCCTCGGCGCGGGTCTGCAACGAGGCGAGGTCGGAGCCCGCGCCCGGTTCGGAATAGCCCTGGCACCAGCGGATTTCGCCGCGCACGATGGGGGGCAGGAAATGCTGCTTCTGCTCTTCGGTGCCGTATTGCAGCAGGGCCGGGCCCAGCATCCAGATGCCGAAGCTGTCGAGCGGGGAGCGGGCGTTGATGCGGCGCATCTCCGAGCGCAGCACCTTGGCCTCCTCGCGGCTCAGGCCCCCGCCGCCGTATGCGGTCGGCCATTCCGGCGCGGTCCAGCCCTTGGCCGCCATGGCGTCGAGCCACTGTTTCTGGGCGGGGGACGAGAACTTGGCGTTGCGCCCGCCCCAGACACGGTCCTCCTCGTCCTTCAGCGGCAGGCGCATCTCCGGCGGGCAGTTCGCCTCCAGCCAGGCGCGCGTTTCGGCGCGGAAGCTCTCCAGGTCGGCCATGGGCATATCCCTTGTTCGCGGCCCTAACTTATCAGCGATCAGTCGATCGTCACCACGATCTTGCCCTTGGCCTGGCGCGAGGCGAGCCGGGCGATGGCCTGGGGCGCCTGCGCGAGCGTATAGCGCTCGGAAACCTCAGGCCTGATCTTGCCCTCGGCGTAGAGCTGCATCAGCTCGCGGACATTGGCCGCGTTGCCCTTCGGGTCGCGCGCGACGAAGCCGCCCCAGAACACGCCGATGATCTGGCAGCCCTTCAGCAGGGTCAGGTTTAAGGGAATCTTGGGGATGCCGGCCGGGAAGCCGACCACCAGGAAGCGCCCCTCCCAGGCGATGGCCCTGAGCGCGGCCTCGGCATAGTCGCCGCCGACCGGGTCGTAGATCACGTCCGCGCCATTGGGGCCGACCGCGTCCTTGAACAGGGCCGCCAGGGCCTTGGCCTGGTCCTTGTCGAAGGGCCCCGCGGGATAGACCACGGCGGAGTCAGCGCCATGGGCCAGGCACAGGTCCGCCTTGTCCTGCGAAGAGACGGCCGCGACCACCCGCGCGCCTGTGGCCTTGCCGAGCTCGATGGCGGCCAGCCCCACGCCGCCGGCGGCGCCCAACACGAGCAGGGTCTCGCCGGCCTTCAGCTTCGCGCGATCCTTCAGGGCGTGGATCGAGGTGCCGTAGGTCAGCATCAGGGCCGCGCCGTCCTCAAACGGCATGGCGTCCGGCATGGGGATGCAGCCGGCCGCGTGGGCGACGACTTTCTCGGCCAGGCCGCCGACCGAGGGGAAGGCGATGACCCGGTCGCCGGGCTTGACGTTGGTCACGCCCTCGCCGACCGCCTCGACGACGCCCGCCACCTCCGCCCCCGGCGAGAACGGCCGCGGCGGCTTGAACTGGTACTTGTCCTCGATGATCAGCACGTCGGGGTAGTTGATGCTGCAGGCCTTGACCGCGATCAGGGCCTCGCCCTTGCCGGGTTTGGGATCGGGCAGGTTTTCCAGGGTCAGGGTCTCGGGCGGCCCGGGCTCGCGGGACAGGATCGCTTTCATGGCTCAGACCGCGTTCGAATATTTCGCGAATTCCAGCCGCGCGATGGCGCGGTTGTGCACCTCGTCCGGGCCGTCGGCGAGACGAAGCGTGCGGATACCGGCATAGGCCTTGGACAGGCCGAAGTCGTCCGAGACCCCGCCGCCGCCGTGGGCCTGGATGGCGTCGTCGATCACCTTCAGCGCCATGCGCGGCGCCGCCACCTTGATCATGGCGATCTCGAGCTGGGCGACCTTGTTGCCGGCCTTGTCCATCATGTCCGCCGCCTTCAGGCACAAGAGGCGGTTCATCTCGATGTCGATGCGGGCCTCGGCGATGCGCTGCTCCCATACCGACTGGCTGGCGATGGGCTTGCCGAAGGCGACGCGGCTCTGGAGGCGGCGAGCCATCTTCTCGATGGCGACCTCCGCCGTGCCGATGGTGCGCATGCAGTGATGGATGCGGCCCGGCCCTAGCCGCCCCTGGGCGATCTCGAAACCGCGCCCTTCGCCCAGCAGCATGTTGCCGGCGGGCACGCGCACGTTCTCCAGCAGCACCTCGGCGTGGCCATGCGGCGCGTCGTCGAAGCCGAACACCGGCAGCATGCGCAGCACCTTCACGCCCGGCGCATCCATTGGCATCAGGATCATCGACTGCTGGGCGTGGCGCTGGGCCTCCGGATCGGTCTTGCCCATCACGATGGCGATCTTGCAGCGCGGGTCGCCGACGCCGGACGACCACCACTTGCGCCCGTTGATCACATAATCGTCCCCGTCGCGGACGATGGAGGTCTCGATATTGGTGGCGTCCGAGGAGGCCACCGCGGGCTCGGTCATCAGGAAGGCGGAGCGGATCTCGCCGGCCATCAGGGGCCTGAGCCACTGAGCCTTGTTCTCCTCCGAGCCGTAGTTCCTGAGCACCTCCATATTGCCGGTGTCGGGCGCGGAGCAGTTGAACACCTCGGACGCCCACTCGACCCGACCCATCTCCTCGGCGCAGAGCGCGTATTCGAGGTTGGTCAGGCCGGCGCCGCGATACTCCTCGGTGTCGCGGGCGGTGGGGTTCATGAACAGGTTCCACAGGCCCTCCGCGCGGGCCTTGGGCTTCAGGTCCTCGATGATCTGCGGGATCGTGGTCCAGCGCGCCTCGCCGACCAGCGAGGTCTGGCGCTTGTAGACGTCAAGGTTGGGATAGATGTGGGCGTCCATGAAGGCCCGCACCCGGTCGCGCCAATAGCGCTGCCGTTCGGAAAGGTCGAAGTCCATCGCAGGTCCCCTGATCGCCGTTTACTCATCCGTTAGCAGGTGACGCTGCCCCGGCAAACGGTGTTCGGCGAGCTTCAGTCGACGTGCAGGCTTTCGGCGACGGCCCGGCGCAGGTCTTCCGGCGCATAGGGCTTGGAAAGGATGCGGAATTCCGAGCCGGCGCCGGCATTGGGGCCGCCGTAGCCGGTGGTCAGCAGCACCGGCAGATGCGGCCAGGACTGGTTGATCTCGCGGGCTAGGTCGAAGCCGTTGCGCCCGCCGGGCATGACCACGTCGGAGAAGACCAGGTCGAACTTGCCCCCGGCCAGAGCGCGCAAGGCTGCATGCGCATCCGCAGCGTGGGTCACCTCCGCGCCTGCTTCTCGCAGCAGGGCGCAGGTCACCTCGGCGACGCGCGGATCGTCCTCGACCACCAGCAGCCGATGACCGGCCAGATCCTGCCGCGGCTCTGCAGCCCTTCCGCCGATGCTGGCGGCCGCGACATGCGTTTCCGGAAGCAGGAAGGTGACGGTCGTGCCTTCCCCCTCCTTGCTTTCGATGGTCAGGGTGCCGCCGGACTGCCGGGCGAAGCCGTAGGCCTGGCTCAGGCCCAGGCCGGTGCCACGACCGACCTCCTTGGTGGTGAAAAACGGCTCGAACACCCGATTGATCAGCTCCGCGGGGATGCCTGTGCCGGTGTCGGAGATGGAGATGGCCACGAAGTCGCCGCTGATCTCGTCGGGGCCGTCCTTTACGGCGCGCCGCTCGGCCTTGAGTGTCAGGCGCCCGCCCTGGCCCATGGCGTCGCGCGCGTTCAGGCAGATGTTCAGGAGCGCGAGTTCCAATTGCCTGAGATCCGCCTCGACCGCGAGGCCCGGCTCGATATCGAAGCGCATGTCGACGCCTGCGCCGATCGAGCGGTCGAGCAGGTCGCGGAACGCGGGCATCATGGCGTCGATCGCAACCGGCTCCGGCGTCAGGGATTGCCGGCGCGAGAAGGCCAGGAGCTGCCGGGTCAGGCTGGCGCCCCGGTGGGCCGCTTCGGAGACCGTCTGCAGCAGCTGGGCGGCGCGCTTCGGATCTTCGATCTTGCGCAGGGCCAGGTCGACGCCGCTGACGATCACAGTCAAGAGGTTGTTGAAGTCGTGCGCCACGCCGCCGGTCAGCTGGCCGATGGCCTCCATCTTCTGGGCCTGGAACAGCTGCTCCCGGGCCTCGGCCAGGCGCTCCTCGGCCTCCTTCCGCTCGGTGATGTCGCGGGTGATCTTGGCGAAGCCGACCAGTTGCGCATCCTCGCCGCGGATCGCGTCGATGATCACATTGGCCCAGAAGCGCGAGCCGTCCTTGCGCACCCGCCAGCCCTCGGCCTCGAACCGCCCGGTCGCGCGCGCCGTCTCCAGGGCCAGGGTCGGGCGGCCGTCCGCCAGGTCCTCGGGCGTGTAGAACATGCTGAAGTGCCGGCCCATCACCTCGTCGGCGGCGTAGCCCTTGATGCGCTCGGCGCCGGTGTTCCAGCTGGTCACTTCGCCTGTGGGGCTCAGCATATAGAGGGCGTAATCGACCACGCCCGCGACCAGTAGGCGGAACTGGCGTTCGCTCTCGCGAAGGGCTTCCTCAGCCGCGCGCCGCTCGGTCATGTCGCGCGTGATCTTGGCGAAGCCGATCAGGCGGCCGCTGTCGTCGCGGACCGCGTCCAGCACCGCCATGGCCCAGAAGCGCGAGCCGTCCTTGCGTAGCCGCCAGCCCTCGGTCTGATAGCGGCCTACGGTTCTTGCGGTCTCGAGCGCCCGCTCGGGCACGCCCGCCGCGCGGTCCTCCTCGGTGAAGAACTGGGAATAGTGCCGGCCGATGATCTCCGCGGGCGCGTAGCCCTTGATTTCTTGCGCGCCGGGGTTCCACGACGCCACGCGGCCGCTCGGATCGAGCATATAGATCGCGTAGTCGGCCACCGCCTCCACCAGCAGGCGGTGGAGCTGTTGGTCATCTACGACGCCCACATGTTCTTCGGTCCGGTCGAGGCCGGTGTCAGACATTGGCTTTCCCGAGCCCACATTTGTCCCTCTTATGGGGCCTCAGGGCCTTAGTTGAAACGTCGAATATCGAACATGTTCAACCGGCTTGGCGTTGCATCCGTCTCGACGAGGTCCATCACGGCCTCCGCCGTCGCCGCGGCCAGGGTCGCGCCGATGTGCTGATGGCCGAGGGCGTAGAGCGCGCGCGGCGACAGCCGCCCGATAGCCGGCAGAAAGTCGGGCAGCGTCGGCCGGCAGCCCATCCATGGGACGCCGTCGCCGCGCACCGGCGCCTTCAGCTCAGCCAGCTGACGCTTCAGCGCGGCCCACTTGCGCGGATCGGGCGGGGCGTCCGGTCGGCCGATCTCCGTGAAACTGGTGGCGCGAGCCCCGGAGTTGAAGCGGGTCAGGTAGATGAAGCGGTCCGCGAACAGGATCGGCTTCAGGTCCTCGGGCCAGTCGTGCTCGGGGAAGTGCAGGTGGTAGCCGCGCTCGGCCACCAGCGGGGCCTTCGCGCCGAGGTGGCGCATCAGGCGCGCCGAGCGCGCGCCGGCGGCGACCAGGATCTGGTCGGGCGTCAGGCTGAGGCCGTCGCGCAGGCGCACCTGTATCCGGTTCGGTCCGTCCTCAAGCCTGTCGACAGTGCCGATGATCGCCTGCCCGCCGGCGGCGGCGAAGGCCGACCACAGCGCCTCCACCGTCTGGCCTGGGTCGGCGAGCTTGGCGGTGTTCTCGAAATAGGCGCCGCCTTGTGGGCGCCCGTCGAACAGGGCCTGCATCTGTTCCAGCTCGGCCATGTCGATCGGACGATAGCGGCCGGGGCCCAGGTCGGCATGGGCCAGGTCGATCAGGCCGCGCTGGGCCGAGGCCTCGCTTTCCCAGAGGTGGAAATAGCCGACGTCCTGCACCAGGTCCGGCCGGCCGATGTCGACGGCCAGGGCATGCCAAGCCGGGATGGCGCGCTCGAGCAGGGCGCCGAGCGCCGCGGTTCCGGCGCGGAAGCGGGAGGGCTTGCAGGCGATCAGGTAGCGCAGCGCCCACGGTCCCCACAGGGTGATGTCGCCCAGCCGGAAATCCAGCGGCCCGCCCATGCCGAACAGGCGCCCGGGCGCGCTCCGGACCTGCGCCCACGAGGTCAGGGGCTCGGCGGATTCGATGACGATATGGCCCGCGTTGCCGAAGGAGGCGCGGTCGCGCTCCTGGCCGGGATCGATCAGGGTGACCTGGGCGCCGGCCTGCTGCAGCCGAACGGCTGCGGAGGCCCCGATCAGGCCGCCGCCGATCACCGCGATGTGCTGGCCTTTGACGCTCACTCAGGGCTCCGCTTGCGTGCTTCGAAAGATCGTATACGATTTCGATCCGACTAATCCAAGGGGAGTTGCGGCCATGGCTTCGATCGATTGGGCGGGCGTGTTCCCCGCCGCCACCACCCAGTTCAAGCCTGACCTTTCCATCGACATGGAGGCGACCCAAGGGATGCTCGACGCCCTGGTCAGGGACGGCGTCCACGGCCTGATCGTGATGGGGACCTGCGGTGAAAACAATTCGCTGGAGCCGGATGAGAAGCGCGCTGTCCTGGCCGCTGCGCGCGAGGCCGTCGCCGGTCGCGTGCCGATCGTGGTGGGGGTTTCGGAGCTGACCACCACGCGGGCGGTCGCTTTCGCGCGCGATGCCGAGCGGCTGGGCGCCGACGGGCTGATGCTGCTGCCGGCCATGGTCTATGTGCCCAAGGAGGAGGAGCTGGTCGCCCACTTCCGCATGGTTGCCGAGGCGATCTCGCTTCCGATCATGCTCTACAACAACCCGCCGGCCTATCGGGTCAATATCGGGGTTGGGGCGCTCCAGAAGCTTTCGGACCAGGCCAACATTGTGGCGGTCAAGGAATCCGCGCCCGATCCCCGACGCTTCACCGATCTGATCAATGCGCTGGGCGACCGCTACACCCTGTTCGCGGGCCTGGACGACGTGGCCCTGGAGGGGATGATCCTGGGCGCCGCCGGCTGGGTCTCGGGCCTGACCAACGCCTTCCCGGCCGAGTCCATCGCGCTCTACGACGCCTTCAAGCGCGGCGATCTGGAGACCGCCCGCGCCATCTATCGCTGGTTCATGCCGCTGCTGCACCTCGACGCCGAACACGACCTGGTCCAGTCGATCAAGCTGGCCGAGCAGGTGATGGGCCGGGGCTCGGAGCGGGTGCGCCCGCCGCGCTGGACCCTGACCGGCGAGCGCCGGGCCGAGGTGATCAGGATGGTCGAGACCGCCGCCGCGACCCGCCCGCAGCTGAAGGCGGCCGCGTGAGCCGCCACACCTTCTTCTGCATCGACGGCCACACCGCCGGGAACCCGGTCCGCCTGATCGCGGGCGGGGCGCCGGTGCTGAACGGCGGCTCGATGAGCGAGCGGCGCCAGGACTTTATCCAGAACCACGACTGGATTCGAAAGAGCCTGATGTTCGAGCCGCGCGGCCACGACATGATGTCGGGCGGCTTCCTCTATCCGCCGTTCGAGGAAGGCTCGGACGCGGCCATCCTGTTCGTGGAGACCTCCGGCGCCTTGCCCATGTGCGGCCACGGCACCATCGGCATGGTCACCTTCGCGCTTGAGGAGGGGCTGGTCACCCCGCGCGAGGAGGGCCGCCTCGTGGTCGAGGTCCCGGCCGGGAAGCTCACCGTCGAATACGGCCGCAAGGGCCGCAAGGTCGAATGGGTCCGTATACGGAACGTCGCCAGCTTCCTGGCGGCGGAGGGCGTGCAGGTCGATCTGCCGGGGTTAGGCCCGCTTAGTGTGGACGTGGCCTACGGCGGCAACTTCTACGCCATCATCGAACCGCAGGGCGCCTACACGGGCCTCGATGACCTGGGCGCCGACAAGCTCGTGGCGCTGAGCCGCATGCTCAGGGCCAAGATGCGCGGGGCCATCGAGCCGGCGCACCCGCTGGACCCCACCATCCGCGGGGTGAGCCATGTCCTGTGGGCCGACAAGCCCAAGGGCAATGACGCCGATGGCAGGAACGCGGTGTTCTACGGCGAGAAGGCCATCGACCGCAGCCCGTGCGGCACCGGCACCTCCGCGCGCCTGGCCCACCTGCACGCCAAGGGGCGGCTGAAGGTCGGCGAGCGGTTCGTCCACCAGAGCTACATCTGCAGCCGCTTCATCGGTCGCGTGGAGGCCGAGACCACGGTCGGCGACCGCCCGGGCATCATCCCGTCCATCGAGGGTTCGGCCTGGTCGACCGGCTTCAACCAGATCTGGGTCGATCGCGAGGACCCGTTCTGGGAAGGCTTCTCGGTGGTCTGATGGGCGAACGGGCGCTGCCGGATGTGATCTACGAGGACGTGCGGGCCCGCATCGTGTCTGGCGCCATGGAGCCCGGCCAGCCGGTGCGGCAGGACACTCTGGCTGCCGAGCTCGGCGTCTCCAAGATCCCCCTGCGCGAGGCGTTGGCGCGGCTGGAGCGCGACGGCCTGGTGGTCTCGCACCGCAACCGCGGCTTTGAGGTCAGGGGCCTGAGCGCCGAGGAAGCCGAAGAGGTCTTCGACCTGCGCCTGAAGATCGAGCCCGCGGCGGCCGCCCTGGCCAGCCGCCGGGCGTCTCCAGAGGATCGGGCGTCGGCAGGCCGGGCTCTGGATGCCCTGGACGAGGCGCTCCAGGCCGGCGGGCCGGACGTGTCCGACCGCAACCGCGACTTCCACCTCGCCCTCGTCCGACCCTCGGGACGCGAGCTCACCACCCAGCTGGTCGAACGCCTGCACACCCTGGCCGAGCGCTATGTGCAGGCGCACCTCGAACCCCAGGGCCGCACCGCCCGCGCCCGGGCCGAGCACCACGACCTGTTCGACGCCTGGAGCGCCGGCCGGCCGCACTCGGTCGAGACCCTGGTCCGCTCCCATATCTCCGGCGCGCTCGAGGATTTGCGCAGGCAATTGCGGTGAGGCCCGCCAACTTTCCAAAGTGTTCGTCATCCTTGAAGGTCAGGTCGCGCCAGCGCCCTGGCCTTCGAGGACCCACTAGGCGCCACCTTGAGCGCGGCGCCCCACGATCAGCCGGCGCACGCAGCGTTGGGTGCGGAGCCTAGTGGGTCCTCGACGACGCGCCGCTGCTCGCGGCGCATCGCCAAGGATGACGAAGAGATAGGGGAGGCGCCTTGCCAATCCCACCGCCCCGCAGTCTGATCCGCCGCCCAAACCCGGAGCCCACCCCCCATGCGCCTGAAGATCACCAACGCCCGCATCTGGGACGGCTTCGCAGACGACTATGTGACGGAAGGCGACGTGCTGTGCATCGACGGCAAGATCGCGGAGATCGGCAAGGTCTCGGGCGCGGGCGACCGCACCGTCGATCTGAAGGGCAAGGCGCTGCTGCCCGGCTTCATCGACTGCCACTTCCATGCCTATGCGGCCGACGCCAACCTGGGCTGGGTCGATAGCCTGCCGGTCAGCTATCTGGCCCACCACGCGTCCAAGCTGCTCGGCGACGCGCTCGACCGCGGCTTCACCACGATCCGCGACGCGGGGGGCGCCGACTGGGGCCTATGGCGGGCGATCGAGGACGGAGTGCTGCGCGGGCCGCGCCTGTTCTATTCGGAAAAGGCCCTGTCCCAGACCGGCGGCCACGGCGACGGCCGGGCTCAGCACATCGAGCCCTGCGGCTGCCGCCACATCGGCGGGCTGTCGATGGTGGTGGATGGGGTCGACCAGGTGCGCCAGGCGGCGCGCGAGGCGTTCCGGCGCGGCGCCCATCAGATCAAGATCTTCACCTCCGGCGGCATCTCCTCGCCCACCGACCCGATCTGGATGCAGCAGTTCTCGGCCGAGGAGATCCGCGCCATCGTCGAGGAGGCCGAGACCCGGCGCTCCTACGTCCTGTCGCACGCCTACACGCCCGGCGGCATCCGCCACGCCATCGACAACGGGGTCCGCTCCATCGAGCACGGCAACCTGTTGGACGAACCGACCGCCAAGCTGATGGCCGAGAAGGGCGCCTTCCTCGTGCCGACCCTGATCACCTACGAGGCCCTGACCATCGAGGGCGCCCAGCTCGGCATGCCCCAGGCCCAGGTCGACAAGATCGGCGAGGTGGCGTCCAAGGGCGGCGAGGCGGTGCAGCATGCGCGCAAGGCCGGGGTGAAAATCGGCCTCGGCACCGATCTGCTCGGCGCCATGCACCGCTGGCAACTGCACGAGTTCCGCATGCGCGGCGCCGTCGACAAGCCCATCGATGTGCTGCGCTCGGCCACCAGCGTCAACGCTGAGCTGGTCCAGCGCCCGGGCGAGCTGGGCTGCGTGAAGGTCGGCGCCCTGGCGGATGTCTGCGCCTGGGAAGGCGATCCGCTCTCCGACCTCTCGACGATCTGGGAGAAGGGGCCGTCGCTGGTGGTCAAGGGCGGGGAGGTCATGCGCGAAGCCTGACCTCCCGCGGCGCGCTACTTCGCCGGGACCACCGGCAGCCACACCGCGCTCGACTTGTCGCCCTCGTGGAACACCTTGATCGTCGCCTTGCGGTAGTCGCCGGGCTTGGCGAAGAAGATGTTGTCGACATAGCTCTGCGGGTTGCGGTCGTAGAGCGGGAACAGGGTCGACTGCACCTGCACCATGATGCGGTGGCCCGGCTCGAATACGTGGTTGGTGGTCGGCAGGCCGAACCGATAGCGCACCGGCTTGTTGGCCGGGATCGCGCTCGGGTGCTCGAAGCTTTCGCGATAGCGGCCGCGGAAGATGTCCAGCGACACCGCCAGCTGGTAGCCGCCCATCTCGGGCTGTGAGGGGACCTCGTCCGGATAAACGTCGATCAGCTTGACGATGAAGTCGCCGTCCGTGCCGGTGGTCGAGGCCCAGATGTCAGCCTGGGGCGCGCCGGAGATGCGCACAGGCTCTTTCAGGGGCTCGGTCTCGTAGACGAGGACATCGGTGCGGTCGGCCACGAAGCGCTGGTCGGTCACCAGCCAGCGGCGCCAGGCGTCACCGTCGGCGAAGCGCACCGGCTGGGGCAGATAGGGCACGGGCTTCTGCGGATCGGAGACATAGGCGTCGAAGGCGGCCCCCTCGTCGCCCTTCTTCGCCGCCGCCGGCTGGCTCCAGCTCAGGCCTGAGCCCGCCGCCAGATAGATCGGCTTCATCGGCGCCGGGCAGCCCTGGTCGCAGGCCAGAGGCCAGTCCTTGAAGCGGTCCCAGTGGTTCTCGCCGGTGTTGTAGATGAACACGTGTGGGGTGTCGGCCTTGGGGGCGCCGTCCTTCAGGTACTGGTCGAAGAAGGGCTTGAGCACGTCGCGGCGGTACTGCAGGGCGGTGTCGCCGTCCCACTTCAACGGGCCCAGGTTATAGGCGTCGTAGTTGACCTGGCTGTGCCGCCAGGGGCCCATCACCAAGTAGTTGTGGTCGCCCGCCCCGGCGGCCTTCAGCGCCGTCCAGCTGTGGATCGCGCCCCACATGTCCTCCTGGTCCCATAGGCCCTGCTCCCAGATGGTCGGCACCTTGGGCGGGTGGGCGGCGATCAGCTTGTCCAGCGCCTGGCCCTGCCAGAAGGCGTCATACGCCGGGTGCTGCGAGACCCGCTTCCACCAGGGGAACTGGTCGAAGCCGTGGGCCTTGGCCCAGTCGCCGGCCGAGCCGGTGCGCAGCAAGGCGGTGTAGTCGTCATAGGCCCCGCGCTGGGTCGGCTCGCCGCCGCCGCGCTTGGACATCTGGCCGGTGAAATAGTCGAAGTTGGGCTGGCGGAAGGCGCCGTAGTGGAACCAGTCGTCGCCCATCCAGCCGTCGACCATCGGGCTCTCGGGCGCCGCGACCTTCAGCGCCGGGTGCGGGTCCAGGAGCGCCATCACCACGGTGAAGCCCTCGTAGGACGAGCCCACCATCCCGACCTTGCCGTTGGACTCCGGCGTGTTCTTGACCAGCCAGTCGATGGTGTCCCAGGCGTCTGTGACGTGGTCGGTCTGGGTCGGGTTCAGCGGCCCCCGCGGCGGGCGGGTCATGACGTAGTCCCCCTCCGACCCGTACTTGCCGCGCACGTCCTGGAACACGCGGATATAGCCGTCCTGGACGAACAGCTCGTCGCCCTGGGGCAGGGCCGAGAGCATGTGCGGGCTGTCGTTGCGCATCACCCGCTTGGCGGCGTTGTAAGGGGTGCGGGTCAGAAGGATCGGGGCGTTGTGGGCGCCCTTGGGGATGATGATGACTGTGTAGAGCTTCACCCCGTCGCGCATCGGCACCATCACCTCGCGCTTGATGTAGTCGTAGGCGTCGGTCGGGGCCTTGTAGGTCCCGGTGATGTCGCCGCCCGGGTTGGGGAACTGCATCGAGGGGTCGGTGGGAGGCGCCGACTGAGCCGCGGCGGCGCCGGCGACGAGCAACAGGGCCGAGGCCGCGCAGGCCAGGTTGGAAAACCGCATCCCAAAGTCCTCCCCTAAATCACGGGCGCAGTCGTGGCAGGCGGGAAAGCGCTCCGCAAGTGCGGCGCAGCCAGCCTTTGCAATAAGTCTTGCGCGTTCCGAAGGTTGGGCACACATTCACTTTTTGAAAGCCTTCACGCGCTCAGATCGCGGAAGGCTTTCGCCGTTCAGGAGGCGCAAGATCGCGCACCATGACGCTTAATCGTACGGGCCATATCCGGCTCACGTCGCATCCCGGGACCGGCGCAGAGTCCCGCTTTCCCATCCACTGGGGCGCAGAGACCGCCGAGGCCCGAGGCCCGGTGATCGCCACCGTCAACGCCGGGCACGAACGCAACGCCATCGGCGCGCACGGCGGCTCCTATTCGGTCTATCGGGCGCTGGCCATCTCGTCGGGCGCGATGAACCCGCTGGTCCGTCCCGACCTGCACAACACCTCGCCGGTGGTGCAGTTCGGCCCGCATCCGCAGTGGAAGACGCCGGGCAAGATCGTCTCGCTCGATCCATGGGGCGCCATGGTCGCCGACTGCTTCGGCAAGGCCATCGGCGAGGGCGTCGATATCCGCCCGACCATCGCCGTGACGAAGGCGCGCCTGACCCTGCCCGAGATCAGCCAGGCCATCGACGCCGGCCGGCTGAAGATCGACGGCGACGTGCTGCACGACACCCGCGACGTCTCGGTGATCAAGGCGGCGGTCGATCCGGTCTGGTGGCTGCCTGGCATCGCCGAGCGCTTCGGCGTGGACGAGACCCAGCTGCGCCGCACCCTCTTCGAAGAGACTGGTGGCATGTACCCCGAGCTGGTCACCCGGCCGGACCTGCAGGTGTTCCTGCCGCCGATCGGGGGCATGACGCTCTACATCTTCGGCGACCCGGCCAAGATCGGCGATCGCCGCTATCGCCTGACCTGCCGGGTGCACGACGAGTGCAACGGCTCCGACGTGTTCGGCTCCGACATCTGTACCTGCCGCCCCTACCTCACCCACGGGATCGAGGAGTGCGTGCAGGAGGCGCAGAACGGCGGCGCCGGGCTTATCGTCTACAATCGCAAGGAAGGCCGCGCGCTCGGCGAAGTGACCAAGTTCCTGGTCTACAATGCCCGCAAGCGCCAGAAGGGCGGCGACCAAGCCGCGACCTATTTCGAGCGCACCGAGTGCGTGGCCGGGGTGCAGGACGCCAGGTTCCAGCAGCTGATGCCCGACATCATCCACTGGCTGGGCATTACCCGCATCGACCGCTTCGTCTCCATGTCGAACATGAAGTACGACGCCCTGGCCGGCTCCGGCATCGAGATCGGCGAGCGCGTGCCAATCCCCGACGGCTTGGTCCCGCCCGACGCCTCGGTCGAGATGGAAGCCAAGAAGGCGGCCGGCTACTTCACGCCGGACGCCAAGCCGACGCAGAAAGAGCTGAAACGGGTCAAGGGTCGCGACCTCGACAAGTTCTAGAATCCTTCTCCCCTTGCGGGGGAAGGATGGGCCCCACGAGCCGCAGGCGAGTGGGAGGATGGGGGGTCTCGCGAAGCTCTCGGAGTTCAGCGCCCTTCACCAGCGCCCGTGTCGGATGGGGCGGTTCGAACCCCCCATCCTCCCGTTGCTCCGCAACGGGTCCCATCCTTCCCCCGCAAGGGGGGGAAGGATCCAGAATGGAGGGCCGATTGGCCGCATTGGACGACACCGCCGCCGCCCGCAGCCTGCTCTCCGCCGCCGCTGTGCGCGAGCGGGGGCATGAGGTGCTGCAGGCCGGGATAGCGGGTGATCTTGCCCACTGGACTGTGAGCCTCGACCGCCTGCCCTCGGTGGCCGCCTTCGTCGCTTCGGTGGTCCGCGACCAGTACCCGACGCTCGAGGTCCCGTTTCACGCCCGCTGGCGCCATTTCGTCGTCGGCGACCGTGACCTGTGGGCCGAAGCGAAGACGCCGGAAGATCGCGACGCCAAGGCCCGCGCCGCCTTCGACCTGGCCATCGTCTCGGTGCTGCTGGACGCGGGCGCCGGCATGGGCTGGCGCTTCCGCGATGAGGGGACCGGCGCCGAGCTCAGCCGCTCCGAGGGTCTGGCCATCGCCAGCTTCCGCCTGTTCGAGCAAGGCGCCCTTTCGGCCGGCGCCGATCCGCTACGCGCGGACGCTTCGAGCCTCGCCGGGCTGGAGAAGGGCGTGCTGGCCGACGGCTTCCAAGTCTCGGACGCCAATCCTCTGATCGGCCTCGACGGCCGCGCGGCCCTGCTGCGGCGGCTGGGCAACCAGGCCGAGGCTCGGCCCGACCTGTTCGCGACCAGGGACACCGCCCGCCCCGGCGGCCTCTACGACGCCATCGTCGCGCGCGCCGACGGGCGGCGCGTGCCCGGGCCGTTGATCCTCGAAGTGCTGCTCGAGGCGCTCGGCCCGATCTGGGAAGGGCGGCTGGAACTGGGCGGCCTGCCGCTCGGCGACTGCTGGCGCCATTCGGCGATCAAGAGGTCGGACGCCAGCAACGGCCTCGTTCCGCTGCACAAGCTCTCGCAGTGGCTTTCCTATTCCCTGGTCGAGCCGCTGCAGGCGGCAGGCTATGAGGTCAGCGACCTCGACGGCTTGACGGGGCTGGCGGAATACCGCAACGGCGGGCTGTTCTTCGACGCCGGCCTCCTGGCGCTGCGCGACCCCGCCGATGCGGGCCGGCGCCATGCGGTGGGCGAAGAACTGGTGGTGGGCTGGCGGGCCATGACCGTGGCGCTGCTGGACCGCATCGCGCCGCTGGTGCGCGAAAAGCTCGGCGTCTCGGCTTCCGGCTTCCCGCTGGCGCGGGTGCTGGAGGGCGGCACCTGGGCGGCGGGCCGACGCCTGGCGAAACAGAACCGGTCCGACGGCGGCCCGCCGCTGAAGATCGATAGCGACGGCACGGTGTTCTGACGCGCTTCGTCAGCACACGGACGAGAGACGAAGGGGGAGAGCGATGGCGAAGTCTATGCAGGGCGTGAAGGTGTGCGACCACCCGCTGGTGCAGCACAAGCTGACCCTGATGCGCGACAAGGATACGCCCACCGCAACCTTCCGGGCCCTGCTGCGCGAAATCTCCATGCTGCTCTGCTACGAGGTCACGCGGGACCTGGAGCTGGAGCGGGTCGAGATCGAGACGCCGGTCGCGGCCATGACCGCCAACAAGGTGGCCGGCAAGAAGCTGGTGTTCGCGCCGATCCTGCGCGCTGGCGTGGGCCTGCTGGACGGCATGCTCGACCTGGTGCCCTCGGCCCGGGTGGCCCACATCGGCCTCTACCGCGACCCCAAGACGCTGACGGCGGTGGAATACTACTTCAAGGCCCCTAGCGACCTGGCCGAGCGCATGATCATCGTCATCGACCCGATGCTGGCCACCGCCGGCACGGCGGTCGCGGCGGTGGAGCGGCTGAAGGAGCGCGGCGCCAACAACATCCGCCTGGTCTGCCTGGTCGCCGCGCCCGAGGGCGTCGAGCACTTCCGCGCCAACCACCCGGACGTGCCGATCTGGACGGCTTCGGTGGACGAGAAGCTGAACGACCACGGCTATATCGTGCCGGGCCTGGGCGATGCCGGTGACCGCCTGTTCGGCACGCGTTGAGTGCAGCGATAAGACCTGGGCCCACCTTACCGATAATTAATTCACCTGCGACGAAACCCGCGCTTGGCGTTCCCGCCCTGCGGGCATAGCGTCCGCGGCCGTCGTCGGCGTTTAGTGGCCGGCCGTGTTCGGGGATTTCCATGACCAGCCGTCGCCTCCTGCCGCCGCTCGCCGCGGTCGCCTGCCTTGCGTTCGCCGCCGGGGCGCCTGCCGCCGTCTGGGCCCAAGCGGCGCCGGCCCATGACTTCCCCCAGGCCCATTCCGACCTGCCGGCCGATCCGGCCGTGCGCTACGGCGTGCTGCCCAACGGCATGCGCTACGCGATCATGAAGAACGCCTCCCCGACCGGCCAGGCCTCGATCCGCCTGCGCTTCGCCTCGGGTTCGCTGGAGGAAAGCGACGCGCAGCAGGGCCTGGCCCACTTCCTCGAACACATGGCCTTCAAGGGCTCCAAGCACGTGCCCGAAGGCGAGATGATCAAGATCCTGGAGCGCAAGGGCCTGGCCTTCGGCCCGGACACCAACGCCTCCACCAGCTTCGATCAGACCATCTACATGCTCGACCTGCCGGAGACCGACGCGGACACGGTCGACACCGGCCTGATGCTGATGCGCGAGACCGCATCGGAACTGACCCTGACCCAGTCGGCCATGGACCCCGAGCGCGGCGTGGTGCTGTCGGAAGAGCGCCTGCGCTCCACGCCAGCCTATCGCGCCGGCAAGAAGCAGATCGACTTCCTGCTGCAGGGCCAGCTGGTCCCCAACCGCTTCCCCATCGGCGACGTGAAGGTGCTGCAGACCGCGCCGGTGTCGCAAATCCGCGCCTACTACGAAGCCAACTATCGTCCCGACCGCGCCGTGCTGGTGGTGGTCGGCGACATCGATCCGGATCAGATCGAAGCCAAGATCAAGGCCAAGTTCTCGGACTGGAAGCCGGTCGGCAAGGAGACCGCCGAGCCCAATCTCGGGACCGTCGCCACCCGCGGGCCGCAGACCAATCTGGTGGTCGAGACCGGCGTCTCCAACGACATCGAGATCCAGTGGGTTAAGCCCTACGTCGAGGAGCCCGACACCGTGGCCCGCCGCCAGAAAGATCTGGTCCGCGCGCTGGGCTTCGCGGTGCTGAACCGCAGGCTCGAGAAGCTCGGCCGCGCCGAACACCCGCCGTACCTGTCCGCCTCCGCCGGCAGCCAGCGCTTCCTGAAGTCGGCGCAGGTCACCGCGCTGAACGTCGAGTCCCAGCCGGGCGCCTGGGCGCCGGCGCTTGACGCCGTGGTGCTCGAGCAGCGCCGCATCCTGCAGTACGGCGTGCGCCCCGACGAGCTGCAGCGCGAGATCACCGAGACCCGCACCGCGCTGCAGAACGCGGTCGCCGCCGCCTCGACGCGCCGCACGCCGCAGCTCGCCAACACAATCGCGGGCAGCATCGGCGAAGACCGCGTCTTCACCACGCCGGAAGAATCGCTGGCGGTGTTCGAGGGCGCCGTGAAAGGTCTCGATCCCAAGGCCGTCGACGCCGCCCTGCGCGATGCCTTCCAGGGCAATGGCCCACTGCTGTCGGTGACTAGCCCCACTCCGGTCGAGGGCGGCCAGGCGGCCGTCGAGGCCGAGTTCGCCAAGGCCCGCGCCATGCCGGTCAGCGAAGGCGCCGCCGAGGCCGCCAAGACCTGGCCCTACACCAACTTCGGTCCCGCCGGTCAGGTGGTCGAGCGCAAGGAGGTCAAGGACCTGGGGGTCACCTTCGTCCGCTTCGCCAACGGCGTGCGCCTGACCGTCAAGCCGACCCAGTTCCGCAAGGATCAGATCCTGGTCAGCGTGCATATCGCCGATGGCCGCCTGGACCTGCCGCGCGATCATGCGAGCCCGCTTTGGGCCACCAGCGCCTTCATCCAGGGCGGGTTGAAGGGCCTCAGCCAGGACGAGATCGAGCGCGTGCTTGCTTCGCGCACCTATAGCGCCGGGCTGGCGGTCGGCGACGACGCCTTCGTCCTGGGCGGGCGCACCAAGCCGGCCGACCTCGATCTGCAGATGCAGGTCCTGACCGCGCACCTGACCCAGCCCGGCTGGCGCCCGGCCGCCTATGACCGCATCAAATCGGCGACCGTCGTGGCGCTCGACCAGATCGAGGCGACCAGCCAGGGCGTTCTGGCCGAAACCCTGCAGACCGCCATCCACCCCGGCGATCCTCGGTTCACGCAACTGCCCACCCGTGAAGAGGCCAAGGCCGGCACGCTGGATCAGCTCAAGGCCATGCTCAGCGGCCCGCTCGCCACCGGCCCGATCGAGATCGACGTCATCGGCGATGTGACCGTCGACCAGGCGGTAGCCAGTGTGGCCTCCACCTTCGCCGCCCTGCCCAAGCGCGCGGCGGCGGGCCCCGAGCCCAAGGGCGCTAAGACGACCACTTTGCCGCGCCCGACCCCGGTCGGCCAACCGCTGAAGGCCTATCACCACGGCCGCCAGGACCAGGCCGTGGCCTTCGTCGCCTGGCCGACAGCCGACACCCTGTCCGATCCGCACCGCACCCGGGTGCTGGCCCTGACCGGCCGCATCCTGGGCCGACGCCTGATCGACCAGGTGCGTATCGCTGAGGGCGCCACCTATTCGCCTTCGGCCGGTTCGTCCTCGTCCACGACCTTCCCCGGTTACGGCCTGATGACGGCCCTGGTCGAAACCCCGCCGGCCAAGATCGACACCTTCTTCGCCGACGTGGACAAGATAGCCTCCGACATGGCCAAGACCGGCGTCACCGCCGATGAGATGGACCGCGCCCGCAAGCCCGACGTCGAGTCGATCGGCAAGCGCCGCCAGACCAACGAGTACTGGCTAGGGGCCCTCGCCGGCGCCCAGACCGACCCGCGCAAGCTCGACTATGTCCGCACCGACACCTCCGACCTGGAGTCGGTGACGGCCGAGGAGGTGCGCAAGGCGGCGGCGACCTACCTGCAGCCGTCGCGCGCCATGCGCGTCGAGGTCCTGCCCGCCCCGGCGCCGGCCGCCGCTCCGGCGCCCGCCAAGCCGAACTGAGCCCACAGCCTGCGATAAATCGTTCGGCGCCCACGCTTTTCTTGAGCGTGGGCGTTGGCGCTCGCGCTGGGCGTGTTACAGCAGAGGCCTGAGCGTTTGGGGGCGCAATGGCGAGTGGGACGGCGGCGGCGAAGGCTGCGGCGGCGACCGACAGTGTCGCGGCCGCCCACGCGCGCCTGCTGCATGACAAGTCGCTGCAGTTCGATTTCCCCTCCGCCAAGCTGACCATCGAGCCGGTCCGCCATCACGGCGGCTTCCTGCTCAGCGGGGCCCTGGCGCCCATCGCCCAGACCGTGTTTTGGGGCGGGGTCATCGTCATCGTCGGCCTGCTGCTTTTCTACATCGGCCGCGAGGTGACCTACACCCGCTGGCCGAGCCTGAAGCGCAAGACAAAGGCGACCGAGGAGCAGGGCTGGCGCCCGACCGAGGCCCAGGCCCGGGCCCTGCTGGAAGACGCCGACCGGCTGGCGCGCGAAGGCCGCTTCGCCGAGGCGGTGCGCCTGATCCTGTTCCGCAGCATCCAGGACATCCAGAGCCGCCGCCCGCACGTGATCCGTCCGGCGCTGACCAGCCGGGACATCGCCCGCGACGGCGACCTGCCCGACAGCGCGCGGGAGGCCTTCTCCGGCATCGCCGCGGCGGTCGAGCACAGCCACTTCGCCGGCCATGACGTCGACGCCGACGGCTACGCCGAGTGCCGGCGCGCTTACGAAGCCTTCGCCTTCCCCGCGGTGTGGGCATGAGCGAGTCCGTAACGGAAGAAGCGCCCACACCCGCCGAGAACCTGTTCTCGATCAGGACCATCGCGATCCTGCTTGCGGTCGGGGTGTTCTGCGCCTCGGCCTTTGCTGTGCTGTCGGCCTATGCGCCGGACCTGAAGAGCGGCTCCGACGGGGGCGGGCATGCGCTGTCGGAATCAGCGATCGGCTACGCGGGCCTGACCCGCTTCCTGAAGGATGCAGGCGACCCCGTCCTGATCAGCCGCGGCCCCGCGCACGCCTCGGTCGATGCGCCCGGCGTTCTGATCCTGACGCCCGGCTTCGACACCGATCCGGAACTGGTGGCCAAGACCGGCTTCGATGGTCCGACCCTGGTGGTGCTGCCCAAGTGGGTGGTGGAAGCCCATCCCAAGCATCGCGGCTGGGTGCGGCGGCTGGCGGCGGCCAGGGGCGAGGCCGTCACCACGCCGCTCACCGCCATCAAGGGCTCTCCGGCCAAGGACGCGAGCCCGGCGCCGGCGTCTGACACCTCCGACGATCAGACCGACGAGGCCGAGGCCTCCCCGACGATTCTGGTGCCGTCCCTGGCGCGGCGCAGCGGCGCCTCTCAACCGGTTCTGAGCGGCAGCGGCGAGCTGTTCGGCGAGGACGTGCGCTTGCCGCTCGGCCGCATCGACGCCCTGCAGACCCTGTCCGGCCGCGGCTGGATCCCGATCCTGACCGACGAGCAGGGGCGCGCGGTCTTTGCTCGGCGTGACGGGACCAACCTCTATGTGCTGAGCGACCCCGATATCCTGGACACCCAGGGTCTGAAGAGCCTGGAGAACGCGCGCGCCGCCTCCGCCATCGTCGAGGCCCTGCGCGACGGTTCCGGTCCGGTGATCGTCGACGTGACCCTGCACGGCTTCTCGCGTGGCCGGGTGTTCCTGAAGCTGGCGATGGAGCCGCCGTTCCTGGGCCTGACCTTGTGCCTCTTGGCCGTCGCCGCCCTCATGGGCTGGCACGCCTTCACCCGCTTCGGCGCGCCGCCCCCGCCCGCGCGCGCCTTCGCGCTCGGCAAGCGGGCCCTGGCCGACAATTCCGCCGCCCTGATCCGCCTGGCCAAGCGCGAACCGGCGATGGGCGCGGGCTATGCGGCGCTGGAGCGCAATACCGTCGTTCGCCTGATCGGCGCCCCCCGCAACCTTTCGCCCGAAGAACTCGACGCCCTGCTCGACCGCATCGCCGAGACCAAGGGCGTGGAAGGCCGGATCACCCAACTGACCACCGAGGCCGCCGTCGCGTCGGATATCGACGCCCTGATGCGCGTGGCCGCGAAACTGCATCGCTGGAGACTGGAGATGACGCGTGAACGTCGCTGACGTGAGGAATCTGGCGCAGGGCATCCGCGCCGAGATCGCCAAGGCCGTGGTGGGACAGGACGACACCGTCGACCTGATGCTGGTCGCCCTGTTCGCGGGCGGGCACGTGCTGCTGGAGGGCCCTCCCGGCACCGCCAAGACCCTGCTGGCCCAGGCCTTCGCCCACACCCTGGCGCTGGATTACGGCCGCATCCAATTCACGCCCGACCTGATGCCAGGCGACATCATCGGCACCAACCTGTTCAACTTCCAGAGCTCGAGCTTCAGCCTGCGCAAGGGGCCGATCTTCTGCGAGGTGCTGCTGGCCGACGAGATCAACCGCACCCCGCCCAAGACCCAGGCGGCGCTCTTGGAAGCGATGCAGGAGCGCACCGTCACCATCGACGGCCAGGGGCACAAGCTGTCGCCCCGCTTCACCGTCATCGCCACCCAGAACCCGATCGAACAGCAGGGGGTCTATCCTCTGCCCGAGGCCCAGCTCGACCGCTTCCTGTTCAAGCAGGTGCTGAAATACCCCGACGCGAGCGAGGAGCTGGCCATCGTCGCCGCCCACGGCGCCAAGCTCGGCAAGGTCGATCCGAAGGCCCTGGGCGTCACCGCCGTCGCGACCGCCAAGACCCTGGCCGAGGCCGGAAAGGTGATCGAGGCGGTGCGACTGAACGACGAGGTGGTCCGCTATGTCGTGGCCCTGGTCCGCGCCACCCGCGAGACCGGAGAGCTGCAGTCCGGCGCCTCGCCGCGCAGCGCCGCGGCCCTGGCCGCCGCCGCACGCGCCCGCGCCGCGCTGGACGGGCGCGACTATGTGATCCCCGACGACGTGAAGGCCCTGGCCCTGCCGGCGCTGCGTCACCGGGTGATCCTGTCCCCGGCGGCCGAGATCGACGGGCGCCAGGCCGACCAGGTGATCGCCGGACTGATCGACCAGACCGCCGCGCCGCGATGATCCGGATACGGACGGAGCCGTTGCCTTGATCTACCCCACCCGCCGCGCGATCCTGCTGGCCGCCCTGGGCATGCCTCTGGCCCTGGGGCTGGGTCTGCTCGCGCCCGGCTGGTGGCTGGCCGGCGTGGCCTGGGCCTTGTTCTCCCTGGTGCTGGTGCTGGCCGACGCCTTCCTGGGCAAGGACAGGCACCGGCTGGAGGTGCAGACGGTGGCGCCGGGCGTGATCGGCGCGGGCCGTTCGGCCGAGGTCCTGTTCAAGCTGGCCTTCGCCGGCCGCGGCGCGCCGAGCCGCATCGAACTGGCGCTGGACGCCGACGCGCGCCTGGGGGCCTCGCCTCGGCGGCGGGGGACTCAACTCAGGCAGGGCTCCGGCCTGGCCAGCTTCACCCTGAGGCCGGAGCGCCGCGGCGAACGACTGATGCAGCGCTTGTGGCTGCGCTGGCGCGGGCCGCTGGGCCTGGCCTGGAAGCAGCGCGTCGACACGCTCGACCGCGTCGTGCGCGTGACGCCGGACGTGCAGGGCGTGAAGGACGAGGCCATCCGCATGTATTCGCGCGACGCCTCCTTCGGCATGCGTTCCCAGCGCGAGCAGGGCGAGGGCGCCGAGTTCCAGGCCCTGCGCGAATTCCAGACCGGCATGGACCCGCGCACCATCGACTGGAAGCAGTCGGCGCGGCACGCCATGCTGCTGGCCAAGGAGTTCCGCACCGAGCGGAACCATCCCATCGTCTTCGCCATCGAATCCGGCCGGCTGATGTGTGAGCCGCTGGCGGGCCTGCCGCGGGTCGACCATGCGCTGAACAGCGCCCTGCTTTTGGCCTATGTGGCCCTGAAGACCGGCGACCGGGTCGGGGTCTTCGCCTTCGACGCCAAGCCTCGGCTGATGACCGGCACGGTTTCGGGCGTCGCCGCCTTCTCCGCCCTGCAGCGCATGGCGGCGGCCATCGACTACTCGATGGAGGAGGCCAACTACACCCTGGGCCTGACCCACCTTTCCGGCGCGCTGGAACGGCGCTCGCTGGTGGTGGTGTTCACCGACTTCGCCGACTCCACCTCGGCGGAGCTGATGATCGAGAACGTCACCCGCCTCTTGAAGCGGCATCTGGTGCTGTTCGTGGTGTTCCGCGACGAGCAGCTGGAGAACCTGACCGACGCCGAGCCCGAGACCGGCGACGACATCTCGCGCGCGGTGATCGCCGACGCCCTGCTGCGTGAGCGCGAGGTCGTGATCGCGCGCCTGCGGCGTCTGGGCGTGCAGATCGTCGACGCCCCCGCGCACCGCCTGGGGCCGGAGCTGCTGAGCCGCTACCTCGACCTGAAGCGGAGGGACATGCTGTGAGCCTCGCCTCCGAAGAGCTGCACCTCAAGAGCTCACGGTTCCGCGCCGAGCGCGAGGATGACTGGAAGCGGCTGGAGCGGCTGCTGGCCCGCGTCGAGCGCGGCTCGCTGCGCAGCTTGTCGGCCGACGAGATCGTCAGCCTGACCGTGCTCTACCGCGCGACCCTGTCGTCCCTGTCGGTGGCCCGCGCCACCTCGCTGGACCGAGCGGTGGTGGAGTACCTGGAGAGCCTGTCGACCCGCGCCTATTTCTTTGTCTACGGCGCGCGCACCGGCTTCCTCAGCCGGCTGGCGCGCTTCTTCGCCGTGGATTGGCCGCTGGCAGTGCAGGGCCTGTGGCGCGAGAGCCTGGTGGCGCTGCTGATCACCATCTTGGGGGCGGTCGCGGCCTATCAGCTCGTAAGCCACGATCCCGATTGGTACTACGCTTTCATCCCGCGCGACCTGGCCAGCGGGCGCGACCCGGCCGCCAGCTTGGCGGCGCTCCGGCGTTCGCTCTATGGGACGCCCGATTTCAATTCGGTGCTTTCCACCGTGGCGGCGGAGCTGTTCAACCACAACGCCCGCATCGCCATCTTCGCCTTCGCCCTGGGCTTCGCCTTCGGCGTACCGACGGTGATGCTGCTGCTCTACAACGGCTGCATGCTGGGGGCCTTTCTGGCGCTCTACTTCACCCATGGCCTGGGGTTCGAGGTGGTGGGCTGGCTGTTCATCCACGGCGTCACCGAACTCTCCGCCATCATCCTGGCGGGCGCGGCGGGGCTGAAGATCGGCTGGACCCTGGCCTTCCCGGGCGCCCGCTCACGCGCCGACGCCGCAGGCGCGGCCGGACGCGAGGCGGCTCTGGTCATGTGCGGTGCGGTGATCATGCTGTTCTTCGCCGGCATCCTGGAAAGCTTCGCCCGCACCCTGATCACCAACGACTGGGCGCGCTATGCCGTGGCCTCGCTGACGGCCGCGATCTGGGGCGCCTATTTCTACTGGCCGCGCCGGAGGATGGCCGATGGCTGAGGGGCTGCGCATCCGCGAGATGATCACGCCCGAGGGCGTGGACCTGCGCATCCAGATCGGCGACGCGGGCGAGCGCCTGGCCGCCTTCCTGATCGACTTCTGCATCTTCGCGGTCAGCCTGTTCGTGCTGCAGCTGATCTTCGTGTTCAGCGTGGTCGGGTCGCATGACCGCGACGGCAAGCAGGCCATCGCCACGGTGTTCGTTCTGATCCTGTTCCTGGTACGGAATATCTATTTTATCGCGTTCGAACTGACCCCGCGCGCGGCCACGCCGGGCAAGCGGATGCTGGGCCTGAGGGTCGCGGCGCGCGACGGCGGGCGGCTGACCGCCGACGCCATCTTCGCCCGCAACTTCCTGCGCGAGCTCGAGCTGTTCCTGCCGCTGGGCCTGGTCGTCGCCAGCGGCTTTTCAAAAGGCGCGGCCGAAGCCTGGATGAATGTCGCCGCCCTGGTCTGGTCCGGCATCTTCCTGTTCTTCCCGCTTTTCAATCGCGACCGCCTGCGCGCGGGCGACCTGGTGGCGGGCACCTGGGTGGTGAAGACGCCGAAGCGGCGCCTGCTCGCCGACCTCGCCGAAAGCGGCGTCGGCCTGACCTCCGCCTATCGGTTCACCCAGGCCCAGGTCGACGCCTATGGGGTGCACGAGCTGCATGTGCTGGAGGACGTGCTGCGCACCCGCGACCGCAGCACCATGGCCGCCGTCGCCTCGCGCATCCGCATCAAGATCCAGTGGGCGCTGGTCCCCGGCGAGACCGACCCTGACTTCCTGGCCGCCTACTACGCCGCCCTCCGCGGCCGGCTGGAGCAGCGGCTGCTGTTCGGCAAGCGCAAGAAAGACAAGTTCGACGTCGGGTGAGGCGCGTCAGTCGAAGACGGATGCGGCTTGTCCGGCGACCGTGCCGCTCTTGATCCGGACCAGCTCGGCATAGATCACGGCCGCGCAGATCAGGCTCAGGCCCTGGCTCAACCCCTCCACCACGCTTTGGAATCCCACCAGCCAATAGTTGGTGGCGCCCGCGTAAAATGGCTTCAGGGCGAATCTCACGGCGATTTGGACCAGAGCGGATATCACGCCGATGACGAACAGGCCTCCGAACACCGCCCAGCGGTGGCCGCGCGTCAGATAGAGCGTGCGCGAAAAGCCCGCCCGAACCCCAAGGCGCTCGGTGGCGATTGCCGGTATGAGCACGGCCCAGGCCGCGCTTGCCATAGCGCCCGGCACGATCAACAGGATAATGCCGAGGATAAAGCCAAAAACGCTGATGAATTGCGCTCCGGTCACCGGAAGCGCCACCTGCGTGGTTGGTCGCAAGCACTCCGCCAGCGTGATCTTGTTTCCGGAGGCAGAGGCCAGGACCGCCGGCGTCATCGCCGCGCAGCCCAGGCCTTGCAGGACAACCAGGGCCAACCAAGCCGCCACCAGCTCCGCGAGCGTAGTCCAGCCGGCGGCGGTCTCGTAGAAGCCCACGGGGAGCTTCAGCACCACAGTCAAAAAATTGTAGGCCAGGACCGGGAGCACGGCGAACAGCGCCAGCGTGCCGCCGACGGCGACGGGATTGCGGACGATCGTCGTGAACGTGTCCTGCACGATCACCCCGACTTCAAGGCCGCCCTTGCTGGTGGTGTAGGTCATCTGGCGCCGGGCCCGCTCACTCGAACACTCGCGCTGTCTCCCCGCCCGAACCTTCCTTCAGGCGGCGCAGCTCCAGATAGGCCTGGCTGATGCCCACGGCGAAGATGGTGCTGAGCAAGGCTCCGAAAAGGCTGTGCAGCGCGCCCCAGAGATAGCGGTCCGGGCCCTTGGGAATCAGGCCGCCGGTTGGGAGCGCAAGCACCAGATTGGCGCCGGCGCTGATCAGGCCCAGCACCAGCATTAGGCCGAAGATCGCGCCGCGATGGTTGCCGGTGAGCTGGGTGCTGCGCTTCAGGGCGTCGAGCACGCCCAGGCGTTCGACGTACATGGACGGAACCGCTACCGACCACATCAGCGCCAGGATCACGCCCGGCACGATTAGCAGGATCAAGCCCACGGTAATGCCGATCTGTGAGACGACCGCCAAGCCGAGCGCGGGGAGCAAGACCGTTAACGGCGCGCGGAGAGCTTCCGCGATCGTCGCCTTCTCTCCCTTGGAGTCGGCCATCACTACCGGCACGGCGGAGAAGTTGAACAGCGAGATCACCAGACCGCCGAAGAGTCCGATCATCTCCGTCACCCCGAAGCTCTGCAACGGCGCGAACGCCCGGTCGCCGGTCCAGATCTGACCGACATTGCTGATCAGCGTCCCGATCAGACCGTAGGTGACGGCCGCCACGACGAGAGGCGCGGGATTGCGGCCGATCGTGCCGAAGGTGTTGCGGAACACTCCGCCGAAATCGAAGGGGGATGAGAGGGACGCCGGTGCGCTCATGACCACAGGTCTCGTGTCTGCAGGGCGGCGCCGAACGCCGAATTGGACGAGCTAACCAGGGTTCGCGACCACGGCCAAGCTTCTCTTTGGAAAGCCTATTTCAGCCCCCGTAGCACATTGCCCTCAGTCGAGAGATAGTTGCGCCGATAGTCGAAACGGTCTGTGCCGGAGAACAGCAGCCAATAGTATTTCATCTGCTCGCTCCACCAGTAGGCGGGGCAGTTGTCCGACAGCGGCATCGGCGACCTGGTCACGTCGGCGATGGCGGCATAGCCCCATTTCGTGCGGCTGGTCCGCTTCATCGCCTCATAGTGTTTCCAGGCCTGACGCCGCCACTGGTCGTCGCCATCCAGCAGCCACAGGTTCAGGCAGGAGTCGACATACTCGGGGCGCAGATCGTTGGTGACCCGGTCCGGCTGGCCCTTGCCGAAGTCGAAGCCCTCGGGAAGCACGGGATAGCGGTCCAGCACGCCGGTCCAGGAGGCGAGGTAGGCGCGGCCCTCGGCCATCGCTCCGCCCTGGGCCAGGAGGCCGGCGTAGAAGGAGGCCAGCTCGCTCTGGTGGCGGTCGAGCAGGGCGCCGGTCTCGAAGTCGACCTGGCGGAACCACAGTCGGCCGTCCACCCGCTCGGCCTGGTGCTTCAGGATGGCGGCGGTGTGGATGTCGTACCAGCGCTTGAAGTCGGCGTCGCCGAACAGGTCCCACCCGTCCCAGAGGTATTCGAAGTAGGAGTCCGACGGCGGGCCGATGGTGGCGCGCCGGCTCTTCCACTCGCCGGTCTGGACGTCGATGGCGTCAGCCACCAGGTCGATCTTCGAACGGCGGTCGAAACCGGCCTTGGCCGCAGCCTTGGCGAGGTCGTAGTAGCGACGATCGCCGGTCAATTGGCTCAGTGTGCCGAACTCGGCGATAAAGGTGCCGAACTCGGCCGGATAGGTGACGCCGTCGCGGCAGGCGCCGGTCTTCAGATTGACGAAGCGGTACGGCAGGCCCGTGGGCGTCTTGAACGCCGGCAGCAGCCGGTCGGCCAGGTCCTTGGCCAGGGCCAACAGCCGCTTTTCCTTCGTCGCCAGGAAGCCGGACAGCAGGCCCCCGACCAGGCGGATGTTGCATTCAAACAGCTGGATGTCGCGGTCCAGGTCGAAGCTCAGGTGGTCGCAGATCCAGCGCACCCCCTGATCCAGTTCGCGGTCCAGGCCCATCAGGTAGAGGGTGTCGAGCGCCTCGACGATGGTCAGGCCAACGGACGGGCCTTTCTCGAAGAAGAAGCTTTCGCCCTGGCCGGATACCGGCTTGATCTGGTCGGCGCCGAAGCAGCGCTCGGCATAGCCCGCCCAGGCGAAGGCCATCTCGCCTTTCACATCCTGTCCGCGGGCTTTCCAATCGGGGCTGGCCGCCAGGGCCGGTCCCGCCGCCAGCACCGCGCCGGCGCCCGCGGCGCCTTTCAGGAAACCCCGCCGATCCGTCATTTCAGCGCCCTCGCCGGAACCTCGACATCGCAGGCGGAGAAGTCCGCGCCCCGCCGCTTGCGCGCCGCTTCGACGCGCTTGGCGAAGGCCGGGCTCAGCGTGTTCATCACCTCGATCCGGGGACGCTCCGCCTGCGGAATATCGGCCAGCACCCGCACCTTGGTCATGGCGTCCGGGTCCTTCACAGGCTCGCCGGTCTTGAGCGCGCGCACGACCTCCAGGCCCGAGACGACCCGCCCGAACACGGTGTAGCGCTTCTCCAGCGACGGATAGGCCTGGCGCATCAGGAAGAACTCGGAATTGGCGCCGTCCGGATCATCGCCTCGGCCCATGCCGGCCACCCCCGGGCAATAGAGGCCCCAGCCGGAGACCTTGTGATCGGGCACGCGGTTCATGAAGGCGTCCGGCGCGCCCTGGAACGGGACCGAGCCGATGAAGCCCACAGTCCAGCCGGCCGGGCTGGCGACGTGAGCGTAGGGCAGGTCGGCGCCGCGGCGGAAGGTGAACTCGGCCTTCAGGTCAGGATGGCTCGACTTGCCGCCGTCGACGTTTCCGGGGTCGCCGGTCTGGGCCATGAACCAGTCGATCACCCGATGGAACTTCAGCCCGTCGTAGAGGTGCTCGCGCGCCAGCAGCTTGACCCGCTCCACCGCCTTGGGCGCCATCTCGGGCCTAAGCTCCACCACGATCCGGCCCTTGGTGGTGTCGATCACCAGGGTGTTGTCCGGATCGAGCGGCTTCCAGGTGGGGACGGCCGGCGGCGCGGCGGCGGCGACCGAGGCCGCCAACGTCAGGGCGGCTGTGACGCCAAGCTTCCAGATCGTCCTCACGCACCGCTCCCCGTTTGGCTCCGGCGACCCTAGCCGATTTCGCGCCGGGGTCGAGCGGGCTGGCGCCTCCCGGAAATCCGGCCTAGCATCGTTCCATCAAGACCCTGGCGACCGTCTTAAGCACGGCCAGATCGGGGCTGTAGGGTAGGAAGCGTAGGAGGCCGCGTTTGGAGCCTACGAATACCGAGGCGCCCGAGTACTTCCACAAGGTGGTCGACTGTCAGTGGGCGTGCCCCGCGCATACCCCCGTGCCCGAATACATCCGGCTGATCGCGGCAGGCCGCTACAGCGACGCCTACATGGTCAACTGGAAGTCCAACGTCTTCCCGGGAATCCTGGGCCGGACCTGCGACCGCCCCTGCGAGCCGGCCTGCCGGCGCGGGCGGGTCGAGGAGGAGCCGGTGGCGATCTGCCGGCTCAAGCGCGTGGCCGCCGATAACAAGGACGACATCACCGCCCGCCTGCCCAAGGCGCCCGAGCGCAAGAACGGCTTCCGGGTCGCCTGCGTGGGCGCGGGGCCGGCGTCGTTGGCGGTGGCGCGCGACCTCGCGCCCCTCGGCTATCACGTGACGGTCTTCGACGGCGATCCCAAGGGCGGCGGCATGATCCGCACCCAGATCCCCCGCTTCCGCCTGCCGGAGGAGGTGATCGACGAGGAGGTCGGCTACATCACCGGCCTCGGCCTGGATATGAAATACGGCCAGCGGATCGAGAGCCTGAAGGCGCTGCTGGCCGAACCCTATGACGCCATCTTCGTGGGTTCCGGCGCGCCGCGCGGGCGCGACCTCGATGTGCCGGGCCGCGAGGAGGCCCGCGCCAACATCCACATCGGCATCGACTGGCTGTCCAACGTCTCGTTCGGCCACATCGAGAAGATCGGCAAGCGCGTCATCGTGCTCGGCGGGGGCAACACCGCCATGGACTGCTGCCGCACCTCGCGTCGCCTCGGCGGCGAGGACGTCAAGGTGATCGTCCGCTCCGGCTACGACGAGATGAAGGCCTCACCCTGGGAGAAGGAGGACGCCCAGCACGAGGGCATCCCGATCCTGAACTTCCTGGCGCCGAAGGCCTTCACCTATGAAGGGACCAACGGCTCGACCCGCCTGACCGGCGTGGTCTTCCAGAAGATGGGCTGGACCACCGACGACAAGGGCAAGCGGCGCCTGCTGCCCACCGGCGAGCCCGACCAGCATTTCGAATGCGACGACGTGCTGGTGGCCATCGGCCAGGAGAACGCCTTCCCCTGGATCGAGCGCGACGTAGGACTGGAGTTCGACGAGTGGGACATGCCCAAGGTCGATCCCGTTACCCTGCAGTCGACCAATCCCAAGGTCTTCTTCGGCGGCGACGCCGCCTTCGGGCCCAAGAACATCATCTGGGCCGTCGCCCATGGCCACGACGCGGCCATCTCGATCGACCGCTTCTGCCGCGGCCAGGACGTGGGCCTCAGGCCGCCGCCCAATGTGCTGCAGTCCAGCCAGAAGATGGGCATCCACGAGTGGAGTTACGACAACGACATCTCGAATGACGAGCGCCACCGGGTGCCGTTGCTCGAGAAGGACAAGGCGCTGTCCAGCATCAAGTTCGAGGTCGAGCTCGGCTTCGACAAGGGCCTGGGCTACGCCGAGACCCAGCGCTGCCTGAACTGCGACGTGCAGACGGTGTTCTCGACCCCGGCCTGCATCGAGTGCGACGCCTGCGTCGACATCTGCCCGATGGACTGCATCACCTTCACCGCCAACGGCGAGGAGAGCGACCTGCGCACGCGGCTGAAGGCGCCGGCCGAGAACGAGACCCAGGACCTCTATGTCTCCGGCACCCTTCCGACCGGCCGGGTGATGGTCAAGGACGAGGACGTCTGCCTGCACTGCGGCCTTTGCGCCGAGCGCTGCCCGACCGGCGCCTGGGACATGCAGAAGTTCCTGCTCGACATGACCCACGCGGGGGAGAAGGCCTGCGGACGATGAGCGCGCTGAAGGCCACCAACGACTTCGTCGTCAAATTCGCCAATGTGAACGGCTCGGGCTCCGCCAGCGCCAACTCGCTCTTCGCCAAGTCGATCCTGCGCATGGGCGTGCCGGTGGCGGCGCGGAACATCTTCCCGTCCAACATCCAGGGCCTGCCCACCTGGTACGAAGTGCGCGTGTCCGAGGCCGGGTGGCTGGGGCGCCGGGGCGGCGTGGACCTGATGGTGGCCATGAACCCCCAGACCTGGGACCGCGACCTGGCCGAGATCGAGCCCGGCGGCTACCTGTTCTATGACTCGACCCGTCCGATCCCGCCGTCGAAATTCCGCGACGACATCAACATCATCGGCGTGCCCCTGACCGAGATCGTCAACGCCGCCTATACCGACAGCCGTCAGCGCCAGCTGTTCAAGAACATCATCTACGTCGGGGCGCTTTCGGCCCTAATCGGCATCGAGCCCGAGGTGGTCGAGCAGCTGCTGGCCGAGGAGTTCGCGTCCAAGCCCAAGCTGGTCCCGCCCAACGTCGAGGCGTTCCAGATGGGACGCGCCCACGTGCTGGAGCAGATGAAGCCCATCGGCCTGCAGCTGAAGCGCGCCGACAAGGTGGGAGACCGCATCTTCGTCGAGGGGAATGCCGCCGCAGCGCTCGGCGCCGTCTACGGCGGCGCCACGGTCTGCGCCTGGTATCCGATCACGCCCTCCACCTCCCTGGCCGAGGCCTTCACCGGGTACTGCAAGAAGCTGCGCACCGATCCCGAGACCAAGGCGGCGCGCTACGCCATCGTCCAGGCCGAGGACGAGATCGCCTCGATCGGCATCGTGGTGGGCGCGGGCTGGAACGGCGCTCGGGCCTTCACCTGCACCTCCGGCCCCGGCGTCAGCCTGATGCAGGAGTTCATCGGCCTCAGCTACTTCGCCGAGATCCCGGCGGTGATCTTCGACGTGCAGCGCGGCGGCCCGTCCACCGGCATGCCGACGCGGACCCAGCAATCGGACCTGCTCTCCGCCGCCTACGCCAGCCACGGTGACACCAAGCATCCGATGCTCTTGCCCATGGACCCGGGCGAATGCTTCGAGTTCGGCGCCCTGGCCTTCGACCTGTCGGACCGGCTGCAGACCATGATCTTCGTCATGCTCGACCTCGACATCGGCATGAACGACTGGCTGACCCAGCCCTTCCAGTGGGACGATTCCAGGCGCCTGGACCGCGGCAAGGTGATGACGGCCGAGGAGCTCGAAGCGGGGCGCGACTTCGGGCGTTACCTCGACGTCGACGGCGACGGCATCCCTTACCGGACGCTTCCGGGCACGCACCCGTCGAAGGGAGCCTATTTCACACGCGGCACCTCGCGCGATCGCTACGCCCGCTATTCCGAGGAGGGCCCGGTCTATGTCGACAACATGGAGCGGCTGCTCAGGAAGTTCGACACGGCCAGAAGCCTCGTCCCGCCCCCCGTCGTCACTGTCGCCAAGCAGCCGACCTCCTGGGGCGTGATCTACTACGGCTCGACCACCCCGGCGATGCAGGAGGCGCTCTCGCACCTGGAAGAGCAGGGCCTGCACCTCGACGCCATGCGCGTGCGCGCCTTCCCCTTCCCGGACGAGGTCTATGACTTCATCGCCGTGCACGATCAGGTGTTCGTGGTCGAGCAGAACCGCGACGCCCAGCTGAGGACGCTGCTGGTCAACGAGGGCGAGATCGACCCGGCGCGGCTGATCAAGGTGCTGAACTTCGACGGCGCCCCGATCACCGCACGCTTCATCACCGACAGGATCGCGGGGCTGATGGCCGCGCCGCAACGCGAGGCCGCCGAATGACCTACATCGCCAAGCCCCGCCTGCATCACCCTGAGCTGCCCAAGAACGCGCTGGGCTTCACCCGGCGCGATTATGAGGGGCGAGTCTCCACCCTCTGCGCCGGGTGCGGCCACGACTCGATCTCGGCCTCGATCGTCCAGGCCTGTTTCGAGCTGGACCTGCAGCCGCACCGCCTGGCCAAGCTGTCCGGCATCGGCTGTTCGTCCAAGACGCCGGACTATTTCTTGTCGCACTCGCACGGCTTCAATACCGTGCACGGGCGCATGCCGTCGGTCCTGACCGGGGCCAACCTGGCCAACCGCGATCTGATCTACCTGGGCGTTTCCGGCGACGGCGATTCCGCCTCGATCGGGCTGGGGCAGTTCGCGCACTCGATCCGGCGCGGGGTCAACATGGCCTATATCGTCGAGAACAATGGGGTCTACGGCCTAACCAAGGGGCAGTTTTCCGCCACCTCGGACAAGGGCTCCAAGTCCAAGAAGGGCGTGGTCAACACCGACAGCGCCATCGACATGGTGATGCTGGCCCTGCAGCTTGGCGCCACCTACGTCGCGCGCTCCTTCTCCGGCGACAAGGCCCAGCTGGTCCCCCTGATCAAGGGCGCCATCGCACACCGAGGGCCGGCCTTCATCGACTGCATCTCGCCCTGCATCGCCTTCAACAACCACGCGGGCTCGACCAAGAGCTTCGACTATGTGCGCGAGCACAACGAGGCGGTGAACCGGCTCGACTACATCACCGGGCGGGCGCCGATCCACGCGGCCTACGAGCCGGGCGAGACGATCGAAGTGACCCAGCACGACGGCTCGGTGCTGAAGCTCCGCAAGGTCGCGGCCGACTACGATCCGCGCGACCGGATCGCGGCCATGGCCTTCCTGCAGGAGCGCGATGCGGCAGGCGAGATCGTCACCGGCCTGTTGCACGTCGATCCGGACTCCCACGACCTGCACGACCACCTGGGCACGGTCTCCGCGCCCCTGAACCGGCTGCCCGATGATGCGCTGGTTCCGGGATCGGCGGCGCTGGAGAAGATCAACGGCGCGCTACGCTAGCGCACCGCGGTCTTGACCGCCGGCGGCGGGGCGCAATTCCCTGCGCGGGCCTGGACCACATAGAACAGCGCCCGGCCCTGGGCGTAGTCGCCGTGGGCCGACATGGCGTTGATGGTCTGGCCGGTCGTGGAACTGATCGCGTCGGCCTGGCCCAGCGACTGCTGGTTCCAGGCGCTGAGCGAACTGGCGCAGGCGGCCACCGCCGCGCGGCCCACGATGTCGGCGGGGTCCCTCGACTTGGCCAGGATGTAGCTCCACCGGTGCAGGCAGTCGTCGACCGCCGCCCCCGTATCCACCGGCGTCGCAGTCAACGGAGCGCCCGGCGCGGTCGCCACGGGCGTCGTCACGGCGGTAAAGGGAGTGCAGACGCGCGTGTCTCCGCCGCCGATCATGCCCGCGCCGCGATGGCAGGCGGACAGCGCCATCGCGCTGACGAGGCAAAGTCCGAGGGTCGCCGTTCTTTTCATGGATTCAACCTTTCGCGCGCCGCTCAGCGGCAGACGTGGACCTGTTTGGTGAGCAGCTCGCCGCGGTCGTTGTAGTAGCTGACGTCCTGCAGGCGGCAGGTCTCGCGGCGGTCGTTGTAATAGTAGCCCGACGGCGTCGAGCGATAGCGCCCGCGATGGTGGCGATAGTAGTAGCCGTCGCAGCTGCGCCGCGAGACCTGGTTGCCGACCACAGCCCCGCCGATGCCGCCGATCAGGGCGCCGTTACGGTGCGAGATGGCGTTGCCGACCAGGGCGCCGCCGATGGCCCCGATCACGGTGCCGGCGACCCGGTGATCGTGGGCGCGTTGCTGGCAAGAGCGCGCGTCTGCGAGCGTGGGTATGGAAAGGCTGGTGGCCGCCGCGGCCAGCAGCAGGATTGCTTTGCGCATGTCCTTAAGCCTCCTTCAGCGTCGGAGCATCTTCGGCTCTCGGCAGCTGAGAACGCTCACGGGCCGCGATGGATGCGTCGCCGACCGTACGGAGCGCGCGGCGGGGCCTGTTTAAGCCTTCGGCGCGGTCTTCTGCGCCTGTTCCAGCGCCGCCAGGATCGTCTCCGGCGGCTGGGCCCCCGGCAGGCCCACCTTCTGGTCGAAGATGTAGAACGGCACGCCGGTGATCCCGGCCTGGGCCGCTGAGCGATAGGCTTGGCCGATCAGGGCCGCGTCTTCGCCGGAGGCCAGGCGGCGGGCCACCGCGGCGGAATCCATGCCGACCTCGCCGGCGATGGCCGCCAGCACCTCCGGATCGCCGATGTCACGGCCGTCATGGAAATAGGCCTTGAACAGGGCCTCGACCGCCGCGTCCTGCTTGTCCTCGGCGGCGGCCCACAGGATCACCTGATGCGCGCCCGTGGTGTTGGGCGTGCGCGGAATGGCGTCGAAGCGGAACTCCAGGCCCTCGCCGCGGCCCATCTCCTCGATGTTCTTGTGCATGCCCTCCACCCGGCCGGGCTCGGGGAACTTGGCGGCGAGATAGGCCTTGCGGTCCACGCCTTCGGGCGGGGTGGTCGGGTCGAGCTGGAAGGCGCGCCACACCACCTGCGGCGCGATCAGGGGCCGTTCCCTGAGCGCTCGCTTCATCCGCGCCCAGCCGACCCAGCAGAAGGGGCAGATGACGTCGGCCACGAAATCGATACGGACGGGGGTGCGGACGGCGCCGGTCATGCAAAGCCTCTGGATCGAGCCACGGCCATCGTCATAGCCCTTCCGACGACCGAGCGGGAGCGGCGCTTGCATGTTCGGGTATTTCTGTTATGACAGAAATTACTGAATTGAGCCCGACCGCGATGCGCCTGACCCCCGCCATGCAGAAGTACGTCCGCCACTGGGGCGAGATGGGCACGCGCTGGAGCATGAACCGCTCGGTCGCCCAGGTCCACGCCCTGCTGTACCTGGCCGAGGCGCCGCTGAACGCGGAGGAGATCACCGAGACCCTGGAGATCGCCCGCTCGAACGTGTCGAACAGCCTGAAGGAACTGCAGGCCTGGGAGCTGATCCGCCTGGTCCACATCCCCGGCGACCGCCGCGACCACTTCGAGGCCAAGCACGACCCCTGGGACATGCTGATGCTGATCGTCGAGGGCCGTAAGCGCCGCGAGATCGATCCCACCACCGAGGTGCTGCGCGAGATCGCGCGCGAGGCCGAGGCGGACGCCGACACGCCCGAGCAGGCGCGCGCCAAGATCAAGGCCATGTCCTCGTTCATGGACCAGCTGTCCGGCTGGTACGCCCAGATGAAGCAGATCCCGCGGCCGGTCCTGCTCAAGCTCATGGGCCTGGGCGCGCGTATCACCAAGTTCGTCAGCCGCTAGGACCGTCTCGTGGGGAGGATGGCATGCAAGGCGTCGCGAGTTTCGATTTCAGAGTTTTCAGAAATAACAGACAAACCGTATCGGCGCCGGATCGCAATCGCAGCCGCATCGGCGCGCCACGACCGGTCGACTTTCACGCCCTATTGGGCCGCAAGGCCTGGTTCGAACTGCCAGCCGCCGCCCGCCACCGCTTCGAGGTCGGCGCCCATGCCCAGGCGATCCGCTATCCTGGCGCGATGCAGGTGCGCGCCAACCTGGCGGGCCTGCTGTTCGCCCATGTCTGCCGCCTGATCGGCACGCCGCTGGTGACCCTGACCGGGGAAAACGTGCCGGTGACCGTCGAAGTCTATGACGACGGCAAGGGCGCTGTGGTCTGGGACCGGACCTATCGTTTCCCCGGCCGCGCGCCGATGCAGGTCTCCTCACGCAAGGTCGCCGACCGCACGGGCCGCCTGATGGAAGTGGTGCGCGGCGGGCTGGGCATGGCGCTGAGGCTCAGCGTCGAGGATCACGCCCTGCACTTCTGCTCGACCGGCTACTTCCTGATCCTGGGCGGGCTCAGCCTGCCGATCCCGACCTTCCTCACCCCCGGCCATGCCCACGTGATCCACACCGATCTGGGCCAGGGCCGCTTCCGCTTCACGCTCAGCTTCATCCACCCGCTCTGGGGCCAGACCATCTTCCAGACCGGCGTGTTCCGCGACCCCAAGGAGGCCTGACCATGGCGCTCGACCTTGCTCCCCTGACCCTCGTCCTGATCATCCTGGTCAGCCACGGCGTGCTGGGCGCCATAGACACCGTCTGGCACCACGAGCTCGGCGAGGCCTTGCCCACCCGTCCCGGCGCCCGCTTCGAACTGTGGCTGCATGCGGCGCGCGAGGCGCTTTACGCGGTGATCTTCCTGGGCCTGCCCTGGTTCGAATGGCGCGGCGCCTGGGCGCTTGTGCTGGGCGCCCTGTTCGCCGTCGAGGCGGTCATCACCATCACCGACTTCGTGGAGGAGGATCGCACACGGCGCCTCCCCGCCACCGAGCGGGTGCTGCACACGGTGATGGCCATAGGCTTCGGCGTCTTCGCCGCCGCGCTCTGGCCGGTGCTGTCGGCCTGGTTCGCCCAGCCGACGGCCATGGTCTTCCACGGCCACGGCCTGCTGTCCTGGGCGGCCACAGTTTTCGGCGTGGCGGCGGTGTTCTGGGCCGCGCGCGACGGCCTGGCCGCTTGGCGCCAACCGGTCGGGGCACGCGCGCTCCAGCGGCGCAACCCGAGCGGCCGCACGATCCTGGTCACCGGGGCCACGGGCTTCATCGGCTCGGCCCTGGTCGAGCGCCTGATCGCGCGTGGCGACCGAGTGATCCTGCAGGTGCGCGACCGCCAGGCCGCCCGCGCCCGCTTCGGCGAGGGCGTGCTCTTGGTCGATGACTTGGCCGAGCTGCCGTCGGAGACCCGCATCGAGACGGTGGTGAACCTGGCCGGCGCGCCGGTCGCGGGCGGCCTGTGGACCCGCAGGCGCCGCCAGCAGCTCCTGGCCAGCCGCATCGGCACCACGCGTAGCGTCCTGGCCCTGATCCAGCGGCTGCACGAGGCGCCCAAGGCCCTGATCAACGCCTCGGCCGTGGGCTTCTACGGCGACCGGGGCGAAGAGGCGCTGGACGAGGTCTCGGCTCCGGGATCGGGCTTCATGGCCGAGCTCTGCCGCAAGTGGGAGGACGAGGCCTGGTTCGCCGAGGCTATGGACGTGCGGGTCTGCCGGCTGAGGCTCGGCATCGTGCTCGACTGGTCCGGCGGCATCCTGCCGATGCTGGCCCTGCCCGCGTGGTTCGGCATGGGCGCGGTGATGGGTTCGGGCAGGCAGTGGGCCCCCTGGATCGCCCGGATCGACGCCCTGCGCATGATCGAACAGGCCATCGACGACCGCCGTTGGACTGGGCCGGTGAATGCAGTGGCCCCTGAACTCGCCACCCATCGCGACATGGTCAAGGCCATCGCCGGGAGCCTGAACCGCCCGCAATGGCTGGCCGTGCCCGGCTGGCCGATCCGCTTGGCGCTGGGCGAGATGAGCGACCTGTTGCTGGCCGGCCAGAAGGTGACCTCGGTTAGGCTCGACCACCTCGGCTTCCGTTTCGAGGCGCCGACCCTGAGCCAAGCGCTGGCCCGGCCGCGCCGCCCGCGCGCGGCGCCGGCGGCGCAGACACCCGCCATAGGCCCCGCGGTCCTCGCGCTCGGCGAGGCCGCAGCTTCCAAGGTCCGCCGGCTCGGGTGAGGGCCGCGCCGGCATGGCCGCGCGCCGCGTTCGTCGCAAAGGCGGGCGCGGCGCGTTGGCGCTCGCGCGATCGCGGCTTAAGCTGAGGCATGAACCAGATCGATCAGACCGACCTCGGCGCCGTCATCGACGCCATGTACGCCATGGTCTCGGGGCCCGCCGGGCCGCGGGACTGGAGCCTGCAGCGCGAGATCTTCCATCCCGACGCGCGCCAGATGCGCACCGGCGTGGACGGCGACGGCAAGCCCTGGATCAAGATCATGGACCTCGATCAGTATCGCACCGACACGGCGCCCTTCTTCGCCGCCAATCCCTTCTTCGAGGTCGAGATCGCACGCAAGGTCGATGAGTTCGGCAACATGGCCCAGGTGTTCAGCCTCTATGAGGCCCGCGGCGCGCCCGACGACGCCGCGCCGGAGCGGCGGGGCATCAACTCCATCCAGCTCTATCGCGACGAGGGCGGACGCTGGCGCATCGTCTCGATGATCTGGGACAACGAGCGGCCGGGCCTCGCCGCGCCGCCTTTCTGAGGGGCGGCGCATCCGGCGGGGCTCACGCCGCGTAGCTCTCATCGAACGGCAAGAGCCGAGGAGGCGACGAGACGATGATCGTGAAGCTGGCCCTGACCGCGCTCGGCGCCCTCGCCATCGGCGCCGGCGCCTATGCGGCCTCGCAATCCGCGCCGGCGTCGACGCCCCATGCGTCACAGGCGAACGGCGGCCTAGCCGTGGTGGAGCTCTTCACCAGCCAGGGCTGCTCCTCCTGCCCGCCGGCCAACGACAACGTCGCCGCCCTGGCCGACCGCAAGGACGTCCTCGCGCTGAGCTTCGGCGTCACCTACTGGGACTATCTCGGCTGGAAGGACACCTTCGCTTCGCCCGCCAACACCGAGCGCCAGCGCACCTATGACCGCGCCCTGCACGGCGACGGCCCGTTCACGCCCCAGGTCGTCGTCGACGGTCAGGCCGACACGGTGGGGGTGCGAAAGGCTGAGATCGAGGCCCTGATCGCCAGGGAGCGCCTTGCCGGGGGCCCGACCTTGAGCGCTGCGGGCGATGCGTTGAAGCTGGGGTCCGCCGCGCGCCCGGCCCAGGCGCGGCCGGCGGACGTCTGGCTGGTCCGGTACGACCCGCGCGTCGTACAGGTCCCGATCAAGCGCGGCGAGAACTCCGGCCGGACCCTGCCGCACCGCAATGTGGTGCGTAGTCTGACGCGGCTGGGCGCATGGAACGGGTCGTCGGCGACACTGCGCTTGCCGCCGGCGCCCGCCGGGCTGTCGAGTGCGGTTCTGGTCCAATCTCCTGACGGCGGGCCGATCCTGGCCGCTTTGAAGCTCTGAACCTTTTTCGAACGAGGCTGAACACCATGCGCCTGCAACGTCTGTCCGCCTTCGCCGCCATCGGAGCCATGCTGCTCGCGGCCCAGGGCTCCGTCGCCAAGCCTGCGCCGCAGTTGGAGACCGCGATCTTCGCCGGCGGCTGTTTCTGGACCATGGAGCACGGGCTGGAGGACATCCCCGGCGTGGTGAAGGCCGTCTCCGGCTTCACCGGCGGCAAGGAGCCCCATCCCTCCTATGAACTCGTGTCCAGCGAGCGCACCGGGCATGTGGAGGCGGTCAAGGTCACCTTCGATCCGTCCAAGGTCAGCTACGCCACCCTGGTCGACCGCTTCTGGCACATGATCGACCCGACCGACTCCCGCGGCATGGTCTGCGACCAGGGCAATTCCTATCACTCCGCCATCTTCGTCTCGACGCCGGAGCAGCGGAAGATCGCCGAGGCCTCCCGCGCCCAGCTGCAGGTGCGGTTCAAGGGCCGGGTCTATACGCCTGTGCGCGAGGCCATGCCGTTCTGGCCGGCCGAGGCCTATCACCAGGGCTACGCTCGCAAGAACCCCGTCGCCTACGGCGAATACAAGGTCGCCTGCGGCCGCGACGCGGTGCTGAAGCGCGTCTGGGGCGAGGTCCCGAAGTGGTAGCGACGATCCGGACCTAGCCGTTCGGACCGGTCACCACCCGGCCTGAAGCGCCGGCGGAGTCGAGATAGCGCTGCTTGCCCAGCTCCTGGTAACGCAGGACGGTCACGAAACCGTTCGCGGCCGGCTTGGACTTCAGCACCTTGGCCTTTGACGCCGCCGGCTTGCCGCCGCCCTTGCGCGCCTCCGCCAGCACCCGTCCGCTGAGCTTGCCCTGCGGCTTCAGGTCGAGCTTCAGGATCTTGGCCAGGGTGATGGCGAGGTCCGCGTTACTGACCGGGGCCGGATCGCGGTAGCGGCTGCGGAAGTCGGGGCCGATCGCGGCCATGAAGTTGTGGCTGTTGGCCCGGCTCAGCGAGCCGTGGTTGCCCTGGCCCTGCTGAAGGCTGGTCTCGGAGAATTCGGCGGTGCAGAGCTCGGCGTTCTCGCAACCGGTCGAAAAGCTCCGTAGGCTGACGACAATGGTCGGGCGCGGGGTTCGTGCGGAGCCTTTCAGTCCCACGGCCGTCAGCGGCAGGGTTCCGGGAATGCTTCCCAGACTGTCATCGACGAAGATCGCCGCCACATAGTCCTGGGCCGCCAGGAATCGGACCATGCGCTTGGACAGCGCCTCGCGGCCGTCGTTCCTGGGCAGCCAGATCAGTTCCGCCCCGCCGTTGGCGCCGATGACGACGTCGGGATGAGCCGGGTCGGACCCGATCACGGCCGTGCCGTTGTTCGGATGCTCGCCCTTCAGCGGATCAAGCGGCCGGCCACGCTGGTCGTAGAGCGGCAGGCCCAGCGACTGGGCCAGGTCGATGGCGACGAAGCCTTGCGGCGCGAAGCCCGGAACGACGTCGGGATAGCTCAACTTGGCCGCCGCGCTGCCCGAATCCTGGCGCGCGATGACGGAGAAGCCGTGATCGGCGGTGACCACCACGTCGGTTGTCTTGTCCAGGCCCAGCTCCTTCAGCCGCGCCCGCAGGCGACCGAGGTCGGTGTCGGCATTTCGGATGCCGGCCATGGCGGTCGGGCCGTTGATGCCGGGCTTGAGGCTGTTCAGGCTGTCGCCCTGGTCGTGTTGGCTGCCGTCGGGGTCGCGCGACCAGAACACCAGTACGAACGGTTTCTTCCTGGCCTTGAAGCGGGGCAGCAGCACCTGGGTGGCGACGGCGGCATACCAGTCCTGCTGCACGATGTTGGCATGGGTGACGCCCGGGGTCCTGAAGTCACCGGAGCCTGCGTTCAGGCCTCGCGACGGCGTCACCGGATCAAGACCGGCGGCCCGGATCGCCGCCGCGACGTCCGGCGCCAGGGGCAGGCCGCGCGAGTGGCCGGTCTCGTCGTCGATGATGATGCTGGCGACGCCGTCTCGCGCGGTCACATCCTGCACCGCGGTCGGCCCCAGCTTGCCGATGGCGGCGGTCGAATAGCCGGCGCGCCTGGCAGCGGCCAGCAGCGTCGTCTCGTTCAGATAGTTGCCGGCGAAGCGTGCGTTCATGCGCCCCAGGGTCGGGTCGTCTTCCAGCCCCGCGACCTGCGATCCCGTGCCCGGGTCGAGGGGCGGGCCGACATAGATGGTGTTGCCGAAGTCGCCCGTGTCGCCCAGGCGATGCCCGGTGGCGATCGCGGACGCGTTGGCCGTGGTCACGGTCGGGAACAGCGAATGACTGTTGTGGAAGTCCACGCCCTTGGCGCGAAGCTCGGCCATGTTCGGCGCCGTTTCGGGCGTCACTATGCCTGAGCGCAGTCCATCGGCGACGAAGATGATCAGATTGTGCCTGGGCGCCTTCGACTTCGCCCCTTTGGCCGCGACAGGACCGGCTGCGAGAGCGGCCAGCGTCAGGGCGGCGAGCGTGGCGGTGAGGGCGCGGGGGGGCATGGGGCAGGCAACTCCGAAAAATCCGGAGCAGCCTTGTAGCAGGGGCAATTGCGATCGCTACGACAGAGCTCGGTCCCGGACGCAAAAAAGGCCGGCGTGAGCCGGCCTTTTCCGAGAACTGAGTTCGAAGGCGATCCCGGCTCGAGCCAGTGAGACCGCCTTCGTCCTAAGGTTCTTACTTCTTCTTGGCGTCCGCCTTCATGGCGTCCGAGGCCGGCGCGGCCGAAGCCGGGGCAGCCGAGGCCGGGGCGGCCGAAGCCGGAGCAGCGGCGTCCGGGGCAGCGGCGGTCGAAGCCGGGGCAGCGGCCGAAGCCGGAGCAGCGGCGGCGTCCGAAGCCGGAGCCTCTTCCTTCTTCTTGCAGGCGGCGGTCATGCCGATGGCGGCGACGGCGGTAGCGGCGATAGCCAGCTTCCAGAGCTTCATGAGGGTCTCTCCGTTGTTTCGAAACACGCAGGGAATCGTGTGTGATCACACTCTGATCACGATCCCGTTAGACAGGAGCGCCGCCTCAAGGTCAAGGTGGTGTTTGCGAAGGCAAGCGCGCTCGGCGTTGCCGAAGATTCCCGAACGCCCGCGAGCGACGTCTTTCAGCGAATCACACCTTGGCCGGCGCGTAGCGCGGCGACAAGAGGTGCACCACCAGGAGCGCCACGAGATAGGTCGACGCGGCGACCACGAAGATCGGCGTGTAGGAACCGAGCGTGGCCAGGACCCAGCCCACCGCCTGGGCCATGAACATGCCCCCGACCCCGCCCAGTGTGCCGCCGATACCGATGACCGAGGCCACCGCCCGCCGCTCGAACACGTCGGACGGGTAAGCATAGAGGTTTGCCGAGAAAGCCTGGTGCGCCGCCGCAGCCAGGCCGATCACCCCCACCGCCGTCCACAGGTCGTCGATATACATGGCCCAGCCGACGGGGATCACCGCCAGGGCGCAGACCAGCATGGTGGCCTTGCGCGCGAAATTCAGGCTGCGGCCGCTCTTGAGTAGGGCGGAGGACATCCAGCCGCCGAAGATCGATCCGACGTCTGACAGAATGTAGATGGCCACCAGCGGCAGGCCGAAGCTCTTCAGGTCCAGATGGTGCCGCTTGAGCAGGAAATCCGGCAGCCAGAACAGATACATCCACCAGATCGGATCGATCAGGAACTTGCCCAAGGCGTAGGCCCAGGTCTCTCGCTTCCACAGCAGCGACAGCCAGGGAATCTTCGCCTCGGTGTCGGGCGGGTCGCTGCGGATCAGGGCCAGTTCGGCCGTGCCGACCTTCGGGTGCTTGTCCGGGCGGCGATAGATCGCGATCCAGGCCACGAGCCACACGACCCCGATCAGGCCGGTGACGATGAAGGCGGCCTGCCAGCCCCAGGTCAGGGTCACGATCGGCACCAGCAGCGGCGCGATGATGGCGCCGATATTGGAGCCGGCGTTGAAGACGCCAATGGCCAGGGCCCGCTCGCGCTTGGGGAACCATTCGGTCACCGCCTTGACGCCTGAGGGGAAGTTGCCGCTCTCGCCCAGCCCCAGGCCGATGCGCATCAGCTTGAACCCGGCGAAGCTCGACACGAAGCCGTGGCCAATGTGGGCGATGGTCCACAGGATCACCGCCACCGCATAGCCGACGCGCGCGCCCAGCCGATCCACCAGCCCGCCGAACACGATGTAGCCGGCGGCGTAGGCGGCCTGGAACCAGAACACCAGGTCGGCATAGTCCTGCTCGCCCCAATGGAATTCCTGGGACAGCGGACCTTTGAGGAGGGCCAGGGTCTGGCGGTCGATGTAGTTGATGGCCGTGGCTGCGAACAGCAGGCCACAGACCGCCCAGCGATAGCGCCCGGGGCGCATCACGCCCGTGGTCTGGCTGGTTTCCGCCTGGCTGGTCATCGCCTTCGCCCGTTACCTTACGCCGGCGAGCCGGCTGACGCTTCCACCCCGCGCCCGCCGCTTCTTTGGCGGCTGGACGCAAATCCTGTCGATCCTCAGCGCGCCGCCTGCAGCCGATCCACCGGCGCCGGTTCGGCCGTCACGGCCCGACAGAGGATCTCGCCATACCTGCCGAACGCAATGCGCGCCGACTGGCCGATCTCGATCTCGTGCACCCCGGTCGCCGCGCCGGTCGAAACCAAGTGGCCGGCGCGCAGAGGCCGGCCCCGGCGCGCGCAATGTTCCAGCAGGAAGGCCAAGGACGCCAGCGGACCGCCCGGAATAGCCGCCGCCGTCGCCCGCCCGACCGAGCGGCCCTCGATGAAGGTCTCGCACGGCAGCTCGCCCGGCGCGCGTTCGCGCCAGTCGGGAATGGCCGGACCCAGCGCCAGGCCGGCGTTATTGCCGAAGTCCGACACGATCACGCGTGGTCCCAGCGCATTGATCGAGGCCAGGGGGCTGCCGGCGGTCTCCATGCCGATGTGCATGGCCTCGACCAGGGCCGCAGCCTCATCCGTGGTCCAGCTCAGTTTGTTGGCCGGGGCGTCGGCGCCCAGGCGGAACACGAACTCGGCCTCGACTGCGGCGAAGCCTCCGGGAATGAAGGGACAGTCGACCGTACCCGCCGCCTGTTGCACGGCGCGGCGGAAGATCGGGCCGGCCATTCGTTCGACGCCGGCTTCGGCCTGGCGCTCGGGCGGCGCGCGCCCGACTTTCCAGCCGGCGATTTCATCCGGCCACAGAGCAATGGCCGCGTCCTGGCACAGATAGCCCGACGCCAGATCGGGCGGCAGGGCGCCGGGGAAGCCGCCGAGTGCGCGCGCCTCGATCCTGGCTCGAACGAAAGCCTCGGCCGCGGCCTGTGGCGCGAACCCGGTTTCGAGCACGGGGCCGCTCACGCGCGAGTCTCCTGGACGCGGGCGTCGTCGTCGCCACGGCCGAAGCTCTCGAAGAACGCACGCACGATTTGTTCTGCCCCGCCCAGTTCGAAGGTCGGGATTGTGTCTAAAGGAAACCGGTGTCATTTTCAATCATGCCCGGTGGACGCCGGCGCCGAATCCGCGCGATGTGGGGCGCAATGCCGCGGAATCGCCCATAAGAACCAAGGGAGTAGCCGCCTTGTCGAACCTCCGGACCCTGCTGATCGCCTCCAGCGCCCTGGCCGCGGCCGCGCTGTGCGGCTCAATGGCCTCAGCCGCCCCGAAATCACCCCCGAAGGCCGCGCCGGCTGCCACCGCGAGGGCGGAAGCGCCACAGCTGGCCTTTCCCGGCGCGCTGGGCTGGGCCTCCCATACGCCCGGCGGCCGCGGCGGGCGGATCATCCGCGTCACCAACCTGAACAGCGAGGGGCCTGGCTCCCTGCGCGAGGCGATCGAGACCAAGGGGCCGCGCATCATCGTCTTCGAGGTCGGCGGCGTGATCGACCTGAACCAGAAGACGCTCAAGCTGATGGAGCCCTACGTCACCATCGCCGGCCAGACCGCGCCCTCGCCGGGCATCTCCATCATCCGCGGCGGCATGGACGTGGGCGCCCACGACGTGATCATCCAGCACATTCGCATCCGCCCCGGCGAGGCGGGCGCAGCGAAGAAGAGTGGGTGGGAAGAGGATGGCCTCTCCACCGTCAAGGACGCCCACGACGTGATCGTGGACCACTGCACCATGACCTGGGCGACCGACGAGGACCTGTCGACCTCTGGCCCACGCTTCAACGGCAAGACGCCCGAGGAGTGGCGCGAGCACACCTCGCACCGGATCACCTATTCCAACAATATCATCGCCGAGGGCCTGTCGCGGGCCACCCACTACAAGATCGAGCACTCCAAGGGCTCGCTGATCCACGACAACATCACCGACCTTTTGATCTACGGAAACCTCTACGCCCACAACTACGAGCGTAACCCGCTGTTCAAGGGCGGGGTGCACGGGGCCATCGTCAATAACCTGATCTACGATCCCGGCCAGCGGGCCTTGCACTACAACCTGATGGCTCAGGAGTGGGGCGACCATCCCTTCCAGGTCGGCCAGATGGTGGCGGTGGGCAATGTGCTACGCGCCGGCCCCTCGACCCCGAGCCCGCTCGCCTTCGTCGAGATCGGCGGCTACGGCGACCTGGAATACTACGGCAAGGACAACATCGCCGTGGACCGCATCGGCCAGCCGCTGCCGATGTTCGGGCGCTACACCACAGCCCCGGCCAAGATCATCGAGAAGGACGCCCCGATGTTCTGGCCGGAGGGCCTCAAGGCCATGCCGGCGACCTCGGTCGAACAGTCTGTGCTGGCCAACGCCGGGGCCCGGCCCTGGGACCGCGACCACGATGACGTGCGCCTGATCGCCGACGTGGGCGAAGGCCGCGGCGAGATCATCAACAGCCAGGACGACATCCACGGCTATCCGGTGATGAAGGAAACCCACCGGCCCTTCAACGAGGCCGACTGGAACCTCGACACCATGTGGCCGAAGGATTTGAAACTGCTCGACAGCTCGGCCAAATCGAAGGGCACCTGAGGGCCTAGGATCTGTGGACACTTATCG
>JAFECT010000011.1 GCA_018241995.1 Pseudomonadota bacterium
GGGGCCGTCCACCCCATCAGCAGCTCCCGAACTCAACGCTGCGTGCGACGGCAGATCACAGGGCGCCCAGCTTCAAGGAAGATTCGCTGCTGGGTCCTCGGGTCTGCGCAGCGCTCGCGCGCTGCTCCGCTCCGAGGATGACGATAGATTTATAAGAACAGGGCTGCGCCTTAACCGCCCGGGTACAGCTGGCCCACCCTCTGCAGCTCCACCCGCGCATGGCCGAGCGGCGTCTCGGCCTCGATGGCGCTGATCAGCCAGGGGCCTTCCGCCCCCAGCCGGCCGAAGGTGAGGGTGACCGGCTTCTTCAGGCCCTGGTTCCGCTGATCCGGCGGCTTTCTGCTGAAGCCCGCGAGTTCGTGGAAGCGGACCTGGCAGCGCAGGGCGCGGGTCAGGCCCAGGCGCTTTTCGTGGGGGTTGAGGGCGCCCGGGCGCCGGTCCACGAACTCCAGATCATAGCGCTGCTTGCCGTCGAAGAAGCGCACGGAGCCTCGGCACAGCTCCGCCTCGTCGCGGGTGAGCGCGATGCGCATCATCGCGGTCAGGGGGTCGGCGGCCTCGAGCCTTTGCGCGCGGCTGGCCGGCGGGTCGCCCAGGTGGCCGTGATAGCCGGGGACGGCCTCGGTCACCACGTCGGCGCCGGTCCAGGTGACGACCACGCTGCGCACGCCCTTGGCGTCGACGTTGCGGCTTCGGAACACGTGCGGCCAGGCCCGCGGCTGACCGCCCGCCTCGGCGACGCGGCCCTGGGCGGAGGAGCGGTTGTCGACCCGCCGGAACAGGTTCAGCACGCCATAGCTGTTCAGCCGCGCCTCGGCGGAAAAGGCCTGGGCGTCGGCGCGGGCGTCGATCTGGATGTCGAGCACCTTGATCAGCAGGCGCCCGTCGTAGGTCAGGCGCAGGGCGATCGGCTCGGGCGGCGATTCGGCGTGGGCCGCCGCGGTGAAAGCCAGGAGAGCCGGAAACGCAGCCCCGATCAGCCTGCAAAGCGATCCCATGGCCTGGCCCCCGCCCCGCCTCGACGCTCAAGCGGGACTATGACCCAGGCGGGCGTGGGAGTCCTGTGCGTTGTCGCGGCGCGCTTGACGGCTCAAGGCTGTTTGGCCTATATGCCCGCTCCCGCGCGGAGGGCCTCCCCCCGCGCGATCGTTATTTCGTCGGAAGGTTTTGAGCCATGTCGCGCCGTTGCGAACTCACGGGCGTGGGCCCCATGGTCGGGCACAACGTGAGCCACTCGAACATCAAGACCAAGCGCCGCTTCCTGCCGTCGCTGCGCGAGACCGCGCTGCAGTCGGAAGCGCTGGGCCAGTCGTTCCGCCTGAAGATCTCGAACGCCGCCCTGCGCACGCTCGACTTCAAGGGCGGCCTGGACGCGTTCCTGGTCAAGGCCTCGGACGAGAACCTCTCGCCGCGCGCCCTGCGCATCAAGCGCCAACTGAAGGCCAAGCTGGCGACCACCGCCGCGGCCTGATCCCAAGTTCTACGGGGCTGTATCGAGAAGGCCGGCGGCGACGCCGGCCTTTTTCGTTTGTGGGCTCTTCACCTCTCCCGTTCACGGGAGAGGGGGACCGCGCGTAGCGTGGTGGAGAGGGCGTGCGAACAAGCCGCCCTGTCCGCCGCCCATTTTGCGTTTCTGACCTAGCCTCTAGCGCTCGCGTTCCCGGCACGCCCTCTCCACCACTTCGTGGTCCCCCTCTCCCGTGAACGGGAGAGGTGAAGAGCTGTGCTAGCGTCGCGCGCCTACGAGGAGCCGCGCCCATGCCCAAGATCGACGTTGCCGCCGTGCCCGAACGCGAGGGGGCGGGGTATCCGCCGCCGCTGGATCGGGTCTGCGCCGGGCGGATCCGGCAGCGGCTGGGAAACGCCGGGGGCCTTGCCGACTTCGGGGTCAATCTGATGCGCTTGCCGCCGGGGCGCTGGTCGAGCCAGCGGCACTGGCATTCGCATGAGGACGAGTTCGTCTATGTGCTTCAGGGCGAGCTGGTGCTGGTCGAGGACGGCGGGGAAAGCCTGCTCAAGGCCGGCGATTGCGCGGCGTTTCCGAAGGGGACGGGGAACGGGCACCACCTGATCAACCGGTCAGATGGGGTGGCGGTCTATCTGGAGGTCGGGTCGCGCCATCCGGACGACCTGACGACGTGCTCCGACATCGACCTGATGAGCGCGAACTCGGACGGGCGGTTCGTGCGGAAGGATGGGTCGGAGTACGGGTGAGCCTCTTTTCCAAATCGCGACTTTTCAAACCTGCCGTCATCCTCGGAGCGGAGGCCCGCGAAGCGGGTCGGAGACCCGAGGACCCAGCAGCTCCCCACGCCAACGCTGCGTGCGACGGCAGAGCGTGGGGCGCCCCGCTTCAAGCAAGATTCGCTGCTGGGTCCCCGGGTCTGCGCATCGCTGGCGCGCTGCTCCGCTCCGAGGATGACGATAGTTTTGGATAGTTGGTGGAGCTGAAAGGAACTGCGGCTAGCCTAGCCCCGCCCGCCGCTCCTGCAGGAAGTCCCTGAGCGCGGGGTCGAATTCCAGGCCTATGGCTCGGTCGTAGGCGGCGGCCGCGGCCGCCTTGTCGCCGGTGCGGGCGAGCAGGTCGGCTCTGGCGGCCCAGTAGGGTTGGTAGTCGGCAAGGCGCGGGTCTTCGGCCACGGCGTCGAGGGCGGCCAGGCCCTGCGCGGGCCCCTCGGACCGGCTCAGCGCCACGGCGCGGTTGATGGCGGCGACGACCGAGCCGGTCATGGCGACCAGGCCGTCGTAGAGGATCACCACCGCGGCCCAGTCCGCTTGCCCGGTGAAGGCGCGGGCGGCGTGGGCGGACTGGATGGCGGCCTCCAGCTGAAAGCGGGCGGGCCGGCCGGCGGCGGCGGCCTGGTGGATCAGGGCTTCGGCCTCGTGCAGCATGGGGCGGTCCCACAGGCTCACGTCCTGGGCGTCCAGGGGGACGAAGCGGCCGCCAAGGTCCCTGCGCGCGGCGCGGCGGGCGTGGGCGTGCAGCATCAGGGCGAGCAGGCCCTTGGGCTCGGGCTCGTCGGGCAGGACCTGGGCGATCAGGCGGCCGAGCCAGATGGCCTCTTCGGCCAGGCCCCGGCTTTCCGGATCGGCGCCCAGGGGGTCGCCCCAGCCGCGGGTGAAGACCGTGTAGACGGCGTCCAGCGCCGCGTCGAGGCGCTCGGCGAGGTCGGCGCGCTCTGGGATGGCGAAGGGGATGCCCGCGTCCCTGATCTTGGCCTTGGCGCGCACCAGGCGCTGGGCCATGGCGGCGGGGGCGACCAGGAAGGCCGAGGCGATGGCCTTGGCGTCGAAGCCCAGCACGGTCTGCAGGATCATCGGCGCGCGGGCCGGCGGCGCGATGGCCGGGTGGGCGCAGGCGAAGATCAGGCGCAGGCGCTGGTCGGGGATGTCGTGGTGCGTCTCGGCCTGGGCCTGGGCCTCGTCGAGCGCCAGGGTCAGGTGATCGCGGGCGTCGGAGCGGACCCGCTTCCTGCGCAGGCCGTCGAGCCATCTGTTGCGGGCGGCGGTCAGCAGCCAGGCCTCGGGCGAGGCGGGGACGCCGGTCCGCGGCCAGGCGTCGAGCGCCTTGGCGAAGGCGTCGGCCAGCGCGTCCTCGGCCTCGGCCAGGTCGCGGGTCTGGGCGGCGAGATAGGCCAGGAGCTTGCCGTAGCCGGAGCGCGCGGCCTGGGCGGCGGCGGTGTGGGCCGGGGTCATGGCGTACTCTCTCCTCCCTCGCGTGCGAGGGAGGGGGACCACGAAGTGGTGGAGGGTGCTCTTCTGCGCCTGGGGCTGACGCCGCCAGCCTGGATCTGCGGTGCGAAGCACCCTCCACCACCCTTCGGGCGGTCCCCCTCCCTCGCTTCACGAGGGAGGAGAAGAGGTGGCCGTCTCACTCCCAAACCGCCCTCACCTCCAGCGCCCCCGTCGCGGCGCCGGGGCACTTGGCGGCCCATTGCACCGCCTCCTCCAGGGTCGCGGCCTCGATCAGGAACACGCCGCCGAGCTGCTCCTTGGCCTCGGCGTAGGGGCCGTCCAGGACGTGGGTCTGGCCGTCGCGCACGCGCACGGTGGTGGCGGTGGAGGACGGCCTCAGGCGCTGGCCGCCGCGCATCACCCCGGCCTCGACCGCGGCCTGGGCATAGGCGGCGTAGGCGGGGGAAACGGGCGGGTGCTCGACGCCCTTGGCCTTGGCCTCGGCGGCCTGGGCGGCTTCGTCCAGTCGGATCAGAAGAGCGAACTTCATGGCGTTCTGTCCCCCGCTCACATGGCCCAGACGGGACGGACTTCGAGCGTGCCCACAGCCGCGCCGGGGCAGCGGGCGGCCCATTTGACGGCCTCGTCGAGGTCGGCCGCCTCGATCAGATAGTAGCCGCCGAGCTGCTCCTTGGTGTCCGCGTAGGGGCCGTCCAGCACCTGGGTCTGGCCGTCGCGCACCCGCACGGTCGCGCCGGTCGAGGTCGGCTGCAGCCGGTCGCCGCCGACATAGGCGCCGGCCGCCTTCAGGCTCTCGGTATAGGCGTTGAAAGCGGCCATCATCTTCTGGCCGTCCTCGGGCGCCATGGCCTGGATGCGGCTCTGGTCGCTGTAGATCATCAGCATGTACTGCATGGGAGGTCTCCCGGTTCGTGGCTACGCCCTGGCGGCGTCGAGGCAGTGACGCGCGGGCGCGGGCGGAATCGACAGGGAGAGTTTAAGCGCACCTCCCCCGAAAAGCGGCAGCGTTCGGGGGAGGTGCGCTCGCGACAATCGCGTTGCGGCGGCCGCGGACGCGGGACAGGGTCGGCGCGCGTGTGGCGGAGGACCTGTGATGCGGGCATGGATGGCGGCGTTCGGCCTGGTGGCGGCTTTGGCGGCGGGGGCGGCGGAGGCCGAGGATCTGGTCGCCTCGGCGCGGCCGACCATCGCCAAGGCGGATGCGGACTGGATCGGGGCGATGCAGGCGGGCGATGCGGCTCGGCTGGCGGCTCCTTACGCCGAGGACGGGGTGTTCGTGACGCCGGACGGGACGGCGATCGCGGGCCGGGCGGCGATCGAGGCGTTCTATCGCAAGCGGCTCAAGGCCTCGAAGGCGAAGATCGTCGGCGGCGGCGTGCGCTATGACAACATCGTCGTGGGCGGCACGGCGGCCCAGCCCCTGGTCTACGAGTGGGGCCACGGCGGGGCGGTCAGCGTGGACGAGGCCGGCAAGCGGAGCGCGCGCGAAGGCGCCTATCTGACCGTGTGGAAGCGCGGCGCCGACGGAGCCTGGCGCATCGTGCGCAACATGGCGTTCTGAGGCGCGGACGCGGGCTACGCAACGGAAGCGCGATAACACTCTGGAAAGCGCACGGATTTTATAACTGAGGGATGTTCACACACGCTCCTCGGCATGAATCCGCCTCAGAGGATTGGGTGCGGCCCGAGCAGTTCCTGTTTCCGCCCTGGCGCGGCAGCGGGGTCTATTGCGACGCCTTCGGCCTGCCGGCGGGCAAGTACCAGGTGTGGGGCCAGGGGCGGCGCGAGGCCGATCTGGTGGTGATCGACTTCGACACCCTGCTGGACGTCGGCGTGGCCAACCATTTCGAGTGGGTGTTCGCCCCCGGCGACGGGCTGGAGCTGCGCTTCAGCGACCGGGTCTCGGGCCAGGAGGCGACGGGCCAGGTGACGGCCGAGGGATTCGGCTGGGAATGGAAGCTGCTGCACAAGACCCCGCTCGGCCTGCGCCGATGCCAGGTCAGCGCCCGCTTCGAGCTGACCGGCCCCAACTCGGCGGTGACCTCCACCACCATCTCGCTGTGGGGCGTGTCGGTGGGCTCCTCCTCCTCGCACATCCGCCACACGAGCTGAGGCGGGCGAGGCTCGGGGCCTCTCGCCATCCCTCCCCGCTGCCGCGCGTAGAGGGGAGCCCTACTCCGCCGCTTGCGGGAACGCCGGCAGCTTGGCCACGTCGCGGGGTTCGTGCTGGACCACCACCGTGGCCTTCAGGTTCGCGGCCAGTTTGTGGAAGCGGTCCAGCGAGGCCAGGGTCTTGGCGCGGTCGACGTTGAAGGGCGGGACGCCGTCGTTCTCGTAGTTTTCGCGCAGGTGCGCGGCGTCGCCGGACAGGATGACCCAGCCCTTGTGCTCCAGATGAACCATCAGGCCGTGGTGGCCGGGAGTGTGGCCGGGCAGGTCGAGCATCACCACCGAGCCGTCGCCGAACACGTCCTTGTCGCCGGTGATCGGCTCCAGCGCGCCGCCCTCGCTCATCCAGTGCTTGAGCGCCGTGGCCCGCGCGGGGGTTTCCTTCATGGCGTCCACGTCGCCCTTGCCGATCATCAGCTTCGCGGCCGGGAAATCGCCGGCCTGGCCGGTGTGGTCGCCGTGATAGTGGCTGATGCCGATCAGGCTGATCTGTTCCGGCTTGATCCCGAGCTGCTTGAGCTGGTCGAGCAGGCTGACGTGCAGGGTCGCGCCGCCCTCGGCGTTGTGATCGAGCGGCTTGCCGAGCTCGGTGCGCGAGAAGCCGGTGTCCCACAGCATGTAGGTCTCGCCGTGCTTGATCAGATAGCAGCTGGCCACCAGCTCGCGGCTCTGGCCGACGTAGGCGCGGGTGTCGGAGAAGCTGTCCAGGTCCTTGATCCAAATCGCCCCGCAGTCGAGCCGCCACAGCTTGATCGGCGCGGACGGCGCGGGCGCGGCGGCCAGCAGGGGCAGGAAGGCCGCGACGACGGCGGCGCGTTTCAGGGCGGCGATGGCGGTGCGGGCGGCGGTCATGGGGTCCCCTCCAGATGGTGGGCTGGTCATAGCAGAGCTTGGAGCGCTGAGGAGCGGCGATGCTGCGAGCGGGTGGGCCTCTTCCACCAACCTTCAAAAACTTATCACCTTCGGGTCTGCGCAGCGCATGCGCGCTGCTCCGCTCCGAGGATGACGGAAACTTGGAAAGGTTGCGGGGCTTGGCGCACCGGAGCCCTCCGGAACGGCCCCGCTTTCAACGCGTTTGATGCGCTTGGGGTTTGGGCGTTCCACCCCTATGACACCTGAAGCGTAACGCCGGGATGGGCAGGGCCGGAGACAGGAATGACGCCGCGGGTCGCCACGGGAAACACGGGACTGGACGCGATCCTTCACGGAGGGCTGCCGGCGGACCGGCTGTACCTGCTGGAGGGCGCGCCGGGTTCGGGCAAGACCACCCTGGCGCTGCAGTTCCTGCTGCAGGGCGTGGCGGAGGGCGAGGCGGGGCTCTACGTCACCCTGTCGGAGACCGCCGACGAACTGCGCGGCGTCGCCGAATCCCACGGCATGGACCTTTCGGGCATCGAACTGTTCGAGCTGGCCTCGGTCGAGGACGCCATGGGCGAGAACCGCGAGCAGTCGATCCTGCACCCGTGGGAGATGGAGCTGAGCGGCACCATCCGCCTGATCCAGGCCCAGGTGGAGCGCATCAAGCCGCGCCGGGTGGTGTTCGACAGCCTGTCGGAGATGCGGCTCTTGGCCCAGGACCCGCTGCGCTATCGCCGCCAGGTGCTGGCGCTGAAGCAGTTCTTCGCCGGGCGGAACATCACCGTGGTGCTGGTGGACGACCTGACCGGCAACGAGGGCCAGCGCGACACCCACCTGCACAGCCTCTGCCACGGGGTGATCACCCTGGAGCGCCTGACGCTCGACTTCGGCGCGGCGCGGCGGCGGCTGCAGGTGCAGAAGCTGCGCGGCGTGGACTTCGTGGCCGGCTACCACGACTTCGTCATTCGCAAGGGCGGGCTGAAGGTGTTCCCGCGCCTGATCGCCTCGGAGCATCACGCCGCCTTCGTCGGCGAGCCGGTGACCAGCGGCCTTCGCGAACTGGACGCGCTGCTGGGCGGCGGGCCGCTGCGCGGGACCAGCACCCTGATCACCGGCCCGGCCGGCACGGGCAAGACCACCATCGCCCTGAAATTCCTGGACGCCGCCTGCGAGCGCGGGGAGCGGTGCGTGCTCTATCAGTTCGACGAGCGGGTGGGCACGCTGATGGCCCGGGCCAAGGCCATGGGCATGGTGCTGGACGAGCACGTCGCCAGCGGCTGCCTGCGCATCCAGCAGATCGATCCGGCCGAGGTCTCGCCCGGCGAATTCGCCCACATGATCCTGAACGAGGTCGAGGATCGCGGCGTGCGCATGATCGCCATCGACAGCCTGAACGGCTACCTGGCCGCCATGCCGCAGGAGGATCACCTGATCCTGCAGCTGCACGAGCTGCTGTCCTACCTGAGCCAGCAGGGGGTGGTGACCTTCCTGATCAACCCGCAGCACGGGCTGGTCGGCAACATGACCTCGACCATCGACATCAGCTTCATCTCCGACGCGGTCCTGCTGCTGCGCTTCTTCGAGGCTGAGGGGCGGCTGCGCAAGGCGATCTCGGTGCTGAAGAACCGCGCGGGGCCGCACGAGGACGCCATCCGCGAACTGCGCGTCGACGGCCGCGGCGTGCGGGTGGGCCAGCCCCTGACCGCCTTCCACGGGGTGATGACCGGCACGCCGCGCTATGTCGGCGAGCAGGACCCCCTGCTGGAAGACCGCGACCTTGCTTGACCGCGAGGGCCGGCGCGTCCTGATCGCAGCGCCTTACGGACGTGACGCCGAGACCCTGGCCGGGCTTCTGGCGCAGAAGGACTGCCAGCCCGAAATCTGCGCGGACATGGAGGAGGTCGCCCGGCGCCTGGACGAGCGCGCGGGCCTGGTGCTGGTGGCCGAGGAGGCCCTGATCGGCGACCCGGCGCCCCTGCGCCACGCGCTCGGCCGCCAGCCGATCTGGTCGGAGATCCCCTTCGTATTGCTGGCGGGCCGCCAGGGCTCGCGGCAGCAGCGCGCGGACCTGGCGCGCGGGCGCCTGCCGCCGGAAGCCACCAATGTGGTGGTGCTGGAGCGGCCCTTGGGGGCGGAGTCCCTGCTGAGCGCGGCGGAGTCGGCGCTGCGCGCGCGCCGGCGCCAGTTCGAGATGCGCGACCGCCTGGCCGAGATCGCCCGCGCCGCCGAAACCCTGGAGCAGAAGGTGGCCGAGCGCACCGCCCAGCTGCGCGAGGAGCTGGCCCGGCGCGAGCAGGTGGAGGCGGCGCTGCGCCAGAGCCAGAAGATGGAGGCCATCGGCCACCTGACCGGCGGTATCGCGCACGACTTCAACAACATGCTGACCGGCGTGATCGGCTCCATCGACCTGGTGCGCCGGCGCATGGCGACGGGCCGGTTCGAGGGGCTGGACCGCTACATGCAGGCCGCCTGGACCTCGGCTCAGCGGGCGGCGTCCCTGACCCAGCGCCTCCTGGCCTTCTCGCGCCGTCAGTCGCTGGACGCGCGCCCGCTCTCCGTCAACGACCTGGTGCAGGACCTGGCGGAGCTTCTGGAACGCTCCATCAACGAGCGCATCACCCTGAAGCTGGAGCCGGGCGAAGGCCTACCCGCCGCGGTCGCCGACGCCAACCAGCTGGAAAGCGCGCTGCTGAACCTGGTGATCAACGCCCGCGACGCCATGCCCGACGGCGGGACGCTGACGGTCTCGACCCGGATGGTGGAGATCACCGGCGAGGAGGCCACGCCGGACCTGGCGCCCGGGCGCTATGTGGCGGTGACCGTGGCCGATACCGGCGTGGGCATGGAACCCAGCGTCGCCGAACAGGTGTTCGAGCCCTTCTTCACCACCAAGCCGACCGGCCAGGGCACGGGCTTGGGGTTATCGATGGTCTACGGCTTCGCACGGCAGTCCGGCGGGACCGCGCGCCTGCGCAGCCGGGTCGGCGAAGGCACGGCGGTGGAGATCCTTTTGCCGGTATCGGACGTCACGCCGGACGCCGACGCCGCCCCGCTGGAGCCCGCGCCGGACGGCCAAGGCCAGCAGGTGCTGCTGGTCGAGGACGACGACGCGGTCAGGTTGTTGGTGTCCTCGGTGCTGGACGAGCTGGGCTATGCGGTGATCGAGGTCGCCGACCCGCGCCTGGCCGCGCCCATCCTGGAAAGCGACCGGCCGGTGGACCTGATGGTCTCCGACGTCGGCCTGCCCGGCATGAACGGCCGCCAGCTGGCCGAGATCGCCCGCCGGCACCGCCCCGACCTGCCGATCCTGTTCGTCACCGGCTACGCCGAGAACGCGGCCATCCGCTCCAGCTTCCTCGGCCGCAACATGGACATGATCACCAAGCCTTTCAGCCTGGACGTGCTGAGCGCGAAGATCTCGGAGATGCTGCAGCCGGCGGCGTAGGGCGGGCGCGCCTTCACCTCTCCCATTCATGGGAGAGGGGGACCGCGAAGCGGTGGAGAGGGCGCGCCACGCACGCACTCCTCTGAATCTGTCGTCATCCTCGGAGCGGAGGGCGCGAAGCGGCCGGAGACCCGAGGACCCAGCAGCGAATCTTCCTTGAAGCTGGGCGCCCTACGCATAGCCGTAGCACGCAGCGTTGGGTTCGGGAGCTGCTGGGTTCTCGGGCCTACGCGCCTGCGGCGCTCCGCTCCGAGAATGACGAGAATTGGAAGGGGCGGCGGGCTTGGCGCGCCCCCTCCACCACGCTACGCGCGGTCCCCCTCCCCCGTTCGCTGCCGCTCACAGGAGAGGTGCGCTCGCCTGCAGCACGCCGCGCTTCAGGCCCTTGCGGCCGGTAGGTTGGGCCAGGTCGCCGCCGAGCGCGCGACGCGGCATCACCGCCTCCGCTCCGCCGCGTTCTTCGAACAGCTCGGCCAGCTTCTCGACCATCACCCCGCCCAGCTGCTCCACGTCCACGATGGTGACGGCGCGGCGGTAGTAGCGGGTGACGTCGTGGCCGATGCCGATGGCGGTGAGTTCCACCGGCGACGAGCTTTCGATCTCGGCGATGACGCTCCTCAGGTGCCGCTCCAGATAGTGGCCAGAGTTGACCGACAGGGTCGAGTCGTCCACCGGCGCGCCGTCGGAGATCACCATCAGGATGCGGCGCTGCTCAGGCCGGCCGACCAGGCGGTTGTGGGCCCAGAGCAGGGCCTCGCCGTCGATGTTCTCCTTGAGCAGACCCTCGCGCATCATCAGGCCGAGGTTCTTGCGCGCGCGCCGCCAGGGGGCGTCGGCGGCCTTGTAGATGATGTGCCTGAGGTCGTTCAGGCGGCCGGGTTGCGGCGGCTTGCCGGCCTTGATCCAGGCGTCGCGGCTCTGCCCGCCCTTCCAGGCGCGGGTGGTGAAGCCCAGGATCTCCACCTTCACGCCGCAGCGCTCCAGGGTCCGCGCCAGGATGTCGGCGCAGACGGCGGCGACCATGATCGGGCGGCCGCGCATCGAGCCGGAATTGTCCAGCAGCAGGGTCACCACCGTGTCGCGGAAGGCGGTGTCCTCCTCCTGCTTGAAGCTGAGCGGGGCGGTCGGATCGACGATGACGCGGGTCAGGCGCGCGGCGTCCAGCACCCCCTCCTCCAGGTCGAAGGTCCAGGCGCGGTTCTGCTGCGCCAGCAGGCGCCGCTGCAGCTTGTTGGCCAGGCGCGAGACGATGGAGGACAGGCTCTGCAGCTGCTGGTCGAGGTAGCTTCTGAGGCGCTCCAGCTCGACCGGGTCGCACAGCTCCTCGGCGCCGACCACCTCGTCGAACTGGTGGGTGAAGACCTTGTAGGCGGCCTCGGGGCGGCCGTCGTCCTTGGCCTCGGCGCGGTTGGGCAGGGTTCCGTCGCCCATCTCCGGCCCGTCCTCGGCCATCTGGGCGTCGGGGTCCATCTCGGCGGACCCTGACTCGTCCTCGACCTGCTGGGCGTCGGGGTTGGCCTCTTCCGAGCGCTCCATGGAGGCGCCCTGGTTGGCGTCGTCGTCGCCGCCCTCGTCGTCGTTCTCGCCTTCTTCCGGCTTGTTCTCGCCTTCCTGGTCGTCGGACTGTTCGTCGTCCTCGGAAGCGTCGCCCGCGTCGTCGCCGAGCTCCAGGTCGCGCAGGATCGCGCGGGCCACCTTGGCGAAGGCGGCCTGGTCGCCGATGGAGGCGGCCAGCCGGTCGAGGTCCTTGCCGGCGCGCTTCTCGATGTCGGCGCGCAGGAAGTCGACGGTGGCCTTGGCGCCGTCGGGCGGGCTCTGGCCGGTCAGGCGCTCGCGGGCGAGCAGGCCCAGGACCTCGGCGATGGGGGCGTTGGCGCGTTCGGCGATGCGGTTCAGGCCCGTGCGCTCGATGCGGGCCTCGAGCGCTGCGGTCAGGTTCTGGCGCACGCCGCCCAGCGCGTTGGAGCCGATGGCCTCGACGCGCGCCTGCTCCACCGCCTCGAACACCGCGCCGGCGATGGGGTCGACGGGCTTCAGGCGCGCATGGGCCGCCTCGTCGTGGTGCGCCAGGCGCAGGGCCATCTGGTCGGCCAGGCCGCGGATGCGCGCGGCCTCCTTCGGCGACAGGTCGCGCGGCGGATGCGGCAGCACCGCCTGGTGGCCGATCAGGCGCGGGCCATCGCCCCCGAAGGTGATCTCCAGGTCAGGCTGTTCCGCCAGCGAACGGGTGGCGTAGGCCAGCGCGCGCTTGAACGGTTCGGTCGGGGCCTCGGACTTGGTCGCCATGGCAGGGGAGATAGCGGGCGCACGCGAGCTTGGTAAGGCCTCACTGAGATCGGGGGCCTCAATCACCGTTTCCCCGGCGAAGGCCGGGGCCCAGACCGATCCCGATGACAATCGGGACCCAGCAGGGATTGGTTCAGCTCGCAGCGAAGGATTTTGTCTGGCTACCGGCCTTCGCCGGTATGGGTCTGGGTCCCGGCCTTCGCCGGGAAAACGGAGTTATGGGTTGCCGACCGGGAGAGGGTTCGCGCTTACGGCCCGACCACCACCCCCGGCCCGAAGAACACCGGCCCGCCCTTGGCGTCCTCGCGGACGTAGACGTTGAAGTCGTCGGGGCCCTTCAATGTCATTAGCCGATGGCCAGCCTTGTCGAGCAATGTCATGCCGGCCTTGCGCAGGCGCCAGCGCACCGGTTTCAAATCCGCCCAGCGTGGATCGCAGCGCCCGGCGCGATGCATGGAGCCGGAGCCTCGCGCATTGAAATTCACGACGAACCCGCAAGCCTGCGCGTTGTCCGGGCCGCTGAGGCTCCATGTGTTGGGATAGGTCAACACCCTCGGCCCTTCGGCGCGGGAGTGGTTGAGCACGATGTCGTCGCCCTGCCCGTTCGGCCGCTGCGCCACCCAGTCCTCGCCCGCGCGCTTGAAGCGCAGCACCGGGTGGCGCAGGGGGTCGATCAGCAGCAGTTCGTGGTTCGGGCCCTCGGTGAAGGCGGCGGCGTCCTCGACCGGGAAGTTCTTGCGGCAGGCGGGGCTCATCTTCACCTGCATGCCGCCGATGCCGGGCTCCGGCAGAACCTGGAACACGCACGCGAACCCGCCCTCGCTCGCGCCCGACAGGGTCCAGGCGCCGATATAGGGCTTGGCCCAGGCGGGGGCGGGGTCAGCGGCTGCGGGCGTCGTCGCGAGGGCGGCCACGGCGGCGAACAGGGCGAGGCGGCGGCTCATGTGGAAGCTCCGGTGAGGGAGACAGGATGCGAGCAAAGCGGAGGTCAGGCAAACCGGTCCCGAGTTCAGGCCGCGCCTGTATCCCTCACCCTCCCATTGCTGGCGCAATGGGTCCCTCCCTCTCCCGACCGGGAGAGGGTGCATTGAGCGCCCGCGCCGGCAGCGCGCGGACCAGCCTGGCCTGTTGCCACAGTTCCATGTCGCGGCCGTCGCGGTAGCCTTCGGCGCGTTGCAGCGCCGCCTCGTCGTCTTCGCAGGCGAAGCCTATGGCCTGGCCGATGTGACCTTTGCCGTCGAGGAAGTAGAGCCTGTAGTCGTGCATGGGTCGTCCCCGCGGAGAAGGCGGGAGCACAAAGAGCTCTCAGTCGCCGACAGGCCAAGCCAAACGTCGACGATGGGGCGGTTTAACACGTGAGGTGGCGCCATGTCGCCTTTTTTAGGCGAACACGTTCGATCAAGTGGAAATCAGGCGCCCCAAAGCCGCCTCCGGCCCGTGCGATTGACTGGAGCGTCGCTCGGCGCGAGGGTTCGCGTCGTCGGCTCCGGAGCTTGCCCGCCCTTGCGTATCGCCCTTACCGCCTCGCTGGCCATGATGACCGTCGCGTCCGCCGCCTGGGCCGCTCCGGCCGAACGCTGGCTGCCGATCGCGCCGCGCGACGCGGGCAGAGGCGCCTTCGCCATGAACCTGAACTCGATCCGCCCCGACGCGCAGAAGGGGCTGGACGACGCCGCCGTGCTGGAGGTGGTGGACGCCAAGACGGTGTGGATGCTGGACTACCAGGTGCGCTGCGGGCGCGGCTATCTGCACCCTATCGCCAAGCACGCGGTCGATCCCAAGACCGGCCGGGTCGGCGAGGCCGCGCCGGTCGAGCTGGTCCCCCTGATGAGCGACGCCACCAAGCCCGACGGGCTGGGTGAGCAGTGGGTGCTGGAGATCGTCTGCCACCCGAGCTCGGCCGGCGGCCATGTGTTCGCGGACCGCCGGGCGGTGATCTGGACCTTGGGGCGGTAGCTCCACTCCTCCCTTGCGAAGCGAGGGAGGTGGACCGCGCGTAGCGTGGTGGAGAGGGCGCGCCAAGCCCCTGACATTCTCCAATCTATCGTCATCCTCGGGGCGTTGCGCAGCAACGAACCCGAGGACCCAGCAGCGAATCTTCCTTGAAGCTGGGCGCCCTACGATCTGCCGTCGTACGCAGCGTTGCGTTCGGGAGCTGCTGGGTCCTCGGGTCTCCGGTCGCTTGCGCGACCTCCGCTCCGAGGATGACGAAAATTTGGGAGGATTGTGCGCTTGGCGCGCCCTCTCCACCATCTTCGATGATCCCCCTCTCCCGCGCAGCGGGAGAGGTGTTTGTGGATCAGCTCGCTTTGCGGATGCTCTTCGCCGGCTTTCCCTCAGCCGCGGCGATCGCTTCGGCGGTCCACAGGCGGCGGTCCTCGCGGATCGGTTTGTGGCGGTGCAGGGCGGCGAGGCGTTCGCGGTAGAGGCCGTGGTAGTCGGTGACGGTCAGCATCTCCATGGCCTCGATGTCCTCGGCGATGCCGGCTTTCAGGTAGGCGTCCAAGCTGTCGAGGTCGGGCTGGGGGGTCTGGCCGCGCTGGTGGGTTTCGGCCATCTGGCGGTAGAGGGCTTCCAGGCTCGAGGTCAGCTTTTCCATGTCGAACAGGGTGCAGGACGCCCGGTTGGCCTCCAGCTTGGCCTTGTAGACGCTGATCTGGGCGGGGTCCGACGCTAGGGACACGGCGGTTTCGACGTAGGCTTCAGGCGTCTTCATCACCAGCTCCGGGAGCCCTGCGGCGCGCACCAGGCTGGCGCAGACCCTGGACGCGAACGCCCGGCCCTCCAGCGTCAGCATCGGCACGCCCATGAACAGGGCGTCGGAGGCTGTGGTGTGGGCGCCGTAGGGGGCAGTGTCGAGGAACAGGTCGGCCAGGGGATAGCGGGCCAGGTGGAAGGGGTTGGCGAGCTTTTGCGCGAAGACGATGCGCGAGCGCTCCAACCCATTGGCCTCGGCGAAATCCAGCAAGCGGGCGTTGGTCGCCTCGTCGCTGTCGAGCAGCCACAGCACGCTGTTTTCGGTGCGCTTCAGGATCTCGACCCAGCGCAGGAAGGTGAAGCGGCCGATCTTCTGGCTGCCGTTGAAGCAGCAGAACACGAAGGCGTCGCCGGGCAGGCCGGCCTCGGCGCGCGAGGGGCGGTGGGGCGCGATCACGCGCTTGCGGTCGTTGGGCTGGTAGCAGGGCAGGCGCACGACCTGCTCGGCGTAGTACAGCTCCGAGCCCTCGGGGATGATCTCTGCGTCGGCCACGATGTAGTTGTGGTAGGGCGTGCCCATGGTCCCCGGATAGCCCAGCCAGTTGACGATGACCGGGGCCGGGCGGCGCGCGAACACGGCCGAGCGCGCGAAGCGGGTGTGGCCGTTGATGTCGACCAGGATGTCGATGCCGTCCTCGGCGATCAGGCGCGCGGCGGCCGTGTCGTCCAGCTCGGAGATGTCGCGCGGATGCTCCACGGCCGAGCGGATACGGTCCCAGGTGGGGCCGGACGCCTTGGGGCCGCAGTAGTAGGTGAAGACCTCGACCTGCTCGCGGTCGTGCAGCTCGAACATCTCCGCCATCAGATAGCCGATGGCGTGGTCGCGCAGGTCGGACGAGACATAGCCGATGCGCAGGCGCCGGCCCTTGAGGTCGATGGTCGCGTCGCGGCGGTCCAGCGTCGGGTCGTAGGGGCCGGGGTCGATGGCGGCTTCGGAATAGCGGGCGGCGGTGGCCAGCTGCAGCAGCGGATCATCGGTGAACACGCCCATGGACAGGGGCGAGAAGCCCAGCATCAGGGCCTTGCGGTCCACGCCCTCCCACGGCTGCACCACCGGCCACTCGCACTGGGCCAGGCGCACGCCGATGTACTGCTCGGCCGCGTCGCGGGCCTTGGGGTCGAGATCGAGGCACTGGCGCAGGAACACCTCGGCGGTGGCCTGCTGCTGGTGGTCCATCAAGACGCGGCTGATCTGCTTCAGGGCGGTCAGCTTGTAGTTCAGGTTCTGGCCGGTGATCTGGTCGAGCTTGTCCACCGCCTGGCGCCACAGGGCCACGGCCCCGTCGGCGTCGCCCGCCCGCTCGCGCTGGCCGCCCAGGTTGATGTAGGCGGGCCAGAAGTCGGGCTTCAGCTCCAGCGCCTTCTCCAGCGCCTCGGTGACGGCGGCCACACGATCCGGCCCCAGCGGCAGGGTCGAGAGGTTGAACCAGGCGACGAAACGGCCGGGATTGTCCGGGTTGCAGCTGATCCAGACGCGGTAGAGCTGCTCGGCCCCGGCCACATCGCCCATGGCGGTCAGCTGGCCGGCGGCCGAGACCAGCTCGCCGAGGTCGGTCGGGCCGGAGGTGATGCGTTGCACGGTCGACAGGAACAGGCTTTCCGACATGGGTCAGGGTCTTGCGGAGCTGGCCCGCGCAGGCGCGCGCGTAAGCGGCGAGCGTGCCATGACTCGCGGGGAGGGCAAACGGCGGGAGTCGTTGGGGTTTGAGGCGTTTTGGCGCGGCCTCACCTCTCCCGCCTGCCCCACCCCTCGTCATTCTCGGAGCGAAGCGCCGCAGGCGCGTAGACCCGAGAACCCAGCAGCTCCCGAACTCAACGCTGCGTGCGACAGTCGATGAAGGGCGCCCAGCTTCAAGGAAAATTCGCTGCTGGGTTCTCGGGTCTACGCAGCGCAAGCGCTGCTCCGCTCCGAGAATGACGAAAGGAAAAGGGGGCTGCGGCGCAGCCCCCTTCCGGATCTTCGCCTGCGGTGATCTCGCCTACGAGTTCGCCAGGTAGGTGCTGACCTGCGTCGGGCTGAGCGTCGCCACCTGGGTGGTGGTGAGCGCGTCGAGCTGGGTCGAGGTCAGGCTGTTGAAGTTGGTCGAGGTGAAGGCGGCCAGCTGCGCGGCGGTGAGGCCGGGCATCTGGGTGGCCTGCAGCGCGCCGACTTCCGTCGTGGTCAGCGCGGTGACCGCGGTGGTGGTCAGGTCGCCGATCTGGCTGGAGGTCAGGGCCGACATCTGGGTGGTGGTCAGGGCGTTGACCGTGGTCGAGCTGAGGCCGCCGACCTGGGCCGCCGTCATGGCCTTCACCTGGGTGGTGGTGATGGCGCCGAACTGGGTGGTCGAGATGCCGTTCAGGTCGGTGATGGTCAGGGCCGCGATCTGGGTCGAGGACAGCGCGCCGACCTGGGTGGTCGTCAGCGCGTTGACCTGGGTGGTGTTCAGCCCGCCGATGGTGGAGGCCGCGATGCCGCCCAGCTGGGTGGTGGTGATGGCCTTGATCTGGGTGGTGGTCAGGGCGTTCAGGTCGGTTGTGTTGAGCCCGCCCACCTGGGTGGCGTTCAGCGTGCCGAACTGCGTCGTGGTCAGGCCGCTGGCGTTGGTGGAGCTGAGCGCGCCGACCTGAGCCGCCGAGAAACCGCCGATCTGGGTGGTCGACAGCAGGCCCGCCTGGGTGGTCGAGAGCGCGGCGATCTGGGTCGCGGTCAGGGCCTTGGCCTGGATCTGGCTCAGCGCATTGAATTGCGTCGAGGTCAGGTTGTTCAGGTTGGTCGTGGTCAGGGCCGCGATCTGCGACGGCGACAGGCTGCCGACCTGGGTCGAGGTCAGGCCGCCGACGATGGTGGTGTTCAGGCCCGCGACCTGGGTGGCGGTCAGGCCCGCGACCTGGGTGGTGGTCAGCGCCGCCGCCTGGGTGGTGGTCAGGCTGTTCAGGTCGGCCACGGTCAGGGCGCCGACCTGGCTGGCGCTGAGCCCGCCGAACTGGGTCGAGGTCAGGTTGTCGACGTTCGTGGTCGTCAGCGCGCCGAGCTGGGCCGCCGTCAGGCCTCGGATCTGGGTCGAGGTGATGGCCCCGAACTGGGTGGTGGTCAGGGCGTTCAGGTTGGTGGTCGAGAAGCCGCCGATCTGGCCCGCGCTCATGGCGGCGATCTGTGTCGCCTGCAGGGCGCCGGAGCGGGTGGCGTCCAGCGCGCCGAGCTGGGCCACGGTCAGGCCGCCGGCCTGGGTCGTGGTCAGGGCCCCGATCTGGGTGGTGGTCAGGTTGTTCAGGTCGGTCGAGGTCAGGCCGCCCACCTGGGCCGCGGTCAGGGACGAGAACTGGGTCGTCGTCAGGCCGATGGCGTTGGTGGAGCTGAGCGCCCCGATCTGGGTCGCGGCGAAGCCGGCCAGCTGGGTCGTGGTCAGGCGGCCCGCCTGGGTGGTGGTCAGGGCGCCGATCTGGGTGGCGTTCAGCGACTTGGTCTGGGCCGAGGTGAGGGCCCCGAACTGGGTGGTGGTGAAGCCGTTGATGTCGGTGGTCGAGAGGCCCTGCAGCTGGACGCCCGAGAACTGGGCGATCTGGGTCGCCTGCAGGGCGCCCACCGCCGTGGTGTTCAGGCCCGAGATCTGGGTCGCGCTGAGGCCGGCCACCTGGCTGGTGGTCAGGGCGCCGATCTGGGTGGTGGAGAAGCCGTTGAGCGCAGTGGTGGTCAGGGCGCCCATCTGGGCCCCGCTGAGGCCCGAGATCTGGGTCGTCGCCAGCCCGTCCAGCAGGGTGGCGCTGAAGCCGCCGAGCTGGGCGGCGGTCAGGCCGCGCACCTGGGTCGAGTTGAGCGCGCTGAGCTGGGTGGTGGTGAAGTTGTTCAGCGCCGAGGTGGTCAGCGCCCCCACCTGACCGGCGCTCAGCGAGCCGATCTGGGTGGTGGTGAAGGCCCCCGTCTGGGTGGTGTTCAGGCCGCCGATCTGGGCGGCGGACAGGCCGTCCAGCTGGGTGGTGGTGAAGGCGGCGATCTGGGTGGTGGTGAAGTTGTTCAGGTCGGTGGTGGTCAGGCCCGCGACCTGGCTCGAGGTGATGGCCCCGAACTGGGTGGTGGTCAGGCCGATGGCGTTGGTCGAGCTGAGCGCGCCGATCTGGCCCGAGGTCAGGCCGCCGATCTGGGTGGTGGTGAGCAGGCCCGCCTGGGTGGTGGTCAGCGCGCCGATCTGGGTGGCGCTGAGGCCATGGATCTGGCTCGAGGTCAGAGCCCCGAACTGGGTCGAGGTGAAGCCGTTCAGCGCCGTGGTGGTCAGGCCGCCGACCTGGGCCGCCGACAGCGCGCCCACCTGGGTCGAGGTCAGGGCGCCGGAGTTGGTGGTCGACAGCGTCCCGATCTGGGCGGCGCTGATGCCGCCGACCTGGGTGGTCGTCAGCTGCTGCACCTGGGTGGTGGTCAGGCTGTTGAGGTCGGCGGTGGTGAAGGCGCCGACCTGGGCGGCGGAGAGGCCGCCGAACTGGGTCGAGGTCAGGCCGTCGATGTTGGTGGTGGTCAGCGCCCCGACGGTGGCCGCGGTCAGGCCGTGGATCTGGGTCGAGGTGATCGCGCCGAACTGGGTGGTGGTGAAGGCGTTGAGGTTGGTCGAGGTCAGCGCCCCCAGCTGGGTCGCCGTCAGCGCCCCGACCTGGGTCGAGGTGAGCGCGCCGGCCGCCGTGGCGTTGAGCGCCAGCACCTGCGCCGCGCTGAGGCCCGCGATCTGGGTGGTGGTGATCGCCTTCACCTGGGTGGTGGTCAGGTTGTTCAGGTCGGTCGAGGTCAGGCCGCCGATCTGGGTCGAGGTCAGGGCCCCGAACTGGGTCGTGGTCAGGCCCGTGGCGTTGGTGGAGCTGAGCGCGCCGACCTGGGCCGCGCTGAGGCCGCCGATCTGGGTGGTCGACAGCGCCTGGGCGTTGGTGGTCGACAGCGCGCCGACCTGGGCGGCGGTCAGGCCGTGCACCTGGGTCGAGTTCAGCGCCCCGAACTGGGTGGTGGTGAAGGCGTTCAGCGCCGAGCTCGACAGCGCCGACACCTGGCTGGCCGACAGGGCCGAGATCTGGGTGGTCGAAAGCGCGCCGGAATTGGTGGTCGACAGGCCCGCGACCTGGGCGGCGGTGATGCCCGAGATCTGCGTCGTCGACAGCTGGCCGACCTGGGTGGTGGTCAGGCTGTTCAGGTCCGCGACCGTCAGGGCCGCGACCTGGGCCGCCGAGAGGCCGCCGAGCTGGGTCGAGGTGAGGTTGTCGAGGTTGGTGGTGGTCAGCGCGCCGATGGTGGCCGCGGTCAGGCCCTTCACCTGGGTCGAGGTGATGGCCCCGAACTGGGTGGTGGTGAAGGCGTTGAGGTTGGTCGAGGTCAGCGCCCCGAGCTGGGTCGCGCTCAAGGCGCCGACCTGCGTCGAGGTCAGGGCTCCGGCGGCCGTGGCGTTCAGGCCCAGCACCTGGGCAGCGGAGAGGCCGGCGATCTGGGTCGTGGTGATCGCCTTCACCTGGGTGGTGGTGAGCGCGTTCAGGTCGGTGGTGGTCAGGCCGCCCACCTGGGTCGAGGTCAGGGCCCCGAACTGGGTGGTGGTCAGGCCGGTGGCGTTGGTCGAGCTGAGCGCGCCCACCTGGGCCGCGCTGAGGCCGCCGACTTGGGTGGTCGACAGCGCCTGGGCGTTGGTGGTCGACAGGCCGCCCAGCTGAGCCGCGGTCAAGCCCTTGATCTGGGTCGCGTTCAGCGCCCCGAACTGGGTCGTGGTCAGGTTGTTGAGGTTGGTCGTCGTCAGGGCCGAGACCTGGCTGGCGCTGAGCGAGCCGATCTGGGTGGTGGTCAGGGCGCCGGAATTGGTGGTGTTCAGCCCGGCCACCTGAGCCGCCGTCAGGCCCGCCACCTGGGTGGTCGAGAGCTGCGTCACCTGGGTGGTGGTCAGCGAGTTCAGGTCGGCCACGCTGAGCGCCGCCACCTGGGCGGCGCTGAGGCCCCCGAACTGGGTCGAGGTCAGGTTGTCGAGGTTGGTGGTGGTCAGCGCGCCGAGTGTGGCGGCGGTCAGGCCCCTCACCTGGGTTGAGGTGATGGCACCGAACTGAGTGGTGGTGAAGGCGTTGAGGTTGGTGGTGGTCAGGGCGCCCAGCTGGGTCGCGCTGAGCGCGCCGACCTGCGTCGACGTCAGCGCGCCGGCGGCCGTGGCGTTCAGGCCGGAGACCTGGGCGGCGGAGAGGCCGGCGATCTGGGTGGTGGTGATCGCCTTCACCTGGGTGGTGGTCAGGGCGTTCAGGTCGGTGGTGGTCAGGCCGCCGACCTGGGTCGAGGTCAGGGTCCCGAACTGCGTCGTGGTCAGGCCGGTGGCGTTGGTCGAGCTGAGCGCGCCGACCTGGGCCGCGGTCAGGGCGCCGACCTGGGTGGTCGACAGGGCCTGGGCGTTGGTGGTCGACAGCCCGCCGAGCTGGGCGGCGCTCAAGCCCTTGATTTGAGTGGCGTTCAGCGCGCCGAACTGGGTGGTGGTCAGGTTGTTCAGCGCGGTGGTGGTGAGCGCCGCGACCTGGCTGGCGCTGAGCGAACCGATCTGGGTGGTGGTGAGCGCGCCGGAGTTGGTGGTCGACAGGCCGCCGATCTGGGCCGCGGTCAGGCCCGCCACCTGGGTGGTCGACAGCTGGGTGACCTGGGTGGTGGTCAGGGAATTCAGGTCGGTGGTGCTGAGCGCGGCGACCTGGGCGGCGCTGAGGCCGCCGAACTGGGTCGAGGTCAGGTTGTCGATGTTGGTGCTGGTCAGGGCGCCGAGCGTGGCCGCGGTCAGGCCGTGCACCTGGGTCGAGGTGATGGCCCCGAACTGGGTGGTGGTGAAGGCGTTCAGATTGGTCGAGGTGAGCGCGCCGAGCTGGGTCGCGCTGAGCGCGCCCACCTGCGTCGAGGTCAGGGCGCTGGCGGCCGTGGCGTTCAGGCCCAGGATCTGAGCGGCCGAGAGGCCCGCGACCTGGGTGGTGGTGATCGCCTTCACCTGGGTGGTGGTGAGCGCGTTCAGGTCGGTGGTGGTCAGGCCGCCGACTTGCGTGGCGGTCAGGGTCCCGAACTGGGTGGTGGTCAGGCCCGTGGCGTTGGTGGAGCTGAGCGCGCCGACCTGGGCGGCGGTCAGGGCGCCGACCTGGGTCGTGCTCAAGGCCTGGGCGTTGGTGGTGGACAGGCCGCCGATCTGGGCGGCGGTCAGGCCCTTCACCTGGGTCGCGTTCAGCGCCCCGAACTGGGTGGTGGTGAAGTTGTTGAGGTTGGTCGTCGTCAGGGCCGAGACCTGGCTGGCGCTGAGCGAGCCGATCTGGGTGGTGGTCAGGGCCCCGGAATTGGTGGTGTTCAGACCCGCGACCTGAGCCGCGGTCAGGCCCGCCACCTGGGTGGTCGAGAGCTGGGTGACCTGGGTGGTGGTCAGGCTGTTGAGGTCGGCGACGCTCAAGGCCGCGACCTGGGCCGTCGACAGGCCGCCGAACTGGGTCGAGGTCAGGCCGTCCACGTTGGTGGTGGTCAGCGCCCCGATGGTGGCGGCGGTCAGGCCCTTGATCTGGGTCGAGGTGATCGCGCCGAATTGGGTGGTGGTGAAGGCGTTCAGGTTGGTCGCCGTGAGCGCGCCCAGCTGGGTGGCGCTCAGCGCGCCGACCTGGGTCGAGGTCAGGGCCCCGGCGGCGGTGGCGTTCAGGCCCAGCACCTGGGCCGCCGAGAGGCCCGCGATCTGGGTGGTGGTGATCGCCTTCACCTGGGTGGTGGTGAGCGCGTTCAGGTCGGTGGTGGTCAGGCCGCCCACCTGCGTCGCCGTCAGGGCGCCGAACTGGGTGGTGCTGAGGCCCGTGGCGTTGGTCGAGCTGAGCGCGCCGACCTGCGAGGCGGTCAGCGCCCCGATCTGGGTGGTGGTCAGGGCCTGGGCGTTGGTGGTCGACAGGCCGCCGAGCTGGGCGGCGCTGAGCCCCTTCACCTGGGTCGCGTTCAGGGTGGTGAACTGCGTCGTGCTCAGGTTGTTCAGGGCCGAGGTGGTCAGGGCCGAGACCTGGCTGGCGCTGAGGCCGCCGATCTGGGTGGTGGTGAAGGCCGCGGCGTTGGTGGTCGACAGGCCCGCGATCTGGGCGGCGGTGATGCCGCCGACCTGAGTGGCGTTGAGCTGGCCGACCTGGGTGGTGGTCAGGCTGTTGAGGTCCGCCACCGAGAAGGCCGCGACCTGGGCCGCCGAGAACCCGCCGAACTGGGTCGAGCTGAGGTTGTCGAGGTTGGTGGTGGTCAGCCCCCCGACCTGGGCGGCGGTCAGGCCGTGCACCTGGGTCGAGCTGAGGGCGCCGAACTGCGTGGTGTTGAAGGCGTTCAGGTTGGCGACGCTGATGCCCGCCACCTGGGTGACGCTGAGCGCTCCGACCTGGGTCGAGGTGAGCGCGCCCGAGGCGGTGGCGTCCAGCCCGCCGATCTGGGCCGCCGACAGGCCGCCCAGCTGGGTGGTGGTGATCGCCTTGATCTGGGTGGTCGACAGGTCGTTGATGTCGGTGGTGGTCAGGCCCGACATCTGGGTCGCGGTCAGGGCCGAGAATTGGGTGGTGTTCAGGCCCGCGACCTGGGCGGAGGACAGCGCCTTCACCTGGCTGGACGACAGGGCCGACAGCTGGGTCGCGTTGAACGACAACAGGTTGGTCAGGCCCGGCAGCTGAGTCGCCTGCAGGCCCTTGATCTGGGTGGTGGAGAGGTTCTGCACCTCGGTCGTGGTGAGCGCGCCCACCCCGGCGGTGCTGATGGCTCCGATCTGCGTCGCGCTGAGGGACTGCAGCTCCGTCGTGGTGAGGCCCGAAATGACCGTGGTCGTAAGCGCCGCGATCTGTTGGGTCGACAGATTGGAGATCATCATTCGAAACCGTCCTGGTTCCTGACCCGCAGTTTTGACAGGTGTCAGCGCCTTGGGTTCATGGAAGGCATTTTGCCTGCCCTACGCGTACCGTGATGCTTGTTGCCAAGTGGTTAACCAGCCTTACGCGGGGCTTGCGGGTGGGTGTGGCGCCGCCCTGGAAATCCTTCGCCTTCCGTCATTCTCGGAGCGGAGGTCCGCGTCAGCGGGCCGCAGACCCGAGAACCCAGCAGCGAATCTTGGGTGAAGCGGGGCGCCCCGCGTTCTCCGCTCGCACGCTGCGTTGAGGTGGCGCCAAGTGGGTCCTCGATCCCGCCCGCTGGCGCGGACGGCCTCAAGGATGACGGCAATCAATAAATGGCTCCGTCATCCTTGAAGGGCAGGTCGCGTAGCGCCCTGTCCTTCGAGGACCCACTAGGCGCCACCTGAAAGCCGGGCGGCCCACGATCCACTGCCGCACGCAGCGTTGGCGTGGGGAGCTGCTGGGTTCTCGGGTCTCCGGGCTACGCCCTCCGCTCCGAGAATGACGGATGGGATTGGAGGGACGCAAAAACGGTTTCCACCGGCGGCCGGGGAGCCTAGTGTCGCGCCGTTCTCCGGGGTGTCCCGCCATTGGGACTGAGAGGCCGCTACAGTCTGGCGCGGCGACCCGTCGAACCTGATCCGGGTCATGCCGGCGAAGGGATGGGAGCGGGGCTTCGCCAGGGGTCCTTTGAGCATCGAATCGCACGACGTGGCGCCGGCCCTTGAACCGGAGGTCCGCCCGTGAACGTGCACAAGCCCATCGTCACCGTCGCCGCCGAGCCGATCCCCGGCTCGCGCAAGGTCTATGCGCCGGGCGTGCTGCACCCTGACCTGCGCGTGCCGTTCCGCGAGGTGGCCCTGCACCCCAGCGCCAACGAGCCGCCGGTGACGCTGTACGATTCCTCCGGCCCCTACACCGACCCGGACGCGGTGATCGACATCGACAAGGGCCTTGCCCGCGCCCGCGAGGCCTGGGTCATGGCGCGCGGCGACGTGGAGGTGGTCCAGGGCCGCGAGGTCAAGCCGGTCGACAACGGCAATGTCTCGGCCGAGCGCGCCACGCCCGTCTTCCCGAACCTGCCCAAGGTGCTGCGCGCCAAGGGCGGCCAGGCGGTGACCCAGCTGGCCTATGCGCGCCGCGGCATCATCACGCCCGAGATGGAGTTCATCGCCATCCGCGAGAACCAGCGGCGCGAGGCGGCGGCTGAGGTCCTGCGTGACGGCGAGGACTTCGGCGCCTCCATCCCCGACTATGTGACGCCCGAGTTCGTGCGCGACGAAGTCGCCCGCGGCCGCGCCATCATCCCGGCCAACATCAACCACGGCGAGCTGGAGCCGATGGCGATCGGGCGCAACTTCCTGGTCAAGATCAACGCCAACATCGGCAATTCGGCGGTCACCTCCTCCATGGCGGAGGAGGTCGACAAGATGGTCTGGGCGATCCGCTGGGGCGCGGACAACGTCATGGACCTGTCCACGGGGCGCAACATCCACAACATCCGCGAGTGGATCATCAGGAACAGTCCCGTGCCGATCGGCACCGTGCCGATCTACCAGGCGCTGGAAAAGGTCGGCGGCGTGGCCGAGGACCTGACCTGGGAGATCTATCGCGACACCTTGATCGAGCAGGCCGAGCAGGGGGTGGACTATTTCACCATCCACGCCGGGGTGAGACTTCCCTTTATTCACCTGACTGCAAATCGGGTGACCGGCATCGTGTCGCGCGGCGGCTCGATCATGGCCAAGTGGTGCCTGAGCCACCACAAGGAGAGCTTCCTCTACACGCACTTCGAAGAGATCTGCGAGATCATGAAGGCGTACGACGTCTCGTTCTCGCTGGGCGACGGCCTGCGCCCCGGCTCCATCGCCGACGCCAACGACAAGGCCCAGTTCGCCGAGCTGGAGACGCTGGGCGAGCTGACCAAGGTCGCCTGGAAGCACGACGTCCAGACCATGATCGAAGGCCCGGGCCACGTGCCCATGCACAAGATCAAGGCCAACATGGACAAGCAGCTGAAGGCCTGTGGCGAGGCGCCGTTCTACACCTTGGGCCCGCTGACCACCGACGTGGCGCCGGGCTATGACCACATCACGAGCGCCATCGGCGCGGCGATGATCGGCTGGTTCGGCACGGCGATGCTTTGCTACGTCACGCCGAAGGAGCACTTAGGGTTGCCCGACCGCAAGGACGTGAAGGACGGGGTGATCGCCTACAAGATCGCCGCCCACGCCGCGGATTTGGCCAAGGGGCATCCGAGCGCACGGGCCTGGGACGACGCCTTATCACGCGCCCGGTTCGAGTTCCGCTGGGAGGACCAGTTCAACCTGGGCATCGACCCGGAAACCGCGCGCCAGTACCACGACGAGACCCTGCCCAAGGACGCCCACAAGACCGCCCACTTCTGCTCGATGTGCGGCCCCAAGTTCTGCTCGATGAAGATCACCCAGGAAGTGCGGGAGTACGCCGCCGGCCTGGCCCCCAACGAGGTGGACGCGGGCATGGCGGAGATGAGCGAGAAGTTCCGGGAGACCGGCGGGGAGATCTACGTGCCGGCGGAGTGATCCGCCCGTACCTTTCTCGCTTCCTCTTCAAATCCGTCACCCTCGGGCTCGTCCCGAGGGTGACGGGAGTAGATTGGATGGCTTGGCAAACTTTGCCAACCGACCTACCTTCCTTCCATGACCACCCGCAACGTCAGCCTCACCAGCGCGCTCGACCAGTTCGTGGAAGATCAGGTCCAGAGCGGCACGTTCCAGAACGCCAGCGAAGTCGTCCGCGCAGGCCTGCGCCTGCTGAAGCGCGATGCGGAGGAACATGAGCGCAAACTCGCTCGGCTGAAGGCGGCGGTGCAGGAAGGCATCGACGAAATCGAGCGCGGCGAGGGCATCGAAGTTGGGTGGGACGAACTCGACGATTGGCTGAACGGCCTGGGACGCGAGACCACCCCGCGGTGATCAGGCTTGTCATCGCGCCGCGCGCGCGACGCGACATTGATACGATCTTGCTTGAGAGCGCGGGCGGCTTTGGCGAGCTTGTTGCGGACCGGTATCGACGACTGATCGGGCAAGCATTGCGCGATCTGGAAAGCGATCCCGACCGACTGGGCGTGAAACAAAGACTCGATCTGCCCGCCGGGATCGAAACCTACCACTTGAGGCACAGCCGGGGCCGCACCGGCGTCGAACAGGTGCGCAGGCCGCGTCATCTGCTCGTGCTTCGCCGCGAACCCGAGCGTCTGGTGCTGATCCGCGTCCTGCACGACGCCATGGACCTCGTCCGCCACCTCGACGAGCCGGGTACGGAACCGTAACCCTCTCGCAACGCCGATGCCGCACCCTGCATACGGTCCTTGACCCGCAGGCCCTCGGCTTGCGACAGAGAAATTCTCCTGTAGCGAGAAAGGGCGTTCGGCGATGGGCCTTATGGCTGGCGTCAGTCGTGAGCTGAAGTTCATGCGTCGGCTCAAGCGCCTGCTGAAGCGCATCAAGCCGGTGGATCCCGCGGGGACCAACCTTCTGCCCGACGACTTCGAGAAGTCGGTCGATCAGTGGCCCAACCACGTCGCGGTGATCTGCGAGGAGCGCCAGCTCACCTACCGCGAGCTGGATTCCATGGCCAACCGCTACGCCCACTGGATCAAGGGCCGGGGCCTGCGCCGGGGCGATACGGTGGCCCTGGTGATGCCCAACCGCCTGGAATACCTGGCCATCTGGCTGGGCTTCTCCAAGGTCGGCGTGGCCACCGCCCTGGTGAACAACAACCTGACCGGCGCGGCCCTGGCGCACAGCCTGGCGATCTCGGGCGCGACCCAGGTGCTGGCCGACTATTCGACCTGGGAGGCGGTGGAGGACGTCCGCCACGACCTGCCCAAGCACATCATGCTGTGGGTCCTGGGCCTGCGCACCGAGGACGAGAGTTCGGACCGGCGCGGGCTCGACAGCTCGGTCAAGGGCGCCTCGACCGTGCGGCCGGACAAGTCGGCGCGGGAGGACATGCACGCCCGCGACACGGCTCTGTATATCTACACCTCCGGCACCACCGGCCTGCCCAAGGCGGCGCGGATCACCCATGCGCGGGCGCAGATGTACATGCTGGCCCTGGCCGGGGCGACCGAGGCGACGGACAAGGACCGGACCTACTGCACCCTGCCGCTCTATCACTCCACCGGCGGGCTGGTGGCGGTGGGCGTGGCCCTGATGAACGGCGGGGCGCTGGTGCTGCGCCAGCGGTTCTCGGCCAGCGCCTTCTGGTCGGACGTGTCGAACCACGGCTGCACCATGTTCGTCTATATCGGCGAGCTGTGCCGCTACCTGCTGAACCAGCCCGAGGCGCCGGGCGGGCTGGAGACCAAGCACAAGCTGCGCATGGCCTTCGGCAACGGCCTGCGCCCCGAGGTGTGGAAGCCGTTCCAGACGCGCTTCAACATCCCCGAGATCCTGGAGTTCTACGGCTCCACCGAGGGCAACGTCTCGCTGTTCAATTTCGACGGCAAGCCGGGCGCGATCGGGCGCATCCCGCGCTATCTGAGGAAGCGCTTCAACATCCGCCTGGTGAAGTACGACCTGGAGGCGGGCGAGGTGATGCGCGCCGCCAACGGCCTGTGCATCGAGGCCAAGCCCGGCGAGATCGGCGAGGCGGTGGGCGAGATCAAGGAAGACGCGCGCCACGCCTATTCCGGCTATGCCGACAAGGCGGCCTCGGAAAAGAAGGTGCTGCGCGACGTCTTCACCAAGGGCGACGCCTTCTTCCTGACCGGCGACCTGATGCGCCAGGACAGCGAGGGCTACCTCTATTTCGTCGACCGCATCGGCGACACCTACCGCTGGAAGGGCGAAAACGTCTCCACCACCGAGGTGGCCGACCGCCTGTCGACCGCGCCCGGCGTGAAGGAGGTCACCGTCTACGGCGTGCCGGTCGAGGGCAACGAGGGCAAGGCCGGCATGGCGTCCCTGGTGACCGAGCCGGGTTTCGACATGACCGCCTTCGCCGAGTTCGTGGAGCGCGAACTGCCGGCCTACGCCCGGCCCGTGTTCGTGCGGGTGCAGAAGGACCTGGAGACCACCGGCACCTTCAAGTACCGCAAGGTGGAACTGGTCCAGGACGGCTTCGATCCCAAGCGCTCGAAGGACCCGCTGTGGTTCCGCGATGCGGAGAAGGGGTATGTGCGCATCAACGCGCGCAACTACCCGAAGCTGCTGGAAGGCAAGGCGCGGCTTTAATCCCACTCCTCCCTCGTGAGACGAGGGAGGAGCAGCAGACCGCAACCCTCCCCGCCCCTTCCCGGTTACGCCTCCACACAGATGGAGGCGCACATGTCGTCGGCCGAACCGGTCACCGATCACGAGGAGATCCGCCGCTGGGCGGAGCAGCATGGCGGCAGGCCCGCCAAGGTGGAGACCGACGGGCCGGGCGGCATCCTCAGGCTCGATTTCGGGCGCAAGGACGAGGAGCTGACCGAGATCAGCTGGGACGAGTTCTTCCGGATCTTCGACGACAACGAGCTGGCGCTGCTGCTGCAAGAAGGCGACCGCGACAGCCGCTTCAACAAGTTCATCCAGCGCCCGAAGGACAGGCGGCAGTAGGCCTCAGCGCCCCACCAGCCGCCAGAGCGGCCCGCCGGCGATGTAGAGCAGGCCCACGGCCGCGACCGTCGCGCCGCCCAGGCTGAGCAATAGGCCCAGCACGGCGCCGCGCAGGCGGGCGCGGGTCAGCCGGCGGAAGCGTTCAGGGTCCTCGTTGCGCCGCACGACGAGGCCGGCATGGCCACGCCGCCTGATCGCAGCCGTGCGCCGGGCGGCGAGATAGGCGCCAGGTCGCGCAGGGCGAAGAACAGCCCGGCGAAGACCGCGGCCACGCCATAGATGACCAGGCGCACGGGATTTCCGTCCATGTGCATGGGCGCCCTTCCTTTCTCCAGAATCTCAGGCCGGCAGCCGCTCCATGAGCGCAGCCCAATAGAAGCCGTAGAGCGCAATCAGCGAAGCCGTCGTCAGGGCCGCATTGCGCGTCCAGACGGCTGCGCGCGAGGCCATCCCCGGTCGCTCGAACCGCCACGCAATCAGCAGGATCACGAGGTCCGCAGCGACTGCGACAGCGATCATGTCCATGCCGAGCCAAAAGATTTCGCTGCCGTTGAACAGGTTGTTGAGCCAACCGGCATCGCCCATCCACACCCCCGGATAGGTTAGCGCACCGAAGCGCATGGCCAGGGCCAGGGTCAGGGCGTAGGAGGCGATCAGCGCCAGTCGCCCGCGCACGCCACGCCGCGCCCAGACCAGGAGCGCGGCGGTGATCAGGGCTGAGCCGATCAAGGCTATGAGCTTCCACATCGGCGCAGCTTGGCGCGTGATGCGGCCGCCGGCCAGACACGAATTTGGTCTTCGCAACCTCAACCGCGCGCGGCCCTGAACCACTCCTTCCTGTTCCACTGGGCGGAGCGGCCGCCGAGCGTCCCGCCGTCGAAGTCAGGGTCGTCGACCTGGACCAGCATGATCAGCGTGCGCCCCCACAGCAGCTGATCGCGCGCGGAGGCCTCCAGGATATCGAGGACGATCTGCGCCCACTCTGGATCAGCCTCAGCCAGAGCGTCGAACCCGTCGAACGCCAAGGCCGCACGGCGGCTCGGCCCAAAAGGATAGCCGCGAACGCCGTCGTTGAGGGCGTTCAGATTCCCGTCCCAGGGGGAGTAGCCGAACTGCGCGTGCCAGCGCAGTACTGCAGACATCTTGTGACAGAAGGTGTTCCGGCCTTCACGGCAGGAGATCTCGGCGACCTCATAGCCGAGCGTACGCAATGACTCCTGCGCCTCGCGCCACAGACTGGGGTTCCAGAACAGGTTGGTCGCTCCGTTTTGCAGGAGCGGCCAGTCGGCGCGCAGCAGGTCGGCTTCGTTGCTGAACATAATCGGCACTATGCCCCAAAAGAAAACCGGCCGGGATTGCTCCCGGCCGGCTTCCCCAGCCCCCTTGAAGAGGGTGGATCAGTAACGGACGCGCAGGGTCACGCCCACGGTGCGGGGCTGGCCCAGGAAGGCGTCGTAGGTCTGGGTGTCCAGCGCCGGGTTGTAGAAGGTGCCGGCGTAGGGGCCGGACGCCGTCGGCGTGGACTGGAAGGCGCCGCCCTGCAGCGGGGCGTTGAACACGACCTGCTTGTACTTCACGTCGGTCAGGTTCTGGCCCCACAGCTCCACCGTCCAGCGGTGGTCCGCGGCGCCGAAGCCGATGCGGCCGTTGACCAGGGTCATGGCCGACTGCTGCTTGGCCGGCAGCAGGTCCGAGCCGGTGTTGTACGAGGACGTGTACTTGGCGTCCAAGTTGAACATGAAGCGCAGGCTGTCGGCGATCTTGTGGTCGTAGCTGATCGCGCCCGAGGCCGAGACCAGCGGGGCGAACGACACGTGATGGCCCGGCAGCAGGCTGAGCTGCGGATAGTGCGAGGCCGAGATCAGGTCGCTGGGGCCGAAGTTGCCGTACTTGGTGTCGGCGTAGGTCACGCCGCCCTGCAGGGTCAGGCCCTTGATCGGGGTGAAGTACAGGAAGTCGGCGTCCACGCCGCGCGACGACACTTCCGGGATCGACTCCACCACGAAAGAGGTGCCGAGGAAGGTGTTCAGCTGGAAGTGGTTGAACGTCTGGTCGAAGTAGGTGGCGTTCAGCAGCAGCTTGCCGTCGAGCCAGGTGGTCTTGGCGCCGACTTCAAAGCTGTGGGCGGTTTCCGTCGGGAAGCTGGTGTCGGTCACCGGGGTGAAGCCCGTGCCGCCCGAGGGCAGGCCGTTGGAGCTGCCGATCCGGTCGAGGTTGAAGCCGCCCGCCTTCGAGCCCTTGGCGTACGAGATGTAGCCCATGATGTCGGACGTGAAGTGGTAGGACGCCTTGATGGTGCCCGAGGTGTCCGCCGCGTGGCTCTTCTGGTGGGTGTTGCGGTTGGCGAACTGCGGGTTCGACCACGGCAGGCAAAGCAGGCCGGCCAGGGTCGGCTGCGAGGCGGCGGGGATGCCCAGCAGCGTCCACTTGCCGCCGGCGAAGTTGCCGAGGCCCGCGGCGCAGGCCGCGCCGTTGTCGCCGACGTTCTGGTAGAAGCTGTTCAGCGTCTTGTCGTCTTCGGTCCAGCGCACGCCCGCCGTGATGTCGAACTTGTCGGTCACGTGGAACGTCTCGTTGGTGAAGAACGCCAGGCTGTGGTCGTTCTGGGCGTAGTGGTCGGTGACCGCCAGGCCGGGCGTGAAGGTCGGGCCGTTACAGTTCGGGCCCGGCGTGAAGGTGCCGGTCAGGCAGGGGATCAGCGTCGCGCTGGCGCCGCTGGTGGCGATCAGCGACAGGTACGGCGTGTAGGCGGTGCCGTAGAGGTAGCTGACCTTCGAGGTCAGTTCCTCGTCCGCATAGAAGGCGCCGACCAGCCAGTCGAAGTGTTCGGTCTTGCCGGCCAGGCGGAATTCCTGGCTGAAGGTGTCGAACTTGTTCGAGTTGTTGTCGTCCTTGTTGCGGTAGAGGATGTCGGCGCCGGAGTAGTCGATGTCCTGGCCGTTCATCGTCGACCATTCGCGGAACGACGAGATCGAGGTGAAGGTCGCCCAGTCGAGGTCGACGTTGCCCTCGGCCTGGATGCCCTTGTCCTTGACGTCCTGGCCGGTCTCGCGGTTGGCGTAGGCCGTGCGCGAGTACGGCAGGGTGGCGAAGCCCGGCGCGGCGGGCTGCACGCCCTGCCCGCCGGCGGCCAGGCCGTTGACGATCGCGCCGGTCGGGCCGGTGCGGGTCTGCACGGCCACGCAGCAGTGCTCGTTGCGCTCGGTGTAGTCGCCGATGATGCGGATCGAGGCCTTGTCCGAGGGCTGGAACAGCAGCTGGCCGCGGAGCGTCCAGTAGCTCTGGTCCTGGTCGTCGGTGGTGGTGCGCGGGCCGCCGGCGGGGACGACGGTGTAGAAGCCGTCACGCTTGCGGTCGGCGAAGTACAGGCGCGCGGCCACCTGGTCGGTGATCGGGCCGGTGACGGAGGCCGAGCCGCCGACCGCGCCGTGGTCGCCCGCGGTCAGTTCGCCCTGGGCGTCGAAGTTGAAGGCCGGGGCCTTGGTGAGGATGTTGATAACGCCGGCCGAGGTGTTCTTGCCGAACAGGGTGCCTTGCGGGCCCTTCAGCACTTCGATGCGGTCGGTCTCGCCCAGGTCGCCGAAGGAGACGCCGTTGCGGGGACGGTAGACGCCGTCGATCACCACGCCGACCGAGCTTTCCAGGCCGGGGTTGTCACCCACCGTGCCGACGCCGCGGATGCGGGCGGTGGTGATGGTCTCGTTCGAGGTCGAGGTGACGGTCAGGCCGGGCGTCAGGACGGTCAGGTCCTTGATGTCCTTCACGCCCGCGTCCTGCAGCAGCTTGGCCGGCAGGGAGGTGACCACCACGGGCACGTCCTGCAGGTTCTGCTCACGCTTTTGGGCGGTGACGACGATTTCCTTGACCGAGGTCACTTCCGGCTGATCGGCCGGCGCCGCGGCGAAGGCGGATCCGGCGCCCGCGGCGACGGTGGTCAGGACGACGAGCGAAGCGGAGCCCCGCAGAATTTGGGTGAAGCGCATTTCCTACCCCGACGTTGGCGCTCCCATTATTGGTCGCGCGCAAATGGCTTTGTTGAATCCGTTCAATTAGCGGCCCGACGGATTCTGACTGAATCCCAGTAATATAAGGCAAAGCCTGTCACAAGGTTGACGCTGCGGAAGCTCAGGCCGCCTCGCCTCTACTGTGACTCAAATGCGACATGTTCCGGCCCCTGTTGCACGCGGAGCGACGGATTCCGCCTCACCTCTCCCGTTCGCTGCCGCTCACAGGAGAGGTGAGACCCCGCTTGCGTCTTCGGGCCATAAGGCCGATCTCCCCGCCATGCCCTTAGGTCCCGCCTATCGTCCCGACCCGCGCTTTCAGGCCCTGGGGGCGGAGTTCTCCGATCCGGTGGAGCCGGCGGATTTTCCCAAGGCGATCATCCGCCTGCGCAACGACCGGATCGCGGCGCGGGTGGGGCTGGAGACGCTGAGCGACGCGGAATGGGTCGAGGCCTTCGCGCGGTTTGAGCCCTTGCCGGACAACCAGCCGGACCGGCTGGCGATGCGCTATCACGGCCACCAGTTCCGCACCTACAACCCCGACCTGGGCGACGGGCGGGGCTTCCTGTTCGCGCAGCTGCGGGAGAAGGGCACGGACCGCCTGCTCGACCTCGGCACCAAGGGGTCGGGCCGCACGCCGTGGTCGCGCGACGGGGACGGGCGGCTGACGCTGAAGGGCGCGGTGCGCGAGGCCCTGGCGACCGAGATGTTGGAGGCGCTCGGCGTGCCCACCTCCAAGACCCTGTCGCTGATCGAGACCGGCGAGCAGCTGGCCCGCCACGACGAACCCAGCCCCACGCGCTCGGCGGTGATCGTGCGCCTGTCGCACAGCCACATCCGCTTCGGGACCTTCCAGCGCCTGGCCTATTTCGACCGGGCGGACCTGATCGCGCAGCTGATCGAGCATGTGGTCGAGGCCTACTATCCGGAGCTCGCGGGCCTCGACACGCCGGCCAAGGCGGCGGCGCTCCTGGCCGAGGTCGCGAAGCGGGCGGCGCGGCTGGCGGGGCGCTGGACCGCGGCGGGGTTCGTGCACGGGGTCTTGAACACCGACAATCTGAACATCACCGGCGAGAGCTTCGACTACGGCCCCTACCGCTTCGCCCCGCGCTACGACCCGGACTTCACCGCCGCCTATTTCGACCACTCGGGCCTGTACCGGTTCGGGCGGCAGGCGGAGGCCGTGTTCTGGAACCTGAACCAGCTGGCCGGATGCCTGACCCTGGTCGGCGAGACCGATCCGCTGGTGGAGGCGCTGAACAGCTTCGGCGAGGCGTGGATGAGCGAGCTGAGGGGCGCGATCCTGAACCGCCTGGGCGTCAAGCCGCTGGACCCGGAGGCCGATGCGGCGCTCGCCACCGCCGCCCTGAAGCTCTTGGGCGAGGCCGAGGGCCTGCGCTGGGAGCCCTTGTTCTTCGACTGGTTCTGCGGCGTGGCGTCCGAAGCCCGCGCCATGGGCGGGGTCAGGCGCGAGGTCTATGCGGGCGAGACTTTCGAGGCGTTCCGGCGGCTGCTGGCCGAGCACGAACCGGACCGGCCGGAGCGGCTCAAGGCCGGCTATTTCGCCAAACCCGAGCCCCAGGAGCTGCTCTACGACGAGATCGAGGCGATCTGGGAGCGGATCGCGGAAGCGGACGACTGGTCGGGGTTCGAGGCGAAGATCGCGGCGATAGGTGTGGCGCGTGAGGGATACGGGATCGCGGTCCCCTGAGCGCATCACGCACGAGCTCAAACTCCGTTTTCCCGGCGAAGGCCGGGACCCAGACCCATACCGGCGAAGGCCGGTAGCCAGCAAAAATCCGTCTCTGCGAGCTGAAGCAATTCTGGCTGGGTCCCGATTGTCATCGGGATCGGCCTGGGCCCCGGCCTTCGCCGGGGAAACGGAGATTTATCCAGCCCGCGACGCTCAGCCTACCCCCCACCCTCCCCGTCCCCGAAAATCCGCATTACCCTGGCGCATCCGAATCCCGCCGCGGCGGCGATCAGGGGAAACGGCGCCGGCTTTCGGACGCCGAGGGGAGCTTTTCCGATGAACGGCCACATGTCCCAGCAGCAGATGATCACCTATGGCGTCATTGGCCTCGTGGTCGTGATCCTGCTGGCGTTTCGCATCATGCGCGCGCGCAAGCCGCGGCCCTTGAAGGTCAATCTGCTGTGGGTCGCGCCGGCCATCATCGCGGTGGTGTTCGGGGCCATGACCGCCCTGATGCTCTATGCCGGCCGGCCGATCGGCACGACCGCCATGGCGGCCCTGGCCGCGAGCCTCCTCGGCGGGGCGGCTCTGGGCTGGTGGCGCGGCAAGTTCACTCATATCGCGGTCGACGCGGAGAACGGCTCGGTCACCGCCCAGGCCACCAGCATGGGCTTTGTGGTGCTGATCGTGCTGCTGGTCGCGCGGCTGGGCCTGCGCTTCCTCTTCCTGAAGGACGTGCCGCCTCAGGCGCCGCTGTCCATGCAGGTGAACGCGGGGTTCATGCTGTTCGCCATCGGCCTGCTGTGCGTCGCCAGCCTGGAGATGTGGACCCGCGCCAAGAAGCTGATCGCGGCGGCGAAGGGGGCGTAAGGGCCGTCACTTCTCCAATATCCGTCATCCTTGATCGTGCGGCGCGCTCAGCGCCGCGCGGTCAGCGCCGCGCGGTCGAGGACCCACTAGGCGCGACGTCGAAGCGCGGCCGCCCCCGGCCAGCCGCGCACGCAGCGTTGAGGTTGGAGCCAGGTGGGTCCTCGGTCCCGTCCGCTCGCGCGGACGCGCTCAAGGATGACGACAAGATTTGAGAAGGGCGGGGTTCGAGGACCCTAAACCGCCTCGAACACCCCGACCGCCCAGGCGATCGCGCCGGTCAGCAGCAGGGCGCCCACGCTCATCAGCCGCACCGCGAGCTCCGGCTGGGGGCTGCGCCGCTTGGTCAGCGCCAGGCCAGAGACCACGCACATGGCCGCGCCCGCGAACAGCAGGGCGAAGAAGGTGTTCTGGGCGATGGGGCTTAAGGTGTGGCTGCGGTCGACCGCCTCGAACATGACCACGGCCGGGAAGACCGAGGCGGCAAGGGCGGCGATGTTCAGTCCGTACAAGGCGACACGCATGACCGAGGCTCCAGACACTCGTGTTGCTCGCAACGGCTAAGCTGCTTCGCGCGGAACGGGAAGCGAGTCGTCTTGACGCAGGCGGGAATCGGCCATTCCGTCGTCACCGTGCGGGGTTTGCGGCGCGGCCGCGCCTTTGCGCAGGGGGCGTCCCGAGAAAATCCGCGCGGCCGTGCAACCGACGCTCATCTGATGCGTTTGCTCGACTTCGGCCGGGGTATGGGGACCTTGCGCCCGGGGGGAGATCAGCACCTAGATGAACGCCATGCCTGAAACCTTGACGATGGGGCCGTCGCCCACGCCGCTTGTCGGCCGTCGCGTGCTTGTGGTCGAGGACGAGGCGCTGGTCTCCATGCTGATCGAGCAGATGCTGGAGGACCTGGGCTGCTTCGTGGTCGGCCCCGCCACCACCATCGCCGGCGCCCTGGCCCTGGCGGGCGACGGCGAGGCCATCGACATGGCGCTGCTGGACGTGAACCTGAGCGGCGAGCGGGTGTTTCCGGTGGCCGAGGCGCTGGAGCGGCTGGGCGTGCCCTTCGCCTTCTCCACCGGCTATGGCGAAGGCGGCCTGCCCGAGGAATGGCGCGGCCGGCCGACCCTGCAGAAGCCCTACAGCTTCGATGACGTGATCGTGGCGCTGGGCGCGCTGGCGTCTGCAAAAGCCTGATCCGCAAGGCCGAAATCCGCAATATCGGCGTTACGCGCGCTTCGTGTTAACCTTTTCGGGAGCGTTCCGGCGGCCCGTGCGTTGGGCTGAGCGGAGCTGTGGGGAGATTTCGTCATGCGCCGCGCCCTTCCGAGCATCGTCGCAACCGCAACCCTGGCGGGGGCCGCCGCCCTGGCCGCGCCCGCCCTGGCCGGCGATGGATACGGTTATGGCCACGACCGCGGCTATGTCGAACGCGACTACGCCTTCTACGGCTACAGCAGCGACGGGGCGCTGACCCGCGTGCGCCGCGACGGCAACGTGTTCTACCGCGCCTACAACAGCTGGGACGGCTACTACCGCCACCGCCTGGGCTATTGGGAACGCCCGAGCGACCGGTACGGCTATGGCTGGGGCTACTACGGCCGCGGCTACGGCTATCGCCACCGGGGCTACGGCTACGGCGATTGCGGCTGCGACGGCTATGAGGGCCGCTACGGCGGCGAAGGCTACGGGGGCGGCGCCTACTACACCCCCGGCTACGGCTGGTACGACCCCAACGGCGGCCGAGGCTATGGCCGCGGCGGCTACGGGGACGACGACGGCGACGAGGATTGATCTCGTTTACTCCTCCCTCGTGGGACGAGGGAGGAGTAGGAAGCTGCGCTCAACCCCCGCTAACCCCTGCGCGCAAACGCCTCACGGGGGGTTTACCGGTAGGGCGCGAATAGGGCCGCCCGCGCCCCCAAACGGCCACAGTGGGCCGCACATTGAGCCTCGCCTCAGCGTCAGTTCCGGGGGAGCGCCATGTCACACCACAACATCGTCGGCAGCGAAGCTTTCGACGACACGCGGCCGGTGCTGATCCGCACCTATCGCCGCCGCGGCCGGACCCTGCGCGGCTACGCCATCGCCGCCTTCGTGGGCGGAGTTATCGCCTTCGTGGTGGTCGGCCTGATGGCGTATTTCGGGCACGCGTTGGGGTGAGGAGCGGGAAAGTCCGCTAGACTTCGTTTCCCCGGCGAAGGCCGGGGAAACGGTTGAAACAAGCCCCCTCCCCCGTTCCCCCGGCTCGAGGCCGGGGTCATAGGGGAGGTGTAGCGATCAGTGCACCTTCGCCTTGTCGAACCTCAGACCATCGCCGTCGCTGGTGGCCTGGATCACGGCGCCGTCCTGCAGCTCGCCGGCCAGCAGCTTCCTGGCGATCGGGTCGATGACTTCCTTCTGGATCACCCGCTTCAGCGGCCGGGCGCCATAGACCGGGTCGTAGCCGTGGTCGGCGAGCCAGGCCTCGGCGGCGGAGTCCAGCACCAGCGCCATGCGGCGGTCGGCGAGCAGCTTTTCCACCCGGGCCAGCTGGATCTTCACGATGGAGCCCATCTGGGCCCGGCCCAGGCGGTGGAACAGGATGATCTCGTCTATGCGGTTCAGGAACTCGGGGCGGAAGTTGCGCCGCACCACGTCCATGACCTGGGGCCGCACGTCCTCGACCGTCTCGTTGTCCTGCAGGCCGGCGAGGAATTCCGCGCCCATGTTGGAGGTCATGACCAGGATGGTGTTGCGGAAGTCGACCGTGCGGCCCTGGCCGTCGGTGAGGCGGCCTTCGTCGAGCACCTGGAGCAGCACGTTGAAGACGTCCGGGTGGGCCTTCTCGACCTCGTCGAACAGCACGACCTGGTAGGGCCTGCGCCGCACGGCCTCGGTCAGGGCGCCGCCTTCCTCATAGCCGACGTAGCCCGGAGGGGCGCCGATCATGCGGCTGACGGAGTGCTTCTCCATGTATTCGCTCATGTCGAGGCGCGTGACGGCGGTCTCGTCGGCGAACAGGACTTCGGCGAGCGCCTTGGTCAGCTCGGTCTTGCCGACGCCCGTGGGGCCCAGGAACAGGAAAGAGCCGATGGGGCGCTGCGGGTCCTGCAGGCCGGCCCGCGCACGGCGAACGGCGTCGGCCACGGCGGTCAGGGCCTCTTCCTGGCCGACCACGCGCTTCCTCAGCTCGTCCTCGAGGCGGAGCAGCTTCTCGCGCTCGCCTTCCAGCATTTTTTCGACCGGCACACCGGTCCAGCGCGAGACCACCGCGGCGATCTGCTCGGCGTCCACCACCTCCGGCGTCATGGCGTCGGCGCCGGCGGCTTCGGCCTCCTTCAGCTGGGCCTCGATCTGGGGGATGCGGCCGTACTGGATCTCGCCCGCGAGGGCGAAATCGCCGGCGCGCTGGGCGTTGACCAGGTCCGCGCGCAGGCGCTCCAGGCTCTCGCGCAGCTGGGCGGCGGAGGTGACCTTTTCCTTCTCGGCCTTCCAGCGGGCGGTCATCTCGGCCGACTGGGCCTCGAGCTCGGCGACCTCCTCCTCCAGCTTGGCCAGGCGGGCCTTGGAGGCGGCGTCGGTCTCGGCGCGCAGGGCCTCGCGCTCGATCTTCAGCTGCATCAGCCGCCGGTCGATCTCGTCCAGCTCCTCGGGCTTGGAGTCCACGGCCATGCGCACGCGGCTGGCCGCCTCGTCCATCAGGTCGATGGCCTTGTCGGGCAGGAAGCGGTCGGTGATGTAGCGGTTCGACAGGGTCGCCGCCGCCACGATCGCGCTGTCCGAAATCCGCACCCCGTGGTGCAGTTCGTACTTCTCCTTCAGGCCGCGCAGGATCGAGACGGTGTCCTCCACCGTCGGCTCCTGCACCATCACCGGCTGGAAGCGGCGGGCGAGCGCCGCGTCCTTCTCCACGTGCTTGCGGTATTCGTCGAGCGTGGTGGCGCCCACGCAGTGCAGCTCGCCGCGCGCCAGGGCGGGCTTGAGCAGGTTCGACGCGTCCATGGCCCCGTCGGTCTTGCCGGCGCCGACCAGGGTGTGCATCTCGTCGATGAACAGGATAATCCCGCCCTCGGCGGCGGTGACCTCGTTCAGCACCGCCTTCAGCCGCTCCTCGAACTCGCCGCGGTATTTCGCGCCGGCGATCAGGGCGCCCATGTCGAGCGCCAGCAGCTTCTTGTCCTTCAGGCTTTCGGGCACGTCGCCGTTGACGATGCGGTTGGCCAGGCCCTCGACGATGGCGGTCTTGCCGACGCCGGGCTCGCCGATCAGGACGGGGTTGTTCTTGGTGCGGCGCGACAGGACCTGGATGGTGCGGCGGATCTCCTCATCGCGGCCGATCACCGGGTCGATCTTGCCGTCGCGGGCGGCCTGGGTCAGGTCGCGGGCGTAGCGTTTCAGGGCGTCGTAGGCGTCCTCGGCCGAGGCTGAGTCGGCGGTCTTGCCCTTGCGCAGGGTCTTGGCGGCCTCGTCGAGGCCGGCGGCGGTCACGCCCGCCTTCTTCAGCACATCGGCCGCGCTCCCGCCTTCCTTGGCGATGGCGGTCAGCAGGCGCTCGGTGGTGACGAAGGCGTCGCCGGCCTTCTTGGCGTCCTCTTCGGCGGTGGCGAAGACGCGGGCGGTTTCGGGCTTCAGATAGATCTGGCCGTTGCCGCCCTGCACGGCGGGCAGCTTGGAAAGCGCGGTCTCGGCCTCCTGGGCGGCGACCTCGGGCCGGCCGCCCGCCTGCTGGATCAGGGCGCGCGACAGCCCGTCGCGCTCCTCCAGCAGCACTTTCAGCAGGTGCTCGGGCGCCAGGTGCTGGTGACGGCGCGCCAGGGCCAGGGATTGAGCCGACTGCACCGCCTGCTTGGCGCGGTCGGAATAGACGTCGAGATTCATGCGGTCCCCTTGAGATAGGCGGAACTCGACCGGGCCCTCGGCTAAGCGACCCGACCGGCTGAGGGGGAGATGGGTGTGGCCCGGGGGCAACACAAGGCCTTTGTGCTGCCCGGATAGAGAGGTA
>JAFECT010000012.1 GCA_018241995.1 Pseudomonadota bacterium
TACCTCTCTATCCGGGCAGCACAGCGCGACACCTTCTCCCACAAGGGGAGAAGGGGCAGAGAACACTTGCCTTCGCGCCGGTTTTCCCCTATTTGCCCGCGCTTTCCTGGAAGGCGGTCATTTCGCGGACCCTCAAGGAGCGGGCGTTCCGTCCTCTCGCCGTGACCTGAACCATCGTCCCCGCCGGATCTTCCGCCGGCGCCGACGCCGCCTCCCGCAACGGAAGAAGGACGCCATGGCGCTTTACGAACACGTGGTCATCGCGCGGCAGGATATCTCGCCGCAACAGGCCGAAGCCTTGAACGACACGCTCAAGGCCCTCCTCGAGGAACAAGGCGGATCGGTCGCCAAGATCGAATACTGGGGTCTCCGTAACCTCACCTACCGCATCAAGAAGAACCGCAAGGGGCACTATTCGCTCCTGGCCATCGACGCCCCGTCCGCGGCGGTCAAGGAGATGGAACGCCAGCTGTCGCTCAATGAAGACGTGCTGCGCTACATCACCGTGCGCGTGGAAGAGCTGGACCTGGAGCTGTCTCCGGTGCTGGCCCGCAAGGAGCGCGAGCGCGAACGTGGCGATCGCACCGAACGTCGCCCGCCGTCGGGCTACGAAGATTATCCCGGCGCGTAAGGAGAGGCGCTCATGACCGATACCAATCCCACCATCGGCGCGCCCGCAGGCTCCGGCCCGGCCCGTCGCCCGTTCTTCCGCCGCCGCAAGGTGTGCCCGTTCTCCGGCGCCAACGCCCCGAAGATCGACTACAAGGACGTCAAGCTGCTGCAGCGCTACATCTCCGAGCGCGGCAAGATCGTGCCGTCGCGGATCACCGCCGTGTCGCAGAAGAAGCAACGGGAACTGGCCCGCGCCATCAAGCGCGCCCGCTTCCTGGCTCTTCTCCCTTACGTCGTGAAGTGAGGGACCTGAGATGAAAGTCATTCTGCTCGAACGCGTCGAGAAGCTCGGGACCATCGGCGACGTGGTGTCTGTGAAGGACGGCTTCGCCCGTAACTTCCTGCTGCCGCGCTCCAAGGCCCTGCGCGCCACCTCGGCGAACCAGAAGGTCTTCGAGGCCCAGCGCGCGCAGATCGAGGCCCGCAACGCCGAGAACCGCGCCCAGGCCGAAAAGTCCGGCGAAAAGCTCGACGGCTCGCAATACGTCCTGATCCGTCAGGCGGGCGAGAGCGGCCAGCTCTACGGCTCCGTCGCCGCGCGCGACGTGGCCGAGGCGGTCAACGCCGAAGGCGGCAAGATCGGCCGTGACCAGGTCATGCTGAACCTGCCGATCAAGACCCTGGGCGTGCACGAGGTGAAGATCCGCCTGCATGCGGAAGTCGTGGTCACCGTCACGGTGAACGTGGCCCGTTCGCAGGACGAAGCCGAGCGCCAGGCGCGCGGCGAGAACGTCATCGCCTCGCAGTTCGACGAAGAGCGCGCCGCGGCCATGGAACAGGCCCAGGACCTCTTCGAAGGCGGCGCCGGCCAGGCCATGAACGAAGTTCCGCTCGAAGAAGCCTGATCCAGGCGCCTTCCGAGGCTTCCAAGACTGAAACGCGGCGCGGAGAGCAATCTCCGCGCCGTTTTTCGTGCTCAATCGGCCGTTCGCAGCATCACGCTTGCGGTCAAGCCTGTCCGGGCGGAGCCTTCAGAGGTCAGCCGGATGCGAGGCCGCCATGCGCGCTCAGAACCGCCTTATCCCCCTCATCGTCACGCTCTTCACCGTCGGTTTGAGTTCCGCCACCGCCCAGGCGGCGGCCCTGGTGCTGGGCGGCGGCGACGGCGAGGCCTGCTATCGCGCCGCCCTGCACGGTGCGTCCGACCGCCAGTCGCTGCAGCACTGCGCCCGCGCGCTCGACGACGAGCCCCTGACGCCGAAGGACCGCGCCTCGACCTACATCAACCGAGGCGTGATCCTGGTGAACCGCAAGGCCTACACGGAGGCCATGGGCGACTTCGACGCGGCGCTGAAGCTGAACCCCGGCTCGGGCGAGGCTTACCTCAACCGCGGGGCCGCGCGCCTGGGCCTGAAGCAGTGGCGCGAAGCTCTGGCCGACCTGGACCGCAGCCTGGAAACCGGCTCTTCACAGCCGGAGAAGGCGTGGTTCAACAAAGGCATAGCGCACGAAGCTCTGGGCGACGTGAAGGCCGCCTATGAGGACTACACCAAGGCCCAGGCCCTTAAACCCGACTGGGACCTGCCGAAACAGGAGCTTGCGCGCTTCCACGTCGAAACGCGGTGAAGCTGACCTCGGCCGGACTATCCACAGGCGCCGAGAAACCTGTGAAAAGGGCCGAATCGCCACACCGATTCTGACGTAGGTGTCGGCTATCGAGGGGGCATGACGCTGCCCGCCTTCAGCCACGGCCAAGACCCCGAGATCGCCGTGATCGCCCAGACGCCCCATAACCTGGAGGCCGAGCAGGCGCTCCTGGGCGCGCTGCTGTTCGACAACGGCGCCTATGAGCGGTTGGGCGACCATCTGCAGTCCGGCCACTTCTACGAGCCCTTCCACCAGCGCCTGTTCCAGGCCATCGAGGAGCATATCCGCAAGGGCTTGCTGGCCGAGCCGATCGTGCTGATGGAGCGGTTCAAGCGCGATCCGGCCTTCGAAGAGCTCGGCGGCCTGCGCTATCTCGCCGACCTGATGAACCGCGCCCCGCCGGCCGCCCACGCCGCCGACTATGGCCGGGTGGTCTATGACCTGGCGCTACGCCGCGACCTGATCCGCATCGGCGGCGACATCGCCAAGGGCGCCATGGACGACGCCGAGCGCGAGGCGCGCGACCAGATCGAGGTCGCTGAACAGCAGCTCTATGAACTGGCCGAGCACGGCGCTGCCTCGTCCAACGGCTTCGTGACCTTCGCCGACGCCCTGGCGGGCGCGGTGCAGATGACGGCGGAGGCCTTCGAGCGCGACGGCGGCCTGGCGGGCGTCTCCACCGGCCTGATCGACCTGGACCGCAAGCTCGGCGGCCTGCACCCGTCCGACCTGATCATCCTGGCCGGCCGCCCCTCCATGGGTAAGACGGCGCTGGCGACCAACATCGCCTTCAACGTGGCGCGCAACTACGCCTGGGAGCCGCAGCCGGACGGCAGCCGCAAGACCGTGCGCGGCGGCGTCGTGGCCTTCTACTCTCTTGAAATGAGCGCCGAGCAGTTGGCGATGCGTCTCTTGGCCGACGCTTCGGGCGTGTCGTCCGACCGCCTGCGCAAGGGCGAGATCGACGCCTCGGAGTTCGGCCGGGTCCGCGACGCGGCCATGGAGATCCAGGAGAGCCAGCTCTACATCGACGACACCGGCGGCCTCTCCATCGCCAAGCTGGCCGCCCGCGCGCGGCGGCTGAAGCGGCAGGTGGGCCTGGACGTGCTGATCGTCGACTACCTGCAGCTGGTCACCGCTTCCGAGAACAAGCAGAGCCAGGGCCGGGTGCAGGAGGTTTCCGAAATCACCATGGGCCTCAAGGCCTTGGCCAAGGAACTTTCGGTGCCGATCATCGCCTTGTCGCAGCTGTCGCGTCAGGTCGAGCAGCGCGAGGACAAGCGGCCCCAGCTGTCGGACCTGCGCGAATCCGGCTCGATCGAGCAGGACGCCGACGTGGTCATGTTCGTCTACCGCGAGAGCTACTACAAAGGCCGCGCCGAGCCGCGCGAGGGCACGCCCGAGCACCTGACCTGGCAGGAAGAGATGGACCAGCTGAAGCACCTTGCCGAGGTCATCATCGGCAAGCAGCGTCACGGCCCCATCGGTACGGTGAAGCTCAGCTTCAACGAAGACACCACCCGCTTCGGCAACCTGGCGCGGGATCAGCGCTACGAGGGATATAACTAAGAAATTGAACCACGAACCTCACGAACTCCACGAACATCGTGTCCCAGTGAAATGGACGGGCGCCCTGTTTCCTGAGGCCGAAGGCCTCGTTTGTGTGGTTCGTGAAGTTCGTGGATTCCTCTTTTTCCGCGCCGCCACCGTACCCGCACCGAATCGCGCAAACCTGAGCGCAGAGTCCGGAGCGAGGCACGATGCGCTACCTCAAGCTCGTCTACGTCCAGGTGCTGATCGGCGTGGCGCTGGGCGTGCTGGTCGGCGTGGTGCGGCCCGACTGGGGCGTGGCGCTGAAGCCGCTGGGCGACGCCTTCATCGCCCTGATCAAGCTGGTCATCGCGCCGGTGGTGTTCTGCACCGTGGCCACGGGCATCGCCCGCATGGGCGGCCTGAAGACCTTCGGGCGGGTCGGCGGCAAGACCCTGCTCTATTTCGAGGTGGTCTCGACCTTCGCGCTGGGCCTGGGCCTGCTGGTCGCGGAGGTGCTGCAGCCCGGCGCCGGCTTCAACGCCGATCCCAAGACGCTGGACGCCAAGGCGGTGGCGAGCTTCGTGGACCAGGCCAGGCATGACAGCGTCATCGCCCACCTGCAGGCCATCATCCCCGACACCTTCATCGGCGCCTTCGCCAAGGGCGACCTGCTGCAGGTGCTGCTCATCGCCATCCTCATCGGCTTTGCCTGCACGCGGCTGGGCGGCCTCGGAGAAGAGGTGGCCAACGGGCTGGAAAAACTGGGAAAACTGTTCTTCGCCATCATCCACATCGTGGTGCGGGCCGCGCCCATCGGCGCCTTCGGGGCCATGGCGTTCACGGTCGGCAAGTTCGGCGCGGGATCGCTGGTCAAGCTGGGCGCCCTGATCGGGACCTTCTACCTGACCTCGGTCCTGTTCGTGGTCGTGGTGCTGGGACTGATCGCCTGGTCGGCGCGGTTCTCGATCTTCCGCTTCATCGCCTACATCCGCGAGGAACTGCTGATCGTGCTGGGGACCTCGTCCTCCGAGACGGTCCTGCCCCAGATCATGGAGAAGCTGACGCGGCTGGGCGCCTCTCGCCCGATCGTGGGGCTGGTGATCCCGACCGGCTACAGCTTCAACCTCGACGGCACCAACATCTACATGACCCTGGCCACCCTGTTCCTGGCCCAGGCCACCAACACCCACCTGACCATCGCCCAGGAGCTGGAAATCCTGGCCGTGGCCATGCTGACCTCCAAGGGCGCCAGCGGGGTCACCGGCGCGGGCTTCATCACCCTGGCCGCGACGCTCGCGGTGGTCCCGTCGATCCCCCTGGTCTCCATCGCGCTGCTGGTCGGCATCGACCGCTTCATGAGCGAGTGCCGGGCCCTGACCAACCTGGTCGGCAACGGGGTGGCGACCCTGGTGATCGCGCGCTGGGAGGGAGAACTGGACGAGGCCGTATTGCATCGGGAGCTCAGGCGCGGGCCGGGCGGCGCCGAGGCGCACGAACGACTGGAGACGCCCGCGTAACACCGGCCTCAAATCCCACTTGCGCCCGGCCTTCGCATCCGCGAAACGGCTGGCCATGCCCTCCCCCGCGGCGCCGTCCCGCCTGACCGTCGATCTCGATGCGCTTGCCGCCAACTGGCGTGTGCTCAGGGCCGAAGCGGCCGGGGCCGAAGTCGCCGCAGTGGTCAAGGCCGACGGCTATGGCATGGGCGCGGCCGAAGTCGCCGCGCGCCTGTGGGCCGAGGGCGCGAGGAGCTTCTTCACCGCACGGGTGGCGGGAGGCGTGGCCCTGCGCCGGAGCCTGGGGCCGGACCGGCCGGCCACGATCTACGTGCTGGACGGCTGCCCTGAAGCCGCGGCGCCCGCACTGCTCGCTTCCGGCCTCACGCCGGTGCTGAACAGCCTGGAGCAGATCGCCCACTGGCGCGCCGACGGCCTGGGCCGTCCCTGCGCCCTGCACATCGACACGGGCATGAACCGCCTGGGCCTGTCCATGGCCGAGACCCGCGCCCTCGACCGCCAGGGCCTGAACCTGATCCTGGTGATGAGCCACCTAGCCTGCGGGCCGGACCCCAGCCAACCGCTGAACCGGCGCCAGGCCGAGCGTTTTGCGGAGATGCGCGCCCTGTTTCCGGAGGTGCGCGCCAGCCTCGCCAACTCGTCGGGCGCCTTCATGGGCCCCGATTTCCGCTTCGACATGGTGCGGCCGGGCATCTCGCTGTACGGCGGCGGCCCTCAGGACCGGCCCGACCCCCGGCTGAAGGCCGTGGCGACCTTCGAAGCCCAGATCCTGCAGGTGCGCGACGTCGCCGCGGGCGAAAGCGTCGGCTATGGCGCGCGCTTTGTCGCCGAGGAGCCGCGCCGCGTGGCAGTGGTGGGCGTGGGCTATGCCGACGGCGTGCTGCGCTCGGCCTGGCCCGGCGGCGGGGCGTGGTTCGAGGGCGATGTCAGGCCGTTCGCAGGGCGGCTCTCCATGGACCTGGCGACCATCGACGTAACCGGCTGCGACGCGGCGCGCCCGGGTCGATGGGTCGAGCTGTTCGGGCCCAACCTGATGATCGATGACGCGGCTTCGGCCTGGGGCACTTTGGCGCTGGAGCTCCTGACCCGGATTGGACCGCGCGCCGAGCGTATCTATCTCTCGCGCTGAGCCGCGCGCGAATCAGGCGAAAATCACCGGGTCGGCGGCCGTACCCAGACCCAATTCAGAGAGTACCCGATGGCGCGCGACGGCGCGGTCTTCGTCTGCCAGTCCTGCGGCGCCGTCCACCCAAAGTGGTCGGGGCGCTGCGACGCGTGCGGCGCCTGGAATACCCTGGTCGAGGAGGCGCAAGGCGGCCCGCCCGGCGCCATGGCCCCGACCAAGGCCAGCAAGGCCCGCGGCCTGGTGTTCGAGACCCTCGAAGCCCACACCCCCGATCCGCCCCGCATCGCCACCGGCTCGGCCGAGTTCGACCGCGTCTGCGGCGGCGGTGTGGTGCCGGGCTCGGCGATCCTGCTGGCCGGCGACCCGGGCGTCGGCAAGTCTACCCTCTTGCTCCAGGTCTGCGCCCAGGCGGCCCTCGGCGGGGCCAAGGTGGCCTATGTCTCCGGCGAAGAGGCGGTGGAGCAGATCCGCTCCCGAGCCGCCCGCATGGGTCTTTCGCAAGCGCCGGTGAAGCTGGCGGCCGAGACCAGCCTTCGCGACATCGTCGACAGCCTCAAGCGCGAGCCCGTCGACCTCCTGATCGTCGACTCCATCCAGACCCTGTGGAGCGACGCGCTCGAGGCCGGCCCGGGCTCGGTCGCCCAGGTGCGCGCCTGCGCCGGCGAGCTGGTGCGCCTGGCCAAGAAGCGGCGCATCGCCGTCATCCTGGTCGGCCACGTCACCAAGGACGGCCAGATCGCCGGCCCCCGCGTGGTCGAGCACATGGTCGACGCGGTCCTCTCCTTCGAGGGCGAACGCGGCTATCCCTTCCGCATCCTGCGCGCGGCCAAGAACCGCTTCGGCGCCACCGACGAGATCGGCGTGTTCGAGATGGGCGACAGCGGCCTCAGAGAAGTCGCCAACCCCTCGGCCCTGTTCCTGGGCGAGGGCGGTGAGCGGGCGGCCGGCGCGGCGGTGTTTGCCGGGATCGAGGGCTCGCGCCCCGTGCTGGTCGAGTTCCAGGCCCTGGTGGCGCCGTCGGCCTACGGAACGCCGCGCCGGGCTGTGGTAGGATGGGATACCGGGCGCCTGGCCATGGTGCTCGCCGTGCTCGAGGCCCGGTGCGGCCTTGGTTTCGGCGCCCGCGACGTCTACCTCAACGTGGCCGGCGGCCTTCGGGTCAACGAACCGGCCGCGGACCTGGCGGCGGCGGCGGCCCTGGCCTCCTCGGCCCTGGACGTGCCGTTACCGCAAGGGTGCGTGGTGTTCGGCGAGATCAGCCTCTCGGGCGAGGTCCGGGCGGTCAGTCGCATGGAGTCGCGGATGAAGGAGGCGGCCAAGCTCGGGTTCGACCGCGCGCTCGGTCCGTCAGCGGCCAAGGAGGGCGCGCCCTTCCCGGTCGCCACCGTGCAGAAGCTGGCCGACGCGGTCGCCCGCATCGGCGACGAGAATTGGAAGGGCTGAGGGAGGGTTTCATGACCATCTACGACGGCGTCATCCTCGTCCTGCTGCTGATCTCGGGCATCGTCGGCTATGCGCGCGGCGGGGCCAAGGAAATCGTGACCCTGTTCGCCTTCCTGATCGCGGCCCTGATCTCGGCCCTGATGCTGCCCTACAGCGGCCCGTTCTTCCGCGGCTTCATCAATCCGCAGTGGGTGGGCACGGTCGTCGCCGCGGTGCTGATCTTCGTGGTCGCCTATCTGGCGGTCCACGCCATCGGCGGCTTCATCCGCTCCAAGATGCACCAGAGCGACCAGCTGGGCGGGATCGACCGGACGGTGGGCTTAGGCGTCGGCCTGATCCGGGCCCTGGCCTTCGTGGGCGCCTTCCATCTGATGCTCGCGGCCATGACCGCCAACCGCATCCCCGACTGGTTCCGCCACGCGGCGCTCTACAAGGTCAGCGCCTTCTCCGCCAAGACCATCCAGGTGGTGCTGCCGCCGATGGCCAAGGCCGCCGACTCCGTCGCCCCACGCGTGGAGGCCTCGGTGCGCGAGGGCGCCACCGGCCGGCCGCAATCCAAGGCTAAGGGCGCCCCCGCCTACGATCGCCGCCAGCGCCAGGATATGGACGCGCTGGTCGAGAGGACCCGATGACCGCTTCAGTGCACCGCGAATTCGACCGTCCCGTGCCGCCACGGGACCCGGAGGACGACCAGCTGCGGCTGGAGTGCGGGGTTTTCGGCGTGTTCGGGGTGCGCGACGCCTCGGCGGTGGTGGCGCTGGGCCTGCACGCACTGCAGCACCGCGGCCAGGAGGCCTGCGGCATCGCCTCGTCGGACGGCGCCCGTTTCTTCACCGAGCGGCACATGGGGCTGGTGGGCGAAGCCTTCGGGCGCGGCGACCTGATGGAGCGCCTGCCCGGTCATGGCGCGGTCGGCCACACCCGCTATTCCACGGCCGGCGGCTCGTTCCTGCGCAACGTCCAGCCGATGTTCGCCGATCTGGAGACGGGCGGCATCGCCTTGGCCCACAACGGCAACCTGACCAACTTCATGGCGCTCCGCACCGAGCTGGTCGGCGAGGGCGCCATCTTCCAGTCGACCTCTGACTCCGAGGTGATCCTCCACCTCATCGCGCGTTCGCGTAAGGCCAAGATCGTCGACCGCTTCATCGAGGCCCTGGCCCAGATCGAGGGCGGCTACGCCCTGATTGCGCTCACCAACCGCAAGATGATCGGGGTGCGCGATCCGCTTGGCATCCGCCCGCTGGTGCTGGGCGAACTGGCCGGCAAGTACGTGCTGGCGTCCGAGACCTGCGCGCTCGACATGATCGGCGCCCGCTTCGTGCGCGACGTCGAAAACGGCGAGATGGTCGTCATCGACGAGCACGGGGTGGAGTCGATCAAGCCCTTCCCCACCCGCGCCGCCCGTCCCTGCGTGTTTGAATACGTCTACTTCTCCCGGCCCGACAGCGTGGTGCACGGCCGCTCGGTCTATGAGGTGCGCAAGCGCATGGGCGCGCGCCTGGCCCGCGAGCATTCGGTCGAGGCCGACGTGGTCGTGCCGGTGCCCGACAGCGGCGTTCCCGCCTCGCTCGGCTATGCCGCCGAAAGCGGCATCCCGTTCGAGATGGGCATCATCCGCAACCACTACATCGGCCGCACCTTCATCCAGCCCAGCCAGGGCGTGCGCGAGCTCGGCGTGCGCATGAAGCACAGCCCCAACCGCGCGGCCCTGGCCGGCAAGCGCGTGGTGCTGATCGACGATTCCATCGTGCGCGGCACCACCTCGGTGAAGATCGTGCGCATGGTGCGCGAGGCCGGCGCCAAGGAGGTGCACCTGCGCTCCGCCTCCCCGCCGATCAAGTGGCCGGACTTCTACGGCATCGACATGCCCGACCGCGACAAGCTGCTGGCCGCCACCAAGAGCCTGGCCGAGATGCGCCAGATGCTGGAAGTGGACTCGCTGGGCTTCCTCTCTGTGGAAGGCCTCTACGACGCCATGGGCGTGGGCCCGCGCGACCCCGAGAACCCCCAGTTCACCGACCACTACTTCACCGGCGACTACCCCACCCGCTTGCTCGACCGAGAGATCGTAGAGGGGCGCGAGGATACAGCCGGGCGGCAGCTGAGCTTCCTGGTCAGCGCTTAAGTCAGCCCGCAGCCATTCAAGCGTGACAGGCGCGATGTGATCAACTTAAGGTCGGACCTTTCGGGGGCCGACGACTTGACTGACGACTACCTGCGCGAAGAACTGAGAAAGGCTATCGCCACGAGCGGCCCTAAGCCGATCGTGATTTGCGGTGCCGGAGTGTCGATGCAGGCAACGGACGGGAAGGCACCCGGCTGGGGCGCACTGATCGAGTCTGGCATAGGGCGGGTCGCCAATCTCGATGCGAGCGCGAAGACCTGGGCGGGGAAAGCCGCCGCCAAGATCAAGAAGAACGACCCAAAGGTCTGGATCAAGGTCGCGAACGAACTCACGCAGCGGCTGGGCGGTGCGCACAACAGCGAATTTCGAACATGGCTCTATGACCAAGTGGGTCAACTGAGGCCAACCAAGCGCGACCTGATCGAGGCGCTATTGGGCTGGGGATGCCCGATCGCAACAACCAACTACGACGAAATACTTCAGCGAGCCACGGGACGGCCGGTAGTCCTCTGGTCTGACCATGCTGGAACGGCCGATTGGCTGGCGGGGCGCACTGATGCCATCCTGCATTTGCATGGCCATTGGGCGACGCCCGCAAGCGTGATCCTCGGATCGGAGTCCTATGCTCGTCATAGCGGTGACGAGCGGCGAAAGTTGCTACAGCAATTCATGGCGCTCGGCCGGCCGACCGTTTTCGTTGGTTGCAGCGACAGTGGTCTGAACGACCCGGACTTCGCTCAACTCGCCGCCTTCGTGACCGAATGGCCGGATGTCGCGGAGCGGCGCTACTGGCTGATAAAACACGACGCAACGACTGGTGCTCCCCCTGGCGCTCAACTTGACGACAGGCTCTTCCCCATTTCGTTCGGCTCAACAAACGACGATTTGCCCATCTTCCTGCGAGCACTCGCGCCGGCAAGCGCAGGCCTCAGACGTATCGACCGCGACGTCGAAAGGCCGTCTATCTTCGGCCGTGACGACGAGATGGAGGCCGTAATCGCTGCCGTGACGGCGCACGGAACTGCCCTGATTGCGGGCGGTCCCGGCATGGGGAAAACCACACTTGCCGTCGCGGCCCTGTATGATGAGCGCATACGTGCAGCTTTTGCGGAGCGCCGCGTCTTCATTTCTCTCGAGCCCGCAGCCGAGCCCAGAGAGTTGCTGTCCCGCCTCGCTGACGGCTTCGGTCTCTCCGCGACCGGCGGGACTGACGCGTTGCTGGAGGAGATTGAAGCATTCGCAAAGGCCAAGCCAGTAGCGGCGATCCTGGACAATGCCGAGTCGGTGTTCGAACGGAATCACCGCGAGGCTGAGCGTTTGCTCAGGTTGTTGGCGCAGATCAGCAACCTAGCGCTGGTGGTGACCATTCGGGGAGATGCGCCGACCGTGTCTGGCGCAACCGTCATCAGCGATCTACCCAAACTCGACGAACCGGCCGCGCGCACCGCATTTCTCGATGTGGCAGGGGATCGATTCAGCAGTGACCCGGCTCTCCCGAAGCTGCTTTCCGTGCTGGAGGGCCACGCACTGTCCATCAACCTGCTGGGTGCTCGGGCGAAGTCCGAGGCCACGCTGCTAGGCCTTGTCGAACGTTGGAACGCCGCGCACGCCGGCCTCCTCAAACACCCGATCCACGGTGAAGCGCGCCTAACGAGCGTGAGTGCGTCCCTGAGGCTTTCCATGGAAAGCCCGCGGATGATGGGCTCGCCGGACGCGCGCCGTTTGGTTGGCATCCTGGCTCAGCTCCCGGCCGGACTCGCCGCAGGCGACGTGAGCATCCTGCTCGGCGGGGACCTTGCGCCAGCCCAAGCTGAAGATGTCGCCGACTGCCTACGCCAGCTTCACTTGGTGGAGCGCAGGCCCGACCGCCGCCTACGGATGCTTACCCCTCTTCGTGAATGCGCGAAGCTCGAAGTGCCTTTGGAGGAGTCGGACCTTGGTCGCGTGGTGAGCCATTTCCTCGCTATCGCAACCGACGCAGGACGGATCGGGACCAACACTTGGGAGAAGGTTCGCGCTTCCGTCGAGACCGAGGCTGACAACTTGGATCCGCTGATACTGCTGGCGCTCCAAAAAGGTCCAGTTGATAATATTCTTGAGGATGCGCTAGACGGTCTAGGTTTGTACCATTCTTCGTCGGGCCGCGCAGGTGTTTCAAGCTTAGCTGTAGCGCATAAAATTTTAGAAACGCAACACAATCCCGCAGCCATCGCGGGAAGCTTCTTTAGATTAGCTATATCCGCGCCATCAAGCTTAGATGGAAACAAAAAAGCACTATTCGAGAAAGCCCTCAATAAATATAAGAAAATAAATGATATTTCCGGGGAGGCGTACTGTCTAATTAATATCGGACATCTATATCGTGCTTCTAACCTTGATGCCGCTCGCGCAAATTACGAGCAAGCAAAACTGCTATTTAAACAGCTCGGCAATGCCGATGGCGAAGCCGCCTGCATAACAAGCTTAGCCAATGTCGCGCGAGTAATTGCCCGACACCAAGACGCAATTAATTTTTACGAAGAAGCCAAGTCGCTCTATCAAAAAATTGGACAAAAGAAAGGTGAGGCCGACTGCCTGTTTGGCCTGGCAGATATCGCACGTACTCAGGGGAATTTGACCGTATCCAAGAATTTGTACGAGCAAGCCAGGCTAATATTTCTCCATTCTGGCCTTAGTGTTGGAGAAGCAAACGCCACCTTTTGCTTGGGGGAACTTGCAAGGCTTAATTCCGAATACGATGCTGCAGAGACTCTTATTGCGCAGGCCATGAATATATACCAGCGAGTGGACGACGCTCTTGGGACAGGCAATTGCCAATTTGTCCTTGGGGAAATTGCTCTTTCTCGGAGAAATTGTGACGAGGCTCGAAATTATTACATCGCCGCCACAACATTCTACCAACGCGTTGGAGGCGTACTCGGCGAGGCACATTGTCTAAAAGGCCTCGGAGACATCGCGCTTATTCTGTCCCAGAAAGATGATGCGTACGCCCTATATGAACAGGCAAAATATATTCTCTCCAATTTTGGCAATCCGATAGCGGAAGCAGAATGCCTAATGTCACTTGGTGAGATTGATGAATCAAGAGGCGATATAGGTAAGGCGAGGTTGGCGTTTGAGACCGCTGTGAAACTGTATGCTAGCGCTGGCCTTCTCGATGAAGAGGCGAGCGCCCGAGCGCGCATCGAGGAATTGGATTGACCGGAAGGCAATCCATCGACTCACGGCCGATCTTCAACAGCGATGATGCGATCATCCCCTCTGCCCGCTATACGCACCCGCCATGACCGTCGATTCCTCTAAGCCTCTCGCGGGCCGCATCGTCCTCGTCACCGGAGCCTCGCGCGGCATCGGCCAAGCCTGCGCCCTGGCCATGGCCAAGGCGGGCGCGCATGTGATCGCCGCCGCGCGGACGCAGGGCGGGCTGGAGGAGCTGGACGACGCCATCTTCGCCGCCACCGGCGAGCGCGCGACGCTCACCCCCTTCGATCTGGTGGACGGCGGGGCCATCGACCGGCTGGGCGGGGCGGTGTTCGAGCGGTTCAAGCGGCTGGATGTGCTGGTGCACGCCGCCGCCATGCCGGGCGTGCTGACGCCGGTCTCGCACATGGACCCGCGCGACTGGGCCAAGGTGATGGCCATCAACCTGACCGCCTCCTATCGCCTGATCCGCTCGTTCGAGCCCCTGCTGAAGGCGTCCGAGGCCGGGCGCGCGATCTTCTTCACCTCCGGCGTCGTACCGCGCCCGCGCGCTTTCTTCGGCGCCTATGCGGCGACCAAGGCGGGGATGGAGTCGCTGGTGCGCTGCTGGGCCGACGAGATCGAGAACACGTCGGTGCGTTCGGCCATCGTCAATCCCGGCCCGATGCGCACCCGCATGCGCGCCGAGGCCTTCCCCGGCGAAGACCCCATGACCCTGCCGCCGCCGGAGGAGATCACGCCCCTGATCGTCGACCTGGCGCGCGCGGACCGCGATCCGTCGCCGAAGCAGACCATCGAGTTCTCTGAGTGGAAGGCGGCCCAAGGGGCCTGATCGCGCCTAGATAGCTTGTCCGGTCGCCATCTGCGCTGCCAGGAGGCCGACGGGAATCGAGATCAGCAGGTTCAGCACGCCGAAACCGATGGCGGCCCAGCGCAGGCGCGGCAGGGCCACGGCCGCCAGCGCGGTCATGCCCACGATCAGCAGCGCCGCTGCGATGAAGATCCAATCGGCGTAGGCCCGGGGCAGCGTCCCGTGCAGCAGGACCGCCGCGCCCACCTCCAGCACCCAGCCCAGCGGGATGGTCATGAACAGGGCCCAGGCGTGCAGCCTCGGCCCGCTCGCCACCGTGCGGCCGGCCAGGGCCACCAGGATCGCGCCGCCGATTAGCCCCAGCCACGGGTGGCCCAGAAGCGCGCCGGCTGCGAAACCGTCCGCGGCCGCCATCAGGATGATCAGCAGCTTCAGCGTATTGGGCTTGAGCCCGGTGGCGCCCAGCTCGGTCATGCGGCTCAGTCCCGACGCTTGCGGATGGTCGGCGCGCGGCGCGACTTGAACGACTTGGCGCGGTCGTACTCGGCGCTGCCCTGCTCGGCGTTCGGGTCGGAACCCTTGTTGGCCTTGATGGTCACGCGGATCGGCACGCCCGGCAGGTCGAAGCTCTCCCTGAGCGAATTGATCAGGTAGCGCCTGTATTGGTCCGGCAGCTGCGAGGCGCGGGTCGCGAACAGCACGAAGGTCGGCGGGCGCGCCTTGGTCTGGGCCATGTATTTCGGGCGGATCCGCTTTCCGTCCACGGCGGGGGGTGGGTGGCGCTGCACGGCCATGGCCAGCCAGTCGTTGAGGTCGCGCGTCTTGACCTTGGTGGACCAGTCGCGATGCGCCTTCAGGATCGCCGGCATCAGCCGCTCGACGCCCCGGCCGGTGACGCCGGACAGGGTCACCAGCGGAGAGCCCTTCAACTGGGGCAACACCCGGTCGGCCTGCTCGCGCAAGGCCTTCAGACGCGCCTGCGGCTCCTTCACCAGGTCGAATTTGGTCACGCAATAGACCAGGGCCCGGCCCTCGCGCTCGACCAGGTCGGCGATCTGCAGGTCCTGGGTCTCGAACGCGTTTTCCTCGTCCATCACCAGCACCACCACCTCGGCGAAGGTGATGGCGCGGATGGAGTCGGCGGTGGAGAGCTTCTCGAGCTTCTCCTGCACGCGCGCCTTGCGCCTCAGGCCAGCGGTGTCGACCAGGCGGATGCGGCGGTTGTCGTATTCCCAGTCCACCGGGATGGCGTCGCGCGTGATGCCGGCCTCAGGCCCGGTCAGCATCCGGTCCTCGCCGATGATCCGATTGACCAGGGTGGACTTGCCCGCGTTCGGCCGCCCGACGATGGCGATACGAATAGGGATTTCCGGGTCGTCGGCCTCGTCGTCCTCGATCGGCTCCATCGCGGCCAGGGCGGCGTAGAGGTCGGCCAGGCCCTCGCCGTGCTCGGCCGAGAACGGAATCGGCTCGCCGAAGCCCAGGGCGAAGGCCTCGTTGACCCCGGCGTCCGAGGCCTTGCTCTCGGCCTTGTTGGCCAACAGCACCACCGGCTTGTCCTTGCGCCGCAGCAGGTCGGCGAAGATCTCGTCGAGCGGGACCACACCCTCGCGCGCATCGACCACGAACAGCGACACGTCCGCCTCGTCCACGGCCTTTTCGGTCTGGGCGCGCATGCGCGCCTCGAGGCTCTCGTCGGAGACATCCTCGAAGCCCGCGGTGTCGATCAGCTCCAGCTCCAGGTCGCCGATGCGCCCTGCGCCATAGCGCCGGTCGCGCGTCACGCCCGGGCGGTCGTCGACGATGGCCAGCTTCTTCCCGGCCAGGCGGTTGAACAGGGTCGACTTGCCGACGTTCGGCCGGCCGACGATGGCGACCTTCAGCGGCATGGCGGTTCCCGTTCCTTTCCGAAAAAGCGAAGCCCCCGCCGGATCACGGCGAGGGCGCGCTCTGTACTACAGTGAAGCGCCGGAAGCGAACCCGGCGCCGCTTCAAGCCTAGCGGATGGCGACCAGCTTGGCGTTGTCGGTCACGACATAGATCATGCCGTCGTAGGCAATAGGCGACATGTAAGAGGCGTCGCCGATCTTGATGGTCTTGGTCAGCTTGCCGGTCTTGGCTTCCAGGGTGACGGCCTCGCCCCAGTTGTTGACCAGGATCAGCCGGTCGCCGGACAGCATCGGGCCGGACCAGATCGGGTGCACCACGTGACGACCGATGCGGGCGAAGCCGCCCTCCTGTCGCGTGCGGCCCTTGTTCAGGTCGACCAGCCAGTAGACCTGGCCGCTCTCGCGGTTGACCGCGACCACCTCGCCCGCCTTGGAGACGATGTAGACGGCGTCGCCGGCCGGCCAGGGGGTGTTGATGCTGGCGATGGGCAGTTCCCAGCGCGGGTTGCCCGAGCGCACGTCCACCGCGGCGAACACGCCCGACTGCGAGGCGGCGTAGACGTCGCCCTTGTAGATGACCGGACGGCCCGGGATGTCACGGATTTCCGACAGGGCGTTCATGCGGCTGGTGCGCGACAGCGCCTGATCCCAGAGCGCGTTGCCGTTGGCGGCCGACAGGGCCACCAGTTCGCCCGAGGCGAAGGGCGCGACCACTTCGTCGCCCAGCACGGCGGGGCTCGAGGCCTTCAGCACGCGCGCCGGCTCGACCAGGGCCTGGTAGGACCAGACCTGATCGCCGTTGTTGACGTCGAAGGCCAGGATCTGGTCGTCCAGGTCCACGGCGAACACGCGCCCGTTCGAGATGGTCGGGGCGGCGTGGATCGGGCTGGTCACGTTCTTCTGCCACAGCACCTTGCCGGTGGCGGCGTCGAGCGCGGCGACCAGGCGGAAGCCCGAGGTCACCAGCACCTTGCCGTCGGCCACGGCCAGGCCGCCGCCGAAGGCTTCCTTGTCGCGCTTGGACTTGGGACGCAGGTTGGTGCGCCACTCGTGGCGGCCGGTCTTGGCGTCGGTGGCCACCACGTCGGCCTGGCCGTCCATGGTGAAGATCTTGCCGTCCACGGCCACCGGCGGGGCGGTGACCTGGGTCTTGGCGCCCGACTTCACGCCGATGTCACGCCGCCAGGCCACCTGGAAGTCTGGCGCGGCCTGCACGTTCTCCAGCGATTGTTCGGCGTTGCCGCCGGGCAGCGGCCAGGCGGCGACGGGCTGGGCCTCCGGCAGGGCGATCTCGACGCCCGACAGCGCGTCGGACGGCTTGACGGTGGTGTCGTAGGTCAGGACCGGGATGCGCTCGCCCTTGGCGGCGACGATCTTGGACTTGGGCCCGTGGAACGGGTTCATCTTGCTGACGGTCCCGCACGACGCCAGGGCGACGCACGCCACGCCCAGGGCGGCGACCTTGATTACGCGGTTCATCAACGAGCGGCTCCGGCTTGCGGGGCCGGGAGACCGGCCGGGAGACTGGGGGGTGTCGCGGCGGCCTTGGCGGCGGCCTTGACCATGGCGGGCAGCTGGGTGGTCTGGCCGCCGTCGATCATCTTCAGGGCGACCTGGGCGCGTTGGCGCACCTCGGCGCTGGTCGAGGGATCGATCGAATTGGCCAAGTGCTGGAAGTCGTCGCGCGCGTCCTTGGGCTGGCCATTCTGCAGCTTGGCCATGGCCAGGGCCTCGCGGGCGTAGGCGGCGTAGGGGCGACCGTCTTTCATGAGGGGATCGAGACGCTTCTTCACTTCGGCGAAGTTGAAGGGCGACTTGTCCATGACGAGATAGGCGGCTTTGAGGCGGGCTTCGTCGGCGACGATCGGGTCGCTTTCGGCGCGCGCGGCCTTGTCGAGCAGGTCCAGCGCCTTGTCGGTCTGGTTGGCGTTCAGGGCCAGACCGGCCTCGCCTTCCAGGGCCAGGGCCTTGTAGGCGGCCGACCCGGACTTGGCGGTGTCGGCGAAGGCCGTCCCGGCCTGGTCGGGCTGGCGCTGCTCCAGCGCCTTGGCGCCGCGTTCGAACGCTTCGGAGCCCTTGGCCGAAGCCTGATTACGCCACGAAATATAGCCCAGCGCGCCGCCGACGCCGATCAGCAGGACCACGCCCGCGCCGGCGGCCGCGGCGCCGTATTTCTTGAAGAGGGTGCGCCACTGGTTGGCGCGAAGATCCTCTTCGACCTCGTTGAAGAAATCGACCACGAAAACAGACGCTCCCCGAGGCGCAATTGAAAACCGCCGCGAACCTATAGCCTTGCGGCCCTGGCCGCAACGCAACTCAACCGCCGACGGGCCGCTTGGACCAATATGTCTCTGCCTCGCCCGGAAACCGGCGCGCCCGCACGTCCGCAGCCCAGGCGCCGACGGCCGATCCGATCTCGCCTTTCAGGTCGGCGTAGCGGCGCACGAAGCGCGGGGTCCAGTCGAACATGCCCAACATGTCGTCGGTCACCAGGATCTGCCCGTCGCAGGCGGCGGAGGCGCCGATGCCGATGGTCGGGACGTGGATCGCCTCGGTGATCTCGCGCGCCAGCCCCTCGGCCACGCCCTCCACCACCACGGCGAAGGCGCCCGCGTCGGCGGTGGCCTCGGCCTCGGCCAGCACGCGCAGCCGCTCGTCCTCGGTCTTGCCCTTGGCCTTGAAGGCGCCGTCGACGTTCACCGCCTGGGGCCGCAGGCCCACGTGGCCCATGACCGGGATGCCGCGCCGGACCAGGAAGGCCACGGTCTCGGCAATCATCGGCCCGCTTTCCAGCTTGATGGCCTGGCAGCCGGTCTCTTTCAGCACCCGCGAGGCGTTGGCGAAGGCCTGCTCCGGCGAGCTTTCGTAGGAGCCGAACGGCATATCGACCACGACCATGGCCCGCCTGGCCCCGCGCATCACCGCTTGGCCGTGCAGGATCATCATGTCCAGGGTCACCCCGACGGTGTCCGGCAGGCCGTGCAGCACCATGCCGACCGAATCGCCGACCAGCAGCAGGTCGCAGTGCGCGTCCAGCATCTCGGCCATGGGCGCGGTGTAGGCGGTGAGGCAGACCACGGGCTCGCCGCCCTTGCGGGTGGTGATCTCAGGCGCGCTGACCCGCCTGATACTCTGCTCACGCTGGGAGGACATTTCAGGACTCGTCGAGCGCTCGGGTGGCTCCAACGATCGCCGCCACGATCATCAGGGCCGACGCGATCCAGAACATGCCTACGCCCGCGCCGCCCTGCAGCAGGGCTCCGCCTTGGGCCGCGGCCTGGTCATAGAGATTGTTGAAGGCCGACGTCGAGGACACGGCGACCGCCTGCGCCCGGTGACCCAGGCCAAGGCCCAGCGACTGGCTGACCGCCACTGCGCCCCCGGCCACGCCGGCGACGCCGATCACCAGGGTGCGCACGCGCCAGTCGCGGCGCAGTCGCTTCTCGACGCGGGCGGTGAACTCGTCGGCGTCGGGCATGGGCGCAGCCTGCGCGAACATGCGCTCCAGCTGCGTCTCGAAATCCCGCTCAACCATGAGCCCTACTCCCGGTCTGGTCGCCGCCCTGCGGCGCCATGCGCTCTCTGAGCTTATCCAAACCACGTTTGACATGGGATTTGACCGTTCCGAGCGGCGTATTCAAGGTCTCGGCGACCTCCGAGTGCGAAAGTCCTGCGCCGTAACACAGCGACACGCACAGGCGTTCCGGCGCGCTAAGCACCTTCAAGGCCTCGTCCAGGTCGATGCGGCCGGCGTTGTCGGCGTAGGCGGGCGCCTGTTCGGGCTCGCGCAGCTCGGCTTCGAGCACCAGCTGGGCGTCCTTCTTGCGACGCTTCAGATAGAGCCGGGCGGCGATGCGCCGGACCCAGCTCACGAAAGTGCCCTCGCCCCGGAACTCCGCGATGCGCTCATAGGCCTGCAGGAAGGCGTCCTGGGCGATGTCGTCGGCGGTCGAAGCCTGCGCGCCCATGCGCCTCAGCAGCGCCCGAACCGCGGAGCTGTGCCGTCGCACCAGCTCCCCGAACTCGCGCCGCCCTCCCGCGGCGGCGAGCTGAGCCAGCTCCACATCGTGGAGGCCGACAATCCGCCCGTCTTTGTAAGAGGCCCCCATGGGCGCTCCCTTCAGATTGGCGTGGGCGTCAGCGCGACTTGTTGTTGAAGAAGGACATCACGATGAAGGCGAGGCCCACCGCGGCCGGGATCGCCCCGATGCCCAGGAACGGAGGCATGGCCGCTTCCGTGTACTGGCCCATCGCCAGACCGAAGCCCGCGATGCCCAGGCCGATAGCCAGCCAGACCACGCCGACGCGGATGTCGCGCGCAGCCGACGGGGCGGGCTTCACATCGCGGGTCATGGCGTCCAGCACTTCGGGCGGCAGGGGCTGGCCCTTCTCGATCGCAGCGCGGATGGTCTGCTGCATCTCGGTCCGCTCCTTATTGCGGAAGTAGCGGGGGACCAGCACGACGCCCGCGATCATCCCGAAGAAGCCTAGCGGAACCAGGATCTCAACACCGGTGCTCATTGGAATCACCTCTTATCTCGACGTTGGGCGAAGCCTTGGTGCGTCCGCCTTCTGACGACAAGAGCCTTGGACGCCCGCCTACGGATGCGTCGTGGCAGGTGAAATCTTCGTAAGGCGGCTCAACCCTTGTGGGACAAGGGATCGAGCATGCGCCCGAGGAAGAGCAATCCCGCCGCAGCCGCGAGCGCCGCCGCGCAAGCCGCAACGGTCGGGGTGGCGGCGATCAGGACCTGAGACACTTCCGGCCAGAAGCCCCACAGCAAGGCGCCGGCCACCAGGGCCAGAGCGGCCTGGGCGGCGATCTCCCAATGCAGGCGACGACGCTCCAGGCGATGCAGCAGGGCGAAGACGAAGGCCGGGTCGCGCGCAGGCGGCGCGTCGGCGGCGAAAATCGCCTGAAGTCGCCGGTCCGCCTCGGTCATGGTCCGCTCCAACGCCACTGTCCTCAGTGTAACGCGTGAGACGGCGCAAGACTATGGCGGCGAACTCAGTGCAGCGCCTTGTTGGCCTCGATCATGGCGGGCGTGCGCCGCTCGAGCAGGTCAAGCATTGCCGCTTCCGGGATCGGGCCGAGTTGCGCCGGGTCGTCGATGGTCAGGCGCCGGCCCTCCTTGGCTTCCGCGCCGACACACGCCGGGGCGCCGTCGCGGGCGAAGCTGACCCAGCAGCGATGCACCAGCTCCTCCACCCGCAGATCGGCGTCGGAGGTGCGCATGCCGCGCCAGGTGCGGAACTCGAAGGGGATTTCCGAGCCGTGGCTGGCGCTCGGCCGGCGCGACCGCAGGCTGTCGCGCACATAGTCGAAGCGGTAGAGCCAGGCGTGCGAACGGCTGTGCATGGTCATCCAGCGCGCCGGGCCGGCGAAGAAGGAGTCGCGGAACAGCAGGCGCGCGAAGTCCGGATCGGTGGCGGCCTTGTCGCCGTAGAGCCCGCGCAGGGTCTTCAGGTCGTCGGGGGTCAGGCCGGCCACGACTCCCTCCGGCCGAGCCTCGGCGTAGAGTAGCGATCCCTCCCCCGAGTTTGACCCGATCAGCAGGCTCACCCCGCCCGATCCCTGTCGCGCCCAGGCGATCAGCGGCGCGTCCGGCAGGACCACACCGTCCACGAAAGGCTCCACGTCCCGGCCCTGCCCGGCCTTGACCAGCGCCTCGCCGGGGATGGCGCGCAAGTTCTCAGGCGTCGCGTTCGCCGGCGCCAGGTCGCGGGTCAGCGACACGCCCTGGTTCCTGACCTCGGCCAGCTTGGGCGCCACGTCCCAGCCCATGCCGGCGGACTGCACGATGGCGCCGCGGAACAGGCCCTTGGCCTGGGGCGAACCGATCAGGGCGATGATATCCACCCCGCCCGCGGACTCGCCCATCACTGTGATCCGGTCCGGGTCGCCGCCGAAGGCCGCGGCGTTGCGCCGGACCCACTTCAGCGCCGCAATCTGGTCCATCAGGCCGTAGTTGGCGCCTTCCTTCGCCTGCTCGGCGGCCAAGGCGGGATGGGCGAAGAAGCCCAGCGGGCCCAGGCGGTAGTTCATCGAGACCAGCACCACCCCGTCCCGCGCGAAGGACGAGCCGTCGTAGTAGGTCTGGCTGGCGGTCCCGTCGGTGTCGCCGCCGCCGTGGATCCATACGATCACCGGCGCCCTGCCCTTCGGCGAGGCCGGCGCCCAGACGTTCAGATAGAGGCAGTCCTCGCTTGTGTTCGCGCCGCGGCTGGAGGGGTCGACATTGCGCGGTGTCCCGGCCTGCAGACAGGAGGCGCCGTAGTCGCCCGCGTCGCGGACTTCGTCCCAGGGCTTTACCGGCTGGGGGCTGCGCCAACGCAGCGGCCCGACCGGCGCCGCCGCGTAGGGGACGCCCTTGAAGATTACGATCCCCTGCCCCCCTCGGCCCTGAACCTTGCCGGAGTCGGTGGAAACCACAGGGCCCGAGGCGGGCTCGGCGCAGGCCTGGGCGGCCAGGGCCAGGCCCAGGCACAGCACGGCGGCGCACAGGCCGGTCAGCAGTCTGAAGGTCGAAGGGCGCATGCGGGCTCACTCGCTGTGTGTCGCATGCAGCCTAGGGCCCTGCTCAGAGGGGATCAAAGAAATAATACGCAATGCGTATTAAATCGGCGCCGGACCGCTCCACAGTCGCATCTGCGCCACACTCCACAGCCGCAGCAGGATCAGCCCGCCCACGACCACGCTCATCGCCAGGCTGAAGGCGGAGAGCACCGGCGTCGCGCTCTGCACGGCGTCGCTCAGCCAGGGCAGCGCCGCCCACAGGAGCCCCGCCCCCGCCGTCGTCGCCGCGCCCTGCAACAGCATCTCCAGCCCGAGCCGACGCCGCTCCTCGGCCTGCAGCACGCGGAACACGAAGGCCGGGTCCCGCGCCGGCGGCGCGTCCGCGGCAAACACCTCGCTCAAACGCCGGTCGATCTCACTCATCGTCCGCTCCCAAAGCCTGCAGCAAGCGCGCGCGGCCGCGCGTCACGTGCGATTTGATGGTGCCGAGCGGCGCGCCCAGGGCCTGGGCCGCCTCCGCGTGCGAGAAATCCGCCGCCAGGCACAGGGCGACGGCGGCCCTCTGGTCCAGCGGCAGGGTCTGCATGGCGTCACGGACCGCGATCCGGTCCTCGGCCGGAGCGCCGGGCGAGACCTCGGCGGCGGCCTCCAGATACTGCATGTCGCGCCGCGCGGCTCGCGCCCGGCCGCGGCGCCAGGTCATCTGCTTGCGATAGCCGATGCCGCAGAGCCAGGCCCGGAAGCTGGCGTCGGACCGCCAGCGGGCAAGCTGCGACCAGGCGGTCAGCAGGGTCTCCTGGGCCAGGTCGTCGGCCTCGGCCCAGTCCCCGCAGGTGCGCCTCAGGAAGGCGCGCAGGGCCGCCTGATGCCGGTCGGCCAGGCGCGCGAAGGCGTCGGTCGATCCGGCCCGGGCGGCGGAGGCCAGCTCCGCGTCGCTGGCCCCCCATGCGTTCATTTCGGCGGGTTCAGCGTCATCATCAGGGCGAAGAAGGCCGACACGACGGCGATGATGCCGGTGATGATCACCGCGATCATGACCCCGCTACGGGCCTGGTCGTTGTCGTTGACGTAGTTGGCCCAGTAGTAGAGCCCGCCCGAGATGGCGCCCATGACGATGGCCCGCTGCCAGGCCCAGTACGGGCTCCACCCCCAGCCCCAGCGGCGCGCGCGCCAGCCGTACGGGCCATAGTATCCGCCCATGGCCGGGTCGGCGGTGTGCTCGCCCGAAACCGCCTTCGACAGTTCGGGAGGCGGATCCTTGCCCTGGGCCACATAGTGCTTGAGCAGCTCCAGCTCCTGCTTGCGGCGCAGATAGCTCAGCCAGCTCTGCCAGCCGCCGGCGACGAAGACGCCGATCGGGAAGATCAGCCACCAGTAGGCGAACCAGTAATGCATCGTCAGCTCCTTCGACGCCCCCAACGGCGCCCTATTCGAAGACTGATCGCCGCAGAGCGCGGCGCCGGATGCAGGGTAGCGTCGATTCTTTCGCGGGGGCCCTCAGCCCAGGGCCGTGGCGTACGCCTCGGGCTTGAACCCGACCAGCAGCTTGCCGCCGTCGAACTCGAGCACCGGTCGCTTGATCATCGAAGGCTGGGCCAGCATCAGGGCGATGGCCTTGGGCCGGTCGATGCCGGCCCGGTCGGCGTCAGGCAACTTGCGGAATGTCGTGCCGGCGCGGTTCAGCAGCGGCTCCCAGCCGACCTTGCCGACCCAGCCCTCCAGCGTCGCCCGATCGACGCCCGAGGCCTTGTAGTCGTGGAAGGCGTAGGCCACCCCATGCTCGGACAGCCAGGTCCGCGCCTTCTTCATCGTGTCGCAGTTGGGGATGCCGTAGATGGTGACGGGCACAGGTCGTTCTCCGCTTTCGCCCCGCTCTAGGCCGGTTCGCGGCTTGGCGGAACAGGCCCGCCATCATCGGCATGGGCACGCCTGCGGTAGATTCCTCGTGAACTAACTATGTTCGGCGAACGAAGGTCATTTACGCCTATAGGGCGAAACAGATAGGGTCTCGCCACGCGGGCCGACACCTCAGGGGCAGGCCGTCGCGTTTTCGGGGAAAGGGGCGCTATGGGCGTGACGTTCGGCCTGATCGCGACCTATGCCGCGCCGACGCCTTCGGCGGACTACACCTATCTGTTCGCCGCCGACCAGCAGCCGGCGGGCGGTCCCTGGATCGGGGCCTTCGCCTATGCCAAGGCCAGCCAAGGCGCGCCCTCCGACCAGACCCTGGCCCAGCTCGTGGCCCAGATGGGCGGCGGCGGGCCCTATCAGCATGTCGGCGTCCTGGTGCTGGCCACGGCGCCGGACACCACCAAGAACCCGAACAGCCTGTCGGATTTCCGCGCCGCCTTGCTGCAGGTCGCCGGCATCGGCGCCTACGGCGGGCTCGTGCTGTGGCTCCCAACGCTGGGCGGCTTCACCTCAAGCGCACCGCAACTGGCGTTCCAGGGCGTGGGCTCGGGCGCGCAAGGCCACTACCAGCTGCTGCCCCAGGCCTTCTCGATGCTGGCGCTGGGCGGATCGGGGCGCACCCTGTTCATGGACGGGCGCAACAGCCGAGGGCCGACGCTGGGCGCCGGCTCTGACCAGGCCAGCCTCAGCCTGACCTTCCCGGCGGGCGCGAACCTGCCCGTTTCCTTCGGCGACGCGACGCCCAGAACGCCGGCCATCACCGCGACGAACGTCAGCCTGCCCCTCGCCGGGGCTGCGGCCGGTTGCCTGGTGGCCTCAGGCGCGCTCAACGCCGCGTCGGCCTTCGAGCTTGGCGTTCAGTACGGCATCGTCTCGGGCCAGGCGCTGTTTCCCAGCGGGCCGATGGTCTTCCCGGTGCTCGACGCCAGCGAGACCCTGGCCGTCGCGACCGCCACCCTGACGCTCGATCCTCTGGGGGCTGGCGGCGGGCGCAGCCGCCTCGCCATCGCTCCGACAAAGGGAAGCTTCCTTTCGGCCTACCGCACCGCCATCGATGAGGCGGTGGCCCTGGCCCCGCAGGCGGGCGGAGGTTTCGCGGCGACCGTGGGCTTCAACGGCGCGATCTATTTCGCCCCCAGCGGCGCCTTCGCCCTGTCGGTCCCGACCTCGACGGCAAGCGGGCACGCGCTCCTGTGCGGCCTGTCCGGCGTGGAGGCGATCACCTTCTCGGCCGGCGACCTGATGACCTTCCAGGCCAGCGCCGCGGGCTGCTTTTCCATGGACCCGTCCGCGACCGGCGGCTTCAGCTTCACGGTGAGCAACCTCCAGCCCTGCGCGGCGGCGACGGCCACCGTCACCGCCGCATCGGCGACGGCTTGCGCCTATCGCTGCGAGCCGGCCCAGGCGCCCTTCTTCAGCCCCGACGATCCCAGCCAGCCGACCCTGCTCAGCCACGACGGCTTCACGCTCAAGACCCTGCCCGTGAGCCCCGCGACCGCCTTCCCGCTGATCCCCTACGCCGCCTTCACGCCACAGCATGTCGGCCCGGGCGCCGTCGCGGGCCTGGTCCAGGCGTTCGAGACCGGCTGGGCGGCGCCGACCCGGGCGGCCGTGATCCAGGGCTATCCGGCCGCGCCCGTCGCCGGCCCGACGCTGGGCATCACCCCGCAAGGCTACATCGCCAAGTTTGACGGCCTGGGCGGCATCACCAGCCTGTCGCTGGCCGACGGTGACGGCGGCGCAGTGTCGTTCACCGCCTCCAGCGGTTCCCTGCCCGACTGGCTGCGCGACGCGCTGCTGTCGCCGCAGTGCTTCCTGGTCGCCAGCTGCGCCACGGCGGACTTCCAGCAGTACGTCGATATCTCGGTGGCCATGAGCGACTGGGGCTTCACCACCCAACCGCCCCTGCCCAGCACCACACCGTCCAAGCCTCCGCCGCCCGGGCCGATCATCGCGCCCGGCGACTACAAGTCGGTGCTGATCGTGAAGTCGGCTCAGGGCACGGTGGTCGATCTGGTCGCCTCACCCAAGCTCTGGAACGGCTGCGCCCTGCTGGATGACGCAAGCGACCCCGGCAACGCCTACGCCCGCCTGAACGATGCGGCGACCGACCCGCAGGGCCTGATGCTGTCGTCCTGGCTCTCCACCTATCTCGCCCAGGCGCTGGCCACCTGGAACAACGGCACGGGTCCGCAGGGGCTGGAGACCTTCTGCAAGCTGATCACCGACCCGGACTGGTGCGGTTTCCTGTGCCTGAACGCGCCGGTCACGCCCGGCGCCCTGCCCTCGGACCTCGACTTCCTGCTGGCGGGCGTCGATCCGAAGCTCCTGATGGCGCACCATCTGGGCTGCACCGCCAACCAGGTCCGCTATACGACCAGCTACCAGCAGGACAGCGCCTTCTTCGGCTACGTGCACTACCTCAGGCCCGGCGCCCCGCCGGGGGGCGCGGTGTCGGTTCCGTTCGTGCCCTCGACGCTCGACTACGACTTCCAGCTGATGCGGCTGGAGGCCGTGTTCGAGAACTCGGCGCTGAACAGCTTCTCCAGCATGGCGCTGTTGCTCGTCGACACCCTGTTCGGCGACCCGGTCCTGCCCAACGCCAGCGGGCCGGGGCCGACGGCGACCAATGCGGTGATCATCGACGGGGTGCTGCAGCACCACGACGGGGTCGGCACCTATGTCTTCACTACGCCGATCGGCATGGCGGCGACCTTCTACCTGTCGAGCCAGGCGCTGGACCGCACGGAGATCGACCGCGCCCTGGTGGTGCAGAACCCGCCCGGCACGGTGGGCGGCCCGACCGACCCGACCCGCTCGGCGGTGACCTTCCAACTGGCCGGATGGCTGGGCCTGCTGTCCGCGCCCATCGACCTCCTGTCCTACGCCGCCCTGCCGTTCTCGAACCTCGCTTTAAGGATGGAGTTCAACAAGGCCGACGGCGGGAACAAGCAGTTCTCCATGGACCTCGGCGCCCTGGCGCTGACACCGCTCGCGGACGCGGCGGTGGATCCAAAGGCTATAGTCAACGCCGCCATGGCCTCGGCCAATGTGCTCTATCGCGGCGATAGCCTGGTCGCGAGCTTCCCGCTGCGCCTGACCAGCTTCATCACAAACGGGGCCCAGGACCCGTCGAGCATGGGCTTCCTGCCGCTGCCGGTGAAGAACGCCAAGGGCCAGACCGGCGGCGGGGGCAGCCTCGGCGCCTCCTGGTCGGCGCTGCAGCTGGACCTGCCGCTGGGCGGCTCGGGCTCGCTCGACGCCTCGGGCCTCATCGACGCCACCCTGCTGTTCGCCTGGACGCCGGGCCAGGGCTCAGGGGTGGCGGCGATCTCGCCCTTCATCAAGATCACCGGGCCGGGCGGCGCCGACCTCAGCTTCAATCTGGAAGGCATCATCAAGTTCGGGGCCAAGGGCATCCTGCTGAGCCAGGCGCCCGACGCGACAGGAGCGCAGGTCTTCGTGCTGGAATTCGCGGGCATCGGCCTGACGCTCTTCACCAAGTCGTTCCCGCCCGGCGGCTCGACCAACCTCCTGGTTGCGGGATCGGCCAATCGCACCATCGGCTGGTTCGGCGCCTATGTGGACCCGACCGCGCCGCCGCTGGGGAGCGGGCCGTCCATGGGTTCGCTGACCTCCGGGGGGACGATCTGATGGCGGTCACAGTGCTCGCCTGGAATATCGAGCGGTTCGGCGACCGCTACGGCTTCGGCGCGACCGGCGCGACCTGCGACGCCTTGCGCATGGCGGTGATCGCCCAGGTGGTGCGCGACGCCGGAGCCCAGGTGCTGGTGATCCAGGAACTGCGCAGCACAGGCCTGCCCGACCTGCCGCGCCTGCGCAATGCCCTGAACCAGACCGGCAACAACGACTGGCACTTCGACTGGATTCCCGGCGCCGTCGACAACGCCGCCGGCATCCCGCCCGCGGCCCTGGCCAACCTCGATTTCTGGCAGAAGGCCAACTACGAGGGTTACGCAGTCCTCTACCGCCAGGGCTATGTCGCGCAGATTCAAGGCGCCCTATCGGCGGGGCAGGACACGTCCGCGCGCGCCGGTGGCGGCAACCCCAACTTCATCGACCTGGTCTATGCGGGCCAGACGCTGGCCTTCAACTACAGCGAGCCCGTGATCCGCTTCGACCTGCCGCCCCCGACGCAGAACCTGCAGCTCGATTTCCCGCAGTCGATTTCGCCTGGCGCCAACATCCCGGCCCGCGGCGGCAAGCGGAAGGTCTCGTCCTCGTCCGGCGCATCGCTCGACACCAACGACACCATCCCGCAGGCCTACGAGACGCGCCGACCCTGCCACGTGCTGGTGGTGGACGCCTCGTCGCCCGTGCAACCGGCGCCGGGCTTCCCGCTGATGGTCTATCACGCGCCGTCCAAGGCCAACGGCGCCTACTACGGCTCGCTCATCGGCTTTGCGTCCGCCCCGCTGCAGACCGGCGGCGACCGGGCCTATGCCGGGGACCTGAACGTCGTCAGCGCCCCGGCCCAGGCGGTGCTGAACTTCTGGGCTGAGGGCTTGGGCTACACGGCCCAGACCTACGCCAACGACGCCTTCGCCCTGACCTCCGTCCACCCGTCGGTGCACACCCGGCTGTGGCACAGCGGCGCCGGGGTCCTGACAGCCGCGCGCGACTACGGCTTCGGCGGCGGGGCCTGCGCGGTGGATATTCCGCCGGTGCTGGACTGGATTCAGAACGCCGGCAGCTTCACCAACACCTTCCTGAGGGGCGCGGCCAACGGCGCCGCCAACCGCGCAGCGGTGGTGGACACCGTCCTGCCGCTCCGCGCCGACTATTACCCCGACGACGCCGAGGATGCGGTGGCTTGCTACTTCGACGGCGCCACCAACTACCCTGCCGGAGCGGACGCGCGGACCTGCGCCGCCCTGATCTTCCACCTCCTGCTCAGCGACCACCTCCCGGTCCGGATCACCCGGTGAAAGGCGCATCCGCATGACCGCGACCACGAGCACCCCCGCCCAGACCATCAAGGCCGCGGTCGAGGCTTGCCTGACCTCGGGCCAGCCGCTGGCCGTCGACCTGGCCACCCTGGTCCAGGCCTCGACCCTGCCGAACCTGCCGACGGTGCCGGTGACCATCACCTTTGCGCCGGGCGAGGACCCGCTGGCGCAGTTCGGGCTCTATCGCCTGGCCAGCCTGTTCCCCGGCGTGCCGGTCGCGCAGTGGCTGCCGCGCGACGGGTTCCTGAGCCCCCTGGTGCCCGCCGGAAACCCGTATATCGCGCTGAACGAGGTCGGCTTCACCCTGGAGCAGAACAACGGCTCCTTCACGCTCGACGGCATCACGGTCGGCCTGACCCTGGGCCAGCCCGGCAAGGGCTGGTCGCCGGGTGATCTGGGCCTCGGCCTGTCCATCGACGCGTCGCTCGAGACCTTGAACTTCGACGTCGCCTCGCCCTTCTCGTCGCCCAGCGCCACCGCTGTGCTGACGGGAACCCTGACGCTCGGCGCCCTGGTCCTGGACGTCACCCTGGACTGCCCGAGCTTCGTGTTCCGGGCGCGCGAACAGCCGGGCTCGGCGCCCACCTTCGCGGCGCTCCTGGCCGGGTTCGACCTGCCCTCGCCCACCGGCTTCGACCAGCTCACGCTCTCGGGCCTGAACTTCAGCGTGATGAGCCGCGACCAGGCGGTCGAGCTCGACGCCCAGATCGACACCAGCGACGGCTCGCCGTTCCCGTTGTTCGGCGATGCGGACTTCGCGCTCGACAGCCTGGCGGTGTCGCTGAGTTATTCGCCCGGCAACGCCAGCGCCAATGTCGTGGCCGGCCTGGTGGTGATGAAGACCATCGCGCTGGGCGCCTCGCTGTCGGTGGTCAAGACGCCCGGCAACCCCTCGCCGACCTGGACCATGGACGTGGGCCTGGACCTTTCGCGCACCTGGAGCCTGCTCTATCCGACCACGCCGCCGCCCAGCCCAGTGGCGATCTCGCTGGGCGACCTGGCCGGCGCTTTCGGCCTGCCCAAGCCCTCGTTCGTCAACGCGGTGCAGATCCAGTCGCTGTCGGGCTCCGGCACGATAGAGTCGGGCAGCTATTCCTACGGCCTGAACCTGGTCTTCGACGTGCAGTGGACCGTGGCCTCGACCAGCTTCGACGTCCTGACCACCGTCAACATCAACAGCGCCGGCGGCTCGTCGATCGTGGGCGTGGTCGAGATCGACAACTTCCAGGTCACGCTCGAGTGGGACTTCGGCGCGACCGAGACGTTCAAGGCGTCCACCCAGATCGGCAATGTGGACCTGGCCGGGAGCTATTCCGGCGGGATCATCACCCTCAACGTGACCGGCGCGGGCGGCGGCGGCGTCGGCCTGGGCGACCTGATCGGCGACTTCGTCGGCATCTTCACCGGCGACCCGTTCACCACCCTGCCCGATCCGTGGAGCCTGCTGAACGACATCGACATGTCGGGCCTGACCCTGGCCGTCGACGCCAACAAGAAGACCGTCAGCATCAGCTGCGCCCTCTCGGCCAGCTTCCTGGGCTGCAGCATCAGCTCGATCGGCCTGATCTACGATCCCAACGCCGCCAAGAGCGGCGGCACGACCTTCAGCCTCGCGGTCGAGGGCTCTTTCCCGATGCTGCCGACCCAGACCCTGCCGGACGGCAAGCAGGGGGTGGCGTTCGATCCGACCCAGCCCTCATCCGCCCCCACCGCGCCGGGCCTGGGCGCCGCCTATGTCGATATCATGTTGGCGGCCCTGGGCCAGCGCGTGGCCCTGTCGCCCGCGCCGGACACAGTCGAGGCGGCGCTGGAGGACATCCAGGCCATCGCCGCTGCGATCTCGCCGACCAATCCGCTGCCGAGCGCGCCGTTCGATCCGTCGGCCGGATGGCTGGTGGGCGCGCGCATCGTGCTCCTGGGCCAGGTCGACGTGCGCCTCGTGTTCTGCGATCCGCAGATCTACGGCCTGCATGTGATCGTGGGCGACCCCCTGATCGCCGGCGCGCCGAAGTTCTCCTACCTCGACGCGCTCAAGGGCCTGTCGGCGGAAATCCTCTACCGGAAAGTCTCTGACACCATAGGGGTTTACGAGGGCTTCCTGACCCTGCCCGACACCCTGCGCAAGATCGACATGGGCGCGTTCGAGCTGCAGCTGCCCTCGTTCTCGGTGGAGTATTTCACCAACGGCGATTTCGAGATCGACATCGGCTATCCGGCCAACGGCGACTTCTCCAACTCGATGGTGCTGTCGGCCGCGGAGTTCTACGGCTCGGGCGGCATTCTGTTCGCCAAGCTGTCGCAGGCGACCGCCCCGACCCTGCCCCAGAACATCGCCACCTATACCGACGCGGCGGGCAACACGGTCCCGGTCGGCAGCTTCGGCACGGTGATCGAGATCGGGCTAGGCGTGCAGGTCGGCATCTACAAGTCGTTCAGCGCCGGGCCGCTGTCGGCGTCACTGGGCGTGCTGCTGCAGGGCATGTTCCAGGGCACCTTCGCCAAGTTCACCACCCTGCCGATACCGTCGGCGGCCAACCAGCAGTCGGCGCAGTACTATCAGGTCTACGCCTCCATCTCGATCATCGGGAAGCTGGAGGGCGAGATCGATTTCGTCATCATAACCGCCTCCCTGCTGGTCGAGATCGTGCTCTCCGCCGCCATCTACGCCGAGGCCTATAAGCAGGTCGTGGTGCCCCTGTCGGCCAGCGTCGACGTGGAGCTGACCGTCACCATCAACTGCGGCCTGTTCAAGATCCACATCCACGTCGGCTTCTCGACCACCATCAGCTACACGGCCAAGTTCGGCAGCGACAGCACGCCCCTGTGGGCCCAGGTTCCGGCCGGGGTTTCCGCCCATGCGCTCAAGCTCGCCAGAGCCGCACCGCCGCGCTCCATGGCCTTCCTCGCCGCCGCGCCCGGCGGCCCGACCTGGGCGCCCCTGGCCTGCGCCGCCCTGCCGCTGAACCTCTACGTCCAGCCACAGCTGACCCTCAGCCCGGCGAGCCCGACGGGCTGGACCTACATCGTCCAGGGCGCCCTGATGTCGCCCCAGGCCGTGCCGCAGGGCGTGACGCCGACACCGACGGCCGACACCACCTTCGCCACCGACGCCGTGGCCCTGATGACGGCGTGGATGCTGCAGTCCTACATCCAGGCCTTCCCGAACCCGCCCGCGCCGCCGCCCGGGCCGCCTTCCCCGCCGCCGCCTCCGCCCCCGGCGCGGCCGGCCACCTTGACCCCGCAGCAGCAGTTCTACTCGACCATCACCGTCGAGGCCGGGCATCTCAGCGGCCTGCAGCAGTTCATCGACACCGAGCGCGTGAAGGATCCCTCGATCTGGGCCCTGCCGACGCCGGCCCAGCTGCAGGCCTTCTTTGCCGGCAACATGGCCCTGACCGCCGCCGTGCTGCCTCCCTCCGCCAACCCTGCCCAACCCAATCAGTTCGGCCTGGGCTTCTTCCCCATGCCGCCGGGCGTGATCCTGACCAGCACCGACGGGGCGCCGAGCCCGGTCGTGGATCAGGCCGACCTGAAGGTGCTGACGGACTACGTGCTGATCACCGTGCTCTCGGCCCTGCACAGCGCCGAGCAGGCGCTGGGGAACCAGGCCTCGATCAACCTGCTGGACCTGTTCGACACCATGGGCCTGCTGACGCCCACCCAGCCATCGGCCCTCGGTTCGGCCGTCGGCCAGGGCACGCGCTTCCTGCTGCACGGGGTGCAGTTCGAGGGCGTCGCGCTCTACAGCGCCACCGGCCAGGAGATCGTGCTGTCCAACCTGACGGACCCGGCCATCGGCCTGACGCTGACCGCGAACGGCGACTGGGGCCTGAGCACCGGCGGGACCTTCCTGAACGTGCCGGCGCCCTACTTCCCCGCCCAGATCGCGACCTTCGCCACCGGCGTCGACGAGACCGGGATCACCGCCGCCAAGATGACCCTGGCGGTCACCGCGCCCAAGCATTTCACCGTTGCGCCGGGCCTCGGCTCCTCGGCCGGCGTCTATGTGCGCGGCTTCCCGGCCGCCCTGCCGCCGCTGCTGGATGACTCCACCGCCTTCAAGCTGCAGACCATCGACGCCAACGGCGTGATCAGCGATGTGCCCGCGTCGGCCTACCAGTGGTGCGGCACGGTGTCGTTCACGGTCCGGCGCACGCCCGCGGCCGGCTCGACCAGCGCCAAGCCCTCGTGGCTGCCCGGCGTCTACACCCTGTCGGGCGTGCAGGCCGACGGACTGGAGGCGCTGGAGGCGATCTTTACCGGCGCGAACAGCCTGCCGCCGTCCCTGCTGGAGCTCGCCTTCGTCGAGCCGAACAGCAAGACGTTGAGCATGGTGACGGTCTCCGCCAGCACGGCGGGCGGGAACCCGCCGGTGTTCATGTTCCGCAGCAACCTGTCGACCGAGACCAACCCCTCGCCGGTCCAGACCTTCGCCGCGCACATGATGCTGCGCTCCGCCAATCCCAATGCGGACTTGGCCTTTATCAGCAACCTGATGACCGGCGGCCTGACCAATTCGGGCGGCTATTACATGGTCGCGCCCCGCGGCGCCCTGCCCGACGACCTGTTCGACACCAGCGGGTTGGCGCACCTGCAGCTGGTGGTCTCGTTCGACGTGCCCGCGAGCAGCGGCGGCTATGTGCTGCCGCCCGTCGCCGTCAACGCCGTGCGCGTCAGCGACCCCGCCGTGGGCGCCGAGCCGCATGTCTTCGTCGCCAGCGACGCCATCGACAGCACCCACGCCACCGTCCCGGTCGGGACCGCCGGCCTGACCGTGCTCAGGCCCACGCCCGCCAACCCCGCGACCGACCCGACCTACCAGGCCAGCCTCGACAACATGTTCAACCTGTTGGTCTGCGCTCCGGCCAAGATCGTCACCGGCGCGGGCTCGACGATCGCAGTCAGCGCCCCGCCGCGCGACGCCTTCGTCACCGGCCCGGCCACCAGCGACAGCGAGCCCGGCAAGCTGATCTATTCGCGCCTCTACGACCTCTTGGCCCTGACCGGCAACGCCTGGCCCGCGAACGCCAACGCTCAGCAACTGATGCAGCTCGACCCCTACCTGTTCGTGGGCGGGTCGCTGAGCGTCGCTTACGCCTGGGCTGATCTCTACGGCGACCAGATCCCGTCCGGCCTGCCTGAGACCACGATTTCGCTGGGCTACACCGATCCTCTGGGCGCGCTCAGCGACTGGCCGGGCCTGAGCTATGGCTACACCGTCGAGGGCCAGCCGGGCTCGCGCACCCTGACCCTGCACCGCGCCTGGGTGACCGACCTGAACAGCGGGTCGGACCCCGCCCAGATCGCCAATCTGAAGCAGCAGTACGCGACGCTCTACCATCAGCTCGGCGACGTCACCGCGAGCCTCAGCGTCTCGTTCCTGGCCTCGGGCTCAGCGCCCCTGCCGGGCGTCTCCGGCGTCGCGACCCAGCTGCGCGCCGACATCGCCACGATCCTGGCCGCGCTCGACAACCTGCCCGCGCCGCCACCTCCGCCGCCTGCGGGCCAATCGCCGGCGCCGATTCCGTCGACGACCCTGCCGCCGATCGTCTTCACCCTGCCTGCGTCCGGCTACGACCCCGAGCCGCTCAACGAGCTCGGCATACAGCTGACCTTCACCCGCAACGGGCCGATCGATCCCGACTTCGCCAACGAGCCGACCATCAAATCCTCGACCACGGTGCTGTCGCCGTTCGGCGCGGCCGGTTCCTCGACCCAGACTTACCGAACCTTCGCCGCCAACTTCGAGCAGGCGCTGAGCGACCAGGACATGCGCGTGCTGGTGGGCGACACCTCGACCGCCACGGGCGCGCAGCTGTGGGTCATGCGCTACGGCGCCTCGGGCGTGGGCGTCTCGCTGGGCTGGAGCGCCGCCTATGCGCCGCCGCCGTTCTGGACGACCCTGCTGTCGCGCGCGTCGATCGAGCCCACCCTTCTGCCCAGCACATCACCGTTCGCCATCGGGACCCAGAGCGTCACCGACGCCGACATCGACGTGGCCTTCGGCGCCTTCCTCGCCGCGGTCGAGCAGTTCCTCGACCCGGCCTATGGCGTGCCCGCGTTCGTCGCCGACTCATCGGCGGTGACCAGCGTGCTGAACACCAAGCAGGGCCTGGCCAAGACCCTGGCCAACCGCATGCTCAGCCTGTCGGACGGCTCGGCCGGGGCGGCGGAGGCGATCGAGGTCTATCGCCAGGCCTGCCTGATCGACCTGACCAACTACTATGCCGTGGACGCAGTGGCGCAGTTCGCCCTGACCACCTCGCTCGGCGGCCCGGCCCTGACGCGGCCGATGGACCTCTATGGCCGCGCCGTCGGCCCGGGCGGCACGCCCGACGTCACCGTCTCCCCCGCCAAGGCCCTGATGTCGGGGACCTCGGCCATCGCCTTCTCGCTCGACGCCAAGCACAAAGGGGAGCACGCCGACGGCGTCCTGCCCTCAGTGTTCCAGATCGACGCCTTCGAGGTCCTCGGCAAGCCGATCACCGTCGGCGGCGCGACCTACGACACCGGGACGTGGCTGCGGTTTGTCACCCCGGGCGTCGGCCAGGAGCCCCTGCCCAACCAGCACCCGGTGCTGTTGCCGCTGCGCGCCTACCCCCGGGTGCCGGTGATCAATTCGCAGGACTTCTCGGGTCTGAAGGTCTCGGGCTCGGACTGGCAACAGGTCGTGGAGGCCGAGGAGTGGTCGCTGGATCTCGGCTATACCCACGCCTTTGTGGCCGAAGACACCGTCTGGTTCACCGCCACCCTGAACATCCCCGCCGACAGCGACACGGTCAGCGTGGGCGCAAGCCCTGGCGACGTGGACGATGACCTGCTCGACACCCTGGTCCAGTTCAACGCCTACTATGCCCAACTCGCCCCGATCTTCGACGAGATGCGCCAGGGCAAGGCGCCGTCCAACCTGAACACCGCGCTCGACGCCTTCGCCACCATCGCCCAGGGCGTGGCCGCTTCCGTCGCCGTGCCGGTGACCGCGCCGGCGCCCTCGACCCAGCAGCAGTGCGCGCCCAATCAAAGCGCCGCAACGGGCTACGACTTCGCCTTCTCGCTGGTCGAGGGCTTCGACGACACCCTGACGCCGGCCCAGGCGCCGTGGACCGTGACCATCACGTCCTGCCCCAACAACCCGACCACCGGGCCGTGGATGAACCCGCTGCCTGAGATGACGGTGATGGTGGGCACGGACGCCTACACACGCCAGGCCAGCCCGACGCCTGCAGGCAGCCAGACCTATCAGTTCGCCGACAGCGCCGGGAAACTGCTGATGGCGGATGCGGCCATGCAGATCACCCAGCGGATGATCTCGGCGGCCCCGCTCAATGTGATCGACGTCCACAACGGCCGCGCCCGTCTGTCGATCTGGCGCAACGCGGGCATGCCCGCGCCCTTCGTCTACGCAACGCCGGAGGTGCAGGCGGTGGACCGGGTGCTGCCGTTCCTGGAGCACACCTTCCAGACCGGCTTCGACATCCGCACCCTGCCGGGCACGCCGCCTACGGCGGCGACGCTCAGCGACACCCTGACCCGCCTCTATGTAAACCTGGTGGCGGGCGCCTCGGGCCTGAGCGGCGGCTCAGGCTCGGTGCAGACCGAAGTCAGCCTGACCTTCCCGGTGCAGGATGCCAATGTCGGCGGCCTGCCGGACCGCGAGGTGCCGATCCTGCTGAGCCTGCCGACTCCTATTCCGTTCCACGCGGGGCCGTCGGATGTGGCGACGCTTGTGCAGCAGGTGACCACGGCCCTGGCGGCCTGGCGCACCAACAACGGCATTCCGGCCAGCCAGAACGCCAAGCTGAGGTTCGCGGTCAGCCTGTTCTCCGACAGTTCGGAGACCGGCATGCCGATCGTCCAGCTCGACGGCCTGGTCGTGCCGGTGCACGGGGTGACCTGGAACTAGTCAATCGCGCCCGAAGTCATGGCGCAGTTCGTCCTTCGCCTTTTCCAGCACGCGGCGGCGCGAGGCCGGCAGCTTCCGGCCCGCGCGATTGATGTAGAAGGTCAGCATCGACATCGCCGACTGGAACGGCGAGCCCTTGCGCCGGTGGCTGTGCTCGGCCGAGCGCTTCAGCGACGCGGCTATGGCCTTGGGGCTCTTCTGGTCGAAGACCTTGGGCTCCAGGTCCAGCGCGTCGCTATGGGCGCTGACCGCGGCCGACCACTTGCGCAAGTGATGGCGGCTGGCCACCGGCGGCTCAGTGCTTGGTCTTCTTCACATGCTCAGGCTTACCCTTGCGCTTGGTGGAGGCCATCTTGTCGAGCTCCTTCTCGCTCATCGACATCATCGACTTCGAGGCGCCCTTGAGTTCGCTCTTGGGCGTGTCGCCCCGCTTGGCGGACAGGGCGGCCCCGGCGGCCTTCTGCTGGGCGGCGGACTTGGCGGGCATGGCGGAATCTCCTTCGTGTGAGGAAGCAACGCCCGTCGCAGAGGCTTGGTTCGGCTTGGCCTTTTCGGAATTTTCAGGCCAGCGGCCAACGGCCGAGCAGCCTGTGTCGGCCCTCGGTTCGGTCACTGTGGATGAGCACCACCTCCCGCACGCGCCAGCTGACGGGATCGATGAACGCCTCGGAGACCCGGCGCGGATCATAGAGCAGGGTCATGTGAGGGACGAACTGCGGCTCCGGCCCTCGCGCCAGGCCCACGCCGGAGAGCGCCGTGTGCAGGCCGCCGAAGAGGTTCGTCACCCCCAGGACGCCGTCTTCGCCGCACAGCACAAGCGGCGAGGACTTCGCCGTCTGGCCGAAGCTGACCACACGATCGAACGCGGCCACGAACGACCCCATACGCAAGCCCGACGCCGCTTCGCACGCACGCGCGACGGTCTGCGAATCCGGCGGACCCGACCCGCCGACGGGATTGAGCGACACGTGCAGCTTCTCCGGCGCGATCAAGCGGCCGGTGAGACCGTGGGCGGCGCGCTGCGCGACGGCCACGGCGAGTGCGGCCCGGACCGCGGCCGGGCTGGGTCGTAGCGCGAAGAACAGCCTGTGCGACAACCCACGCCCCCGTCTCGGACGATGCAGTTTGCGCCTTGCGAAGGCGCTATCAAGCCGCCGACGGGCGTGGCGCGGCCGAATGCTCGCAGCCACGGCAATACTGCACGCATGCATGCAGTGAAGCAGCTTTATGGCTCAAGTCCGTGGTCGCGGCGCAGCCGCCGTCCGTCGCACATGTCATTGCGAAACAGAGGCGGACCTATACGTCGCGTATCCCTCGCTAATCTGCGCAAACGGCCGCCGCACGGCGCGTCGTTTCCTACTTTGACTCGCAAAAGCCGGCTTTGGTCGGGCGGGTCTTCGCGCCATTGCCGGAGTGGATCATGGGTCTCAGCCGTCGCGGCCTCTTGCATCGGATCGCCGGGCTTGGCGGCTATGCGGCCGCCTATTCGGCCATGGTCGACCTGGGCCTGCTCGCGGTCCCCGCAAAGGCCGCAACGCCGCAGCTTCCGTCGGACCTCGGCGCCGGCAAGCGTGTGGTCGTGCTGGGCGCGGGCCTCTGCGGCCTGGTCACCGCCTATGAACTCGAACGCGCCGGCTTCTCCGTCACCCTGCTGGAGGCGCGGGATCGCCTGGGCGGGCGCAACTGGACCGTCCGCAACGGCGACCGCATCGAGATGGCGGGGGAATCCACCCAGTCGGTGAGCCTCTCCGAAGGCCTCTACATGAACGCCGGCCCGGCCCGCATCCCCAGCCATCACCAGGGGGTGCTCGGCTACTGCGAGCGCCTCGGCGTCCCGCTCGAGGTCGAGGTGAACGCCAGCCGCAGCGCCTGGTTCTGGTCGGCGGCGTCGAACGGCGGCGCGCCGATCCAGATGCGCCAGGGCCTGAACGACACGCGCGGCCACCTGTCCGAGCTCCTGGCCAAGGCCGTGCGCCGCGGCGCGCTCGACCAGGACCTGACGCCGGAGGATCGCGAGAAGCTGCTGCCGTTCCTCAAGTTCTATGGCGACCTGGACGCGGACCTGCGCTTCTCGGGCTCAGAACGCTCGGGCATGGAGCAATTGCCGGGCGCCGGTCCCCAGTTGGGCGTGAAGCGGGCGCCGCTGCCGCTGAAGGAGCTGCTGGCCAACGAGCAGCTCGGCCAGACCCTGTTCGAGTCCCAGCTCAACATGCAGGCCACCATGTTCCAGCCCGTGGGCGGGATGGATCGCATCCCCGCCGCCTTCGAGCGGGCCATCCGCAGCCCGATCGTCAGGGGCGCGCAGGTGCTGCAGATGCGCCAGTCGCCCGACGCGGTCAGCGTGGCCTGGCGCGACCGCGCGAGCGGCGCCCGGCGCGTCACCGAGGCCGACTTCGCGGTGGTGACTATTCCCTTCAACATCCTCGCCCGTATCGACAACGACTTCGACGCGCCGGTGCGGGCGGCGCTGGCGCAGACCGAGCCGGGCTACTCCAACAAGATCGGCTTCGACGCGCCGAGATTCTGGGAGCGCCAGGAGATCTACGGCGGCATCTCCTGGGTCGGCGGCGAGACCAACATGGTCTGGTACCCGTCCAATGGCATGCGCACGGCCCGCGGCCTGCTCCTGGCCTGCTACGCCTCGGGCGCGGTCGCCAAGCGCTTCGCCGAGCGCCCGATCGCGGAGCAGATCGCCATCGCCCGGGCGGCGGTGGGCCACCTGCATCCGGGGCACGAGGCCGATCTGTCCAATCCCGCCGTCATCAACTGGAGCAAGATTCCTTTCAGCGAGGGACCTTGGCCCGGCTGGGTCGGCGGGGGCCGTGTCGCGGAAGGGCACATGGAAGACCCCGACTTCCGCCTGCTGAACCAGCCGCACGGCCGGGTCTATTTCTCCGGCTCGCAGGTCTCGCAGATGCCGAGCTGGCAGGAGGGTGCGGTGTTCGCCGCGCACCGGAGCATCGAGCTGATCGCCCAGCGCGTCGCCGAAGCCACGGGCGCCGCCAAGGCTCCACGGGCCTAGCCCAGTTCCAGCCGCTGCGGGTTGGTGAAGACCTCGAACCCGTCCGAGCGGGCCACGCCCACCAGGGTCAGGCCCGCCGCCTCGGCCGTGCGGATCGCCAGAGCCGTGGGCGCGGAGACCGCGCAGAGCACCGGCGCGCCCAGCACGGCCGCCTTCTGCACCATCTCCACCGACACGCGGCTGGTCAGCAGGAGCACCTCGCGGCGCGTGGTCCCCTGGCGGACAGCGGCGCCGATCAGCTTGTCGAGCGCATTGTGGCGGCCGATGTCCTCCCGCACGATCGGGCCGCCGTCGCGGCTCCAGAGGCCGGCGGCGTGGACCGCGCGGGTGGCGCGGCTCAGCGCCTGGGCCGCCTCCATCTGCGCCATGGCCGTCAGCAGGTCTTGGCCAGACACGCGCAGGCCGTCGTCCGCCACGCGCAGCGGCGCCCGGGCGGCCTCCTCCAGGCTCTCGACGCCGCAGAGGCCGCAGCCGGTCGGACCGGCGAGCCGCCTGCGCCGCGCGGCCAGGTCGCGGGTACGCTCGGGCGTCAGCCACAGGCGCACCTCCACGCCCAGGTCGCTCCTCGCGACCTCCAGCGAAGCGATCTCGTCGGCGCTTTCGATCACCCGCTCGGACAGGCTGAAGCCCACGGCGAAGTCCTCCAGGTCGGCAGGCGTGGCCATCATCACCGCCGTGGTCGAGCCGTCGTGGACCAGGGCGACCGGCGTCTCCTCTGCCAGCAGGCGCACGCCCTCCTCCGCCGCCTCGCCGGGGCGCCAGCGCAGGCGCGGCTGGGGCGCCGTCGCGTCGCTCATGACGCGCGTCCGCCGCGGGCAAGATGGAACCCTAAAGCTTGTTGCATGGTCCAACATTGAGGGGCTTTGATCACGGCGAGACCCTAGACTCAGGGAGCGGACGAACGCCATGGCCGGAAGCTCGAAGACGCCCCGCATCCGGCCCTACAAGGGCCCCGCCGGCGGCTATGGCTCGGCCCGCTCGGTCGCCGACATCCTGCTGCGCGAGGGCATCCCCGTCGAAGGCGCCGAACTGCTGTTCAAGCAGAACAAGGCCGACGGCTTCATGTGCGTCTCCTGCGCCTGGGGCAAGCCGGCCGAGCCGCATCCGGTCGAGGTCTGCGAGAACGGGGTCAAGGCCACCGCCTGGGAGATCACCAAAAAGCGCGTCGGCAAGAGCTTCTTCGCCAGGCACACCCTGGCCGAGCTGGAGACCTGGCCGGACCACCGGCTGGAGGAGGCCGGGCGTCTGACCGAGCCGATGCGCTGGAACCCGGTCACCGACAAGTACGAGCCGGTGTCCTGGGAGGCCGCCTTCGAGGAGATCGGCCGCGAACTGAAGGCGCTTAACGCCACGCCCGACGCCACAGTCTTCTACGCCTCGGGCCGCGCCAGCCTGGAAGCCAGCTACATGTACCAGCTGCTTGCCCGCCTGTATGGCACCAACAACCTGCCCGACAGCTCCAACATGTGCCACGAGTCGACCTCGGTGGCCCTACCGCAGAGCATCGGCGTGGCGGTCGGCACCGTCAGCCTGCAGGACTTCGAGCAGGCCGACCTGATCCTCTATGTGGCCCACAACCCCGGCACCTCAGCGCCGCGCATCCTGCACCAGCTGAACGCGGCCTCGCAGCGCGGGGCCAGGATCATCGGGATCAACCCGCTGCGCGAACGGGGCCTCGAGCGGTTCAAGAACCCGCAAGACCCGACCCAGATGCTATCGACGCGCGAGACCGAGATCGCCTCGGTGATCCACCAGGTGCGCAACGGCGGCGACATCGCCTTCCTGACCGGCGTCTGCAAATGGCTGATCGAGGCCGACGACGCCCTGGCCGCGCAGGGCGAGGCGCACGCCACCGACCGCGAGACGCTGCTGGCTCAGACGAAGAAGGACGCGGACTTCTCGATCAAGGCGGCCGCCGCCGGCAAGGCCAACCGGCGCATGCTCGACCGCGACTTCATCGCCGCCCACACCCATGGCTTCGAGGCCTTCGCCGACTATTGCCGCGCCGCCGACTGGGCCGAGCTGGAGGCGGTCTCGGGCCTGCCGAAGAGTGCGATGGAAGAGCTGGCCCGCGACTATGCCGCCGCCGACCGCGCAATCATCGTCTACGGCATGGGCCTGACCCAGCACGTAGCCGGGGTCGAGAACGTGCTGATGGTCACCAACCTGCTGCTCCTGCGCGGCAACATCGGCAAGGCGGGCGCGGGCGTCTGCCCGGTCAGGGGCCACTCCAACGTCCAGGGCCAGCGCACGGTCGGCATCACCGAGAAGCCGGAGCTGGCGCCGCTGGAGGCCCTGAAATCGCTCTACGGCTTCGAGCCGCCGCGGACCGAGGGGACCACCATCATCACCGCCTTCGAGAAGATGATCGCGGGCGAGGTGAAGGCCTTCATCCAGCTCGGCGGCAATGTGGTGCGCGCCGCCCCCGACATCCGCCGCGTCGAGGCGGCCTGGAAGACCCAGCGCCTGACCGTGTCCATCGCCACCAAGCTGAACCGCAGCCATGTGGTCCACGGCGAGGTGGCCTATCTGCTGCCGTGCCTCGGCCGCATCGAGATCGACGAACAGGCGACGGGGCCGCAGGCCGTCTCGATGGAGAGCAGCCTGGCGCATTTCCACGGCTCACGCGGCCAGGTCAGGCCCGCCAGCCCGCACCTGCGCTCCGAACCCGCCATCATCGCCGGCATCGCCAAGGCGGCCCTGGAGCCCAACCCCAAAGTGCCCTGGGATGACTGGGTCGGCGACTACGGAAAGGTTCGCTTGGCGATCGAGGCGACCTTCCCGGCCACCTTCGGCGGGCTGAACGCCAAGATGTTCGACCCCGGCGGCATGGTGCGGCCCCTGGCGGCGCGCGAGCGCAAGTGGAACACCCGCACCGGCAAGGCCAATTTCGTCGTCCCGACCCAGCTGTTCGCCGGCCATGTCGAGAGCTTCGGCAGGGAGGGGGTGCTGCAGCTCACCACCTTCCGCAGCAACGACCAGTTCAACACCACCGTCTACGGCTTCGACGACCGCTTCCGGGGCGTGAAGGGCACGCGGATGGTGGTGTTCATGAGCGAAGCCGATATCGCGGCGCTGGGCTTCGAGGCCGACGACTTCGTGGACCTGCACACGGCGATGGACGACGGGGTCGAGCGGGTCGCGCGCGGCTTCCGCATCGTGCCCTACGCCATCCCGAAGGGATGCATCGGCGCCTACTTCCCCGAGGCCAACCCGCTGATCCCGCTGGGCCACCACGACAAGCAGGCCCACACCCCCGCCTACAAGGCCACCCCCGTCCGCCTGACCCGCTCGGCCATGACCGAACGCCCGCAGCCCGAAAGCATGGAGCCGGCGTGAGCGCGCTTTCCGCCATCATCCTGGCCGGGGGCCGCTCCAGCCGCATGGGCCAGGACAAGGCGACCCTGCGCTGGGGCGGGCGAACCGCGATCGAGCGCGTCGCCGCCCTGGCCAGGGCCTGCGGGGCCGAGCAGCTGATGGTCTCCGGCGGCGACTACGGCCTGCCGTTCACGCCCGATCCGGAAGCCTTCGGCGGCCCGGTCGGCGGCCTGCTCACGGCGGCGGCTCGGCTGCCCGCGGCCTCACGCCTGCTGGCGCTGGCCGTCGATGCGCCGACCCTGACGCCGGAAGACCTGCGCCCCCTGCTCGATGCGGCGGCGCCCGGCGCGGCCTTCGAGGACCACCCCCTGCCTCTCGTCATCGAGGCCTCCGCCCTGCCCCGTAACCTCGCGCCCGACAGTCCGCTGAAACGCCTGGTGGAGCGCGCCGGCCTGCGCCTTCTGCCCCCGCCTGCCGACGCCCTTGCGCGCCTGCGCGGGGCCAACACGCCCGACGAGCTCGATGCGCTCCGCCGCGCCGCCCATGAGATCGCCTGAATGAACGACACCACCCTGTTCGCCTTCGAGAGCGATTTCGTCGCCACCCTGCGCTGCGTGCCCATGGCCGTGCGCTTCAAGCTCGACGCCTGCGGAATCAAGCTCAGCTTGCGCCAGTGGAGCCGCTTCACCCGCGAGGACCGGCACGAACTTCTGATGGCGCCCTGCGGGACACCGGCGGAGGTAGCGGCCTATCGCGAGAGGCTCGTCGCCCTGATCGCCGAACGCACCGGTCAGGAGGCCACCCTGCTGGGCGCGCCGCCGGAACCCTTGTGGGAGCGCCCCGACACCGTCGCCCCGGCCGTGATCGACTTCGCCGACCAGATCGGCGCCCAGCCGCCTTCGGCCGATGACTGGCGGCGCCTGACGCCCCTGCAGCGCTTCGCCCTGATCAAGCTGTCGCGGGACAACCACGACAACGTCAACTTCGTCCCAGCCCTGCGCGAGTTCGGCCTGGCGGAGGCGGCCGAGACGGTTTGAGCCTCAGCGCGACAGTTCGCAGATCCAGTTGGTCTCCCAGGTCTTGCCGCCGTCGGCGGAGAAGGCCTGCTCCATCCGCGCCGCGTTGGGCGACAGGTTGAGCCACAGGTAGCGGACGATGATCCCGCGCCCCTTCCAGGTCTCCTGGTCGTAGAACTCGCCGCGCGGGCCGGTGAAGCTTCCGACCACGGGCGGCAGGCCGATCGTGCCCTTGTCGACGTCCAGCAGATAGATCGACCACTGGCGCGTCTCGGGATTGTAGAGCCTCAAGGTCTGGCCCTTCATGTGCCCGGCGGGGCCGTCGACCTCGAACTCCTCCAGGTTGGAAGCCGAGCCCAGGATGCTGCGGTGATTGGAAATGCCGTCGTAGGTCACCCACTTGTCCGATCCGACCAGCCGGTCCGGCAGGCGGCGCACATGCGCCTTCCAGTCGTGCAGCAGGAAGTCGAAGTCATGCGCCCCGTCGTGCAGGACGGGCGCCGCGGCCTGGACGGGCGGCGTGGGCGTCTCGGCCATCACGGGCGCGGCCGTGAGCAGGCCCGCTGCGGCGGCGCAGAACAGGAGGGTGCGAAGGCGGTTGGGCGTCTGGGTCATGCGGTCGGTTCCCGGGTTGAGCCGGCCGAGCTAGCGGCGTCGTGGGGGCCTTGACCACTCGGGATCGAGGCTGCGAGGCTAAGGCAGACTTATGCTCGAAACCGCTCGCCTGCCCTCCCTGGTCTCGATCCGCGCCTTCGAGGCGGCCGCGCGGCTGGGCGGATTCGCCCTGGCGGCGCGCGAGCTGGGGACCACGGCGGCGGCGGTCAGCTACCACGTGCGCCAGCTGGAGCGGCAGACGGGCGTGACCCTGTTCCATCGCTATCCGCACCGGGTGGAGCTGACGGCGGCGGGCGCCCTGGTGGCCGAGGAAGCGATCAGGGCCTTCGGCGCCCTGCGCTCGAGCTTCATGCGCGCGGCCGCGCTGGAGGCCGGGCAGATTTCCATCACCGCCCTGCCCACCTTCTCCACCAGCTGGCTGGCCCCGCGGCTCGGCGATTTCCGCGCGCGCCATCCCGGCATCCGCATCGAGGTCGAGGTGTCGACCGACGCCCAGGATCTCGGCGCCGGGCGCTTCGACGTGGCCATCCGCAACGGCCATGGCCGCTGGCCGGGCCTGCGCGCCGTGCCGCTGTTCCCGGCTCTGTTCATGCCGCTGTGCGCGCCCGAGCTGCGGGACGCGGCCTCGGCCGCGCTGGCCGGGCCGCCCGAGGCGATCAACGTCCCGCTGCTGGGCCGCCCCGACTGGTGGGCCCTGTGGTTCCGCGCCCAGGGCCACGAGCGGCCGCCCACGCCGGACCGCTTCGGCATCCAGCTGGCCGAGGAGCACCTGGACGCCGCCGCCGCCATCTCAGGCCACGGGGTGACCATCGGCTCGCCCATCATCTTCGGCCGCGAGTTGGAGGCCGGCCGACTGGTCCCGGCCCATCCACGCGCAGCGCGCGACGGCCGCGCCTTCTGGCTGGCCTATCCCCTGGCCCGTCAGGACAGCGCCAAGATCGGCCTGTTCCGCGATTGGCTGAGCGAGCAGGCCGAGGCCGCCCGCCACGCAGCCGCCCGCTGGATCGGCGAGCCGGTCGAGGCGCCGGTCGCCTGAGGACGCCTTCAGCCCGGACGCACGTCGAACACGCGCCGGAAGCCCTCCTGACCGCTGGGGGTCACGGCCACGGCGCGCGTGCCCTCCAGGCGGCGGATCCATCCGAGATTGAAGCACCGCTGCATGATCTGCGCGCCCACGACGCCGGCCAGGTGCGGCCGGCGCTCGCTCCAGTCCAGGCACGGCCGGCACAGCACGCGCTTGCCGCGCGGCGCGGCGTCGACGTCCAGGCCAAAGGTGCTCAGGAACTGCCGCCCCTCGGGCGTGACCAGGCCGCCGTCGGCGTCCAGGCGGATCAGATCGCGCTGCGCCATCGCGTCGGCCAGGGCGACGCCCAGCCGTCCGGCCAGGTGGTCGTAGCAGGTTCTGGCGGCGCGCAGGGCCTGATCGCGTGGCCCAACGCGGATGGGCTTGGCGTTACGCGCCGCGTCGCCGTGGGCGGCCATCTGCATCATGGTCTCGATCATCCGCGCGACCTCGGCGGAGGCCAGGCGGTGGAAGCGATGCCGCCCCTGCTTCTCGACCACGACCAGATGGCCGGCCGTCAGCTTGGCGAGGTGGCCGCTCGCCGTCTGGGGCGTGACGCCGGCGTGATCGGCCAGTTCCTTCGCCGTCAGGGCGCGGCCGTCCAGCAGGGCGGCCAGCATGTTGGCGCGCCCGGCGTCTCCGATCAGGGCGCCGATCTCGGCCAGGGCGGTGGTGTGGACCATGGGTGAACTCGCAGCCAGGCGGACAGGCCTCTTCTAGCGCGAGCGCGCCCGCAATGCTTCGGCCGGTTCCGAAGCATCCCGCGATCCGCGCGTGGCAACTGTCGGGTCATGCCCCGCGCGCCCCAGCCCGCGTTCCGACCGACCCGGCGACAGGCGACCGGCCTGATGGCCGCCGCCCTCGCCGCGCTCGGCCCCAAGGCGGCCGGCGCCTCAACCGCATCCAAGCCCAAGGACACCCCGATGAAACTCACCTGCTTCATCCGCTACCAGATCGACCCATTCCAGAAAGAGGAGTTCCGCGCCTATGCGGCCGCCTGGGGCCGCATCATCCCGCGCCTGGGCGGCCATCTGGTCGGCTATTTCCTGCCGGACGAGGGCACCAACGACATCGCCTACGGCCTGATCGCTTTCGACAGCCTGGCCGCCTACGAGGCCTATCGCGCGCGGCTGAAGACCGATCCCGAGGCGCGGGCGAACTTCGCCGCCGCCCAGTCCAAGCGCCTGGTCCTGCGCGAGGAGCGCACCTTCCTGGAGATCGTCGACGGGACCTTCGCCCTGCCGTCTACCCTCTAGGCTGCGCCGTGGCGCTCGAGCAGGCCGATGATCTCGGCCTGCTGGGCCTTGGCCTCGGGCGAGCCGCTGCCGCCGCGGCCGGTCTGCTGGGTGGCGAGGGCCATTGGCGTCGAGCCGCTGCCGTTCGCACGGGAGGGGTCGGCGCCGCCCTCGACAAGCGCCGCCACAGCCTCCGCGCACCGGTTGCGGATCGCGCGATGCAGGGGCGACACCCCGCCCTTGTCCGTCGCGTTCGGGTCAGCGCCCGCCGCGATCAGTGCGACGATGGTCGAGGCCTGCGCGGCGGCGTCCCAGCGCGCCGACGCCGGGTTTCCGTCGGCGGCGTAATGGAGCGGCGTCGCGCCGCGCCGGTTCCCGGCGGCGACGTCCGCGCCGAGCCGGATCAGCTCAAGCGCGATCTCCGGCCGGTGCGCCGCGGCGGCGACATGCAGCGCCGTGTCGCCCGCATAGACGTAGTGCCCGATGTCGGTGACGAAGTTCTCCGTCGCCGCGGCCCGCGTCGCGCCGTCCTTCAGAGCTGAGCGCGCCAGGCCGGGGGCGCCATGCAGCAAGCCCCGCACGCTCGCCATGTCGTCCCCGGCGATCGCCACGAACAGGTTCCGCAAGACGATGTCGTCGCTCATGTGCTCACAGGTTCGAGGTGGCGGCGCCGCGCGCGAACGGTATCGCTTCAGCCGCGCCGTTGAAACCGAACTGCGACCGACGGCAGAGTCACTCCCACTCGATAGTGCCGGGCGGCTTCGACGTCACGTCGTAGACGACGCGGTTGATGCCCTTGACCTCGTTGACGATGCGCGTGGCGGCGCGGCCCAGCACTTCCCAGGGGAATTCGAAGAAGTCGGCGGTCATGCCGTCGGTGGAGGTCACGGCGCGCAGGGCGCAGACGTCCTCATAGGTGCGCGCATCGCCCATCACGCCCACGGTCTTCACTGGCAGCAGCACGGCGAAGGCCTGCCAGATCTTGTCGTAGAGACCCGCCTTGCGGATCTCCTCGAGATAGATGGCGTCGGCCTGTTGAAGCACGGCGACCTTGTCCGCACTGACGGCGCCGGGGATGCGGATCGCCAGTCCCGGCCCGGGGAAAGGGTGGCGGCCGACGAAGGCGTCGTTCATGCCGAGCTCGCGGCCGAGCGCGCGGACCTCGTCCTTGAACAGTTCGCGCAGGGGCTCGACCAGCTTCAGCTTCATGAAGTCCGGCAGGCCGCCGACATTGTGGTGGCTCTTGATCACCTGCGACGGGCCGCCCCGCGCCGAGACGCTCTCGATCACGTCCGGATAGAGGGTGCCCTGGGCCAGGAACTCGGCGCCCTCGACCTTCGCCGCCTCGCGGTCGAACACCTCGATGAACACCCGGCCGATGATCTTGCGCTTGGTCTCGGGGTCGGAAACGCCGTCCAGTTCGCCCAGGAATTCCTTTGACGCATCAACATGCACCAGCGGGATATTGTAGTGATTTCGGAATAGGCTGACAACCTGCTCGCTCTCGCCCAGGCGCATCAGGCCGGTATCGACATAGACGCAGGTCAGCTGGTCGCCGATGGCCTCGTGGATCAGCACCGCGGCCACCGAGGAGTCGACCCCGCCCGACAGGCCGCAGATCACGCGGCCCGATCCGACCTGGTCGCGGATGCGCGCGATGGCCTCCTGCTTGAAGGTGGCCATGGTCCAGTCGCCGTCCAGGCCCGCGATGCCGTGGGTGAAGTTCCTGAGGATCTGGGCGCCGCGCGGGGTGTGGACCACCTCGGCATGGAACTGCACGCCGTAGAACCTGCGCTGCTCGTCGGCGATGGCGGCGAAGGGCGAGCCGACCGAGGTGGCGATCACCTCGAAGCCTTGCGGGATCGCGGTCACCCGGTCGCCGTGGCTCATCCATACGGGCTCGCGATGGTCGACCGCGCCGATGCCGGCGAACAGGGGGCTCTCCCTGGCGATGACGATGTCGGCGCGGCCGAACTCGCCGTCATGGCCGCCCTCGACCTTGCCGCCCAGCAGGTCGCACATCAGTTGCTCGCCGTAACAGATGCCGAGCACCGGCACGCCCAGCTTGAACACCTTGGTCCCGATGCGCGGGCTCTCGGCCTCCGTCACGCTGGAGGGGCCGCCCGACAGGATCACCGCCTTCGGGTTGAAGTCGTCCAGCAGGGCCTCGGCCTTGTCGAAGGGATGCACCTCGCAATAGACGCCGCTCTCGCGCACCCGGCGCGCGATCAGCTGGGTGACCTGCGAGCCGAAGTCGATGATCAGCACTCGGTCGTGCAATCGGGCTGGATCGGGGGCGGTCATCGGGTCCTTTCGTAGAGCGAGACGAAGAAGCCGTCCGTGCCGCTGCGGCGGGGAGATAGCCGAAGGCGGTGGCCCTGGGCCAGGGCGGACAGGCGTTCGCGGGCGGGGGGTGTCAGATCAGGTGTTTCGAGCGCGGTCACGATCGGCACGGGCCGGAATTCGGGATGCGCGGCCTCGAAGGCGTCGGCGGAGGCCTCGTCTTCGCGGCTCAGCAGCGAGCAGGTGACATAGGCCAGGCGCGCGCCGGGCTTGGCGAGCCGGGCTGCGCGGCCGAGGATCGCGACCTGCAGATGATGGAGGTGTTCGACCTCCGCCTCGGTCAGGCGCCAGGCGTCTTCGGGCCGGCGGCGCCAGGTGCCGGAGCCGGAACAGGGCGCGTCGACCAGCACCAGGTCCGCCTGGCCCTGCAGGCCGTCGACGCCCTCGCCTTCCGACCCGAGCTGTCGGAATTCCGCAACGATCCCAGCGCGTTCCAGGCGTGGCTTGATGTTCGACAGCCGCTTCGGATCGACGTCGCAGGCGATAAGATGGCCATCGGAAGGGAACAGCTTTTGCGCCAAAGCCAGGGTCTTGCCGCCGCCGCCGGCGCAGTAGTCGACCACCGTCATGCCGGGCGTCGCGCCGGCCAGCCACGCGGTGATCTGGCTACCCTCGTCCTGCACCTCCAGCCGGCCCTCGCGATAGGCGGCGAGCTTCTGGATGTTCGGCGGCGGTTCGGCGTCGAGGCGCAGGCCCCAGGCGGACCAGGGTGTGCGTTCAGGCGCCAGGCCCTCGGCCTCCAGCTCCGCCTTGACCTGGTCCACGCTCGCCCGGGCGCCGTTGACGCGCAGGTCGATGGGCGCGCGCGGGCGCATCAGGGCTTCGGCCTCCGCCGCCCAATCGTCTCCGAACAGGCGCTTGAAGTCCTCGGCCACGAAATGGGGCAGGCCCGCGGAAACCCAGGCGGGCGGCTCGCCCTCCGGCCGGTCCAGCCGAGCGCGCTCCTCAGGCGTCAAGGCGGCGGGGGCATAGCCCTCTCCGGAAAACTGCTCGGCGATCTCGTCCGCCCCCTGCCCGTCGATCAGGGCCAGGGAGCCGATCACCAGGGCGCGCCCCGTGTCCGCCCCCATGGCCCAGGCCAGGCGCGCCCGAGCCCTCAGGCAACGGTAGACCCGGTCGGCGATGGCGCGCCGGTCCTTGGAGCCCGCGAACCGATGGCCCTGCCCCCAGCTTTTCAGCGCCGCCTCGGCGGGCGCACGTGTCCTGGCGATCTGATCCAGGATTTCGGCGGCGGCGGCGAGGCGGGCGGCTGGGGTCAAGCGTCGATGCGGCGAACCGTGTGGCGGCTCAGAAGCTCCCGGGAGGCGGCAGGAACAGGCCCGCGGTGACCATCAGAAGGCCGATGACCGCGACGAACCAGACATAGGATCGGATGGTCGGGATGCCCGCGGCGTAGAGCGGCACATAGATGATCCGCGCGGCCACGTAGAGCACCGAGCCCCACCAGACCAAGACCTCTGCGCCCGCCGATTTGGTGTCGCCCAGCATGTTGGCGATCACCGCCACGGCGAACAGCGGGAAGGTCTCCATGTAGTTCCGGAAGGCGCGATCCAGCCGCGCCGCGACGCCGGAAATCGGCCGCTCCTCGTCGCGGGGCCCGCGCGCCCACTTAAGCCCCTGCTGCTGGCGGGCGGCGACGGCGGCCCAGGCCAGCTGGACGAAGCCCAGGAGCACGGCCACGCCCAGAAGCTCGTACACGGGCACCAGGTTGATCAGGTCGTCCATGCTCAGCTTCCCCTCGGATAGTTCGGCGCCTCACGCGTGATCATCACGTCGTGCACGTGGCTCTCACGCAAGCCTGCGCCGGTTATGCGCACGAAGCGAGCCTTGCGCTGGTATTCCTCGATGTTCCCGGCGCCCACGTACCCCATGGCCGCGCGCAAGCCGCCCACCAGCTGGTGCAGGATCGGTCCCAGCGCGCCCTTGTGCGGCACCTGGCCCTCGATGCCCTCAGGCACCAGCTTCATGGTGTCGCGCACTTCCTTCTGGAAGTAGCGGTCGGCCGAGCCCGCCGACATGGCGCCCAGCGAGCCCATGCCCCGGTACGACTTGTAGGAGCGGCCCTGGTACAGGAACACCTCGCCCGGCGCCTCGTCGGTGCCGGCGAAGGCCGAGCCCATCATGGCGGTGGAGGCCCCGGCGGCGATGGCCTTGGCCAGGTCGCCGGAATATTTGATGCCGCCGTCGGCGATCACCGGCACGCCGCTCTCGCGGGCCGCGCGCACCGAGTCCATCACCGCGGTCAGCTGCGGCACGCCCACACCGGCGACGATGCGGGTGGTGCAGATCGAACCTGGCCCGATGCCGACCTTCACCGCATCCGCGCCTGCGTCGATCAGGGCGCGCGTGGCCTCGTAGGTGGCCACATTGCCCGCCACGATCTGCACGCGGTTGGTCTCGCGCTTCAGCCGCCGCACAGCTTCGGAAACCTGGGAGGAATGCCCGTGGGCGGTGTCGATCACCACCACGTCCACGCCCGCCTCGACCAGGGCCAGCGACCGCTCGAAGCCGCCGTCGCCGACGGTCGAGGCTGCGCCGACGCGCAGGCGCCCCTGCTCGTCCTTGGCGGCGTTCGGGAAGGCCTGTGCCTTCTCCATGTCCTTGACGGTGACCAGACCGACGGCGCGATAGGCCTCGTCGACGACGATCAGGCGCTCGATCTTGTGCTGTTGCAGCAGGGAGCGGACCTCGGCTTGGCCGGCGCCCTCGCGCACGGTGATCAGGCCGTCCTTGGTCATCATCTCGGCCGCGCGCTTCTTGCCGTTGGACTCGAAGCGCATGTCGCGGTTGGTCAGGATGCCGACCAGCTTGCCCGTCTTGGGCTCGACCACCGGGAAGCCGGAGACGTGCTTGCGCTCGCGGATGGCGCGGATTTCGTCCAGGGTCGTGTCGGGGTGCACCGTGATCGGATTGATCACCATGCCGCTTTCGTAGCGCTTGACCTCGCGCACCTGCTCGGCCTGCTCCTCCACCGACAGGTTGCGGTGGATGATGCCCATCCCTCCGGCCTGCGCCATGGCGATGGCCAAGCGGCTTTCGGTGACCGTGTCCATAGCCGAGGACACGAGGGGGACGTTCAGCACGATTTCGCGGGTCAGGCGACTGTGGGTGTCGACCTGGGTCGGCATGACCTCGGACGCACCCGGTTCAAGCAAAACGTCGTCGAAGGTAAGACCTTCGCGAATCTCCATCGGAATCTCCGTTTTGCGGGCGGGCTATGCCTGAGGAGTCGAGACGGGGCAAGTGCGGCGAGCCTTGCTTTCAACGTTCTCAGGCATCCTGCGTCACCATGGCGACAGCCCGTGCTACAAAGCAGGATCGACAGCGGCTTGGTGGCGTGGATGAGCGGCCGGCATCAGAACCGGTTTGTGCGGGCGCCCGGCGGCTTCGAGCGCGTGGAGGCCTGCTTCTCCGGCGTCGCCTTCGCGCCGCATCGGCATGACACCTACGCCATCGGCGTCACGCTGGAGGGCGTGCAGAGCTTCGATTACCGGGGCGCCGCGCGCCATTCCCTGCCCGGGCAGCTGGTGATCCTGCACCCGGATGAGCGCCACGACGGCCGCGCCGGGGACGAGCGCGCCTTCGCCTACCGCACCGCCTATGTCGCGCCGGCCCTGATCCAGCAGGTATTGGACGGCCGGCCCCTGCCCTTCATCGACGAAGGCGTATCCGGCGACCCGCGCCTGCGCGCGCCGGTCATGGCCCTGCTGTCCGATTACGACCGCCCGCTGGCCGAGCTGGAACTGCAGGATGCGCTCTATGATCTGGCCACTGCCATGCAGGCAGTGGCAGGGCAAGCGCGGCCCCTGGGGGCGACGAACCGCCGGGCGGCGCTGGAGGCTCGCGACTACATCGAGGCCCGCCTGGACGAGGGCCTGTCGCTCGATGAGCTGGAGCAGGCTGCGCGCCACGACCGCTGGCAGCTGTCACGGGATTTCCGAAAGCTGTTCGGGACCAGCCCCTACCGCTACCTGATCCTGCGACGCCTGGACAAAGCCCGCGACGCCATGCTGGCCGGGCGCGGCGCGGCCCAGGCGGCCGCCGACTGCGGCTTCGCTGACCAGAGCCACTTCGGCCGCCTGTTCAAGCAGAGCTTCGGCCTGAGCCCCAACGCCTGGCTGGCCGCCGGTGCGCACGATCGTTCTATACGGACACCGAGCCGCCGCCCCAACTAGCGGGCATGGACAGACCCGCAATCTATTCCGACGCGCCGGCCAAGGGCTGGCGGACCTGGAGCTTCCTGGTTCCGATCATCGGCCTGCTGCTGATCGTCGTATCCACGATCCTGCCCGACTTCGCGCTCGAAAACCTGGGCCTGACCGATGCGCGGGGCAATCCCATCGGCCTGGCCGGCTTCATGGCCGTCCTGCTGGGCCCATTCGCGGCGCTCCTGGCCACGATCCTGGCCTGGGTCCTGCTGGTCGAGCGGCGGCCGTTGTCCACCATCGGCCTGAGCGGCGCGGGCGTGGGCCGGTTCCTCGGCGGCCACGTGACCGGGCTCATCATGGTCTGCGCCACCGTCGCGGCGATCTGGGCCGCCGGCGGCTTCGCGGTTGGAGACTATGCGCCCGCCTTCCGCTCACCCGAAGCGCTGGGCGCCGCCGCCCTGCTGCTGGCCGGCTTCGCCTTCCAGGCCAGCGTGGAGGAGATCGTGTTTCGCGGCTGGATGCTCTCGGCCCTGATGCGCCGTTTCGGGCCGATCCTGTCGATCCTGCTGACCTCACTGGTCTTCACCCTTCTGCACTTCAACCTGCGCCAGCCGCTGCTGGCCTCGCTGCTGCCCATCCCGTTCTCGATCTTCGCCTGCTGCTGGTCGCTCCGCGCGCGCAATGTCTGGGGCGTGATGGGCTGGCACGCGGGCTGGAACTGGCTCCTGGCGGTGGGCTTCGGCGTGCAGGTCACCGGCCTCGACGCCCACCTCCCGGCCCTCATCGTGCAGCTGACGCCTAAGGGCTCCGAATACCTCACCGGCGGCTCGGACGGGCCTGAAGGCAGCGCCGCCTGCATCATCGTGCTCGCGGCCGGGACTTTGCTGGTCCTGCTGTGGCCGAAGCGAAGCCGCGTTGCGACGCCACCTGGCGCGTCATAAGCTCACCCTGACGCTTCATCGACCGATGTGGGGATCGGACCATGGGTTACAAAGCCGCCGGGGTCGGCGCGTTTCTGCTTGCGCTCGTCATGGCCGCACCCGCCTTCGCCGCGGACAGCTGGCCGAAGACCAGCGCGCCGGAATTCAGCGTCGCCTTCCCGAAGACGCCCACGGAACAGCAGGGCAAGGTCGACGGTATCGAGCGCCACATGTACTTCCAGCAGGGCGCCAAGAAGCGGATCTTCACCGTGCTGGTGGATAGCTTCCCGGCCGGCAAGCTCAAGGGGCGCACCGTCGTGGGCGACGCCCAGGAGGTGGTGCAGGCCTTCGTCGAGCGCACCGGGACGGAGTTCGTGGACTGGCGCCCGACCAAGGCTCAGGACCACACCGGGGTGGAAGCCCTGCTCAAGACGCAGGATGGGGACGAGATGGTGGTCCGCTTCTTCATGGTCGGCGACAAGGTGATCACGGCCATCTACACCTACCGCGCCGAAGACCGCGATCCTGCGGACATGACCCGCTTCTTTGACTCTCTTGTGCTGAAGTAGCCGCCTCAGGCGGCCTCGGCGGAGCGGTCGATCTCGGGGTGACGGCGCACTAGGTCGCAGCGCTCCTCCGCGAGCCTGTCCCAGTTCGTCGCCATTTCCAGCAGCTGGTCGCGTTGCCCGCCCAGCTCCATCGCGGCGGCCAGCTGGCGGCACTCTTCCGCATGCGCGCGGTACTCGGACGCTTTCTTCATCGGTTACGCTGACTTCCCCAACACTGGAGCGTCGGTAACCGGCGAACCGGCTTGACCGTTCCTTTGCAGCTCAGCCGTCCTTGAAAAATTCATCGGCGGCGACTTCGCGCGGATCTCGGCCGCGGGATGGCGAAACAGGCGCATACCGCACATGAACTGCAAGCACCGCCGCGCCCCAGGCGATCAGTCCGCTGCCGAATACGTACGCGGGCGGGCGAAGGAGCCACCAGACCAGTACGGCCGGGACGACGACCGCAATGACGACGCCGACCTGCCAAAGTCTCACCCGCAGGCGATAGCGCCGATCCGCCTCCTGCTCCTCGGGACTCAGCTTCCACATGCTCGCAGCCGGCTCAGTACAGCCCCACCTTGGAGCCGAGTGGGTGGTTTCCGAACCGCCGCCAGAGCTTTGGATAGTGCGCCGCCAGCCAAGCCGGGTCATCTTTGAACTCGTCGCCGCGCGGCCGCGTCGGGGTTGGATCGCCATCGGGAAGGCCGGCGCCATCGCCAATGCCTTTCGCGGCAAGAACTTTCCGCGCCACGTAGCCAAACGCTTCGAATTCGTAGACGCCGTCGGGACCAGGCGAGGCCTTCAGGTCCGCAAGACTATCGGGGTCGCCAAGCGTCTGCTCAAACGCCCGCCTGCCTTTTGATACGAGCCAAAGTCGAAAATAGACGAATCCGTCGTCGGAGGCGCCTCCGTTCGCGACCGAAGCTGCGCCCCAGAGGTCCCAGTGATATGCTCGGCGCATCTGCTGCTCAAACGTGGCGTCGAATGCCGCGACCTCGCTTGCCGTCAGCACGGACAACTCGGAGCGTAGCGCCTCTGCCTGCCGGTCCGGCTGGCTCTCAAAACGCGCCGTCCGGTCGATGATCGTCCAGAAGCGGTCGTCGGACATCGCCGCCGCTGCAGTCGCCAGACTCGGCGTCAGCGCAATAGCCGCGAGCGTGAGGAACGATCGGCGGCGCATCAGTACAGCCCCACCGTGTCCCTCATGCCGTCGATGATCACATCGGTGCGGTAGCCCCTTCCCGCCTTGAAAACGAGCGGCATGCGCTCCAGCGCCATGGCGTCCTTCACCGGGTCGCCGTCGATCAGGATCAGGTCGGCGCGCTTGCCGACCTCGACGGAGCCGATCTCCTTGTCGCGGCCCATGAACCTGGCCCCGTTCAGGGTCGAGATCTGCAGCGCCTGCTCGAAGCTGAAGCCCTCCTCGACCAGCAGCTCGACCTCGCGTTTGGCCGAGAAGCCGGGGATCACCCCGCCGTAGCCGGTCGGGTCGGTGCCGGCCATCAGGTAGCCGCCGGCGTCGTAGAACATCTTTTCCAGCTTCATCAGCTTGGGGAAGGCGCCCTTCCACGGGCCGGCGCCGGACTTGGCGATGGCGGCCCAGGTGGTCTCGTACTGCGCCCGTGTCTGGGGGATCAGCAGAACCCGCGCGCGCTCGGGCGCCTCGGGCCGGCCGGGGGTGTAGGTCTCGAAGATGGTCAGGGTCGAGGTCATGGCCACATGACGCTTCACCAGGTCGGCGATCAGAGCCTTCACCGGCGCGGAATCGAGGTCGAGGCCCGCCAGGGTCGCAGCCGTCAGGTTCTGGTCGGGACAGACATCGGGCTTCTTGCCGGGCACGAAGTCGGTGGCCACGGCGAAGGTGTGCTCCAGATTGTCGATGCCCAGCTCGGCCGCCTCGCGGTGGGTGATCGAGCACAGGTGCGCGGTGACCTTGATGTGGCGCTTGTGGGCCGTCTCGATGATCGCCTTCAGCTCGGCGCGGGTCAGGTGCATGTAGCCCTTGAACGAGGTCACCCCCTCGTCGGCCCAGTAGTTCACGGTGCGCACGGCGTCGTCGCGCCCGGTCAGGGCGTGCACCTTCAGGATCGGCAGGCCGACACCGTTCAGGTACGGGCCCGTCACGTCCAGGTCTGGCCCGATGGTCCGCCCCGCCTCGATCTCGGCCCTCAGGTTCAGGTCGGCGTAAGGGCTCATAGAGCCGGCCGTGCGCATCGTCGTGGTCCCGCCGGCCAGGTACAGGCGCGGGAAGCTCGACAGCATCTCCGTGTAGTTGCGCCGCCCGGTCGGGTAGAACATGTGCTCGTGCATCATCACGAAGCCGGGCAGCAGCGTCTTGCCGGCGCCGTCGATCACGGTCGCGCCCGCGGGGGCCGGCGTCGAAGCCGAAGGGCCGACAGCCTTGATGCGCCCATGGTCGACCACGACGGTCTGGTCGGGCTTGGCCTTGGCCCCGGTGCCGTCCACCAGCTGCACATGGGTGAAGGCGATCACATCCTGGCCGTAGGCGAGCGGATCGGGCGGCGTCTGACCCTGCGCCTGGGCTCCGCTCAGCGGCGCCAGGACCAGGGCGAGAAGGGCGGCGAACGACGAAAGCCTGCGCATGCTGATCCCCCGAAGCAGTCGGCGCCGACCATGGCTCATCGCCGCCGCCGGGTCACCCCCCGCCCGATCGCTCAGGCCATGGCGTCTTCGCGTCGCGCCATCAGGGCCTCGATCGCGTCCGCTAGGCCGGGCGCGTCATAGGGCTTGCGCAGCAGCGGGAAGCCTTCCGCAGCCGCCTCCCCCGCCTTCTCGCTGTAGCCCGTGACCAGCAGCACCGGCAGCTCGGGCCGCGTTCGCCGCAGCGTGCGCGCCAGCTCCAGCCCGTCGACCGGGCCAGGCATGATCAGGTCCGACACCACCAGGTCGAAGCGTGGGCGCCGATCCAGCCGCTCCAGCGCTTCGAGGCCGCCGGCCCTGTGTTCGACCTCGAAGCCCAAATCCTCCAGCAGCAGTCGCGTGACCTCCGCCACGTCGTCGCTGTCCTCGACCAGCAGGGCCCGAGCGCGCGCGACCTGAGCCTTGCGCGGCGCCGCCGGCGGCGCGGTTCGCGGCGCCTTGTCCACCCGCGGCAGCTTCAGGATGAAGGTCGCGCCGTGGCCGAGTGCGCTGTCGATGTCGATGCGCCCGCCGCCCTGGGTAACGAAGCCGTAGACCTGAGCCAGGCCCAGGCCCGTGCCCTTGCCGACCTCCTTGGTGGTGAAGAACGGCTCGAACACCCGGTTCAGATGCTCTGGCGCAATGCCGGCGCCGGTGTCGGAGACGCTGACCACCGCCAGGCCCGGCCCGCCCTGCGGATCGGCCTCATAGGCGGCGCGCACGGTAAAGGCGCCGCCCTTGGGCATGGCGTCGCGCGCATTGGTGGCCAGATTGATCAAGGCGGCTTGCAGTCGCCCCCGGTCGACCTCGACGCACAGGGCGGTGTCGCCCACCTGCAGATCGATGCGGATGTCGCCACGCAATGACTGGGCCAGCATTTGGCGCATGCCGGCGATCTCGACGTTCAGATCGAGCACCTCGGCGGCGGCCGCCTTCATGCGGCTGAAGGCCTGCAGCTGCTGGGTCAGGGCCCGGCCCTGCTCGGCGGCGGTCAGGGCGTTGTCGACCAGGCGCGGCAGCTTCTCGGGCTTGGCGCGGCGGATCAGGTGCAGATTGCCCATCACCACCATCAGCATGTTGTTGAAGTCGTGGGCGATGCCGGCTGTCAGCTGGCCCAGCGCCTCCATCTTCTGCGCCTGCAGCAGGTCATGTTCGACGGCTTCGCGGCGCAGTATCTCCGCCTCCAGGGCGCGGGTCTGCCGCTCCGCGCCCTCCAGGGCGCCCTGCGCCACGTCGTAGAGCTTCACGAAGCGCCAGAGGAACAGACAGAGCAGCAGCGCCGTCCAGATCAGGAAGCTGACGCGCGCGTAGTACCAGCCCAGCGCATAGCGGCTGCCGCCGAAGGCGCTGACGCCGACCTCCAGCGCCAGCATCAGGGCCACCGCCCCGATCCAGTCCGTCAGGGGGTCGTTCAGCCGTCGATCGACCAGGGCGAGACCGACCACCGCCGCGGCGATCGCCAGCGTGGCGACCGGGGCGATCAAGGCCCAGACGCTCCAATGCCCGTTGACGATCTCCGGCGGCATCCCCGGTATGCCCAGGGTCACCATGGCGACAGCCGCGGCCAGCAGCCCTCCGGCGCCGAGGGCGGACGCCACGCCCCTCGGCAGGGTCGCCGCAGACGGCGGCTTTCGAGCCTCCAGCAGGGCCGCCAGCATCATGGCGCAGAAGCCGAGCCGCCATCCCTGCCATAGCCAGCCGGTTGACTGGGTTCCGCCGAACACCGGCCGATCCGGCAGGATGGCGCCAGGGAACACCAGCAGATGCAGCACCCCCATCAGGCTGGCGAAGAAATAGGACGTGACCACGATCCACATCACGCCCGAGGGCCGGCGCCTGTACTGCACCGCCGCCAGGAAGCAGGTCAGGGCCTCGGTGATCACCGACACGCTGGAGGAGATGGTGACCGCGGCCGGCGCGGCGGGAAGCTGCAGGCCGCTGAACGGCAACAGGATCAGGCTGAAGAGCAGGAAACCGCCGCAGGCCAGCAGCAGGCCGCGGCGCGAGCGCCCGCCCCCGGAGGCATCACCCCCGCCAACCGCCTTACGGGCCTCGAGCTTGCGCACGAAGACTCCCCAGTCGCCCACGCCTATTGGAGGGCGAGCCGCGGCCCGTGGCAAGGGCTTCGCGCAAGCCCGGCCGCCGCTTCACGCTCGCATTTCAAGGGGATAGCCCCCCACGAAAGCCTTATAGCCGTGGGATCATAAAGCTCAGCTTCGGCCCTTGAAGCCCATCGCCACCAGATAGACTTCGGAACTGTCCGCCCGGCTGGCCTTGGGCTTGACGAACTTCACCTCGGCGAAGCTCTTCTTCAGCCGCTCCAGCACGTCGCCCGCCGAACCGCCCTGGAAGTTCTTGGTGACGAAGGCGCCGCCGGGCTTCAGGGTCTCGATGGCGAAGTCGGCCGCGGCCTCGATCAGGGCCACGATCTTCAGGTGGTCCGTCTGTTTGTGGCCAACCGTGTTGTGCGCCATGTCCGACAGCACGATGTCGGGCGCCCCGCCCAAGAGTTCGATCAGCCGGTCGCCCACGCCGGGGTCGGTGAAGTCGGCTTCGATCAGTTCGGCGCCGGGGATCGGCTCGATGGGCAAGAGGTCCACGCCCGCCACCGCCGCCGCGCCGCGCTTCAGCGCCACCTGCACCCAGCCGCCGGGCGCCGCGCCCAGGTCCACCACCCTGACGCCGCGCTTGAGCAGGCGGAAGCGGTCGTCGATCTCGATCAGCTTGAAGGCGGCGCGCGAGCGCCAGCCCTCGGCCTTGGCGCGCTGGACATAGGGGTCGGTGAGCTGGCGCTCCAGCCACTGTTGCGACGAGAGGGTGCGCCCCTCCGCCGTCTTCAGCTTCTTCTTCACATTGCGCCCAGCGGCGGTCCCGCCCGTGGGCGGGCGCACCATGCGCCGGCGGCCTTCGTCTTCGCTCATGCGCCCCTCATAGGCCGAGGGAGGCTGGAAGTCAGCCGCGCTCGCCAACACCATGTTGGTCGCCATCGCGCGCGCTTCCGCCGAGTCGCTGAACGCGCTACAGCCAAGCGGCATGCAGGATGACGCGCCCGGGCGACGCAGGTTCTGGAACGGCTGGAGGCTGGGCGGTCCCGTCGCGCTTCTGGCCATCGCCGCGCTCATCCCGATCATGCTGTTCGCCGCCGTCAGCGCGTTCCGCAGCCTGGAGCGCGAACGCGCCCAACTGAGCGCCCAGGCCGTGTCCGACGCGCGCCGGGTCTCCGAAGCCGTGGACCAGGAGATCGCCTCCGACATCGACGATGCGCGGACGCTTGCCGTGCAGCCGTCGCTGGACGGGCCCATCGACCTGAAGGCCTTCGGCGAGGTCGTGCGCCGCGAGCAGGCCCTGCATCCCTTGTGGCGCACGGTGATCCTGGCGACGCCCGACGGCAATCGCATCTTCAACTCGCGCAGCCCCTCGAACATCGGCCCGGTGGTCGAGCCCGACAGCCTCCGGCGCGTGGTGGCGAACGGCGAGCCCGCCATCGGCTCCATCGCCTACGCCAAGGACTGGGCCGTGCCCGTCCGCGCTCCGGTGATCCGCGACGGCAAGATCAAGGCGGTCGTGACCGTGGTCATCAGCCCGGCCGGCGTGAAGGACGTAATCGCCCGCACCCGCATTCCCGGCGACTGGATCACCTCGATCGTCGACGCCACCGGCAAGGTGGTCGCGCGCACCCATCGGGAAGCCGAGTTCATCGGCAAGCCCGCCAGCCCGCGGGCGCTGGCGGCCCGGCAGCGGACGACGAGCGGCCTCTATGACGGGCGCACGCTCGAAGGCGTGACCACGGTCTCCGCGTTCTGGCGCTCGCCGGTCACCGGCTGGTCGGCGCACATCGGCATTCCGAAGACGCTGTTCGAGGCGCCGCTGCGCCGCTCGATCGCGTTCCTGGTGGTCGGATCGATCCTGGCCTTGGGCCTGACCGCCGCCTTCACGTGGGGCCTGTTGCGCGAGACCCGCCGCCGTCGCGCCGAAAGCTTCGCCCTTGAGCGCGCACAGCGGATGGAGGCCCTGGGCCGGCTCACCGGCGGGGTCGCGCACGACTTCAACAACCTCTTGATGATCATCCAGGGCAATGCCGAGATCCTGGGCCGGCGTATCGCCGACCCGCGCGCGGCGAACTCGCTCGACGCGATCAAGCAGGCCACTGAGCGCGCGACGCGCCTGACGCGCGAGCTCCTGACCTTCGCCCGCGGCGGATCCCCCTCGCGGGCGGCGCTGGACGTCAACGAGGCCATCGCCGGCTTCCTGGGCTCGCTGCGCCAGGCGGTCGGGCCTGAGATAGAGGTGCGGACCCTGCTGGAGCCGCACCTGCCGCAGGTCACCCTGGATCGGGTGCAGTTCGAGCTGGCGCTGCTCAACATGGCGGTGAACGCGCGCGACGCCATGCCGGACGGCGGCGTGCTGACCCTCAGCACTCGCCGGCCCGCGCCCGATCGCGTGGAGCTGACGGTCTCAGATACCGGGTCGGGCATCGCGCCACAGCACCTGGCCGAGATCTTCGATCCCTTCTTCACCACCAAGCCCGTCGGCGCGGGCACCGGCCTGGGGCTCACCCAGGTCTACGGCATGGTGCGCCAGGCGGGCGGCTCCATCGATGTGCAGAGCCGCCCGGGCAGGGGCACCTCCTTCGTGCTGCGCCTGCCCGCAGCCGCGGATAGGCGACCGGCCCCGGCCTCCGGGCCCGCCGCCCCCTCGGCCCGGCCTGCGGCGCCGAAGCTTCGCAAGCGCGCCGCGAAGCCCGGCGCCGTGGCCGCGGCGCACATCCTGCTGGTCGACGACAATGAGGCGGTCCGGGCTGTCACCGCCGAGTATCTGCGTGAGCGCTCTCATATGGTGACCGAGGCGGGTGGCGCGGACGAGGCCCTGGCGGTCCTGGCGCGCGGTGACGTTTCGGCCCTGGTCTCCGACATCGTCATGCCGGGCGAGCGCGACGGCGTGGACCTGGCGACGGAGGCGCGCAAGCGCTGGCCGAGCCTGCCGGTGGTGCTGGTGTCCGGCTACGCCGCCTCGGCCGCGGACGCACGCGCGCACGGCTTCACCGTGCTGCAGAAGCCCTATGCGCTCGACGCCCTGGCCGAGCTGCTGGACGGGGTGATGGCCGGCCGCTGAGCGCCTAGACCAGCTTGGCCCTGACCGGCGCGCCTTTGCGGAAGGCGTTGGAGTACGGACAGACCTGATCGGCCTCCGCCACCAAGGCCTCGGCGTCGGCCTTGGCCAGGCCCGGCAGCGAAGCCTCGATGTCGAACTCGAACACGAAACCGCCCTCGGGCGAACGGCCCATCTCGGCCTTCACCGTGACCGACACGTTCTCCAGCTTCACGCCCTTGCGGCCGGCCACGAAGTGCAGAGCCGAGCCGAAGCAGGCGGAATAGCCCAGCGCCACCAGCTGCTCGGGGTTGGTCCCCGCCCCGCCCGGCCCGCCCAGTTCCTTGGGCATGGCGAAATCGACGGTGACGGAGCCGTCCGAGGTCTTGCCGTGGCCGCCGTTGCGGCCTCCGCCGGTGGTGGTGGCGACGGCGGTGTAGAGCGGGGTCATGGGCTGGTTCCTCTCGCGGGACGATGGTTGGGGCGACTTATGGTAGAGTTCGGGCGCACTCACGGGGGTTTACGATGCCATACACGAAAGTCGCGGCGCTTGCCGCCGCCTGCGCGTTCGCCCTGTTCGCTTCCACGCCTGCCGCCGCCGTCGACCTGGCGACCGCCAAGCCGTTCCAGGTCCAGGTCAATTGCGCCGCCATCACCCCACACGGCTGCAACGGCAGCTGGGCGACGCCTGCGGGCAAGATCGCGGTGATCGAGCAGGTCTCGGTCTATTGCTCATTCCCGGGAACCAGCACGCGCGTCCTGCAGTGGACGATGAACACGACGGTCTCCGGCGTCGCCAGCAGCAGCAACATCAGCGTCGCCGGTCCGGTCTTTGACGGCTCGAGCACCACTTACCAGACAACCTCGCAGCTCGTTCGGCTGTATTCAGACCCGCAGAAATCGGTGTTCGTGTTCGGCTCGTTCACCGGCAACACCTCGCAGGTGTCCTGCGTCTTCACCTTGTCAGGGGAGTTGGCGAACATCGTGCCGTAGGCTCGCGCCTGAATCCGCTTCGCCTGGGGGGCTGCGGCCGCTATAGGTCGCCGCCGAAAACTCCAAGGAGCCCCCGATGGCCGACGCCGATCCCGAAAACACCCTGCTGCTCAAGCTCTCCACGGGCGACGTGACCATCCGCCTGCGCCCTGACCTGGCGCCCGGCCACGTGGCGCGGATCAAGGAGCTGGCGCGCGAGGGCTTCTACGACGGCATCGTGTTCCACCGCGTGATCCCGGGCTTCATGGCCCAGGGCGGCGATCCCACCGGCACCGGCTACAACGGCTCGGGCCAGAAGCTTAAGGCCGAGTTCTCCAAGGAGCCGCACGTGCGCGGCGTCTGCTCCATGGCCCGCTCCGCCAACCCCGACAGCGCCGACAGCCAGTTCTTCATCTGCTTCGACGACGCCCGCTTCCTCGACGGCCAGTACACGGTCTGGGGCGAGGTCACCGAGGGCATGGACGCCGTGGACGCCTTGCCCAAGGGCGAGCCGCCCGCCAACCCCGGCAAGATCGTCAGCATGAAGGTCGCCGCCGACGCGTGACGCCTGAGCTTCGCGCCCGCTACGCCGAGCCGCATCGGCGCTACCACAGCCTCGCCCACATCGAGGATTGCCTGGCCGAACTGGCCACAGTGTCCGGCCTGACGGCGGACCAACGCCTGACGCTTGAGCGGGCGCTGTGGTGGCACGACGCGATCTACGACCCGACCCGCTCGGACAACGAAGCCGAAAGCGCGGCCCTGGCCGAGCGGGAACTGTCGGCACTGGGCGTGCCGGAAGCACCGCGGGCCGAGGTCGCGCGCCTGATCCTTCTGACTTGCGGCCACACAGTCGCGCCGGGGGACCGACTGGGCGCCCTGATGATCTCCATAGACCTGTCGATCCTGGGCCGCTCGCCGGACGCCTACGACCGCTACGCCGCCCAGATTCGCGAGGAATATGCGCACGTCCCGGACGCGCTCTATCGCGCGGGCCGCGCAGCGGTGATGCGGCGCTTTCTCGAGGCCGAAACGATCTACGCCGACCCGGCCTTCGCCGCCCGGTTCGAGACGCCGGCGCGCGCCAACATCGCGCGCGAGATCGCCGCCCTTCAGGCTTGAGCTGGCTCAAAGCCAAAACGTCACCCGACTGTGCTATGGTGAACGCCTCATGGAGAGGGGGTTCCCATGTATCTGTTTTCAAAGCTTGCAGGCCTGGTCCGGCGCCACGGCCGTGTCGCCCTATGCGCGGGCGCACTGCTCGCAGCCGGGCCGGCCGCGGCCATCGACGCCACCCACGCGAAGTCGGTCGAGGCCACGGGCGCCAAGTCCAGCGTGACCTTCGCCGCCGGCCGTGACGTCCGCATCGCCGTCACCAGCACCCACGATGTCTTCGCCGCCGGCAACACCGTCCGCTCCGAAGCGGGCAGCGCTGACCACCTGATCGCAGCGGGCGAGACGCTGACGGTCGCGGGCACGGACCTGCGCGACGTCATCGCCGCGGGCAAACGCATCGAACTGCAGACCGGCCAGACCCAGGATGACGTGGTCGCCTTCGGCGAGAACGTCAGCGCGCGCCCGACCTTCAAGATCGGCGGCTCCGCCGTGATGATGGGCTCCAACGTCGAGCTGCAGGCTCCGGTCGGCGGCGACGTCTATGCCGCGGGCCAGGATGTGCGCATCGATTCCGCCGTCACCGGTAATGTGAAGGTCGAAGGCCGGCACGTGGTCATCGGCCCCAACGCCCGCATCGCCGGCGCCCTCGCCTACCGCGCCGACCAGCTGGAGATCATGCCTGGCGCAGTGATCACCGGACCCAAGACGGTGCTGCCGCCTGAGGCGCGCCATCAGCATGTGGCGCGGCCCAAGACTATCGCCCAGCGCATCGGCGACTGGGTGTTCGGCACGATCGCCTTCGCCGTGATGGCGCTCGGCCTGGCCCTGCTGTTCCCAGGCCTGATGGCTGTCTCCGGGCGCATGGTCTATCGCAACCCGCTGATCGCGGCCCTGGTCGGCGCCGTGGTGCTGGTCGTGACGCCGGCGGTGGCCCTGGTGCTGCTGGTCACCCTGGTGGGCGCGCCGCTGTCGCTGACGGTGCTGGCGCTGTTCTGTGCGCTTGTGCCGATGGCCCTGGCCGCGGGCGCCGCGGGCCTGGGCTTCCTGATCCGCAGCCTGACCGGCCGCGGCAAGGAGAAGCCCAATCTGGTCGCGCAGCTCGGCTGGACCGTGGTCGGATCCGTCCTGCTCTGTGCGCTCGGGGAAATCCCCATCGTCGGCGGCTGGATCGTGCTGCTCGCCTGTATCCTGGGCGCCGGCGGCGTGGCCACGCATCTGCGCAAGCGCCTGGCGGCCCACGACTAGGTGATGGTCCGGGGCGCGGCGCGCCCCGGCCTTTCCGCTCCTTACGGCCCGACCGTGGCCTTGCCGAAGGCGAACAGGAAGGGTTGCGGCTTGTAGCCGGTGAAGACGCCGGTCACCGCCACCTGCGAACCCACCGCCGGCGCCTTCCCGCTGGCCAGCGTCACATGCACGTCCGCCTTGCGCGCGGCCACCGCCTCTTCGCTCATGGCTGCGTCGAAGCCGTCGGGGCTCAGCGCCAGCACGGTCATCTGCAGTTTGAGCCGCACCTGGCCGTTCTTCTGCTTGGCCTGGATCGCGGCCCAGACCTTGTCGGCCGCGGCGCGGTTGTCGGCCGAGGCGTCGCGCTGGGCCAGGACGAACTCCCAGTCCGAGACCGAGAAGGTCGCCGGGTCGTTCTCCTTGACCGCCTTGACGGCGATGACCGCCGGTGGCGGCGCGGCGGCCACCTTGAAGCCAGCGGGCGGCGCGGCGCCGGCCTTCGCCGACGCGGCGATGGCGTCCCAGCCGTCCGATCCGCCGTGATAGCGCGCGTACTTGGCGCGGCCGTAGTCGCCCGCGCTCTTGGCCGCCGCGGCGTCGCCCGCCGCCGTCGCCAGGGCCTCGGCCTTGGCCGCCCACCAGAAGCCTTCCGGATCGAGCGGACTGGCCTGCAGCTCGGCGATGGCCAGCTGGTAGGTGTTCTGAAGATCGGTCGGGTCGAGCCGGACCGCCTCACGGTAGTAGGCCTTGGCGTGGGGCCAGTCGGCGCGCACCAGGGCGTCGAAGCCCAGCGCGCCGTTCAGCAGCGCCGTGCTCTGCACCTTCAGCCGCGCGAACTCCGCGGCGGGCATGTCGGACGTGGGCTTCCAGTCGGGCATCGCCGCCAAGCCCCGGCGCGCGTAATCGGCGGCCGCCGCCGCCGAGGTTCCACGCTCGGCGCCGGTGACCTCGGTCGCATGCACGCGCGCCAGGACCGACAGGATCACCAGGGCCCGCACATTGCGCGGCTCGACCTCGACCAGCCGGCGCGCGGCGCCCTCCAGGCTCGCGTTGTCGCCCACCCCCTGGTAGGCGGCCATCAGCTGCTCCAGCGCATCGGCCTTCAGGATCGAGGCGGGGAAGGTGGTCAGGAACGCCTCGAAGGCGCGCGCCTTCAGCGTCGGGTCGGAGGCGTTCAAGGCCATCATGTAGGCGTTGTATTCGACCGGGTCCTTAACGACCTTCTGGGCGGCGGGCGTAGGGGCCGCAGGCGCAGCCGGAGCCGCAAGGGCTTGGTTCGCGCCGAACGCCGACAGGCCGAGCGCAAAGGCGGAAATCAGCGCGAGGCGCATGAGGTTACTCCGTGATGAAGCAAGGGCGGCGGGCATGGGCTCAATCGCCGCCGAACCAGGTGAAATTCAGGCCTTTGAATTCCGTGGCGCCGACCTTCAGGTCGCCGGTGAGAATAGTCTCCGGCCCGCCGTTTGGGCCCTTGGCCTTCAGGGCCTTCAGCTTGGCGAGATCGACGCTCCCGGCGAAGCCCACCGGGCCCAGCTTGGCGTCCTGGCCGGCGAAGGCCAGCTTGCCGCCGGAGACCGCATAACTGGTCGGCAGGACGCGGGTCGTGACCTTGTGGACCTTCTGGCCCAGCTCGTTGGTCTCTGTCGGGCTGGCGAGGTCCTCGAATTCGAGCATGACCGGAGCATAGGTCGCGGTGCGCTTGCCCGCCTCCCAGTCGGCGAACTCGCTCTCCTGGCCGAGGGACAGGGCCGTAAGCCGCCAGTTCCCGACCTTGACCTCCTTGGCCGGCAGGTAATAGCCGAACACGTCCGCACCCTTGTCGTGGACGAAGCCCGGCGCGGGCGCCGCGGGGCCTGAGGGCGCGCTGGGCGGCGCAGGCGGCATCACGGAAGCCGGCAGGCTGACGGTGTCGGACCCGCTCGCGGGCGCGGTGGGCTTCTGGTTGCAGGCGGCGAGCGCCAGGCCGGCGGCGGCAAGCATCAGTACGGCGCGCATGGCGAAGCCTCCCACGGGCTCAAAGCTCGACCATGAACAGCACGCGCGCCGCGCGCTGTCCACGCCACGAACCGTCTCAGGCGAAAGCGATCAGGCGCGGATCAAGCGCCTGGGCGCATCAGATAGAGCACCGCGCCCATGCCCAGCATGGACAGGCCCATGTAGGCGGCCTCGATCATGAACAGCTTCAGCGGCTTCTGCTCATAGACGCTGTGCGACAGGGTGATCGACACCACGAAGCCCAGCCAGCACATCAGCGAGATGGCCAGGGCCATCACCAGGTCCTGCGGCGCCGCATAGCCGAGGATGCGGGCCATGACGTAGGCCATGATCACGCTGAGCACGAGATCGGTCGGGATGGCCTTGCCGAGGTTGGCCTTCATGCTGTCGTCGGTGACACCGGTCAGGGCTTGCCACTGCTTGCCGAAGGCGAAGGGCGAGTGCCAGGCCCAGCCCAGGAAGAAGCGCACAAGGGCGGCGACGACGACCGCGATCCAGTTGATTTCCATAGTCTGACGCCCCTCCCCGTGGCGCTGGTGCGCGTCGGGCCGCCGGCGGCGACTCGCGCACGCACTCCGACGCCGACCTTGAGCCAAGCTGCTCCCGGCCGCAATCGCGGGCCCCGGAATGTCAGCAGTGCGGCAAGACGCGCCTTCGTTCTCACATTGTTCTTGTGCAAACAGCGAGTCTGCGCACTACATGAGGGCGTTGCGGCGCCGTCAGGCATCAGCTTCTCGAAGGCCCTATGACCGAACTCAACGCCATCCGCGTGCGTGGCGCGCGCGAGCACAATCTCAAGGGAATCGACGTCGATATCCCCCGCGGCAAGCTGGTCGTGCTGACCGGCCTGTCCGGCTCGGGCAAGAGCTCGCTGGCGTTCGACACCATCTACGCCGAGGGCCAGCGCCGCTATGTCGAGAGCCTGTCGGCCTATGCGCGCCAGTTCCTGGAACTGATGGGCAAGCCCGACGTGGACCTGATCGAAGGTCTGTCGCCGGCGATCTCGATCGAGCAGAAGACGACCTCGCGCAACCCGCGCTCGACGGTCGGCACCGTCACCGAAATCCACGACTACATGCGCCTGCTCTGGGCGCGCATCGGCGTGCCCTATTCGCCGGTCACCGGCCTGCCGATCGAGAGCCAGACCATCTCGATGATGGTCGACCGGGTCATGGCCCTGCCCGAAGGCACGCGTCTGTACCTGATCTCGCCCGTCGTTCGCGGCCGCAAGGGCGAATACAAGAAGGAGATCGCCGACTGGCAGCGCCAGGGCTTCCAGCGCGTGCGCATCGACGGCGAGTTCTACGGCATCGAGGACGCGCCGGCGCTGGACAAGAAGTTCAAGCACGACATCGACATCGTGGTGGACCGGATCGTGGTGAAGCCGGGCATCGAGGGCCGTCTGGCCGACTCGCTGGAGACCGCGCTGCGCCTCGCCGACGGCATCGCCACCGCCGAATACGCCGAGATCGCGCCGGGCGAGAACGAGCCCCAGCGGCTGCTGTTCTCCGAGAAGTTCGCCTGCCCGGTCTCGGGCTTCACGATCAGCGAGATCGAGCCGCGGCTGTTCTCGTTCAACAACCCCTTCGGCGCCTGCCCGACCTGCGACGGCCTGGGCGTCAAGCTGGCCTTCGACGCCGATCTGGTGGCGCCGGACCGCGACAAGACCCTGCACAAAGGCGCCGTCGCGCCCTGGGCCCGCTCGCCCTCCCCCTTCTATACCCAGACCCTGCAGGCCCTGGCGCGGCACTACGGTTTCTCGATGGATGTGCCCTGGCGCGACCTGCCGGAGAAGGCCCACGAGGTGATCCTGCAGGGCACGGGCGACGAGAAGATCAAATTCTCCTACGACGACGGCGCGCGCCGCTATGACGTGGTCAAGCCGTTCGAGGGCGTGCTGCCCAACATGGAGCGGCGCTGGCGCGAGACCGACAGCGCCTGGGTACGTGAAGAGCTTGGCCGCTATCAATCCGAGACACCCTGCGAGGTCTGCCTGGGCTATCGCCTGAAGCCCGAGGCCCTGGCGGTGAAGATCGCCGGCAAGCACATCGGTGAGATCTCGACCCTGGCCATCAAGGACGCCGACGCCTGGTTCGCCACCGTCGAGGGCAGCCTGAGCGCCAAACAGGTCGAGATCGCCAAGCGTATCCTGAAGGAAATCATCGACCGCCTGCGTTTCCTCAACAACGTCGGCCTCGACTATCTGAACCTGTCACGCTCATCCGGCACGCTCTCCGGTGGCGAGAGCCAGCGCATCCGCCTGGCCAGCCAGATCGGCTCGGGCCTGACGGGCGTGCTCTACGTGCTGGACGAGCCCTCCATCGGCCTGCACCAGCGCGACAACACCCGCCTGCTGGAAAGCCTCAAGGGCCTGCGCGACCTCGGCAACTCTGTCCTGGTGGTCGAGCACGACGAGGAGGCGATCCTCACCGCCGACTATGTCATCGACATGGGGCCGGCCGCGGGCGTCCACGGCGGGCACATCGTGGCGGAAGGCACGCCCGACGAGGTCATGGCTTCCCCGAAGTCCCTCACCGGCCAGTACCTGACCGGCGCGCGCGAGATCGAGGTCCCGCTGGACCGCCGCCCGATCAACCGCAAGCGCCTGCTGACCGTCGAGGGCGCGCGCGGCAATAACCTCAAGAACGTCACCGGCGAGATCCCGGTGGGCCTGTTCACCTGCATCACCGGCGTCTCGGGCGGGGGCAAGTCGACCTTCACCATCGAGACCCTCTACAAGGCTGCCGCGCGCCGGCTGAACAACGCCACGGCGGCTCCGGCCCCCTACGACCGCATCGACGGCCTGCAGTTCTTCGACAAGATCGTCGACATCGACCAGAGCCCGATCGGCCGGACGCCACGGTCCAACCCGGCCACCTACACCGGCGCCTTCCAACCGATCCGCGACTGGTACGCGGCTCTGCCCGAGGCCAAGTCGCGCGGCTATGGCCCGGGGCGCTTCTCGTTCAACGTCAAGGGCGGGCGCTGCGAGGCCTGCCAGGGCGACGGCCTGATCAAGATCGAGATGCACTTCCTGCCCGACGTCTACGTCACCTGCGATGTCTGCAAGGGCAAGCGCTACAACCGCGAGACGCTGGAGATCGTGTTCAAGGGCAAGTCGATCGCCGACGTGCTGGACATGACCGTCGAGGAGGCCGCCGACTTCTTCAAGGCGGTGCCTTCCGTGCGCGAGAAGATGGAAACGCTGAAGCGCGTCGGCCTGGGCTACGTCCACGTCGGCCAGCAGGCCACCACTCTGTCGGGCGGCGAGGCGCAGCGGGTCAAGCTGTCGAAGGAGCTGTCACGCCGGGCCACGGGCAAGACCCTCTACATCCTGGATGAGCCCACCACGGGCCTGCACTTCGAGGACACCCGCAAGCTCCTGGAGGTGCTGCACGAACTGGTCGAGCAGGGCAACACCGTGGTGGTGATCGAGCATAACCTCGACGTCGTGAAGACCGCCGACTGGATCCTGGACTTCGGCCCCGAAGGCGGCGACGGCGGCGGCATGATCGTGGCCACCGGCACGCCCGAACAGGTCGCGGCCGATCCCGAAAGCTGGACCGGCAAATACCTCGCCGAGGTGCTGAACCGCCACGAGGAGCGCCGCAAGGCCCGCAAGACGAAGCTTCAGCCGGCGCGGGAAAAGGCCTCCGCCTCGGCCTGACGCTCGATCTGGCTCAGGACCCGCACCTTGTTGGCGTGAATGGCCCAGCGCGTGAACGGCAGCCAGTAGGCGGCCGGCTGCAGGTCCAGGGCGTGCCAGGTCTTCAAGGTCATGCGCGTGCGCCCGTCCGACAGCGGCGTCAGGGTGAAGGCCGCGTGACTGGTGCGAAAATAACCCTGCACATGCGGTGCGTTCACATGGGCGTAAGGGCTGAGTTCCTTCAGGCTCGGCGCGTCGTGGGTGATGTCGAAGCCCAGCCGCTGGCCTGGCGCCCAGTCGGTGACCCGCTCGCTCGCCACCCCGGTTGAGAAGTAGCCCTTGCGGATGGCGCCCACGCCCTGGCCGATCACCTCGCCCTTCACCGGATAGGCCAGGCCCAGTCGGAACGGCAGGGCGGGCTGCTCCGCGATGGCGTTCATGTGGATCACCGCGCGCCAAGTCGCGTCCGCGTCGGCGGAGACGATCACCGTCTCCTCCTGCTGGAACGAGACCGTGGGCGGGGCCGCGCGCTCCATGGCGAACAGGAGCGGCAGCACCACCACGCTCATGGTGGCCGAGCGGGCCGAGCCGCGACGTGAGCGAGCCGCCGCCTTTCCGAACAGGGCGCCGATCCAGGCCGCGCCGATACCCAGCGGCAGCGCCATCAACAGGCAAATCACGCCCTCCAGCGCGAAGCTCAACAGGCCCAACGCACCGAAGACGGTGGCGCCCGCCACCACCTTGAAGGTGTCGCCGTCGCCGATATCGCCGCGTCTGTTGGCCAGATAGGCCGAGATGCCGCCGATCAGGAACGGCGTGGCCACGAACAGTCCATAGCCATAGGCGCCGAACACCAGAGCAGCAAGCGCAACGGCCGTTACGGTCAGCGCCACGCCGGCCGCCATGCCCTGGAAGGCCGCACGATCGCGCGCGGCCTTGTCGGCAAGGGTCGGGGGATGGTGTGGCTCGGGCGGCTCGCGCGGAGGCGCCACGCAAAGCAACAAGATCATCGGCAGCTGCAGCAGCGGCGCGACCACAAAGGCGACGATCCAGGCGTTGAGCCGCGCGTCAGACGCGCGCCGGAACGCCAGGGCGACCAGCACCCAGGCCCTGATCCATGACACCACCATGAGCGGGGCTGCGGTCTGGATCGAGAGCTGGGAGAAGACCCGCCCGCTCTCCAGCTGACGGAAAGTGAATTCAGGCACAGTCCAGAACAGGAAGGCTTCCAGGCCATCGCCGGGCGCGTCGCCTCGCAAAATAAGAGCGACGACGGCCTGAACCCCGAACAGCGCGATCAGGGTCGCGATGGCGTACGGAACCCGCCCCAGCCGCCCCTTGAACGAAAAGACCCTCACGAAAGCCCTCAGCCCTTCCCCCACGACGCCCTCCCCTAGCCTTCGCTGTCGTCGCGCCGTCCCAGCGCGACGCTCTCGCGCCTCAGCGGGCGCGCCACCGGGCAGACCTGCTGCACGAAGCCGTTCAGCGTATTGGCCAGGTTCTCGGCCACCAGGCTGTAGTGGATGAACTGACCGCGCTTCTCGCCCTGGATCAGGCCCGCGTTCTCGAGAATCTGCAGGTGCTTGGAGATGGCCGGCTTGGTCATCTCGAAGCGCGCGGCGATCTCGCCCGCCGTCAGGCTGGTCGAGGACAGATAGGCCAGAATCTTGCGCCGGGGCGCGGAGGCCAAGGCCTCGAACACCTTTTCCATACCGGCACGTTATTTAGTTATTTAGTTAAATACAAGGTTTGCAGGATGCGATCGCCAGCCCCTGCCTCCGCCTCGACCTAGAACGCCTCGACCTGCGCGCCGGCGAGCTTCTTGTAGAGCTGGGCGGAGGCGCCCACCGTCAAGGGAAGCTGGATGTAGGCCGCCACGATGGCGGTGGCCGCGCCCAAGCCGATGGCGACCGGCAGGTCCAGGCCCACCGGCCCCATGCCCGCGCCGTGGCCGAGCAGCCGCTCGATCCCGGCCACGACGAAAGACATGACCAGCGACGGCAGCGAGGCCAGCAGCAGAACCAGGAACACGCCCCAGAAGCGGCCCTTGGTCAGGCCCCAAGACGAGAACACCGCGACAGACCGGGTGTAGACCGTGGCCGGGGCGTAGAGCGCCAGGCGCATGGTGATCCAGATCAGGACGACCGCGAACAGGATCGAAAGGACCACCAGGCCCAGTACCCGCTGCGGCCCAAGCATGGCGCCGAACTCCTCGGGCGTCGTGTTCGGCGTGAACGAAGACAGCGAGCCGAGCGCCCCCGTCGCAGCCAGCATGATCATCGCCACCACCACGCCGGCGATGATCAGCCCGAAGAGCACGACCCACAGCAGAACACCGGACCCCAGCAGCCGCCACTCATGGCCGCTCCACTGGAAGCCCGCCGCGCCCGGCTTGTCCTCCGGCTTGTCCCGCCAGCTGTCGGCGAAAGCGCGCCTGAGCAGGACGCCCATCGCCATGAGGCTACCGATCAGTTGAAGGAAGCCGGCCAGCCCAAGCCATTTGATGCCGGTATATGTGCCGACGACATTGAGCGTCGCGCTGACCGCCATCAGGGTCAGCGGACCTATGGCGTAGCGGGTGTTGGCCCTGGCGAAGCGGACCGCCGCCCCGACCGTGTCCAGAACCGCTATCCCGTTGACCGCCATGCCCGTCTCCCACAACTCGCGCTTCAGACGGGCATAACGCGATTCCGACGGGAAACGCCTCAAAGCTCAGGCGGGGAAAGCGTGGGCGGGGCGATCAGAACTCGGCGGCCTGGTTAGGGCGCACGATCTCGCGGTAGGCGGCGGCCGCAGGCGAGTAGACCACCACCATCTGCACCACGGCGCCGATCATGTTCACCGCCATGGCCAGGGCGAAACTGATCAGCACCGGGCCGTTCAAAACGAACGGTGAGCCTCCGCCGGCGGAGCGCACCATCGAGCCCATGGCGGACGCCTGGAATATCTGGGCGACCATGCTGAACCCGATGCTGATGGCCATGCCGATCAGCAGGGCCAGGAGGTTCATCCCGACCAGGGGCCAGAACCGGCCACGGCTCAGCGCCCAACCGTCGAACAGCCGAATGGACCGGGTGGCGAAGGTGGCCGGGAAGCTCAGGCACAGCTTGTTCCAGAAGACCACGGCGATGGCGAAGACGGCGCAGCCGCCGGCGAAGCCGATCAGGATCGACAATCCCTTGTTCGCCTGCCACTCGGCGATGCAGCCCAAGACGATCCCGCCGATCAGGGCGCCGAACAGCACGATCGCGAGGATGTAGTAGACCAGGGCGACCACGAAGACGCGCAGCTCGTCACCGCCGAGGCGGAGGTAGAAGAAGCCCTTGTCCTCAGGGCGCAGCACCGCGCGCATGATCGCGCACAGCATGACCATGCTCAGGACGATGCTGGCCGGGAACATGAGGCCAAACACCCCCAGCATCGGGCCCATGGCCTTGAACACGGCGGTCGGGTCGGTGGTGTCCCTGGGGATGTCGGCGCCGAACGCGGTCAGCAGGCCCGCCTGCCCCATCGCCGCGAACAGGCCCCAGAACATCAGGCCGATGGCCACGAGGTACAGCACGATCCACGCGACAACCGCCAGCGGCGCGCGCTTGATGACCTGGAAGCCCTCCAGGGCGCAGTTCGTGATCGGAAAGTTCATTCCGGGTTTCCCTGCGTCGCGCCGCGCGCAACGTCTCCTGCCTCAACAGACGTCCAGGTCCCGAAGGCCGAGGGCCCGCGCAGCCGCAGCCGCGCGGGTCGCCGGTCCCCCGATCAGAACGCCTTGACCTGGTCCGTGCCGGTCAGCTCGCGATAGGCGGCCGCCTGGGCGCTGTAGATCAGGGTCGCGCACAGCACCCCCACGATCATGTAGAGCACCAGCGCGACGATCCCGGCGATGATGATCCCCGGCCCAAGCGCCGGCATGCCGCCGGCTCCGGCGTTCATTCCGCCCGATACGCCGATCACGGTGAACAGCACGGCCAGCACCACGATCAGGGCGATGAACATGGCCACACAGATGGCCACGACCAGCAGGTAGCAGAGCAGCAGCGACCAGTAGTTCTTGCCCGCCAGCTTCCAGCCGTCGAACACCTTGACGCCGTTCTGCATGAACGCCGCCGGGTACGACATCGAGAAGCCGGTCCACAGCAGCACCGCGACCACATAGATGAGCAGGCGAAGCAGCATCATCGGCCCCATCATCGAAGCCGGATCGCCGCCGCGCATCGACGAGAACGCGACGACGCCGATGACGCCACCGGCCACCGCGAACACCACGAACATGATCACGCCGATGATCAGCGAGGACAGGAACAGCTTCACCTCGCGCCCGCCGACCTTCAGGTAGGCGAAGCCGCCGTCCTGCGGCATCAGCACCGCGCGGAATATGCCGCCGAGCAGCACAGAGATCATGAACAGCATCACGATGAGGCCGAGGAAATAGCCCAACCCCAGCTTGCCCATCAGCGCCATCATGGCGCTTGGGTCGGAAGACTGCGACATGGCCGCGGGATTGCGCGCCATATCCATGATCGCGGGTCCGGCGAAGGCGAACAGGATGCCCACGAAGACGCCGATGCACAGCAGGTAGTACAGGCCCCACACGATCAGGGCGCCCGGGTTGCGGCCGGCGACCCGGAAACCCTCCGTGGCGCATTTGACGATCGGCAAGCTCATTTGGCTTCCTCCCTCATGCGCCGCGACGCGAGTGCGCAGCGCCCCTCAACCTGTGTAGCGCGATTCAGGCGAACGCGCTCAGCCGTGCTCCGCCCCCTCCGACGTCAGACCCTTGTAGGCCGCCGCCCAGGGCGCCAGCGCCAAGGCATGGACCACCGCGCTGATCAGCGACGCCACGATCAGCCAGACGCCCAGGCCGACGGCGGCCAGGGTCAGGAGCTCCGTCGGCACGGTGGGCGGACCCTGGGTCATGGGCTCCAATGTCGGCGTGCCCGTGACGTGGGTGATCATCGACAGCGGCAGCACGGCCAGCAGCACCGTGAAGAAGAACATGCAGTAGAGGCCGATCAGCATCGCCAGGGTCAGGAAGCTGGTCCAGAACAGCCGCCACACCCGGCCCTTGGTCAGCTTCCACGAGGCGAAATAGGCGAACTTGCCCTCGGCGAAGGTGGCCACCTGGCCCAGCGACAGGCGCAAGGACAGCCACAGGGTCAGGATCAGCAGCAGAATGAAGGTGACGGCCATGATCCAGCCGGCGGCCACGGGCCCTGCCGCATGCGCCGCCATGGCGACGGCGAACACGATCAGGGCGACCACCAGCGCATAGGCCAGCACCAGGAAGAACTGCACGATCAGCACCAGGAACTGCCAGAACTCGGCCATGCCGATGCGCAGGTAGCCGAAGCTCGCGTTCTGGGGCTGCAGCACCGCGCGATAGGCGGCGTTGTAGAAGATGGCCGAGACGAACAGGCTCCACAGCATCCACAGGAAGCCCATGCCCGGGCTGTGGTTGGCCGCCTGCATGGCCTGCAGCTTGGCGCTGGCGGCCTTCATGGCTTCCGGATTGCCGGCCGAGGCCCAGACATCGCGCACGCCCGACCACTCGTTCATGCCGCCGGCCAGGCCGGGGATAAAAAAGCGCGGCAGGAACAAGAGCACGATGGTCGCCGCCGCCCACCAGACCAGGGTCCAGGGCTTGCGCTCGATCAGGTCGACGCCGGCCGAATAGGCGCGCGCCACAGAGAAGTTCTTCATGACATCCCCCTCGTCACCGGGATCCGCCCCCAAGCGGGCCGGCTGTTGGACCGCATCCTGCGGCCTTGGGTCGGCTACGCGTACTGTCGGCGTGTCGCAGGCGGCCTCCTCAGACCGGCAGGGAGGCGGCGCGGCGATCGGCGATCTGCTTGTAAGCAGTGGCCCAGGGCGCGATGAAGATCGCGGCCAGCGGCCCGGTCAGCAGCGCGCCCACAGCGCCCAGGCCGATGAACCAGGGCAGCAGCCCGCTCATCCAGACACTGGCCGGCTGGTCGAGCATCGCGCGCAGGTGGCCCGGCTGGAACAGACCCCCGGCGCCCGCCGCGGACATGACGGCCACCACGACGATGGTCCCGATCACCGCCTCGACGACCATCAGGACCACGATCAGCAGAAGGCACATCAGGAACAGCTGCAGGGTGCGCCCGCGCGTAAGCGACCAGGACTCGCCCAGCATGAACTGCTTGTGGGCGAAGGTCATCGGCGCGGCCATCGACAGGCGCAGCAGCACCCACAGCATCGCCCCGACGCCGCCGACCACGCAGATGATGATGGCCAGGGTCCGCACCCAGCCGGTCCAGGGCTCCGGCGCGGCCGAGGCCGCCAGGAACAGGCCGCCGCCGACGATGAAGCTGACGATGAGCACGCCGATGATCACACCTACGGCCACAAAGGACATGACCAGGTACATGATCGCCTGCCACAACTCGTCCATGCCCAGGCGCAGGGAGAAGAAGCTCGACTGCTCGGGGCGCAGGATCGCGCGGAACACCGCCGCCATCAGGACCCCGCGCGCCGTCAGGCTGGCGATCCACAGCAGCGGATTGATCATGCCCAAGCGCGCCTGCATGGCCATCATCGGCCCCATATCCGGCGGAGCGCTGCTTCCATGCGCGGCGTTCTGGAAGAAGGTGCGGTAGAATTCGACGATATCCGGCCCGGCCAGGCCGAAGAACAACCCCATCGGGATCATCACGATCAGGGTGTAGACCAGGCCCCAGACCAGCACCGACAGCGGCCGCCGCGCGATCAGTCCAAAGCCGGAAAACGCCGCGGCGCCGATATCCATCCTATCCCCCCCGGGATCCGTTAGGCCCGTATTCAAGCCGCTTATAGGCCTTTGACAAGAACCCTATTGAGAGCGGGACCTGCAACAGGGCCGTGACAAGCCCGGCGACGAGCGAAAAAGTCGTGTGATTGCCTGCCATTAGCGGCCACTTCGAATGGCAGGCGTACGCCAGGGCGATTGTCGGGGCCGAGGTCACGACCAGCCCCGCCAGCAGCGCCCAGAACTGTCCGTCCGCCAGGTTCAACGCCCCGACCGACACGATCCGGCGCTCGGCCACCGTCGCGGGCTTCGCCAGGGACAGCTTCACCGCCAGGGCCGCCATGACCAGCGCCCCGACGAGGGCGGCGCCTGCAAGGCCCAGGACCGATCCGTCCTGCGTCGCCCAGGCGCGCCGGAGCGCAGCCTGATCGGCCAGGACCAGCAGCGGCGTATCCAGCGCCGTGGCCAGGAACAGCAGCACCAGGCCGAGCGCGCCGGCCACCAGGCCCAGGAAGCCCGCGACCAGCAGGCCGGACGCCAGCAGCCTCAGTTCCGCCGCGCCGAACTGCAGGCCGCCCACGCCGAGCCCCAGCTTGCGCGCCGCCTGGGCGCTGTCGGTCACGCCGACGCGGAACAGCGCCGCGCTCGACACCAGGGCGACCAGGGTGATCACCAGGCACAACACCGGGCACAGCCATACGCCGCGCAGGCCGAGCAGCGGAGCCCAGACCGGCGCGCACAGCAGCACCGCCAGAAGCGCCATGGCGCCCCAGGCCTGCGTCCACGCCTTCGGCAGGAACGCCGCAGCACCCGCCAAGGCCGACCCCAAAGCCAGACTACGCCGCATCAAATCATCGCCGCGGCGCGCGTTCGCCCGCGGTCCCCGTCCCTACTCGACAACAGCATAGCTAAGCCCGACGAAACACCCACGACAAACACCCTGTGAGGCGAGTTCCGGCTCAGGCCGCAATGTCCGCGGGCGCGGACCCGGCCCGGGGCGGGCTGACTTGGCGATAGGCGCCCGCGAGGAAGCCGATGCTGAGAACCTGCGACAGCGCATCGGTGAGGAGCGTCTTCAACCCGGTCTGCAGCCAGGCGGGAGAGATCACGCCGCCCGTCCATTGCGTCACCGCATGCGCGTCGAGCTCCACCCAGCGGGAACCTACACCCCACAGGATCGCGGGCAGGAGCGCGGTGACGAACAGGCCCACCAGCAACGGAATGGTCGAACCGTGGGTCAGGTCGAAGCTGGTGGTCACGATCACTTGGCTACGCGCGATCGTGGCCGGCGTCGCCAGCGACATGCGCGCAAACACCACCGCACAGATGAGGATGCCGATGCCCCAGGCCACGGCCGTCGCCAGATAGACCGGGTTGGACGCGGCCGCGAGAATCCCCTCCCAGCTGTCCCACCGCACCGGCGGCATCGGCCCGCTGTGCTTGGTGAAGGCGGTCACGGCGAAGGCGATCAGGCTGAACAGGCCGAACACCACGCCCAGCAGCATCCCTTGGAGGAACACAGAGGCCAGCAGGCGGAAATGGTTGGCGCTGACGCCGAGCCCGAGCAGGCCGACGCCCTCGCGCTTCAGCGCCAGCTGATAGAGCGCCGTAGCCAGGATCACCTGGGTCACGATCGCCAGCAGCGACAATCCTAGCGTCCCGAGCGGATAGGTCGGCGATTCCTTGTGCAGGTTCGCGCGCAGGATCTCCAGACCCATGTAGAGCGCGATCGCCAGGAACCCGCCGAAGAACAGCCTCGGCGCCGACGCGAACGCCGAGCCCAGGGCGGCGAACAGCCCTACCTTCTTGCGCATGACTTCAACGGCTCGAAAGCCGCTCCCCATCCCCGCCACCACCAAATCACGGGTTGCGTGGCGACGCGAGCGCAGCGCCGGCGATCTTAACCATATGCCCTCAGGGTGCGGCGCCTGGGCCACGGCCGGCCCGCTTTCCCGAAAGGCCCCGCGCCGCTATCAAGCCCGCCATGAGCATCGACCCCATCCACGTCGTCGGCGGCGGCCTCGCCGGTTCGGAAGCCTGTTGGCAGATCGCCCAGGCGGGCGTGCCGGTGATCTTGCACGAGATGCGCCCGGTGCGCGGCACCGACGCCCACCAGACCGAGAGCCTGGCAGAGCTGGTCTGCTCCAACTCGTTCCGCTCCGACGACTGGGAGCACAATGCGGTCGGCCTGCTGCATGCCGAGATGCGCAAGTGCGGCTCGCTGATCCTCAAGAGCGGCGACGCCAACCAGGTGCCGGCCGGCGGGGCGCTGGCGGTCGATCGCGACGGCTTCTCGCAGGCGGTGACGGCGGCGCTCGAAGCGCACCCCCTGGTGACCATCGTGCGCGAGGAGGTGGCGGGCCTGCCGCCCAAGGAATGGGACAGCGTGATCGTGGCCACCGGCCCCCTCACCTCGCCGGCCCTATCCGAAGCGATCCTGGAGCTGACCGGCGAGGGCCAGCTGTCCTTCTTCGACGCCATCGCCCCGATCATCCACGCCGAGAGCATCGACTTCTCCAAGGCCTGGCGCCAGTCGCGCTACGACAAGGAAGGCCCGGGCGGCGACAAGGCGGCGTACGTGAACTGCCCGATGACCAGGGAGCAGTACGAGGCCTTCGTCCAGGCCCTGCTGGACGGGCCCAAGTCCGAGTTCAAGGAGTGGGAGAACGTCCCCTACTTCGACGGGTGCCTGCCCATCGAAGTGATGGCCGAGCGGGGCCACGACACGCTGCGCTGGGGGCCGATGAAGCCGGTCGGCCTGACCAATCCGCACAACCCGACCGAAAAGGCCTGGGCCATCGTGCAGCTGCGCCAGGACAATGCGCTGGGCACCCTGTTCAACATGGTAGGCTTCCAGACCAAGCTGAAGCACGGGGCGCAGGTCGATATCTTCCGCACCATCCCGGGCCTGGAGGACGCCCAGTTCGCCCGGCTTGGCGGCCTGCACCGCAACACCTTCCTGAATTCACCAAAGCTCTTGGACCGGTCGCTCAGGCTGAAGGCCGACACGCGCCTGCGCTTCGCCGGCCAGGTGACGGGGGTGGAGGGCTATGTGGAAAGCGCCGCCATCGGCCTCTTGGCCGGCCGGTTCGCCGCGTCTGAGCGGCTAGGCCGCCCGCTGGAAGCCCCGCCGGCCACGACGGCCCTGGGGGCCCTGGTCGACCACATCACCGGCGGTTTCCTGGACGGCGGCGCCAGGTTCCAGCCCATGAACATCAACTATGGCCTGCTGCCACCGATGGAGGCGCCCAAGCAGGACGAGGCCGGCGCCAAGATTCCGCTGAAAGAGCGCGGCCGGGCCAAGAAGCGGCTGATGAGCCTGCGCGCGCTGAAGGACCTGGACGGCTGGCTGGCTGAGCGAGAGCTGGCCGAGGCCTAGACCCGCCCCGTCGCGACGGACCACACCAGCTTCAGCCGCGTCGCCAGGGTTCCGCGCCGGATCGGCCCGGACAGGCTCGCATGAGCCACCGCCGGGAAGGCCGATGCGGGCAGCTTCGCCGCCTGGACGCGAGCGCGGGCGAGCGCCTCACGCCGCTTGGCTTCCACCGCTTCGGGCGTCCAATCCGCCGGCGTCAGCCTGCCTTGCCGCGCCAGCACGCCCAGGCCCCAGGCGCGCGCCGCCTGCTCCCCGAGGCTTTGATCGGCCTTGGGGTCGAGCACCGCCACGGCCTGGGCCATCACCGACCCGTGCGCCTGGTCGAGCCAGGCGTTGAGCCCGGCCTCGTCGGCGAAGGGCTCAGGCTCCAGTTCGCGCGTACGCGCATCCAGCATGGCCTCGAACGGAGCCTTGGGCAGGCGGCGGCGCGCAATGGTCTCGGCCAGAGCCTGCAAGGTGGGGTGCGCGCGCGCCGGCTTGCCCTCGAAGACCTCGTCCAGCCCTTCCCGCCACCACGCCACGCGGATCTCGCCCAGCAGGGCCTGCTTCACCGAGCCCGGGATGCGCGCCAGCTCATGGTCGAACGCATAGAGCGTGATCAGGTCCGACCGCATTTCCTCGTCCGCCACGAAGCGCGACGACAGCCACCGGTTCGGGTCGACGCGCGCGATCTTGGCGTCGAGGCTTTCGGCAGGGTCGGCGGCGGGCTCGGTCATGGGTCCTGCAAACGAAAGGGCCCGCCTCCGGCCGGAGGCGGGCCCGTCTCTTAGCGCTGTTAGGCGATCAGCCGAAGAGCGTCTGGCTCATGGTCATGGTCGTCAGCATCGGGATCGACAGCAGCATGTTGGTGCGCGAGGCCAGCATGGCCATCTTCGCCGCCTTGGCCTTCTTGTCGGCGTCCGCCTCGACCAGGCCCAGAGCGATCTTCTGGTTCGGCCAGATGATGCCCCAGACGTTCAGGAACATGATCGTGGCCAGCCACATGCCCATGCCCATGAAGATGAACTGCGGGTTCTGGAAGCCCTCGGCGCCGTCCATGGTGATGCAGTTCACCAAGTAGCCGGGGATCTGGTCCGAACGCAGCCAGGCCAGGATCATGCCCAGGACCCAGGTGGCGAAGGCCGACCAGCGGAACCAGAACAGGGCCTCGGGCGCGATGTACTTCGATACGGCCGGCTTCAGCTCGGCCGGCACGTTCGGCATCACCCTGATCTGCACGAAGTTGAAGTAGTAGAGCAGGCCGATCCACAGGATGCCGGCGAACACGTGCAGCCAGCGCAGCACCGCCTGCCAGAAGATGTTGTCGGCCTCACCACCGTGGTGGTGCCAGTAGCCCCCGATGATCACCAGCGCCAGCAAGACGCTGAGGATCACCGTGTTGCGGAAATTCGAAAGCAGACCGCCCATGGTCCCGTCCCTCTGATAGCCCCAGGGAATCGTCCCCTTGGGCCCAGCATAGGGCGTAACCGCGCTGCTTTCGACCCGAAGGAAACTAGGGCTTTAGGCGAGACTGGCGGGCTCTGGGTTCACGGGCGCGTGGCGCGCCCGCTGCCGCCGCGGCCGGCCGGGGTCCAGTCGATCGGCTTGGCGTCTTCGTCGCCACGCTTCACGCCCCACAAGAGGATCACCGGCAGGGCGACGTAGATCGACGAATAGGTGCCGATCAGGATGCCGAACACCATGGTGAAGATCAGCGAGAACAGGGCCGGCCCACCCCAGAACAGCGAACCGACCAGCGCCAGAAGCGCGGTGGTGCCGGTGATCAGGGTGCGCGACAGTCGCTCGTTTTCCGAGAGGTTGATCACCTCGGCCAGCGGACGGGTCTTGTACTTGCGCAGGTTCTCGCGAAGCCGGTCGAAGGTGATGACCTTCTCGTTCATCGAATAGCCGATGACGGTGAGCAGACCCGCGATCGAGGTCAGGGAGAACTCGATCTGCAGCGCCGACGAGATGCCGATGGTGAGCAGCACGTCATGGAAGATGGCGATGACCGCGCCCAGGCCGAACTGCAGCTGGAAGCGGAACCAGATGTAGCCGAGCATCAGCAGCATCGCGAGGCCCAGCGCCTCCAGGCCCTTGGTGAACAGTTCGCCCGAAACCTGCGGGCCGACGGCCGAGGCGCCGTCGAACGTCACGCCCGGTACGGCCGCGGACAAGGCGGCCTCGGCGGTGCTGATGCTCTGGGTCGCGTCGGCGTTGCCGGTGGAGCGGAACTTGATGCTCGCGCGATGGCCATCCGAACCGGTCGACTGGACCTTCACGTCCTGGGCTCCGGCCTTGGCCAGGGCCTTGCGCAGCACGTCGGGCTCGATCTTGCCGGGCGCGACGACCGCAATGGTGTTGCCGCCGGCGAAGTCGACGCCGAGGTTCAGCTTCAGGGTGAAGAAGCAGAAGATCGAGCCGGCGATCGCCAGGGCCGACAGGACTGCGGCGAACGGGGCCAGGCGGACGAAGTTGAAGTGGGTTTCAGCGGGCAGGAGCCGCGTCAAAGGCCAACGCATGGCGGATCCTTAAATCGGGAGCTGCTTGGGACGGGCGACGCGGAACCACCAGCCGATCAGGAGCTGGGTGACCAGCACGGCGGTGAACACCGACGTCAGCACGCCGTAGAACAGGGTGTAGGCGAAGCCCTTCACCGGGCCTGCGCCCATGGTCATCATGATCAGGGCCGCGATGACCGTGGTGACGTTGGCGTCGACGATGGAGACCAGCGCGCGGCGGAAGCCGTGGTCGGCCGCGGCCATGGCCGGGTGCCCGCTTCGCGCCTCGTCGCGCATGCGCTCATAGATCAGCACGTTGGCGTCCACCGCCACCGCCAGCGTCAGGATGAAGCCCGCGACGCCCGGCAGGGTCATGGTCGACTGGGTGGTCGACATGATGGCCAGCATCATCAGCATGTTCACGATCAGCGCGATGACCGCGAACACCCCGAACAGGCCGTAGGCCAGCATGATGAAGATGAAGATGGCCACCGCGCCGATGGCCAGCGAGATGGCGCCGGCCTTGATGGCGTCGGCGCCCAGGTCCGGACCGACCGTTTCCTGCTGCAGCACCTTCAGCGGAGCCGGCAGGGCGCCCGACTGCAGAAGGTTGGCCAGCTCGGCGGCGCTGTCGGCGGTGAAGTTGCCGGTGATCTGGCCCTGGCCGCCGGGGATCGGGCCCAGGATGTTCGGCGCGGAGATGATCTTGCCGTCCAGGATGATGGCGAAGCGCTTGCCGACGTTGTGGGTGGTCACGTCGCGGAAGTTGTCCGCGCCCTTGCCGTTGAGGCGGAAGGAGATGGCCGGCTGGTTGTTGTTGTCGAATCCCTGGCCGGCGTAGGTCAGGTCTTCGCCCGATACCGAGACGCGGCGGCGGACCAGGCCGTAGGGGCCCATGTACTTGTCTTCGCTGGGCAGCAGGAGATCGCCCGGAGGCACGTGGCCGGCCTTGGCCTGCTCGATGTCGCCGGTCTCGTCGACCATCTGGAAGGTCAGCTTGGCGGTCTGGCCGACCATGCGCTGCAGCTGCACGGGGTCACTCTCGCCCGGCGCCTCGATGACAATACGGTCGGAGCCCTGGCGGACGATCGAGATTTCCTTGGTGCCCGCCTTGTCGATACGGCGGCGCAGCACTTCGATGGTCTGGGCGACCGCGCGCGCCGCCTCGGCCTTGCCGGCCTGATCGGACATGGTGAAGACGATGCCGTTCTGGGCGTCGCGGGTAATCGAGAAAGGCGCGATGGTCCCGCCGGCGTTCGGCTGAGCCAGGTGCGCCAGGGCGGTGTTGGCGGCGTCGACCTGCTTGGGGTCGGTGATCTGCACGCGCACCGAATTGCCGATCACCACCGGATCGCCCGCGACGATGTTCTCGCGCGCCAGGTTGCTGGCGATGTCTTCCTGCAGGGCGGTCAGGCGGGCCTTGATCAGGGTCGGGGTGTCGACCTCATAGAGCAGGCGCGAGCCGCCGCGCAGATCCAGACCCAGGTTCAGGGTCTTGTGCGGCAGGAAGCCCGGCATCGCATCGCGTTGAGCCTGGGTGAGGAAGTTCGGAAGCGTGAAGAGGATGCCGAACAGCGTCGCCAGGACGACTGCGGCGATCTTCCAGCGCGTGACCTGGATCATGGGAGTCTAACCGCCGTTGGCCGGATCAGGACTTGTTGGCGGCTTTGGTGACGGCCGGGGCCGGCTCGCCGCGGGTGCGCACCTCGGCGATCATCGCCTTGATCACCCGCACCGACACGCCGGTGGAGATCTCGACCATGGCCTCGGCGTCCTCGACGCGGGTCACCTTGCCGATCATGCCGTTGGACAGCACCACCGTATCGCCGCGCTTCACGGCCGCGACCTGGGCTTGCTGCTCCTTCATCCGGCGCTGCTGCGGGCGCAGCAGCAGGAAGTAGGCCAGGACGAAGATCAGCAGCAGCGGGCCGAACTGAATCAGGTTGGCCAGCAGCGGGTTGGCGGCGGCGGCGCCGTTGGCCGCTTGGGCGAAGGCGGGGGTCGCGAACATGGGGTCTCCAGGCATGAGGCGGCGCGCTCAGGGCGCAGGCCCCTGAAAAATCAGGCGCGGAACCTATGGTGTGAGCGACCCATTTGCAACGCGGCGCGAGGAAGACCCCGCGAAGTTTGTGGCTTCGGGGCCGCTTTCAGCCGTGCAAGCGCCTGCTCAGGGCAGGATCAGGGACGGATCGACCGGCTTGGCCTTCTCGCGCGCATTGGCGGAATAGCGGATTTCGAAGTGCAGCTGAGGCCGATCGACGCCGCCGGTCTGGCCGACTCGTCCGATCTCCTGCCCCTGGGCGACGCTCTGCCGCATCTTCACCTCGATGGCGGCCAGGTGCCCGTAGGCGGTGACCCAGCCGTCCGGATGCTTGATCAGCACCAGATTGCCGAAATCCGGCAGGGAGTTGCCGGCATAGACCACCTCGCCGGCAGCGGAGGCCTTCACGCCCTGCCCCGCGGAAGCGCCGATGTTCAGGCCGTCGTTGCGCAGGCCCGGCCCGACCGCGCCGTAGCGCGAGACGATCTCACCGCGCACCGGCCACTGGAAACGGCCCTTGCCGAGGGTGGCGACCTGGCCCTCCTCGCTGGTCGCCGAGACATGGCTGGGCTGGCGGTTGAAGAACGACAGCGGGCCGGAGGAAGCAGCGCGGGCCGTGGGCGGCGGCGCGGGCGGGGTCGCGGCGCCGGTGATCGGCGCCCCCGGCGGGGCCACGACCTGGCCGAATGGGCCGTCCTGCGGCGCGGTCGGCCGCATGGAGCCCGCCGCATGGGTTTCGGCGTGCACCGGCTTGGGCTCGCTCTGGGCAGCGACCTGGGGCGTGACCGGCGCGGGCGCGACCGGCTGCGGCGCTATGGTGGTGTGTGCGGCCGAGGCCACCTGCATGCGCGGACCGGCGGCGGGCTTTTCGATGTACTTCGGCGTCGGCTTGGCCGCGGCGACCTTGACGGGAGCGCCCAGCACGGGCTCGCCGCGGGCGTGGGCGTCCTCGCCCAGATCCTTGGCCGCGGCCGGCAGTTTCAGGGTCTGGCCGGGGCGGATGCCCTTGGCCTCCAGTCCGTTGAGCGCGGTGAGCTCCTTCACCGACACGCCGAAGCGGCGCCCGACGCCGGACAAGGTGTCGCCGCCGTGGACGGTATAGCCCACCAGCTTGCGCTTCTCAGGCTGCGGCTCGGCCTTCTTGGCGGCGGGCTTCTTGTCGGCGGCGTGCTTGGTCGCGGCCGCCGCGTTCGACCAGTCGGTCTCGACCGGCGCCTGCATCAGGGGCTCGCCGGCTTTCGACTCGTTGCCCGCGTCGGCGAGGAAGGGCGTCGCAACTGGCGCGGACTCGACCGACTGCGGCCGGGCGGCGGCGGGCGGCAGAAGGCTGGTCTGCACCACCGCGGCGGGCGCGGGCGCAGCGCGCATCACCGGCTCGGGCTCGGAGGCGACGACGGGGGCCGCCACGGGCCCCACGGCCGGCGCCGCCAACGGCACGCGGTTGGCGGCCGCGGCGTTCACCGCCTGCACCGCGGCGTTGGCGGCAGGCGACGCGGCGGTTTTGGCGGGCGTGGCCGACCAGTCGTCCAGGTTTGAGGCGTACTTGGGCTTGGGGAAGGCTCCCGCCTGCCCGGCGGCGGCCGCGAGCACCAGCGCGAGAACACCGGTCGCCGCCGTCCTGATGCCTGGTTTCGTCATACGCCGCCCCACCGCTGGAGTTTTCGTCCGCCGGGTCCCGATCAAAGCGCGACAATCGCGCGAAAGCATGGCCGGGAACCGCCCACAATCGCGCCATAGAACGACCCGCGTTAGCTTAAGACCGCGTTAAGGCTGAGCTTTCGTTAACGATTGCGGCGGCGACGGATGACTGTTTGAGCCCAGCTTCGAGGACCCACTAGGCGGGACTTTGACGCTGCAACGCCCGCCAAGGCGCTCACCGTCGCTCACAGCTCCCGCGCCACGCCCTCCACGAGCGGCACGAAGCGCACGTCGCCCAGGGTCTCGCGTCGGAAGGCGCCCTCGCCGTCGTCGATGTAGCGCACCAGGGTCTGCACCGCGCCGCGGCCGACGGGCGCGACCAGGATGCCGCCGGGCTTGAGCTGGGCCAGCAGCGCACGCGGTTCGCTGGGCGCCGCCGCCGTCACCATGATGCGGTCGAAGGGCGCCTGTTCGGGCCAGCCCTCGCCGCCGTCGCCGAAGCGGGTGATGATGTTCTGCAGGTCCAGCGCCTTGAAGCGCCGCTCGGCCTCGGTCAGCAGGGTGCGGTAGCGCTCCACCGAATAGACGTAGCGAGCCAGCTTCGACAGGATCGCCGCCTGGTAGCCGGACCCCGTGCCGATCTCCAGCACCCGGTGGCGCGGTTCGACCTTCAGGGCCTGGGTCATCAGGCCGACGATGAACGGCTGGCTGATGGTCTGGCCACAGTCGATGGGAAGGGCCGAGTCCTCGAACGACTGCTCCTTGAACAGCTCCGGCACGAACAGGTCGCGCGGCGTGGCCTCGATGGCGTTCAACACCTTGGGGTCGGTCACCCCCTGCGAGCGCAAGGCCAGGATCAACCGGCCCATGCGGGCCCGGTCGCCGTCCTCCGCGCCGTTGTGGGGCGTATCGGCCATGCGCCTCAGGCCTCCACCTTCGGCGGGACGCCGCCCAGCACCCCGCGCAGCGCATGCACGCTTTCCAGGTGCGTCATGTCGATGTGCAGCGGCGTCACCGAGATTCGGCCCTCGTTGATGGCGCAGAGATCGGTGCCCTTGGCCGGCGCCGCCATGTGGCCGCGGAAGCCCATCCAGTAGTAGTCGCGCCCCCGGAGGTCCGTGCGGCGCTCGGCATGCATGTGCACCAATTCGCGCGAGCCCTGGCGGGTCACCTCCACCGCCCCGACCTGGTCGATCGGAAGGTCGGGGAAGTTGACGTTCATGATCACGCCCTTGGGCCAGCCGGCTTCGAGCAGCTTCTGGATGATGCCCGGCGCGAAATGCTCGGCGGTGCCGAACTGGGCGACCATGTCGTCGTGGAAGATGCGGATGGCCTGCGACAGGGCGATGGAAGGCACGCCCAGCGCCATGCCCTGCAGGGCACCGGCGACGGTGCCGGACAGGGTGACGTCTTCGCCCAGGTTCTGGCCGCGGTTGACCCCGGACAGCACCAGATCGGGCTTCTCAGGCATCATATCGTTGACCGCCAGCACCACGCAGTCGGTGGGGGTGCCCGAGACCGCCCACTCGCGCTTGGACACCTCGCGCACGCGCAGGGGGGCCGACAGGGTGATCCCCCGCCCCGCTCCGGACTGCTCGACCTCAGGCGCGCAGACCCAGACGTCGTCCGACAGCTGGGCCGCGATGCGGCGGAGCGCATCGAAGCCCTCCGCATGGATGCCGTCGTCGTTGGTCAGAAGGATGCGCATGCCGGGCTTAGCCAATGTGGGTGATCCCGCGCATGTAGGGCTGGAGCACCGTCGGCACCGCGATGCGGCCGTCCTCTTCCTGATAGTTCTCCATCACCGCTACCAGGGTGCGGCCGACGGCGAGGCCCGAGCCGTTCAGGGTGTGCACGAAGCGCGTGCCCTTCTCCCCGGTCTTGCGGCAGCGCGCATCCATGCGCCGGGCCTGGAAGTCGCCGCAGTTCGAGCAGGACGAGATTTCCCGATAGGTGTTCTGCGACGGCAGCCAGACCTCCAGGTCGTAGGTCTTCCTGGCCGAGAACCCCATGTCGCCGGTGCACAGCAGCATGACGCGATAGGGCAGTTCTAGGCGCTTCAGCACCTCCTCGGCGCAAGCAACCATGCGCTGGTGCTCGTTCTCGGACTCCTCCGGCGTGGTGATCGAGACCAGCTCGACCTTGGAGAACTGATGCTGGCGGATCATGCCGCGCGTATCGCGCCCGGCCGAGCCCGCTTCCGCGCGGAAGCAGGGCGTCAGCGCCGTCAGGCGCAGCGGCAGCTCTTCCTCCGCGGTGATCTGCTCGCGCACCAGATTGGTCAGGGAGACTTCGGCGGTGGGGATCAGCCAGCGACCGTCGGTCGTGTGGAACAGGTCCTCGGCGAACTTCGGCAGCTGACCCGTGCCGAACATGGCGTCGTCGCGCACCATCAGGGGCGGCGAGACCTCGCGGTAGCCGTGCTCGCCCGTCTGCAGGTCCAGCATGAACTGGCCGATGGCGCGCTCCAGCCGCGCCAAGCCCGACTGCAGCACCACGAAACGGCTGCCCGACATGCGCGCCGCCGCCTCGAAGTCCATCATGCCCAGGCCTTCGCCCAGGTCGACGTGGTCGCGCGGATTGTTGATCAGCCGCGGCTCGCCCCAGCCGCCCTGCTTGACGTTGCCGGTCTCGTCCGGGCCTGCGGGCACATCGTCGGCCGGCAGGTTCGGCAGGGCCGCCAGCCGCTCGCGCAGCTGGGCGCCCAACGCGTGCTCGGCTTCCGAAAACTCGGCGATGACGCCTTTCAGGCTCTCGACCTCGGCCATCAGGCGCTGGGCCTCGGCCTCGTCCTTCCTGGCCTTGGCCTGGCCGATCAGCTTGGAGGCCTCATTCCTGCGGGCCTGGGCCTCCTGGAAGCCGGTCTGGGCGGCGCGCAGGCGCTTGTCCAGGTCAAGCAGGGCGTCGACCGTCGCCAGGGCGTCGTCCGCGCCGCGGGACGACCAGCCGCGCACGAAGGCGGCGGCGTCGTCACGGATGGCTCGGATGTCGTGCATGGCTCTCAGGTCCAAAGGAAATGAAGCGGGCTGTTTAAGGCGCGTCGGGCGCGGCGGGAAGGTGTCTTTCCCGCGCTTCGTGCGTTTGAACCCCACCTGCGGCGCCACGGTTGCGGTCGGCCGCCATTGCTGGGCACTCTCGCCCATGCAGCCAAGCGTCGGAGCCTCGCGGTGAAGAACCCGGTCCATCCCCGTCACCTGACGCTCGTGCAGTCGCTCGGGCCTGGCATCATCACCGGCGCCGCCGACGACGATCCCTCCGGCATCGCCACCTACGCCCAGGCCGGGGCGCAGTTCCGGCTGAACATGCTGTGGACGGTGGTGCTGACCTTCCCCCTGATGGTGGCGATCCAGTCGGTCGCTGCGCGGATCGGACGGGTGACGGGCAAGGGTCTGGCCGCCAACATCAAGGGGGTCTTCCCCGCCTGGGTGCTGATCGTGCTGGTCCTGGGCGTGGTCGTGGCCAACGTCATCAACATCGGCGCGGACCTTTCGGCCATGGCCGAGGCCACGCGCCTGATCCTGCCCGAGCCGGTCGCGCACTTTTACGTCATCGCCTTCGCCCTGCTGTCGCTGGGGCTGGAGGTGCTGCTGCCCTACAAGTCCTACGTCCGCATCCTGAAATGGCTGACCCTCGCGCTCCTGGCCTATGTGGCGGTGGCCTTCGCGGTGAAGGTCCCCTGGACCCAGGTGGCGATCCGCACGGTCCTGCCGCAACTCAGCATCGACAAGGACTCCATCACCATGGTGGTGGCCATCTTCGGCACCACCATCAGCCCCTACCTATTCTTCTGGCAGAGCTCGCAGGAGGTCGAGGAGATCGAGGCCCACGACGACGAGGAGCCGCTGCAGAAGCACCCGGACGAGGCGCCGGAGCAACTGCACCGCATCCGCCTCGATACCGTGATGGGCATGCTGTTCTCCAACGCCGTGGCCTTCTTCATCATCCTGTCGACGGCCGTGACGCTGGGCGTCCACGGGATGACCGAGATCAAGAGCGCGGCCCAGGCGGCCACGGCGCTGCGGCCCATCGCCGGCGACTTCGCCTTCTCGCTGTTCGCGCTGGGCATCATCGGCACGGGCCTGCTCGCCCTGCCCGTGCTTGCCGGATCGGCGGCCTATGCGGTGGCCGAGGCGCTCGGCTGGAAGTCGGGCCTGGCGCGCAAGTTCAAGGAGGCGGTCGGCTTCTATTCGGTGATGACGCTCGCCACCATCGTGGGCGTGGGCCTGGATTTCACCGCCATCGACCCGTTCGAGGCGCTGGTCGGCGCAGCCGTCGTCAACGGCGTCGTGGCGCCCCTGATCATGGTCGCGGCCATGCTGGTGGCCCAGAAGAAGAGCGTGATGGGCGAGTTCACCGTGGGCAGGCTGCAGGGCTTCTTCGGCTGGGCGGCGACGGCGGTGATGGGCGTGGCCGCGATCGCGCTGATCGTGGTGAGCGTCTAGAGCTCGACGCCCGCCGCCGCATCCTCGCGCTTACGCCTGAGCTCGATCAGCCGCACGCACCAGATCGACACCTCGTAGAGGCCGTAGATCGGCACGGCGAGGAGGAACGGGCTGATCATGTCCGGCGGGGTGACGATGGCCGCGACGATAACGATGCCGACGATAGCGTAGCGGCGCCCCTTGGACAGGGCCTCGGCCGAAATCAGTCCCGCCTGCCCCGCCAGGGTCAGCACCACCGGCAGCTGGAAGCACAGGCCGAAACCGAGCAGGAGCTTGGTCACCAGGTCCAGGTACTCGCCGATGCGGGGCAACAGCTCGACGGTGACGTTGGCGGTCAGCTGCTGCTGGCTGAGCGAGAAGCCCAGAACGAACGGCAGCATGATGAAATAGACCATGGCCGCGCCCATCACGAACAGGATGGGGGCCGCGATCAGGAACGGCAGGAACGCCATGCGCTCACGCCGGTAGAGCCCCGGCGCGACAAAGCGGTAGAGCTGCCAGGCCAGCACCGGGAACGCCAGCACGATGCCGGTGAAGACCGCCACCTTCATCCGTGTGAAGATCACTTCCAGCACAGCATTGGAAATCAGTTTGGCGTGGCTCTGAATATGAAGAGACCCAGGATTAGTCATGGCGATCAGCAGTTCGAAGGGACCTGCGGCCTCGCCTTTTTTCTTGTGCAGGTCGATCACTGCCTGAGCCACGTCGAGCGGATGCACCAGCAGCGCCAAAATCTCCTTCGAAGCAAACCAGCCTATGAAGACGCCAATCGCGACAGCAAACGCAGACACGATCAGGCGGCTGCGCAGCTCGATCAGGTGCTCCATCAAGGGAGCGCGCGAGGCCTCGATGTCGGCTTCGTCGGGGTGGAGGTCGCTCACGCCTTGGCCTTCCGCGTACGCTTCGCCGGACCCAGGCCCATGCGTTCGGAGACGGCGTCGGCGTCATGGCCGGCCGAGGCTGCGGCGACGGACTTGCGCGGCTTCGCGGCCGCCTTGGGCGCGGCCTTCTTGGCGGCGGCAGGCTTGGACGCGCGCTTGGGGCGCGGCGCGGCCAGGGCCTCATCGGGCGCGGACAGGGCCGCGGGCTCCGCATAGACCTGGGGCGTGTGGGTGTCGTTCAGGTGGGCGCCGATCTCGCGGAAGTGCTCTTCCAGTTCAGGCCCCAGCGGCCGGGCGGCGGTGTTGCGCAGCGCCTCGACCTCCTTGCGCAGCTCGTCCAGCTCGGACTGGCGCGCCAGCTCGTCGAAGCTGTTGCGGAACTCCTGCGCCATGCCGCGGATCTTGGCGGTGAAGCGACCCAGCTTGCGCAGGAAGATCGGCAGGTCTTTCGGCCCGATCACCACCAGGGCGATCAGCGCGACCACGACGATCTCAAGACCGCCCATTCCTCCCGGCAGCATCGGGGACCCCTCCTAAACCTGAAACGACGGCTTCGCGCAGCGCACGGCCGTCAGCGCTTCAGGTCTTCCTTTTCCGCGTCGGTGCGCGGCAGGGGCGAGGTGGGGGTGTCGCTCTTGGGCTGGTCCTCGTCCTTGATGCCGTCCTTGAACGCCTTCACGCCCTTGGCCGCATCGCCCATGAGGGCGGACAGCTTACCGCGGCCGCCGAACACGAGCAGGAGCACCGCGCCGATGAGCAACAGGTGCCAGATGCTGAAACTGCCCATCGAAATCTCCTCAAGGCGCGCGTGGGAGCGCGCGCCGCAATCAGTGTCGGCGCACATATAGGCGCAACGGCGCCCGCGCGCCAAGGAACCCGATGAAAGACAGCATGTCGCGCTTCAACTGCGCGATGGCGCGCTTAGCGGCGCAGCAGGTCGGCCGGGTACTCAAAGCCCGGCAGGGGCATGGACCAGAAGGCGCGCCACGCGCGCCAGCCGTCCGCCACATGATGGAAAAGCCCAGTCATGCGCGAAGCTTAGCCGAGAGACCTTAAGAAATTTCCCTACGCCGAATCCCTCTTCAGGGCTTCTCGGCCTCGCCGAGGTAGTCCTGGTGGAACTCAGGCGTGTCGTGCTCCAGGTCGTCGAGCAGATCGGCGTCCGCGTGGGCGCCCGAGGGATCGGGCACCTCGAATCCGGCCGGGGCGCTCATGTCGAGCAGGCCCGCGGCGCGCATTTCCGCCGCGCCCGGCATGTCGGCCAGGCTCGGCAGGCTGAAATGCTCCAGGAACTGGTCGGTGGTGCCGTAGGTGACCGGCCGTCCGGGCGTGCGCCGACGCCCGCGCAGGCGCACGAAGCCCATCTCCAGCAGCACATCGAGCGTGCCCTTCGACAGGCTGACGCCGCGCACCGATTCGATCTCGGCGCGGGTGACCGGCTGGTGATAGGCGATGATGGCCAGGGTCTCGAGCGCGGCCTTGGACAGACGGCGCGGGTCCTCACGCTCCTCGGTCATCAGCGACGCCAGGTCCGCCGCCGTGCGGAAGCGCCAGCGGTCGGCCACGCATTCCAGCTCCACGCCCCGGCCGGCGTAGCGGGCGCGAAGAGCGGCGATGGCCTTGCCCACGTCGGCGCCCTCGGGCAGGCGCTCGGCCAGGTCGCCCACGCTCATGGGGCCTGAGGCCGCGAACAGCAGGGCCTCGACCATGCGTTCGACGGGGGTGATCTGGTGGGAGGATTCCGGGCTCACGGCGTCAGCTCCAGCGGCTGGCCCACCTCGCGCCGGCGCAGGAACAGGTCGGCGAAGTGCTCCAGCTGCCTGGCCTCCATCATGCCTTCCTTGACCAGCTCCAGGCTGGCCGAGAGAGTCGAAGCCACATAGGAGGCCTGGGTCGGGCCGTCCTCGTCGTCGGCGACCGGCGCCACACGCTCCAGCACCGTCCAGCTGCGCAGCTGGGGCAACATGTCCTTCAGGCGGTTGCGGGCGTCGTCCAGCTGGTAAGCCTCGACCCGTTGGCCGGGATTGTACTGCTTGCGGACCTCGCGTTTGCGCTGGGTCACATAGGCCGCCATCAACTCATAGAGGCTGGCCTCGATGCGCGAGGACGGGACCACCACCAGAGCCTCAGGGTCGCCGCGGGTGAAGACGTCGCGGTTCAGCTGGGGCCGGGTCTTCAGCGCCTCGACCGCATTGCGCATGGCCTCCAGCTTCATCAGGCGGAAGGCCAGCTGGGCGGCGATCTCCTCGGCCGGCGGCTCGTCGCCCTGCTTGCGCTCAGGCTTGGGCAGTAGCAGGCGCGATTTCAGATAGGCCAGCCACGAGGCCATCACCAGATAATCGGCCGCCAGCGAGAACCGCCGGCGTCGCGCCTCGTGCACGAAGGCCAGATACTGCTCGGCCAGCTTGGTGATCGACAGCTTCAGCAGGTCCACCTTCTGGGTGCGCGCCAGCGCCAGCAGCACGTGCAGCGGGCCTTCGTAGCCGTCGATATCGACGACCAGCGCCTCACCCTCGTCGGCCGCGTTGGTGGCGGCCTCGAAATCCAGATTGGGCTGGAAGGCTTCGGTCATGACGCTTCTCTCCTCCCTCGCCTGCGAGGGAGGGGGACCGCGCGTAGCGTGGTGGAGGGTGCGCGACTGGGCTGGCGGACTAGGTTCGCGGTTGAACCGGCGGCGGGCTTCACGCGCACCCTCCACCACTTCGTGGTCCCCCTCCCTCGCGGGACGAGGGAGGAGATGATGGCGCGAACGCCGCTCATCTCCCGAACACCGCCTCGAAGCGCGCCCGGGTCGCCGCCTCGTCGAAGGGTTCCGGATCGCGTGGCAGGCGCGCCAGCGCCGCCTCGGCGCGGCGCTCGGCGTGACCCTTCAGCTTGCCGCAGCCTTCGACCACCCCTTCCATCTCCTTGGGGTCGCCGTTGCAGTGCAGGACGATGTCGCAGCCGGCCTCGATGGCCCGCTCCGACCGCTCCGCGAAGCTGCCCGACAGGGCCTTCATCGACACGTCGTCGGTCATCAGCAGGCCGTCGAAGCCGATTTCCTCACGGATCAGGCGGATGACCTTCTTCGACTGGGTGCCGGGGTGCTTGGGGTCGATGGCGGTGTAGACCACGTGCGCGGTCATCCCCAGCGGCATGTCGGAATTGGCGCGGAACGGCCTGAAGTCCACGGCTTCCAGCGTGGCGCGGTCCGCCTCGACCACCGGCAGGTTCAGGTGGCTGTCGGCCATGGCGCGGCCGTGGCCGGGGATGTGCTTGATGATCGGCAGCACCCCGCCGGCCATCAGCCCCTCCGCCGCGGCCCGCCCGAGCCGCGCGACGATTTCGGGCTCCGCGCCATAGGCCCGGTCGCCGATCACGTCGTGGGCGCCCGGCTGGGCTACGTCCAGCACCGGCACGGCGTCGCAGTTGATGCCCACCCGGCGCAGATCCTCGGCCATCAGCCGCGCGCCGATGCGGGTCAGCTCGCGCTGCAGCAGCGGATCGCCCTGCCCCGCCTCACCGTAGGCGCGGCCGGTCGGATACTTGGGCCAGTGCGGAGGACCCATGCGCTGCACCCGGCCGCCCTCCTGGTCGATCACCACCGGCGCGTCGTCGCGGCCCACGGTGGCGCGCAAGGCAGCGGTCAGGGCGCGGACCTGGTCCGGGCTTTCGACATTGCGCTTGAACAGCACGAAGCCCCAGGGCTTGGCGTCCTCGAAGAAGGCGCGCTCGGCCGGGGTCAGCTCAGGCCCCGAACAGCCCAGGATGCAGGCGCGTGTCACAGCCGTTCCGAACTCACTTCACGATGCAGGAGCGGCCGGCCGCCGTCAGCGCCGCGCAGAAGGCGTCCGCCGCGGGCTTGGAGTAGCCGGTGAAGGCGGTGCGGTAGAGGGTATGGCCGCCCTTCTCGACCGGCTCGACGCGCTTGGCGTGGCCGGAGGCGAAGCGGGCGAAGCTCGCGCGCACCTTGGAGAACTCCTGATCGGCGATGGTCGGCGAGGAGAAGGCGCCGATCTGGACCATGGCGGAGCCGGCGGAAACCGCGGCGTCCGGCGTCTTGGCGGCGGCGACCTTGGCCGGAGCCGGCGTCGCCTTGACCGGGCGCAGGGCGGCGTCGGCGGCGGCGGTCTTCAGCGGGGCGGCCTTGGGGGCCGCGGCCTGGGCCACCTTCACCGGCGGAGGGGCGATGGGCGGGGCGGCCGCGACCTGCACCGGCTGGGTCGGGGCGGCGCGAGGTGCGGTCGGCTCGACCACGACCGGTCTGGCGGCGACGCGCTGCTGCGGCTGTTCGGGATCGGGCGCGAAGTTCGGGGTCTGGGCGCTCGGGGCGTTCTTGTCAGTGACGTAGACGTCCAGGGGCTGGTCGGAGACCGGCTTGGCGTCCTCCACCGGCGGGGCGGTCTTGATCGAGGCCATGGACTTGCCGACCGCGCGCGGCGGCTCGTTCGCGCCACGGACGCCGGACTGGTAGAACACGAACAGCGCACCCACCAGCACGGCCAGCACCACCACCGAGGCGATCAGGGTGGTGGGCATGGGGCGGCGGCGCTGCGGCGAGCGCGCATCGAACGACAGGGGCTCGTCGGTGGGCGGCGTATAGGCGCCGCGATCGTAGTCGGACATGCGAACCTCGATGGGCGCGAGCGGCGAGGAAGGCCGAATCGCCCTGAAAACGGTTTCAATCTAGCTGACGCCAAGGCCCCCCGGAACGCGACCGGAAGCCCCGCCTGTGGAAGACGTCGCCAGGCCCCTGCCCGCCTACACCCCGAGCTCCTCCTGCCCCACCTCCAGGTGGAACAGGCGCCGGTGCTCCCCGATCGCGAAACGGTCGGTCATGCCGGCGATATAGTCGCACACCACCCGAGCCCGCCCCGCTTGGTCGCGACCCTTCTGGCGCGCCTGCCATTCCGGCGGCAGGTTCTCGGGCTCGGCGTGAAATAGCTGGAACATGTCGGCGAGAATGCGGCGCGCCTGGCTGCGCATGCGGTTGACGCGCCAGTGGCGGTACATTCTTTCGAAGAGGAAGGCCCTGAGGCGCGACAGGTCCTCGAACATATCCTCGGAGAAGGCGACCAGCGCGCGCGGGGCCATCCGCACGTCTTCCGGCGTCACGATCCTGCCCTCGGCTACCCGGCGCCCGGTCTCGGCCATGACGTCGGCGATCATGGCGCCGATCATCCGCCTGACGGCCTCCAGCCGCACCATGCGGTCGTCGAGATCGGGCCAGTCGCGCTTGGTCTCGCTGAGGATCGGCCCGATCAGGGGTACGTCCAGCAGATCCTTCACCGTGAACAGCCCGGCCTGCAGGCCGTCGTCCACGTCGTGGTTGTTGTAGGCGATGTCGTCGGCGATGGCGCCGATCTGGGCCTCGGCCGAGGCATAGGTCGCGGGCCTCAGGTCGTGGTCGCGCGTATAGGCGGCGATGGCGATCCAGGCGGGCTCGTCCAGGCGGTCGGAGACGGGCCCGTTGTGCTTGACCACGCCCTCCAGGGTCTCCCAGGTCAGGTTCAGCCCGTCGAAGGTCGGGTAGCGCAACTCCAGCTCGGTCACCACGCGGAAGGTCTGGACGTTGTGGTCGAAGCCGCCGAACGGCTCCATCTGCCGGCGCAACTCATCCTCGCCCGCGTGGCCGAACGGCGGGTGGCCAAGGTCGTGGGCCAGGGCGACCGCCTCGGCCAGATCGTCGTCCAGCCCCATGGCGCGGGCCAGGGAGCGGGCGATCTGGGCCACTTCCAGCGAGTGGGTCAGGCGGGTGCGATAATAGTCGCCCTCGTGCGCCACGAAGACCTGGCTCTTCTCCTTCAGGCGGCGGAAGGCGGTGGAATGGATGATGCGGTCGCGGTCGCGCGCGAACGGGTTGCGCGTGCGGCTGTCGGCCTCCGGATGGAAGCGCCCCTTCGAGCGCGCCGGATCCTCGGCGAAGCTGGCCCGCTTGGGCGATGGAAAGCTCGGGGCGTTCAAGCGACCTCCGGACGGACCTTAAAGCGCAGGCCCTTTTCCGCCCGCGTGTGCGGCCTCATATAGACCAAAGCGTGAGTTAAGAGAGTCATGAGCCGTCCCGCCGTCACCCTGTCCGAAGCCGCCGCCCAGCGCATCGCCGCCCTCTCGCAAGCCGAGGGCCGGCCGCTGAAGCTGCGCGTGGCCGTCGATGGCGGCGGCTGTTCCGGCTTCCAGTACCGCTTCGACCTGGTCGAGGCGGTCGAGCCGGACGACCTGGTGGTCGTGCGCGAAGGCTCCGAAGCCCTGGTCGACCCGGTGTCGCTGACGCTCCTGCTAGGCTCGGAGATCGACTACGTCGACGAGCTGATCGGGGCGCAGTTCCAGGTGAAGAACCCCAACGCCAAGTCCAGCTGCGGCTGCGGCGTCAGCTTCTCGATCTAGACTTTGCCCTGCATGCGCCCCGCAGGCGCATCCGAACGGGCCTCTCCACGCCTCATGTCACTGGGCGACATCAATCGTCTTTGGGGGCATCGCATGTCGTTTTCGCGTAGGGCGGCCTGGGCAGCCGGACTTTCCATCCTGGTCTCACTTCAAGCCGGCGGCTTCGCACGCGCCGCTGAGGCGCCGGTCGATTGGCGCAAGGCCGCCCTTGGCGACATACAGGCCGCGCGAACGATCCTGCTCGACAACTCGCCCGGCGGCGCGCCGGGTGTCGATACGGCCTTTCGCAGGCGCATAGACCTCGCGACGAAACTGGCCAGCGCGGACGCGGCCTCGGTCGATTCCCTCCAGGGTTATCACTTCGCCCTCGAGCATTTCGCCCAGACCTTCCAGGACAACCATCTCTGGATCGATTTCGAGGACCCCTTGCCGATACGTTGGCCGGGCTTTCTCATGGGCTATCGCGATGGTCGGCTGGTGGTCGCCGACACCTCCGACGGCGTGAAGCACCCCCTGGGCGCCGAACTGGTCTCATGCGACGGCGCGCCGGCCGCGGCCATGGCGAGGCGTAGGCTCCAGCCCTACGTCGGCCAGTGGTCGGTGGTCTCTTCACGCCGGCGCGTGGCCCCATACCTGTTGGTGGACCAAGGCTCGCCGTTCGCTCCGGCGCCGAAGACCTGCAGCTTTCGCCAAGCCGGCCGGACCTGGTCGCAAACCTTGACCTGGAACGAGATCCAGCGCGCCGACTTCACGCGGCGGCTGAAGGCGGCCCGGCATATCGCTTCGGAACCCAAGGGCGGCGTGCGGGCGACCGCGGACGGCGGCTATTGGATCGGCATCCCCACCTTGAACGCCCTGGACCCCTCCGCCTTGGCCGGCCTCGAAGTCCTGATGAAGGAGATCGAGGCCAAGGCTCCGGAAATCCGTTCGGCGAACTATTTCGTCATCGACCTGCGCGGCAACAGCGGCGGCAACACCTTCGTAGCCCTGCGGGTGATGAACGCCATCTGGGGCGAAGGCGCCGTCGCCGGCGTTCGACCGAAAGCTCTTCGCGCAGAATGGCGGGCCTCCCCCGCCAACATCGCCTATCTGGAAGCGGTCCAGCCTGTCCTGAAGCAGCTGTTCGGCGCCGACTCCCTGGCCTACTCCGGCCTCGCCAAGATCCTCGGCGGATTCAGGCGATCGACCGCGGAGGGCAAGCCGATCTTCGTCGATCCGGACGAATATTCGATCCTGCACGTCTGGGACGGCGGCGCCCGCCATACCGTCGGCGCCAAACCGTTCCTGCTGACCGACGGCGGATGCGTAAGCTCGTGCCTCAACCTCGTCGACATGGTGCTGAAACTGCCGCGCGTCACCCAGATCGGCGATGAGACCGCATCGGACACCAATATGCTCGAAAACCGGGCCAGCCCTCTGCCGAGCGGGCATGCGGCCCTGGAATTTCCGATCAAGCTCTATCGCAATCGCGAACGTCGATCCTACGAGTCCTACAAGCCTGCCTACGCCTGGACCGGGGACATGGACGATGACGCAGCGCTTGAACGATGGGTGGCCGGGCTGCCGCGCAGCTGAGCCAGGGAGTGACAAGCCTCATCTCCTGGCGCCCGCGTGCGGGAGGGGCTTAGAATGCCTCTCTAGGACCTGAAAGTGGTCAGGGGAGGATGTCGTCATGACCCATCGTTTCGGGCCCATCGCACTTGCGACGAGCGCCGCGGTCCTGCTGTGGGCGCAGGCCGCCCCCGTCTCGGCCATGGACGTTCCCGCCGCCAAGGCCGCGGTCGATCGCGTGCTCAACGCCGACTACCCTCGCCTCGACGCCCTCTACAAGGACATCCACTCCCACCCCGAGCTCGGCCACCAGGAGGTGCGCACCGCCGCCGTCCTGGCCAAGGAGATGCGCGCCGCGGGCCTGGAGGTGACCGAGCACGTCGGCGGCACGGGTCTCGTGGCGATCCTGCGCAACGGCCCCGGCCCCACCGTGATGGTGCGCACCGAGCTCGACGCCCTGCCGATGGAGGAGAAGACCGGCCTGCCCTACGCCAGCACGGTCAAGGCGATGAGCGGCGGCAAGGAGAGCTTTGTCGCCCACGCCTGCGGCCACGACATCCACATGGCCGTCTGGGTCGGGACCGCGCGCGCCCTGGCCGCCAACAGGGACCGCTGGCATGGCACGGTGATGTTCATCGGCCAGCCGGCGGAGGAAACCTTCGGCGGCGCCTCGGGCATGATCAAGGACGGCCTGTTCACGCGCTTTCCGAAACCGAATGTGGGTTTCGCCCTGCATTCGTCCTCCGGCGCCTATAATCGCGTCTACTGGAAGCCCGGCGTGGAGAGCTCCAACGCCGACAGCTTCGAGATCACCTTCCACGGCAAGGGCGGGCACGGCGCCACGCCCCAGGTGACCATCGACCCGATCCTGATGGCCTCGCGCTTCGTGGTGGACGTGCAGAGCGTGGTCAGCCGCGAGAAGGACCCGCTGCAGGCAGGCGTCATCACCGTCGGCGCCATCCAGGGCGGCACGGTCGGCAACATCATCCCCGACACCGCCGTGGTGCGCGGCACGATCCGCAGTTTCGACCGTCAGACCCGGATCACGCTGCTGCGAGGCATGGAGCGCACGGCCCGCGCCGGGGCCGAGATGTCCGCCGCGCCGCAGCCCGACGTCTCGATCCTGTCGGGCGCCGAGGCGGTGGTGAATTCCGACGCGGTCACCCAGAGCACCGTGCCTGTGTTCAAGGCGGCCTTCGGCGACAACGCGGTGGAGCTGACGCGCCCGACGACCACCAGCGAAGACTATTCCGACTACATCGAGGCCGGCGTGCCGTCGCTGTTCTTCAACATCGGCGTCTATGACCCCGCGCGCGTCGACGCCGCCGCTGCGGGCGGCCCGGCCCTGCCCTCCAACCACTCGCCGTTCTACGCGCCGGTGCCGGAGCCGACGATCAGGACCGGCGTCGAAGCCATGAGCCTGGCGGTGATGAACGCCATGACGCCTTGAGGCGAACGCCTGCGGCCCCTAGCCTCTGGGGCCGGGAGATTTGACTCGCATGCGCATCGCCACCTGGAACGTCAATTCGGTCAACGCCCGGCTCGAGACCGTGGTGGAGTGGTTCCGCGAGATTCAGCCGGACGTGGCGTGCCTGCAGGAGATCAAGTGCGTTGACGAGAAGTTCCCGCGCGAACCCTTTGAATCCATGGGCTATAATATCGAGACCCACGGCCAGAAGACCTATAACGGCGTGGCCATCCTGTCGAAGCATCCGCTGTCGGACGTGACCCGCGGCCTGCCCGAAGGCGACGGCGACGACCATGCCCGCTACATCGAGGCGGTGGTCGAGGGACCGCTGACCGTGCGCGTCGGCGCCATCTATCTGCCCAACGGCAATCCGGTCGCCAGCGAGAAGTTTCCCTACAAGCTGCGCTGGATGGAGCGGCTGAGGACCCACGCCAGGAACCTGCTCGCCTACGAAGAGGCGCTGGTCCTGTGCGGCGACTATAACGTCATCCCCGAGCCCGAGGACGCCAAGAACCCGGAGAACTGGACCGGCGACGCCCTGTTCCAACTGGAGAGCCGCCAAGCCTTCCGCGCCCTCAAGAACCTCGGTCTGGCCGACGCGCACGAGGTGGCGGGCGAACCCGGCGGCACCTTCACCTTCTGGGACTATCAGGCCGGCGCCTGGCAGCGGAACAACGGCATCCGCATCGACTTCCACCTGCTCTCGCCCCAGGCCCAGGATCGCCTCGCGGGCATCGCCACCCACAGGTTCATGCGCGAACGCGAGAAACCGTCCGACCACGTGCCGGTGATGATCGAGTTGAGGGTCTGAGGCTCCGGTGGCCGAGGCGGTCCGATCGCTGATCCTTCTGGCGCTGGCCGCGGCCGCGCTGACGGCGGCGGCGGCGCTGGCGGCCTGGTGGTTCGAGACCTCGCGCAGGCTCCGCCGCATCCTCAAGCGCGTGCTGAAAGCCAGGCCGGAGGCCGAGGCCGTCGACCCGGGCCAGGGCCGCGCGGCGGGCCTCGACTTCGAAGGGCGTAGCGTCGCGGTCCTGTGGGACAAGGGCGGGTCCGGCCTGGTCTACAGCTTCGATGAGTTGGACGGGGCCGAGTTGATCGTCGACGGTCACGTCGCCGCTCGCGTCGCCCGCGGCGAGCCCCGACGGCCGCTCGATGCGATGGGCCGCAACGCCGAACTCGTGGCCCTGCGCCTGATCTTCGCCGACGCCCGTTTCCCGGAGTTCGAACTGGATCTCTGGGGCGACCAGTCCGCCTACCGCGCCAAGGGCGAGACCCCCGCCGACGCGGTGCGCCAGGGCCGCCGCTGGCTCGCGCATGTGGATGCGGTGTTCCGCACCGGCGGGACGCGCGCCCGCCCTGAGGAGCCGCAAAGCCCGCCGCCGGCCCCGCGCGCGGTCGCCCGGCCCGCCGCCAAGGAGGACCGCCCGCCCTGGGACGAGGACGACGACCAGCCGATGCTGCCGCTCGATTAGGCCGCGCTCCAATATGCTTCGCCCCTGTGGCGCGAGCGCAATTGCCACCTCACGGGCCGACGCTTTAAATCCCCGCCAGTTCGGGGGTTTGTTTCCATGAAGCTCGGCGCGCCGACGCTGCTGCTGTTCATGCTGTCGCTGGTGCTCGCCATCCTGGCGCTGCTCGGCCAGCTCCGCCCCGACCTGGTGTCCGCGGAAATCGTCGCCAACCGGTTCTGGCTGATGGTCGGAGCCTATGGGGTGCTGACCCTGGGGGTCATGGCGCAGAAGTAGTCCTTCTCCCGATCGGGAGAAGGAAGGGACCTGTCCAGCGGATTGATGGGTAACAGATTAGCCCGGTTGGATAGGTAACACTGTGTGGTGGTCGGGTCGGATCAGTCCGATGGGGTGGCGGTAGAACCAGACCTGCCAGCCGAGGCCGGCTTCTTCGAGGGCGACGGGTTCGCC
>JAFECT010000013.1 GCA_018241995.1 Pseudomonadota bacterium
ACGATAAGTGTCCACAGATCCTAGCCCTTTATCCCCGCTCATCCCGGCGAATGCCGGGACCCAGATCATAAGGCTCCTAAGTCTGCAGAAGCGCGCTTTGCTCTGCTTCGCCGGGCGTGCGCCAGTGCATCTGGGCCCCGGCATTCGCCGGGGTGAGCGGGCTTTTCAGCGCACCTCGACCGGCAGGTTGACCATGCACACCTGAAGGGCCGGACCCCAGTCCTCACGGGCCTTGGCCATGGCCGCGTCGAAGGCGGGAGAACCCTGGGCGGCCACGAACACCTTGGGCCGCTCGGCGGCGGGGATGTCGGCGGCGATGCGGGCCTTGAGAATCTTGTCCGGCTGGGCCGGAGGCTCGCCGGGCGCCATGGCCTTCAGCGCCTCCTGGCCGGCCACCACCCTGCCCCAGGCGGTGAACACCCGCTCCAGCCGCGCGGCCGGGGCCATGGTCAGGAAGATCTGCGCGTCGCCCGAGTCGGGCGCCTCGTACTGCGCCGTGGCGGCCATGCCGGGGCAGTAGCGCACATAGGCCTTGCCGTCCGGGTCGATCAGAACCGGCATGTCACCGACGAAGCCGGACTTCGGGTTGACCAGCACGGGCGCCGTGGCGGGCGTGAACGCCGCCTCGCTCTTGATCGTACCCTCGCCCGAGGTCGGGTCGCCGCCGACCTGCTTCTCGCCGGTCTGGGCGAAGTCGCCGGCCAGCACCCGGTAGAAGACGTTGTCGTCGTAGTAGTGCTTGCGCACCAGCTTGCGCGTGCGCTCCACGTGCAGCGGCGCGATGGCGGGCTGAAGCTCCACGATCACCCGGCCCTTGGTGGTCTCGAACACCACCAGGTTCTCAGGGTCGACCGGGGTCAGCGCAGGCGCGGTCTGGGCCGCGGCCGGGCCCGCGATCATGGCCAGGGCGAAGAACAGCGCTGTGGGCCTCATATGCATTCCGCTCACCTGATCTGGGTCGGGACCTCGATATCGCACGCCGAGAAGTCGGCGCCCTTGGCCTTGCGCGTCTTGTCGACCAGGTCCTGGAAGCTCCTGCTCCTGGGGTCCATGACCAGGACGCGCGGCCGGGCGCCGGCCGGCAGGTCGGCAAGGATCTGCACCTTGGTCATGATGTCGGGATCGGCCACCGGCTCGCCGGTCTTGATGGCGCGCACCACGTCCAGGCCCGAGACCACCCGGCCCCAGGCGGTGTAACGCTTCTCCAGCGAGGGATAGGCCTGGCGCATCAGGAAGAACTGGCTGTTGGCGCTGTTCTCCGCGTCGTCGCGCGCCATCCCGGCCACGCCGGGGCAATACAGGCCCCAGGCCCAGACCTTGTGGTCGCCGGTCTTGCCGAGCATCTCGTCCGGCTGGGTCTCGATCGGGAAGGCGTCGATGAAGCCGATCACCGCCCCGGTCGGATGCGCCACGGGCGCGAAGGGCGTGCTGTCGTCGCGGCGGAAACTGAACTCGGCCTTCACGTCGGGATAGGGCGACTGGCCCTCGCCGGTGCCGAGCGGATCGCCGGTCTGGGCCATGAAGCCGTCGATGACGCGGTGGAATTTCAGCCCATCGTAAAAGCGCTGGCGGGTCAGGAGCCGGATGCGCGCCACATGCTCGGGCGCCGCCTGGGGCATCATCTCGACGTAGATGCGGCCCTTGGAGCTGTCGATCACCAGCACGTTCTCGGGATCGATCTCGCGCCACTCGTCGGCCACGGGCGCGACAGCGACGGCCGCCGGCGCCGCCTTGGGCTTGGCCTTCTTGGCCTCAGCCAGGCCCGGCGCCAGGGCCAGAGACATCACGACGGCCGTCGCCGCCAGCATCGATCCGCGCATGCGCTCTCCCCTCACCGCTTGCGTCCCCGGCTCACTTCACCTGGGTCGGCACGTCCACGTCGCATACCGAAAAGTCGGCGCCCCGGGCCGCACGGGTCTTGTCGACGATGCCCTGGAAGGCCGCGCTCTTGGTGTCGAGCATCATCACCTTGGGCCGGGACCCCTGGGGCATGTCGGCCAGGATCTGCACCTTGGTCATGATGTCCGGATCCTTGACCGGCTCACCGGTCTTGATCGAGCGCACCACCTCCAGACCCGAGACCACCCGCCCCCAGGTGGTGTAGTCGCCGGGCAGTTGCACCTCGCCCGGCGAGTGCTGGCGCATCAGGAAGAACTGGCTATTGGCGCCGTCCGGATCGTCGGTGCGCGCCATGGCCGCCGCGCCGGGGCACAAGAGGCCCTGGGCCAGCACCTTATGGTCGGCAGTGACCATCATCTGGCCGTCGGGCCGCGAGCGCACCGCAAAGTTGTCGATGAAGCCGTCGACATGGCCGGCGGCGCTGATGATGCCGGTGAACGGCGTCTTCTCGTCGCGCCGGAAGGTGAATTCCGCCTTCAGGTTCGGATAGGTCGAGCCGCCCGAGCCGGTGCCTTGCGGGTCGCCGGTCTGGTCCATGAACTCGTCGATGACGCGGTGGAACTTGATCCCGTCGTAGAAGTGCTCGCGCGCCAGGCGCTTCACGCGCTCCACGTGATTGGGGGCGGCGACCGGCATCATCTCGACCATGATGCGGCCCTTCGACGTGTCGATCACCAGCACGTTCTCGGGGTCGATCTCGCGCCAGTCGGCCGGGTTCGCGCTCACGGCGGGCGCGGCCGGGGCGGGCGTCGCCGGCTTGGCGGCCAGCGCCAGTCCCGGAGCCAGCATCAGCCCCAGGGCCGAGGCGATCAGCAGTCGGTTCATCAAGCTTACCCTTTGGACGAATCCGGCCGTCCACGGGCCGGAGCATAGGTGATCTTTGGTGCGACGCTGGCCGCGACCGAAGGCGAAGTGATGGCGGCGCCGTGCGCGCCGCGCCATGCGACGCGAGGTCCCGCACTCATCGGGGGAACTTGGCCCTGACCGCCGTGGCGATGGCGGGAGGCACGAAGGCGTCGATCTCGCCGCCCAGGCGCGCGATCTCCTTGACCAGGCGCGAGGCGATGGCCTGGTGGCGCGGGTCGGCCATCAGGAACACCGTCTCGATCTCACGATTGAGCTGCTGGTTCATCGCCGTCATCTGGAACTCGTATTCGAAGTCGGCCACGGCGCGCAGGCCCCGCACGATGATGCCCGCGCCCACCTCCTCGGCAAAGGTCATGAGTAGGGAGTCGAACGGCCGGACCTCGATCTGTCCGTCGAACTTGGGCCGGCATTCCGCCTGAAGCATCCGCACGCGTTCTTCGAGCGTGAACAGCGGGGCCTTCTCTTCGTTGATGGCGACGCCGATCACCAGCTTGTCGACCAGCTTCACCGCGCGGCCGATGATGTCGAGATGGCCGTTGGTGACGGGATCGAAGGTCCCCGGATAGAGCCCGACGCGCATCGCTTCCGCCCCCGCTTTGGCCAGAGCCCTTAGGCCTCGCCGGACCCGCCCTCGTCAACCGCCGTGTCGTCGGCCGCGCCCTCGGCGTCGGTGTCTTCGTCCGCGCCTTCGGTTTCGGCGATGCGCTCGACCGAGACGACCTTCTCGCCCTCGCCGGTGCGGAAGATGATCACGCCCTTGGTGCGACGGCTGGCGATGCGGATGCGCTTGACCGGCACCCGGATCAGCTGGCCGCCCTCGGTGACCAGCAGGATCTCGTCGCCGTTCTCGACCGGGAACGAGGCCACCAGCTTGCCGCCGCGCGACAGGTCGTGGGCGCCGAAGCCCTGGCCGCCGCGGCCGGTGCGCCGATAGTCATAGGAGGACGTGCGCTTGCCCAGGCCCGTGTCGGCCACGGTAAGGACGAACTGCTCGGCCGCCTCCAGCTCGGCGAAGCGTTCGGGCGTCAGCTGGGCGTCGCCGCCTTCGGCCTCATCCTCGTCGTCCGCGGGCGCCACGTCCTCGACCGGCTCTCCGGCCTCGGCCGCGACCTTGGCGGATTCGAGCTTCAGGTAGGCGCTGCGCTCGGCCGGCGTGGCCTCGACGCGGCCCAGCACAGCCATGGAGATCACCGTATCGTCGCCCTGCAGCTTGATCCCGCGCACACCGGTGGAGTCGCGGCCCTTGAACACCCGAACCTCATTGACGGCGAAGCGGATGCAGCGCGCATTGGCCGTGGTCAGCAGGATATCCTGATCCTCGGTGCAGAGCGCGACGCCGACCATGGAATCGCCGTCCTCCAGCTTCATGGCGATCTTGCCGGCCCGGTTGACGTTGACGAAGTCAGACAGGCGGTTTCGGCGCACGTCGCCAGAGCGGGTGGCGAACATGATGTCCAGATCGTCCCACTGCGCCTCGTCCTCGGGCAGGGGCAGCACGTTCATGATCGTGTCGCCGGGCTCGATCGGCAGCAGGTTGACGAAGGCCTTGCCCTTGGACGTCGGTCCGCCGATCGGCAGCCTCCAGACCTTGAGCTTGTAGGCCTTGCCGTTGGACGCGAAGAACAGCACCGGCGCGTGGGTCGAGGCGGAGAACACGCCGACAATGGCGTCCTCGTCCTTCATCGCCATGCCCGAGCGGCCTTTGCCGCCGTGGTGCTGGGTCCGGTACTGCGCCAGGGGGGTGCGCTTGACGTAGCCGGAGTGGGTGACGGTGACGACCATGTCCTCGCGCGGGATCAGGTCTTCGTCTTCCAGCTCGTAGTCGCCCTCGACGATCTGGGTGCGGCGCGGCACGGCGAAGCGGTCGCGCACCTCCAGGAGCTCGTTGCGCATGATCTCGATCACGCGGTCGCGCGAACCCAGGATGTCGAGGTACTCGCGGATCGAGCCGGCCAGCTCTTCGGCCTCGCCGTAAATCTCGTCACGGCCGAGGCCCGTCAGGCGCGACAGGGTCAGCGACAGGATCGCCCGCGCCTGTTCGTCGGTCAGGCGGATCGAGCCGCCTTCCAGCACGATCGAGCGCGGGTCGGCGATCAGCTCCACCAGCCGGATCATGTCGCCCGCCGGCCAGTCCTGCGCCTGCAGGCGCTGGCGCGCCTCGGCCGGATCGGCGGACGAGCGGATGATGTGGATCACCTCGTCGATATTGGCGACCGCGATGGCCAGGCCGACCAGCACATGGCCGCGGTCGCGCGCCTTGCCCAGCTCGAACTTGGTGCGGCGCACCACCACCTCTTCCCGGAATTCCAGGAAGGCGTCGATCATGGGCCTCAGGCCCATCTGCTCGGGCTTGCCGTGGTTCAGCGCCAGCATGTTGACGCCGAACGAGGATTGCAGCGCCGAATAGCGATAGAGCTGGTTCAGGATCACGTCGCCCGAAGCGTCGCGCTTCAGCTCGATCACCACCCGCATGCCCTGGCGCGAGCTCTCGTCGCGGATGTCGGCGATGCCTTCGAGCCGCTTCTCGCGGACCATCTCGGCGATCCGTTCGATCATCGTGGCCTTGTTCACCTGATACGGGATCTCGGTGACGATGATGGCTTCGCGGTCCTTGCGGATGGTCTCGACCGAGGCCTTGCCGCGCACCACCACCGAGCCGCGGCCCGAGATCAGCGCGTTGCGGGCGGCCGTGCGGCCCAGGATCTCGCCGCCGGTCGGGAAGTCCGGCCCCGGCACGATCTCCAAGAGGTCTTCCAGCGCGATGTCGGGATTGGCCAGGGTCGCCAGGCAGGCGTCGACCACTTCGCCCAGGTTATGCGGCGGGATGTTGGTGGCCATGCCGACCGCGATGCCGCCGGCGCCGTTGACGAGCAGGTTCGGGATGCGCGCCGGCAGGACGACCGGCTCCAGTTCCTTGCCGTCGTAGTTGTCCTGGAAATCGACGGTGTCGCGGTCGATGTCGGCCAGAAGCGCCGTGGCCGGATGGGCCATGCGGCACTCGGTGTATCGCATCGAGGCCGGCGGATCGCCGTCGACCGAGCCGAAGTTGCCCTGGCCGTCGATCAGCACTAGGCCCATCGAGAAGTCCTGGGCCATGCGCACCAAGGCGTCATAGACCGACTGGTCCCCGTGCGGGTGCAGGCGGCCCAGCACGTCGCCGACCACGCGGGCGGACTTGGAGTACGACTTGTCGGGCGTCATGCCCAAGCCGTGCATCGAGAACAGGATGCGCCGGTGCACGGGCTTCAGGCCGTCGCGCGCGTCGGGCAGCGCACGCGCCACGATCACGCTCATGGCGTAGTCGAGATACGAGCGCTTGAGCTCGTCCTCGATCGCGATAGGGGCGATGCCCCCGCGGCCCGGCTCAGTGCCGGAGGGAATGGTCGCGTCGTCGTGCAAGGGAGGTTACAGAATCGGGGGAAATTGAAGGTGCCCGCTTGTTAGCACCCCCACCTCGCGGGTGCAAAAAAAGCGAGGCCGAAAGAGGGAGTTTTCCATGCGCGGGTTTGTCTTGTCTCTGACGGTCGCGGGCCTCGCCTGCGCGGGCTCTCACACGGCCTCGGCCCAGCCCACCGGCGCACCCTTGGTGGCCCCCGCCCAGACCGCCGCCAACGGTGACCTGATGGGCGCCGACGGCCGGGTGATCGGGCGGGTGATGCTGCGCGAAGGGCCGACCGGCGTCCTGATCTCGGTCGAGGCGCGCGGGCTCAAGCCCGGCTGGCACGGCATGCATTTCCACGAGAAGGGGACCTGCTCCGACGCGGGGTTCAAGATGTCGGGCGGGCACATGAACCATGAGCCCAAGCGCTCGCACGGCCTGCTCTCGGCCGGCGGACCGGATTTCGGCGATCTGCCCAGCCTGTGGGTCGGGGCCGACGGCTCCGGCCACGCCCAGGCGTTCTCGACCCTGGTGTCGCTGCATGGCGCGGGCGGGCGCGCCGCCCTGCTGGACGCGGACGGCTCGGCCCTGGTGATCCACGCCGATCCCGACGACCAGACCACCCAGCCGATCGGCGGCGCCGGCGCACGGGTCGCCTGCGCGGTGATCAACGCAGCGGGGCTGGTTCCGGCCGGCTAAGCCCTTCCCGGCTAAGTGGAATCGCTTCGCCGATCAGGAAGGGCGACCAAGCAAAATATTCTAAGGCGTCACACAGGCGCCGTCCGGCGCGGTGCAGCGAGCGACCCAGGCGACCAAGGCGTCGTTCAGGCCCGGCGCCTGCCGCCACCAGAAGAACGGCTCGCCGGGCTGGGGCCGGACGGTCAGGTTGTGCTCGGCCCGAGGCGCGATCAGCGCCGTGTAGGGCGCGCCTGTGGCGTCCAGCGCATCCTCGATCCGGCGCACGGTCTCCGGCACCGGCATCAGCTGGTCGTGCTCGCCGTAGACCAGCAGCACCGGCAGGCGCAGCTTCGGCCACAGGGTCCCGGTGTCGAGGTGGGCGCGCACGGCGTACCAGTCCCAGACCCAGTGCGGCTTCAGCGGCAGGCCGAGATACTGGAACCAGGGCCGGTCCCTGTCGCGCGCCGCAGCCGCGGCGAACGCCTCGTAGGGCCCGTCGCCCGAGGCGGCGTCCAGGAACAGGCGGTAGTCGGCCAGGGCCTTGGCCTTGTCGTCGGGGCTCCAGTCCTGAGCGGTGATGTCCTTGCCCACGCGATACAGATCCTGGTCGCGCAGGCGCTGGGCCGGAGCGTCCTCGGCGATCAGGAAGGCGATCCGATCCGGCGCCAGACGCGCCGCGACGGGGGTGACGATGCCGCCCTCACTGTGGCCCAGGACGCCGATCCGGCGCGAATCCACGTCGCCGCGCGCGGCCAGCAGCGCCATCCCGGCCAGGAGGTCGCGCGCCAGGTCCTCATAGCCCGCCTTGCGCCAGTCGCCGCCGGACTGGCCGCTGCCGCGCTTGTCGTAGACCAGGGCCGCGATCCCGGCCCTGGCGAAGCGGTCGGCGACATAGCGGCTGGTCCCCCAACGGCTCTCCGGCCCCGAGCCGTGCGAGAAGACCACCGCCGGGTGGCGGCCAGGCGTGGTCGGCATGGCCAGGGTGCCGGACAGCACCACGTCGCCGTTGCGGAAGCTCACCGCGATCTCGCGATAAGGCAGAGGCCGGGCGCGGGTGCGTCGGAGCGTGAAGGTCCCGGCGCCGTCGTCGCCCTTGAAGGCGCCGCTGAGCGTATCGCCGGCCAGGGTCCCGTCCAGCGCGGTGTCGCCCATGCCGAAGCGGATGTGCGCGCCCTCCGCCGTCAGCCCGGACAGCGGATAGTCCATCACCGCCCAGCGCTCGGCGCTGAACCGGCCGTTGGGCGCGGCCGCGTCGCCGACGAAATCGAAACGGATCGGCAGGGCCTGACCCTGCTGGACCAGCTCCCCTTCCCAATGACCCGCGACGGTTGCCGGGATCGGGGGCGCGGGCGCCTGAGCGAACGCTACGCCCGCAGTGGACGCCGCCAGGACGGCGACAAAGAGAAGCGTGCGCATCATCGGTCCGGCCCCATGCTTCGCTCCACCTTAGCAGCGGTGAAGCGTCGCGCTCAGGACATCGAACCCACCTTTTCGGCCGTTTCCGTCGGCGTGAGCCGACCGGACTTGGCGCGCAGGCGCTCGGTGATCGCCACCACCGCCACCCCGCCGATGCAGATGGCGGCGCCGGCCACGATCTGGGGCGTCAGCACGTCGCCCATCAGCCCCACCCCGATGGCGCCGGAGACCAGGGGGCTGGTCAGCATGTAAGGCGTCACCCGCCCCGCCTCGCGCCGTTGCACCAGCCAGAACAGCATCACCGTGGCGCCCACGGTCGAAGCCACGGCGGCGAACACCACCGAGCCCCAGATCATCGCGTCCGCATGGGCCAGGGCGCCCCACCGCTGGCGCTCGAACACGGCAGACGCCAGCCCCATGCACGGCGCGGCGAACAGCGAGATGATCCCTTGCAGCTTGAGCGCCGGGACAGCCGCGGTGCGCCGCGCGATGATGGCGCCGAGCGCCCAGGCCGCGCTGGCCACCACCCCCACGGCGATGGCCGGCCAATCCCTGAGCGCGTGGGCGTCGCCGGTCATGATCGCTACGCCCGCAAAAGCCAGGGCCAGGCCCGCCATAGCCGCGCGCGACATCGGCTCGCCCAGCAAGAGCCACGAGAACAGCACCGTCATCGGAATCCACAGCTGCAGGCTGACCGACAGCGGGCTCAGGTCATGGGCGATGGAAAAGCCGAAATAGATCAGGCCGAAGTGCACCGGCCCGGCGCAGATGGCCAAGAGCGCCAGGTTCTTCCACTGCGGGAACGGCGGGCGCACGAACGGCAGCAGGATCGCCGAGGCCAGGACGAACCTGAGCGCGCCCACCAGCATCGGCGGCAGGACCTGGGTCGCCATCTTGGCCGCGGCGTTGTTCACGCCCCAGATCACCACGATCAGCACGATCGCGCCGATCTCGGCGAGCGTCAGTCGGGAATCGGAGCGGGGCGCGGACACAGGCGAGTCTTAGCCTGGAAGCCCGCGCTCCACTATTTCGCCAATCCTAGAACGGGATTTCGTCGTCCAGGTCGAAGTTTTCCTTCGGGCCGGAGGCCTTGGCCGGGGCGCCCGAGCTGAAGCCCGAGGAATAGTCGTCGCCGCCCTGGCTGGCGCCGCCGCCTTCGCCGCGGCCGCCCAGCATGGTCAGTTCGCCGCGGAACTTCTGCAGCACGATCTCGGTGGAGTACTTCTCCACGCCCTGCTGGTCGGTCCATTTGCGGGTTTGCAGCGAGCCCTCGATGTAGACCGTGGAGCCCTTGCGCAGATAGTTCTCCGCCACCTTCACCAGGTTGTCGTTGAAGATCACGACCTGGTGCCACTCGGTCTTTTCCTTGCGCTCGCCGGTGGACTTGTCGCGCCAGCTCTCGGAGGTGGCGATGCGCAGGTTGGCGACGCGGTCGCCGGAATTCAGCGTGCGCACCTCGGGGTCGCGCCCCAGGTTGCCCACCAGGATCACCTTGTTCACGCTGCCGGCCATCGGGCGTCGTCCTTCTTGTCGTGTCTCGAAACTCTGAAGCGCCCACACTTACCCGTGCGGGCGGGGCGCATGCAAGTTAATGTTCTCTTTATGTTCCGCCCCTGCGGCGGATTGGCGGGGGATAACCCGGCCTATTTCTTGGGGACCAGGGCTCCGTCGGCCTCCACCGGCCCCGGCTGCGGGATGTAGCTGGGAATCGACAGCCGCCCATCCGGCCCGCGCGAGAAGGTCTGGAACTGCGGGCTGTCATAGCTCGGCCCCATGGTGATGCGCATGCCGTTCTGGTCCAGGAACAGGAACTTGCCGCCATAGGCGCCGGTGAAGTCGTGCTTGGGGCTGCCCAGGCGCAGGAAGCGATAGCGCACCGCATCCAGCTCGGCCGCGCAGTTCTCCAGCGTCGGCACGTCCTTCTTGACCACGTTGAACTTCAGCTTGCCGCCGGGCTGCTCGACCACCTGGTAGCAGACGCCGGGATCGTCCGGAGCCTGGTTGGTCTTCTGGCAGGCGCTGAGCGCGAGCGCGCCGAGGAGGACGGCGGCGGACGTGACGATGACGCGCGTCATGGGCGGGGCTCCTCAGCGGGCCTGTGGGATTTCGCAGCCGTGGCGCTGTTCGACCAGCGTGCGGAAGTGCGAATTGTCGTTGGAAATCTCGACCTTGCCCAGCACCAGGCGCAGGGTCTGGTCACCGAAGCGGCCGTAGATCGCCTCGCCCGGCTTGGCGCAACGCCCGGCATAGAGCGCCTGCACGCAGGCGTTCAGGGTCATGCCGTCCGAAATCTGGCGCCACTCGGAGCCCGTGTGGCGCAGGCACTGGGCGCCGTGGCCCTGGGCGACTGCCTGGCTGGCGGGCTGGGGCGAGGTCGTGACGGCCGCCGGGCCGGTGGCGACAGGGCCCGCGCTCTGGGTGGGCGCGGGCTGGGCGGGCGGCAGGACCGGCGGCGGAGCCAGGGATGCGGTCGGCACGGCCGAAAGCGCGCCCGAGGCGTCGGGCCCCACGTCCAGCGCCTGGGCCGAAACCCCGTTCAGCCTGGCGCATTCGGCCAGGGTGTAGTCGCCCACCGGCGCGCCGTCCTTGAAGCAGCGCAGCTTCTTGGTGGCGTCGATGGCGGGGGTGTCGTTCACCGAAATCTGCAGGCCGGTGCTCTGCGACGCGGGCGGCGGCTCGCTCGGCTTGTGGCCGCGGCTCAGCACGAATGCTAGGATCGCCCCCAACACCAGGGCCAGGGCCGCGCCGACCGCAAGCAGGATCCTGTTCGACTGCATCAGCCTCGCCCAAACACCCCCGAGCGGGGCGCGATTCGAAGCCCAATAACGCCCGGCTTGCAGCCGGCGTCAACCGCGCCCAAAAAGGGTCGCAAAAGCGCCTCCGCTCAGCCTCCGAGGCGGGCGAGCGCGGCCTGGTAATTGGCGATCTGGTCCTGCAAGTATTGGGGGACGGCTCCGCCGTTGTTCTGGGCCGCCTGCTGGGGCGGCTGATTCTTCTTGACGATGGCCTGGTAGGCCACCCGCACGGTCGAAAGCGCCTGGTTGATCACCGTCTGGGCGTTGGCGATGGCGTCGGGGTTGGACAGCGACAGAGTGTTGGACAGGTCGAGCCCCGACAGCGGCTTGGCGCTGGTGTCCTTGGGATCGGGCGTGGCGGCGATGATGCCGGGCTGCAGGCCCATCGGCGCCAGGGCGTCACGTCCGGCCGCGCCTTGCGACAGGGTGATGCTCGACAGCTTGGACGAGGGCTTGATCATCAGCTTCTCGATCCCGCCCCCGCCGCTCATGGTCACGGTGGCGCGGAAACCCGTCGCCCGCTGGATCTTCTGCGACAGGGTCAGCAGGGTCTCGTTCGGGTCGATGGTGATCTTGGTCTTGGGCCCGGAATTGGCCTGCACAAAGAACTGGTCCCCGGCCCTGAGCGCCGTGCCCGAGGTCAGGAGTTGGGAGTCGCCCGTGGTGATCGACCCCATCGGCAGGCCCAGCCGGTCCAGCACGCTGGCGCCGCCGCTGGCCACGGTGATGGCCGAGGGCGCGACCTTGCCGCCCGGGCCGCTGAACCGCTCGGTCCAGTTGGAATTGCCCGTGTTCGGGTCGATCTCGGCGATGAAGCCGTCCTGCTTGCCGATCGGGGTCGTGCCCGGCAGGTCCGACGAGGTCTTGCCGGTGACGTAGATCTTGCCGTTGGCCACCGCCATGGCGGTGGCGCTGTCGTCGCCCGAGCCGCCATACCAGGCCAGCTTGTCGCCGGAGTGGTCGCTGAGCGTCGGGTCCAGCGTCGCCACGAAAACGTCCGAGCCGCCGGAAGACGCGTTGACCGCGCTTGCGCCGCCCAGCTGGCTATTGTGCGCCGTGCCCGCCACCACCAGCTTGCCGTTGTTGATGGCGATGCCCGCCAGGTTGCCGCCCTGCAGGTCGCCCAGATCGTAGGTCTGGCTGAGGTTCGGCGCCGTGGCCGTGGTCATGTCGAAGTTGCGCACCACCGCGTGGCCGTCGTCGACGCTGCCGACCAGCACGGAAGAGCCATTCACCGCCAGTGAGACTGCGCTGTCGCTGCCCGAGGTTCCGAACTGCTGGGTCGAGAGCGCCTTGCCGGTCTTGTCGAAGGCTTCCAGGTACCCATCCCACCCGCCGACCGCATTCCCGGCGCCGGGCATGGGCGACTGGGCCTTGCCGGCGACATAGACATTCCCGCTCGCATCAAAGGCCACCGCATTGGCCTGGTCGGCCGAGCGCGCCGCGCGCCGCTCGGTCCACATCTCGTCGCCGTTGGCGTTCAGTAGGGTGACGAAGCTGTCGCTGGTGTGAGCGTCCACGCCGGCGTCGCCCGAGTCGAGCGCCCCGGTCACGCTGCCGGCGATGGCCACCTTGCCATCCGAGGCTACCGCCAGGCCGAAGCCGGACGCGTCCGCCGCGGCGCCGAGGGTGCGGGTGTAGAGCAGGTTTCCAGCCGCGTCGTACTTGAACAGGGCCACATCGGTGTTGCCCTTGATCCCCTGCCCCGAGACCGAGCCGTCCACGTCGCCCAGCACATAGACCGAGCCGTCGGGCCCCGTGGCCGTAGCCCGCGCATTGGTGACCGCCGCCTGCAGGGTGGCGGACCAGGCGCGACCGTCCACGCTCAAGGGATCGAGCGGGCGGGGCGTCGCGTCGGGCGGGGTCTCGGCGGTGGAGACATTGTCGGTCTGGAACTTCAGCAGCTGCTGGGCGACCGTGGTGGTGGTCACGCTGGAGCCGGTGGTCGTGGTGGTGACGTTGTTCTCGGTCGTGGTGGTCGTGCCGCTCACGCGATTGGCGGTCGTCGAGGTTGTCACCGTCGTCGCCGACTGGGTTACATAGACCGCGTCCGACGCGGCCGGCGCCGACAGCGTCAGCTTCTCCGCCGAGCTGGCGTTGATGGACAGGGCCCAGCGGGCCGGGGCGTCCGGCAGGGTCACGGTCTTGCCGCCGACGGTGACGGTGTTGGGCGGCGCGGGCAGCTGCTTGTCGCCGAAGCGGCTGGTAACGCCCGCATCGGCCAGCTTGCCGTTCAAATAGCTGATGACATTGGCCATGGTCCGGGGCGTCGAACCCATCTCGGACAGGTCGAAGTCCACCTGGGTGGTCGGGCCGTTCAGCTTCACCGCCTGCATGGAGAAGCGCACGTCGCCCTGGAAGGCCGGGACCTCGTTGGTCAGGTCGCCCTGGTAGATGGCCGGGCCGACATACTGGCCGGTGTCGAGCTTGACCCCGGCCGTGGAGGTCAGGGACGGCGCCGTCTTGCCGCTGGCGATCTGGACATTGTCCAGATGCAGGGTGTCCGTGTAGCCCTGGATCTGGCTGATGCCCTTGGCGAAGGCCGTCTCATAGGTGCGCAGCTGCTGTGCGGTGACGCCCTTGGCCTGGGCCAGGGTGACCAGGCCGCTCATCGCGCTCAGGCCCTGGTACAGTTCGAACAGTTTGCCGTAGTCGGCGCTGGCCTTTGCGTTGTCCACCGTCATGTAGGACGGGTCGATGAAGGCGTGGCCGGCCAGCACCTTCTTGGCCAGGTCGTCGGCCGAGGGCTGGTTCGAGGATGGCAGCCAGGGCGGGGTGGGCGCCTGCTTGGCCTGATCCGACAGGCTGGTGGTCACCGACGGCTGGGAGGCCGCCGCAAGGGTCGTGGACGAAGGTTGCGGGTAGAGCGCAGCGAAGAGCTGAGCCGAGCTGTTCGAGCTCGCCCCGAAAAGGTTCAACAGATAACTGTTGTCGACCAAGCGCCTGCGCTCCGGACAGACACGTCCGGGGGCATGGTCGCGCGAGCGGGGCTTATGAACCGTTAATCCGCGCGCACACGTGAGAAGGCCCAAGCCGGCGCGAATTCAGGCGGCGATCGCGATGTCCGGCGCCAGGCCGCGCAGATAGTCGTCGCGCCGAGCAGCCCAGTCCTGTTCCAGCAGGCCCAGCAGCACCACGTCGCGCGCCTCGCCGTCCTTCAACACATGGGCGCGCAGCAGGCCCTCGCGTCGGAAGCCGGCCGCGGTCTGGGCCTTCAGCGCCGCGGCGTTGCCGACCAGCACCTCGGACGCGATCTTGCGCACCCCCAGCGGCCCAAACGCCTCGTCCAGCGCCAGAGCCTGGGCGGCGCGGCCGACACCACGGCCTCGCGCTCGATCCTCGCCGATATACCAACCCCACTCCGCCCGGCCGTCGTCGCAGCCGCAGCCCTTGAGCATCACGAACCCGACCGGCCGCCGGTTCCAGGCCACGATCCAGCCCTTGCTGTCGTGATCCTCCCGGAAGGCGTCGAACCAGGCCATGTGCGCATCGAAGGTCTCGGCCGGGCGCCCGCACATCCAGCGATCGACCGCGGGCGCGCGCCGCCACAAGTAGAGGCGCTTGGCGTCGTCGCCGCGAAGCTCGCGCAGCTGAATCATGGTGTCTGAAACGTGCGGCCGCGGCGACGGTTTCGCGCCACCCGGCAGCTTTGTCCCACCAGGGCGGCAGATTTTGCCGAAGCGCCGCCCGACCCGGCAAAATCTGCCTAGCCAGGAGCATGCTTAAGGGAAAGTACCCTAATTAATTCCGCGATTTACGGAATCGAGCGCGTTCGGCGAATCTGGCCTCGCCCTTGCTTCTTCCACCCTCGGGCAAAACGCCCCCGGCCTCAAAACGAGCGCCGGACATCCGGAAGAAGGACCCGTTCATGTACTCCGTGAACACCAATACCGGCGCCATGGTTGCGCTGCAAAACCTCAACGCCACCAACGCTTCGCTGCAAGTCGTTCAGGCCCAGATCAACACGGGCTTGAAGGTCGCCAGCGCCAAGGACGACGGAGCCACCTGGGCGATCGCCCAGAGCCAGCGCGCCCAAGTCGCTTCGCTGGACTCCGTGAAGAGCTCGCTGCAACGCGGTCAGTCGACCGCCGACGTGGCGATCACGGCGGGTCAGACGGTCTCCGACCTCTTGACCCAGATGAAGCAGAAGGCCCTGGCCGCCTCTGACTCCTCGCTCGACGCCACCAGCCTGGCCGCGCTCAACACCGACTTCCAGTCGCTGCGCGACCAGATCAGCCAGGTGGTTTCGAACGCCGACTTCAACGGCACCAACCTGATCAAGAGCGGCGCGACCGACTACCAGGCCCTGGCCAACGCCGCGGGCTCGTCGACCCTGACCGTCCACGCTCAGGACCTGTCGCTGGGCGGGGTGAACGTCACCATCAACGCGACCGACACCATCGGCACCACCGCCCTGGCCACGGCCATGGTCGGCACCTGCGACACCTGCATCTCCAACGTCTCCGCCGCCCTGGCCAAGCTGGGCACGGGTTCGACGGCGCTGCAGACGCACCTGAACTTCGTCTCGAAGCTGCAGGACACCCTGACCACCGGCATCGGCAACCTCGTCGACGCCGACCTGGCCAAGGCCTCGGCTCAGCTCCAGGCGCTGCAGACCAAGCAGCAACTGGGCGTGCAAGCCCTGTCCATCGCGAACTCCTCCACCTCGGCCCTGCTCGGCCTGTTCCGATAAGCGACCGATCTGGAGATCACGGAAGAAGGCGGGCCTTCGGGCCCGCCTTCGGCCGGTTCGGGCCCTGGCGGGCTCGGGCCGTAACCAAGGAGAGGCCGGCCAGAACGGTCGGTGAAAAGGAGAATGACCGCCAATCTGAACAAGCTCCCGGCGGCCGTAGTGGGGATCACCCCCGCCCAACCGGTCCAGCCCGACGCAGAAGCCGCGCCGCGCGCCCAGTCTCAATACGATCAAGAGGCCGACTATCGCCTGGTGATCGAAGAGGACGCAGCCGCTCCCGGAGGCTTCATCTACAAAACCGTCGACTGGGCCACCGGCAAGGTGATCAGCCAACTGCCCCGCGAGGAACTGGTCAAGCTGCGTGAAAGTCCCGACTACCAGGCCGGGACGGTGTTCAAGACCAGCGCCTAAGACCAGGGCCTGAGCCGAAAAGCCGCCTCGACCGGCGCACTTGTCGAGACTTGTGTTTCCGCCGCCGCGCAGGGCCCCTCGCCCGCGCGGTCGGAGCCGTTCGCGCGGCGTTAACCATACAAGAACTTTCGGCCCCTTAACTTTTACGCGGCGCCACGGATTCGTGCCGCGCCCCGAGTCGAGGAGAAGCCGATGACGCTCAGCGTGAACACGAACACCTCAGCGATGATCGCGCTGCAGAACCTGAACAAGACGGCCGGCGACCTCAGCACGGTCCAGGGTCGCATCTCGACGGGCCTGCAGGTCGCCACCGCCAAGGACAACGCCTCGGTCTGGGCTATCGCCCAAGGCCAGCGGGCAGACGTCTCGGCCCTGGGGGCGGTGACCTCCAGCCTGGATCGCGCCACCTCGATCGCCGACGTGGCGGCCACGGCCGGCGCCTCGGTCTCGGACCTGCTCAACCAGATCAAGGCCAAGGTCGTGGCGGCGATGGACCCCTCGCTGGACCCGACCTCGCGCACCCTGCTCACCAACGACTTCCAGTCGATGCTGCAGCAGTTGACCAACACCGTGACCAACGCCCAGTTCGACGGCGCCAATATCCTGGACGGCTCGCTGACCACGGACATGCAGTTCCTGGCCAATGCGGCGGGCACCTCCACCGTCACCCTGTCAGTGAAGGACATGTCGCTGGGCGGCACGATCGTGACCCTGTCCAACACCGCCCTGATCGACACCCCGACCAATGCGACGGCGACCCTGGCCCTGGTCAACGCCTCGATCACCAACGTGAACTCCGCGCTGGGCGACCTCGGCTCGCAGGCCACCCAGATCGGCAACCACAAGACCTTCATCTCCAAGCTCAGCGACGTGCTGACCACCGGGGTCGGCCACCTGGTCGACGCCGACATGGCCAAGGAAAGCGCCTCGTTGCAGGCGTTGCAGGTTCAGCAGCAGCTGGGCGCCCAGGCCCTGTCGATCGCCAACCAGAGCCCGCAGGTCATCCTGTCGCTGTTCAAGTAAGCGAAGGCTATCGCGCCCGCCGGTCCGGCGGGCTCGTCCCGTCCGGCGACCGGCCGGGGAACTTCAGGATACGCGCCTGCATGGCCATGGGCTTTCGCGGGCGCGGCTTGATCACCACCACCTTCACCCGTGCATCGCGCACCACGCTCAGCTCCACCCGCGCGGGCCGGGGCTTCAGGCCCAGGAAGCGCAGCAGCCGGTGCTTCAAGGTCCACATCCGGCGCGTCAGGTCGCCGCGGCGATCGTCGCGACGCTCATAGATCAACACGGGTCCAGACAGGCTCACGCGGTGAAAACACCAGGACGCGCCGCGTGTTCCCGCGTGCTGGGCCGGTCGCGAAAGCGTGAGCGTGCAAACACCCTCATCTGTGGACAGGCGAGGCCCGCCCGATGGCCTCTCGCGCCGCGCAGGGTCACACTCCACTTCAGGAGACCCTCGAATCACATGAACGCGCCCTTGCCCCACCGCACCGGCCTGCCCCTGCACCCGACTCAGGCGGTCGCCCATCCGGAGCGGCAATACCTGAACCTGTTGCAGGACATCCTGGATACCGGCGCACGCCGCGACGACCGCACCGGCGTCGGCACCATCGGTGTGTTCGGCCGCCAGATGCGTTTCGACCTGGCGCAGGGCTTTCCGCTGCTGACCACCAAGAAGCTGCACCTCAAGTCCATCGTCTATGAGTTGCTGTGGTTCCTGCGCGGCGACACAAACGTGCGCTGGCTGCAGGAGCGTGGCGTCGGCATCTGGGATGAGTGGGCGAATGCTGACGGCGAGCTCGGCCCCGTCTACGGCAAGCAGTGGCGCTCCTGGGCCACGCCGAATAGGGGCTCCATCGACCAGATCGCGCGCCTGGTGGAGGGCATCCGCACCAATCCGCACAGCCGCCGCCACCTGGTCTCGGCCTGGAACCCGGCCGACGTGGACGACATGGCCCTGCCGCCCTGCCACTGCCTGTTCCAGTTCTTCGTGGCCGACGGCCGGCTGTCCTGCCAGCTCTACCAACGCTCCGCCGACGTGTTCCTGGGCGTGCCGTTCAACATCGCCAGCTATGCGCTGCTGACGCAGATGGTGGCCCAGGTGACCGGCCTTCAGCCCGGCGAGTTCGTGCACACCTTCGGCGACGCCCATCTCTATCTGAACCACCTCGACCAGGCCCGCCTGCAGCTCGAGCGCGAACCGCGCCCCCTGCCGACCATGACCATCGCGCCCAGGGACGACCTGTTCGCCTTCGAATTCGAGGACTTCGTGCTGGAGGGCTACGACCCGCACCCGCACATCAAGGCCCAGGTGGCAGTGTGAGCGAAGCCGCCTCACCCCGGCTCGTCCATCAGCGTCTGCGAAACCGGATCATCGAAGAGCTGGAAAGCGTCGCGGAGGGGGAAAGCTACGTCAGGAGCTGGGGCTTCAGCGCCTATTTCAACGGTGTGTTCGATTGGACCGGTCCCGACGACGCGATCGAACCCAACACAGCTATGACTGCCGAAGAGGCCGCAGCTTGGGCGCACTTTGTCGGAGTCGTCAGCCAAGCCTCTGATGATACGCCCCGAAACATGGACTCCGAGGCGTTCATTTCCACCGGCTGGCCGGCGCGTCTGGCTGACGAGGCCGCACGGGCGCTTCTCGCCTTTCATCGCGGGCGCCTACCTGAAGACAGCGAAGTGTCATGAGTGTTCAGCCCGTATCGATTGCGCTCGTCGTCGCCCGCGCCAGGAACGGCGTCATCGGTCGCGGCGGCGGCCTTCCCTGGCGGCTGAAGTCCGACATGGCCCTGTTCAAGGCCACGACGCTGGGCAAACCCGTCATCATGGGCCGCAAGACCTGGGACTCCTTGCCCCGAAAGCCCCTGCCCGGCCGCCTGAACCTGGTGCTGTCCCGCGACGGGACCTTTGAGCCCCAGGGCGCAGTGACCTGCGAGAACCTGACCGAAGCGCTCGGCATCGCCCGCGACCAGGCCGAGGACGACGGCGTCGGCGAAGTCTGCGTGATCGGCGGCTCGGCGGTGTTCGAGGCGGCGCTGCCGAAAGCGCGGCGGCTGTATCTGACCGAGGTGGACGCCGAGCCTGAGGGCGACGCGGTGTTCTCACCCTTCGACGAGAGCGGCTGGCGCGAGATCAGGCGCGAAGCCTACCCGGCCGGTGAAGGCGACGATTTCCCGTTTGTGTTTCGGGTTTTAGAGCGCTGACCTTCCCCCCTTGCGGGGGAAGGATCGAGATCAGATGACCCCAGTCACCGTCTCCACCGACGCCAACCTGAGGATCGCCATCAGCTTGGCCCGCGTCTCGCCGTCGGCCACGCCGTCCACCCCTTCCGGCCGCCAGTGCCGCTGGAAGGCGCGCACGATCGTCGCGGTCTCTTCGTCGTATTTGCCGGACGGCAGGGGCTCGTAGCCCAGGCGGTGCAGGCCGGCTTGCAGCAGGAACACGCCGGGGCCCTCGTCGCCTATCCCCAAGTCCGCGCCCGGGCCGGGCTCAGGATCGAACCACAGGCCGTGGCCGCGTTCGGCCAGAGCCTTCCAGGGAAACAGTTCGCCGGGGTCTTCCTTGCGGCCGGGCGCCACGTCCGAGTGGCCGAGGATGCGAGCGTCGGGGATCTGCCAGCGGCTGCGGATATCGGAGACCAGGGCGATCACCGCCTCAATCTGCGCCTCGGGGAAATGGCGATAGCCCCACTCGTGCCCAGGGTTGACGATCTCGACGCCGATGGAGGCCGAATTGCAGTCGCGCTCACCCTTCCAGAACGACTTGCCGGCGTGCCAGGCGCGGCGCTCTTCGGGGACCAGGCGGAAGATACGACCGTCTTCCTCGACCATGTAGTGGGCCGAGACCTTGGCCTCAGGCGCGCGCAGCCGCGCCAGCGCCTCCTCGCCCGTCTTCATACCGGTGTAGTGCAGCACCAGCATGTCGGGCGGCGCCCGGCGCGCATCGAAGTTGGGGGAAGGCGCGTCGATGATGTCGGAAAGGGCCACGAAGTGCGATCAGCGGGCCGTGCGGTCCCAGCCGTAGGCGACCCAGGCGTGGCCGACCTTGCGGGCCTCGATCACCTGGGACGAGCCAGCGCGGGCGTAAACCCGGCGACGCGCCCTGAGCGCCAGGCCGGTCAGGAACACCAGGATCGAGGCGATCACGGCGATCACCGCCACCGCCGCGGCCGCGAAGACCGCCAAAAGCGCCCCGACCGTAAGCGCCGCGCCCGCCGCCAGCAGGCCGCCCAGGCTCGCCAGCGCGCCGCCGAGGCCGTTGGAGCGGTTGGACGGCCATTCGGGGGCGGGGCGTCCGCCGAACCCGAAAGCGATGCGTGGCATGGTCTGCATGACTCACCTCAACGCGGCGCCTGAACGGGAGCGCCATCCCGACTATGTCGTCTCGCGGACCCGCCGCGTCAATTCAAACACGCGTGCGGCGCTTTCGCTCCGCCCGCGTGAGACCTTATCCCAAGGCCGGCGCCATCAACTTGCGATCGCGCACGATCTCGTCGAAAGCCGCGTTCACCGAGGCCGCCTTGGCGTTGAACACTTCCACGAACTCCTCGGGCAGACCCCGCGCGCGCACCCGGTCCGGGTGGCATTCGGCCAGGAGCCGCCGGCGCGCATCGGTCAAGGCCGCATCGGGTGCGTCCGGCGCCAGGCCCAGGATCGCATAGGGGTCGTCGGCCTCAGCGCCCAGGTGCGTGGCCTTGATGCGGCGGAAGGTCAGGGGCGACAGGCCGAACAGGTGGCCGACCCGCTCCAAGTAATCGAGTTCATGGCCGCTCACCACGCCGTCGGACACCGCGATGTGGAACAGCCCATCCAGCACGTCCTCGAGCAACTGGGGGCAGTTGCGATAGCGCTTGGCCAGGCGTGTGGCGTAGCTTTCGTAGCCGCGGGTGGTCTGGCTGGCCAGGTCGTAGAGCATGCGCACATTGCGCTCGCTGGCCGGGTCCGGCTGGAACACTTCGGTGAAGGTCAGGTACTCGCCCGCGTCCGCCACCCCGTCGGCGCGCGCCAGCTTGGCGCCCAGCGCCGTCACCGCGGTCGAGAAGGCGGGATCCTCGCCGGGCAGGCCAGGCGGGCAGGTGTCGCACTCCGCCGCATCGGGGCGGCGGGCGGCCAGTCCTGCGATCCTGCTCCAGAAACCCATAGTTTCATCCCATTCCGAGCCTTTTAGGGTCAGATGGGTCGCGTCTGACCCGCCCGAAAAGGCTCTAGTCTAACTTGCGGAGCATGCTCGGCCGGGAAAGTGCGTACCACTTTCCCTAGCATGCTTCGCCGAATGCGGCGTTCGCATGACACGCCCGCGCTCGTAAAGATACGGCTGACGGACAAGGTTGACGCAAGTCTTCTGCAACGAGCCGCGACCTCGCTGCGATTGGCGTCGAGACCCGGCGAGGGTATGACTCATCTAACGGCCCGTTGGTTCACAGGATTTTCCACGCATGGCGTTCCCGCTTCTCGCGCTCTTGCTGCTCGCTCAGGACGCCCCGGTGGCGACGGCCAAGGCGCATGTGCCGCCTCCCGCTCCCGCGGCCCCCGCCGCTGCTCCGGCGCAAGGCCAGGCCGACGTCGACGCCCTGCCCCAGGGCGCGCCGGCCGACGACTTCGGCTTCGTGGCCTGGTGCGACGGGGTCCTGGCCGGGCACATGGACATCGCCGAGCGGGTCAAGGACGTGCTGCCCCTCGACGAGGTGCAGCAGAAGGTCGGCAAGGCCTATCTGAAGGCCTATGTGCGCGCGCTCGACGGCTCGGCCGAGGGCAAGACCGAGGAAGGCCGCAAGCGCGCCGAACAGCTGCGCCAGGATGGCTGGAGCAAATGGGACCAGGCGCGCGCGGCCGACCACACCCTGGCCGCCGAGACCTACCTTTCCTATCAGCTGCCCGGCCGCTGCGAGCACGCGGCGCTGCGCCTGTCGAAGAACCCCAACCTGTTCAAGCTGACGCCGTCCGTCGATGAGGTCGGCGCGATCTCCACCGCCGTGCGCGCGCCGTCGGACGCCGGAGCCTCGACCATTCCGGCCGCATCGCGTCCCTTCATGAAGGCGGCGGCCGCCGGCGCCGGCGCCAAGCCCGCCGCCCCGGTGGCGGCGCCTGTCACCGCGCCCGAAACCACGCACGAAAGCGCCGCGGTCGCCGTGCCGATCAGCACCGCCGCGAACACCCCGACGGCGAGCACCCCGGCCGCAGCGGCCGCCATCGCCATGCTGCCGCCTCAGCCCAAGCCAATCCCGGCCCCGACCGCGGTCAGCACCGGCGCCCCCGTAGCCGCGGCCTCAGAACCCCTGGCCGAAAAGGCGCCGCCGGCCGCGGCCGCCGCTCCCGCGCCGGCCAAAGCCGCCCCGACCGCCAAGGCCGCGGAAGACAAGCGCATCGTGAAGATGCCCAAGAAGGGCCACCTCCTGCCGCCCTTCCTGCGCAAGAAGGACAAGGACGAGGACGCCGACGCGAGCAAGTGAGCCAATCCGTTACCCTCTCCCAGAGGGAGAGGGAGGGACCCGCGCGCCTGCGCGTGGGAGGGTGAGGGGTTACTGCGCCCCTTCGCCCGACCTTGCAGGTCCTGACATTCCGGTATCCCTCACCCTCCCGCGCCTTCGGCGCGGGCCCCACCCTCTCCCGAACGGGAGAGGGAACGTAAGGTAGCCTCGAAAGCGGGCCTAAGCCGCCGCTTCCCGCTCCGCCAGCGGGTCGTAGCTGAGGATCGGCGCCAGCCAGCGTTCCGCAGTCGCCATGTCCCAGCCCTTGCGGCGGGCATAGTCTTCCACCTGATCCCGCCCGATCCGTCCCGTGCCGAAGTAGTGCGCGTCCGGGTGGCTGAAGTAGAGGCCGGAGACTGACGACGGCGGGGTCATGGCCATGCTCTCTGTCAGGGCCATGCCCGTGTTGGCTTCCGCGTCCAACAGCTTGAACAGGGTCAGCTTTTCCGTGTGGTCGGGCTGGGCCGGATAGCCGGGGGCCGGGCGGATGCCGCGATATTTCTCGGCGATCAGGTCCTCGACCGTGGCGGTCTCGTCGGGCGCATAGCCCCACAGTTCCCGGCGCACCCGCTTGTGCATCAGCTCGGCGAAGGCCTCGGCCAGGCGGTCGGCCAGGGCCGCGGCAAGGATGGCGGAATAGTCGTCGCCGGCCGCCTTGAAGCGGGCCGCGATCTCGGTCTCGCCGTGGCCAGAAGTCACCGCGAAACCGCCGACCCAGTCCGCGGTCCCGACCGGCGCCACGAAGTCCGAGAGAGCCGCATTGGCCTTGCCCTCGCCCTTGGCCATCTGCTGGCGGATCGTGTGCAGGCGGGTGAGCTCGCTCGAGCGCGTCTCGTCGGCGTAGAGCACGATGTCGTCGCCCACCGCATTGGCCGGCCAGAAGCCGACCACGCCCGACGCCTTGAACCACTTCTCCTCGACGATCCGCTTCAGCATCGCCTGGGCGTCGGCGTACAGCGACCGCGCCGCCTCGCCGACCACCTCGTCCTCGAGGATCAACGGAAAGCGGCCGACCAGCTCCCAGCTGGCGAAGAACGGCGTCCAGTCGATGTGTTTCGCCAGTTCTCCAAGGTCATAGTCCTGGAAGGCCCGCACGCCGGTGAAGCTGGGCTTGGGCGGATGGTAGCCCGACCAGTCGATGGGGAAGGCGTTCGCCCGGGCCTCGGCGATCGAGGCGCGGGGCTTGGCCGGTCCGCGCGCATAGCTCTCGCGCACCTTGACGTAGTCCGCCCGCGTCTGGGCTACGAAGCCCGCGCTTTCGGTCGGCGACAGCAGGTTCGACACGACGCCGACGGCGCGCGACGCGTCCAGCACATAGACCGTCGGCCCCGCGCGATAGGCCGGCTCGATCTTGACCGCGGTGTGGGTGCGGCTGGTGGTGGCGCCGCCGATCAGCAGCGGGATCTTCATCCCCCTCCGCTCCATCTCGCCAGCCACGAACACCATCTCGTCCAGCGAGGGCGTGATCAGGCCCGACAGGCCGATCATGTCGGCCCCGATGCGCTCCGCCTCGTCCAGGATGCGGTCGGCGGGCACCATCACGCCCAGGTCGGTGACCTCGTAGTTGTTGCACTGCAGGACCACGCCCACAATGTTCTTGCCGATGTCGTGGACGTCGCCCTTGACCGTGGCCATGACGATCTTGCCCGCGGCCTGGCGCGGCTGGCCTTCCTTCTCGGCCTCCATGAACGGAAGCAAGTAAGCCACCGCCTGCTTCATCACCCGCGCCGACTTCACCACCTGCGGCAGGAACATCTTGCCCGAGCCGAACAGGTCGCCGACCACGTTCATGCCGTCCATCAGGGGGCCTTCGATGACGTGCAGCGGGCGCTCGGCGGCGAGGCGCGCCTCCTCGGTGTCGGCCTCGATGAATTCGGTGATGCCGTGGACCAGGGCGTGCGACAGGCGCGCCGCCACCGGCTGCTCGCGCCACTTCAGGTCCACGACCTTCGCCACGCCCTTGTCGCCCTTGTACCTGGGCGCCAGCTCCACCAGCCGCTCGGTGTTGGACACCGCCGTGCGCTGGGGCCGGTTCAGGATCACGTCCTCGACCGCCTCACGCAGCTCCGGGTCGATTTCGTCATAGACCGGCAGGTCGCCGGCATTGACGATGCCCATGTCCATGCCGGCGTTGATGGCGTGGTACAGGAACACCGAGTGCATGGCCCGGCGCACCGGCTCGTTGCCGCGGAAGCTGAACGAGACGTTCGACACCCCGCCCGACACCCGCGCGTAAGGCAGGGTCTGCTTGATCCGCCGCGTCGCCTCGATGAAGTCGACCGAATAGTTGTCGTGCTCGGCGATGCCGGTCGCGACCGCGAAGATGTTCGGGTCGAAGATGATATCCTCGGGCGGGAAACCGACCTTCTCGGTCAGCAGCGTATAGGCCCGCTGGCAGATCTCGACCTTGCGGTCGGCGGTGTCGGCCTGGCCCTGCTCGTCGAAGGCCATCACCACCACGGCGGCGCCATAGCGCAGGCACTGGGTCGCCTGCTTCAGGAACGGCGCCTCGCCCTCCTTCAGGCTGATCGAATTGACGATGGCCTTGCCCTGCACGCACTGCAGCCCCGCCTCGATCACCTCCCACTTCGACGAGTCGACCATGATCGGCACGCGCGCGATGTCAGGCTCGGACGCGATCAGGTTCAGGAAGGTGACCATGGCGGCTTTCGAGTCGAGCAGGCCCTCGTCCATGTTCACGTCGATGACCTGGGCGCCGGCCTCGACCTGCTGGCGCGCCACCGACAGCGCCTCGGCGTACTGGCCCTCGGCGATCAGCTTCCTGAACTTGGCCGAGCCGGTGACGTTGGTCCGCTCGCCGACGTTGACGAAGAGGGGTCTCATTGGGTCAGGCCCACATAATCTTTCGTCATCCTCGGAGCGGAGGTCGCGCAGCGACCGGAGACCCGAGGACCCAGCAGCGAATCTTCCTTGAAGCTGGGCCCCCTACGCTTGCCCGTCGCACGCAGCGTTGAGTTCGGGAGCTGCTGGGTCCTCGGGTCTGCGCAGCGCATGCGCGCTGCTCCGCTCCGAGGATGACGGATAGAATTGGAGGTGAAATCAGCGGCTAACATCACACCGCCAGTTCAAACGGTTCGAGACCCGAGAGCCGCATCGCCACCGACCGTTCCGGCACAGGCCGCGGCTTCACGCCCTTGGCCGCCGCGGCGATGGCGCGGATGTGCTCGGGACGGGTGCCGCAGCAGCCGCCGAGCAGATTGACCAGGCCGCTCGTGGCCCATTCGCCCAGGCAGCCTGCGGTATGGGCGGGGTGCTCGTCGTACTCGCCCATGGCGTTGGGAAGGCCGGCGTTGGGATAGGCCCCGACCAGGGTGTCGGCCACGCGCGACAGCTCGGCCAGGTGCGGCCGCATCAGGTCGGCGCCGAGCGCGCAGTTCAGCCCAACGGCGAAGGGCCGGGCATGGCGCACCGAGTTCCAGAAGGCCTCGACCGTCTGGCCTGACAGCGTGCGCCCCGAGCGGTCGGTGATGGTGCCCGAGATCCAGATCGGCAGGGGCTCATAGCCCTCGTCCTGAAGGTCGAGGATCGCCTTGATCGCGGCCTTGGAATTCAGCGTGTCGAAGATGGTCTCGACCAGGAAGATGTCGACGCCGCCGTCCTGCAGCGCCTTGGCCTGCTCATAGTAGGCCCCGTAGACTTCCTCCCAGCTCACCGCGCGGAAGGCCGGATCGTTCACGTCGGGCGACAGCGACAGGGTGCGGTTCAGCGGCCCCATCGAGCCCGCCACCCAGCGCGGCCGGTCCGGCGTCTTGGCCGTCCAGCGGTCGGCGCTCTCGCGCGCCAGCCGGGCGGCCGCCAGGTTGATGTCGCGCACCGCCCCGCCCATCGCATAGTCGGCCTGGCTGACGGCGTTGGCGTTGAAGGTGTTGGTCGAGGCGATGTCCGCGCCGGCGTCGAAATACTGGTCGTGCAGGTCGCTGATCACGTCTGGCCGCGTCAGGCACAGCACGTCCATGTCGCCCTTGAGCGGATGGTTGTGGGTGGCGAAGCGCTCCCCGCGGAAGTCCTCCTCCTGCAGGTTCAGGGTCTGGATCATCACCCCCCAGGACCCGTCCAGGATCAGGATGCGCTCTCGCGCGGCGGCGTGGAGGGCGGCGATACGGGCGGCCTGGGTCATGCGATCTGCTCGCGCAGGCCCAGCACCCGGCAGATGGCGTAGACCAGGTCGGCCCGGTTCAGGGTGTAGAAGTGGAAGTCCTCGAAGCCCTCTTCCTCAAGCCGCGCACAGGTTTCCGCGGCCACGGCGCCGGCGATCAGGCGGCGCGTCTCGGGGTCGTCGTCCAGGCCCTCGAACAGATTGCCCATCCAGTCGGGCACGGCGGTGCGGCAGCTCTCGGCCATCCGCTTCAGCCCCTTGAAGTTGGTCACCGGCATGATGCCCGGGACGATCGGCACGGTGACGCCGGCCGCCCGCACCCGGTCGTGAAAGCGCAGGAAGGCGTCGAAGTCGAAGAAGAACTGGCTGATCGCGCGCGTCGCGCCCGCATCGACCTTGGCCTTCAGCACGTCGATGTCGTGGTCGAGCGACGGGCTCTCCGGATGCTTCTCGGGATAGACCCCGACTGAAATTTCGAAGGGCGCCACCTTGGCCAGGCCCGCGGTCAGTTCGGTGGCGTTCAGATAACCGTCGTTCCTCGGCGCATAGGCCCCGCCGAAACCCGCCGGCGGATCGCCGCGCAGGGCCACGATGTGGCGCACGCCGGAGTCCCAGTATTCGCGGGCCACCTGATCGACCTCGTCCCGCGAGGCCTCCACGCAGGTCAGGTGGGCGGCGGGGCGCAGGCTGGTCTCGTCCAGAATGCGCTTGACCGTGCGGTGGGTGCGCTCGCGGGTCGAGCCGCCCGCGCCATAGGTCACCGACACGAAGCTCGGGTTCAGCGGCGCCAGCCGGCGGATCGAGGCCCAGAGGCTCTCCTCGCTCTCGTCGGTCTTGGGCGGGAAGAACTCGAAGGACACGCTCACATGGCGCGTGCGTCCGCCGGCCCGAGCGACGGGACCCAGCGGCGACAGCAGGACGGCGCGGGCTTCGGCCAGGTTCATGCGACGCTCCTGACGCGGGCTTCGGCCCGCTCCCCGGTCCAGATCTTCACGGTCAGACCCTCGCGGTCCGGCGCCAGGGCGATGGGCGCGGTGGTCTTCAAACCGCCCTCCGCCAGCCAGCGGCCGATCTCCTCGTCGGAGAAGCCAAGGCGCCGGTGCTGGTGCTCGCTCCTAAGGAACTCCAGCGCATGCGGGGCGAAATCGACGATCAGCAGCCGCCCGCCGGGCGCCACCAGTCGCGCAGCTTCCGTCACCGCCGAGGCCGGGTCGGACAGGTAGTGCAACACCTGGTGCACCACCACGAGGTCGGCGGTCTCCGACGGCAGGCGGGTGGCGAAGATGTCGCCGTGGCGCAGCTCGACCTTGTCCAGCCCCGCCTTGGCCACGTTGCCGCGGGCGATGTTGAGCATGTGCTGGCTGAGGTCCAGGCCGATCGAGACCCTGGCCTTGGGACCCAGCAAGGTCAGCATCCGGCCCGAACCGGTGCCGAGGTCCACCACCTTCTCGAACGGGCCTGGGCCGGCGGCCTGCTCCACCGCCGTCTCGACCGCGTGCTCAGGGGCGTAGAGCGAGCGAATCTCGTCCCAGCGCGGGGCGATGCGCTCGAAATAGGCGGCCGCCGCCTGCTGGCGCTCCGCCCTCACCTGCTCCAGCCGCTGGAAGTCGCGGTCGGGTTGCTGCTCGCCCATCAGGTCCAGCACCGAGTCGACCAGCTTGCGGCGCGGCCCGTGGTGGGCCAGGCGATAGAATACCCAGGCCCCGTCGGGGAACCGCTCGATCAGACCGGCCTCGCTCATCAGCTTCAGATGGCGCGACACGCGCGGCTGGCTCTGGTCGAGGATGCGGCCCAGCTCCATCACGCTCAATTCCTCGACCGCCAACAGGGCGAGGATGCGCAGGCGGGTCGGCTCTCCCGCCGCGCGCAGGGCGTCCACGGCCTCGTCTGCGTTGAGGTTCATGGAGCATATAAAGATATCTTTATGTCTTTATGGCAAGCCCCAAACTGAGGCGGGGCCAAGCCTTTCAGACATCACCGCTTGGGCGGCGGACCCTTGCCGTCGTGCTTGCGCCGCTCCCCATCGGGCTCCCCGACCACTTCCACCACAACGCTGGGCGCTGCTGCCCGCTCGGGCCGCGGGGAGCTTGGGCACGTATGGTGGAATTCCGGCTTGGGAAAACACGAGAAGTCCCCAAACAGGTCGGGCTGGCGCACAGCCCCATCCTCCTCTAGGCGCATGTTGGAATAGTAGAACTGGCAGAAGGTCTCGTCGTTGATCGTCACGACATTGCGGCCGTCCGGCGAGCGGTCGATACGCGCGCGCAGGCGGTCACAGGCGTGCAGCACCCCGTGGTACATGATGTCGTAGCCCCAGGGCGCGAGGTCCACGAGGCGGCCACTCTCGTAGGAAGAGGACTGCAGCCGAGCCTGGGCGTCGTCCACCCCGGTCACGACACATACAAGATCCGCCGGTGGCTCGGCCTGACCATAGCCGCGGCTTGGCTGCGGCGCGCGCCGATTGATCAGGACGCCTGTCGTACCCTGCCTGCATCCTGCCCGATCATGCGCAGGCCCAGACGCGGTGGCCAACGCCAGCGCGCGGGTCATGTCGCTGGAACGCACCACGCCTGAAGAGGCCTGCAACTCCTTGAAGCGGGGCTCCGCGCCGACAAGCAGTCGCACGGTCTCCGCCGTGTCATGCTTCTGCAGGCGGCGACTGAAAGTCGTCTCGGTCCCGCTCGGCAGCGCATAGTGCGCCAGATGCACAAGGTCGTCCTCGATCGCGCCGTCATAGATCGGCGCTTCGTCCCAGCATGAATCCGCAAAGCGGTGCCGGTCCTCGGTGCAGTCAGCCGGTGGGTAGACTGCGCGATAGGCGCGGAAGAGGTCCTTGTCCGTGCGGTGCAGCCACAGGTTCAGGGCGATGATGTCGTTGGAATCCAGCGTCCGGTTCAGGCTGGCTTCCTCCGCCAACAAAGCAAACATCACCGTGTAGCGGTAGAGCGCGAGTTGGTTGCTTTCCGCTCCGGCGAACACCCGTTTGCCGGCGAATTTCTCCACAGGCCCATGGCTGGCGTGCAGGTCGTCAGATGCTGATGCGGGAACCCCGCAGACGATCGCGGCTGCGGCGGCGACAGCCGCGAACCCATGCGTGACGCTAAGCATATTCCCCCCTTTGGCTAGCTTGGGGGGAAACCCTAACGCCAAATTGACGAATCGCAAAAGTTGTGCCGTCGACTCAGATCGACCTTAGATTGGCCGAACATGTTCAACTATCGGAGGATCACCGCGCCAGTTTCTCGTCGGTCAGCCGCGCCAGGTGTCCTACCAGTATGGTCGGCCCCGACAGGCTAAGGCCGACCTCGTCGTCGGCGGCGAGCAGCACCGTCTCGCCGGCGATGCCGAACTCGGCGTGGCCTATGCTCCCTGTGAAAGGCCTGCGCTCCAGCGGCCGGGTTGCGCCGAGTTTGTTCAGCGCCCAAAGCGCCGCGCGGCGCAGGTCCACGTCGTGCTCGGCGCCGAGCACCAGTGTCATGCGATCATACGGTTCTTGGCTCATGACGCCTCAACTGGTGGAGAGGGCAAAGAGGTTCACTCCCGTCCAGGAATTCACGCCGGACCCTCGCCCAGCGGCTGCCACAACTCGATCTTCACCCCGGCGGGATCCATCACCCAGGCGAAGCGGCCGTATTCGTGGTCTTCACGGTTCAGCACCGTCTCGCCGGCCGCCTCGACCTTGGCCAGCACCGCGTCCATGTCGTCGACGATCAGGTTGATCATGAAGGGCGCGTCCGACGGGGCGAAATAGCCGCTGTCCGCCGCGAAGGTGGTCAGCTGCTGGAAGCCCTGGTCCGGGTTCTTGAACATGGCCGCGCCCCAGGGCGTGACCTCGATCCCCAGCACCCGCTTCCACCAGTCCTTCACCGCCGCTCCGTCCGCGGCCTTGTAGAACACCCCGCCGATCCCGAGCACCTGGCCCATATCCGCCTCCCCAGTGACGGGGGAACCTAGCGCAAAGCGTTCCAGCGTTCACGGCTCATCCGGAACAGCACATGCGGCCTGAGCGGATCATCCTCGGCCAAAACCGGATGGTCGAAGTCGCCGGCCATGTCCCGCTCCAGGCCGATCTTGCGCATGACCGCCTGGGAGCCGTGGTTGTCCGGCACGGTGATGGCGATGACCTCCGGGGTGTCGAGGTTGGCGAAGGCCCAGTCGCGCGCGGCCAGGGCGCCTTCGGTCGCCAGTCCCTGGCCCCAGGCGTCGCGCGACAGGCGCCAGCCCAGCTCGATGTTGGGCGTGAAGTGGGCGTCGAAGGTGGTGGTCTTGGCCCCGATGAAGCCCAGGAAGCGCCGATCCGCCTTGCGCTCCACCGCCCAGAAGCCGTGGCCGTCGCGGTCGATCTGCCCCTGTGCGCGCGCCAACCCGGCGTCGGCCTGCTCGCGCGTCATCAGGGGGCCGAGGTGGCGCATCACCTCGGGATCGCGGCCCATGGCGGCCCAGGGCTCGCGGTCGCTGTCGCGCCAATCGCGCAGGATCAGGCGGGGGGTTTCAGCGTAGATCCTGGCCATCGGGGTCAATCCGGAACCGGCGTCACCAGCGCCCGGCCCGCCTCGAACGCCGCCAGGTTCTGCAGCAGCAGCATCACCATCCGCTGCACCGAGTCCGTCGTGGCCCCGCCGGTGTGCGGCGTCAGCACCGTGTTGGGCACGTCCGCCCAGCGCTCGGGCGGGGTCGGCTCGTCCACGAAGACGTCGAGCGCAGCGTGCCCCAGCCTGCCCGCCTTCAGGGCCTCGATCAGGGCGTCCTCGTCCACCACCTGACCGCGCGACACGTTCACCAGCAGGCCATCGCCGCCCACCGCCTCGATGACCTCCTTCGAGATCATGCCGATATTGGTCTCATCGACCTTGCAGGCGATGACGAGGTTGTCGCTCCACTTGGCGAGCTCCAGCAGGCTGGCCTTGCGCGGCCATTTGATCTCGGGCTTCTCGCGCGGTCCCCACCAGGCGACCTCCATGCCCAGCGCCTCACAGCGCGGCGCCAGGGCTTGGCCGATCGAGCCCATGCCGACGATCCCGACCTTCTGGCCGCGCATGGCGCGGGTCAGGGTCTTGGCCGACTGCACCCATTCGCCGGAGCGGACCTGAGCGTCGCCGGCCACGATCTCGCGCCGAACGGCCAGCATCAGGCCCAGCGCCATGTCGGCCACTTCCTCATGGTTGACGCCCGGCGCATGGCTGATCTGCAGCCCCCGCGCCTTGGCCCAGCTCACGTCGATGCGGTCATAGCCGGAGGTGAAACAGGCGATCAGCTTCAGGTTCGGCAGGCTCTCGATCAGCCCCTTGTCGAGCTCGAACTCACCCGCCACCAGCATCACCCGGATGGCCTGGGCGGCCTCCACCGGCGGATGCTCGTGGAAGCGATAGACGGGATAGCCGGCCCCTTCCAGGAACGGCGTCAGCCGCCCCAGGTGGCGCTGCATGATCAGGATCGCGGGCTTGTCGGTCATGGCCGACCGATAACGCCGGGAGGGGCGAGGCGAAAGCCCCTCTCCCCCATCGGACGGCGCCCCTAGACCCGCCCGAACTTCTGGAACTTGATCCGGTGCGGGATCAGGCTGTCCGCCCCCAGTCTGCGCTTCTTGTCTTCCTCATAGGCTTCGAAGTTGCCTTCGAACCATTCCACGTGGCTGTCGCCTTCGAAGGCCAGGATGTGGGTGCAGAGGCGGTCCAGGAACCAGCGGTCGTGGCTGATCACCACCGCGCAGCCGGCGAAGGCTTCCAGCGCCTCTTCCAGGTTCTGCAGGGTCTCGATGTCCAGGTCATTGGTCGGTTCGTCGAGCAGGATGACGTTGCCGCCCTCAACCAGGGTCTTGGCCAGGTGCACGCGGTTGCGCTCGCCGCCCGAGAGCAGGCCCACCTTCTTCTGCTGGTCGCCGCCCTTGAAGTTGAAGCTGCCGACGTAGGAGCGCGAATTGACCTCGCGCTTGCCCACCATCATCACGTCCAGCCCGCCGGAGATCTCCTGCCAGATGGTCTTGTTGGGATCGAGGTTGTCGCGGCTCTGGTCGACGTAGGCCAGCTTGACCGTCTCGCCCAGGCGGATGGTGCCGTTGTCCGGCTTCTCCTGCCCGGTGATCAGCCGGAACAGGGTGGATTTGCCGGCGCCGTTCGGCCCGATCACGCCCACGATGCCGTTGGGCGGCAGCTTGAACGACAGGCCCTTGAACAGGACCTTCTCGCCATAGTCCTTCTCCAGGCCCTCGACCTCCAGGACGACGTTGCCCAGGCGCGGGCCGGGCGGGATCTGGATGGTGGTGAAGGTCTGGGCGCCGCGGGCGTTCTCGGCCTCGCGCACCATCTCCTCATAGGCCGCCAGGCGGGCCTTGGACTTGGACTGGCGCGCCTTGGCGTTGGAACGCACCCATTCCAGCTCGCGCGTCATGGCGCGCTGGCGGGCCTCGCTCTCGCTCTGCTCCTGCACCACCCGCTTGGTCTTCTGCTCCAGCCAGCCGGAGTAGTTGCCCTCGTACGGGATGCCCTTGCCGCGATCGAGCTCCAGCGTCCACTTGGTCACCTGGTCCAGGAAGTAGCGGTCGTGGGTGACCAGGATCACGCAGCCGGGGAAGGCCTCCAGGTGGTGCTGCAGCCAGGCCACCGACTCCGCGTCCAGGTGGTTGGTTGGTTCGTCCAGCAGCAGCATGTCGGGCTTCGACAGCAAGAGGCGCGCGAGCGCCACGCGACGCTTCTCACCGCCCGACAGGTTGGTCACCGGCCAGTCGTTGGGCGGGCAGCGCAGGGCGTCCATCGCCATCTCGATGCGGCTGTCGATGTCCCACAGGTCCTGGGCGTCGAGCTTTTCCTGGAGGGCGGTCATCTCCTCCATCAGCTCGTCGGTGTAGTTTTCGCCGAGCTCGTTCGCGACGGCGTTGTAGCGGTCGAAGATCTGCTTCTCTTCGCACCAGGCGATGACGTTGCCCCAGACGTCGAGGTTGGGGTCCAGCTGGGGCTCCTGCTCGAGGTAGCCCATCTTGGTGCCCTCGGCGGCCTTGGCCTCGCCCGAGAACTCCTTGTCCAGCCCCGCCATGATCTTGAGCAGGGTCGACTTACCCGAGCCGTTGACCCCGACCACGCCGATCTTGGCGTCCGGATAGAACGACAGCCAGATGTTCTCGAACACCTTCTTGCCGCCGGGATAGGCCTTGGTCAGGCCTTGCATCTGGAAAATGTACTGGGCGGCCATGGGGGATCGCTCGCGGGCTGGACGTGACGCGTCGGGGACGGGAGAGCGCGCGGTTTAGCGGAGGGGGGGCGTGAGGGGAAGGGGGGCGGGGAGAGCGGCGCGCGAATCCGCGGTGCCTCGTCCTCTAGGTGGCTGCGTCGGGGCGATCAAAAATCTCCAAAACCCTTATCTCGCGCGCGTCAACTCTCGCCCGCAGTATTTCTATTGCATCGGATACATATTGGCGCTCACGCGTCGCCCAGTCATTTGCAAGTAATGCCCTGAATAGCGGCTGCGGAATATCCGCGATACGTTCTTCGAGCTTTTGAATGCGCCCAGTCCTCATAGTTTCCTTAAATACATTTGGCTTAACTCGTTTTTCTATCCAACTCCTGATATACTCATCTTCCTTAAGAACTTTTTTTACTTGATTTACTATGATTCGAACATGGCCTTTCTTTTCCTCTTCCGAGTATTTTACGCCGCGCTCGCCAACAAGAAGCGTTATATAAAACGCGACCTGGTTTTTGTTTTCCCAATCTAACGAAATTCGCAGAGAGTTTTGCTCAACAGTAGCGTTTTCGTAAAGCAGTTCGAATATCTTTTGCGGTTCGCGTTCGGGGTCGATCGACTTCATGAGACTCCATATTTTCTCAATTTTAGGCAGGAGCCATTCTTTTTCAAGAAGTGCGGGGTTCATTTGATAGGCCATTGCGACAACGTTATCATTGCCCATTCTATGGCATATATGATCAAGCGCGAGCCGAAGACTCTTTCCGTCAGAATTTACAAGGAATAACGCGGCAAAATATTCCTGAAAAGACCTATGAACAAACTTATACTCTAGTCCGTCGCGTAATATTAAGCAAACCGTTTCCAATAGATCAAATTTACACGATTCCATCGTGCACGATAGATTTTCATAGGCAATAGAGTCAATTATATACTTGATAAAATCATTTTCGTAAAATCCAAACTGTTCCAAAGCATAGCTCTTCGCGCAAAAATACGAAAATAAGCGCTGAAACTCGTCATATTGGAGCCCGGACGCTAAGTCCCGCTTAAAAACTCCATCCTTTGACGTATCGTGCCTGCGAAATAGCGCTTCAAACGCAAATTGATAGAACAAATAAACTTTATCGGGTATTTCCGCAAACTGCCTATAGGCTACCAACATCAGCGTACAAAGCAATGGATTAGACAAAAAATCACGGTGCTTCATATATAAGGTCGCGTCGACTTCGCTGATAAAGGCGGACTTTATCTCCATATCAAACTGAATGTTATTAAGAAGCTCTATCGCGCTCGCCTTAGACATTGGCTGAACTCGGCAGAGCGAAAAGCCTTTCCAGGCCGATAGCCCCTCGTTTGGTCGACTGGTAACAACAATTTTCATCGAGGGAAATTTTACGGCCAACCCATCAATCTCGCGCGCCATCCATTCCCGGTTGTCTTGGCTAACTTCGTCAAATCCGTCCAATATAGCGACAATTTTACCCTTCTCCATCAGCGCCTGCGCTACCTCGGAACCTGCCCCAGGAAGAGCTGATAAGAGTTCTTTAGAAATAGAATCCGATAAATTTCCAATGGCGGGGCTAACTAAACGTAATTCTATATATACTGGCAGATTTTCTTTTGCGTATATTGTATCTAAGCAATATTTTCTGGTAAACATAGATTTGCCGCCGCCGGCAATTCCCGATATAACTATCCTGCGCTTATTTTCTATTTCATATACAAGGTCGGCATGCTGAAGGATAGAGCCATTCTTTTCAAATGAAATTGGGACATACAAATCATTCAGATCAACTGGGTCATCTGAAAATAGCGTCTTTACAAATCTTACCCGATGTTCAGTTTTTGATAAATACTTACCGGTCGCTTGCTGGACGTCGAGCTTATTGTTCTTGACAAAATTTGCGACGAGCCTTCCCCCGCCCGTCACAGTGTTTTCAATAAGCCTCACTGATATGTCAGCAATAATCTTATTGACGTCGACAGTGCCTTCAGAAGTCATCGATGATGATCTCGCTTCTGGTGATTCTGTTAGAATATACCAAGACAGCGCTCTTTCAGAGTCAGCTGACCGGCGGCGGACATTGCCTCGTTTTGTAATGCGCGAGCGCCCGGGACCTTAGGGCTGCTCCCTAAAACCTTCCCCTATCTAGCTACTCGCCCCTCGCCCACTCCATCACCAGAAACCACGGCGCCCGCCGATACCGCTCCACCACCCCCGCATCCCCCTTCGTCGGCTCCGGCTCCGCGAACCAGGTCATCGTCAGCCCCTGCCCCAGCAGCAACTCCATGTACCGCCCCAGCGGCCGGTGCCAGTTCTGCACGCGGATGCCGCGCCACTCGCACCAGACGGCGCGTTCTTCGAGGTAACGGTCCAGGCCGAACATGGGGCGGCCCTTCGCGTCGTGGGTCCAGCCGATGTCGAGGCCCGCGGTGTTTAAGGGGGTCAGGTTGGCGATCAGCAGGCGGCCGCCGGGTTTCAGCACCCGCGCCATCTCGGCGATGGCGGTCTCGATATCGGGGATGTCGATCAGGCTGAGATAGGCGACCACCAGGTCGAAGCTCTCGTCCGCGAACGGCAGGGCCTCGGCGGACGCCAGGCGGTAGTCGCCTTCCGGGTCGCGGGCGCGGGCGTGATCGATCAGGGCCGGGGTCGGGTCGATGCCCGTAGGCGCGATCCCCTCGGCGCGCAGCATGCGGCAGAACCGGCCCTCGCCGCAGCCGACGTCGAGTGCCGTCCTGGCGCCGGACGCGCGCACCCGCGCCAGCATCGGCCCGTCCAGTACGGCCCTGCGGCCCCAGTCGTCTGTCTCGGCCATGTCGGCGATCCAGGCGGCGGCGGATCCGGTCAGCCCCCGGTTCGATCCTCGTCCGCCTCGGCCATGGCATCGCTCCCGCCCCGGACGCCACCCTAGCGCAAGCGAACGGGCCACAAAGCCCCCGCTCCGCTTGACCCCTACGCCCGCCGCGCCATCATCGGCGCATGAGCCTTCCGCGTTCGCTGCCCAGCCTGATCGTCGGGACCGCCGTGACCCTCGTGGGCGCGGCGGCCTTTGCCTATGAGTTCGCCACGCCCCGGCATCGGCATGCGCCGACGCGGCTGTGGACGGTGATGGACAAGGTCGGCGTGGGCCTGCCCGCGCCCTCGCCCCGGCTGGTGGCGCCGACGCGCACGCTCTTGAACCTGCCGGTGTGGCCGGTGCTGGCGGGCCTGGGCCTCTTGGTCGTGGCCAGCCGCTGGCTGCCGCACGACACGGATGACGAGGATTTCGAGGACGAGGACTAGGCCCAGGAATCAGCGAAGCGGCCGAAGCCGCCTCGCGTCGTCGCTTAGCTGATGCTGCCCGATCAGTACTTGAACGTCAGCTTCACCCCGCCCAGCACCGTGCGGCCCATGCCGCCGTAGCCATCGTTGACCCCGTCGGTGGCGCGGAAGAACACCCCCGCCTCGCCCGCGCCCTTCATCACCGGCGCGTCGTAGGTCAGCTCGCCGACCAGCGGCTGCTTGGAGGTGGCGGCCGAGGCGCTCTCGTTGATCACGCCGAGTTCGCCAGTCTGGCGGTCGACCACGCCGTAGGTCGAGAAGCCGACCTGGCCCGAGACCACGTGCAGGGGCTGGGACACCGACAGGCGCAGGCGGTCGCCGCCGCGGAACAGGGCGTCGCGCGTCAGGGCGATCTCCGCCCCGGTGGAGATCAGTCCGCCGCGGCCCGTGCTGAAGGCCTGGCCGTCGGCCACCGTGGTGCGGCCCCAGGTCGTGCTGGCGCTGAGCGCGGTTTTGGCCGGCAGCTTCAGGTCGACGCCGAAGTTGACCGCCTGGGTCACCGAACCGTGGTCCAGGGCGCCCGACTGGATCGACTGCATGCCCAGCAGGCCGCTGTCTTCGCGCAGGCGGGTCAGGCCGGTGCGCAGGGTCAGGCCCGGGGTCGGGGTGAAGTCCACGCCGATGCGTTGCGCGTTGGCGGCATAGGTCTCGGCCGAGGTGTCGAGCACGGTCGAGCCATAGACGGCGATGTCGCGGCGCACCTGGCGGTCGGTCGAGCTGAGGCTGACGCCCCAGCGGTCGTCCAGCTTGAATTTCCAGTCGACATAGGCCCCGCCCGAGGCCAGGCCCAGCACCGGATCGGCGCCGCCCGTGGCGGTGAAGTCATGGCTGCTGGAGAAGCCCGCCTGGCCGTTGATCACCTGGGCGCCGGCGCCGTAGCCGAAGCTCAGGGTCTGGCGCTTGTCGCTCAGCGAAATGCGGCTGTCGAACGGCACGCTGGTCACTAGGCCGTAGGCGGCGTCGTGCGGCGCCAAGCTCATGCGCAGGTCCATGTCGCCCAGCTGGCCCATGGTGGTCAGCGACCGGCTGAAGCCCGCGGCGTCGTTGACGTCGGTGTCGGCGAAGTGGGTCCCGGCCCACTTGCGCATCGCCATGGTGACGTTGCTCTGGAAGTATTGCAGGCCGCCCGCGGTCAGTGTCAGGTTGCCGACCAGGCTGGAGCCCAGCGGGATCTGGAAGTCGCGGAAGGTCCGACCGACCGGCTCCAGGCCCGCGTAGTAGAGGCCCTGCATGTTCCAGGTGGACTGCGTGCCGCTGCGGATCTGGTTGGCCACGGTCGTGGCCGAGACCGGCAACAGGCTCGGCAGGCCGTTGGCGACGCGGTAGTAGACCACGTTGTCGAAGTTCAGCGGCTGCTGCGACGCGGCGATGTTCAGTTCGCCCACGCCATAGACCGGGTCCGCGCCGGGGTTGGTTCCCATGGGCGTCGCCGTCTGCAGGATGATCTGGGCCGTCTCTTCCGGATAGTAGGACAGCCAGGGCCAGCGCTCCTGCAACAGGCCGATAGCGCCCGCCACCAGCGGCGCGGCCAGGGAGGTGCCGGTCTGGCGCGTGGTGCCGCCGTGACCGTCCGACACCAGCACCAGCTCGCCTGGGGCGGTGATGAAGCGGTACTTCAGCTTGTTGGCTTCCAGGCAGACCCCGCTCGTCGGGTCGGTCAGGCAGGCTTCGCCCGGCCGGTTGGAGAAGTTCGAGATCGTGCCGTCCAGGCCGACCGAGCCCACCACGATGATCACCGGGTTCTTCGAGAAGTCCCAGGGCACGTTGGCGGTCTGCGTTACGCCGTCGTTGCCGGCGGCGATCACCAGGTTGTGGCCATAGGCCTTGCCCGAGGCGAGGGCGTCGTTCCAGCCCGGGTTCAGGGTCCAGCCAGGCACGCCCAGCGAGGCGTTCAGCACGCCGGTCGGCGCCAGCGGCCCCTTGCCCTTCACCGGGAAGATGCTGGTGGCCAGGGCGTCGATGCCCTTGCCCACGTCATCCCAGTTGGTGGTCCCGGTCTCGTCGTACGGGTTGTAGGCGATGACGCGGGTGTTCTTCTGGCTCATCACGCCCCAGACGCCCGAGCCGTCGACCGAACCCATGATCAGGCTGCCGACCGCGGCGCCGTGGCCGTTGTCGAAGACGTTGGAGCCATACTGCATCAACGAGCCCTTGGCCGTGGTTCCGGCGGGGCTGACGGTGAAGTCGAGCATGCCCACCGTGATCGGCGCAATCTGCCCGCCGTTGCCGCCGACTGTGGTCTGCAGGGCCGGCGACCAGCCGGTCGCGCCCATCCACCAATCGACGTGCCCCGTGGCCGCATAGGCCATCAGCCCGTCGTAGTAGTTCAGGAACATCATGTTGGCGTCGGTGTCGGACATCGCCGCCAGGCTGTTGGGATCGATCGTGCCGTCCGCATTGAAGCGCACGCCTGCGTTCGACAGCACCGCGGCGGAGAAGTTCGCGCCGAAATTGCTGTAGGCCGTGCCGGCCGCGGCGTTTGCGTCACCTTTGACGGCCGCGCCGTACTTGACGCTCTGCAGGCTGGACGAGGGGTCGAACATCGGCCGACCCTTGCTGACCGCCTTGCCCCAGAAGGCGGCCGACGGGTTCAGAATGTTGCTTTGCAGCAGGTTGGCGACCTGGCTGTAGTCGCCGCTGGCGCGCGCCGCGGTCCAGGCGCTCTGCACGCCCGACCAGCTCGTCGACATGCCCTTCCAGAAGCCGCCGACCTTGCTGTAGTCGATGAACGGCGAGCCCCCGCTCGTATAGGGGTTGTAGTATCCCTGGCCCCAGAACGGGTCGTAGTTCTTGCCGTAGAAGCTGGTCTGGGTCGGATCGGTGGTCGGGACAAACGGATTGAACGAGCCCCAGAAGGCGGTCACGTCGCCGTAGAAGGGGCTGATCTTGCCGTAGAAGGGGCTCAGCTTGCCATAGAACGGGCTGATCTTGCCGTAGGACGGGTCGATGTCGCCGTAGAACGGGCTGATCTTGCCGTAGAGCGGCGTGACCGGCCCCGAAGCGGTCTGACTTTGTCCGCCCGCGTCCTGGGCCTGCGCCGAGGCCGCCATGAGCGCGATCGCCGAGGCCGAAGCCAGGGCCCCTGCACGCGCCTTGGAGATGAATGGCTTTCTGCCGAACATGGTCGCCCCTTCCATGCGAAATATGCGTAGTCGACACGGAAGTAACGCAGCGGGTGTTTACAACTCTGCAAGGAATGAGGTGAATCTGTATTAGCCAATTCGGTTAAACATAGTTCTTTGCAGTATTACTGGCCGCTTTGCGCCGCCCTCACAAAGCAATCGCGCATACCTTGGGTTGAGCTCTGCGATTGCCCCACCTTAGATCAACCCCCGCCGCGTCAATTTGGCGCGAAGAACCAGCCGATCCTTAGCGATCTAGGCAACAGAAGCAGACCAGAACTCGACTCATCTCAATATTAACTCGGTCGCAAGACGAGCATGCCAAGGTTCGAGGTGGAGGCATGCCCCATGCAGACGCCCAGATCCCTGCTGACGTTCGTTAGCCTCGCAGCGCTGTTCGCGGCGAGCCCGGCCTTGGCCGCCGGCCACAGCCACGCCGAGTTCGACAAGCAGGTGACCGCCGTGCGCGCCAGCATGCTCGGCGAGCCGGGCGAAGCCTTGAAGCTGGCGAGCGCCGCCGAAGCCACCGCAGCGGCCGAGCCCGAGGGGACCGAGCGCGAACTCGACCTGGCGACCGCCCGCTGGCTGCGCGGCGAGGCGATGATCCGCCAGAACCAGGCGCGCGAGGCCAAGCCGATCATCGACCAGGCCCTGGCCGTCGCCGGCGCCCTGGCGCCGAACAGCAAGCTGCAGGGCGACATCCTGAAATCGCGCGGCCGCGCCGCCGCCAGCCTGGGCGACGTACAGTCGGCGCTCAGCGACTTCCAGCGCGCCTTCGGCGTCTATCGGCGTGTCGGCGACGCGCGCAGCCAGGCCGTGGTGCTGCAGGAGATCGGCTCGATCTACGCCGACGCGCGCGACTACGCGCACGTGCTGCAATACTACGCCCAGGCGCAGGAGGCCTTCTCCAACGACCCCGCGCTGAACCTGACCGCCCGCAACAACCGCGGCTTCGCGCTCAAGGACATGGGCCGGCTCGACCAGGCGGCGGCCGAGTTCCGCCAGGCGCTGGCCGCGGCGGACCAGATGCAGAGCCCCTATCTGCAGGCCTCGATCCTGGCCAACATCGCCTGGGTCGAAAGCCAGTCGGGCCGCCACGCCGCCGCCCGCGCCGACCTGAACAAGGCCTATCGCCTGGCCGCGAAAGACGCCGAGGCCCGCACTGAAACGCCGTTCCTGATCGGGGTGGACGCCAAGATCGCCGCCGACGAGGGCCGCACCGCGGCCGCGGCCGCCCTGCTCGACCGCATGTTCTCAGGTGTCGACCTCGAGAAGACCGCGCCGGAATTCCGCGACTTCCACCAGCTCGCGACCCACACCTACGAGTCGATCGGCGACCAGCGGAAGGCCCTGGCGCACCTGAAGGCCTTCACCCGGCTGGACTCCGACGCGCGATCCCTCGCCGCCTCGACCAACGCCGCCCTGATGGCCGCCCAGTTCGACTTCGCCAACCAGTCGGTGAAAATCGCCAGGCTGAAGGCGGAACAAGCGGGGGCCCGGGCGCAGTTCACCACCATCATCGCCGTGCTGCTCTCCGTAGGGGGCCTGATGGTCACCGGCCTGATCGGCTTCGCCTTCCTGAACATGCGCCGCAGCCGCAACCAGATCCGCCTGGTCAATGCCGAGCTGGAGCAGTCCAACGACGCGCTGCACGCAGCCCTGGCCGCCCGTTCCGAGTTCCTGGCCTCCACCAGCCACGAAATCCGCACCCCGCTGCACGGCATTCTGGGCATGACCCAGGTGCTGCTGACCGACCCGGACATCACCGGCGAGGCGCGCGAGCGGCTGAAGCTGGTGCAGACCTCGGGCGAGACCATGAACGCCCTGGTCAGCGACTTGCTGGACGCCGCCAAGATCGAGTCCGGCGCGGTGACCCTGCATCGCGAGCCCATGGACCTGGGCCGGCTGCTCGACGACACCCGCCGCATGTGGGCCGACAAGGCCTCCACCAAGGGTCTCGCCTTCGACATCGCGCGCCAGGACGGCCCCGCATGGATCGTCGAGGACGCCGACCGCCTGCGCCAGATCCTGTTCAACCTGATCGCCAACGCCCTGAAGTTCACCGAGCACGGCTCGGTGCGGGTCCGGGTCGACGCCGAGGGCGAGCGCCTGCGCTTCGCGGTCAGCGACACCGGCATCGGTATTCCGCCCGACCAGCTCGACCGCATCTTCGAATCCTTCACCCAGGTCGATGGCGGCCGTTCGCGCCAGTACGGCGGCACGGGCCTGGGCCTGGCGATCAGCCGCAAGCTGGCGCGCGCACTGGGCGGCGACATCACCGCCGAGAGCCGGCCCGGCGAAGGCTCGACCTTCATCCTCGACCTGCCGCTGACCTCGGCCGAAGCGCCCCGCGCGCCGGAGGCCAACGCAGGCCTTGCGGTACTGGTGCTGGAGGACAACCCGCTGCAACGCGCCCTCTTGAAGGCGACGCTGGAGCCGCGCGCACGCTCGCTTCAGTTCGTCGACTCGTTCGAGGATCTGCTGGCCGCCGTCGAAAGCGCGCCTGCCGACCGCCTTGTCATCGACGGCGCCTGCCTGGCTCGCAGTCGTCCGGAGGATCCCGCCGCCGCGCTCCTGGCGCTGGGCGCCCACCTCGGTCATGCCGTGGTGCTGTGGCCCAACGCCGATGAGGCCGAGCGTGTGGCCGCCACCGGCGCCGCCGCCGTGCTGCCCAAGCCGGTCCGCGCCGACGCCCTGCTCGCGGCGCTGACCGCTATCGAACCGGAGGCCGACACGACGCTCCGTTCCACTGGAGCCGCCGCATGAAGGTCCTGTTCATCGAGGACAACCCGCTGAACCGCCGTGTGGTGCGCGAGATGCTGCATATCGGCGGCGTTGAGATGTCGGAGGCGGAGTCCGGTGAGGCCGGCCTGGAGATGGTCGCCCGCGAGGAGGCCTACGACCTGCTGCTCGTCGACCTGCGCATGCCCGGCATGGACGGCTTCGAGGCCATCCGCCGCATCCGCGCCCGCGACGACGAGAAGGCCGACGTCCCGATGATCGTCGTCACCGCCGACACCGGCAGCGACCTGTCCGAACAATGCGCGGCGGCCGGCGCCGACGACGTGCTGCAGAAGCCGGTGTCGATGAACGCCCTGTTCGAGGCCATCGCCCGCGTGCTCAACGCCCGCGGCGGCGGTGGCGCGCTGATCTGAGCCGTCGTCAGTAGCGCTCCAGGCTGATCACGTAGGGCAGGTTCTTGTCCTGCCAGACGACGAAGCGATAGAGGCCCGAGCGGGTGATGGTGAAGGATTGCCGCCGCATCGCCGTGCGCGCGATGATGCTGTTCGGCTCATAGACCATCTTGTCGGGCCGAGCCCCGAACTCGCCTTCCAGATCCTGCATCTGCGGAGCCTGGGTTCCGCCCTGCTGCAGGGTGATGGTCACCCTCAGCCGGTCCCCCGCCTTGGCCTCGAAATCCCAGTAGGCGTCGCGGACGTCGAATATCCGCTTCGGATCGGTGGCGCGGAAGGAGTCGCGCAGCGTCTGGCCGATGGCGATGTGGCGGCTGATGGCCCGTTGCTTGGCGTTATTGGCGATGTAGTCGGCCCTGGCCTGCGCCAGATCCTTCTTGGCCTCAGCCTCCGCCGCGGCGGTGTCGATCGGCGCAAACGACGCCTCGACCTCGCTGAGCCGCTGTTTGAGGTTCTTGACCGAGCGCGCGGAAGCCTCCCGCGCCGCGGTGCAGATCGGCTGGGCTTCGGGCGCGCGGCACTTCGGCTCCAGCGCCGCGTCGCGCTTGGCCTGCTCGGCGATCGCAGTCAGCGCCTGCACCCTGAGCTTCGGCAGTTCGGCCTGGGCCTTCAGATTGTCCTCGATGCACTCCCTGACCGGCTTCATCGCCTCCTCGACCGCGTAGGCCTCGGCCGCGGGAATGTCGCCGTTGGTGTGCGTCAGGGCGATTGAATAGCTCAGGGAAAAGATCGTGTTGGGGCGGCATGCCTCGCCCCGCCGCGCGCCGTAGAGCGCGCCGCCGGCCTTGTTGAGCGGCGCCACGTGGTCGAAGGCGAAGTTGGCCTTCATGACCTCCGCCGCCTTGGCGTAGTCCGGACCGCCCCCGATCGCGGTGGCGCGCAGCATGTCGAAATAGGCGTCGAAGTCCTGCTTCTGCTCGGCGCGGGTCACGGCGCGCGATTGCACGGCGCGCAGGAACTTCGGATCGGCCGCCATGGCGCGGGTGTAGAAGTCGATGGCCTGCTGCGGCTGCTTCTGCATGCGCGCGGTGTCGCCGCTGTCGGTCAACAGGTCGGCCGAATTGGGTGTGATGCTCAGGGCCTTGGCGAAGTCGGCCGCTGCACCGGGATAGTCCTTCAGGAACAGCTTGGCGTGGCCGCGCATGTGCCAGGACTGGGCGTTCTCCGGATGCACCTGGACCGCTTGGTCGAAGGCCGCCTTGGCCTGCGCATAGTCCTTGAGCTTGAAATAGCTGTCGCCCCGAGACGTCAGCGCCTTCAGGTTGGCCGGGTCCGCCTTCAGCGCCGCGTCATAGAAACCGATCGCCTGCTTGTGCTGGCCCATGGCCGCGGCGATGTCGCCCGCCGAGGTCGCATAGCTGGGCTTGCTGGGGTCCAGCAGCATCGCGGTCGAAGCGTCCGCCAGCGCCCCGGCGAAATCGCCGGCGTCGACCTTGGCCTGGCCCCTGGCCATATAGGCGAGCGGTGATTTCGGATCGGCGGCGACGGCGGCGTCGCAGGCGGCGAGCGTGCCCGGCGGCGACTCCTGTCCCGGCTTCGCCAGCAGCGCCCGGCATTGCGCCAGTGGCGTGTCCTCAGCCTGGGCCGGCGCGGCCGTCCATGCGCACGCGCCCAGAACCGCGAGCGCGTACACCCGCCCCATCGTCCGAGTCATCAAAGCCTCCCCACAGGCAATGGACGCATCTTGAGGTGCTTGAACGCGGCTTGTCCACTCCCCCAGGGATGTGGGCTCAACGGCCCTGGCACCGCGCCGCCCAGGCCTCGCGGCCTCGCGCGTCCAGGGCCTCAAAGGCCTTGTCCGGCAGGGCCAGGGCGGCGGCGGCCAGGTTTTCCTCCAGGTGCGCCACGTGGCTCGTCCCCGGGATCGGCAGCATCACCGGGCTCCGGCGCAGCAGCCAGGCCAGGGCCACCTGCGCGGGCGTGGCGTTCAGTCGCTCGGCGACAGCTCCAAGAGGCGAGTTCGCGCCCGCGAACAGCCCCGAGGCCAGCGGATACCAGGGGATGAAGCCGACCCCGTGCGCCTCGCACCAGTCCAGCACCGCCTCGTGCTCGCGGTCGATCAGGTTGTAGCGGTTCTGCACCGTGGCCACGGCAAAGTGCGCCTGCGCCGCCTCGATCTGGGCCACGGTCACATTGCACAGGCCCGCATGGCGGATCAGCCCGTCCTGGAGCATCCGGGCGACCGCCTCGAACTGCAGCCCGGCCGGGCGCGTGGGATCGATGCAGTGCAGCTGCCACAAGTCGATGGCCTCCACCCGCAGGCGCTCGCGGCTCTCCTCGGCCGAGCGGCGCAGATGGGCGGGGTCGCCGCAGGGCTCGAAGCGGTCGGGACTCGGGCGGACGAAGCCCGCCTTGGTGGCGATGACCGCCCGGCCCGCGCCGCCCAGCGCCTCGCCGATCAGCCGCTCGGATACATGGGGGCCATAGCTGTCGGCGGTGTCGATCAGGCCCACGCCGAGCTCTACGGCGCGCTCCAGCACCCGGCGCGCCTCGCCCGGATCCGCCGGCTCGCCCCACAGGCCCGGCCCGGTCAGGCGCATGGCTCCGAAGCCCAGGCGTCGAACCTCCAGCACCCCGCCGATCCGGAAGGTCGGCGTCGCATCGCCCGCTGCGTTCATGCTTCCCTCGGCGCTCCGCTCCATGGTTATCCGCTGCGAGCGGACCGGAAAAGTCGCGGACGACCCGCCGCCGCCCTTCCGCCGGCGCGGGCGGGTCCCTAACTGTGCCGCTGGGGGGCGACGACGCCTGCCCGATCGGCGTCGCGCAGGGCGACGCTTTCCCGGAGAGAGTTCGATGAGCCTGAGCGTCTATGAATCGTCCGTGCCCGTTTTCGTGTCCCACCTGAAGAACATGCAGGCCTGGTTCGACAAGGCCCTGGCCGAGGGCAAGGATGAGAAGACCATCGTCGAGGCGCGCCTGGCTCCGGACATGTTCCCCTTCTCGCGCCAGATTCAGATCGCGTCGGACGCCGCCAAGGGCGCGGGCGCGCGCCTGACCGGCGGGGAGGCCCCCTCCATGCCCGACACCGAGACCACCTTCGCCGAGCTGAAGGCCCGCCTGCAGAAGACCATCGACTATCTGGAAAGCCTGGACCCGAAGGCCTTCGAGGACGGCGCCGACCGCGAGGTCATCATCAAGTTCCCCAACGGCCAGGGCTATCGCTTCGACGGGCGCACCTATCTGCAAGGCTTCGCCCTGCCGAACTTCTTCTTCCATGTGACCGCCGCCTACGCGATCCTGCGCAACAACGGCGTGGCCATGGGCAAGCCCGACTTCCTGGCCCACCTGGGCATGCCGAACCTCTGATCTGCGGGGTCTGCAATCACCGGGGAGCGGCGCCGCTGCGGCGATCCGCCTCCCCGGCGCGACGCCCTGACTCACATCCGCCGCCTCCGGCCCGCTTTATGCTCCGGTGGCGTCGGAGGTGGGCGAAATGAACCAGAACGAAGCGAACGCGGCGAACCAGCCGCAGGCTCAAGCCGTGGCCGTCGAGCGCACGGCCATCTTCGGCCCCGGCTCGGCGCGCGCCACGGTGGCGTTGCTCCTGGCTGTGCCGGTGCTGCTGTGGGCGATCGCGGTGGCCGTGGCCCTGATCGGCGGCGCGGGGAGCTGAGGGCGCCTAGCGCGGGTAGCCGGCGCGATTTCGATAGGCTTCAGGCGTGAAGGTCTGAGCGAGCGTCGACCTGTCGAACATCGATGCGCTCGGCAGGTCGTGGCTCAGCACATAGGCCTTGGTCTCAAAGAACACCGGCTGCCCAAAGGCATTGCGCGCCATGGTCTCCGCCAGCAGCACCCCGTCGGCGTCGACGGTATAGGTGCGGATGTCGTCGGCGTCGGTGATGCGGATACGGTCGGCCTTGCCGTAGGGCGTGTCGACCTGGCCCAGCCATTCCATCTTCAGGATCGGCTTGGCGGTGTTGATGCCGCAAGCGCTGTCGGCGCTCTGGGCGTTGTCGCTCTCCACGCCATCGCTCATCGTGCGCGTCACCGCGGTGCGGGCGTCGCAGTCGGCGACGATCTGAGCCGCTGGCACCTCAACCCGATGCTTGGCGCCGCTGTTGAACTCGGTTCCGTAGACCTCTTTCGTCTGGCCGCCCTCCAGCGTGAGCCGGTTCCAGTTGTAGATCGCGTAGGTTCCGCGGTTGGTCTTGGTCCGCTGCAGCACCGCGTGCGCCTTGGCGCTGGACGCCGGATCGACCTTGTCGCCGCATCCCGCCAGCAGCACGCCCGCGAGCGCCAGCGTCGCCCATCCCCTGATCGTCATGTTCCTCAATCCTCCAGCCGCAGCACGCGCTTGCGGTTGTCGATGGACCAGCTCTTGAAGCGGCGCAGGAAGCTCTGGCCCAGCAGCAGCTGGCCCTTGCCGGGCGAGACCGAGGCGGTGACGTTCTTCACTTCGCGGCCGCCGACCTTCAGCGAGCGCAGGTTATAGACCATGGCCGGCACACGGGAGCCGTCGGCCAGGATGGCGTGGCCGGAGCCCAGGTAGTCGCCGCCGCCGAGCTTGCCCTTGCGCATCAGTTGCTGCGCCACGTCTGAGGACAGCACCACGTCGGTCGCGCCGCTGTCGACCACGAAGTCGGCCTCGACCGCGCCGTTCAGCAGCACCGGCACATAGAGCACGCCGGGGCCGGGCTTCAGCTGCACCAGGGTGGTCCCCGGCGGCGCCGGCAGGGCCGAGCCCGCGGTCTGGGCGCCCGAGGCGTCGTCCGCGGACGCTTCCGCCGCCTGGCCCATGCCCTGTTTGATGCGGGCGATCTGGTCGGTGAAGTAGGGCGTCGAGCCCTGGTCGACCAGCGACCGGTCGAAGCTTTCCAGAAGCTCCAGCGCCTCCTGCTTCTTGCCCTTGCGCACCAGCTGGTTGGCCAGCGACCCGCGCACGTCCACCAGCCGCGGTACGATCTTCAGCGAAGCCTGGTTGGCGGCGATGGCGCCGTCCAGGTCGCCGGTGGCGTCCAGGCTGATCGCATAGCTGGCCCAGAAGTCGTAGGTCGACACGCCCAGTGACTGGGCCTTGCGATAGTAGGGCAAGGCCTCCTTGTGGCGGCCGTCCTTGGTCAGGGTGATGGCCAGGACCGCGTTGGCGTCCGCGTCGTTCGGGTACTTCTTCAGATAGGCGATGTAGTCGGCCTCGGCGCAGGCGAGGTCTTCGTCGCGCAGGCAGGCCTTGGCCTCGGCGACGCTGGCGTGACCCTCGGGCAGGGCGTTCAGCGGGATCACCCGCGCGCCGTACTTCAGATAGACCCAGCCCCCGACCGCCCCCAGGATCGCCACCAGGGCCACGACCAGCAGGCCCGGATTGAAGCCGCCCTTGCGGCGCTTGCCGCCCGAGGTGCGATGGATCATCAGCGGCGTGTCGCCGTTCGGCTCAGGCGCGCTCATCGGCCGGCCTCGCGGCGCTCATCGGCGCGCCTCGTCATCTCAGTCAGCACGCCATTCCCCCAACGCCGGCTACGGGGATCAGCCTAGCCTCGGCCAGGGCGCATCGGCAAGCGAACGCGCGTGGAGTGCGAGCTCAGTCCTGCAGCACCAGCACCCGGCGCCGGTTGTCGATGGACCAGCTGCGGAAGCGCCTCAGCACGTTCTGCCCCAGCAGCAGCTGACCAGGGCCATGGCCGGACTGGATCACCGCGCTGACATTCTTCAGCTCCCGCCCGCCGATCTTCAGCGAGCGCAGATTGTAGATCCTGGCCGGCACGCGGGACCCGTCGGCCAGGATCGCCCCGCCCCCGCCGCGGAAGTCGGTCGCGGTCAGCTTGCCCGCCCGCATCAGCGCCCGCGCCATCTCGGCCGACAGGCAGACCTGGGTCGCGCCCGAGTCGATCACGAAATCGGCGGTGACCACCCCGTCCACGGTCACCGGCGCATAGAAGCCGCCCATGCCGCGGCGCAGCGGCACGGTGGTCACGCCGTGGGCGTAGGAGGCCTTGGGCTGGGGTTCGTGCGCCGGCATGAAGCGGTGCAGCATCGGCATCTGGTCGAGCACGTCGCCGGCGTCCTCGCTCGACTGGGAGACCTCGGCGAAGGGGCCGTTTGGCGCGATCAGAGCCGCACAGCCGTGCAGCCAGGTCCACATCCCGGCCGCGCCGCAAACGGCGGCCAGGGCCAGGCTGAACAGACCAGGCGCGTAGCGGACGCGCACACGGGAGGAAGGCGGCATCGGCGACACGTCCGAAATCCCTGTCGAAACGGCGGCCCCGCCGAGGCTCAATCTAAGCGCTGGCCAGGCGCCGCGCCATGCGACATGCGGCGCCCAGATCGCGGCGCCAGGCCAAGCTTTGCGGGAACGGATCGCCCGGCGCCGCGCTTCCTTCCCAGGAGGCGTCGTCGGAGGCCCCATGTCCATCCAAGATCAGGATCGCGGCCTGCCGGTCCACATCGAGCAGACCGTGAGCGCCATCGCCAGCCTGCACGAGCAGCACCGCGCCGACGCCGCGCCCATCCAGCAGGTGGTCGAGGGCGTCACCCGATTTGTCGCGAGGCCCCGCTTCGCCGGCTTCGTGGCCGCCTTCCTGCTGGCCTGGGCCGTGGTCAACCTCGCCCTGCCGCACCTGGGGCTCAAGGCCTTCGACCCCTGGCCCTACGAGGGCCTGCAAGGCATCGCCTCGGTCGGCGCCCTGTTCCTGACCGTCTTCATCCTGATCACCGAGCGGCGCGAGAACGAGCTCAGCGACCTGCGCGAACAGCTGACCCTGCAGCTGGCCATCAGCGCCGAGCAGAAGTCGGCCAAGGTGATCCGCCTCCTGGAGGAACTGCGCCAGGACCTGCCCAACGTCCGCGACCGCGCCGACCCCGAAGCCCAGGACCTGGCCAACCCCGCCGATCCCCAGGCCGTGTTCGACGCCCTGAAGCAGTCGCAGGAGGATGGGGAGGCTTCGGCGTAGGCGCCAAGGTTTGAAACGCGCGCCGATCCGGTCCAATCGAGGCTCGGAGACGGAGCCCGCATTGAAAACAAATCCGCTCGATATCCGCGACGCCGCGCCCGGCGACCTCGACGCCCTGATCGCGCTTTACGAGGGCGCGTTCCTGCCCAGCGAGCGCAAGCCCAGCGCCGTGATCCGGGCCATGGCGAGCAACGGCGCCTATCGCGTGCGGATCGCGCGGGTCGATGGCGCCTTCGCAGGCTTCGCCATCCTGTTCCGCTTTCCGGGCGGAGGTCTCGCCCTGCTCGAATATATGGCGGTCGAGCCCGGACATCGCGCCCGCGGCGTCGGCCAGGCGCTGTTCCATGACGCGACTGGCGCCGTCGCCGCCGACGAGACCCTGATCGTGGAGGTCGAGGCCGACACACAGCCGTGCCCCGAACAGGCCGAGCGCATCCGCCGCAAGGGCTTCTATCGCCGCCTCGGCTGCCTGGAAGTCGAGGGGCTGGGCTACCGCGTGCCCCTGCCCGGCGACCCGCCGCCGATGAACCTGCTGGTGCGGCGCCCTGCCCGCGGCGCGCTCGACCGCGCCACGCTCAGCGACTGGCTGGCGCGCCTCTATCGCGACGGCTACCACACCCCGGCGGACGACCCGCGCCTTGTCGCCATGCTGGCCGCTCTGCCGGAGCATACGCGACTGGTCTGAGCGAAGGCGTCAAAACCGCTTGCGGCCGCGTCACGCTTCTGGGCGAGATCGGTCCGTAGTTCCGAAGGATGCGCCCCGTGAAGCCCGCTTGCGCCCTCACCGCCCTCTTCTGCCTTGCCGCCCTGCCCGCGGCGGCCGCGCCTGCCGATCCGCTTGGGCCTGCGCACGCCGGCAAGGTGCAGTGCTTCCAGCCCAACATGATCCGCAAGACCTGCCACTCCATCGGCGCCTACAGCTTCGAGGGCGGCAGGATCGCCAACCGCGCCCAGATCCTGATCCCCGCTCAGATTCCGCTGGTGATGACCCTGACCAGCCCGGTCACGATACGCGGCCAGGCCGTATGCGGCGCGATCCGGGCCCAGGACTTCACCACGGCCACCTTCACCGCCAACGACCAGGCCGTCACCGAAGACTCCACCAAGCGCCTGCGCGAGGCGCTGGCCTCGGCCATGGCGGCGATGGTCGGCAAGGAGGTCTGCACCACCCTCACCGGCAGCGGCGAGAACCTGCGCGCGGAGGCGACCATCGACGGCGCGCCCAAGCCGGAGCTCGGTCAGGACGTGATGTGGGTCGCCCCCGCCGACGGCTATCGCGTCGCGCCCTGACCGGCGCTCCATGGCCACGCCCGAAGACGTCCGCCGCCTCGCCCTGGCCTTGCCTGAGGCCTCCGACTGTTCCGGCAAGGGCCTGTCATTCGAGGTCGCCGGCAAGGGCTTCGCCTGGAGCTGGAACGAGCGGGTCGAGCCGAAGAAGCCGCGCGTGCCCAGGCTCGACGTCCTGGCGGTACGGGTGGATCCGGACGCCAAGCAGGCGATCCTGGCCGCCGACCCGGAGCTGTTCGAGACCGACCCGCACTATGACGGCTTCCCGGCCGTGCTAGTGCGACTTTCGCGCGCAGACGAGGCGACCCTGAAGGGCTTCCTGGTCGGCGCCTGGGCCCAGCGAGCGCCGAAGAAGCTGTTGCAGGCCAACGATCTGAAAGCTCTGGCCGGGCGCTGACCGGTTCGAGCCTGACGCCTGATGAACGGCGCCTGACCGCCACCCTCCGAAAGCGTTTATGCGCCGGCGGTCATTGCTCGCTCCATGGGCTCGGAACACCGGGCCCCGAGTATCAAGGAGCGTATGATGCGCATCAGCAAGCAGTCCCTTCTGGCCGCCGCCGCCGGCGCCAGCCTTCTCGCCGCGGGCGCCGTCGCCCACGCCCAGCAGGCGCCCGACCGGAGCGGCTGGGACCAGTCCCGCGGCCAGGAACAGGGCCAGCCCCAGGCCGCCGGCCAGAGCTGGGATCAGCAGCAGCAGTGGCGTTCACATCGCCAGGGTTCGGGCGAGCGTTCGGGCCAAGGCTCGGGCCAGGTTTCCCAGGCCCCGGCGCAAGCACCGTCTGAGGCCCCCTCGCAAGCCTGGAGCGGCCGCGGTGACGGCTCCCAGGGCGACTCTCAGGACGGCGAACAGTCTCGCGCCGGCTACGGCCGCGGCGAGCGCCAAGGCGCCGGCCGCGACGGCGGTTACGAGCGCGGCGGTCAGGATCGCGGCGGTTTCGAGCAAGGCCGTGGCGGCTATGAGCGCGACCGCGGCTACGGCCAGGACGAGCAGGCCCGCGGCGGCTTCGATCAGGGTCGAGGGGACCTCGAGCGCAGCGGCTATGGCCGGAGCGAGGACCGCTTCGACCGCGACGACCAGCGCGGCTGGGGCGGCGGCTACGACCGCGGCTATGGCGAGCAGCGCGATTGGCGCCGGCGTCATCACAAGCCGGTCTGCCGCATCGGCGTCTTCTACCAGCGCGGCTCCTACTGCGCGACGCACCGGCGCGAGGCCCTGCCCCCGGGCGCCTACGCCCCCGACCGCTCCGGCGGCTACTGGGATCGCCGCGACGACTGATCGGCCTTGAAAGCCCGATACGACCTTGCGCCCCCTCCCCTCGCCGGGAGGGGGCGTTCGCCTGCCTGGCGCGGCGCAAAGCGTCGCCGCATTTCCGCCCCCTCGATTAAACCTTTGCAAGAATGCGAATTTCCGCTGGCCCTCGCCCTACGCTGGTCTTAACAGCGCGCCCTTCATTTGACCGACCCGTGGTATGCGGAAAGGCGGAAGTGGTCCGGGAGGGCCGCCCGACCGTACCTGCCGCGGGAGGAGGAGCCACACATGACCGCCACCGAACTTACCCGCGACGCTGCTGAAGCCGTCGCCTGGCCGCGCAAGACCCGCGACCTGCACAATCATCACATGGACTCCACGATCTGGGATCGCTTCGCCTTCCGCGACGACGACGTGATCGTGGCCACCTACGGCAAGTCCGGCACCACCTGGACCCAGCAGATCGTGGGTCAGCTTGTCTTCGCCGGGCGCGAAGACATCTCGATCCACGAAATCTCGCCCTGGCTCGACCTGCGCATCATGCCGCCCGAGATCATGGGCATGCTGGAAGCCCAGGAGCACCGCCGGGTGGTCAAGACCCACCTGCCGCTGGACGCCCTCACCTTCTCGCCCAAGGCCAAGTACCTCTACATCGGCCGCGACGGACGCGACGTGCTGTTCAGCCTCTACAACCACCACGCCCGGGCCAATCAGCTGTTCTACGACGTGATCAACGGCACGCCCGGCCTGCAGGGCGCGCCGCTCGACCGGCCGGACCCGGACATCAACCGCTATTTCCGCACCTGGGTGAACGAGAACGGCAAGCCGTTCTGGCCCTACTGGGAGAATATCCGCACCTGGTGGGCGGCGCGGGACCTGCCCAACGTCAAGCTGGTCCACTTCGCCGACCTGAAGGCCGACATGGAAGGCCAGATGCGCGCCATCGCCGACTTCCTGGGCTGCGAGATCGACGAGGCGCAGTGGCCTAAGATCCTGACCCACTGCTCGTTCGAATGGATGAAGGCCAACGCCGAACGCATGAGCCCCTTGGGCGGCGCGATCTTCGAAGGCGGCGCCCAGGACTTCATCAACAAGGGGACCAACGGCCGCTGGAAGGACGTGCTGACGGCGGAAGAGATCGCCGCCTACGAGCAGAAGGCGGTCGAAGAGCTCGGCCCGGAATGCGCGGCCTGGCTGAAGAGCGGGACGCTGGCCAAGGCCTGACGTCCGAGAGCAGGTCGGCGCGCCTTTCGCCACGCGGCGAAAGGCGGGCCTGACGGCTAATCGAAGACGTTGCGGCTCACCGCCGCCGCCTGGCGCTTGGTGATCTCGCCCACGATCCGGATCAGGCAGACGACGCCCGCGATCAGCATCACGTCGTAGAGTCCCCAGACCACGCGCAGCTCCAGCACATTGCCCGCGTTCGTCGCCGAGCCGCCGAGGCGGAACAGGAAGTTGCCGACGAACGAACCGCCTAGCCACAGGCCCCACCAGAACCGCAGCAGCCCCGGCGTGTCCTGGGTCTTCCAGCGCATCGGCTCGGTGCTGATCTTCCAGGTCTCGTCCATGGCCTGGAAGGGCTTCCACAGATTGGCGATGGGGATGAAGTACCAGCCCACCGCCCAGGCGGGGCTGACCTCCTTGTTCTTGGCCAGCTTCTTGGCCGTCGCGTTGGCCTGATAGATCCAGACCGCGACCAGGATGATCGTGCCGATCATCACCGCAAGGCGCAGCAGGAACGGCAGCGCGAGCATCGCGCCGAGATCGCCGAGCGTGGTGCTGAGGTCGAACAGGTTCGCGGCCGTGTCCGGCGACAGGCCCGACAACTGCTGCATCGCCACGACCTGGCTCAGCAGCTCGAGCGCGAGCGTCGCGCCATAAATCCAGAGGACGATGACCGTCGCCTTGCCGAGGCCGGTCGGCGGGCGCACGGCGGGGCGTTTGGGCGCGTCCAGCGGCGCCTCGATCGGAGTTTCAACGGCGCTCATGCGAACTGCCCCGCGACGCGCTCGGCCGCTCCGGGCTTGGGCGAAGGCCCGTGCTTGTTGGTCCAAGGCTGGCTGTCCAGGCAGCCCATCACCACAAACGCGAACAGCGGCCCGATGCCGGGGATCACGGTGACCAGCACCAGCCAGCCGGTCATGTCCTGATCGTGCAGCCGCTTCACACAGGTGGCCAGGTGAATCCACAGCGTGGCGCCGAGACCAACAAGGCCAAGCAGGGCGAAGGCCAGCCCCGCGATACCGAAGATGGCCTCACCCTCCGGCATGCCTTTCCCCACTGCGCTGTCCAGGGCGCTGAGGCCAAATGCGGCCCCGAATCCCACCGCGGCCATACCGACGATGATGAGGCGCGACAGCCACCACTCGGAGCGGCGAATTCGTCCGTGAAATCCAAATAGAAACTGCCGCCAATCCATGCATGCCCCCCAAAAGACGAATGCAACCTAGCCGCTTAAGTTCTGCCGCGCCAAGGGCTTAGATCGCCTCGGGTTCGCTCGGTGCGGGAGCGGTGCGCCGCTGCAACGCCATCATGATCCCGGCCATGATCAGCGGGATGATGAAATAGAACAGCCGGTAGCCCAAGAAGGCCGCGACCAAAGGCGCGCGGGCGACGCCGGGAAGCAGCGTGAGCAGCACGCTCTCGAACACGCCCGCTCCGCCCGGCACCGACGAGACCACGCCGGTGACCGTCGCCACCGCGAACGCGCCGGTGAAGGCGCCCAGGCCCACCAGGCCCAGCGGCAGCAGGGTCCAGGCGATCAGCACCGTCAGGATGTTGTCGACCAGCCCGATCACCGCCTGGGCCACCGCCCAGCGCCAGCTCGGCAGGACGAAGGCGTGGCCGAACAGCGACAACGTCCCGCGCACGACCGCGCACAGCACCACATAGGCGACGATGGAGGCCAGCAGCAGCCCGCCCGCCCAGCGCGCGATCTCCGGCTGCAGGTGAACGGCCAGCAGGTGCGAGGCCGGAGCGGCCAAGAGGCCTCCGCCCGCGATACCGGCCATGCCCAGGCTGAACGACACATTGCAGAAGGCGGTGGTCTTGACGATTTCGGCCAGGGTCACGCGCCAGGGCGCATAGACGCGCAGCCGCACCGCCGCGCCCACCAGCACCGCCGTGCCCAGGCTGTGGGCGAAGGCGTTCAGACAGAACGACCCGTAAAGCACCGCCGGCGCCGGGACCCGCGCCCCGGCCCAGCGCAACCCCGCCCACTCGTTCACCGCCAGGGACAGGTAACTCAACACCACGCAGAATATGCTGGCCCCCACCCCGGCCCAGCCCCAGTGGCGCAGCGCATGACCCATCTCGCGCGCGCTCAGGTGATGCAGCTCGCGCCAGATCACCCAGGCGGCGGCGGCCAGCAGCACGATCGGCAGCAGCCGCACGATCCAGCGCTTGGCTGTCTCGAAGGCGGACGGCGAGGTCGTGTCTTGAGGCGCGTCTGTCACGTCGGAAAGGTCAGCTCATCGCCAGGAAGTCGCGCTTGCCGACCTCCACGCCGTTGTGGCGCAGGATGGCGTAGGCGGTGGTCACGTGGAACCAGAAGTTCGGCAGGGCCTGTTCCAGGAGATAGGCCTGTCCCTTGTGGACGCTGCTCTCGCCGCGGCGCACCAGGGTGATGTCGCGATCCTCAGAGCCGTCGATCTTGCCGTCGTCGATGGCGCCGATGAAATCCAGGGTCCGCTGCACCCGCGCCTTCAGCTCGGCGAAGGAGGCTTCGTTGTCTTCCCAGGCCGGGACCTCATCGCCGGCCAGCCGCGCCACCGCGCCCTTGGCGAAGTCGGCGGCGATCTGCACCTGCCGGGTCAGGGGGAACATGTTCGGATAGAGCCTGGCCTGCAGGAAGGCGTTCGGGTCGATATTGCCGGCCGCCGCGTGCGCCTCGGCCTTGGTGAGCACGCCGAGCAGGCCCTTCAGCCCCTGGGTGAACACCGGCTTGGAAGCCTGGGACATGGAAAGCGTCATGGGGAGGGTCCTGTCTTGGCGCCGCTGGCAGCGGCGCCGGGATTAAGTTTTTTTGTCCACGAACCTCACGAACCCCACAAACAAGACATTGCTCGCCGCGAGATCAGGCTCGATCGCGCCTTCGGCGCGGAAGTCCCGAACGCTCCGAGCTATCCGAACGCGGCGCGGGCCTTGTTCGTGCCGTTCGTGAGGTTCGTGGAAAAGCCTTTTTGTAAGCCGCCCCTCAGCCCTTGACCTCGGTGGCCGGGCGATCCTCGCCGTCGGCGACTTCGTCGTGCCAGCGGCCGTCGCGGTCTTCCCACGAGATGCCGGCGTCGTCGCCCGGACGGGTCTGTTCGCGCGCGGCGCGCTCGGCGGCGTGGCGGGCCTCGTCGTGGGTGCGGAAGGTCTCGGAATAGACGCCGTCGGCCCGATAGGCCCAGCCGCCGTCGTGCTCGACGATCTCATAGGTCTGAGTGGTCATTTCAGCTCCCCGCCGGCGCGTTCCGGCCCCGTTCATTTCGGCCTCGCCGCGCGTCGGCGCAAGCCGCGCTCAGCCGATTTCCACCAGCTCGACCTCGGCGCCGGCGACGGTGGCCACATGCCCGACCTCGCGGCCCAACAGGGCCTGGGCCAGGGGCGAGACCCAGGAAACCGTACCAGCCTTGGGATCGGCCTCGTCCTCGCCGACGATGCGGAAGCTTTGGCGCCGCCCATCCTCGCGCTCGACCGCGACCCGGTCGCCGAACTGCACGCCGGGCTTTTCCGGCTCGCGTTCGGTCAGTTGGGCGGTCGACCGGCGCGCCGACCAGTAGCGCAGGTCGCGCGTGGCCCGCGCCATGGCGGTGCGGTCGGCGGAAATCTCGCCGTCAGCCCGCGCGGCGTTGAACGCCGCGCGGGCGTCGCTCAGCGCCTGGTCGATCGCGGCCAGGCCCTCGGCGGTCACCAGGTTCGGGTGCTGCGAAACGGGACGGTCCGGCAGGTCGGCCGCCGACGCCTCGTGGTCCGTCTCCTTGGTGAAGGCGACGCTCATGGCGCAGCCCTACTTGCGCAGCTGCGGCTTGGACTTGGACGCGGAACGGGCGGCGGCGGCGCGCTCGGTCTGCTTGCGCCCGGCCACGGGATTGGTCGCGCCCTTGCCGGCGGCGGCGCGCTTCAGCTCCAGCGCGCGCTTGGCGGCGGAGACGGCGGGGGTGTCGGCGGGGTCATTGCTCATGCAAGCCATATAGGACGGCGGAGGCGAAGGTTCCATGCGCATGCCGCCCACAGCATTCGTAGGCCATGAGCCTTGCCGTAACGCCGTTCGCCGCCTACCTGCGGCCCCATGGCTTCTCCGATCATCAGCGTGAAGGGTCTGAACAAGACCTATCGCACCGGCTTCACCGCCCTCAAGGACGTCAACCTCGACATCGAGCGCGGTGAAATCTTCGCCCTTCTGGGGCCCAACGGCGCGGGCAAGACCACGCTCATCTCGATCATCTGCGGGATCGTGAACCCTTCAGAGGGGACCATCACCGCCGACGGCTTCGACGTCGTGCGCCAGCCGCGCCACGCCCGTTCGCGCATCGGCCTGGTGCCGCAGGAGCTGACCACCGACGCCTTCGAGACGGTGTGGAACACCACCAGCTTCTCGCGCGGCCTGTTCGGCAAGTCGCCCAACCCCGCCCACATCGAGAAGACGCTGAAGTCGCTGTCGCTATGGGACAAGAAGGACAGCCAGCTGCGCACCCTGTCGGGCGGCATGAAGCGCAGGGTGATGATCGCCAAGGCCCTGAGCCACGAACCCGAAATCCTGTTCCTGGACGAACCGACCGCGGGGGTGGACGTCGAGCTGCGCCGCGACATGTGGGACGTGGTCCGCGGTTTGCGGGAGAGCGGCGTCACCATCATCCTGACCACCCACTACATCGAGGAGGCCGAGCAGATGGCCGACCGGGTGGGGGTGATCTCCAAGGGTCAGCTGATCCTGGTCGAGGAGAAGACCGAACTGATGCACAAGCTCGGCAAGAAGGAGCTGTCGCTTCAGATGGCCGAGCCCCTGGCCGCCCTGCCGGCGGGCCTTGAGGCCTACGCCCTGGATCTCAGCTCAGACGGCGCCACCCTGACCTACACCTACGACACCCAGCAGGAGCGCACCGGCATCACCGCTCTGATGACCGCGCTGCAAAAGGCCGGCGTGCGGTTCCGCGACCTGCAGACCAAGCAGAGTTCGCTCGAAGAGATTTTCGTCAGCCTCGTCCACCAGGGAGACCGCCGATGAGCGCCGGGATCAACGGCCACGCCATCGCGGCCATCTACAAGTTCGAGATGAACCGGACCTTCCGGACCATATGGCAGAGCATCGCCGCGCCGGTCCTGACCACCACCCTCTACCTGATCGTGTTCGGCGCGGGCCTCGGCGGGCGCATCAGCCCCTTCCACGGGGTGCCCTACGGCGCCTTCATCGTGCCGGGCCTGATCATGCTGTCGGTGCTGACCCAGTCGGTCGCCAACGCCAGCTTCGGCATCTATTTCCCGAAGTTCAGCGGCACCATCTACGAGATTCTGTCCGCACCGGTAGGCGCGCTTGAGATCGTCATCGCCTATGTCGGGGCGGCGGCGTCCAAGTCGCTGATCCTGGCCAGCGTCAGCCTGGCCACCGCCTTCCTGCTGGTGCCGCTGCGCGTCGACCACCCGATCCTGATGCTGATGTTCCTGACCCTGACGGCCTTCAGCTTCTCGCTGTTCGGCTTCATCATCGGCATCTGGGCCGACGGCTTCGAGAAGCTGCAGATCATCCCGCTCCTGGTCGTCACGCCCCTCACCTTCCTCGGCGGCACCTTCTTTCCGATCAGCGTGCTGCCGGCCGCCTGGAAGGCCGTCGCTCTGTTCAACCCGGTGGTCTATCTGATCTCGGGCTTCCGCTGGTCCTTCTTCAGCCAGGGCGACGTCAACATCGGGGTCAGCCTGGCCGCCACGCTGGGGTTCCTGTCGGTGTGCCTGCTCATCGTCTGGCGCATCTTCCAGACCGGCTGGCGTCTGAAGAACTAGGCTGTCCGTATCTTCGGGCATGAGTTTCACGATCCGCCCGACCCGGCCCGAGGAGGCCGCCCTGTTGCCTGCCATCGAGCGCTCGGCGGGCGAGGCCTTTCGCGTCTATCCCGACCTCGCCTGGCTGGCCGACGGCGACGACCTGCCGGCGGAGCATCACGCGCTGCGCATCGCCGAGGGCCTGTCGTGGGTGGCCGTCGATGCGGCCGACGCGCCGTTCGGCTTCCTGATCGCCGAGCGCTTCGAGGGCGCCCTGCATATCGAGGAGCTGGACGTACGCCAGGACCGCCAGGGCCGGGGCGTCGGCCGCGCCCTGCTCCGCCACGTCATCGCCTGGGCTCGCGCCGAGGGCCTTCACGCGGTCACCCTGACCACCTTCCGAGACGTCGCCTGGAACGCGCCCTTCTACGCCCGCGAAGGGTTCGAACTGCTCGAAGGCGAAGCGATTGACGCCCGGCTGCAGGCGCTGCTCGTTGCGGAAGCGGACCGCGGCCTCAAGCCGGAAGGCCGCTGCGCCATGCGGTTCGGCTTCTAGCCACCGACCGGACAAGGCCCTCAATTGCCCGATTGTGATGGACGCCCCGCTTGCCCCGCGTGGCGCCGGACATAGATAGGAGCCCGACAGCAGACAATTCGCCTGGGGATCCAGATCATGCAGACGCGCAAACTCGGCGGCCTGGACGTGTCCGCCCTCGGCCTCGGCTGCATGGGCCTGAGCCACGGTTACGGCACACCCACGGCGACAAAGGAAGGCGTCGAGCTGATCCGTGCGGCGGTCGAGCGCGGCGTGACCTTCTTCGACACGGCGGAGGTCTATGGCCCCTTCACCAACGAGAGCCTGGTCGGCGAGGCGCTGGAGCCGGTGCGCGACCGGGTGGTGATCGCCACCAAATTCGGCTTCCGCGACGCCAATACCCAAGCGGGCCTGGATAGTCGGCCCAAGCACATCCGCGAGGTGGCCGAAGCCTCATTGAAGCGCCTGCGCACCGACCGCATCGACCTGCTCTACCAGCACCGCGTCGATCCCGAGGTGCCGATCGAGGAGGTCGCCGGAACCGTCGGCGAGCTGATCGCCGAAGGCAAGGTGCTGCATTTCGGCCTGTCCGAAGCCGGACCCGACATCATCCGCCGCGCCCATGCCGAACATCCTGTCACGGCCCTGCAGAGCGAATACTCCCTGTGGTGGCGCGAGCCGGAGCAGACGGTCATGCCGGTGCTGGAGGAGCTCGGCATCGGCTTCGTGCCGTTCAGCCCGCTCGGTCGCGGCTTCCTGGCCGGCGGGGTGGACGAGACCACCACCTTCGACGCCAAGGACTTCCGCGCCAATCTGCCCCGCTTCTCCGCCGAGGCGCGCCAGGCCAACCGCGCCCTGGTCGATGTCATCGAGGACTTGGCCCGCTCCCGCGGCGCCACCCGGGCTCAGATCGCCCTGGCCTGGCTCCTGGCGCAGAAGCCCTGGATCGCGCCGATCCCCGGCACCACCAAGCTGCATCGCCTGGACGAGAACCTCGCCTCCCTGGACCTGACCCTCAGCGCCGAAGACCTGGCCGAGATCGACGAGGCGGTCTCCGCCGTGCCGGTCCAGGGCGCCCGCTACCCCGAAAAACTTCAGCAGTTCGTCAGCCGCTAGGCCGACGTCCCTCCCCTTCGCCTCCCCGAACCCGAGAGACCCCAATGACCGTCAAAGCCTTCGGCGCCCACGCCGCCGACAAGCCCCTCGTCGCCATGGACATCTTCCGCCGCGCGCCCGGCCCGCACGATGTCGAGATCGCCATCGCCTACTGTGGCGTCTGCCACTCCGACCTGCACACCGTGCGCGGCGAGTGGGGCGGGACCCAGTACCCCTGCGTGCCCGGCCACGAGATCGTGGGCCACGTCACCGCCGTCGGCGATCAGGTCACCGGCTTCAAGGTGGGCGAGACGGTGGGCGTCGGCTGCATGGTCGACAGCTGCAAGCACTGCCACGCCTGCGACGACGGGCTGGAGCAGTACTGCGAGAACGGCTTCACCGGGACCTATAACGGCCCGACCCCGGATGCGCCGGGCCATACGCTCGGCGGCTATTCGCAGAAGATCGTGGTGAAGGACAGCTTCGTGTTGAAGGTCCGCCATGCGGAGGACCAGCTGGCCGCGGTCGCGCCCCTGCTCTGCGCCGGCATCACCACCTGGTCGCCGCTGCGCCACTGGAACGTCGGCCCCGGCAAGAAGGTGGGCATCGTCGGCATCGGCGGCCTCGGCCACATGGGGGTCAAGCTGGCCCATGCGCTGGGCGCCCAGGTGGTGGCCTTCACCACCTCGCCCGACAAGCGCCAGGACGCGCTGGACCTCGGCGCCGACGAGGTGGTGGTGTCGAAGAACCCGGAGGAGATGGCCGCCCATACGCGCAGCTTCGACTTCATCCTCAACACCGTGGCCGCCAGCCACAACCTCGATGCCTACACCACCCTGCTCAAGCTCGACGGGACCATGTGCCTGGTCGGGGCGCCGGAGCACCCGCACCCCTCGCCCAGCGTCGGCGTGCTGATCTTCGGCCGCCGCTCGATCGCCGGCTCCCTGATCGGCGGGATCAAGGAGACGCAGGAGATGCTCGACTTCTGCGCCGAGCACGGGATCACCGCCGACATCGAGATGATCAAGGCGCAGGAGATCGACGCCGCCTACGAGCGCATGCTCAAGAGCGACGTGAAATATCGCTTCGTGATCGACACGGCGTCGATGGGGGTCAGTTGACCCCCAGCTGCTGCAGCATGAAGGCGTACTGCTCCGCCGTGTCGCGATAGCGGCGGAAGCGGCCGGACTTGCCGCCGTGGCCGGCTTCCATGTTGACCCGGAACACCAGCGGATGGCTGTCGGTCTTGTGGGCCCGCAGGCGCGCCACCCACTTGGTCGGCTCGTAGTACTGCACCTGTGAGTCCCACAGCCCCGTGCCCACGAACAGGGCCGGATAGGCCTTGGCCTCGACGTTGTCGTAGGGCGAGTAACTCAGCATGTAGGCGTAATACTTCGGGTCCTTCGGGTTGCCCCACTCGTCGAACTCGTTGGTGGTCAGGGGAATGGACTCGTCGAGCATGGTGGTGACCACGTCCACGAACGGCACCTGGGCGATCACCACGCGATAGTCCTGCGGCGCCATGTTGACGGTGGCGCCCATCAGCAGCCCCCCGGCCGAGCCGCCCATGGCCGCCACGCGATCCTTGGAGGCGTAGCCCTCCTTCACCAGGAAGCGGGTCACGTCGATGAAGTCGGTGAAGCTGTTCTTCTTCTTGAACAGGTGGCCGTCGTCATACCAGGCGCGGCCCATCTCCTGCCCGCCGCGCACGTGGGCGATGGCGTAGACCATGCCGCGGTCGAGCAAGGACACGTTGGTCAGGCTGAAGCTCGGATCGGTGGAGGAGCCGTAGCTGCCGTAGCCGTACTGCAGCAGCGCCGCCGTGCCGTCCTTCTTGAAGCCCTTGCGATAGACCACCGAGACCGGAACCTTGGTCCCGTCCCGCGCCGTCGCCCACAGGCGCTCGGTCACATAGTTCGACGGGTCGTAGCCCAGCACCGGGGTGCGTTTGAGCAGGGTCCGCTTGCCGGTCTTGGTGTCCAGCTCATAGGTCGAGCCCGGCGTGGTCAGGGAGGTGTAGGTGTAGCGCAGCTTCTCGGTCGAGGGCTCCGCGTTCACGCCCAGGCCCATGGTGAAGGCGGGCTCGTCGGACGGCACGAAGGCGCTCTTGCCGGCGTTCGACAGGGTGCGCACCCGGCGCAGCCCGCCGGAGCGCTCGTCGATGGCGATGAAGCCGTCGAACAGCTGGAAATCCTGGATGAACACGCCCGCCTTGGGCGCCACGACGTCAGTCCACAGAGTGCGGTCGCCCCAGGCCGCGCCGTCCTTCAGCGCCATCAGCCGGTAGTCCGACGCCCTCCAGTTGGTGCGGATCACCCAGCGGCCGTTCAGGTGGTCGGCCTGGTAGAGGTGGTCGCGCTGGCGCGGGATGAGCACCTTGAACTCGCCGGGCGCGGTGGCAGAGGTGCAGCGCTGTTCGGTGGCCGTGGTGCTCTGCTCGGCGATGCACAGGTACTTGTCCGAGCGCGTGCGCTGCAGCCCCATGTAGAAGCTGTCGTCCTTCTCCTCATAGACCAGCTCGTCGGCCGAGGCCGGCGTGCCCAGGACATGCATCTTCACCCGCTTGGACAACAGGGTGATCGGGTCCTTGTCGATATAGAAGATGGTGCGGTTGTCGTCGGCCCAGACGATGTCCGGCTCGATGTTCGGCACGGCGTCGTCGAGCGTCTTGCCGGTGCGCAGGTCCTTGACGTGCAGCACGTACTGGCGCCGGCCCACGTCGTCCTGCGCGTAGGCCAGGAGATTGTTGTCCTGGCTGACCGTCTCGCCCGCGACGGCGAAATAGCCCTTGCCGGCCCCCATGGCGTTCTGGTCGAGCAGCACCTGCTCCGGCGCCTGCATCGAGCCCTTGCGCCGCGCGGTGACGGGATAGTCCTTACCGGTCTCGAAGCGGGTGTAGTACCAGTAGCCCCGAAGGCGGTAGGGGACGGAAGCGTCGTCCTGTTTGATCCGCCCGACGAACTCCGAATAGAGCTTCTCCTGCACCGGCTTGGTGGAGGCCAGCATGGCGTCGGCATAGGCGTTCTCCGCGCCAAGATAGGCCAGCATCTCCGGGTTCTTCCGGGTGTCGTCACGCAGCCAGTAGTACTCGTCCTGCCGGTCGCCGGCGGGGGCGTGGACCACAAAGGGCTTCTTGGCGGCGACCGGCGGAACCGGGTCGGCGGCCGACGCGGCGCCGGCGCAAAGCAGGAGGCTCGCGACCGAGCCCAGGATGACGGAAAGGCGCATGAGTTCCCCCTGCCGGCCCCGGACTGGGGACCGGCTCAGGCTCCCACGGTGCCATGGCGGAGGCCGTGGAGGGAAGCCGTTGTCGTGGGCCCCCGCGGGTGCGCGCTCAAATCGCAGCGGTAGAGGCTTGGTCCGCTCGCCGAATCGTTGTGTCCCCTTAGTCGCCTTGGCGCCGCATCTCCCCCCGTGCGTGCGCCTGGGGGAGCGGCGACATGGACGACACGGCCAGGGATAGCGCGCGCTATCGCGCCTTCATTAGCTATAGTCACAAAGACTCGCGTTTCGGCCATAGGTTGCATCGTCAGCTGGAGGGCTATGCCGTCCCCGGCCGCCTGGTCGGACGACCGACGCGATACGGCCCCGCGCCCGCGCGCCTGGCTCCCATTTTCCGGGACCGCGAGGAGTTCTCCGCCGCCGGCGATCTCAGCGAACAGGTGCGCGAGGCCCTGGCCGGGTCCGGCGCGCTGATCGTGGTCTGCTCGCCCTCGGCCGTCGCGTCGCAATGGGTGTCGCGCGAGATCGAACTGTTCCGCGAACTGCATCCCGACTGCCCGATCCTGGCCGCGTTGATCGAAGGGGAGCCGGAGGACGCGTTCCCGCCGGCCCTGCGTTTCGCCCCCGACGGCGTCACGGCGATCGAGCCCCTGGCCGCCGATTTCCGCCCCGCTGCCGACGGCGAGCGCCTGGCTCTCCTGAAGCTGATCGCTGGTGTGCTGGGCCTCGGCGTCGACGAGCTGGTGCAGCGCGACGCGCAACGGCGCGTGCGCCGCGTGACGGCGCTCACGGTGGGGGCGCTTGCGGTCACGCTAGCCATGGGCGTGACGACGGCCATCGCGCTGCAAGCCCGCGCCGAGGCCGAGCGGCAACGCGCCGAGGCGGAGGGACTGGTCCAGTTCATGCTGACCGATCTGAGGGACAGGCTGAAGGGGGTCGGCCGTCTGGAGATCATGACCGCGGTCAATCAGCGTGCGCTCGAGCACTACGCCCGCCAGGACCTCAAGCACCTGCCCGCCGACGCCCTCGAGCGCCGCGCCGAACTGCTCCACGCCATGGGCGAGGACGACGAGAAGTACGGCCGCCTGGACAAGGCCATGGCCGAACTCACTGAGGCCAGCCGCACCACCTCCGCCCTGCTGGCCGAGAAGCCGAACGACCCCAAGCGCATCTTCGCCCAGGGCCAGAGCGAGTACTGGGTCGGCTTCATCAAGTGGCGCCGCGGCGACATCGACGGGGCGGAGGCCGGGTGGCGCCGCTACGCCGCGCTGGCCGCCCGGCTCCTGGCCAAAGACGCCAACAATCCGGACTGGCGCATGGAGGCCGGCTACGCCGACTCCAACCTGGGCACCCTGGCCCTGCGCGACCAGAACGACGCCGCCACCGCCCGCGCGCGCTTCCAGAGCGCGCTCGACCACTTCCGCGTCGCCGCGCGCGCCAAGCCCAACGACGACGACATCCAGTCGTCCATCGCCGACGGCTGGGCCTGGCTGGCCGACAGCCAGAAGGCGCTGGGCCGCTGGGACGAGGCCCGCGCCAGCCGCGAGGAGGAGGCGCGCCTGCTGCGCGCCGCCCAGGCGCGCGACCCGAAGAACGTCACCTACGCCCGCGACCTGCTGGGCACCGAGCTCGCCTTCGCCCGCATCGACCTGGCCCGCGGCCGGCCGCACGAGGCGCGCCTGCGCCTGGAGCAGACCTATCTCGACGCCGGACGCCAGGCCGCGGTCGATCCCTCCAACGCCAAGCTGGGCGACCAGAAGCTGGCTATCGGCCTGTTCCTGGCCGAAGCCCGCATCGCCGACGGCGCCGCCGGCTCCGCCGGCCCGCTGGTGCAGGCCTGTTCAGGCCACGCCTCGGCCGATGTGGAGGTGCGCGACTTCTGCGCCCTGGCGGCGGCCGAACGCGCACACGCGGCCGGAACCGTCGATGCCGGCGCCGACCGCTATCTCAACGACAACAGAACGCGGCTCAGCAAGACCAAGTACTCTCGACGTTGGGGCATAGATTTCGCGTCCGCCGTGGCTTCAAGCACAAGTCCAAAGGAGAGAGGTGATCATGGCCAGTGACAACCTGTTCCACCAGCCCGTCCCTATCCAGGAGCGCTACGACGGCACAGTCGATGAACTGAACTACTTCATCTACATAAAATACCGCTTCGTAGACATGTGGAGCGTCGAGACCATGGTCGCCTGGACCTGGGACAAGCCCTCCAGCTACGACGAGATGTTCGACTGGTCCGACGACGGCAAACTCGACTACCAGACCCATGACGCCAGCCAGACCGGGAGCTGGACTTACTACTCCGGCGCCGACCTGAACCTGACCCAGCTCGGCTGCAAGCAGTTCACCAAGGCCGCCCTGATCTTCTGCATCGACGACTCGCTCAACAAGAACGCCCAGGCGGTCCTGTTCGACCTGGCGACTGACATGGATACCTCGGGCATGCCCCTGGCGATCCAGGGCAGCGCCAACCCCGATTCCAAGCAGGGCCGGCTGGCCCTGATCGCCGACTACGATTGGCAGCAGCAGATGTACGACGGTCGGCTGATGAAGGCGGCGGTGATCTGCGACGTGGACGCCTTCGATCCCAAGAGCGAGGGCTTTGTCGAGTTCGCGCTTGGCGTGGCGGGCCTGAACGGCAAGCTGACCATGCCGCTGTTGATGGACCCCAAGGTCAAGAACGACGGCTCCCTGTGTCAGCCCGACGATCCCGATCCCGCCTGTCAGGACGGCACGGAGTGCCCCTATGACGACGGCGATGGCGACGACGACGACTTCGACTAGTCCTTAACCCTTCGGCCCGGTCCCATGTCACGCTTGCGTCCCGCCTTGATGTCCATCGTCGCCCACGCCCGCTCGGGCGCGTCCGACCACGCCTGGCGCCTGTTCCGCGAGGGCGGGTTCGATGGCGTGGACGACGATGCGGCGGTGCTGTCGGTCAAGGGACGCCTGCTGAAGGACCGGGCCCTGTCGTCCGATGGAGACGCGCGCAAGGCCTGGTACCTTGAGGCCGCCGACGCCTACAGCCGCGCCGGGATGCTGGGCACGGCGACCTATCCGCTGATCAACGCCGCCAGCCTGTCCTTGCTGGCCGGCGAGCCCAACCAGGCCCAGGCCCTGGCGCGGCTGGTGCTGGAGCGGCTGGACCGCGGCGAAGGCGAGCCGGATACGCCCTACTGGCGCGGCGCCACGCGCGCGGAGGCCATGCTGCTGCTGGGTCACGGCGAGGAGGCGCGCGGCGCGCTGGAGCAGGCCATCGCCCGCAGCTCCCGCGCCTGGGAGGACCACGCCTCCACCCTGCGCCAGTTCGCCCTGATCCTGGACGCACTGGGCCACGACAAGGCCTGGCTCGATCCCTTGCGCCCGCCCCGCGCGGCCCACTTCGCCGGCCACATGGGCCTGGCGCCCGACACCGCGGCGATCCGCGCCAAGGTCGACGCACTGCTGCGCGAGGAGAACATCGGCTTCGGCTACGGGGCGCTCGCGGCCGGGGCCGACATCGTCTTCGCCGAGGCGCTTCTGGCGCGCGGGGCGGAGCTGCACGTGGTCCTCCCCGGCGCGCTCGCCGACTTCCGCGCGGCGTCGGTTGCGCGTGTCGGGCCCGAATGGGCCGAGCGTTTCGATGCAGTGCTGAAGCGGGCCGATACGGTGCGCTCGATCGACCAGCCGGAGGGCGCGGCCCATCCGCTCGCCGTGCGCCTTGCCGCCGAGGTCGCCATGGGGGCGGCCGTGATGCAGGCGAACGCCCTGATGACCGGCGCCATCCAGCTTCTGCTGCTCGACAGCGCCGACCCGTCCGAAGCCAGCGGCAGCTGTGATCTCGGCGGAATCTGGCGGCGCAGCGGCCGCCCGCAGCGCGTAGTGACCGGGCCCCGCCAAAAGGCCCGCGCCGCCCCGACCAAGGCGCCCGCCGAGGCCGCGCCCCCAGCCCTGGCCGCCCTCTTGACCGTGGACCTGTCGGCGGCCGACACGCCCGCGAAACTGGCCGAAGCCGCCATCCCCGCCCTCGCCCAGGCCGTGGCCTCGGCGCCCAAGCCCTTGGAGCCGCCCCGCTGGTCCGCGGATGCATCGCTGCTCCGCTTGGCCTACGCCGACCCCACCGAGGCTGCTCAGGCGGCGCTGGCCATCGCCCGGGCGCTGGAGCCCATCGCGCCGGCGCGCATCGCCGGCCATTACGGCCTGGCGCGGCGCCTGCCCGACCCCTTCGGCGGGCCGGACCTGTGGATGGGACCCGCCGCGAGCCTGACGGCCAAGGTCCTGGACTCCGTCCCGCCCGGCGCCGCCCACGTCACCGACGACTTCGCCGCCGCCCTGCACGCCGGCCCCGCCGAGCATCGCCCCCGCACCGAATACGTCGGCGATCTGCCGCCGGAGGATCCAGGCGAGGAGATGCGGCTGTTCTCGCTGAAGCGTTAGTCGCCCGGCTCAGATCACCATCTCTTCGAGCCGGTCCGGCGCCACCAGCACCAGCGCGTCCGCCTCGCGCCGGATCAGGCCGCGGCGTTCCAAAGCATTGATGGTGCGCGAGACAGTCTCGCGGGTGGACTGCACGCGCACCGCCAGGGCGGCCAGCACCGGGGGCGGGCTGATGGTCATGCCGTCGCCGTCACCGCTGGGGCCGCGCGCCAGGCGCAGCAGCTCCGAATAGACCCGGCCCGCGGCCGACAGGGTGGTGCGCTCGACCATCTTGCCGGTGGCGTGGCGCAGCTGGCGCAGCAGCTGGCGCGAGACCGCAAGGCCGACGCAGCCGTGAGCCTCCATCAGGCCCAGGAAATCCAGCGCGGCGAAGAGGGCGGCGCGGCTGTCCTCCACGGCCGTGACGTCGGCCTCGTGCGGTCCCGGATCGGCCTGGGCGATGGCGCCGAACAGGTCGCCGGGCAGGAACTCGTTCAGCAGCACCAGCTGGCCGTCCAGGCCGTAGAGCAGGGCGTGGGCCCGTCCGGCCAGCAGCAGGAAGGTTTCGCCCCCCGTATCGCCCTGACGCAGAATCGCCGCGCGCGCCGGCCAGCGCTTCTCCACCGCTCTCAGGCCCACCGCGTGCGCCACCTCGGGCGAGCACGCAAAAACCTTCTGGATAAAGGCCTTGGTGTCCTGGCTCGGCCCCTTGGACGCCAGAGTGTTCAGCCCGTCGGCGGTGGTCATCGAAGCGATGATGGGGAGGCTCGCATCGCTTGTCACGCGCCAGCCTTCGACTAGCTAAGGCAATGCGTCGTCGAGCTGTCAAATTCCTGCGGCGCGAACTATGTAGTGAGCGCGAAAGAGGGGATGGCCAGCCCCGCAAGGGGTTCCAGAGGGTAATGCTGACCGCGCCCAGGGTCTTGGGCACCGCGTGAGAAAAGGGCAGCTCACGCCTAGCCTCTTTCGCACATACTTTTTGGCCCACTGGCGGCAGCTACATCCCCGCCTTGACTTGCCTCGCCCCACACGCGAGCGTCCGCGCCGTCGGTCAAAACGGGGCGTTTCCAGCCATGTCGCGTATCCTCGCCGCCGCCCTCGCGGGCGCGCTGTTCTGCTCGGTCTCCCATGCAGCGCTGGCCGCACCGAAGCCGCCGGCCGCAGCCCCTGCCGAACAGCCTGGGACCGAACGCCTGACGCCGGAACGCGTGTTCGCCAGCCCCGACCTGAACGGCCCCCGCGCGCGCGGCGTGAAGTTGTCCCCCGACGGAACTCTGGTCACCTACCTCAAAGGCGCCCAGGACGACGCCAACCGGCTCGACCTCTGGGCCGTGGACGTGAAGGGCGGCGAGCCCTTCCGCCTGATCGACTCCAAGGCCCTCGCCCCCGCGGGCAAGGAGCTCAGCGAGGCCGAGCAGGCCCGGCGCGAGCGCATGCGCCTGCGCGAGACGGGCGTGATCGAGTACGGCTGGGACGATGAGGGCAAGACCATCCTGGTCCCGCTCGACGGCGACCTCTACCTGGCCGACCGCGCCTCGGGGAAGGTGCGCCGCCTGACCTCCACGCCCGGCGACGAGATCGACGCCAAGGTCTCGCCGCACGGCCGCTTCGTTTCCTACGTCCGCGACCAGAACCTCTACGTCATGGACCTGGCTTCGGGCCGCGAGCAGGCGCTCTCGACCGACGGCAAGGGCCCGCTGAGCTGGGGCGTAGCTGAGTTCATCGCCCAGGAGGAGATGGGCCGCTTCACCGGCTACTGGTGGTCGCCGGATGAAAGCCGCGTGGCCCTGACCCGCGTCGACGAAAGCGGCGTGGACGTGATCCCCCGCTTCGACATCGGCTCGGAAGGCGTGAAGGTGGTCGAGCAGCGCTATCCCCGCGCCGGCCGGCCCAATGCGGCGGTGGAGCTGTGGATCGAGGATCGGGCCAGCGGCGCCAAGGTCAAGGTCGACCTGGGCTCCAACCCCGACATCTACCTGCCCCGCGTGGCCTGGTCGAAGGACGGCAAGACCCTCTACGCCCAGCGCCAGTCGCGCGACCAGAAGACCCTGGAGCTGCTTGAGGTCGATCCGGCCACCGGCGCCACGCACGCCATCCTGACGGAGACCTCGCCCCACTGGGTCGAACTGAACGACGACTTCAAGCCGCTCAAGGACGGCAATTTCCTGTGGGCCTCGGAGCGCTCGGGCTTCAAGCACCTCTATCTCTACGACCGCCACGGCAAGCTCATCCGGCAGGTCACTTCCGGCGACTGGCCGGTGGACGATGTGGCTGGCGTGGACGAGGCCAAGGGCGTGGTCATGTTCGCCGCGTCGAAGGATGACGTGCTGCAGCGCCACCTCTATGCGGTCTCGTACCTCAAGCCCGGCGCGCCCAGGCAGATCACCTCGGGCGACGGCTGGTGGACCTTCACCATGGCCAAGAACGGTGGGTCGTTCTCGGGCACCTATTCCGACCCGAAGACGCCGCCCCGCACCGGCTTCTACACCACCGACGGCAAGCTGGTGCGCTGGGTCGAGCCCAATGCGCTGGACGCCACCCATCCCTTCTTCAAATACGCCGGCGCCCTGCGCACGCCCGAGTACGGAACGCTGAAGGCCTCGGACGGCGAGGTCCTGCACTATTCGATCTCGACCCCGCCGGGCTTCGATCCGTCGAAAAAGTATCCGGCCATCGTGCTGGTCTACGGCGGGCCGCACACCCAGACGATCAAGAAGCAGTGGGGCGGGCTGACCGACCAGCTGCTCCTGAACGAGGGCTATGTGGTCTTCCGCCTGGACAACCGGGGCTCGTCGAACCGCTCGGTCGCCTTCAAGACCGCGCTCGACCGTAACCTCGGCACGGTCGAGGTCGAGGACCAGCTGGCCGGCGCGGCCTGGCTGCGGTCCCAACCCTTCGTGGATGCGAACAAGGTCGCGGTGCAGGGCTGGAGCTACGGCGGCTTCATGACCCTGATGCTGCTGACCGCCAAGGACACGCCGTTTGCGGCCGGCATGTCGGGCGCCCCGCCCTCGGACTGGCGCCTCTACGACACCCACTACACCGAACAGTTCATGGGCAAGCCCGGCGAGAACGCGTCGGGCTACAAGGCGTCCGAAATCGTGCCGCGGCTGGACAACCTGAAGCCCGGCTCGCTGCTGCTGCTGCAGGGCATGGCCGACGACAACGTGACCTTCGACAACTCCACCCGGGTGATGGCGGCGCTGCAGACCAAGTCGATTCCGTTCGAGCTGATGGACTACCCCGGCGAACGCCACGGCCTGCGCGGCAACCCGCGCCAGCTGCACCTGTGGCGCACCTACCTGGCGTTCCTGCGCCGCAAGATCGGCAGCTGAGGGGAGCCGGAGGGATGGAGAGGAAGGTAGTAACGATGCGGATTCTGCTCTCGGGCCTCTTGGCCACAACGCTGGCGGCTGGCTTGGCGGTTTCAGCGGACGCCAAGCCGAAGAAGAAGCGGCACGACACCTATACCGTCGTCACCATCACAGAGGGACCGACACATGAGCCGGATGGCGCGTCGATCCGCGAACTTCAGGAGAAGCTCACCTCGGGGGAAATGACCTCAGAGGCGCTCGTCAAACTGGACCTGGACCGGATCGATCGCCTGGATGGCCCGCACGGTCTGAATGATCCGAACATGCGCGAGATTTCCGACTGGCGCCACCAGCGCGGCCTGCACTCCATCATCGCCCTCAACCCCGACGCCTTGGCTCAGGCGCGCGCGCTCGACGCCGAGCGCAAGGCAGGTCACGTCCGCGGGCCGCTGCACGGGATCCCCGTGCTGCTCAAGGACAACATCGAGTCCGCCGACCCGATGCCGACCACGGCCGGTTCCCTGGCGCTGAAGGACAACTACACGCGTCGCGACGCGCCCCTGGTCGCGCGCCTCCGGGCCGCCGGCGCCATTGTGCTCGGCAAGACCAACCTGTCGGAGTGGGCCAACATCCGCTCGCCGCATTCCACCTCGGGCTGGAGCGCCATCGGCGGACTGACGCGCAACCCCTATGCCCTGGACCGCAACGCCTGCGGCTCGTCCTCAGGCACGGGTGCGGCCATCGCCGCATCGCTCGCCACGGTCGGCGTCGGCACCGAGACCGACGGTTCGATCACCTGCCCTTCCTCGATCAATGGCCTGGTCGGGATCAAGCCGACCGTAGGCCTGGTGTCGCGCACCTTCATCGTGCCGATCAGCCACAGCCAGGATACGGCCGGCCCCATGGCCCGCTCGGTCGCCGACGCCGCCGCCCTGCTGACCGTCATGGCCGGTTCCGACCCCAAGGACCCCGCGACCGCCCAGGCCGACGCGCGCAAGAGCGATTACACCAGGGCGCTGGACCCCACCGCGCTGAAGGGCAAGCGCTTCGGAGTCATGCGCTTCGACGCCGGCTATGACCCCAACGTCGACGCCCTGCTCGACCGCGCCATCGGCGAGCTGAAGACCCAGGGCGCCGAAGTGGTCGAGATCAAGGAATTCAAGGCCGAGGCCGAGATCGGCAAGAATGAGACCCTGGTGCTGAACACCGAGCTCAAGGCCGACATGGCCGCCTATCTCGCCGCCACGCCGCCCCTGGTGAAGTCCCGCTCCCTGGCCGACCTGATCGCCTTCGACAAGGCCAACGCCGCAACCGAAATGCCCTTCTTCGGCCAGGAGACCTTCGAGCAGGCGCACGCCACCAAGGGCCTGGACGACCCCGAGTACAAAAAGGCGCGCGAAACCTCGTTCCGGCTGGCGGGGCCCGAGGGCATCGACAAGTTGCTGGCCGACAATCACCTTGACGCCCTGATCGGCCCGACCGTCGGCCCCGCCTGGACCACCGACCTGATCAACGGCGACCACGTCACGGGCTCAGACACCACGCTCGCCGCCGTCGCCGGCTATCCGCACGTGACCCTGCCCATGGGCGACGTGCGCGGCCTGCCGGTGGGCCTGAGCTTCATAGGCCCGGCCTGGTCGGAAGCCCGCCTGATCGGCTTCGCCTACGCCTATGAGCAGGCCACCCACCACCGCAAACCGCCGACCTATGCGCGGACCAGCGCGGAGTTGGACGGCGTGGCCGAGCGGTCGAAGCCGGCGTTCTAGGAACACACCGCTGCCGCTCACAGGGGAGGTGCGGAACCGCCACGCTCCGCGCTCGTTCTCGGCTGCATGAAAATGCTCCAGATCTTCACCGACGTGGCTAATTGGGTCGCGCGCGCCACCGGCCGCCCGGGTTCCTTCGTCGCCTGCCTGTTGATGGTGATCATCTGGGGCGTGACCGGCCCGGTCTTTCACTTCTCCGACACTTGGCAGCTGGTCATCAACACCGGCACCACCATCGTCACCTTCCTGATGGTGTTCCTGATCCAGAACACCCAAAACCGTGAGAGCGCGGCGGTGCAGGCCAAGCTGAACGAGCTGCTGCACGCGGTCTCCAAGGCCGACGTCCGCTTCATCGGCATCGAGCACCTGACCGATCGCCAGCTTGAGGAGATCGTCGCCGAGTGCGAGAAGCGCGCCGGCCCGGCCGCGGAGGCCATTCCGCTGATCGAACCCAGCAAGGAGGAGCTGCGCAAGGCCGTGCCGTCGGAGCGGGCTCACCCCGCCGGCGACGGCCCCTCGAAGGGCAAAGCCAAGCCTAAGGCCGCTTCCAAGCCCGCGCCGAAGCGCACGAGCCGCTCGGCTGCATGAGCGACGTCTTCTCCCTGCCGGTCCTGATCGGCACGGCGGCCGCGGTCTGTTCAATCACCAGCTTCATCCCGCAGATTCTCAAGATCATCCGCGAACGCAACGCCGAGTCCGTGTCGCTGAGGATGTACCTGCTGACGGTGACGGGCTTCACCCTGTGGACCCTCTACGGCGTGATGCTGCACGCTTGGCCGCTGATCGTTTCCAACGTGGCCTCTCTGGCTTGCTCGGGCACGGCGCTGTGGTGCAAGTGGCGCTTCCGCGACGGAGAGCCCGCCAAGGGCTAAACCGCGAAGGTCCGCTGCAGAATCCGCCCCAGCCACTCCGCGTCCACCTGATCGAACCGGCCGAACTCGGTGGAGTCCACGTCGAAGACCGCGATCAGCTCGCCTTCCGCATCCGTGACCGGCAGTACGATCTCGCTGTTGGAGCGGCTGTCGCAGGCGATGTGGCCGGGGAAGGCGTTCACGTCCTCGACGATCTGCACCTGCCGCGTCGCCGCCGCCGCGCCGCAGACGCCGCGGCCAAACTTGATGCGAAGACAACCCAGGGTGCCCTGATAGGGCCCGACCACCAGCTCGTCCGGCCCGTCCACGACGTAGAAGCCGGTCCAGAAATAGCCGGGCATGGCGTCGTGCAGCATCGACGCCACCGTGGCCATCCGGGCGGTGCGATTCGGCTCGCCGTCGAGCACCGAGGCGATCTCCTCGGCGACCTCCTGATAGCGGGCGGCCTTGTCAGTCGGGCGGTCGTCGCGGGCGGCGTAGCTCATGAGTCTATCGGGGTCCGAATACAGGGCCGAACATCGGGCTCGACTGATATAGGCGTCCGCTCGCGCCGGTCGAGCCCGTTCACGGAATCGGCCTGATTCCGGCCCCGAGTCGTCGCGGGAGTCAGAGACTCATGTTCTGTGGATAATATTTCCCCTGGCGCGCGATCAATATTGATCTGACCCGGTTTTTATTGGTCATTTGTGAAAAGTGTGGCCTGCGGGACGCAATTCAGCCCTCGTTCAGCCACGAAGAACGAAACCGTATAGCGGCGTTAGGCGTTAACCTTGACAGCGGGGGAAGCCAGCCCGCTAGTACACGGTTTAAACGTGGTTAACGCGTATGCGTGGGGTGGGGTCATGACCGATTACGGGAGTCCGGCGCGCTCGTCTCCGCCCAACCCGATCTGGGTCGTGGCGGCGGTGATCGCCGTTCTGCTCGTGCTTGGCTTCGTGCTCACCAGCTGCGTGGGCGGTGGCGGGCACAGCTGGGCCCTGTGGAAGGGCAAGGAAGAACGCTTCGCCTGCCCGCGCCCGGCGTCCTTCGTCGGCGACCAACCCGGATTCAACCAGCAAGAGCAGGGCATCCGCCACCTGCGCCGTCTGGCGTTCCAGAACGACTTCTTCGCCCAGCTCGAACTCGGCCGCCGCTACGAGGCAGTGAAGACCACCGACAAGAACATCGAAGACCCGATCGAGGCCGCGGTCTGGTACGCCATGGCCCTGTCCAACGGCGAGGGCTACGCCCCGATCAATCGCGGCGTGCGCCAGGGCATGTGGGGCGGCATCCGCCCGCTGTCGCGCTACGACGACTGCCGCGCCTGGGAGCGCCACGAGGCCTATCGCAACCTCGACCGCCTGCTGTCGCACATGTCCTCGACCGAGCAGGAGAAGGTCCGCAACCGCGTGATCTACGTGCTGTCGACCCAGGGCGCGGACGGCTTCCGCACCCTGGCGCGCCTGTACGACGAGCTCTACGGCCCGTTCGGCGAGCCCGCCGACAACGAGCAGGCGCAGGAAGCCATGGGCCGGCTCGACGCCAGCCACCGCCCCTATCGCGCGGTCGGCACCCTGTTCACCCGCAACGACGTCGACGCCTACCTCTACAACTACTTGGCCATGCAGACCGGGGACGTGGGCGCCTATGTGCTGCTGAAGGACTTCGAACGCTCGGCGCCGGATCGCGCGGGCTACGGCGCCTTCGTCGAGGCCAAGGCCAACCGCTGGGTGCCGCCCTACGAGTTCTATCCGCCCGAAGCCTACATGGCCGGCGCGGTGCCGCACTCCGACGAGTCCAAGCCGCGCGGCGACGCCTATGAGTTCGCCCTGTCGCGGGTGCACGAGCTACCGTTCAAGCATGTGTCGGACGCCCTGCTCTATCTCGGCGTCATCACCCGCCCGGCCAACCGCGCCGAGGATCTGGCCCAGGGCGAGATCGACACGCTGAAGGGCATGATCGGCGAGCCCCAGGGCGGCCGCTTCACCCCGCTCGATGCGGTGCGCGCCATCCAGTACGCCGCCGTCTCCGGCTCGGCCCGCTCCCAGCTGGTGCTGGCGGTGATGTACGCCGAGGGCGTGGGCGTGCCGGCCGACTATGCGCGGGCCTTCAACTGGTTCAGCGAGGCCGACAAGCAGGGCTCGCCCGAGGCCAAGTTCGCCATGTCCACCTACTTCGCGCTGGGCGTCGAAGGCGTGGCCGACCAGAACAAGGCCGAGGCCGTGGTCTATCGCATGGACTCCGCACTGTCGGGCTTCAAGCCGACCGTCTCGCGCATCCAGGCAGTGCTGGAGCAGGTCACCCGCGCCTCGCGCCACGGCGCCCGGCTCGAAGGGCCCGGCAGCTACGACTATGGCCGCCATTCCGATTACGGCGGCCGCCCCGAATACGAGCGCCGCGGCGGTCCGCCGCCCGCCTACCGCCGCCCCGCGGGCGACGGACGTCCCGACGAGGTCCGCCCATGAAATCGCGTATCGCCACCCTCCTGACCGCGGCTTTGGGCGCCGCCGCCTGCCTGTCGCTGGGCGCCGTCGCCCACGCCTATCCGGACGCCAAGGTCGAGGCCCAGACTCGCCCCGACTTCGGCCTGTTGATCCGTCCGCCGCTGCACCACCGCCACTATCGCCCATGGGGCGGCCACCGCCCCGGCTTCTATGTCGATGAGGGCTACGGCCGCTTCGGCCCCGACGGCGGCCCCAACCCCTACGGCGGCCCGGGCGGTCGCGAGGTCGCCTTCGTGGATTGCGGCAAGGCCCATCCGGGCGAGGTCAACTGGGCGCTGCGCAGCCTTCGTCCCGGCGGCACGCTGATCCTCCGCGCCGGCCACGTCGATGGCGGCGCCTGCCTCGACAACGTCGTGGTCGACAAGCCCGTCACCATCCAGGGCGACGGCGGCGCGCCCTATCGCTCGATCCGGCTAGGCTATGAATCGCCCGGCGGCCAGCGCCGCACCAAGCGCGAGATCATCGACGAGACGGTCTCGATCCCTGCCGCGCTCAAGAGCCGCCCCGGCGGCCCGTGCCTGGACATCGAGGTCCAGCCCGGCCTCACCGGCGACGTGGTGCTACGCGACCTGGTGATCGAGGCCACCGACGCAGGCGACGAGTCCTGCGTCTACGTCCGCGACAGCCACGTGCGGCTGGAACGCTCGGTGATCCGCTACGCCGGCAACGGCTCGGCGCTCTACGTCAACGGCGGGTCGGTGACCGCGACCGACGACGTGCGCGTCGACGCCAACACCTTCGGCTCCGGCATCTATGTCGAGAACGGCTTCGTCGACTTCGACGAGGTGACGGTCACTCGCGCGGCGACCGGCATCCAGATCGAGCCCACCGGCAAACAGCCTAGCCGCATCCGCAATTCGCGTCTGTTCCTGTGGCCGGCCCAGTCGCCGAGCTTCGGCACGTCATCGACCGGCATCGTGGTCCCGGGCTCGCGCGAGCAGGGCCAGCTGGCCATCGAGAACACCGTGATCTGCGGCTACGGCATCGGCCTGTTCGTGGAAGGCGCCAACACCGTCGACGTCAGCGACAGCCGCATCTGCCACGTGGCCAAGGGCGCCGTGGCGGCGGGGGGCCAGCTGACGGTCAAGGGCTCGGCCATCGGCGCCAATCTGCTCGGCATCCAGATCGGGGCGGGCAAGGTCTCCGTGTCGGGCACCAAGTTCTACGGCATGCGCTACCGCGAGATCTATCTGGAGCCCGGCGCGACCGAAGCCCAGCTCAGCAACGTCGATTACTACACCAACAGCGAATACTGCCGCTGGCGGCCGGTGGACGACGGCTTCTGGCGTGAGCGCGGCCGGCGTGAGCGTCATGGCGGCGGCTTCTTCGGCTTCGGCGACCGTCACGACGACATGCACGGCCGCTGGTACAACCCGCACGCCTACGGCCCAACCGGCCGCTGCTTCGAGCCCAACCCGGGCGACTGGGCGGACGAGGACGACTTCGGCTTCGATGGCACGAGCGAGTTCTACGGCTACAACGGCGACTCCGGCTGGCCCGCCTATGATCTGCGCGTGCCCGAGCCCTATGACCACTACGATTGGGATCATCCGGACACCTATCGCCACCATCGCGACCGCTACTGAGCGGAAGCCAAGCGTTGAAACGGCAGAGGCGGCCCTCGCGGGCCGCCTCTTTCGCATCCGAAGCTCCGGAAGCGCCTACTTCAGCGGCTTGGCGGAATCGCCGTGGGCGAAGTCGGCCTTGATCAGCCACTTGCCGTCCGCGCCCTTGACGTAGTCGGTCACATAGACCCCGTCGCCCTGCATCGCGGCGTGGCTCTTCTCGTCGGTCCAGGTCGCGTGGAACCGGCCGGTGGTGAAGGCCACGTCGCCGCTCTTGGCGACCACGACCTGGTCGGGCGCGAAGGTCAGGCTGAAGGCCTTGTCCTTGAACACCTCGGTATAGGCCGCCAGGATCGCCGCCTTGCCGTGCATGGACGGGTTGACCGGATCGGTGAAGACCGCGTCGTCGGCATAGTGGGCGGCCATCTTGGCCGGATCCTTCAGCGCCATTTCCTTCGACCAGTCGAGCTCCGCTTGGCGAAGCGCATTGGCCTCCTTGGCGACATCGATCGAGCCCGGAACGGCGCCCATCTTCTGGCATCCGGCGAGCCCGAGCGCGCCGCAGGCCGCGCCCAGCATCAGGGCGTTACGCAGCACTTGTGTCATGTGGTTGCCTCCCCTTTGACAGGGAAAGTACGGCCAGGCTCGGGCGCCGGATCACCCGAGCGGGTCTCAGCCCCGCAGCGCCGACCGCGCCGCCGGGACCAGACGCAGCACCTCGGGCTTGCGCTCCAGCTGGTGCAGCATCGGGTCGGAGGCGCCCTCGCGCCAGGTCTGGGCGCCCTTCAGGGCCGCGATCTTGCGGTCCATGGCGGCGACGTCGGGGAAGCCCGCGAACCAGACCAGCACCCGCTCCTTCTCGCGCACCGGCAGGCCCTTGAAGTTGTTCTCCGTCGTCTCGGTGACGAAACAGGCCATGATCTCGATGCCCTGGGCGGCGATGACCGGGCGCATGGCCTGGTCGAAGTAGGCCGTGAAGGCCTCGGCCTGGTCCGGGTCGAGATAGTGCAGGTGCGCCGCGACCACGCCCGCCGGCCGGGGCTTCGAGCCGGGGGCGGGCCGGGCCTGTAGCCGCGCCTTCGCAAAACCGGACCCCGCATGCGCCTCGCGCAGCAGCAGCACATTGTCGGAATCGACGATGGTGGCGTTGGCCGCGTTGCGGTGCGCCTTCCACAGCGGCCCGCCGTAGAAGTCGCCCAGTGTCTTGGCGCGGGCGGGCATGTCGGGAAAGCCGCGCAGCCAGACGAAGCGGTCCGGATCGTCCAGATCGCGGAACTGGCCGATGATGCGCGCGCCGACCGCCTCCTGGCTCTCCACGAACTCCCGCTCGAAGAGCGCGATCAGGGCCTCGCGCCCGCCGCCGTGATGCAGGGTGTACTGGCGCAGCTCCACGATGGGGCAGCAGGTGTCGGCCGTCATGGCGATGCTCTCCGAAGCCTGGACCGCGGATGCGGCCGCAAGCGCCAGGCCGCCGGCCACCACCGCACGGCGCGAGGCCAGGGCCCCCGCCGTCGTCTTCGCCATGTCGGCCATGTGCGCCCCAATTACAAACAGGATGATCGGTCTGTTTTTAGCTTAGGAGCGCGCCTTCGGTCAAATGCGCCGGCGCCGCTCAGGCCGCCGTTCGCAGCATCTGGGTCAGCCGGCGGCCGCAGATCTTCAGCGGCTCGCTGGACTGCTCGGCCTTGGCCATGGCCATGGCGCCGGAATAGGCGGCGATGACCAGCACGGCGGCGGAGTCCGCGTCACGCAGGCCGTCGGCCCGGATGCGCTGGGCCAGGACGGTCTCCCACTGGGCGAAGGTCTTGGCCATCTCGGCGCGGAAGTCCGGGTCGGCCAGCGACAGCTCCAGGGTCAGGTTGTTGAGCGGGCAGCCCCGCACCGCCTTCTTCGCATCGAGCTCGGCGGTGATGGCGGCGAACACGGCCTCCACCCCCTCCGCCGCCGACTTGGCCAGCGCCACCGGCGTGATCCAGGTCTGGGCCACCGCCGGCCTGACCCGCTCGCGCAGCACCGCCAGGCCGATGGCCTTCTTGGTCGGGAAGTGGTGGTGCAGACCGCCGGCCGTGACGCCCGCGCCCTTGACGATGTCGGCCATGCCGGTGGCGTGATAGCCCTGGCTCTGGAACAGCTCCGACGCCACGTCGAGCACCTTGGCCTTGAGTGCGTCGGGCGCGTTGGTGCGCAGCTTGGGTTTGCGGGCCATGGCCCCAATCTGGGCTGCGCCGTCGCGATTGACAAGAAACAGGTCGTTCGGTCGGTTATGCGCGATGCGCGCCCTGCCCCCTCACGCCTGGCACCTCGCCGACGCCCAGAACTGGGAGCGCGTCCGGCGCGAGGGCCTCCTGACCACCGACAGCCTGCTCCGGCGCGGCGGCTTCGGAGCCGAGGTGGAGCGCGCCGCCCGTGCGCATCGCCCCGAGACGGTGGTCCTGCCGACGGCGTGGTGATCCGCGACCAGAAGCCGATGCCGCCGGGCAAGCTCGCCCCCTGGCTCGACGACGGCCTGACGCCCCAGGATTGGTACGCCCTGCTGAACGCCGCGGTGTTCTTCTGGCTCGACCCCGAACGCCTGGAGCGCCACCGCGCCGCCCAGCGCCGGCCGATGGTGCTGCTGACCTTCGACGCCCCGCGCCTGGCCAAGGCCTATGCCGACCGGGCCTTCGTCACGCCCTTCAATACCGGCGCCGCCTACCGCAAGCCGGCCCGCCGGGGCCTGCGCACCTTCGTCCCCGTCGCGCGCTGGCGAACCGAGGGCTGGGCCTGCGAAAGCCCTACGCGCAAGCCGCGCCATCCCCCGGCCGAACTGGTGATCCGCGCCGACCTGCCCGAGGCGCTCGACTATCTGATCGAGGCCAAGCCCCTGCCGTTCAGCGCCTGAGCCGCGTCGGCCAGCCCACGCGCACAAGGGTCTCATCCGGATCGGACAGGGCGAATTCATACATGCCCCAGGGCTTGTCCTCCGGCGCCTTCACCCCGCCGAGCATCTCGTCCGCGAACGCCTCGGCCAGGCCATCCACGTCTTCGGTGTAGAGGTAGAGGCCGAACGGGTTGCGCCCTGGGACCAGCCAGCCCTCGACCGCGTCGGTCAGGTGCAGAGAACCGCCCCTGCCGTCCGACAGCATGCGGTAGCTGTCCTCTTCGCCCGGCGCGGGCCGCTCAGCGTCGGGGCGCGAGAACCCCAGCCGATTGTAGAAGGCTTCCGACGCGTCGAGATCGTTGCAGGGCAGGATGGCGGTCAGGGCGTGCGTCGGCTGGGCGGCCATAGGCGGCTCCGAAGAAGCTGTTGTCTGGGCTGTCGTCGGCGCTGTTGATACGCTATGCGTATGAAATGTCCATCCAGTCCGATTCCGACGCCGCGCTCCTCGCCCGTGCGGTGCTGCGCCTGGGCCGGCGGCTGCGCGCCGAACGGCCGGACCCGTCGGTGACGCTCGCGGCCCTGGCCCTCCTCTCGACCCTGCACCGCCTGGGGCCGATGACCGCCGCCCGACTGGCCGAGGCCGAGCGCCTGCAGCCTCAGTCCTTGAGCCGCCTGTTGCCCAAGCTCGAACAGGCCGGCCTGATCCTGCGCGACCCCGGCCCCCTCGACCGCCGCACGTTGGTGCTGTCGATCACGCCCCAAGGGCGCAAGGCGCTCAGCGGCGACATCCGCGCCCGGCGCGCCTGGCTGGAGCGGGCCATGCGCGACACCCTCTCGCCCGAAGAGCGCGCCCAGCTGATGGCCGCCGCGGAACTGATGCTGCGCCTCGCCGACGAGGGCATGGAGGCGGACGCAAGCCCCGTCTGAGCCCCTGCTCGCTTGGCGATCCAGCCGCCGCCATGCTACCGCCACCGTCACCGCCGCCCAGGGCTCGCTCGAGTCCGGCGACCGGCCGGGCCCGTAGCTCAATGGTTAGAGCCGACCGCTCATAACGGTCTGGTTGCAGGTTCGAGTCCTGCCGGGCCTACCAATCTTCGCGGGCCTTACCCAGCCGTCCAGCCGCCGTCGACCATCAACGCGCTACCGGTCATCAGGCTTGAGGCGTCCGACGCCAGCAGCAGCAGCGGACCTGACAGCTCGTCCATGCGGCCCAGACGACCGAGCTTGATGCGGCTCAGCACATAGTCGCGGAACGCTGTGTCCTGCAGGATCGGGCGGGTGAGCGCCGTGTCGATGAAGGTCGGGCAGATGGTGTTCACGCGGATGTTGTGCGGGGCCAGGTCGATGGCCATGCACTTGGTCAGGCCTTCCAGCGCGAACTTCGAGGCGCTGTAGAGCGAGCGGCCCGCGCCCCCGATGTGGCCCATCTGGGACGAGACGTTGATGATCGACCCCGGCCTGCCCGCCGCCAGCAGGCCCTTGGCCACCGCCTGGGCGACAAACAGGGCGGCCTTCAGGTTCAGGCCCAGCACTGCGTCGTAGTCCTCCTCGCTGATCTCGGTGATCGGGCGGATGCGGTTTTGGCCGGCGTTGTTGAGCAGGATGTCGAACGGGCCGCGCGCGGCGATCTCGCGCCGCACGGCGTCGAGGTCGGTGACATCGAGGGTGAAGGCGTCGGCTTGCAGCCCCGCCGCGCGGATTTCAGCCGCCAGAGCTTCGACCTCGGCGCCGGTGCGGGCGCAGAGCGTCACCTCAGCCCCGGCCTGGGCGAAGACCACGGCGCCGGCCGCGCCGATGCCCCGGCCCGCGCCGGTGATCAGGGCGCGTTTGCCGTCAAGGCGGAAGGACGGAAGGGTGGGATCCAGCGCCATCAGATCAGGTCCGCCTTGGCGCGCTTGCCCAGCCACACCGCGCTGGGCTTGGGCGTGCGCTTGAAGGTCTTGAGGTCCACCGCCACCAGGCCGAAGTGCTTGTCGTAGCCCGAACTCCACTCGAAATTGTCGAGCAGCGACCAGTAGAGGTAGCTGTGCACCGCGATGCCCTCGTCAAGGCACTGGCGCACGCCCTGAAGCGCCTGGTCGATGAAGGCGATGCGGCGGCTGTCGTCGTCGGTGGCGATGCCGCTCTCGGTCACATAGATCGGCTTGCCGGCGAAGGTGCGGTGCGCCCAGCGGATCGTCTCGGCCAGGGCCTGGGGGCGGAACTCGTAACCCGCGGCGGTCATCTCCGCATCCTTGGGCCAGCCCACCCAGCCCTTGGCGTCGTAGCGCAGGCGCATGTAGGTCTGCACCCCGATGAAGTCCGCATGGCCGCGCCCGGCCTCGATCCAGGGGCCGTAGAACTCCGCCTCGATCTTCGGCGCGATGGAGTTCTCGCCCACCGCCTCGATCTGCTGGGTGGTCAGGCTGAGGCCCACGGGCAGCGAGGGCGCCACCGCCTTGATCGCCGCATAGGCGCGCCGGTGCGCCTCCAGCAGGATCGGCTCGCTGATGGCGGGATTGGAGGTCACCAGGGTGGTGAAGCGCTCCGAGCCCGTGGCCTTGCGCGCGGCGGCCATCATCTGGCGGTGGGTCTCGGACGGCTTGTCCAGGCCCAGGACCTTCACCAGCCGCTGGATATTGGCCTCGTTGAAGGTGGTGACCTTGCCGATCAGCGGCCCCAGGCGCTCCACGACCCTGCGGCAATAGCGGGCGAACAGCTCGGGCGCATCGTCCCGCTCCCACCCGCCACGCACGGAGAACCACAGCGGGGCTGAGAAGTGGTTCAGGGTCACGATCGGCGTCTGGCCGTGGGCGCGGCAGGCCTTCAGCACCGCCTCATAATGGTCGAGCTCCGCGTTCGAGAACTGGCCTTCGCTGGGTTCAATCCGCGCCCACTCGATGCCGAAGCGGTAGCAGTTGAAGCCCAGCGCGGCGTTCAGCGACACGTCCTCGCCGAAGCGGTGATAGCTGTCGCAGGCGTCGCCGGAGCGGTCCTTGTAGGTGGTTGGCTTCAGGTTCTCGAGCAGCCAGACGTCGGAATTGACGTTGTTGCCCTCGCTCTGATGCGCCGAGATCGCCGTGCCCCACAGGAAGCCGGGCGGAGCCTTGCGCGCGGCAGGCGCCCTGGCCTGCACCACCGCCGGCAGCAGGGCTGAAGCGCCCACCGCCCCCGCCAGCGTCCTGCGCGTGATCATGGCTCCCCTCCGCAATCTCCACATTCACTCTTTCGCGAATGAATGACGATGGCAACGGCGAAGACGGGCCTTAGGGCTTCACCTGGCTCATGATCGCCAGCGTGCGGCCCTCGTTGTCCTTGAAGAAAGCCATCCACTCCTCGGTGCCGTCGGCATGGCGGTGGATCATGTGCGGGGCGTCGATGAATTCCGCGCCGCGGTCGGTCAGGGTCGTATGAGCCGCGCGAATGTCCTCCACCCGGAAGTAGAGCGTCGATTCACGCTCCACCCCGTGCCCGGCCTGCAGATAGAGCCGCACGCCGCCGCAGTCGAAGAAGGCCAGGTCGCCGAAGGTGTAGAGGTGCGGCAGGCCCAGCACGTCGCGATACCAGGCCTCGGCGGCGGCGATGTCGCCGACGCTGCGGGCGATCTGGCCGATGGGGCCGAGGGCGAGGTTGGCGGTCATGTCGGAGGGTCTCCCGTAAAGCAGGCTGTCGCGGCGCACCCCATCCCAGCGTTTCAAGTCGGCCCGGCGCGACAGGCCGAGTTTCAGCAGCGCATTGGCGACGTGGAATTTCACCGCCTCCAGGCTGACGCCCTGGCGCTCGGCGATCATGGCGTTGGTCATGCCGTGCCGCACGGCCTCCGCCACCCGCCATTCGGCCGGGGTCAGGACGTCGTCGTGGGGCGGTCGCCCCCGCGGGCGGCGAGAAATCATGGCCGAGGTCTAGCGCGGCGAGGGCGGAATTTCCCTCCCCCTTTGAACCGTCACGGCGCCCGCCCGTTTGCCCCGGCGACGGAGGCGGCCGATGGCGGACTTGAGGATCGGAACGGCGGGCTGGTCAATCCCGCGCGCGGTCGCCGACGCCTTCCCCGGCGACGGGACCGGCCTGCAGCGCTATGCCTCGCGCTTCGAAGCCGCCGAGATCAACACCACTTTCTATCGTCCCCACAAACCCCAGACCTATGAGCGGTGGGCTGAGACCACGCCCGACGGGTTCCGCTTCGCGGTGAAGGCGCCCAAGGCGGTGACGCATGCGGCGCGCCTGGTCGACAGCAAGCCGGCGATGGCGGCCTTCCTCGCCGAGACCTCCGCGCTCGGCGACAAGCGGGGCCCGGTGCTGGTGCAACTGCCGCCCAGCCTGGCGCTGGACGAGCCTGTGGCCGCCCGGTTCTTCGACGAGGTGCGGTCGCTCTACGCCGGCCCCATGGCCTGCGAGCCACGCCACGCCAGCTGGTTCACGCCCGAGGCGGACGCCCTGCTGAGCGCTCACCGGGTCGCGCGCGTCGCCGCCGATCCCGCGCGCCATCCGGACGCCGGGCGGCACGGCGGCTGGAGCGGCCTCCGCTACTGGCGCCTGCACGGCTCTCCGGACATGTATCGCTCGGGCTATTCGGAGGAGTTCCTGGCGCAACTGGCCCAGACGCTTGGGCGCGAGCCTGAGGTCGAGCGCTGGTGCGTGTTCGACAACACCACGCTCGGCGCAGCCGCGCGCGACGCCCTGGCGCTGCAGGCCATGACCGCGTCCGCCCCGATTTCGCCATCAGACTGAACCGAGGCTGCTACACACCCGTGTTCTGTGTTCAGATGCCGGCGGCTAAGCCGTGACCGTGAGGCCGGCGCCATGCCGACCCGTGGAGACAAGACCATGAAGACCGCCATTCGCGCCCTGACGCTCGCCGCCGCCCTCAGCGCCGCCACCGCCCTGACCGCTCCGGTCGCCCTGGCGCAAGAGGCGCCCGCCATCGCCACCGTCCCGGCCAAGGGGCCTCTGCTGAACCTCTCCGCCTATGGCGAGGTGCGCGCCGCGCCGGATATGGCCACCATCAACCTGGGCGTCTCGGTCCAGGCCCCGACCGCGGCGGAGGCGATGAAGCAGAACGCCGCGCGCATGAACGGCCTGATCGCCGCCCTGAAACGCCAGGGCGTGGCCGAGAAGGACATCCAGACCTCGGGCCTCAGCCTGTCGCCTCAGTACGCCTATGAGCAGAACCAGGCGCCCAAGCTGACCGGCTACCAGGCCAACAACACCGTGACCGTCACCGTGTTCGACCTGGCGCGGCTCGGCCAAACCATCGACGCCACCGTCGGCGCGGGCGGCAACGAGATTTCGGGCATCAGCTTCGGCCTCAGGGACCCGCAGGCCGCCGAGGACGCTGCGCGCGTGCAGGCGGTCAAGCGCCTGCAGGCCAAGGCCGGGCTCTATGCCGGGGCGGTCGGCAAGCGCATCGTCGCCCTGAAGAGCCTGTCGGAATCCGGCGGCTACACCCCAGAACCGCCCCGCCCCCTGCTGCGCATGGCGGCCATGAAGGCGGAGTCCACCCCGGTCGCCGCGGGTGAGCTGACGCTCAGGATCGACGTGCAGGGGACGTACGAACTGGAGCCGTGACGCCGGCCGGCGGCGCCGGGCTCCCGGTCCCGGCGCCGCCGCGCTAGACTTCTCGCATGAGCCAGGACGACCGCGCCCGTCTCGAAGCCCTGATCGACGAGTTCACGCCCGAGGTGGCGGCCGTCGCGCGCGGAGCGCTGGCGGCGCTTGAGCGGCGGCTGCCGGGGGCGGAGGTGCTGGTCTATGACGCCTACAATGCGCTGGCGATCGGTTTGGGCGCGGGCGGCGGGCGCAAAGGCCTGTTCATCCACCTGCCGGTCTATCCGCGCTGGGTGAACCTGGGCTTCCACGAGGGCGCGCGGCTGGACGACCCGGAGGGTCTGCTGGTCGGCGCGGGCTCGACCGTCCGCCATATTCGGCTGAAGTCGGGCGACGACATCTCCGCCCCGGCCATCGACGCCCTGATCGCACAGGCGGCGGAACGCGCCGGCTTCGTGCCCGGCGTCGGCAATCCGGTGACCCTGATGCCCTGGAACGGCGGCAAGCGGCCGCGACGGCCTTGATCGCCAAAGCGTGAACCTTTCAGCGGGGCGCGGGGTTTGGCGCCTGCACCCCAGGAGAGCTCGAATGCCCCACCTCCGACCGCTCGCCCCCGCGGTTCTCGCCCTCATGGCGCTCGGCGCCTGCCACAAGAACGACGCCGCGTCGGCCTCCAGGACCGCGCCGACGTCGGGCGCGGCTCGGTCATCAGGCCCCAGTCACGACACCTCAGCCTCCCTGGCGGTGAACGAGGTGGCGGCCAAGCAGCCCGGCGCCGTCAACCTGACCTCTTCGGCCTTCCAGCCAAACAGCGCCATCCCCGACCAGTTCGCCGCCCAGGGTCAGAACACCTCGCCTCCGCTCAGCTGGTCGCCGGACCCGGCGGCCAAGGCCTACGCCCTGATCGTGGAAGACCCCAACGCCCCCACGCCCAAGCCTTTCGTGCATTGGGTGGTATGGAACATCGCCGCCAATGTGCACGAGCTGCCGGTCGGCATCTCCGAGGCGCCGGTCACGGTCCAGCCCATGACCCAGGGCGTGAACGGGGCCAAGCAGGCGGTCTGGCACGGGCCGCAGCCGCCCAAGGGCGACGGGGCGCACCACTATCACTTTCAGCTGTTCGCGCTCGACACGCCCCTGAACCTGCCGGCGGGCTCAGGCCGCGACGCGGTGGTCGCGGCGATGAAGGGTCATGTGGTCGGCCAGGCGGACCTGGTCGGGGTCTACGAGACCAAATAGACCCTTAAGGCTCAGCCCGGCGTGTGCTGCGGGCGAACGCAGAAACGGCGGCCCTCGAAGCTCTTGCCGACCAGCGAGCCGTCGCGGGCGGCTTCGGAGCGCGCGCGATCGGAGGCGCGGCCCTGGCCGACCGGGACCTCGCCCTTGTCGCAATAGGGGGCGGTCACCTCGGTGGTGGCGTCGGGGCAGCGGCAGATATCGTCCTGGCTCCAGACCGAACCGCGCTTGCAGATCGGGCCGCGGGTGGCGCCGCTGGGGTCGAGGCACATGACTGTCGTGCCGCCGCGGCCGGTTCCATCGGCCATGGCCGCGGGTCCGGCCACGCCGGCCAGAAGCGTCGCGGCCCCGATGGCGGCGAACAGGAGTGAGGCTTTCATGGTCGGTCCTCCGGGAAGGCGCCCCCGACGGCTGGTCATCCTGATGCCAGGCGCCGCCGGAGGCAACCGCGGCTGCGACGAACGACCGCCTGAACGCCTCAGGCGGGGCCGCCGAAAGCCCACAGCACGTCGTAGGGGTCCTTCACCTGGCCGTACTTGGCGCCCCAGAACATCACCTGCACCGGCAGCACCACCGTCGCCCCGGCGGCGACCGCGCGGTCGAACCAGGCCTGAGGGTCGGTGCTCTCGATATGCAGGTTGAAGCCCTGCGGCGGCACGTGCGGGCAGCCGTGCTCGGGGAACGGGTCGCTCAGCATCACCGAGCCGCCGTTGATGCGCAGGTGGATGTGCATGAACCGGCCCTGGCCGTCGCCCTGACGCGCCACTTCCTCGGCGGCGAAGGCGCGCTGGTAGAAGTCGGACGCGGCGGACGCGTCAGGGACCATCAGATACGGCGCGACCCCGCCCAGGATTTCGGGGGCGGCGGCTTGAGGGGCTTCGGCGACGTCGGTCATGGATCTCTCCCTGTTCGAAGCCGCGGGCGTCGCGGCGTTCATGCTCCAAGGACGGTCGAGCCCGACGGGCGCCGACATCGCGGTCGCGAAAATCTCAGCCGGCGGCGCCTTTGCGCGCCGTCGCATCCCCGGCCAGGCGGTCCAGGTGCTGGCGGATGTGCGCGGCCTCCGCGGCGGTGTTGGCCAGCGCGATGGCGCGGTTGAAGGCGATGCGCGCGTCATCCTTGCGCTCCAGCTCCAGCAGCAGAGCGCCGCGCAGGCCGTGGAAGTGGAAATAGCCGTCCAGCCGCTCGCCCAGGGGCTCGACCATGGCCAGGGCCTCCTCCGGCCCCCGCGCCTTCGACACGGCGACGGCGCGGTTCAGGGTGATCACCGGCGAGGGCTGGATGTGCTCCAGCGTGGCGTAGAGCGCCTCGATGGCCCGCCAGTCGGTGTCGGCGGCTGTGGCGGCGCGGGCGTGGCACGCGGCGATGGCGGCCTGGATCTGGTAGGCGCCGGGGCGGAAGTGGCGCAGCGCCTTGTCGATGAGGGCCAGGCCCTCGGCGATCATCGGCCGGTTCCAAAGGCTTCGGTCCTGGTCGTCCAGCAGCACGATCTGGCCCTCGGCGTCGAAACGCGCGGCCGAACGCGCGTGCTGCAGCAGCATCAGGGCGGTCAGGCCCATGATCTCGGGCTCGGCCGGGAACAGGCGCAGCAGCAGGCGTCCCAGCCGGATCGCCTCGTCGCACAGGGGCCGGCGCGCGGCGGCCGTGTCCGCCTCGGCGGAATAGCCTTCGTTGAACAGGAGGTAGAGCATGGCCGCGACCGCTGCCAACCGCTCAGCCCGCTCGATGGCGCCCGGCGCGCCGAAGGCTGCTCCTGAAGCCGCGATCTTGGCCTTGGCGCGGGTGATGCGCTGCTCCATCGCGCTCTCGCCGACCAGGAAGGCCTTGGCGATCTGGCGCACCGACAGGCCGGAGACGATGCGCAGGGCGAGCGCGATCTGCTGGGTGGCCGGCAGGTCCGGGTGGCAGCAGACGAACAGCAGGCGCAGCACGTCGTCGCGATAGTCCTCCCCGTCCAGGCGCTCGGCCACCGCCTCCTCGGCGTCCTCCAGGTCCGAGATGCGTTCCTCGTCCGGCAGGGGCTCGTGGCGCGCGCGCTTCCTGATGCCGTCGATGGCGGCGTTCCTGCCCACCATGATCAGCCAGGCGGCCGGATCGCGCGGCGGTCCGTTGGCGGGCCAGGACTTCAGCGCGCGCAGGCAGGCCTCCTGAAAGGCCTCCTCCGCCGTGTCGAGGTCGCGGAAATGGCGCAGCAGGGCGCCGACGGCCTGGGGACGGGCCGAGGTCAGGGCCGCATCGATCCAGGCCAGCTCGCTCATGCCGCCTCGACCTTCAGGCCGCCCTCATTGGGGTGGAACAGCAGCACCGGGCGGATCTCGTAGGACCCCGTACCGGGGTTGGCCTTGGCCAGGTCGCGGGCGACGTCGAGCGCGCCTTCCAGGTTCTCGCAGTCGATCAGGTAGAAGCCGAGCAACTGCTCCTTGGTCTCGGCGAATGGGCCGTCGAGCACCAGCATCTGGTCGCCGTTCTTGCGCAGGGTCGTGGCCGCGGTGGTGGGCACCAGCCGCGCGACGGGGCCGAGCCGGCCCTGTTGCGCCAGGCCATCCTGGACCCGCATCAGCCGGCCCATGACCCGGTCTTCCTCCTCCTGGCTCCAGGCGGAGACGACGTCTTCGTGATTGTAGCAGAGGATGGCGTAGAGCATCTGGAGGCGTCCCTCGTTGTGGTCCTAGGACGCACGAATAGGACGGCCGCCGACAGGGCGCCGGAAAAAAGTTCGTGTCAGCGCAGGATCAGGGCGACCGCGCCCAGGGCCCCGACAGCGCCGCAGGCCCACAGGCCCGGCCAAGGCGCGCGCAGGCCGCCGGCGCGGCGGCGGGGCAGGATCATGGCGACCAGCAGCAGGGCGGCGAGCACGGCCAGCATCCACAGCCGCCCTTCCAGAACCGCATCGGCCTCCGCCCAGGCGCTCGCGAGCCTTCCCCAGAGTTGCGCCATCACGCTTCTCCTCCTCCGCCCACGGAGCACTGTACGCCGGGCGCCCCGCCTCGCAAGAGGCTCGCGCCGCCTGCGCATCCGTGAGAAAACAGCGCTACGGGAGGGCGTGCCGAACGTCTCGGGACGGAGTAGCTTTTCAGTGATTCGTCGCCGGCCCTCTCCGGCGCCGGGTCGCAGCCGTCGGGCCTTCAGGCCCGCACAAGGAGCCGCTGATGAAGAGCCTCTACCTGGTCGCCGCATTCGCCGCGGCCTTGGCCCTGCCCACCGTGGCGGCGGCCCAGATGCAGCCGATCCCCAATCCGCCGGAGAAGCCGCATCACATGATGAAGCATGGCAAGCATCATCACATGATGAAGCACCACATGAAGCATCATCACCACCACATGAAAAAGCATCACAAGAAGGCCAAGGGCGGCTACTGATCGCCTGATCCTTCTGCGCACAGCAAAAAGGCCCCGCTTTCCTGAGCGGGGCCTTTGTTTTGCTACTCTCCCTCGCTCGCTGTCGCTCACAAGGGAGGAGTGAAGGTCACTTGCTGTTCAGCTCCTTCACCAGATCGCCGCGGCCGTAGACCTTGTCCAGCGCTTCCTGGATCGCGGCGGCGGTCACGGTGACCGAGCGGTTGTCGGCGGGGTTGTAGCCGTAGTCGCCGCCGATGGAGTGGATGTTGCCGTCGAACACGGCGCCGACCACCTCGCCCTTGCCGTTCAGCGTCGGCGAGCCGGAGTTGCCGCCGGTGATGTCGAGCGTGCCCGAGAAGTTGAAGGCGGTCGCCAGGTTCAGCTTCGGCTTCGCCTTGAACCAGCTGTCGGGCAGGTCGAACGGCGGCTGGCCGGTGGCGCGGTCGAACAGGCCGGCATAGGTGGTGATCGGATTGACCGGCTGGCCGCGCTCCATCCAGCCTTCGATGGCGCCGTAGGTGATGCGCGGGCTGAAGGTGGCGTCCGGATAGATCTTGTCGCCATAGACAGCGAAGCGGGCCTGGGCGATGCGGGTCTCGGCCGAGGTGGTCGGTCCGGTGACCTGTTCGCGCCACTGGTTGCGGATCGCCTGGGCGGTCGGCTCCAGCGCCAGCACGAACTTGATCATGGGATCGTTGGAGGTTTCGATGGCCTGGAGGCCGCCGTCCCACAGGCGCTTGCGCTCGGCCGGATCGGCGAGCTTGGAGCCGGCCACCAGGGCCTGCGACAGGTGCTCAGGCGAGTCACGGCCTAGCACCAGCTTCGTGCCGGGATCGTCGGCGCCCAGGCTCTCGCGCGTCTTGGACAGCCAGAACTCCAGGTTCAGCTGCTCCAGCCCGGCTTCCACCGGGCGCGGCGCCAGAAGGCCCCGCTCCATCTGCGCCAGGCGCGCCTCAGCGAACTCCGGCCCGCGCTCGCCGGCAGGCTTGGCCCTGGCCTGGGCCGCGCGCACCAGGGTGCGGGCATAGCCGAACAGCGCCGACTGGCCGCCCGCGCCGGAATCCAGCAGCGAGTAGTTCAGGTAGAGGTCGCGATAGGCGGCCTGCGCCTTGGCCATGTCGGCCCAGGGATCGCCGATCTCGGCCGACAGCTTGGCGTCGGCGCGGACCTTGGCGCGCAGCTCGTTCTCCTGCGCCACCTTCGACGCGAAGAAGGCGTTGTCGTGCAGGGCGTTCATCCGCCCCGTCTGAACTTTCAGCCCGTTCTCCAGGAACTCCAGCACGTCCTGGGCGACGCGGGCGTTCTCAGGGCTCTCTTCCGAGAAGCGGATGATGCGGCCGCGGCGCTCCGAGGTGCGGGCCACCGACAGCGGCAGGGTGAAGTCGCGCTGGGTTTCCAGCTGGGCGATGGATTCCAGCCGCTGGGTCGAGCCGGGGTTGCCGACCACGAAGATCGGCTCGCCGACCTTGGGCGGCGCCGCGTTCCAGCGCAGGTGGCCGGGGCTGACCAGAGGCTTGCCGTTGTCGTAGACGCGCACCATCCCGAAATCGAGATTGTAGCGGGGGAAGTTGAAGTTGTCGGGGTCGCCGCCGAAGAAGCCGGTCTTGAACTCCGGCGCGAACACCAGGCGCACGTCGTCGTAGCGGCGGAAGGTGTAGAGCTTGTACTGGCCGCCGCCGTAGAAATCGATCACCTGACAGTGGAAACCGGTCTTGCCGGCGCAGCCTTCCTTCTCGGCCGCGCCTGCGGCCTCATCCAGCGCGTGCACGTACGCCGCGCCGGTCTTGCCGGCGCCCGCGGCCTTCACCTGGCCGGTCACGTCGGTGATCGACTGAAGCACCTCCAGCCACATGCCCGGGCACTTGCGCTCGTCGGCCAAACCCACGGCGTAGCCGTCCTTGAGGTAGTCCTTGCCCGCCGTCGACAGGTTCTGAACGCAGGTGGCCACGCAGTGATAGTTGGTCAGCACGAGGCTCTGGCCCGAGACGATCGAGGCCGAACAGCCGGGGATGCGCGCGGTGCCCCCGCGCACGTGGTCAAGCCACGCCTGATCGATGTTCAGCCCGTACTTCTGTTTCACCAGCGCGGAGGGGAAATTGTCGAAGGTCCACATGCCTTCGTCCGCCGCCGCGGCGCCGACCTGCATGGTGAGGCCCAGGGCGGCCACGGCCGCCGCCATCGTCTTGATCTTCACTGCCGACTCCTCGTTTCCCCCGCGCTCTTGAAAGGGCGCACGCCACCGTCCTAACGGCGGCTTCCGGCCTTGGCTAGCGCCGCTAGTCGCAGCCGCGCGCTGGGGTTGAACGCGTTCATTGAAGCAATGCGCCGCGGCGACGACACACCGCATCGAAAACGCCCGCTTGTTAAGGCGATTTAACTAGGCGCCGCGCGACCTTGAATGTCAGAAGGTCGCCAGGGGGAGACCACGTCCGCACATGTCGCTCGCGCTTTCGACGCTCATCTATGAATGGCGCCGCTATCTGGCGGCGATCATATCCTTGGCCGCGGCCGGCCTGATCGTGTTGTCGATGGTCGGGCTGTTCATGGGCATCGGCCAGGCCTTCAACGCGCCGATCACCAAGTCGCCCGCCGACATCATGGTGCTGTCGCCCAAGGCCACGGCCCTGTTCAGCGGCGGCGCCGGCCTGCCCCGCCGGGTCATTCCCCAGATTTACATGCACCCCGGCGTGTCTGAGGTGATGGACCTCGAGGGCTCCGGAGGCCTCTGGCAGAACGATCCCAACTCGGCCACCAGCAAGCGCAAGGGCCCCTCCGCCCAGGCCCAGCGCACCTTCGTGCAGAGCTTCGCGGTCGATACCAGCGAAGGCTCGGTGACCCTGCCGACCGACTTCGGCCCCGACGTGCGCGCGGCGCTCGACGAGCCCTACGCCATCGCCATCGACGAGACCGCGCGGGGCACCCTGGGCGTCGAACTCGGCGACAAGGCCTCGCTGAACGGCCACACGGTCAAGGTGCGCTACCTGCTGCACGGCTACGCCAACATCGCCAACGCCATGGTGTTCATGTCGCGCCAGACTGCGCGCCTGCTGGGCATCGGCAACTCCGGGCCCCGCGTTGGCCCGTTGATGGTCAAGCTGAAGAACCCGGCCGACGCGCTGAAGATACGCGACGAGCTGAACGCCAGCCCCAACGCCCAGAACAGCTACCGCGCCTGGACCCGCGAGGAGCTGGCCCAGGCTAACCAGCAGCAGCTGCTCAAGAACAATATCATCGGCATCATGCTGATCGGCGGCCTGATCATCGGCGGCTTCGTCGGCATGGTGATCACCTGGCAGACCCTGCGCGGCGCGATCTTCGCCAACATCAAGGAGTTCGCCAGCCTGCGCGCGTTGGGGGTCTCGATGGGCTCGCTGCGCTGGGTGATCATGGAGCTGTCGTTCTGGGTCGGGGTGGCCGGGCTTCTCGTCACCGCCCTGCTGATCTGGGGCACGACCGTGCTCGCCGGCTTCGGCGGCCTGCCTATGGCCTATCCGATTCAATGGGTGGTGACCGTTGCGGTCCTGCTCCTGATCGTCGCTGTCGTCGCCGGTTTCCTCTCGCTCGGCATCCTGAAGAAGAGCCAGCCCGCGGACCTGCTGCGATGAGCCAGACAGCGATCCGGGCCAGCGGCCTCTACAAGCGTTTCCGCACGGGCAAGACCTACATCGAGGTGCTCAAGCGCATCGAGTTCGACTGCAACCACGGCGAAGTGACCATGGTCATGGGCCCCTCGGGCTCGGGCAAGTCGACCCTGATCGCCGCACTGTCGGGCCTGTTGCGCCCGGACGAGGGACGAGTCGAGGCTCTGGGCGACAGCCTGTGGAACATGCCCGCCGGCAAGATCGACAAGTTCCGCCTCGACAACTGCGGCTTCATTTTCCAGGGCTTCAATCTGTTCCCGGCGCTGACCGCCCTGCAGCAGGTGCAGATCGTGCTGAAGTACCAGGGCCTCGACGCCGCTGCGGCGCGCAAGCGGGCTTCGGGCGCGCTGGAAGAGGTGGGCCTGGGCCCGCGCATGCACCAGCGCCCCGACTCCCTGTCCGGCGGCGAGAAGCAACGCGTGGCCATCGCCCGCGCCATCGCCAAGAACCCACGCCTGCTGTTCGCCGACGAGCCGACCTCCGCGCTCGACACCGAGAACGGCGTGGTCGTCACCCGCCTGCTCCGCCGCGCGGCGACCGAGCACGGCGCGGCGGTGATCTGCGTGACTCACGACCCGCGGCTGGAGGCCTTCGCCGACCGCGTCATCCACATCGAAGACGGACGCATCACCGACGACGTCCGCCGCACGCCCGCAATGGCGGCGCAGTGAACTCCTGGGGAAGCCGATGATTTTCAAGAAACCCTGGTTCTGGATCGTCCTGGTCCTCATCCTCGTCGGCGGCGGCGGCTATCTGTTCGTGCAGAAGCAGGCGGCGGCGGCCAAGCAGCGCATCGCCACCGCCAAGGCCCATCCGATCGAGACGCCCTACGCCACCATCGCGTCCGGCAAGGCCGACGTCGAAGGCGGCATCATCAACGTGGCCGCGCGGCGCGGCGGCATCGTCCAGCAGGTGCTGGTGCAGGAAGGGGACCACGTCACCAAGAACCAGGTGCTGGCCCGCCAGGAAGACCAGGACGCACGCCTGGCGCTGATGACCGCCCAGTCTCAGCTGGCCCAGGCCCGCGCCCAGATTCCGCTGACCGAGGTGCAGATCGCCTCGGCCAAGCGTGAGTACGCGCGCCTGGCCAGGCTGGCCCCCACCAGCTTCGTGGCTCAGCAGAAGCTCGACCAGGCTCAGGACGCCGTGCGCCAGGCCGAGGCCCAGCAGGCCACCAACCGCGCCGCCATCGCCACCGCCCAGGCGGCGGTCAACCAGTCCCGCTACAACCTCGACCTGACGGTGATCCGCGCGCCGGTCGACGGGGTGATCGTGCGCCGCTACGCCAATCCGGGCGCGGGCGCCTCGACCTTGAACGTCTCCAACATGTTCGACCTGGAGCCCGCCACCGGGCGCATCGTGCGCGCCGAGATCGTGGAAAGCGCCTTGCCCGGCGTCTCCGTCGGCCAGGAAGTCGAGATCACGCCGGAGGCCGACGCCTCGAAGGTCTATGTCGGCCACGTGATCCGCCGCGCCGCCCTGTTCGGCGCGCGCAAGCTGCAGTCCGACGACCCCAACGAGCGCTCCGACGAGCGGGTGGTCGAGGTGGTGGTCTCCGCCGACACCGCCCCCTTCCTGATCGGCCAGCGCGTGCTGGTGAAGTTCATGAAGGCGGGCTTCAAGGCGGGCGAAAAGCACACCGCCCCCGCGGCTGCGCCCAAGGCGGGCTGAGCCGCTCCAGCCTTACATCGCTTGACGCATCGAACGCCCCGCGCCACTCACGGCGCGGGGTTTTCTTTTGATACGGAGAGACTGATGGCCGCCGATATCCGCTTCGACGGGCGTGTCGCGATCGTGACGGGCGCGGGCCGTGGCCTGGGCCGCGAATACGCCCTGGCGCTGGCCAAGCGCGGGGCGAAGGTGGTGGTCAACGACTTCGGCGCGGCGCGCGACGGGGTCGGCCACTCGAACGACGTGGCGGACGCCGTGGTGGCCGAGATCGAGGCGGCCGGCGGCGAGGCCATGGGCCACGGGACCTCGGTCACCGACGAACAGGGCGTCGCCGACATGGTCGCCCGCGCCAAGGCCAAGTGGGGCCGTATCGACATCCTGATCGCCAACGCGGGCGTGCTACGCGACAAGTCCTTCGCCAAGATGACGATCGAGGACTTCCGCTTCGTGGTCGAAACCCACCTGATGGGCACGGCCATCTGCGCCAAGGCGGTGTGGGAGGGGATGCGCGAGCAGAGCTACGGCCGCATCGTGGTCACCACCTCCAGCTCGGGCCTCTACGGCAACTTCGGCCAGGCCAACTACGGCGCGGCCAAGCTCGGCTTGGCGGGCTTCATGCAGACCCTGAAACTCGAAGGCGCCAAGCACGACATCCGCGTCAACGCCGTGGCCCCGGTCGCCGCCACCCGCATGACCGAGGACATCTTCCCCCCCGAGATCTTCGACAAGTTCCAGCCGCGCGAAGTGGCGCCCGGCGTGCTGTACCTGGTCTCCGACGAGGCTCCGACCGGCGCGATCCTGTCGGCCGGCGCAGGCGTGTTTGCGCTCAGCCGTATCGTGGAGACGCAAGGCGCCAACCTCGGGGCGGACGCGACGCCGGAACAGGTGCGCGACGCCTGGGCGAAGATCACCGACCCGACGGGCGAGGTGCAGCCCAACGCCGGGCTGGAGCAGTCGCAGAAGATTTTGGCGTTGCTGATGAAGGGGTGAGAACTCGCTCACCTCTCCCGGCCGCGGGAGAGGCGTTGGTCGCCTACTCCGCCTTGTGGCAGACCGCCTCCAGGTTCACCCCGTTCAGGTCGATCACGAACGCCCCGTAGTAGTTCGGGTGATACCAGGGCCTCAGGCCCGGCGCGCCGTTGTCCTTGGCCCCGGCCGCCAGGGCGGCGGCGTAAAACGCATCCACCTCGGCTCGCGTCTCCGCCGCGAAGGCCAGGTGCATGTGACCCACAGGCTCGCCGGTCCCGATCCAGAAATAGGGCTTGCCGTTCGAGCCGAAGCCCGCACCCTCGTAGCCGCCGGTCTGCTCCCTGATCACGAGCATCACGACGCCGATCCCCAGCGGCTCCAGCGCCTTGAGGTAGAAGGCCTTGGACGCCTCGTAGTCGGCGACGCCGAAACCGATGTGATCCAGCATTTCTATTCCCCCTTGAAGCTCGGCTTGCGCTTCTCGATGTGCGCGGTCACGCCCTCGATGTGGTCGTCGGTCAGGTGCGACAGGGCCTGGGCCGAGGCGCTCATCTCCAGAATGGCTTCGTAGGACGCCTCACGCCCCTGGCGCAGCAGCGCCTTGCCGAGCCTCAGCGCATGCGGCGGCTGTTCAGCGATCTTGGCCGCCAGGGCCATGGCCTCGTCCATCAGCCTCTCGTGCGGGACCACCCGGTTGACCAGGCCCCAGCGCTCGGCCGTGGCCGCGTCGATCAGCTCGCCGGTGAACAGCAGCTCGGCCGCCCGCGCATAGCCGATGGCGCGGGGCAGGACCCAGGCGCCGCCGTCGCCGGGGATGATGCCGAGCTTCAGGAACGGCACGCCAAACTTCGCCTGCTCCGACGCCACCCGCAGATCGGCCAGCGCCGCGATATCGCAGCCCAGCCCAACGGCCGGCCCGTTCACCGCTGCGATCAGCGGCACCTCCAGTTCGTAGAGGGAACGGACGATGCGATGCACCACGCGCCGATAGCGGCCGCGGATGGCTACGCCCGAGCCCTCGAACAGCTCGGCGCGCGCCTGCATGGCCTTGACGTCCCCGCCGGCGGAGAAGGCTCTCCCTGCGCCGGTGATCACCACGCAGCGCACGCCCTGGTCGGCGTTGAAGGCTTCGCAGGCGTCGCGGAACGCCTCACCGTCCTCGAGTTCCGGCAGTGCGTTCAGCTTGTCGGGCCGGTTCAGGGTCAGGACCGCGACCGCGCCGCGGTGTTCGATCTGCAGAAGGCCCATCGGCGTCCCCTCGAAAACCTGGACGCCAGATACACAAAGCCCCGGCCTTCTCAAGCCGGGGCTATCGGTTTCAGACCTGAAGGGACCCTTAGCGGGGCTTCTTCGGCGTCTGGATATAATCCTGCGGACGACTTTCCACGCGGCCCGTCCGGGGCCTGGGGCTGACCAGCATTCCGCCCAGCAGGGCGAATGAGGTCATGGCGTGTTGCATGTTCTTTTCTTTGTTGTTCATCTTGGCGTCTCCTTGACCAGCTGGTCTGCGCTAGAAAGAGACACGTCGCGGCTCCCAGGGACTCTCACCCTCCCAGTCGTCAGCGCGTCGAGGACCAATGTCGTATATCCGTCGCAAAATGCAATAACTAATCCGGGTTCGGAGCGAAAGATTAATTTCGCCCATAGTGACACTTGGCGCACAGCCATTTGAAAACTAGCAATAATTTCCAGCTTCGCGGCAAAATTACTCCCGCGCGGCTTAACCCGAAAAGGCGCCTATTTTCGCGTTTTTGGGGTCGCAGGAGCACGAAAAAAGCCCCGGCGCGAAGCCGGGGCCAAGTCAGACGTCAGAAAGTAAAGCGAGGATCAGCTGGTCAGAGACGCGGCGCAGGCGTCCCGTTCGGCGCTGAGGCGCTGCAGGCGTTCGCCCTTGGCGGCGCGCATCTGCAGGGCGGCCTCGCGGCGGGCCTGGTCGGCGCGATCCTGGGCCAGTTCGCCGCGACCGCGCGACTGGGTGTCGACGTAGGTCCTGAGCGTCTTGCCGTTCTCGGTCCCATCGGCCAGACCCGCACAGCGGGCGGCCTTGACGAACTCGAGGTCGTTCAGGCGGCTTTGCGGCTGGGCCGAAGCGGCGCCGGCCAGGGTAAGGGTGGAGGCGATCATGGCGGAGAAAGCGATGAGAGTGCGCATTGTCTGTGTCCTAGGCCCGAAGCTGGGGGAGAGCGATCGGACTATCGGATTTACTTGCGCATTCTTCAAATTAAACATTGGACATATTCAATGATTACTTGCACGTAATCCCTGTCAACTTCGACATAAACTCACAAGTGAGTCTGAATGCATAAGAACACTACTCAATCTCCGAACGACAACGAGGCGATCCAGAGTCCTTGCAAAAAAGTCTGCATCGTCGACGGGTCGAAGGGGATGTGCATCGGCTGCCTGCGCACCCTGCCAGAGATCGCCGCCTGGGGCGCGATGACGCCGGAACAGCGCGCAGAGATCATGGCCGCCCTGCCCGGCCGCGCCGACGCCGCCAACCCTTCGCTGCGCCCTACGGACTGAGCCCTTCGCCCCTCGCCCGTGTTCATCGGATGCAAACCCTTCCGCCCTAGGGTGCGATCGCGTCCAGAAAGGCCGCTGCGTCCTGTCGAGCGTTGAATGCTGAAGCATGTCCTGATCATGTCCGCGGCGATCCTGTCCGCGTTCCTGGCCGGCGCCGGGGTGCTGGCGTTCAGGGCGGCGACCCATTCCGGCGGCGCCATGCCCTTCCCCTCACGCGCGGAAGCGGCCGTTCCCCCTGCCGAAATCCACGCGTCGACCCAGGCCGTCGCGCATCACGCGGGCAACGCCGAGGTGATGAAGGCGGCGGACGGCCATTACTGGGCCGAGGCCACGGTCAACGGCCGCCACGTTCGCTTCCTGGTCGACACCGGCGCCACCGCCGTGGCCCTGACCCTGGACGATGCGCGCCGCCTCTCGATCGACCCGGCGCGGCTGAACTTCGATCGCTCGGTCTCTACCGCCTCGGGCAAGAGCCGGGCTGCGGTGGTGGAGCTGGACTACGTCTCCGTCGCCGGCGCCCGCGTCGAGCACGTGCCGGCCCTGGTGCTGGAGCAGGGGCTGGAGACCTCGCTGCTCGGAATGACCTACCTGGGGCGCCTGTCGAAGTTCGAGGCGACCCAGAGCGCCCTGATCCTGCGGCCCTGAGCCCGGACTACTCCGCCGCCGCCACCCGCGCCTCTCGCGCCAAGCCGGCTTCGCGCACTGCGTCCAGCGCCTGGTCCACAACATCGAGCCCCGCGCCGGGCCGGATCGACTCCACCGTCAGGATGCGCCGCCAGGACCGCGCGCCGGGGCGCCCATGCATCAGCCCCAGCATGTGCCGGGTCATGCCGGCCAGGTGGAAGCCCTCCGCCAGCCGCGCGGCCAGATAGGGCTTGTAGGCCTCGACCGCCTCGAACGGATCGACCTCGGGCGCGCCCGGATCGAAGAAGCGCCGGTCGACGGAGCCCAGCAGCACCGGCTCGTGATAGGCCGCGCGGCCCAGCATCACCCCGTCCACATGCGCCAGATGCGCCTCCGCCTCATCCAACGACGGCACCCCGCCGTTGATGGCGATGGTCAGCTCCGGCCGGTCGCGCTTCAGCCGATAGACCAGCGGATAGTCGAGCGGCGGGACGTCGCGGTTCTCCTTGGGGCTCAGGCCTTTCAGCCAAGCCTTGCGCGCATGCACCACGAAGGTCTTCACCCCGGCCGCCGCGCAGCGGTCGACCAACTCATAGAGGCTCTGTTCCGGGTCCTGGTCGTCCACCCCGATGCGGCATTTGACCGTGACCGGGACCTTCGCCGCCGCGACCATCGCCGCCATGCAGTCGGCCACCAGCTCCGGCTCGCGCATCAGGCACGCGCCGAAGCGGCCCGACTGCACCCGGTCGGACGGGCAGCCGACGTTCAGATTGATCTCGTCATAGCCCAGGTCCTCGCCGATCCGGGCCGACGCGACGAGGTCGGCGGGCTCCGACCCGCCCAGCTGCAGCGCCACCGGATGCTCGACCGCGTCGTAGCCAAGCAGCCGCTCGCGGTCGCCGTGCAGCACCGCCCCGGTCGTCACCATCTCGGTGTAGAGCAGCGCGCGCTTCGTCAGCATCCGGTGGAACGCGCGGCAATGCCGGTCGGTCCAGTCCATCATCGGCGCGACGGAGAGGGTGTGCGGTTGGACGTTCGGCAAGTTCACAAGTCAGTCGACTAAGGGCCTAAGCGGAGAGCCCTATATCGCCTTCGATGACCTGCTGCACCAGCTTCGGCCTCTCTCCGGCGGCCCAGGCCTTGGCCGTGAGGGCCACGCGGTAGCGCAGCGGTCCGCCGTCGGGGCGTTCGCTGCGGGTCACCGGCCGCGGGATGCAGACGAACTCGGTGCGCATCTCCTTCGCGCTGAGCCGGACGATCGCATAGCCGTGGCCGCCATGGTCGATGAACTCCAGGTGCGGGGCCAGGTCGGGGTTCGAAACGGCATGGGCGCGCTTGAGGTCGAAGCTCTTCGCATACTCCAGGCACGAGCGGACGCCGTGCTTGGTCATCAGGTTGTAGGTCCAGTCGGGCTTGGCCGCGCCAGGCCGATCGACGAGGAACAGGGGTTTCAGCGGATCGGGCTTCTTGAAGCCATGCTCCAGGGCTTCCATCGACCCGGCGCTCGAAAGCGAGCCGCCGACGAAGCTGAGACCCACGGGCTCGAACTTGCCCGGCGGCAACTGCGAGCTGGCATAACCCGCCCAGAAGCTGTGCCGGTCGCCCGAGACGATCGCGAAGCCGGTGATCTTCTGGTCGCGAACCAGGTCGTAGATCTCGGCGCGCTCATGATAGGCCATGCCATAGTCGCCGATGGGCACTGCGGCATAGGTGGACTGGGGCCAGGTCTCCTTGAGCAGGCCCGCGGGGAGGTTCTGCGGGTCGCAACGCGAATCCAGCGCGCCTTCGGAATTGCCCCAGATCTTCCACGTCGCCTTCGACTTGCGCAGCTGGTCCTTGAACCAGGCCTTCTGCGTGGCGCCGAGAATGGTCTGCGGCGACGCATCCTTGCGCGAATTCGGGACGTGCGCGCCGTTGAATGAGATTTCGGCCGGTGGGTTTCCACCGTTGAAGGCGCGGCCCCCGTCCATGATCAGCGCCGCATGCTCGGGGTACATGTCGGTGAACTCCGGACCCCAGCCGGCGACAGCCGGATCTTCGAAGGGATCGGGGCCGCGATAGCTGTGCTGGTCGGTGATGATCACGTCCAGATGCGGCCCGTAGCGATAGGTGCGGTAGCCGATCAGGCTGTTGATCGCGATGAGGTTGTTGGGCTCGAGCCCCAGGCCGTTGTCGTCCCACTTGTCGATCGGCACGTTCTTCACCTCGGGCGGGCCGAAGTGCTCCAGCGAACCGCTGGGCGGCATGACGCGCGCGGGCAGATACTCGAACCAGGCCTGGTTGGCGGCCACCTTGATGGTTTGCCCCGGCCGCGGTGGGCCGCCCGCCTGCTGGATGCTCTGCCGGCCCTGCCACGAGAACTCGTGATTGTCCCAGATCGCGACGAACGGCCAGCGCGCCCGCGCGTCCTGCAGGTCCGGATCCTTGAGGTAGCCGCGATAGACGGCGCGATAGCCGTCGACCGTCAGCGGATAGTGGAACTTGCCGACCTTGCCGCCGTCGGCGATCCGCGCGACCTCGTAGATGATGCGGTCGTAGCGCATCTTCTGCTCTTCGGGATATTCGACCAATTCGTAGATGAAGTCGCCCAGGTGCAGGACGAAGCCGAGCTGATCCTTGGGCTGGGCGCGCTCGTCCTCGAAGATCATCCGGCGATAGGCGTTGAGCGAGCCCTCGTTGACGTCCTGGCAGCTGACGAAGGCGAAGTTGACGGGCCGCGGGTCGTTCGCGGCGGGCGCGGTGATGGTGCGGCCGACCCGGCTGCCATTCCCGTCGGCGTCGGTGAAGCGGTACCAGTAGACGCGCGACGGCTTGAGCCCGGCGACCAGCACGCGCGTGGTCCAGTCCGCGGCCGCACTGACCGGCGCCGGCGCGTGCGCGATGACCCGATGGAACGCCTCGTCCTCGGCGACTTCGACGGTCAGCACATGGCGCTCCCCTTCCGGGAACGCCCGACGGGTCCACAGGATGACGCTGTGCGCATCGGGATCGCCGGACGCAACGCCTTCAGGATAGAGATCACGCCGCTCGCGCCACCCGATGCGCGAGGCGCGGGCCTTGCCGCTCCAGGTCAGGGCGGCGCCGATCGCCGCCGCCGTCTCGATGAATCCCCGGCGGCTGAGCGTCATGATCTATCCCCTGTTCAGCATCTTCCCGCGCCGGCGCGGACGGCGGCCCTTGACCTTCAGGCGAGCCGTGTGAGGCGGGTGGAAGATGCAGCCATGCCCTTGCGGGCAGTGCACCACCGGCGCGATGGGCCGCCTAATTAATTGAAATTCATCTGGAGCCGTTGCGCGACAGTCTCCCCCTTGCGCGCCTCTCACCCTTGCGCTACACACTGAACCAGATGGTTCAGTTTTCGACAGCCCGCCTCGACGCCTCCTTCGCCGCGCTCTCGGATGCGACCCGGCGTGGCGTCCTGGAGCAGCTCGGGCGTTCGGACGCTTCGATTACGGAGTTGGCCGACCGGTTCCACATGACGCTGACGGGCATGAAGAAGCACGTCGGCGTGCTGGAGCAGGCGGGGCTGGTCACGACCGAGAAGGTCGGGCGCGTGCGCACCTGCAGGCTGGGCGCGCGCGGACTCGACGAAGAGGCGGCCTGGATCGATGGCCGCCGCCAGGTCTGGAACGAACGCTTCGACGCGCTGAACGACGTGGTCGAAGCTCTTAAACGCAAGGAGAACGGCGATGGGCGAAAAGGTGACTAGCGGCCGCACGACGATCGAACGGGCGTCCGACCGCGAATTCGTGGTGACGCGAACCTTCGACGCCCCGGCGCGGCTGGTGTTCGAGGCCTGGACCAAGGCCGAGCTGTTCAAGCTGTGGTGGGCGCCCAAATCGATCGGCGTGCCCCTGCTAGCCTGCGAAATGGATGTGCGCACCGGCGGCGGCTACAGCCTCTCCTTCGGCCATGACCCGGCCCAGGCCATGACCTTTTACGGCAAGTATCTGGAGGTCACGCCGCCCTCGCGCCTGGTCTGGACCAACGACGAGGGCGACGAAGGCGCCGTCACCACCGTGATCTTCGAGGACAAGGACGGCGGGACCCTGCTGACGCTGCGCGAAACCTATCCGTCGAAGGAAGCGCTCGAAGCGGGCGCCGGGGCCGAACAGGGCCTGCCCGAGCAGTTCGAGCAGCTGGACGCGTTGCTGGCCGACATGGCCGCACGCGCCTGAGCGGCTTAAGGCGGCCAGGCCTGGGTCTGGCCGCGGAAGGCCTTGGCGATGAACTCCGCCGACTTTCGCCACTTTCCGCCGGCCTTTTGCGGGGCCGCGACCGCCGGCGGAAAATAGTCCCCGTGGCCATAGCCCTGCTTGTCGGGGATCTGCGAGGGCGCGACCGGGGGCGCGATCGGCGAGGCGGGTCCCGCATAGCCAAGGGCGCGGGTGAACGGCGTGTGGTCGTCGTGCAGCAGGTCGGCGATCAGGTCGCCGATCGGATAGGCCAGCTTCAGCACATTGTCGGACTTGGAAGCGAGGGTCGACGTGGCCAGGGCGTTGCGGTCGGCCGCGGCGTACTGGGTGTTCAGGCAGTCGCGGTTGATCGCTCCGGCGGTGACCGTGACCGTACGCGCCGGCTTGGCCAAGGTGTTCAGCGCCTCCAGCACCACCCGCGCGCCCAGGCTGTGCGAGACCAGCGAGATGCTGTGCGCATCGCCGAGCTGTTGGTTGCAGAAGCGGGCCACGCGCCGGCCGCTGTCCATCGCCGGCCCGCCCTCGAACGGATAGTTGACCACCGGCAGCCAGAAATCCCCGGGCCAGAGGATGCCGAAGAACAGCTCCGAACCGGAAGGCTTCAGCGACTGCTCCAGCCAGGCCATGGAGCGCACGCCGTTCTGCAGCGAGACGTTGAAGCCGTGCGCGGCCAGCAGCAGGTCCTTGCCCCTGGCCAGGGCCGCGGTCTCCGCCGCGCTGACGGGGCGAAAAGCCAGGGTCGGCGCCGTGCCGTCGGCCTCGACCACGTGCACATCGACCACCGGCCCGCCGACCGACTGGGCCCGGACGCTGAGGTAGAGCGTCACCCTATCAGCCCTTGGCCACGCGGACCGCGTTCACGGCGGTGGCCAGCGAGGACGCCAGGTCCTTGGCCACCGGCGCGATGGGCACGGCTATGACCCCCATCATCACCGCGATCAGCAGGTCCCGGCTGGCGAGATAGCCGACCAAGGTATGGGTCTGGGCGTCGAAGATCATGGCGCCGGCGATCACAGCCAGCACCAGGGCGGTCAGGGCCGCCAGACCCTTGGCGGCGTTGCGGTACTGCTGGTCGGCGCGCCCGAAGGCGGCGTCCAGCGTCGCCTCCACCACCGCGTCCAGCCGGCCCAGCACATTCAGGTCTTCCTCCTTCAGAGGCGTCCCGCGCTCGATCTTGGTCACCGCCGTCTGCAGGGCCTGGGGGTCGACCCGGCCGGCGACGGCGATCTCGGCGGCGTTCTCAGAGGTCAGGCCGAGCCGGATCAGCCCCTTGGCCTTGGCCTTTTGGTCCGCCGCCGGCGCGCCGTTCAGCCATTGGGCGCGCAGGGTCTGCAGCCACTCCTCACCGCCCCCGATCAGCAAAGCCGGCGCGAAGGGCCGGGTCGCCCGCGCGATATAGCCGAAGCCGATGTTTGACGGGCCGCCCCAGAAGGCCTTGGACACGTCCACTAGGCCGAACGCAGCGGTCCCCAGCGCCGCGGCGGCGCCCAGCACATTGGCGATGTTCTCCAGCTCGCCGTTCAGAAGATCGGTCATGATCGCTCCCCCGTTCGGAGCGCATCAGACGCCAAAAGGTTGAGTCGAGTCAAAGCTCGACGAAAGCATGCAGATCGGGAGGCTCAGCCCCCGACCTTGGCCAGGAACTCGCCGACCAGCCGCTCGAAGGTCTCGGGGTCATCCACGAACACCGCATGAGCGGCGTTCGGCATCACCTCGATGCGGCCGTCGGGCAAGGCCGCCGTCATGGCCTTTTGGGCCTCGAGTTCGGCGGAGCGGCCGGAGGCGATCACCAGGGTCGGCGCCTTGAACTTGGGCAGGGCGGTGGAGCGGTCGCGCCCGAACAGGTCGGCGATCAGCATGGCCTGGCTGATCGCGCTGGGCGTCTTCATGCCTTGGTCCACCAGCTGCGCCCGCTCCGCGTCAGTGACGGGCCGCGAGATGATCGCGCGCATCAAGCCGTCGGTGAACTCGCGCGGCGCCTCGGCCAGGATCGGCAGCAGGCGGAACTGTCGCACGGCGAAGGGCAGCACGTTGGGGAGGTCGGCGGCGCCCTTGGATATGGTGGAGTCCACCAGCACCACCGCCTTGATCCGGTCGGTACCGAACTGGTCGACGTAGGCCGCCACGTCCTGCACGCCCTGCGACCATCCGATCAGCACGATCGGCCCGGCGTGAAGCGTCTCCAGCGCCGCGTGGTAGTCGCGGGCGCGCTGCTCCGGCGTATCGCCCTCGCCGGTCTTGGTGGAGTCGCCCTGCGAACGAGGGTCGAAGGCGATCACCCGATGCGTCCGGCCGAACGTCTCCAGCTGGTGCGACCAGACCGAGGCGGTCAACCGCCAGCCGGGGATCAGCACAATGGTCGGGGCGTTCGATGCCGTTCCCGTCTCCAGGACGTGCAGCTGCACGCCGCCGCCGACATCGACCATGGCGGAGCGAGGCTGGGGTTGTGCTTGGCTTTGGGCCTGCGCCGCGCCGGCGGCGCACAGAGCCAAGGCGCAGGCCGCGCCGACGATTCGGATCCAGGGCGCCATCGGTCGCTCTCCAGGCTTGACTGCGAAGTAACTTAGCAGTCCGTAGCGCGGGCCATCGCGCCCGGCAAGGCGGTTGCTGCGAACGACGCGGGCGCCGACGCGGACTTCCATGGCGAGGCTCATCCCCGCCCGCCGCGGTTCGTCCCTCGCCGGCTATCGGCGTCGCCGTGCGAGCGCGAATCCGTCGGCCATGATCGACCTGCACCTCACCCTGAAATCCGCCCACATCGTCTCCGGCATGGCCGCCGTGCTGTTGGGGCCGCTGCCGCTGCTGAGCCGCAAAGGCTCGTGGACGCATCGAATGTCCGGCCGGCTGTTCGTGCTCGCCGGCGCCGTGGCGCTGAGCTGCGCGGCCCTGGCCGTCCTGCTCTATCCGCATCCGGTTCCGCTGATGGCCGCGACGCTCCTGACCGCCTACCAGTTCATCGGCGGCCTGCGCGCCCTGCCCCGCTTCGGCGCGAGGCTCGGGCTGTTCGACGCGGGCCTGGCCCTATCGGCGGCGGGGCTCGGCGCCCTGCTGGTTCCGATCATGAGCCGGGGCAGCGCCTCCTGGCCGCCGGCGGTGGGCTGGACCATGCTGGGCTGGCTCACCATGGTCGTGACCTACGACCTCAGCCGGCATCTGTGGGCGGCGACCTGGCGGCATGGGTGGCGCCCGCTCGACCACGGGCTCAAGCTCACCGGCGCCTATTTCGGCATGGCGTCGGCGGGCGCGGGCAACGGGCTGCACGCGCTGCAGCCTTGGAGCCAGCTGGCGCCCTCCGTGCTCGGGACCCTCGTCATGGCGCTCCTGGCGGTCAACTATGTGCGCCGCCGTCGCCTCGTCCGCTCCGCCGCAGTCCCGCTCCCAGTCCCGCCCCATGACCCCGACACCGCCCTCGGTTGAACCCCCGCCACACCCATGGGTGGCGCAGCGCTGGCCGTGGCTGGCGGGGGCGTTCGCCTACCTGATCACCGTCGTCTCCGCGGCGAGCGTGATCGCGCGCATGCGTCACCGGTCCGGGCATGATCTCACCTTCGCCCAGGCCCTGCTGTGGCAGGGGACGCTCTATGCCTGCTGGGTTCCCTTCGCCTGGGTGGTCGCCCGACTGATCCGACGCCTGGGGTTCAACGGCCGCCTGTTCGCCCTGCTCTACGCCGTCAGCCTCTTTGCCGCCGCAGCGCACAGTCTCGTAGCGCTATGGCTCCAGGCCCGGTTCGGCGACGGCGTGCTGCGCTGGACGGCGCTGGAGACCGGCCTGCCGATCGACCTCTTGATCGCCACCGCCATCGCCGCCTTCGTCGCGGCGGTTGAGGCCCAGCGCATGGCCGCCGACGCCGCGGCCCAGCTCGCCGCGCTGGAGGCCGTGCTGGCCTCCGCCCGCCAAGCCAGCGCCGCCCGCTCGGCCGAGCGCCTGCTGGTCTCGGTCGGATCGAAGCGGAAGTCCCTGCCGGCCGACGAGATCGAGTGGCTGGCCGCCGCGGGCAACTATGTGGTGGTCAACTGGGCCGGAGGCGAAGGCCTGGTGCGCGAGACGCTCAGCGGCCTGGCCTCGCGCCTGGACCCTCAGGTCTTCGTGCGCAGCCACCGCTCCACAGTCCTGAACCTCGGCAAGGTGGCCCACGCCATGCCCCTTGCCGACGGCTCCTGGCGCGCGACGCTGGAGAGCGGGGCCGACCTGGTGGTCAGCCGCACCTATCGTGACGAGGTCCTGAGCCGGCTGAAGGGTTCGGGCCCAGCCCAGGCGTGACAGCAGCGCGCGACTCGGCTGAGCCTCGCCGCATCAAACAGGAGGCGGGCTCATGACCAGCGAACTCCAGTGGCTTCTCTACACCGTACTGATGACGGCCCTGTTCTGGCTTCCCTATATCCTCGACCGCCTGAAGGTGCGCGGCGTGATCCCGGCCATGACCGGCAACGAAGCCGAGGAGGGCGTCGATCACTCGCCCTGGGCCAAGCGGGCGCGCGCGGCGCACAGGAACGCGGTCGAAAACCTGGTGATCTTCGCCGCCGCGGTGCTCGCGTGCCAAGCGCTGGGGATATCGACCCCGGCCACGGCCTGGGCGGCGCTGATCTATTTCTTCGCGCGGCTGGTCCACTACGTGGTCTACACCCTGGGCGTGCCCTACCTGCGCACCCTGTCCTTCGCGGCCGGTTTCGCCTGCCAGCTGGTGCTGATCTTCAGCGCGCTGGGGTGGATGCGCTAGGCTTCGCGGCCCAAGCATCGGAACGCCCTGGGGTTTCTTTTCAGCTCGGCCTTACGGTTGAGCCTTGCAGACCCCATATCTCGCCGGGGCGACCGTGGTCGGTTCGCCTTCGGCAGCCCGTTGTCGCCGACGACGGGCGGGGGCGTCATTCGACCCAACCGAAGGAGCCCGCCTATGAGAGCCGCACAGATTCCCCCCCTGATCTTCCGCGTCCTGCAGCACGAGGGCGGCTGGTCCGTGGAGCATGACGGCCTGATTTCCGACGGCTCGCGCGCCAAGGCCGAGGCGGTCGCCGCCGCCACCAAGCGCGCCCGCGCCGCCCTGACCCTCGGCCAGCCGGTGCAGATCCGCGTCCAGGGCGAGACCGGCTACTTCTGATCGCCTGAAGCGTCCCATTCAAAGGCGTCGCCGGTGCTTTCCGGCGCGAGCGGCTTGTCCGCGAAGGAGGCCGCATGGCCAACAAGGAACAGCGCAAGGGCAACCGCGAAGCGCGCAAGACCAAGCAGCCCAAGGCCAAGCCCGCCCCGGCGACCTCCGCCTTCATCGTCACCGCGGGCAAGATCACCGCCGGAGATCCGAAGAAGCGCTAGGCCCGGAGAAGCGCTGAGCTCTACTTCGCGAACCAGCCCAGGATCGCGCGCACCCCGGCCACGAACTGGGCGCCGATCACCAGCAGAACCAGCGCCGCCGGGACTGCCGCCAGAGGCCCGGTCCAGGCGACCGCGCCGACCAGCTGCGCCGTCAGCATGGCAACTCCGGCCGCGGCGCAGGCAATCAGCGCCAGCCCCCAGCCGGTAATTCTGAGACCCGGCGCCCGCTTGCGGCGCCCCTGCCAGTCGATCAGGCCGAGCCGCCCGCCGCCATGGTCAATGGGCATGGACCGGTCCTTCGCAGATGATCGAGACCAGGGTCCCCGGCTCACAGTGCGTGATCTCCACGCGCGCGCCCAGGCGCTTGCTCAGCGCCTCGACAATGCTTGTGCCCAGACCGGTCGAGACACTGGCGGGAGCGGATGAAAACCCCGCGCCGTCGTCGGCGACCGACAGGATCCAGCCGGAGCCGCGCGTCTCGTAGCGCACCACGATCCGGCCGCTGCGATGGCCTGGAAAAGCGTGCTTCAAGGCGTTGATCACCAGTTCGGTGACGATCAGGCCCAGGCTGACCGACACGTTGGCGGGCGCCAGGCTGTCGTCGACCACGACCTCGATCGACAGCTGGTCCGGATCGCGGATCATGGCCTTGCCGATGCTGGCGCACAGGTCGGTGAAATAGGCGCGCAGCTCCACCGCCCCCAGCCGGGAGGCGGCCAGATGCTGCTGCAGGGCCGCCACCGACATCACCCGGCTGTGGGCGTCCTGCAGATGGCCGCGCGTCTCGTCCGAGACCACCGTGCGCGCGCTGTGCAGCAGGAGGCTGGCGATGATCTGCAGACTGTTGGCGATGCGGTGCTGCAGCTCCTGCAGCAACACGGTCTTCTCGCGCAGCAGGTCGTCCTTGAGCGTATCGCTGACCCGGGCCTCGGTGACGTCGCAGGCCGCCAGCAGCAGCCGCGCGTTCGCGCCGCCGTAGGCCAGCCGGCGCGCCTCGATCAACAGCCGGCGCGGCGGCAGGCCGGGCCATTGCAAGTCCATCTCGTGGGTTTCGGTCTCGACGTTTCCCGGAAGCACTGCATCCAGCAAGAGCCAGAGCGCGGGCACGTTCCACTCGCCCTGCCCCAGCTCGAACAGGCGCACGCCGGCCGCGGCGGACAGATCGACGCCGAACGCCTCGCAGAACGACGCGCTGGCCGCCACGACGCGCAGGTCGCCATCAAGCAGCAGCAGGGGCGCAGGCGACGCGCGAACGACCGCCAGCGCGAGGCCGTCTTCGACCTCGCCATGGCGTGGGCTGGGGGCTGCCATGGGGGCGCCCTTTCTTGGGGGTCGTGGAGGCTTGCGGAACGAAAGCCACGCCCACGATCGATATACTGTCGAGATTGGGAGAAGCCTCGGGTGTAATTCCAGGGGCCGCACAAAGCACTATATAGCACACCTTCCCGCGCGCCGCGGGAATAAACGCCGAGCTTTACTCGCCGATATCGTCGCAGCCGCCGGAAATCGCGCGACGGGCCATTTCACGATATTTATTCCGTCGCGCCGAGACTTTCCTGCGCCGACGCGGAGAAGACTCTAGGCGCGCCCCAGCACCAGCAGGTCCGCCAGGGCGCGCACGGGACGCTCCGCCGCCTCGGTCTCCAGCGCCGTGTCGAGACGCGCGAAGCCTTCCTGGATCTCGGCCTCGCTGAGGTGCTCGAAGGTCGAGACGGCGCGCAGGCGCAGGCGCCGGGCGTGCTCGCGCAGGGTCGGGGCGAAGCGCTCCTCGACCGTGTGTAGGCTCAAGGTGCGAAAGCCGGTTGTCGCGAACGCCTGTTCCGCCTCGCCCAGCGTCGGGAACATCTGCATCTCGACCGCCCGCGCGCGGGGAAAATAGCGATGCCAGTCGAGTTCGGGCATGCGGTCCGAGAACACGCTGCGCAGCAGCACCCGCCCGCCGGGCTTCAGCACGCGCGCGATCTCGGCGGCGGCCGTGGCGCGGTCTGGCATGTGGTGAAACGAGAGGAACATCAGCACCAGGTCGACGCTGGCGTCCGGCAAGGGGATCGCCTCACCCGAGCCCTCCAGATAGGCGACGCGCTGATGGGCGGCGTGGGCGTCAGCTAACGCCCGCATCTTCGCCGACGGCTCCACGCCCCAGGCCCGACCGCCGAAGGTCTCGGCCAATAGCGGCGTGAAGCGCCCCACGCCCGAACCCAGGTCCAGCACGTCCAGCGGCCGCGCCAGGGGCGCCTCGGCGGCGAACACCTCGGCCCACTGCGCCATCTGCTCCGGATCGAGAGCGCGGCCCTCGCGATAGCCCTTGTGCTGGTTGTCGTCGTAGCAGACGGGCTTGAGCGTCACGGCGGCCTCCTTTCGGCGAATGGGCGCGACCATCCTTGCGAGCGCTCGTCGCAGCAATCGACAAAGCCGCCCGGCCATGTGAGCTTTCCGCACATGACCCGCCGCGCCCTGCCCCCGCTGAACGGCCTTCGCGCCTTCGAGGCCTATGCGCGATCGGGCTCGATGATCGCGGCGGCCGAAGCTCTGGGCGTCACCCACGGAGCCGTCAGCCGGCAGGTGCGCGGGCTGGAGCTGCAACTCGGCGCGCGGCTGCTGACCGGGCCGAAGCATGCCCTGGTCCTGAGCGAGGCGGGGCGGGAACTGGCCAAGGCCCTGACCCCCGCCTTCGACCTGATCGCCGCGGCCCTGCCGGGCGCGGGACCTTCGGAGGAGTTGGTGGTCTCGTGCCTCGGCACCCTGTCGATGAAGTGGCTGATCCCACGCCTGCCGGCCTTCCTGGACGCCCACCCCGGCCTGCGCGTGCGCATCCAGGAGAGCCATGCGCCGGTCGACTTCAGCGCGGGCGGGCTGCATGCCGCCATCCGCGTGCTGAGCGCCAAGTCCGCCTCGGCATATCGCGCCGTCACCATCATGCCCCTGCATCACGGGCCGGTGCTGTCCCCCGCCCTCTTGGCCGAGACCGGCGCCGACGCCGAGCGCCTGCTGCGCCTGCCACGCCTCAGGAGCGAGACCTTTCGCCCGGCGTGGGACCTGTGGGCGCAGGGTCAGGGCGTGGCCCTGCCCTCGGGCGTCACCGAGCGCGAGTTCGAGCACAACTCCTACATGCTGGAGGCCGCCGCCGCGGGCCTGGGCGTTGCGGTCACGCCCTGGCCCTTCGCCCAGGCCGATATCGAGCGCGGCCGCCTTGTCGCGCCCTTTGGTTTCCAGGCCCTGGCCGAGCGCTTCGTCTATCTGCGCCCGCCCTATGGCGACCACCCGGCGGCGGAGGCCTTCGGCCAGTGGCTGGCGCGCGAGGGGCGGCGCAACGCGAGACCGCCGGCGGCCGTCGTGACGTTGGGTGCAAAATAATCGAAACCGAAATGTCGGCTCTGGCGTCGGCCGTTCGACCTAGCCATGAAAGCCGGGCGGTTCCGGCTCAGACCATGCAGGAGAGACGACGATGCGTTTCATGGTGATCGTGAAGGCCAACAAGAGTTCCGAAGCCGGCGAGATGCCGTCGCTGGAACTGTTGCAGCAGATGGGCGCCTTCAACGAAGAGCTGGCGGCCAAGGGTTACATGCTGGCGGGCGACGGCCTGCACCCCAGCTCCAACGGCTCGCGCCTGTCCTGGAACGCCGGCAAGCTGACCGTCACCGACGGCCCGTTCGCCGAGACCAAGGAGCTGATCGCCGGCTACTGGGTGGTCGACATGCCGTCCAAGGAGGCGGTGCTGGAGACCTTCTCACGCTGCCCGCCGCCGCACGGCCACGGCAACGGCGAGATTGAGATCCGCAAAATCTTCGAGCCTGAGGACTTCGCCGGCGTCGCCCCGCCCGAGATGATCGAGCGCGAGCGTGAAATGCGCGCCCAGCTGGAGCGCTGAGCCATGCGCTTCATGATCATCCGCAAGGCCGACGCCGAGACCGAGGCCGAGGTGATGCCCACCACCGAGCTCATCGCGGCGATGATGGCCTACAACGAGGAGATGGTGAAAGCCGGGGTGATGAAGGCGGGCGAAGGCCTGCGCGCCTCGTCTTACGGCGCGCGGGTTAAGTTCTCCGGCGGCAAGCCGATGGTGATCGACGGTCCCTTCGCCGAGACCAAGGAGCTGATCGCCGGCTATTCGATCATCGAATGCGCCTCGCTTGAGGAGGCCATCGCCTGGGTCGAGAAGTGGCCCAAGCTCGACGGCCACGGCAATGTCGAGCTGGAGATCCGGCGCATCTTCGAGGCCGCTGACTTCGGTGAGGCCTTCACCCCCGAACTGCAGGCCCAGGAACAGCGCCTGAGGGAACAGACGGAGGGCTGAGCGCCCTCCGCACCCCTACCGCGACCTACCGCGACCTACCGCGACCCGCGCCTTTCCCGGCGGGGCCATAATCGGCCTTGCCGGGCGGCACGCGCGATGATACTTAAGTGCATGCTAAACTATTCTGCTCCACTCGATCAGCTGTTCCACGCGCTTTCCGATCCCGGTCGCCGCGCGATGGTGGAGCGGCTGAGCCGAGGGCCGGCCTCGGTCAGCCAGCTGGCCGAACCGCTCGATATGACCCTGTCCGCGGTCGTGCAGCATCTGGCGGTGCTGGAGGCCAGCGGCCTGGTCGCGTCGGAGAAGGTCGGGCGGGTGCGCACCTGCTCGATCAGGGCCGATGCGCTGCAGCCCGTGGAGCAATGGATCAACGACCGGCGCACCAGCTGGGAACGCCGCTTCGACCGCCTGGGCGAAATTCTCGCCGAACCCGAAACCAAGCCTGAGGACCCGAAATGAGCCTGAACCCGCAAGCCCAAGCGCCCAAGCCGCACACCGTCACCCACGCGACCTTCGTGATCGAGCGCCAGTTCGACTGCTCGCGCGAGCGCGCCTTCGCGGCCCTGGCCGACCCCGTCGTCAAACGCCGCTGGTTCGTCGGCCCCGGCGCCTGGGACACGGCCACCCCGCATGAACTCGACTTCCGCGAAGGCGGCCACGAGCGCGTCGCCGGCGGCCCTCCGGGCGGCCCGATCCACCACTACGACGCCACCTATGTCGAGATCGTGCCGAACGAGCGGATCGTGACCACCTACCAGATGCACATGGACACCACCCGCATCTCGGTCTCGTTGGCCACCTTCGAGTTCAAGGCCGGCGCGAATGGCGGCACGGTGATGACCTACACCGAACACGGCGCCTATCTCGACGGCTGGGACTATCCGGCCCAGCGCGAGGAAGGCACGAAGCAGCTGTTCAACCAGCTGGAGGCGGAGTTGGCGGCGGAGCCCGCAATCTGATCCTTCCCTCCTTCAGGGGGAAGGTGGGCCGGAGGCTCGGATGGGGGGCTGCGCTAACGCCTGCAGGGAGAGCCCCATCCCCGGCTCCACCGGTATTTCCCCCGAGGGGGAAGACCTAGCCATGACGCCCCTCGATCCTTCGGTCCCCGAGCGCAGCGTGCGGGAGGTGGCTCGGAGGGTCGAAGGGCCATTCTGCGCCTGGCCTTGTAGCCATGGTGCGAGACCCCCATCCGAGGCTCCGCCTCACCTTCCCCCTGCAAGGGGAAGGATCAGACTCTGGGCGGCAGCGTCCCTTCGTCCAGCAGCTGCTTCGCCGCCTTGTCCGCCGCGCCATAGGCTACCGACGCCAGCCCGGCGCCGACGCTGATCCGCCGCACGCCGCGCTCGGCCAGGTCGCCGACCCTGAGGCCCGGCCCCGGGATCAGCACATTGACGGGCTTGGGCGCCACGGCGCGGACGATCTGGGCGATCTCTTCGAGGTCCATCACGAACGGCGCGTAGAGCACGTCGGCGCCGGCCTCGGCATAGGCGACCAGGCGCTCGATGGTGGGCCTGATCTCCTTGCGGTCGACCAGATAGTTCTCGCAGCGGCCCACCAGCAGCACGTCCTGGCCGGTCGCGTCGATGGCGGCGCGGGCGGCCTTGATGCGCTCCACCGCCAGGGCGAAGTCGTAGAGGTCCTTGTCCTTGCGGTCCTCGATGGAAATGCCGGAGACGCCGGTGGCGACCGCCAGGGTCACGCTCTCGGCCACGCCCTCGGGATCATGGGCGAAACCGGCCTCGAAGTCGGCATTGATCGGAAGGTCGGTGGCCGCCGACAGCTCGGCCAGATGATCCAGCACGTCCTGGCGCGACAGCTCGCCGTCGTCCTTGCCCAAGGTCCAGGCATAGCCGGCGCTGGTCGAGGCCAGGGCCTTGAAGCCGAGCTTCTCCAGGCGGCGCAGACTGCCCAGGTCCCACGGGTTGGGCATCACGAAGCAGCCGCTCTCGTGCAGCTTGCGGAAGGCCGCGCGTTGCGCGCTGAAATCTCGGCTCATGGGCGTCAGGCTCCGGTCGTAGTGGCGGATTGGCCGAAGAGGATGCGGCGCTCCTCCTCGGAAATGTTCTTGCGGCCCGCATAGGTGTCGCCGACGCCGCCATAGGCGCGGATCACCGCCGGGCGCTCGGCCACCGCCTCGAACCAGCGCTTCAGATGCGGGAAGTCGTCGAGCTTCTGCCCGTGCGAGGCGTGCGGCTTGATCCAGGGGTGGCAGGCCATGTCGGCGATGGAGTAGTCGCCGGCGATCCAGGTCTTGTCAGCAAGCTGGCGATCCAGCACGCCGTACAGACGCGCGACCTCGCGCACATAGCGGTCGACGGCGTAGGGCACGGGCTCGGGCGCATAGACCAGGAAGTGGCCCGCCTGCCCGGCCATCGGGCCTAAGCCCCCCACCTGCCAGAACAGCCACTTCAGCACCTCGGCGCGGCCGCGGATATCGGTGGGGATGAAGCGGCCGATCTTCTCGGCCAAGTAAAGCAGCATGGCGCCGGATTCGAACAGCACCACCGGCTCGCCGCCGTCGGCGGGGTCGTGGTCGACCATGGCCGGGATCTTGTTGTTGGGCGAGATCTTCAGGAAGGCTGGATCGAACTGCTCGCCCTTGCCGAGGTTCACCTTGACGCCCCGGTAGGGCAGCTCCGCCTCCTCCATGAACAGCTTCATCTTCTGGCCGTTCGGCGTCTCGGCGAAATAGAGGTCGATCATGGGGGCGCTCCGTCTCGGGCTCTCAGTTAAGGGTCGGGACAAGCTTCGCCACAGGCGCGGCGATCACTTTTTGTTCCAGCTCCGTTTATCTTGATGTCGAGATACATCGTCACTATCTTTGCGTCAAGATATCCCGCCCGGGATGCCCTAGTAGTCGGCCTTGAGCGACAGGTAGAAGTCGTATTGGCCCTGCTGTTTCGCGTTCTGCACGCCCGGCCCGCCCGAGAACAGCAGCGACCAGTGGTCGACCAGCCTGTAGGCGCCGCCCAGGTTCACGCCGGTAAAGTCCTTGGCGCCGACCGCGTCCGCGGTCTGGTGATAGACCTCCGCCCCCAGCATCAGGCGGTCGGAGACCTGGCGCTGCACGGTCAGGCCCGAGGTCCAGAAGCCGCGGTTCCCCGGCCCGGGATTGATGGTGTAGCCCCCGCCCCCGAACACCGACCACTTGCCGTAGTCCTTCTGCGCCCAGATCGGCAGCAGCAAGGCCGCATGCCGGTCGCTGTGGCGGTCGTAGGCGGTCGGCAGGAACACCCGCGGGAAGAAGGCGATATCCAGGCCCGCCGGCCCGTCCTGATGCAGGAACTTGTACTTGGCGGCGAGCTCGACATCGCCCATGCCCCAGTCCTGGCCGTGCGAGCCGGAAAACTGGATCGGGAACACCGCCGTCAACTGCAGGTCCTTGGCCCCGCCGTAGTTGAGGTCGAGCCCCGCGGCCCCGGAGGTGTCTCCCGGCGTGTGGCTGCCGCCGACGAAGTTGTAGATCTCCCACTTGTGCAGGTCCGTGGGCTCGGGGTCATCGGTGACGAACGGCGGGCCGGCGTGGGCGCCTGTGGCCAGGGCGGCGACCGCTGCCGAAGCGGCCAGGAGCAGGCGGAGGCGACGAACGGAGAAGCGGCTCATGCTGCTCGTTTGCCATGAACAACCGGCCCGCGCCTACTCCTCCCTCGCCTGCGAGGGAGGAGGACCGCCCGAAGGGTGGTGGAGGGTGCTTGGTGGGTTCAGACGGCTGGCGGCATGCGGGTTGAAACGGCGGTTGAGCACCCTCCACCACTTCGTGGTCCCCCTCCCTCCCTTCGCGAGGGAGGAGTAGGAAGACGCTGCGGAACCACGGCGCAGAACCCGCCGTCTAAGAGCTACCCCGACAGCGAAGGACACCCCATGGGCGGACAAGCCGACACCCCGACCGGACCCGACTTCACCCAGGGCGTGCCGCTGGCCGATATCCCCGCCGAGGGCGTCCTGGCGGGCCACGTCGGTGAGGACGGCGTCATCCTGGCGCGCGTAGGCGGGGAGATCACCGCCCTGTCCTCCCGCTGCACCCACTACGGCGGTCCGCTCGGCGAGGGCTTGCGGGTCGGCGATACGGTGCGCTGCCCCTGGCACCACGCCTGTTTCAGCCTGAAGACCGGAGAGGCCCTGGGCGCCCCGGCCATCGACCCGCTCGACCGGTTCAAGGTCGAGACCAGGGGTGACCGGGTCTTCGTGCGCCGCAAGGACAAGCCGGCCGACCAGCCGTTCCGCACGGTCAAGGGCAAGCATCCGAAACGCATGGTCATCGTCGGCGGCGGGGCGGCGGGCTTCGCGGCGGCGGAGATGGCCCGCCGCCTGGGCTACAAGGGCGAACTGACAATGATCAGCGCCGACGCCGACGCGCCCTACGATCGGCCGAACCTGTCGAAGGATTACCTCGCCGGCTCCGCGCCCGAGGAGTGGATGCCCCTGCGCGGTGAGGACTTCTATCGCCGCAACCACATCGACCTCAGGCTCAACACCCGCGTCGCCAGTCTGGACGCGGCCGGCAGGCGCGTGACGCTCGACAATGGCAAGAGCATCCTCTTCGACGCCCTGCTGCTGGCCACGGGCGCGGAGCCGATCATGCTGCAGGCGCCCCAGCCGACGCCGAACAGCTTCACCTTGCGGAGCTTCGCCGACTGCCGCGCCCTGATCGACAAGGCCAAAGGCTCGAAGAAGGCCGTGGTGGTGGGCGCCAGCTTCATCGGGCTGGAAGTCGCCGGCGCGCTTCGCGCCAGAGGCCTGGAGGTCGATGTCGTCGCGCCAGAAGCGGTGCCGATGCAGAAGGCGCTGGGTCCCGAACTCGGCGGCTTCGTGAAGTCGCTGCACGAGGCCAAGGGCGTGCGCTTCCACCTGGGCCGAAGCGTTTCCGGCTTCCACGACGGGAGGGTGACGCTCGACGACAACAGCGCGCTCGACGCCGATATGGTGATCATGGGCATCGGCGTGCGCCCTCGCGTGGAGCTGGCGCGCGCGGCCGGACTGACGGTCGATGGCGGCGTGTATGTGGACGACCGCCTGCGCACCAGCGCCGCCGGTATCTGGGCCGCGGGCGACATCGCCGCCTTCCCCGACGCGCGCACCGGTGAGCGCATCCGCATCGAGCACTGGGTGGTGGCCGAGCGTCAGGGCCAGGTCGCCGCCGCCAACATGCTGGGCGCCGACGTTCGCTACGACGCCACCCCCTTCTTCTGGAGCGCCCACTGGGGCGAAGAGATCCGCTACTCCGGCCACGCCTCTGCGTGGGACAAGGCCGAGATCGACGGCTCCATCGAAGGCCGCGACGCGGAGGTGCGCTACCTCAAGGACGGCCAGGTCCAGGCCATCGCCACCCTGGGCCGCGACCGCCGGAACCTGGAGTGCGCCGCGAAGTGGGAGAACGGCGGCGGCTGCTAGCCGGCCACGAAAAAGGGCGGCCGCGAAAGGCCGCCCTCTCCTCGTTTCAGTGATCGACGCGGATCAGAAGCGGACCCAGACGCCATCGTGCCAGTAGCCGCGGCCGCGACGCTCGGCGCGCCAGTGATAGGCGTGGTCGCGGCGATGGGCGCGGTACCAGGCCTGGTCATAGACGGTCAGACCCCACTCGGGTCGATAGTCGTAGTGATGACGCACCCGCCAGCAGTCGCCGCGCGCGTTGCAGACGTATTCCGCGGCCGAGGCGGCCGGCGCGCTGAGGGCCAGTGCGCCGAGCGCCATAGCGCCGGCGACGGCGGCCGTCGGGATCATCTTCACGATTGAGCGCAAGAGCGTTCCTCCATCCTTGATCACCGCGCCGCTTTCGGGTGGGCGCGGTTGGCATACCCACGTTCGAGTACGCCTCAAAACTCAGCAAGGCGGCGCTCCGTTCCATCGCCTGCACGCCGCAAACCCCTGGCCGGACAAGTCTTTTCAAGAATGACACGATCACGACTTGATTATAATAGATATGTTATATAGCATATTTGTTATGTTGATGCCCCACGCCTCCCCCGCCCGTCTCGACGCCGCCTTCCTGGCGCTGGCGGACCCCACGCGCCGCGCCATCCTGACCCGCCTGACACACGGTGAGGCGACGGTGATGGAGCTGGCCGAGCCCTTCGCCATGAGCCAGCCGGCGGTCTCTCGCCATCTCAAGGTGCTGGAGGGGGCGGGCCTGATCACCCGGCGCGCGGAAGGCACGCGGCGTCACTGCCGCCTGTCCAAGGCGGGGGTGGAGTCGATCGACCAGTGGCTGGGCCTGCTGCGCCGCGCCCTGGAAGCCAACTACGACCGCCTGGACGAGGTCCTGGCGGGCATGGACAAACCCGAGGACCCGAAATGAGCAAGATGACCCTGACCACCGAGGGCGACCGCCACATCCTGGTGACCCGCCGCTTCGCCGCCTCGCCCGAGGCGGTCTATCGCGCCCACACCGATCCGGCCCTGATCCAGAAGTGGCTCTTGGGCCCAGACGGCTGGACCATGCCGTCGTGCGAGATCGATCCGCGGCCGGGCGGCAGCTTCCGCTACGAATGGGCGAACGACAAAGGCGCCGGCTTCCACCTCACCGGCGAGTTCGAGGCGCTGGAGCCCTTCAGCCGCATCGTCCACGTCGAGCGCATGTTCCTGCCCGACCGCACCCCCGACAATCACGTCGAGACCCGTTTCGAGCCGGACGGCTCGGGGACGCTGATGACCATGCGAATGACCCTGCCGGACGAGGCGACGCGGAAGGCGATGCTGTCGACCGGCATGGAGCACGGCATGGAAGCCAGCTACGCCCGGCTCGAGACCATGATCTGATCCCCTGCGCGCCCGCGCCGCAGGGGCTCGCGGGAGTCCCTGCGCGGGCAAGGAAGCGGGGCTGTATCAAACGCCCCATCCCGTCCTTCCCGTCGGCCTGCGCGGGGGGTGCGACAAGTTGTCCAGCGGGGGCGCCCGGCCCTGGGCGTCGTCCCCTCAGTGTCGGGAGGCTGAAGAAATCCTTACCGACCATGAGTGAGGGTCGGCCCGCGGATGTCCGTTTTCGTGTTCATGTACCACCGCACGCCGGCCGAAGCGCAGGACCGCTTCGACGTCTCGCTTTCGACCTTCAAGGCGCAGGTGGACGCCCTGATCGAGGCGGGCGTGAAGATCGTCCCCTTCGACGCAGTCAACGACCACGCCGCCCCGCGTCACGGCAAGTACGCCTGCATCACCTTCGACGACGGCCACGCCTCCAACGCCCCGGCCTATGAGCACTTGGCCGAGCGCGGCGTTCGCCCCGCGTCCTTCATCGTGCGCCGCTGGGCCGAGACCGGCGTGGGCGAGCACGGCGCCGGCTACATGCAGGCCGAGGAGCTCCAGGCGATCGCGCCCATCTGCGACCTGGGCGCCCACGGGGTGAACCACGTCTGCCTCGCCAAGATCCCCCTGGCCGAGGCCGCCGAAGAGCTCTGTTCCAGCCGCGCCTATCTGGAGCAGGTGCTGGACCGCACCGTCGACACCATGGCCCTGCCCGGCGGCTCGCAGAGCCCTGAGGTGATGGCCTCGGCCCGGGCCGCCGGCTATCGCCTGATCGGCACCTCCGTGGCCTCACCCCACACCCTGGGCGGGGACGCGGTCAACCGCATCGTGGTGCCTCGCGCCGCGCGCGACGACTTCCTGATCCGCACCGTGCGCGAGCCCGGCGTCCTGTGGGCCGCGCGCGAGGCCGAGCGAAGCTTCCGGCGCAGCCGGCGCGAGACCTTGCGCCGCATCCGCGCCTCGCTCTCGGCCTTCGGCGGCCGCAGCGCCGTCGCGGCGGAGGCCTGAGCCATGGCCCTGCGCGCCCTCAGATCACCGCTGCGCATCGGCACGGCCGTTCAGCCCCTGCGCATCGTGCACGTGGCCAACTTCGGCCTGACCCCGACCAAGCTCTACATCCATAACGTCGCCACCAAGCTGTCCAACGGCTGGGTGCGCGGCGGCCACCACGTGATCAACTTCCACGACCGCGAGGCGGCCAAGTGGTCGAGCATGGGCATCAAGGCCTTGGGCCGGCGCCGCGCCAACAAGCTCCTGATCGAACTCTGCGAGCAGACCCGGCCGGACCTCCTGGTCCTGGGACACGCCGACATCGTCACGCCCGAGACCATCGCGGCGATCCGCCAGAAGCTCCCGGCCATGCGCGTGGCGCAGTGGTCGGTGGACTGGGTCTATCCGGCCACCCACGCCCAGCGGAACATCCGCACCCTCGCCGCCAAGGCCGAGCACGTCGACTGGACCTTCCTGTCCTCTGCCGGCGAGGCGCTGGAACAGATGGGCAAGCTGTGCGGCAAGGTCGCTTTCCTGCCCAACCCGGTCGACCCCTCGATCGAGACCGCTCGCGCCTTCGAGGCCGACCAGCCCACCGACGTCTTCGTCAGCGCTGGACGCAAGGCTGAGGTGCGCCAGCACCTGGGCGAAGAGGTCCTGCTCAGCGACGTGGTCACCGGCCTGAAACGGCGCCTGCCCGACGTGACCTTCGAAACCCATGGCCTGTTCGGCAATCCGACCATCTGGGGACCGGCCTACCAGGCCTCGATCAGCCGCTCGGCCATGGGCCTGAACATGAGCCGCCATTCCGGCGCCTATCTCTACTCGTCCGACCGTCTGGCCCACCTGGCCGGCAACGGGGTGGCGGTGCTGATCGAGCGGGTCACCGGCTATGGCGACCTGTTCGGCGAGGACGAGATGCTGTTCTACAGCTCCGACGACGAGCTGGCGGAACAGATCGCGCGCCACGCCAGGGACGGCTTCGCCCGCAAGGCGGTGGCCCGCAAGGGCTGGGCCCGCTACCGCGAGCTGTTCGACAATGCCAGGGTCGCCGCCTACATGCTCGACGTCGTGTTCGACCACCACGATGTCCTGCCCCGCGCCTACCCGGCGGTCGCCGCCGGCCGTCCCCTGCCCCAGGCGGCCTGATCGACCCTCGATTGCGCCGCGCGGGCGTTGGCGATAACCCTGTTGTCGACGCGATACGCCTTGTGGGGGGCTCTTCGACATGTCCAAGCCGATCTACGCCGCGATTCTGGCCCTGGCGCTGGCGGGAGGGCTGACCGTCGCGCCCGCCGCCCTGGCCCAGGCGGCGCCGCACGTGACCGTCGCCGAGCCGCGCGCGGACCTGGGCACGGCGCACAGGGGCGACAAGCTCGACTGGGTTTTCACCCTGAGGAATACCGGCTCCAGTGACCTTGCCATCAAGAGCGTCACCGCCGGCTGCAATTGCACGGCGGCCACCTTCACACCGGTGATCCACCCGGGCCAGACCGGCACGGTCGTGGCTCACCTCGACACCGCCAGCCTCACAGGCCAGGTCGCCAAGGCGATTGCGGTCGAGACCAACGACCCCGAGACCCCCACGCTCCAGCTGACCCTGATCGCCCTGGTGAAGCCCTATGTGGAGGCCTACCCGGTCGGCTACATCCGCACCAACCTGCTGCAAGGCGACACCGAAAAGCAGTCGGTGACCCTCTGGACCGATGAAGCCGAGCCGTTCGAGATCGTGTCCATCGAATCGCCGGTGGATTGGATCCGTGTCGACAAGCACAAGGCCACCCCCGCCGAGGCTGTGGCCGCGGTCGGTCGCCCGGGCCAGACGCAATACCGACTGGACATCACCGTCGGCGGCCCGGATGCCCGCGTGGGGCCCATCGCCGAGCGCATTCGCATCCGCACCAACTCCAAGCACCAGCCGGAATATCTGTTCAACGTCTCCGGCGTGATCCGGCCGAGCTATCGCTTCGACCCCCGCAGCGTGAGCTTCGGCGAGGTGGCGCCCAGCGACAACGGCGCGCTCCGCGCCATCATGGTGCGCTCGAACAATCTGAAGACGCCGGAGACCTTCGTCGCCACCCGCGCCTCGACCAACGTGCCGGGCCTGAAGGTCGAGCTCCGCCAGGGCGCCAGCAAGGGCGAGTACGAGGTCAGCCTGCACGTCACCTCGGCCATGAAGCCCGGTCCGTTCGAAGGCGAAGTGAAAATCGAGACCAACGATCCGAACAATCCGGTGGCGACCGTGCCGGTGCGAGGCGTGGTCAAGCCCTAGGCCTATCCGTCTTCGCGACCGCTCAGCATCCGCGCGACCCTGGCCGAGGCGAGAAGGCCGGCGACCATCGCCGCCAGGAATGCGACGAGGCCCCAGGACGGGCGGCTCAGAGAGGCCAAGGCCGGGCCGGGGCAGTAGCCCGACAGGCCCCACCCGACGCCGAAGACGGCCGCGCCGACCAGCAGGGTCCGGTCGACGCCGCCCGCAGCCGCCGGCGCGAAAGCCACCGCCAACAGCGGCTTGTGCGTGCGCCGCGTCAGGGCGAACGCCGGCGCGGCCAGAGCGAGCGCCCCGATCATGACGAAGGCGAGGCTGGGATCCCAGGCTCGGCCCAGGTCGAGGAACGCCAGCACCTTGGCCGGGTCTGTCATGCCGCCGACCGCAAGGCCCGCCCCGAACAGCAGACCGGAGCCCAGCCCCGCCAATGCTTGCAGCAGGCGCATGACTCAGAATCCCAACAGATGGCGAAACACGGTGGCCGTCAGGAAGCCGGCCGCCATGAAGACTCCGGTCGCGGCCAGCGAACGCGGGGAGAGCCGCGCCACCCCACAGACGCCGTGGCCGCTGGTGCAGCCGTTGGCGAGGCCAGTCCCGAGGCCCACGATGGCTCCGGCGACGATCAGCAGGATCCAGGACGTAGTCGACGGCTGGATGGGCGCTCGCCCCCACACCGCGCCGACCGCCACAGGGCCGAGCACCAGGCCGACCAGGAACGCCAGGCGCCAGGGCCGCTCGGCGCCCGGCGTCGATGGCCGCAGGGCCATACTCAGTATGCCGCTGACGCCCGCCACGCGCCCGAGGCCGAACAGAAGAACCCACACCGAGGCGCCGATCAGCGCGCCGCCGACAAGGCCCTCGACCGGAGTAAAGGCGTCCGAGATCGACACTCAGGCCCCTTCGGCGACCGGCAGGCCGGCGGCGCGCCAGCCGTCGATGCCGCCGCCGAGCAGATAGGCTTCGCATCCGGCCGCCTTGGCCCCCAGCGCCGCGGCGTTCTGCGCCGTGCGCCGGCCGCTGCGGCAGTGGAACACCACCGTCTGGCCGGCGGCCGCCGGCAGGGGCATGGCCTCGAGCCGCGACAGCGGGAGGTGCGCGGCGCCCGGGATCACGCCGGCGCCGAGCTCATCCTTCTCGCGAATGTCGATCAGCACCGCGCCTCGGCCAAGCAGGGCGGCGGTTTCGGCGGGGGTCAGGTCTCTTGGGATCATGGCTGCAAGTCCTTTGAGGGCGTCAGGTCGGGGCAGAAGATGTCCTTCAGGACCGCCAGCACCCGCAGCGCCCGCGCGTCGTCGACCCGGTAGAACAGCGTCTGGGACTCGCGCCGGTAGGTCACGAGCCCGTCCTCCCGGAGCTTGGCCAGGTGCTGCGACAGGGCCGACTGGCTGAGGTCGACCGCCTCGGCCAGGGCGCTGACCGAGACTTCGCCGCCGGCCAGCAGGTAGCAGAGCACCATCAGCCGGTTCTCATTGGCCATGGCCTTGAGCAGCTGCGCCGCCTCGGCCGCGCGGGCCTCGAAATCGGCGAGGTTCAGGGTTTCAAACGAGCGATCCATGGCGATCTTATACATTATACTTGTCTAAATTAGCAAGTGCTAATATATAGCCGGCAACAGCCACTGTGGAGCTCGGCATGTCCTTGCAGATCCGCTCGTTCTTCGATCCCGCCACCTACACGGTCAGCCACCTGGTCTGGCGCACCGGCGCCACCGAGGCGGTCACCATCGACCCGGTCCTGGACTTCGACCCCGCCTCGGGCGTCGTCGAGACCCGCTCCGCCGACCGCATGCTGGAAGCGGCCGACGCCGCGCGCGTGCGCATCGCCTGGGTGCTGGAAACCCACGCCCACGCCGACCACCTCAGCGCCTCGCGGCACATCAAGGCGCGCACGGGCGCGGCGGTCGGCATCGGCGAGCATATCCAGGCCGTGCAGGCGATCTTCGCACCGATGTTCGACGCGACCGACGTGGCGCCCGACGGCCGCGATTTCGACCGCCTGTTCGGCGACGGCGAGCGCATCGAGGTCGACGGCCTCGAAATCGAAGTGCTGCACACGCCCGGCCACACCCCCGCCGACGTCAGCTATCGCATCGGCGATGCGGTCTTCGTCGGCGACACCCTGTTCATGCCGGACTACGGTACGGCGCGCGCCGACTTCCCCGGCGGCGATGCGGTCCAGCTCTACCGCTCGATCCGACGCCTGCTCGACCTGCCGCCGCAGACCCGGCTGTTCATGTGCCACGACTACAAGGCGCCGGGCCGCGACGACTATGCCTGGGAGACGACGGTGGCGGAGGAGCGCGCGCGCAATATCCACGTGCGCGACGGCGTGGACGAGGCGGATTTCGTGGCCATGCGGCGCGCGCGAGACGCGGGCCTGGCGGCCCCGGCTCTGCTGCTGCCGTCGATCCAGGTCAACATCCGTGCCGGTCGGCTGCCGCCCAAGGCCGCGAACGGCAAGCGATACCTGAAGCTGCCCCTGCGCGCTCGATCCGAACGCGCGGCCGCCCTTCTCGCCTGAGGCGGCGGCGATGCACCTGCAAGACCTGCTCGCCGTGCTGTGCGGAGCCCTGGTGGGCCTGTCGCTCGGCATGATCGGCGGCGGCGGATCGGTCCTCGCCACCCCGCTGCTGCTCTATGTGGTCGGCGTGCGCGACCCGCACGTGGCCATCGGCACCAGCGCGTCGGCCGTGGCGCTGAACGCCTTCGCCAATCTCGCCCAGCACGCCCGGTCGGGCACGGTGAAGTGGCCCTGCGCCATCACCTTCGCCCTGTCCGGCGTCGCGGGCGCGCTTCTCGGGTCGACCGCGGGCAAGCTGGTCGACGGGCAGAAGCTGCTGGCCCTGTTCGCCCTGGTCATGGTCGGGGTCGCCATCTCGATGTTGCGGAACCGATCCGCCGCCGGAGACCCGACCGTGCGCCTGAACGCGCGCATCGCGCCGCGCCTGATCGCGACGGGTTTCGCCGCCGGGTTGCTGTCCGGCTTCTTCGGCATCGGCGGCGGCTTCCTGATCGTGCCCGGCCTGATGCTGGCGAGCGGCATGCCGATCCTGAACGCGGTGGGATCGTCGCTCGCATCTGTAGGCGTGTTCGGGACGGCGACGGCGGCGAACTACGCGATCTCGGGCCTGGTTGACTGGCGCGTCGCCGGCTTCTTCATCGCCGGAGGGATCGTCGGCGGCGCGTTCGGCATGCGCCTGGCCATCCGCCTGGCATCCCAGCGCGCGGCCCTGACTCGGGTCTTCGCCGCCGTCCTCATCGGCGTGGCGGCTTATGTGCTCTATCGCAGCCTGGGCGCGCTCGGCGTGGTCTGACTGCGGTGAAAACTGCGGGAGGTGCGTCAAAGGTCCGCGTCGCGCACCCCGAGCAAGGTGACAGACCGATCCCTCCCACTGCCTCCGAACGCACCAGGCGCCAATGGCTCAGCGCTCAGGCGCATCGACAGTCCGTCCGCGGTCTCCAGCAGCTGATGGTTGCTGCGCCAGTCCATCACCGCGGTCTTCGCGCCGGCCGTCGGCTGAAACGCGGGCCACTCGCCGGCGCGCACGTGCGACCGCAGCAGGTCCCAATCTAAGGTGTCGCCATCGACCGGCGCCAGCACCTCCAGCCGCTCCCGATCCCCGTCGTTGTACCGGAACACCAGGACCTTCCACCCCTTGCCCCAGGGAGGGCCTGCGGCCGGTGGCGGGTCTTCGTCGGGTGAGGCGCGCAGCGCGTCGGCGGCCTTCCGACGACGACCGAAGAGTTTGTGAAGGAGCAAGATTTCGAACTCTCCGATAGCCTATCGCCCGACGCCGGCGGCCGAACTGCAGCACGGAGGCGTCTGCATACGACACCTGGCGACGCGCATATACCGCCTGAGGCGCACGTCCTTGCTTCAAGCCGCCAGGCGCCTCCCTGATCGCCATCGTTTTTGACGGCTCTTGTGAGCGCGCTATCCTTCCCCCGGAGTACGGAGGGGGACGCCATGCGCCTGCGCCGATGGGGAGCCTTGCTGGCCCTGAGCCTGGGTCTCGCGACACCGGCCTTCGCCGCCAAGCCGCACCGGGCGGCGGCGCCCGAAAGCCTGCCGGACCTGACCGCCCGCTGCGCGGAGGGCGCGCGCAGCGGCAAGGCGCTGGACGTGGCCCTGGCCGCCTGCGACCGAGCGGTGCGCCTGGATATCGGGCCCGAGGTGCTGCAATCGCGCGGCCTGGTCCTGATGCGCCGAGGCGACGGCCGCGCCGCCCTGGCGGACTTCACCACCGCCGTGAGGGCTAAGCCGAACATGGCGAAGGCCCTGTTCGCCATGGGCCTGCTCGAACTCGACCTCGACCGTACCGACGAAGGCTGGAGCGATATCGGCCGGGCGCGCGCGCTCGATCCCTCGGTGGAGGCGACTCTACGCGACGAAGGCTTCTCGACGCCCTACCGAGGCCCGGCCGCCGCGCCCGAGGGCTGGGACGGCGTGCGGCTGGGCATGAGCCTGGCGGAGATACGCGAGACATCGCGCGTTCCGTTCAGCGCGCCCACCGCTACGGATGGGCCGGCCTTCATCCATGCCACCGCGCCTGTCCTGGTCGACGGCAAGCCCTACACGGAATCCATCCTGTTCGACGGCAAGGACCACGCCGTCTCGATCAGCCTGACGCGGGACTTCGGCCCGGCGGTCATGACGCCCGACCAATGCCGCGCGACGTTCGAATCAGCGGTCGCTTATCTGGAGGGGCTCTACGGCCCATTGTCGTTCGCCCATGCCAGGCCCGGCGGTCTGCAGGAGGAGGCCATCGAGACCCGACGCGTGCCCGGAGCCAGATCCTGGTACGCGATGCGGCGGCCCGCGCCGACCGAGATGATCAAGTCCAAGGGACTGATGACCCTTCGCAGCTTCGCGGCGCGCACCCAGACCGACAACGCCCTTCTGAACGTGGAGGAAGACTACAATCCGAAGGGCCGGCTCTGCCTGAAGCTGAACATCACCTTCATGCGCCGGCTGCCGGCCTTGCCGACTGCGCCACGCTGACAATGAAGGGAAGAAGTGGCTGGGGAACTAGGACTCGAACCTAGAATAACGGTACCAAAAACCGGTGTGTTACCATTACACCATTCCCCAGCAGGGGTTCCGGCGTCGCCGGAGGCAGGGGAGATAGCGCAACGACTCCGGCGTTGCAACCGCCCGCAGAAGCTTGTTCCAGAATGCCGCGGAACGGGCTTCAGAAACCCGCTTGCGGCCGTCCTGCGACGCCACTATAAGGCCCGCTCCCAAGTCGGAGTGTAGCTCAGTCTGGTAGAGCACCGTGTTCGGGACGCGGGGGTCGCAGGTTCGAATCCTGCTACTCCGACCATTCTTTCCCCGCGAAGAAGAGCCGCCTTCGGGCGGCTTTTTTCTTGCTCTCAGCCCTTCCAGACCACGTCGGCGCTGTCGGGATGGCGACGCAGCCACATCACCGCATAGCCGCACACCGGGCGAAGCTGGGTTTCTTCCTCCCTCGCCGCCTGCACCAACGCCTGCATGAACTGACCGGCCGCGCCGGTGTTGCGCAGCTGCGGCTCGGCCTCGACGTGCAGCACGGCCAGGCGGCCGGGTTCGCGGGCGTAGTCGGCCCAGACCAGACCGCGGCCGCGCTCGTCGTCGATCAGGAGTTCGAAGCGCCGCGCTTCGGCGTCGTGGGTCAGGGCGCTCATGCTGAGGACTGCTCCTGGGCTTCCTGGCGTTCAACGCGCAGCGAGGCCTTCTCCGGGTGCTTGTCGAACCAGTCTACGGCATAGGGGCAGCGCGGCTCGATCTTGAGGCCGCGAGCCTGGGCGTCGTCCCAGATCGCGCTCATCAGCTTGCCGGCGAGGCCCCGGCCCCGCGCCGCCGGATCGGTCTCGAAGTGGGTCAGGATCAGGCGACCGGGCCCGCGGCGATAGTCGGCGAAGGCGAGGAAGCCCTCCTCCTTCCACTCGAAGCGGGCGGCGTGGTCGTTGTCGAGGAAGCTCGGGTGCATGGCGTTCGCTCCTGCGCGGCCAACCCGGTGAGGGACGCGCGCGTTCCCCCTCCCCCGGCGGCCGGTTCGTCGCTAAGCTGGCCCCGCGCATGGGCCGCCGCAAGGCCGGGGAGACCGCCGATGAACCGCTCGATGAAGACCGTGACCCTGATCGCCGCCGGCGCCGCCGTGCTGGCCTTGGCCTCCTGCAACAAGAAGAACGATGGCGCGGCGCCCGCCTCGACCCCAGCCGCCGCGCAACCCGGCTCGCCCGAGGCTCCGACCCTGCGCCGCAAGGCGGGGCTCTGGCGCATGGCCATCTCCAACGGCCAGGCGGTGGTGCAGACCATCGAGATGTGCATCGACGCGGAAACCGACCAGCGCCTGTCGATCATGGGGACCCAGATGGGCGACGACGCCTGCTCCCAGCACTCCTACGCGCGCCAGCCGGACGGCTCCTGGACCTTCAGCTCGGTCTGCGACATGGGCACGGGCGGGCGCACGTCTTCGACCGGCACCGCCTCGGGCGACTTCTCGACCCACTATGTGGTGCACGCCGACAGCGTCACCGAGGGCGCGGCCCTGCCGCAGATGAACGGCAAGCACTCCTCCACCATCGACTCGACGTGGACCGGCGCCTGCCCCGCCGGTCAGGTGGGCGGCGACATGACCGTGCACGGCATGAAGATCAATGTGCTGAAGGCGATGAAGGCCCGCTGAGGCCTTGGAGCATGTCAGGAAAAGTGGGACGCGCTTTTCCGCCCGGACATGCTCCACACTGAAAACGAGGGCCTTCAGCCCGGCTCAGGCGCTCTTGCCCGACGCTGGAAGGCTCTCGTCGGCGGCGCGATTGTCGAGCAGACGGAGCAAGCCGATCACGCCCGAGACGTGGAACCATATGCCCACGACGGTCAGATAGACGCCGATCCCGAGCCAGAAGAGCAAGCCGAGCCCCAGGATCGGCAGCAATATCGTGCCGACCACGGCCAGGAGCACCACGCCGCCGATCACCCAGGCCAGGGTCAGCCAGAACAGGCGGATTTCCTTGTCGAGGTGGGTGCGCACCCAGGGTGCGGCGCGGCCTCGCGCCAGATAGGCGATGATCAGCCCGGCCAGGCCCAGCGTGCCCACCGTGGGCCAGGAGACCAGATAGAGCGCATAGACCGCCAGGGCCTCGATCTTGCCCTCGTTGGGTGAGGGCGAAGCGGGTGGCGGCGTCTGTTGCAGGCTCACGCTCAGACCAGCCAGGTGCGGTAGTTGCGGATCGGCTCGCCGCGGCGCAGGCGGCCCATGCCGATGGTGGCCCGCGTCACGAACCAGGCCACGCCGACCACCACCACCAGCCACCAGATGGCGGTGCCGGCCATGAACACGCCCTGGGCCGGCAGATAGTCGCCCAAGACCTCGCTGAGCACCGCGATCAGCACGGCGAAGACCGAGATCCAGATGCTGCGCAGCATGAACAGGTAGTGCGAACGCAGCCACTCCGGCGCCCGGTCCTTGGCCATCCAGGCCAGCACCGCGGCGATCAGGGCCGGCACGCCCAGACCCAGCGGAGCGATGATCATCAACAGATAGCAGGTGGTCGGCGCCAGGCGGTCGCCCAGCCCCTCGACCGAGCGCCCCTCGAACACCGCGTCGAAGTCGCCCTTGCCGTAGGGATTCTCCGGCTCCTTGCGCCGCCGGCCGATGGTCTGGGACGGTGGCGGGGGGGGCGGAGGCGCCAGGGGCGGCAACGGCTCCGTCGGCGGAGGCGGCGGCGCGACCGGAGGGGGCGGAGGCGGCAGCGGCGGAGGCGCCTCGACCACCGGCGGCGGAGCGGGCGCCAGCGGCTCATGCGGCGGCGCCGCGGCGGGCTCGCTGGAGAGGGGCGGCAGTGGCGCGGCCGGCGGGACGTCGACCCGTGGCGGCTCGGGCGTCTCGCCCGTGGGCTCGTGCGGGTCGCTCATGGTCTGCTCTCGGGTCCTGCGCGCAAAGGTCGCCCAAGGGTTAGCCCAATCGGGCCTTGCGGGCTAGCCGCGCGTCAGCACCGTCTCCACGCCTGCAGCCTCGGCGCCGGCCAGGGCCTCGGGCTTTTCGACACGCACGCGGACGCGGCGCACGCGCGGATCGTCGAGGCAGGCGCGGGCCAGGCGGTCGACATAGTCCTCGACCAGTTCGATGTGGCCTTCCGCGGCGATGGCGCGGGCGCGGGTGACGATGCGCTCGTAGTTGACCGTGTCGGCCAGGGTGTCGATGCGGCGGGGAAAGAGGCTGAGCTCCACGTCCACCACCAGGGGCTGGGCGCGGCCGCGTTCGTGCGGATGGACCCCGATCTCGGCGGCGATCTTCAGGCCCCGCACGAAGACGCTGAGGCTCTCGCGGCGGAAGCCGGCGTCAGGCACGGGCTCGGGCGTCGGCATGACCATCAGGGCTCGATCACATCGGGGGTGCGCCAGCCCAGGTGCTGGCCGCCGTCGACGGCGATCATCTGGCCGGTCGTGGAGCGGGCGTCAACGAGGTAGAGCACCGCGCGGGCGATGTCCTCGGGCGTGGAGCGGCGCTCCAACGGCACGGCGGCGGCCTCGGCGTCGAACTCGCCGGGCTTCTGGTGGATCGAGGGCAGGGTCGGGCCGGGGCCGACGGCGTTGACGCGGATTTTCGGCGCCAGGGCCTGGGCCAGCATGCGGGTGGCGAACCACAGCCCGGCCTTGGAGACCGCATAGCTGAAGAACTGCGGCGTGGGCTTCCACACCCGCTGGTCGGTCAGATTGACGATCGACGAGCCCTCCGGCGCCTGGGCGGCGAAAGCCTGGGCCAGGGCCAGGGGGGCATAGAGGTTGGTCGCGATCTGGGCGTCGAAATGCTCGCGCGACAGGGTCTCGATGCGATCGTCCAGGAACAGGGAGGCGTTGTTGACCAGGAGCGAGATCGGCCCCAGCGCTTCAGCGGCGCGGGCGATCAGGCTGCGGGTCTCGGCGTCGTCGGTCAGGTCGGCCTTCAGCGCCGACGCCTTGCGTCCCTTGGCGCGGATCTCCGCGGCGACGGCCTCGGCTTCGGGGGCCGAGCTGCCGTAGTGCACCGCCACGTCGAAGCCGGCGTCGGCCAGGGCCAGGGCGATGGCGCGGCCGATGCGTTTGCCGGCGCCGGTCACAAGGGCTGCGCGGCTCATCCCCCGACCTTCAGGAAGGCGACCAGGAACGCGAGATACATGACCATGCCGACCGCCGGCGCCGCGCGCGGCAAGGGCTTGGAGCGCAGAGCCAGGACCAGCAGCAGGACGGCCGAAACCGCCACCGCCACCAGGGGCGCGCGCAGGAAGGATTCCGCCACGGCGATGGGATGCACCAGGGCTGCGGCGCCCAGCGCCCCGAACAGCACCAGCGACACGCCGACCAGGACGTTCAGCAGGGCCTGCGGGCCCTCTTTGCGGCGCACCGCCGAGACGGCGGCCACGATCTCCGGCAGCGCGGCGCCCAGGCCCAGCGCCGCCAAGCCAATGATCAGGTCGCGATCGGGCAGGCCCACCGACAGGGCCTTCACCTGCTCCATCGCGAGCCAGGTCCCGCCGAGCAGCAGAACCACGCCGAACGCGAACCAGCCGATGGCCGCGGCCGGGCGGGACGCGCCTTTGGGCTCGCCGGGCTCCCCGACCTCCAGCCGCGAGGCCTGCCAGGCGGCGACCAGGGCGGCGGCCAGCATGATTCCGCCTTCCACCCGCCCGATGCTGCCGTCGAAGGCCACGCCGATTAGCACGACGGCGGCCACCGCCGCGATCAGGCCGAAGGCGCCCGTGCCCTTGGGGCGTTCCGAGGTGTTGGAGGCGGCGATCACCGCCGCGACGAAGGCGTTGGCCGTCAGCGAGCCCGCCACCGCCCCCACCGCCGCGCCCGACAGGCCGATGGAGGAGGCGCGCATGGCGAAGGCGTATTCCGGCAGGGCCGAGCAGATCACCGCGCCCAGCGCCGCCATCCCGGCCGCGCCCGCGAACAGTCGACGCGTCCCACGCGTCAGGGCTTCGCCCCCGGCGAACGCCAGGAGCACGCCAAACACCAGACCGAGGATCGCCAAGACGCCCCCGGCCATGGCCTTAGTCCAGCCGGCCGAACTCGATGAAGTTCAGGGCGCCGAGGGCGACGACGAAGACCAGGACGACGAGAATCGCATGCATGGAAGACGGCTCCGGAAACCGTGGATCGCTTAGCCGCACGGGGCGCGCGGGGCAAGGGCGTGCGCGTTCACCCCTCCCTCGCCTGCGAGGGAGGGGGGGCACGAAGTGGTGGAGGGTGCGCGTGAAGCGCGCCGCCGGCTCAACGGCGAACTTGCCCGCCAGCCCAGTCGCGCACCCTCCACCACGCTGCGCGCGATCCCCCCTCGTGAGACGAGGGAGGAGAAACCCTATATCCAGCGACCATGAGCTTTCTCCTCAACATCGACGTGCCGGACCTGAAGGCGGGGGAACGCTTCTACCGCGAGGCCTTCGGCCTGGAGACCGGCCGCCGGCTGGGGGACGGCGTGGTCGAACTCCTGGGTTGGCCCGTACCGGTCTACCTGCTCGAAAAGCCCGCCGGCTCGGTAGGGGCGGGCGCCGATCGCCGCCGCTACGAACGGCACTGGACGCCGATGCACGCCGATGTGGTCGTGTCCGACATCGAGGCCGCCGTGGCGCGCGCGGTCGGCGCCGGCGCGACGCTGGAGGTCGAGATCGCGACCCACGCCTGGGGCAGGATCGCCATGCTGGCCGACCCCTTCGGCCACGGCTTCTGCCTGATCCAGTTCCTCGGCCGCGGCTACGACGAGATCGCCCTGCCCGCCTGAAGCCGCCCGTGCTTCGCGCCGCCGGGCGCGCTATCAACGCCCATGATCTGGCGCCGCCGCATCGAGCCTTTCACCCGCCCGCTGTTCTACGCCGCCTCGCGCGCCGTGCGCGGCATGACGCTCGGGGTGCGGGCCATCGCCACCAACGACGACGGCCACGTGCTGCTGGTCGAGCATACCTATCTGCACGGCTGGCACCTTCCTGGCGGCGGCGTCGACCGCGGCGAGACGGGCGAACAGGCCGCCGCGCGCGAGCTGCGCGAAGAGGCCGGCATCGAACCGACCGACCGTCCTGTTCTGCTCTCCGTCCATTCCAACGAGCGCGTGTTCCGCGGCGACCACGTGCTGGTCTATCGCGTCGAGACCTGGCGCGAGGTGGGCGCGCCCCGCCCCGGCGAAATCCTGCACGCCCGCTTCTTCCCCCTCGACGCCCTGCCCGAGACCATCACCGCCCCGACCCGGCGCCGCCTGGCGGAGGCGTTCGAGGGCGCGCCGGTCGATCCGCATTGGTAGGCGGCGATTGATCCCGCGTGTGATGCGGGCATAGTCCCCGCGTCGAAAGCGGAGGCGGCGATGGCCCACTGGCTGGTGAAATCCGAACCCGGAACCTGGTCCTGGGAGCAGCACCGCGCGGCCGGAACCGACTCCTGGACCGGCGTGCGCAACCACCAGGCCAAGGCGCACCTGAACAACATGAAGCCCGGTGACGGGGTGCTGTTCTACCACTCCGGCGAGGACAAGGCGGTGGTCGGGATCAGCCAGGTTGCGGGCGCGGCCTATCCGGACGCGAGCGACCCGACCGGCGCCTTCGTGGCGGTCGACCTGAGGGCGGTGAAGCCGCTGGCGCGGCCGGTGACGCTGAAGGAGATCAAGGCGAACGCGACGCTGGAGGAGATGGTGCTGGTGAAGAACTCGCGCCTGTCGGTGCAGCCGGTGACCGACGCGGAATGGGCCGAGGTGATAAAACTCGGCTCCTGATCCTTCCCTCCTTGCGGGGGAAGGTTCGCAGCGGCGCCGAATCCGCCGACCCTCACCTCATGAACCAGTCCGTATTCGCCGTGGTCGCGGCCCTGGTCGGGGGCGTGCTCCTGGCGCTGCAACCCCCGACCAACGCCATGCTGGCGCGCGGGGTCGGCTCGACCGTCAATGCGGCGATGATCTCATTCGTGGTCGGCGCCCTGGCGCTGATGGCGGCTGCTGCAGTCCTCGGAGCCAAGCCGGAGCTGTCTCAAGCCAAAGCCCTGCCCTGGTGGGCCTGGATCGGCGGCGTCTACGGTGCGGTGTTCGTGTTCGCCATCGCCTATGGCGCGCCGCGGATCGGGGTCGCCGCAGTGCTGACCCTGGCCATCGCCGCGCAGCTGGCCACCGCCGTGGCCGTGGACCACTTCGGCTGGCTGGGCCTGGCGCGACGGCCGCTCGACTGGACCAAGGCGATCGGCGTGGTGATGGTGTTCGTGGGCGCTCTGCTCGTCCGCAAGGGCTAGCTCAGGGGCTGAGGCGCCGCACCTGCTGACGCGCCTCGCGCGCGGCGCCTATATGATCCGTCCGATGAGCGAGTCTCCCCCTGTCGAAAAGCCGGCCCTGATCGGCGCGGACCTGATCCGCGACGAGGCTCGGCGCGCGCCGGAGGGGCCGGGCGTCTATCGCATGCTGGGCGAGGGCGCGGAGGTGCTCTACGTCGGCAAGGCCCGCAGCCTGAAGAAGCGCGTGATGCAGTACGCGCAGGGCCGCTTCCACACCCAGCGCATCGCCCACATGGTGCACCTGACCCGGGCCATGGAGTTCGTCACGACCTCGACCGAGACCGAGGCCCTGCTGCTCGAATCCAACCTGATCAAGCACCTGAAGCCGCGCTTCAACGTGGTGCTGCGCGACGACAAGTCCTTCGCCGAGATCGTGGTGCGCCGCGACCACCCCGCGCCCCAGATCAAGAAGCACCGCGGGGCCCACACGATCGAGGGCGACTATTTCGGCCCCTTCGCCTCCACCTGGGCGGTGAACCGGACGCTCAACACCCTGCAGAAGGCGTTTCTGCTGCGCACCTGCTCCGACAGCGTGTTCGACAGCCGCACCCGCCCCTGCATGCTGCACCAGATCAAGCGCTGCAGCGCGCCCTGCGTCGACTATGTGACGCCTGCCGAATACGACGCCCTGGTCGGTGAGGCCGAGGCTTTCCTGCGGGGCAAGAGTCGCGAGGTGATGGACCGCCTGTCCAAGGAGATGGGCGAGGCTTCCGACGACCTGGACTTCGAGCGCGCCGCGCGCCTGCGAGACCGCATCCGCGCGCTGGCCGCCATCGCCATGGAGCAGTCGGTCAATCCGGAGACGGTGGACGAGGCCGACGTCTTCGCCGTGCACGCCGAGGGCGGCCAGGCCTGCGTACAGGTGTTCTTCTTCCGCGCCGGCCAGAACTGGGGCAACTGGGCCTACTTCCCGCGGGTGGACAAGTCCGACGACGAGAGCTCGATCCTGGGCGCCTTCATGGGCCAGTTCTATGAGAACAAGCCCATCCCGCGCCTGATCCTGTGTTCGCACGCGCCGTCCGAGGCGGTGCTGCTGGCCGACGCCCTGGCGCTGAGGCGCAACCGCAAGGTCGAGATCAGCGTGCCGCGCCGCGGCGAAAAGCTGGAGCTGGTCGGCCACGCCCTGACCAATGCGCGCGAGGCCTTAGGCCGCAAGATGTCGGAAAGCTCGGGCCAGGCCATGCTGCTGAACGGCCTGGCCGAGGCGCTGGGCCTGCCCGGCCCGCCCGAGCGGATCGAGGTCTACGACAACTCCCACATCATGGGGACCAACGCGATCGGGGCCATGATCGTGGCCGGGCCGGAAGGTTTCCAGAAGAACCAGTACCGCAAGTTCAACATCCGCTCGCAGGACCTCGTCCCCGGCGACGACTACGGCATGATGCGCGAGGTGCTGGGCCGGCGCTTCTCGCGCCTGGTCAAGGAGGAGGAAGAGGGCTCGGACCCCATCCGCCCCGACCTTGTGCTGATCGATGGCGGGTTAGGCCAACTGTCGGCCGTGCAGGAGGTGATGGCGGAGCTCGGCGTCGACGACATCCCCGTCGTGGGTGTCGCCAAGGGCCCGGACCGGGACGCGGGCCTGGAACGCTTCTTCAAGCCCGGCGAAGCGCCCTTCATGCTCGAGCCCAAGAGCCCGGTGCTCTACTACCTCCAGCGCCTGAGAGACGAGGCCCACCGCTTCGCCATCGGCACCCACCGCACCAAGCGCAAGATGGACATGACCCGGAGCCCCCTCGACGAGATCGAGGGCGTCGGCGCCAAACGCAAGAAGGCCCTGCTGCACGCCTTCGGCTCCGCCCGCGGCGTCTCCCGCGCAGCGGTCGCAGACCTGGCCAAGGTGGAAGGCGTCAACGAGGCCATGGCCCAGCGCATCTACGACTTCTTCCACCCGAGCCGATAGGCGACCGAGGCTAGGCGGCGGCCGACAAGGCGCGCTTTCGCCGGCCCATGAACAGCTTTCCAAGCAAGCCGTCGAGCGCAAGGGGACCCGGCCCCATAAGCACCAGGCCTGCGAGGCAGGCGAGATAGAGCAGGTCGGTCTCATAGCCCGGCGGTCCGAACTTCGGTCCGGTCGGGCCCACAGACACGAGCTTGATCGAGCTGAACCCGAACTGCAGGTGCACGGTGAAGATCGCCACCAGCAGGATGATGGTCATGGGGATGGCCGCCAAGCTCACGAACAGCCCCAGCAGCACCGCCAGGCCGCACAACAGCTCGCCCCAGATGGTCAGCCAGGCCATGAGTTCAGGCGCCGGAATCCCCAGGCCCGCGAGGGTGTGAACGAAGGCCTCGGGGCCGCGCATCAGCTTGGCCACGCCATGGGCCATGAAGCCGTAGCCGACGATCAACCTCAGCGGCAGCGGCGCCCAATGGGCGTAACCCAGGCGGAGCGTCGACAGGGGTTTGGGTGTGAAGGTCATGTGGTTCCTCTCGCCGCCTGCGCCGTGAGGCCGGGGCCTGGTTGTTTCCGTTGTTCGGAGAATTTGTGCGGTCAGCGCCCGCCCGGCGCGGCGCCAAGCCCGCTCAGTCCGGCCGGGTCAGCGAATTCAGCGGCCGCCGCCCATCCGCCGTAGTGCTCCTTGACCACGAACAGGACCTGGTTGGCGCCCTTGCGCAGCGGCGCGACCACCGCGTCGCCGAAGCTGACCGTTCCCAGGAACTGCTGGTCGCGCGACAGGAACTGGGCGTCGCCTTTGAACACCAGCCGGCCGTTGACGAAGATCTCGACCGCGTCGCTGTAGCCGAACCGCATCAGCCGGTCCCCGGCGCGGTCGGCGTCGACCTCGAAGCGCGCGACGACCGTGTCCCTGGCCGAGGTCCTGCCGGCGAGCCGCGCCAGGTTGGCGATCCCGTTGGCCTCCACGGGCAGGTCGGTCCAGCTTGGCTGGGCGGCTTGCGCCTTGCCGCCGGCCCAGGCCAGGGCGTCCGCCTGCGCCATCGGCGGCGACACCTGCCAGCGCCGCACCAGGCCGGCCGCTTCGTTGCGCCTGGCCGCGGGCATGCCGGCCGGGCGCTCCAGCGGCTCGGCGCTGTAGCGGAAGTGGGCGTAGTAGACCTGGTTGAACGGGAAGCGCGGCCCGAACGACGACGACAGGGCGAGGTATCCGCCCGCATGGCCGGTCTTCAGCTCGGGGATGCGCAGCGAGCGCCGCCCGTTGATGTAGACGTCGGCGCTGTCCGGATAGACGCGCACCTCCACGTGGTTCCACTCGCCGCGCTTGTAGCCCTCCTGGCTGGAGAACTCCGGCCCGGCGTAGATCTGCCAGCCCTGGTCGCCGTGGAAGACGGGCGTGTATTGGGTCGCGTCCGGCATGCCGGTGCGCTCGGCGCGCAGGTAGAAGTATTCGTATTGCTCCTCGTCCGCGCCGTGGAAGCGCAGGCCGGTGTACATGGGCGCGTCCGAGGACAGCAGCACGTCGTAGCTGATGACGCCGGTGGTGAAGTCAGCAAGCTTGAGCGTGGCGACGCCGTCCTGCAGACGCAGGGCCTTCTGGTCCAGGGCCTCGACCGGCTTGATGTCGGGCCCGCTGAAGGTCCAGTGCGCCTCGTCGAAGGGGGCGTCCTGGAACACGGGTTCGGCGACGGCCGGCTGGACCCGTCCCGTCAGCGCCAAGGTCAGCGCCAGGGCGGCGAACGGCGTCTTGGTCATGGAATGCTCCGCGCAGGGGCGCGCTCGGCGCCCGGAAGCGGTGGGTCTTAGGCGAGGAAGCGGGGCGGTTTGCTTCAAGATGATCTAAAGAAGTTCTCGCGTGGGGGCGGGCGGATGGATTCAGCGCCGGTGATCATCGGGACTTGGCGGTTCGACCCGGCGGTGGGCGAGCTGGCGCGCGACGGCGAGCGCCTCAGGCTGGAGGACCGCACCGCGCGCACCCTGGCGCTCCTGGCGCGCCGCCGCGGCGAGGTGGTCTCCCAGGCCGAGATCGTCGCCGAGGTGTGGAACGGGCGCAGCCAGAGCGGCAACAGCGTCGCCATCGTCATCAGCGACCTGCGCAAGGCGCTGGGCGACGACAGCCGGGCTCAGACCTGCATCGAGACCGTCACCAAGCGCGGCTATCGCCTGCGGGAGGCGGACCTTGCCTCCTCGCCGACAGCGCCGCCGTCTTCGCCCGCTCGCCCGCCCTGGCTCGTGCTTGTCGCCGCCGTCGTGCTGCTGGCCGCCCTGACCCTCGCCGCCGGCTGGGCGCTGCGGCCCGCGCAGCCCACGGCGCGGATCGAGGGCGTAGCCAACGCCACCGGCGATCCCCGCTATGACGCCCTGTCGCGCGCGGTCGAGAGCGTGGTCATCTCCGACCTCAAGGCCAGGGGCCGCCTGGTGCTGCTTGCGCCGGGAAGCCCGCGCCGCCCCGACCTGGTGATCCGGGGTCGCCTGATCCTCTGGAGCGGCCATCCCGCGGTGGAGCTGACCGCCCTGGACCCGAAGAAGGGCGTCACCGCCTGGGCCGCCCTGGCGCCCGGCCCGGAGGACGCCTTGCCCGGCCAGATCGGGCATGACCTGGAAAGCCTAGGCGCACCGGGCCCTCAAACCAGCCGATGAGACGGCCATTGCGCCCAGGTCGACTCGCGGCGAGGGTCAACGGCGTCAACGAGGTCATGGCCCAGCGCCTCCACGACTTCTGCCACCCGAGCCGGTAGGCGGGACGACTACAAGTCCTTCAGCTGGGTGTAGTGGACAAGCTCCGTCCCCGTCGTTGCGGCGAGCTCCTGTGCCTTGGGTGTGAAGTCTTTGTTGGATACGACGACAGCCCGATTGACGCCTACATGCACCTTCGCGGTATGCGCCTCTTGCACGGCCTTATTGCCGACGGGAGTCGTATAGAGCTTGCACTGAACGACCAGGCTGTCGTTGCCGCGATACGCAATAATGTCAGCGCCCTGATCACCGGAGCCAGGCGTGAGCTGCGTCTTCCATCCGCTGTTTTTGAGAATTCCCGCGCAGAACTGCTCGAACTCCAGCGGCGACATTTTTGGATTGAATGACAGTCCGGCTGTGAAGTCGTCCGCCTTGTTCTTCGCAAACTGCTCCAGCTCACCCTTGAAAAACTGTGCCGTAGGCCCGACCAGCAACGGCTGCACGCCCCTGGAATACATTTGTGGGATCAGCACCGTGCTGTAGAATTCGTTCAATTCCTTCGTCCAAGCTGTGAAATCCTGTATACCATAGGCATTAAATTTCGATAGCTTTAAGTATTGTCGCCCAAGTGCCTCTTGGTGCTCTTCTGCAATCTGCCAGAACACATCCCTGGCATGCCGACGCTGAGCAGCCTTCCTCCTATTCGAGAGGACAATGGCCGCTGAGATCATCGCCAACAGAACAACTATCGCCACCACTACAATGGCGCCGCTCACATCCTTCCTTGGAGACCCGGCGGAAGTTGCAGGAGCAGGCGCCGGTCCAGGGGACGTCTCAGCCGGGTCCGGCGTCGACGCCGATGTGGGCGCGGAGACTTCCCGGCCAGACACACCGGCCGATTGCTTAGTAGCGTCGTTTGCAGGAACCGAAGGCTCCCTCTGAGCTTCCGGCTGTGATGGTAGGCCAGATGCCGGCGCCGCAGGGCTCTTGGACACCGCATCTTCGGCATCACTGGCGCTGTAAGGCGCCAATTCAGCGAGGAATTTCGAGCGCCTTCCTATGACGTTCCGGAGGCATGTTTCCTCGGGGCCGCACTGCTGCAATACCTCAATGAATCGCCCCTCAAGGCGACGAACCGACTCCTTGTCGGCAGTACTCGCGACGGCGGCGCGATAGAGCCCATCTTCGCGATCGAGAAGCGACCGGAGTTCTGAATTAGTGCAGATGGCGTTCGCGGCTTCGGAATTGGGCGCATTACAAGTGAGCGTAGCTGCGGCCGCCGGCAGCCCGCCTGCAAGGCAGAGGGATACGCCTGCTGCGCAGAGCCAAGTTCGCATCGTCGCCCCCGACTGATTGGTCAGCCCATCCAGACCTTATCCAACCCATACGCGCAAGCCTCAGGTCGGGTCATACCAAGGGTTGGCAAGCACCCCAGTGGTTGAGCCCTAAGATCCGCTGCTAGCCGCAAACGCCTTCCGACACCGCTCCCCTGCCGCTATCGTGCCGGCCTAACGGGAACGGCGGGCGCGTGAAGCCCCGTCCCGACTGCAGGGGAAACCGAAAATGACGTCCTTCCGCGTGCTGATCGCCGCCGCCGCCCTGGCTGTGGCTTCTCCGGCCCTGGCGGCCAACCCGTTCGCCGAGCCGAGCCCCCTGCCCTACCACGCGCCGCAGTTCGACAAGATCCAGGACGCCGACTACCAGCCCGCCATCGAGGAAGGCATCGCCCAGAGCCTGGCCGAGGTGCGCGTCATCGCCGACAACCCGGCGCCGCCGACCTTCGAGAACACCATCGTGGCCATGGAGCGCCACGGCCAGATGCTCTCGCGCGCGCAGGCCGCCTTCGGCCAGGTGACCCAGGCCAACACCAACCCGACCCTGCAGAAGGCGCAGGCCGCACTGGCGCCGAAGCTGGCCGCCTACAGCGACGCCATCTACCTCGATCCCAAGCTGTTCGCCCGGGTGAAGGCCCTGTGGAACCAGCGTGCGGCGCTGAAGCTCGACGGCGAGCAGGCCATGGTGCTCGACACCTACTACCAGCGCTTCGTGCGCGCCGGCGCCAACCTGTCTCCGGCCGACCAGGACAAGCTGCGCGAACTGAACAAGCGCCTCTCCGTCGTCGGCAACACCTTCCGCCAGAAGCTGCTCTCCGGCACCAAGACCGGCGCCCTGGTGGTCGATGATCCGGCCAAGCTGGCGGGGCTCAGCAAGGGCGAGCTCGACGCCGCCGCGCGCGACGCCAAGGAGCGCGGCCAGGACGGCAAGTTCCTGCTGCCGCTGCAGAACACCACTTCCCAGCCCGCGATCAGTTCGCTGACCGACCGCGGCACGCGCGAGGCCCTGTTCGAGCACAGCTGGACCCGCTCCGAGCGCGGCGACGCCGACGACACCCGCGCCACCATCGCCGAACTGGCCCGGCTGCGCGCCCAGAAGGCGGCCCTGCTCGGCTACAAGACCTGGGCCGACTATTCGCTGGAAGAGCAGATGGCCAAGACCTCGGTCGCGGCCAACGGCTTCCTCGACGCGCTCGACGCCCCCACCGCCAAGGCCCAGGCCCGCGAGGCCGGGGAGCTGCAGGCGATGATCGACGCCGAGCACGGCGGCTTCAAGCTGAAGCCCTGGGACTGGGAGATCTACGCCGAGAAGCTGCGCAAGGCGCGGTACGACCTCAACGAGAACGACACCAAGCCCTACCTCGAAATCTGGAACGTGCTGGAAAACGGCGTCTTCTATGCCGCGAACCAGATGTACGGCGTCACCTTCAAGCGCCGCACCGACATCCCGACCTATCACCCCGACATCCGCGTCTATGAGGTGTTCGAGGCCGACGGCAAGCCGCTGGGCCTGGCCTATTTCGACTACTGGAAGCGCGACAACAAATCCGGCGGCGCCTGGATGAACAGCTATGTCCCCCAGTCCAAGCTGTTCGGGACCAAGCCGGTGATCTCCAACACCGCCAACTTCACCAAGCCCGCCGACGGCCAGCCCGCCCTGATCACCTTCGAGGACGTGCGCACCATGTTCCACGAGTTCGGGCACGGCCTGCACGGGCTGTTTTCAGCAACGACTTACCCCTCTAGTGGGGGCACCGCCCGCGACTTCGTGGAGTTCCCCTCGCAGTTCAATGAGCACTGGGCGCTGGAGCCGCGCGTGCTCGCCCACTACGCTCACCACTGGAAGACCGGGGAGCCCATGCCCCAGGCCCTGGTCGACAAGATCAAGCGCGCCGACACCTTCAACCAGGCCTTCAGCTTCGGCGAATTGCTGGCCGCGGCCCAGCTCGACATGCGCTGGCATTCGCTGACCGCCGACGCGCCGCAACAGGATGTCGACGCGTTCGAGAGCAAGGCCCTGGCGTCCACCGGCCTGGACGTGACCGACGTGCCGCCGCGCTATCGCACCAGCTACTTCGCCCACATCTGGGGCTCGGGCTATTCGGCCGGCTACTACGCCTACATCTGGACCGACATGCTGCAGCAGAACACCTACGACTGGTTCGTGCAGCACGGCGGCATGACCCGCGAGAACGGCCAGCGCTATCGCGACCTGATCCTGTCGAAAGGCCATTCCCAGGACTACGGGACCATGTTCCGCAACATGGTCGGCCACGACCCGAAGGTGGAGCCGCTGCTGGTCAAGCGGGGCCTGGACGCGAAGTAGGGCTTTTACGGCGAAGCTCAGCCGCCTTGCCGTCGCCACAGGCGCCCGGCACAATCGCGCTCGACCTCACGGAGCGCGAGCCATGCGCGGACTGAAGACGCCGAAGAAGACCGAGACGCTGGAATTGCGCCTCCCCTACGAGACCAAGCTGGCCTTCATGGCCCGCTGCCGCTCGGCCGGGGTGTCGGCCAGCGAGGCCCTGCGCGGCTACATCGCCGACTTCGTGGCCGAGCAGGCGCCGGCGCAACGCCGCATCGGGCCCCGCGCGCGGCTGGGCCTGGCCGCCGGCGCCATCTTGGCGGTCAGCGCGCTCGCGGCCCAGCCGTCCCTGGCGCGCGCCAGCGCCTCGGCCGGCTTTGCCCGTCTGGACGCCAACCACGACGGCGCGGTCACCTTCGCCGAGTTTTCGCGCACCGCCAGCCCGCGCGTGACGCTGGACCTCGGCGCGCTGGCCGGCCCGTCGGCGGCCGCCAGCCTCTCGCCGGCCCTGCGCGAACAGGTGCTGCGCGAAGAGTTCGACCGCATGGACGCCGACCGCAACGGCCGCGTCACCTGGACCGAGTTCGAGCGGTTCTACGCGCGCTAGCGGATCGGTTTCAGCAAGCGCCGCAGGTCCAGCCGCGTCACCCAGGTCCAGGGCTTGAACAGCTCCGCCCCGCCGGTCCACGAGACCAGGATGAACCGGGCGCGGCCCTCGACCTCCGCCTTGGGCACGAAGCCCATGCCGACCCCGTCCGGCCAGCGGCTGTCCAGCGAGTTGTCGCGGTTGTCGCCCATGAAGAAGAAGCGGTCCTTGGGCACCACATAGACGCCGGTGGTCTCCCCGACATGGTCGGGCGACTCGATGAGGGCGATCCAGCTTCTGTCGCCCAGGCTCTCGCGCACCTTCATCACCTGGCGGCCGGGGTCGTCGGGGTCGAAGGTCGGGCCCAGCAGCTCCTGGCGCACCGGCTTGCCGTTGATGTGGACCACGCCCGAGATCACCTGCACCCGGTCGCCGGGCAGGCCGATCAGGCGCTTCACATAGTCCATGCGCTTGGGGCCGAGCTTGTGGCTGAACACCACCACGTCGCCCCGCAGGGGGCTGTGATCGAACAGCCGCCCCGAGCCCAGCGGCGGGCTGAACGGGATGGAAAAGCGGCTCCAGCCGTAGCTGAACTTCGAGACGATCAGATAGTCGCCCTTGAGCAGGCCCGGCTCCATCGAGTCCGAGGGGATGGTGAAGGGCTGGAACAGCACGATGCGCAGCACCAGCGCGATCAGGAGCGCCGCGCCGATGGTCTTGGCGATCTCGACGATCTCGGCGGCATAGGGCTTGGGCGCCTCTTCGGCGGGGGCGGCGACGGTGTCGGACATGGGCGCTCTCGTGGACGGAAGGCCCAATGAGGCGCAGGCGGCGCGCCTCGATCCACGCGAAGCCTTGTCCGGACACGGCGGAAATCGTGTCCGGACACTTGGCGGGCGCTAGTTCGCGCAGCGGCGTCCGTGGCTCTTGGCGCAGCGCTTGAAGTAGATCGTCGCCAGCTCGCGCGTCATCTTCTCGGCCGGGGCGCGGTAGGTGTTGGACAGGATGATGAAGGTCAGGGGCGCGTCCTGGAAGCGCTGGAAGTCGGTCTCGAAACCGGGAAGGCTGCCCGCGTGACCGACGAAGGCGTGGCCGTCGACCGCGTCCACGAAGAAGCCCAGCCCGTACTCGTGGCCCCGGCTCTTGCGCATCTGCTCGCCGAGCGCCGGGGGCAGCACCTTGCCGCCGTAGAGCGCCTGGTCCCACGCCAGCAGGTCATCGACCGTCGAATACATCGACCCGGCCGCATAGAGCATGCTGGGGTCGATGTAGAAGGCGTTCTCCCACCCGCCGTCGTCGCCCTTCATGTAGCCATGCGCGCGGCTGGGCATCAGGGTCTGGGCGTGGGTGAAGCCGGTGTGCCCGAGACGCAGGGGATCGAGCAGGGTCTCGCGGACGAAGGTCTCATACGGCTTGCCGCTGACCCGCTCGACGATCAGGCCCAGCAGCACGAAGTCGGAGTTGGTGTAGCGGTACTTGCTCCCCGGCGGGAACGACAGTGGCAGGCGGTCGACCAGGGCCACGATCTCCTGCGGCGTGCGCTGGGCGCGCATCAGGGCGCGGAACGAATTGGTCGTGGCCGAATACTCCGGGATGCCGGACTCGTGGCTCAGCAGGTGGGCCACGGTGATGTCGCGCCAGGCCGCGGGCGCGTCAGGCAGGTAGCGCGAGATCGGATCATCGAACGACAGCCTGCCCTCCGCGACCAGCTTGCCCACGGTGACGGCGGTGAAGGTCTTGGTGGTCGAGGCGATCTGGTATTCGTCGTCGATATGGGAGGCGATGTTCCGCTCACGGTCGGCAAGGCCGTAGGCGCGCCTCAACAGCGGCTTGCCGTCATAGGCGATGATCACCGAGCCGCTGAAGGCGCCCTGGGCCGCCTTGGCCCGGAAATAGGCGTCCGCGACCTGGCCGAAGCTCTGAGTCTTGCCTCCCGCCGTCGCGGGACCAGCGCTCAGGCACAGAAGGACGAAGGCGAGGGTGGCGAAACGCATGAACATCTGAACTCCGGAACGCGACTGCAGCCTGGCCGTGCGCCAAGCCTTGCGGCGGCAAGAGAGCGGGCCGGTGGCCGAGTCGCAAGCGCGGACGCGCGCCGACGAGAGACCTAAGCCGTGGCTTGCGCGTTGTCTGTCGCATGGGGCGACGGCGTTCTATGAAGGGGCCGTCGCGGGATGATCAAAGGATTCGCGAAATGACCGCCGTCAGCCCTCTGCCGAATATCCTGACCTGGGGCCGCATCGTCGCGGGCCTCGCCACTTTCGGCCTGTTGGCCAGCGCCGTGCTGGTGCCGGACCTGGAGGGCGACACCCAGTTCCTGCTTGAGAAGCTGGCGGTCATCGTGTTCGTGGTCGGCGCCATCACCGACTTCTTCGACGGCCTGTTGGCGCGCAAGCTGCACGCCGAGACCGCCTGGGGCGCGACGCTCGACCCCATCGCCGACAAGATCCTGGTCTGCGGCGCCATCCTGGGCATGTTCGCGCTGGGTCAGGACAACAAGCTTCTGGCCCTGCCCGCCGCCCTGATCCTGTTCCGTGAGTTCACCGTCTCGTCCCTGCGCGAGTCCGCCGCCGCGCGCGGCGTGAAACTGCCGGTGACCCTGCTGGCCAAGTGGAAGACCACGGTGCAGCTGGTGGCGCTGCTGGCCGAGCTGATCCTGCTGTGCGGCCCCGCGTTCGGGCTCGACATCGATCTGGCGATCATCGGCCCGGTGGCGCACGGTCTGCTCTGGCTGGCGGCGGTGATCACCCTGTGGACCGGCTGGGACTATATCCGCGCCGCCCGCAAGGCCCTGCCGCACGAGCAGTAGTCCTCAGGCCGCCTGGCGCACCTCAGGCCCGCAGCCCTCGCGCCAGCGCACGCAGCCTGGGGCCTTGAGATCCACGTCGAACTGGCGCGGGTGGGCCTTCTCGACGTTGTGCCTAGGCGGGGCGAGAAGCTTCAGCGCCTTGGACGCGGCCCAGTAGGCGGGCTGCAGCGCCCTGGGCGTGCCGCGCGAGGTGGGCTGCAGCCCCAGCGTCCGGCGCAGGCGGCCGTTGACGTAGAACACGCCGTTCAGCAGCGCCGAGGCCGGCGTATTGTATTCGATCGAGACCGAGACGTTCAGGTTGTCGCCGTTGATGACGTTGTGCGGCCCGTGCTGGGGCCAGGCCACGGCCTCGCCGGCGTGAAGCGTCACGGGCGTGGCGCCCGCCGCCATCTCGTCGCGCCAGGGGCAGTCCGACAGGGTCTCCTTCAAGAGGATCGCCTCCAGGGCCCGCTCGGGGATGTAGTCGTCGGTGCGCGGATAAATGTTGATCGTCTTGGTCCCGCGCACATGCCACAGCATGGTCTCGGCCGGATCGACGTGGAAGAAGATGCCCATCTTCGGCCCCGACACCAGGATCGAGGCGTTGGCCGACAGGATCGGCTGGCCGATGGCGCGGCCGAACTCCGCCATCATGGCGTCGAACACGGCCTTGTATTCAGGATGCATAACCATGCCGCTGCGGGCAGAGGCCCACAGGTGGCCCTTGCGCACCGCCTCGATGATCTCCGCGCCCGACAGGCCGTTGGCCTCGCCCGCGATCCAGGTCTGACCCGGCGGCGGGTTGGGCGTCATGGTGCAGATGTCGCGATGGGCGACCGGGTGCTTGTCGAACAGCTTGGCCAGGGCCTCGTCGGTGAACAGGCCCGTCTCCTCCAGGCGATGGCGGAAGCGCACGATCTCGTCGCCATAGGCGGCGCGCTTCTCTGCGGACCAGTCGGCGATCATGGCATTGAGCTGGGTCATTGGCGCGTGTCCCGTTTCGGCGTCTTGCCTGCGCGCGCTGCAAGCTGCGCACCGCAAGCGGCGCCTTCAGATGAACGGCGGCTAACAGCCACGGTTCAAAAGCCGTTCAAGTCGGATATCGTTGTTATGGGCACAGGTTCAGGAATTCGCAGGGAGGCGAACATGAAACCGGTAACGACCCTCGCTTTGACGGCCGCAGTCCTAATGGGCGCCGGCCAGATCGTAATGACCCCGACCCCGGCTCAGGCCGGTCCGATGACCCACATCAACTGCCCGCTGGCTCAAGTGCGGAAGGAGATCACCACGCCCCTGCCGAGCGGCTGGTGGAATACCCCCTACGTCAACAACCTGGTCTCGACCGAGGTGACCAACATCGGCGGCAAGCCGACCCTGATGTGCCGCTATGGCCCGGCTGGGGACATCATGCACCTGGCCCCGGTGGGCATGCTCTGCACCGCCGTCGCCGGCGGCTTCAATTGCATGTCGCCGCTGCCGCCGCCCCCGCCGCCGATCCCCGGCATCCACGTGTCGGGCACGGTGAACATCCCGCAGACCTACATCGTCGACCTGGACACCGGCGCGCTCAACGCCGGGGGCCCCGGCGACCTGTGGTTCGAGGCCGCCACGGCGACGCAGTTCTATCTGACGCCGCGCAACGGCGCCCAGATCAGCGTCGGCGGCTCGGCTCCGCGCGGGTACCTCGGCTGCCATGCGGCGTCCTACAGCAGCGGTCGGGTCAATGCGTTCCCGATGGTCGGCCGCTACGTCTGCGTGCGCACCAACGCCGGGCGCATCGCCGAAGTCCGGATCAACGCGATCATGGGCGGCGGCATCAAGACCATGGTGATGGGCTACCGCACCTGGAACTGAGTTGGCCGAGTTCGGGGGGCGGCGTCCAAGCCGCCTCCCGTCCTCGCCTGATCGTTGGGAGGCGATCACCATGAAACTCTTCAAGACCATGGCTGCGCTGGCGGCCTTAGTGGGCCTGGCGGCGACCGCCGCCTCGGCCGGACCAGGCACCCACTCTGTGGGCGTCATCCAGATCAAGCAGACCTTCATGGCCGACATCGACGAAGGCTATGTCACCCCCGGCCCGGCCGCGGACCTGTGGTTCGAGGCGGCCTCGCCCGGCCACTTCTTCCTGACGCCGGTGCACGGCGCGCAGTTCGCCCTGCAGGGCACGACCCAGCCCGACTACGCGACCTGCCAGACCGCCGGCTACAGCGGCTCGAAGATCCCGCTCTCGGCGGCGCCGGTCTACACCTACGTCTGCGTGCGCACCAACCACGGCCGCTACGCCCAGTTCCGCATCGACGGCATGACCACCGCCGGTCCGCTGAAGGTGCTGGTGATCAACCACCGCACCTGGAACTAACGGCTCAAGCTTTCCCGCGGGGGCGCAGGAGGGAGGGGCGTCGCGGCCGCGGCGTCCCTCTTCTTTTTCGTTAGGGGAACAGGGCGCAGGCCTCGCCGATTGACCGGGCGAACCTCGAACCCGGAGCCCCGCCATGGCCGCGCACAGCTCAGGCGACGCCATCACCCTGCAGAAGGTCCGCCCCCAATTTGGGGGCTCGGGCCTGGAAGTCCGTTCCGCCGCCTTCCCCGACGAGGGCGCGATCCCCGAGCGCTTCAGCGAGTACGGCGAGGGAATCAGCCCGCCCCTCGACTGGGACGCTCACGCGGAAGCTAAGGCGTACGCCCTGATCGTGGAGGATCCGGACGCGCCTCGGCCTGAGCCGTTCCTGCACTGGATCGCCTGGAACCTCCCGGCCTCGGTCACCTCGCTGCCCGAGGGCTTGAGCAAGACCGACCGGCCGCCCGAACCCAAAGGCATGATCCAGGGCCGCAACGACGCGGGCTCGACCGGCTGGTACGGCTGCAAGCCGCCGCCGGGTCATGGGCCGCACCGCTACCACTTCCAGGTCTTCGCGCTCAGCGAGCCCATCGAGATGGCGGGTGACGCGTCCTACGAGGAGTTGCTCAACGCCCTGAAGGCGAGGGTCCTGGCCGAGGGCGAGATGGTCGGGACCTTCGAGCGGCCCGCTAACCAGTGACCGGCCCGGCCGCGAAAGCCAGCCGGTCGCGCATCTGCACGCTGCCCGCCACATAGTAGGGATCAGACCAGGAGGCGTCGTCCTTCAACCCCAGCGGCTGGGAGGAAGCCGCGGCGGCCTGTTTGTAGCGGAACAGGTAGTGCTCGAACATGCGCATGAACTCGGTCAGGTAGATGTCCATGACCGGCGATTTCCCACGCAGGATCAGCGAGTTGGAATCGTTGATCTCGGTCGAGCCGTTGGAGAAGTTGGCCGAGCCCGTGACCAGGATCGGGTCGTCGCCCAGGGGGTCGGCCAGGATCACCTTGGAATGGATGTGCACGCCCTTGTGGTGATAGCTCTCCGCCCGCTCCAGCACCTTGCCCTGGTAGTCGTTCAGCGGGTTCTTCAGCAGCGTCGCGGCCACGCCCACGTCGCCGTCGGTGCGGTTGAACACGTCGATCTCGCCCTTCGGCCCGAAGGATCCCGCCTTGTCGGCCAGCACATAGCGCAGGCCGGTGGTGGTCGGCGCGCTCCAGGCCTTGCGGATGTCCGGGTGGACCAGGAAGGGCGCCGAGACCATCAGAAGCTCCGCGCCCTTGGCGATGTCGGCGTAGAGCTCGATCATGTCGAGCTTGGACTGCGGTGAGAAGATCGCGGTCACGCCCGGCTTCAGGCTCTGGCGCGCGGGCAGTTTGGGCACCGGCGTCAGCTGGGTGTTGGTCGCCTTGGAGGTCTTGGCGTCCGGGTCGCCGGCCAGCAGTTCGAAGCTTTTCTCGTAGAGGGCGGCGATGCCGGCGTCGAACACGGCATGGCCGACGTTCAGCTGGCCGTAGATCGCGCCCTCGGTCCAATTGGTCGAGCCTGTCCAGACCGCGACGGGCGCCCCGCCCTGCAGCAGCACCACATATTTGTCGTGCATGATCGCGCCCGACGGCGCCGCCGCGCGCCGGGTCAGGGTGACGTTCTTGCGGCCCTTCAGCTCCGCCGTTGCGATCGCCGCCTCGTTCTTGGCCAGGGTGTCTGTGTCGTCGTCGCTGTCGGCGGCGGCGGCCGGGCCCACGTCCTCGGGTTTAGCGCCATGGTCGAGCATGGTCTGGCGGTCGGCGTTCAGGTCCTTCGCCGTCTTGCTGCGCGCGTGATAGGCGACCTTGACCTCCACGCCCCGGTCCGCCGCCTGGGCTAGGCCCGCGAGCAGCTCCGGTTTCTGGAACTCATAGACGCTGCAATGCAGGGCGAAGCCGGGACCGGTGGCGCGGGCGAGGAAGGCCAAGAGCCCCTCCTCCAGCCCCCGCGACAGCCATTTCTGGACTTCGGGGTTGCCCGTGGGATCGGCCGTCCCGAAGCGGCGAACATAGGCCTCGCTGGCCGCCGCGCCCCGGTTGAAGATGACCATGCTCTCGGGCTTGGTGTCGTCCTCGGTCGTCACCTCGACCGTGACCCCGCCCGCCAGCGAATCCGCCCCGCCCGGCGCCTCAGCCTTCACCCCGTCGGCGATCACCTGATCCGGCGAGCCGTAGCGCGGGATGATCCGGTAGCGATAACGCTTGCCCGGATAGACCGTGTAGTCGCCCCAGCGGAACCGCTGCAGCGGGGCGCGGGCGGTGGTCACGTCCTTGTCGTTCGCGTCCGCCTTGAAGCGCAGCATGTTGGGCAGCCAGCGCCGGCCGGGATTGGGCGGATCCAGGTCGACGCGTTCGATGCTGAAGCCCAGGCACCCCTGCCGGGCCTGATCGCTAAGGTCGAGCCCGATCAGCACGCTGTGCGACCCCGCGACCACCTGCGCCGTGACGCCGTTCTGGGACTGTTTCGCCCGCATGGTCGCCCTCCCCGCTCCCGCCCGAATCCGGGTTGAGCAAGCGCCACGCTAAACCATGAGTCAATGTCTGGGGCGTGACGGGCTTCACGCCGGCGGCCGGGTCGGGCATGGTCCGCGCCCGAAGCTGGGCCGTGGCCCTGGGCTTGGGGAGAGACCACACATGATCCGCTCGTCGATGGCGCGCCTGGCGCCGGTCCTTGCGCTCGCCCTGGGCCTTGCCGGCCTGGCCTCCGCCCAGCCGGCGCCCGACGCCGAGCCCCTGCCTTTCGCCCTGAAGCAGATCGGGCCCGGCGTGTACGCCGCCATCGACGGGCCGGAGGGCAAGTCGGGCTCCAACGCGGGCTTCGTGATCGGCGACGATGGGGTGCTGGTGGTCGACAGCTTCTGGGACCCCAATTCGACCAAGGCCCTGGTCGCGGAAATCCACAAGCTGACGCCCAAGCCGATCCGCTGGGTGGTCAACACCCACTATCATCTCGACCACACCGGCGGAGACGCGGTGCTGCGCGAGGCGGGAGCGGAGATCATCGCCCACCGCAACGTCCGCACCTGGATCCACTCCGGCAACGTCCACCTGCTCGGCGGCGACAAGATCACCCCGGCCTTCAAGGCCCAGGTGGATGCGCTGGTCACGCCCGACCTGGTCACCGACAAGGACCTGAGCGTCTGGCTCGGCGGCCGCCGCATCGATATCCGCACGGTCGAGGGCCACACCGGCGGCGACCTGGTCGTCAGCGTCCCCGACGCCAAGGTGCTGTTCTGCGGCGACATGCTGTGGCGGCGCTTCCCGCCCAACATCATCGACGGCACGGTCCCGAAGTGGATCGCCTCGGTGAAGGGTTTCGAACGCCTGCCGGGCGCCGCGTCCATGACCTTCGTGCCGGGCCACGGAGACGTCGCGAACCTGCAGGACGTCAAGGACTTCGACGCCTACCTCACCGACCTGACCGCCATCGTCAAAGCCAAGCGCGCCAAGGGCCTGAAGGGCGAAGATCTGGTCAAGGCAGCGATGCCGGAACTGAGGGCCAAGTACAAGGACTGGCCCTACCTCGACCGCTCCGCCCCGCGGGAGATCCGTTACATGGAGCAGGAACTGGCGGGGACGAAGGTGAAACCGATTCCGGCGGGGGATTGATCAGCGACGCTCGCGGCCGTGGAAGATGCGCGAGATGGTGACAACGCCGCGGCTCGCGCGGTAGCGGATCACGTACCCGTCTCTGCCGAATGGAACCACCACTTGTCGAAGCGCCGGCGTCGGGCCGGCGAACCCACGCTCCGGCATATCTTCCAGGCTGGCAATCACTCGCTGCAACTCGCCAAGGGCCTGCTCACCCGCAACCGGACTTCGCTCTCCGAGCGTCGCTGCAAGACGAACGAGATCACGGTTGGCCGCCGAAGTCAGGCGGACGAGCCACTTCACCCTTGCCGACCGGCCGCTTCACGAGCCTCGCGCAGCGCTCGGTCGAAATTCGCCATCGCCTCCTCGACGGTGACGTATTCGCCTGTACGGTCATATTCCGCCAAACGCGCCAAATCTTCGGCCCAGTCTTCGCTCAGCGCCGTCGTTAGAAGCGTCTGAGCATAAGCCTCTGGCGCAACGCCAGCAGCTTCAGCGGCCGCCTTGAGCAGGTCCGTGGTCTCTGAGTCTAACTCGATATGAAAGCCGTCAGCCATGGCGCGAGTTTAGCGCGAAACGCCCAGGACGTCAGCTGTCGAGGAAGCTCCGCAGCTTCCGCGACCGCGACGGATGCTTCAGCTTCCTCAGCGCCTTGGCCTCGATCTGCCTGATCCGTTCGCGGGTCACGCTGAACTGCTGGCCGACCTCTTCCAGCGTGTGGTCGGTGTTCATGCCGATGCCGAAGCGCATGCGCAGGACGCGCTCCTCGCGCGGCGTCAGCGACGCCAGCACGCGGGTAGTGGTCTCGCGCAGGTTCGACTGGATGGCCGCGTCGATCGGCAGGACCGCGTTCTTGTCCTCGATGAAGTCGCCCAGGTGGCTGTCTTCCTCGTCGCCGATGGGCGTTTCGAGGCTGATCGGCTCCTTGGCGATCTTCAGGACCTTGCGCACCTTCTCAAGCGGCATGGCCAGCTTTTCGGCCAGCTCTTCCGGGGTCGGCTCGCGGCCGATCTCGTGCAGCATCTGGCGCGAGGTGCGGACGATCTTGTTGATCGTCTCGATCATGTGCACCGGGATGCGGATGGTGCGGGCCTGGTCGGCGATCGAGCGGGTGATCGCCTGGCGGATCCACCAGGTGGCGTAGGTCGAAAACTTGTAGCCGCGGCGGTACTCGAACTTATCGACCGCCTTCATCAGGCCGATGTTGCCCTCCTGGATCAGGTCCAGGAACTGCAGGCCGCGGTTGGTGTATTTCTTGGCGATGGAGATCACCAGGCGCAGGTTGGCCTCGACCATTTCCTTCTTGGCCTGGCGGGCCTCGCGCTCGCCCTTCTGCACGGTCTGGACGATGCGGCGATAGTCGTCGATCGGCACGCCGGTTTCCGACGCCAGGGCGGCCACGTCGCCGCGGATGTCGGAGATGCCGTGGGCCTCGTTGTCGGAGAACTTGGTCCAGCGCACGCCCAGCGGCTTCACCTTCTCGGTCCACTTCGGATCGAGCTCGGAGCCGAAATAGGCCTTCAGGAACTCGGGGCGTGAGATGCCGTAGCTGTCGGCCAGGCGCAGCAGGCGGCCCTCCAGCTGCATCAGCTTCCTGTTGATGGCGTAGAGCTGGTCGACCAGCGCCTCGATGCGGGCGTTGTTCAGCTTCAGCGTCTTCAGCTTGCCTGAGATGGCCGCGTGGGCGACCTCGTAGGATTTACGGTCGGAGTCTGACAGGTCCAGGCCCTGCAGGCGCTTTTCCAGCAGGCGTTCCTGCAGCTTGCGGAAATCCTCGAACTCTCCGGCGATGGAGTCCAGCGTCGCCATGACGCCTTCGCGCAGCTCGCCTTCCATGGCTGAGACGGAAGGCCCGGCGCCGTCGTCGAAATCGTCCTCGCCTTCGCCCTCGGCCTCGCCTTCCGGACGCTCGGCGCCCTCCGCGGCGGGCTCTTCCTCGGCTTCCTCGGCGCCTTCCGCGGGCTGGGCGGACGGCATGGCCAGGGGCAGGCCCTCGGCGGTAGTGCCGACCAGGGCGGCGTAGGTCTGCTCCAGGTCGATGATCTCGCGCAGCAGCACGCGGCCGGACTGCAGCTCCTCACGCCAGGCCATGATGGCCTCAAACGTCAGCGCGCTTTCGCACAGGCCGCGGATCATGGTGTCGCGGCCGGCCTCGATGCGCTTGGCGATGGCGATTTCGCCCTCGCGAGACAAGAGCTCCACCGAGCCCATTTCGCGCAGGTACATGCGCACCGGGTCGTCGGTGCGGTCGTAGGTGGCCTTTTCCTCGGTCTGGACGACGGAGGTCTCTTCGCGCGCGGCGACTTCGGTGCCCTCGGGCGCGTCTTCCTCGGCCTCGATGACGTTGACGCCCATCTCCGAGAGCATGGCGAGGGTGTCCTCGATCTGCTCGGAGGTGACCTCTTCGCTGGGCAGGACCTTGTTCAGCTCGTCCATGGTGACGTAGCCGCGGGCCTTGGCCTGCTTGATGAACTTCTTGACCCCGGCGTCGGTCAGGTCGAGCAGCGGCCCATCGGTGGGGGTCTCGGCCTCTTGCGTATCCGCCTGATTGGTCATCCGTATCTCCGCATTGCGACCGCCGGAGCGCCCGCAAAGTTCCTGGCAATAGCGGCGGCGGACCGACGTCCGCGCCGCACGGCCCCTCTTAACCTTAAGAGGCCTATGCAAATTATGCGCCGGACCATCCCCCTAGGACGGTTCGCCGCTCCAAATCGTTCCCGACTTGATCGCCCGCCTGAGCGCGTCGCGCTCCCCTTTCAACCTTCGAAACGCCTCGGGATCGGTTCCCAGAAGGCCTTCCGATGTTGCAGACGCCAGAGCGCCCTCCAACGCGGCAACCCGCGCCAGGGCTTCGAACGCTTGCGACCAAAGGCTCCGTGCATCTGCGAGCGTCATTTCCTGGGCGAGGAACGGCGCGCCCGATTTAAGAGCCGCCCTTTCGACCTCACGTAACAACGCACTGAGTCCTGATTTGGCCAGATGGCGTTTGAGGCTTTCGGAGTCAAGAGTGTCCGAGGCCAAGCGCAGCCGAATGATTTCCTTGGCCAAACCATCCAGCTGGGCGTCGCCGAAGCCGTGGGCCTGGGCATGCTCAAGAACCTCGTCCAACCGTTCGGGGTCGTCGACCGCGCCTTGGGCCAGGGCGGCCGCAAGGGGATCGAGCGCTATGGACAGCCGGTGGGCCGCGGCCACGCCTTCCTGGGTAGGGGGCCGCAGCGGCGGCACGAGCCCGCCCTTGCGCCAGGGCGCCTGAGGCCGGAACGCCGCGTTGGGCGAGCCCTGAGGCCGCTCGAACAGGGTGTCGAAACGCCGCAGCAGATCGTTGCGGTACTGCTCGGCCAAGTCCTTGTCCTGGATGGCGGCGGCGGCGGTGCGCAGTCGGCTCTTCAGGCCGGCCCGGCGTTCGGGTGTGTCCAGCGGCTCGGCGTCTCGTTCGCGCTCGAACAGCACCTGCACGAAAGGCTTGGTCTGGGAAAGCTGGTCCTTGAGCGCCAATGGCCCCTTCTCGCGCAGCAGGTCGTCCGGATCCTGCCCGCCCGAAAGCAGGGCGAACTTGAACGAGCGGCCGGCTTTCAACAGCGGCAAAGCGCGGTCCAGCGAGCGGTAGGCGGCCCGAAGCCCGGCCTTGTCGCCGTCGAAGCTGAGCGTCGGTTCCGGGTTCAGCCGCCAGAGGATTTCCATCTGCTCTTCGGTCAAGGCCGTGCCCATGGCCGCGACAGCCGCGACGCCGGCCCGCTGGCAGGCGATCACGTCCATGTAGCCCTCGACCACCACCAGGTCCGCGTCGCCGTCGGCGATGCCCATCAGTCGGCGCGCCTCCTGCAGGCCGTAGAGGTTGCGCCCCTTGTGGAAGAGCGAGGTCTCCGGCCCGTTCAGGTACTTGGCCCGCTCGTCCGGGTTCATGGCCCGGCCGCCGAACGACACCAGCCGCCCGCGCGCGTCGGCGATGGGGAAGATGATGCGGTCGCGGAAGCGGTCGTAGGGCTGGCCGCCGCCCTCGGGCGAGATCAGGAGGCCCGCGTCGACCAGGTCCGACGGCTTGGCCCCGCGCTGGACCAGGGCGTCGCGCAACCCCGTACGCTCGGCCGGCGCGAAGCCTAAGCGAAAGCGGGCCCACTGGTCCTCGGGCAGGCCGCGCTTTTCCAGATAGGCGCGCGCTTCCTTGCCGACCGGTCGGCGCAGATTGGCCTCGAACCACTTGGCCGCCAGCTCCAGCCAGTCCTGCAGGCCCCTTCGCTTCTCCTCCTGCTCGGCCGCGCGCGGATCGGCGGCGGGCAGCGGCACCCCGGCCTCGGCCGCGAGACGCTCCACCGCCTCCACGAAGCTCAGCCGCTCGGTCTCCTGCAGGAAGCCGATCAGATCGCCGTGCTTGCCCGACGAGAAATCGTGCCAGAATCCCTTGTCGTCATTGACGAAGAAGGACGGCGTCTTCTCCTTCGAGAACGGCGAAAGTCCCGCGTACTCGCGCCCCTGGCGCTTGAGCTTCACGGTCTTGCCGATCACGTCCGACAGGCGGACGCGCGACTTGATCTCTTCCAGGAATCTTTCGTCGAAGCGCACGCCCTTCCTATAGCGGCGAAGCCGGCGTTTGGCGCGTCAATCGTGGCTAATGCTTCGAAACCATCTCTGGCAAAAGTTAAGTAACACATGTGTTGCAGGCTATGGTTGTCGGGGTGGGCGAACTGAAGGTGTTCGCCATGGAAGACGCGCAAAAGCAGTTCGAGCTTGGCAGTATCGACCGCCTGGCTCGTGAGAGAGGCAGGTCCGAGCAACAGACGCCCGGCCTGCGTATGGTTGACGGAGAAGCCCGCTCCTGGGCGCCCGCTGTCGCGGCGGCGCACACGCCCCAGGCCTGGATTCCCGCCCGGGACCACCGCAATCGTCTCGCCTACGAGACCGTCACCGAAGCCGGGGCCCGCGTCTCGGTGGTCCTGACCTGCGAACCGGTGTGGGACCTCGCTCGCGGCGAGCCTGTGGCCGGCTATCTGCGCGAGCGGCGCCGCCTGATCGGTCCCGTGGACGGCGAGGATCGGCAGGCCCCCCTGTCGCCCGCCGACCAGGTGCGACTGGAGGGACTTCACTTCCGCCGCGGCTTGGCGCTCCTGGAGGAACAGGGTCCCGGCTACGGGGTGATGAGCTCGTCCTGGAGCATGCTGACCCGTTCGCGCGGGCCCTTCACCGCCCTAAACACGGGCGTGCGGGGCCGCATCGACCCTGCGGTCAGGCTGATCGGCGAAATCACCGACATTCCCGCCGGCGCCGGGTCGAAGGCGGTGCGCGAGGTCGTGAGCTATCTGGGCGAGCGGCGCCGCACGATCATGCTGCGGGTGCCCCCGGACTCCGAGGCGCTGGATGTGGTCGCGGGCTCAGGCGCGCGCGGCGTCTGCTATTCGCTGGCCGGCCCGGCGCTGGACACCCAGCAGGGCTGGAGTCGTCTGGCGGCCTTGCTGGCGGCCACGCGCAGGCTGGCGCCGATGATCCTGCTGGACCACGTCTCGCCCGAGCATTCGGACCAGCTCCTGGCCTCAGGCGCGACCCACGCGGTGTTCGACGCCATGCGGGCCCGGCTGGTCTGAGGCCGCTCAGCTCTTGGCCATCGACTCCAGGGCGGCGCCGGTGACGCGGCAGACGCGCCAGTCCGACAGGATCTCGGCGCCCTGCCCCTCGTAGAACTGGATCGCCGGCGCGTTCCAGTCGAGCACCGCCCATTCCAGGCGGCGCAGGTTCTGCTCCACGCAGCGCCTGGCCAGGGTCTTGAGCAGGGCCTTGCCCACGCCCTTCGCCCGGTGCTCAGGCAGGACGAACAGGTCCTCCAGATAGATGCCGTGGCGGCTCCAGAAGGTGGAGAAATTGTAGAACCAGACCGCGAAGCCGACCGGCTCCCCGTCCCATTCGGCGATGTCGCAGAAGGCGCGCGGATTGGGGCCGAACAAGGCGGCGGCCACATCCTCCTCGGTCGCGACGGCCTGGTGCAGCAGCTTTTCGTATTCGGCCAGGCCGCGGATGAAGGCCAGGACGGTCGCGGTGTCGGCGGCAGTGGCCGGGCGGATGGTCAAGGTCATGCGGCGGCGCTCCCACAGGCGGCGTGCGGCTTCAGGATGCGTTCGGTCGAGGGCGGATATTTGGCGAGCAGATGCGCGGGCCTGATCGGCCGGACCGTGAAATTCCCGCCGCAGTTCGGGCAAAGGCCGCCCAGCCGCGTCTCGGCGCAGCCGGGGCAGAAGGTGCACTCGAAGGTGCAGATGCGCGCGTCGGCCTCCGGCGGCAGGTCGCGGTCGCAGCATTCGCAATTGGGTCGGAGCTGGAGCATGACTCGGCAATAGCGCCCGGCGCGCCCCACAGAAACCCAAATCCTGTTTCAGAAAACCGCAGGGTCACGGCCTCGGTTGACCCACCCGGCGCGACTCATTACCTACGCCGCCGTTTGTCCGCCCGGGGCCCTCGCGCGCCGGGGCCTTCGGGCGACCTGCCTTAAGGAGGGTCCCTTGGCCTCGAAACTGCTGACTGGCGCGACCGGCGTCCTGGCTCTGGCCGATGGCACGGTGCTGCAAGGCGTGGGTGTGGGCGCGACGGGCGAGGCGCTGGGTGAAGTGTGCTTCAACACCGCCATGACCGGCTATCAGGAGATCCTGACCGACCCCTCCTACATGAGCCAGATCATCGCCTTCACCTTTCCCCACGTCGGCAATGTCGGGGTGAACTTCGAGGACGTGGAGCAGATCGGCCAGGGGTCCGAGACCTCGGCCCGCGGGGCGATCTTCCGCGATGTGCCCACGCCCGCCGCCAACTGGCGCGCCAATTCCGACCTGTCGGCCTGGATGACTTCGCGCGGCGTGGTGGGCCTGGCCGGGGTCGACACCCGCGCGCTCACCAAGTCGATCCGCGAGCATGGCATGCCGCATGGGGTGATCGCCCACGATCCTGAGGGGCGCTTCGACCTCGACGCCCTGGTCGCCAAGGCCAAAGCCTGGTCAGGCCTGGTGGGCCTGGACCTCGCCAAGGACGCCTCGACGCTGCAACCCTTCGTCTATGACGAGGGCCTGTGGACCTGGCCGGAAGGCTACGCCAAGGCCGGCCAGCCCAAGTACGAGGTCGTGGTCGTCGACTATGGCGTGAAGCGCAACATCCTCAGGGCCCTGACCTCGGTCGGCGCCCGCGTGACCGTCGTGCCGGCCAAGACCACCGCCGAGGAAATCCTGGCCAGGAAGCCTGACGGCGTCCTGCTGTCGAACGGCCCGGGCGACCCGGCCGCGACCGGCGAGTACGCCGTGCCCGAGATCAAGCGTCTGGTGGACAGCGGCACGCCCGTCTTCGGCATCTGCCTCGGTCACCAGATGCTGGCCCTGGCGCTGGGCGGCCAGACCATCAAGATGGAGCAGGGCCACCACGGCGCGAACCACCCGGTGAAGGATTTGACCACCGGCAAGGTCGAGATCGTCTCGATGAACCACGGCTTCGCGGTCGACCGCGACACCCTGCCCAAGCCGGTCAAGGAGACCCACGTCTCCCTGTTCGACGGCACCAACTGCGGCATCGAGGTCGAGGGCAAGCCGGTGTTCGGCGTGCAGCACCATCCGGAAGCCTCTCCGGGGCCGACGGACTCGCTCTACCTGTTCGAGCGCTTCGCCGGGATGATGGACGCCGCCGGCGGCCGCTGAGGCCACGCTTACCGCGAATTCACTAGGCCCGGCTCCGGGCGCGCCTCTAGGTTCGGCGCGTTTCGGAGACCAATGCTATGCGCCTGCCCGCCGTCATTTCAGCCGCCCTCGCCTGCCTGCTGGCGCCCGCCGCCGCCTTTGCGGCCGCGCCCCCCGCCAAGCCGGTCGAGGTGATGATCGTGGGCGACTACCACATGGGCAACCCGGGCAAGGACCTGCACAACGCCAAGATCGACGACGTGCTGGCGCCCGAGCGGCAGGCCCAGCTCGTCAAGGCGACTGACGCCCTGGCCCGCTTCAAGCCCACCAAGGTCGCCGCCGAGTGGCCCGCCGACATCGCCGCAAGCCGTTATGGCGAGTACCTGGCCGGCACGCTGAAGCCCTCGCGCAACGAGGTGGTGCAACTGGGCTTCCGCCTGGCCAAGACCTCGGGCCTCAAGACCGTCTACGGCATCGACGCCGACGGCGATTTCCCCTTCGACAAGGTCGACGCCTGGGCCACGGCGCACGGCAAGCACGCCGTGCTCGACCAGGCGGGCGCCGAGGTCGAGGGCTTCATCAAGACGCTGGAATCCAAGACCCGGGACGGCACGGTCTCCCAGGCCCTACGCTTCCTCAACGACCCGGCCCGCATCGCGTCCGACAATGGCTTCTATCGCACCACCCTGAAGCTGGGTTCGGGGACCGAGCAGCCCGGCGCGGAGCTTCTGACCGCGTGGTATCGTCGCAACTTCCTGATCTGCGCCAACATCCTGCAGCTGGCCGAGCCCGGCGACCGGATCGTGGTGTTCTACGGCTCCGGCCACGCCTTCCTGCTGCGCCAGTGCGTGCAGGAAACCCCGGGATTCAAGCTGGTCGAGCCCAACGCCTGGCTGCCGAAATAGTCCGGCCACTGCGCGCCGGACTGCGGCAGGATCGCCACAATATCGGCTAAGCCTTGGAAATTCCTACCGAGATTGCGCGCCTGCCGGGGCCGGTTCGCCGACCGATGCTCTAAAATCGGGGTTGGTTCGGCCGTTGGGGGAGGTTAGGCTCGCCGCCGGCCGCGAGGGGCATGATCCCTGGGGAACGCGGTTTGTGGGGGGAGACCCGGGTATTCAAATGTTGAAACGCATCCTTCAAGGCGCCGCCGTGGCCGCGCTGCTGGTCGGCTCGGCGCACGCGCAACAGGCCGCTCCGGCCCCGACCGTCGCCGGCGCGCCGCGCATTCCGACCGCCAACGATTTCGGCCGCCTGCCGCAGATCGACAGTGTCTCGATCTCGCCGGACGGAAAATATATCGCCGGCATCACCACGCCCGACGGCGTGACCACGTTCATCTCGATCTGGAAGACGGACGCGATGAACGAGAAGCCGGTCGTGATCAATCCGGGCGGCCTGGACGGCTTCCAGTATCAGAGCGTCGAGTTCGTGAAGAACGACAAGATGGTCGTGAACTATCGCGAGCTGGTGAAGGGCATCGCCCGGGGCGACGGCTCTAAGGCCCAGGACTTCGTTTTCCGCGCGGTGTTTATGTCGCCGGTCCCGAACGGCAACGTCACCGAAATGCTGCCGCCCAACAAGGACAGCTTCTCCCACGTCGCGGGTGATCGCCAGGCCATCGTGCGGGTGTTGAACACCCTGCCGGGCGATCCGCGAAAGATCATCGTGCAGGACCAGCGCATCGACGGCTCGATCTACAAGGTCGATGTCGACAACGGCCGCAGCGAACTGGTGCAGCGCGGCTCGGAAAAGTACGACTACAGCCTCGACCCCAAGGGCCAACCGCGGGCCCGCGAATACGCCAACGGCGACGGTGACAAGCTGTTCGCCGCCACCGAGTTCAAGAACCCCAAGACCGGCGCGTGGGAAGAAGCGTTCCGCTGGTACCCGAAGGACCGCGAATTGGTCTCCTTCGCGGACTTCGACGACGATCCCAACGTCGCTCTGGCCGTCTCCCGTCAAGGCCACGACCGGGCGGTGATCATGGCCTACGATACCGCCACCCATAAGGCTCCGGAAATCGCGTTCGAGCACCCCCTGTTCGAGGCCCAGGGCGTGGTGACCTCCACCCGCTCGGCCGACTATGGCCACGTTCTCGGCTTCCGTTATCGCGCCGACAAGTTCCGCACCTACTGGGTCGACGACAAGTTCGCCGCGCTCGAGGCCGGCCTGCGCCAAGCGCTGGGCGTGACCTTCGACAAGATCGACTGGGTCGATATCAACACCGGCAAGCGGGTGAAGATCGACACGGTTCACGACTTCGACATCGGCATCGCCGGCTATTCCGACGACCTGTCCAAGATCGTTGTGGTCAAGTCCGGCCCGAAGGTGCCGCCGGAGTACTATCTGCTGAAGGACGGCAAGCAGCTGTTGCTGCTGGGCAAGTCCTATCCGCAGATCGACCAGGCCGCCCTGGGTGAGACCCACCTGATCCAGTACCCTGCCCGCGACGGCCTGATGATCCCGGCCTTCGTGACCACCCCGCCCAAGGCGATCTATGGCCCGGGTCCCTATCCGACCATCGTCACCCCGCACGGCGGCCCCTGGGCGCGCGACTACCTGACCTGGGATCCCACGGGCTGGACGCAATACTTCGCGGCCCGCGGCTACGTGGTGATCCAACCGCAGTATCGCGGATCCAACGACTGGGGCCAGAAGCTGTGGCGCGCGGGCGACCGCGAGTGGGGCGCCAAGATGGAGGACGACCTCGACGACGGCGTGAAGTACCTGATCTCCAAGGGCCTCACCAAACCGGACAAGGTCGCCATCCACGGCTACTCGTACGGCGGTTACGCCTCCTTCGACGCGGCGGTGCGCCCCAACGGCATCTATCGCTGCGCCATCGCCGGCGCAGGCCTGGCCGAAATGGCCCGCTTCCAGGAGAAAATGAGCCAGGGCTTTGGCAAGCAGTACCAGCGTCCGACCGTCGAAGGCGTCAGCCCCCTGGAGCACATCAACGATGTGACCATCCCGGTGATGGCCTACCACGGCGACACTGACCACAATGTGCCGCTGTCGGAATCGCGTCGCTTCACCGACGCGATGAAGGCCGCCGGAAAGCCCGGCAAGCTGGTCGAGCTGCCGAACATGGGCCACGAGATCAACAAGTGGTCCCCGCTGAACAAGCGCGACGTGCTGGTCGCCGTCGACGGCTTCCTCAAGAACGAGTGCCAGATGGGCGGCGCCTGACGCCCCACTGCCTCGCAAGCCTGAAGGGCGCGCCCGCTATCGCAGCGGGCGCGCCTTTCTTTGTCTTGAGCGCCCTCAGACCGGCGTCGGATAGTGGTTGGTGAAGACCAGCACCAGGTCGGTAGTGTCCTGCACGCCGTGAGCGATGATCGGGACCCACAGGTTCCGCCCGGCCGCGAAATACATGAGGGTCAGGGCCAAGCCGTCGATGGCGTTCTCGCTGACGCCGGTGATCCCCTGGTAGAGGTGGGCCGAGCCGAATACGGCGCAGCAGACGACGGCCGCGACCACCCAACCCGCAGGCTTGCGGCCAAACAGGTCGCTCAGTCGGTTCAGCAGCCAGCCGCGATAGACCAGCTCCTCGCCGAAGGCCGCCAGGGTCCAGATCAGCAGGAGGCCCAGGCCCAAGAGCTTCCAGTTGCCGATCACGCTGTGGAAGTCCGACAGGTCCGGCGGCTCGCCGGTCAGGCGCATCAGCACGGGCTGGGAGACGAACAGCTCGAAGGCCTCCATCACTGCCCCGCCGACCAGGCCGCCCAGCACCAGCAACGGCCATTTCGGTCCCGGGCGCATGCCGATGTCGCGCCAGCGCACGCCGCGCATGAACAGCGACACCCAGGCCAGGACCAGCAGATAGAGGGTCTTGGAGAAGAAGATCACGTGGAACAGGTCGTCGGCCGCGAAGATCGCCGCGACGGCTGCGAGCTCGAACAGGATCAGCCAACGGCTGTCCCGTAACCGGGACCTAAGGCGCGCGAAGGGGCGTTCGGCGGGGCGGGCGCCCTCGCCGTTCGGCAAATCGGATCGCATGGGATCATCCTTTCGGGGTGTTGAGCTCCGCGCGCGCCCGGCCGAGGCGCCTCACGCCCGCAAGGCCGAAACGCCAGGTGAGGAAGGCGAGCGCTGAGCCCAGCACCAGGCCCAACGGCACGATCCACCAGCCCAGCAGCTCCTGGCCCACCGGGTGCAGGCTGCGCCCAAGCGAGACCGACAGGTCGCCGTCGGCCGCCGGCAGCCGCCACAGGCCGACGCGATCGGGCCAGAACGGTTTGGCCAGGGCGGTCAGCAGGAACACCAAGGCCAGCGCATAGCCGGCCAGCGACACCGCCAGCACGAAGGCCGCGTCCGCGCTCATACCCGCCAGCCGCCAGACCGCGCGCATCACCTGCCAGGGCGAGCGGTTGCGCTCCACCCGCTCGGCGATGCGTTCACCCAGGTACAGGCTCGCCAGCTCGCGCGGCCGGCCCAGCGCTTCCAGCGCCCCGGCCATGGCGACCGCATCGGCGCCTGCGCCTCCGGCCCGCTCGAAGGCGTGGCTCGAAAGTTCGCGCGCGATGTCGTCGACATCCCCAGGGGGCAAACCCTTCAGCGCCGCCCGCACCTCGGCGATCCAGGCGTCGAGCGCCCGTTTGGCCTCGTCGGTCCCGCTCATCGGCCGCCCTCCTTCCTGACCGGCGCCAGCAACCCGTCCAGTCCCCTGGCGAACCCGTCCCAGACCCCGGTCATCGCCTTGACCCGCGCCCGGCCTGCGAGGGTCAGAGCGTAGTATTTGCGTGGGTGCCCGGCATCGGCCTCGACCCACTCGGACTCGAGCAGCCCCTCGCCGCGCAGCCGGTTCAGCAGCGGATAGATCGCGCCCTCCGACACCAGCAACTCGGCGTCGGACTCCAGCCGCCGCAGGATTTCCAGCCCGTAGAGGCGTCCGCCCCACAGGCTCGCCAGCACGGCCAGGCTCAGGCCGCCCTTGCGCAGCTGGGTCTCCCACCGGTCGATCGAGCCGGAACTGTCCGCAGCCTCATTCATTGCATCATACTATGCATTGCAAGGTATATGCGGTCAAGGCGACGGCCTCTAGCTCCTCCCTCGCCCTGTGAGGGAGGGGGGCCGCCCGAAGGGTGGTGGAGGGTGCTAGCCCGCGCTCAGCCGGCAGGCGCTCGTGAGATTGAAAGGCTGCAAGACGGCGCCCTCCACCACTTCTTGGTCCTCCTCCCTCACTTCGCGAGGGAGGAGTAGAGTTCTCAGGCCGGTTCCTTGAGGCTGATCTGGATGGCGCCGTGCGCCGCGTCGGGGCCGAAGCGGGCCGAGACGTCCTTGTTGAACACGTCGATGCGCGCCACCCAGGTCTTGGCGATGGCGTTGACGCCCACGCCCGCGGGCAGGCGCTGCCCGTCGATGAAGACCGGCAGGCCGGCGGTCTCGGCGGCTTGCGGCTTCAGGGCGATCTCGATCACGCCATAGGCGGCGCGCGGGCCGTACCTGGCCGACTGGTCGCCCGCGATCACCTGCAGATGCGCCACCGCATTGGGCTCCAGCGCCCGCAGCGGCAGGGTCTTGGGCAGCACATGGCCGTCGACCACCGCCACGGCGCGCGACAGGGCCACCGCGCGGGCGCCCTCGACCGGAGCCGCCAGGGCCGCGACGCCCGAAAGGCCCAAGGCCGCCACGGACACGCAGACGGCCGCGGCGCGGCTCAACAGCTTGATCGACATAGCTCGGCAATCCCACAGAACAGCGTTGCGCGGGGTCATAAGCGGGGCATCGGGCGCGAATGTGGCGGCGCGCCTGACCAGGCGCAGAAACCTGGCGGCGAGCCCCGCCCCGGGACGCGACGAATGCGTTCTTGCCCCCCGCCCGATCCGTCTCTAAACGGGCGGCTTAACCCACAGGTCGAACGGCTCAGGGCGCGCGGGACCGCGCTGCCGAGAGCGTGCGCGAGTACGAGATGCCCAGAAGAACCGACATCAAATCGATCCTGATCATCGGCGCCGGCCCGATCGTGATCGGCCAGGCGTGCGAGTTCGACTATTCGGGCGTGCAGGCCTGCAAGGCTCTGAAGGCCGAGGGCTATCGCATCGTGCTGGTCAATTCGAACCCGGCCACGATCATGACCGACCCGGAGGTGGCTGACGCCACCTATGTCGAGCCGATCACGCCCGAGATCGTCGCGCGCATCATCGAGAAGGAGCGCCCCGACGCCCTTCTGCCCACCATGGGCGGCCAGACCGCGCTGAACACCGCCCTGTCGCTGTTCCACTCGGGCGTGCTCGAAAAGTTCGGGGTCGAGATGATCGGGGCCAAGGCCGACGTCATCGAGAAGGCCGAGGACCGCCAGAAATTCCGCGACGCCATGGATCACCTGGGCCTGGAAAGCCCGCGCTCGCGCGTGGCCCATACGCTCGACGAGGCCATCGAGGCCATGGAGTTCGTGGGCCTGCCCTCGATCATCCGCCCCAGCTTCACCCTGGCCGGCACCGGCGGCGGCATCGCCTACAATGTCGAGGAGTTCCGCGAGATCGTGGAGCGGGGCCTGGACGCCTCGCCGGTCACCGAGGTCCTGATCGAGGAATCGGTGCTGGGCTGGAAGGAATTCGAGATGGAGGTCGTCCGCGACAAGGCGGACAACTGCATCATCATCTGCTCGATCGAGAACATCGACCCGATGGGCGTCCACACCGGCGACTCGATCACCGTCGCCCCGGCCCTGACCCTGACCGACAAAGAATACCAGTGGATGCGCAAGGCCTCGATCGATGTGCTGCGCGAGATCGGGGTCGAGACCGGCGGCTCCAACGTGCAGTTCGCGGTCAACCCGCGCGATGGGCGCATGGTGGTGATCGAGATGAACCCGCGCGTCTCGCGCTCCTCGGCGCTGGCCTCCAAGGCCACGGGCTTTCCCATCGCCAAGGTCGCCGCGCGCCTGGCGGTCGGCTACACGCTGGATGAACTCTCCAACGACATCACCCGCGTTACCCCCGCCTCGTTCGAGCCCTCGATCGACTATGTGGTGACCAAGATCCCGCGCTTCGCCTTCGAGAAATACCCGGGCTCGGAGCCGATGCTGACCACGTCGATGAAGTCGGTGGGCGAGGTCATGGCCATCGGCCGCACCTTCCAGGAGAGCATGCAGAAGGCGCTGCGCGGCCTGGAGACGGGCCTGGACGGCTTCAACGAGATCGACATCCCCGGCGTCGCCGACGCGGAGGGGCCGTCGGAGATCAAGGCCGCGGTGGTGCGCGCGCTGGGCCTGCCGACGCCGGACCGCATCCGCGTCATCGCCCAGGCCTTCCGCCACGGCCTGAGCGTGGAGGACATCCACGCCGCCTGTGCCTACGAGCCCTGGTTCCTGCGCCAGATCGAGGAGATCGTCTCGACCGAAGCCCAGGTCGCCAAGGCCGGCCTGCCCAGCGACGCTGCCGAATTCCGCAAGCTGAAGGCCCACGGCTTCTCCGACCGCAGGCTCGCGACCCTGACAGGCCAAGGCGAGAAGGATGTGCGCAAGGCCCGCCGGAGCCTGGGCGTGCGCCCCGTGTTCAAGCGCATCGACACCTGCGCCGCGGAGTTCGCCGCCGACACCGCCTACATGTACTCGACTTACGAGACCGGGGCGCTCGGCCAGGTTCCGGACTGCGAGTCCCAGCCGTCGGATCGCAAGAAGGCCATCATCCTGGGCGGCGGTCCCAACCGCATCGGCCAGGGCATCGAGTTCGACTACTGCTGCTGCCACGCGGCCTTCGCCTTCGACCAGATCGGCCTGGAGTCGATCATGGTCAACTGCAACCCCGAGACCGTCTCCACCGACTACGATACCTCCGACCGCCTCTACTTTGAGCCGCTCACCGCGGAGGATGTGCTCGAATTGATCCATGTCGAGATGAGCAAGGGCGAACTCGTCGGAGTCGTCGTCCAGTTCGGCGGCCAGACGCCGCTGAAGCTGGCCCATGCGCTCGAGGAAGAAGGCGTGCCGATCCTGGGCACCACGGTCGACGCCATCGACCTGGCCGAAGACCGCGAGCGCTTCCAGCAACTGCTGAACCAGATCGGCCTCAGACAGCCCGTCAACGCCATCGCCCGCTCGCCCGAGGAGGCCTTCGCCGGCGCCCACGCGGTCGGCTATCCGGTGGTCATCCGCCCCTCCTACGTGCTGGGCGGCCGCGCCATGGAGATCGTGCACGACGACGAGCAGCTGGCCCGCTACGTGCGCGAGGCGGTCAAGGTCTCCGGCGACAGCCCTGTCCTGATCGACCAGTACCTGAACCGCGCCACCGAGGTGGACGTGGACGCCATCGCCGACGGCAAGGACGTGTTCGTCTGCGGGATCATGGAGCACATCGAGGAGGCGGGGGTGCACTCGGGCGACTCGGCCTGCTCCCTGCCCCCCTTCTCGCTCCGCCCCGAGATCGTCGAGGAACTGCGCCGCCAGACCGAGCTGATGGCCCGTGCGCTTAAGGTCAAAGGCCTGATGAACGTGCAGTTCGCCATCGAGGAGCCGCACTCGGACGCCCCGCGTATCTTCGTGCTGGAGGTCAATCCGCGCGCCAGCCGCACCGTGCCCTTCGTGGCCAAGACCATCGGCCAGCCGCTTGCCGGGATCGCCGCCAAGGTCATGGCCGACCAGCCCCTGGCGGGCTTCGGCCTGGGCGCCAAGGCGCTGGACCACGTCGCGGTGAAGGAAGCCGTCTTCCCCTTCGCCCGCTTCCCCGGCGTGGACACCATCCTGGGCCCCGAGATGCGCTCGACCGGCGAGGTCATGGGCCTGGACTGGATGCGCGACGGCGAGACCGACCTGAAGGGCGCCTTCGCCCGCGCCTTCGCCAAGAGCCAGCTCGGCGGCGGCTCCAAGATCCCGACCGAGGGCTGCGCCTTCGTCTCGGTCAAGGACAGCGACAAGCCCTGGGTGGTCGAGCCGGTGCGCCTGCTCCTCGACATGGGCTTCAAGGTGATCGCGACCGGGGGCACCCACGCCTACCTGACCGGGCAGGGCCTGCAGGTCGGCCACGTGAAGAAGGTGCTGGAAGGTCGCCCCCACATCGTCGACGCGATGAAGAACGGCGAGGTCCAGCTGGTGTTCAACACCACCGAGGGCAAGGAATCCCTCCTCGACAGCTTCTCCCTGCGCCGCACCGCCCTGATGATGAAAATCCCCTACTACACCACCACCGCCGGCGCCCTGGCCGCGGCCCAGGGGATCGAGGCGGCGCGGGCCGGCGCCTTGGACGTAAGGCCGCTGCAGAGCTACGCGTGACTTCATCGTAGCGGGCGGGCTAGGCTCGCCGCCATGCGGATCGCACGCCGTCGCTTTCTCGCCAGCGCCGCCGCCACGGGCCTGGCGATCGCCGCCGCGCCCGCGCGAGCGAATGTGGCGTTCGTCGCCTACTTCGAGCCCGGTCAATCCACCCTCTCGGAAACGGCGCTGGGCATCGTCGACCAGGCGGCGGCCTACGCCCTGTCGATCAAGGCCCGGGTCGTCCTGGTCGATGGCCACGCCGACACGGCGGGAACGGCGGAGTACAACCTCCGCCTCTCTCGGGACCGAGCAGTGGCCGTGGCCGCCGCGCTCGAAGCGAGGGGCCTGTCGGCCAACGTCCTGAAGGTGGCCTGGCACGGCGAGACCGATCTGGCCGAGCCGACCCCGGCTGGCGCCGGAAGCGCGCTGAACCGTCGTGTCACCATCGATCCATGGGTCTGAAGCGGCGCCCACCGGCCTTCACTCGCGGAAATAGTCGTCCCGCTCCGAACCGTCGAAGCGGCCGGATTTCAGGCAGCAGCGCTTGAAACAACCTCGCGGAGCCGCAGGGGCACAGGTCGTTGCGGCCGAGCTTCTCGACCAGTTCGACATCGCCGTGCACGAACCTCAGCCCGCGCTTGACCTTGGTCTCGGACGGGAAAGGAGCGGCGTCGCTTAGAGGTGACCTCGAAAGCAGGCGAGGTCGTCGGGTTGGCGTGACTTGCGCATGGCGGCCTCCTCTTAGGGCTCCGGTTGAACGGCCCAGGTAGGCGCCGCCGAGCGCCGCCGCAAGCTCACCGCGCCGATATCAGCAGGATCACCGCCCCGGCCCCGATGGCCGCGACTCCGGCGATCCGCCCTCGCGTCATCCGCTCCTTCAGGAACACCACCGCGATCAGCACTGCGAACAGGATCGAGGTTTCGCGCAGGGCCGACAGCCGCGGCGTGTCGCCCAGGCGCAGCGCCCACAGCGCCAAGCCGTAGGTGACGATCGACAGCGCGCCGGCGACCAGGCCCGCGCGCCATTGCTCCTTGGCCGCGAGCACGAACTTCGGCCCGCGCCACAGGCCGAACAGGGCCGCGACGCCGAAACCCAGGATCAGGAACACCCAGGCGATATAGCTGGGCGCGGACGGCGCGGCGCGCACGCCTTGGGCGTCGACGACGGTGTAGGCGGCGATGGTGAGGCCGGTGGCCAGGGCCCAGCCCAGGCTCTTCAGGTCGAGCGCCTTGCCGAAACCGATGGTGATCACGCCGATGCTGACGAGCGCGATGCCCAGGCCCGAGACGACGCCCAGCGGCTCATGGAAGAAGGCCACGGCGCCGAGCGTCGCGATCACCGGCGCGATGCCCCTCAGCACCGGATAGGCCACGCCGTAATCGGCGCGTTCGAAGGTGCGGATCAGGCAGATCAGATAGACGAGGTGGATCACGCCCGACGCCGCCAGCCACCCCCAGGCCCCGTTCGGCAGGGGCAGGAAGAAGGCGATAGGCGTCATCAGGGTCGCGCTGAACCCGTCGATCAGGGCGCGCGAGGCCATCTTGTCCTTGCCGGACTTCAGGATGGCGTTGACCACCGCGTGGGCCATGCCTGAGCCCAGCATCATCAGGGAGGCGATCTGGACGGGAGTCATCGTCATGGGCGAATCCATGCACCGATTCCTTCCTCCTTCAGGGGGAAGGTGGGCCGGAGGCTCGGATGGGGGGCCGCGCTACGATCTTCCTTTTATTCGTCATTCTCGGAGCGGAAGCCGCGCAGCGGCTGGAGACCCGAGAACCCAGCAGCTCCCGAACTCAACGCTGCGTGCGACGGCAAATCGTAGGGCTCCCAGCTTCAAGCTAGATTCGCTGCTGGGTTCTCGGGTCTACGGGCTTGCGCCCTCCGCTCCGAGAATGACGACGTGATTTTTGATGTTCAGGCAGTCACCCGGCCGACCTCGGCGCAGCTCCCCATCCGAGCCTCCGGCCCACCTTCCCCTCGAGAGGGGAAGGATCAGTCGGAAACCACGATATCCCCGCTCTGGATCGGCCGCGGATAGTCGGCGTAGGGCAGGCCGTAGCCCTGGAAGTTGATCGGGACGCCGGCGCAGTTAAGCGGGTCCGGGCGGTCGCAGACCTGGAAGTGCAGGTGCGGCTCGGTCGAGTTGCCGGACGAGCCCAGCTGAGCGATCGGCTGGCCGGCCTTGACGAGGTCGCCAGGCTTCACCTTCAGGCTGCCCGGTTTCAGGTGGGCGTAGAGCGAGTATTCGCCATTGCCGTGGTCGATGATCACGTGGTCGCCGGCGATGGCCGGGCCGCCCTGCATCATCAGGGTCATCTGGATCTGGCCGACGCGCTCGCCATAGGCCTCGTCGCTCTCGCCGGGCTTCTTCAAGGCGTCTGGGTTCTCAGCCACGCCGTCCAGCACCGAGACCACCTTGCCGTCGGCCGCGGCCAGCACCTCGGCGCCGTAGGCGTAGTAGTCGTCGAACTTCGCGCCTGCGCCGCGGTGGGAGCTGTTGTCGGCGCCGATGCGGGCGATGTCGAAGGCGAACTCCTCCATCACGCCCCAGCGGTGGGCGGTCTGGGGCGTGGGGCCGACGGCGGCGAACCAGGTCCCCTTCAGAGGAAAGCGGAACACGGTCTTGGACATGCCGGCGCGGATCGGCAGCACGCCCACGGCCTCGACCGGCTTGCCGCCCTGCACGCCGTGCACGGTCACCCGCACCTGGTCGCGCGCGCCCTTCCAGGCGAACGGCTGCTGCGAGACCAGCATGGCCTCGTTCGGCTTCAGCCCCGGCCCGGCCAGGGTCACGCCGTCGGGGATCAGGGCGCCGTTGCAGAACTGGAAGCCGATCAGCTTCATCATGCCCGAGGCCTGCAGCTTCGGCCCCGAGGCGGCGGCCTTGGCCAGGTCGGCGCCAGAGACGCGCCGCAGGTCCAGCGCCTGGCCCGCCTGCACAAGTTCGATATCCAGGCCGGTGATCTCCACCGCCGCGCCATGGTTCAGCACCGCCACGTTCTGCAGGATCAGGCTCTGGATATTGCGCCGGGACTCCAGGGGATAGGTCCGCGCCTCGGCGCCGGGGCAGAAGCGCACCTCGAGCGCAGGCGCATCGGCCGCGGCGGCCTTTTGCGCGGCCAGGAACGGGGTGAGCAGCGCCGCAGTCACCGCGGCCAGGGTCAGGGTTTTCATGGCGCCCCTCTACAGCCTGCAACAAGCTTGGCCATGTTAAACAACCGACATTTCTCGCGCCAGCACCGGCGCCCCTGCTCGACCCCGCCTGAGGCTCCGCTCCCGGACCCCCGCGAATACCTTCAGAAGCTTCGACCTATGCCGCAAAGCTGCAACGCAGCCGCGCAACCGCCATGCTGCGCCGCAACAGATATCGGCGCACAACCCTTGAACTCCGGCGCGGCGAGACATATGCTCTCCTTGCCGACCGCCACGCCCGCGGTCGGTTTTTTCGTTCGCGTTTCCTGATCCAGGGCGACTGGCTAGCTTAATCGCACATGGAAAAAGTGCCGATGACGGACGCGGGATACCGCGCCCTCGACGAGGAATTGAAGCGTCTGAAGTCCGTGGAGCGCCCGAGCGTGATCGCGGCGATTTCCGAGGCGCGCAGTCACGGCGATCTCTCCGAGAACGCCGAGTACCATGCCGCGAAAGAGCGACAGGGCTGGATCGAAGGCCGCATCGCCGAGATCGAGGACAAGATCTCGCGCGCGCAGGTGATCGACGTGAGCCGCCTGTCGGGCGACCAGGTCAAGTTCGGCGCCACGGTCACGGTGGTGGACGAGGACACCGAGGAAGAGTCCCGCTACCAGATCGTGGGCGAGCACGAGGCGGACGTCCGCTCGGGCCGCATCTCGCTCACCTCTCCCCTCTCCCGCGCCGTGATCGGCAAGGAAGTGGGCGACGTGGTCGAGGTGAACACGCCCGGCGGCGTGAAAGCCTACGAGATCCTCAAGGTCGAGTGGGTCAACCACGCCTAAAGGCGAATAGCGGCGCATCTCAGCGCGCCTACCGTTCGTAGCTTCCGCAGAACACGGGTCTCGCCAGACTCCGCGCGCGTCGATACCCTGCGCGTCGAACGGCGGGCTCGGGGCGGGAGCGCATGGCGGATCACTCATCGAACGGCGGGGCGGCAGGCCCTACGCACAAGGTGCTCGTACCCCGGCACAAGCTGGCGACGCGGATCACCCACTGGATCAACGTCGTCGCCTTCGTGATGCTGCTGTTGAGCGGCCTGGCGATCTTCAACGCCCATCCAGCGCTCTACTGGGGCCAGAAGACCGACTTCGACCATCCGTGGCTGGCCATGACGGCCACGCCGGCGCCGGGCGGCAAGCTGGTGGGCCACACCAAGGTCGGCGGAGCGGACTTCGTCACCACCGGGGTGCTAGGCGCCTCGCCGGGTGTCGACGGCAAGCCCCAGGCGCGCGGCTTTCCCAAATGGCTGACCATGCCGCCCTACAAGGCCCTGGTGGACGGGCGCCACTGGCACTTCTTCTTCGCCTGGCTTCTGGTGCTGAACGGCTTGGCCTACTTGGCCTTCGGTTTCTGGAACGGCCACCTGCCCAAGGACCTCTGGCCGACCAGGCAGGACCTCAAGGAGATCCCGCACGAGATCGTCACCCACGCCAAGCTGCAGTTCCCCAAGGATGAGCGGGCCACGCGCTACAATGTGCTGCAGAAAATGGCCTATGGCGGGGTGATCCTGGCCTTCATCGTGCTGATCCTGGCCGGCCTGACCCTGTCGCCCAGGCTCGACGCCGGTTTCCACCTGCCCGACCTGTTCTTCGGCCGCCAGAGCGCGCGCTCGATCCACTTCATCCTGGCCTGGGCCATCGTGGCCTTTCTGGCTCTGCACCTCTTCATGGTGGTGGCCTCGGGGACCTGGAACAACATCCGCTCGATGATCACGGGCCGCTACGCCATCGAGGTTCCAGAGACGTCTGAGGGAGGCGACCATGAAGCCTGAGCGTCGCGGTTTCCTGTCAGGCCTTGTGCTCTCGACCTCAGCCCTGGTCCTGGCCGGCTGCAACAAGATCGCCAACAGCTCGGCGGTCGACCATGTGCTGACCAGCGCAGAGGCCTTCAACCGGCGCATGGGCCACTTCTTCGTGCGGCCGAAGTCGCTGGCGCGGGAGTATTCGCGCGCCGACATCTCCCGCTTCTTCAAGCCCAACGGCTCCATCGCGCCGGACAACCCGGCCGACGCCTCCTCCACCCCCGCCTACCGCGCCCACGTCGCCTCGAACTTCGCCGACTGGCGCCTGGTGATCGACGGGCTGGTGGAGCATCCGCAGACCCTCTCGATCGCGGACCTCAAGGCCATGCCCGCCAAGGCCCAGATCACCCGTCACGACTGCGTTGAGGGCTGGAGTTCGATCGCGGAATGGCGCGGCGTGCAGCTGGCCCGCCTGCTGCAGAAGGCTCAGCTGAAGCCCAACGCCAAGTACATCGTCTTCCACTGCGCCGACGCCATCGACAAGAACGACGACGGCTCGCCGCTGTTCTACTACGAGAGCATCGACCTGGAGGACGCCTTCCACCCCCAGACGATCCTGGCCTACGCCATGAACGGCCAACCCCTCCCCGTCCCCCACGGCGCGCCCCTGCGCCTGCGCGTCGAACGCCAGCTCGGCTACAAACAGGCCAAGTACGTCATGCGCGTCGAGGCCGTGGACAGCTACAAGCGCTACGGCCAGGGCAAGGGCGGCTATTGGGAAGACAACGGCTACGAGTGGTACGCGGGGATTTAGCGATCCTTCCCCGTTTTGCGGGGAAGGGGGACCACGCGAAGTGTGGTGGAAGGGGCGAGGGTTATGCGCCGGTCGTCCACCGCCTTTCAGGTGGTCCCGGCTCCCCGTTCCCCCGGCTCGAGGCCGGGGTCGCAGGGAGGGAGCCTCCGCAGTCGCAACCGCCCGGAATCATCCCTAGATTAGCGCCATGTCGAATTCCGCTTCCGAACCTCGCTCTGTCCGCGTCGCCATCGTGGGCTCCGGCCCCGCCGGCTGGACCGCCGCCATCTATGCCGCGCGCGCCATGCTCAATCCGGTGATGATCTGCGGCATCCAGCCCGGCGGTCAGCTGACCATCACCACAGACGTGGAGAACTATCCGGGCTTCGCCGACGTCATCCAGGGCCCCTGGCTGATGGACCAGATGAAGGCCCAGGCCGAGCACATGGGCACGGAGGTGATCGAGGACATCGTGGTCTCCGCCGACCTGTCGTCGCGGCCGTTCCGGCTGGTGTGCGATAGCGGCGCGGTCCTGCTGGCCGAGACCCTGATCATCGCCACCGGCGCCCAAGCCAAGTGGCTGGGCCTGCCGTCCGAGCAGCAGTATCAGGGCTTCGGCGTCTCGGCCTGCGCCACCTGCGACGGCTTCTTCTATCGCGGCAAGGAGGTCGTGGTGGTCGGCGGCGGCAATACCGCCGTCGAGGAGGCGCTGTTCCTGACCACCTTCGCCAGCCGCGTGACCCTGGTGCACCGTCGCGACGAACTGCGCGCCGAGCGCATCCTGCAGGAGCGCCTGTTCCACCACCCGAAGATCCAGGTGGTGTGGGATTCGGCCGTGGAAGAGGTGCTGGGCTCCTCGGACCCGACGAGCGTCACCGGCGTACGGCTTAAGAACGTCAAGACCGGCGAGGTCTCCGAACTGCCCTGCGACGGCTTCTTCGTCGCCATCGGCCACGCCCCGTCGTCGGAACTGTTCAAGGGCCAGCTCGAGACCAACGAGGGCGGCTACATCCGCGTGAAGTCGGGCACCGCCTCGACCGCCATCCCCGGCTGCTTCGCCGCCGGCGACGTGACCGACGACGTCTACCGCCAGGCCGTCACCGCAGCGGGCATGGGCTGCATGGCCGCGCTCGAAGCCGTGCGCTTCCTGGCCGAGGAAGACCACGCCAAGGCCCACCACCCGATCAGCCACGAAGAGGCGGAGAAGATCGGGACCTGGTGAGGCGGCGCTCCGCACCGAGGAGCGCTTGACACCCATAACCATCCAGCTATAAGTCACAACCCATAGCCAATAGGTTATCGGTTCGATGACGGACGCCCAGGACATTCTGTTCCGATCCCTGTCCGACCCCACGCGCCGGGCGATCTTCGAGCGCCTGTGCCGGGAGGGCGAGCAGACGGTCGGCGCCATCACGCTCAGGGCGGGCATCTCTCAGCCCGCCGTCTCCAAGCATCTGGGCGTGCTGAAGCAGGCCGGCCTGGTGCGCGACCGGCACGAGGGCCGCCAGACGCACTACAGCGCCGACCTGCGCGCGCTCTCGCCCCTGGTCGACTGGACCAAGGAGATGGCGGGGTTCTGGCGCGACCGCTTCGACGACCTGGAAGACCTGCTCAAGAGGATGGACCAATGACCGCCGCCCAAGACTCTGGCGCCGCCGAGACTCGCTCCGTCGTGATGGAGCGCGAGATGCCGTTTCCGCCGGAGAAGATCTGGCGCGCGCTGACCACGCCGCACCTGCTGGAGGAATGGCTGATGAAGACCACCTTCCGGCCCGGGGTCGGCGAGGTGTTCCAGTTCTCCGGCGACTGGGGCTCGGTCGACTGCAAGATCCTGGAGATGGAACCGCCCCGTTCGCTCGCCTACACCTGGGGCGGCATGGGGCTGGAGAGCACCGTGACCTGGACGCTCACCCCCTCTGGCTCCGGCACGCATCTGCGCATGGAGCAGGCCGGGTTCCGCCAGGACCAGGAACGCGCCTACCAGGGCGCCAAGTTCGGCTGGAACAAGTTCTTCGGCAATCTGGAACAGACGCTGGCCAGGCTCGACTGAGGCCGCCGCGACAAGGAGAACGCCATGATCAAGAGCGACAGCGCCACCAAGCTGGCCGACAGCGGCGCATCCCCCTCCGAGCTGATCGACGCGCGCATCGAGGCGCTCGGCGACTGGCGCGGCCAGACCCTGGCGCGCCTGCGCGCCCTGATCCACGAGGCGGCGCCCGATGTGGTCGAAACCTGGAAGTGGCGGGGCGTGCCGATCTGGGAGGATGCGGGCATCCTGTGCACCGGCGAGACCTACAAGGCGGTGGTCAAGACCACCTTCGCCAGGGGCGCCGCCCTGCCCGACCCCAAGGGCCTGTTCAACTCGAGCCTGGAAGGCGGCACGCGCAGAGCGATCGACTTCCATGAGGGCGAGGAGATCGACGAGGCCGCCTTCAAGGCCCTGATCCGCGCCGCCATCGAGCTGAACCGGTCGAAGAAGAAGCGCTGAGCCCAATCACAATCCGCGCCGGAGCGACGGGCCAAAGGCCCGAACCCTTCCGCGCGCCCAAAACGGAGGAAATACCCATGCCCATCAGCCTGTTGATCCGCAAGGCGCACCGCTGGATCGCCATCGCCTTCACCCTGGGCGTCATCGCCTACATGGTCGCCATGACCCAGGGCACGCCGCCCGCATGGCTCGGCCTGTTCGCCCTGGTCCCGCTGATCCTGCTGCTGCTCTCGGGGCTCTATCTGTTCGTGCTGCCCTATCTCGGCAGGCGGCGCGTCGGCGAGATCGCCTGAGCGCGCATCGACAACGCCGCCTCTCAGCGTCACAGTGACCGCGAGGTTCTGGGGGAATCCGATATGCGCGGCGTGATCGGCTTGGCGGTGATGGTCGGCCTGTTGCTGGGCGGACCGGTGGTGTCGCAGGAGGCGCCGGCGCTGCCGCCGGGCCTGTCGCTGGAGACGTGTGCGGCGGCGGCCACCATCTGGGAGGCGGAGCCCTGGCGCCCCACAGATCCGCACGAACAGGACGAGCGCGTGGCCTTCAGCCAGTACCTGCGCGACATCGGCTGGCTGGCGATCCTGGCCAAGCAACCTATGGCCAAGCCCAGGGCTCAGCTCTATGTCTCCGAAGTGACGCGGCTTCGGCGCGACCCTGCCGGTTACAAAGAGGCTCGGACGGCCTGCCAGACCGCCGACGCGCGCCGCTTCGGCGCCAGGATCGCGCCCCCGCCGCAGGGCGACGGCCAAGCCTGCCTGAACGCAATGCCCAAGGCCCCGAACGATCCGGAGCTGAGGAAGGGCGGTCCGGAGGCGAAGGCCAAGGTCTGTGCGGCGCTACGCGGTCACCTCGACGCCATGGACACATTCATTGCTCGCATGGAGCGCGGCGAGTTGGCCTGCCGCTTCCCGGAAACCTCGTACCTGGACGTGGCGCGCACCCGCGTCCTGGAATCCGTGCTCTACGCCTCGGCCGACTGCGAAAGAGGTCAGAACGGCCAGACCTGAGGTCTACTTCGAGACCAAGGCTCCCACGGCGGCGGGCGCCGCCTGGACCGTGTCCGCCCCGCCGCTCTCGAACTTCGCGAGCGATGCGTTGATCTTGGCGATCTCGTCCTTGGACGCCTTGCGCCGCCCGGCCATCGGGCCGCCGATGGTCACTGACACGCGCCTGGAGCCGTCGTCGGTCACGGTGGTCACCGTATTGGCCTTCACCACCGCCAGCCCCTTGCCGGGCAGGGATGAGATGCGGGCGACCTTGTAGCGGTTCTCGTCGATGAAGGGCTCGGCGCCCGCATAGCGCTGCACGAAGGCCTGGGCCTCGCCCGCGCCGCCGCGCCAGCGGTAGAAGATGTGCCGCCCGATCTGCTTCAGCTTGATCAGGGTCGGGCTCCAGTACGGCATCACATAGTCGGCGTGATAGTGCGTCGAGGTGCCCACCGAGGCCGCGACATAGCCGTTCAGCGCCCGGTTCGCGACGTCCTCGGCCTGCTTCCAGGCCCAGCTCGCCGGGGCGCGCTGCATGGAGCCGTCGCAGGTGAAGGAGAACTGGCAGCCGCCCGATTGCGAGCCCTGGAAGACCACGCCGCAGACGCTGTTGGGGAAGTTCGGGTCGCGCACGCGGTTCAGCACGACCTGGGCGACCGCCTCCTGGCCCTCGCGCGGCTCCAGCGCCGCCTCGTAGTAGATGGCGTCGGTCAGGCACTGCACCGCCCGGCCGCGCTCCAGGCTCGAAGTCGCCAGCACGAAGGGCCGGGCGCCTGAAACCTCGCCGGCGAAGCCCGGCATCGCGGCGTTCAGGCGCTGCGCCTCCTCGGGCGAGGTGGCGTCGAAACCTAAGTCAGGGCGGCCGTCCAGCGACAGGTTGGCCCAGCCGGGGGTCAGGCCCCAGGGCTTCTGGCGCACGAACGGGTCCTGGCGGCGCGCGACCGCAATAGCGGCCGGGTCCATGCCCGCGGTGATGGCCTTCAGGCCGTCTTCGGAGAGGGTCCCATGGGTCTGGGCGGCGATGCGGCGCACGCTCTCGAACGCCTTGGAGCCGGGCCACGACCAGGCCGACAGCGCCGTCGCCAGCACCACGAGCGCGGTCGCCGCGCCGGCGACGAGGCCGGGCGTGCGCGCATGGTTGCGGAGACGTGCGAGACTGCTGGTCATGTCCTGTTTCGTGGCCGCCCGATGGCCCGCAGAAATGGGGGCCGATCCGACATCATCAAGGGATAGCGCGGGTCTTAGACCATTTCTGGGCGCAAAACCCCTTACAAATCAGCAATGGCCCGATCTGCGCGGCGAAAGCGCTCAGAGGCCGTCAAGCTTGAGCTTGGGGATCGGCGCTTCGGCGTGCGGGTTTATCGAGGTCCTGAACAAGGCGTCGATCGCGAGGCAGATGATGAAGACCGCGCCGATGACGGCCGCTTCGGCCATGCCACGCCGCGTCTGGATCTGTTCGATCGCCGACCGCGCGAACACGATCGGGAAGTTCGGCGCCAAGCCGCCGATCAGCACTCCGCCCGCCTCGGTGACGACAACCAACAGAGCGACCCACCCGAGCCATTTCACGGCACGCGTCCAGGGGCCGTCACGACCGAGGTAGACTACGTACAGTGTCAGATAGGCGAGCAGGACCAGCCACACGACTGTGAACCGCAACGCCTCGGGCCCATGGCCCCCGATGCCGTGGTTCGCCTGGAAGAACGTCAAGCCGCTCTGCAGCCGCCAGAGGTTCAAGGCCACCGAGGCCGCCAACGCGACCAGAGTAAAGGCCAGAAGACCCCAGGGACGACGCAACCGGCTCTCCTTCGCCAGCGGACCGGCGCGACCCTAACAGTCGATCTCACCCCGGCCAAACCTGGCGCTTAGTCGTGGCCGACGGGCTTGCCCCGCATGGCCTTCACGCCTGAGCGTTTGGCCTTGCCTTCCAGCCGCTTGAGCTTGGACGCATAGGTCGGCTTGGTCTTCTTGCGTGGCTTGGGCTTTTCGGTCGCCTTGCGGATCAGGTCGATCAACCGGTTCAGCGCATCCTGCCGGTTCAAGAACTGGCTGCGGTGGTTCTCGGCGAACAGCACCAGCACGCCTTCGGAGGTCAGCCGCGAACCCGCCAGCCGCTCCAGCCGCGCCTTCACGTCCTCGGGCAGGTTCGGGCTGTTGCGCACGTCGAAGCGCAGCTCGATGGCGGATGAGGTCTTGTTGACCTTCTGGCCGCCGGGGCCCGATGCGCGCACCTGGTACTGGCGCACCTCGTCCTCGTCGATGGCGATGTGGTCGGTGACCGGGATCATGCCCTCTCATGCCACCGCAAGCGCGCGTCGAACAGCGAAGGCTTTGTCGTCACTCCGGCACGTGGCATCCCTTCGACCCGATGAGTGAAAACCTCCTGCAAACGCGCCTGATCGGCGCCCGTGTCGCCGGCGTCGAGCGGCTCGACCACACCTGGTTTTTCCGCTTTGATACCGGTGCGCAGCTCGTCACGGACGGCCTTTGGCGTGTGCTGACGCAAACCGCCATCGCGACCTCTTCCGAGGACGACGGCCAGATGTTCGGGCGCAAGACGCCGGTTGACGCCGCTAAGACGGCGAAGGCGCACCTGGCCGGCTCTGTCGCCGCAGTCGCCCTGGATCCGATCACCGGCGATCTGACGGTGAGCTTCGACAGCGGCGCCACGCTGCAGATGCTCAACATCTCCAGCGGCTACGAGGGCTGGCGCCTGTCCTGGCCGGACGGCGTGGAGGTCATCGCGCTGGGCGGCGGCCGCGTGATGCGGCGATGAAACGAGTTCTGTTCGTCTGCAGCCAGAACAAGCTGCGCAGCCCGACCGCCGAGCAGGTGTTCTCGCAACGCCCTAATATCGAGGTCGGCGTCGGTGAGGGAGCCGCTGACCGGGGAACTGGTCGAGTGGGCCGACATCATCTTCGTGATGGAAAAGGCGCAGCGCGCTCGCCTGTCCCAGCGGTTCCGCCGTCACCTGAACGGGGCGCGGGTGATCTGCCTGAATATCCCCGACGACTTCGAATTCATGGACCCGGAGCTGATCCGCCGGCTCGAGGCCGTCGTACCGCGGCACCCGCCCTAGGGGCGAGGCGGCGGCTTCAGCAGCTTCGCCTTCTTCGCCCGGTGCACCGCCGCGTCCAGTTCCTGCAGGAAGCGCGAGCGGTCGGCGGGGCCGAAGGGCTTGGGGCCTGAGGTGATCTCGCCCAGCGAACGCAGGTGCTCGCCGATGGCGCGCCCGGCAAGGGCCGAGCCGATGGAGTCCGGCGTGAACACGCGGCCCGAGGGCGACAGCACCTGGGCGCCGGCTTTCAGGCTGCGGTCGGCGAGCGGGATGTCGTTGGTGACCACCACGTCGCCCACTGCGGCGCGCTCGGCGATCCAGTCGTCGGCGATGTCGGGGCCGGCGTCGACGATCACCCGCTCGATCAGGGGTTCGTTGGGGACCATCAGGAAGGCGTTGGCCACCACCTTGACCGGCAGGGCGTAGCGGCGCGCGACCTTGTAGGCCTCCTCCTTCACCGGGCAGGCGTCGGCGTCGATGAAAAGGGTCGTCACGCCTCAGTCGCCCCGGCGGGCCCGGCGCATGGCGTGCAGCAGCCGCCAGGTGACGCGGTCGGTGAGCAGCTTGAACCCGAACGCCAGCCAGAAGGCCGGGCGGGTGCGCAGCACCATCTCGCCCTCGGCGCCGAGGCCGAGCTGCAGGGGGTCCGGTGCGAACGCGATCTCCACGCAGCTGCGGCCCGACCCGATGCGCGGCTGGGCCCAGGCCAGGAAGGCGAACAGCCAGGCGTTGGCGCTGGGATCCGGCAGCCACAGGCTCAAGACCAGCCGCGCCCGCACCAGCCGGACCTTGCTCAGCGCCAGCCGGCCGTTCTCCCACAGATAGCGCGGCGCGCCCTCGACGCGGGCGACGTCCAGCAGGGGCTTGAGCTCGCGCAGCTTGGCCAACGTCCCGATCAGCCGCATCAGCCCGCCCTTGCGGCGGCGCTTCTTGCCGGCCTTGGGCGACCCTCGCGGCAGGGTGAGCGGTCGCACGCGCGGCCCCCAGGCCACCGGCACGCCGAAATAGCTGACGCGGAAGCGCACCAGGAACGGCCGGTCCAGGGTCACGCGCACGTCCACCGGCCCGTAGACGAGGACCAGCACCACCAGCACGATCACCCCGACGATCATCCAGCCTGTCATGCCCGCTCAGCCCTCCTCGCCCGCGACGCCGGGCGGCGTCAGCGTCTCATAACGCCTTCGACGAACGCCGGTCTATGCGCGCGGGTTCGGCAAAGCTATGCAAACCGTATGAGCACCGAGACGCTTTCAGCCTTGGAGGCGCGCCGCATCGCCCTGGCGGCGCAGGGCTTCGCCGATCCGAAACCCAAGGCCGAGCCGGGCCGCGCGCACCTGAAACGGGTGTTCGACCGGGTGGGCCTGATCCAGATCGACTCGGTCAATGTGATCACCCGCTCGCACTATCTGCCGCCCTTCGCCCGGCTCGGCCCATACCCGCAGTCGGTCCTGGAGGACGCCGCCTGGGGCAAACGCAAGATCCTGTTCGAATACTGGGGCCACGAAGCCTCGCTGATCCCCATGCAGATGCAGCCCCTGTTCCGCTGGCGCATGGCCGAGGCGCGCGAGGGGCGGGGCCTGTGGGGCGGGGTGCATCGCTTCGGGGTGGAGCGCGCCGACTTCGTCCGGCAGGTGCTGAAGGAGATCGAAAAGCGCGGGCCGATCGGCGCGGGCGCCCTCGAAGAGGCCGGCAAGGCCAAGGGCGGCTGGTGGGGCTGGAGCGACGGCAAGCGCGCGGTCGAGTGGCTGTTCTGGGCGGGGCTGGTCACCACCTCGACCCGCAAGGGCTTCGAGCGCCTCTACGACATCCCGGAACGCGCCCTGCCGCGCGCCATCGTCGACACGCCGACGCCGACGCCAGAGGACGCCCAGCGCGAGCTGATCCGCATCGCCTCGCGCGCCATGGGCGTGGCCACGGTCCAGGACCTGCGCGACTATTTCCGCATGGGGGTAGAGGAGACCAAGGCCCGCGTTGGAGAGCTGGTCGAGGCCGGCGAACTGATCCCCACGACCGTCAAGGGCTGGGACCGCCCGGCCTTCCTGCACCCCGAGGCGAAACGCCCCCGCAAGGTGCGCACGGCCGCCCTGCTCTCCCCCTTCGACAGCCTGGTCTGGCGGCGCGAGCGGGCCGAGCGGCTGTTCGGCTTCCGCTACCGCATCGAGATCTACGTCCCCGCCCACAAGCGCGAGCACGGCTACTATGTCCTGCCTTTCTTGCTGGACGAGAAGATCGTCGGCCGGCTGGACCTGAAGTCCGACCGCCAGTCCAAGCGCCTGCTGGTCAAGTCCGCCCACGCCGAAGGCCACGCCGATCCGGCCCGCATCGCCCACTCGCTTTGGGAGCAGCTGAACGCCATGGCCGCCTGGCTGGGCCTGGACCGCGTCGAGGTCGAGTGCGGCCGCCCGCTAGCCCAGGAACTGCGCCGGCTCAGCGGCGCCTGAGCGGACGGCGCGGGCGGCGCAGCAGCTGTTCGGTGAAGGTCTTGCGATGCAGCTCGGCCCAGCGCTTGGGATCGCCCGGCGCCATGCCGAACCCGCCGCGCGAGGGTCCCCTGCGCACCTGAGGCTGGGGCTGAGGCTTGAATTTGGACGCGCCGAGCTTCTTGGACTTCATGGCCATGAGCGGCTGCATGCCGAAGTCCTGCCAGTGGTCCACCCCATCCCACTTCGCAAGGTCGAGCCCGAAGATCGCCGTCAGGGGCGTGACCCAATCGAAATTGGCCTTGGTGTCGAGGTTGCCGTTGTTCAACAGCACCATGCCGTAGCCGTCGGTGGCCAGGGTGGCGGTGGCTTCATGGCTGACCATCCAGCCGCCCTTCTTGGCGCGCCATTGCGTCGGGTCAGCCTGCACGTAGGTCGCCCCGTCGAAGCCGTGATAGCCCCAACCGCCCGGATACTTCTGGCTGGCGGCCACCACCGCATCAATCCACTTCTTGACCGTAGCGGCCGACAGGCCGGCCTCTGGGTTGTCGAGGGCCAGGGAGGCGAGGAGCCGGGCCGTCTGCAGGGCTGAAGCCGAGAAGCCGCCGGCCCCGGAATAGACCTCGTAATCATAGACGCCGTACTGCGTCGGCACGGTCGGGCGGTCGGGGGAATGCAGGCTGGGGCCGGTGTCCAGCGGCTTCAGCGGCAGAGCCTGGGCCAGGTCATAGATCCTCAGGTGATGGCGCGCATGGCCTGAGGGCTGGTCCTGCATCAGGCTGCGGGCGCCGACCAGGCCGCTGCCCAGATTGTCCAGCAACAGCGGCCCGATGGCCTGCTCGATCGGCGCGCCGCACAGCACGCGCACGATCTCGCCCAGCAGGAAGAAGTCGAGATTGCCGTATGCCCACGCTTGGCCGGGCGCCGTGGCGGGCGCGTCGGTCGCGGCCCAGCTGGCCATCTGGTCGCGGGTCACCGGCAGGGGCGCGCCGGCCGTGCTCGCCAGTTCGGCGCTGCGCAGTATCTTCCCCTGGTCGAGGCCCGAGGCCATGTCGAGCAGGTGCTGCACGGTGATCTGGTCGAACCCGGCGACGGCCGCTCCGCCGCCCAGCGCGTTCAGCCCCAAGATGTCCTGCACCTTGGTGTCGAGGGTGATCTTGTCCGGCCGGTCCTGCAGCAGCTTCCAGATCGCCGCTCCGGTGAACACCTTCGACACACTGGCCAGGCGCATCGGCGTCGAGGGTGAGATCGGCGGATAGCCCTTCTCGCACTGGGTGTAGCCCGAGGCGTAGATCAGACGCGATCCGACCGTCACCGCCAGGGAGCAGCCGCGCAGGCCGTTGGCGGTGAGATACTGCTGCATCACCTGGTCCACCGAGGGCATCGGCGTCATCGAGGTTGTGGCGACAAAGCTCCTGGGCGCGATGTCGGTGCGCGTCGCATAGATCGCGGCGTAACGCGTGGCCGCGCCCACGCCCGTGGCGCACACACGCAGCGGCTGCAGCCCGCCCGCCGTCTGCTCCGCCGTCTTGGCGTCGTACTGGGTGAGGTCCATCTTGCCCCAGGCGGAGTTGGGCCCGATCACGGAGTCGGTGAACATCATCAGGTGCCCGCCCGAGGGCGTCGGCGCCACGTGGGCGGCCCGCCCCCACCCCGCATAGGTCGCGTCGAAACGCTGCTGCAGGCTCGGCAGCCCCTCGTCCGACGCCTCGCAGTTCCAGGCCTCGGCGAAGCCGTTGGTGGTCCAGGTGGCGGTGTAGAGGGTGTCCTCGCCCACTCCGGCATAGGCTTCCGACCACAACGGGATCGACTTGTTGGCCTCGGCAAGCGTGTTGTTCTGGTCGAGCTGCGCCTTGGTTAGGCCGCGCAGGCCCACGGTCGGGAGCTGGCTGAACACCGCCGCATAGAGGGCGTTGGCGCCCGATCCCGTGGCCGAGATGATGAAGGGATAGAAGCCGGCCATCTTTTCGCTGACCAGCAGGCCATCGAGGTCCGGGCCGGTCTTGTTGTCGAACTGGTGCGTCTCGACCAGGGGCGACAGCTTGAACATCACCGCCACGTAGCGGGGATCGGCCGGGTCGCCCGATACCGACAGCGAGAAGGTGCGATAGTTTGCGTCGTGCGCGGTCTTGGTCAGGCCCTGATGCTCGGACAGGGTCTTATCGCGCCAAGTCTGCACCTTCAGGGCGGTCAGCGGCTCGGCCGCCGCCGGTCCCTGAGGCAGAAGCAGCGCCATGAGACCCAGCCCGCCGGCCCCCGCCAGCACCGCACGCCGATCCAGCGCTTGAGCCTGAAGTCCGTCCATCGCCGCCTCCCCCGAGACCCGCGCCCGCCTCAGGCGAGCCCTCACACCCTAACCCGGATCGCGCGAAAACGCCCGCGTGCGCTCGCCAGCGCCAAGTCGCCGCCTTGAGCATGGCCTCCGGCGCCTCTACAGCTGAAGGCGTCGGGGATTGTGTTCGATGTCGGAAGCCAAGGTCTGCGGGACCTGCACCCTGTGCTGCGAACTCCTGGTCATCAAGGAGCTCGACAAGCCTGAGAACCGCGTCTGCGAGCACCAGAACAAGGCCGAGGGCGGCTGCCGCATCTATGGACGCCATCCCGCCAGCTGCCAGAGCTTCAGGTGCCACTGGCTGACCTATCCGGCCTTCGACGACAGCTGGAAGCCCGACGCCTGCCATTTCCTGATCATGCAGCCGACGCCCCAGGTGCTGGTCGCCTGCGTCGATACCGAGCATCCCGACGCCTGGCGCGCGGAGCCCTACTATTCGCAACTGAAGCAGTGGTCCGAGGCGACCCTGACCGCTCGCGGCGCGGTGCTGGTCTATGTCGGCGCCGATGTCTGGGCGATCTTTCCCGAGGAGGACCTGCTGTTGCAGGACAAGCCTGAGGGCGCGCTTGTCGAAGCCGGCTACATCCGAGAGGGCGACCTTCGCCGCCCGGCCGCAATGCTAAAGACCGCCGACGGCGACGTGCGCACCGTCACCGGCGGCCTCTACCGCGAGCTTCAGCCCGGCGAGCCCGCCGGCCAGACCCAGGACTCCCTATGAACGCCCCTGCCCCAGGCCGCGAATGCGGCGCCTGCACCATGTGCTGCAGCCTGCTGCAGATCGACGAGCTGCAGAAGCCCGAGGGCGTCGCCTGCGTCCACGTCCGCGAGGGCGGCGGCTGCGGCATCTACGAGACCCGCCCCGGCGTCTGCCGCGCCTTCTATTGCCTATGGATGCAGCATCCGGCCTTCGACGAGGGCTGGAAGCCCAACGTCTGTCACTTCCTGCTGCGCCAGGTGGACGCCAAGCTCCTGGTCGTCGATGTCGATCCGGCCTACCCCGACGCCTGGCGCCAGCAGCCCTACTACGACCAGATCAAGATCTGGTCCGAGGCGGTGCTGCGCGACGGGGCCCGGGTCATGGTCAACGTCGGGCCGCGCATGTTCGGCATCTTCCCCGAGGAAGACCTGGACGCGGGGCTGAAGACGCCCGGCGGGCGCGTCTCCATGGGCTATTTCCGCGAGGGCGACCTGCGCCGGCCCTATGTGGCGCTGAAGGACGAGAACGACGTGGTGATCGAGACCATCAAGGGCGGCCTCTATCGCGGCATGCCCGACGATCCGCCCCATCTGCGCGGCGACGGCAAGGCCTAGGCGGCCCCCTCGGTCACCGCATGTAGCCGCGCGTAGGTCCCGCCCTTGGCCACCAGCTCGCCGTGGCGGCCCTCCTCGACGATGCGCCCGCCGGAGAACACCAGGATGCGGTCCGCGCCGCGGATTGTCGACAGGCGGTGGGCGATCACCACTGTGGTGCGCCCGGCCATCAGCGCCTCGGTCGCGGCCTGCACCTGGCGTTCGGTCTCCACGTCCAGCGACGAGGTCGCCTCGTCCAGCACCAGGATCGGCGCGTCGGCCAGGAAGGCGCGGGCGATGGCCACGCGCTGGCGCTCGCCGCCCGACAGCTTCACTCCGCGCTCGCCGACCAGGGTGTCGTAACCCTTGGGGAGCCGCGTGATGAAGTCGTGGGCGCGGGCGCGCCTGGCGGCGTCCTCGATCTCGTCCTGGGTTGCGCCCGGGCGGCCATAGGCGATGTTCTCGGCGATGGAGCGGTGGAAAAGCGCCGGGTCCTGCGGCACCACGGCGACGGCGCGGCGGAGCGAATGCTGGGTGACGCCCGCCACGTCCTGGCCGTCGATCAGGATCTTGCCGTCCTCCACGTCATAGAGCCGCTGGATCAGCTTGACGAAGGTCGACTTGCCCGCCCCCGTCGGCCCGACCAGGGCGACGCGTTCGCCGGGCGCGATGTCGAGCGAAAAGCCCTCGTAGACCGGCCGCGGCTGGCTCTTGTAGCGGAAGGTCACGTCGCGGAAGGCGACCGAGCCCAGGCCCGGCCGGAAGGTCTTGGCGTCGGTGCGGTCGGCGACCTGCGGCGACTGCCGGTCCCAGGCGGCGACGTCCTCCAGGTCGTCCACGCCCTTCTGCAGGCTGCGCACCATGTCGCCGAAATTGCGCAGATAGCCGGCCATCAGCATGAAGGAGGTGACCGCAAAGCCCACGTCGGCGGGCGTGGCGTGGCCGTGGGCCCAGGCATAGACCAGCATGCCGGTCAGGGACGACTGCAGCGCCACCAGCAGCACGTTCATCGCCAGGGTATTGTCGGCGAAGCGGTTCCAGGTCTTCACCACCGCCTGGCGCCAGGCCGCGGTGGTCTCGGCGAAGCGGGCGACTTCGCGCTCCTCCGCCCCGAAGCTCTTCACCGCCGCCACCCCGCCGATGGCGTCGGCCAGGGCCCCGCCGATCTTGGAGTCGAGCGCGTTGGACTGCAGGTTGGCCGGCCGCACCCACCGGGTGGTGATCAGCACGCTGGAGGCCATGTAGAGCGCCACGATGGCCAGGGTCACCGCCCCGGCCAGCGGGTTCCTGATCATGGTCGAGATCGACAGGCCCACCAGCACCGTCACCGCCGGCCCCAGCATCAGGACCAGGGTGTCGGAGATCGAGTCATAGCCCCACATGCCGCGGCTGATCTTGCGCACCGTGGATCCGGCGAACGTGTCTGCATGCCAATCGGAGGAGAACGACAGCACCTTGGCGAAGGCGGAATTGGTCAGTTCCTGCATATTGGCGGCGGCCAGCACGTTCTGGAACCGGAACGCCACCTGCCTCAGGCCGTAGAAGGCCACATAGAGCGCCGCCAGCACGCCCCAGGGCGTCCAGACCCTGGCCGGCGCCGCCGGATGGGCCGACACCGCCCCGATCAGCCCGCCCGCCGCCCAGGGGATCGACAGGTCGCAGACCGTCGAGGCCATGATGAAGGCCAGCACCCCGACCAGCAGGCCCGGCCGGCGCATCCACTGCTTCCACACGAACGCCAGCACCTGGGCGTTGGACAACACCCGGCGCTTCTCGGCGTCGCTGGTCTCTGTGGAGGACATAGGGCGGAGATAGGGGTGCAGGCGAGGGTTTGCGAGCCAACAAATGTCACCAGCGTTGTGAACCGCCTTCGCCCTTCCTCCGCCGTGACCTCGCCACAGCCGCGGTGTAGACCTCGGCCATGACCGACGCCCGCCTGCCCGAGGCTCCCCTGCCCGACGCCCGGCCCCTGAACTGGGTCGACCGCCATGCGCCGGAGGGGCTTAAGCCCTGGCTGAAGCTCGGCCGCTTCGACCGGCCGATCGGCATCTGGCTCCTGATGTTGCCCGGCTGGCAGGGGATCGCCCTGGCCTATGCGGAGAAGGGTGCGCCGCTGGATTGGCGCGCCTTCGCCGTGCTGCTGCTGAAGTTCGCCGTCGGCGCCGCCCTGATGCGCGCGGCCGGCTGCGCCTACAACGACATCGTCGACCGCGACATCGACGCCAAGGTCGCCCGCACCGCCGACCGGCCGGTGGCCTCTGGCCGCATCTCGGTCAAACAGGCCTGGGCCTTCGTGATTGGCGCCAGCCTGGTCTCGTTCCTGATCCTGCTGTCCTTCAGTCCGCCGACGGTGCTGCTCGGCATCGGCTCCCTGGTGCTGGTCGCGGCCTACCCCTTCATGAAGCGGATCACCTGGTGGCCGCAGGCGTGGCTGGGACTGACTTTCAACTGGGGGGCGCTCTTGGGCTACGCGGCGGCCCAGGGCGGGGCCTCGACCTTCTGGTGGATGATCGCCCAGGCGGACGGTGACGCGGGCCGGCTGTCGCAGGTCTCCGCGCCCGACGGCTTCCTCAGCGTTTCGGCGCTTTTGCTGTACGCATCGGGCTTCTTCTGGACGCTTGGCTACGACACCATCTACGCCCTGCAGGACATCGAGGACGACGCCCTGGTGGGCGTGAAGTCCACCGCCCGGCGCCTGGGCAAGCGTGTGCCCGCCGCCGTGCTCGCCTTCTATGCGGCGGCGACCCTGCTGGCCGTCCTGGCCTGGCTGCCGGCGCATCTGGGCGTGCTGTTCTTCCCCTTCGCCGCGCTTTTCGCCCTGCACCTGTCCGCCCAGGTCAGGCGGCTGAAGCTTGACGATCCCATGCTGGCGCTGGCCCTGTTCAAGTCGAACCGCATCGCCGGAGTCGTGCTGTTCGTGGCCCTGCTGGCCGGAGCCTGGAGATGAGCGCCATGAAGCATCGCGGCCTTTGGATCGGCCTTGTCGCCCTGGTCCTGGTCGGCGTCGTGGCCGGCGGCTGGTGGCTGATGCAGCCCGAGGCGCCCGCCCCGAAAGGCCCCGGCGGACCCATCGCCGAGCCTGCGACGCAGCAACCCGCCACCGCCGCGGCAGTCCCTTACATCTGGCATTCCAAGACCAAGTTGGCCGAGACCGAGCTGAAGCTGCCCCAGACCCTGGCCGCCGAGCCCGAGCTGCACGCGCGCCTGTTCACCCAGGGCGTCCACGAGCTGAAGGGTTTCGCCGAGGCCGCCGCCGAGGCCCGCGCCGAGGAAGGCGACACCGCCAACGGCATGCCGCCTCTATCCAAGACCATGACCTGGACCGCCGCGGCCGATACCTCGAAGCTGCTGAGCCTGAAGCGCGAGACCTTCGAATACTCCGGCGGCGCCCATCCGCTGACCACGCTGGATTCCCTGCTGTGGGACAAGGCGCTGAAGAAGCCGCTGCAGCCGCAGGCCCTGCTGCGCAAGGGCGCCGACACGGGCAAGCTCGACACCGCCCTGTGCCAGGCCGTGACCGACGCCAAGAAGGCGCGGCTGGGCAAGGACTTCTCCCCCGCCGGCGACGACTGGGTCTGCCCCAAGTGGACCGAGACCGCGGTGGCGCTGGCGCCCTCCTCCACCCCCGGGAAAGCGGGCGGCGTGACCTTCCTGTTCTCCCCCTCCGCCGTCGGCGCCTATGCCGAGGGGCCCTACCTGATCACCCTGCCCCAAAGCGCCTTCCGCTGGGCGATCTCCCCCGCTTACCTGGACGAGTTCGCGGGCGCCCCGCCGAAGGTCGGGGACGTGACGCCGAAGCCTTAGACGAACGCACCTCCCCTGTGCGCGGCAGCGAACGGGGGAGGGGGACCGCCCGAAGGGTGGTGGAGGGGGCGCGCCAAGCCCGGCGACCGTTCAACCGCGAACCCCAACCGCCAGCCCAGCCCGCGCTCTCTCCACCATGCTGCGCATGGTCCCCCTCTCCCGCGAACGGGAGAGGTGTTTCCGCTCGCCCCTTCCGTTACGACAGCCTTCGATCCCCGCCTCCACCGGCCTATATTCCCCCCATGCCCGCCGCCGCCCGCGTCGATCCCAAGGACTTCTTCTCGCCGGAGGAATGGGCGCCCCTGACCGCGCGCTCGAACTGGAAGGGTCTTGCGCTGGTCGCCCACGCCTGGGGCGTCATCCTGCTGGCCGCCGCCGCGGGAACCCTGGTCCCCTGGCTGATCCCGCTGTCGGTCATGGTCATCGGCACGCGCCAGCTGGGCCTGGCGATCCTGATGCACGAGGCGGCGCACGGCGGCCTGCACCCGAACCGCCGGCTCAACGACTTCCTCGGCCACTGGCTCTGCGCCGTGCCGCTGGGCGCCAGCCTGAACACCTATCGGCCCTATCACCTGACCCACCACAAATTCGCCCAGCAGCCGGAGGACCCGGACCTGGTGCTCTCGGCGCCCTTCCCGGTCACCCGCGCCTCGCTGCGCCGCAAGATCGTGCGTGACCTGACCGGCCAGACCTTCTTCCGCCAGCGCATTGCGCCCCTGTTCGCCAAGTCCGGCGCGGCGCCCTCGGAAGACCTGCCCGAAGGCGCGGTGATCACCGCCCAGACACGGGCCCGCACCCTGTTGGCCTTCCTCGCCCTGAACGCCGCCGCGATCCTGGTGCTCTCGCTGCTCGGCCTATGGTGGGCTTGGTTCGCCTTCTGGCTCCTGCCGCTGGCGACCTGGTTCCCGCTGGTCACGCGCCTCAGGAACATCGCCGAGCACGCCGTCACCCCCGACCCGAACGACCCTCTGCGCCACGCCCGCACCACCCGCGCCAACTGGTTGGAGCGCGCCTTCATCGCCCCCTACTGGGTCAACTTCCACTGCGAGCACCACATGTTCATGTACCTGCCCTGCTGGAGCCTGCCCAAGGCGCACCGGCTGCTCGGCGAAAAGGGCGTGTGGCCGCGGATGGAGGTGCGGGAAGGGTATTGGGAGGTGCTGCGGGCGGCGTCGAGCATGAGGTCGTGATCGGTCACTGGGCGCTGATGATTTTCACGACGGCGGTCACGATCATGGGGATCGTCGGCTCGTTCGCGCACGCGCGGGAGGCGCGCAAAACCTCCAGGCCGAGACTTGGACTGATGGAGTCCGAACACGTCCCGCCCCGAGGCCCGCATTCTCCCGAGTCGGTTCGTCGCCTCGACGCCGAGGCGCGACATGCACTGGCTGTAGTCGTTCGGAGTCGAGCCACGCTCGTCGAGCTAGAGACCTTTGCTTGGCCGGAGAACGGCTTCCTCCCGACCCGGTTTGCGTTCCTCGTGACCACGCGGCACGACGAGCAAAAACTCCGGGCCAGCCAAGCGCTGGACACCGAGTTGAGGGCGGTTCTTTCGGAACTCGGCTACAGATCGGAAGACTTGGCGGGCGTTGAGTTCGATTTCATCTCCGAAGATCGGTTCGAGCGCGAATTTCAGCGCGACTGGTACTATTATTGGCGTTAGCCGCGTGAGCGCAGCGCTACCGGTTCCGGCTCTATGACGGCGGGTAAAGATCCTGCGGCAGCCCGTCAGTGATCTCGTAGTAGTCGCCCTTGTCGGCGACGAAGATGTGCTTGGCGAGTTGGGTGTCCGTCGCGCCGTCGAAGGCGCCCATGGCGACGCCGATCCAGTCGCGGAACACCGGGTCCCAGAACAGGCTGGAGCCGCACACGCTGCAGAAGCCTCGGCGCACCTTCTCCGACGACTGGAACCAGCCGATCTTATCCTCGCCCTCGACCTTCAGCGCCGCCTTGGGCACGTCGCACGAGGCGAAGTAGTGCCCCGACGACTTGCGGCACTGGCTGCAATGGCAGGCGTCGGGCCCGGGCAGGTCACCCTCGACCGTGAAACGCACAGCGCCGCAAAGGCATGATCCCTGGTGCATGGCGGAGCCCCCCTGGCGGTACTGCCGCCCTTTCATGCCACGGATTCCCCGCGCCTTCGCCCCCGTCAGTTGACGTGTTAGCTTACATACGTAATATTCTTGGACTACAGACGTAGTCCGGAGAAGCCGATGTCCGCGAAGCCCTATGCCCTGCTCAGCCTGCCCATTCTCGCCGCCGCCGGAGCAGCGGTCGCCGCGCCGCTGAAACCGATGGGTGTGTTCGCCCATGCCGCCCCGATCTCCAAGGCGCTGATGGTCACGCTCGCCGTCCTGGCCGTGGCCGCCCTGGTGGTAGGCGTGTTCAAGCTGATGCGTGGACCCCAGTTGAACGGCGGCTCAGCCTTCCTGTCGTCGCTACGGTTCGGCGGCCCCCTGATCGGGCTCCTGGGCGCAGCCTGGGTGGGCCTGAGCATGTTCATGGGCTTGGCCAACAGCCCGGTGACGCCGGAGCTGAAGGTGCTGGCGCCCGGCCTGGCCGAGGCGGCCCTGTTGCTGGGCTTGGGCTTCCTCAGCGGCGTCGCGGCGGTGATCATGAATTGGATGGTCGAGGCTCGAATCGACCGGGCGATACTGCGGCCCTGAGGAGGCTTCCCGTGCATGTGACCGTGGCCGAGAGCGAGGTCCTGTCCGCGCTCTGGCGGCGCGGGCCGCTGGGGGCCAAACAGCTGATCACCGAGGTCAGGTCCGTCCAGCCCTGGGGCGAGGCGACCATCAAGACCCTGCTGAACCGGCTGATGCACAAGGGCGCGATCCGCTCTGTGCGTGACGACGGGCGGCTGGAGTACCGCGCCTTGCTGAGCCGCGAGGCCTATATCGACGCCGAGGTCCAGGCCCTGGCCGACCGTCTGTTCGCCGGCGACGCTTCGGCCCTGGCCGCCTATCTGGCGGGCCGCGGCGAGGTCTAGCGGCAATCTCCCGCCCAATAGACCGAATAGCCCACCACCTCGCGCGGTAGGGAGAAGGCGTCGCGCAATTCGAACAGGTCGGCGTGGGCCCAGCTGAGATGCGCGACGCCGCACTTCCGCATCGCCAGTCGGGCGCGCGGGACGTGGAAGTACTGGGTCACGATCATGGCGCTCCTGAACCCGCGCGCGCGCATCAGGGCCGAGGCGTTCCTGGCGGTGGCCAGGGTATCGACGCCCTGGCTGTCGACCACGATGGCTGTATCCGGCACGCCGCGCGCGACCAGCCAGGCGCGCATCACCTGGGCCTCGTCCCAGCCCTCCCGACCTGTGCCGCCGGACACCATGACGGTGCGGAACTTGCCCGCGCGATAGAGCTCCAGCGTCTTCTCCAGCCGCGCCTGAAGGCTCGGCGATGGCCGGCCGCTTGGATAGACCTTGGAGCCCAGCACCACGCCCAGGTCCGCCGGCGCCAGGCGGTCGTGCAGCCCCACAGCCGTCAGCACGCCCATGGCGACCAGCAAGAACGCGACGAACCCCGTCGCCGCGAACCGAACCCAGCGCATTCGTCGAAGTCTCCCGGCCTTCCCGCTTGGCCGGCCGAAGCTTGAGCGTGCGACCGTGGCGATCCGATGGCGGTTGCGCCGGCGTCGCGCCTGTGACCCTAGGAGCGCTCCATGCCGCCCGCCGACCCCATCTCCGACCGCCGCGCCTTCATCCTCGCCAACACCCGGCTGCAGCGCCCGCCGCATGCGCCGGAGCTTGAGCTGTGGCTGGCCGATGAGATCACCCCGATCTGGCGCCTGACCGAGGAGGAGCTGGGCGAGATGGGTCTGCCGCCCCCCTTCTGGGCCTTCGCCTGGGCCGGCGGGCAGGCGGTGGCGCGCTGGGTGCTGGACCATCCGGAAGAGGTCGCGGGCAAGCGGGTGCTCGATTTCGCCTGCGGCTCGGGCCTCGTGGGCATCGCGGCGATGAAGGCGGGCGCCGCCGAGGTGCTGGGCTCCGACATCGACGACTTCTGCGCCGCGGCGGTGGAAGAGAACGCGCGAGCCAACGGCGTGGCCATGGCCTTCACGAACCAGGACCTGCTCGACCGGCCCCCGCCCGAGGTCGATGTGATCTGCGCCGGCGACGTGTCCTACGAGAAGCCCATGGCCGAGCGCGTCCATGCCTGGCTGGCGGATGCGGCGGGGCGCGGCGTGCGGGTTCTGATCGGCGATCCCGGCCGCACCTACTTCCCCCGCCATGGCCTGGAGATGCTGGCCGAATACCAGGTCGCCACGACGCGCGAGCTGGAGGACATGGAGATCAAGCGCACCGGCGTCTGGACGGTGGCGCGGCGCGACGGACGTTAAGTTTCGTGTAACAGCGATACTAACCGGACAAAGCTAGAACAATTCGCGTCCAAAACAAGGCAAGCCTTACACCATAGGGGTGTTTTCCGACCCCCTTCCGGTGGCGGCGCGAGCCTTGCAGTTCGTCTGGCGGGAGACCGGTCCAGGGCGCCGAAACGGCACGCTGCCATCTTCCAGCGAACGTTTTCTTCGGAGATGAGCCGCCATGGCCCCGCCGACCGCGCGTCTGAAACTGGTTCCCCCCGCGCCCGAACCCGCGCCTGAAACCCCCGCCCAGCGCATCCGCCGCCTGCAGCAGGAGGCGCAGACCCTGGCCCGCAGCGAAATCCAGGCCCTGCACGAGGCCATGGTCACCGTCGCGCGCCTGGCCGGCGAAGTGGCGGAGGGCGGCGACGCCTACCCCGTGGGCGCCCGCGAGGTCGCGCGTCGCCTCGTCGAAGAGGTCGGCCAGCGCGCCGGCACCCTGCAGGCGATCCTCAGGAAGGCTTGAACCTACACGCCATCTTATCCCGTCCGTCATTCTCGGAGCGGAGCGCCGCAGGCGCGTAGACCCGAGAACCCAGCAGCTCCCGAACTCAACGCTGCGTGCGACGGCTGAACGTGGGGCGCCCAGCTTCAAGGAAGATTCGCTGCTGATGGGGTGGACGGCCCCCGAACGGCATCTGTGTGCCAAGCTGAGGTCGGTTGAAGATCT
>JAFECT010000014.1 GCA_018241995.1 Pseudomonadota bacterium
GGGCCGTCCACATATGGGTCCTCGAAGCCTGGGGCGCTAGCGCGACCCACGCTTCAAGGATGACGGATGGGGGAGTAGGTCAGCGAGACGCTCTGTGGCGCGCCTTCTTGGCAGGCGCTTTCTTGGCCGCCGCCCTCTTCACGGGGGCCTTGCGCGCCTTCGCCGAAGCCTTCCGAGCCGCGCGGTGATGCGCAACCGGGGCCGCGTGGGCGGCGACCTTGGCGTGGACGCGGCCGTGGGGCTTGGGCGCCGGCTCGGGTCGTTCGGGCGTCAGGTCGTCCTCAGCCTTCAACTCGGGCTTCGGCGCGCTCGCCGCCGGCGCCTGGCCGAGCGAGCCGCTCCAGGTCTGGGCTACGGCTTCGGAGACCTCCTGCATGAAGGCCATGCGCGCCGGGATGCCGTGGGTGGTCTTGGCGATGAAGACGGCGACCGCGTAGCTGTGGCCGTCGGGCGCGGTGATCACGCCGACGTCGTTGTAGCCGACGGTGTAGTTGCGCAGATCCTGGCCGGTGCCGGTCTTGTGCGAGATCCGCCAACCTTCGGGCAGGCCGCCCTTCAGGCGCTTGGGACCGTTGCGGGTCTCCGACATGATCTCGAGCAGGCGATCGGTGGAGGCCTTGGACAAGAGCTCGCCGCGCTTCAGGCGGCGCAGGCCCTCGGCCATGCCGATCGGCGTCGCGGCGTCGGGCGGATCGGCGAGGTAGGCGGCCATGGCCTGGTCGCGCACGGCGCCGGGCAGGGCGGCGCGCACCTCGCGGAACAGGATCGAGCCGGCGTATTCCGGCTTCCACACCATGCCCGCCATCTTGCTCTGCAGCACCCGCTCCTCGTAGCCGACGCGCACGTCCCTGAGGCCCTTCCGGCGGATCAGGGCGGTGATCGGACCCGGGCCGCCCATCACGCGGATCAGCATGTCGTTGGCGGCGTTGTCGCTGTCGGAGATGGCGCGCTGCAGCAGCTCGTCCAGACTGACCGAATAGCCGTTCGGCCCGACCTTGCGGGCAATGGGCTGGAAGAACACCGACAGGTCCTGTCGGGTCATGTTGAAGCGCTGGTCGAGCTTCAGCCTGCCGTGATCGACGGCGTCCAGCACCGCGATGGCGACCCAGAGCTTGGAGACGCTCTGCTGCGGGAAGCGTTCGTCGCCGGCCTCCGACACGATCCAGCTTTTGTCGACATCGGCCACGGCGATGCCGACCTTGCCGCCGAAGCGTTTGGCGATGTCTTCCAGTCGCACGCGAAGGGCTTCCGGCCCGGGAGCCAGGGGCTTGGGCGTGGGCATGGCCGCGACGGCCTGCGCCTGCGCGTGACGTGCGGCGGCGTGGGGCGTCTCAGGGCTCAGCAGGTTGGAGAGCGTGGGCGCGGCGCCCATCAGGAGCCACAGCGCGCCGACGGCGGCGAAGGCCTTCCAATCGGAACTGCGGGACGCGACGGGGGAGGGGAAACGCTCTGACATGCACCTGTGAACGCAAAGGGCGCGGACTCGGGCGCCGGAACGGGGGTGGCCTAGCACGCGTCGGCCGGTCGGATCGAGCCCGGTTTAACGGCGTCCTTCCGGCCCGAATTGTGGCCAAGCCCGTGACCGCGCCAACCGGTCGCGGCGCCGATGGTGTGAGCCGCCTCACAAGCTGAGCGCCCGGACGCCTGCACCCTCATCCGCGCAATGCAGGAGGAGGCCATGCGCTCTCGATACGGGTTGATAGGGATAGTGTTCGCGTTTTCACTGGGGCTGCTGGCGACGCCGTCGCTGGCCATGGATGGGATCGGCCATGGGCCTCCGGGCGGCGGAGGCGCCTCCGGCGGAACACCGCCCACGGGCCTGGCCCAGGTCTACGCCTCGATCCGCAGCGCCCTGCTCGACGACAGTCGGGTGGTGCGCGACGCGATCCTGGGCCGGGCGCACGAGCCGGGGCAGGGCGGCTGGATCGCGGGCCACAGCGGTGCGGACCGAGTGGACGGCGCGCCCGCCGCGAGCCTGAACTCGCGCGGCTCGACCGGCATCGGCGGCTTCGATCTGCAGAGCGGCGCCTGGCGTGTGGGCATCGCGGCCGGCGGGGGCGAGACGACCTATCGCGCCCCGGCGGCCACTGCGTCCGCGAACGTGGACAGCTGGCACGCCGGCGCCTGGATCGGCGGCGAGGTCGGCGGGTTCAGGCTGACCGGCGGGGGCGCCTACAGCCATCATGACGTGACGGGCCGGCGCAGCGACAGCGGCGGGGCCTACAGCTCGGCCTTTTCGGTTCAAACCACCCAGGCGTTCGGCGAGGCGGCCTATCCGCTGAAGGCGGGGCCGGTCAGCGTCGAGCCCTACGCTCGTGGCGCATGGGTCGGCCTGCGCGCCCAGGGCTTCTCGGAAGGCGGTACGGGCGCGACGCCGGTGATCGTCGACGGGGCGAGCCAAGGTGTCGGCTACGGGGACCTCGGCTTGCGGTTCGGCGGAGCCTGGGGCGGTGTGCGGCCCTATGCGGACGTGTCCTGGCGGCGCAGCTGGGGGGATCTGGCGCCGGTCGCGACGGGCTCGGCGCCGCTGGTCGGCGGCGGCAGCGGCGGCGTGCCCGTCAGCTTCGGCGACCATGCCGAGGGGGTAGGCGGCACGGCGCCGTTACCGGCCGGGTCCGGCGCCATCGCGGACCTGGGCCTGCCGGTCGCGCGCGACAGCGGGACGGTGAAGGCGGGCTTGCAGGCGCCGTTCGGCCGCGCCGGACTGCTCAGCCTGAGCTACGACGGCGTGTTCGGCAGGGGCGTGAACGACCAGGGCGTGTCGCTGCGCCTGTCGATGCGGTTCTGAGGAGGCGGCGGTGGCGCAGGCGGCGAGCATGACCCAGCCCGAACCCGATCCGTCGGCGGCGATCCGCGCCAACGACGGGCTGGAGGGCGCCAAGCTCGCCGCCATCGTGCTGATGGTCGTGAACCACGTTGGCCTGGCCCTGCCGGAACCCTGGCCGACCAGCGGCCATCTGTGCGGCCGGCCTTGTTTGGCCCTGTTCGCCTTCGTCCTGGGCGCCCGTCTGGCTTCGCGGCCGGCCGGGCGTTCCGGCCGGGCGGCGGTGAGGCTGCTGCTCTGGGGTGCTGTGGCTCAGGTTCCCTATCTGCTGCTGGTCGGTGGGGTGGCGCTGAGGCTCGACGTGCTGTTCACCCTGGCGCTGGGCGCGGGCGGGGTGTGGCTGATGCAGACCGGCCGGGCCTGGGCGCTGATCCCGCTCGGCGCCGTGGCGGCCCTGGCCAACCCCTGGCTCGACGGGGGAGGGTTGGGCGCGGCGGCGGTGGTCGCATCCGCGGCCCTGCTTCAGCGGGACAGGCCGGTCATGGGCGTGTTGGCCGCGGCGGCCTGTGTCGCAGCCTCCAACCTGATCGCCGCGCCGGACCGGCTCCTGGCCGCCGCGGCGGTCTTCGCGGGCCCCGCGATCTGGCTGGCGGCGCGGCGTCTGCCTCCTCCGCCTCGCCTGCCGGGCTGGGCCTTCTACGCCTTCTATCCGGCTCACCTGGCCGTGATCTGGCTGGTGTTCGGGCCGCTCGGCTGACGCAGCGGAAGGTTCGTGCTGGACAGCCCTGGCGATCCGAACAAAAGTCGCCGAGTTCCCCGCATCCTTCGAAGGCTCATCGCGTGAAATCGCTTCTTGCCGCCGTCTCGTTCCTGGCGCTCAGCGCCGGCGCCTCACTCGCCCAGACGGCCGACGGCCAGGCGCTGCCGCAGCCCTATCCGATGCCCGCGGCCACGCCCGAACCTCAGGACAAGCCCTATCCCGGCCTGATCCGCCTGTCGGTGGACGCCACCGACCTGGATCACCGGATGTACAGCGTGCACGAGTCCATTCCCGTGCAGGCCTCCGGTCCGATGACCCTGCTCTATCCGCGCTGGCGGCCGGGCAACCACGGCCCGTCGAACCCTCTGGCGGAACTCGGCGGGTTGATCATCCGCGCCAACGGCCAGCGGGTGGAGTGGGTGCGCGACACGGTCGACGTCAACGCTTTCCACATCGACGTGCCGGCCGGCGCCAAGACGCTGGAGCTGGACTTCCAGTGGCTGACCCCGGTGCAGTCGAGCGTCGGGCGCATCGACATGACCGGCGAGATCGTCGACGTGCAGTGGAATGCGCTGGCCCTTTACCCGGCCGGCTATTTCGCGCGCGACATCCAGGTGGAGCCCAGCCTGCGCCTGCCGGAAGGCTGGTCCTACGGCTCGGCCCTGCGCGCCGCGCATAGCGACGGCGCGGTGGTGACGTTCCAGACCGTGGACTTCGACACCCTGGTCGACTCGCCGCTCTACGGCGGCAAGTACATGCGCAAGATCGACCTCGATCCCGGCGCGGCCGTGCCGGTGACCCTGAACCTGGTGGCCGACAAGCCGGAGTCGCTGGAGGCCACGCCCGAGCAGATCGCCATCCACCGCCACCTGGTGCAGCAGGCCTACAAGCTCTACGGCTCGCACCACTACGACCACTACGACTTCCTGCTGGCGCTGAGCGACCGGCTGGGCGGGATCGGGCTGGAGCACAATCGTTCGAGCGAGAACGCCGCCGCGCCGGGCTATTTCACCGACTGGAAGGGGACCTTCACCGGCCGCGACCTGCTGGCCCACGAATACACCCACTCCTGGGACGGCAAGTTCCGCCGGCCCGCAGATTTGTGGACGCCGAACTTCAACGTTCCGATGCGCGACAGCCTGCTCTGGGTCTACGAGGGCCAAACCCAGTACTGGGGCTATGTGCTGGCGGCGCGGTCGGGCCTCTGGACCAAGCAGCAGGCGCTGGACGCCATCGCCCAGACGGCCGCGACCTACGACAACCGCATCGGCCGCGTGTGGCGCGCGATGCAGGACACCACCAACGACCCGATCATCGCCAGCCGCCGGCCGCAGTCCTGGCGCTCGTGGCAGCGCAGTGAGGACTACTATTCCGAAGGCCAGCTGATCTGGCTCGACGCCGACACCCTGATCCGCGAGGAGTCGAAGGGGAAGAAGTCACTGGACGACTTCGCCCGGACCTTCTTCGGCGTGCATGACGGGGCCTGGACGCCGGCGCCCTACACCTTCGACGATGTGGTCAAGGCGCTGAACGCGGTGTGGCCGCACGACTGGGCGACCTTCCTGCGCACGCGGCTGGACGGGCACGGTCCGGGCGCGCCGCTCGATGGGCTGAAGCGCGGCGGCTATCGCCTAGTCTACACCGACACGCCTACCGAATTCTGGAAGTCCAACGAGACGCGCCGGCACACGCTCGACCTGACCTATTCGCTGGGCATGGCGCTGAACCGCGAGGGCGTGACCACCGAGGTGCAGTGGGACGGCCCCGCCTTCAAGGCCGGCCTGACCACCGGCGCGCAGATCATGGCGGTCAACGGCGTGACCTACGACATGGATGGGCTGAAGGCGGCGATCAAGGCGGCCAAGGGCACGAATGAGCCGATCGAGCTGATCGTGAAGAACGGCGACCGGTTCAAGGTGGTGCGCGTCGAATGGCGCGAAGGCCTGCGCTATCCGCACCTGGAGCGTGAGGGTTCAGGCGCCGCCAGGCTCGACGACATCCTGACGCCGCGGAAGTAGCGCCGCTCAGCTTGCCGCGCGCAGGGCTGGCGCGGTCAGGTTCTCCAGCGCGCCCTCGGCGACGGCGGCGCCGCAGACGTGGCTGAACCCGGCCTCGGCCGCGACGGCGGCGGTCTCGGCGTCGCCGACGGACTCCGCGATCACCGCCGGGGCCAGGTGTCGTGCGGTGCGGGCGAAGCGGCGCAGGTCATGGATCAGCGCGGCGCGGCCGCGGAAGGCCTCTTCCGCCAGATCCAGCGAGACGGCGCGCACGCCCACGCCTGACCAGTGGTCGATGTCGGCGACGGCCCGCGGCGCGCAGGCGATGACGCCGCGGCAATAGGGCCTGAGCGCCGCGACCGCCTCACCGATGCGCGAGTTAGGCGTGCCCTCGTGCAGGCCCTCCAGGCAGAAGGCGATGGCGGCGCGCACGGCCGGCGGCGTCTCGTTGAGGCGTGCGATCAGGGCGCGGCTGCCCGAGCCGGAGCCGATGGTGGGCAGGCGCACGGGCACATGCAGGGCGAAGCGCGCGCGGTCGTCGGGCGTATGCAGCATGGCGACGGCGCGGTTCAGCACCTCGAGGTCGAGCGCGCTCAGGTCGGCGATCATGGCGTCGTCGAGCTCGGCCGGGGCGCTGAAGCCGTCGACGTGCTCGAACACCAGCGGGCGCAGGCGATGGGCCACCACCGCGCCCTTGCGCAGGCTGAAGATCGGGTCGCTCAGCAGCACCAGCCGATAGGCGCGCCCGGCGACGCTGACCGCGCCGTCCGACATCGCCTCGGGCCGCCCCTGGGGATCGCCGTTCGCGTCCATGGCTCCTCCACGCGCGAGGGATAGCGCGGCGAGGAAAACCCCAGGTTAAGCGGCGGCCCTGAATCAGGCCTTGGGCGCCGGATTCTTCTGCATGGCCCCGGTCATGGGGATGAAGAACACGCCCACGTCGCGGCGCGAGTGGACCTTTCCGGCGGCGTCCTTGGTGTAGATGTAGAGCACCTGGCCGCGCTTGAACGGCTGGCCGATGGGGATGATCAGGCGGCCGCCGGGCTTCAGCTGCTTGAACAGGGCCGGGGGCACGTACTGGGCCACGCAGGTGACCATGATGATGTCGAACCCGCCCGGGACCTCGGGCCAGCCATAGTAGCCGTCGCCGACGCGGGTGGTGATGTTGGAGTAGCCGAGCGGGGCGAAGATCTTACCGACGGCGCGGCCGAGCGGCTCGATGATCTCGATCGAATAGCTGTGCTTGACGATGCGCGACAAGAGCGAGCTCTGGAAGCCCGAGCCGGTGCCGATCTCCAGGGTCACGTCGTTGGGGCCGGGCTTGGCGGCCTGGGTCATGTAGGCCTGGCCCAGATAGTCCGACAGGGCCGAGCCGTAGCCGAGCGCCCAGGGCTTCGGGCTGTCCTCATAGGCGTTGTAGGGCTGGGCGGCCCGTTCGGCGTAGTTGTAGTGGTAGTACTCGCGCGGGATCGCCTGGAAGGCGGCCATCACCCGCGGGTCGGCGGCGCCGAAGCGCTGGGTCAGGTAGTTGCGGATGCGGTTCATGGCGGCGGGCTTGCGCGCCTGGATCGCGTCGAACTGGGCAGGGGTGATCTTCACTGGCCGGCCCGAGGCGCGCATGGCCTCAACGTAGGCGGCGTGGTTCCAGACCCTGGCGGGCGCCGCGAGCGCCGGGCCGAGGGCGGAGAAGGCCGCGGCGGAGCCGATCAGGCCGCGGCGGGAAATGCGTTCAATAGTCATGACGTCGTCTTGCTCCCTGGAGCGCGAGGCCTCGCGCTCCATTGCTGGAATTGAGGGGCTGCTTCGCAGGCCCTCGGGGAAAGGCGATGAAGGCGATGAGGTAGAACAGGGCGCCCGCGTAGAGCACCCAGGAGAAACCGGCCTGGCGCGCGACCAGGTTGGCGAGCGGCGTGGCCACGACCGAGAAGGCGCCGTTCAGGGCCCATGCCCAGGGCAGGAAGCGGCCGTCGCCGACGCGGCTCAGGCCCATGGGGAAGGCCATGCCGAGCGCGATGGACACCGGCGCCGAGATGGCCAGCACCAGGGCGGCGCGGAGCGGCCAGGCCATGCCGAGGTTGGCCAGCAGCGCGGGCTCTCCGTCGCGGTACATGGCCACCGCCAGGCCGATCATGGTCAGGGCGGCCAGCGCCACGGCGACGCGCGGGAAGCGCATCAGCTTGCCCGCCAGCATCGAGCCGATGCCGGAGAAGACCAGCATGCCGGTCAGGACCAGGGAGAAGGCGCTGGTGCGGTCGTTCAGGAAGAAGGAAGCCTTCTCGATCAGGAATATCTCCACGAACAGGAAGCCCAGGCCCAGGGCCGAGAAGTAGATGGCGGGGCCGAGCGTGCCGCCCTTGCCGCGCTCGGCCTTCAGGCGTCCGGGCGTCAGCAGTGGGACCAGCAGCACGATCAAGGCGACGATGATCGCCTGGGCCAGCACAGCCAGGTTCACCAGGGCGCCGATCTCGGCCTGGGGCAGGACCTCCAGCCGCTTGACCAGTATGTCGGGCTGGTTGAGGCGCAGGATGGCGTAGAAGAATGGGCGATCCAGTCGCACGGGCGCCAGGTTGAAGGCCTTGGCCGAGGCGGTGGGCTGGGCCTTCAGCACGGCCAAGGCTTCGTCGGCGATGGAGTCGTCCGGCCCCTGGGCGGTGATCTCGCCGGTGGCGAAGGAGACCGAGGGCAGGTCGTTGTAGAGGCCCTCGCGCGCGGCCTTCACGTCGATGCCGGGGTAGTAGGAGACGTCGAAGGAGCGGTCGTCGCAGAACTTCTTCAGCGCGGCGATCCGGTCGGCGTCGAAGGCCTTGGGCGACAGCAGGATGCGCACGCCCCAGGCGGAGCGATAGACCATCACGTGCTTGTCGGGCTCGGAGACGCCGGCGCGGATCAGGCCCTCGCGCGCGGTCGCCAGCATGCGCAGGGCATAGACCGGGAAGTCGCGGATCGAGACCGGAATGGAGACCATGCCGTCGGGCGCGACCGTCTTCAGATAGCTGGCGATGGCTTCCGACGCGAAGGCCGGGCCGTTGGGCTCGGCGGAGTCCAGGAAGTCGGCCGAGATGTCGACGAGGTCGTACTGGCCCCTGCTCGCATCGCGCACCGCAGCGACCGGGCCGGTCGACAGCACCCGCACGCGGGGATCGAGCATCAGCTTCTGCGAGGGGCCCAGGCCATCGACCACGGCGGAGCGGATGACGGGCTCGGGCTCCAGCGCATCGACATGAGCCGCGCCCAGCTTCAGCGCCTCGGCCACGCGGAAGCCGCCCGACACGCCGACCAGCAGCACGCGCGGGGCGGGTCTGAGGGCATAGGGGCCGGCGGCCAGGGCGCCCGGCGCATAGCCGACATCGAGCACGCCTGGGCGGGGGATCGAGGCGATCCGCGTGCCGTCGCGATAGAGGCCGAGCGTCTTGGGCGGGCCGGGCAGGCCCATCATGTCGGCGTTGTTGGTGACGTCCGCGTCGGCCCGCTCGGTGAAGTCGTCGAGCAGCTGGTAGTGGCCGCGCGGGGAGCGGATCTCGGCCACCACTTTTGCATTCGGAGTGTGAAGCGGGGCGTAGATCGCCTTGAAATCGTTGACCGTCGGCTGCTCGCGCTCGAACAGCACCCACTCGCCGGCGGCCAGGGCGATCAGGGCCAGGACCACGCCCGGCCAGCGCCTTGCCTTGGGCAGGAACAGGGCGGAGAGCGCCAGCGGGACCAGCAGCGCGGGGGCCAGGCGGAAGGGGTGCAGGACGAACATCAGCGCCAGCACCAGGGCTGCGCCGAAGCCTGCCCCGATCAGGTCGTAGCCATAGACCCGCCCGATCTCGCGCGGATGCAGGATGAAGGTGAGCGAGATGTAGAGCCCGGCCAGGAAGAAGAACGGCGTGAGCGCCGCATAGTAGAGGCCGATGTTCGACACCTGGGCCAGCCAGGTGGCCGGGTTCTGCAGCTGCAGCGGATTGAACGGGTTGGTCGAGGTGAAGTGGAAGCCCGCCGCCGCCGCCGCCACGATCAGGCCCGGCAGCACCGCCTGCAGCCACGGCCCGGCCTTGCCCAGGCTTTGCCGGAACAGGGTCACGGCCACGCCTGAGAGCGCGAAGCCGGCCATGACGATGGAGATGACCCAGTAGCCGTACTCCGACCACTTCGCGACGGCGAAGTAGCGGGTGAGCGCAATCTCATAGCCCACCGCGCCGGCCGAGATCAGGAACAGCGGGATCAGCGTCGCGCGCACATAGGCGGGCGACGGCGCGGGCTCGGACGTTTCCAGGACAGCGCTCATGGCTTGACGCGCCGCTGCAAGAAGTCCGCCACCAGGGCGTCGAAGCGGTCGGGCTGATCGACGAACAGGGCGTGGCCGGCGTGCTCGAACACGGCGGTCTCGAAACCAGGCCGGTGGGCGGCGACATTGTCAGCCTGGGCCTTCCAGCGCGGGCGCACGATGTAGAGCACGGGCTTGTTGGTCGAGTAGAGCGCGTCGCGCCAATAGGTGCGGGGCGGGGAATAGGCGCGCAGGGCCTTGGCCGCGGCCTCCGGCGTATGCAGCGTCGCCTCGGTCAGCCGGTTCAGGTAGTCGGGGTTCTGGGCGGTGGCGAACAGGCCGGACACAAACCGCCGCATAGCTTCGCCGTGCGACGGAGGCGCGACGACCTTGCTCCTGTGGGCCGGGGCAGGGGCGACCTTCGGCGCCGGCTCCTCGCCCACGGAGTTGTCGACCAGCACCAGGGCCGAGACCTTGGCGTCGCCGCTGTCGGCCACATAGGCCAGGGTGTCCAGCACGCCCAGCGACCAGGCCACGATCACCACCGGCTTGCCGTCCAGATGCGCGATCAGTTCGCCGAGGTCCCGACCGCGGCGCGTGGCGTCATAGCCGAGGGCGGGGGCGTCGGACTCCCCCTGGCCGCGGGGATCGAAGGCGATGACGTGGCGGGTGGCCGAGAAGGCTTCGATCTGGCGGTCCCAGATCCAGGCGGGCATGGTCCAGCCGGGCACGAACACCAGGGTCTGGGCGTCGGCCGGGCCTGCCTCCAGATAGTGCAGCTTCACCCCGTCGGAGGTGGTGAACCAGCGGCTCTGAGCGGCGGCGAAGGCGGGGGCGGAAGCGCACAGGCTCACGGCCGCGATCAGGATCGCGACGCAGGCTCCCCACGCCCGGCGCCAGACAAACGGTGCGGCCACGCCCCCCATCCCCGCATTAGGACGTCACTCCAACGCGGAAGTCGCCGGAATTCTCCCGGCGCGCGCTCAGGAAGCGAACGACGTTCTTCCGCTGTGGCGCTGAGGCCTCAGGGGTAAGGACGCAGGGGGTCTCAGTCGGCGGCGTCGGCCTGGGGCTCGGCGCCCTGGGACACCAGCTTTTCGATGGCGGCGGCCAGGTCGCTCATCTCGAACGGCTTGGGCAGGGTCAGGTGGGCGCCGAAGGCCTTGGCGGTGGACAGGAAGGCGCTGGCGCCCCGCTGGCCGCCGCCGGAGATGGCGATCACCGGCAGGTCAGGCCAGCGCTTGCGCACCTCCATGATGGTCTCCAGCCCTTCCTTCTCGGGCATCAGGATGTCGACCACGGTCACGTCGAAGCTGCGGCGCTCCAACTGGGCGAGGGCCTCGTGGCCGTTGCCGGCGAGGGAGACCGCCATGCCGGCCTGGCTGAGCCCGTGGCGCGCCATCTCGCGCAGCGGCTCGTCGTCGTCCACGAACAGCACGCGCATGCGTTCCTGCGTCGTCGCCATAGCTTCAGCCCCACACGCTTTACTCTGCCAACAGGCACGCGAGCCGATGACCCCCATCAACCGGAACTCGCGTATTCGCCTTCGGTAAACGCGTTCATCGAAGGGTGTCAATCGCCTGACAGGCGTATTCCGAACGGACACATTCACCGGGCGGCAAACATGGCGCCTGAGGTGTCAATCGTGGCGCCGGCCCACCCGTCCGTCGCAAATTTCGGCCCGACGCTGGCGCGCGAACGACGTTCTGCTAGGTCTCTTACCATCCTGATCGGAGGGGTTCCTCATGCGTAAGCTCGCACTCGTCTGCGCCACCGCGTTCGTCTTCACCTCGGCCGCCGCCATCGCCGCCTCGGCCAAGCTGCCGGCCTATGTCTCGGCCGCCCTGGCCGACAAGGCCCGTCCCGAAGCGGACGTGAAACTGGACGAGGCGCGCAAGCCGGGCGAGCTGATCGTCTGGGCCGGGATCAAACCGGGCCAGAAGGTCGCCGACTTCCTGCCGGGCGGCGGCTATTTCACCCACCTGTTCGCCGACGTGGTGGGCGACAAGGGCCACGTCTTCGCCGTGCCGCTGTCGGAGAAGGGCGCCGAGCGCGTGAAGCCGGTGCTGGAGGCTCACAAGAACGTCTCGACCGTGGTCGCGCCCCAGGGCGGCTTCCCGTTGCCGGAAAAGGTCGACGTGGTCTGGACCTCGCTGAACTACCACGACGTCCACAACCTGAAACTCGGCGACGACGGCATGGTCAAGTTCGACAAGGCCGTGTTCGACGCCCTGAAGCCCGGCGGCGAGTTCATCGTCATCGACCACGCCGCGGCGCCGGGCTCCGGCGTGCGCGACACCAACACCCTGCACCGCATCGACCCGGCGGTGGTGAAGCAGGAAGTCGAGGCCGCGGGCTTCAAGCTGGAAAGCGAAAGCAAGCTGCTCGCCAACGCCGAGGACGACCATACCAAGGGCGTCACCGACACCTCGATCCGCCGTCACACGGATCAGTTCGTGTTCAAGTTCAGGAAGCCGAAGTAGGGTTACGCTTAAGCCGTAGCAGCAGTATTGGCTGCGGCGAGGGCGGGGAAGTGAGTTTGAAAAAGCTTCTCCGCCAACCTCGCGTACTGGCTTGAGTGATAAGCTTTGAAATCAAAATTATCGATACCTTTCAGCGATGATTTTAGATAGTCGAATTCTATCTCCCCGCCAGCTTGAACGATATGTCGAATGGTGATGAGGAAACTATTGATATATGTAACAACGATCATTCGGTCTTTCTCGTGGCGATCTGTGGTCCATCTGTTTGGAGCGATGTTGGCTTTTACAGCGTTCAAAAATATATTGATCTTCGACGCTGAGAACTGAAGGTAATCATCGAGCGCCTCTTGTGCCTTTCCGGAAGAAATGTCGGCCTTTTCCGGGTGCGAGAAAATGCTGAACAGCGAGTCGGTGCCCCCCAATTTAAGCAGTGGGCCTAGGCCGAAGCTAACAATAGAGCTAGTTTTTAGTTTTCCTTTATCAAAGAAATAATTCTCTACATGCCCGCTTAAGGGGCCTGAGGATGCCAGCCGCTGTATGACCTGGCGCCCAATCGCAGTTGGGCTATAGGGTTCCAAGACAACTTCAATTGCCTGACGCAGCGCGGTAGGGGCGTTTGTTTGGTTGGAATTTATGGATAGGAATAGTTTTGCTTCAAAGCGTTCTTGGTCGCTCTGATTGACGTCTTCCGGGTAGATAATGCCGGTGACAAGAAGATTTTGATCGCGTCGAAGTTTAGCTATTTCCGGATCATCATCGCGAGTTTCATAATATGAGTAAAGCCTATGTTGACCGTCGATCATTCCGATTGAGTTCGGCCTGGATGGCAATCTGATTTTTACAGGAGACGTTTCAACGAGCGTCGCGATATCCACGGTCGTTCCGTCCGCCTTTTCCGGATGAACATCCGAGGGGAGCGTGGCGATAAGATTGTTCACAAAGACCTGATGATCGGTCTTTAGTTTTTTTCTGATCGCCTCAATTTTTGGCCCAGACACCATGCGTTGATAGGCCTGGAAGGAGCCTCGCCAGCCGTCGCGACGAAGTACGTAAGCCCTGGAGAGCAGCGAGGCTGCATCAACGTAAAATGATACGATTTTGAAGCCAGGCGGGAACCCCGATGATGACTCTGGAAGGATTGATCCTTCGAGGACGTGCGATTCCGTTTTCTTAAGAAAAACTCCTTTGTTCGCGACCTCAAGGGGCTCAATCATTAAAAATGACAGCAGCTCTGCGCGACACGAAAGCTTTAATATGGATGCCAGCTTCTCAAAATATTTCAACTCCGGGAAATCTAGATATACCGGTTCAGCTACAATTTGCTTGATATTTTGATCGTAATTGTTCAGTGAACAATATATAATTCGAATTATATATTTATCTGTGTGAAATGCTTTGCCGAGACGTCCATCGAAATCGATGAATTTTTCACGGAGATATTTTAAAAAATCCTTCGGCTCGGCAAGTATTTTTGAAAATAATATCTTCTTGTTTTTTAGATGTGATGGAACGTCTGACGACTGCGAAGTGGTGTACTCCACCAAGAGTATGACGTTTTCAGAAACAAAAGCGTCGTCAAATTCTCCGGCCTGGGCGCCCCATTTGATTTCTTGGTTTGCGACTTCCGGGGCGCGATCAAAGCCTGCGTTTCGAAACACGCTCCTTACGGTGCGGATATGGTCGTTCTTGACCTTTGCGAGCCGTCGTTTTTCAGCGCGCTGCTTCAATTCATCAGGTGTGAATTTCTTTTTCGGCTGCTTCTTTTTTGGCTTCTGCGCCATCCCCGCCTCGATAGATATGGGCGCCTATTCGGCGGCCGTCTGCCATTCGACTGGAACTGTGGCGACCTTTTCGCCAGCTTGCGGGCGACGCACGGGCTGCCCCAGGGGGCGGAGCGTTAGATCGCCAGCAAGAAAGCGTTGAAGGCGCGACTCGGCGATCTGGATGTACTCATCGCTCTGATCGATGCCTACGCCCGTCCGATTGTGCCGTGCCGCGGCAATTACAGTTGTTCCCGCGCCGACGAATGGATCAAGTACCGTATCGCCTGCCGCCGTCAAAGCGAGTACGCAACGCTCTACTAATTCACTGGGGAATTGGCATGGATGAATGGTATACTCGGCGTGCTGCTTCTTTACGTTTGGTATTTCCCAGATCGGGTCCGTCAGCATTGCTTCATCTGCGTTGAAGGTCCAAAAATCTGTCGGATTTTTCCCCGCTGGATTACCGCTAGGTTGGCCGGCCTTTTCGCCTTTGTTTTTGGAATGCCGTTTACCAGGGTAGAGTTGTGGAACACGAACAGGGTCTAAATTGAAGAAATAAGAATCGGCCTTGGAAAACCACAGTAGTGTCTCATATCTTCCTGAAAATCGTTTACTGGCATGTAATCCAAAGTTGAAATGCCAGACGATCCTGTTCCTAAGCTTAAATCCAAGCTCGGTTATCATGTTGTACATAAAATAATCTAGAGGAAATACCTCGCCATTGCGTACGTAATTTCCAACTTGCCAGCAGAGATGTCCATCGGAGCTGACCTTGTTGGCCGATGCGCTAACTATAGGCTTCAGCCATGCCAAATACTCTTCAAGAGAGCGGCGTACTGGCTCGTATGGCTTCCCGATGTTGTAGGGCGGGGATGTTATCACCAAGCGGCAGGTGCCATCTTCGACGTCAGCTAGTCGCACAGCCGCATCACCATGCAATAGCCGGTGCGGGCTGATATCTGGACCGCGGAGTTCTTTGGTCGGCTCACCCAACAGCAGGATCCCTAGAAAGATTCGCTTTATGGTAGCAGCGAGGCTCGCTCAATGCGAGGCATACGCGACTTCCTACCAATATGCTTTGCGAGTAAAGAGCAGGCCGCTCATGTGACCGCGTCGACGTTTGATGTCAGGCGGCAACAACGAATGATGGTGGACGCGGTAGGGATTGAACCTACGACCCCACCCGTGTGAAGGGTGTGCTCTCCCGCTGAGCTACGCGTCCATCTCGGGGAAGCGGGGACATAGCTCGCGTCCCCTGGCCTTGCAAGCGCCGTCTTCGGGTCTGCGGCGCTGCTTCATTTCAGCAGCCGCTCGATCGCGTCGGGCAGCTCGCTGAAGCTGTCGATCAGGGCGTCGGCCTTGAGGGTGTCGATGGCGATCTCGCTGTAGCCGAAACTGACCAGCACGATGGGGATGCCGGCGTTCCTGGCCGTGTTGAAGTCGGTGTCGCTGTCGCCGATCATCACCGCGCGCGCCGGATCGCCGCCGGCCTGGAGGATCGCCTCGTTCAGGTGCGCCGCGTCTGGCTTCCGCACCGAAACCGAGTCGGGGCCGCAGATCGAATCGAAGCGGTCGATCAGGCCCAGCGCGCCCAGCAGGGCCAGCGATAGGCCGGTGCGCTTGTTGGTGCAGACACACAGCCTGGCGCCGCGTGCGCGGAATTCATCCAACACCTCGACACAGCCCGGGAAGGGGACGCTCTCGTGGGCGATGCGGTCCAGGTACAGCGACACGAAATGGTCGACCATCAAGGGCGCCTTCGACGCGTCGAAGTGGGCGCCCGCTTCGCGGAAGCCGTGCTCCAGCAGATAGCGCGCTCCGCCGCCGACCAGGTGGCGGGCCGAGGCCAGCGGCACCTCCGGCAGGCCCTGCTCGGCCAGCATGATGTTCAGCGTCCCGATCAGGTCGGGGGCGGTGTCGACCAGGGTGCCGTCGAGGTCGAAGGCCAGGGTGACGCCGGCCAGGTCGGCTGGGGAAGCAGGCACTCGGACGACCTCCTGTGAGTCTCGTCTCGCGGGGTGGAGCCGTTTCGGCTAAATCCGCCCCGGTCGCAACCCGAAGAGTCGCTCCCATGCCTGAAGCCAAGTCGCCGCGCGCCGCCGTCATCCTGGCCGCAGGGCAGGGCACGCGGATGAAGTCGCCGCTGCCGAAGGTGCTGCACCCGGTGGGCGGACGCGCCATGCTGGACCGCGCCATCGACGCGGCCGAGCGGCTGGGCTGCGAGCGGATCGTGGTGGTGGTGGGCACGCACTCGCCGTCGGTGGGCGAGCATGTGGTCAAGCGCCTTGGCGAGGCCTCCGTCGCGGTCCAGGACCCGCCGATGGGCACCGGCCACGCGGTGCTGGCGGCCAAGGAGGCGCTGGCAGGGTTCGATGGCGACGTGCTGATCACCTACGCCGACGTGCCCCTGCTGGACGCGCCGCAGATCGAGCCCCTGTTCGCCCTGAGGGGCGAGGGCGCCGACGTGGCGGTGCTGGGCTTCGAGGCCAAGGACCCGTCGGCCTATGGACGGCTGGTGGTCTCCGGCGGCGGCGTGCTGGAGGCCATCGTCGAGGCCAAGGAGGCGACGCCGGAGCAGCTGGCCATCACCGCCTGCAACTCGGGCGTCATGGCGGCGCCCTCGGGCCTGCTGTTCGAACTGCTGGCTCAGGTGAGGAACGACAACGCCAAGGGCGAGTACTACCTGACCGACGTGGTGGGCCTGGCCCGCGCGGCGGGGCGCACCGCGCGGGTCGGCTTCGCCTCGGAAGACGACGTGATGGGGGTAAACTCCCAGTCCGAACTGGCGGATGCGGAACGGGTTTTCCAGACGCGGACACGCTCGCGCCTGATGGCCGAGGGCGTATCCATGATCGCGCCGGAGACCGTGTGGTTCAGCTGGGACACGGTGGTCGAGGCCGGGGTGCGGATCGAGCCCAACGTCGTCTTCGGCCCTAAGGCCAAGGTCGAGAGCGGCGCCTGGATCCGCGCCTTCAGCCATATCGAAGGCGCGGTGGTGAAACCGGGCGCTCACGTCGGGCCCTATGCTCGCCTGCGCCCCGGCGCCGAGATCGGGCCGGACGCCCACATCGGCAACTTCGTCGAGGTCAAGAACGTGAAGGTGGGTCAGGGCGCCAAGGCCAACCACCTGGCCTATCTCGGCGACGGCGAAGTGGGGGCCAAGGCCAACATCGGCGCGGGCACGATTTTCTGCAATTACGACGGCTTCGACAAAGCCCGGACGGTGGTGGGAGCGGGCGCCTTCGTGGGCTCCAACTCCTCGCTGGTGGCGCCGGTGTCGATAGGGGCGGGGGCCTATACCGGCTCGGGCTCGGTGATCACCAAGGACGTGGCCGACAATGCGCTCGCCTTCGAGCGTGGGCCGCAGACCGAGAAGCCGGGCTGGGCCGAACGCTTCCGCGAGGCCAAGCGGGCGCGGAAAGGCCTGAAATGAGCGCGGAAGACGAAAAGCGCCTGGCCGGAGAGGCCGCCGCCGGCCGGGTCGAGAACGGCATGACGGTGGGCCTGGGCACCGGCTCGACCGCCGCCTGGTTCGTGAAGGCGCTGGCGGCGCGGCTGGGCCCGGGCTTCGCGGTCAAGGGCGTGCCGACGTCGGAGGCGACCGCCGCCCTGGCGCGTGACCTGGGCATTCCGCTGCTGACGCTCGACGACGCGCGGCGCATCGACCTGACCGTGGACGGCGCCGACGAGATCGGCCCCGGCCTGTCGCTGATCAAGGGCGGCGGGGCGGCCCTGCTGCGCGAGAAGCTGGTGTGGGAGGCCTCCGACCGCTGCCTGGTCATCGCCGACGCCGCCAAGCGGGTCGAGACGCTCGGCAAGTTTCCCCTGCCGATCGAGGTCGTCGCCTTCGGCCACAAGCAAACCGCCAATCGCATCACCGACGTGCTGGCCGAGCACGACATCGGCATGCCGCCGCGCCTCAGGCTGAAGGACGGTCAGCCGGTCGTCACCGACGGCGGCAACCTGATCTACGACGCCGCCTGCGGCCGCATCGAAAGCCCCGCCGCCCTGGCCGAGGGGCTGAAGAGCCTCACCGGCGTGGTCGAGCACGGCCTGTTCCTCGACCTCGCCGACGAGGGAATCCTGGGCGTCGGCGCGGCGGTGCAATGGTTGGCGCCGTAGAGGCGACCCCGGAAGGGTTCGCTCCCTCCTCCCTCGCGAAGTGAGGGAGGAGGGGCGTCGGCGGAACAAGAGGCGGGTCCGCCGCCGGCGACAGCCGGCTTGGCAGAAATCGCCTGTTCTTTGTCATTGTGGCTGTTGGCTCGCGCCGAATAAGCGTTTGGCGTTCTTCAGCATTGCGCGGGATCGCCACAATGAAATCCTCCTTGAAAGCCGCAGTATTTCCCGTCATCTCGACCCTGATCGCGGGACTCATGCTTGCAACGCCGGCCGCCGCGCGGCCCGATCCCTCGCACAAGAAGGTCGCGATCCTGATCTTCGACAATGTCGAGGTGATCGATTACTCGGGTCCGCTCGAGGTCTTGTCGGATGCCGGGTTCGACGTCTTCACCGTGGCGGCCACCAAGGCGCCCGTGACCACCAGCGCCGGCGACGCGGTCAAGCTGACGCCGAAATACACCTTCGCCGACGCGCCCCAGGCGGACCTGATCATCATTCCCGGCGGGGGCTTCGAGGCGGCCAAGGACAGCGACACGGTGGCCTGGATCAAGCGCGAGAGCGAGCACGCCGAGCACGTCATGTCTGTCTGCAACGGCGCCTTCACCCTGGCCAACACCGGGCTGCTGGACGGGCTGAGCGCGACCACGACGGCGGGCAACATCAACCGCTTCCGGCAGGCCTACCCCGCGATCAAGGTGGCGCCCGAACAGCGTGTGATCGACAACGGCAAGATCATCACCACCGCCGGCCTGTCGGCGGGCATCGACGGCGCCTTGCATATGGTCGATGTGATGAAGGGCGAGGGAGGCGGCCGGAGCGTCGCCCTGGGCATCGAATACGACTGGCGCCCGAACGGCGCCTATGTCCGCGGCGTCATGGCGGACCGCCTGATCCCCAGCCCGTACAGGATTCTCGGCAGCCTCAAGGGCGGCGACTTTGTCGACGCCGACATCCGTGGCGACAAGGACCGGTGGGCGACGACCCTCTGGTATTCGACCACGCTCTCGCCCGCCGAACTCTCGGCCAAACTGGCGGGCGGGTATGGCGCAGCCTATGCCCTGGACGGCGGGGCTTGGGCCCCGAAGAGCTTCCACGCCGAGGCCGCCGGGCCGCTGGCGACGCGGATCCGGTTCGACGACCGCGACGGCGGCCACTGGAAGGGCGCGCTGACGGTCGAGCCGGTCGAGGGCGAGGCGCACCAGGTGGCCATCCGCATCGCGGTGGACCGGGCCGGGTAGGGGCAGGCAAGCGCCGGGAAGCGTCGGCGGGCCATCCGGCGCTTCCCCAACCGCCTCGCGATGATTAGGTGAAGCCCACCTTCGTCCGAGGAACGCAGACCCATGGCCCAATACGACTACGACCTCTTCGTCATCGGCGCCGGATCGGGCGGGGTGCGCGCGGCGCGCCTGACCGCCATGACCGGGCGCAAGGTCGCGGTCGCCGAGGAGTTCCGGGTCGGCGGCACCTGCGTGATCCGCGGCTGCGTGCCCAAGAAGTTCATGGTCTACGCCTCGGAATTCGCTCACCATTTCAAGACCGCCAAGGGCTACGGCTGGACCATTCCGGAGCCGAGCTTCAACTGGACCGACTTCATCACCGCCAAGGACATAGAGATCGCGCGGCTGTCGGGCATCTACACCGCCAACCTCGGCAAGGCCGGTGCGGACCTGATCCACGGCAAGGCGCGGCTGGCCGATGCGCATACGGTCGAGGTGCTGGGCAAGGACGGCAAGGTCGAGCGCACGATCACCGCCGACCAGGTGTTGATCGCCACCGGCGGCAAGGTCTGGGTCCCGGAAGACATGCCGGGGATCGAGCACGTGATCACCTCCAACGAGGCCTTCCACCTGCCCAAGCTGCCCAAGTCGATACTGATCGCCGGCGGCGGCTATATCGCGGTGGAGTTCGCCGGCATCTTCGCCGGGCTCGGCTCGGACGTGACCCTGGTCTATCGCGGCCCCAACATCCTGCGCGGCTTCGACGACGACGTGCGCGCGCACCTGACCGATCAGCTGACCAAGCGTGGCGTGCGGATCATCCTCGGGACCCAGCACGAGGCCATCGAGAAGACCGAGTCCGGCCTGATGAACCGCCTGACCAACGGCATCACCTGCGAGACCGAGCAGGTCATGTTCGCGGTCGGGCGCCGCCCCTATGTCGACGGCCTCGGGCTGGAGAAGGCCGGCGTCGCGCTGACCGAGAGCGGGGCGGTGAAGGTCGACGAATTCTCGCGCACCACCGCCTCGAACATCTGGGCGGTGGGCGACGTGACCGACCGGGTCAACCTGACCCCCGTGGCGATCCGCGAGGCGGTGGCCTTCGTCGAGACGGCCTTCAAGAACAATCCGAGCAAGTTCGACTACAACGATATTCCGACTGCGGTTTTCTCGCAGCCGCCGGTGGGCTCGGTGGGCCTGACCGAGCACGATGCGCGCCAGGCCTTCGGCAAGGTCGACGTCTATCTCTCGCGCTTCCGCCCGATGAAATACGCCTTCACCGGCGGCGAGGAGCGGATGCTGATGAAGGTGATCGTAAACCCCGCCAACGACCGGGTGGTGGGCGTGCACATCGTGGGGCCGGAGGCTCCGGAGATGATCCAGATGGTCGGCATCGCGGTGAAGGCCGGCGTCACCAAGACGGTCTGGGACTCCACCTGCGCGCTGCATCCGACCCTCGCGGAAGAGATCGTCACCATGCGCGAGAAATACGTGCCACCGGAGCTGCAGGCGGCGGAATGACCAGCCGCCACAGTCAAGCTCAACGCAGACCGCAGCCGATTTCGTGTGGCGCCGCAGCACACTTGGCCTATCTTTGAAGCCAACAATCGGGCGCAGAGCCCGCCATCGTTTTCGAAGACCGGCCTAGTTTGCGACTATGACCACGCGTTGGACCCCCCAATCCTGGCGCTCCAAGCCCGCCAGGCAAATCCCGACGGACTATCCGGACCCGGCGGCGCTGAAGCGCGCCGAGGACCAGCTGCGCGCCATGCCGCCGCTGGTGTTCGCGGGCGAGGCCCGGCGGCTGAAGGCGGAGCTGGCGCGGGTCGCCGCGGGCGAGGCCTTCCTGCTGCAGGGCGGCGACTGCGCCGAGAGCTTCAAGGAATTCCACGCCGACACCATCCGCGACACCTTCCGGGTGATGCTGCAGATGGCGGTGGTCCTGACGTTCGCGGGCAGGAAGCCGGTGGTGAAGGTGGGGCGCATCGCCGGCCAGTTCGCCAAGCCGCGCTCGTCCGAGATCGAGACCGTCGGCGACGTGACCCTGCCGTCCTATCGCGGCGACATCGTCAACGGCATGGAGTTCGAGGCTGAGGCCAGGACGCCTGATCCCGAGCGCCTGCTGCGCGCCTACGCCCAGTCGTCCTCGACCCTGAACCTGCTGCGCGCCCTGGCGGGCGGCGGCTACGCCGATCTCTACAACGTGCACAAGTGGACCCTGGGCTTCGTGGGCGACAGCCCGCTGGGCGCCCGCTACCGCGACCTGGCCGACAAGATCAGCGAAACCCTGTCGTTCATGGAATCGATTGGCATCACCGCCGACCGCAATCCGGAAATCCACCGCGTCGAGTTCTTCACCAGCCACGAGGCGCTGCTGCTGAACTACGAGGAGGCGCTGACCCGCTCCGACAGCTCGACCGGCGAGTGGTACGACACCTCCGCCCACATGCTGTGGATCGGCGAGCGCACCCGCCAGCTCGACGGAGCGCACCTGGAATATGCGCGCGGCGTCAGGAATCCGCTCGGCGTGAAGTGCGGCCCGACCATGGAGCCGGACGAGCTGCTGCGCCTGATCGACGTGCTGAACCCGGCCAACGAGCCCGGCCGCCTGACCCTGATCGGCCGCTTCGGCCATGACAAGGCGGGTCAGCGCCTGCCCAAGCTGATGAGCGCGGTGAAGCGGGAAGGGCGCCATGTCGTCTGGTCCATCGACCCGATGCACGGCAATACGCTGAAGGCGGCCAACGGCTACAAGACCCGGCCCTTCGACCGCATCCTGACCGAGGTGAAGACCTTCATCGAGGCGGCCCACGCCGAGGGCGTCCACCCCGGGGGCGTGCACCTGGAGATGACCGGCCAGAACGTCACGGAATGCCTGGGCGGCGCCCAGTCGGTGACCGAGGACGATCTGTCGAGCCGCTATCACACCCATTGCGACCCCAGGCTCAACGCGGACCAGGCGCTGGAGCTGGCGTTCCTGCTGGCGGAGAAGCTGAAGGCGGCGGCCCAGCCGTCGCGCCGGGCGGCCTCGGCCTGAACCTATGAACCGTGTCGCCTTCCAGGGCGCGCCCGGCGCGTTCAGCCATGAGGCCTGCCAGGCCTTCGTCCCCGGCTGGGAGCCCGTAGCCTTCGACAGCTTCGAGGCGGCGTTCGAGGCGGTGACGTCCGGCGACTGCGAGCGCGGCTGCCTGCCGATCCACAATGTCACCGCAGGACCCGTGGAGCCCGTGGTGCGCCTGCTGCCGCTGTCGGGGCTGGTGGAACTCGGCCGCCACGATCTGATCGTGCGCCAGAACCTGATGGCCTTGCCGGGGGTGAAGCTCGACGACCTCAAGGTCGTGGCCAGTCATCCGATGGCGCTGGGCCAATGCCGGCGCTTCCTGAGCGGCCTGGACGCTCATGCGGAGGAGGCCTTCGATACGGCCGGCGCCGCGCGCGATCTAGCCGCCTCAGGCGATCGCGCCCGCGCCGTGATCGCCGCCCGCGCGGCGGCCGAGCTCTACGGCCTGGATATCCTGGCGCCGGACATCCAGGACGACCCGTCGAACTGGACGCGCTTCGTCGTGGTTTCCAGGTCGCGCTGAACCAAAATCACGGCCGCGACGTTCCGGACAGTTGCCTTTTGCGACCAATCACGCTTTTAGAGGCCTGTTTTCTCCCAATCCGGACAGCAATGAAGAACAACCCGCTCAAGACGGGCTTCGGCGACCGACTCTCGGCCGCCCAGGAAGCCAAGAAGGCGATGCTCGCCAAGTTCAAGCCCAAGCCCATGGTCACCGACACCCGCACCCCGGCCGAACGCGCCGCGGAACGGGAGGCCGAGCGCGAGGCGATCCGCCAGCAGCGCGCGGCGGAAAAGGAAGCTCAGCGCCTGGCCGCCGAAGAGGCCGAGCGTCAGCGCCAGATCGCCCTGCTCAACGACGAGGCCTATCAGCTCGAGCTGAAGCGCAAGGAGCGCAAGGACCGCAAGGCCCAGGCCAAGCAGGAAGCGCAAGAGCGTCGCGAGCAGAAGCGCGCCGCTTACGCCCGATAAGTCTCTGGCGCGCGCTAAGCGCTGGAATCGATGAGCGGGCCATGCGATGGCCCGCTCATGACCCAGCCTGACGCCCCCAGAGAATCCGACGCCTACGGCCTGGCGGCCTTCACCCTGGTGACGGCCCTGCTCGGCCGCCTGGAAGACGCCCAGGTGCTCAAAGCCGGCGACAAGTCCACCGTCGCCCGCATCGCCGCCACCATGGCCGGCGGCAGCGCCCAGACCGCGTCCGACCCCACCACCCACAAGCTGGCCCAGCACATCCTGGCCCACCTCGCCGACGCCTGGGACGAGAAGGGCGGCTGAGCGTGACGCCGGAGGAATTCCGCCGCCTGGGCCACGCCTTCGTCGACTGGGCCGCGGACTATCGCGCCAAGGTCGGCGAGCGGCCGGTCGGGCCGTTGACCGAGCCGGGCGCCATCCGCGCGCAATTGCCCGCCACGCCGCCTGAAAAGGGTGAGCCGCTCGACGGCGCCCTCGCCGACCTTGACCGGCTCGTCCTGCCCGGCCTCGTGCACTGGCAGCACCCCCGCTACTTCGGCTGGTTTCCGTCGAACGGCCTTGAGGCCGGGGTGCTGGCCGACTTCGTCTCGACCACGTTGGGCGTTATCGGCCTGTCCTGGCAATCGGCGCCGGCCCTGACCGAGATCGAGGAGGTGGTCTGCGACTGGATGCGCCAGATGTGCGGCTTGCCGGGCGACTTCGAGGGCGTGATCCAGGACACCGCATCCACCGCCACCATGGTCGCCCTGATCTGCGCGCGCGAGCGCTCGACTGCCTACGCGGCGGCGGGGGCAGGTCTTCAGGCGCAGGACCGGCCGCTGGTCATCTACGCCAGCGAACAGAGCCACAGCTCCGTCGACAAGGCCGCGGCCATGGCCGGCTTCGGGCGCGAGCATCTGCGCCGCGTGCCGCACGGGCCCGACCACGCCATGCTGCCGGACGCCCTGGACCGAATGATCCGTGAGGACCTGGAGCGGGGCCTGCGCCCCTGCGCGGTGGTGGCCAGCTCTGGCACCACCAGCGTCACTGCCTTCGACCCGTTGGACGCCATAGCCGAGGTCTGCGAGCGGCACGGCCTGTGGCTGCACGTGGACGGAGCCATGGCGGGCTCGGCCCTGATCCTGCCGGAGATGCGGCATTGGTTCGCCGGGGTCGAGCGGGCGGACTCCCTTGTCATCAACGCCCACAAGTGGCTGGGCGCGCCCTTCGACTGCACCCTCTACTACGTGCGCGATCCGGAGCATTTGCAGCGGGTGATGTCCACCAACCCGAGCTATCTGCGCTCGACCCACGACGACGAGGTCAAGAACTACCGCGACTGGGGCATTCCGCTGGGCCGGCGCTTCCGGGCGCTGAAGCTGTGGTTCGTGATCCGCGAGCAGGGCGTCGAGGGGCTGCAGGCGCGGCTGAGGCGCGACCTGGACAATGCCCGCTGGCTGGCCGAGCAGGTCGAGGTGGCGCCCGACTGGAAGGTAGTCACGCCGGTGCGGCTCCAGACGGTCTGCATTCGCCATGAACCCGAGGGTCTGGACGGCGAGGCGCTGGACCGGCACACCCGAAGCTGGGCCGACCGGGTCAACGCCTCGGGCGCGGCCTGGGTGACGCCCGCGATCGTCGACGGCCGCTGGCTGGTCAGGGTGTCGATCGGCGCCGTGGCGACCGAGCGTGAGGATGTGGCGGCGGGCTGGGCGGCGATGCGCCGGGCCGCCGAAGAGGAGATCGCATGAAGGCCCCGACTATCGAAACCGAACGGCTGATCCTGTCGGCGCACACCCTGGAGGACTTCCCCGACAGCGCCGCCATGTGGGCCGACGAGGAGGTGACCCGCTTCATCGGTGGGCGGCCCTTCGGCGAGGACGAGTGCTGGGCGCGCCTGCACCGCTACGCGGGCCACTGGGCGCTCCTGGGCTTCGGCTACTGGGCCGTGCGCGAGAAGGCGACGGGCCGGTTCGTCGGGGAGGTCGGCTTCATGGACGCCAAGCGCGACATCGATCCGCCCTTCAACGGCGCGCCCGAGGCCGGCTGGGCCTTCAAGCCCGCGTTCCAGGGCAAGGGTTATGCGCGCGAGGCGGTCGAGGCCCTGATGGCCTGGGGCGACGTCAAGTGGCCGGGCGCGCGCACGGTCTGCATGATCGCACCCGAGAACGCGCCCTCGATCCGGGTGGCCGAGCGGGCGGGCTTTCGCGAGTACGCGCGCACCAGCTTCCGCGGCGCGCCCACGGTGCTGTTCGAGCGCGGCTGAGCCTTCGGGCTGCATCCTTTCGCGGCGGTTCCCGTTCCTTGAGGCAGCCACCTCACCGAGGAAACGCATCCATGAAGCCCATTCTCATGACCGGCCTGGCGCTCGCGGCGCTGGGCGCGGCGACGGCGGTATCGGCGCAGGAGACCACCACCGTTGTCCGCCATACCCGCCACGTCGAGGACAAGACCACCATCCAGCCTGTCGCCCAGGTGGAGGAGCCCCAAGCGCCCGTCCCTGACCAGATTCACACCCGCACGGTCGTCCACCGCAAGGTCGTGACCCACCGCGGCTATCACGCCATCTCCCGCAGGCCGGTGCGCCACCATGTGGTGCATCACGCGGTCCGCCATGCGGTCCATCGCTCCGCGACCGCGACTGAGACCGACATGACCACCACGACCGACACCAGCGCCAGCAGCAGCGCCGACACGATCCGCGGCGTTCGCGAGGGCGTGGTCGTTAAGCACGAGCCGGTGGTGGTCGACCACACCACGGTGATCCGCCATCACGACGACGGCGTCGTCACCCGCCGCGACCGGGTGACCCGCACCCATCCGGACGGCACCAGCACCACGGTCGTGAAGCACAGCGCCAGAATCCCGACCGATCCGCCGCCGCCCCCGCCGGTGCAGCAGGATCCGGACAACCCGCGCTCGTGACATGCTAGGCTCTCCAGGCCTGCCGGCCAGGCCTGGAGACGCCGATGGCGGATGACGTGCTGGTCTCGATCGCCGAGCTTGAGCAGCGCCTGAGAAAGGCGATGGCCGAGGAGGATTTCGAGGCCTGCGCCTGCCTGCGCGACGAACTCACCGACCTGCGCGAAATCCACGGCATACCGCCCCGGCCCGACAGCCCCGACGCCCCGACCTCCACCAACCTGCGCCGCCAGGAACCCGGCAAGATGGGCTTAGGCACCGACCAGCCGTCGCACCGACCCGGCGGTGCGTGGAAGCCGCCTCAACGGCCGGACCTGATGACCAGCAATACCAAGCCGCGGCGCGGGCCTCGGCGCTAGGCCAGGCTCATAGCTTCTCCTTGACGAAGGCGTGGGCGCCTTCGAGGCCCTTTACCGTCGGCCCGCCAGAGCCCGGCGTTTTGCCGTTGCAGGCGAGGTCCAGGCGCTCCTGGCCGAGGCTGCCGGCCACTACCGTTTCCGCCGGAAACACGCGGTCGTCGCGGGTGGCCTGGGCGTATTTGTCGTCGATGGTGATCAGCAGGTCGTCGGACAGGGTGCGGGCCTTGCAGTCGGCCTTTTCGTGCATCCAGGCGCCGATCACCATGTGGCCGTCGACATTGACCGGATTGGGTTGGGCCATGACCATCCAGAAGTCGGCGGCGTCGCCCTGCCGCTTCAGCGTCTGACTGACGTAGAACCAGCCGCGCCCGCTCTTGGAGCCGACAAAAGTAAGGGTCCCGACCTTGGCCGGCGGCGCCGGCGGGGCGTCGGCTGCAAGCGCTGCGCTTCCCACGCCGTAGAGGATAAGGCCAGCCACCGCCACGCTCAGACGCTTGAACATCGGTTCGTCCCCACAAGACCGAAGGAGCGGTGAGGGTGGCCCGGCGCGACCTTATGCGCAAGCCTGCCGCGAAATGGGGCGTGCGTGCGCGGCCTTAGCCGTGTATTGGCCCGCGATGCCTTTCCCCCCATTGCCGTCCGCCTTGCAGCGCGCGCTCGCTGCGCAGGGCTATTCCGAACCTACTCCCGTCCAGGCCGCCGTGCTGGAAGCCGACGCCGCCGGGCGCGACCTCCTGGTCTCGGCCCAGACCGGCTCGGGCAAGACCGTCGCCTTCGGCCTGGCCATGGGGCCGGACCTGCTGGGCGAGGCCGAGACCTTGCCATACGCGGTGCTGCCCTCGGCCCTGGTGATCGCGCCGACGCGCGAGCTGGCGCTGCAGGTCAATGCCGAGCTGACCTGGCTCTATGGCGAGGCTGGAGCGCGTATCGTCTCCTGCGTCGGCGGCATGGATCCCCGCAAGGAGCAGCGGGCGCTGATGGCCGGCGCTCACATCGTCGTCGGCACGCCGGGCCGCCTGAAGGACCATCTGGAGCGCGGCAACCTCGACCTGTCGGCGCTGAAGGTCGTGGTGCTCGACGAGGCCGACGAGATGCTCGACATGGGCTTCCGCGAGGACCTGGAGGAGCTGCTGGACGCCGCGCCGGCCGAACGCCGGACCCTGCTGTTCTCCGCCACCATCGCCCGCGATATCGCCGTCCTGGCCAAGACCTATCAGAAGGACGCGGTGCGCATCGACACGGTCGAGCGCAACCAGCCGCACGGCGACATCGACTATCGCGCCATCCGCGTGGCGCCCAACCAGGTCGAGCTGGCGGTGGTCAATGTGTTGCGCTGGTTCGAAGCGCCGGGCGCCCTGGTGTTCTGCAACACGCGCGAGGCGGTGAACCGCCTGCATTCGGCGCTGCGCGAGCGCGGATTCAACGTGGTGGCCCTGTCCGGCGAGCTGACCCAGAAGGAGCGCTCCGACGCCCTGCAGGCCCTGCGCGACGCCCGCGCCCGGGTCTGCGTCGCCACCGACGTGGCCGCGCGCGGCCTCGACCTGCCGGACCTGGGCCTGGTGGTCCATGCCGAGCTGCCGATCAACAAGGCCGCCCTGCTGCACCGCTCGGGCCGCACCGGACGGGCCGGACGCAAGGGCGTGTCGGTGCTGCTGGTGCCCTACACCCGACGCCGCAAGGCGGAGATGCTGCTGGGCTCGGCCCACATCGAGGCAGAGTGGATGGGGCCGCCGGCCGCCGACGCGATCCGCGCGCGCGACGAGGAGCGGCTACTGGAAGACCCGTCCTTCGCCGAGGTGGTCTCCGACGAGGACATGGCGCTGGGCAAGCGCCTGCTGGAGCGCTTGTCGGCCGAGCAGCTGGCGGGTGTGCTGATCCGGGAGCGCCGCGCGCGCCTGCCCGAGCCCGAGGAGCTGTTCGACGCCGGTCCCGATCACGGCGCGGGTGAGCGGCCGCCGTTCGAGCCGCGCGAACCTCGGGCCGACCGGCTGCAGCCGGACGAGGTGGCCTGGTTCCGCATGACCGTGGGCCGCGCCAAGAACGCCGACCCGAAGTGGATCCTGCCGCTGATCTGCCGCCTGGGTCATGTGGTAAAGAAGGACATCGGCTCGATCCGCATCTTCGACCGCGAGACCAAGTTCGAGATCGCCCTGACCGTGGCCGAGAAGTTCGAGGCGGCGGTGAAGGCGTCCGGCGAGGGCGATATCCGCATCGAGCCCTCCACCCCGCCGGGCCAGCGTCCGGAGTACACGGGCGCGCCCCGCGAGCGGGCCCCGCGCGAACCCCGGCCGGAACGCTCCTATGAGCGCAAGTTCGAGCGCAAGCATGAGCCCCGCGCCGAGGCCGCCGCTCACGCCGACGCCCGGCCGGCCAAGCCTTACGAAAAGAAGCCGTACGAGAAGAAGGCCCACAAGGACGGCCCAAGGCCCGAGCGCTTCGAGCCGCGCGCGGCCCCTCAGCCCTACGACCCGCTCGCCGAGAAGCGGCCTGAGCGTCCCTTCGAGAAGAAGCCGCGCAAGGACCGTTCCGAAGGCTTCAAGTCGGACAGCCACAAGCCTCGCGCCGAAGCTTCGGGCGAGGCCGGCGCCAAGCGTCCCTTCGACCGCCCGCGCAAGACCTTCGCCGAACCGCGCCGGGAGGGCGAGGCGCATCCGCCGCGCGCCAAGGAAGGCTTCAAGGGCAAGCCCAAGCCCGCCGGCAAGCCGTTCAAGGCCGCTGCCCCCGCAAAGGCCAAGGCGAAGCCCCACCGCAAGGGCAAGAGCAACGCCGGGCCGAAGCGCTGGGACTAGGGTCTATTCCGGATGGGCTCCGGCCGTCTTGGCGCGGGCCAGGGCCTCGTCCAGCGCCTTGGCGGGGTCGACGGCCACGTCCGGGGCCACGCCCTTGCCTTCCCAGTCCCAGTTGGTGTCCGGGTCATAGGTGCGGCCGATCGGGATGAAGGCCTGGAAGCGCTCGCCGAACTTGCGCGTGCCGCCATAGTGGCCGGCGCCGCGGGTGGTTTCGCCGATCAGCACGGCGCGGTGGGTGTGCTTGAAGGCCAGGGCCAGGTGCTCGCCGGCAGACGCCGTCTGATGTGAGACCAAATAATAGACCGGCACGTGCTGCAGCCGGGTCTCGGTCTTGTCGGGGGTGATCACGTGGTCGCGCCGGACCAGGGTGTCGGGCGAGGGGCGGCGCACCAGGTTGCCCTGGTCGCCCAGCGGATTGCCGCGATCCGAGGCGGCGCGGGTGTCCATGCGCACCAGAGTGGCAGTCTCGGCGTAGAGCAGGGGCAACAGCGCGTCCATCTCGTCCAGGCCGCCGCCGTGGTTGCCGCGCGAGTCGATGATCACCGCCTTGGCGTCTCCCGCGTGGTCGAGCAGGAACTTGCGGGCTCGGGCGGTAGCCTCGTCGTCGCCCGGGAAGCCGGAGTAGCGCAAGTAGGCCACATCGCCGATCATCCTGGTCTCTTCCAGGCCGAAGGTCGGACGCGGGCCGCCTGGACCCCCGTTCGGGCCGCCGCTGGGCGCCCGCGCAAGCACAAGCTTCAGGTGGCCGTCGGGATAGATGGCCTGAATGTCGGCGGTGACCGCCTTGGCGAACTCGGTCGGGTCACTGACCTGGTCGTAGGCGCCTGAGGCCAGCTTGGCGCGCAGCATGGCGGCGTAGCGTTGGCCGATGTCCGGGAAGACGAAATTGGCCTCGAGCTGGGCGGCCAGCTCCTCCAGCACCGCCTTGCGCTCGGCGGCGTCGACCGGCTTGGCCGGGGCTGGCGCTGCTGCGGCGGGCGCGGGGGTCTGGGCCGCTCCGGAACCGACGCCAACTAAGGCGCTGAGGGCCAGGGCGCTGGCGAGAAGGGCGCGGCGGGGCATGGCGGGTCTCCGTTCGATGACGGTCATATTGTTTTATGCAAAACAGTTTTGTGTAAAATGAATTCGGCTTAAGCTTCGGCCATGGCATCCGAGATCGACTTTGGCCCGCTCGACGGGCTGGTGGGCTACCAGCTGCGCCGCGCCTTCCTGCGTTCGAACCAGCTGTTCGGAAAGCTGGCGGCCGCGGCCGGTCTGGCGCCGGGGCAATACGGGGTGCTGAAGCTGGTGGACCTGAACCCCGGCCGGTCGCAGAGTGAGATCGCGGCCGCGGCGGGGCTGGACCGCTCGAGCCTGACCCAGATGCTGGACCATCTGACCCGCCAGGGCCTGGTCGAGCGACGACCCGGCCCGGATCGGCGCACGGTGAGCCTGCACCTGACGCCCGAGGGTGCGCGGGTCTGTCAGGCTGGCGCCGCCCGCGCGGCCGAGCACGAGGCCCTGATCCGGGGTTCGCTCAGCGAGATGGAGGCTCAGACCCTGATCGGCCTGCTCAAACGGCTCGGCGGGTAGGCGACCCGCTCAGTGCTTCGCCGCGCTCCAGGCGGCGATCTCGGCCGCCGCCATGTCCAGCATGTCGCCCTGGGCCAGGGTGCCGTCGAACACATGCCAACCCCACCCGGGTCCCAGTCCCGCTGCGCGCGAGGTGATGTAAGCCCTCAGCGAGTCCGCGTTGGTCGAGGGCTCGATGCGCATGCGCAGCACATTCCCCTGGGCATCGGCGACGCATTCGGCCGAAAGCTGGCCGACCAGCTCGACCCACGGCGGGGCGTCGGCGGGCGCGGAGGGCGGCTTGCTGGTGTAGGCCTTGACCATGGCGCGGCCGCCGCCAAGCGCGGCAGGGTTCACGCACGGGGCGACCAGGCCGCCGCCGGGGCTGTGGCCGAACAGGCGATTGGAGGCGTCGTCCTCGCCGTACATCGACCAGAGCGCCACGCAGCCCAGCTGGTCGCGCGCGCGGCAGATGGGCACCGACTTGAACGAGCCCCCCACGTCCTTGCCCTCAGGCACGGTGAACCCGGGATTGCCGGGCAGAAGGGCGGAAACCAGTAGCTTCTGCGCGGGCTTGTTCTCGATCTCCTCGGCGACCAGGCGCGTCAGCATGATCGAGCCCTGGCTGTGGCCGATCAGGATCACGCCGCGGCCGTGGTTCTCGTGCGCGAGATACCAGCGCCAGGCGTCACGCACGTCGGCGAAGCCCGGTGACATGTCCAGCTTCTCGGCGCCCGACATCACCCGGCCCAGGCCCGGCAGGGTCATCTGCCGGTAGATCGGCGCGAACACGCGGCACTGCGAGCGGAAGCGGGCCGCCTGGACCACAGCCACCCTCACGACCTCTGGCGAGGCGGCCATGCTGGCGAAGGTGGTCTGCTCCTTGGAGACGGTCGGGTAGACGTAGAAGCAGTCGACCTTCGGATCCTTGGCCGGCACGAAGGGCTTGGGCGTGCGCTTGCCCTGGGCGTCGACGGTGGTGGCGTCGAGATTGGCCGCGCAGGCGTCGTCATGGCCCGGCGCGCAGAGCCAGGTCTCGGGCTTCGAGTAATCCACCGGCGCGCGCGGCGCGTCCTCGGCGTGGGCCGAGCCCCAGGCCAGGGCGGTGAGAGCGGCGCCCGCGAGCGCTCCGAAAAGCCTGGATGTCATGCGCGTTCCCCCGGCGATCAGCCTTCGCCGAGCTTTGCACGGCCCGACGCGGCGCGCCAAGCGGGCAAGCTGGAATCTTAGGGCGCGAAGGCCGCGATCAGCGCCTTCAGCTCCGGCTCATCGACCAGGGTCGAGGCCTCGGCGGGGGTTGTCCAGCGACGCTCGCGCTGACCCTTCTCCGGCCACTCGTCCTGCTCTTCGCGGACTTCCAGGGCGAAGACGGCCACGCGCACGTGCTGGATGCGGCCGCTGCGCAGGCGCTTGTCGTAGGCGTATTCGCCGAGCGGCTTGCGCGCGGTGTCGCCCAGGACGCCGGCCTCCTCGAAGGCCTCGCGCGCGGCGGAGAAGCAGGACTTCAGATGCTTGATCGGCCAGCCCTTCGGGATCACCCAGCGGCGGGTCTCGCGCGAGGTGATCAGCAGCACCTCGACCTTGCCGTCCACGCGGCGCCAGGGCAGGGCGGCGAACTGGGTCTTGGGTTCGCGGTCCGGCTCGACGCGAAGCTGTTCCTGCGGGCGCGCGTTCATTTGAAGGCCATGTCCGCGAGCCGCGCGATCCAGAAGAACAGGGCGCCCATGATCGCCGCTGCGGGCAAGGTGATCACCCAGGCCCAGACGATGTTGGTCGCGACGTTCCAGCGGACGGCCGAGGTCCGGCGCGCGGCGCCCACGCCGACGATGGCGCCGGTGATGGTGTGGGTGGTCGAGACCGGCACGCCCAGGTGGGTGAACAGGAAGAGGCTCAATGCCCCCCCGGTCTCAGCGCAGAAGCCCTGCTGGGGCGACAGGCGGGTGATCTTGGAGCCCATGGTGTGCACAATGCGCCAGCCGCCCATCAGGGTTCCCAGCGCCATGGCCGCCTGGCAGGCCAGCACCACCCACAGCGGGATATGGAAATGCCCGCCCAGCCGGCCGTGAGCGTAGAGCAGGACGGAGATCACACCCATGGTCTTCTGCGCGTCGTTGCCGCCGTGGCCGAGCGAATAGAGCGAGGCTGACACGAACTGCAGCTTGCGGAAGGCCGCGTCCGCAAACGCCGGCGTCGCCTTCACGAAGGCCCAGGAGACGATCAGCACCAGCACGATGGCCAGCACGAAGCCCATGGCCGGCGAGACGACGATGCCGGCAATGGTCTTGCCGATCCCGTCCCACACCAGGCCATGCAGCCCCGCCTTGGCGAAGCCGGCGCCCACCAGCCCGCCGACCAGGGCGTGGGAGCTGGAGGAAGGGATGCCCAACATCCAGGTGATCACGTTCCAGACGATGGCGCCGCCGAGCGCGCCGAAGATCACCGCGTCCGAGACGATGTGCGGGTCGATGATGCCCTTGCCGACCGTGTTGGCCACGTTCAGCCCGAAGAAGGCGAAGGCGATGAAGTTGAAGAACGCCGCCCAGAACACCGCATAGCGCGCCGGCAGCACGCGGGTTGAGACGATCGTGGCGATCGAATTGGCCGCGTCGTGCAGGCCGTTCAGGAAGTCGAAGATGAGGGCCACGCCGATCAGGAAGATCAGCAATAGGCTGAGGCCGGCGATTTCCATCGGCGCGGGCCCTACAGGTGCTCGATCAGGACGGAGTTGATCCGGTTGGCCACGTCCTCGAAGCGGTCGGCCACCTTCTCCAGGTGATCGTAGATCTCGCTGCCGACGATGAAGCGCATCGGATCGGCCTGGCCCGGGCCCTTGTAGAGCGCGGCGAGGCCCTGGTCGCACAGCTGGTCGGACTGCTCCTCCAGCTGCACGATCTCTTCGGTGATGCGGTTCAGCTCCGCGGCGTTGCCGTGCAGGTGGCGCAGCAGGGGCACCGCCTGGCCGGTCAGGTCGGCCATCCGCACGATCACCTCGCCCAGCGCCAGCATGGCGGGCTCGAAGGTGCGGACCTCAAACAGAATGATGGTCTTGGCGGTCTTGTGCATCTGGTCGATGGCGTCGTCCATCGAGGTGATCAGGTCGCGGATATCGCTGCGGTCGAAGGGGGTGATGAAGGTGCGGCGCACCGCCAGCATCACGTCGCGGGTGATATCGTCCGCCTTCTGTTCGTGGGTGGCGATATCGGCGCAGTGGGCGGGCACTTCGGCGCCCCCGTCCAGCAGTCTGCGCAGGGCGCCGGCGCCTGAGATCAGGGTCAGCGCATGGGCCTCGAACATGTCGAAGAACTTGTCTTCCTTCGGCATCAGGGCCTGGAACCAGCGGAGCATCGAATCGGTCTCGCGAGCGCCCTCAAGGGCCGGTGGCAGGGCTCTAGGCGCGAGCGGATGCTCTGTAAACCGACTGTCGGTGGGCTGAGGATTGTGCGGCAGGGAAGGCGTGGAGCTTGGCGTGACTGCAGCGCCACAGTCCGTGGCGGCGTTACAGCAAAATCTTGCCCCTGCGATTGACCTTTCCGGCGGCTCCAGGCGTTATAGGGTTGCCGGAATGGTCCGGCGCGCGAACCCGGAGCAAGGCCATGACCCGCCTGACCGTCTCCCCGACCACCCCCTCGGTGTCGGCGCGCGCCTTTTATTATCCGACCTATTTTTATGGCTTTCGATACGCCGGCTGAGGCGATCGAGAGGGTCCCACACTCAACTTGATCGTCGGCCGGCGACCGCTTCCTCGGAAGGAGCGGCCCCTGATCGACGTCATCCGCGCAGCCGTAGAGCGCGCGCAATCCATCCAGATTTGAAAGCCGTACCATGTCCAAGCCGCTTCTCGCTTCCGTCCCGGAAGCCCAAACCGCCGAGCTGACCCTGGAAGCCATCCGCGCCGAGATCGATGGTCTCGACGACGAGATCCTGTACCTGATCCAGCACCGCCAACGCCTCGCCGGCCGTATTGGCCTGCTCAAGGACGTCGCCGCCAACGGGCTGAAGATTCGCCCGGACCGCGAGGCCGCGGTGGTGGCCCGCCGCCTGTCGCGCGCCGCGCCCGACACCCGCCGCCTGGCCGCGGCCGTGTGGCGCGAGCTGATGAGCGGCGGCCTGGCCGCACAGGCGCCCATCGAGGTGCAGGTCTGGTCGGGCCAGCGCCGCGACGTGCGCGAGGCCGCGCGCAGCCGCTTCGGCGGCTCCGCCGACTACGCCGAGGCCCACACCGCGCGCATGGCGCTGGACGCCGCGCTCGACCACGACCGCATCGCGGTGCTGGCGCTCGATCCGGACGATTCCTGGTGGGTCGAGCTGGCCGAGCGCCCCGACCTGTGGGTGTTCGAAGGCCTGGGCCGTCGCGGACCGCTCGACCCCATCGCCCTGGCGGTCGGGCGGCTTGAGCCCTCGGCCCTGGCCCGCGGCGCGACCTACCGGGTGTCCTTCGGCGGCGACAGCGGCATGGAGGGCCGGCAGGAGCGCGTGCTGGCTTCGTGTGGCGGTCGGCGGCTGTGCGTCGAGCGCGACACCGGCAAGGCGCCGCTGGATCGGGAGCACGGCGTGGTGGGTTCGGCGGCGGTGGTTTGAGGCCACTAGCTCTCCCCAATATTCGTCATCCTTGAGCCCGTCTGCGCGAGCAGGCGGGATCGAGGACCCACTAGGCTCCGCACTGAACGCTGCGTGCGACAGTTACAGGCCGCACCAGCCTTGAGGTCGCGCCTGGTGGATCCTCGAAGGGCAGGGCGCTGCGCGACCTACCCTTCAAGGATGACGGAAGGGGATTTGCCTACAACCGCCCCGTCTTGACGAACGCGGCTACGCGCTCGCCCTCGGGGTCGCCCGCGACGCCCATCGAGTGATTGATGGTCATGTGGGTTTCGCCGGGGGCGGAGACCACCACCGCCTTGCCGCCGGCGCCCGTCAGCGCATCCGCCAGCTTGTGCGCCTGCTCACGGGAGTCGGGGCGGCGTTCGACGTGGAACAGCAGGAACGGCGGATAGTGGCCGCCCTTTTTGACCAGCAGGGTGGGCGAGAGGGCCGCCGCCTCCGCGCCGAAGCCGGCCTGGTACATCTTGCTGAGCATGGGCCGCTTGGCGGCTTCTTCCATCTGCAGCGGTGCGTCGTAGCCGGCGCCGTCGACGGGGATCACGCCGGCCAGCTGCGACGGGTCATGGTCGTGGGCCCCGAGGTACTTCGGGTCGACGCCGACCAGGGCCACCAGGTGTGCGCCGGCTGAGTGCCCCATCAGGAACAGCCGGTGTGGGTCGCCGCCATGCTCGGCCGCGTGGTCGAACAACCAGGCGGCGGCCGAGGCGATGTCCTCGGCCTCGCCCCGCGCATTCACGTCCGGCGCCATGCGGTAGCCCGTGGAAGCCAGCAGGAACCCGTGCCGCTCGGCGAAGCCGGGCAAGGCGTTGACCGCCTTCTTGTCGCCGAAGCTCCAGCCGCCGCCGTGCACGAACATCAGGACGGGCGCGCCCTTCAGGCCGGGGCGCGTGTAGAGGTCGAGCTTCTGGCGCGGATCGGAACCGTAGGCGATCTCACTGTGCGGCGCCGCTTCGTCGGCGGCGATGAGGGCGGGGGCGGCCAGGGCCGCCGAGGCGGCGCTGAGGAGGGTGCGGCGGGAGAACAGGGTCATATGAATGCAACGGCTCCGCTTTTCTTTTCCGTCGGCGCTTGTGTCGCGCACCGGGGACCTTAGCTAGGACCCTCCATGAGCGCACCGACCGAAATCACAGCGGCCCGGCCCCGCCGGACGCCGTTCGAAGGCGTGGGCGAGCTGTTGAAGCTCGCCTGGCCGGTGGTGATCGCGCGCCTCGGCATCACCGCCTTCGGACTGGTGGACGCCATCGTGGTCGGCCAGTACTCGGCGCGGCAGCTGGGCTTCCACTCGCTGGGCTGGGCCCCGACCATGATCGTGCTGGGCGCGGGCGTGGGGCTGCTGCAGGGCGTGCAGGTGATGACCGCGCGCCATGTCGGCGAGGGCCGGCGCGATGCGGCGGGCGGTGTGCTGCGCCGGGGCGTCGTCTACAGCCTGTGGCTCGGCCTGGGCTCGACGGCGGCGCTGGTCTTGCTTGGTCCGCCGTTCCTGCGGGCGATGGGATTGGAGCCCGACCTCGCCGACGGCGCCGGGCGGGCGCTGGAGGTCTTCGCCTGGTCGCTGCCGTTCTATTTCGTGGCCAATGCCGGCATCTTCTTCCTGGAGGCCCTGGGCCGCCCCAAGCCCGGCATGGTCGCCATGTGGACCGCCAACGGCGTGAACCTCATCGCCAACCTGTGGCTGGTGCCGGGCCATTCCGGGCTGCCGGTCGAGGGCGCGGTGGCGGCGGGCTGGGCGACCTTCGCCTCGCGCGCGGCCCTGGCGGCCTGGGTGCTGGTCTACATCTGGCGCATGCCCGAGGCGCGCGCGCTGGGCGTGTTCGCCAAGCCCATCGACGGGCCTGAGGCGGCGGCGGAACAGCGCCGCATCGGCTACGGCGCGGGCGCCTCCATGTTCATCGAGATCGGCGCGTTCGCGGCTATGACCCTGATCGCCGGCCAGATCGGGACCTTTGAAGCCGCGGCCTGGACCTCGGTGCTGAACGTCGGCGCCTTCATCTTCATGGGGCCCTTGGGCCTGTCGGCGGCGACCGCGGTGCTGGTGGGCCGCGCCTATGGCGCCCAGGACCGCGAGGCGCTGGTGCGCGCGGGCCTGATCGGGTTCGGCGTGACGGCCATCCTGACCACGGTGATCTGCCTGCTGGTCGCGCCCGGCCGCGACCTGATCGCGCTGGCCTACACCCACGACCCGCGGCTCCTGGCCATGATCGCTCCGGCCCTGGTGCTCAGCTGCCTGTTCTTCATCCCCGACGGCCAGCAGGTGGTCGCGGCTCAGGCCCTGAGAGCCAGGGGCGACGTCTGGCTGCCGACCGCCTGCCACCTGATCAGCTATGCGGTGCTGATGATCCCGCTGGGGGTCTGGTTCGCCCACGGCCTGCACATGGGCGTCAACGGCCTGGTCTGGGCGGTGATCGTGGCGAGCTTCGTCTCGGGCGGTCTGCTCACCGCGCGCTTCCTGTGGCTGGCGCGCAAGCCCCTCGTCTGAACCCCAAGCGCTCGCGCCCGCTCCGGCAGGGGAACGGGCGCGAGGCTCAGGCGCCGTAGAAGTCGTCGATGGCGTCCTCGACGGTCCAGTAGCGGTACCAGTCGTTCTGGGCCTGCTCGACGGCGTTTTCGAGCTGCCAGGACGAACGGCCGACGTGGGCGCCCCAGGACCGGAGCTCGGCGTTGATCGCCTCACGCACGGGCGCCGGGGGCACGTCGTTGTTGGCCAGCCGCGCCTGTTCCAGCCGCCAGCCGAACAGCCGGTCGCGCCACAGCTGCACCACCACGCCCGGCGGCCCGACCCACTCGTAGAAGGCCGCTTCGCCGTCGACCGCCTGACCCACCAGGGTGCGCAGGCAGTTGCGGTAGCGACCCGCCGCCTCGCGGATCTTGGCCTTGGTGTCGAGCGCCACCAGCCGCTCGCTGCCCGGGAAGGGTGGCGCGGGGACCTCGGGCACCAGGGAGTCCCTGACCAGCTCGAACAGCGCCTTGGACGAGCGCGCCCCGCCCCAGCGCAGGGCCTCGGCGTTGCGCACCGCCTCGGGGCGGGTGCGTTCCAGCACGGCCCAGGTCTCGGCCAGCAGCCGCGCCTGATCGACGCCGAGCGCGAACCGCTGGCCCACCCCGGCCCGGATCAGAGGCTCGGGCAGGGCGTGCAGGGCGGTCACCAGGGCGGGCTCGATCGCCTTGGCGTGCCTCAGCGACTTGCCGGCCAGGGGCGAGTCCAGCAGGGCCATCAGAGCCAGATACTCCGACGGCTTCCACGCCGCCTCGCCCAGGTGGGCCAGCGCCCGCGCCAAGCCGTTGGGGGCCTTGGGCACGGCGCCGGTGATGGCGTCCCGCAGCGAGGCGCACAGCAGAACCTCGCCGGAGACCGGCAAGGGCCGCTCGCCGACCAGGGCCAGCGCCAGGCACACCAGGTGCCGGCGCTCCGCAGGCGCGGTCAGATAGGCGCCGTGGGGCGCGGGCCAGAGGCCGGCGACACGAGGGGCGAACTCGCCGGCCAGGTGCCGCAGCAGCGGCGAGGGCGGACCGGAGGCGTGGGGCCTCTGGGACCGCGGGGTCCAGATTTGCATGGTCTTAGCTTTCGGGTGCGGCCGGCGGCCTCCCGAAAGCGGGGGCGCGGGGCCTAGAGTTGGGGGTGTCGATTGTCCGAGCGCGCCCAAGGCGGCAGGAGCCGGGACGCGCAGAGCCGACCGCAGAAGCGGCGGCTGTCTGTGTTGCGCGCGTCAAAAGTCATCCGGTCCTAAGCTCCCGTTTGAGGGACCGGCGATATGTCAAATCGGGGAAACCAGGGCAAGCGCCGAAATCAGGCGCCGAGGATCCAGCCCTCTTCGCGTTGCACCACGGCCACATCGGCCTCGCTGGTCCCGGCGGGCGGGGCGAAGGCGGCGCCCAGCTTGCCGGCCTCGTCGAGCTTGGCCAGGGCCTCGGCGGTGGAGCGGACCTGGGTGGCGTCCTTGACCTCTCCCGGCAGGGCCTTGCCGGGATAGAGGGCTGGATAAATCTCGACGAACAGGGCCGACAGCGGCTCGACGTCGGCAGGCGTCAGCGCCCGCCAGCCGGTGCCGAAGGGCCAGACGGCGGCCGATGCGCCCAAGCCCTCGACCAGGCGGCGCACGGCGGCGATGCCGAGCAGGGTCTGGCCGCCGACCACGCCCGCGCCGTGCATCTGCCACACAGTCTTGGCCATCGACTTGGGGCCGAGCTTGCGGGTGGCGAGCTCGGTGCGGCGGAATTCCGGGATGTCGCCATAGCCTTCGGCCGGCTTGGTCGGCTGCAGCCAGCGCTGGGCGAAGCGCGGCGGACAGCCCCAGAACGGGCGCGCCTCGTCGGTCATCAGCCGGTTGAACTTGGCGGCCACGGCGAAGCGGTTGTTGGTGTTGTCGGGCTTGTCCACGATGTTGGCGGCCACGAACTTCCAGGTCGCCGCCCAGGGCTCGCCGCTGAGCTGCAGGCGCTGGGCCGTGCCCTCCGGGAAGCCGAGGCAGAAGTCGAAGCCCAGCAGCGCCCGGTCGCCGCGCTTGGCCAGGTCCGCCAGGATGGTCTTCAGGAGGGCCTCGCCCTCGGCGCGGGTGGCCGGATTGTGCGACTCGTAGCTCAGGCGGAAGCGCGCATCGCGCTTCATCACGCCGATCCACAGCGACTGCTCGCCGGTCTTGCGACCCTCGGCCGCACTCCAGTCCACGACGACATAGGCGTCGAACAGCCGCGACACGGGAAATCCTTTCAACTCGGGAAGGCGGGGCGTTGTAGTGCGCCTCGACGCGAAGGGGAATCGGGATTTTTCTCATCCCAGGCGCAACAAACGGCGACCGAACGTGATCGTTCGTCAGCTTGCGCGCCAGGGCCTCGGGCGGCAGGTTCCGGCGCAATTTCAGGGTGGGCGGAGTCCAAGGACCGCCCAGGGACCGCAATGACCAAGCTTCTCAGGGCCGGCGTCGCCGGCGCCGGCGTATTCGGCGGCTATCACGCGAACAAGTATCTGCAGTCGGAAGGCGTGGAGCTGGTCGGCGTCTACGACCGCGGCACCGGTCGGGCGCTGGAACTGGCCACAAAGATCGGGGCCAAGGGCTTCGACGCCGAGCATTGGGACGCCTTCATCGACCAGATCGACGTCCTGACGGTGGCCGCCCCGGCCGTGGCCCACGCTCAGCTGGCGGTGCGCGCCCTCGAGCGCGGCGTGCACGTCTATGTCGAAAAGCCGATCACGCCGTCGATCCAGGAAGCCGAAGCCATCATCGCCGCCGCGCGCGAGAACGACCGGGTGCTGGCCTGCGGCCACCAGGAGCGCATCGTGTTTCACGAGATGGGCCTGTTCGAAGCCCCCGAGCGCCCGATCCGCCTGGAGGCCACGCGCCAGGGTCCCTGGACCGGCCGCAGCGTCGACATCTCGGTGGTGCTGGACCTGATGGTGCACGACATCGACCTGGCCCTGTCGCTGAACGAGCGGGTGGCCACCAGCGTCATCGCCAAGTCCCGCTCGGTGGTCGGTGATCTGCCCGACGAGACCGAGGCCGAGATCCGCTTCGACGACGGCCTGGTCGCCGCGCTGAAGGCCTCGCGCGCCGCCGACGGGCGTGAGCGGACGATGCGGGTGGTCTATCCCTCCGGCGAGGTGGCCATCGACTTCATGGCCCGCACCTTCCTGAACACCACCCCGTTCAAGCTGAACGCCGATTTCGCCGAGACCCCGCGCGGCAAGGACCCGCTGGGCGCCAGCGTCGGCGACTTCCTGGCCGCCGCCCGCGGCGAGACGCCCCGGCCCGCCGTCACCGGCGAGGAGGCCGCCCGCGCCCTGGCCCTGGCGCTCGCCGTCGATGAGGCGGCCGAGACCGGCCTGACCCTATCCAAGGTCGCCGTCGGGGCCTGATCCGGCTCCCTTCGACCCCTTCCCAAGACCAACAAGCCTTAAGAGAACCAGGACATGCCCACGCCTCCGGCGCCGATCGCCTTTGTCGACCTCATGGCGCAGCAGAAGCGCATCCGCCCGCAGATCGAGGAGCGGTTCATCCGCATGCTCGACCACGGCGCCTACATCAACGGCCCGGAGGTGCGCGAGCTGGAGGAGGCGCTGTGCGACTTCACCGGCTGCGCCAAGGCCCTGGCGGTCGGCAACGGCACCGACGCCCTGATCATCCCGATCATGGCCATGGACGTGACCCTGAACGACGCGGTGTTCATGCCCGCCTTCACCTACAACGCCACCTGCTCGGCGGTGATGATCGCGGGCGGCACGCCGGTGTTCGTGGATGTGAAGGCCAACGACTTCTGCATGGACCCGGAGGACCTGGAGCGCCGCATCGGCGAAGCCAAGGCGAAGGGCCTGAATCCCAAGCTGATCATCGCTGTCGACCTGTTCGGCATTCCCGCCGACTACGAGGCGATCTTCCAGGTGGCCGAGAAGCACGGCCTCTATGTCATGGCCGACGCGGCCCAGTCGTTCGGCTGCAAGCTCAACGACCGGTACGCGGGCAATATCGCGCCGGTCACCGGCACCAGCTTCTTCCCGGCCAAGTCGCTGGGCTGCTACGGCGATGGCGGGGCCATCATGTTCCGCGACGAGAAGCTGTGGGAGGCCTGCGAGCAGATCCGCTGGCACGGGACCGACAGCGCGCGCCGCGAGAGCGTGCGGCCGGGCATGAACGGGCGGCTGGACTCGATCCAGTGCGCCATCGTCACCGAGAAGCTGAAGATCTTCGGCGACGAGCTCGACCGCCGCGCCGAGATCGCCGCCCGCTACAACGAACGCCTGACCGGCCACTTCGACCCGCAGGACCATGGCGCCGGGCGCGAGAGCGGCTGGGGCTACTACACCGTGGCGGTGGACGAGCGCGACGCGGTGATGGCGCGCATGAAGGAAGACGGCGTGCCGACGGCGATCTACTACCCGCAGCCGCTGCACACGATGAAGGCTTTCGACCGCTTCGCGCCGGAAGGCGGCATGCCGGTGTCCGAGCGCCTGAGCGGCCGGGTGATGTCGCTGCCGCTGCATCCCTACCTGTCGGACGATCAGGTCGAGTACGTCTGCGACCGGTTCCTGGCGGCGGTCGAACGGAAGAACGCCTAGACTCCCCTCTCCTTGAGGGAGCAACCGTGTTTCAGGCG
>JAFECT010000015.1 GCA_018241995.1 Pseudomonadota bacterium
ATTTAAAGTGGTACGTGAGCTGGGTTTAGAACGTCGTGAGACAGTTCGGTCCCTATCTGCCGTGGGTGTTCGAGACTTGAGAGGATCTGTCCCTAGTACGAGAGGACCGGGATGGACATACCTCTGGTGTACCTGTCGTGGCGCCAGCCGCGCAGCAGGGTAGCTAAGTATGGAATAGATAACCGCTGAAAGCATCTAAGCGGGAAACTAACCTCAAAACAAGGTCTCGCTGAGGACCGTGGTAGACCACCACGTTGATAGGCCAGGTGTGGAAGTGCCGCGAGGCATGTAGCTTACTGGTACTAATCGTCCGAGCGGCTTGATCGTTCCTCAATAAAGCCCATGCGCGGCGACGATATCGTCGTCAGCGCAGTAGCGCAGACTATGTCTTCTATCATCCTTCTTGTTGACCTGGTGGCTTTGTCGAGGGGTCCCCACCCGATCCCATTCCGAACTCGGCCGTTAAGCCCCTCAGAGCCGATGGTACTTCGTCTTAAGACGCGGGAGAGTAGGTCGCCGCCAGGTCTACTAGAAGGATGAGCAATCGAACTGATCCTTCCTTTTCAATTTTCTTGAGTTTGCCGCGGGGTGGAGCAGCCCGGTAGCTCGTCAGGCTCATAACCTGAAGGTCACAGGTTCAAATCCTGTCCCCGCACCCAAGTTAGCGAAACCCGCCTGACGAAAGTCGGCGGGTTTTTTGCTGTCTGGCGCGCGCTCACGGCTTCAAACCGGTGCGCCGGCCTTGTCCGCTCGAGAGGAGCCGACGGACTTCTTCGCGCCTGCGGTGAAGCCGCGATACGCTGTGCGCAAGTTGGCGAAACGCGATGGCGTTGCTCCGCGGGCTCTTTGCCGTTGCGCCGGGGCTTGGCGGCGCGTCAGGCTCCTCGCCTCGGAAGCCTTGTCCGGCTCGAGAGCCCCAGACTTCACGGCCTCACCACGACATGAAGCTTGGAGGTTGCGGTTCAGATCCTGGATCGCACAGACCTCCAGCGAAGGCGGCCTGGCGCGAGCTGGCGGGCTTCTGTTCGTCCAGAGGCGGCCAACGGCGCCGCGCCGTCGTGGACTTCGAAGGCTTCCGGGCGGCCGGGCCGGCCGTCTCCCTGTTTCAGGCTCGGGGAGTTCTCCTGAAGGCGCAGCTCCCGACGCCGCTGTCGGCGGGCAGGCCCGTGCGCATGGCACGGCGAGCGCCGCGCAGACCCCTTACCGGCGCAGGACGCGCGCCAGCCGGAGGAACAGGAGCAGGGCCAGGCCGTAGAACGGCAAGAGCGTGTAGAAGGCGATTTGCAGCGAATGCTTCGGATAGCTCGGCCGGAAGAAGTCGCTGGCCGCGCCCACCCAGGTCGGGCCGAGGCCGAGACCGATCAGGTTCATGACCAGCAGCAGAAGCGCGCCCGCCAGGACGCGCTGATCGGGCCTCACCACCTCCTGCACCATAACCACGGCCACCGACAGGAAGAAGAAGTTGAAGAACATCGGCCCGATCAGGAGCGCCGTGGCGAGGGGCCAGGTCGGGGCCCAGACGAAGCCGATGAAGAACGGCAGGGCGATGACCAGGCCCGCGGCCGGCACCAGAGCGTAGGCCTGCCTTGAGCGCTTGGCGAAGGCGTCGATGAGCCGGCCGGATATGGCGATGCCGCCGCCCATGCCGAAGGCCACCACCGGGGCGTACCAGAGCGCCACTTCCTGCAGCGTCATGCCCTTCTCGCGCATCAGGAACAGCGTGTTGAAGTTGAGCATGCCGTAGGTGATGAACTGCGTCGCGCCGCCCGCCAGGGCGATGAGCAGCAGGGCGGGGTTGGTGAAGAACGCCCCGATTGTGGCGAACAGCCCGGCCCGCTTCGCCTGCGGCTGCGAGGAGGACGGGACGGAATCCAGCCCGCCGCGACGCGGCTCGCGCACCAGGACGATGACCGCCAGGGCGGTGACGACGCCGACGGCCCCCAGCACGATGAAGGCCGTGCGCCAGTCATAGGCCGCCGCGATCGAGGCGCCGAATGCGACGCCGAGCGCCGCGCCCAAGGCTGGGCCGAGGTTGTAGATTCCCAGGGCAGTTCCGCGCCGGCCCGGCGGGAAGGTGTCGGAGATGATCGCATAGGACGGGGGCACCCCGCCGGCCTCCCCGATCCCCACGGCCAGCCGGGCGGCCACGAGCTGCGGGTAGCTGGCGGCGAAGCCGCAGGCGGCGGTCGCGGCGCTCCACAGCGCGCAGGCGATGGACAGGACCCCCACGCGGTTGGTCCTGTCGGCCAGCCAGCCCACAGGGATGGAGATGAAACAGTAGAAGACCGCGAAGTAGAGTCCGCCGATCCGGCCCAGCTGGCTGTCGCTCAGGTGCAGGCTGTCCTGGATCGGCTTGGCCAGAATGGACAGCAGTTGCCGGTCCAGAAAGTTCAGGATGTAGACGAAACAGAGAATGCCCAGGACGAAAGCGGCGCGCGGATCAGCGCCGGCGGCTCGTGCGGACGGCGCCGCTGCATCCTTATGGCTCATCTCGCTCCCACCCCTTCTTCCCGTCCGACCGCGCCGCCCAGCCGGCCTTCGGCATAGTCGGTCTCGAGGCGGGCCTTGTCGATCTTGCCGGTTGCGGCCAGCGGCATGGTGTCGATCCGGACGACCTCGTCCGGCAGCCACCAGTCGGCGACCTTGCCGCGCAGGCCGTCGAGCAGCGCCCGTTCGTCGATCGACTCGCCTGCGCGCGCCTCGACGACGAGGACCGGGCGCTCGCCCCACTTCGGGTCGGCTCGCGCGATCACCGCCACCTGACCGACCGTGGGATCGCGGCCGACGATGTCGGCGATCTCGCTGGGATTGATCCACTCGCCGCCGGACTTGATCAGGTCTTTCGCCCGGCCGCAGATGGTCAGGTTGCCCGCCTCGTCGATGCGGGCCAGGTCGCCGGTGTCGAAATAGCCTTCCGGGTCGAGCGCCTCGGCCTCGGCCTTGAAGTAGCGATCGACGACGCTTGGCCCCTTCACCTTCAGCCTGCCGACGACGCCGCGCTGCCGCGGCAGGGTCGCGCCCGCGGCGTCGGTCAGCTTGAGATCCAGGCCGAGGAGCGGGCGGCCCGAGGCCCCCTTCCGGTCGGCCGGCGCGTCAGGCGCGGCGACCGTGCCCAGCGGAGAGAGCTCGGTCATGCCCCAGGTTCTCTGCACACAGACACCGAGCCGCTGCTCCAGACGCCGCAGCTGCGCGTCGGGGCAGCTGGAGCCGCCGATAATCACCCGCTTGAGCGCCGGCAGGTCTTCGCCGGTCGCCTCCAGGTGCTCGGCGACCCCCAGCCATACGGTCTGGACCCCGGCCGCGACCGTCACCTCCTCGTCGCGCATCAGCTTGGCCAGGCTCGCGCCGTCGAGATGCCGTCCGGGCAGGACCAGCTTGGCTCCGACCGCGGGCGCGGCGAAGGGCAGGCCCCAGCCGTTGGCGTGAAACATCGGCACCGCCACAAGCAGCACGTCGCCCCGGGTCAGGGCGAAAGCTTCGGCCTGAAGGCTGCGAAGGGTGTGCAGATAGTTGGAGCGATGCGTGTACAGCACGCCCTTGGGACTGCCCGAGGTGCCCGAGGTGTAGCAGAGTCCCGCCGGGCTCTCCTCGTCGAAGCCTCCCCAAGCGAAAGCGGAGCCGTGCACGGAGAGCAGCGCCTCATAGCTCCATAGCCGCGCCCCGCTGCCCTCAAGCGCCTCCGACGCCGGACCATCACCGTCCAGGAGGATGACGTGCTTCAGCGTCGGGCACTGCGGGGCGACCTGAGCCAACAGGGGCATAAGGTTGGAGGCGACGGCCAGGGCGCGGTTTTCCGCCTCGTTGATCATCGCCGCCAGGTGGGCGGCGGTGAGACGCGGGTTCAGCGTGTGGCAGACGAGGCCCGCCCCCATGGCGGCATAGTAGATCTCGAGGTGATGCTGGGTGTTCCAGGCCAGGGTGCCCACACGGTCGCCAAACCGCAGGCCGAGCGCGGCGAGCGCTCCGGATGCGCGGTTGCTCCGCGCGCGCAGGGCCGCGTAGCCGATGCGCCGCGCCGCTCGGCCCGCTTCCCCCGTGACGACTTCCCGGTCCCCCGCCCACTTGGCCGCGTGGTCGAGGAACTTGTCTACCGTCAGGGCATAAGGCTGCATGGTCATCCGGCTACGCGGAACTGGAGGGGGAGGAGATCGCTCGCCGGGCGAGGGGGCGCCCCGTCCGGCGAGCGGCAGTCACGAAGGTCAGAAGGTTTTCAGCAGGCGGATGCCGTAGAGCCGAGGCGCGCCCATGAAGCGCAGGCCCGCGGAAACGCCGGAAATGTAGTGCTGATCGGTCAGGTTCCAGCCGTAGGCGGTCAGGAGATAGCTGCCGCTGGCGTAGACGACCTGGCCACTGAGCAGGTTCCGTTCGGGGATCTGGTCGCCCAGGGCGGTGTTCTCGAAGACCGTCGCCCATTGCGATCCGACGTGTCCGTAATCCAGCCGTGGCGTCAGCGTCCCGTTCCCAAGCCTGAAGACGTATTGGGCGCCGGCGTGGAAGGTGAAGCTGGGCGCATAGACCTGCCGATGGCCGGTCAGTTCGACACAGTTGCTGAACGCCGGACCGGTGGTCGGATTGCAGCTCGGGGCGATCCCGGGCGTGCGCGTGTCCGCGGCGAAGAACTTGCCGAGCTTGGAATGGCTCAGGGAGCCTGTCCAATCGAACGACAAGTCTCCGAACACGGCCCGTTGCTGGAACTCGACGCCGTAGAGCTTCGTTGGCGAGGGCACGGTCTGGATCAGGTTCGACGTCGGGACCAGGGGATTGCCCACGCTGACCTCGAAGTTCTTGTAGTCGTAGTAGTAGGCGTCGATCTGGGTCCTGAGGCGCCCGCCCATCGAGACGTTCTTCCAGCCCGCCTCATAGTCCGTCACGTCCTCGGGCTTGATGATCGGCGCGGGGCCCGGGGCGATGGGCACGTTTACGCCGCCGAACTTATGACCGGTCGCAACGAAGGCGTAGAGGAAGTTGTTGGCGTCGGCGGTCCAGTTGATGGCGAGCTTTCCGGTGACCTTGGAGTCGTGTTCCGCCTGGTGCTGGGTGAGGGGGAAGACGAAGCCCGGGAACGCGTAGGTCCAATCGATGTCGTTGCCGTTGACCGAGTCGGCGTGACGGAGTCCGGCCTGGATCTGCAGGCCGCCGGGAAGATTGAAGCTGAGCTGCCCGAACTGGGCGAAGGTGTGATCGACCTGCTTTCCGGTGAAATAGAAGTCGATGATCCCAGGCTCGTTGATCTCGTACCCCGGCGTGCTCTGCGACGGGTAGGTCATGGTGTTGTGCAGATAGTACAGCCCGGCGATCCAGGTGATCGGCTTGTCGGCCGGCGAGAGGAGGTTGATCTCCTCCGAGTACACCCGCTCCGTGACGTGGTCGTTGATGGCCCACGACAGGGCGCTTCCGCCGTCGAGGTCGTAGTTCGCCGCCGTCCGCCCCAGCTGGTAGCCGGAGACGGAACGCAGCTTCATCCCGTTGTCGAAAATGTATGAGGCGTCCAGCACGGTCCTGGAGAACAGGTCCTCCGAATAGTTGTGCATATTGCTGGAGATGCGCCTGGGATCGGTCGTCGCCGTCGCCGGGCTGTCCGGATAGCCGCCAAGATTGATGTCGTTCAGGTCCTCCTTCAGAAGGACGGTCAATTTGGGGGTCGGGGTCCAGAGCAGGCTGAAGCGGCCGCTGCCTGACTTCAGCTCGCCGGCCGATTGCCCGGCCGAGCCGGTCACCTGGAAATAGCTTTCGCGATGCTCGGCGTTGAAGGCGACGCGCGCCGCGAGCGTATCGCTGATCGGCAGGTTCACCGCGCCCTGCAGGCCGAGGTCATCGTAGCTGCCGACCTGCCCCTGCAGGTAGCCGTGCATCCCGTTGAAGTTGGGATTGGCCTCGGTGATGAAGATCGCCCCGCCGATCGCGTTCTGACCGATGAAGGTGCCCTGCGGCCCGCGCAGGACCTCCACATTGGCGATGTCGTAGTAGGGCTCGGACTGGAAATACCCCGGGAACGCAGCCACCCCGTCGCGGTAGGTGATGACGCCGACACTCACGCTCGAGTTGGTCTCGCCCTTGCCCACCCCGCGGATGTTGAAATCGTTGCCCTGGCCGAAACTCTGTAAGGTCATCGACGGCGTGGCGAATTGCAGCTTCTCCACGTCGGTGATCTGTTGCTTCTGGAGGTCCGCGCCGGTGAGCACCGCCGCTGAAATGCCGGTGGTCTGAAGCGTTGTTGACCGTCGCTCCGCGGTGACGACGACCTCCTGGACCCTGTGCGCCTTCGCGCCATCCTCGGACGCGGGCGTCGCGTCTGGTCCAGCCGCAGGGGCCGCCGAGGTTGTCTCGGCCGACGCGACGCCGGCCCATGCCAGAGCCAGCACCGACACGCTGAAAAGCACTGCGCGGGCTTTCATGGTCCCCTCCCTAACTTGCTTGCCAACAGGCGCGCGATCTCCGTCGCGTAGCCTCGAAGGTGCGCCTGCCTCGGAGCTCCGTCAATTCATTTGTAAATTCTTTTTAGATATGGATTTTGGCCGAAAGCCGGAAATCAAGACGGGCGCGGCGCGTGTCGCCGCGTAATATCTTGTTATTGCGGGTAAATTTTGAGGTGCTGCTGTGGTCCGGCCCGCGCCTGCGGATTAGCGAAGGCCTATCGATTGGCGCAGGCAGTAGGGGGCGCTATAGGCGACACATGGCGAAGTCGGACACCCAGAAGTATCGCGCCCCGGCCCTCGAGAAGGGCCTGGACATCATCGAGCTGCTGGCCAGCGCGCGCGAGCCGATGTCGCTGAACCGGATCAAGGCCGCGCTCGGAAGAACGGCGAGCGAGCTGTTCCGTATGGTCCAGGTGCTGGAGTACCGCGGCTATGTCGAGGCCGCGGAGTCCGGTAGCGGCTTTCTGCTTACCAACCGGCTGTTCGCGCTGGGCGTGATGGCGCGGACGCAGACGAAGGACCTGCTCGACGTAGCGCTGCCGGTGATGCGGCGACTGGCCGGGACGGTGCGGCAGTCGTGCCACCTCGCCATCGCTTCGGGGGACGAAATGCTGGTGATCGCGCGGGTGGAGTCTCCGGACGACATCGGCGTCGCGGTCAAGTCCGGCTTCCGCCGGCCCCTGGTGTCGACGACCTCGGGCCGCGTGCTCTACGCCTTCCAGCCCGATGAGGTGCGCGCCGAATGGAAGGCGCGCCTGCGCGCCAGTCTCGACGAGGCGGGTTGGGCCCAGCTCGACGAGTACGCCGCCCGCGATCGCGTCCTCGGCTACGAGCGGTCGGAAAGCGCCTGGATCAAGGGGGTGACCGATCTCTCCGCGCCCGTGGCGCGCCTGGGCCTGGTCGTCGCGGCCCTCACCATTCCCTACCTCGAGCCCTATGGAGGCCCCTCGGAGGAGGAGGCGATCGAGCGACTGACGGCCAGCGCCCGCGAGATTTCCAACGACCTCGCCGGCCGGGCGACTCCCGACGCCCTGCCGCGGCCCGCCGCCTCCGCGGAAGCGGCCGCCAGGCCCGTACGTCGCCGGCGCCCGGCGACGTAAGTCGCAAATCATAGCTGAAAAAAATTTATAGCTGAATTGACGACGTCGCGGGCGTCGGCGCATGCTGGGCCCGAGCGACGCAGATCGCTGTGCTTGAGGGAATGGGAGGGCCTGATGCGACTCTCGCCACGCGTGCTCCTGGCGTCCACGGCGACCGCCTTCTCACTGGCGCTGGCCGCGCCGGCCTGGGCGGCCCCCCAATCCAGCCGGTGCGAGGACTTGGCCCGCCTCTCATTGCCCGACACGGTGATCGAGAGCGCACAACCCGTCGCGGCAGGCGAATTCGTCGGTCCCGACAAGGTGAAACTGACCGATCTGCCCGCCTTCTGCCGCGTTGTGGCTTCGGTCAGGAGCGCGCCTGACTCGGACGTGAAGCTCGAGATCTGGCTGCCGAACGACCACTGGTCGGGCGTCTTCCACGGCAATGGCAACGGCGGATTCGGCGGGAGCGTCACCGCGGGCTACGGCGGCATGGCGGAGGGCCTGAGGCGCGGCTACGCGAGCGCGTCCACCGACATGGGCACGGCGCCGGCCAACATGCTCAACGGTGACGCCCTGATCGGCCATCCGCGCAAGTGGAAAGACTGGGGCCGCCTGTCGACGCACGTCATGACCGTGACCGGCAAAGCCATCGCCAAGGCCTATTACGAGGCGCCGGTCCGGCGCGCCTACTACACGGGCTGTTCCAGCGGCGGTCAGGAAGGCCTGATCGAAGCCGAATACTATCCCGACGACTACGACGGAGTGCTCGTCGGCGCGCCGGTGATCAACCGGACGTGGGGCCACGCCGCTGTCCTCTGGGACTGGCTCGCGGCGAACCGCGCGCCCGGCGCCAAGCTGTCGAACGCGAAGCTCACCTTGTTGAACGCCGCCGCGATCGTGGCCTGTTCAGGCGAAGGCAATGGCCTCGCGGGTGATCCCTTCATCGCCGATCCCACGGCCTGCCGGTTCGACCCCGCAAGCCTGCTCTGTCACGGCGCCGACGCGAGCAACTGCCTGACCGCCCCCGAGGTCGCCACCGCCCAGGCGTTCTATTCGGGACCGCGAGACCATGCGGGCCGGGCGACCTACTATGGCTGGCTGCCGGGCAGCGAGGCGCCGGTCGGCCTGGGCTGGAGCTTCCTGCAAACCCCGCCGAACAACGAGCCCGCGTTCGACGGCCTGTTCAAATGGGTGCTCGGCGCGAACTGGGATCCGCGCACGTTCGACTTCGACCGCGACATGCCCAAGGTCGACGCCGCGCTCGGCGCCGACGTCAACGACGCGACGCGGGGCGACATGCGCCGCTTCCGCGCGCGTGGGGGCAAGCTGATCATCTATCACGGCTGGGCCGATACCCTGGTGGCGCCGGGCCAGACGGTGGCCTTCTATGATCGGATGCGACGCGCTGCCCGCGGCGGGACAAACGACTTCGCCCGTCTGTTCATGGCCCCTGGGATGATGCACTGCGGCGGCGGCTCCGGGCCTGGCGCGTTCAACTCGGCCAACGCCGTCGGTGGGAAGCCGCCTTCGCGCGCGCCTCAATACGACCTGTTCACCGCGCTGAGCCGATGGGTCGAGGATGGTGTCGCGCCCAGCCAGGTCATCGCGACCACCTACGCGAGCGGCCCGCCCGCCGGCGGGGTGGCTCTCCAGCGACCGCTGTGCCCTTACCCGCAGAAGGCCTGGTATAAGGGCGCCGGCGACCGCCGTGAGGCGGCCAGTTTCACCTGCGCCGCGGCGAGGCCGGGCGCCCCGACTGCGCGCACAGGCTGAAGGCGCTCCGCCGGCGCCCGTCAGATCACCCCGATCTGGTCGAGGATCAATTTCCAGCCCTTGCCGCGGTGCTGCCAGACGCGGACGTAGCGCGCTTCCACCGCCTTGCCGTCCACCCCGGTCCAGCGCGCGCGGCCGAAGGTGTAGGCCAGGTCGCCGGCCTTGGACGCCCCGCCGCCCAGGGGCTCGGTCGTCATGGTCTGGGGGCGATAGGGCAGGGCGGCGGCCACGCTCTCGGCGGTGAACTTCGGCCCGCCGGCCTCCAGCCCCGCGAGCCAGGCGTCCTCGCTGAGCCGCGACGCATAGGCCGAGGTCAGCTTCCCGGCGGCGAGCTGCGAGGCCATCTTCGCCTCCTCCGCCTTGACCTGCTCGAAGGCGCTGGCCGCACTGCCTGTGCCTTCGGCTGCGACCTTGACCGCCTGGGTCGGCGAGCCGGGGGCGAAGCTCGAGGGCTTGGCGTCGATGCCGTTGTCCAGCAGCCATTTCCATGAGCCGTCGGGCTGCCTGGCCCAGATGGTCAGGAAGAAGCCGTGCGCCTTGTCGTCGCCGAACACCCAGGGCCCGGTGTCGAAGCCCAGGTCGCCGGAGAGCGCGATGCCGGCATGCATCGGCCACCACTTCAGCTTGGGCGCATCGGGCTTGGGCGCGGGCCTGGAGCCATAGACCTCACGCGCGTTCTTGGGGTCCGGGGCCAGGATGATCCCGTCCGGCGCGGCCCAGGTGACGAAGCTGGGGCCCACGCCCCGGGCCAGGCCGTCGGCGGCGAAGGCGCGCTCGGCGGTGGCGATTTCTTCCGGCGAGGGCGCCGCCAGGGCGGGCGCAGCGACGGCGAAGGCCATGAGACCGGCGAGGGCGGCGATACGGGACATGGATTTCCTCCAGTTCGACGCCAGCCTTGCCCGAAGGTCGCTCCCGCCGCCAGTGACGAAACGGTAAGCCGTTGCGCCCTCGCAAGGAAGCCACGCAAGGAACCACCCAAGCCCCCTGGAAATAGAGGTCAGATCGTCGTACGCCCGCGCCACACGGAGACTGACGATGCGGCAGGCATTCTACGAACGCGTCCGGGGCGAGCTGGCCTCGATCGAGGAGCAGGGCCTGACCAAGCCCGAGCGGGTGATCGTCTCGCGCCAGGGGCCGGAGATCCAGGTTCGCGGCGCCGACGGGCACGAGAAGGTGGTCCTGAACTTCTGCGCCAACAACTACCTGGGCCTGGCCGGCGACGAGCGCGTGACCCAGGCCGGGGTCGAGGCGTCGGAGCGCTGGGGCGCCGGCACGGCCTCTGTGCGCTTCATCTGCGGCACGCTCGGCATCCATAAGGAACTGGAGGCCGCGATTTCGGCCTATCTGGGCTTTGAGGACGCCATCCTGTTCGCCGCCGCCTTCGACGCCAACGGCGGGGTGTTCGAACCGCTGCTGGGCGAGGACGACGCCATCGTTTCCGACAGCCTGAACCACGCCTCGATCATCGACGGCGTGCGGCTGTGCAAGGCCAAGCGCTACCGCTTCGCCAACTCCGACATGGACGAGCTGGAGAGCCAGCTGAAGCAGGCGCGGGCCGACGGCGCCAAGCAGATCATGATCGCCACCGACGGCGCCTTCTCCATGGACGGCTATATCGCCAAGTTGAAGGACATCTGCGACCTGGCCGACAAGTACGAAGCCCTGGTCATGGTCGACGACTGCCACGCCACCGGCTTCCTGGGGCCGCAGGGGCGCGGTTCCGGCGCCTGGAACGGGGTCCAGGACCGCATCGACATCATCACCGGCACCTTCGGCAAGGCGTTGGGCGGGGCCATGGGCGGCTTCGTCTGCGCGAAGAAGGAGGTCGTAGACCTGCTGCGCCAGCGCGCGCGGCCGTATCTGTTCTCCAACGCGCTCGCGCCGTCGGTGTGCGGCTCGAGCCTGGAGGCCATCCGCATCGCCTCGGGCGAGACCGGCGATGGTTTGCGCGCCAAGCTGTTCGCCAACGCCGAGCGCTTCCGCACCGGCATGAGCCAGGCCGGGTTCAAGCTGCTCCCCGGCGAACATCCGATCATCCCGGTGATGCTGGGCGACGCCAAGCTGGCCGGGGCCATGGCCTCAAAAATGCTCGACAAGGGCATCTATGTGATCGGCTTCTCGTTCCCCGTCGTGCCCCGTGGGCTGGCGCGGATCCGCACCCAAATGTCCGCCGCCCATGAAAGCGGCCATATCGACCGCGCCGTCTCGGCCTTCACCGAGGTCGGCCGCGAACTAGGAGTGATCTGATTATGGCGTCCAACTCGACCATGAAGGCCCTGGCCAAGACCCATGCCGGCGAAGGCCTGGACCTGATCGAGGCGCCGGTCCCGACGCCCGGGCCCTCCGACGTCCTGATCCGCGTCAAGCGCACCGCCATCTGCGGCACCGACATCCACATCTGGAACTGGGACGAGTGGTCCCAGAAGAACGTGCCCGTGCCGATGATCACCGGCCATGAGTTTTCCGGCGAGATCGTCGAGATCGGCAAGGAGGTCGACCGGCCCCTGCGTCTGGGCCAGCGGGTCTCGGCCGAGGGTCACGTGATCGACCTGAACAGCTTCGCCGCGCGGGCCGGCCACTTCCACCTGGACCCCAACACCCGCGGCATCGGGGTGAACCGCCAGGGCGCCTTCGCCGAATACGTCGTGGCGCCGGCCTTCAACGTGATCCCGTTGCCGGACGACGTTTCCGACGAGGTCGCCTCGATGCTCGACCCGTTCGGCAACGCCGTGCACACGGCCCAGCAGTTCGACCTGGTGGGCGAGGACGTGCTGGTCACCGGGGCCGGGCCCATCGGCATCATGGCCGCGGCCGTGGCGCGCCGCGCCGGGGCCCGCACCGTGGTCCTGACCGACATCAACGAGTACCGCCTGGACCTGGCGCAGAAGGTCGCCGACGTGCGCACGGTCAACGTGGCCAAGGAAGACCTGCGCGACGTGATGAAGGAACTGGGCATCCAGGTCGGCTTCGACGTGGCGCTGGAGATGTCCGGCTCGCCCCAGGCCTTCCAGCAGTGCGTGGATACGCTGCTGATGGGCGGCGGCATGGCCATGCTGGGCATTCCGTCCAAGCCGATGACCACCGACTGGGGTCAGATCATCCTGAAGGCCCTGACTATCAAGGGCGTCTACGGGCGCGAGATGTTCGACACCTGGCGCAAGATGCTGGGCCTGCTCAAGGCGGGCCTGGACCTGAAGCCCCTGATCACCCACCGCCTGCCGTTCGAGGACTATCGCGCGGGCTTTGAGGCGATGAAGTCGGGCCAATCGGGCAAGGTGGTGCTGAACTGGGAAAATCGCGCGGCCTGATCGGCCTCGCCGAGTTTGAAGAAGGCCGTCGCCCTGCCTGGGCGGCGGCCTTTTTCGTGCGCGTTCCCGGCCGGGGCGTGAAAGTGCTATGATGATGTCGATCCTGGGTGTCGGGATCCGTCGCTCCGACGCCTCATGTGCGGTGGGAGCGCCCCGTCGCGGCAGCCTGGCACGCCTTCGCGTCGGCAAGGCTAGGCATGGACCGTGCGCCAGCCATTGCCAAGCTTAAAGGACAGCGTGTGTCCGGTATCCGACACTCGCGGGTGTATATGAGAAACGTGTTCATACCGATTCAGGTTCTATTGGGGACGTTTTCGCTTGCGAATCCCCTTAGGAACCGAGTTTAGCTTCGGGACGGCGTATTTACGGTCTCATCAGCTAGTGAAAAAACTAGCGTTACTTGCCGAGCACAGGTCCGACAATGGTCTTATTGGCGCAAAAACTACACTTAAAATGTCATGCTGACCGGTGAGCAGATCCGCGCGGCCCGCGCCTTGGCGCGCTGGGGGCAGGTCGAGCTGGCGCAGGCGGCGGGTCTGAGCGTCGAGACCATCAAGCGGCTGGAGAAGACGCACGGCGTCGTCCAGGCCAACCTCAAGACGGTGACTGCGATCATCCGCGCCTTCGAAGGCGCCGGCGTGGTGTTCGAGCTGGAAAAGGGCGCAGGCCCCGGCGCACGGCTGTTGAGCTAGGCGCAGCAGAAAGGCCGGCCCGCGCGAACGGACCGGCCTTCTTGTTTTAGTCCAGCTCGCTTAAGCGGCCTTGCGCGTCTCGGCCGCGTCGGCGCCCTCGGCCTTCCAGGTCGACTTGATCACGATGAAGGCGAACAGCAGCATCGAGGTCCATACGCCGATCGAGGCGACGCCGACGATGGGCGCCACCGACTTGTCGCCCAGCAGCATCATCGCCAGGGCGGGCAGCAGCACCAGGATGCTGAGCACATTCAGGCCGAAGTGGATGACCGGCAGCACCCCCGCCGTCGCCTTCGGCACCGCCCGGTAGAACAGGGCGTAGAGGAACATCGACACCCAGATCAGCAGGTTGATGTGCGCATGCACGGGCGCGAGGGTGAAGTCCTCGTTCTTGCCCATCATCACACCCAGACCCATGCCGACCAGGGCGCCGAGCACGGCGAGTTGGAAGAATCGGTCCGATACGCGTTTCATGGTTAGACCCCCATTTCATTACGCCCGTCCCAAGGCGCTGAATGCATGAGTAGTCTGCTTTGCCCGGAACGGCAAAATGGGCGCGGGACTGCAAGCTTCAGGCGGCGTGGCTTTCCAGGAGGCGGATCAGCGCCGCCTCGAACTCCCCGGCGTCCGGGCTCGGCAGGGCCTCGGCCAGGCGGCCCGCGGCATAGGCCTCGAACACTGCCGGATGCACATAGTGGGCGCGGCAGACGGTCGGCGTGTTGCCGAGCAGGCCAGAGACCGCGCGCACGCAGCGCGTCACCGCGCGCTTGGCCTCGCCCTGGCTCTGCGGCGCCGGTTCGAGGCGCAGGGCGCGGGCGGCCGACACCGTGCCGGCCCAGGTGCGGAAGTCCTTGGCGGAAAAGTCCTCGCCCGCCACTTCGCGGATGTAGGCGTTGACGTCGGCGGACTCGATCGGCGTCAGCGCTCCTTCGGGATCGGCGTATTTGAACAGCTGCTGGCCGGGCAGCTCATGCAGCCGCTTCAGGATCGCGGCCAAGCGCCGGTCGCGCAGGCTGGTCTGGTGCACGACCCCGCTCTTGCCCTTGAAGTGGAACACCAGTGCCGAGCCGTCGACGTCGAGATGGCGCTTGTTGAGCGTGGTCAGGCCATAGCTGCGGTTCTGGCGCGCATACTCCTTGTTGCCGATGCGGATCAGGGTCAGCTCGAGCAGGCGCACGACCGTGGCCAGGATTTTCTCGCGGGTGGGGCCGCGGGCGTTCAGGTCCTGCTCGACCCGCTCGCGAATGCGGGGCAGGGCGGTCGCGAACTCCGACACGCGCGCATACTTGCTCTGCGCGCGGTGGGCGCTCCAGCGGTCGTGATAGCGGTACTGCTTGCGCCCCTTGGCGTCGCGGCCGGTCGCCTGGATATGGCCGTGGGCGTGCGGGCTGATCCAGACCTCGGTCCAGGCCGGCGGGATGGCCAGGGCGCGAATTCGGGCCAGGGTCTCCGGATCGGTGACCGGTTGTCCCTCCGCGTCGCGATAGCTGAACCCCTTGCCGGATCGCCGCCGGGTGATCCCGGGCGCCTCGTCGGTGACATAGCGGAGCTTGGCCTCTTTCGCGGCGACGAGGGAGGCGGGGGGCATGGCGCAATCGGGCATGGAGCGCCAACGAAGGGCGAAGGCGGCGGTTCCGCTTGACCCCGCGCCCGCCAGCGGCGAGCAAGCGCTTGTGAACTACCGCCACGCCTTCCACGCCGGGAACTTCGCCGACCTCGTCAAGCACGCGGCCCTGACGCGCCTGCTCGCGCGGCTGATGGCCGACCCGTCGCCGCTGACGGTTGTCGACACCCACGCCGGCGCGGGTCTCTACGACCTGACCGATGCGCACCAAGCGCGATCGAAGGAGGCGGAGGCCGGGGTCGCGCGCCTGATCGGCCACGACCTGCCGCCGGAGTTCGATGCGCTGGTGGCGGCGGTCGAGGCGCGCAATGCGCCGGGCAAGGTCGAGACCTATCCGGGCTCGCCGTCGCTGATCCTGGACGCGCTGCGCCCTCAGGATCGCTACCTGGCCTGCGAGTTGCGCCCGGATGACCACGGGCGGCTCGGGACCCTGCTCAAGCGCTCGGGCAAGCCGGCCCAGGCGCGGCTGACCGACGGCTACGATGCGGCGGTCGAGATGGCGCGCGAGGCGGAGGGGCGCCTGTTCGTGCTGATCGACCCGCCGTTCGAGCGGCCCGACGACTATGTCCGCATCGCCGAGACCCTGGGCGCGGTGCTGAAGGCCAAGCCGCGCGCTACCGTGCTGGTCTGGCTGCCGCTGAAGGACCTGGAGACGCTGGACGGTTATGTGCGCCGGCTCGAGGCCCTGAATCTGCCGCGCACCGTGGTGGCCGAGGCGCGGCTCAAGCCCCTGCACGACCCGATGAAGATGAACGGCTGCGTGCTGACCGCGACCGGCGCGCCGAAGGGTTTCGAGGCGGAGCTGCAGGTCATTTGCGATGCGGTGGTCGCTGGCCTGGGCGCGCCCGGCGGCAAGGCCAAGGTCTGGAGCGTGGGCGGGTAGCGGTTGCAGGCCGACCGCGCCGTGCTATGCTGCGGCGCAATATATTTTGCTGCAAACGCAAAGAGGAGCCGGCCGATGACCCTGCAGGACTTCGCCCCCTTCGGCAAAGACGCCCGTATCGAACCGGAAAAGGCTTTGCGCCTGGGCATGGGCGCGGCCGCCACGCCGCTCTGGGCCGCCTACTACGCCGCCGCCGGCGCCGGCGTGGCCTACTGGGCCATGACCGCCTGGACCCGCCGCGCCCTGACCGGCGAGGCCAAGTCCTTCGCGGCTGCACAACCGCGGGCTCTGGAAGCGCCTGAGGCGGCGGTCGAGGCTGCTGCGATTATCGAGCCGGCGGCGGAGGCCGTCTCCGAACCGGTGATCGAGGCCGCCGCAGAAGTCGCCCACACAGTCGAGGCGGCGATTGAAACTCCGGTCGAAGCCGCTCTCGAAACGGCCCCGGCCGTTGAAGCCACGGCCGAAACCCTGGACGCCGCCGCGGCCGATCTCGTCCAGCCCGCAGTCGAACAGGCCCCGGCCAAGATCGCCGCCGCGGTCGCCGCCGTCGCCAAGCCGGCCCGCCGCAAACCGCTTCCGAAGCTCGACGCGTGATTCTCCAGTGCTTTTCCAAAACGGCGGCCCGCAAGGCCGCCGTTAAGCGTTCCGGCCCGGCGCAGGTCGCCGCGCCCGGCTCCAAACCCGCGGAACCGGTCAAAGCAAACGCTTCGCGCCCCTAGCGCGGTGTTGCATTGTGCAACATGATCGCCTATGTGAGCTGCCGGACGTCGGCGGCGTAGGGCGCGATTGCTTCGATAATCCGATGGTCGCCGGTTCGAATCCGGCCGCACGGCGCAAGTCGGGCGTAGCTCAGCTGGATAGAGCAGCGGAATAGGTTCGCTCCCGATCTGTACCCCGGCGTCCGCCTTCACTTCGCGTGTTGCATTACGCAACAAGCCTCGCTATATGCGCCCTTCCTGTCACCTCGGTGGCGGGACCGAAGGCGGTGAAGGAAACGATTTCATCTTCATCAGACGCGGGTCGCGGGTTCGAATCCCGCCGTGGGGCCGCAAGGTTCCGCGTAGCTCAGTTGGTAGAGCAGCGATCGTTTCCGCCCTTTCCCCTTCGGGTCGACATCTCGCCGGTGGTGATGTGTTTCGTTTCCTCGTCTGAAACGCGAGGCCCGAAAGGGCCGGCGAAACGCAAGCGTTCCCCGGTAATCCAAATCGCTTCGGCGGCGAAGGACCTCGGTTCCTTCGGGTGACGGAAATGCGGGACTTCGGTCCGCGCGCCGGGTCCTCGCGAGAGGGCGTCCCGAGATCCGCCGGTTCCCCGAGGCAAGCAATTCCGCGGCGGCGATGGTCTTCGGGTCCCTCGCACCAACCGAAAGGAGAGTCCGGATTTCGGTCCGGGTCCGGGGCTGGCGAAGCTCCCGGCAACGTCACCTCCGGAGCCGGATGTACCCCGCGGAATGATTAGCTCAAATTGTTTGTTGCATTATGCAACAAGCCGGTCTAGAGAGCGCGGGTCTTCGAGACGGACGGCGGGCCTCGCGCCCGCCTTTCGTTTGGGAGATCTGATCCGGTGGCGAAGAGAGCGAATTCTTCGATGGTAATGGCCAAGGCCAGACAGGTTCGAATCCTGAATTCCTGACCCGCGGTTGACGCCGGGGGGCAGGAGTTTTCGCTCCCGCCCGTTCCCCGGATCGGTCCCGCAACACGACGTCAGGAGAGGCGCCATGAAGCTGAATATCTTCGCCAAGCGCCCGATCGTCACGCACGAGGGCGCTCCCGCTATCCCCCTTTCCGCCGCGCAGGCCCTGCGCCGGTCGGTCCTGTCCTGCCTGCTCTGGGAGAATGAGTTCTACGAGGACGGCCACGCCATCGCCGACCGGATCTCGGCCCTCGCGGCCGAGGTGGCGCCCGAAACCGTGGCCGCCCTGGCGATCGAGGCGCGCGAGCGCTTCAAGCTGCGTCATGCGCCGCTGCTGCTGCTGGTCGCCCTGACCCGCACCGGCGCGGGCAAGGGCTCGCTGGTTTCCGACACCATCTGCCGGGTGATCCAGCGGGCTGACGAGATCAGCGAACTGGTCGCCATCTACTGGAAGAGCGGCAAGCGCCCGCTCTCCAAGCAGATGAAGCGGGGTCTGGCGCGGGCGTTCGACAAGTTCGACGCCTACCAGTTGGCCAAGTACGACCGTGACGGCCCGGTGAAGCTGCGTGACGTGCTGTTCCTGGTGCACGCCAAGCCGAAGGACGAGGCGCAGGCCGCCTTGTTCAAGGGCGTGGCTGACCGGGAACTCAAGTCTCCCGACACCTGGGAAGTCGCGCTCTCGGGCGGGGCCGACAAGCGTGAGACCTTCGAGCGGCTGCTGAAGGACGGCAAGCTGGGCTACCTGGCCCTGTTGCGGAACCTGCGCAACATGGATCAGGCCAGCGTCGATGAGGCCCTGGTGCGCGAGGCCATCCTGGCGCGTAAGGGCGCTCAGCGTGTGCTGCCGTTCCGCTATGTGGCGGCGGCGCGGGCTGCGCCCCGGTTCGAGCCATGGTTGGACCAGGCGCTGGCCGAGGCCGTGCTGGAAGGCCCGGTGCTCGACGGCCGCACCGTCATCCTGGTCGACGTCTCCGGCTCGATGGACGCGCGTCTGTCGGCCCGGTCGGACCTGACCCGGATGGACGCGGCCGCGACCCTGGCCTCGATCGTGCCGGGCGACGTGCGGGTCTTCACCTTCTCCAACGAGGTGGTGGAGGTTCCGCCGCGGCGCGGCATGGCGGGGGTCGATGCGGTGATCCGCTCGCAGGCGCACGGCGGCACTTACCTCGGCAAGGCCGTGGCGCATGTGAACCGGCTGCCGCACGATCGCCTGATCGTGGTCACCGACGAACAGTCGCACGACCCGGTTCCGGCCCCGAAGTCGGCCAAGGCCTACATGGTCAACGTCGCCTCCAACCGGAACGGCGTCGGCTATGGCGACTGGACCCGGATCGACGGCTTCTCGGAAGCGGTTCTGGATTTCATCCGTGAGCAAGAAGGGTTCGCGGGCGAGGCTCGGAATTGACCGCCGAGGAGCTCCGTCAGGCGGCGATCGCCCTCTTCGGCGAGCGGGGCTGGATGTCCCGCCTCGCCGAGGCTCTGGGCGTGGACCGTTCGTCGGTGTCGCGTTGGTTTGCGGGACTGCCGGTTCCCGGACCGGTGGCGGCCGCCGTCAACGCTTGGCTGGAGCTCTATCGCCTGACCGGCGTGCGACCCGGCCAGGTGGGCCTGAGAGCCAAGGACTACCGCGGGGACCCGCCGGCCGAGGGGCTTGGCGGGTCTTCGTCGTTCAAGGACGACGAGGACTAGGAGCCCCGCGCCACCTCCACCACGATCGGCCGGTGATCCGAGCCGCTGAATGGGCCGAGGCGCCGGCTGACGACCGTCAGGCCGTGGCCCACAAACGCGTTCTCGATGGCGATGCGGAAGGGCGCCGGCAGATTGGCGGGCCAATCGCCCGCCACCGCTGGGGCGGAGGCAAAGCCGGTGCGCTGACGGAAGCGGCTGAGCAGGGCGCCTGAGGCCGTCGCGTTGAAGTCGCCCACGATCACCGTTGGCTCGGTGGGTTGAGACCCGACACCCTGGGCCAGGACATCCAGCTGGCGCGCCAGCTCGCCCTTGCGTCGGAACGGCCAGGGACGGGTCAGGTGGATCACCACCAGGCGGAAATCGCCGCCGGGCGCGTGGATGCGGGCGGCCAGCGACTCGTAGGGGCCGTCGTAGGCTCGGCCGAGCGGGGTCACCGGATAGCGCGAGGCGATCACCGCCCGCGGATGGCCGCGAAAGCGCGGGTTGGCCCAGGCGAAGACGCGATGGGGCAAGCCTTTCAGGATTTGTTCGGTACCGGGCGCCTGGGCGTCGGAGAATTCGGCCATGGCGACGACGTCAGGACTGACCTTGGCCACCGAGGCCGCGGCCGCGGCGATGTCGCGGTTCTTCCAGTAGATGTTGTCGAAATAGACCCGGGTCACCTGCGCCTGCGGTGACGGCCGCGGCAGGGGCGGGCGCCATTGCGGCAGGAGCAGCAGGGCCAGGAGCGCCGTGGCCGCGCCGAAGCCGATCAGCGGCTTCCAGCGCCGCAGCAGCAGGGCCAGGGCCGCGCCGATGACGGCCAGGCTGAGTGCGGGAACAGCGACCTGGCCGATCACGTCCAGCACCGGGCTCAGTCTCGCGCCGGCGAGGGCCGCCGCCACCATCAGAGCGAAGGCGGCCAGGGCCCAGAGGCCCACATCGACAAGCTTGGCGCCCTTGCCCAAACGCAACGCTCCCTCAGGCGCGTCGCCGAAGGATCGCGCCTGTGCTTCTATGCGTTAAGCTGAGCCTGAGATCGACCCGGGAGATGTGGGAATGGCCGAGCCGACCTTGCCGGAGCTGGAGCGCATCTGGCTGCGCGCCGAGCGTGTGAAGAAGCTGTCCGACAAGATCATAAGCTTCGGTCCCTTTGGGGGGATCGGCTTGGACAGCCTGATCTCCGCCCTTAACAACCCGCTGGCCGGGCCGCTCGCCGCCTTGGGCATCGGGGCGGACGAAATCTATACCTGGGGCGCCGGCCTTTATCTGATCTATCTGGCCGCGAAGGCGCACTGCTCGGCAGGCACGATCATCAAGATGTTCTTCTACATCCTGGTGGACTCGCTGGTCAGCGCCGTGCCGGCGATCGGCAGTGCGCTCGACTTCCTGTGGCAAGGGCACGTCTACGCCGCGAGGGCGCTGCAGAAAGACATCGAGCGCCGCTACCCCTGGCCGCCGAAGACGGTCTAGGAGGCGGCCATCATCTGACCCCTGACCAGGGTGAGGATTCGGCCGAGCAGGTTCTCGCCACGCCACTCGCCGGGATCAAGCGCGCGAGGGTCATCGATCGGCCAGCCGCAACCCCAAATCCAGTCGCGTGGATTGGCCTCGACCAGCATGGCGTTGCCGGTTGCGCGCAGTTGTCGTCCCGCACCCTCGTTCTGGCTGAACTTGGCGATGTTGCCGCGATAGACGATGTCGACCTTCCACGTGGACCAGACATCATGGTCGAAGCCGCGCACTTGCTGACCAAGCCGCTTCTGCTCTCCAGGGTCGGGCGTGGCGAGGATCGCATCCGCCGCCGCGGCGTCTTCAAACAGCCTTGCCTTGGCGAACATCATCCACTGCTCAGCCGTGACGAAGGTCAAACCTTCGAGCACGAATGTCGACGGATGCCATTGGCTGAACACCCCTTTGATGAAGGGATGGAAGGTTTCGAACGCCAAAGGGTCCGGCAGGCTGGAGGCCGTGACGGTTTGCGCCGTCATGCCGCCCGCTCCGGCTGCGCATAGCCAAGGCGCTCATTGAGCTTGGTAAGCAGGTCGATGGCTGCTTCGGCGATCACCGTGCCGGGCGGGTAGACGGCGGCCACGCCGGCGTCCAATAGGGTCTGCACGTCCTGAGGCGGGATCACCCCCCCGACCACCACCATCACCTCGCCGCGGCCCTGGGCCTCCAGGGCCTCGATCAGCTCCGGCGCCAGGGTCAGGTGCCCGGCGGCCAGGGATGAGGCGCCGACCACGTGGGCCTTGCCCTCGACCGCTTGTTGCGCGGCCTCTTCGGGCGTCTGGAACAGCGGGCCGATGTCGACGTCGAAGCCGAGGTCGGCATAGGCGGTGGCGACCACCTTCTGGCCGCGGTCGTGGCCGTCCTGGCCCATCTTGGCGATGAGGATACGCGGCGCGCGGCCGTCGGCCTCGACGAAGGCCTCGACCATGGCCTTGGCGCGCGCGATCAGGTCGTTGCGGCCGGCCTCCTGGGCGTAAACGCCCTTGATGGCCTTGATCTCAGCCCTGTGCCTGCCCCACGCGGCCTCCAGCGCATCCGAGATCTCACCGACCGTGGCCTTGGCGCGGGCGGCGTCGACGGCCAGGGCCAGCAGGTTGGCCTTGCCCCTGGCGCCGTCGGTCAGGGCCTGGAGCTTGGCCTCGACCTCGGCCGGGTCGCGCTCGGTCTTCAGCCGCTCCAGCTTGGCGAGTTGCTGCTTCAGCACTGCGGAGTTGTCGACCTTCAGCACCGGGATGTCGTCGGCGTGGTCGGGCTTGTAGCGGTTGACGCCGACCACGCTCTGGCGGCCGGTGTCGATGCGCGCCTGGGTGCGGGCCGCCGCCTCCTCGATACGCAGCTTGGGCAGGCCTTTGGCGATGGCGGCCGCCATGCCGCCGAGCTTTTCGACCTCGGCGATGTGGTCGAGCGCCTTGCGGGCCAGGTCGTAGGTCAGCCGCTCCACGTACCAGGAGCCGCCCCAAGGATCGATGGCGCGGGTCAGGCCGCTCTCGATCTGCAGGAACAGCTGGGTGTTGCGCGCGATCCGGGCGGAGAAGTCGGTGGGCAGGGCCAGGGCCTCGTCCAGCGAATTGGTGTGCAGGCTCTGGGTCTGCCCCCCGGCGGCGGCCATGGCCTCCACCGCGGTTCGGGCGACGTTGTTGAACACGTCCTGGGCCGCGAGGCTCCAGCCCGAGGTCTGGCAGTGGGCGCGAAGGGAGAGCGAGCGCTGGTCCTTCGGGTCGAACTCGTTCTTCAAGAGCTTGGCCCAGATCAGGCGCCCGGCCCGCATCTTCGCCACTTCCATGAAGTAGTTCATGCCGATGGCCCAGAAGAACGACAGGCGAGGGGCGAAGGCGTCCACGTCCAGGCCCGCCGCGCGGCCTGCGCGCACGTACTCGACCCCGTCGGCCAGGGTGTAGGCCAGCTCCAGGTCGGCGGTCGCCCCGGCCTCCTGCATGTGGTAGCCCGAAATCGAGATCGAGTTGAATTTCGGCATGTTTTCCGCCGTGTAGGCGAAAATGTCCGACACGATCCGCATCGAGCTCTCGGGCGGATAGATGTAGGTGTTGCGCACCATGAACTCTTTCAGGATGTCGTTCTGGATCGTTCCTGAAAGCTTGTCCGGCGTGACGCCCTGCTCCTCGGCGGCGACGATGTAGAGCGCCATGATCGGCAGGACCGCGCCGTTCATGGTCATGGACACGCTCATCCGATCGAGCGGGATGCCGCTGAACAGGGTGCGCATGTCGTAGATGGAATCGATCGCCACGCCGGCCATGCCGACGTCGCCCTTCACCCGGGGGTGGTCGGAATCGTAGCCGCGGTGGGTGGCCAGGTCGAAGGCCACCGACAGGCCCTTCTGACCGGCCGCGAGGTTGCGCCGATAGAAGGCGTTGGAGTCCTCGGCCGTGGAGAAGCCCGCGTACTGGCGGATGGTCCACGGGTTGGTGGCGTACATGGTCGGGTAGGGGCCGCGCACGAACGGCGCGATGCCGGGATAGCCGCGGATGAAGTCCAGGCCTTCGGCGTCGCCCGGGCCGTAGATCGGCTGCACCGGGATGCCTTCCGGGCTCTGCCAGGCCTCGCCGGGCGTGAGCGCGGCCGAGGCGGCAGGCGTTACGGCATCGAAATCGAGGCCGGCGAATTCGGGGAAGCGGCTCATCGGGCCGCCTCCTGGAAGGCGTCCAGCATTCGATCCAGCGCCTCGACCGCATCCATGCCGGCGAAGAGGAAGGCGTCGACGCCCGCGGCTTCGAGCTCGGCCTGCAGCTCGCCAGGCTTGCCGGCGAGCCAGACCTGCCTGGCGCCGGCGGCCTTGAGGGCGCGGGCGGCGTCGGCGGCTGCTTCCGCATAGCGCTCGTCGGAGGAGCAGATCACCGCGACCGGCGAAGGCTCGGCGGCGAACGTATCTGGCGCCGCAGTGGTCGAGGCGATCCCGCCCGACGCGAGGAGATTGCGCGAGAAGCCAAGCCGCGCGGCGTCCTCGGACACCGAACCCAGGCTGGCCAGAAAGGCGCGGGGCGCAGGGTCCAGCGCCTGAGCGCGGTCGCGCAGGGCCTCGAAGGGTTCGGCCAGGCGCATGGGGGCAAGCCGCGCCGCGCGGCTGTCGGGGCCGGGCAGGCGGATGTCTAGCGTCTTGGCGAAGGGCGCCGGATCGACCGGGTCGACAGAGACGGCGGCCTCATCAAGGTTGGCGAATTCGGAGACGCCCACCAGGCCGGTCTTGCGGCGGCGCACGTCAGCCAGGCGCTGGTCGCGCACGGCGACGACCTCTTGGGCGACGAAGCCGCTCTCCAGCGCGGCGATGACGCCGCCCTGCCGCTCGATGGCCTGGAAGATGGCCCAACCGGCGCGGGCGAGGTCGTCGGTCAGCTGCTCCAGGAACCAGGCGCCTCCGGCGGGGTCGGCCACTCGGCCGAGGCCGGCCTCCTCCATCAGCACCAGCTGCGTATTGCGGGCCTGGCGCCGCGCGAAGGCGGTGGGCCGGCCCAGCGGCCGGGTGAAGGGCTCCAGGATCACTGCGTCGGCGCCGCCCACGCCCGCGGCGAAGCCGGAGGCGGTCAGGCGCAGCAGGTTCACCCAGGGGTCGCGCCTGGACAGCATGCGGCGCGACGAGCGGGCCTCGATCCGCACTGGAGCAGACACTTCGCAGGCGGCGGTCAGGCGCGCCCAGATCGCGCGGGCGGCCCTGAGCTTGGCGACGCCTGTGAAGTATTCGCCATCGACGCAGAGCCCCAGGGTCAGGCGGGCGAACGCGTCTTCGGCGCTCAGGCCTGCGCGGGTCATAGCCTTGGCGTAGGCGAGGGCCGAGGCCGCCATCAGCCCGAGTTCCTGCGCGTCGGAGCCGCCCGCCTCATGCGCCGTGCGGCCGGAGGCCAGGAACAGGCCGGCCTTCGGATAAGCCGGCGCATGTCGCGCGGCGGTCTGGGCGGCGGAGATCAGATGCGATTCGACGGGCCCAGAGGTCCGCCCGGCCTGGGCCAGAACCGACAGCGGATCCAGATGGAAGGCGAGGGGGGCGGCGGGCGCGCCCTTGGCCAGGGCCGACAGCCAGTTGGCGGCCTCCGACCCCATCAGGCCGGCGTCCAGGGCTATGGGCGCGAGGTCCAGCAGCACGCTGTTCAGCACCCGCGCCAGATCATCCTGATCGGCGACGGCGATTCCGTCGCGGCCGGTCGGGTCGAGGCGCAACAACAGGGAGGCGGCGCCGTTCTGCAGTTCCTCCATCGCCTGAGCGTTGGCCTGGGCGGGATCGGGATGGTCGATCGTGGCGCGAAGGTCCCAGGGTCGTGTCGGATCGGCGCCGGGATTGGGGCGCAGCGTCAGCGTGGGACTGGCGTCGTCGGCGCCGTAGAGCGGCTGGAGCTTCAAGCCGTCATAGGTGCGCCGCACCAGACGCTGATCGAAATCGGCGCCCTTCAGGGTCTTTTCGACCAGGGCCAGCCACTGCTCGCGGCTCGGCTCGGGAAACTCGGGAACCAGGGGGGCGAGCGGCTGGTTCACGCAACGCCCGCCAAGGAAAAACAGCCTATCGACATGCGGCGGTGATGAGACCGCAGGACCCTTCCGTCAAGCGGGGGTGGCTCTTATGCATCTACAAGGTGCATATGGGCGAGCGTCTCCGCTCAAATGTACGGTTCCGTACAATTGTCGACTGCCGATTTCCCGGCCTTGAGGGCCAGAAACGCCTTGAAAACGCGTTGGTTCCATCAAGGCAAAAAATTGTAGTTTTTTTGTCGAATTGGTTCGATGACCCTTGTTTTCTACGGATTTGTGGTTGTAAGCCGACCGCGAAGGGACTCGGCCACGTCGGCCGAGCCTTTTGACAGCCAGAGGGGCTCTCACGATGAAAATGAACCAAACGCCTGCGCGCGGCCGCACGACGCGCGCGCTTCTGATGACCGGCGCCGCGCTCGGCGGCGCCTTCGCCATGTCGACTTTCATGGCGCCGGGCCACGCCCTCGCCGCCAACGAATGCGGCGTGCAGGCAGGGCCGACGGTCACCTGCACCAGCGCCGGCAACCCGTTCAACGGCGGCATCACCTATACGCCGACCGCGGATCTGACGGTTGTGCTGGACGGCACGGTCAATGAGAACGCCACGGCCGGCAACGGCGTGACGATCAACGCCACCAACTACAATTCGACGGTCCAGACCCTGGCCGGCTCGATCGTGAAGGCGACTGGCCTCGGCGTCTCGGTGACGACGAACAACGCCAACGCCGGCATCAACAACGCCGCGGCGGTGACCAGCGGCGACACCGCCCTGCGCGCGGCGGTCACCGGCACAGGCAACGCCTCGGTGACCAACTCGGGCGCGCTGAACGTGACCACCGCGACCTTTGGCGCGGCGGGCATCTCCGCCTCGACCGCGAACGGCGCGACGTCGGTGAACAACACCGGCGCCATCAATGTCGGCGGGACCAGCAACTACCTGAACGGCATCCTGGCTACCTCCAGCGGCGGTGCGGGCACCGCCACGGTGACCGGCTCCGGCGCGGTGACGGTCAGCGGCTCCGGCTTCGCCATGGTTGGCATCAACGCCAGCGGAACCAAGGGCGCCTATGTGACCGACAGCGGCGCGATCAATGTAACCAACACCACCGGCTATGCCATCGGCGTGCAGGCCCAGGGCGGCGCAGGCAATGTGACCGTCAACGTCGGCGACGTGACGGCGACGGGCTACAGCGCCCAGGGCATCGCCCTGCTGTCGGGCGATCCGACCAAGACGGTCACGGTCAACTTCCATGACGTGATCGCCAACACCACCGGCGCCACCGCCGGCGGCGACGGCCTGAACATCTATGCGGCGGCCGGCGCGCCGGTGACCATCACCGGCCACAACGTGACCACCACCGGCGCCTACACCGACGGCATCAAGGTCGGCGGCGGCGGCGGCATCGCCGGCAACACCTCGATCACGGTCAACGCCGTGTCGACCAACGGCTACCACTCCGACGGCATCGTCATCGGCGGCTCAGGCAACGACACGGTCAACGTCGGCTCCGTGACCACCACGGGCGACTATGCCCGCGGCATCGTGGCCAACAGCACCGGCGGCAACATCGGCATCACCGTCGGCTCGATCGTCAGCAAGGCGCCGACCGGCGGGATCAGCACCACCGGTTATGACGCCTACGGCATCCAGGCTTCGACCACGGGCGCAGGCACGGTCACCGTCACCAACAACGGCGTGATCAAGACCACCGGCGGGGGCGCCTACGGCATCGGCGCTTCAGCTGTGGACGGCAATGTGTCGGTCACCAACAACGGCGCGATCAACACCACGGGCACGACTGGAGGCACGCAGTACGGCGTGGTCGCCACCACGAGCGGCAAGGGCAATATCACCCTGTCCAACACCGGTACGATCACGACGGCCGCCGCCGGCGCCAGCGGCCTCTACGCCCACGCCACCGGCACGGGCGGCGCGACGGTGACCAACTCCGGCTCGATCACGACTGCGGCCGGCGATGCTTACGGCGTCTATGCCCACACTGTTTCGGGCCCGGCGGTCGCCACCAACGCGGCCGGTGGCGTGATCAAGACCTCCGGCAGCTTTGGCTACGGCGTCTACGCCCGCAGCGATACGGGCACGGCCACGGGCTCCAACGCGGGCACGATCACGACCAGCGGCGCCACCGGCACCGGCGTGCGCGTGCGCAGCTTCACCACGGGCGCGGCGAGCGGCTCCAACACCGGCTCGATCACGACCACGGGCGCCAACGCCATGGGCGTGGACGTGCGTTCGACCGGCGGCACGGTGACCATCACCGGCAACGGCACGGTCAACACCAGCGGCGCGGGCGCGACCGGGGTCTATGGCAAGGGCGCGGTGGGCGTCGCCATCACGGCTTCCGGCACGACCACGGTCAGCGGCGCGGGCACGGAAGGCGTCGTGGGCGTCAGCACGGCCGGCCCGGTGACCGTCAGCGTCGGGTCGGTCAATGTGACCGGCACGGGCGCGGGCTCCAACGCCGTGCGCGCGACCTCGGGCGGCTCGGCTGCGGTCACCACGACCGCGGGCACGGTGCACTCCACCAACGGCCAGGGCATCCTGGTCGCGGGCGGCACCACCGGCTCGGTCACGGTCGGCGCCGGTTCGACGGTTGAAGGCGTGAACGGGGTGAACATCACCTCGGCCACCGGCTCGACCGTCACCAACTCGGGCACGATCCGTCCGCTCAACACCGCCACCGGCTTCGCCATCACGGCCGGCGGCGCGGGCGCGGCGACCGTCACCAACAACGCCACCGGCGTGATCACCGGCGGCCTGTCGCTGACGGCGCAGAACGATACCTTCACCAACACCGGCACGTTCAACGGCGTGGCGGCCTCGAGCTTCGGCGCGGGCAACGACACGGTGAACAACGGCGCCGCCTTCAACGCCAGCGCCAACATCGACTTCGGCACGGGCACGGACACCTTCAACAACCTGCCTGGCGGGTCGCTGAACGTGGCGCCGAGCGCGTCCACGGCCACGACGATCACCTTCACCGGTCTGGAGGCGTTCAACAACGCGGGCAACGTCAACCTCGGCAACGGTCATGCGGGCGACATCCTCGCCCTGCCGGGCACGACCTTCACCGGCACGGGCGCCTCGACCCTGACGGTGGACGTCAACCTCGGCGCGGGCACGACCGACCAGCTGCAGATCGGAACCGGCGCGGGCGCGACCACGGTCAACGTCAACCGCATCGGGGCCAGCGCCGGCACGTTCGGCGAAACCCTGCCGGTGGTTGTCGCCTCCTCGGCTACCCCTGCGACGGCCTTCACCTTGGCCGGCGGCCGCCTCGACACCGGCTTCGTGCAGTTCACGATGCAGTTCAACCCGACGACCAACACTTTCGCGCTGGTCGGTTCGCCGGACATCGAGGCGTTCGAGATGGGACGGGCGGCCGCGGCCGGCCAGACCTTCTGGAACGAGACCTCGGACGTGTGGCAGGCCCGCATGCAGGAGGTGCGTGACTCCAGCTGGGCTTCCGAACCGACCCGCGGCGAAGGCTGGGAGATGTGGGCCCAGGCGCACATCGGCGGCCAGGAAGTCTCGCAGACCCGCACCATCACCGCGTTCGGCACGACCACCACGTCGAACCTGGGCATGGACAGCGACTGGCGCGGCTTCCAGATGGGCGCCGACACCATGCATGGCCCGATGATGTGGGGCGTCACGGCCGGCTTCCAGCAGCAGGAATCGCGGCTGCATGCGGACCGCAACTCCTTCGACCTGGAAGGCTGGAACATCGGCGCCTACGCCGGCTGGACCTCGGGCCACTTCTTCCTGAACGGCCTGGTCAAGGGCGACTGGTACTCGGTGGACGCCAACATGCACACCGTGCCGGCGATGCTCCACTTCGACGGCAACACCTGGGGCGTGACCGGCGAGACCGGCTTCCGCTTCGGCGGCTCGCACTTCTGGGTCGAGCCGCTGCTGTCGGCCAACTGGTCCTCGACCCACCTGGACAACGCGTCCGCCGGCGGGGTGGACTTCGGCTTCCATGACGCCAAGGCCTCGACGGGCAAGGCCGGGGTGCGCTTCGGCGCCGAATGGGGTTCGATCATCCCCTACATCGGCGTCTATGCGGCCGACACCTGGGAGGGCAAGAACCAGACGACCCTGACCACCGGGGCCAGCTCGTTCACCTTCACCGACCAGCCGGCGGGCAGCCACGGCCTCGTCGACTTCGGCTTCACCACCAAGAGCTGGAACGGCCTCGAAGGCTTCCTGAAGGGCGAAAGCTACTTCAGCGGCCACACCGACGGCTTCTCCGGCCGCCTGGGCGTACGCTGGCGTTGGTAAGCATCAGGACGCGCTCGGCACACTTCTTGCTGAGCGTGATTGCTTCCTCGGCGTAGCCCCCTCTGGCGACGCTCGGAACGAGGCCGGACCTTTCCTGAGGTCCGGCCTCACCTTTTTGGGCCCGAGGTTTCTCAAACGGCGGTCGTGCGGCGCCGTGCGCCTGTCGCAGATCGAGCCTTAGCCCCTTCTACCGTGCTCCAACGTGGGATAGCGTCGGTATGCGGTCGCGGGGGCGCGGCCTGGGAGGGATCGTAATGTCCAAGCGTTATCTGCTGATCGCCGCCGCCTGCGTGCTGGGCGCCGCCGGCCTGGCCCAGGCGCAATCCGCCGGCGCGCCGTCGGCGGCGGACACCGTCAAACTGCGGCAGACGGCCTTCGCACTGTCTGCGTCGGACTTCGGCGCCATGAGGCACCTTGCTGACGGGCCCGGCGAGGTGAAGGATCTGGCCTTCAACGCCAACGCCCTGCGCCGCTGGGCGCACGTGCTGCCGACGGCCTTCCCCGCCGGCACCGGACCGGAGGCCGGCGTGCCGACGCGCGCCAAGACGGAAGTCTGGAGCGACCGCGCGGGCTTCGAAAAGGCGGCTGCGGCCTACGCGACGGAGGCGGACAAGCTGTTCGAGCTGGCCAAGGCCAACGACAAGGCCGGCTTCACCGCGCAGCTGAAGGTCGTCGATGAGACCTGCGATTCCTGCCACAAGGTCTATCGGGCCCGGCCGCCTCAGGCGAAGTAGCCGCTCAGGTCTTCTCGGACTTTTGCGGGCGTGCTGGCACGGTCGGCGCGCCCGCGGGCTTGCCCGGCGCCTTGCGTCGACGCAGGTTCGCCCTCAGCGCCTCGGCCAGCTTGGCCTCGCGTTGGCGCCGGGCTTCGGAGCCCCCTGATTTCGCGTCTTTTTCGGTTTCGTCCACGGCGGTCATTCAGCCGCAGCGATTTGTCCCGTCAAGCCGTGCGTTTTGCGCTTCCCCCCCGCCGGGACATTGGCTATACGCCCGGTTCCTCAGACGGGGCCGCCGTAGCTCAGTGGTAGAGCGCATCCTTGGTAAGGCTGAGGTCGGCAGTTCAATCCTGCCCGGCGGCACCATCTGAGATTATCCTGACATTGATGCAGCACACCGCCCGCCCGGCGGCGCCATGCGGCATGCCCGGCCTCGTCGCGTTGGCGGTCCGGGCAGCGGCCGTTCGCAGCAGCGGGCTTGACGCCCCCGCCCCCGCGCCGTCCGATCTTCCGAAATCGGAGCCCCTATGGACCTGACCACCGAGATCGTCGCCTCGCCGATCGGCGCCCTGCAGCTGACCACGCTGGGGGACGAGGTGGTGGGCGTGGATTTCGAGGGCTCGCACGGGCGCGGGCGCCTGGCGCTGGAGCGCTGGTTTCCCGAGGCTTCCTTCCGGCCCAGGATCGATCCCAGCCACGCGGCTCGGGTTCTGGCGCGCTATTTCGTCGAATGCGACGCCGACCTGGACAGCCTGCCGGTGCGGCTGGGCGGCAGCGAATTCCAGCAGTCGGTGTGGCTCGCGCTGCGCGGCGTGAAGCGCGGCGAGACCGTCTCCTATGCAGAGATCGCGCGCCGGGTCGGGCGGCCGGATGCGGTCAGGGCGGTCGGAGCGGCCAACGGCGCCAATCCGATCCCGGTGATCCTGCCCTGCCACCGGATCGTGGGCTCCGACGGCTCACTGACCGGCTTCGGCGGCGGCCTGCCGCGCAAGCAGTGGCTGCTCACGCACGAAGGAGCGTTGGCGCCGCTGCTGCTCTAACGTCGGCTGTCCCCGAAGCGCTCCCCAGAGAAACCCCCAGACAAAGCGGGACGGCGCCCCTTTCGCGCAATCACGGCGCTGTTTAGATAGCCTCCTCAACACTCCCGCCGCGGCTTCGCCCGCGGCTTAGAAAGACGCGTATGGACCGTATCGCCATTGAAGGCGGCGCCCGGCTCGAGGGCGAAATCCAGATCAGCGGCGCGAAGAACTCCGCGCTCAAACTGATGGCGGCCTCGCTGCTCACCGACGAATGCCTGCGGCTGACCAACATGCCGCGCCTGGCCGACACCCGGTTCCTGGGCCGGCTGCTGCAGCGCCTGGGCGTCAGCGTGATCGAGGGCGACGGCGAAGACGGGGCGCAGACCGAGTTCTGCGCCAAGGATATCTCCAGCGCCTTCGCCCCCTACGACCTGGTGCGCCAGATGCGCGCCTCGTTCAACGTGCTGGGCCCGCTGATCGCACGCACGGGCCACGCCAAGGTCTCGCTGCCCGGCGGCTGCACCATCGGCGCGCGGCCGGTGGACCTGCACCTGAGGTCGCTGGAGGCGCTGGGCGCGCGCATCGATCTGCACGAGGGCTATGTCTATGCCACCGCGCCGCGCGGCCTGAAGGGCGCGGAGATCGAGTTCCCGATGGTCTCGGTGGGCGCGACGGAGCATGCGCTGCTGGCCGCGGTACTGGCCGAGGGGCAGACGGTGCTTAGGAACTCCGCCAAGGAGCCGGAGATCGGCGACCTGGCGCTGTGCCTGAGCGCCATGGGCGCGAAGATCGAGGGCATCGACACCGACACCCTGACCATCACCGGCGTCTCCAAGCTGAACGGCGCGACCTGGTCGGTGATCCCAGACCGGATCGAGACCGGCACCTATGCCGTGGCCGCGGCCATGGCCGGGGGCGAGGTGCGCTTGACCAAGACCCGCGCCGACTTCGTCCAGGCCCTGCTCGACAAGCTGGAGGAAGCCGGCGCCACGGCGACCGCCACCAACGACGGGGTCGAGATCAAACGCAACGGCGCGCGCCTGAACGCAGTTGATGTGACCACCGAGGTCTTCCCGGGCTTCGCCACCGACCTGCAGGCCCAGTTCATGGCCCTGATGACCACTGCCAAGGGCGAGAGCGTGATCCGCGAGACCATCTTCGAGAACCGCTTCATGCATGTGCCTGAGCTGATGCGCCTGGGGGCCGATATCTCCGTGCAAGGCGGCGAGGCGCGGGTGAAGGGGGTCGAAAAACTCTACGGCGCCCAGGTGATGGCGACGGATCTTCGCGCCTCGGTCAGCCTGGTGATCGCGGGCCTCGTGGCCGAGGGCGAGACGGTGGTGAACCGGGTCTATCACCTGGATCGCGGCTTCGAGCGGCTGGAAGAGAAGCTCGGCGCCTGCGGAGCGAAGGTGCGCCGGATTTCGGGTCCGCCCGAGGACGGGGAGGGCTGATGGGCGAAGAAGCCTCTACCCTGAAGCTGCTCGCCGAGGACGCGGACGACCTGGCGATCATTTCCGCCGCCCTGCAGGACGCGGTGGCCAAGGTCGGTGACATCCTGTGGGAGCCCAGGGCGCGGCGCCTGACCATCGGCTTCAACCGCTTCCGCTGGGAGTCCGGCGACGGTCAGCCCCAGCGCATCCGCGCGGCCTTGCAGCTGGGCGGGGTGCTGGGCGTGAAGTCCCGCCGCCTGCGCCGGGACCGCAAGGATGCAGTGATCGAGCTTCTGGCTCTCAGCTTTCTGCCGGGCGAGGCCCCCGGTGGGGTGGTGGCCTTCGAATTCGCCGGCGGTGGCGACCTGCGCGCCGAGGTCGAGTGCATCGACGCGGTGATGGCGGACCTGTCCAAGGCCTGGGCCGCCCGGCGCGCGCCCACCCACGAGGCGGACCCGGCGTGAGCGGAGCGCCGCACCGCCTGGCCAGGGTCGAGCTCGACCCCGCCTCGGTGACGCCCGCTTCCACCTCCGAGATCGAGCACGATCGCCAGGTCGCGATCTTCGACCTGATCGAGCAGAACAGTTTTCGGCCCGAGGGGGCCGATGGCGGGCCCTACGCCCTGCGCCTGTCGCTGGAGGAGAACCGGCTGGTGTTCGACATCGGCGGGCCGAACTACGAGCGCCGGCACATGCTGTCACTCACGCCTTTCGCCAAGGTGACCAAGGACTATTTCCTGCTGTGTGAGAGCTATTATGAGGCGGTGCGCGACGCCACACCCGCCCAGATCGAGGCCATCGACATGGGCCGCAGAGGCCTGCACAACGAAGGCGCGGACCTGATCCAGCAGCGGCTGGAGGGCAAGATCGAGGTCGATCACGAGACGGCGCGGCGCCTGTTCACCCTGATCTGCGCCCTGTCACGGCACTGACGATCGCTGTCCGTGCGTCGATGCCGGTTTCATGTCATACTGAAGACTGCCGAGCCCTTCAGGGCCAGGTGTTATCCTGGCCCGCCCGGAAGGGCTCGATCCCAGCTTGAACGTGTCCGGGCGCAAAAGTGGCTTCCACTTTTGCATGACACGTTCTACGGCTCGCGCTTCCGTTTCCCGGCGCGGGCCGTTGTTTCATGTCCGCCCCCTAGACCGAGGCCCTATGGCTAAAGAAGAACTGTTGGAGTTTCCCGGCACGGTGTCGGAACTGCTGCCCAACGCCACGTTCCGCGTGAAGCTCGAAAACGACCACGAAATCATCGCCCACACCGCGGGCAAGATGCGCAAGAACCGCATCCGCGTGCTGGCCGGCGACAAGGTGCTGGTCGAGATGACCCCCTACGACCTGACCAAGGGCCGTATCACCTACCGCTTCAAATAAGCGAGGCGTTTGCGTGGGTCGGCCCGACCTCGTGCTCGCGAGCGCCAGCCCGCGCCGGTCGCAGCTGCTGGCCCAGGTCGGCGTAACGCCTGACCGGGTCGAGCCCGCCGACATCGACGAGACCCCCCTGAAGAAGGAAACGCCGCGCCGCCTGGCGCTGCGTCTGGCTGAAGCCAAGGCCCGCGCCGCCGCCGAGCGGGCGCCAGGCGCCTATGTGCTGGGCGCCGACACGGTGGTCAGTGTCGGGCGCCGCGTGCTGCCCAAGGCGGAGACGCAAGCCGAGGCGCGGGCGTGCCTGGAGCTCCTCACGGGGCGCAATCATCGCGTGGGCACTGCGGTCTGCGTCTTGGCTCCGGATGGACGCGCCTCGTCGCGGCTGGTCGAGACCCAGGTGAGCTTCAAGCGTCTGACCGAGGCCGAGATCGCGGGCTACCTCGCCGGCGGCGAATGGCGCGGCAAGGCCGGCGGCTATGGCGCGCAAGGCGCGGCGGCGGCCTTCATCACCGAGCTTTCTGGCAGCTACACTGGCGTGGTCGGCCTGCCGGTCTACGAGACCCTGTGCCTGCTCGAAGGCCTGGGCTGGCGGCGGGCGCAATGAGCGGGGTGCGCAAGCTCTATCTCGACACATCTCCGGGCGAACGGCGCGGGGTGGTGCTGCTGGACGGCTGCCCGGAGCGGCTGATCATCGAGCGCAGCGGCGAACCCCTGCGCCCCCGCACCGGCGAGGTCTGGCGCGGGCGCATCCGCTCGCTGTCGCGTGCGTTCCGCGGCGCCTTCGTCGACCTGGGGCTGGAGCGCGACGGGCTGATGAAGCTTGAGGGCGGCCACAGCTTCAGCGAGGGCGCGGCCGTCGAGGTGCAGGTCGCCGCCGAGGGGCGAGAGGACAAGGGCGCCACCTTGCGCCTGATCGGCCCCGCCCAGGGCGCGCCGGGGCGGTTGGCCGAGGCGCCGTCGCTGGAGAGCCGGCTGCAGGCCTTTGCGCCGGACGCCGAGATCAAGCGCTCGGAGATCGCGCGCGAGGCCGCGGATCTGGCCGAGGATGTGGTGCTGGCCACGCGCCACATGCTGACGCGCGGGCCGATCCTGACCATCGAGCGGGCGCGCGGGATGATCGCGGTGGACACCGACATGACCGACGCGCGGGCCACCGGCAAGGGTATCTTGGAAGCCAATCTCGTGGCGGTGCGCGAGACCGCGCGGCTGGTGCGGCTGAAGGGCCTGGGCGGCCTGCTGGTGCTGGACCTGGCCGGGCCTGCGCGCGAACACGCGCGTCTGCTGGCCGCCGCCAAGGAGGCCTTCGCCGCCGACGAGCCCGGCGTGGTGATCGCGGGCGTGAGCCGCTTGGGCGTGCTGGAGATCGCCCGGCCCTGGCGTGAGCGGCCCCTGATCGAGACCCTGACCGACCGGGACGGACGGCTCAGCGCCCGATCCATGGCCCAGCGACTGGTCCGGGAGCTGGAGGCGGAGGGACGGGCCGATCCCGGGGCGCGACTGGTCGGCCTGGCCGCGCCGGATGTTGCCGAGGCCGCCGGGCCCCTGGTCGCCGAACTGGGCCCGCGGTTTTCCGTCGCGGCGGAGCTTGGACGCGACCGCATGAGCACCGATATTCGCAGGCCATGAGCACCTCTCCCTGCCCGATCTGCGACAAGCCCGTGTCGGAACCGGCCTATCGGCCGTTCTGCTCGAAGCGGTGCGCGGACGTGGACCTGCAGCGCTGGTTCGCGGGCCGTTACGCCATCCCTACGGTCGAGGCCGAGGAAGGCCCCGACCAGGGCGACGAATCCGACGCCTGAAACCGGCTGGACAGGGCAAAATCACTCGCCTATAGACCTCGCTCCTCGCGACGCGGGGTCCAGGCCTGGGTAGCTCAGTTGGTAGAGCAGCGGATTGAAAATCCGCGTGTCGGTGGTTCGAATCCGCCCCCAGGCACCATCCTTCTTCGCTCCTCCGGAGCTTCGAAGGAAAAGCCCTTCCGCCAGAATTCGAAGAAGGATGCCCTTCGTAGCTCGGAACGAGCGAAGTAGGGCTGCGACCTATCCGGTCTTGCTCTCCAGCCACCGCGCCAGCTGTTCCAGCGACAGGCGTCCGCCTTCCTCGTTGTCTTCGGGCCTCAGGCCCGGCGGCAGGTTCTCGAACAGCAGTTCGACCTCAGTCCCGCCGGGCGCCGGAGTGAGGGTGACGGTCAGGGTCATCTCACCTTGCAGGCTCGGCTGGTCGGTCTCGAAGGTCACGGCCTCGACGATGCGGCGGCCGGGCTCCAGCGCCAGGAAGCGCACGTGAACGCGGTCTTCGCGGGCGGCGGTCTTGCCGCGGGCCTCTTCCATCTCCGGATAGAACAGCGACATCACATAGCCGCCGCCGACCCGCCTCTCGAAGGCGTGGACCTTGCCGGTCATGGAGCCCGGCGGAAGCCATTCGGCCAGAGCCTCGGGATCGAGGAAGGCCGCATAGACCGCTTCGGGCGAGGCGGAGACGAACCGGCTGTTGCGGGTGGCGCGGGTCACGGAGCGATCGATCCGACGCCGAGGGCGCGCATCGCTACTTCCGCATGGGCGTGGCCGCCCCGGCGCTCGATATGCCGGGTCATGCGCGCTCCGGGCGGTAGGGGGAGGGCGAAACGGACTCCGCGATCAGGGCCTCCCGTTCGGTCGACGTCAGCGCGCGCCACTTGCCCTCGGGCAGGTCGCCGAGCGTGAGCGGGCCGATGCGGACGCGGAACAGGTCGATGACGTGCAGGCCGACCAGGTCGCACATGCGCCGGATCTGGCGGTTGCGGCCTTCCTTGAGCACGAAGCGCAGCTGGTGGTCGCCGATCTCGCTGACCCAGGCGGGCTTGAGCTTGCGGCCGTCGAGCTCCAGGCCGTGATGCAGCAGCTTGAGTTTCTTCCGGGTGACCTCGCCGGTCACCAGCACCCGGTATTCCTTCTCGAGTTCGGACTCCGGGCCGATGATCGCCTTGGCTAAAACGCCGTCCTCGGACAGCAGCAACAGGCCGCGCGAATCCATGTCGAGCCGGCCCAGCGGGGCCAGGCTGGTGTCGGCGCCGGGAATCGAGGGGGCGTCGCCGACCAGAGCGTCCCGGGTGAGCAGGCGTGCGGCGGGCACTTGGCCGGGTTCGGGCTGGGCCGAGACGTAGTTGACCGGCTTGTGCAGGACCACGCTCAGCTGGGCGTCGAGCTTGCCCTTGGCGCCGTCGCTCAGAGTCAGGGTCTGGCCGGGCAGGATCTTGCGGCCTGGGTCGGTGACCGTCTCGCCGTCGATGGAGACCAGGCCCTGGGCGATCAGCCCCTCCGCCTCTCGCCGGGAGCAGACGCCGCTCTGGCCCAGCCAGCGGTTGATGCGTTGCGGTTCGGTTTCGTCGTAGCGGCGGGTCCAGGCCATGGCCGACCTGTAGGATGCGGCGCGCTTGGCGGGCAAGGCGGATGTGCCATAAGGCGGCGATGAAAGCGCAGGCCGGCCTGGAACAGTTCGATGTCGTGGTGATCGGAGCCGGCGCCGCGGGCATGATGTGCGCCATCGAGGCGGGCAAGCGCGGGCGGCGCGTGCTGGTGCTCGACCATGCCGAGGCGCCGGGCGAGAAGATCCGCATCTCCGGCGGCGGGCGCTGCAATTTCACCAATCTGGAGGCCGGGAAAGCCGACCGGTTCCTGTCGCAGAACCCGCGCTTCGCCATTTCGGCGCTCAGCCGCTATCAGCCGAAGGACTTCATCGGCCTGGTCGACCGCTATCGCATCGGCTGGCACGAGAAGACCCTGGGCCAGCTGTTCTGCGACGACAGCGCCCGCCAGATCATCGACATGCTGCTGGCGGAGATGGAGAAGGCCGGGGCGCGGCTTCGGCTCGGCGCTTCGGTGGAGCGCGTCGAGCGGGCCGGGGAGGGGTTCCGGCTGTCGCTCGGCGGGGCGAGCGTGGACTGCGCCTCGCTGGTGATCGCCACCGGCGGCAAGTCGATCCCCAAGATGGGGGCCACAGGTTTCGCCTATGAGGTCGCCGCGCAGTTCGGCGTGCCGGTGGCGCCGACCCGGCCGGCGCTCGTGCCCCTGACCTTTGAGGTCGGGCTGCTCGAGCGGTTGAAGCCCCTGGCCGGCGTGGCGGTCGACGTGCGGGTGAGATGCGGCAAGCAGGCCTTCGACGAGGCCATGCTGTTCACCCACCGCGGCATTTCGGGGCCGGCGATCCTCCAGATCTCTTCCTACTGGCGCGAGGGGCAGGAGATCGTGGTCGACATGGCGCCGGGCGAGGACCTGTTCGAGACGCTCAAGCGGGCCAAAGTCGAGCATGGGCGCCAGGCCCTGCGCACCGTCCTGTCGCGCGTCCTGCCCCAGCGCCTGGCGCAGCTCATCGCCGAAACCGAGGCGCCCGGCGCGGAGCATGTCGCCGACCTCTCCGACAAGGCCCTGCGCAAGGTGGCCGACGCCATCAACGCCTGGCGGGTGAAGCCTGTGGGCTCGGAGGGCTATCGCACCGCAGAAGTGACCCTGGGCGGGATCGACACCTCAGCACTGGACCAGCGCACCCTGATGACCCGGGACCAGCCCGGTCTCTACTTCGTGGGGGAGGCGGTGGACGTAACAGGCTGGCTCGGGGGCTATAATTTCCAGTGGGCTTGGTCGAGCGGCTGGGCGGCGGGACAGGCGGCGTAGCCGACCCGCCGTGCGCCTCGACCCTCGATGGTTGCAAACATGCAATCAAGTATAGTCGGCGCCCTCGCCCACAGTTCATCAGCAGCCCTCGCGTGCCGATTCGGAACAGCCGTGTCACGCCATATATTTTCAACGGTCGCCCAGGGCGCCGATTCACCAATTCCGCTTCTGTGTCGGGCGAAAACAGCTGATGCGCCCCCTGCAGGTTTCCCCCCCGGGGGGAAAAGCACCCAGCGCCACTTGACGCTCTGTTATGCGTTCGCCAAAGGAACTGACCGCCTGTAAAAGGGCGGAGGGTCGATGTCGCTGCAAAGCGGCCTAGACTTGCGAGCTCGATCTGCTGATCTGCCGTAAAAAGCAGGGATAAGACCCGGGTCTCGTGTCGAAGCGTATCGGAGTCCTAACCGAATGGAACGGTGACGGCTCCGAGCGTATTTACTTTTGTTGGGGTGGAGACGCTTCCGCGCGACGACCCTTTGGTCCAAACGTGTCAGACCAACCAGGAACTGGCGAACGATGCTCGAACACAAAAAAATCCATCCGCTTGCCGCTCTGCTCGGCGCCGCCGCGCTGCTGATTAGCGCCCCGGCCCTCGCGCAAGCTCCCGCCTCCGGTAAGGCCGCCGCTCCGGCCGCCGCCGCGGCTCCCGCGTCCGGCAAGGCCGCGGCCCCTGCCTCCGCCACCGCCGCGCCCAAGGGCGAGGATACCGGCGGCGCCGAGGAAGCCCCCACCAAGATCAAGGGCGCCGGCAAACTCACCATCGGCGGCATGTTCCTGAATGCGGAACCGGTCGTGCAGGTGGTCATGGTTGGCCTGCTGCTGGCCTCGCTGATCTCTTGGACCCTCTTGATCATCAAGCTGTTCGAGTTCGGCAGCCTGAACCGCACTTCGGACCGCTTCCTCGAAGCGTTCCGTAGCGCCCGGTCGATCGCCGACATGCGCCGCATCTCGACCTCCGACGAATTCGAAGGCAACCCGCTCGCCGACATGGCCGCGGCCGCTTCCGAAGAAGTCGAGCTGTCCCGCCAAGCGGGCCTGCAGGTCGCCGGCGAACATCGCGACTCGACCCTGACCCGCGCCGCCTCCGCGGTTTCGGCCGTCCAGGCCGGCCTCGGCAAGCGCCTCTCGGGCGGTCAGCAGTTCCTGGCGACGATCGGTTCGTCCGGTCCCTTCATCGGCCTGTTCGGTACGGTGTACGGGATCATGCACTCGTTCATCGGCATCGCGAACACCAACACCACCAACCTGGCCGTCGTCGCTCCCGGTATCGCCGAAGCGCTGCTGGCCACCGGTATCGGCCTCTTCGCCGCTATCCCGGCGGTGGTGTTCTACAACTACTTCCAGACCCGCATCTCCGGCTACGGGACGCGCTCGGAAGGTTTCGTCGCCGAACTGATGAACGCCATCTCGCGTCAGCTCGACAAGGGGGCGTAAACTAGATGGCTGCCAAGCTATCAGGCGGCGGCTCGTCGAAGTTCACGACCTCGATGAACAGCGAGATCAACGTCACACCCTTCGTGGACGTGATGCTGGTTCTCCTGATCATCTTCATGGTGGCGGCTCCGCTCGCCACCGTGACCATCAAGGTCGACCTTCCACCGGCTGTGGCGCCTATCAGTCAGACTCCGCCGAAGCCGATCTATATTTCGCTTAAGGCTGACGGTCGGGTGGCTATCGGTGACGACTACGTCGACATCGACGAGTTGGGCGCTGACATGGTCAAGCAGGTGGGTGCGCGCGATCCTTCCAAGGAACGCATCTACATCCGCGGCGACAAAAAGGTTCGCTACGGTACGTTCATGCAGGTCATGAACCAGCTGCTGGACAATGGCTTCTACAGCGTCGCCCTCGTCGGCAAAGACGTCAGCTAAGGGTCAAGGCTGCGCATGTCAGAAGAACATCACCGCGACCCGATCCTGGATCCGCCGCGCCGAAAGAAAGGTCTTTCGAGCGCTGCGACACTCGGCATCGGCATCTCCATTGCGCTGCACGTTGGCGTGATCCTCTACATCTCGATCACGAAGTTCGTGCTCAAGCAGCAGAGCTTCAGCGACGAGAAGATCAACGTCAGCCTGGAGAAGATTCCGCCGCCGCCCCCGCCGCCGCCGCCGCCGCCGCCGCCGAACAAGCCGCCGCCTCCGAAGCTGCAGGTTCGTCCGCCGGCGACGCCGCCGCCCAACTCGATCCCGCCGCCCGCGCCCTTCGTGGTGCAGACGACGAAGCCCGAGGACGTGGTCCAGTACAAGGGACCGCCGCAGATCACGCCGAGCCCCCCGCCGCCTCCGGCGCCGAAGGGTCCGCCCACGATCACGCGGCCCGACTGGATCCGGCAGCCGGACACGTCGGACATGGACCGCTACTATCCGCCCGCCGCCAAGGAGCGGGGGACGGAAGGCCGGGCGGTTCTGGACTGCGTCGTGACCGTGGCCGGCACCTTGAGTGAATGCCGCGTCGTTTCCGAAAGCCCCTCGGGCTCAGGTTTCGGCTCCGCTTCGCTGAAGATCAGCTCGCGGTTCAAGATGCGTCCCCAGACATCCGACGGTCAGCCCGTCGGCGGGGCTCACGTCCAGATCCCGATCCGCTGGAGCCTGGCGGGCTAAACCGGACTACAACTCGCTCTGCAAGAGCCGCCCCGGAGGACACGTTCCGGGGCGGCTTTTCTTTGTCTGCCCCGCAAGCGCCTCTGTGCTTGATCAAGGCGTGAGGCGCAGCTAGAACCACGCCTCGCCCGCGAGCCGCCTTAGCTCAGTTGGTTAGAGCGCTAGATTGTGGATCTAGAGGTCCCCCGTTCGAACCGGGGAGGCGGTACCACCCTCGAACGGCGCGGGCGACGTTTTCCGGACGATTCGAGTGCTTGCAGGACGCGCCACATTCGCAGAGCGCGGGACGGGCGCATCCGTGGCCAGGGCGCGGCGGAGGCGTCTCGGAGGGCCTGGAGCGCCGCGTGCGCATGTGCGGGCGTCCAAGGCGCGCGGCAGCCTCGGAAGGCCGTCCAACGCCCAGCAAAAAGCCCTCGCCGGGGCGAGGGCTCAAAGCCGTCCGTAGACTTGATCGAGGCGTCAGGCGTGTTGCGCCCGCTTGGCGATGGCCCCGCCGACGCGGCGCATGAAGCTGGCCCAGGCGCCCGACAAGGCGTCATCGGATTCCTCCTGGGCGTACTGCGCCGCGCGGGAGAAGCCGTAGGCCGAAATCAGCAGGTCGGCCTCACGCTTGACTGCGGCCCAATAGGTCGGGCTGAGCACCAGAAGGCTGAGAGCGATACGACGCAACAGGCTGTCGGAGGCGACGGCCGTAGGGACCGCCCGGAAATCGGGATAGCTGTGTTCGACGGTGGCCATGGCGCGGTCTCGCTGACGCGGCCGCTTCCTGCCGCATTTCAATGACGCCGTGACGGCGCGAGCCCCTCATGGGCCGCGGACGATTTTCTTGGCGTTTGGCAATCGCGCGATCGCCGCCTGACGACTCGAGGTCAGGCGCCGGGGCGCCGTTGCAGGATCAGGGCGCCGTCGCCGGCCGCGCCGCGCACCGGCATCAAGAGCTCCAGGCGGCGCACCACCTGGTCTTCGCCGTCAAGCGCCAGAACGCCGGAGAAATGCAGGCGGGCGGCGTCGGGGCTGACGCGCAAAGGCTTGTCGTAATAGCGGTTGAGGTCGGCGACCACGTCGCCCAGTTCCGCATCGCGATAGATCAGCCGGCCTTCACGCCAGGCCATGGCCTCGCGGGGATCGACCGTGCGCACCACGGCGGTCTCGGACCCGCGGCGCTGGAACTGCTGACCGGCATGCAACTCGGCGGGCGTCTGGTCCTCGCCCGCAGCGGTGCGCCGCACCTGCACGATCCCGCGCTCCACCGTCACGACCACCCGGCCATTGGCGCGCAGCACGTCGAAGCGCGTGCCCACGACCCGGACCTGATGGTCGCCGGCCTGGATCAGGAAGGGGTGGGATGGATCCTTGGCCACGTCGAACACGGCCTCGGCGTTGTCCATGACCACGCGCCGGTTGGCTCCATCCAGCGAGACCTTCAGCGTCGATCCCGCGCCGAGGGTGACGGAAGAGCCGTCCGCCAGGCGGATGGCGCGGTTGTGACCCTTCTCGGCGGAATAGGTGGTCCAATGCGGCTGGGTCACGGCGGGCAGAATGCTCACCACCGCGACTGCGGCGGCGGCCGCAGCCGCGGCGGCGCCGAGCGCGCCGAACCACAGCCTGCGGCTCGGACGGCCGCGCACGGCTCCGGCCCGGCGCAGCGGCGCACGAGCGGGAGGCGCGGACATGGGCGCAGGCTCCCGCAGGGCCTCGGCCAGGGCGTCGTGATGCAGGTCGAGTTCGGCCCAGACGCCGTCGATCGCGTCATAGGCTTCGCGCGCGCCGGGCTGGCCCAGCCAGGCTTCGAACGCCAGCCAGTCGGCCTCGCCCGCCTGGTCCGATTGCAGGCGCACGTGCCACGTCACCGCTTCGTCGCGGCGCGCGTCGTCATGCATGTCCTGGGTCGGTCTGGTCATCGCTCCGCATCCCCGCCGAGATCTTCGGACGGGCCTGTTCGCCCTAGTGACGCCGCCGACGACGAGGTCCCTCCAGTCGGATTCGCCGGCGCCAGTGCGGAAAGTCGCTTCAAGGCCGCCATGACGTGCTTTTCGACGGCGCTGCGGGAGATGCCGAGCCGGGCGGCGACCTCGGCATGGGAGAGGCCGTCGAGCTTGTGCAGGGTGAAGACCCGGCGCGCCTGCGGCGGCAGCTGGTCGAGTGCGGCGATCAGGGCGGCAAGCCGGCGGCGCGCGTCGATGCCGGCCTCCGCGGGCGGGACGTCCTCCACCTCTTCGCCGCCTACCTGGACCGCCGTGACCCCACGCCATTCGGCGTCGCGACGGCCTGAGCGCTGGGCGCCGCGGACCCGGTCCAGCAGCACATTCGAACCCAGGCGGTAGAGCCAGGCGACGCCATTGCTGACGTCAGCCCCCTCGGCGCGGCTGACCTTCAGGTACATGTCCTGGACGATGTCTTCCGCCTCGGCGGCCGAACCGGTGCGGGCGGTGAAGAAGCGGACGAGATCGGCGCGCTTTTCCAGGTAGAGCGCGACCAGGACGCTCGCCCCCGAAGGCGGCGCGGTCGGCGGACGGGTCTGGTCCTCGCTCATCGTGAGGCGCGCGCTCCAGCGGATCAGTGCGGCGAAACTAGTCCGCGAAATGGCGAATGCGCCAGCCCCGAATGTGCGCGGTGGGATTGCGAAAGCCGCAGCGTGCATCAGAACGCCCGTGTCAGCAACAGGGTCAGGCCGCGCGGGCGCTGCGGGGTGACCTGGCGTACCTGGCCGAAACTGAAGGGATTGCCGTAGGCGAAGGTGTCGCCCGCGGTATTGGCGGGGTTGGTCACAAAGGCCGCCAGCCGCCACTTCGGCGTGACAAGCTCGGCCGAGAGCTTGGCGGTGACGTAGCCGCCCATGGTCTGCGACAGGGCCGGGTCGAAGGTCAGGCGCGAGCGGCCGACGTAGCCCATCTCCACGCCCAGCAGCAGCTTCAGCTCGTCGCGGAGGGGGCGCTGGTAGAGGGCAAGCGCGCCGAACGAGGCGTCGGGCACGCCGGGCAGGGCGGCGCCGGGCTTCGCGGCCAGCGCCGGGCCGGGGCGGGTCAGTTCGGGCGCGTCGAACAAGGCGTTGGCCTGGATCATCAGGTCCGGCGTCACCCGCCAGGTAGCCTCGCTCTCAAGGCCGATGTTGCGGCCGTTGCCGACGTTGGCGGTGAAGGAGATGCCCGAGTTCAGGTACTGGTCGGTCTGGATATCGTCCCAGCGGTCGTAGAAGGCCGCGAGCCTCAGATCGAGGCGGTTGTCCAGGAGCTTCAGCTTGGCGCCGAGCTCATAGTTGGTCAGCCGGTCCGGGCTGAATTGACGCCGCGACGGCGAGGGGGCCGCCAGGCCGCCCGAGTTGAAGCCGCCGGCGCGATAGCCTTCCGACACCAGGGCGTAGGCGAGGCCTCCGCCGGGCAAGTCGTGCTGCAGCGTCAGCTTGGGCGAGACGCCGGAAAAGGTGTTCGATCCGTGCAGCGTTCGCGAAACGCCCGGGGGGGGCGCGGTCACGTCCGAGCGGGTGCGCAGGTCGGTGCGGAAGGCGCGTGCGCCCGCCGACAGGGTCCAGCCCGCGCCCAGGTCGTAAGTCAGCTCGCCATAGACGGCGCCTTCCTTCAGCCGGTCGGTGCGGTCCTCCTGGTACAGCAGCCGCGGCGGGGCGCTGGTCGAGCCGGAGCCGCGCAGGATCGAGGGCGTGATTTCGGAGGTGGCCGAGCCATAGACTCCGAGCAGCCAGCGCATTCGTCCGTACCTGGGCGAGGTCCAGACGGCGTCCTCGACCAGGATATCGATCGAGGAGGCCTCGTCGTAGACGCCGAGGTCGAGGTCGCTGGCGCCATAGATCGAAAGGGCGGCGGAGGCGTCATAGACGCTGGAGAAGGCGTGGTGCAGGAAGGCGGTCGAGGACTCGAACCGACCCCAGGATCCTTCGCCGGTCAGGGTCACAGAGCCCTGGCCGAAGTTGTTCTCATGCTGCTCGCGCACGCGGTTGGCGCGGCGGCGGGAAGCCACCGGCATGGTCACGTATTGGGTGTCGGCCGAAGCCAGGTGCTGGAACGCCCCGCCCAGGGTCACGGTCCAGCTGTCGTTCAGCCGGGTCAGCACCGAGACGCGGCCGCCCTCGCGCGTGGTGCGGTCGACATTGGACAGACGCAGGTTGGCGTCGTCGAGATAGCCGCCCTGCAGCTCCTGATAGCCGACGATTCGAAGGCCGAGCTTGTCGGTCAGGAGCGGCAGGTTCAGCACCCCTTCGAGCTCGTGGCTGGGCGATCCGGACTCCGTCCAGCCGGTTCCGGCCAGCACCTGCCCGGACAGGGCGTCCAGCTCGGGCTTGTGGGTGACGATGCGGTAGACGCCGCTGAGCGAGCCGCCGCCGTAGAGCGCGCCCTGGGGCCCGCGCACGACCTCGATCCGCTCCACGTCGGCAAGGCGCAGGTCCGGGTCCGGGGCGTTGTAGTTCAGCGGCATGTCGTCGAGGTAGGTGCCGACGGTCGATTGGGTCCGGCCGGTGAAGGCGCCGTCCGAAAGGCCGCGCAGCAGGATCTTGTCCCGGCCGGGGCCGAGGTTGGTGATGGTCACCCCGGCGATCTGATCGACGGCGTCGGACGCGTCGGAAACACCGGTGAGCTTCAGCTGGTCGGCGCCCAGGACGCTGATGGCGGCGGGCAGGCGCGAGGCCGAGGCGGGCTGCTTGGTGGCGGTGACCACGACCTCGGCCACTGGCGCCGCCATGACATCAGGGGCGGGCGGCGGCGCAGGCGCGGGCCTTGGCGGCGCAGGACGTGGCTGAGGCAGAGCGGGAGGCGCCCCAGGCAGAATGCGCACGGTGCGTGCGTCGATCATCTGGAAACGACAGGGCGCGCCGGCGAGCAGCTTCTTCAGACCCTCCTCGACCGTGTAGCGACCCTTCAGGCCGGGACTGCGGCCGGAGCAGGCGCGTGCGCCGCCCAGGGTGATATCGGCCTGCACGGCGAAGTCGATCAGGGCCTCGGAATAGGACTCCGCCGGGATCGAGAAGGTGCGCACGCGGGCGACGTTCGGATCAGCCGCCAACGCCCCCGAACCCAGCAGGCTCGAAGCGAACGCCAGGGCGCCCCATAGGACTCGCGCACTCCGTCCAGGAATCGGTCCGCCCCTCCTCAGCCTCTACTCGACACGTCCACGGGCGGCAGACACAAATAAAAGCCCCACCGCCTTATGAATAAAGGGGAATTCTGCCCCTGTCTGCAAATTCTTGCGCAAGGATCGTGTAAGCGGCCGGGCTCAATGTCGCGTTGCGAAAGCAGCTCCGGCCCGCGCCCGCGGACCTGCCGGAGCGACGCCTTGAAAGGGCCCATGGAGCTGGTCGAACCATCAGTGGCGTTCTGGGTCACGGCCCTGCTGGGCCCGCCGCTGGTGTTCTGCGCCTGCGCGGTGGTCGCCCACCTGCTGTTCGGGCGGGAGCGGCGCCCGAAGCGGGGGCGGACGATGCGCGGGAGCGGACGCGGCATGCCAGGCGGCTCGCGGCCCGCTCAGTAGATCGCCCGGAAGCGCAGGGTGTCGGGCAGGCGCTTCAAGGCCTCGATGGCCGCCTTGCCGTAGTTCCGATCCACGTCGGTGATCACATAGCCGAGGTCGCCTTCGGTCTTCAGGTGCTGGGCCAGGATGTTAAGCCCGCCCTCGGCCAGCACCCGGTTGATGCCGGCCAGCACGCCGGGGCGGTTCCGGTGGATGTGCAGCAGGCGATGGGCGCCGCGGACCTCGGACAGCTGCACGTTCGGCAGGTTGACTGAGAAGGTGGTGTCGCCCCGGTGCAGGAAGCCCAGCAGGCGCTCGGTCGCGAACTCGGCGATGGCGGCCTGGGCTTCCTCGGTCGAGCCGCCGACGTGGGGCGACAGGATGACGTTGGGCAGGCCCTGCAGTTCGCTGGCGAAGGGCTGGCCGTTGGCCTCGGGCTCCTCGGGAAAGACGTCCACGCCCGCGCCGCCGAGCCGGCGCGCGCGCAGGGCCTCGGCCAGGGCGGGCACATCGACCACATGGCCGCGTGACAGGTTCAGCAGGATCGCTCCCGGCTTCATCAGGCCCAGCTCACGCGCGCCGATCAGGTTGCGGTTCTCAGGCCGCCCGTCGGTGTGCAGAGACACCACGTCGGCGGTGGTGAGGAGTTCGTCCAGGCTGCGCAGGCGTCGCGCATTGCCGAGCGAGAGCTTCTCGGCGACGTCGTAGTAGACCACCCGCATGCCCATGGCCTCGGCCAGGACCGACAGCTGCGAGCCGATGGCGCCGTAGCCGACGACGCCCAGGGTCAGGCCCCGGATTTCATGGGCGCCGGCGGCGGACTTGTCCCAGCGGCCGGCATGGGCGGCGTTGGATTTGTCGAACAGCCGCCGGACCAGGGCCACGATCTCGCCGATGGCCAGTTCCACCACCGAGCGGGTGTTGGAGTAGGGGGCGTTGAACACCGCTACCCCCTTGTCGGAGCAGGCCTTCAGGTCGATCTGGTTCGTCCCGATGCAGAAGGCGGCGACGGCCAGCAGGCGGTCAGCCTTGGCCAGGGCCTTGGCCGAAAGGGTGGTCTTGGAGCGCAGGCCCAGCACCGACACATCCGCCAGCCGTTCGGCCAGGGCGGCCTCGTCCAGGGCGCCGGTCTCGGTCTCGACGTCGTAGCCCTCGTCGCGGAAGCGGGCGACGGCGTCCGGGTGGATGTTCTCCAGCAGCAACACCTTCATGCGGCTTCTGGGGAAGGACCAGCGGCCGCCGAGACCCTCGGCGTGCAGCACCTCGTCGAAGGCGGCCGCGACCTGATCGGCGGCGGCCATCACGCGGGGCCGGGCGGCGGTCTCGACATAGGCGTAGAAGCGGTCCGCGACGCCGGCCGCGCGCACTTCGTAGTCGGTCCAGCCGTCGCCGATCATGACGACCTGGCCGGACGCCCCCAGGGAGCGCACCGCCTCGACCTTGCCGCCGTCATGGGCCAGGGGATTGGCCTCGTCGACGCCGGTGGCCAGGTCGCCCTCGAACACCAGGCTGTTGGCCAGGACGCGATCGGGCGTGACGCCGAACTCGGCCACGATGGGGTCGACATAGTCGTGGAAGCCGCCGGTGACGATGACCGCGCGCTCCGGGTTCTTCTCGAAGAAGTCGCGGTTGCGCCGGATCGAGGGCGAGACCTTCGCGCGGAGCTGCTCGACCAGGGCCGGCAGGTGCTCGCGGCGAATGCCGAGAAGGGCGATGCGGCGCTTCAGGGCGTCGCCGAAGCCGATCTCGCCGTTCATGGCCTGGTCGGTCAGGCGGGTGATCTCAGCGAGCTTCGTCGCGCGGTCGGGATCGTCGGCCAGGGTGATCTCAGCCAGCAGTTCCAGGGCCTCCACGGTGGTGAAGGTCGAATCGAAGTCCAGCACGAGCAGGGGCGTCGGGTTCACGGTGCTAGGAGAACCGCTCTTCGCAGGTGCAGCAACAACGAAATTCTGCGGGGATTCGCCAGGATTGCTTGCGAAGCGTCGCCGGAACGGCAAGGTGACCGGTTTCGGAGATTTCGCAGACCCATGCTGACCCAGGACATCATCACCACCAAGCGCGACGGCGGAACCCTGTCCGACGAGCAGATCGCCTTTTTCGTCGAGGGCCTGACCACCGGCGCGGTGGCCGCCGAGCAGGCTTCGGCCCTGGCCATGGCGATCTTCTTCCGCGGCATGAGCTTTGAGGAGGCCTCGAGCCTGACCCGCGCCATGGCGCGTTCCGGCACGATCATCGACTGGTCGGGCGAGAACCTGGGCGGGCCGGTGGTCGACAAGCACTCCACCGGCGGCGTCGGCGACAAGGTCAGCCTAATGCTGGCGCCGATCGCTGCGGCCTGCGGCGCCTATGTGCCGATGATCTCGGGCCGGGGCCTGGGGCACACCGGCGGCACGCTCGACAAGATGGACTCCATCCCCGGCTACGTGGCGACGCCGGATCTCAACAAATTCAAGCAGGTGGTGCGCGAGGTGGGCTGCGCCATCATCGGCCAGACCGGCGAACTGGCGCCCGCGGACCGGCGTCTCTACGCCATCCGCGACGTGACCGGCACGGTGGAGTCCATCCCGCTGATCACCGCCTCCATCCTGTCGAAGAAGCTCGCCGCCGGCCTCGACGGCCTGGTGATGGACGTGAAGACAGGCTCGGGGGCCTTCATGAAGACGCGCGAGGACTCCATCGCCCTCGCCAAGAGCCTGATCGGCACGGGCGCTGCGGCCGGCCTGAAGGTCCACGCCCTGATCACCGACATGAGCGAGCCCTTGGGCCGCACCGCCGGCAACGCGCTGGAGGTCTATGAGACGCTCGACTACCTCGCCAACACCGACCGCGAGGCGCGGCTGGACGACTGCGTGCTGTCGCTGGCGGCGGAGATGCTGCTGGTCGGCGGGCTGGTCGGCGACCGCGAGGAGGGCCGGCGCAGGTCGGAGGAGGCCCTGACCTCGGGCAAGGCCGCCGAGATCTTTGCGCGCATGATCGCGGCGCTGGGCGGACCTGCGGACCTGCTGGAGAAGCCTTCGAACTACCTCGCCAAGGCGCCGGTGGTGGAGCCGGTGTTCGCGACCGAGAGGGGCCACGTGACGGCGGTCGACAACCGCGCGGTGGGCATCGCCATCATCGAACTCGGCGGCGGGCGCCGGCGCGTCGAGGACCGCATCGACCCGGCCGTGGGCTTCGCCGACTTCGCCCCCATCGGCGCAGAGGTCGGCCCCGACCAGCCCATCGCCATGGTCCACGCCGCCGACAAGGACGCGGCCAAGCGCGGCGCCGAGGCCTTGCGCAGGGCTTATGTAATCAAAGCCGAGCGCTGCAAAGCTGGCGCAGTGGTCGAGGAGATGCTGACGGCCGCTTGAGACGCCTCAGTCGCGGCCGAGCTTCCACACCAGCCTCAGGCCCAGGTCGTCCAGGCCCGGGTTGCGGTTGCCCGCCAGGTAGGCGTGGCTGAGGTGGGTGTAGGAGGCCTCTACGGCGGCGCGGTCGTTCAGGCGCCAGCCGATGGCGCCCTGGGGCGAGAAGAGCACGCGGGAGCCGAGATCGAGCTTGCGCCCCCCGTGCGGGACGGGACTGTCGATGCCGTCGGTGACTGCGACGCCCGCCCCAGGTTCGAAATAGAGCCGCTTGCCCACGTCGAAGCGCCAGACCAGGCCCGCCTGGGCATAGTTGGTGTCGCCCGCGGTGTTGGCGACGACGGTGCCGAGGACGCGAGGCCGCCAGAGCCAGCGCAGGGCCTCGACCCGCTCGCTGCGCCAGCCTAGCGCCACATCGACGCCGCCCTCAGTGCCGCCTGCGCCGATGGCATGGATGTCGTGGGCCATGGCGCCGACCAGCAGGTCGCCGGCCTGGGCGGGCGCGGCCGCCAGGGTCAGGCCGAGGGCGGCTGTCAGGATCAGGGCGAGGCGCAAGCCGCTATTCCGCCGCCATGGCGGGGCGGGCGACCGCCTGGGGCGTGCGGGCGGCGTTGAGCTTGCCGAGCGCGCCGAACATCGACTGGAATGCGGGCCGTTTGACGTAGCGACCCGCGCCCTGGACGGCGTTGAGCTGGCCGTTGGCCCAGACCACCTTGCCGTTCGAGACGGTGTGGCTGGCCAGGCCCTTCACCGGCATGCCCTCGAAGATGTTGAAGTCGATGTTCTGGTGATGGGTCTTCGCCGAGATGGTCTTGGTGGCCTCCGGGTCCCAGACCACGATGTCGGCGTCGGCGCCGACCGCGATCGTCCCCTTGCGCGGGTAGATGTTGAAGATCTTGGCGGCGTTGGCCGAGGTCACGGCCACGAATTCCTCCGGCGTCAGGCGGCCGGTGTTGACCCCGTGCGTCCAGAGCACGGCCATGCGGTCCTCGACGCCGGCGGTGCCGTTGGGAATCTTGGTGAAGTCGTCGCGGCCCATGGCCTTCTGCTCGGCGCAGAAGCAGCAGTGGTCGGTCGCGGTGGTCTGCAGGTCGCCGGACTGCAGGCCCTTCCACAGGGCGGCCTGGTGGTGTTTCTCGCGGAACGGCGGCGACATCACGTGGCCGGCGGCGAATTCCCAGTCGGGGCTGCGATAGACGCTGTCGTCGATCAGCAGGTGGCCGGCCAGGACCTCGCCGAAAACGCGCTGGCCCTGGCGGCGGGCGGCGGAGATGGCGTCCAGCGCATCCTTGGTCGAGGTGTGCACCAGATAGACCGGCACCCCGATCACCTCGGCGAAGCGGATAGCGCGGTGGGCGGCCTCGCCCTCGACCGCGGCGGGGCGGGAGAGGGGGTGCCCTTCCGGGCCCAGGATCCCGCGCGCCACCAGGTCCTTCTGCAGCTGGTAGACCAGCTCGCCGTTCTCGGCGTGGCAGGTGACGATGGCCCCCAGCTCCAGAGCCCGCTGGAAGCTCTGGTACATGATCTCGTCGGTGGCCATGATGGCGTTCTTGTACGCCATGAAGTGCTTGAAACTGTTGACCCCTTCCTCGCGGACCAGGGTCCCCATGTCGGCGTGGACGCTCTCGTCCCACCAGGTCACGGCCACGTGGAAGGAGTAGTCACCGGCCGCCTTTTCCGACCAGCCGCGCCAGGCGCGATAGGCGTCCATCAGCTTCTGGCCGGGATCGGGGATCACGAAGTCGATGATGGTGGTGTTGCCCCCGGCGAAGCCCGCCGCGGTGCCGGTGAAGAAGCTCTCTGACGCCACCGTCCCCATGAACGGCAGCTCCATGTGGGTGTGCGGGTCGATGCCGCCCGGCATGACGTACTGGCCGCCTGCGTCGATCACCTGGGCGCCCGTCGGCGCCTCCAGGCCTTCGCCGACCGCCTTGATCAGGCCGTCCTCGCAATAGACGTCCGCGCGCCGGCTCTGGTCGGCGGTGACGACGGTTCCGCCACGGATGAGAAGGGACATATCAGGCCTCGGGGGACAGTCGGCGATCGAGATTGAGCAGGCAATATACCGCGCCGGCCAGGAAGAATCCCACGAACCAGGCCCAGTCGAAGATCGAATTGAAGACGGCGGGAACGTCCTTCACCGCGCCCACGGTGTGCAGGAAGCCCGGCAGGTTCGGGGCGATCCCGACCAGGAGCGCGATCACGCCCTTGGGGTTCCAGCCGCCCGAGCCCCTGTACTCGCCGTCACGGCGGAACAGGTCGGTCAGGTTCAGGCGTTGGCGGCGCACGATGAAATAGTCGGCGACCAGGATGCCGGCGATCGGGCCGAGCAGGGCGGAATAGCCGACCAGCCAGGTGAAGATGTAGGTCCCCGCCGTCTCCAGCACTTTCCAGGGGAACATCAGCACCCCGATCGCGGCGGTGATGTAGCCGCCGGTCTTGAAGGAAATCCGGGACGGGGAGAGGTTGGAGAAGTCGTAGGCCGGCGAGACCACATTGGCCGCCAGATTGGTGGTGATGGTCGCCACCAGCACCACGAAAAGGGCCAGCACCACGCCCATGCCGCCCATCCTGGCGGCGAGGTCCACCGGGTTCCAGATCGCCTCGCCGTAGATCATCACCGTGGCCGAGGTCACCGCCACGCCGATGAAGGCGAACAGCGCCATCGGCAGGGGCAGGCCCAGCGCCTGACCGACGATCTGGTCCTTCTGGCTCTTCGAGAAGCGGGTGAAGTCCGAGATGTTCAGCGCCATGGTGGCCCAGAAACCCACCATCGCCGTCAGGCTCGCGGCCATGGTCGCCCACAGCTTGGGCCCGCTCAGGGTGGAAGGCTTGGACAGCATCGAGCCGAAGCCGCCGGCGTGCTGGTAGGCCCACCAGAGCAAGAGCAGACCCATGACCAGCAGGAACGGCGCGGACAGGGTCTCGAGCCAGCGGATCGATTCCGTGCCCTTCTTGATGAACCAGATGTGCAGGCCCCAGAACACCAGGAAGCAGACCGTCTGGGCCGGATCGATGCCGAGGAGCGGCAGGGGAGAGCCCTTGAGCGCGTCATGGGTCAGGATGTTGAGCGCCGCATAGATCGCCGAGCCGCCGAGCCAGGTGTTGATGCCGAACCAGCCGCACGCCACCAGCGCCCGCGCCAGGGCCGGGATTTGCGCGCCGCGCGGTCCGAAGGCCGGGCGCAGCAGCACCGGGAAAGGCACGCCGTACTTCGCGCCCATCGCTCCGGTCAGCAGCATGGGGATCAGCACGATGACGTTGCCGAGGAACACCAGCCCCACCGCCTGCCAGGCGGACAGCCCGGAACTGACGAGGCCGCCGGCCAGGGTGTAGGTCGGGATGCACACGACCATGCCGACCCAGAGCGCGGCGAACGAGCGCCAATTCCAGGTGCGCTGGGCCGCCGTGGTCGGCTCCAGGTCATGGTTCCACAGGCTGGGGTCCGCGCCCGGCGGCATCTGCGGTTCGGCGGCCTCGGCCATGGATTTCCCCTCAGGTCTTCTTCGGCTTGGTGGTCGGCTTGGGTTTCAGCGAATTGGCGTAGGCGAGGCTCTCGGCGAAGTGAGGCCCCAGGCGCCCGGTGTCGGCCAGGAGCGCGTCGGGCACGGCGACATATTCCTTCTGCACGATGCCATAGGCCTCATGCAGCCTGGCGCCATGGGCCTGCAGGAACGCCTCGCGCGCGCCCTCGGGCAACCGCAGGGCCAGGGTCCCGGAGGGGTTGAGCTGGCTGAACATGTTGCCGTTGACCGAGGTGTAGGGCATGGCCGCGCCCTTGCGTTCCAGCCCCTGCGTGGCCAGCAGCCGGTCGTAGAGCGCGACCTTGTCGGCGAGCGCCTTCGGCTCGGGCTTGCTGGCCATCAGCGGCCTCCTCAGTCCTCGGTGACCAGAATCTCGTAGGTCTCGGGACGGCGGTCACGGAAGAACTGCCACGTGTCGCGGACCTTCTTCACCATGTCCATGTCCATGTCATAGACGATCAGCTCGTCCTGATCGCGCGAGGCGATCTTCTCGATCTGCCCCCGGGGGCTGACGAAATAGCTCTGGCCGTAGAACTCGCCGATGTTCCAGGGGGCTTCGGTCCCGACCCGGTTGATGGCGCCGATCCAGCAGCCGTTGGCGACCGCGGAGGCCGGCTGCTCCAGCTTCCACAGATATTCCGACAGGCCCGCCACCGTGGCCGACGGATTGACGATGTACTCCGCCCCGTTCAGCGCCAGGGCGCGCCAGCCCTCGGGGAAGTGGCGGTCGTAGCAGATATAGACGCCGAGCTTGCAGTACTTGGTCTTGAACACCGGCCATTCGGAGAAGCCCGGCTTGAAGAAGAACTTCTCCCAGAACCCGGCCACCTGCGGGATGTGGGTCTTGCGGTATTTGCCCAGATACGTCCCGTCCGCGTCGATGACGGCGGCGGTGTTGTAGTAGACGCCGGTGACGTGGGTGCTCTCGTAGATCGGGACCACGATGACCATGCGGTGCTTCTTGGCGTACTCCTGCATGAGCTTCGTGGTCGGGCCGTCCGGGATCGGCTCGGCGGCGTCGTACCACTTCGAATCCTGGCTCGGGCAGAAGTAGGGCTGGGTGAACACCTCCTGGAAGCAGAGCACCTGCACGCCCTGCTTGCCCGCCTCGTCGATCAGCGGGATGTGGGCGTCGAGCATGGCCTTGGTGATGGCCTGGGGACTCTCCTCGGTGGAGGCCTTGAGCCCCATCTGGATCAGGCCGCCGCGCAGCATGGTCATATCAATTCAATCCCTTAGTCGAGGCTGTTGAGAATCGAGCGCAGGGTGTCGACCATGAAGTCGATGTGGCTCTTCTCGATGATGAGGGGCGGGGACATGGCGATGGTGTCGCCCGTGGTGCGGATCAGCAGGCCCTGGTCGTAGGCCTTCAGGAAGGCCGAGAACGCGCGCTTGGTCGGCTCGCCGGGGATGCCTTCCAGCTCGACGGCGCCGATCAGGCCGAGGTTGCGCACGTCGATGACGCTCTTGCAGTCGCGCAGGGAATGCACCGCGTCGGCCCAGTAGCCGCCGATCTCCGACGCGCGGGTCAGCAGGCCCTCTTCCTCGTAGGTGTCGAGCGCGCCCAGCGCCGCCGCGCAGGCCATCGGATTGGCCGAGTAGGTATAGCCGTGCATGAACTCGATGGCGTTGGGCGGGCCCTGCATGAAGGCCTCGTAGATCTTCGACTGGGCGAAGACGGCGCCCATGGGGATCACCCCGTTGGTCAGGGCCTTGGCGGTGGTGACCAGGTCCGGTTCCACGCCGAAATAGTCGACCGCGAAGGGCGTCCCCAGCCTGCCGAAACCGGTGATCACCTCGTCGAAGATCAGCAGGATGCCGTGCCTGTCGCAGATCTCGCGCAGGCGCTTCAGATAGCCCTTGGGCGGGATGATCACTCCGGCCGAACCGGCCACGGGCTCCACGATCACCGCGGCGATGGTCGAGGGATCGTGCAGGTCGCACAGGCGCTGCAGGTCGTCGGCCAAGTCCGCGCCGTGCTCCGGCTCGCCCCGGGCGAAGCGGTTGCCCTCCACGCCGTGGGTGTGGCGCAGGTGATCGACGCCGGTGACCAGCGTCCCGAACATCTTGCGGTTGGCGACCATGCCGCCCACCGACATCCCGCCGAAATTGACCCCGTGATAGCCCTTCTCGCGCCCGATCAGGCGCACGCGCTGGCCCTCGCCGCGCACCCGGTGATAGGCGATGGCCATCTTCAGCGCCGTCTCGACCGACTCCGAGCCGGAGTTGGTGAAGAACACGTGGTCCAGCGAGCCGGGCATCAGCGAGACCAGCCGGTTGGCCAGCTCGAAGGCCTTGTAGTGGCCCATCTGGAAGGCCGGGGAATAGTCCAGCTCGCCCGCCTGCTGGCGGATGGCCTCGACGATCTTGGGCCGGTTGTGACCGGCGGCGCAGCACCACAGCCCCGCGATGCCGTCCAGCACCTGCCGCCCGTCGGCGGTGCGGTAGTACATGCCGTCCGCCCCGGTGAAGATGCGCGGCTCGGCCTTGAACTGCCGGTTGGCCGTGAACGGCATCCAGTAGGCTTCGAGGCTGTTGGGCGGGGTGACGGGTTTGTTCATGATCGATCTCGGAACCCTTCCCCCTCGATGGGGGAAGGGCAGGGATGGGGGTGAAGGCTCGGCGCCGACCTTGCGGACGATAGTGGCGCCGCCTCGGATGCGAAATCAGCGAGGATAGCGGACGCACCCCCATCCCCGCCCTTCCCCCATCGAGGGGGAAGGGAGAGCGGCGCGCTCACGCCACCCTCAGCGGGTTCTTCGGGTGGTTGGGCCAGGTGACCTTCGGCCGGTCGTCCCGGACCTCGACCATCTCGATGCAGCCCGCGACCGGGCAGACGTGCTGGCACAGGTTGCAGCCGACGCACTCGTCGTCGATGACGGTGAACTTGCGCCCGCCGCCGGGCTTGGCGTCGATGCGGATGGCCTGGTGGGACGTGTCCTCGCAGGCGATGAAGCAGCGGCCGCACTCGATGCAGGCGTCGTGGTCGATCCGGGCCTTGAGGTCGAAGTTCAGGTTCAGGTCGTTCCAGTCGACGGTGTTCCGAAGCGCCTTGCCGCGGAAGTCTTCGATGGTCTGATAGCCCTGGCTGTCCATGAAGCCTTCGAGGCCGTCGATCATGTCGCCGACGATGCGGAAGCCCATCAGCATGGCCGCGGTGCAGACCTGCACGCCCGAGGCGCCCAGCGCGATGAACTCCGCCGCGTCGCGCCAAGTGCTGATGCCGCCGATGGCCGAGATCTCCAGCGAGCGGGTCTCGGGATCGCGCAGGATGGCCTGGACCATGTTCAGCGCGATCGGCTTCACCGCCGAGCCGCAGTAGCCGCCGTGGGTGCCTAAGCCGTCGACCGTGGGGGTCGGGACCATGCGCTCCAGGTCCACCGAGATGATCGAATTGACCGTGTTGATCAGCGATACGGCATGCGCCCCGCCGCGCATCGCCGCCTCGGCCGGAACCACGATGTCGGTGATGTTGGGCGTCAGCTTGGTGAAGACGGGGATGTCCACGGCCTCGCGCACCCAGCGTGTCGTCTTCTCGACCAGGTCGGGCGCCTGGCCGATGGCCGAGCCCATGCCCCGCTCGCACATGCCGTGCGGGCAACCGAGGTTGAGCTCGATGCCCTGGCAGCCGGCGTTGGCCAGCTTGATCGCCAAGTCCTTCCAGGCTTGCTCGTCGATGGGGGCCATGATCGAGCCGATGATCACCCGGTCCGGCCACTCGCGGCGCAGCTCCTCGATCTCGCGCAGGTTCACGTCCAGCGGACGATCGGAGATCAGCTCGATGTTGTTGATGCCGACGATGCGCCCGGCGCCGTCCTTGTGCACGCCGTAGCGGCTCGACGCGTTGACCACCGGCGGGTCTTCGCCCAGCGTCTTCCACACCGCCCCGCCCCAGCCGGCGGCGAAGGCGCGCTCGACGTTGTACTTCTTGTCGGACGGCGGGGCCGAGGCCAGCCAGAACGGGTTGATGGAGTCCACGCCGCCGATGCGGCATCTCAGATCGGCCATCTCAGCCTCGCTTCATGATCAGGCGATCGACGGCGTGGGCGGCGCGCTTGCCGTCCTCCACGGCTTGGACCGTCAGGTCCTCGCCGGTCGCGATACAGTCCCCGCCGGCGAACACGCCGGGCAGGGAGGTCTGGTAGTCGGCGTCGACGGCCAGCTTGTCGCCGTTGAAGGCCAGGGCCTCGATGCCCGGCGGGATCAGCACCTGGCCGATGGCCTTCAGCACCATGTCGGCGGGGATGGCGACCATCTCGCCTGTACCCCTCAGCTTGCCGTCGACCAGTTCCGTGGTTTCGAACACCACACGTTCCACGCGGCCGTCGCCCTCGACGGCCACGGGGGCGGCCCACAGGCGGATGGCCACGCCGTTCAGCCGAGCCAGGTCGCGCTCCCATTCGGTGGCGCCCATCTGGGCCTCGCCGCGGCGGTAGGCGAGGGTGACGTTGCGCGCGCCAAGCCGCTTGGCCTGGACGGCGGCGTCGATGGCGGTGTTGCCGCCGCCGATCACCACCACCTCGCGCCCGACCGGCAGGGTCGACTTGTCGGCAGCCTGGCGCACCGCCTCGATGAAGGCGATGGCGTCCACGACCCCCCGCAGCTCCTCGCCGGGCACGCCCAGCCGGCGCACGCCGCCCAGGCCGAGGCCCAGGAACACCGCATCATGGTCGGCGCGCAGCTGCTCCAGGCTCATGTCGTGGCCGAGCGCGACGCCGTACTCGATGGAGATGCCGCCGACGCCCAGCACGAACTCGACCTCCTTCTGGGCGAAGTCCTCGGCCATTTTGTAGGCGGCCAGGCCGTACTCGTTCAGGCCGCCGGGCTTGGGCTTCGCCTCGTAGATGGTGACCAGGTGGCCCAGCAGGGCCGCGCGGTGAGCGAAGGCCAGACCGGCGGGCCCGGCGCCGACCACGGCGAAGCGCTTGCCGGTCGAGGGCGCGCGGGTGAAAGGATGTCCATTCGCCTCGGCCATCAGTGTCTCGACCGCGTGGCGCTGCAGGGCGCCGATCTTCACCGGCTCCTCGCCCCGCGCGTTCAGCACGCAGGCGCCTTCGCACAGCACCTCGGTCGGGCAGGCGCGCCCGCAGGTGCCGCCCAGGATGTTGGAATCCAGGATGGTCTCGGCCGAGCCCTGCAGGTTCTGGGTGCGGATCTGGCGGATGAAGGTCGGTATGTCGATCGAGGTCGGACAGGCGACGATACAGGGCGCGTCGTAGCAGTAGAGGCAGCGCTCCGCCTCGATCTCCGCCTGGGCGCAGCCGAGCGGCGGATGCAGGTCCGCGAAGTTCCGCTCGATCTGTTCCCGCGTCAGGAATCCGCCAACGGATTCCGCAGGCCGCAAAGCCATATAAGTCGTTCCCCCGTATCCCTCGCCCGCTTCCCCAAGCAGGCGAAACGGCGAGTTCGACCTATTCGAAGGGGGCGGTCAAGCGAAACCGGAGGGGAGGGTGGATTTTGTCGGTGTGCGGACTATTCCGCCTCGACAAACCTGATGTCCCGATCCACCGCTCCGTTGGCGAGGTGGGCGACCGCTTCCTGATAGGCCGGGCTCTGGTAAGCGGCCTCGGCGGCCTCGACGCTGTCGAACTCGATGATCACCGTGCGCTGCATCAGGCCGTTCTCCTTGACCGCGGCTGGGATGCCGCGCGCCAGGATGCGGCCGCCGGCGGCGGTCAGGGCGGGGCCGGCCAGCTTGGCGTAGGCGGCCAGGGCGTCGGGGTTCGAGACCGAGCGGTAGGTGCTGATCCAGTAGGCCTTGGCCATGATGCGTCTCCGAAGAAGGTCTGGGCGCTGTTCAGGCTTTGCGCCTGATCCGTCAAGCGAATCCGCGCGGGGCCGTCACAAACATTTGCACCTGCGCCCCAGCTTGTGGTCTATGCCCTCTTTTGGAGAGGAGCGGACGGCGGCATGCGCGCCATCCTTTGCGTTCTGGACTCTTTCGGCGTCGGCTCGGCCGACAGCGCAGCCCCCGGCGACCGCGGGGCCAACACCTTCGGCCACGTCGCCATCGCCGCCGCGGAAGGCCGCGCCGACCGCGAGGGCCTGCGGTCCGGCCCCCTGAAGACCCCCAATCTGCTCAACCTGGGTCTCGGCCGCGCGGCCGAACAGGCCGGCGAGATCAAGCTGCCCATCGAGCATCCGGCCGAGGTTTCGGGCCGCTACGGCTTCGCCGCCGAGCGGTCGTTCGGCAAGGACACCCCGTCCGGACACTGGGAGATGAGCGGCCTGCCGGTCGAGTTCGACTGGGGCTATTTCCCGCTGGAGAATTCGTTCCCCAAGGAACTGCTGGACGCCTTCGTCGAGAAGGCCGGGCTGCCGGGCGTGCTCGGCAACAAGCACGCCTCCGGCACCGAGATCATCAAGGAGCTGGGCGAGGAGCATATCCGGACCGGCAAGCCGATCGTCTACACCTCGGCCGACTCCGTGTTCCAGATCGCCGCCCACGAGACCCACTTCGGCCTGGAGCGGCTCTACGAGATCTGCAAGATCGCGCGTGGCCTGGTCGACCCCTACAACGTCGGCCGGGTAATCGCCCGCCCGTTCGTGGGCGAGACGCCGGACACCTTCAAGCGCACCGGCAACCGCAAGGACTTGGCCGTGCCGCCGCACGGGGTCACCCTGCTGGACCGGGTCAAGGACGCGGGCCGCGAGGTCATCGCCATCGGCAAGGTCGGCGACATTTTCGCCTACAAGGGCGTGACCCAGACGCGGAAGGCCTCGGACAATCCCAGCGTCTACAAGGTGCTGAGCGAGACGCTGGACGATGCGCCGGACGGCTCGCTGGTGTTCGTCAACTTCAACGACCTGGACACCCTGTACGGCCATCGCCGCGACGTGGCGGGCTATGCGGCGTGCCTGGAGGCCTTCGACGGCTGGCTGCCCTCGATCCAGGCCAAGCTGAAGCCCGGCGACGTCATGGTCATCACCGCCGACCACGGGTGCGACCCGACCTGGGAAGGCTCGGACCACACCCGCGAATACACCCCGGTGCTGGCCTTCGGGCCAGGCGTGACGCCGGAGAACCTCGGTCGGCGCGAGACCTTCGCCGACATCGGCCAGTCCTTGGCCAAGCACCTGCAAGTCGACCCTCTGCCCTTCGGCGCTTCGTTTCTGTGACGCGCCGGGAGACCCTGAGATGAAGATCGTTTCCTTGGACGACCGCCAGCCGAAATCGCCGGCCGCGCCCGCCGCTTCCGACCATCACGTCGAGCGCAATCCCGGCATGGCCCTGGACATGGGCTGGATCGACGCGATCCACGTCAACCGCTCCGCCGTTGAGCGCCGCACCGACAGCCTCGGCGGCCGGCGCACGGTGAAGAAGGAGTGGCAGGCGGCGTGGCTCTTGCGCGCCATCACCTGCATGGACCTGACCTCGCTGTTGGGCGACGACACGCCCGGGCGGATCCAGCGCCTGTGCGCCAAGGCCAAGGCGCCGGTGCGCCAGGATTTGCTGGAGGCGCTCGGCGTCGCCCACCTGAACATCACCACCGGCGCGGTCTGCGTCTATCACGAGATGGTGCCGACCGCTGTGCGCGCCCTGGAGGGGACCAACATCCCGGTGGCGGCGGTCTCCACCGGCTTCCCGGCCGGTCTCTCGCCCCTGAAGTACCGCATCGCCGAGATCGAGGAGTCGGTCGCGGCGGGGGCCAAGGAGATCGACATCGTCATCTCGCGCCGGCACGTCCTGACCTCGAACTGGCAGGCCCTCTACGACGAGGTGAAGCAGTTCCGCGAGGCCTGCGGCGAGGCCCATGTGAAGTCGATCATCGCCACCGGCGAGCTGGGCTCGGCCGAGAAGATCGCCAAGGCCTCGATGGTCTGCATGATGGCGGGCTCGGACTTCATCAAGACCTCCACCGGCACCGAGGCCGTCAACGCCACCATGCCGGTCAGCCTGATCATGGTGCGCCAGGCGCGTGACTACTTCGAGCGCACCGGCTGGAAGGTCGGCTTCAAGCCGGCCGGCGGCATCACCCAGGCCAAGCAGGCGCTGGCCTATCTGGCCATGATGAAGGAGGAGATGGGCGACGAGTGGACCCGTCCGCACCTCTTCCGCTTCGGCGCCTCGCGCCTCTTGGGCGACATCGAACGCCAGCTCGAACACTTCGTCACCGGCCGCTACTCGGCCGCCAACCGCCACCCGATCGGATAATCACGGCCATGAATCGCGTCGCGGAAATCTTCGAGACCATGGAATACGGGCCCGCGCCCGAGGCGTCGGACAAGGTCCGCGCCTGGCTGAAATCCCACGCCGCGGGCTTCGGTCACTACATCGGCGGCGAATGGGTCAAGCCGTCGGACGGCCAGTACATGGAAGCCTGCAATCCGGCCAATGACGAGATGCTTGGCACGTTCGCGGTCGGCTCCAAGGCCGACGTGGACCGGGCCGTGGCGGCGGCCGAAGCCGCCCTGCCGGGCTGGGCCGGCGCCTCGGGCCACGAGCGGGCCAAGGTGCTCTACGCCATCGCGCGGCTGGTGCAGAAGACCAGCCGCTTCCTGGCGGTCTTGGAAAGCCTCGACAACGGCAAGCCGATCCGCGAGACGCGCGATATCGACGTGCCCCTGGTGGCGCGCCACTTCTACTATCACGCCGGCTGGGCCCAGCTGCTCGCCCGCGAAGAGCCGGACCGCGAGCCGGTGGGCGTCGTGGGCCAGGTGATCCCCTGGAACTTCCCGCTGCTGATGCTGGCGTGGAAGATCGCCCCGGCGCTCGCCTGCGGCAACACGGTGGTGCTGAAACCCGCCGAGCACACCTCGCTGACCGCGCTCTATTTCGCCGAGCTGTGCCACGAGGCCGGCGTGCCGCCGGGCGTGGTCAACATCGTCACCGGACCGGGCTCCACCGGCCAGCACATCGTCGACCATCCGGGGATCGCCAAGCTGGCCTTCACCGGCTCGACCGGGGTCGGCCGCATGATCCGCGCCGCCACCGCGGGCTCTGGCAAGAAGCTCAGCCTGGAGCTCGGCGGCAAGTCGCCCTTCATCGTGCTGGAGGACGCCGATCTTGACGGCGCCGTCGAAGGCCTGGTCGATGCGATCTGGTTCAACCAGGGTGAGGTCTGCTGCGCCGGGTCCAGGCTGCTGGTGGAGGAGGGCGCCGCGGAGCGCCTGATCGCCAAGATCAAGACCCGCCTGTCGCACTTCCGGATTGGGGATCCGCTCGACAAGGCCATCGACATGGGCTCGCTGGCCGCGCCCATCCAGAAGACCCGCGTCTCGGGCCTGGTGGAGCAGGCAGTGAAGGAGGGGGCGACCCTCTGGCAGCCCCAGGTCTCGTGCCCGACCATCGGCGCCTTCTACCCGCCGAGCCTCCTGACCGACGTGGGCTCCTCCAACATCGCTTGGCGCGAGGAGATCTTCGGGCCGGTGCTATCCGTGATGACCTTCCGGACCCTGACCGAGGCCGCCCAGCTGGCCAACAACTCGCGCTACGGCCTGGCCGCGGCGATCTGGTCCGACAACATCAACCGCGCCCTGGAGCTGGCCGGCGAGATCAAGGCCGGGGTGGTCTGGGTCAATACCGCCAACCAGTTCGACGCCGCCTGTCCGTTCGGCGGCTACCGCGAGAGCGGCTTCGGCCGCGAGGGTGGGCGCGAGGGCCTGGAAGAGTACCTGAAGCCGAAGAACGAGTGGCTGGACAAGGGCTCGCCCCTGATCGCCGCGCCGGCCCGCGTGGCCGACAAGGCCGGAGCCCATCCTGGCGTCGACCGCACGCCCAAGAACTACATCGGCGGCAAGCAGACCCGGCCCGACGGCGCCAATACGCTGGAGATCCTCGACTACCAGGGCCGGCTGGCCGCGCGCGTGGGCGAAGGCAACCGCAAGGACATCCGCGACGCGGTCGAGGCCGCCTTCAACGCCGCCTCGTGGGAACGCTCGGCCGCTCATCTGCGGGCCCAGATCCTGTTCTACATCGGGGAGAACCTCGACACCCGCGCCGACGAGTTCGAGCACCGGCTGGCGACCCTCACCGGGGCCTCGGCTAAGGACGCCAAGCGCGAGGTCCAGGCCTCGGTGGAGCGCCTGTTCGCCTACGCCGGCTGGGCCGACAAGTACGAGGCCAATGTCCACGCGCCGCCCTCGCGGCAGCTGGCAGTCAGCGTGCATGAGCCTCTGGGCGTCGTGGGCCTGGTCTGCCCGGACAACGCGCCCTTGCTGAGCTTCGTTTCGATGTTCGCGCCGGCCCTGGCCATGGGCTGCCGCTCGGTGGTGATCCCGTCGGAGCGCTATCCGCTGCTGGCCACCGACTTCTACCAGGTGCTGGAGACCTCGGACGTGCCGGGCGGCGTGGTCAACATCGTCACCGGCGAGCGCGACCTGCTGGCCAAGACCCTGGCCGAGCACGATAACGTCGACGGCGTCTGGTACCACGGCTCCGCCGAGGGCTCGGCCATGGTCGAGAAAGCCTCGACCGGCAACCTGAAGCGCACCTGGGTCAACAACGGCAAAGCCCGCGACTGGTACTCGACTTCGGCCGGTGAGGGGCGCCAGTTCCTGCACAACGCCACCCAGGTGAAGACGATCTGGGTGCCTTACGGCGGCTAGGCGCCGTCGACCCATTGGAGATGCGTTGGGCGTCCTTGCAGGGGAGCGCTTGTCTTCCCATTTGTATCAGCGTAGTAACACGCCACTTCGCTGATACGAGCAAGCCCGATGTCCGCCCCCGACGCCGAAGACGCGCTCTTCGACGCCTTTCTGAGTCTGAGGAGCCGCGAGGAAGTCCGTGACTTCCTGGCCGATCTCGCCACGCCCGCGGAGGTTCGCGCCTTCGCCGAGCGTTGGGCGGTGGCGCGGCTGCTGGACCGGGGCGACCTGTCGTATCGCGAGATCGCCGAGCAGGCGGGGGCCTCCACCACCACGGTGGTCCGCGTCGCCCGCTTCCTCAAGGAGATGCCCTATCGCGGCTATCGCCTTGTGCTCGATCGCCTGAACCAATCGACCAAGACGTCCAAGAAAGCCTGACCATGAGCACCGCCCCCGGCCGCCTGCGTATCGCCATCCAGAAGAGCGGGCGCCTGTCCGAACGCTGCCTCGACCTGATGCGCGAGGCGGGCCTGCGCGTGGTGAAGGGCAACAACGATCTGCTGTACCGCGTCGAGAACTACCCGATCGACATCCTGCGCGTGCGTGACGACGACATCCCGACCTTCGTGGCCGATGGCGTGGCCGACCTCGGCATCGTCGGCTTCAACGTCCTGGAAGAGGACCCGGTGGCCCACGCCAAGGGGGCCAAGACGGTCATGCCGCTGGGCTTCGGCCGGTGCGACCTGAAGATCGCGGCGCCGGAGACCTTCGTGTGGAGCGGCGCCAAGTCGCTGGAAGGCCTGCGTATCGCCACCACCTACCCCAACGTGCTGAAACGCTATCTGCAGACCAACGGCGTCAATGCCGAGATCGTGGAGATGCGGGGGGCCGTGGAGGTGGCGCCCAGGCTGAAGATGGCGCACGCGATCTGCGATCTGGTCTCGACCGGCGCGACCCTGGAGGCCAACGGGCTGAAGGCCTTCGCCACGGTGCTGAACTCCGAGGCCATGCTGATCAGGTCGCCCAAGGATCTGGAGCCCGCGCTGCAGGAATTGGCCGAGAGCGTGATCGCCCGGTTCAAGGGTGTCGTGGCCTCCCAGGGGGCCAAGTACGTGATGATGAACGCGCCCAAGGCGGCGCTCGACGCCATCACCGCCATTCTGCCGGGCGCGGGCGCGCCCACCGTGACCCCGCTGGCGGGCCGCGATGACGCGGTGGCCGTGCATGCCGTCTGCCAGGAGTCGGTGTTCTGGGAGACGCTGGAAAAGCTGAAAGCCGCGGGCGCCTCGGCCATACTGGTGCTCCCCATCGAGAAGATGATGTGAGCCGGCTGAGATGAAACGCTACGACTGGTCAGCCCTGGACGAGGCCGGCCGCCGCGCCGCCCTAGCGCGGCCGGGCCAGCGCCGCGACACGCGCGTGGTCTCGACCGTGAAGAAGATCTTCCGCGAGGTCGAGCGCGAGGGCGCGCCCGCCGTCTCCCGCTGGGCCGAGAAGCTGGACGGCCATGCGCCGCGCCGCCTGGATCTGGAGCCCAAGGCGGTCTCGGCGGCGCGCAACGCCATCGACTTTGAGGACCTGGAAGCCCTGGAGCTCGCGGTCGAGAACGTGGCCCGCTACCACGACGCCATCCGCCCCCAGGACACCATGGTGCGGCCGATGTCGGGCGTCCGCTGCAAGCGGGTGTGGCGCCCGATCCCGTCCTGCGGCCTCTACGTGCCCGGCGGCACCGCGCCCCTGTTCTCGACCCTGATCATGCTGGCCCTGCCGGCGCTGTCCGCCGGGGTGCCCGAGCGGGTGGCGGTGACGCCGCCGGCCAAGGACGGGTCGGTCCCGCCGATGATGATCGCCGCCGCGGCGGCCTGCGGCCTGGACTCCATCTGGCTGGTGGGCGGCGCGCATGCGGTCGCCGCCCTGACCTATGGCGCGGGCCTGCCGCGGGTGGACAAGATCTTCGGCCCCGGCAACGCCTACGTGGCGGAAGCCAAGCGGTTCGCCGCCGAGCTGCCCGGCGGCCCGGCCATCGACCTTCCGGCGGGGCCCAGCGAGCTGATGGTCATCGCCGACAAGGCCGCCGACGCCGAACTGATCGCCGCCGATCTGCTGAGCCAGGCCGAACACGACGCCGACGCCCAGGTGGTGCTGGTCTCCGACGACTCCGCCCAGATCGAGGACGTGGCCCGCGCGCTTGAGGCCCAGCTGGCCGACCTGCCGCGCGCCGGCATCGCCCGCAAGAGCCTGACCGAGGCGCGCGCGGTGCTGGTCTCCAACCGCGAGGAGGCCTGCGCGGTCGCCAACCTCTACGGGCCTGAGCACCTGTCGCTGCAGGTCGAGGACGCGACCGCCCTGGTGCCGCTGATCAATTCGGCCGGCACGGTTTTCGTCGGCCGCTATGCCGCCGAGACCTTCGGGGACTATGTCGCCGGCCCCAGCCACGTCCTGCCCACAGATGGCGCCGCGGCGACCTGGAGCGGGGTCAATGTCGCCTCCTTCATGACCAGCTTCGCGGTGCAGGAGATGGACCTGGAAGGCGCCCGCGCCCTGGCCGGCCCCGCCGCGCGCCTGGCCCGGCTGGAAGGCCTGGAGGCCCACGCGCGGGCCGCGGACCTGCGTCGCGGTAATCAGCCGTGATCGTCGCCCCATTCCCCCCGCTGGCGCCGGGCGCCGAAGGCCTGGACCGCCCGCCGGCGTTCCCCGAGGCCCTGCGCCGCCGCATGGCCGCGGTTTACGGCGTGGCGCCCGAGCAGGTGCTGCCGGTGCGCGACCTCGATCAGGCCTATGAGCTGATGACCCGCGCCGGGCTCTCTGAATCCCTCACCGACGACAGCGCGGCCGAGTTCAGCGACGCGCCGGCGCCGCTCGAGGAGTTGAAGCAGCGTCTGGTCCTGCGGAGCCTTTCCCTGGCCTATGGCCTGGCGGGGGCGCCCTGCGCGGCCGTGATCGGCGCGCCCGAGGCGATCGTGCGGCTCGAAGCCGTGATGCGGACGGCTGATTTCCTGGCCACGCCCGTTGAGCGCCTGGCGCTGTCGGCGCTGTCGCCGTCGCGGGCGCTCGCGGCGCAGGCGCGGATCGAGGCCGTGAAGGCCGAGCGCGCGCGCGTGGCCGAAGCGCTGGGCGCCGCCCAGGAACGCGGCCCTGCCGTCCGGATCGCCGCCGGCGCCGCGGCCAAGGCGGCGCTCGCGCGCCTGGGGGTCGAGTACGAGGCTTTGGGCGAGGATATCCGCCTCCCGGTCTTCGCCGACCCGGCCGCCAACGACCGCGCGCTGGCGGCCTTCGGCCTGGCGGTGACGCCGCGCGAACCCCGCCGCGGTGAGGTCGTGCGCGACACCAAGGAGACCCGGATCGCCGTCGCCGTCGACCTGGACTCAGGGCCCTCGGCCAAGGTCTCCACCGGCGTCGGCTACTTCGACCACATGCTCGAGCAGGTCGCGACCCACGGCGGGTTCTCGCTGGTGCTGGGCTGCGAGGGCGACACCCACATCGACGCGCACCACACCATCGAAGACTGTGCGCTCGCCTTCGGCGCAGCGCTGAAACAGGCGCTGGGCTCGAAGCGCGGCATCGCCCGTTTCGGCTTCGTCCTGCCGATGGACGAGACCGAGGCCAAGGTCTCCCTGGACCTGGGCGGGCGGCCCTACGCGGTGTTCGAGGGAAGCTTCAAGGCCAGCCAGCTCGGCGAGTACCCGACCGAGATGACCGCGCATGTGTTCCGCTCCCTGGCCGAGACCCTGGGCGCGGCGATCCACGTCGAGGTGAAGGGCGAGAACGACCACCACAAGACCGAGGCCTGCTTCAAGGCGTTCGGCCGGGCCCTGCGCCAGGCCATCCGCGTCGAAGGCTCGGACGTGCCCTCGACCAAGGGGGTGATCTGATGCCCAAGACCCTCGATGTCACGGTCGTCAGGCTGGGCGTGGGCAACACCGCCTCGATGATGTTCGCCCTGGAGCGGCTGGGCGCCGACCCGCGCCTGTCCAGCGACCCCGCCGAGATCGCCGAGGCCGAGCGCCTGATCCTGCCCGGCGTCGGCGCGGCGGCGCACGCCATGGGGCGGATCGAGGCGCTCGGGCTGACGGCGGTGCTGAAAGGCTTCGAGCGCCCTCTGTTGGGCGTCTGCCTGGGCCAGCAGCTGCTTTACGAGACCAGCGAAGAGGGCGACGCGCGAAGCCTGGGCCGCATCCCCGGCGCCGTGCGGGCCATGGTCGCCGCGCCCGACCGGCCCGTCCCTCACATGGGCTGGAACCGGCTGAAGATCGAGCGCGAAGACCCGCTGCTGGAGGGCGTTCAGGACGGCGCCTTCGTCTATTTCGTCCACGGCTACGCCTGCGAGACCGGTCCCGCCACCCTGGCCTCGACCGACTATGGCGGCCGCTTTTCCTCGGTGGTGCGCGCGTCCAACGCCTGGGGCTGTCAGTTCCACCCGGAACGGTCGGCCGAGACCGGCGCCCGCATCCTGCAAAACTTCCTGAGGCTCCCGTGCTGATCTATCCCGCCATCGACCTGAAGGACGGCCGCTGCGTGCGCCTGAGCCAGGGGCGGTTCGAAGACGCGACCGTCTATGAGACCGACCCGTTCGCCCAGCTCTCGGCCTTCGAGATGGCCGGCGCGACCTGGCTGCACGTGGTCGACCTCGATGGGGCCAAGGCCGGCCGGCCGACGCAGCACGCCCTGATCCGGCGCATGGCCTCGGAGACGACGCTAAAGCTGCAGACCGGCGGCGGGGTGCGCGAGCAGGAGCATGTGAAGTCGCTGCTGGACGCCGGGGTCTCGCGCGTGGTCATCGGCTCCGCCGCCGTCGAACGGCCCGACCACGTGCGCGCCTGGATCGAGGCGTTCGGCCTGGACTGCATCTGCCTGGCCCTGGATGTGCGCGATGGACCCAGCGGCTGGGAGGTCGCCGTGCGCGGCTGGACCGAGGGCTCCGGCGTGACGCTGGACGCGGCGCTGAAGCTCTATCCGGAAGGCGCCTTGAAGCACGTGCTGATCACCGACGTGTCGCGCGACGGCGTGCTGTCGGGACCGAACGTCGAGCTGATCGAGGCGGTGCTGGCCCAGCGGCCCGACCTGGAAATCCAGGCCTCGGGCGGCGTGGCCTCGCTCGATGATATCAAGACCTTGGCGGCCACCGGCGTCGCCGGCGCCATCGTCGGCAGGGCTCTCTACGAGAAGCGCTTCACGCTCGAGGAGGCGCTCGGTGCTGGCTAGGCGGATCATCCCATGCCTGGACGTCAAGGACGGCCGGGTAGTGAAGGGCGTGCGCTTTCGCGAGCACGAGGACGTGGGCGACCCGGTCGAGCTGGCGCGGCGCTACGCCGACGAAGGCGCGGACGAGTTGGTGTTCTACGACATCACCGCCTCGGCTGAAGATCGGACCTTGGACTACGCGTGGGTGCGTGCGGTGGCCAAGGTGCTCGACATTCCCTTCTGCGTGGCGGGCGGCATCCGCAGCGTGGACGCGGCGCTGAAGTGCCTCGAGAACGGCGCGGACAAGGTCTCGATCAATTCGCCCGCACTGGAGCGCCCCGACCTGATCGGCGAGATCGCGCGCACGGCAGGCTCGCAATGCGCGGTGGTCGGCGTCGACAGCTTCGAGGCCGACGGCGACTACGTCGTGCACCAGTACACCGGCGACCCCGAGCGCAGCCGCGCCGCCGGGCGCCGGACCCTGGACTGGATCGCCGAGGCGCAGGACCGCGGCGCCGGCGAGATCGTGCTGAACTGCATGAACCAGGACGGTGTGCGCCAGGGGTACGACGTGAAGCAGCTGAAGCTGGCGCGAGGCCGGCTCAGCATACCGCTGGTGGCGTCGGGCGGGGCAGGGGCGGCCGAGCACTTCCGCGAGGTGTTCGAGGACGCCGACGTGTCGGGCGCGCTGGCGGCCAGCGTGTTCCACAAGGGGGTGCTGAGCGTGCCGGGTTTGAAGCGTGAGTTGCGTGAAGCGGGGATCGAGGTGCGGCTGTGATTGACCCCTCCAAGATCGATTTCGCCAAGGGCTCCGGCCTCGTCCCCGCCATCGTGCAGGACGCGGACACCCTGCAGGTGCTGATGCTCGCCTACATGGACGAGGCGGCGCTGAAGGAGACGCTGGACTCCGGCCAGGCGACCTTCTTCTCGCGCTCGCGGGGCGGGCGTTGGAGGAAGGGCGAGACCTCGGGCAATACGCTCGAAGTCGTCTCGGTCGCGGCCGATTGTGACGGGGACACCTTGCTGATCCGGGTCAAGCCGGCCGGTCCCGCGTGTCACCTGAACACCACCTCCTGCTTCGGCGATGAAGACGCGCCAGGTCTGGGCCGCCTAGGGCGGCTCGAACAGACCATCGCCGAGCGCGCCTCGGCCGATCCGGAGTCCAGCTGGACCGCCAAGCTGTTGGCGCGCGGTCCCAAGCGCGCGGCGCAGAAGGTGGGCGAGGAGGGGGTCGAGACGGCGCTGGCGGGCGCCGCGGGCGACGAGGCGGAACTCTGCGAAGAGTCCGCCGACCTGGTCTACCACCTGCTGGTGCTGTTGAAGGCGCGCGGCGTGCCGTTCCAGAAGGTGCTGGACGTGCTAACGCGGCGGGCGGCGAAGTGAGCGGTCCGGAGCCCAAGCCCGGCATCCTCGACATCGCCCACTATGTGCCGGGCAAGTCCAAGGTCGAAGGCATCGACAAGCCGATCAAGCTGTCGGCCAACGAGAACGCCCTGGGCTCCAGCCCCGCGGCGCGGGAGGCCTATCTGGCCGCCTCGGCCGAGCTGAATCTCTATCCCGAAGGTCGCGCCAACCTGCTGCGTGAGCGCCTGGCCGAGGCGTTCTCGCTCGAACCCGAACGGCTGATCTTCGGCTGCGGCTCGGACGAGCTCTTCACCCTGGCGTGCCAGACCTACCTCGAGCCCGGCGACAACATCGTCCAGCCGGCGCACGGCTTCGCCGCCTGGGCCATCGCCGCCAGGGCCTGCGGGGCCGAGGTCCGCAATGCGCCCGAGACCACCCTGACCGTCGATGTCGACGCCATGCTGGCGGCGATCGATGCCAGGACCCGCATCGTCTTCATCGCCAACCCGGCCAACCCCACCGGCACCTACCTGACCGACGCGGAGGTCCGCCGCCTGCACGCGGGCCTGCCCGAGAACGTGCTGCTGCTCTACGACGGCGCCTATGCCGAGTTCGCGGTCGGGCTGGAAGGCTATGCCGACGGCCTGCAGCTGGCGCGCGATTTCCCCAATGTGCTGACCACCCGCACCTTCTCCAAGATCTATGGCCTGGCCGCGTTGCGCGTCGGCTGGGGCTATGGCGCGCCGGAGGTGGTCGCCGCCATGGATCGCATCCGCCTGCCGTTCAATGTGGGCAGGCCCGCCCAGGCCGCGGCGGTCGCGGCGCTGGCGGACGCCGGCTTCGTCGAGCGCTCAGTGGCGCATGTGCGCAAGTGGCTGCCGCGCATGAGCGAGGCGTTCCGCGGCTTCGGCCTCGAGCCCGCGCCGTCCGCGACCAATTTCGTGACCGTGGGCTTTCCGAAAGTCGGTGCGACCGCGGCGGAGACCGAGGCTTTCCTTGCTTCGCGCGGGCTCATCGTGCGGGGACTGACGAACTACGGCCTAGCCGATCACCTTCGGGTGACCGTGGGGACGGATTTCGAGACGGAAGCGTTGCTGTCGGCCATGACTGAGCGTTTCGGGCGCGTCTGACGCGAAAAACGTCCCTAATAAACCGCTGTTATGGCGTAATTTTTCCGCGCGCAGTTGACGAAGAACGCACAAGCTGGCTTTGGTCCCGGCCCACGGGGCCCTATGATGGCCCTTCCGGAGGGCGTCCTCGAGAAACGGCCCCGGCGGTAGTCACAGGGAGTTCTGGCGTGCGCACAACGGCTGTTCCGGGGCTGGATCAAGCCCCGACGAAGCATCGTCGTCTCATCCAATGGGTCGGCGAGATCGCCGCCCTGACCACGCCCGACAAGGTGGTGTGGTGCGACGGCTCCGACGCCGAATGGCAGCGCCTGACCGCCGAACTGGTCGCGACCGGCACCCTGAAGCCGCTGGACCCGAAGAAGCGCCCGAACTCCTTCTACGCCGCCTCGGACCCGCGCGACGTGGCGCGTGTGGAGAGCCGCACCTTCATCTGCTCTCAGAAGCAGGAAGACGCCGGGCCGACCAACAACTGGTTCGATCCCGTGGAGATGCGCGGCACGCTGAACGGCCTGTTCGACGGCGCCATGCGCGGCCGCACCATGTACGTGGTGCCCTTCTGCATGGGCCCCCTGGGTTCGCCGTTCTCCGCCGTCGGCATCGAGCTGACGGACTCCGCCTATGTCGCCATCTCGATGCGGGTGATGACCCGCATGGGCAAGGCGGCGCTGGACGAGTTGGGCGAGGACGGCTTCTTCGTGCCGGCGGTGCATTCGCTGGGCGCGCCCCTGATCGACGGCCAGGCCGACGTGCCCTGGCCCTGCAACGACGACAAGTGGATCGTCCACTTCCCCGAAACGCGCGAGATCTGGTCGTTCGGCTCGGGCTACGGCGGCAACGCACTCTTGGGCAAGAAGTGCTACGCGCTGCGCATCGCTTCGGTGATGGCGCGCGACAACGGCTGGCTGGCCGAGCACATGCTGATCCTGAAGCTGACCTCGCCGGAAGGGCAGTCCAAGTACGTGGCCGCCGCCTTCCCCTCGGCCTGCGGAAAGACCAACCTCGCCATGCTGCAGCCGACGCTCGACGGCTGGAAGGCCGAGACGGTCGGCGACGACATCGCCTGGATGCGCTTCGGCGACGACGGGCGCCTTTATGCGGTCAATCCGGAGTTCGGCTTCTTCGGCGTGGCGCCGGGCACCAGCGACGCGACCAATCGCAACGCCATGGCGACGCTCAGCGCCAACACGGTCTTCACCAACGTGGCCCTGACCGAAGACGGCGACGTGTGGTGGGAGGGCATGACGCCCAATCCGCCCGCCGGCCTGACCGACTGGCTGGGCATGCCGCACAACCCGGAAAGCGGCAAACCCGCCGCCCACCCGAACGCCCGCTTCGCCGCCCCCGCCGGCCAATGCCCGGCTATCGCGCCGGAGTGGGAAGACCCGGCGGGCGTGCCCATTTCCGCCATCCTGTTCGGCGGGCGCCGCGCCACGGCGGTGCCGCTGGTGGCCGAGGCGTTCGACTGGCGCCACGGGGTGTTCCTGGCCTCCAACGTCGCCTCGGAAGGCACGGCCGCGGCCGAGAACAAGATCGGCGAACTGCGCCGCGATCCCTTCGCCATGCTGCCGTTCTGCGGCTACAACATGGGCGACTACTTCGCCCATTGGCTGGCGATGGGCGAGAAGACCGACGCGGACAAGCTGCCGCGCATCTACTTCGTCAACTGGTTCCGCAAGGATGAGAACGGCAAGTTCGTCTGGCCGGGCTTTGGCGAGAACAGCCGCGTGCTGAAGTGGATCTTCGAGCGCGCCGACGGCAAGGCGGACGCCCAGGCCACGCCGATCGGCTTCGTGCCGACGCGCGAGGCGCTGGACACCTCGGGCCTGAACCTCAGCGACGCTCAGCTCGACCTCTTGCTCGGCGTCGACAAGGCGGTGTGGAAGGAAGAGGCGGCCCTGATACCCGCCGGCTACGAGAAGTTCGGCGAGCGCCTGCCCAAGGCCCTGTGGCGCGAGTACGAGGCGCTTCTGGACAGGCTGGAGAACTGGCCCGCGGGCTTCGTGCCGATCGGCGGCATGGTGCGCGAAGGCAAGCTCTCGAAGACCGAGGCCTGGGCCGGCGCCTGACGGCGCACGAATTCCAGTCGGTCAAGCGGCACCAATTCACGCGCCGGGCGTTTGGACTCGCTCCATCCGTGACGAGGGTTGTTTGCCTGTGTCGATGCGCGTTCTTGTCGTTGAAGACGAGGTCCTGATCGCCGTGGCTCTGGAAGAGAGCCTGCAGGATTTCGGGCACGAGGTGATCGGCCCCTACAAGCGCGTGCGCGAGGCCTTGGACGCAGCGCGGAACGAGGCGCTCGACGCGGCGGTGCTGGACGTCAATCTGCGCGACGAGGTGGTCTTCCCCGTGGCGGACGCCTTGAAGGCGCGCGGCGTGCCCTTCGTGTTCTGCACCGGCTATGCGGAGATGCAGCTGATCCCCGAGGCCTTCTCGGCCTTTCCCTGCCTCTCCAAGCCCTGCGCCCCGGAAAAGGTGCTGGCCGCCCTGCAGGCGGTCTCGACGCCTGAACTGCGTCGAGCCTCGGCCTACTGAGCGCGGCCTTGGCCTCAGTAGGGGGCGGGGAACAGGATTTCGGCTTTCAGCCCGTCTTCTTCGAAGCGGATGTCCGCCTCGCCGTCGAGCTCGTAGTGCGAGCTGCGCTCGATCAGGGCGTGGCCGAACCCCTTGCGCTCGGGCGCCAGCACCTTGGGCCCGCCCCGCTCCTGCCAGGTCAGGCGCACCATGTCGCCGTGGCCGTTGCGCTCGACCTTCCAGTCCACGTCCACCGCGCCTGAGGGCTTGGACAGGGCGCCGTACTTGGCTGCGTTGGTGGCCAGTTCGTGCAGCATCATGGTCAGGGCCAGGGCGGGCTTGGGCGGCAGGGGCACCGGTTCGCCGGCGAGGTGGAAGCCGTCCAGGTCGCTGCGGAAGGGCTTCAGCGCCTGTTCCATCACCTGCTGCATGTCGGTTTCGCCCCAGTTGGTGCGGAACAGCAGGGTGTGGGCTTGGCTGAGCGCCTGCAGGCGCGCGGAAAAAGCCTTGTCGAACTCCTCCAGCGAGCGGCTGCGCTTCAACGTCAGGCGCGAGATGGCCACGACGGTGGCCAGCGTGTTCTTCACCCGGTGGCTGAGTTCGGCGACCAGCAGCTTCATCTGCTGTTCCGCGGCTTCCAGTTCGGCCTTCTCGCGCGCTTCGGACAGGGCGCGGGCCACCGCGGAGGGCAGGCGGGTCAGGCGCTGCTTCAGCACATAGTCGGTGGCGCCCTGCTTCAGCGACTCCACCGCGAAATCCTCGCCCAGCACGCCGGAGACGAAGATGAAGGGGGTCTTGGGCGCCTTCTCGCGCGCCAGTTCCAGCGCCGCGGCGCCGTCGAACGAGGGCAGGGAGTAGTCGGACAGGATCACGTCGCAGCCGCCGTTCTCCAGCGCCGCGATATAGGTGTCGCGATCGGTGGCGCGCACCACGTCGAAGGCGAAGTCGCCCTTCCTCAGCTGCTGGACGATCAGATCGGCGTCCAGGGCGCTGTCTTCCAGCATCAGGATGCGAACTTTGCTCATACGCTCACGCTCGAACTCTCAGCTCTTCGCGGCCCGTGGCGGGGGCTCGTTGAGGATGCCCCAGAACACGCCGAGGTCCTGGATGGCCTCGAAGAACTCGCGAAACTCGACCGGCTTCACCACAAAGGCGTTCACGCCGAGCTGATAGCTGCGCACCAGGTCCTTCTCCTCGCGTGAGGAGGTCAGCATCACCACGGGGATCGAGCGCATATGCTCGTCGCCCTTCACCCGCTCCAGCACCTCCAGGCCGTCGAGCTTGGGCAGCTTCAGGTCCAGCAGGACCACGGCCGGATCGCCGGCGGTGCGGTCGGTGAATTCGCCCTTGCGCTGCAGCCAGTCCAGCGCCTGGGCGCCGTCGCGCGTGACCACGATCTCGTTGGCCAGCTGGCACTTGGCGAGCGCGGCCAGGGTCAGTTCCAGATCCTGGGGGCTGTCTTCCACAAGCAGAATGGGTCTCAGGTCGGCCATCGAAGTCCTTTAAGCGTCGGCTGGGGGCAGGGTGAAATGGAACGCAGCGCCTTGCCCGACAGCGCCTTCGGCCCAGATGCGGCCACGGTGACGCTCGACGATCCTTCTGGAAATCGCCAAGCCTATTCCGGTTCCCTCGAATTCCTCGATACGGTGCAGGCGCTGGAACACGCCGAACAGCTTGCCGGCGTAGGCCATGTCGAAGCCGACGCCGTTGTCGCGCACGGTGTAGACCGCCTGTCCGTCTTCGCCGATCCGGCCCGAAACCTCGATCACGGCGGGGTTGCGGCCGCGCGAGTACTTCAGGGCGTTGCCGATCAGATTGACCAGCACCTGTCGCACCAGGGATGGGTCCGCCTGGGCGGGCGGCAGGGCCGAGACCTTCCAGTCTATGTGGCGTCCCTGCGTCTCCGGCTCCAGGGTGCGGCGGGCCTCGGTCACCAGCTTGTCCATGTCCGTGGGCGAGGTCGCCAGGCTCGCGCGGCCCAGGTGCGAGAAGCCCAGCAAGTCGTCCACGAGGCGCCCGGCCGAGATCGCCGCGGTCTTGATGCTTTCGAGGTAGTGACCCGACTGCGGGTCGAGCTTATCGCCCTCGCGCTCTGTCAGGAGTTCGGCATAGCCCACGATGTGGCGGAACGGCGCGCGCAGGTCGTGGGAGATCGAGTAGGAGAAGGCCTCCAGCTCCTTGTTCGAGCGCTGCAGCTCGTCGGACAGCGAGGCCATCTCCTCGGCCTGGCGCAGCACGATGGCGATCACCGCGGCGCGCAGCTCACGCGCGGCTTCCAGTTCGGCCGTGTCCCAGGGCAGGGAGCGGCCGCGCACTTGCTCCTTCCAGATCTCGAACGACTGGCGCGGATGCAGGCGGTCGTCGCTGACGGCGCCGGCCGGCTTTCGAGGGTCACCGCTCCAGTTGACGGTGCGCACTGCCTCGGGCCGAAACCAGAGGATGTAGCTGGCGTGCATCTCCGAAACGGTGATCGCCAGCACGCCCGCGGCCTTGTCGATGAAGGCGGCGGCGCTGGGCATGTGGTCGGGCAGGGCGTCGGTGGCGAACACGTCCGGCGCCTTGGTCTCCTCGAGCCAGCTCACGATCTCGCGGATCTGGTCTTCGCGCGGGCAGGCGCCGCTGGCCAGGAGCGTCTGGCCCACGATCACGGCGGCGCCGTCGGCCGAGGCCAGGCCGCGCCAGGCGGAGGGGTTCTTCAGCAGGGCGTCGGAGAACACATCCTCCTGCGCCATCAGGCTCAAGAGCTCGGTCTGCAGCGACTTGAGCCTGACCCGCTTGCCGATCTCCTGGGTGCGGATCAGGGCTCCCATCTGGGCGGCCAGCACCTGGCCCAACAGGTCGCAGGCGCCGCGCAGCTGCAGCGGCACGCGCTTGGCCTCGGCGTTATGGCAGGCGATCAGGCCCCAAAGCTCCCCCTCGATCAGGATCGAGACCGACATGGAGGCATGGGTGCCCATGTTGCGCATGTATTCGACATGCACCGGCGAGACGCTGCGCAGCACCGAATGGGTCAGGTCCAACGGCTCCTTCCCGTAGTCGGGATGGGCCAGCAGCGGCACGGGTTGATAGAGCGCGTCGGGAATGATGCGGGTGCGGTTCAGGCGATAGAGTTCACGCGCCTGCTTGGGGATGTCCGAACCCGGGAAGCGCAGATCGAGATAGGCAGGCAGGGCGTCGTTGCGGTCCTCCCCGATCACCGTGCCGGCGCCGTCCTCGTCGAAACGGTAGATCAGCACCCGATCGAACCCGGTCAGCTCGCGCACCTGACGCGCGGCGGTCGAGGCCAGGGCCGCGATCTCCGAAAGGTTCTGCAGCTGTTCGATGAAGTGGCGCAGGCGCGGATAGAGCGCGTCCAGCGTATGGGTTTCACTGTCCGGCGCCTCTTCGAACTCCACCAGCACCACATCGTCCGCGCCGCGATGGGTGACCACGTTGAAGCAGTGCTCGCCGACGCGGACAGAGCGCAGCATGGTCGCCTGGTCTCCGGCCAGCCAGACGGCGATGTCCGCCTCGAGCCGACCGTCCCCGACCACCTCGCCAAGCCGGGTGCGGCCCAGCACCGGGGCGACGCCCAGGAAGGCCGCGGCGTTGGCGCTGGCGTGGACGATGGTGTGCTCCGCGCCGACGATGCCCAGCAGCGCGCCATGCGGTTGGATCGAACCGGGGATGTGGATCGGCTCGCGGTCGCAAGCGGTCAGGTCGACCAGGTCGGTGAGTTCACCATCGCTCATGCGGCCTCCTCCAGCGGGACAAGGCGAGCCTGCAGGTGGGCGAAGGTCGCCACTGCGCCGGAGACGATCTCCTCTTCCGGCTCCTGGGCGGCGATGGCCTCGAGCCGGGCCAGGAAGGTCCGCCACTCGGTCATGGTGCGCCGGCCGTAGGGGTTGAAATAGGTCAGCCCGCCCTTGGGCAACCAATCGGCGCCCTGAAGGACCTTGGAGATGACAAGGCCGCCCAGCGCGGAGCCTTCCATGACGTAGAGCGAGCCCCAGGCCTCGGCGCGGGTGGTCAGAAACGGGATAGGGTCGCTCGCGCGCGCCGGTTCGGCGCCGAGCGCGGCGAGGTCGGCCTCCAGCAGGGCCAGGCGTCGGCGCGGGGCGAGGAAGGCGGCCTCCCCGGTCAGGCGTTCGACCAGGGGCTCCCATGCGCGGTGGAAGGCATGGAAGCCGACCAGGGTCCGCGCGAAGCGTTCACGCTCCAGCGGCGGGTCCAGCAGAGCCAGCCCGTCCTCCAGGCGACGGTGCGCAGAGCCTGTTGCGGTTCGCAGGGAAGCCAGGATCAATGGGGGGACCGGACTGTTTGGGAGCGCTGACGGGGCGAACCCATAGGCCATTTGGCCGCGCGGTTCGGTACGGTTCTCGACTATCTTTTGCGAAAACGCTGTCCGGTACCGTACGGTTCCGCGTGCAATTCACACGCCGGATTTGCCCCTCAGGCCGCATGCGCAACCCGGCGTCGCGTGACGCTCAAAGTGCGACCTGGGCGCCCATTTCCACGGCCCGGCCGGCGGGGATGCGGAAATAGGTCGTGGGGTCCGTCGCATTCTTGGACAGGAAGAAGAACAGCCGATCCTGCCATGCCGGCAGGTCGGACTGGACGGAGCGGACCAGGGTGCGCCGGCTGAGGAAATAGGAGGTCGACAGGGCGTCGATCTTCAGGCCGCGGCTGCGCCCCGCCATGAGGGCGGCGGGCACGTCGGGCGTTTCCATGTAGCCGAAGTTCAGCACCGCCTTGGCGAAGTCGGGGGCGGCCCAGCTGACACTGAGACGGTCCGCCTCGGGCACGTGCGGCTGGGTGGTCGACTTCACGGTAACGATGACGTTGTGCTGGTGCAGCACCTTGTTGTGCTTGAGATTGTGCATCAGGGCGACGGGCGCGATCTCCGGGTCCGAGGAGAGGAACACGGCCGTCCCCGGAGCGCGGAATACCGACTTCGGGTTTAGGCTGGCCAACAGGTCGCTCACCGTCAGGCTCTGGCGCGCGACCTTGCTGGTCAGCAGCCGCGTGCCGCGCACCCAGGTCCACATCACCGCACACAGCGCCAGCGCCAGGGTCAGGGGCACCCAGCCGCCCTCGACGATACGCAGCGCATTGGCGCCGAAGAAGCCGAGGTCGAGCAGCAGGAACGGCGCGATGGCCGCGACGCAGACCCACAGCTTCCAGCGCCACACATGGCGCGCAACCAGGAAGGCCAGGCAGGTGGTCACCACCATGGTCCCGGTCACGGCGATGCCGTAGGCGTGGGCCAGGGCGGATGAGTTGCGGAAGGCGAGCGCCATGAACAGCACGCCCACGAACAGCATGCCGTTGATGCGGGCGATGTAGATCTGTCCGGCCTGCTCGCCCGAGGTCTGGCGGATGTCCATGCGCGGTAGAAGGCCCAGCTGGATGGCCTGCTGGGTCAGGGAGAAGGCGCCGGTTATCACCGCCTGGCTGGCGATGATGGTGGCGATGGTGGCCAAGACCACCAGGGCGGCGCGCAGGAGCGGCGGGGCCATCAGGAAGAACCAGTCGCCGTTTTCGAAGGCGTGGTGCGTCAGCCGCGCCTTTTCCAGCGCCGCCAGGGCCAGGGCGCCTTGGCCGAAGTAGTTCAGCAGCAGGGACGGGAACACCAGGAACAGCCAGCCGAACTGGATAGGCTTGCGCCCGAAATGGCCCATGTCGGCGGTCAGGGCCTCGGCGCCGGTGACAGTCAGGAACACCGCGCCCAGGGCCAGGAGGCCCACGAAGCCGTGGGTGGCCACGAACTTCACGCCGTAAACCGGATTGATCGCGGCCAGGACGGACCAGTCGTCCTTCACATGCATCAGGCCGATCAGCCCGATGGCCAGGAACCACAGGATGCAGATCGGGCCGAACAGGCCCGCCACCTTGGCCGTGCCGCGCGACTGGATCAGGAACAGGGCGGTCAGGATTCCGACGCTGATGATCAGCACCTCAGGCGTGTCGATGTGGCTGGACAGGGAGGGGATGGTCTTCAGGCCCTCGACTGCCGACAGCACCGAGATGGCCGGGGTGATCACCGCGTCGCCGTAGAACAGGGCCGCGCCCAGCGCGCCCAGGCCGAACAGCACCGCCGTGCGTCGTTGGAAGGCCTTTTGCGCCAGGGCCATCAGCGACAGCACGCCGCCTTCGCCCTCGTTGTCGGCGCGCATCAGGAACATGACGTATTTGACCGTCACGATCAGGATCAGGGCCCACAGCGCCAGCGACAGCACGCCCAGGATCTCCGGCCGGCCGATGGCCGAGCCGCTCTGGTTCAGGGCCTCGCGGAACGCGTAGAGCGGGCTTGTGCCGATGTCGCCGAACACCACGCCCAGGGCGCCGATGGTCAGGGCCCGGAACTGGGAGCGGCTGGGGCTCGGCAGCACATGGGCTGCGGAGGAAAGGGAAGCCATTAAGCGCCTTTCTCGGCGTCTGGAGCGGCGGCGGGAATACGCCCGCCAGCGCCTGCCCGCAAGCGCCAGGTTGGGCCGACCTTGATGCGTTGTTTATGCGCCGGATCAAGTCCCACATCGAAGGCTTACGCGCCGCGGCCCTAGTCTCAGCCTGTCCCGGAGCCGTGAGCGCCGGGGCCAGGTAAGGACAAGATGACCCTCAGCGTTCATGCCGCCGGCCGCACCGGCGAGGAGACCGTGCCCGAAGCGCTTCGCCGGGCCGGGATCGACCAGCACAGCCTCATCCAGATCACCGGCCCGGACGGGTTCGCGACCTTGCTCTGGCTCTGCCGCCATGGTTTCGAGAATGTCGGCTATGTGCGTTCCGGCGCGCCCTGTCCGGCCGAGACGCCCGACGCCCTGTTCATTCCGCACGCCTGCACCGGCGAGCGCCTCGCCGCCTTGCTCGACCGCGGCCCGCGCGTGCATCCGGGCGGCGTGCTGGTGCTGCGGGCCGCGGCCGGTGAGGGCGCGGCGGTCGAGACCGTGCTTAGGCGCTTCGGTTATCGGGTGGTCGCGCGGCTGGGTCGGCGGCGCCGCGAGGTGTGCCTGGCCCAGCGCGCGGCTTCGCTCCTGGCGGCGGCCTAAAGCCATGATCGCTCCAGACGATCTCGGCCTCATCGGGCTGAAGGTGGCGCGACGCGCCCGCGGCGCGCGGCGCAATCCCTTCGTGGCGGCCTATGCCGGCGCCCACCGTGAACCGTTCATGGCCTATGCTCTGGTGTGCGACGGCGGCGACTGGCGGCTGTCGTTTCACGGCAGTCGGGCGGGCCGTTTTGCCAGCTTCGAAGAAGCCTTGGCCTGCGCGCGGCGACTGGCGCACGAGTGCGCCGCACTCGGCCGGCCCGCGGCCGTGACCTATGCGGACGAGGCCGGGCGGCCTACCTGCGAGCGCTTCGAGCCGCGCGGGGTCGCCTTCGCGGGCTTCCTGGCCCCGCACCAGGCCTGATCAGGCCCCGAAGCGGTAGCCGACGCCGGGCTCGGTGAGGATCACGGTGGGCGTGGCGGGGTCGGCTTCCAGCTTCTGGCGAATCTGGCCGACGAAGACGCGCAGATACTGCACGTCGTGCTCGTGGGCGGGGCCCCAGACAGCGGTGAGCAGCTGGCGGTGGGTCAGCACCTTGCCGCCGCCCTCGGCGAGCCGCGCCAACAGGTCGTACTCCTTGGGCGAGAGGCGCACGGGCTCGCCGGAGCGGCTGACGCGCCGCATCACCAGGTCGATCTCGACCTCGCCGGAGCGGATGACCGGCTCGGCGCCCTCGCGCAGCAGGCGGTGGCGCAGGGCCACGCGCAGGCGGGCCAGCAGCTCGCCCACGCCGAAAGGCTTCTCGACATAGTCGTCGGCGCCGAGGTCCAGCGCGTCGATCTTCTCGGTCTCGCGGTCGCGGGCGGACAGGATGATGATCGGCCCGTCATAGAAGGCGCGCGCCTTGGCCAGGGCCTCCTTGCCGTCCATGTCGGGCAGGCCGAGGTCGAGCACCACCGCATCGGGCGGCTTGCGGGCGATCTCACGCAGGGCGTCGGTCGCGTTGTCGGCCCGCACGGGCTCGTAGCCGCCGGCATCCAGAGCGGGCCCCAGGAACCGGTGGATCTGCGGCTCGTCGTCGACGACCAGGATGCGGGGGCGGTGGGCGGACATGCCAGATTCCAGCGGGAGAATTGGGACTTACAGCAGAAAGGCGTGGGTGCGCACCGCCTTGGGCAGGCTGATCAGCATGCGCGTGCCGCCCGTCGCGGTGACCGGACTGACGGCGGCGATGCGGCCGCCCATGGCCTCGATGAAGCCCTTGGCGATGGACAGGCCAAGGCCCGCGCCCTTGCCGCGGTCGGTGGGCTGGTCCAGGCGCCGGAACTTGTCGAACACGCGCTCCAGGTCGGCTTTGGGGATGCCCCGGCCCTGGTCCTCGATGGCGATGACCACCTCGTCGGGATCCTCGTAGGCAGCGACCTCGATGCGGCTGCCGTCGCCGCTGTAGCTGACCGCATTCTCGAGGATGTTGGCTACGGCCTGTTCCAGCAGGCCCGCGTCGGCGCTGACCAGCGACAGCTGGCCGGCGAAATCGCGCTCCAGTGTGCGCGCGCCCAGCCGTCGCGAGACCCGCTCGACGGCGGCGTCCAGCACCTCGCGCACGTCGGTCGGCTCGGCGCGGGGCTCCAGCGCACCGCCTTCCAGCCGGGTCATGTCGAGCAGGTCGCCGACATAACGGTTCAGGCGCTCGGCCTCCTCGCGAATGCTGTCGAGCAGGTCGCGGCGCACCGGCTTGGCGAGCTTGTCGCCGTATTCGAGCAGGGTGGTGGTCGAGCCCAGCACGGTCGATAGCGGGGTGCGCAAGTCGTGGCTGATGGAGTTGAGCAGCGCCGAGCGCAGGCGGTCGGAGCGGCGGAGCGCCTCGGCATCGGCGGCCTCGGCGGCGAACTCGGCCCGCTCCAGGGCCACGGCGCCCTGATCGAGCAGGGCCAGGACGAAGCGCTCGTCGGAGTCCGCGCCTTCGCCCGCCTCGATCCCGGCCACGCCCGAGCGCGCCTTGACGCCTTGCAGCGGCCGGAAGGTCCAGCCGGCGTTGGGCAGGGTGCCGGTGCCGCGCCCGGCCGCCTCGCCCCGCTCCCAGGCCCAGCGGGCGGCGGCCATGTCGGCGGTCGACAGGGGCTCCAGCATCGGCGCCCCGGCGGAGGCCACGATGTCGCCGTCGGCGGGCAGCAGGATGATCGCCTTGCGCCCACTGGCCGCGGCGAGCTGTTCGGCCAGGCCCTTGGCCGCGTCCTCCTTCTTGGCGGCGCCGGAAAGCCTGCGGCTGGCTTGCAGCAGGGAGGTCACGGCGGAGGCGCGGCGGGAAGTGGCGCGGGCCTGGTCGCGCACGCGGCCGGTCAGCCAGCCGGTGGCCAGGGCGACGAGGAAGAACACCCCGAAGGTCAGGACATCGGCCGCGTGACCGATGTACATGGTCAGTCGCGGCTCCAGGAAGAAGAAGTTGTAGCTGAGCGCCGCCAAGGCGGCTGCGGCAACCGCGGGCCACAGGCCGAACGCGATGCCCGTGGCCAGCACGCTCAGCAGATAGACCATGGCCAGGTTGGCCGATTGATTCGACAGCCGGTCGACGGCGGCGGAGACCAGAGTGGCCAGGGCCACGAAGGCGAAGGCGCCGACATAGCCCCGCCACTGCCGCAGGGCGTGCAACGGCGACAGGGCCGGCGCGGGTCGCGCGGGCTCCGGCGCGGTCTCGGTGACGACGTGCAGGGCCGCGCCCGCCGAGCGGTCGAGCAGGGCCTGGGGCAGGGAACGGCCGAACAGGGCGCGCAGGCGGCTGGTCGGCGAGCGGCCGACCACAATCTGGGTGATGTTGTTGCGCCCCGAATAGTCCAGGACGGTCGAGACGATGTCGTCGCCGGTCAGCACCACCGTCGAGGCGCCCAGCTGTTCGGCCAGCTTCAGGGCCTCGTTCAGGCGTTGCGCAGCCGCGGGGTCGGGCGCGGGGCGGTTGGGTTGTTCGACGTGCGCCACGATCCAGGGCGCATCCATCATCATGTCCGAAAGGCGCCGGCCCGCCCGCACCAGGGCGCTGGCCACCGGCGCGCCGCCGACCAGCACCAGGATGCGTTCGCCCGCCGCCCAGGGCCCCTCGACCCCGGCGCGCTTCATCGCGCCCATCAGCTGGTCGTCCACCGTCTGGGCCGCGCGGCGGAGCGCCAGTTCGCGCAGCGCTGTCAGGTTCTCCGGCTTGAAGAAGCGCTCGGCCGCGACCTTGGCGGTCTCGGCCAGATAGACCTTGCCCTCGGCCATGCGCTGACGGAGCTCGCCGGGCGTGATGTCGATCAGCTCGATGTCGTCGGCGCGGGCGAGGGCGGAGTCCGGCACGGTCTCGCGCTGGCGCACCCCGGTGATCTTCCAGACCACATCGACCAGGCTTTCCAGGTGCTGGACGTTGAGCGTGGTCCAGACGTCGATGCCGGCGGCGAGCAGCTCCTCCACGTCCTGCCAGCGTTTGGGATGGCGCGAGCCGGGCGCATTGGAATGGGCGTATTCGTCCACCAGCAGCAGGTCGGGTCGCTTCTCCAGCGCCGCGTCGATATCGAATTCAAGAAGCGTGCGGCCCTTGTAATCCAAGGGCTTCCTGGCCAGCACATCGAGATTGCGGAGCAGGGACTCCGTCTCGCGCCGGCCGTGGGTCTCGACCACGCCCACCAGCACGTCGAGGCCCTCGGCCTTGCGGCGTCGGGCCTCGCGCAGCATCGCATAGGTCTTGCCCACCCCTGGCGCCATGCCGAGGAAGACCTTGAGCCGGCCGCGCCCGCTCCCGCCGACCTCCGCGAGGAGGGCTTCCGGGTCGGGGCGACGGGGCTCGGCCGAGGTCATGGAGTCTGAGCGTGCCTGACGGGAAACTCAGCGTCGAGGGCCATGTTCAGCTTCAGCACATTGACCCGCGGTTGGCCGATGAAGCCCAGGAACGCCTGCTCGGTGGCGCGGTCCACCAGGGTGCGCACCACTGCGGGATCCACGCCCCTGGCGAGGGCCACGCGATTTGCCTGCATCCGCGCATTGGCCGGGGAGATGTCGGGATCGAGGCCCGAGCCGGATGTCGTGACCGCATCGGCGGGGACAACAGTCGCCCCGTCGGACTTGCGGATCGCGTCGGCGTCCCCCGCCTCACGCTTCGCGAGATCCGGGTGCAGCGGCCCGAGGTTGGAGCCGCCCGAACTCGTCGCGTCATAGCCCTTGCCGGCGGCGGAAGGGCGGGAGTGGAAGTACTCCGGCCGGGCGAAGCTCTGGGCGATCAGGGCCGAGCCGACCACTTGCCCCGCGGGGCCCTTTATCATGCTGCCTGCGGCTCGATTGGGCATGGTGTTCTCGGCGACGGCGGTGACGCCGAGCGGATAGAGCACGCCCAGCAGCGCCGTGAACCAAAGGGTCGAGACGATCGCGGGACGGATTTGAGAGAGCATCGACATCGTCGTGTCCTTCGAAAGGGGAGAGCGGCCTCAGAACAGGAGACCGGTCTCAATCATGGCGCGGGACTGGCTGGTCGCTGTGCCCGAGGCCCCGAACGCGAAGCCGGGCGTGACGTGGTCCGCCTTCACGTAGGAGGCCTCACCGCGCACGAAGAAGGTCTTGAACTGCCAGGTCGGGGTGAGCGTCAGCGACCAGGCCCGGCTGCCAGGGCCATAAAGCAGGCTCGGCGCGCCGCTTGCGAGGCTGCCGGTCGAGCCGATGTACTCGCCGCGTCCGGCCAGGCTGAAGGTGGGGTTGAACGCATACTTGACCAGCAGCGCGCCGCCGGTGGTCGAAGCCTCGTGCGCAATGCCCAGCGGCGTGCTGGCGGGCGCGTGGGTGTACTGCAGATAGGGCGTGACGGTCCACGCCCCCTTGCTGTGGGTCCAGATCAGGTTCCAGATTTGGCTGTTGTTCTGCACCAGCGGTGTCGCGAGCGTGGACTTGTTGGTTGTCCCGGTATTGCCCGACCCGATCAGGGTCACGGTGTCGGCCGGATTGAGGGTGTAGGCCAGCGATCCGGAGACCCAGTTGTACTTGTTGGAATAGAAGCCGTCGTTGACCGAAACCGACAGGCTGACCGGCCCCTTGGCCCAGTTGGCCTGGACCCCGCGGCTGACCGCGGGCTCCTGGTTCCAGAGCAGGCCGCGCGCCAGGTTCATGTTCTGGAAGGTGAAGGTGCTCTCCGCCCCGATCAGCGTCGGCAGCTTGCCGACCTGGACCGAGAATTCGCTGTTGGGCGCGAACTTCAGGAAGGCGACCGGCACGGCGCCGTAGAAGCCCGTCGTGGCGTCGGTCGACTTGATGTAGGCCGAGCCTAGCGCCGGCAGGGAATAGGCGCCCGCCTGGACGTAGAACTGCACCGGACCATCGGTCTTTTCGATCCAGATCTGGCCGTTGCTGAGGTCGGCCGTGGAATCCTGGTCGCCGGGGACCGGGTGATCCTGGGCGAGGCCCAGACCGCTCAAGGCGCCGCCGACCGAGACCTTGCCCAGCGGGCCGGCGTCGACGCTCACGGGATTGGGGTTCGGCGCGAGCGGACCGGCGAAGGAGGGTGCAGGCAGGGGATCGGCGAAGGCCACGCCGGCCGTAAGGGTCAGGGCGCCGGCGGCGAACAGGGTGGAGGCGAGAAGGGAAGCTTTCATCGGAATGCTCCAGCGAGAAGGGTTGAGGGTTCGGGGCTCAGGGATGGCTCGGCGCCAGGCCGACCAGGACCACCAGCCAGTCGATGGCCCAGATGCCGACGAAGGGGACGACGAGCCCGCCCAGGCCGTAGATCGTCAGGTTGCGTGAGAGCAGCTTGCCGGCGCCGATGGGGCGGTACTTCACGCCCTTCAGGGCGAGCGGGATCAGGGCCACGATCACCAGGGCGTTGAAGATCACCGCCGACAGGATCGCGCTCTGGGGGCTATGCAGCCCCATGATGTTGAGCGCGCCCAACGCTGGCAGGGCGCCCACGAAGATCGCAGGGATGATCGCGAAATACTTGGCCACGTCGTTGGCGATGGAGAAGGTGGTCAGGGACCCGCGGGTGATCAGCATCTGCTTGCCGACCTCGACGATCTCGATGAGCTTGGTCGGGTCGCTGTCGAGGTCGACCATGTTGCCGGCCTCGCGCGCGGCCTGGGTGCCTGTCTGCATGGCCACGCCGACGTCGGCCTGGGCGAGCGCCGGGGCGTCGTTGGAGCCGTCGCCGCACATGGCCACCAGCCGGCCCTTGGCCTGTTCCGCGCGGATCAGGCGCAGCTTGTCCTCGGGCGTGGCCTCGGCCAGGAAATCGTCGACGCCGGCTTCCGAGGCGATGGTGGCGGCGGTCACCGGGTTGTCGCCGGTGATCATGATGGTGCGCAGGCCCATCCGACGCAGGTCGGCGAAGCGCTCCTTCACGCCAGGCTTGACCACGTCCTTGAGGTGGATGACGCCCACTAGCTTACCGTTCTCGGCCACGGCGAGGGGTGTGCCCCCGGCGCGGGCGATACGATCGATCGCGGACGCCACCTCGGCGGGAAGCGCCTTGGGGTCGAGCCCGACGTGCTTGCAGATCGAGTCGACCGCGCCCTTGCGCCAGCTGAAGGTCGGCGTGTCGAGGCCGGACATGCGGGTGGTGGCGCTGAACGCGACGGCCTTGCCGTCCGCAGGCAGAGTCTCGGTCAGCCCGTTCTTCTCGCGCGCCAGTTCGATGATCGAGCGGCCTTCAGGGGTCTCGTCAGCCAGGGAGGCCATCAGGGCGGCCCACAGGGCCTTGTCGGCGGGCACGCCGGGGGCGGGCACGACCTCGACGGCGAGGCGATTGCCGTAGGTGATGGTGCCGGTCTTATCGAGCAGCAGGGTGTCGACGTCGCCGGAGGCCTCGACCGCGCGGCCCGACGTGGCCAGCACATTGACCTTCAAGAGCCGGTCCATGCCGGCGATGCCGATGGCGGAAAGGAGCCCGCCGATGGTCGTCGGTATCAGGCACACGAAGAGGGCGCCCAGCACCAAGGGGTCGAGCTGCTCGCCTGAGTATTTGCCGAGGCCCAACAGGGTCACGACCGCGATCAGGAACACCAGGGTCAGGCCGGCCAGCAGCACGGCGAGGGCGATCTCATTGGGGGTCTTCCGGCGGTCGGCGCCTTCGACCATGGCGATCATGCGGTCGAGGAAGGTCGAGCCGGGGTCGGCGGTGATGCGCACCTTGATCCAGTCGGAGACCACTGTGGTGCCGCCGGTGACGGCGGAGCGGTCGCCTCCGGCCTCGCGGATCACCGGCGCGCTCTCGCCGGTGATGGCGGCCTCGTTGACCGAGGCCACGCCCTCGACGATCTCCCCGTCGGACGGGATCACGTCGCCGGCCTCCACCAGCACGATGGCGCCGGCAAACAGTTCGTGGGCCGGGGTCGGCACGACCGTGCCGGTCTTGGGGTCGACGATGACCTTGGCCTTGGTGGTGACGCGCGAGGCCCGAAGCGCATTGGCGGCGGCCTTGCCGCGGCCCTCGGCCACGCTCTCGGCGAAGTTGGCGAACAGGACCGTGGCCCACAGCCAGGCGGCGATCTGGATGGCGAAGCCGGAAGGCTGGCCCTGGGCGATGGCGACGCCGGCCGACAGAGTCGCGAGGGCGGCGACGACCTCGGTGGCCAGGATCACCGGATTGCCGGTCAGGCGGCGCGGGTCGAGCTTCTTGAAAGCCTCCCAGAGCGCGCGGCCGAGCACCGCGGGGGAGAAGGTCGTGCCCGAGATGGCGGACTTGGCCTTGCGGGCGTTGTCTCCGGGCGAACCCGGTTCGATGGCGGTGATGGTCATGGGATATCTCCTAAGCGTCGCGTGACGCTCAGCGGCCGCCGACCGCGTGGAGCACTTGGAAGTGCTCCACGATCGGGCCGAGGGCGAGGGCGGGGAAGTACTGCAGGCCGCCGAGGATCAGGATCACCCCGATCAACAGGCCGACGAACAGCGGGCCGTGGGTTGGCAGCGTGCCGGCGGAGGGCTCGAGCTTGGGCTTGGCCGCGAGCGACCCGGCGATGGCCAGGACCGGCACGACATAGGCGAAGCGGCCGAGCAGCATGGCGATGCCGAGCGTGCTGTTCCAGTAGGGAACGTTGGCGCTGAGGCCGGCGAAGGCCGAGCCGTTGTTCCCGGCGGCGGAGCTGTAGGCGTAGAGCACCTCCGACAGGCCGTGCGGGCCGGGGTTGGCCAGGGCCTTCAGGGCATCGGGCAGGACCACGGCGACCGCCGAGAAGCCCAGGATCGCCAGGGGCAGGATCAGGACCGCGAGCATGGCGAACCTGATCTCACGCGCCTCGACCTTCTTGCCGAGGTACTCGGGCGTGCGTCCGACCATCAGCCCGGCGACGAACACGGCCAGCAGCGCCATGACCACCATGCCGTAGAGGCCGGAGCCGACGCCGCCCGGCAGGATCTCGCCCAGCTGGATCATGAACATCGCCATGCCGCCGCCGAGCGGCATCAGGCTGTCGTGCGTGGCGTTGACGCCGCCGTCCGAGGCCCCCGTCGTGAAGGCGACCCAGGTGGCGGTGGAGGCCGCGCCAAAGCGCACCTCCTTGCCCTCCATGTTAACGCCCGTGGCCACGTGGGCGGCGTGCTGGGCGGGCGGGGTCTGGGTCTCGGCGGCGTAGACGGTCGAGGCGGCGGCGGCGACCAGGATGGTCATGACCGCGATCAGGGCGCGCGCGTCCTTGCCGGCGAAGGCGACCTTTCCGAAGGCGAACACGCACGCCAGGCTCAGCGCGTTCATGGCGATCATCTCGATCAGGTTGGTGATCGCGTTGGGGTTTTCGAACGGATGGGCGGAGTTGGCGTTGAAGATGCCGCCGCCGTTGGTGCCCAACTGCTTGATGATCTCCTGGCTGGCGGTCGGATAGAGTGGGATCGCCTGCTTGGCGCCCTCAAGGCCCGTGGCGTCCACGTGGCCGAGGAGGGTCTGGGGCACGCCCAGCCAGACCAGGACGAGCGCGCCCACGATGCTGATCGGCAGCAGCACGTAGAGGCTGATCCGGGTCAGATCGGCCCAGAAGTTGCCGAGGTCCGTAGCCCGGTTCGCCGCGAAGGCGCGCGCGACGGCCGCGGCCATGGCGATGCCGGCGGCGGCGGACAGGAAGTTGTGGCTGGTCAGGCCGGCCATCTGGGAGAAGGTCGAGGCGGCCTGCTCGGGCGTGTAGGACTGCCAGTTGGTGTTGGTGACGAAACTGACCGCGGTGTTGAAGGCCAGGTCCGGGCTCATGCCCGCGAACTTCTGCGGGTTCAGCGGCAGCAGGTCCTGGAAGCGCAGGATCAGGTAGAGCACCACGAAACTCGCGGCGCTGAAGGCCAGCATGGCCACGGTGTAGCCGAACCAGCTTTGGCCCTTCTTCGGGTCGATGCCGAAGGCGAAGTAGGACACCCGTTCGACGGGTTTCAGCACCGGGTCGAGCCAGGTGCGCCCGCCGGTCCAGACCTGCGCCAGATAGAGGCCCAAGGGCCAGGCTATGGCCAAGCTCAGGCCGATGGTGAAGGCGATTTCCGCCCAGCCGCGCCAATCCATGGCGAGCGCTCCTCTGTCGATTTCTAGAATTTGTCGGGGCGAAGCAGGGCGGCGACCATGTAGATGGCCACGCCCAGGGCGGCGACGCCGTAAATCACGCTGACGATCATGGTCTTACGCCTTCTTCAGCAGCGCGGCGTAGCCGATGAACGCGGCGAAAACAGCGATGCCGAGCGCGATGTAGATAATGTCGTTCATTTCGACTCTCCGAATTCTATCGGCTTCTCGATGTGGAACAGTTTTCCATTGCGCCTTTGAGCGCCTTGACTTACGTCAAGCGCCCCAAAAAGCGGCTCAAGTTCGAGCGAAGAGATCGGCCTTTAGGGCTCAGGTTTCGATTGGGAGAAGGCGCCGGCGGCATAAAGGCCGCATAAGGATCGAAACGCGGACTTCGGCGGTCATGGCGTGTATGGTGAAGCAGGTCCGGCTTTCGGGCCCTGGAGATGCGCATGGCGGCCCCGAAGAAATCCCCGATCGTGGCCAAGCCGCCGCGGCCCAAGATTCCGGAATTCCGCGCCGCTATCGCCCAGGCCCTGGCCGACGGGATCGACCGGGACACGCTGGTGCTGCGCCTGACGCTGCGCGACGAGGCGGACCTGAGACGTAATCCCAGTGTGGCTATGGAGGAGATCAGCTACGCCAACGGCGCGATGCGCTTTCTGGGCGTGCGGGTGGTCGGCGGCGGGGCGGAGAGCGCGCTCGACACCAGCGGGGTGGAGCCGGAGCCTGCCGAGCCCAAACCCACGAAAGCGAAGAAGGTGACGAAGCCGCGCAAGAAGGCCGAGGCGGCCGTCGCAGCGGGCTGAAGCCGCAAGCCGCGGCGAAGCGTTGCGCTTCGCCGCGGGCCAAGCAGGCCTTGCCTTAGGCGGGCATCGCTTCGCGCTCTAGCGGGCGCACATCCATGTCATCGTTATCTTCGGTGTCGAGCAGCTCAGTCTCGGGCTTGGCTTCCGTCGCCGGACGCGCGCGGGCGGCGAAGAAGCCTCGCTCGCCGCTGACGTTGATCTGGCACGGCCGGCCGAGGTCCTGGCAGGCCCGAGCACGGCGCGTGGCGGCGGCGCGGGCTTCTTCCATCGTGCGGCAGGGGTCCAGCAGTTCGCCCTCGTGCTCCACGCCCCAGCCGTCTGCATGCGGCGTAACAGTGAAAACGGCGCGGGTCTGGGTGTCGCTCTTCTGGAATTTCATGAAACTCTCTGTGAATTCAGTTCAAACGATAAATTTTCGGTCGCCCGCGAACGAATTTTCAGCGGGGCCGTCACCGATTTTCTTGGAGATTTGCTTGAGTCCGTTTGCAAATAGGCCGATTTCGTGCAAAACACAATCTATCGAATATCGTACGGTTCGGTCGCTAATCCCGCTTGGCTTTTCGTCGAGTTCCGGACCTGCCCCTCGGACATTTCGAAATTGCGATCATGCCGCCCACAGGGCGCGCGTGAATACTCAAATCATAGGATAAATGTCTCATGGCTACCGGTATCGTGAAGTGGTTCAACGCCCAAAAGGGTTTCGGCTTCATCCAGCCTGATGAAGGCGGCGCGGACGTGTTCGTGCACATCTCGGCGGTGGAGCGCTCGGAACTGGGCTCGATCCACGAAGGCCAGAAGCTGAGCTACGAGCTGGAGCGCGACGCCCGCAACGGCAAGCTCTCGGCCAGCCAGCTGCAAGGCGCCTGATCCAGGCGTCTCTCGCGGTCAGCGAAAACGAAGGGGCCGGCTGCGAAGCCGGCCCCTTTTTGCATTCCGATAGGGCGAAGAAGAACGGTCTAGCCGACCACTTCGAAATAGGCGCGGTCGCTGCCCTCGGTGTGACCCAGCACCACGATGCGGCAGGCGCGACCGTCGTCCAACACCAGCGAACCGCTGCCGGCGCGATAGAAGTCGCGCGCGGTGGTCGGCTGCAGCAACAGGGCCCCGCGGGCGCCGATCGGCGCGCGGGAGGTGTATTTGCGCACTGGCATCTCGTAGCTCGCCGTACCGGTGAAGCCCAAGAAGCTCAGGGCGCCTTCGCCGGCCTGCATGACCGGGGCCGTCATTGTTCTGCTCACTAGCGCCTCGCAAGGTTGCCTGAAGAGAGAACGGCTATGGCGACGCTTCGATCCCCCGCCGGGGCGTGATCTTTTTCTGAAGCGCGGCGGAACCCTAGCGTAGCAGGCCCCCGCCGAGTTCCGCCGGCGCGGCCACGGCGCGGAAACCCCGGAACAGCTCACGGCCCAGGCCGAACTGAGGCTGGCTGTGCACAACCGGTTGGCGCGCGGTGAAGACGGCGGGATCAAGCAGCACCTCAAGCGTCCCGCGCTCCGCATCAAGGCGGATCGGGTCGCCTTCGCGCAGGCGCGCGATCGGGCCGCCCTCTTCGGCTTCGGGGGTCAGGTGGATGGCGGCGGGCACCTTGCCGGAGGCGCCGGACATGCGCCCGTCGGTGACCAGGGCGACCTTTCGGCCCTTGTCCTGCAGCACCGACAAGGGCGGGGTCAGCTTGTGCAGCTCGGGCATGCCGTTGGCGCGCGGACCCTGGAAGCGCAGCACCGCCACGAAATCGCGATCGAGTTCGCCGCGCTTGAAGGCGGCGATGAAGTCGTCCTGGTCGTGGAAGATCAGGGCCGGCGCCTCGACCACCCGATGCTCCGGCGCAACGGCGGAGACCTTGATCACCGCGCGGCCCAGGTCGCCGGTCAGGAGCTTCAGGCCGCCCTCCGCATCGAACGGGTCCGAGGCCGGACGCAGCACGTCGAGGTCGAGCGAGACGGGCGCCGCGTCGCGCCATGCCAGCTGATCGCCATCGAGGAAAGGCTCGCGGGCGTAGGGCCTGAGACCCCCGCCGGCGACGGTGACGGTGTCCTCGTGCAGCAGGCCGGCGTCGAGCAGCTCCCGTGTCAGGAAGGCCATGCCGCCCGCCGCGTGGAAGCGGTTCACGTCGGCCGACCCGTTCGGATAGATTCGCGCCAGCAGGGGCGTCACCCGCGACAGGTCGGCCATGTCGGTCCAATCGACCACGATGCCCGCGGCGCGGGCCATGGCCGGGATGTGCAGGGCGTGGTTGGTCGAGCCGCCGGTGGCCATCAGGCCGACGATGCCGTTGACGATGGCCCGCTCGTCGATGACGTGGGCCAGGGGTGCGGAGCCCTCGCGCGCCAGGGTCACGGCGCGACGGGCGGCGGCGCGGGTCAGGGCGTCGCGGAGCGGCGTGCCCGGGTTGACGAAGGCCGTGCCGGGCAGGTGCACGCCCATCAGCTCCATCAGCATCTGGTTGGAGTTGGCGGTGCCGTAGAAGGTGCAGGTGCCGGCCGCATGGTAGGAGGCGGCCTCGGCCTCCAGCAGTTCCTCGCGCCCGACCTCGCCGCGCGCGAACAGCTCGCGGATGCGGGCCTTTTCCTTGTTGGGGATGCCGGGCGTCATGGGTCCGGCGGGTACGAACAGGAAGGGCAGGTGGCCGAAGCTCAGGCTCCCGATCATCAGCCCCGGCACGATCTTGTCGCAGACGCCCAGGCACAGGGCGGCGTCGAACATGTCGTGCGACATCGCCACGGCGGTGGAGAGCGCGATCACCTCGCGCGAGAACAGCGACAGCTCCATCCCCGCCTGGCCCTGGGTCACGCCATCGCACATGGCGGGAACGCCGCCGGCGACCTGGGCCGTGCAGCCGTCCTCCCGCACCGCGGCCTTGATCAGGTCGGGATAGGTCTGGAATGGCTGATGCGCCGACAGCATGTCGTTGTAGGCGGTGACGATGCCGACGTTGACCGCGTCCGAAGCCCTGAGGCGCAGCTTGTCCGCGGCCGGAGAGGCGGCGAAGGCGTGAGCGAGGTTGCCGCAACTGAGGTGGCTTCTCGATCGCCCCTGGCCGCGGGCGGCGTCCATGCGCGCCAGGTAGTCAGCCCGGCTCTCGCGGCTGCGCTCGACGATGCGCGCGGTGACGTCGGCGACGACGGGGTTCAGTTGCGGCACGAGGACCTCAGCGCAGCCAGTAGGCGAAGACGGGCACGGCGGTCTGCTGCAGCACGCCGCGCACGGGCAGTTCGGCGACGGAGCCGGGTTCCAGCGCCTTGTTGTAGACCAGCCGCTTGTCCTCGCCCTTCATGATCAGGATGATCAGGCGTGAGCGCAGGATGGCCGAGAGCGTCAGGCTGAGCCGCGCGCTGCTGCCCGCCGCGCCCGGCGCCCGGATCGCGCAGACTCGCGACTTTTCCTTCAGATTGATGGCGGGGCCCAGGTCGGGGGAGTTGGGGAACAGCGACGCGATGTGTCCGTCCGCGCCCATGCCCAGAAGCGTCACGTCGAAGGGCTGGGCCATGGCGGCGATGGCCTTGTCGACCTTGCCCTGGGCGGCGCGCGGGTTCTCGTCGCGGGTTTTCAGCGGGACGAACTTCGCCTTGGCCGCGGCTTCCTTCAGCAGACGGCGGCGCAGCATGAACTCGTTGGAATCGGCGTCGACGGTCGAGACCCAGCGTTCGTCCGAGAGGGTGATCTGGATCTTGGCCCAGGGCATCGGGTAGGTCGCGAGCTTGGCGTAGACCGGGCCGGGGGTGGACCCGCCGGCGCAGACCAGGCTGGCCACGCCCCGCGCATTGACCGCGCGCTTCAACCGCCCGGCGATATCGTCGGCGATGTGAGCGTAGAAGCGCTCGGCTTCGTAATAACTGACAAAGGTGGGACCCATCGGGTCATTCGTACCAGCTACGGCCGTCACGTTCGACCAGGGCGTAAGCCCCCGCGGGCCCCCAGGTTCCCGCCACATAGGGCGCGGGCTTGATTCCGGCCTTGCTCCAGCCCGCCACGATGGCGTCGATCCAGGTCCAGGCGGCCTCGGCCTCGTCGCGGCGCACGAACAGGGTGGGGTCGTTGCGCACGGCCTCGAGCAGCAGGCGCTCATAGGCGATGCGGCGGCGGCCCTTGAAGGCGTCGTCGAGGGACAGGTCCAGCGACAGCGGCTTGAGCTCCATGCCCCTGGCGGTCTCCAGGGTCGGCGTCTTGTTCATCAGCTGCAGCGAGATCTCTTCCTCGGGCTGCAGGCGGATGGTCAGGCGGTTGGCCAGCAGGTCCTGACCCTTGAAGATGGAGTGCGGGACGCTCTTGAACTGGATGACGATCTGGCTGGAGCGCTCGGGCATGCGCTTGCCGGTGCGCAGGTAGAACGGCACCCCCGCCCAGCGCCAGTTGTCGACGTGGGCGCAGAGCGCGACGAAGGTCTCGGTGTCGCTGGCCTTGCCGTCGGCTTCCTGCGCATAGCCGGGCACGGAGCGGCCCTCGGCGACGCCCGCGCGATACTGCCCCCGCACGGTCTTGGAGCCGACTTCGCCGCCGTTCAGCGGCCTGAGCGAGCGCAGCACCTTGACCTTTTCGTTGCGCACCGAGTCCGCGTCGATGGTGGCGGGCGGCTCCATGGCTACCAGGCACAGCAGCTGCAGGAGGTGGTTCTGCACCATGTCGCGGATGGCGCCGTACTCGTCGTAGTAGCCGAAGCGCCCCTCGACCCCCACCGTCTCGGCCACGGTGATCTGGACGTGGTCGATTGAGACCTTGTTCCACAAGGGCTCGAACAGGGTGTTGGCGAAGCGCAGGGCCAGAAGGTTCTGCACCGCCTCCTTGCCGAGGTAGTGGTCGATGCGGAAGATCTGATCTTCGCTGAAGGCATGGCCCAGCGCGTCGTTGATCTCTCGGCAGGACTTCAGGTCCTTGCCCAGCGGCTTTTCGACCACCACCCGCGCGTCGCCCCTGGACAGGCCCGAGCGCTCGAGGTTGCGGGTGATCGCCCCGTAGAGGCTGGGCGAGGTCGACAGGTAGAAGATCTTCTCGTCGGCGCCATCCAGCATGCCGGCCAGGCGCACATACATCTCGGGCTCCGAGGCGTCGCCGCCGCAATAGCTCAGGCGGCGCTTGAACTCGGCCCAGGTCGCATCCGAGAAATGGCCGTCGGCCCGCTCCTGCACCGCCGCTTCCGCCTTGGTCGCGAACTCGGCGTCGGAGAAGGGGGAGCGCGAGGCGCCCACGATGCGCAGGCCCCCGGGCAGCAGGCCGTCCGCATGCAGGAAGTACAGCGACGGATAGAGCATCCTGAGCGCCAGATCGCCGGTGGCGCCGAAGATGACGATGGCGGCGCGTCCGTTCATTCGGCCGGGCCGCGCGCGGCTCCACGCATAGGGGTTGGGTCGGCGGGCGAGGCGAGGTCGCCGCTGGGTTCATCGCCGATCCAGGTCGAGACGACGTTCAGGTCCGAATCAAGCGCCACGAGATCGGCTCGCCAGCCCGGCGCGATCCGCCCATGTCGGCTTTCGAGTCCCAGGAAAGCGGCGGGGTTCAGGCTCGCCATGCGTGCGGCGTCGGCCAGATCGATACGAAGCATCGCCACAGCGTTGCGCACCGCGCTCGCCATGTCGAGATCGGAACCGGCTAATCCGCCGTGTTCGTCGACGCAGACGCCGTTCTGAACGCTGATGCGTCGGCCTTGCAGCATGAAGCTTTCGGCGTCCGTGCCCACGCAGGGCATGGCGTCGGTGACCAGCAGGAAGCGATCGAGCGGCCGGCAGCGCAAGGCCAGGCGCAAGACCACCGGATCGACATGGTGGCCGTCGACGATGATCCCGCACCAGGCGTCCCGGTTCTCCAGCGCCGCGCCGACCACGCCGGGCTCGCGGGTGGCCAGGGGCGACATGGCGTTGAACAGGTGGGTGAAGCCGGTGAGGCCGGCGTCCAGCGCTTGGCGCACCGTGGCGTAGGAGGCGTTGGTATGACCGGCGGAGACCGCGACCCCCGCCTCGACCAGGGCGCGCACCATGGCCGGGCGGGTCTTCTCCGGCGCCAGGGTGACGAGGGTCTTGCCGCGCTCCAGGCGGGTCAGCAGCGGCAGGGCGGCCTCGTCCAACGGGCGGAACTTGGATGCGTCGTGCACCCCCTTTCGCTTCACGTTCAGGAACGGGCCTTCGATGTGGATGCCGAGCACGCCCGGCACGCCCTGCGCGATGGCCTGGTCGACCGCGGCGATGGCCTCGGACACCACCTCCAGATCGTCGCTGATCAAGGTGGGCAGGAAGCCGGTCGTGCCAAAGCGCCGGTGGGCCGCGCCAATGCAGGCGATGGCTTCCACGGTCGGCGAATCGTTGAACAGCACCCCACCGCCGCCGTTGACCTGGGTGTCGATGAAGCCGGGAACCAGCGTCGCGCCCTGCAGATCGACGGTGCGCTGCGCCTGGGGCGCCTCGGCTGCGGCGACCACGCCCAGCACCTTGCCCTCGGCCAGCAGCACCGTGCGGCCCTCGGCGAAGCCGTGGTCGAGCAGGACGCGCGCGTTGGTCAGGGCGGTGATCATCAGACGGTCTTGGTCACCTTGCGCAGATGCGGGGGGTGGTCGGGGTCGAAGCCGCGGGCGCGCGAGAGGCGCTCGGCCATCGGGTAGAAGCTCTGGATCGACATCAGCGGCTGCAATGCCGCCGCCGATTCAACGACGGGCAGGGTGATCGCCGTCGCATGCGGGCGGCCAGCCAGCAGGACCGGCGCGCCGTCGGCGGTCAGGTCGTCGACCAAGGTCTCCACGCCTTCGCGGGTGGCGTCGTCCTGGGTGAAGGCCATGACCGGGAAGTCCGGCCCGACCAGGGCCATGGGGCCGTGGCGCACCTCCGCCGAGCTGAAGGCCTCCGCGTGCAGGCCGCAGGTCTCCTTGAACTTGAGCGCCGCCTCCTGCGCCGCGCCAAAGCCCAGGCCGCGGCCCACGACATAGAGATTGCGCGCAGGCGTGAGGCGCTCGACGGCGGCGCTCCAGTCGAGAGCGGCCGCGCGGGCCATGGCCTCGGGCGCGCGGTCGAGCGCGCTGACCAGTTCGGCGTCCTGGGTCCACTCGGCGGTCAGCTGGGCGATGGCCGCCAGCGAGGCCAGGAACGACTTGGTCGCCGCCACGCTGCGTTCGGCGCCGGCGTGCAGGGGCGCGACCGCGTGGGCTAGGGCGGCGAGCGGCGAATCCTCGACATTGACCAGGGCCACGACGTAGGCCCCGCCCGCCTTGGCCGCCTGGACCGAGGCCAGCAGATCGGGGCTGCGGCCGGACTGCGAGATGGCCAGGCACAGGACCTCGCTCATGTCGGATCGGGTGTCGTAGACCGACGAGATCGAGGGCGCGGCCGAGGAGGTCAGGACGCCGGTGCGGGTCTCGATCAGGTACTTGGCGTAGGTCGCCGCATGGTCGGAACTGCCCCGCCCGCAGGTCAGCACCATGCGCGGCGCGCGCTCACGCAAGGTCGCGCCGAGTTCGCGCAGGGTCCGCCGGTTGGCGACCAAGCCGCGGCGCACCACCTCGGGCGCCTCGCCGGTCTCGCGGGCCATCAAGGTCGGGGAGGGGGCGCCGGTCGCGCCGCCGGCCGGGGCGGGGTCGGTCGGGTGAGGCTCGGGCTGCACGCTGGGCCTCAGGACAGGGTGTTGAGCTCGGCCACGAAGTCGTAGGCGTCGCCGCGATAGTAGGACTGGGTGAACTCCACCGCCCGGCCGCTCTTCAGGAAGCCGCGCCGCTCGATCAGCAGGCCCGGATCGCCGGGCTTCACGCCCAGGAGCTCGGCCTGGTCGGCGGTGAACAGGACCGCGCGCAGGCGCTGCAGGGCGCGGGTGGGGCGGTTGCCCTCGCGTTCGAGCGCCTCATAGAGCGAGGAATCGACCTGGGCGACGGAGCTCAGCACCGCGGTTGGCACGGTCGAGAACTCCAGCGCCATGGGCAGGGCGTCGGCGTAGCGGATGCGGTGGAAGCGAAACACGCCGGTGCCGGGGCTGAGGCCCAGGGTCAGGGCCTCCTCAGGGTTCACCGAGCCCTCGGATTTGGAGAGCCAGACGCTGTGCGGCTTCCTCCCGCGCGCGATCATGTCCTCCGAGAAGGAGGTCAGCTTGGCGAAGTTCTTCTCGACCCGGCCCGTGACGAAGGTGCCGGCGCCCTGCTTGCGCATCAGCAGGCCCTCGCCGACCAACCCGTCCAGAGCCTTGCGCACGGTGATGCGCGACACCGAGAACTCGTCGGCGAGATCGCGCTCGGCCGGCAGGGCGTCGTCCGGCCCCAGCACATTGGTGCTGATGGCGTCGCGCAGCGCGCGCTGCAGCTGCTGGTACAGCGGCAGGGGGCTGGCGTCGTCCAGCGGGCCGAGGATCGCCGACAAAGACAATGGACTCACTCCAAAGGCTGTTTGCTAGGTAGCGGGTTCCTGCGAGGAACGCCACCGCAAAGTACCATTTAGATACCAATAAATGCAGAGGTACCGCATTGGTATCTTTTTTGTCTTCCTTCTCTCTCGATGCCGGTATATGGTGACTCTAAGACCGGAGCACTCCGGTTACGCTAGATCCGTTGTGACAAAGGGGTTTGGCGGGGCGGACTCGGGGGCAGCCCGGGCCGCGTCCAGGAGGAAACTTCGGTACGGCGGGGAGCCGGCCCGACAAGGGGGAGAGAGAAATGCGTGTTCGCAAGGCTCTGCTGATCGGCTCGACGAGCGCCCTGGCCATGTTGGCCGCCGCCGCTCCGGCATTCGCGGCGGACGATCCCAATCAGGTCCAGGAGGTCGTGATCACCGGGATCCGCGCCTCGCTGCAGCAATCGATCCAGGCCAAGAGAAACGCCGACACGGTGATCGAGGTGATCACCGCCGAGGACGTGGGCAAGTTCCCCGACAAGAACGTCGCGGAATCGCTGCAGCGCGCCCCGGGCGTCGCGGTGGTGAAGGAGTTCGGCGAGGGCGAGCGCGTCTCGATCCGCGGCACCGCGCCCACCCTGAACCGCACCCTGCTGAACGGCCACGCCATCGCCACCGCCGACTGGTTCGTGCTGGACCAGCTGAACGCCAGCCGCAGCTTCAACTACCTGATGCTGCCGTCGGAAATCGTCGGCCAGGTCGACGTCTATAAGGGCTCGCGCGCGGACATTGACGAGGGCGGCATCGGCGGCACGGTCGACGTGCACACCCGCAATCCGCTCGATCTCGATAAATTCGCCATGTCGGCCTCGGCCCAGGCGGTCTATGACGAGAAGGGCAAGAAGACCGACCCCGCCGCCTCGGGTCTGCTGAGCTGGCGCAACGACGACAAGACGCTGGGCCTGCTGGTGGGCTTGATCTACCAGAAGCGGACCTTCCGCCGCGACGGCATCGAGTTCCTGGGCTACTCGAACCGGACCATCGGCGCTCAGACCAACGTCGCGACGCCCGACCTGATCGGTTCGACCATCTTCAACCAGGAACGGGTCCGCAAGGGCGCGAACTTCGGCCTGCAATACCGGCCGAACGACAGTACCGAATTCAACCTGACGGGGTTGTACTCGCATATGGATGCGAGCAACTTCAACCAGAACTACATGGCCTGGTTCTCGCAGATGTTCAACGCGGGCGCTGTGGTCAACAACCCGCACATCCAGAACGGCACCCTGGTCTCGGGCGACTTCAACCTGCAGCCGGGCGCCAACGGGGTGGTGTTCGACGCCATCGACCGTATCGCCCACACCCAGACGCGCTCCATCGACCTGGAGGTGAAGCACCGCTTCAGCGACACGCTGAAGGTCTCGGGCCGGGTCGGCTACACCGACGCGGTCGGCGCCACCGACCAGCAGCCGTTCTGGGAAACCAACGCGCCGACGGGCTTCACCTTCGACTTCTCGCAGGGGGTGCCCAAGATCCACTTCAAGGACATCAACCCGGCCACGGATGCGACCCCGATGGCGTTGGGCTGGGCGTCCAACAACACCTTCATCAACGACGACAACGAGTTCTACGTCTTCGGCGACGCCGAGTGGGACGTGAACGCCGGGCCGTTCACCGCGGTGAAGGCGGGCCTGAAGTACACCGATCACGACCGCAACGTGGACGTAACCTACGGCCAGCGCCGTGCCCTGCTGCCCTGGACCGGGCCGGGCGCCACCGCCTGTGCCGGTCACCCCTGCTCGCTGGCGGACGTCTCCAATGGCCTGACGCCGTCCGACTTCCTGTCGGGCATCGCCATTCCGGGCACCCTGACCCAGTACATCATGGCCTCGAAGTCCAAGATCGAAGCCATCTACGCCGGCCTGCCCGCGCCGGGGATTTACAATCCGGCCATCGGCGGGACGCAGCCGGCGGGCTGCGCCGACCTGACCAACTGCAACCACTTCGGCCCGCTGGAAAGCTTCGAGGTGCGTGAGAAGACCTACGGCGGCTATGTCGTGGGCGACTTCCACGGCGAGGGCTGGCGCGGCAACATCGGGGTGCGCATCGTGCACACCGAAGAGCAGTCCAACGCCTGGAAGGTGGGCGTGCCCACCGGTACGCCGGGCGCGGTCAACAACCCCTTCGGCCTGATCGCCCCGATCACCGCGTCGAAGGACTACAACGACATCCTGCCCAGCGCGAACCTGACCTTCGACCTGTCGAAGGACATGATCCTGCGCTTCTCAGCCTCGCGAGTCATGGCGCGGCCGGACTATGCGCAGATGGGCGCCTACACCTCGCTGACCCCGACACTGCTCACCGGCAGCGGCGGCAACCCGAACATCAACCCCTATCGCGCCAACGCGTTCGACGCCTCGTGGGAGTGGTACTTCAAGAAGGACGCCATCCTTGCGGTGGACCTGTTCTACAAGGACCTGTCGACCTTCATCGTGCAGGGCGCCTTCACCGAGCGTCAGCCGCTGGAGAACAACAACCCGGCCGATCCGCGCGTGACCAACCCCGCCAACCACTGCGTGCTGTCGGGCGTGAACATCTACACCTGCGACTTCGTGGTGAGCCGCCCGATCAATGTCTCCGGCGGGCATCTGCAGGGGCTGGAGGTCAACTACCAGCAGCCGATCTGGAACGGGTTCGGCATCATCGCCAACTACACCCTGACCGACTCCGGTTCGGACTCCGGCGTGCCGGTGCCGTCCGCCTCGCGCAACATCTACAACCTGACCGGCTACTACGAGAACGATCGTCTGTCGGCGCGGCTGTCGTATAACTTCCGCGAGCACTTCTTCCAGGACTACGAAGGGGGGCGTGGCGGTCGTCCGCTCTATGTCGCCGACCTGAGTTCGCTGGACGCCTCGGTCAATGTGAACCTGATGCGCGACGTGTCCCTGACCTTCGACGCGGTCAACCTCACCGACCAGAAGGTCGAGGAATACTACGACAACGACCCCGGCCGGCCGGCCCGCTTCTACAAGAACGGCCGGACCTTCTTCGCGGGCGTTCGCTTCAAGTACTGATCGCTTAAGGGCCGGGCGGCGTCCTCCCCGTCCGGCCCCTGAGCGTCCCTCGCCTTGGGATCGGCCCGCCATGCAGGCTTCGATCGAGCGATTTTCGCAAGGCGCGCCTTCCCTGAGCGCAGCGATGCAACTGGCGGGTCGGTTCGCCGACCCGCCTTTCTTCGCTCATGCTCCGGCTTTTCGAGAGGCGCGCGCGTGATTCGACCTTTCCTGCCGAATTTCCGGGGCCTTAGCGGCCCAGCTACGCTCGCCCTGGCGATCGCCCTGGGCGCATCCGCAGCCTCGGCGGCCGGCCTGCCGAAGCTGCCGCGCCTGCCCGAAAGCCTCGTGCCGCACCGCGCCGCCCTGCCGGCCGAGACGGCGGCGGAGGCGCCGTCGCTCGTGCCGCAGCCGGCCCAGATGCAGCGGCGCGACGGCGCGTTCACGGTGCGCGACGGCACGGTGGTGCTGGTCCCGCCCGGCGACGTGCAGGCGCGCTGGACCGCCGACTGGCTGGCGGACCTTCTGGCCCGCACGCGCGGCCTGCGCCTGGTGGTCCGCGAGGGCTCGGACGCGCCGTCCGACGCCATCCGCTTCGCGCGCCCGCACGACTCCGCCCTGGGCGCCGAGGCCTACGATCTGGAGGTGGCGCCGCATGCGGTGACCGTGAGCGCGACCGGCGACGGCGGTCTGTTCTATGGCGCCACGACCCTGTGGCAGCTCTTGAGCCAGCGCGAGGGCCATGTGGCCTCCATCGCCGTCGGCGGCGTGAGCATCCATGACCAGCCGCGCTTCGCCTGGCGCGGCATGCTCTTGGACTCCGCGCGCCACTTCCAGTCGCCGGCCTTCGTCGAGGCCTTCATCGACGCCATGGCTCAGCGCAAGCTCAACGTGCTGCACTGGCACCTGAACGACGACCAGGGCTGGCGCCTCGAGATCCGCAAGTATCCGCGCCTGACCGGCGTGGGCGGCTGGCGCGTGCCGGCGGGGCAGGGGCCCCAGGCCGACATCGACCCGAAGACCGGCCAGCCCAGGCTCTACGGCGGCTTCTACACCCAGGACCAGGTGCGCGAGATCGTGCGCTATGCCGCCGCCCGCAACGTCACCATCGTGCCCGAAATCGAGATGCCCGGCCACGCCTCGGCCGCCATCGTGGCCTATCCGGAACTGGCCTCGACGCCCAATCCGCCGCGCGCCGTGCCCGCCGACTGGGGCGTCTATCCCTACCTCTACAACACCGACGACAAGACCCTGGCCTTCCTGCAGGACGTCCTGACCGAGGTCATGGAGCTGTTCCCCGGCCGCTACATCCACATCGGCGGCGACGAGGCGGTGAAGGACCAGTGGAAGGCCAACCCGGCGGTCCAGGCGCGCATGAAGGCGCTGGGCCTGAAGGACGAGGAGCAGATGCAGAGCTGGATGACCGGCCGCATCGACGCCTTCCTGACCGCCCGTGGCCGCCGGCTGGTCGGCTGGGACGACATTCTCAGAGGGGGCTTGAGCCCCAACGCGACGGTTATGTCCTGGCAGGGGCCGCAGGGCGCCATAGCCGCCGCCAAGCAGGGCCACGACGCCATCATGGCCGTCGACCCCACCCTCTACTTCGACCACCGCCAGAACGACGCGCCCGACCAGCCGCCGGGCCGCGGCAGCGTGCTGTCGCTGAAGGACGTGAAGGCCTTCGATCCTACACCCGCCTCGCTGGGGCCGGACGAGCGCCTCCACGTGCTGGGCCTGGAAGGCGCGCTGTGGAGCGAGCACATCCGCACCGAGGACCGCATGGCCTTCATGGCCTTCCCGCGCGCGGACGCCATCGCCGAGATCGGCTGGTCGCCCGAAGGCGCGGCGGACTGGCCCTCGTTCCTCGCGCGCATGCCGGCGGAGGCCGGGCGGCTGCGCATGGTCGGCATGCCAGGCGCGGACTCCGCCTTCGAGCCCCGGTTTGAGATCGCCTCGGACGAGGCGACCGCCACCGTGACCCTGTCCACCCAGGCCGGCATCGGCGAGCTGCGCTACACAACGAACGGCGCCGATCCGACCCCCGCCTCGCCGCGTTACCATGGGCCCCTGCCCCTGAAGCAGCCGTCGCGCCTGACGGTCGCGACCTTCGATGGGGAGCGGCGCCTGTCGCATTCGGTCGAGCGCAGCCTCGACCCGCTGAGCCTTCGCCGCCGCGACAGTCACGAGCTGAAGACCTGCGCCGGCAAGCTCGACCTGTCGCTGGAGGACGATGCGCCCGTGCGCGGTCCCCGCGCGGTGTTCCTCGTCGACATCCTGCAGCCCTGCTGGCTGTGGAAGGGCGCCGACCTGACAGGCATTTCCGCCGTCACCGCCGAGGTCGGGCAGCTGCCCTTCAACTTCCAGATCGGCCACGACGTCGACAACATCCGCTTCCGCCCGCCCGCCACGCCGGAGGGCGAACTGGAGGTGCGTATCGACGGCTGCGACGGCGAGCGGATCGCCGTCATGTCCCTGGCGCCCGCCGCTTCGAACCCCGCCGTCACCGCCTTGCCGCCGGCGCCGATCACGCCGCGCTCGGGCCGCCATGACCTCTGTTTCACCTTCACCCAGAAGGGCGTCGATCCGATGTGGGCGGTGCGCCAGATCGGCCTGACCCCGGCGCTCCCGCCGAAGAAGAAGTCCCTGACCCCCAGCTTCCGGATGCCCGGCCTGCCGCGCATCCTGCCCGGACGAAAGCCCAAGGAATCCTGACGTGAGCGACCTGATCCTGCTTTCGCCTCTGAAGGGCTGGGCCGCACCCTTGGCCGAGGCGCCAGACCCGGTCTTCGCCGAGAAGATGATGGGCGACGGGGTGCTGATCGATCCCACAGGCGCGACCCTGCACGCGCCCTGTGACGGGCAGGTAATCTCTGTCCATCACACCCGCCACGCGGTGACCTTGCGGGCGACGAGCGGCGCCGAGATCTTGATGCATGTCGGTCTGGAGACGGTGGCGCTGGGCGGCCAGGGTTTCGAGCCGCACGTCGCCGACGGCCAGACTGTCCGTGCCGGCGACCCGCTGCTGAGCTTCGACCTCGACCATCTGGCGCGCCACGCCAAGAGCCTGATCACGCCGATCATCCTGGCCAGCCCCGAAGGCTTCCAGATCGTGCGCCGCACCGAAGGCCGCGCGGTCGAGGTCGGCGACGTACTCATGGTGGTGCGCGCGACAGACGCCGCCACAGGCGCGAGCGCGATGGGCGAAGGCGAGGCTTCGCGCACGGTCGCGCCCCACCTGCCGCATGGCTTGCACGCCCGCCCGGCCGCCGCCGTCGCCAACGCCGCCAAGCGCTTCCCGGCCGAGGTCTGGATCGCCTGCCAGGGCCGCAAGGCCAACGCCAAGAGCGTGGTCGCCCTGATGGCCTTGGGCGTGCGCGAGGGCGACGCGCTCACCGTGACCGCGACAGGTCCCGAAGCCGAAGCGGCCGCGGCCGCCGTGGCCGCGGTGCTGGAGGGCCTGCAGGAGCGCGCGGAGCCGCCGCCCCCGCCCAAACCCGCCAAGCCCAGTGTCGCCGCCAGCCAGGATCCCAAGCTGATCATCGGCGTGCCCGCCTCGCCCGGCCTGGCGGTCGGCAAGGCGCTGCGCTTCGTTCCGGCCGAGATCGCCGTCTCGGAGGCGGGGCAGGGCGCCGTGCAGGAGAGCGCGGAGCTGGCCCGCGCGCGAGGCGTGGTGCGCGACAGCCTGGAGAAGGCCGCGGTCGGCGGCGACCGCGAGCGCCGCTCGATCCTGGCCGCCCACATCGCCCTGCTCGACGACCCGGAGCTGGTGTCGGCCGCGCAAGGGCTGATCGATGCCGGCAAGAGCGCCGCCTTCGCCTGGCGCCAGGCCATCCGCGCCCAGGTCGTCATGCTGCAGGGCCTGGACGACTCCCGCATGGTCGAGCGCATCGGCGACCTGAAGGACCTGGAGCGCCAGGTGCTGGTCGCCTTGCTGGGCAAGGGCGGGGAAGGGGCGCCGGAACTGCCGCCCGGGACCATCCTGCTGGCCGAGGAGCTGCTGCCGTCGCAGCTCGTGGCGCTGGACGCCGACCGGCTCGCGGGCCTCTGCACCGCGGCCGGCGGCCCGACCTCACACGTCGCCATCCTGGCCGCCGGCATGGGCCTGCCCGCGGTGGTGGCGGCGGGCGAGCGCGTGCTGGCGATCGCCGACGGCGCGCCCCTGATCCTGGACGCCGACAAGGGCCAGCTGCATCTCGACCCAGAGCCCTGGGAACTCGAGGCGGTCGAGACCGCGCTGAATGCGCGCCGCCAGCGCAAGGCCGCGGCCAAGGCCTCAGCCCTCGACCTCTGCAATACGGCCGACGGCCATCGCGTCGAGATCTTCGCGAACCTCGGGAAGCCGTCCGAGGCCGCTCCCGCCGTCGAGAACGGAGCGGAGGGCTCGGGCCTCCTGCGAACCGAATTCCTGTTTCTGGAGCGCGAGACGCCGCCCGACGAGGAGGAGCAGCTCGTCGCCTACCAGGCCATCGCCACGGGCCTGGGCGGGCGTCCTCTGATCGTGCGCACGCTCGATATCGGCGGCGACAAGCCCGCGCCCTATCTGCCGATCCCCTACGAAGACAACCCGGCCCTGGGCCTGCGCGGCGTGCGCACCAGCCTGTGGCGGCCTGACCTGCTGCGCACCCAGCTTCGCGCCGTCCTCAGGGTGAAGCCTGCGGGTCAGTGCCGGATCATGATCCCCATGGTGGCCTCGGTCGCTGAAGTTCAGGCGGTGCGCGCGGTGCTGAACGAGGTGAAGGCCGAGCTCGGTAACGCCGACCCCGTGGAGCTCGGGGTGATGGTGGAGACCCCCTCCTGCGCCGTCCTGGCCGACCAGATCGCCGAGGTCGCCGACTTCCTGTCGGTCGGAACCAACGACCTGACGCAGTACGCCCTGGCCATGGACCGGGGGAATCCCGCTCTTGCGGCCCAATTGGACGCCTTGCATCCCGCGGTGCTGCGCCTGATCCGACAGACGGTCGAGGGCGCCGCGCGTCACGGCCGCTGGGTCGGGGTCTGCGGCGGCCTGGCCTCCGACCCCCTGGCAGCCCCGGTGCTGGTGGGCTTGGGGGTGCGAGAGCTCTCCGCCGCCCCGGCCATGATCCCCGAGGTGAAGATGGCGGTCCGCGCCGTCACCCTGGCCGCCGCCCGTGAGGCAGCGCTGAAGGCGCTGGACCTGAAATCCGCCGCCGAGGTCCGAGCCCTGCTGCTCAAGACCTGGCCCAACCTTTCCGCCTCTGGCCGCGAAGGAGCCTGACCATGCTGGCCAGCCTGCAGAAACTCGGCCGGGCCCTGATGCTGCCGATCGCGGTCCTGCCCGTGGCCGGCATGCTGCTCAGGCTCGGCCAGCCCGACGTCTGGACCTGGCACCCACTGAATCAGATTTTGTCAGAGCACGGCTATTTCGTCACCCAGATCGTGCCGTTCATCGGCGCCTCCGGTGAGGCGATCTTCACCAACCTGGGCCTGCTGTTCGCCATCGGCGTGGCGGTCGGCTTCGCCAAGGAGAACCATGGGGCGGCGGGCTTGGCGGGTCTGGTCTGCTTCCTCATCGCCACCAAGGGCGCCGGGGTCCTCCTGCAGGTTCCGCCGAGCGAACTCGCAGGCCTGTCGGACAAGGCCAAGGGCCTGGCGGAGGCGGCTTGGCGGGCCGGCGCCATCGCGCGCTTCGGCGTGCCGGCCGGGATCACGTCAGGTGTTATCGCCGGCTGGCTCTACAACCGCTTCTACGACATCAAGCTGCCCGACTATCTGGCCTTCTTCGGCGGGCGCCGCTTCGTGCCCATCGTGGCCGGATTCGCAGGCCTGTTCCTGGCCTTGGCGCTGGGTCTGGCGCTGCCGGCCCTGTCCAAGGGCATGGACCAGCTGAGCGCGGCGGTGCTGCACGCGGGCAGCCTGGGCCTGTTCCTCTACGGCGTGCTGAACCGGCTTCTGATCGTCACCGGCCTGCACCACATCCTGAACAACCTGGCCTGGTTCATCCTGGGCGACTTCCACGGCAAGACCGGCGACCTGAACCGTTTCTTCGCGGGCGACCCCTCCGCCGGCGGCTTCATGTCGGGCTTCTTCCCGGTGATGATGTTCGGCCTGCCCGCCGCGTGCCTGGCCATGTACCACGCCGCGCCCAAGGACCGGCGCAAGGGCGTGGGCGGCATGCTCAGCTCCATGGCCCTGACCTCGTTCCTGACCGGTGTGACCGAGCCGATCGAGTTCACCTTCATGTTCCTGGCGCCGGTGCTCTACGGCGTGCACGTGGTGCTGACGGGCCTGGCCATGGTGATCATGGACCTGCTCAACGTGAAGCTCGGCTTCAGCTTCTCGGCGGGTCTGTTCGACTATCTGCTGAACTTCAAGAAGGCGACCAACCCGCTGCTGCTGATCCCGGTCGGGCTGGTCTATTTCGCGGTCTATTACGGCGTCTTCCGCGTCTGCATCTCGGCCTTCAAGCTGCAGACCCCCGGCCGTGAGCCCGAGGGCGAAGCCGCGACGCTCGCCGCGCCTGTGGCCGCCGGCGGCCGCGCCGACGGCTTCATCGCGGCGCTGGGCGGCCCGGCCAATCTGAAGGTCGTGGACGCCTGCACCACGCGCCTGAGGCTCGAGGTCGTCGACAATGGTTTGGTCAACGCCGGGGCGCTGAAGGACCTTGGCGCACGGGGCCTGATCAAGCCCTCGGCAACCACTGTGCAGGTGGTTCTGGGCCCCATCGCCGATCAGGTGGCCGGCGAGATCCGCGCCCGCCTGACCGAGCTTGGCGACGCGCTCGCGCCCGCCGCGAAGGCCGCCGCCCCGGCCGCGCCGGCGCCCATCCAAGGTGCGCCCGCCGATCCGGCCCAGGTTTCCGGTCTCGTGCAGATGCTGGGCGGCGCAGGCAACCTCAAGACGGTCGAGGCGCGCGCCAGCCGGGTTCTGGTCACGGTGGCCGATCCGTCCGTCATCGACGAGGCGGCGGGCGCGGGCGTCGGGCTGCGCGGTGTCGCCCGCACCGAGGCGGGCACGGTGCATCTGGTGCTGGGGCCGAACGCCGCCTCGACGGCCGAGGCTTTGCGGCGTCTTCTGCCTCAGGGGGGATGAGCGGATGAAACGGATCGACGAGGTCCTGATCGTCGGCGGCGGCACGGCCGGGTGGCTGACCGCGGCCTATCTGGCGCGACGCCTGGGCTCCAACCGGCCGGACGGGGTGAAGATCACCCTGATCGAGTCCTCGGAAATCGGCATCATCGGGGTGGGCGAGGGCACTATCCCCACCATCCAGACCACGCTTCGCACGATCGGTCTGGACGAGGCCCAGTTCATGAAGGGCGCCGATGCGTCGTTCAAACAGGGCGTCAAGTTCGTGGACTGGGCTCACGCGCCCGACGCCGGTCACAAGCGCTGGTACTACCATTCCTTCAGCCGCCCGCATGAGCTGCCGGGCGGTTTCGACCTGGCACCCTACTGGCTGATGGGCGTGACCGGGGACGTCTCGTTCTCCGAGGCCGTGACGCTGCAGGACCGGGTCTGCGAGGCCGGGCGCGGGCCAAAGCTGATCGAGGACCCGCAGTTCTACAGCCCGCTGTCCTACGCCTACCACTTCGACGCCGGGAAACTGGCCGCCTACCTCAAGCAGGTCGGGATCGAGCTGGGGGTGCGCCACCTCGTCGGCAACGTCGAGAGCGTGGAGCTGGACGGTGACGGCGCCATCGCCTCGGTCAAGACGCGCGAGCACGGCGTGCTGAAGGCCGGGCTCTATATCGACTGCACCGGCTTCGCCGCGGCCCTGATCGAGAAGGCCATGGGCGTGCCGTTCGTGTCGGACGCCGACACCCTGTTCGTGGACCGCGCCCTGGCCATCCAGGTCCCCTATGAGACGCCGGACGCGCCGGTGCACTGCACCACGCTCTCGACCGGGCACGAGGCTGGCTGGACCTGGGACATCGGCCTGCCGGACCGGCGCGGCGTCGGCTACGTCTATTCCAGCGCCCACACCGACGACAGCCGCGCCGAGGAGGTGCTGCGCCGCTACATCGGCAAGCCGGCCGAGGGGCTGGACGCGCGAATGCTGAAGCTGCGCATCGGCCATCGGGCCAAGGCCTGGGTGAAGAACTGCGTGGCCATCGGCCTGTCGGCGGGTTTCCTGGAGCCGCTGGAGTCCACCGGGATCATGATGATCGAGGGCGCCGCCTGGATGCTGGGCCGGCTGTTCCCGCGCGACGGGAACCTGGAGGCGACCGCCAAGCTGTTCAACCATGCCATGGCCGAGCGGTTCGCGGGCGCGCTGGATTTCCTCAAGCTTCACTACTGTTTGTCGCGGCGTCCTGAAGCGTTCTGGCAAGACAATACGCAAGCCTCCGGCATCCCGGACTCGCTGAAGGCCAAGCTGGAGATGTGGCGGGTGCGTCCGCCAGATCCGTTCGATTTCTCCACCGTTCACGACAGCTTCGAGAGCTTCAACTACCAGTACGTCCTGTTCGGCATGGGCTTCCGACCCGACATCGAGGCCAACCGCGCGGCCTATCCTTACGTCGAGCAGGCCAAGCGGGAGTTCCAGCGCATCCGCGAGGCCTCGGGCCGGGCGGCGGCGGGCCTGCCGGACCACCGGGCGCTGCTCAAGACCATCTACAGCCAGGGCTTCCGCTCCGAGCCGCCGACGGCGCGGCTGGGCGTGGCGCCGATCCGGGCGGCGGCGGGGTAGGGGCATGAGCGATCAGCGCATCGACGACATCCTGATCGTGGGCGGCGGCACGGCCGGCTGGATCACCGCCGCCTTCCTGGCCCGCAAGCTGCAGGCGCACAAACCCGACGGGGTAAAGATCACCCTGATCGAGTCGCCCGAGATCGGCATCATCGGGGTGGGCGAGGGCACCTTCCCCTCGATCCAGGACACCATGCGCGCCATCGGCGTGGACGAGGCCCGCTTCATGCGCGGCGCCGACGCCACCTTCAAACAGGGGATCAAGTTCGTCGACTGGACCACCGCGCCCAAGGGCGGGCGGCACAGCCACTACTACCACCCGTTCAACAACCCCCGGCAGATGAACGGGGTGATCGACCTCGCCCCCTACTGGCTGATGGGTCTGGCCGGCAACGCGCCCCTGTCGGACGCGGTGACCCTGCAGGACAAGGTCTGCGACGCGGGCAAGGCGCCCAAGCGCATCGACGATCCGCAGTATGGCGGCCCCCTGTCCTACGCCTACCACTTCGACGCCTCGAAGCTGGCCGGGCTGATGCGCGAGGTGGCGGTCGAGCTGGGGGTCAAGCACCTGCTCGGCAATGTCGAGACGGCCAATTTGGACGAGCGCGGCGCCATCGCCTCTGTCACGACCCGCGAGCATGGCGACCTGACGGCAGGGCTCTACATCGACTGCACCGGTTTCGCCGGCGCCCTGATCGGCAAGGCCCTGGGCTCGGCCTGGCAGGACAAGGGCGACGTGCTGTTCGTGGACCGGGCGTTGGCCATGCAAGTCCCTTATGACCGGCCCGATGCGCCGCTGGCCTGCACGACCATCTCGACCGCGCATGAGGCCGGCTGGACCTGGGACATCGGCCTGCCGACCCGGCGGGGCATCGGCTACGTCTATTCCAGCCGCCACACCGACGACGAGCGGGCGGAGCGGGTGCTGCGCGACTACATCGGCCCCGCCGCCAAGGACTTGACCCCGCGCCAGCTGAAGCTGCGCATCGGCCATCGCGAGAAGCACTGGATCAAGAACTGCGTGGCCGTGGGCCTGTCCGGCGGCTTCCTGGAGCCGCTGGAATCCACCGGCATCGTGCTGATCGAGGCGGCGGCCTGGATGATCGCCAAGCTGTTCCCGCGCGCCGGGGGCATGGAGGCGACGGCCAAGCTGTTCAACGCGGCCATGGACGACCGCTATCGGCGGATCATCGACTTCCTGAAGCTGCACTACTGCCTGTCCAAGCGCACCGACAACGCCTTCTGGACCGACAACGCCGACCCCACGACCATGCCCGAGAGCCTGAAGGAACTGCTGGAGATGTGGCGCCATCGCCCGCCCGGCGCCTTCGACTTCCCGAACCTGCATGAGAGCTTCAAGTGGTTCAACTATCAGTACATTCTTTACGGCATGGGGTTCCGCACCGACCTCGGCCCCAACGCGGCGGCCTATCCGCACGGCGAGCTGGCCAAGCGTGAGTTCCAGCACGTGCAGATGGCGTCCCAGCGCGCGGTCGCGGCCATGCCGGACCACCGCGCTCTGCTGAACGAGGTCTATGCCTCGGGCTTCCGCTCGCGCGCGCCTGAGGGGCAGGAACTGGCGTCCGGCTCCATCGAGGGCTTGCGCCGGTGAGCGATTTCGCGACGCGCGAGGACTTCGCCGTCGAGGTGCTTGAGGTGGGGGCAGAGCGGCGCAAGGTGGTGGTGCTGGACGGTGTGTTCCAGGCGCCTGACGCCCTGGTCGACCATGCCGCCGACCAGGCTGCGTTCTCGCCGCTGAAGCAGGCGGGCAATTTCTATCCGGGTATCCGTGCGCCTGCGCCGCGCGCCTATGCGACGGCCCTCTACGAAGCGCTGAAGCCGGTGTTCGCCGAAGTCTTCGGCGTCGACCTGGAAGGGCGCTTCAAGGCCAGCGCGGCCCTGTCGCTGGCGACGCTTCCGCCTGAGCAGCTCAACACCGCCCAGCGCCTGCCGCACATCGACACCCCCGACCATCGCCAGTTCGCCGTGCTGCACTACCTCTGCGACCCGCGCCACGGCGGCACCGCCTTCTATCGGCATCGCGCTACCGGTTTCGAGAGCATCGACGAGGACCGCGCGCCGACCTTCTACGCGGCGCTGAAGCATGAACTCGACGCAGGCGAACCACCGCCGGAATACGTCATCGCCTCCACGCCCCTGTTCGAGCAGGTCGGCCGCGCCGAGGCGCGCTTCGACCGCATCCTGATCTACCGCAGCCAGATGCTGCACTCCGGTCTGATCGACCCGGCCTCCGGTCTTTCGGACGACCCGCGCCAGGGTCGCCTGACGGCCAACAGCTTCTTCACCTTCGAACACGCGGGCGAGCCATGACCCTGATCCCCGGAACCCCCAAGGTCCTCGCCGACCGGCGCGCGCTGTGGGCCTTCTGGATCGGCTGCCTGGTGGTGACCGTCGGCGTGGTGCTGCACCTGCCCATGTACTGGATGGCGCGCGACATGGGCTTCCGCATGGCCGGCATGCCGATGGATCCCGGCATGATCGCGGGCATGGGCCTGATCGTGGCGGGCATCGGCATCGCCGGCTATGGGCTGCTGCCGCGCGCGCCGGACCCCGCCCAGGTGCATGCCGCCCGCGTCTCGGTCACGCCGCCGGAGAACGCGCCGCTTGGCCGCGCCCACTGGGTGCTGATGCTGGTCCTGGTCGTGGCCCTGGTCATCGACGTGATGAAGCCGGCCAGCCTGGGCTTCGTGGTGCCCGGCATGATCAAGGAATACGGCGTGCCCAAGTCGACCGTGGCCTGGCTCCCGTTCGCGGCCTTGCTGGGCACGGTGGCGGGCTCGATCCTGTGGGGCTGGATGGCCGATATCTACGGCCGACGCGCCTCGATCCTGCTGTCGGCGGTGATGTTCGTCGGCACCTCCATCTGCGGGGCCATGCCTTCGCTATGGTGGAACGTGGCGATGTGCTTCCTGATGGGGGCGGCGGCGGGCGGCCTGCTGCCGGTGGCCTACGCCCTGCTGGCCGAGACCATGCCGACGCGCCACCGCGGCTGGGCGCTTGTGCTAGTCGGAGGCCTGGGTGGGATCGGCGGCTATCTGGCGGCCAGCGGCCTGTCGGCGCTGCTGCAGCCGCATTTCGGTTGGCGCATCCTGTGGTTCCTGAACCTGCCGACCGGCCTGATCCTGATCTTCCTCAACGGCTTCCTGCCCGAGTCGGCCAAGTTCCTGCTGGCGCTCGGCCGCACGGCGGAGGCGGAAGCGGTGATGCGACGCTTCGGCGCGAAGGTGCGGGAAGCCGGCCCCGACGAGCCGCTGGATGAGGCGGCCGAGCACGCCGAACTCGCCGCGCCGCCCCCGCCACGCGCCTACGCCGCCAAGACCCTGGCCCTGTCGGTCACCGCGCTGAGCTGGAGCCTGATCAACTTCGGCCTGTTGCTCTGGCTGCCCAACGATCTGGCCGAGCGCGGCTACTCCATGGCCTTGTCGAGCAAGCTGTTGGCCCAGTCGGCGCTGATCGCCTTCCCGACCGTGTTCCTCTGCGCCTTCCTCTACAGCCGCTGGTCCACCAAGTGGTCGCTGGTCGCCATGACCGGCGTCACTGCGCTCGGCCTCATGGGCGTGCTGTGGCTCAGCCTGGCCAAGGGGACCGTCAGCCCGGTGCCGCCGATCGCGTTGCTGATCATCGGCTCCAACGGCGTCCTGGCCATCCTCTTGCCCTATGCAGCGGAGAACTACCCGTTGAAGGTCAGGGGCCGCGCGACCGGCTGGGTGGCGGGCTGCAGCAAGGCCGGCGGGCTGATCGCCCAGATGCTCGGCATCCTGTCGGCCATTCCGTCGCTGGGCATGGCGGCGCTGCTGATCGCCCTTCCCACGAGCCTCGCCATGCTGCTGGTGGGCCTGTTCGGGGCCGAGACCCGCAACCGCGACCTACGCGAGCTCGAGTCAGCGACGAACTAACGCCAGGCCTCGGCCAGCGCGTGATAGACCGGCTTGGCCGAGAACCGCGCCGAGACCGCCCGCGCAATCCAGGTTCCGAGCAACAGCGGCCCGACAAGCATAGGATCCCGGGTCATTTCCATCAGGATCACCGCGCTGGTCAGCGGCGCCTGCACGACGCCCGCCAGATAGCAGGCCATGCCCAAGACGATCGCGTCGCGACCAGATCCGAAGGGCAGCAGGCCGTCGAGCCAGGCGCCGATGCCTGCGCCCGTCGCCAGCGCAGGCGAGAAGATGCCGCCCGGCGCGCCGGAGCAGGCCGCGACAAGGTTGGCGCCCCATTTTGCCGCCGAGAAGCCGCCCGGCTCCGCCCCGTGGCCGGCCAGGAGTCCGCGCGCCTCGGCGTAGCCCGTTCCGTAGGTGAGGCCGCCGGAGGCCAACGCCGCCGCCGCCGCGACGAGTCCGCAGGCGAAGGCGAACACGATTGGCCGCGCGACGCGGAAGCGGGCGACCGGATTATCGGCCCGATGCCCGATCACCCCGGTCAGCAGCCGTACGAACAGGCCGCCGGCCGCGCCGCAGGCGACACCAGCGATCGGCGCCGTCAGCCACGCGGACAGCAGGGCTTGGCTGCCCTGCAACTGGCCGAAATAGGCATAGTCACCGGCCAAGGCGTAGGAGGCGACGCCGGCCGCGACCACCATCAGGATCACCACTGTATTGGTCCGGCGATCAAAACCCTTGGCCAGTTCCTCCACGCCGAACACCACGCCGGCGATCGGCGTATTGAAGGCGGCCGCGACCCCGGCTGCGCCTCCGCCGATTGCCAGGGCGCGACGGCCGGGACCCCGCCTGAGGCCGCCTGCGAACATGGTCACGATCGAGGCCGCAATCTGGACCGTCGGGCCTTCCCGGCCGATGGAGGCTCCGCAGGCCAGAAGGAACACGCACAGGAGCATCTTCAGGGCGGCAGCGCGCACCGACAGGCGCCGTTCCTTGGCCCCGCGAGCTGCCGGATAGGCGGCTGCGGCCACCACCTGGGGAATGCCGCTGCCGGTCGCCTGCGGGGCCACCCGGCGCGTGATCCAGGTGGACAGGGCAAAGCCCACCGGCAGCAAGGCAAGCAGCGCCCAGGTCGGCAGCAAGGCGGCGGCTTGGTGGTGCATCTTGGCCGACCAATCGCAGGCCTTGGCGAAGGCGACAGCCACCGCGCCAGCGGCGACCGAGGCCGCGACGATCACACTGATCTGGAAGCTGCGCCGCGCCCGCACCCTTGCGCGCCGCCGACGGCGGTCGATCCACGCGCCCACCTTGCCGGAGTCGGGCGTGCGCGCCGGAAGCTGCCTCATCGCGGCTTTTCGAAGTTCTTCCGGAGCACGCCCACGACGATGAGGACGAACGCCAGCAGGCGCATCAGGTAAAGCTCGCCCTTGTTCTCTTCCTCGCCGGCGGTGAGGGTGACCAGCGCTTGGTTCGCGCCCATCAGGCAGAAGGCGAGGGAAAAGACCACAAAGAGCGCGTCGCGGGTCCGTCGCCAGAACCTGAAGAAGAACAGGCCGGCCACGACGTAACCCATGGCGATCATGCCGCCGAGGAAGGCGATTTCCTGAGCCGAGCGCATCAGGCTGTCTCCCGCACAAAGCCATAGAGCAGCACGCCCACCGCTCCCAGCGCCGTGACCTGGCGCGCTAGACTGAGGTCATTCTGAGGAAAGATCAGCAGGTCGATCACCAGCAGGACGTTGTTGATCGCCAACAGGCCGAAGCAGGCCGCAGTCCACAACAGCAGCGCCGTGCGCGTCCGCCGCCACGCTCTCGCGAGCAGGAAGGCGCATGCCAGGCTCGTCAGCATGCACAGCACGTACACGGCGGGGCGGGCGATCTCGTTCACTTGTCGTCCCCCTTGAAGCGGAAGGCGTCCGCCAGTGTCCTCAGCCGATCGTCGGTCGGAGAAGCGATCGTGTTGATCAGGCGTACGGGCGCATCCTTATAGGTAGCGGCCAGCCGGTCGCACAGGGCAGCCAGCACAGGCGAGAGCGGGGCGTAGGTCCAGCAGTCGTCCGCCTCGCGCCTCACCAGCCCGCGAGCCTCGAACACCTGCAGGTTTGCGTCGACCAGGCCCGGACTGGCCCGCATTTCATCGACCAGGGCTTGAGCCGCCCAAGCCTTCGGTGCGCTGCGACGCAGGAGCAAAAGCAGCTCCAGCGCCCACACCGAGCGCACGGTGTCGCGAATGAAGGCCAGGAATTCGGCGTTGCTGGTCAAGTCGGCGGTGCGAGGGCTGAGTGCGTGGCTGGCGCGAGGCGCGGACGCTAGGCCGTGTCGTCGCCGTGAATCAAGGGCTTGATCCCGCTCGGCAAAAAAATGCCGAACATGTTCGATGAGGCGGAACCGGTCCGGAATTCGCGCGTTGCCGTAATTCGGGAGCGGTGTGCTAGGGGCGACAGACAGGGCGATCACAAGCGATACGGCCAAGCTTGGGCGCCGCGACTATCTCGCGGTGATCCTGCTCCCGCATCGGATCGGTCCTGTCAGCGTCCCCATCGAACCTCTCCGCGCCATGGTTCATATCGGGGGACCCGATGCCTCAAGCCGCCCAAGCCCGTTCTCGTTCCAAGGCCGCCCCTCGCGCGCCGCGACAGGAAACCCCCGCTCTCGACAGCCGCCAGCTGCTCGCCGCCCTCCGCGCCTTCCGCCGGGGGGATTTTTCGGTGCGCCTGCCCGATGACCTGGACGGGGCCGACGGCGACATCGCCGAGGCCTTCAACTCGGTGGTCGAGCTGAACGACCGCATGACCAAGGAATTCGAGCGCCTGGGCGAGACCGTGGGCCGCCAGGGCAAGATCAACCACCGCGCCAAGCTGCCGGGCGCGACCGGCTCCTGGGCCGCTTCGGTGGACGCGGTGAACACCCTGATCGCCGACATGGTGCACCCGACCGCGGAAATGGCGCGCGTGATCGGCGCCGTGGCCAAGGGCGACCTTTCCCAGACCATGGACCTCGAAAACGAGGAACGGCCCCTGCGCGGCGAATTCCTGCGCATCGGCAAGGTGGTGAACACCATGGTGGGCCAGCTGGGCTCCTTCGCCTCCGAAGTGACCCGCGTGGCCCGTGAAGTGGGCACGGAAGGCAAACTCGGCGGTCAGGCCCAGGTGAAGGGCGTGGCCGGCACCTGGAAGGACCTCACCGACAACGTGAACCTGATGGCCGCCAACCTCACCGGCCAGGTGCGTAACATCGCCGAGGTGACCACCGCGGTGGCCATGGGCGACCTCTCCAAGAAGATCACCGTGGACGTGAAGGGCGAGGTGCTGGAGCTGAAGAACACCATCAACACCATGGTGGACCAGCTGAACTCTTTCGCCTCCGAAGTGACGCGCGTGGCCCGGGAAGTGGGCACCGAAGGCAAGCTCGGCGGTCAGGCCCAAGTGAAGGGCGTGGCCGGCACCTGGAAGGAGCTCACCGACAACGTGAACCTGATGGCCGGCAACCTGACCGGCCAGGTGCGTAACATCGCCGAGGTGACCACCGCCGTGGCCAAGGGCGACCTCTCCAAGAAGATCACTGTGGACGTGAAGGGCGAGATTCTTGAGCTGAAGAACACCATCAACACCATGGTGGACCAGCTGAACGCTTTCGCCTCCGAAGTGACCCGCGTGGCCCGGGAAGTGGGCACCGAGGGGAAATTGGGCGGTCAGGCGCGGGTGGAAGGCGTCGGCGGCACCTGGAAGGACCTTACCGACAACGTGAACTTCATGGCCGCGAACCTGACCGGCCAGGTGCGTAACATCGCCGAGGTGACCACCGCGGTGGCCATGGGTGACCTGTCCAAGAAGATCACCGTGGACGTGCGAGGCGAGATCCTCGAGCTGAAGAACACCATCAACACCATGGTGGACCAGCTGAACTCCTTCGCCTCCGAAGTGACCCGCGTGGCCCGCGAGGTGGGCACCGAAGGGAAGCTCGGCGGTCAGGCTCAGGTGAAGGGCGTGGCCGGGACCTGGAAGGACCTCACCGACAACGTGAACTTCATGGCCGCGAACCTGACCGGCCAAGTGCGTAACATCGCCGAGGTGACCACCGCCGTGGCCATGGGCGACCTGTCCAAGAAGATCACCGTGGACGTGAAGGGCGAGATCCTCGAGCTGAAGAACACCATCAACACCATGGTGGACCAGCTGAACTCCTTCGCCTCGGAAGTGACCCGCGTGGCCAGGGAAGTGGGCACGGAAGGCAAACTCGGCGGTCAGGCCCAGGTGAAGGGCGTGGCCGGCACCTGGAAGGACCTCACCGACAACGTGAACCTGATGGCCGCCAACCTTACCGGCCAGGTGCGTAACATCGCCGAAGTGACCACCGCCGTGGCCACCGGGGACCTTTCCAAGAAGATCACCGTGGAAGTGCGCGGCGAGGTGCTGGAGCTGAAGAACACCATCAACACCATGGTGGACCAGCTGAACGCCTTCGCCTCCGAAGTGACCCGCGTGGCCCGGGAAGTGGGCACCGAAGGCAAGCTCGGCGGTCAGGCCCAGGTGAAGGGCGTGGCCGGCACCTGGAAGGACCTCACCGACAACGTGAACCTGATGGCGGCCAACCTCACCGGCCAGGTTCGTAACATCGCCGAGGTGACCACCGCGGTGGCCATGGGCGACTTGTCCAAGAAGATTACCGTGGACGTGCGAGGCGAGATCCTCGAGCTGAAGAACACCATCAACACCATGGTGGACCAGCTGAACTCCTTCGCCTCCGAAGTGACCCGCGTGGCCAGGGAAGTGGGCACGGAAGGCAAGCTGGGCGGTCAGGCCCAGGTGAAGGGCGTGGCCGGCACCTGGAAGGACCTCACCGACAACGTGAACCTGATGGCCGCTAACCTCACCGGCCAGGTCCGTAACATCGCCGACGTGACCACCGCCGTGGCCAAGGGCGACCTGTCCAAGAAGATCACCGTGGACGTGAAGGGCGAGATCCTGGAGCTGAAATCCACCATCAACACCATGGTGGACCAGCTGAACGCCTTCGCCTCCGAAGTGACCCGCGTGGCCCGGGAAGTGGGCACGGAAGGCAAGCTCGGCGGCCAGGCCCGCGTGGAAGGCGTGGCGGGCACCTGGAAGGACCTTACCGACAACGTGAACATGATGGCCGGCAACCTGACCGCCCAGGTGCGGGGCATCGCCGAGGTCGTGACCGCGGTGGCCCAGGGCAACCTGAAGCGCAAGCTGACGGTGGACGCCAAGGGCGAGATCGCGTCCCTGGCCGACACCATCAACGGCATGATCGAGACGCTCGCCACCTTCGCCGACCAGGTGACCAACGTGGCCCGGGAAGTGGGCGTGGAAGGCAAGCTCGGCGGCCAGGCGCGGGTGCCCGGCGCCGCGGGCCTGTGGCGCGACCTGACCGACAACGTGAACCAGCTGGCCGCCAACCTGACCAACCAGGTGCGCGCCATCGCCGAAGTGGCCACCGCCGTGACCAAGGGCGACCTGACCCGGTCGATCACCGTGAACGCGTCGGGGGAACTGGAAGAGCTGAAGGACAACATCAACGAGATGATCCGGAACCTGAAGGATCAGACGTTGAAGAACACCGAGCAGGACTGGCTGAAGACCAACCTGGCCCGCTTCACCCGCATGCTGCAGGGCGAGCGCGACCTGTCGACGGTGTCGAACCTGGTGCTGTCGGAACTGGCGCCGCTGATCAACGCCCAGCACGGCGTGTTCTATGTGTCCGACCGCGACGAGGAGGGGGCTTCGGTGCTGAACCTCGCGGCCTCCTACGCCTTCAACAACCGCAAGCACGTCGCCAGCCAGTTCAAGCTGCGCGAGGGTCTGATCGGCCAGTGCGCCTTCGAGAAGTCGCGCATCCTGCTGACCAACGTGCCCAAGGACTACGTGCAGATCTCGTCCGGCCTGGGCGAAGCCGCGCCGCTCAACATCATCGTGCTGCCGGCCCTGTTCGAGGGCGAGGTGAAGGCGGTGATCGAACTGGCCACCTTCGGCGAGTTCAACGAGACCCACCAGTCGTTCCTCGACCAGCTGATGGAATCCATCGGCATCGTGCTCAACACCATCGCCGCGAACATGCGGACCGAAGGCCTCCTGAAGCAGTCGCAGCTCCTGACCTCGGAGCTGCAGGCTCAGCAGGAGGAGCTGAAGAAGACCAACGACCGGCTGGAGCAGCAGGCCGCGTCCCTGCGTCAATCGGAAGAGCTGCTGCGCGCCAAGCAGGACGAACTGCAGACCACCAACGCCGAGCTGGAGGACAAGGCGCTCCTGCTGTCCGCCCAGAACAAGCAGGTGGAAGCCAAGAACCACGAGGTGGAGCAGGCCAAGCTGGCCCTGGAAGAGAAGGCCGAACAGCTGGCCCTCACCTCCAAGTACAAGTCCGAGTTCCTGGCCAACATGAGCCACGAGCTGCGCACGCCGCTGAACAGCTTGCTCATCCTCTCCAAGCTCCTGTCGGACAACGCCCAGGGCAATCTGTCGGACAAGCAGGTCGAGTTCGCCCGCAACATCCACGACGCCGGCTCCGACCTGCTCGGCCTGATCAACGACATCCTCGACCTGTCGAAGATCGAGTCCGGCACCGTCACCCTGGACATCGGCGAGATGTCGTTCGGCTCTCTGCGCGACCAGATGGACCGGACCTTCGCCCAGCTGGCGGCGGACAAGAAGCTCGACTTCGGGGTCGAGATCGATCCGGGCCTGCCGCGCGCCATGTACACCGACGACAAGCGCCTGCAGCAGATCATCAAGAACCTGCTGTCGAACGCCTTCAAGTTCACCGAGAAGGGGGGCGTGAAGCTCAAGGTCTCCCGCGCCGACAACGGCTGGTCGATCGCCAACGACCACCTCAACAAGGCCGGCCAAGTGCTCGCCTTCGCGGTGGAGGACAGCGGCATCGGCATCCCCGAGGACAAGCAGCGCATCATCTTCGAGGCCTTCCAGCAGGCCGACGGCACCACCAGCCGCAAGTACGGCGGCACGGGCCTGGGCCTGTCGATCAGCCGTGAAATCACCCGCCTGCTCGGCGGCGAGTTGAAGGTCGAGAGCGTGCCCGGCAAGGGTTCGGTCTTCACTCTCTACCTGCCCCTGAACTTCAGCCCGGCGGTGCAGGCCTCCGCGCCGCTGGCGCGTTCGGCCATCATGCCGATGCGCGCGGCCGCCGCCTTTGCCGCCAGCGAGGCGGCCGAGGCGATCAACGACGACCGCGACGACGTCGCGCCCGGCGACTCCGTCGTGCTGATCGTGGAGGACGACTCCCGCTTCGCCTCGATCCTGCTGTCACTGGTCCGCGAGAGCGGCTTCAAGGGCGTGGTCACCGCGGAGGGCTCGGCCGCGCCCCAGCTGGCGCGCCGCTTCGGTCCCGACGCGATCATGCTCGACATCGGCCTGCCCGATATGGACGGCCTGGCCCTGCTCGACATGCTCAAGCACACGCCCGAGACCCGGCACATCCCGGTGCAGCTGATCTCGGCCGACGAGCAGCGGGGCCTGGCCCTGTCGATGGGCGCGTTCGGTTTCACCCACAAGCCGGTGGAGCGCGAGGTGGTGGTCTCCACGCTCGAGGGCGTGAAGAACTTCGTCGCCAAGGCCGACCGGCGCATCGCCCTGGCGGGGTCGGAAGGCGATGCGGCCGCGGCCCTTCGCGAACTGGCCGAGCTCGACCTGCTGTCGGATCTGGCCGGCGAACTCGACCGCCCGCGCGGCGAACGGGCCGACGCGGTGGTGGTGGAGGTCGGCGCCGTGCCGACCAACGACCTGATCGACATGCTCAAGGCGCCCGACCGCGCGGTGGACCCGGTGGTGGTCTACGCGCCGCTGGAGCTGGAGGCGGAGGAGGAGCGCCGCCTGCGGCTGGCGGTGTTCGGCGGCCTTGTGCGGCTGGCCCGCACCCAGGACCAGCTGATCGACCAGGTGAGCCTGCTGCTGCACGAGCCGGTCGAGAAACTGCCCGAGGAGGCCAAGGCCAAGCTCGCGCAGACTCGCCTGGAAGACGCCGTGCTCACCGGCCGCAAGGTGCTGGTCATCGACGACGACATCAGGAACATCTTCTCCCTCGCCTCGGCGCTGGAGGAGTACGGCATCGACCTGCAGTACGCCGAAAGCGGGCGCGCGGGCCTCGACCTGCTGGCCAAGGACAGCGGCGTCGACGTGGCCCTGGTCGACATCATGATGCCGGACATGGACGGCTACGAGACCATCCGCGAGATCCGCTCGATGGCCGAATATGCCGACCTGCCGATCGTGGCCGTCACCGCCAAGGCGATGAAAGGCGATCGGCAGAAGTGCATCCAGGCCGGGGCCTCCGACTATGTGTCCAAGCCGGTGGACATCGACCACCTGATCTCGGTCCTGAGGGTGTCGATCCAGCGGTCGGACGCCGGTCGCGCCGCGGCCGACTCCATGAGCCCGATGGTCAACACCGCGAACTGACGTGGCGCAACCCTGGCTCAAAACCAAGCCCGCAGCGGGCGTCGATCCGGCCAAGCCGCCGGCCGACGGCCCCCTGCGCGCGCGCATCCTGATCGTCGACGACGACGAGCGGAACGCCTTCGCCGCCTGCCAGGCGCTGGAGGAGCTGGGGCACGAACTGGTCACCGCCAAGTCCGGCGAGGAGGCGCTGAAACGCCTGCTGGTCGAGGACTTCGCCCTGATCCTGCTGGACCTGCACATGCCGGGGATGGACGGCTATGAGACCGCCGCCCTGATCCGCACACGCCGGCGCAGTGCGGACATCCCCATCGTGTTCCTGACGGCGGTGTTCCGGGACGAGGCGCACCTGTTCCAGGCCTATACCGCGGGCGCCGTGGACGTGGTGTTCAAGCCTGTCGATCCCTTCATCCTGCGCTCGAAGGTGTCGATCCTCGTCGACCTGCACCTGAAGACCGAGGAGATTAAGCGCCAGTCCGAGCATCGCAAATGGCTGCTCGACGAGAACCTGAGGGTGCGCGGCGAGAAGGCCCGCGCGGAGAAGGCCCTGCGCGAGAGTCAGGAGCGTCAGGAAGCCATCCTGAAATGCCTGCCTATCGTCTTCACCTCCCGCTCGGTCGAGCCGCCGTTCATGCCGCTGTTCGTCAGCGACGGCGTGCGCGCCATCACCGGCTTCGGACCGGAGGATTTCATGGCCGACCGCGAATTCGGCCTCTCGCGAATCCACCCCGACGACCAGGACAAGGTGATCAAAGCCTTCCGCTCCTGCGTCCAGACCGGCGCCTACGCCTGCGAGTTCCGCTGGCGCTGCGCGGACGGCAGCTATCGCCTCCTGCTGGACCAGGGCGTGCTGGCGCCGGCGCAGGACGGCAAGGCGCGCGAGATGTTCGGCACCATCCTGGACGTCACCGACCGCCGCTCGCTGGAGGAGCAGCTGACCCAGGCGCGCAAGATGGAGGCGGTGGGCCAGCTGACCGGCGGGGTCGCGCACGACTTCAACAACCTGCTGACCGTGGTGCTCGGCAACGTCGATCTCCTGGCCCGGCGCGGCGACAAGGACGCCAAGCGCGAGCGCCAGCTGGCCGCGATCCGCCACGCCGCCGACCGCGGGCGCAGCCTGACGCGCCAGCTTCTGGCGTTCTCCCGCCGCCAGCACCTGAACCCGCAGACCCTCGACGCCAACGCCCTGATCCGCGACTTCGCGCCCCTGATGCAGCAGGCGGTGGGCGAGGCGATCACCATCGAGGTGAAGGTCGACGAAGCGCCCCACTGCATCCACGCCGACCCGGCCCAGCTCGAGACCGCGCTCTTGAACCTCGCGGTCAATGCGCGCGACGCCATGCCCAACGGCGGCGCCTTCAGCCTCACCACGCGGCGGATCGGCGCGAGCGATCCCTATGTGCTCGCCCACCAGGAGCTGCGCGACGCGACCTGGATCGTCATCGAGGTCTCCGACACCGGCCAGGGCATGACCAGCGCGGTGCTGGACCGCATCTTCGAGCCGTTCTTCACCACCAAGGAGGTCGGCAAAGGCTCGGGCCTGGGCCTCAGCCAAGTCTATGGCTTCGTGCGCCAATCGGGCGGCCACGTCATCGCCGAAAGCCGACCGGGCGAAGGCTCGACCTTCCGGCTGTTCCTCAAGGCCTCGGCCAAGGCCGCCGCGGAGCGACCTGCGGCCGAACCGCCCAGGAAGGCCCTGCGCGGCGACGAGCGCCTGCTGGTGGTCGAGGACGACCAGGGCGTGCTGACCCTGACCGTCGAGATGCTGCGCGGCCTGGGCTACAGCGTGGTCACGGCCGCCGACGCCGCCAAGGCGCTGGAGGTGCTGGAGAGCGGCGAGGAGATCGACCTGCTGTTCTCGGACGTGGTCATGCCCGGCGGCATGAGCGGGATCGAGCTGGCGCGCCTGGCCAGGGATCTGCGCCCGGACATCCGCGTGCTGCTGACCTCCGGCTACGTCGGCGCCAAGGCGACCATGGCCGAGAGCGAGTTCCCCCTGATAGACAAGCCGTACGAACGCATGGCGCTGGCGCAGCGTCTGCGTGATATCCTGGGTGCGCGACGCAAGAAGGTCGACAAGGTGTCTCGCGCCGAGGGCGAGACGCTGAACGCGGCGAGGGCGGGGTGATGGCGGAGACGCCTGTGGTGCTTGTGGTCGAAGACGAGCCGATGATCCGGATGCTGGCCGCCGACATGCTCGACGTGCTGGGCTGGGGCGTGCTGGAGGCGGGTCTGGCTGAAGAGGCCGTGAAGTTCGCCGAGGACGCCGGCGAGCGCTTCGAGGCCGCCCTGGTCGATCTGGGCCTGCCCGACCGCTCGGGCGAAGAACTGGTCGGCGATCTGCGTCGGCTCAGACCCGGCCTGCCGATCATCGTGACCACCGGCCGTGACGAGCAGGACATGGACGAAGCCTTGCGCGAAGCGGTGGTGTTCCTCGGCAAGCCCTATCAGCTGTCCGACCTGGAAGCGGCCTTCTCGGCTCTCAAGCGCGACGCCTGAGCCGAGGCCGGGGAACCCGGACGCAGGCTTCGCCGCGCCCGGGCCACGCTCCCTGCACTAAAGTCGGAATCGGATCGGGATCGTCACCTTCGCCCCGTCGATCGGCTGGCCGTCGACGGTCCGGGGGCTCATGCGGAAGTAGGGCACGAGATGCAGCCCCGCCCGGCCGAAGCCCTGGCCCGTCGGCGTCTCAGACACGATCGCGCAGGCGGCCAGGGTCCCCTTGGCGGTGACCGAGCAGGACAGGATCACCTTGCCCTCCACGCCCGCCGCGGCCGCCGGGCCGGGGTAATAGCGATTGATCGCATCGCCGTCGGGCTGGCTGAGCCAGTTCGGATCGGTGATCACCGAAGGCGTCTTCGTCGCGCCTGTGCCGCCGGCCGCTCCGCCCGTGAGCTTCGGCCCCTCGGGGATGAACGGCTTGGCGTCTCCGTCGGTGGAGGGGTGCAGATCGGGGACCGTCAGCGGCGGCGTCTTGGCGTCGGGCGTGTGCGCGCTCTCACGGATGCTGTTGCGCGCGTCGGGATGTGACGGCGCAGGGCTGGGCTTTGGCCGCGGCTGTGTCAGCCGGATCCAGGGGACCGGGTTGCTGGTCGGTTCTTCGGTCGCGGCCGGCGGACCGACGAATTTCTGGGTGTAGAGCCAATAGGCCCCGCCCGCGTGCAGCAGCACCGACACCACGCCGGCGGCCCACATCCAGGCTGGAATCTTCCTGCGGGGTTCGCTCAGCGCGAGGGCATGGACCACGCCCCCGCCGCCTCCCGCGGCCCTCATGATCATGACGCTTCCCTTTTCGTCTGACGTTTCCTTTGGCGCGAAGTTTCTGGCGCCTTCGCGTGGGGGAAGCATTCGCCCGGCTTGCGGCGGGAAAGGGTTCGCCCCAAGGCGGGACGGGGTTCGTCCTGTGGCCGGATTGCGTCGGCGCGCCGCCCGGTCGCAGGGCGGGTTAGGGTCTGGTTAACCATAGACGCCGGACTTTCCCGATCATGGCCATGACCTCGATCGGCGGATTCGGAGGCGTCGAAGCCGCCATCCGGCGCGCGGCGACGGCGACCGGCGTGGACTTCGATTTCCTGTTGAAGACGGCGCGCCGCGAAAGCGGCCTGAATCCGCGCGCCAAGGCGCCGACGTCATCGGCGACAGGCCTGTTCCAGTTCGTCGACCAGACCTGGCTGAAGACACTCAAACAGTACGGCGCGCGCCACGGCCTGGGCCGCTGGGCCGACATGATCCAGACCGGGGCGGACGGGCGGCTGCACGTGACCGATCCCTCGGCGCGCCGGGCGGTGCTCGACCTGCGCATGGACCCGCAGGCCGCGGCCCTGATGGCGGGCGAGATGACCGCCGACCACGCCGCCTATTTGAAGGGTCGCACCGGGCGCGAGCCTTCGGCGGGTGATCTCTACGCCGCGCACTTCCTGGGCCCGGCCGGTTCCGCCAGGCTTATGGAGGCGATGCAGAGCCGCCCCAACGCCAGCGCCGCGGGCCTCTTCCCGGACGCGGCTCACGCCAACCACTCGATCTTCTTCCACGACGGCCGGCCCGCGACGGTGGCCCAGCTCTATGCCAACCTGAACCGCGTCAGCGGGGGCGGGGGGCAGGTGGTCGATCCCACGACCGACGCCCAGCCCGCAGATGCGCTCAGCGACCGCGAGATCGCCATCGCGCAGCGCATGGATCGGCTACGGCGTGACGAGGCCCTGCTGGGCTTCATGAACCAGGGCGCAGGCGCAGGCGGGAGCGGCTCGCTGGTGGAGGCGCAGCTCCTGGGGGCCTTCGGGCCGGGCTCTTCCCGCGACAGTTAGGCGGCTGCGGCCGGTCGCGGCGCTTCGGCGGTTCGAACGGTCGCAGCGTCGGCCACGGCGCGGGCCACGCTGGCCACGGTCACCGGTTTGCGCAGCACGGTGTCGGCCCCGGCGTCGAGCATGGCCTGGGCTTCCTCGGCGTCGCCGCCGATCACCGCCACCACTGGCAGAGCGCTCGACACGCCGGGGAGGGCGCGAAGCGTGCGCGCGGTCTCAGGCCCGTCCATGCCCGGCATGCGGCCGTCCAGCATGACCAGGTCGAATTCCGAGACCTTCAGAAGGTCGATGGCGCGCGCGCCGTCCTGGGCGTGCAGCACGCGGTGGCCGAGCTGCTCCAGCACCGCGCGCAGCATGGCTGCGTTCAGGGCGTCGTCTTCGACCACCAGGGCGCGCAGCGGGCGCTGGGCCGGCTCAGCCTCCGCCGCAGCCGCCTCTTCGGGGCAGGCATTGGGATCGAACGGCAGGTCCAGCCAGAAGCGACTGCCGACGCCCGGTGCGCTATCGGCGGAGACTTCGCCGCCCATCAGCAAGGCCAGCTGTCGCGACAGCGACAGGCCAAGGCCCGCACCCGGCACGCCCACGCCGGTCCGCTCGACCCGCGCGAAGGGCTCGAAAGCGATCTGCAGCTCCTGGGCGGTCAGGCCGGGACCGCTGTCGGCGACCTCGATGCGGATGGTGGAGGCGCTCACCAGCATGGCGCGCAGCTCGATGCGGCCGCGCACGGTGTATTTGACGGCGTTGCCGACCAGGTTGTTCAGGATCTGGCGCACGCGGGCGCTGTCGCCCACAGCCGCGCCCGAACCCATGGCCAGGCCGTCGTCGATATGGGCCACGATCTCCAGACCCTTGGACGAGGCGGTCGGGCGGTGCAGCAACACCAGCTCCTGGGCCAGGCGGCGCACGTCCAGCGGCCTGGTGCGCACCACCAGGCGACCAGCCTCGGCGGTCTCGGAATCCAGGGTGGCGTCCAGCACGTCGACCAGGTCGCGTGCGGCATGCAGCGCGGCTTTCAGCTGTTCGCGCGAAGGCGCGCCGCGGGAACCGGCGCCCAGAGCGCCGGCAAGAACGTGGGCCACGCCGGACAGACCGTTGCGGATTTCGTGCGACAGGGTCGCCACGATGTCGGACTTGGACTTGGCCAGGCGCTTGGCTTCGCTCAGCGCCTGCTCGCGATCGGTGATCAGGCCCTCGCGTTCGAGGTTCAGGGTGAAGTGCTCGCGCAGATGGCGGTTCAGGATCAGGCAAAGCGCCATGGCTAGGGCAAGGCCGCACAGCACCAGGGTGCCGACGTACTCGGTCGCGGGATTGCCCTTCAGCGCCAGCACCGGGCCGGCCGAGGCGGTGGCCCCGATCACCAACAGGCCGGGCAGGGTGGGCGAGGAGAAGAACATCACGCCGGCCGCCGCGCCGGCGCACAGCACCAGCAAGGGCTCGGCGAAGGCGCCGGCGCCCTGGCAGAAATAGGTGGTCTGGACGATGGCTAGGGCCCAGAGCAGGCCCCCCGCCATCTGAATGCGCGAGCGCAGCACCACATTGTCGGCGGCGATCGGCGAACGCTTCAGCCAGTCGTAGACGCCGTAGAACAGCGCCCAGTTGAAGGCGTAGACGCCCAGGCACACGGCCAGCCAGGCGGCGTTCTGGGCGTAGGTGGCCACCGTCACGAACACCGGCAGGCAGATGCCGAAGAAGCCCAGCGCATAGGGCAACATGCGCACCTGCGCATCGAGCGCCTGGCGCGTGATCGCGCGCTCGATCTGATCGGGCGCGAGCGGCGCTGGCTTGGACGGGGCGTCGAGGGCGAGGTCTGACATGGCCCAAGGCTAGCGCGTCAGGGTTGCCGCGCGGTTACGATAACAACGATAGATAAGGTAAAGATTCATTAGGGTTATCAGTCGATGGTCGAGCTTCACCTATTCTGGCGAAACCTATGACCACCAAGCCCATCCGCCTGAGCGAAGCCGACATCCGCAGGTTGGTTAAGGGCGAGGGGCCCGACGAGCGCGCCGCAGTCGCGCAGAAGTTCTGCAAGGCCGCCGTGGGCGCCGAGCTCAGCGACGATGACCGCCGCGCCGCCCAGGACATCATCCGCGTGTTGGCCGCCGACACCGCCGAACTGGTGCGCCGGGCCATGGCGGTGACCCTGCGCAGCTCCGACCTGCTGCCGCGCGAAGTGGCGCTGCGCATGGCGCGCGATGTGGAGTCGGTCGCCCTGCCGGTGATCAACGGCTCGCCGGTATTCACCGACGAGGACCTGATCGAGATCGTCAAGGCCGGCTCGGTCGCCCGCCAGATCGCCGTGGCGGAGCGGGCGACGGTCTCGCGCCGCGTCACCGCCGCCGTCGCCATCTTCGCCGCCGAGGATGCGGTGGCCGCCGCCTGCGCCAACGACAACGCCGAGTTCGCCGAGGCCTCGCTGCAGCGTGCGGTCGACCGCTTCCCGCGCTCGCACACGGTCACCCGCGCCATCGCCTATCGCCAGAGCCTGCCGGTCTCCATCTCCGAGCGTCTGGTGGAGATGGTCTCCGAAACGGTCCGCAAGCACCTGGTCGAGCACCATGCGCTGAAGCTCGACACCGCGCTTCGCCTGTCGGGCGCCGCGCGCGAGCGGGTCAGCGTCGATCTGGTGGATCAGGCCGCCCTCACCACCGATTTCGCCGCCTACGCCAAGCATCTGAACCAGGCGCGCCGCCTCAACGCCTCGCTGCTGCTACGCGCCATCGCGCGTGGGCAGATGGGCTTCTTCGAGCACGGCCTGGCGGAACTGTCGGGCGTGCCGCACCAGCGCACCTGGCTGATGGTCCACGACGCGGGGCCGCTCGGTTTCCGCGCCATCTATGAGCGCGCCGGCCTGCCCGCGCGCCTGTTCGGCGCGTTCAAGGCCGCCATCGACGCCTGGCGTTCGGTACAGGCGGAAGGGCTGGAGCTGAACCGCGAACGATTCCAGGAGACGGTCTTGCAGCGCTTCCTGACCCAGCAGCCCTATGCTGCCAAGGAAGACCTGAACTACCTGCTCGAGCGCCTCGACCGCGCCCCGGAAACCGCCGGCGTCCTGACGCACGCCAACGCGGCCTGATCATCCGATCGAGCAAACGAAAACGCCGCCCGACAGGGGCGGCGTTCTGCATTCCGGTCTGTCGGAGGAGCCTACTTCGCCGTCGCCAGGTGATCGGCGGTCTTACGCTCGAGCTCTTCGGCCAGCACCTTGCCGATCGGGTGGCCGTCGTCCTTGATCTGGTCGCGCACGCAGGCCTTGATCGCGTCGATGTGGGCGTCGATCAGGAACAGCGGCGCCTTCAGGCGCAGCTCGGCGTTGTCGGTCATTTTGCAGAGCGACGCGGCGATGCGCGTGATCAGCGGATATTCGTAGGTGGCGCCCAGGCCCTTCAGGTCGTGGGCGCGCAGATAGACGGCCTCGGCGGTCTCGGGCGTGTAGCCCTTCTCGCGCACCGCGGCGCGGGCGGCGTCCATCTTCTGGATCTCGTCGTCGAGCCACTGGGAGAACTGGGCCGACAGGTTCTTCAGGGCCTCTTCGGCCTTGGCGATGGCGTTCGGATCAATGCCGCCGAAGCGATTGCCGCCCACCTTGAGCCGCAGGGTGTTGGGCGGCTGGATGAACTGCGCCTGGTTCGAGTTGCTCACGATCACGATCCTCCGCTGCGGCTTAACCGTGCCGCACACGAGAAGGATGAGCCGGTGAGCTTAAGAACTCCTAACTGTGACGCGGGTTTTTCGCTGAACGGGCTCGACGAGAGCGACTCAGGCCGAGAACTGTTCGTCCAGAACGCGCTCTTCGAAGGTCCGGCCTGCGTCGAAAAGCATCAGGGCTGAGCGTTCACGCACCTCGCGCACGTCGACCTTAAGCACGTCGCGGACCTCATGGTTGTCGGCCACGGCGCTGACCGGGCGCTTGTCGGGCTCCAGCACCTCGAAACAGACCTTGGCGGTGTGGGGCAGGAGCGCGCCCCTCCAGCGGCGCGGCCGGAAGGCGCTGATGGGCGTCAGCGCCAGGACCTGCGCCCCCAGCGGGATGATCGGGCCGTGGGCCGACAGGTTGTAGGCGGTCGAGCCCGCCGGCGTGGCCAAGAGCACTCCGTCGCAGAACAGTTCGGGCAAACGCGCGCGGCCATCGACCGTTATCCTCAGCTTGGCGGTCTGGCGCGTCTCGCGCAGCAGCGAGACCTCGTTGATCGCCAGCGCCTCCTCGACGCTCCCGTCCGCGGTCCAGGCGGTCATGGCCAGGGGGTGGATCAGGGCCTGTTGCGCGGCGGCGATGCGCTCGGGCAGGCGGTCCTCGGCGTAGTCGTTCATCAGGAAGCCGACCGAGCCGAAGTTCATGCCGTAGATCGGCTTGCCGCTGTCCAGCGCCCCGTGCAGCGTCTCCAGCATGAAGCCGTCGCCCCCCAGCGCCACGACCGCCTCGGCTTCCGCCACAGGCAGGTCGCCGTAGCGCTCGGCCAGCCGTTCGCGCGCAGCCTGCGCCTCTGGGCGGTCACTGGCGGTGAAGGTCAGACGGCGGATCGGCGACGTTTCACTCATCAGGCGAGCTTGCAGCGCCGAACGCGCGGCTTGTCAAACAGCGTTATTGGCGAAGCTGGCGCTTCAGACGCCCGCGATGCGGTCGCGGAAGGCGCGCGCGGCGCTTTCGGGGTCGCGATTGAAGGCGGCGGCGGCGCGTTTGCCCGCCTCCGGACCGCCGCCGGGGCGGCCGCTGTTCAGGTCGCGCACCATCACCAGCACGGTCGGGAAGGCGCCTCGGTCGATGCCGACGGCGGCGCAGGCCAGGGCCAGAGGCTCCGGATCGGAGAAGGCGCACGCGCGGCGCACGTCGCCCGGCGCAAAGGCGCCGAGCGTGGCCAGCGCGTTCTCGAACAGGCCGAGCTTGCCTTCCTTCAGCGCGCGGATCAGGTATCCGGGCCTGAGCTGGCCCGCGCTGTCGAGCTTGGCGATCAGCCGCTGCTCCATCTCCTCGCGCTCGCCGTCGCGCTCGACCACGAAGGGCCGGTCGCCGTCCGCGCCGCGGTGGGCGGCGGAAACGGACTGGGCCAGGGCCTCATCGAGTTGCGGCCCGTCGATGCGGAAGCGTTCGGAAATGGCGCTCTTGAGCGCCTGGCCGACCCAGCCGTAGAGCTGCTCGGCCAGCATCTGGCTGAGCTTGGGATGGCGCACCAGGGGAGAGCGCAACGAGGCGACGCGGCGCGACGCGTCCACCAGACGCCGCATGGCGTTGGCCGAGACCTCGGCGGTGACGTTGTTGGCGAGCGCGGTCAGCACCGCGGGCTCGCCCTTGTCGAGGATGGCGTTGACCACCTCGCCGCCCAGGCGAGGACGCCGGGCGACCTCGATCTGGTGCTCGATGGTCGCCTCGACCAGCAGGCGGATCAGGTCCTGATCCTTCAGCAGGGGGCTCGACAGGATGATCGGGCGGGCGATCTCGATGTCGTCGAGCGCCAGGACATTGACCAGGGCCTGGGGCGCCCAGTCGGCGGTCGCCAGCTTTTCGGCGAGCGCGCGGCGGATGTCGCGTTCGGCCTCGACCACCAGGGCCATGAACACGTCGTCGAGCAGGCCCTGGATTTCGGGGCGGCGCGCGTCGGGCGTTCCGTCACACAGGTCCGCCACCGCCAGCAGCAGCCGCTCGCGGTCGTTGGTTTCGCGGCTGCGCGCCAGATCGATGAGCTCTCGCGCGTGCGCAGCGGCCACGGGCGCTTCTCCCACTCTCGCGGACCTGGTCCGGGACGATAAGGCCAAGCTACGCGGCGGCGCATGAAAACAAGCTTAACGAACCTCGAAACTTGACGCCGATCAGTTAGCGGCGGAGGTTCCGCGACTTATGGTGTCTGCAGAGCACGGGAGCATCCCATGGCCGACGGTTCGATGGTGTCGCTGAAGGGGTCGGTCAGCGAAGCGGAATGGCAGGCGCGGGTCGATCTGGCGGCGCTTTACCGGCTGGCGGCGCTGCACGGCTGGGACGACGCCATCTTCACCCACATCTCCGCTCGCGTGCCGGGGCCCGAGCATCACTTCCTGATCAATCCCTACGGCTGGTTCTTCGACGAGATGACCGCCTCGTGCCTGGTCAAGGTCGACCTGGAGGGCAACGTGGTCCAGCAGACCCAGTCCTTCATCAACCCGGCGGGCTTCACCATCCATTCGGCCGTCCACGCGGCGCGCGAGGACGCCCACTACGTCATCCACCTGCACACCGACCAGGGGGCGGCCGTCTCGGCGCAGGCCGCCGGCCTGATGCCCCTGACCCAGCATGCGCTCCTGGTCCTGCCTCAGGTCGCCTATCACGACTATGAGGGCATCGCCCTGAACCTCGACGAGCGCCAGCGCATCGTGGCCGACCTCGGCGACAAGTCGCTGATGATCCTGCGCAACCACGGCACCCTGGCGCTCGGCCCGACGGCCGCCGCCGCGTGGCTGGGCATGTTCTTCCTCGAGCGGGCCTGCAAGCAGCAGGTGATGGCCCAGGCCGGCGGCTGCGATCGGCTGCTGCCGGCCCCCGACGCCGCACAGGAAGAGGTGAGGGGCCAGGGCGGCGCGGCCCTGCCGTGGGTCGCCAACCTGGCCTGGCCGGGTTGGCTCCGGCGTCTGGATCGGCAGCTGCCGGGCTATGACGCCTGAGGCGACTGTCCGCGATAAAATCGACTGCTAAGCAGGGCTGGCGAATTTTCGCCGGGATTCTGCTAAACAAGGCGACGGGATCATTCGTCGAGCACGTTCAACGACTATCCCATGTCGTGTTTCTATGATTTGGACGCACGATCGTGTGGGACGGCGCGGGGGCGCGCCGTCGTCGTGAGGATGACCGGACTTTGCTGAGACGCCACTTCTTCCTGGTTTTCGCGCTGGGCTTCGTCTTGCTGCTGGCTGTGCTGGGCGGCGTCAAACTGCTGATGCCCAAGAGCGGGCCGGGCGGCGGCGGCGCGGCGGCGGCTGCCGGCAAGGGCGGCAAAGGCGGCGGCTCGGGCCGCGCGCCGGCCGTGGCGGTCGCGGTGGCGGCGGTCAGGCCCTTCACCGACCGAATCGACGCCATCGGCGTGGCCAAGGCGCGCCAGTCGGTGACGCTCACCTCCCAGACCACCGAGATCGCCACCAAGATCCTGTTCACTTCCGGCCAGTCGGTGAAGCTGGGCCAGGTGCTGGCCCAGCTCAAGACCGACGAGCAGCAGGCCGCCGTGGTCAACGCCGAGGCGGCCCTCAAGAAGGCCAAGAGCGACAACGACCGCTGGCAGGAGCTGTCGCGGCGCGGTTTCGCGCCCAAGGCCCAGGTCGACCAGATGCAGGCCGCCTACGACCAGGCCAAGGCCAATCTCGACGCCGCCCAGTCGCGCCTGCACGACCGGGTGATCCGCGCTCCGTTCTCCGGCGTCATCGGCCTTTCGGATGCGGCGCCCGGCATGCTGATCACGCCTGGCACGCCCATAGCCACCCTGGACGATATCTCGGTCGTCTATGTCGACTTCGACGTGCCGGAGCGCTTCATCGGCTCCATCGGACCGGGCGCGCCGATCCAGGCCACCGCCGACGCCCTGGCCGGCCAGACGCTGTCGGGCCGCGTCCAGCGCATTGACACCCGCGTGAAGCCCGACACCCGCTCGGTCACCGCTCGCGCCGAAATCGTCAACGCCGGTCGCACTATCAAGCCGGGCATGCTGCTGAAGGTCAGCGTGCAGCAGGGCGTGCGCAACGCCATCGCCGTGCCCGAGGCCGCGGTCCAGTTCGAGACCGATCAGCCCTTCGTCTATCTGATCGCCGGCCAGAACGGCCACACCGTCGCCCAGCAGAAGACCGTGGTCGCGGGCGCGCGCCAGTCCGGCTTCGTCGAGATCCGCGCGGGACTCAGCGCCGGCGACCGCGTGGTCGGCGACGGGCTGAACCGCATCCAGCCGAACCAGCCCGTGAAGGTCGCCGAGGCGCCTGGCGGCGGGGCTTCGCGCTCGGCGGCCCCATGACCCTTTCGGACCTCTCGGTAAAGCGGCCGGTTTTCGCTGCGGTCGCCGCGATTATCCTGTGCGTGATCGGCCTGGCGGCGTTCTTCGCCCTGCCGGTCCGCGAGCTCCCGGCCGTCGATCCCCCCGTGGTCTCGGTCGAGACCCAGTATGTCGGCGCCTCCGCCGAGGTGGTCGAACAGCGCATCACCCAGGTGATCGAGCAGCAGGCCGCCGGCATCCAGGGCATCGACCGGGTTAATTCATCGAGCCGCGACGGCGTCTCGCGGATCACCATCACCTTCACGCTGGACCGCGACCTCGACGCCGCGGCCAACGACGTGCGCGACGCGGTCTCCCACGTGGTGGCCCAGCTGCCGATCGACGCCAAGCCGCCGCAGATCGCCAAGGCCTCGGCCGACGCCTCCTCGATCCTGTTCCTGGGCTTCACCTCGTCCAAGCTCGACCGGCTGCAGTTGGCCGACTACGCCAACCGCTTCGTCGTGCCGCGCATGTCGACCATCCCGGGCGTGGGCCAGGTGCGCCTGGGCGGGGCAGGCCTCTATTCCATGCGCATCTGGCTGGACGCCGACGCCATGGCCGCGCGCGGCGTTACCGTCGATGACGTGCAGAGCGCCCTGACCTCCCAGAACGTCGAGCTGCCCGCCGGCGCGCTGGAGAGCCAGTCCAAGGACTACACGATCCGCGTCAACCGCGACTACAACACCCCGGCCCAGTTCGCGGCCCTGCCGATCACGCCGGCCAAGGCGTCGACGACCGCAGCGGCGACCTCCTCGGCCACCACGGCGACGACCTCGGCGCGCGGCGCCAATTCCCAGACTCCGACCGTCGCCGCCCAGACCCAGTCGGCCCAGTCCGGCTCGCCCAACGTCATTCGTCTGGGCGACATCGCGCGGGTGGAGGAGGGGCCCGACGACCGGCGCAACCTCTTCAAGGTCAACAATCAGACCGAGATCGGCATCTCGGTCACGCGCCAGAGCCAGGCCAACGACCTGGAGATATCGCGCGACACCCACAAGATGATCGATGAGATCAATCAGAGCCTGCCCGCGGGCACGCGGCTCGAGACCATCGTCGACTATTCGGTGTTCACCGCCGAGGCGATCAGGGAAGTGTGGATCACCATGGCGCTGTCGCTGGCGCTGGTGGCGGCCGTGAACTTCCTGTTCCTGGGCAGCTGGCGCGCCGCCGTGATCCCGGCCGTGGTGGCGCCGATCTGTATCCTGTCGGCCTTCATGGTGCTGGCGCCGCTGGGCTTCTCGCTGAACCTTCTGACCCTGCTGGCCCTGGTGCTGGCGATCGGCCTGGTCGTCGACGACGCCATTGTGGTCGTGGAAAACATCCAGCGCCGCATCGACGAGGGCGAGCCGCCAGTGGTGGCCGCCCAGCGCGGGGCCAACCAGGTGTTCTTCGCCGTGGTCGCCACCACCGCCGTGCTGATCTCAGTGTTCGGCCCTCTGATGGTGCTGCCGGGCTACATCGGGCGCCTGTTCGTGGAGCTGGCGGCCGCCGTGGCCTCGGCCGTGTTCTTCTCGGCCCTGCTGGCGCTGTCGCTCTCGCCCATGCTGGCGTCCAAGCTGCTGCGTTCGGCCACCAACACCGGCTGGCTGGCGCGTACGGTCGATGGTCTCACCGAGAAGGTGAAGCACTCGTACGCCAACTCGCTGCAGATGCTGTTGGGCGGGCGCATGCCGGCCATCGTCACGGGCTGCGTGGTCCTGTTCCTGGCGATCTCGGCCTGGGGCCTGTTCACCGCCCTGCCGAAGGAGCTGGTGCCGCCGGAGGATCGCGGCCGGGTCGACCTGAACATCCTGGCCCCCGAAGGCGCGGGCTTCGACTACACCGTCAATTCGGTGAACCAGGCCGAGCCGCACTTCGCCCAGCTGCGCAAGGAGCACATCGTCGACCGCTACCTGTTCGCGGTCCCGCGCTTCGGCAACGGGCAGTACAACACCGGCTTCGGCACCATCGTCATGAGCGACTGGCGACACCGCAAGGTGACCGCCGACGACATCGCCTCGCGCCTGAACAAGGAGCTCGGGGCGATCACCTCCGCCCGGATCATCGCCAGCGTGCGCGGGCCGTTCCAGCGGGGCGGGCAGGGGGGCTCAGGCTCCAACGTCGACTTCATCGCCGCGGGCGACGACTACGACCAGATCGCCCGCTGGATCGCGCCGATCTACAAGGCTGCCCAGGAGAACCCGGGCCTTGCCCGTCCGCGCCTCGATTATGAGCCGACCTCGCCGCGCCTGCTGGTCAACATCGACCACGACAAGGCCGCAGCCCTGGGCGTGTCGGCCCAGTCGGTGGGCAATGCGCTGCAGGCCATGTTCGGCTCCAAGCAGGTGACCACCTACGTCAAGAACGGCCAGGAGTACTACGTCACCCTGCAGACCGAGCTCGACAAGCGCCGCACCGAGGAAGACCTCGACAAGCTGAATGTGCGCACGGCCTCCGGCTCGCTGGTGCCCTTGTCGAACGTGGTGAAGACCGAGGTGCGCGGCGATACGCCCGACCGCGAGCGGGTGGACCGCATCCGCTCCATCACCATCACCTCGGAGCTGAACCCCGGCTACACCGTGGCCTCGGCCGTGAAGTTCTACCAGGACCTCGCGGCCAAGCAGCGGCAGGGCGGGATCATCGTCAAATGGGGCGGCCAGGCGAAGGACTACCTGGAAGCGTCCAACGCCGTGGGCATCGCCTTCGGCATGGCGCTCTTGCTCGTGTTCCTGGTGCTGGCCGCGCAGTTCGAAAGCTGGATCCACCCTGCGGTGATCATGCTGACCGTGCCGCTGGCGGCGCTGGGCGGCCTGTTCGGCCTGCTGATCGCGGGCTCGACGGTCAACACCTACAGCGAGATCGGCCTGATCATCCTGATCGGCATCGCCGCCAAGAACGGCATCCTGATCGTGGAGTTCGCCAACCAGCTGCGCGACGAAGGCCGCTCGATCCACGACGCGGTGATCGAGGCGGCCGCGCTGCGCCTTCGCCCGATCGTCATGACCTCGATCTCGGCCGCGTTCGGCGCCCTGCCGCTGATCCTGGCGGCGGGCCCGGGCGCCGGCAGCCGCAAGACCATCGGGGTGGTGATCTTCACCGGCGCGATCTTCGCGACCCTGCTGACCCTGTTCGTGGTGCCGGTGTTCTACAACCTCCTGGCCCGTTTCACGAAGTCGCCCGAATGGACGGCCAAGCAGATCGAGCGGTTCGAGGAAGAGGAAAAGGCGCGCGAAGACGATGGCGGGGCGCACCCGCATCCGGCGGAGTAAGCCGGCGCGAAGGCCTTACTTCGGCGGGACCTCGGTCGCGGTCTTCAGATAGGCGATCACGTCGGCGCGGTCCTTGGCGTCGCGCAGGCCCACGAACATCATCTTGGTGCCCGGCCGGTACGAGCGCGGGTCGGTCAGCCACTTGTCCAGGTGTTCGGCGTCCCACTTGTAGCCAGCGTTCTTCAGGGCGTCGGAATAGGCGTAGCCGGGCTTGGCGCCCGCGTCGCGGCCGAACAGGCCCCACAGGTTCGGACCCACCGTGTCCGGTCCGCCTTGCGTCGTGGTGTGGCAGGCGCGGCAGCGCGCGAAGGTCGCCTTGCCCAGTTCAGGGTCGCCGGCGTTCCAGGGGGCGGGCAGGGCGGCGACCATGGCCTTGGCCTGCGCGGGGGTCGGAGGCGGGGCCTCGCTCTCGGTGATCGGGGCCGATCCGCCGGGCGCTTGCGAGCCCGCGTTCTTCTGACCGCAGGCGGTGAGGACAAGGACGCTCAGGCCGAGCGGCAGGATCAAGCGCAGGCTCATCGGGGGCTTCTCCGGAAAGGTCGCGGCAAACTAGCGCGGCCGTATCGCCAGGCAAGGCGGGAAGCGTCGCTTGACGCGATGTAACGTGTAGGTTACATGAGTAACCCATAGGTGACACGCATCACACGGGGGCCTCTCTTGTCCGACCTGTCGAAGTCCGCACGCGACCCGATCGCCATCGCCGAACGCATGCAGCGACGGCGCACCCGCATCTTCATGATCGAGGGCATACTCTTCCTGGTGTGGCAGGGCATATTCCTGACCAACAACGAAGACCCGGGGGCGAGCTATCGCCTGGTCGACTGGATCAGAATCTCGGGCTTCATGGGGTGGGCGTTGGTGTTGCTGTTTCTGCTGGCCACGGGCGGCGGCTTCGTCTGGCGCCGCGACGTGCGCGAGCTGATGCGCGACGAGAGCACCCGAGCTCATAACCGCATGGCCCAGGCCGCGGGCTTCTGGGCGGCGATGATCGCGGCCCTGGCGGTCTATGTGCTGTCGATCTTCGAGCCGGTGACCCCGAGCGCGTGCATGCACTGGGTGCTCTCGGCGGGCATCGGGGTGGCCTTGCTGCGCTTCGCCATGCTGGAGCGTCGCGGCGAACGTGGCTGACCCGGCGCTCAGGAACCGCCTGAAGGAGGAGCGCGCGCGCCTGGGCTGGACCCAGGCGGACCTCGCCGCGCGCACCGGCGTGACCCGCAAGACCATCAATACCGTCGAGAATGGCGTCTTCACCCCCTCGACTGTCTTGGCGCTGAGATTGGCCCAGGCGCTGGAGACGCCGGTGGAGACGCTGTTCTGGCTGGAGCCCGGAGGCTGATCGACCGGACTATTGGCCCGCGTCGAGGGGCTGCGCTTCGGCGACGCCGGGCGTCGCGGGGGTGGCGCGCGCGGTCGGGAAGCCGCCCTGGTCCGACCAGGACAGCACCGAGGCGGTCAGCGCCGCGGTCAGCAAGGCGATCATGAACCACACAAAGATACGCCACTCATTCCGGGAGAACACCGGCTCGGATGCGTGTGCGGAAGCGCGCATGACAGTTCAGCCCCAGTCAGAAACCCAGCTGTCGAGTTAACGGCAAAGGCGTCTTCCAGTTCCCGTCCCAGGCGAGCGATCGATCACGAAATTGGTCTCATTGACGAAGGCGGCCGCAGCCGCTGATCTGGCGACGAACCGGAGCCTGACCATGCGCCTTTCGCCCCTGATCGCCGCCGCCGCTGTGCTGAGCTTTTTTGCAAGCGCAGGCGCAGCCCTCGCGGGGTCCAAGCTGGAGCCTGTGGCCGGCGCCGGCGTGACCCTCGAGCAGCGCGCGGGCCATGCGGTCGCGTTCTCGCGCCAGGCCGGGTCCGCGGTGGCCCTGATGGTCGAGCAGGCGTCCTATGCCTCCCACGACCGGCCGACGTTGGTGCTGTCCATCGCCAATGGCGGCAAGGCCCCCATCCATTTCACGCCCGAAGCCCTGCAGGTGACCGCTGGCGGCGCGGCGCTCAGGCTATGGAGCGTGGCTGAAATCCAGGAAGAGGCCGAGCGCGACGCCAGGACCAAGGCCGAGATGCGCACCTCCGCCGCCTACGCTTCCGCCGAAGGCCGCTACTCCAGCACCAACGGCGTGTTCGAGGGCGCGGGCGCCGCGCCGCGCGCCATGGTCAGCATGGCCGACATCACCCGCTCCAGCGGCCTGCTGTCCGGCTTCCGCGCGACCGCAGAGCCGAACGACGTCGGCCTGAAGCCCGTCGCTATTGCGCCCGGCGAGGTCGCCACCCTCTATGTGCCGATCCGCAAGCTGACCCGCTCGGACGCCGATCTGCAGGTCCGGGTGAGCGTCGGCGGCGAGACGCACCTGCTGGCGCTCCACGTCAGCCGCTGAGGCGTCGCAAGGGCCTGCGCCGCCTTTCGACGGTCAATTGATCTGCCGCAAAGCCTTCGTTCGCGCCTGCGCCAAACTTCAGGCTGTCGCCGGTCCCCCCAGACGGCGACGTCTCACGGAGGCGTTCGCGCGCGGACACTCGCCCCGGGCCCCGCGCGCGTTCGCTGACGTGCATGATGCTTCGAGCGGCGGCTTGACGGCGTACTGGGCGATGGGCCCGGCCGCAGCTCGCGCGTGAGAGCGATGACCCCCGGATTGTGGTGCCGGTTGCCGGAATCGAACCAGCGACCTTCTGATTACAAATCAGCTGCTCTACCAACTGAGCTAAACCGGCCCGCGGCCGCTTATGCCGTTCCGCCCTGGGAGGGGCAAGGCCGCGCCTTGCCGTGGGGCCGCGGAACCATCAGTGCGGCGGCGTGAACGGCGCGGGCAGGTCGTGCCTGGCGCCGCTCACGCTGTTGACCACCTGCCGATCGCCGGCCGCGGCGGAATCCCCAGTCGCCCACCCGACGGGACAGGTCATGGCCACGCGCTGGTAGTGGCGGGTCTGCTTGTAGACCGGCGCGCCCTTGCCCCAGGGCTGGATCGCGCTCTGCACGGTGAAGTCCCGGGTCCTGTCGCCGCTGATGTTGGAATCCGCCACGAAGCTGTCGCGGCCGATATTGCAGCGCACGGAATAGCGGGTGGGCGTGTCGTAGGTCCTGCCGGTGATCTGGCAGGGCTTGTCGTGGATTTCAGGAAGCGGGTGGGCCAAGCCGCGCAGGATCACGCCGTCGGCGCAGAGATAAACGGTGCGATGCGCTTCCGGCACGGTCGCCGACCACAGCGCCTGGGGTGGTTCGGCGCGCAGATGCGCGTCGGCCGCGCCCGCATGGTGCGTCACAAGAAAACCCGTCGCGGCGACGAGGGCGAAGGCGGGCGGCACGAACACGAGGCGCATGGCTGATCTCCGAGTGTCGGAGCTATCCCTGCGCTGCGTCCGACGCCGCAGCCTTGATCTGGATCAGTCGCGCGGTCGGGCTCAGGCAGGGGCCGGTTTGGCCCCGCCGAACTTCAGCCCGCCGATCAGGGCGCCGGCGATGATCATGTAGGCGAGCTCGTAGCCGGCATCGATGGCGACGCCCCTGATCGGCTCGCCCATATAGACGCACCGCATCAGTTCGCCCGGCAGCGGGAAGAACATCCACAGGAAGAAGCCGGTCCTGGCGCCCGTGAAGAAGCTGCCGGAGCCCAGGCGCCCGACGATCCAGCCGACGCCCAGCAGCATCAGCAGCGAGAGCGCGGCGCCCTCGAGATAGGTCATGGCGCCCGAAGGCGGGGTCATGGCGGGGTAAAGCGCGCGCAGGTCGGCGGCGAACAGCTGGCCGTACCAGAGGAAGCTGAGGCCCTGGGTGACCACCAGGGCGGCGACGATACCGGGCAGATTCAAGCTCTTGATCATGACTCACGCCCCCATCAGAGCACGGCCTTCGGACCCTCGGCGCCGCGCGGAGCCGGACGCCCAGGCTACGCTTCGGCGCGCGAGTCGTCGAACCGGAGGGCGAAGGGGGAAGCCTGCGCCTTTCCCTTCGCGGCGGGCGCTTCTATATCGGGCGGCTCTCGTCTCCCCCGACCACCGGACAGTCATGGCCCGTTACCTGATCACCTCGGCCCTGCCGTACATCAACGGCATCAAGCACCTCGGCAACCTGGCCGGGTCGATGCTGCCGGCCGACGTGCACGGCCGCTTCCGCCGGGCGCAGGGCCACGAGGTGCTGATGATCTGCGCGACCGACGAGCATGGCACGCCAGCCGAGCTGGCGGCGGCCGCGGCTGGGCAGGATGTCCGCACCTATTGCGACGAGCAGCACCTGATCCAGCGCGTGGCGGGCGAGGCTTTCGGCCTCAGCTGGGACTGGTTCGGCCGTTCCTCCAACCCGCCCAACCACCGCCTGACCCAGCACCTGGCCGAGGCGCTCGAGGCCAATGGGCTGATCGAGGAGCGGGTCGATCGGATGATCTATTCGATCGACGACAAGCGCTTCCTGCCCGACCGCTATGTCGAAGGGACCTGCCCGCACTGCGCCTATCCGAAGGCGCGCGGCGACCAGTGCGACAACTGCGGGCGGCTGCTCGACCCCACCGACCTGATCGAGCCCTATTCGACGGTTTCGGGCTCGCGGAACCTGGAGGTGCGCGACACGCGCCACCTCTACCTGCTCCAGACCAAGCTGGAGGGGCGGCTGCGCGCGTGGCTGGAGTCCAAGACCGACTTCCCGTCCCTGGCCCGCTCCATCGCGCTGAAGCACCTCGACGAGGGCCTGATCGACCGCGGCATCACGCGTGACCTGTCGTGGGGCATTCCCGTGACCAAGGGCGGCTTCCCGCGCCCGGGCTTCGAGGACAAGGTCTTCTACGTCTGGTTCGACGCCCCCATCGAATACATCGGCGCCACCGTCGAATGGTCCGAGCAGACCGGCGGCGACTGGGAGCGCTGGTGGCGGCTGGACAAGGGCGCCGATGACGTCCGCTACGTCCAGGTCATGGGCAAGGACAACGTCGCCTTCCACACCGTCAGCTTCCCCGCGACCATCCTGGGCTCGGAAGAGCCGTGGAAGCTGGTCGACGTGCTCAAGGCCTTTAACTGGCTCAACTGGTACGGCGGCAAGTTCTCGACCTCCCAGGGCCGGGGCGTGTTCATGGATGCCGCGCTGGAGCTGGCCGCGCCCGACTACTGGCGCTGGTGGCTGACCGCCAATGCGCCGGAAGGCTCCGACACCGCCTTCACCTGGGAGCTGTTCCAGACCGCCTGCAACAAGGACCTGGCCGACATCCTGGGCAACTTCGTCAACCGTATCCTGAAGTTCACCGAGACCCGCTTTGAAGGCCGCGTGCCCGAAGGCGGTGAGCCGGGCGAGCTCGAGGAAAAGCTCTACGCCGACATTTCCGCCGCCATCGCCGAAGCGACCGAGCAGTTCGAGGCCATGGAATACCGCAAGGCCGCCCAGGCGGTGCGCCGCATCTGGGTGCTGGGCAATGAGTATCTGACCGAGGCCGCCCCTTGGACCGCGCTGAAGACCGATCCGGTCCGCGCCGCGGTGATCGTGCGCACGGCGCTGAACCTCCTGCCGCTCTGCGCCGCCGTTTCGGGCCCGATCATCCCCTTCGCCTCGGCCACCATCGCGGGCTCAGTCGGCCTGACCACGCCGCTCGCCTGGCCCTCGACCGACGCCAAGGCCGAGCTCTCCAAGCTCGCGCCGGGCGCGCCGATCACCGTGCCGGAAGTGATGTTCAGGAAGATCGAGGACGCCCAGGTCGCCGAGTGGACCGAGCGGTTCGGCGGCGCCGAGGCGGCCTAGTAGGCTATCCGCAGCCGGATGTGGCGCCCTGGCAGGACCAGCGGCCCGACAGAGCCCAGGCACACATCCGGATGGCCGGCGCAGGTCAGGGCGGCGTTGAGCTGGCCGTGCTGATCGCCCAGACGGACCGGGCAGGTGATCTCCCATGGCGGCGGACCGGACGGTCGCGCGATCGGGCGCTCGTTGTCCACGCGCATGGCCTCGAACTCCGGCATTTGACGCCCCAGCCTGCCCACGGCGCGAGCGCAGACGCCGGCGAGCCCGATCCGGTTCGGATCGACCAGTCGCCGCTCGGCCTTTTCATCGACGCCGCGGTTCATCCATAGCGTGGCTCCGACTAGCAGCGCGGCGACGGCGACCGCGGCCAGCAGCACCCTGATGATGCACCCCTCCGGCCCGCCCTGGGGCGCGTCCGGCGCCAGCAGGCCGTCGGGCGGCCCGCTCATCCGCCGATCGCCTCGCGGATCGCCTCGGCGAACAGCCGCCCGCCGTCCGGGGCCATGCCGAGGTAGAGCTCAGGCTCGATCAGCTCCAGTTCCATCAGCAGGAACCGCCCGTCCGGCCCACGCACCATGTCGACGCGCGCGTAGGCGATGGGGGAGGGCGCTGTGGCCAGCACGGCCCGCGCCGCCTCAAGCGCTTCGATGGGAGCCGTGGTCGGGGTCTGGGCCCCGCCGTATTCGGCCTGGACGCGGAAGTCGCCCTTGGCCGCGACCTTGCGCACCGCATGGCTGAACTGGCCGCCGAAATAGAACAGCGACAGCTCGCCCTCACCTGAAACCGCGTCCATGAAGGGTTGAACGAGGACGTCCTCAAGTCCCGTCGGGATCGGATCGCCCGGCCGCAACTTGGAGGCGCCCTGTCCGCTGGCGGCGATGTCGGGCTTCACCACCAGGATCTCGGAGCCGAAGTCCTGACGCGCCCGCTCCAGGTCGGCGTCGCTCGGCGCGCCCGCGACGGTCAGCGTCGGCACCACCGGGGCGCCGCGCCCGGCCAGCTCGGCCAGATAGGTCTTGCGCGTGTTCCAGGCCATGACCGACGGCGCGTTCAGCAGCGGCGGGCCGTTCTTCCAGCCGTTCAGGATGTCGAGCCAGGCCTGAGGCTGCAGATGATAGCCCCAGGCGCCCAGGCCGAGCGCAGCGTCGAAACCTTCGGGCAGGGGGGCGGTCCAAGGGGCCTGCTCGGCAGTAACGCCCGCCTCGGTCAGCACCTGGCGATAGCGTTCGAAGGACTGAGGCCAGACGTCGGCGTAGAGGTCGTAGCCCGGGGTGGGGCTGAGAATCGCGAGGCGCATGCCGGAAGTCTAAGCCCTCGCCCGCCCGCAGCCGCAAAGGGAGTCCAGCATGCCCGCGCGGATCACGTCGATGCCGCCGTCCCACATCATCCTGGCGGCCGTCGCCAGCACCACCAGCACCGCCAGATAGCCCAGCCAACGCCAACGCCCGATCACGCGCGCCACCAGGCTCGCCCCGAAGGCGACCAGCACCGCCGACAAGAACAGGCCCGCCAGCATCGCCAGCGGCCGGGTGTGCGCCGCCCCGGCCACCGCCAGGACGTTGTCCAGCGACACAGACACATCGGTGATCAGCACCAGCAGGATGACCGAGAGCAGGCTGCGCGGCCTGAGCGGCTTGATCGCGGCGAGCGAGGCGGCGCCGTCAGGATCGGCGGCCAGGGCGCGGTCGATGCCGCGCCGGATGGCGTCATGGCGCGCCCGCTCGCGCAGGTCCCACCACAGCCGCCAGCCGACCCAGAGCAGGAGCACGCCGCCTAGCAGGAGGAGGCCTGTGATCTGCAACAGCCGGACCGCCGCCAGGGCCAGCAGGATGCGCAGGATCACCGCGCCCGCGATGCCCCAGAAGATCACCCGCCGCTGCTTCCTCGGATCGGACAGGCTGGAGGCGGCCAGGCCGACCGCGACGGCGTTGTCACCCGCCAGGGCCAGGTCGATCAGCACCACCTGGCCGAAGGTCAGGGCATAGCCCGTCTCGTCGCCATGGAGGCCCGGACCGAGGTGCAGCCAGTCGAACATGGGCGAAGCTTGATCGGCGGCTGCGGCGATGCGGTCAGTGCGCCGGCGCCGTGTGGCCCGAACCGGAGCCCGACCCGCCGCGCCGCTTGGGCTTGCGGCTGCTCAGCATGATCAGCAGCAGGATCAGCACCAGCGCCACCCCGGCCACCAGCCACAGGATCGGCGACATCACGAACGGGCGCGGCGCCTCAGCGGCTGGGGTCGTGGCCGCAGGCGTCGGGGCAGGAGCAGGTGCGGCCTTGGCCACGGCCTTGGCCACGGCCTTAGGCGCGGGAGCCGGCGCAGTCTGAATCTTGGGCGCAACCGTCACCGGCGCAGGTGTGCTCGCGACCGGCGCGGGCGTCTCGTGGCGCGGCCCGGCGGCGGCATAGGTGTGGTGCGGGCGATGCGGGGCATAACCGCCATGCCATTTGTAGAAGACATGCCGCTCGGTCGGGTTGGGCACCGGCCGGTTCGAGATCACCCACACCACGCGGCCGTTGGCGTCGACCGTGCGGCGCGCGATCACGCCCGGGGGCAGGCTGGCGACCCAGGCGTCGTCATGGGCCTGGCGTTCGGCGGCGCGGGCTTCGACCTGGCTCTGCGGCGACGGCGCGGGCGCGCCCATGAGCGCCGGCTCCTCATGCGGCGGCGGCGGAGGCGGGGGCGGCGCGTAGCTCTCGGAAACGTGGCGGCTGCAGCCGCCGACCATCACCGCGGCCGCGAGCAAAAGGCCCGCGACCCCCGACTTGGCTCCCCACAAGGCGCGCATGGCGGCTCCGCTGAAAATGGTTAACGGCAGAAAACGCTCCCCCGCCGGAGAGGTCAACGCCTATCCCGATCAAGCGTTGCGATTGTGGCGCCGCGAGGCTTCGTAAAGGGCGACGGCCGCGGCGTTCGACACGTTCAGGCTTTCGAACTCGCCCGGCATGGGGATCTTGGCGAGGGTATCGCAATGCTCGGCCACCAGCCGGCGCAAGCCCTCCCCCTCGGACCCCATCACCAGCACGGTCGGCCGCTCGTCCAGCGCCTCTTCCAGTGTCTCTTCCGCAGAGCCGTCCAGGCCCACCGCGCGCCAGCCCATGTCGGCCAGCTGTTCGAGCGCCCGCGACAGGTTCACCACCCGCGCGCAGGGCACCCGCTCGATGGCTCCGGCGGCGGCCTTGGCCAGGGCGCCCGACAGCTGGGGTGAGTTGCGGTCCTGCAGCACGACCCCCTTGGCTCCGAAGGCGGCGGCCGAGCGGAAGATGGCGCCGACGTTCTGCGGGTCGGTCAGCTGGTCCAGCATCACGATCACGCCCGGCCCGTTCTCGACCAGATCGTGCAGGCCCACGCCCTCCAGCGGCTGGGTGCGCAGGGCCATGCCCTGGTGCGAAGCGCCCGGCGGCAGCATGCGGTTCAGGTCATGGGCCTCGACCGGCTCGACGCGCAGCGCGCGGCCCGACCGTGCGATCACCGGCTCCAGGTCTTTCGCCGCGTTCTGGGTGGCGACCAGGCGCATGGCGCCGGTGCGCTCGCGATTCAGCAGCGCCGCCTCCACCGCATGGCGGCCCCAGATCCAGCCCTCGAAGTCCTGCTTTCCGGCCTGCGGCGTACGCGGGCCCTTGCGGAAACCCTTGTCGCCGTGGGGTTTGCGCGTATCGTCAGATCGCGGCTTGCGGTCGTTGCGTTCGCGGAAAGAGGCCACTATAAGACGCGCTCCGATTTGGGGCCCTCGGCCTCCGGGCATGGCAAGGCACGCCTCATAGCAGGCCGGAACCATGATCGGAGGCTTTTTGTTGTAGCTGTCCGGCTTGCCGGGGAGCGTCGGCAAAAGCTTCAGATGCGCGCTTGGAGGAATGTCCCGAGTGGCAAAGGGGGCGGACTGTAAATCCGCTGCGAAAGCTTCGTAGGTTCGAGTCCTACTTCCTCCACCACGCGCGCGCCGGTCACTCAAAAGTCCGGCTTTCGGAAAACGGAACGCCTGCGGCCGCCGCCGCCGCGCGGGTATAGCACAATGGTAGTGCAGCAGCCTTCCAAGCTGAGGATGCGGGTTCGATTCCCGCTACCCGCTCCAAACTCCGCGGCCTGAAATCCACAGTGAATTCCGCATCCGGACAAGGGGCTAGGCGCGGCCCCCGCACGGTGCTAATGCGGCGCCCCTGAATCCATCCGCCGGAGCGTCCCTCGGGACGAGCCAGCTCTCTCCAGCCCTGCGCCTCGAAGGTAGACCAATGGCCAAGGAAAAAATCAACCGAAACAAGCCGCACGGCAACATCGGCACGATTGGTCACGTGGACCATGGCAA
>JAFECT010000016.1 GCA_018241995.1 Pseudomonadota bacterium
TAAGCTTCGTCATCCTTGAAAGGCAGGTCGCGTAGCGCCCTGGCTTTCGAGGACCCACCAGGCGCGACCTCGAAGCCAGGCTGCCCACGATCCACGGTCGCACGCAGCGTTGAGTTCGGGAGCTGCTGGGTTCTCGGGTCTCCGGCCGCTTGCGCGCCCTCCGCTCCGAGAATGACGAGAACTAGAGAGGCGGGTGGGTTCGCGCCTACTGCGCCGTCGCCATCCCGTCCCGCTTGAACACCACCCCGCCCTTCATCACGAAGCGCACCTTCTCGAACTGGCCCACGTCGGCCAGCGGGTCGCCGTCCACGGCCACCAGGTCGGCGAACCGCCCCGTCTGCACCGAGCCGATGCGGTCCGACGCGCCGATCAGCTCCGCCGCGTTGCGGGTGGCGGCGAAGATCTCGTCCATCGGCGCCATGCCGCCCTGATGCATCAGGGCGAACTCGCGCGCGTGGTCGCCCTCGCCGATATCGGTGCCGTAGGCGACCTTGACCCCGGCCTTCAGCGCATTGGGGAAGTGCTGGATCGGGAAGACGTCGTTGGCGATCTCCTTGGCCGCGGTGCCCGGCGGCAGCATCTCCGGATGCTCCTTCGCCGCCTTGTAGAAGATGTCGTAGACGGTCAGCGTCGGGACCAGATAGGTCCCCTTCTGCTTCATCAGGGCATAGGCTTCGGCATCGGCGAAGGAGCCGTGCTCTACGGAATCCACGCCGGCGCGCACCGCGTGCTTGATCGCATCGGCCGGATAGATGTGGGCGGCGACCTTCAGGCCCAGGCCGTGGGCGGTGTCGACCACCGCCTTCATCTCCTCGTCGGTCATCAGCATCCGGTGCGGGTCGTCGCCGGTGGAGGCGATGCCGCCGGACGGCATCATCTTGATCAGGTCGGCGCCGCGGCGCTTGTGCTCGCGCACCCTGAGCTTGCCCATTTCCGGCGTGTCGACGATGCCGTTGTCGAAGCCCGGGTGCGAGAACTGCGGGTCCAGCCCGTTCATCGGGTCGCCGTGCCCGCCGGTCGGGCCCAGCGGCTCCAGCGACACCCACAGCCGCGGGCCCGGCAGGGTCCCCTCGTCGAAGGCGTTCCTCAGCGACACCGTCTCGTCGCCCCCGCCCACGTCGCGGCCCGAGGTGAAGCCCTGCAGCAGCATGGCCCGGCCGTACTTGGCCCCGTTCAGCGCCGCGTCGATCGAGGTGTGGGTGAAGGCGTCCTCCAGCGAATTGACCTGACTGGGCAGGCGCGCCGAGACGTGGATGTGGCAGTCGATGAAGCCAGGCATGACCGTGGAATGCTCAAGGTCGATCACCTCGGCGCCCGGAGAGGTCACATAGCCCGCCTTCACCGCCTCGATCTTGTCGTCGTGGATCAGGATGGAGACCTGGTGCTGCGGCGTCGCCGACACGCCGTCGATCAGGGTGCCTGCGTGGACCACCACGTCCTTGGCCGAGGCGGCGGTCGCCGACAGCGCGAGCGCGGCGACAGCCGTGAGCAGTGCGAGTTTCATAAATCCCCCCGGTTCGTCCCCTTCTCCCCTTGTGGGAGAAGGTGGCGCGCAGCGCCGGATGAGGGGTCGATCCGCCTTATCCGGACTAGGCTCTGGTGAAGGGCGCCACGCCTCTAAAGCCTGGCGAAACCCCTCATCCGGCCTTCGGCCACCTTCTCCCACAAGGGGAGAAGGATCAATACGCGGGCCGGGCGCCCAAACCCCGCGTCAAACCCGCCGCGCCACCCTCATCCTTCACCCGCGATTAACGCCCCCTGCGCGATTCTTAACGCCTGAGTTTCGGGGCTTGCCGCTTTGCGTAATCTGATCGCCGCCGTGGAGCGTATCGACCCCCTGACCGTGTCCGGTCGGGTGGCGGCGGTGAACGGGCTCCTGATCGAGGCGCGCGGCGGCCTGACCCGCCTGGCCGTGGGGGCGCGGGCCGAGATCGAGCGCCGCGCCGACCAGCCGCTGCCGGCCGAGGTGGTGGGCTTTCGCGACGCCCGCGCCCTGCTGATGCCCTTCGGCCCGGTCGAAGGCGTTTCGCCGGGCGCCGAGATCCGCATCCTGTCCGACGCGGCGGGCGTGCGCCCCACCATGGCCTGGCTCGGGCGCATCATCGACGCCTTCGGCAACCCCATCGACGGCAAGGGTCCCCTGCCCACCGGCCAGGCCCACTATCCGCTGCGCGCCTCCCCGCCCTCGGCCCATGCGCGCGGCCGGGTGGGTGAGCGGCTGGACCTGGGCGTCAGGACCATGGACGTCTTCACCACCACCTGCCGAGGCCAGCGCCTCGGCGTGTTCGCCGGTTCCGGCGTCGGCAAGTCGGTCTTGCTGTCGATGCTGGCGCGCGAGGCCACCTGCGACGCGGTCGTGGTCGGGCTGATCGGCGAGCGGGGCCGCGAGGTGCGCGAGTTCGTCGAGGAGACCCTGGGTGAGGCCGGCCTCAGACGCGCCATCGTCGTGGTCGCCACCTCCGACGAGCCGGCCCTGAAGCGGCGCCAAGCCGCCTATCTGACCATGGCCCTGTCGGAATACCTGCGCGACCAGGACCTGGAGGTCCTGTGCCTGATGGACTCGGTCACCCGCTTCGCCATGGCCCAGCGCGAGATCGGCCTGGCCGCGGGCGAGCCGCCGACCACCAAGGGCTATACCCCCACCGTCTTCACCGAGCTGCCCAAGCTGCTCGAACGCGCCGGCCCTGGCCCGATCCGCCCCGACGGCACCCAGGCCGGACCGATCACCGGCCTGTTCACGGTGCTGGTGGACGGCGACGACCACAACGAACCCATCGCCGACGCCGTGCGCGGGATCCTGGACGGCCACATCGTGATGAGCCGCTCCATCGCCGAGCGCGGCAGGTTCCCGGCCATCGACGTGCTGAAATCCATCTCGCGCACCATGCCCGAGTGCCAGCAGCCGCCCGAGCGCGAGATAGTGCGCGCCGCGCGAGAGGCGCTGTCGGCCTACGCCAACATGGAAGAGCTGATCCGCATCGGCGCCTATCGCACCGGCGCCGACCCGGTGGTCGACCGCGCCATCCGCCTGCACGACCCGCTCGAAGACTTCCTGCGCCAGGGCAAGGACGAGGTCACCCGCCTCGACGAAGCCTTCGCAGGGCTTTCCGCCATCCTCTCTGAAGGAGCCGCCGCATGACCAAGTGGGCCCAGTCCCTGATCCGCCTCTCCGGCTATGAGGTGGAGACCCTGCAGAAGCGCCTGGCGGAGATCACCACCCGCCGCGCCTCCGCCGAGATGCGCGTGGCCGTGCTCGACGCCGAGCACGAGATCGAACGCGAGCGCGCGACCATGGACGCCTACGCCTCCATGCAGCTGGCCGCCTACGTCGAAGGCTGGAAGATCCGCAAGGCCAATGCGGTGACCGAACTCGATACGGTCTCGGCCGAAGAGCTCGGCGCCCGCGACGCGCTCACCCGCGCCTTCGAGGAACAGAAGAAGTTCGAGCACGTGGCGGAGATGACCCGCCTGAAGGAACTCGCCGCGGCGGTGAAGCTGGAAACGGCGGCGCTGGATGATCTGGCGCTACGTAGAGCCACGCGATAGCCCTTCCCCCTGCAGGGGGAAGGTGGGCCGGAGGCTCGGATGGGGGTCTGCGCCACCTGTCCGAGAGAGCCCCCCGACGCCAACCTGAATCGATAAGCCCCATGTCCAAGGCTCAAGACGGAAAAGCCTGTGCGGACCCCCATCCGAGCCTCCGGCCCACCTTCCCCCTGAAGGCGGGAAGGNNGGGAAGGACGCGTAGGGGCGCCCTCGCCTCCGCCCTGGCCTTCGCCGCAGCGGCCTGCACCCGCCCCGCCGACGCCCAGTCCGACCTTCTGCCGCTGAAGGCCGCCGCCCCCTTCCCTCTCGGCGTCGCGGGCAGTTCCTCCCAGCTCGCCGACCCCGCATGGTCCTCCCTCGCCGCCCGCCACTTCGCCCGCGTCACGCCCGAGTGGGAAATGAAGATGGAGGCGATCCTCAAGCCCGAGGGCGGCTTCGACTGGTCGCGCGCCGACCAGTTCATGGCCGAGGCCGAGGCCAGGGCCTTCAAGATCCACGGCCACACCCTGATCTGGCACGCCCAGGACCCGGCCGCGTTCAAACGTCTGGACGGCGACCGGCGCCGCTTCGCCGACGCCTATCGCACCTACATCCTGGCCGTCGCCGGCCGCTACGCCGCGCGCCTGACCGGCTGGGACGTGGTCAACGAGCCCATCGCCGACGACGGGTCCCTGCGCGACTGCCTGTGGCGAAGGAACCTCGGCGACGACTATGTCCGCCTGGCCTTCGAGCACGCCCGCGAGGCCGACCCGCACGCGGTGCTGTTCCTCAACGACTACGACCTGGAGCGTCGCCCCGCCAAGCGGGCGGGCTTCCTGCGCCTGGCCGAGTCCCTGCTGAAGGCCGGCGCGCCCTTGCAGGGCCTGGGAACCCAGACCCACGCCGTCGCCAACCTGGAGCCCGGCGCCATCAAGGCCTGCGTCGCCGAGCTGGCGAGCCTGGGCCTGCCCGTCCACATCTCCGAGCTCGACATCAGCCTGAACGGCGCGGGCGTCTCCGCCGAAAAACACCAGGCCGCCCTCTATCGCGAAGCCGCCGAGGCCATGGCCGCCCTGCCCGCCCGGCAGCGCTACGGGATCACGCTATGGGGCCTGCGCGACCGCGACAGCTGGCTGAGGGGGCCTGCGGGCGGCAAGCCGCTGATCGCTGATCGGCCGCTGCTGTTCGATGACGATGGCGGGGCGAAACCCGCGGCAAGGGCGTTTGCGAGCGGGTGGGTAGGCTAACCCTTCACCTCTCCCGTTCACGGGAGAGGGGGACCGCCCGAAGGGCGGTGGAGAGGGCGCTGACTGGGCTGGCGTTCTAGATGAGCGGTTGAAACGGTGGCGGGCTTGGCGCGCCCCCTCCACCACTTCGTGGTCCCCCTCCCCGCTGCGCAGGGGAGGTGAGTTCTAGAGCTCAAGCCCTGAGGGCGGCGCCGCCCTACGCGCCTTGGGCGCGGCCACCGGCTCCACCGGCTGGGCGCTCAGCGTCACCGTGTCCATCTTCGCGCGCATGGCCCGGAGGTCATCGGCGATCCGGAACACCGCCACATAGAACTCGCAGAACGAGCGCCACAACAGCAGCCCCGCCACCAGCACCAGCAAGCCGATCACCAGCAGCGGAAACGCCAGCATCCAGCGCATCAGGCCTTCTTCGCGCAGCGCCACGCCGAAGGCGCCGCCGATCACCGAGAAGCCGCCGAGCAGCAACAGCGCCAGGCCCGCCCAGTAGATGATGTGGATCACCGGCCCGGTCATCAGCCGGTCGAAGGTGAGCAGGTCCCAGAACAGGTCCTGGGGCGAGGCGGACTTGAACGCCTTGATCGAGTCGCGCGTCGAGAGCCGCGAGCGGTCCCCGGGCGGGGTAGACGAAGAGGCGGGTTGTCGGGCCATGACTCGCTCCGGACGCGAACCAAAGTCAGCTATCAGGCCGCCACTGCCTGCGCAACGCCGCCAAGGTTGACGCGCGGTCGCAGCCCAGGCCCGCCTCGCCGCCCGCTACCGGATCAGCTTGCCGATCGCCCCGCCGATCACCCCGGTCACCGCCGAGCTCAGCGTGCCCACCACCAGGATCATCGCCGGCACGTCGCCCAGCAGGAACGACACCAGAATGCCCAGGAACGCGCAAACGCCGCCGCTGATCACCCCGCCGAGCAACGCCCAGGCCCAACCCGGATGCACGCGCCAGGCATAGAGCACGCCCGCAGCGGCCGAGATCGCCAGGCCGCCCCAGAGGTACATGCCCCTGACCGGCTCGACCCAGTGGCCGACCACGACCATCAACACCTGCAGCAGGGTCCCCGCCCCGGTCGCGATCAGAAGGTTGTTGCGGTCCATGGCTTATCCTTTCGCCTTGGCTTCGCTGTGCGCGTCGCCGTCCGGCCCCGGCCCGCCCTCGAAGTGGGCCTTCAGCATCTCGAGCAAGTAAGCGTTGCCCGTGTGGAAGAAGGCGTAGAGCTGGTCCCAGTCCTGGCCGGAGCCATAGCCCACGCCCGAGACCGTCACCCGCGTCTTGCCATCGCCGGCATCCTCCAACTGGATCACGGTCGAGACCTTCCCGAACAGGTCCGCATGCGGAAAGCCGTGCGGCGTCTGCACATTGCGGAACACCAGAAGCTCGCCCGGCACATAGCTCAGCACCTCGTGCTTGATGTTGTTCGGGTCGCCCAGCCGGCCCTTGGGGTCATAGGTCGCCTCCAGATAGCCGCCGACGCGCAGGTCGATGGCGGCCACCGGCGCCTCCCAGCTCTTCAGGCCTTCGCTGGACGCCCAGGCGGTCCAGACCTTGTCGCGCGGGGCGGCGATGATGATGGACTCGCGCAGGATGCGCTGGCCGTCGGGCTGGACCAGGGAGCTGTCGTCCACATGCGGGCGGCCGGGCACGGGCTTGGCCTCGGCCGCGCCTGCGAATGCGGCAACGGCCAGGGCGGCCGTCATCAAGAGCGTCTTCATCACCCCTCCGAGGGCCGCTTGGGATCGCGCCCGTCCGAGGCGGCCTGCTCGAGACGGTTCAGATAGTCGCGGAGCAGCTCCACGCCGGTGTCGAAGGCGTCGAGCGAGCGGTAGGTGCGTGACTGCATCACCCCGCCCTCCATGATGGTCAGGGTCAGGCGCGCCAGCTTCTCCGGGTCGGCGCCTGCGGGCAGGCGCTCGCGCGCGCCTTCGAAGCAGCCGCGCACATGGCGCACCCAGCCCTCGAAATTGATCGCCAGAAGTTCGCGCACCGGCGGATCCGGCTCATGCAGCTCCAGCGCCAGCGATCCGATCGGGCAGCCGTAGAGGCAGGCGGTCATTTCTAAGGCCTGCCGATAGCGTGCGAGTAAGGCGAACACCCGCTCCAGCGGATCGGCTACCCCCTCCCAGGCCGGCGCCAGCAGCATCGGCTCGATGCCGTCGCGATAGGCTTCGAGCACCGCGATCAGCAAGTCCTGCTTGGTCGGGAAGAAGTGGTACAGGCTGCCGGAGTTGGCGTCGGCCTCGCGCAGGATGTCGGCCACGCTGGTCGAGCCATAGCCCTTCTCGCCGAACAGGCGCAGCGCCGTGAACACCAGTCTGTCGCGCGTCGAGTCCAAGCTGGCCCGTCCCCTTGATTGAGCGTTCAACCAAGCATGACTTGAGTGAGCGATCAAGGGCGTTCGCAGCATTGGCGGGAAACGAGGGAAGCCTGTCCTTCGGGCGTCCGCGGGCCGGGCTTAGCTTTCCCGCCGCAGTTCGGGAGAGAGATCATGCGGCGCAGGGATGTGATTGCAGCAGGCGTGGCGACGACGGCGGCGTTGGCTGCGGGCGGGGTGGCGCTTAGCCAGGCGGTGCGGCCTCGGAAAGTGGCCTTCATGGTCACGCCCGGCCACAACGTCATCGACCTGGCCGGCGCGTGGGAGGTGTTCCAGGACTCCGGCTTCGAGCTCTACACCGTCGGCCCCAGCCGCGCCCCGCTGCGCATGACCGGCGGCCTTCAGGTCGCGCCCGACTACAGCTTCGCCGACGCACCCCAGCCGGACGTGGTCTCGGTGGGCGCCCAGAGCGGGAGCCCCGAAGCCATCGCCTGGCTGAAGCGCGCCAGCGCCAACGCAGAGATCGTCATGTCGGTCTGCACCGGCGCCTTCAAGCTGGCCGCCACCGGCCTGCTCGACGGCCTGTCGGCCACCACCCACCACGACTTCTGGGACAAGTTCGAGCAGGCCTATCCGAAGGTGAAGCTCGTGCGCGGCCGCCGCTTCGTCGACAACGGCAAGTTCGTCACCGCCGGCGGCCTGACCTCAGGCGTCGACAGCGCCCTGCACGTGGTCGCCCGCCTCAAGGGCGAAGACGCCGCCGCGGAGACCGCCCGCTACATGGAACATGACGGCGACGGGTGGAAGACGGGGGTGCGTGCCTGAGGCCTCCCTCACCTCCCCTGTGAGCGGCAGCGAACGGGGGAGGGGGACCGCCGGAACGGCGGTGGAGGGGGCGCGCCAAGCCCCCCGCCCACTTAACCGCGAACCCTAACCGCGCTCCCAGTCAGCGCCCCCTCCACCACTTCGTGGTCCCCCTCCCCCGCTTCGCAGGGGAGGTGAAGACGCCTACCACCGCCAGCGCACGCCCAGCCGGCCGGTGAAGCCGGAGTAGTCGCCGCTGAACAGCTCTTCGCCCTTCAGGAAGCCTTCCAGCCCGCCCCACGACTTCACGGTGAAGCCGAAGTCGGCCTTGCCGTAGGCCGCGGGCCGCGTGTCGTTCAGGGTGACGCACGCCGCCGGGCAACCGCCGCCGGTGATCATGGTCATCCCGTTCGAGCGCTGGAACTCGTCCACCCAGGAGAGGCCGACATAGGGGATCAGCGAGCCCCACTGCCCGCCCAGCCTGGCCCCGATGGAGCCCTTGGCGCTGGTCGCGTCCTTGAAGGTGAAGCTGGCCCCGGCCGCGCCGAAGTCGACGCTGTCGAGGTGGGTCGAGATCCAGTCCACGTCGGCCACAGGCTCGAAGTAGAAGCTGGACGAGCCCATGCGCCAGCCGGCCTCGCCCTTCACGCCCCAGCTGTGGCCGTCGAAGTGACCCATGGCCGGCACGGTGTGCATGTTGGCGTCGAGGTTGAACCAGTCGCCCTTGACCAGGCCGTTGGCGAAGAAGCTGCCAGAGGTGAACCCCGTCCAGGCGCCCACGTTCCAGCCTTCGAGGTCGAACGAGTTACCGTCGGCGTGCAGGCGGCTTTCCTGCTGCATGAACCCGCCGGTGAAGCCCCAGTCCCATTTGCCGGCGCCATGGTGGTCGCCGCCCATCTGGAACCCGCGCCAGTCGCTGTCGACGCTGAGGTTGTGGGTCAGTGTGAAGGGCCCGACCACGAAGCTCTGGGTGCGGTCGGACTGCTGGCCGCCGGCGTGGGCCTGGGCCCACATCTCCCAGCCCTCGGAGCGCTGCTCGTGACCCCAGTTGGCGTCACGCGCTTCCTGCCTGCGCGCGGTCCAGACATCGGCGGTGTGACGCCAGAAGTCCTGGCCGGCCTCGACCGACTTGAGCATCTCGAAGCCCTCGGCGGAGGGCAGGCCGACGATGTTCCAGTTGGACACGGCGGAGAAGTAGCGCAGCTCGTACTGCACGAAGCCCTTGTCCACCACGGCCGGAACCATGTGGAACTCGGCCCCCGTGCCCGAGGTCGCGTCGACGACGGTCACCCCGGTCAGGTTGATCGCGCCCACGGCCGTCGGGTTGACGTCGCGGATCACCACGCTGGTGTTCCCAGCCGCCGAGCCGATGACGATCTCGTCGGTGGCCAAGGCCGCCGAGAGGTTCACATCGACGAACAGGCGGCTGTCGTTGGTCCCGACCGTCGTGCCGGTGAAGGCCGCCGCGCCCAGGTTGAACACGTCGCCGGTGTGGCCGACCGTCTGACGCAGGTCGATGATGCCGCCCTGGTTGTTGAACACCTCCAGGCCGGTCCAGTTGACCGTGGTGGCGGCTCCGTTGAAGGGCGCCACGAAGATCGTGCCGCCGTTGTTGACGGTGTCCGTGCCCCCGGCAAACGCGGTTGTTCCGTAGGCGTACCATTTGCCGTTGAGGTTGTTGTTCAGGATGTCATTGCCGCCGGCCAGCTGCGCGTAGCCGAAGATGCGCGAGCCGCCCTGGTTGTTGATGGTGGTGGCGCCGCCGGTCACGTCGATCGCGAACCCGCCCTTGCCGGAAATCACCGACGAGGTGTTGTTGTTGATCACCGTGGTGGTCGCGGTGTTCGAGAACACGCCGTACTTCGCGCCATAGACCGTGGTGTTGTTGTTGTTGAACGTGGCGCCGCCGGAGCCGGCGTTGCCCATCCTGACACCCGCCTTGCCGCCGACAACCGCCGCCGAAGAGGTGATGGTCACCGCCCCGGTGTTGGCCGCGTTGGACTGGATGACGCTGATGCCGTCGCCGGACCCGCCGTAGACCTTGGCGGAGTTGTTGACGGTCAGAGCCGAGGCGCCCTTGCCCGCGCCCCGCACCCGGACGCCGTCCACGCCGCCGTGAACCGCGGCGGTGTTGGTGACGAGCACGTTCGAATTGTTCGTGCCCGAACCATTGAAGGCGTAGATGCCCCAGCGGCCGGCCCAGACCACGCCGGACCCGTCCACCGTCACCGCGCCCGAGCCGGCGCCCACCGAGGCGTAGACGCCGTCGAAAGTCACGCTGTTCGAACTGGAGCCGATGGCCGCGTTGTGGTGCACCGTCGAGGTCCCGCCGCCGTAGGCCTGGGCCACGATGCCCCAGGTCGCGTCGCCGGAGACACCGCCGGTGTCGGTGACGATCACCCCGCCCGAGCCGAACGAGTCGGCAACCAAGCCGCGGCCGAAGGCGTCGATGGCGCCGGAGTTGGTCACGCTGACCAGGCCGGTGTTCCCCGCGTTGGAGGCGAAGGCCAGGACGCCGTCGCTGCCCGAGTTGATCGCGGCGGTGTTCTTTACCGTGATCGTGCCCGCGCCCGAATTGGTGGTGCGCGCATAGATGCCGCGAGAGCCCGCGGTGATCGTCGCCGCCGCCGTCTGGTGGTTGACATAGACCGAACCGCCCACCCCGTCGTGCAGGGCGGAGACGCCCGTGCCCCCAGCGTAGATCTTGCCCGTGCCGTCCACCGTCACCGTGCTCGAGCCCGCAAAGTCGCGGGCGTAGACGCCGGCGCCGGCGACCGTATTGCCGCTCGTGCCGATGTCGGCGTTGTTGTGGACGGTGACATTGCCGCCCGCGCCGAAGGCCACGATGCCGTTGGCCGCATCGCCGGACACGCCGCCGGTGTCGGTGATGACCACCCCGCCCGTCCCGGCGTTGTTGGCGTAGATGCCGGTGCCGCCGTTGTTGTGGATGAAGCCGGAGTTGGTGATCGTGATCGCGCCGGTCGCCCCGGCGTTGAACATGTGAGCGTAGATGCCGTCCGGCGTAGCGTTGATCCCAGCCGCGTTCTTGATCGTGATCGCGCTCGCGCCCGACCCGTAGGTCCGTGCGTCGATGCCGCGTCCGCCCGCGTTGATGGTGGCCGCCGCCGTCTGGTGGTTGACGTAGACCGAGCCGCCCGTCCCGTCGTGGCGGGCGAAGATGCCGACCGTGCCGGCGTAGATCCTGCCCGTGCCGTCCACCGTCACCGTGCCCGAGCCCGCCGTGTCGTGGGCGTAGACGCCGTAGGTGGTGACGCTGTCGGCCTTGGAGCCGATGTCGGCGTTGTTGTGGATCGTGACATTGCCGCCCGCGCCGAGCGCGAAGATGCCGCCAGAGGCCTTGCCGGTGATGCCGCCGGTGTCGGTGACGGTGGTGCCGCCCGCGCCCGCGTTGGTGGTGCGGATACCGGCGGCGGCCGCGTCGATCAGGCCCGAGGCCTTGACCGTGATGGCGCCCGTGGCGGCGGCGTTGTTCTCGCCGGCGTAGATGCCGACCCCGGCCGCCGTGATCGTACCCGTGGTGGTGACGCTGACGCCGGAGCTCGCCCCGTTGGCGCGCGCGAACACGCCGTCGCCGAGCTTGGAGGTGATATTGCCGGTCGTATTGACCGTGATCGAGCCCTTGCCGTTGGAGAAGGCGTAGATGCCCCGGCTGGCGGCGTAGATATTGCCTGCGCCGGTCACCTGCACATTGCCCGAGCCGCCCGAGTTGACCCAGGCGTTGATGCCGCTGCCGTCCACGGCCAGCGCCTTGGTCCCGATATTGCCGTCGGCGATCACCTGCACATTGCCGGACTTGCCGTCGTTGACGGCATAGATGCCGACGACGTTGTTGCCGACGATGTCGCCGCCCGCATAGGTGTGGACGAGCAGCGCGCCCGTGCCGGTCACGTGGGCGTGGACGCCGTCGCCGACATTGTTGTTGTCGCTGTCGCCCTCGACCGTGTTGAAGACGCGCACGGTGTTGTAGCCGTTCTGCGTCTCGGTAACGATACCGCCGTTCTTGGCGCTGATCGTTCCGTAAGAGCCGACGTTGATCACGCCCGCGCCGCCGGTCTTCAGGTTGATGCCCGGGTCGGCGGTGATGTTCGCGTACGAATAGACGCGGATCGAGCCGGAGTTCGAGGCCGCGTAGATGCCGTCGCCCGCCGTGGCCGCGATCAGGTGGCCGCTTTGGGTGTAGACGCCGATATCGCCCGTCGTCGAGGTCACCACGATGCCGTTGTTCGCGGCGGTGATGTTCCCGTAGGTCGCGACCCGGGTGTAGCCCGAGGCCGAAGAGGCGTTGATGCCCGCCCCGCCCTTGCCCGTGTCGCCCGCGACGATATTGCCGTAGGCGCGCACCCCACTGTAGCCGCTGCCGCTCTGCGCCGTGACGATGCCCGAGCCGTCCGCATAGACGCCCTGGGCGTAGACGCGCACGGCGCCCGTGCCGCCCTTGGTGTTGCGGGCGAGGATGCCGAACTGGCTGACGTGGTCGCCGGTCGAGCCGATCGCCGCGTTGGCGCGGACATAGACGTCGCCGCCCGAACCGCTTTCGGTGGCCACGACGCCCAGCGCCGACTTGCCGGTGATTCCGCCGCTTTCGACAATCCGGATGCCGCCCGAACCGGCGTTGGCGGCGTAGATGCCGCTGGCGACGGCGTCGATCAGGCCCGAGTTGGTGATCTTGATCAGGCCGGTGGCGCCGGCGTTGGAGGCGTAGGCCTGGATGCCCGTCAAGGCGGTGATGGCCGCCGCGTTGCTGATCGTGATCGTGCCCGCGCCGGAGCCGGTGGTCCGGCCATAGATGCCGCGGCTGCCCGCGTTGATGGTCGCCGACGCCGTCTGGTGGTTGATGTAGACCGAGCCGCCCGCCCCGTCGTGACGGCCGTAGAGGCCCGTCCCGCCGGCGTAGACCTTGCCCGTGCCGTCGATCGTCACCGTGCCCGACCCCGCCGTGTCGTGGACGTAGACGCCGAAGTTGGCGACCGCTGCGGCCTTCGAGCCAATGTCGGCGTTGTTGTGGACGATAAGGTTCCCGCCGGCGCCGTGGACGACGATGCCGTTGCCTGCCTTGCCGGTGATTCCGCCGGTGTCGGTGACCGTCACCCCGCCCGTCCCGTCGTTGCGGGCGTAGATACCTGTGAAGACGGCGTCCAACAGGCCCGAGTTGGTGACGCTGATCGCTCCGGTCGCGCCGCCGCTGGTCATGCGGGCGTAGATGGCCGAACCGCCGGCGGTGATCGAGGCGGCGTTCTTCACCGTGATCGTGCCCGACCCCGCGCCTTTGGCCAGCGCCTGGATGCCGTTGGCCCCGGCCACGATGGTCGCCGCCGCGGTTTGGTGGTTGACGTAGATCGAGCCGCCCGCCCCGTCGTGCTCGGCGAAGATGCCGGTGTGGTTGGAGTAGATCTTGCCCGAGCCGTCGATGGTGATGGTCTTCGAACCCGAGAGCGCGTGGGTATAGATCCCGTCGCCGGTGACGCCGTCGGCCTTGGAGCCCACGTCGCCGTTCAGGTGCACGGTGATGGCGCCGTTGCCGATGCCGACCACGCCGCCGTACGAAGAGCCCAGGATGTTCGCGGTGCTCGCGGTGGTGACGATGATGTCGCCCTTGCCGTAGTTGAAGGCCTGGACGCCCCACTCCTGCACCGACGACAGGGTTCCGTAGGCGTTGACCGTGATCGAGCCGGTGCTCGCCGCGTTGTTGATCTTGCCCCGGATGGCGTCGCGCTTGCCCGACACCGTATCGCTGGTCGTGATTGAGATGTTCCCGGCGCCGCTGTCCAGCGCATAGACGCCGTAGAGGCCCGTCGAGCTCACCGCCTTCGCGGTCTTGATGGTGATGTCGCCCGAGGCGTTGCTCTTGGCGTAGACGCCCGAACCGGAACCCGCGTTGATCGGGCCATTGGCGTAGACGCCGATCTTGCCGGAGCCGCCGCCGACTTGGAACGCGGCGATGCCGGTGGCCCCGGCCTGCACCTTGTCGGTGGTGATGCTGATGTCACCCGCGCCGCCCGCCGCGCCCCGCTGGGCGAAAACGCCGGTGGCCTTGCTGTGGATGTCGCCGGTCTCGTTGATGGTGATCGAGCCGGTCGAATTGGAGTTGGCGTAGATGCCGACGCTGCCGCCGTAGACCAGGCCCGAGCCGGTGACCTTGATCGCGCCCGAGCCATTGCCCGAGATGATCGCCACCACGCCGCCGTTGGTCGTGTAGAGCCCGGCCGTCCCGACATTGCCGTCGTTCTGGACGGTCACGCCGGACGTGGCGCCGGCGCCCCTCGCGACAATGCCCGAGTAGTTGTGCCCGACGATGTCCCCGCCCTTGAAGGTGTGGACGGTGACCGCGCCCGAGCCGGTCGAATAGGCCTGGACGCCGTTGCCCTTGCCGTCGTTGTCGCTGTCGCCCTCGACGGTGTTGTAGACGCGCACGGTGTTGGCGCCGTTCTGCGTCTGGGTGACGATGCCGCCGTTCTTGGCGCTGATCGCGCCCGACGAATAGACGTTGATCACGCCCACGCCGCCGGTCACCAGGTGGATGCCCGGATCGGCGCTGATCGCCGCGTTTGAGAAGACGTTGATGGCGCCCGACTTGGAGCTGGCGTAGATGCCGTCGCCCGCTGTGGCCGCGATCTTGTGGCCGCCCTGAGTGTAGACGGTGATATTGCCGCTGGTGGAACTCGCCACGATGCCGTTGTTGGCGGCGGTGATGTCCGCATAGACCTGGATGGAAGTCAGGCCCGAGGTCGCGGAGGTGTCGACGCCCGCCCCGCCCTTGCCGGTGTCGCCCGAAACGATCGGGCCGTAGACGTGGACGAAAGTATCGCCCGAACCCACCTGCCGCGTCCTGACACCCGTGCCGTCGGCATAGATCGCCTGGGCGTTGACGGTGATGTAGCCCGGACCGCCGCTGAGCGCGAAGAGGCCGACGCCGCCGACATGGTCGCCGCTCGACCCGATCGCCGCGTTGGCGTTGACGATCACATTGCCGCCGGTCGCGGAATAGCTGCCGGCGAAGATGCCGTAGCCCGTGGCCTTGCCGGTGATGGCCGCATTCTGGGTGACCGTCAGGCCGCCGTCGGCGTTGGTGACGGCGCGGATGCCGTAGCCGCCCGCGTCGATCACGCCGCCGGTGGTGACGCTGACCGCGCCGCTACCTGAGCCGCTCTGCACCGCGGAGACGCCCGTTCCGCCCGAAGTGACCGGGCCGGCCACCTTGACGGTGACCGAGCCGCCGCCGCTCCCGTGCGCGTAGACCCCGCGGCCGCCGGCCGCGATCGCGCCGGTGGTGTCCACCGTGGCCGAGCCCTTGCCGGTGTTCACCGCCTGCAGGCCCACGCCGTCGGCGTACACCGCCCCGGCCCCGTCGATGCGCACCGCGCCCAGACCGCCGCCGGACGCGATGACGCCGTAGCCGCCCACGCCGTCGCCCTTGGAGCCGATGTCGCCGTTGACGTGCACCGTCACCGCGCCCAGCAACGACGAGGCGGAGACGCCGTCGCTCGACGCCTTGCCGGTGATCCCGCCGTTCTCATAGACGGTCACCGCGCCCAGGCCGCCGCTGGTGGCGAGCACGCCGCGCCCGCCCGCGTCGATCTGGCCGCCGGAGGTCACGATGACCGGGGCGGCGGACAGCGAATTGTAGTTGCGCGCCACGATGCCCGTCCCGCCCGCAGTCACCGTTGAATGGGTGGTCACATAGACGCCGCCGTTTGAGGCCAGGGCGGTGACCCCGGACAGGCCGGCCTTGATCGGGCCTGTGACATCGACGCTGACGTCGCCGGAATAGCCGTTGTGCGCATACACACCATCGCCGACGGCCTTGATGGCTCCGCCGATCACGACGTTCACGCCGCCGGTCCCGTTGGTGTCGGCCAGCACGCCGGTCGAACCGGCCGCGATGTCGCCCAGCGTGTGGACGTACACCTCGCCCGAACCCCCGCCGGTGTTCTGGGCCAGCACGCCGTAGTTGGACGCGGTCACGGCCGCGGTGGTGACGGAGATCTTGCCCTTGCTCGCATAGCCGGAAATCCCGGCGTAGACGCCCGGCCCGCCGTTGGCGATCACCGCGCCGCCCAGGTTGATGGTCACGTCGCCCGAGCCGTTCGTCGCCGCGCCCACGCCCTGGCCGGCGGAGAAGACCGCCCCCTTGCCGTCGATGGTCACCGAGCCCGAACCGCCGCCCAGGATCTGGGCGATGGCGCCCGCGCCGCCGACGTAATCGCCCGCCGAGCCGACATCGCCGTTCATGTGCACCGTTAGGTCGCCGCTGGCGCCTGCGGACTGTTCGACAAAGATCGCCGCGCCGGTCGCCCGGCCGCTGATCCCGCCGTTCTCGGTCACGGTGATCGCACCGCTGTGGGCGCTGAGCGCGTAGATCCCGCTGGCCCCGGCCGCATCCACCAGGGCGTTGGTGGTGATGTTGATCGCGCCCGTGGCGGCGCCGTTGCTCGAACTGACGAAGACGCCGGTGTCGGTGGTCTTCACGACGCCGCCGGTGGTCACGTCCACCGCGCCGCCGCCCAGCTGCAGCACGCGCACGCCGTTCTGGCCGGTGATGTAGCCGCTCTCGTTGATCGAGACCGCGCCCGTGCCGCTGTTCTTGACCAGGATGCCGACCACATTGGTGTCGGAGTAGATGTTCCCGGAGCCGTCGATGCTGATCTTGCCGGTCCCGGTGGCCGAGCTGTAGGCGTAGACGCCGTTGCCGGCCGCATTGCCCTTGGAGCCGATGGTCCCGTTCTGGTGGACCGTCAGGTCGCCCTGGCCGACGACCATGATGGCGGTGGCCACATTGCCGCTGATCGTGCCCGTCTCGGTGACGGTGACCGCGCCGGTTCCGGCGGTCTCGGCGACGATGCCGTTGCCGCCCTGGCTGTCGATCGCGCCCGAGGCGATGACCGTGACCGCGCCCGTGGAGCCGGCGCCATAGTTCATCGCCATCAGGCCGTTGCTGGAGTTGCTGACGGTGATGTCGCCGCTCGACTTGACGTAGACCGCACCGCCGAAGCTGCGCGCGCCGACGCCCAGGCCGTCGGCGTTGACCGCGCCTTCCTGGATGATGCTGACGGCGCCTGAGCCGTAGGCCGTGGCGATGAGGCCTGCCGCATTGTGGCCGACCACGTCGCCGCCGACGTAGCTGTGGATGACGATGTCGCCCTTGCCGTAGCTGCGCGCATCGACGCCCCGGCCCGTGCCGTTGTTGTCGCTGTCGCCCTCGACCGTCCCGTAGACGTAGACGTGGTTGTAGCCGTCGACCGTGGAGGTCACGATGCCGCCGTTCTTGGCGGTGATGGCGCCGAACGAGTCCACGATCACCGTGCCCGCGCCGCCGGTCTTCATCACGATGCCCGGATCGGCGACGATGGCGGCGTAGGACAGGACGTCCAGATTGCCGGTGTCGCTGGTCACGCGGATGCCGTCGCCCGCCGCGGTGATGGTCGCCGCCTTGCCGCCCAGAAAGCCGTTGTAGGTGGCCACGCGCACGTCGCCCTTGCCGGTCGACGTCGCCACGATGCCGTCGCCGACGTCGGCGGTCACGTCGCCGTAGGTGCGGATCTGGGTGTAACCGCCCTGGCTGGAGGCGTGCAGGGCGTATTTGCCGCCGGTCGAATGCACATAGCCCAGCGAGGCGATATAGGCCTTGGACGCGCCGGTGGTGATCACCTCGATGCCGTTGCCGCCCGCGACGATGTCGCCGCCGTTCAGGCCGCCGACGGCCCGCACGAACTTGCCGCCCGAGACGTAGACGCCCGCGCCGGTGGCGCTGACCCCGCCGACATAGGCGCCGGTCTTGCCGGTCGAGACCGCATGCACGCCGTCGCCGCCGTAGGCGTAGATCTTGCCCGGCGCGCTCACATAGGCGCCGCCGCTGCCGGCCGTCACGGAGATGCCGTTGCCCGAGGCGCTGGTGACCTTGCCGGCGACATAGACGCCCCCGTAGCCCTTGCCCGAGGTGAGGACCTCGATCGCGTCGCCGAGGCCCGACGCGTCGCCATAGACGGTCACGCCCACGTTGCCGCCCTTCGAGCCCGCGTACACGCCCCTGCCGTATTTGCTGGTGGTGTCGCCGCCCGCGTAGACGGTCACCGTCCCGGCCCCGGTCGACTGCGCGAAGACGCCGTCGCCCCCGGCGTGGATGTTCGAACCGTAGGTGTTGTGCACATAGACGTCGCCGCCGCCGATGGCGTTGATCCCGTCGCCGTATTTCGCCGACACCCCGCGCGTGCCGACGTAGACCGAGCCCGTGCCGGCGTTGTTCGCCACGACACCGCCGCCGGCGGTGGTGATGGAGTCCGCCACGTTGACATAGACCTGGCCGGTGGCGCCGCTGTTCAGGTTGTAGGCGAGGATGCCCCTGCTCTTGGTCGAATTGACCTGGCTGGAGGCAACGACCTTCACGTCCGCCGTGGCGCTGTCGCTGATCGCGACGATGCCGGTGCTGTAGGCGCCGACATAGCCGGTGTAGACCTTGACCGCCCCGCCCTTCGAATAGGCGCGGATGCCGTAGCCGTGGTCGCTGCGCACGCCGCCCGAGGTGGTGACGCTGATGTCGCCCGAGCCCGAGGTCTTGACGTCCACGCCGCGGCCATAGCCCCAGACGAAGCCGGACGAATTGACGGTGATGCCGCCCGTCGCGGTCGTGGCGTAGATGCCCCGGCCGCTGGTCGCGCGCACATAGTCGGTGGTGATCGAGATCGAGCCCGAGCCGCTCGAGGTGGCGTGGATGCCGTCGCCGCCCTTGGCGATCAGCTTGCCGCCGTAGGTGTTGACCGTGATGGCGCCGTTCACGGTCTGCGCGTCGACGCCCGCGCCGTTCTTGGTGGTCACGCCGCCCTTGGCGTAGACCGTGACATAGCCCGCGCCGTCGGCGACGGCGTGAACGCCCGTCGTGCCGGCCTTCACCGGGCCGCTGACCGAGACATAGACATTGCCGCCGCCCTTGGCGGAGGCCTGGACGCCCATCTGGGTGTCGCCGGTCACCGAGCCCGAGGCCGTGATGCTGATATTGCCGCCGGTGTCGTTGAAGGCGGCGATGCCGTAGTTGGCGCCGTGCACCGCATCACCGGCAGTGATGGTGATCTTGCCGCCGTGCGCCAGCGCGTCGATGGCGTCCGAACCCTGGCTGTAGGCGCCGCCGTCGGCGTGGATGGTGACGTCGCCCTTGCCGACGTTGACGTTGCCCACGATGGCCGTCGCGCCGGCCGAGGTCTGCACTAGGCCCGTGGCGTGGATGTAGACGCCGCCCGAGACCGTGCGGGCGTAGATGCCGTTGGTGGTGTCGCTGCTTACCGCGCCGGTCGAGACCGACACCCCGCCCGAGCCCCGGTTGTCCGCATAGACGCCGGCCCCGCCGTGCGCGGTGACATAGCTGCCGACATTGACCTTCACGTCGCCGGTCGCCGCGGCGTTGCCGACCACCGCGCGCACGCCCTCGCCGCCATTGCTGTAGACGTGGCCGGTGACGCCGACATCCACGCCGCCCGTGCCGGCGTTGTAGGCGAACACCCCGCGCGTCGCGCCATAGACCGAGCCGCCGACGCTGACCTTCACGTCGCCCGACGCGCTGGTGCTCTGCACCAGGGCGTCCACGCCCGCATCGCCGTAGCCGTTGGCGTCGCCCTTGACCGTGACCGACACCCCGCCCGCGGTGGCGCCGTTGGTCGCCGCATAGACGCCCGCCGTGCCGCCGTGCGCCGCGCCGCCGACATAGACCTGCACGTCGCCGCCCGCCGAGGTCGCGCTGACGCCCGCGCCCGAGGCGCCGTAGGCGTCGCCCGTCACATTCACCGTGACGGCCTTGGCCCCGTTCGTCGTGGCCAGGACGCCGTGCGTGCCGCCCTTCGCCGTCCCGCCGACTCCGACATAGACATCGCCGCCGTTGTTGGAGAGGGCGCGCACCCCGGCGTAGCTGGTCCCCGTCACGTCGCTGTCGGCGTGGACGCTCACCGAGGCCGAGCCATAGCCGTTGGCGGTGATGCCGTAGGTGGCGCCGGTCACCGCGCCGGTGGAGTGCACATAGACGTAGCCCGAGGTGGCGAAGGCGGCGATGCCGGCCTTGGTCTGGCCATAGGCGCCGCCCGTGGTGATCGAGATATGGCCCGTGCCCTGGTTCGAGGCATAGACGCCGTAAAATCCGCCCGAGGCCTTGCCGCCGGTGATGACGGTGATGTCGCCGGTATTGGTCGCGTCGCTCAGCCGTGCGAACACGCCAGAGCCGCTGGTCCCCGAGACCGCGCCGCTGGCGTTGAGATAGATCGAGCCTTGGCCCGACACCTTGGAATAGGCGCCGTAGGTCCCGCCGCCGATCACGCCCGCCTTGATCGTGATCGAGCCGTCGCCCTTGACCTTGGCGAAGACGCCGTCGCCATCGCCACCGTAGAGGTTGGCGGCCTCAACATCGATGTTCCCGCCCTTGTGAGCGTACAGGTAGGCGCCGTTGCCCGCGCCCTGGACCGTACCCGTCGATTGAAGGAAGAGCGGGCCGCCCTGGCCGCTGACGAACACGCCTGCGCCCTGCTTGCCGGTGACGTTGGCCACGGAGACGTCCACCTCGCCGGTCCCGGTCGCATAGGCCACCACGCCCGTGTATTTCGCAGTGATGTCGCCCTGCATGAAGATGCTGGTCAGACCGTCTTCGGCGTGGGTGTAGACGCCGTAGCGACCGGCATCGATCGTAGCGGTGCTGTCGCCCGCCACCAGCACCCGGCCCTTGCCGTAGGTATAGGCGTGCACGCCGTCCTTGGTGGCGCTGATCGCGCCAGACAGCACCGAGCCGCCGTCGGCGTAGCCCACGATGATGTCGCCGCCCTTGCTCTTCGCGCGGATGGCGTCGCCGCCGTTGGCGGTCACCCCGTTGGAGGTCAGCACATAGACCCGGCCGGCGGCGCCGGACGTGGCATAGAGGCCGTTGGTGGCGCCGGTGACCAGGCCTCCGGCCTTCACCTCGACCGCGCCGTCGTGGCTCTGGGCGATGATGCCCATGCCCTTGCCCGCGGTCACCACGCCGTCGGCCTGTACATAGACGCTGCTGGCGTCACCGGTCACCGCCACGATGCCGCGGCCGTAGGCGTTCACGTCGCCGTGGACATAGACATTGACCTGGCCCGCCCCACTGACCGCGTGGACGCCGTCGCCGCCTTCCGTGCCCTTGGCGTAGGTGGTGATCGCGCCGGTGCTGACCTCGATCGTCCCCTTGGTGGTGTAGGCGTCCACCCCGCCGTACTGGCCTTTGATCGTGCTCGTGCCGACGTTGATATTGCCGTCGCCATAGGCATGGGCCACGACGCCGATACCCTTCGAGGCGGTGACGTCGTGGGTGTAGACGGTGATATTGCCGCCGTTGTCGGTCTGGGCGACCACGCCATAGGTTCCGGCGGTAACGGTGGCGCCGCCGGTCAGGGTCACGACGCCGTTGTTCGCCCGCGCGTACATGCCCGTGCCGCCGGAGTTGATCGAGCCCGCCCAGTTGACGAAGATCGCGTCGCCCGCGGCCGTCGCCTTGGTCGCATAGGCGTGGATGCCGTCGCTGTCAGCGGTGATGGCGGAGCTCAAACCGCCGACGATGTTGATATTGCCGTCGGTGACCGTGGTGTTGATCCCGTGGCCGCCGGCGCCCGCGTTCTGGGCGTAGAGGTGGGCGCCGTTCTTGACCTGGATATTGACGTAGCCGGACTCCGCGGAGACCTGCACCGCATCCTTGGTGGCGTAGACGTTGCCTTGGATATGCTCATAGACGCCGCCGGAACCGGTGTTGGACGCCTTGATGCCCGGATCGCCCTTGATGATGGCCCCAGCGGTGATGATGTTGATCTGCCCGCCGCTGGAGGCGGCATAGATGCCGTCGCCGGACGTCGATTTGACGTTGCCGATCGCATAGACGGTGACGGCCCCCGTCGAGCCCGAGGCGTTGGCGACGATGCCGGTGTTGGTCGAGCTGATCGTCGTGCCGCTTTCGGTGTGGACGTAGATTCCGCCCGTATTGCCGACGACGTTGATGCCCTGGGCGCTGGCTGAGATCGCGCCCGCGGTCTGGTGCACATAGGCTTGGCCGCCCGAGGCCTGCAGGCTCACGCCCACGCCGCCGGTGTTGTAGACGTTGGCGCCCAGGTTGACCGTGCCGCCGTTGGCCGCGCCCTTGGTGCGGGCGTAGACGCCGTCTTGGACGGTCCCGTTCAGGTCCAGGGTCACCGCGCCCTGGTTGGTGGTCACGTGGACGCCCTCGGCGCCGGCCGAGCCGTTGCCGCCGTAGATGCGCGTGCCGGCGTCCGTGACGACGTGGGTCGAGCCGTTGAAGTCCCCCTGGGTCTTCAGGCCGTTGCCGGCGCCGGTGTTGTAGAAGTCGCCGCGCAGCGAACCGCTGGTCTGGTGGACGTAGATGTCGCCGTCGGACGAGTGGACCACCATGGCCGAGCCGCCGGCGTTGCCGCCCTGCGTGGTGATGTTGATGGCGCCGTAGCTGTGGGCCAGGACACCCGTGCCCTTGGAGCTGACATAGGCCCCCAGGTTGAGGTCGATCTTGCCGCCGCCGGCGACATAATTGTCGGCGTTGATGCCGGTCTTGGCCCCCAGGATGAAGGTGCCGGAGCCGACGGGGGCGGTCCCCTGCAGGGTGGTGTCGACGCTGATGGCGCCGCCCTTGGACTTGATGCTCAGGCCATCGGTGGCGTTCGAATAGAGGAAGCCGGCCTTGTTCAGGTCGTAGACGCCGACCGCGTACTTGCCGCCCGAGGCGTCGATCTGCACGCCGCCGGTGTTGGTCACCACATTGTCGAGCGCCACGGTCAGGTCGCCGTTGGCGGTGTAGGTGATCTTGTCGCCCGAGTTCTGGCAGAGTTCAGGGCCGCTGGTCGTCGTGCCCGAAGCATCCGGCGTGCAGGTCACGTCCGCGGCCAGGACCGGCGTCGGCTTGAAGGTGGTGACCACCGCGATCGAGCAACCCAGGGCGGTGCCGAGCATCAGGCCCGCGCGCGACAGCTTCGCGCCGATGGCCACGATGGTTTGCGCGCGGTCGCGCTTCGCGGTCGACTTGGTCATGTATCCCCCCAAGAACCAAGGCGCAGCCGGTCGGGCTCACGCCTGGTGAGTATCCTGCTCAGGGTTGCGGTAACACCGCTCGTTGAACAGCTGCAACTTGGAAAGTATCGGTCAGGAGGAGGCCCTCCTGGGCCCCCTCCGTTAACGCTTTGTATACCTTGAAAATACGGGCATGGCTTTCAGGCCACACCCCGCAGCTTTCGTCGAGCCTGTTCGACGACCTAGATCTGCCCGACGGTCTTGAGCCTGGCGCGGGGGTGGATTTCGTTCTGGCTCATCACCACCGTCTGGCCGCGGAAGCGCTCAATCAATGAGCGAACATAGGGCCGGATCACCGGGCTGGTCAGCAGCACCGCCGCGTCGCCGTTGAGCGCCGCGCGCTCGAAGGCGTCGCGCACGCCGTGGATGAAGTCCTGCAGCTTGGACGGCGCCAGAGCCAGCTGCTTCTCCTCGCCGGGGCCGACCAGGGCGTCGTGGAAGGTCTGCTCCCAGTCGGGCGTCAGCGTCACGATCGGCAGGGTGCCGTCGTCGGCCTTGTGCTGGAAGCACAGCTGCTTGCCGAGCCTGGCGCGCACCTGCTCCACCAGCTGGGTGACGCTGGCGGTGTGCGGGGCGGCCTCGGCGATACCTTCCAGGATGGTCGGCAGGTCGCGGATCGAGACCCGCTCGCGCAGCAGCTGCTGCAGCACGCGCTGGACCGTGGCGGCGGTGACGACCGAGGGCACCAGCTCCTCGACCAGCTTCTTCTGCTCGGCCGACAGCTCCTTCAGCAGCTTCTGCACCTCCGCGTAGGAGAGCAGGTCGGCCATGTTGTCCTTCAGGATCTCGGTTAGGTGCGTGGTCAGGACCGTGGCCGGGTCGACGATGGTGTAGCCGCGGAAGGTCGCCTCTTCGCGCAGGCCGTCGTCGATCCAGGTGGCGGGCAGGCCGAACGCGGGCTCCTTCACGTGCTCGCCCGGCAGGTCGACCTGGCGGCCTTGCGGGTCCATGGCCATCAGCGAGCCCAGCCGCACCTCGCCCGCGCCGGCCTCCATCTCCTTGACCCGGATGGCGTAACCCTGGTTGGCGAGGCGCATGTTGTCGAGGATGCGCACGGGCGGCATGACGAAGCCGTATTCGGCCGCCAGCGTGCGGCGCAGCGCCTTGATCTGGTCGGTGAGCCTGCGGCCCTCCATGTCGTTGATCAGGGCCAAGAGGCCGTAGCCCAGCTCGATCTTGATGTCGTCCATGGCCAGGGTCGCGGCGATGGGCTCTTCCTCATCGGTCGCCGGAGCGGCCTCGACCACGGCCTCGGGCTCGTTGCGCTTGCGCCCGTGGCGCCAAGCCAGGGCGGCGGCGCCCATGGCGATGGCGAAGAAGGGGATCATCGGCATGCCGGGCACGAGGCCGATCACGCCCGCGGCCGCCGAGACCATGCCGAGGCTGACCGGATTGGTGGCCAGCTGCGCCACCAGCGCCTTGTCGGCGGAGCCCTCGACGCCGGACTTCGACACCAGGAAGCCCGCGGCGATGGAGATCACCAGGGCCGGAATCTGGGTCACCAGGCCGTCGCCGACCGTCAGTGCAATGTAGCTGTTCGCCGCTTGGAGCGGCGGCAGGCCGTGCTGCAGCACCCCGATCAGGATGCCGCCCACCGCGTTGATGAAGGTGATGATCAGCCCGGCCATGGCGTCGCCGCGGACGAACTTGGACGCGCCGTCCATGGCCCCGAAGAAGGTGGATTCCTGCTCCAGCTCTTTGCGCCGGCGCTTGGCTTCCTTCTCGTCGATCAGGCCCGCCGACAGGTCCGCGTCGATGGCCATCTGCTTGCCGGGCATGGAGTCCAGGGTGAAGCGCGCGGCCACCTCGGCGATGCGGGTGGAGCCCTTGGTGATGACCACGAAGTTCACGATCACCAGGATCGCGAAGACGATCACCCCGATGATGAAATTGCCGCCCATCATCAGCTGGCCGAAGGCCTTGATCACCGCCCCGGCCGAGGCCGCGCCCTCGTGGCCGTGGCTCAGGATCAGGCGGGTGGAGGCCAGGTTCAGGCCCAGGCGATAGAGCGTCGAGACCAGCAGCACCGTCGGGAAGGCGGTGAATTCCAGCGGCTTCTTGATGAGCAGCGCCGTCATCAGGATCAGCACGCTCATGGTGATCGAGATGGCCAGCAGCAGGTCGAGCACGACCTTCGGCATCGGCACGATCAGCAGCAGCACGATCAGCACGACGCCCAGCGCCAGGGCGACCTCGCCACGCGCCACCCAGCCCCACATCTCCTTGCCGGAGGGGCGGTCCGCCATCATGCCTGCAAAGGTGTCGGCCACGGAGCGGCTCACTCAGCGCACGGGCGTTCCCGCTCGCGCGGGGGCCGAGTTGAACCTTGGCCCGCGATGTGGACCGACGAGATCACGCCGCGCTCATGCCGCTCTGCGGCGCGGGCACATTAAGTCCGGCGGCGGAATATTCGTGCAGCTTATTCCTCAGGGTACGGATCGAAATACCCAGGATGTTGGCCGCGTGCGTCCGGTTGCCGAGGCAGTGGCCGAGCGTTTCCAGGATCAGGGCCTGCTCCATCTGGGCCACGGTCTGGCCGACGAAGGCGCGCGCCGCGGCGTCCGCCGCCTGGGCCGCCTGGGCGGCGTAGCCGCCGGCGCCGCCGGGGGCGGAGGCCGCTGCGAGCGGCTGGCCGTCGGGCAGGCGCACCGCGTTCTCGTCGATCTCGGCGCCGGTCGCCAGCAGCACCGCGCGGTGCATGGCGTTTTCCAGCTCGCGCACGTTGCCGGGCCAGCTGTGCGAGACAAGGCGGCGCTTGGCCTCTTCCGACAGCGGCCGCTCGGGCACGCCGTTGGCCTTGGCGTACTTCTTCACGAAGTGCTCGCACAGCACCAGCACGTCCTGCGGCCGCTCGCGCAGGGACGGCAGGCGCAGGTTCACGACGTTCAGGCGATAGAGCAGGTCTTCGCGGAAGGTCTGCTCGCGCACGGCCTGGGCCAGGTCGCGGTTGGAGGTGGCGATGACCCGGATATTGACCGGCACCGGCTTGGAGCCGCCCACGCGGTCGATCACCCGCTCCTGCAGGGCGCGCAGCAGCTTGGCCTGAAGCCGGGCGTCCATCTCCGAGATTTCGTCGAGCAGCAGGGTGCCGCCGTCGGCCTCCTCGAACTTGCCCACGCGCCGGGCCACCGCGCCGGTGAAGGCGCCCTTCTCGTGGCCGAACAGCTCGCTTTCCAGCAGGTTCTCAGGGATGGCGGCGCAGTTGACGCTGATGAAGGGCTTGTCGGCGCGGCGCGACTTCATGTGGACGTAGCGCGCCATCACCTCCTTGCCCACGCCGCTTTCGCCGGTGATCAGGATCGAGGCTTCCGACGCCGCGACCTGGTCGGCCAGGCCCAGCACCGCCAGCATCGACGGGTCCTTGGTGACCAGCGGGCGGTTGTCGTCGGCCACCGCCGCCAGCACCGCCGCGATCAGATCGGCCTCGGGGGGCAGCGGGATGAATTCCTTGGCCCCCGCGCGGATGGCGTCCCCGGCCTTCTGGGGATCGGCGCCCACGCCGCAGGCCACCACCGGCACATGGATGCGCTCGGCCTCGTTGGCCGCGATCAGGGCTTTGATGTCGAGGTCGTAGTCGACCATCAACAGGTCCGCGCCCTGGCCTCGGCGCAGCGAGTCCGTGGCCTGGGCCTCGGTCTCGACGTGAGCCACCTTGGCGCCGTGGCTCATCGCCATCTTCACCGCAACGGCGAGCTGTCCGCTCAGTCGTCCGACCACCAGAAGCCGCATGGGAATTCTCCTCGCTCAAGCCGCCGATCAGGCGACCGCGTCTTCGCCCTTGATGATTTCAGTCATGGTCACGCCCAGGCGTTCGTCGACGACGACGACCTCCCCGCGCGCCACCAGGCGATTGTTCACATAGATGTCGATGGCCTCGCCGACCTTGCGGTCGAGCTCCAGCACGCTGCCCTGGCCCAGCTTGAGCAGCTGCGACACCGACAGGTTGGCCTTGCCCAGCACGGCCGAGATGTTCACCGGCACGTCGAAGACGGGCGCCAGATCCGCGGCGCTCTTCTCGCTCTCGTCGCCCTGGATGGTGAGCGCGTTGGATTCGGGGAATTCCTCGAGCGGCAGGTCGTTGTCGGTGGCCATGGGTTCAGGCTCCGGAAGCAGGGGTTACGGGTTCGCCATGCAGCCCTTCGGCGGCGAGGGCGGAAGCGAAGGCTTCGCTGATGCGTTGGGCGGCGGCCTCGGGATCGAACCCCGCCTTGCCGTCGGCCCATTCGATGGCGAAGGCGGCGACCGATGGGCCGGGCTCGATGCGGAAAGCGATCTGGCCGTCGAAGCCGGCGTCGCGCGCGGCCCCCTCGACCAGGGCCTGCAGGGCCTCGTTGGGATCGGCCATGCGCACCACCAGGCGCGGCTGGGACTCGATCTCGCGCGCCAGGGCCTCCAGCGCGGCGGCCACCGGCGCGTGCGGAAACTGCTCCAGCGCCCCGCCGGCGATGACCCGCGCGGCCTTCAGCGCCAGCTCCGCCGAGCTCGCCTTATGTTCGCACGCCACCTGGGCCAGGACGGTCAGGCCCGCGCGGGCATGTTCGGCGATCTGGGCCAGGGCGTGGGCCTGGGCCTCGGCGGCGCGCGCGCCGGCGGCCTCCTCGCCTTCGCGCAGGGCCGCGGCGCGGATTTCGTCCACCTCCTCCGCCAGGTAGACGCGCTTGCGCTTCAAGGCGCCCATCGGCGGCGCGTGGAAGATCGCCGGGCCGGCGCCGAAGTCGTTGTCGAAATCGAATTTGCGGGGCTCGGTCATGTCAGTAGATCAGCTCGTCCTCGCCGCCCTGGCCGGCGAGCATGATCTCGCCGCGAGCGGCCAGGTCCTTGGCGACCTGCACCATGGCCATCTGGGCGCTGTCGACGTCCTTCAGGCGGACCGGACCCATGGACTCCATGTCCTCGCGCATGATCTTGGCGGCGCGCTCGCTCATGTTGGAGAAGAACATCTCGCGCAGCGCATCCGACGAGCCCTTCAGCGCCAGCGCCAGCTGGTCCTTCTCCACCGCGCGCAGCAGGGTCTGCACCCCGCCGGGATCGAGCTTCGACAGGTCCTCGAACACGAACATCAGCGCCCGGATGCGCTCGGCCGCCTCGCGGTTGCGCTCTTCCAGGGCGGCGACGAAGCGGCTCTCGGTCTGGCGGTCGAAGTTGTTGAAGATGTCGGCCATCATCTCGTGGCTGTCGCGCTTGGACGTGCGCGCCAGGTTCGACATGAATTCGCTGCGCAGCGTCTGCTCGATCTTGTCGAGGATCTCGCGCTGCACCGGCTCCATGCGCAGCATCCGCTGCACGCATTCCAGGGCGAAGTCCTCCGGCAGCGAGGCCAGCACGCGCGAGGCGTGGTCGGACTTGATCTTGCTGAGCACCACCGCGACGGTCTGCGGATATTCGTTCTTCAGATAGTTGGCGAGCACGGCCTCGTTCACGTTGCCGAGCTTGTCCCACATGGTGCGACCCGCGGGGCCGCGGATCTCCTCCATCAGGGTCTCGACCTTGTCCTTCGGCATGAAGGACGCGAGCAGCCGCTGGGTCTGCTCGAACGAGCCCATGATCGAGCCGGTGCCGCTCATGCCCGAGACGAACTCGATCAGCAGCTGCTCGACCACCTGGGAATTGACCGTGCCCAGGCTGGCCATGGCCTGCGAGATTTCCTTGATCTCGTCCTCGTCCAGGGTCTCCCACAGGTGATGGTGGTCTTCGCCGAGCGCGAGCAGGACCACGGCCGCCTTTTCGGGGCCGGTCAGGCGCTTGGCGTCATCGACGGACGGCTTCTTGCGGACGACTGAACTGGCCATCAGCTTTCGTGCAGCCAGCTACGCAGGATGGAGACGCTTTCGTCGGGGTGCTTGTCGACGAAGTCGGCGACCTTCTTGACCGAGGACAGCTTCACCTGACCCTCGATCTTGGCGATGTCGATACGCTGGTCCATGTCGCCGCCGGGCCCGGCCAGGGCCAGGGCGTCGCCGCCCGCCGCCCCCGCGAAGGCCAGTTGCCCGCCCGAGACCTGGCCGGCCAGGGCGGTGGCCCCGCCCCCGCCGCCGCCCGCGACCAGCATCGGCGCCCCGGCCCCGCCGCCCGCAGCGTTCCCCGCGCCCTTCATGATCGGGCGCAGCACGAAGAAGATCAGCAGTATGCCGACGACGCCCGCGATCAGGATCTCGACCCCGCGCATGATGTCGTCCTTGGTGAAGTCGAACAGCGGCGGCTTGGCCGCCGTGCCGTCCACCCCGTCGCCCTCGCGGTTGAAGCGCACGTTGACGACGTTGAACTGGTCCTTGCGCGTCTCGTCATAGCCCATGGCCGAGCGCACCAGGTCCTCGATGTGCTTCATCTCCTCGGCGGAGCGCGGCGTGTAGGTGGTCTTGCCGCCCTTGCCCGGCGTGGTGATCCCGTCGACCGCCACCGCGACCGACAGGCGCTTGACGGCGCCGGGCTCGACGATCTCGGTCTTGGTGGTCTCGGACACCACGTAGTTGGTGGTCTCCTGGTTCTTGTCGTTGGAATTGCCCTGGGAGCTGGAGCCCGAGGCGCCGGCGCCGCCGGGGATGTTGTTGGCCGCGGTGGCCCCGCCGTTGCTGCCCGAGCTGTTCTCCGACGACTTCTCGGCGCCGGTGGAGGTCGACAGCACGACCTGGCCGTCGGGGTCGTACTTCTTCTCCTGGGTGGTCACCCGGCTCATGTCGAGGTCGGCGGTGACCTGCACCCGCGCCTTGCCCGGGCCGACCACGCCTTCGACCACGTCCTTGATGGCCTTGCGCAGGCGTTCCTCGGTGGCGGTCTTGCGCTCGCTGGCGCCCGCGCCCGTCAGACCGCCGTCGTCATCGGAGCCGGCGGCGAGCAGCTTGTTGTTCTCGTCGACGACGGTGACCTTGTCCGGCTTCAGGTTCGGCACGGAGCTGGCCACCAGGTTGCGCAGCGCCCGCACCTGATCGCCCGAAAGGTCGCGGCCCGCGGTGCCCACCACGATCGAGGCGGTCGGGGCCCCCGCCTCCTCCTCGAACAGCTGACGCTTGGGCAGGACCAGGTGGACCCGGGCGGAGGTCACGCCCTTCAGCGAGCGGATGGTGCGCGCCAGCTCGCCTTCGAGCGCGCGCTGCTTGTTCAGGTTCTGGACGAAATCGGTCTGGCCGAGCGCGGAGGTGTTGTCGAAGATCTCATAGCCGACCGAGCCGGAGGTCGGCAGTCCCTTGGATGCCAAGAGCAGGCGCGCGGTGCCTACCTGGTCACGCGGCACGGTGATCACCGAGCCGTCGCCCTTGGTCTCGTACTTGATGCCCGCGCCGGCCAGGGCGGCGGTGATCGAGGAGGCCTCCTTGAGGTCCAGGTTGGAATAGAGCAGCGACTGCGGCTCGCCGCCGACATGCATCATCACGCCCACGAGCACGGCGATGGCGCCGGCCGCCGCGCCCAGCACCGCGATCACGCGGCCCAGGCCGAACCTCTGCAATGCGCTTGTAAGCGAACCCACGCCCACCCCGATTTGTCACGCGACGGCCCTCGGTTGGAGCGCATCCGCTAGGCAACAATTTCCGGGTGGTTGGTAAACGCCGCGTTTACGCCGAATTTTCTGGCGCGGCCGTGGCTTTCGGCAGAAGCTTCGCCTATCGGGGTTCGCGCAACGCCGTTCTTCGCGCGTCGCACGTGTCATGGGAGCCTTCATGAACAGGCGAGTCTGGGTGATCGCCGCCCCCGGGGCGGTCTTGGTCATCACCTTTTTGCTGTTTGCACTGCTCAGCCTGAACCACAGCGGCGCAGCGCAGGCGGCCAAGGCGCAGGCGCCCGCCGCCTCCGGCGTCGCACGCTGACCAGGCCGCAAGCGGCGCCTGAAACGTAGACGACGGCCCCCCATCGCTGAGGAGCCGTCGCCGTCTAACCGTTTCGCCCGAGGCCGCATAAGCCTCAAACCTTTGCTCTGCAGGGATCAGCGGTACTGCTGGATCCGCGTGGTGCGAAGGCCGGGCATGCCCCAGCGGTCGATCGCCGCCTGCCACGACAGGAACTCGTCGGTCGTGAGCCGGTAACGGGCGCACGCGTCCTCGAGCGTCAGCAGACCGCCGCGGACGGCGATCACGACCTCAGCCTTGCGGCGGATCACCCAGCGTTGGGTGTTCGCCGGCGGCAGGTCCGCCAGGGTCAATGGCGCGCCCGTCGGGCCCACCACGTATCGTTCGCCTTTACTGTTTAGGCGTTGCTCTTGGAGCATGGGCTTACGCCTCTCTCACCACCATCATGGGAGCAATATAACGCAGCCCCCATAACAGCGGCTTAATCGCGACAGTAAAAGGAAGCCTAACAACCATATCCCCAGACGCCCGTTGCCAGAGCCAAAAAGTAAACGGCTCATTTACCATAATCAAAGACTAGCCGACCCTACTGCTTGATGTTCAGCAGTTCCTGCATCATCTGGTCGGCGGTCGTGATGATTTTCGAAGATGCGGCGTATGCGCGCTGGGTCGTGATCAGGCCCGTGAACTCCGAAGACAGGTCCACCGTCGAGGCTTCCAGAGTATCGGGGGAGATGGTGCCCGCCCCGCCCGACCCCGGAGCCTTCAGGTTATAGGTGCCCGACTGGTCGGTGACCTTGTAGGCATTGCCCGAAACCGCCTTCAGACCGTCCGGATTGGCGAAGGTGGCCATGGCCACCTGGGCGATCTTGCGGGTCACCCCGTTGTCGAACACGGCGGTGACGAAGCCGTTGTCGTCGATGGAGATGTTGGTCAGGTTGCCGAAGGCGGTGCCGTTGGTGGTGACCTGCTCGGCCACCGACTGGCTGTCGAACTGGGTCAGGCCGCCGGCGCCGGAGTTCATGTCGATCGCCAGGCTCTGGCCCGCCACGCCCAGGCCCGGCGCCCACGACGCCCCGCCCGCGGCCGGCGCGGTGGCCGAGGAGCCGATGTTGATCACCGGGTTGGTCGGATCGGCGAACAGGGTGGTGTTGGTGGTGTCCAGCCGGCCCGAAGGCGTGAAGGCCACGATGCCGGTGGCGACCTGGCCGTTGGTCAGGCCCGTGCCGTCGACGATGTCGGAAGCCGGCACCGCGCGGATTTCGGCGTACCACTGGTTCGGCACCGAGCTCTTCAGGAAGTCGATGGCGAGGGTGCGCTTGCCGCCCTTGGAGTCCGAGATCGGGATCTGCATCTCGAAGTCGGGCTTGACGCCGACCGGCGTCGCCGCGGTCGGGTCGTACATCGACATGGAGTTGGTGGACGGGTCGTAGAGCGGCGTCGTGGCCGGGGGCGTGATGGTCGCGTCGGCCGAGACCGTCTGGCTGGACTTCAGGTTGGCCGACAGGGCCACGCGCGTGGTCGGGTCGGCGGTGCCGCCGATCGAGGCCACGTTGATCGAGGACAGACGGCTCAGGTCCGACGGGTCGGTGGCGATGTCGCCCTGGGAGTCGACCTGCCAGCCCTGCAGATAGAGGCCGGCGCTGTTCTTCAGATAGCCCTGGTTGTCGACCGAGAAGGAGCCCGCGCGGGTGAACAGGCGCGCGTCCGTAGAGGTCAGCCCTTCCGCCTTCTCGGTGGTCACGAAGAAGCCGCTGCCGGAGATGCCGAGGTCGGTGGCCGAGGAGGTCCGCTGCAGGATGCCCTGCTGCGAGACGAACTGGCGCGATGTCGCGAGCACGCCGCCGGCGCTGTAGCTGGCGCCCGTCGCCTGGGCCGTCACCAGGGTCTGGAAGTCCGCTTCGTTGCGCTTGTAGGCGGTGGTGTTGACGTTGGCGATGTTGTCCGAGATGGCGGCCAGGGCCGAGGAGTTGGCGGTCAGGCCGGAGACGCCGGCCAGCATGGCTGAGTTGATGCTCATGGTACGATCCCCGTGGGACTTTCTAAGCTTTGGTTCGGTTTAGGGTTCGCATCCTGCGTCGGAGCCTTGGGCTCCTGATCGGCGCGCGCTTCCGGGGCGCCTTGAAGGCGTAAGGCTCAGTTCGAATTCTGCACCGCGATGACGTTGGCGAGCGGCACGATGGAGTTGCCCATCGACAGGTAGGGCTGGCCGTTGACCATCTGCACGGCGGTCACCTGGCCGCGGATCAGCACCTGGGAGTCCACGCTCTTGCCCGCGCCGTCCAGGCCCGAGATCTTGAGCGTATAGACGCCGCCGTCAGCCAGCTGCTTGCCGTTGGTGTCCTTGCCGTTCCAGTTGAAGTCGTGCACGCCCGCCGTGCTGTCCGGGACCGGGCCCTTCCACACCGCGTTGCCGTTGCCGTCGTCGATCTCCAGCGTCGAGCCCGGCGCGGCGTTGGCCAGCTCGTAGCTCCAGGTCGCCTTGCCCGAGGTCAGGGTCGTGGCGTTGGCCGCGGCCGTCACATCCTTGCCGATGTAGTTGACCCCGCTGGAGACCCCGCCCTGGGCCCCGACCAGGCTGGTGAGCAGGCCGTTGGTGAGCAGCTGCTGCTGCACCCCGCTCATCTGCACCAGCTGCTGGGTGAAGGCGTTGGAGTCGACCGGCGACAGGGGGTCCTGGTTCTGCAGCTGCGTGGTCAGGAGCGACAGGAAGGTCTGGAAGTTGCTGGTCAGGCTCTGCAGCCCGCCCTGCACCTGCGAATTGGCGTTGGATGCGCTGACGCCGGAGATGACGGGCGTGGGGGTGGTGGTTCCGGTCATGGGATCAGACCTTCAGGTCCAGGCCGAGCTGCGTCTGCCCGGTCGAGGTGATGGCGGAAGAGGCGGCGGCGACCGGATCGGTCGAGGCCGTTGAAAGCGAGACGGGCGAGGTCCAGTCCTGGCCGCCGGATTGGGCGAACGACTGGCCGGCGCCTTGACCGGCGCCCTGGCCGAACGACTGGCCCTGCTGCTGCGGGTTGCGGTCGGTGAAGCTCAGCGAATTGTCGGACAGCTGGAACCCGGCCTGCTCCAGCTGGCGGCGCAGCTCGTCGGCGTGGGCGCGGAAATCCGACGCCGCCACCGGGTTGTCGAAGGCCATCTGGGCGTTCAGCCGGCCGTCCTGCTCGATGCGCATCTGCACGTCGACGCGACCCAGATCGGCCGGATGTAATTGCATCTCGAACTTGGTCGACTGGCCATCCAGGCGCTTGACCAGCTGGGCGGCGAGATAGGCGGTGGCCTCGGGCGAGCCGCGCACGGCCGCTTGCGCGGCGGCGGCGTTCACGTCCGCGCCCTGCTGATAGGCGGCCTGGGCCGGCGTGGCCTGGGCGGGCGCGGAAGCCTGATCCTGCGCGACGGGCGCGTCGGCGGGTTTGATCGCGTCCGAGGCCGGATCGGCAGGCTTGTCGCCGCCGGGATCGCGCGCGGCCTGGGCGGACGCCTCGGCCATCACCTGGTCGCCGGTGGCGCCGGCGGACTTGGGCGCGGCGGAGGCAGACGCGGCGGGCGCAGCGGGTGTGGAGGCCGGCGCCGGATCGGTCTTGGCGGCGGCGCCCTTGGCCGAGGCGGCGGTTCCCGCCGGCGCCAGGGGCGCGACCTGGCCGGGGGCGGCGACCTGAGGCGTCGCGGGCATCATCTGGGCGGCCGCCGCGGCGTTGGCGGGCGAGGCGGCCTGGGCGGCGGCGGCACCGGCGACGCCGGCCTGCGACTGGGCGGCCTGGGTCGTGGCGGTGGCGGTCGCGGACGTCGGCGTCGCGGGCGCGCCCTGGGCGGCGCCGTCGGCGGTATTGAGCGCGGCCAGGGTCTGGGCCGTCGTCGAGGCGGAGCCCATGACCGGCGCGGAAGCCGACGCGCCGGCGGGCGCGCCCCCGTTCATCAGGGCGGTCAGGGTGGCGCGGGTCTGGGCGAAGGCCTGGGGCTCGGTCCAGCCCTCCGGCGCGGCCGTGGGGTCGACCCCGGTCATGCGCGCCTCGGCCTTGTTCAGGCGATCCAGCAGGGCGCCGGCCTGGGCCTTCAGCGCGGCCGGGTCGGCGCCCGAGCCCTGCGCCTTGGTCAGGGCGTCGGTGGCGGCGGTCAGGCCCGCGGGCGGTTGGGCCTGCCCCGGCTGGGTCAGGAAGCCCGGCGTGATCCCCTGCAGCGCCGCCAGGCCCGCGCTCGCAACCGAGCCGTCCTGGATGGCCGCGGCCGCGCTCGCCAGCTTGCCCACGAAGCCCTTGGGCTTGGCGCCGGCGGCGCCTGTCTGGCCGCCCATCACCTGGTCGAGCAGGTCGGCGAAGCCCGCACCCGTCCCCTTCGCCTTGCCGCCGGCGGCGGTGGCGTTGGGGCCTTGGGTCGAGGCCACGGCTGAGGCGAGGTCGAAGGGCATCCGGCTTCCGGAAAACGGGGGAACTGGGGAAGCGCGTGCTGCGCCGGGCGTATTCGACAGGCTGGGAGCAAGCCCCGGGCCACGGCGGCGTTAACCATGTTTGTCGTTGATCGGACTGGGGATTTGCCGTTTGGGCCAAGCGTGGCCGTAACCCGCACACGGCGCTTTTTGCCCTGGCCAGGGCGGCAAACTCCGCCGGGGTAGCACCCTCCTCCCCTGTGAGCGGCAGCGAACGGGGAGGGGACCGCGCGTAGCGTGGTGGAGGGGGCGCGGTCCGGGCTCGGCGCGTTGAGCAGTCACCGTTTCCGCGACGAAGGCCGGGGAAGTTGATTCAGCGACCGTGGGCTCGGCGCGCCCCTCCCACCACCCTTCGGGCGGTCCCCCCTCCCCGTTCGCTGCCGCTCACAGGGAGGGAGCTCATCTCTGGCGCCCATATTGCGCTGTAGTCCGCGCGAGGCACGCCTCGTTCGGAGAAAGTCTTTGTTTTTCAAGGCGACGACCCAGGGGCGTTTACCGGCAGGCGGGCAGATTCCGCCTAGCGGGGGGTCGAGCTTGCCCAGCGCGGAGGCCTGCGCGTGACGCTCAACACCATCCTGAACGCAGGCATGAGCGGCCTGCAGGTCGCCCAGACCCAGCTGCGCGTGGTCTCGGACAACGTCGCCAACGTCAACACGCCCGGCTACATCAGGAAGGTCGCCGAGCAGGCGCCGACCTCGTCCAACGGCGTGGGCACCGGCGTCTCCATCTCGTCGATCAGCCTGGCGATGGACCGCTACCTGCAGCAGGCCAGCCTGAACGCGGGCTCGGCCCAGGGCGCGTCCAGCGTCACCTCGGAACTCTACGACCGCATCCAGTCGCTGTTCGGCGACCCCTCGGGCCAGACCGGCTTCTTCGCCGACGTGAACAGCCTCTACACCTCGTTCGCCGCCGCCTCTGAAAGCCCCTCCTCAGGCCCGGCGCGCCAGCAGGCGCTCAGCGACACCCAGCAGGCCTTCGACGACGCGGGCCAGATCGCCCAGTCGATCCAGGACGTGCGCACCGACGCGGACAGCCGCATCTCCTCTACCGTCGAGCAGATCAACGGCCTCCTGGGTCAGATCGAGGACCTGAACCAGACCATCTCGCGCACCAATATCGCCGGCGGCGACGCCACGGGCGCGGTGACCCAGCAGTCGCAGCTGATCGACCAGGTGTCGAAGCTGATGGACGTGAAGGTCGGCGTTCGCGCCAACGGCGGCGTGACGCTGAGGAGCTCCGACGGCCTGCTGCTGGCCGGGGACGGCGCGGCGACCCTGTCCTACGACCGCGCGGGCGTGGTCACGCCCCAGACCCAGTTCAACGACATCTGGATCACCCAGCCCGGCGGCCAGCCGGTGTCCCTGACCGACCGGCTGCAGAGCGGCCAGCTGAAGGGCCTGCTCGACATCCGCGACAAGTCGGCCCCGGCCGCCGCAGCGCGCCTGGGCGAGCTGACCAGCCAGATGGCCGACCAGCTGAACGCCGCGCACAACGCCGCGAGCGCCGTCCCGGCCCCCCAGACCCTGAACGGCAAGGCCACGGGCCTGGACCTGACCAGCGCCATCGGCGGCTTCACCGGCAAGACCAGCGTGGCCATCGTCAACAGCTCGGGCGTGGTGCAGCAGCGGGTCGATATCGACTTCACCGCCGGGACCATGAGCGTCAACGGCGGCGCGGCCACCGGCTTCTCGGCCGGAACCTTCCTGAACGACCTGAACACGGCGCTGGGCGGCGCAGGCACGGCCGCCTTCTCGAGTTCGGGCGCCCTGTCGATCTCGGCGGCCTCCAGCTCCAACGGCGTCGCCATCGCCGACGACGCGACCACGCCCTCGACCAACGGCGGCCGCGGCTTCTCCTGGTACTTCGGCCTGAACGACCTGGTGACCTCGAGCCAGATCACCACCTACCAGACGGGCCTGAAGCCCACCGACCCGAACGGCTTCACGCCGGGCCAGACCATCACCGTGCGCCTGAACGCGGCGACCGGCTCGCGCATCACCGACCTGACCATCGCCGTGCCGCCCGCGGGCCAGCCGTCGATGCAGGACCTGCTGAACGCCCTGAACGACCCGACCACGGGCGCGGGCAAGTACGGCAGCTTCGGCCTCGACGCCAAGGGCGAGATGAGCTTCACCGCCATCGGCAATCCGCCGCCCACCCTGTCGGTGGTCTCCGACAACACCAGCCGCGGGGCCGGCGGCCCGACCCTGACCCAGCTGTTCGGCATCGGCGCGGGCATCCGCGCGGCCCGGGCCGGGACCTTCTCGATCCGCAGCGACATCGACCAGGACCCGACCAAGCTGGCCCTGGCCAAGCTCGACCTGACGGCGCCCGCCGGCACGCCCGCCCTGGTCGGCGGCGACGGCAGCGGCGCGCGCCTCTTGGCCAACGCGGGCCAAACCTCGGCCAACTTCGCCGCGGCCGGCGGCGCCGCGGGCGGGGCGATGAGCGTGCAGCGCTACATGTCCGACGTGGCCGGCGACATCGGCGGCCGCGCCAGCCAGGCCGACAGCAAGGCCAAGTCGGCCCAGGCCCTGCTCGACACCGCCACCTCGGCCCGCTCGGCCCAGGAGGGCGTCAACCTCGACGAGGAGCTGGTCAAGCTGACCACCTACCAGCAGGCCTACAACGCCTCGGCCCGCCTGATCCAGGCGGCCAAGGACATGTATGACACCCTGATCGGGATGATGAACTGATGACCCGCATCTCCACGCCGGACAGCTGGAGTTCGGCCCTGCTCAACCTGATGAATGCGCAGCAGAGCCAGAACGACGCCCAGCAACAGGTCAACACCCAGAAGATCGCCACCGACCTCTCCGGCTTCGGCCGCGAGTCCGAGACCCTGACCGCCTTCGGCTCGGCCCAGTCCAAGCTCAAGGGTTATCTCGACGTCTCCAAGGCCGTGGACTCGCGCCTGACCACCCAGGACACCGCCTTCAGCGAGGTCGCGGGCGCGGCGCAGGGGGCGCGCCAGAACATCACCGACGCCATCGCCGCGGGCCGGGCCGACAGCCTGATGCAGGCCATCCAGCAGCAGTTCCAGGGCGCGGTCGACGGGCTGAACATGCAGCATGAAGGCCAGTACGTGTTCGGCGGCGGCCGCCTGGACGCGCCGCCGACCAGCGCCACCACCCTGGCCGACCTGACCGCCGCGCCTTCGATCGGCTCGCTGTTCCAGAACGGCCAGTTCAAGACCGCGTCCAAGCTGGACGACGCCACGACCGTGCAGACCGGGTATCTGGCCTCGGATATCGGGACCAACCTGTTCAACGCCTTCCAGGCCATCCAGGCCTACGATCAGGGGCCGAACGGGCCGCTGTCGGGCCAGCTGACCCAGGCGCAGAAGGACTTCCTGGCTTCGCAGATCCCGGTCTTCGAGGCCGCCAACACCGAGATCACTAACTACCAGGCCCAGAACGGCGCGCTGCAGAAGCGGGTCGAGACCCACATCACCTCGCAGTCGGCCCAGTCCGACACCCTGACCACCCTGATCGGCGACAAGAGCAACGTCGACATGGCCACAGCCCTGACCAAGCTGGCCCAGGCGCAGCAGGCCGTGCAGGCCTCGGCCCAGGTGCTGGCGTCGCTCAGGAGCTCGTCGCTGCTGAACCTGCTGTCGAGCGGGCAGTGATCCCCAACTGAACCCTGTCCTCGCGGGAAGAGGGAAGCTGACCCAGGCCCGGTCAACTACCTACACCGCCAACTTCGCATCTTTGCGGCCCTAGGTAATAAGTGCGTCTAGCGGTGCGGAGCGAGCGCAGAGCCTTGCGGAGCAAGGGGCGCGGGGTTGGGCGGGCGCGCGACAGGCCCTGTAAGTTGCAAGCTAGGCCGGACTCCCCGCAGGATGCGGGCATGCACACCGCGAGCAAAGAACCCGGCCATAGGAGAATCGTGCGGATTGCGCTGCACAGCGCTCCGGTTGTGTTTATCGCGGGTCTAATCATCGCCTCGCTCCAATTCGCGGGGATCATCCAAATGATGATCTCGTGGATATGCCTGCTAGCCGCGTGGGTAGTAGCGGTGGGCGCTATTTGGTTTTCGGATCATATTTGGGGGTGGAAACTCAGAGCCAAACTTTTAGTGACCGCGGGAACAGCCCTTTCCATGGGCGTGGCCGTTTTTTTGATCGGCCTTTTCGAGCTATCCGCGCAGCCACCCAAGGACCGCCCACCAGAAAAACCCCCTGTGAGGCAGCCTACGGTCTCCCTACCAGTGCGCTCGGCGCCGCCGCGCCGCATGACTTCAAAGGCGATGGCTCAGCCCATAGCACCGAGTGGTCCCGACAATGGCGCGAGCGTGGCGTTATCGACTCTTAGTATTGAGGCGCTTCCAGACGGCCAATACGCGCTGCCAATTAAAATAGAAAACCCCGGAGACTACACAGCCACCTATGCATCTTATGAATTCTCTCAGCTTTCGAGCACTGTCCGTCAGCCCGATGACGTTATTTTTAATAAAATTCGCGAACTTGAGCGTGATGTAGATGAAGGTTACCGGAGAGCAAAGCTTGTTGGCCGCGCCCCGGAGGAATGGGCACCTCACTCGCAGCAAACACTTTACAATCCATTTGCCAAAATAAGCTCGGAAAATAAGGCATTAATGGCGGAGGGAAAATATTTCCCCGTAACAATGTTCGTTGCGAAATACGATGACGCCAAAGACGGTAAGACGTATTATGCAGAACTGTGCGCTGTGCATATCAGCGACAAACAATACGTCTCGTGCCCAGGATTTAATTTCCGCAAGCACAAGCGGTGGAATCCGTAGCCACTAAGCAATTGTCAGCTGTATCGACGATGGGCCCGCAACCGATAGACGTTTGAGCGTCTTTGCCGCCTTCTCGCTGCGCGAGCGCAACGAGAACTCGTCTCCCCGCCACGGCAGAGGGCTCAAGACTGCGGCGCCGCAAACCTCGAAATCTCCCGCCTCAAGCGCTACATGGGCGCGATGACCCTGCCCGCCTGCCCGGTTCCCAATGTCGAAGCCGTCGATCTCGACCTCGCCGTCGAGGGCGCGCGCGCCGCCGTGGGCTTGCCGCAAGGCTCGCGCATCGTGGCGGCCATGTCGGGCGGGGTGGACTCCACCGTGGTGGCCGCCCTGCTGAAGCGCGCCGGTTATGACGTGGTGGGCGTGACCCTGCAGCTCTACGACCACGGGGCGGCGGTGAAGCAGAAGGGGGCCTGCTGCGCCGGCCAGGACATCCACGACGCGCGCCTGGCCGCCGAGACCATCGGCATCCCGCACTACGTCCTCGACTACGAGAGCCGCTTCCGCGAATCCGTGATCGACGAGTTCGCCGACAGCTATCTGCGCGGCGAGACGCCGGTGCCGTGCATCCGCTGCAATCAGACGGTCAAGTTCCGCGACCTGCTCGATGTGGCCCGCAGCCTGGGCGCCGATGCCATGGCGACCGGCCACTATGTCCGCCGCGCCGAAGGGCCGAACGGGCCGGAGCTGAGGAAGGCCGTCGATCCGGCCAGGGACCAGAGCTACTTCCTGTTCGCCACGACGCGCGATCAGCTCGACTATCTGCGTTTCCCGATCGCGGGCCTGCCCAAGCCGCAGGTGCGGGGCGCCGCGTCCGCCCTGGGGCTGAAGATCGCCGCCAAGCCCGACAGCCAGGACATCTGCTTCGTGCCCGAGGGCAAGTACGTCAACCTGATCGACAAGCTGCGCCCGCAAGGCCGCGAGCCCGGCCAGATCGTGCACCTGGACGGCCGGGTGATGGGCGAGCACGCCGGCATCGTCGGCTACACCATCGGCCAGCGCCGGGGGCTGAATGTGGCCGTCGGCGAGCCCCTGTTCGTGGTCAAGCTGGAGCCCGAGACCCGGCGCGTCATCGTGGGCCCGCGCGAGGCCCTGCTGACCCAGGCCCTGACCCTGAAGGAAGTGAACTGGCTGGGCGACCAGGCCTCGCTGGAAGACGCCGCGCGCCAGGGCCTGAAGGTCCGCGCCCGCGTGCGTTCCACCCGCCCGCCGCTTCCCGCCGAGGTGGTGCTGGACGACACCGGCCCGGTCGTGCGATTCCTCGAAGGAGAGGAAGGGGTCGCGCCCGGCCAGGCCTGCGTGCTCTACGACGCCGAGACGGCGGATCGGGTGCTCGGCGGCGGCTTCATCGCGACCACCCGAGCCATGGTTGCGCCGGCGGCGGCCTGATCCCGTCCCCCGGCAAGAGGGGGGACTGACATGCAAAATTCAACGACGCTGGGCCTGGCCCTGGTCGTCGCGGCGGGCTTGGGGCTCGCCGCCTGCCACAAGGACGACAACAGCGGCGGCCAGGTGAACGGCAAGTTCGCCGAGGCCCCCAACGTGGGCGCCGATTCCGACGTCGCCCCCAACTGCGATCCGGCCGACCTGACCCTCTCCGATCCCCAGACCGACGAGAAGACCGGGATCATCACCTTCACCCTGACCAACAAGGGCGCCAAGGCCTGCGGCCTGATGGGCCCGCCGGTGGTCTATTACGGCACCGAGAAGACGCCCCTGCCGATCATGATCCAGCACACCATGGACAAGGTTCGCCGCGTGGTGCTGAAGCCGGGCGGCGGAACGGCCACGTTCCAGATGACCTATGCGGTCGACGCCAAGCCCTGCCAGGTGGCCAAACCCATGACCGTGACCGTCGCCGGCCGCGCCGACGCCCCGATCAAGGTCGCCAATCCGCCCAAGATCTGTGGCATGCGCCTGCATGTCACCCCTCTGACGGGTAAGGTGCAGCAGCACTGACCGCTTTCAGGCATGGTCGCAGGGCTGGAGCCTCCGCGGCCAAGCTGCGTTATTGAACCGAATGAATGAGAAGGATGCCGGCCATGAAGACCGCCCTTTACGCCGTCGCCGCGGTCGCCCTGGTGGGCCTGGCCGCCTGTAACTCCGGCTCCAAGCACGAGGGCGGCGGCGACACCGCCCCGGTCTCGACCCAGCCGCCGGCGTCGACCCCGCCGCCGCCGACCGTGGCCCCGCCCTGCCGCTCCGGCGACCTGGGCCTGGTCAAGGTGGGCGAGGACGCGGGCGCAGGCCAGCGCGCGGTCACCTACGCCTTCGTCAACAACGGCCCGGCCGCCTGCCTGCTGCAGGGCTATCCGACGGTCGTGCTGTTCGACGCCAACGGCCAGCGCCTGGACGACATCACCATCATCCAGAGTGAGCAGGACTACTTCAACACCGGCGGCGCGCCCCAGCCGGTCACGGTCCAGCCCAAGGGCCGGGCGGTGTTCTTCACCTCCTTCACCGGCATCCAGGCCACCGACAAGCCGTGCGAGGCGGTCGCGCGCCTGCAGGTCACGCCTCCGGGCAACAGCCAGGCCATCGAGGTGCAGGATTCCTTGAGCGTCTGCACCGGGCAGATGCGCCTGTCCCCGGTCCGCGCCAAGGCGCCCTCCGCCGGCGGCGCGACCAAGGCCGTGAACACCAAGAACAACAACCCCAACAGCACGGTCTTCTACTGACGGTCGAACGAGAAGCCTGCGGTTCGCGATGGCGCTTCCGCGGGCTATCTCGATCCAACCAGCGTGAATACGCACGACAATCTGCTCGGCGTCGCGGCCAAGGCTGCGCTTCAACCTTTAGGCTTTCGCCGGAGGGGACGCAGTCGCGTTTGGCTACGAGACCATCGGTGGTGGCTCACTGTTGTCGAGTTCCAGCCCCATGGCTCGGCTAAAGGCAGCTTTCTGAATGTCGCGGCGCATTGGCTGTGGTCCGAAGGCGGCTACCTGAGCTTCGATTTCGGCGGTCGAGTGGAAGAGTTCCGCCGCTACGCCTCCGACGACCAATTCACCGGCGTGGCCCGGCAGCTCGCCGAGCAAGCTGCGGCGTGCGCAAGAACCATGGCTAACACCTTCCCCTCGGTGGAAGCTGCGGCTGATGTTCTTGTCGGCTGCGAACAGTCTGCACCCCCACGCGCGAAGGGAAGCTGGGCTACTTATCACGCAGGCGTCGCGGCCGGCGCGGCGGGCCGCATCGAGGCGGCGACAAGCCTGCTTGGAGCAATCACAGATCCTCGCGTCACTGCTCCGGCGGCTAGGCTGGCTCACATCGCCAACGACCCGGCCGCATTCGCCGACGAAGTCGGCAAGTTGATCGCTCATCAAAGGACTGCTCTGAAACTCCCCGCACTATTGCTCGGCGATTTACAGACGCCCGCCGATAGGTGAGCATCCCCTCGCAGCCGCGGTTGCAAGGGGGAGCCGATGCAGCGAGCCGGTTTAGCGTTCCCGACCGCCGTCCTCGTGCTGACCTGCCTGGTGGTCGCCGCCTGCTCCGAAGGCGTGGACGTCAACGAGCCCGGCCGCGGCGGCAGGCAGTACCGCCCCTGCCGCTCCGCTGACCTGGCGCTGAAGCGCGTCGCGAACGAGAGCCGCGCCGAGACCGTCACCTACCGCTTCGAGAACCGCGGCGACTTCATCTGCATGCTGGCCGGCCACGCCGGCGTCGCCCTGATCGGGCTGGACGGCCGCCCCCTGGCCGTGCAGGTGCGCACCTACGGCCCCTCGCCCGAGATCGCGCGGCGCGGTGAGCCCAAGGTGATCCTGCGCCCCGGCGGCGCGGCCAAGTTCCGCGTGATCTATCCCACGCCGGCGCCCAAGGCCGCGTGTCGGCGCTTCGTGAAGGTCACGGCCTCGGCCCCGGGTTCCGACTGGGGCCTGGACGCGGCGGACGCCGCCGACCTGTGCGGCGACACGATCATGGTGTCGACGTTCTGGCCGGATACGGGGGGCTAGGAGTGCGCTAAACACCTCTCCCGTTCACGGGAGAGGGGGACCGCCCGAAGGGTGGTGGAGAGGGCGCGCCAGGCCAGCCTCAGTCTGAAAGCGTAGGATTCCGTTTCGCTGGAAAACGAGTGTGAGAAGGTCGTGCGCTTGGCGCGCCCTCTCCACCATGCTGCGCATGGTCCCCCTCTCCCATGAATGGGAGAGGTGTTTGGCCGCCCTACGCCGCCTCGTCCTTGGCCAGGACTTCCGCCACCGTCAGCCGGCCCTCGCGCACGTGCATCTCCAGATCCCGCGGCTGCACGATCTCGCCGCAACAGGCGCAGGCGACGCGGGCGTCAAGTTCGTGGCCGCAGGCCTTGTGGGTGAAGGTCACGCCTGACCCTTCCTCGCCGTAGAGGTGCTTGGTGCCCCAGCCGTGCATGGTCAGCAGCACAGCCGAGAGCTCCTTGCCCTTGCGGGTCAACACATATTCGTGCCGGGGCGGGCGTTCGGAGTAGGCCTGGGGCTCCAGCACCCCATGCCGCACCAGGGTCTTCAGCCGCGCGGCCAGGACGTTGCGCGCGACGCCCAGCCGCTCCTGCCACTGCTCGAACCGGCGCACGCCATTGAAGGCGTCGCGGATGACAAGCAAGGTCCAGGGGTCGCCGATCACCTCCAGGGTGGCGGCGACGGCGCAGCTCTCTTTGGAATAGTCGGCGGTGCGTCCCATGGGCTTGAAAATGGCCCCGAAACAACGATTTGACAAGTGCGTTGCTTTTCTGGACTGAGATAGTTAGTTTTTATAGGCAACGGAGAGTCATGTTGGGTGAAGCTTCAGTTTTGGACCTGGTCCCTCTGGACGCCTCCACGGCGCTCCGCCTGCAACCCGACGAACTTGGCGGGGGATTCACCACGAGTCCCCCGCTCCTCTTGTCCAACGGCGCCCACAGCTTCCCGCCTGAGAAGGGCGCACCGTTCGGCGGCCTGATGGCGGCCCTCTGCGTCGATGCGGCGCGGCAAGGGCTGGAGATTTCCTCACCGCTCAGAACCCTGACCGTCCAGTTCATGGCGGGCGCCCGCTTCGACCGGGTCGATTTCACGCCGGAACGCCTGCGCGGCGGCCGCTCCACCGTCTTCGCGGGCGTGCGCGCGGAGCAGCAGGGCAAGCCGATCCTGGCCTCGCTGGCCACCTTCGGCGCCTCCGGCCATGGCCCCAGCGTGCGCCCGCTGGAGGGCGAGGCTCCGCCGCCCCTGCCCTCCGCCGAGACGGCGATGGACAACCCCATCGCCCCCTGGTTCACCCGCACCGTCGAGTACCGCTTCATCGGCCCGCACGGCCTGATGGGCGGCCACGACCAGGCCCGCGTGCGCGTCTGGATGCGGGTGCGCGGCGGCGGGCCGCTGGACGAGCTCAAGCTCGCCTTCCTGCTCGACGCCGTCTTCCCCTACTTCTTCACCGTCGCCGGCCCGACGTTTTCGACCTCGGTCGACCTGCGCTACGACCTGTTCGCCGAGCTCACGCCCGCCACCTCGCCTGAGGGGTGGGCCTACTTCGATTTCGCCACCGCCGACTGCTCCGACGGCTGGGCGGTGGAGGACGGCAAGGCCTTCGCGCCGGACGGCCAACCCCTGGCTGTCGCCCGCCAGCTCAGAAAGGTGCTTGCGAAGCCCCGCTGACGCGCGCTTTAACGCCCCCGCTTCCTCCCTGGAGTTCCCACCATGTCCGCCACTGCTTCCGATCCCGTCGTCATCGCCTCCTACGCCCGCACGCCGATGGGTGGCTTCCAGGGCGCGCTCTCGGCGGTGAAGTCGACCGCGCTGGGCGCCGCCGCCGTCAAGGCCGCGGTCGAGCGGGCCAAGGTCTCGCCGGACAAGGTCGAGCAGATCTTCATGGGCTGCGTCCTGCCCGCGGGCCTGGGTCAGGCCCCCGCGCGCCAGGCGGCGCTGGGCGCCGGCCTGCCGCTGTCGGTCGAGGCCACCACCGTCAACAAGATGTGCGGCTCGGGCATGCAGGCGGCGATGATGGCGCACGATGCGCTGGCCGCCGGGACCGCCGACGTGATCGTGGCGGGCGGCATGGAGTCCATGTCCGGCGCGCCCTACGTCATGGCCAAGCACCGCTCCGGCGCCCGCATCGGCCACGACGTGATCTCGGACAGCATGTACCTGGACGGGCTCGAGGACGCCTACACGCCCGGCAAGCTGATGGGCGCCTTCGCTGAGGACTCCGCCCGCGAATACCAGTTCACCCGCGAGGCCCAGGACGAATACGCCATCGAGAGCCTGCGCCGCGCCAAGGCGGCCATCGAAGGCGGCGCCTTCGATCGCGAGGTTGTCCCCGTCGAAGTCGTCACCCGCAAGGGGACCGAAACGGTCTCCAGAGACGAGCAGCCCCTGAAGGCCGACCCGACCAAGATCCCCACCCTGAAGCCCGCCTTCGCCAAGGACGGCACGATCACGGCGGCCAACGCCTCCTCGATCTCCGACGGCGCCGCGGCCCTGGTGATGACCCGCCAGTCGGTCGCCGAAAAGCTCGGCATGCCCATCGTGGCCAAGGTCGTCTCCCACGCCGCCCACGCCCATGAGCCCGGCCTCTTCACCACCGCCCCCGTGCCCGCCATGAAGAAGGCCCTGGAAAAGGCCGGCTGGAGCGTCGACGACGTGGACCTGTTCGAGGTCAACGAAGCCTTTGCCGTCGTCGCCATGATCGCCCAGCACGAACTGGGCATCCCCCGTGAAAAGCTGAACGTGAACGGCGGCGCCACCGCGCTCGGCCACCCGATCGGCGCCTCAGGCGCGCGTATTCTGGCGACCCTGCTCGCCGCCCTCGAACAGAGCGGCGGCAAGCGCGGCCTGGCCTCGCTCTGCATTGGCGGCGGCGAGGCGACGGCAATGGCGGTGGAGCTGGTCTAAGGCCGAAGCTGACCCTTCTCCCCTTGTGGGAGAAGGTGGCCGAAGGCCGGATGAGGGGTGGCCCTGGCCTCGCCGTAGGTGGCGTCGGGTTCTGAACCGGCGGCTCGACCCCTCATCCTCCCATTGCTGCGCAACGGGGCCCATCCTTCTCCCACAAGGGGAGAAGGATCGGGAAATCAGGCGCTCTGGCCGCCCTGGCGCTGGCCGCCGCCCTGCCCGCCGCCGAAGCGCTTGCGGCGGCGCGGCTTGCGGGCGGCGTCGGCGGTGGCGCCGTCCTGCTTCAGCGGATCGTAGGTGGTGCGGGGCGCACCGCCGGGGCGGGCGCCGTGGCCGCCGGGGCGACCGTGCTTGTGCTGGCCTTGGCCTTGACCGCCGCCGGGACCGCGACCACGGCCGCGACCGTTGCGGCCGCCCTCAGGCCGGCCCTCGCCCCGCGCCTCGGCCTCGCCGGTGCGGTCGGTGGTGGGCTTCTTGCCGGGGTTGGCCTTCAGGATGGCGGCGTCCAGCGCGCCCAGCGCCCGGTCGTTACGCCGGTCGAACGACGGGATGGTCTGGCGCGTCAGCTTCTGCACGTCCTTGAGCAGGTTGCGCTCATCGTCGGACACCAAGCTGACCGCGATGCCCGAGGCGCCGGCGCGCGCGGTCCGGCCGATGCGGTGGACATAGGCCTCCGGCACATAGGGCAGCTCGTAGTTCACCACGTGGGTCACGCCGTCCACGTCGATGCCGCGCGCGGCGATGTCGGTGGCGACCAGGCAGCGCACGCGCCCGTCCTTGAACGCCTGCAGCGCCCGCTCGCGCTGGCCCTGGCTCTTGTCGCCGTGGATGGCCGCCGCCTCGACGCCGCCGGCCTCCAGATAGGCCGCCACGCGGTCGGCGCCGCGCTTGGTCTTGGTGAAGACCAGGGTGCGGGTCCAGGTGGGGTCGCTGAACAGCTCGCTCAGCAGGGCGCGCTTGCGCACCGCTTCGACGAACAGCACCGACTGCTTGATCTTCTCCACCGTGGTGGCCTGCGGCGTGACTTCCACGCGCGAGGGGTTGGTCAGGAGGTCGGCGGCCAGCTTGGCGATGTCGGTCGGCATGGTGGCCGAGAAGAACAGGTTCTGGCGCACCTTGGGCAGGCGCGAGGCGACCTGGCGGATCGGCTTGAAGAAGCCCAGGTCCAGCATCTGGTCGGCCTCGTCCAGCACGAAGATCTCGGTGGAGGAGAGGTCCAGCACCTTCTCGCCGACGTGGTCGAGCAGGCGGCCCGGGGTGGCCACCAGCACGTCGACGCCGCCGGCCAGGGCGCGCACCTGCGGGCCGTACTTCACGCCGCCGAACACGACGGCGACGCTCATGCCCATGTTGCGGCCATAGGCCTTGAAGCTCTCGGCGATCTGGGTGGCCAGTTCGCGGGTGGGGCTCAGCACCAAGACCCGGCACGAGCGGCGCGGGGCGGGCTTACGGTTCTCGGCCAGGCGCTGCAGGATCGGCAGGGCGAAGGCGGCGGTCTTGCCGGTGCCGGTCTGGGCGATGCCGAGCAGGTCCTTGCCCTCCAGCACCAGCGGGATCGCCTTGGCCTGGATCGGGGTGGGGGTGGTGTAGCCTTCGGTAGCCAGCGCCTGCAGCAGCGGCTTGGCGAGGCCGAGGTCTTGGAAAGTTGTCACTGTGGTCAATGCTTTCTCGTGCGGCGGCGCGAGACTCTTCCATGAGCGCGCGGCCGTCTCCGCACGCGATCGCGGCGGAGTGTCGGATGGGTCGGCGGCCTGCGTGCGAGGCCGCGCGAAGCGATCTCTGGAGGATTATCGGGCTCGACAGCGGTCCGGTGAAAACCGGCCCTCACGCAACTGGAGCGCCCAAGGTCGCGGGAAGCGACCGGGGTTATATCGCACCGCAACATTAAGAAAGCAAGGATGGGGCGGTTTGCTCGTCCATTTCCAAACTTCCGTCATCCTCGGAGCGGAGCAGCGCGCCAGCGCTGCGCAGACCCGAGGATGACGATAGATTTGAAAAGAGGTGGGACGACTACCCCTTCGCCCTGCCCCGCCGCGGCGTGGGCTTCGCCGCCTTCGCCACCACACTCGCGTGGATCTGCTCGGTCAGCTCGTTGTTGATGCGGATCAGCCGGTGCAGCTCGTCCTGGATCTTCAGCAGGGACTCGGCGTCGCGATAGGTCTGCAGCGCCTGCTTGTCCGAGGCGGCGGCGGCCACCTTCTGGCCCACCATGATCACCGACAAGAGCACCAGCTGCAGGAAGGTCTGGGCGATCCAGGCGATCAGGGTGGCGGTGCCGCCCCGGATGGCCTCGGGCAGGCTGACCAGGGCAAGCGCGGCGAAGGCATAGGCGCACCACATCGTGCCCACCGCATTGGTCACCAGCGTCGCGAACTTGCCGTTGAAGCTGTCGAGCTCGTTCTTGATCAGCTGCGGCCCGTGCGATTCGCGCTCGGCGATGCGGGGATTGGGAATCTGGTCTTCGGCCATGGGGCAGCGCTCCCGAGCGAGTTAGGCGAGGTCCTGACCGTCACTCGATCATGGAATTCAGGGCATGCACACTCCCTCGTGCGAGAACCGCTTCTCACAATGGCCGCACCAGATTTTCCGGTCACCCCAGTGACGATGCTCCGCCAATACACGCTCCGCCTCCGCCACGGCGTCATGTTGGTTCGCATACGTCGTGTGCACGCTGTTCAGCCTGCCCGGCATTTTGTGAAGCAAACGGTGGGAGCAGTCGCTGAAATGAACCCGCACGTGCCGGCTCGGCGCATTGACGTGTACGGCGAATGTGAGTTCGGCTTCGCTCACTCCCCCTTCACCCCGATCGACTTCGCGATGCCCTTCAGGTCGAAGATGGTCCCGCCCTTCATCACCAGGCTGACCTTTCGGATATCCGACATGTTGGCCACTGGATCGCCGTCGATCAGGATCAGGTCGGCGTATTTGCCGGGCGTGAGGGAGCCCTGTTCGGCGTCGTGATGCATGACCTTGGCCGCGGTCAGGGTGGCGATCTGCAGGACCTCGTCGGAGGGGATGCCGGCCTCGACGTAGTTCTCCAGCTCGTGCGCCAGGGGCAGGCCCGCGAGCCCATCCGTGCCGGCGACGATGACGATGCCGTTGTCGTGGAGCTTCTTGGTCATGCGCATCATCTGGGCGAAGGAGGCGCGATAGGCCTCGCGGTCCGCATCCGTCTTGCCCAGACCCCCGCCCATGGCGCCGCGCGCCACCACGGGCGGCAGGCGGTTCAGCACCGGGGCCAGGGACGGCGCGGGCTTCTTCGGCCCGCCCAGGTACATGTCCTCGAACGCCACCAGGGTCGGGTCGACCACCGTGTGGTGGGCCTTCAGCTGGGCCACGAAGGCGTTCACCGGCGCCGAGTTCAGGTCCAGGTCCTTGGCGTGGGCGCCCACCTCGACGAAGCGCGCCATGGTGTTGGACTTGGCGTTCACCTCCGGGCTCATGAAGTTCAGGAACCAGAAGTTGGCGTGCTGCACCTCGTCATAGCCCTCGTCCACCGCCTGGCTCATGGTCATGCCGGCGGGGATGTGGCCGGAGACGCGCAGGCCCCGCTCGTGGGCGCGGGCGATCATGGCGGGGACCAGCTCGGGCTTCACCGAGCTGTAGATCTTGATCTGCTGATAGCCATGGTCGGCGTAAAGATCTACGTCGGCGCGCGCCTCTTCCGGCGTCGAGACCAGGGTGTCGATCGGCCCGGCGAACGGCCCCTTGCCGTCGATCAGGCCCGCCAGCCAGATGCGCGGCCCGATCTGCTCGCCGCTGTCAAAGCGCTTCCGGCGCGGCAACAGCTCGTCCATCCGCCCGCCGAGGTCGCGCACGGTGGTCACGCCGGCCAGGATGTCGAGCAGGCCGTCGGGGTCGGACGCGATATGCACATGCATGTCGGTCAGGCCCGGCATCAGGAAGCGGCCGTGGGCGTCGATCACCTCCGCGCCCTGCGGGATCGCCACCTTGCCGTCCGCGCCGACCGCCTCGACCTTGCCGGCGCGCACCACCACGGTCGAGCCGGGGATCACCTTGCGGGTGACGGAATCGAACAGGCGCGCGTGGGTGATCGCCACCGCGGCGGGCGTGCGTTGCAGGCGCTTGGCGTCTGCGCCCAGCTGGTCGGCCAAGGCCTTGTCCTGGGTGTGGATCAGCTCGGGCGCCTGGTCCTCCCAGCCCTTGCGCACGGCGTGGATCCAGCTGCCGCCGTCGTTGAACAGCTCGCCTTTCGCGTCGAGCCACACCGGGATCGGCTGGAACGCGGCGCCGCTGATCAGATAGAGCGACACGGTCTCGCTCGCCCCGCCCGGCCCCTTCACCGTGCGCTCGCCGGCCTTGTCGATGCGCGCGTGGCCGGCCGGCAGCAGGTCGAGCTCGTGGTTGGGCGCGGCCAGCAGCGCCCGCGCCATCAGGGCGGTGTCTTCCGAGGCGCCCGCATAGGAGACGTATTCCTTGCCCGCCCCGTCCGCGTCGGAGCCCTCGTCCGCCGCGCTATGCCAGGCCGCCATGCGGTCGGTGATCGTGAAACGCTCGTCGATCGGAGTCTTGAAATAGTCGACGCCGGTGACCTGCAGCTTCGTGGTCAGCCCCTTGCCGTCGACCGCGATATCCGCCGCCTGGTTCGGCCCCCGGCCCCGGTCGTTGTACTCATAGGTGACGTGGCGCGAGCCGTCGGGATTGACCGTCACCGTCATGGTCCCGGCCGGCCCCTTGGACATCATCACCGTGTAGTCGGCGGCGTACGCCGCGCCGGCGAGGGCGGAGGTGGCGAGGAGCAAGGGCAGGATCAGGCGTTTCATGGCAGGTCTCGCGGAAGGTTTGGCGGAGCTTAGCAGGGGGAAGGGCTCAGGCTAGGGGGAGCGCCGCCTACACCTCTCCCGTTCGCTGCCGCTCACAGGAGAGGTGAGCCGCCTACCCCCAAACCTCCCCGAACAGACGCGCGAAGTTGGCGCCGAGGATCTTCTCGATCCTCGCGTCCGAATGCCCGCGCTTGCTGAGGTCGAACGCCAGGGTCTCCAGCCTGCGGGGCGTGTTGTACTCCATCACCACATTGGCGATGTCGCCGCTCTCGCCGGGGGCGGAAATGCCCTTGGCCTTGCGGTCGGCGACGAACTTGCGCTGCTGCTCCCAATAGGCCGCGTCGAGCTTCACCGGGGGCACGCCGCCATCGGTGCCGATGCCGACGTGGTCCTCGCCGCAGACCTGGATGAAGTGCTCCAGGTGGGCCAGGAAGTGCTCCGAATGTGGCTGCACGCCGGGCTTCAGGAACGGCATCATATAGACGCCGCAGACCCCGCCCTTGTCGGCCACCAGCTTCAGCGTCGAGTCCTCGCTGTTGCGGGGGTTGTCGGCGAGCGCGCGGGCGCCGGTGTGGGTGATGGCCGGCGGGGCCTTCGACGCCGCCGCCCCCTCGGCCATGGTGCGCCGCCCGGCGTGGCTGAGGTCGAGCAGCACGCGCTTGGCGTTGATCTCGGCGATCATCTGCCGGCCCAGGTCGGAAAGGCCCGCGTCGGCGACCTCCAGGGAGCCGTCGCCGCACAGGTTGCGCTTGTTGTAGGTCAGCTGGATGATCCGCACGCCCAGGCCCCGGAACAGGCCGACGTTGGCGGGGTCCGTTTCGAGCGGCGTGGTGTCCTGGAAGTTCAGGATCAGGCCGACCTTCTTCTCGCGCTTGGCGCGGACGATGTCGGCGCCCGACAGGATCGGCATGAGCAGGTCGGCGTTGGACGCGAACAGGCGGTCGGCGTCAGCGATATTGCTCACCGCCGAGCGGAACCGGTCCGGCCCGTTGCCCACCTCGTTCACCGTGGTCGAGACCACCGTCACGCCGGAGGTCCTGAGCACCTCGGCCAGCGCCGGACGGAACTTCTCATCCGCATTGAACGGCCCGTCGTCGAAGACGCCGCCCTGGGCGTCGATCACGATGGAGCGGTCGTAGACGGGGGGCGCGGGCTCAGGCCGCTTCAGCTGCTTGGCGAAGGAGGCAGACGGCGCCAGGGCCGCGGCCCCGGCCAGGCTCAACAGGGTGCGGCGGGCCAAGGGGGCGGTCACGGGATCGCGCATTGAATTGCTCGCTGATGGGTGGGGCGGCACGCCGCCGAATGCCAGCGAGCGTACAATCGCCTGAGGCAAAGCGTAGCGGTTTTATTGCAGAGGGCCGACGCGATGCGGCGAGCGGTGGGGGGCGCCTCTTCTCCTCCCTCGCCTGCGAGGGAGGAGAAGGCGCCTAGGACCCCGCCTGCACCTTCGCCACGGGATCGGGAACCGGGGCCTCGTGCACCTCCACCGGCGCCGTCCCGTGCGCGATCGGCGCCTCGCTGACCGGCTCCTGGGTAATCGGCTTGGAGCCGTCCTCGGGCAGGGGGATGAACTCGTGGTCGTCGCCGCGGGGCAGGCCCATCTTGCCCAGCTTCCAGTCGACCTTGGCCTGTTCGATGCGGTCCTTGGACGACGAAACGAAGTTCCACCAGATGTGGCGCGGGCCGACCGGCTCCCCGCCCAGCAGCATCACGGTCGAGGGCTCCAGCGAGTGGATCACGCCCGGCGAGGCCTTGTCGAACACCACCATCTGGCCGGCATGGACCTTCTGGCCGTCGATCTCGACCGAGCCCTTGGCGATATAGGCCGCGCGCTCGGAGTAGCCGCCGGGCGCCGCCGACTTCACATCCGCGGCCATCTCCCAGTGCACATAGAACAGGGGCGAGGCGGTCTTCACATTGGACTTGGCGCCATAGGCCTCGCCCGCGATCAGGCGCGCATAGAGGCCGTCGCCCTCATAGGCGGGCATGTCCTTGCCGGCATAGTGCTCGAAGGCGGGATCGATCTCTTCCGCCTCGTTGGGCAGGGCGACCCAGGCCTGCATGCCGTGCAGCGCCGCGCCGATCTCGCGGCGCAGCGGGTGGGTGCGCTCGGAGTGCACGATGCCCTTGCCGGCGGTCATCCAGTTGACCTCGCCCGGGCGGATCGCCTCGTGGAAGCCCAGGCTGTCGCGGTGGATGATCTCGCCCTCGAACAGATAGGTCACGGTCGACAGGCCGATGTGCGGGTGCGGGCGCACGTCGATGCCCTGGCCGGCGCGGAACTCGGCCGGGCCGATGTGGTCCAGAAAGATGAAGGGCCCGACCATGCGCTTCTGGGCGAAGGGCAGCACGCGACCCACCTCGAACCCGCCCAGGTCCTTCTTGCGCCCGTCGATCACCATCTCGATCATGGTTGGTCCCCGTCTTCTCGCAGCTGGGATGAGTTTAGCGCGAACCTGACCGCCGGGTCACCGCCTGTGCCTAAATTCCGCACCGCCCCGCGCAAGCGGGGACCCAGGCTTTTTCACCACAAAGGACACAAAGGGCACAAAGGGGCTGCGGCCCGTCCGACCCCGCCAAGCAATCGTCCTTATCGCCGGGCGCAGCCCGGCCTCGATTGTCTGGCCTCAGCAAGCCAGGATCGAGCGCGACGCCTTTGTGTTCTTTGTGCCCTTTGTGGTGAAATCTTTGGAGCGCGCTGCGGACCTACCCCAGCGGCAGCCGCTCGATCAGGGCAGGTTCGGGTTTGTCGGTCTTCGGCTTGCCGTCGTCGTCGAAGTCGTCCCACTGGCTGCGGGCCACGAACACGAACTCGCGCCCGCGCACGATCCCGCCGGTCGGGCCCCTCAGCTCCGGCAGGTTGGCGGCCAGCACGGTCCAGCCGGTGACACGGCGCCAGTCGCGGTCCAGCGTCAGGCGCAGCACCCGCTCCGGCCGCGAGGTGCTCTGCACCGCGATGATCCCGCCCGTCCCGTCGCCGACCATGCCGTCGAGCCAGATCAGGGAGGCCTCTTTGGGCGCGGGCAGGCGCTCGACCCGGCCCGTGGCGATCTCCACCGAGAACAGCCCGCCCGGATAGTCCGACACGATCAGCCGCCTGCCGTCCGGCGTCGGCACGAGCCCCTGGGGCGAGTCCATCACGCCGGGCGCGACCAGCCGGTCCAGCCCCTGGGCGCCGGGCTTCAACCGCCAGACCTCGCCCGCCAGGCTGTCCGAGACATAGACCGTGCCGTCGCGCGTCACGACCAGGTCGCCGAAGCTGCGCTGCCTGGCCCCTCCGATCGGCGGCGAGAACCGCTCCATCACCCGGCCCGAGGCCAAGTCGATCTCCAGCAGGGCGACCGAGGTCTTGTCGCCTTCCGGCCCGCCCGGGCCGCTGGCGCTGGCCGAGGCCCAGAGGACGCCCCGGCGCGCGTCGACACCCAGGTTGAAGATGCTCCAGTCCGGCGCGCCGGGTTGCAGATAGGGTGAGGCCGCCCCCGCCTCGTCCACTGCGACGATGGTGTGGCGCCAGACGCTGGAGACCAGGAAGCGGTTGCGGGCCTGATCCCAGGCCACGTTCTCGGCCAGGAACGGCCCGTCTCCGAGGCTTGCCGCCGGCAGGGGATGGCCGACTGGCGCCGCGTTGCGGTCCAGCCGCTCGCGCACCGGCTTGAAGCGCGGATCGTCCGCCAGCGCCTGAAGGTCGGGTCCGAGATAGGCGGCGTCGGCCTTCAGCCCGGCGTCGGCGTAGCGGCTCAGCAGCGCGATGGCGGCGTCCGCGTCATGGCCGCGGGCGGCGGCCCGCGCCCGCTCCATCATCAGCGGCGGATAGTTGGGCGTGATCGCGTCGGCCTTGGCGAACTCGGCTTCGGCGCCTTTGAAGTCCCCGGCCTTCTCGGCCTGGAGCCCGGCGTTGATCAGGCGCTGGAACGTCTCGCGCGGGGTCTCGGCGACGGCGGCGCCGGCGAGGTTGAATAGCAGCGCGATAGCCAAGCCGACCCGAGCGCGCACGTCGTTACCTCGATGCGTCATCAGGCTGTCGTGGACAGACTACTTCTTCGGCGAGGGCTTCGCCGGCGACCATGTAGAGGGCAGCGCGGAACCGCCCTTCGGGGGAATCTTCGGCCCTGCATGGGTGGGCGAGTAACCGTCCCGCGTATGCTGTGATGTCCTTACAGGCTTATTCATCTGCAGCGAGCTCCGACGGACCATCCCAAAACACTTCGACCCAATGATAATCATCGGCGCGGAAAAGCGCACCCTTGGAGCCCGCGATCGGCTCTAAGAATTCACCTTCCGGGTCCAAACGCCACAGTTCCTCGATATATAGGTCGCCCGAATGCGGCTCGACGGTCGCATACGAATTCTCGCCGAAATAACCGCCGACGAGCCGGCCTTCTTTCAAATGCACAATCAGCCAACACGGCTCTCGGCGGCTGAAAAATTGATCGAATGCGAAGGCATGAGCCCCTCTAAGCAATCCGAGCTTAGCTCCATATTGCTGTGCGACTCGGCCCAGCACCGGCCAAACACACGGTCCGATCACACAAATCACGAGCGCGAGCCCGGCGAGCAACCGATAATCGGGCTCCTTGCTCACGAATTGCTTGCTGGCCAGAAGGATCGCCCAACTGAACACGCCCGCATTTACGAGCGAATAGCCCAGCACGTCGATCAACATCTCCGCTGAGCCGGGTCGAGCGCTCGGATGGATCAGCCGGTCGACCTTCAACGAAATGAAGCCTGGCAGAAAGAGCGCGACCACGGCAGCGAACTCCGCCGGCGTCAGCGCGACCAGATGACCGAACCATTCCATCTGCGTTTGCTTACCCCAGGTGCGGCGTCACCAGGCCCAGCGGCACGGCGGTGGTGTTCTTCACCCCGCGCACCACGATATGGCTCTGCACGTCCGAGCCGAGGCCCAGAGCCAGCAGGTTCTCGCGCAGGAAGTGGTCGAAGGCGTGGATGTCGCTGGTCACGATGCGCAGCAGGAAGTCCTCCCGGCCCGTGATGTTGGCGCACTGCACCACCTCGGGCCAGTCCTGCACCGCCGCCTCGAACGCCTCGAAGTTCTCCCGCGTGGGCTGGGCCAGCTTGACCATGGCGTAGACCTCGAAGCCCAGGCCCAGCTTGTCCGAATCCAGCAGGGTGACGCGCCCGCGGATCACGCCCTCGTCCTCCAGCCGCTTGATCCGGCGCCAGCACGGCGAGGGCGAAAGGCCCACGCGCTCGGCGATTTCGGCCACCGAAAGGCTGGCGTCGTTCTGCACGATATCGAGAATCTTGGCGTCTACCGGATCGAGTTTCTCGGTCAAAGCGTCCTCCCCCGGCGCAACTCAAGCAAAAACATGCCCCAGGAATAGGCGTTCGGCGGGCGCTCGCGCAACAGCTCTTTCGCAGAGCGAGGGTCGTTGCGAAGCTGCAATTGTTTCCTGCGCGCCTTTGCCGCACGCGTTGGTTGATCCAAGGCAACGTCTCTCCTTCAGGATCGGTCCATAGGGGCTGAGCGCCTCGCAAGGACCGCCCGTGCCGACCACCACCATCCCCGCGACCTATCTGCTGCGCCTGTTCCGGCGGGCCGGCGACACGCACGAGGCGCGCTGCGAGAGCCATCACTGCGACACGGGCGCGGAAGCGATCGGTCGCGGCCTGGACCTGCTCAGGCGCGCGCGGGACAGCGTGGCGGTCGAGGTCTGGCGCGCCGAGACCCTGGTCTGCCGCCTGGGCGAGCCACACGCCGTAGGCTCGAGCCCGCTCGACGACGCCTTCGGCCGCCGCTGCGCCCGCGCCTGGAGCAAGTGAGCTCCGGCGCATCGTTCCCGATCCGTTCGCTGCTGACATATCCTGACAGCAGGCCCGTCTAACCTATCCGCGTTCTTGGAGAGGGAGAGACCCCCATGACCCTGACGACCCGCCGCCAGCTCGGCCTGTTCGGCCTGACCGCCGCCCTGTTCGCCCCCGCCGACGGCTCGGGCGCCGCACCGTTCAAGCCGGCGCAGGAGGTGATGCCCGCCAACGACGGCCGCATCGACTACATCGAGATGACGGTCTCGGACCTTACCCGCGCCAAGGCCTTCTTCACCGCCGCCTTCGGCTGGAAATTCACCGACTACGGCCCCGACTACACCAGCTTCGAAGACGGCCGCATCGCCGGCGGTTTCGCGCGCGGCCCGGCCAAGCCCGGCGGCGCCCTGATCGTGCTGAAGGCGCGTGATCTGGAACTGGCGCTGGAGACCGTGCGCCAGGCGGGCGGCAGGATCGTCAAACCGATCTTCAGCTTCCCCGGCGGACGCAGGTTCCACTTCGCGGACCCCGAGGGCTACGAGTGGGCGGTTTGGACTAACTAACCCTCTCCGGATCGGGAGAGGGAGGGACCCGCGCCGTCAGGCGTGGGAGGGTGAGGGATACAGGGCTCTCAGAGCTGGAAGCGGACCTTCTCAAAAGTCCCTTTCCCTCATCCTCCCCATTGCTTCGCAACGGGTCCCTTCCTTCTCCCGACAGGGAGAAGGACGACTAGCGCGGCGTCACCCTCACCACCGACCCGTCCTTCTCGTCCGTCAGCACATAGACCGCCCCGTCCGGCCCCACACGCACATCCCGGATCCGCTTCTTCAGCTCGGTCAGCAGGCGTTCCTCGCCCACCACCTTGGTCCCGTTCAGCACCAGCCTGGCCACGTGCTGGCCGCGCAGGCCGCCGACCAGCAGATTGCCCTTCCACTCCGGGAACAGCGGCCCCTCGTAGAAGGCCATGCCCGAGGGCGCGATCACCGGGTCCCAGTAGTAGAGCGGCTGCTCCATCCCTGCATGCTGGGTGATCCCCTGCCCCACAGGCATGCCGGAGTAGTCGATGCCGTAGGTGATCACCGGCCAGCCGTAGTTCTTGCCGGGGTCCGGCCGGTTGACCTCGTCGCCGCCGCGCGCGCCGTGCTCGACGGTCCAGAGCCGCCCGTCCGCCGGGTTGATGGCCGCGCTCTCCTGGTTGCGGTGGCCGTAGCTCCAGATCTCCGGACGCGCGCCCTTCCGGCCGAGGAAGGGGTTGCCCTTGGCGGGCGCGCCCTCAGGCGTGATGCGGATCACCTTGCCCAGGTCGTTGTCCAGCGTCTGGGCCTTGTCCTTCAGCTCGAAGCGGTCGCCGATGGTCACGAACAGATTGCCGTCGCGCCCCACCACCACGCGCGAGCCCACGTTCTTGTCGTCGGTATAGCCGGGTTCGGCGCGGAAGATGGTCTTGACCGCGTCGAGCTTGCCGCCCGCCTCGTCCAGCACCGCGCGCCCGACCGCGATGCCCGAACCCTCGGCGCGCGGCTCCAGATATGTGAAGTACAGCGTGTGGTTCTTGGCGAAGTTCGGGTCGAGCGCGATGTCCTGCAGCCCGCCCTGGGCCTTGGCCTCCACCGCCGGCACGCCCGCGATGGGGGCCGACAGCTTGTCGTCCGCGCCGATGATGCGCAGGCGGCCGGGGCGCTCGGTCACCAGCATCTTGCCGTCGGGCAGGAACTGCAGCGCCCAGGGGTGGTCGAGCCCGCCGACCACCACGCTGGTCTGATAGGCGGTCTTGGAATGCACGCCCGGCGCCCGCGTCTGGCCGGCGAAGGCGGGCTTCTGGCCGTTGCCCTCGGGCGGGCGGGTCTCGACCGGGCCATCGCCCGAGCCAGAGCCCGCGCCGTTCCCCGAGCCTGCTCCGTCGGCGGTGCGGGCATGGCAGGCGCCGGCGCTCAGTGCGGCGGCGGCGAACAGGACGGCGACGGTCAGGCGCATCGGGCGCTCCTTGGGCAGACAGGGTTAGGGCTGAACCAGCGACTTCAACGCGTCGTTCGGCTCGGCTCCGGCGAAGTGGATCAGCCACCACACCGCATAGAACAGCAAGGGCCAGCGCGCCTTCTCGTGCCGATCGTCGGCGAACACGGCCAGGACCTGGTCCACATCGCAAACCTGGGCCACGCCCTCAACGCCCGCGATCTTCGGCCCCAGCTCAGCCGCCCGCGGCGCGATCCAGGCCGAGACCGGCACGGTGAAGCCCTTCTTCTTGGCCCAGGGGTCGGCGGCCGGGCAGTGGGTCTCCAGCCACTTCCGCAGGATCCACTTGCCGTACTTGCCGCGCACCTTGAGCTTGTCGGGCAGGCGGAAGGCGAAGTGCGCCACCTGGTCGTCCAGGAACGGCGTCCTGCCCTCGAGCCCATGCGCCATCAGGCAGCGGTCGAGCTTGAGCAAGAGGTCCGCGTGCAGCCAGGTCTTGATGTCGCCGATCTGGGCCGCCTGCAGGGGCGTGGATCCGAACGCGGAGGCCCACTCCAGCGCCACCGCGCGCCAGCGGTCGAGCGCGCCGGAGCCCTTGTCGGGCAGGTGCGGCGCATAGATCTGCGGCTCGGCCGGGCGCCCGCCCAGCCAGGCCGGGCGCATGGCCCGGCGATAGCGGCCGTAGCCGGCGAAGAGCTCGTCGCCCCCCTCGCCGGTCAGCACCACCGTCAGGGTCCCCTTGGCCGCCTCGGCCAGCTTGTAGGTCGGCAGGATGGCGTAGTCGCAGGTCGGATCGTCCAGCGCCCAGGCGACCTGAGGCAGCACGCGCCAGAAATCCTCTTCCCCGAAGCTGGTCTCGCGCCAGTCGAGGTTCAGGGCCGTGGCCACCCGCTCGGCCGACGCCCGCTCGTCGCGCGCGCCTTCGGCGTCGAAACCGCAGGTGAAGGCGGTCACCGGCCGCTCGTTCAGGCGGCTCATCAGGGTCGCGATGGAGGCGGAATCGACCCCGCCCGACAGGAACAGGCCGTAGGGCACGTCCGAGCGCTGGTGCACCCGCACGCTGTCTTCCAGCACCGCGTCCAGCGCCGCAACCGCGCTCTCGTCGCTGTCGAAGCCCTGGGGCGTCTGCGACAGCCAGTTCTGGCCGATCTGGCCGGTCTCGGCCTTGGCCGGCGTGGTGCGGAACGACAGGGTGCGGCCGGGCGACAGGCGGCAGACGCCGTCGAAGATCGAACCCTCGCCGATGGTGTAGCCCAGCGCCAGCAGCTCCTCGGCGTGGGGCTTGGAGAGCTTCCTGGGCGCCCCGCCCGCGAACAGGGCGCGCGGCTCGGACGCGAACAGCAGCTCGTCGCCCCGCTCCCAGTAATACAGCGGCTTGATGCCGAAGCCGTCGCGCGCCAGCCAGCGGCACTGGTCGTCGCCGATCAGGCACAGGCCGAACATGCCGCGCAGGCGCTCGAACGCCTCCGACTTCTCGCGACCGTAGAGGTGCAGCAGGGGCTCGAAGTCGGAGCCGGTCTTCAGCACCGGGCCGAGCTGGAAGTCGCGCGCCAGCTCCACGTAGTTATAGATCTCGCCGTTGCCGATGACCGTTGAACCAGCGGCATGGAGGGGCTGCCATCCCCCCTCCAGATCGATGATCGACAGGCGCGCGTGGCCCAGCGAGAAGCCCTTGCCGTCCTCGACGCGGATGCCGTTGGGGCCGCGGTGGGCCAGGGTGGCGATCAGGGGGCCGACCGCGTCCTTCGCGACCGTCTTGCCCAGCACGCCCGCTATGCCGCACATGCCGCGCCCTCCGGATCGGCCAGCAGGCGGCGCCACTGATCCACCACCGCCGCCTTCGAGAAATCCCGCTCGACCCGCAACCGCCCGGCCGCGGCGAAGGTTGCCCGCAGCGCCGGCGAGGCGATCAGCTCGCGCACCGCGGCGGCGAAGGCGTCCACGTCGTCGATGGGGGTCAGCCGCCCGTCCGCGCCGTCGTGGATCAGCGAGGCCGGGCCCTTGGACGCCGCCGCCACAACGGGAAGCCCGTGCGCCCAGGCCTGGATCACCGTGTTGCCGAGCGGCTCGTAGCGCGAGGGGAAGACGCAGACGTCCGCCGCCCGATAGAGCGCCCCCGCATCCGACCGCCAGCCCAGGAACCGCACGCGGTCGGCGACGTCGAGTTCGGCCGCCAGGGCCTTGAGCTCCGCCTCGATCGGCCCCGCGCCGGCGATCCAGAGGAAGGCCTCGGGGAGCTGCGTCAGGGCCTTGAGCGAAACGTCGTGCCCCTTGGACTCATGTAGCCGCCCCATGCCGAGCAGCAGGGGGACGCCCTCGGGCGTGTCCAGCGAGGCGCGGCTTATCGGCGCCGCGTCATCGGCCTCGGCGAAATTGGGGATGTAGAGCGCCCGCTCCTTGGGCCAGCCCTCGCCGACCATCCAGTCGCGGATGTCTTGCGTGTTGCCGACCAGGAGGTCGAAGCCGCGATAGTATTTCAGGTCGTAATAGCCGCCGAGCCGCCCGATCCGCTTCCACGGCCCCTGCGGCGTGTGCCGGGCCGCCCGGCTCATCCAGGCGACCAGGGCGTCGGCCGCGTGCTGGCGCGCCAGCCGCTTGACCCCCGGCCTGGTCGCGAAATCCAACGGCCCGCCGAAGCCGAAGCGCTGGAACGGCACGCGCGCGGAATGCAGCGCGTGCTCCCGCCCGGCATTGGCCCGGATCGCCGCCGAGGTCGGCAAGCCCGCGGCGTGCAGGGCCGCCACCAGCTCCACGAAATACACCTCCGCCCCGCCCTCGCCGGAGGAGCCCAACAGATGAATGGAAGCCGAAGCGCTCATGCGGCGCGCACCCTAGCCATGGATGCGCCCGCGTAAAGCCGGGAGTGCCCGCACCTCCCCTGTGAGCGGCAGCGAACGGGGGAGCAACCGTGTTTCAGCAGGGTTTCCAGGCTTGGTCGTGTTTGAGCATGGCGTTGAGTGTGGTGGCGAGTTTTCGGATTACGGCGACGAGGTCGA
>JAFECT010000017.1 GCA_018241995.1 Pseudomonadota bacterium
AAGGGCAAACCCCACAAGGTCGCCCCCGTCGCCGTCCTCCGAGAACTCGCCACCACACTCAACGCCATGCTCAAACACGACCGAGCCTGGCAACCCGCCTGAAACACGGGTGCGCCCTCGCAAGCGAGGGAGGAGTAAAGGCGCACGTCCACCGCGCCAGACCACCTCCGCTGATCAGCCCGCCATCCACCGCAGCGACATGCACGTAAGCCCGGCGTCGACCTTGACGATCTCGGCGACGCTCAGCGGGACCACGTCCAGGCCGTGGGCGGCCAGCAGGTCCAGGGTGCGGGGGAACTGGGCGCCGGCGAGGACCACGTCGTTGACGCGCAGCACGCAGGCGCCGCTCAGCTCGCCTTCGGGGGCGACCAGGGTGCGCAGGCCCTCGAACATGCCGCACGCCGCGAGCTCGGGGACAGCCAGCACGGTCTCTTCGTCGATCAGGGTCGCGCCGCTCTTGAGGTGCAGGGTTCCCGGCGGGGTCTGGGCGATCACGCCCCTTCGGCCGATCGAGGCCAGGGCGCGTTGCAGGGCCTTGGCGCCGGCGAGGTCGGTGCGGTTCGACAGGCCGATGAATACGGCCTCGGGCGTGACCAGCACGTCGCCGCCATCGGCGAAGCCCTCCTCGAGCGGCAGCACATCGGCGAAGTGATCACGTAGCGCGCGGCCCAGGTCCTCGGTCTCGCCGCAGCGGCTGGGCGCGCCGGGCCGCAGAAGGATCGCCGCTTGCGGGAAGACCAGGGCCGGGTCTTCCACGAACATCGAGTCCGGGAAGGCCTCCAGCGGGTCCAGCACACGGACCTTCAGCCCCGCCGCCGTCAGGGCGGCGACATAGTCCCGATGCTCGCGCAGGATCGCGGCGTAGTCGGGATCGGGGCCGTGGCCCGCGCGCAGGCCATGGACGATGCTCTCGCCGGGCGTGCGGGCGATCGCATGGTCGAAGTCGAAGACGCGCATGGGGGAGCGCTCCAGCGCCGGGGGGGTGGGGGGAGCCTAGCGCACGGGCGGGTTGCCCTAAAACCGTTTCCCCGGCGAAGGCCGGGGCCCAGACCAATTCCGGCGAAGGCCGGAAGCCAGGAAGGACTCTCTTCCAGCTCAGGCTTGCGCGAGCTGAACCAATTCTCGCTGGGTCCCGACTTGCGTCGGGATCGGTCTGGGCCCCCGGCCTTCGCCGGGGAATACGGCTATCTATTGAGCCTCGCGGCCGTCCGAGCCTGGGGGAGGTGAAGGGGCATGGCCCTCAACCGCGCCTCATGTCAGGCTTCCCCCTTTACGCGCTGGGGGGTGATGCATGTGGTCGCTGTTTCTGTTCGGGTTCCTGCTCGTGGCTACTGGGGCCAGCCTCGTGCGCGCCGCCGTGCAGGGGAAAATCTGGCTTCACATGATGGGCACGGCGGACCGGCGGGAGTCGCCGGGGCTGTTCTGGTGGGCGGTGGTATTCCACGCGGTGGTGTTCAGCTTCGCCGCCTATAGCCTGGCCGGGTGGTGGCTCCATTGGCCCGCGCCCTTGGCATTCCTTCGGAGCGCGCAATGAGGATGGGGCGGACGATAGCGATCGGCCTGGGCTTGGCGGTCGCCGCTGTGGCCGTGTGGGCGGCGGCGCACCTGTCGCGGCCGATGCTTCGCGTCGTGGCCTTGGCGCAAGAGCCGCTGACCTTTCGGCTGGACGGCCGCGCTGTTCCGAGCCCCACGCCGGGTTCGATCATCACCGTAGCGCCGATCGGCGCGGGCACGCACAACCTCGAGGTCACCGACGCAAAGGGCGGTCGGGTGGCGCAGGTTCTGACGCTGAACAGCGGCGACCTGGCGGACGCCCATCTCGGCCGATGGTGGTGTGTGGGGGTGTTCCGAAAGGCGGGGACGCTGAAGGTCGTGCAGGCCGAGAAGCCGAATTGCGCCCGCCTGGTGCGCAGTACCGACCTCTGGCGTGAGTTCGCCTACGGCAACCGGCGCTAAGGCCCGCCGACGCCGTCAACCTCCCGCATCGCTAGGTCCATGCCCGGCGGGAGCGGCGCGAACCGCTCCCCCGATCTCAGCTACTCCGCCGGGTGCGGGTGTTCGCCCCCGTGTCCCCCGCCGTGCGCCTTGTCGTCCTCTTCCTTGCCCTGGGCCTTGATGCCGAGCTTGCGGCCGAGCCAGGCGCCGACGGCGTCGACGAAGGTGAACATCACAGGGATGAACAGCAGCGACAGCAGGGTCGAGGTCATCAGGCCGCCGATCACGGCGATGGCCATGGGACGGCGGAACTCGCTGCCTTCGCCGAGGCCGATGGCGACGGGCAGCATGCCCGCGGACATCGCCACGGTGGTCATGATGATCGGGCGGGCGCGCTTCCTGGCCGCGTCGATCAGGGCGTCGTGCCGGTTCATGCCGTTGTGCATGGCGATGATGGCGTAGTCGACGAGCAGGATCGAGTTCTTCGCCGCGATGCCCATCAGCATGATGATGCCGATGAAGGCGGGCATGGACAGGCTCTGGCCGGTGATCAGCAAGAGCGCGAACGCGCCGCCGAAGCTCAGGGGCAGGGCGAACTGGATGGTGGCCGGGTCGGCGAAGCTGCGGAACAGCGCCACCAGCACGACGTACATCAGGAGCACCCCGGTCAGGAGCGCGAAGCCGAAGCCGGCGAACAGTTCGCCCAGGCCTTCCGTCTGCTGGTTGGCGGCCTCCTGCACGCCGGCCGGCAGCCTCTTCATGATCGGCAGCTTCTTCACCGCCATGTCGGCGTCCTGCAGGGTCATGCTGCCGAGCTCGGCCTGGATCGAGCCGGAGCGGCGCCGGTCCTGGCGGGTGATCTGGTCGGGCCCGGCGCCGAAGGCGACGTCGGCGACGGCGGACAGCGGCACCGAGGTTCCGGTCTTGGTCGGCACCTGCAGGTTCTGGATCACCTCAAGGCGCGAGCGCGCCTCGTCGGTCAGCATGACCCGGATGGGGATCTGCCGGTCGGCCAGGTTGAACTTGGGCAGGAGCTGGTCGGCGTCGCCGAGGGTGGCCACGCGCGCGACCTGGGAGATGTCCTGCGAGGACACGCCCAGGAGCGCCGCCTGCTCGCGCTTCGGCGTGATCTGAATCTCCGGGCGCACCAGGGCGGCGGACGAGACCACGTTGCTGAGGCCCTTGATGGTGCGCATCTCGCGCTCCAGCTCGGCCAGGGCGGATTGCAGCCGGGTGGGATCGTCGGCGACCAGGGTCACGCCGTAGAGGCCGCCGCCGCCGCCGGCCTGGCCGAACTGGATGCGGGCGCCCGGCACGGTGCGCAGCAGGGGGCCGACCTGGGTCTCGAAGTCCTTCTGGCTCATGGTCCGCTGCGAGCGGGGCACGAGGTTGATGGTCAGGGAGCCTGTGCGCACCTCGCCGCCCGAACCGCCCCCGCCGAAGCCGAAGCTGGTCGTGGCCGAGCCGATGGAGGCGTAGATCGACTTCACCTCCTTGCGCTGGATCAGCATGGTGGTGAGCCGCGTCATCACCGCGTCGGTGTCGGACAGGGTCGCGCCCGGCGGCAGCTGCACCGACAGGTTCGACTGCGAGCGGTCCTCGGCCGGGATGAAGTCCTTGGGCACGATGCCGGCCATCACCAGCGAGATGATGAAGAAGGCCGTGCCGCCCGCGACCACGATCCAGCGGTGCTTCAGCGACCAGCGCAGGCACGCCTGGTAGAACGGCATCCAGAAGGGCTCGTCCTCCTCCTTCGACACCGACTTGGAGCGCAGCAGGTAGGCGGCCATCAGCGGGGTGAGCGTGCGCGCCACCACCAGCGAGAAGGTCACCGACACGCAGGTGGCGATGGCGAAGGACTTGAAGAACTGGCCGACCACGCCGGGCATGAAGCCGGTGGGGGCGAACACCGCCACCAGGGTCGCGGTGGTGGCCAGCACCGCCAGGCCGATCTCGTCGGCGGCCTCGATGGCGGCGGGGTAGGGCGCCTTCCCCTCGCGCATGTGGCGCACGATGTTCTCGATCTCCACGATCGCATCGTCGACCAGGATGCCGATGGTGAGCGACAGCGCCAGCAGGGTCACCGCGTTCAGCGACTGGTTCATCAGCGCCATGACCCCGAAGGTCGGCACCAGCGACAGCGGGATGGCCACGGCGGTGACCAGGGTGGCGCGCCAGTCGCGCAGGAAGATCCAGACGATGGCGACGGCCAGGAGCGCGCCGAGCAAGAGCGCCTCGACCGAGGCGTCGTAGCTGTGCTGCAGGTTGTCGGTGGTGGAGGCCACCTCGTCGAAGGCGATGTCGCCGCGGCGCTCCTTCTGGAAGGTCTTCAGCTCGTCGCGGACCTTCTTGGAGACCTGGACCTCGGACGAGCCCATCGAGCGCACCACCGAGAAGCCCACGACCTCCTGGCCGTTGAAGCGGGCCAGGCCGCGCTGCTCGGACCACTGGTCGTCGATGACGCCGAGGTCGGCCAGGCGCACGGACTTGCCGTTGGGCAGGTTGATGCGGCGCTCGCGGAACTCGTCCAGGGTCTCGGACGAGCCCAGGGTGCGGATCGCCTGCTCCTGGCCGCCCACGTCGCCGCGGCCGCCGGGCAGGTTGATGTTGTTGATCTTCAGCTGCTGGCTGACCTGCGCCGCCGTCACCCCCAGCGAGGCCAGGCGCGCGGGGTCGAGCTTGATCTCGATCTCGCGGTTGACCCCGCCCAGGCGGTTGATCTGGGCCACGCCGTGGATGGCCAAGAGGCGCTTGGCCACGTCGTTGTCGACGAACCAGGACAGCTGCTCCGGGTTCATCTTGGGCGCGCGCACCACGTAGTAGAGGATCGGCGTGCCCGACGCCTCGACGCGGGTCACCACCGGATCCTGCACGTCGGCGGGCAGGTTCACGCGGGTGGTGGCCACGGCGTTGCGCACGTCGTTGGTGGCCTTCTCCAGGTTCACGCCGATCTCGAACTCGATGGCGGTGGTGGAGGCGCCCTCCACGACGGTGGAGTTGATGTGCTTGACCTGGCCGATGCCGGCGACCGAGTCCTCGATGATGCGCGAGACCTGGGTCTCCATCTCCGAGGGCGCGGCGCCCGGCTGCACCACCGTCACGACCACGACCGGGAAGTCGATGTCGGGGAACTGGTTGACGCGCAGGTTCATGAACCCGAACAGCCCGCCGACCGTCAGGACGAGGAACATCAGGAGGATCGGGATCGGGTTCCGGATCGACCAGGATGAGATGCGGTTCAGGTCCATGGCTCGGGCGCCTTAGCGGATCGCGGCCACGACCGAGACGTGGTCGCCGTCGCTGAGGAACCCGCCGCCGGAGGTGACGATGCGCGTCCCCGACTGCAGGCCCGCGGTGACCTGGACCATCCCGTTCAGGCGATTGCCGGTGACGATAGGGGTGAAGTGGGCGCGGTTATTGGCGTCCAGCGTGTAAACGCCGGGCTTGCCGTCGCGATAGACCACCGCGCCCTCGGGCACCGACAGCGCCGGCAGGGCGCCCACGTCGATGGAGGCGGTGGCGAAGTTGCCGGGGCGGAAGGGCGAGCCGACCGGCAGGGTGATGCGGGCGAGGCCCAGGCGGGTCTGGGGGTCGACCTGGGGCGTCACCACGCGCACGCGGCCGGTGGCGCTGCCCTGCGGGCCGTGCACGCTCGCGGCCATGCCGGCGTGCACGTAGGGCAGGTCGGCCTCGGGGATCTGGGCGTTCAGCTCGACCTGGTCGTCGCGGACCAGGCGGAACAGCTCGGCGCCCACATTGATGACGTTACCCTTCACCGCGGTGCGCGAGGTGATCAGGCCCGAGACCGGGGCGCGGACCGAGGCCTGGGAGAGCTTGGCCTGGGCTTCGCCGAGGCCGGCCTCGGCGGTCAGCACCTGGGCTGAGGCAGTCTTCTCGTTGGCGACGGCGGTATCCAGCGCCGACTGGGCCAGGAAGCCCTTGGCCTTCAGCTCCTGGGCGCGCTTCAGGGCGGCGGACTGCTGGGCCAGCACGGCCTTGGCGCTGGCCACCCCGGCCTCGCTCTGGCGCACCTGGGCGCGCAGCACCCGGTCGTCGAGCTGGATCAGCTGCTGACCCTCGCGCACATGGCTGCCTTCGTCGACCAGCACGGCGGTGATGTTCAGCCCGCCCGTCTCCGAGGCCACGATGACCTCCTGCCAGGCGGCGACGGTGCCGGACGCGTTCACTGTGCGGTTGAGCGGCGTGGTCTCGACCACGGCGGCGGTGACCGTCAGGGCGGTCTTGTTGGTCGGCGCGGCGGCCGGCTTCTGGCCGCACCCGGCGACGCCTACGCCCGCAACCAGCAGGACGGCGGCGACGGCGAGCGTCGCCCGCGAGAAATCACGCATGGTTCGTCCCCCTGGACTGGCAGCTTGAGCGCGTAGGTATGATTTGACGCGGGGGTTTCAATGAAGCGGCCTCACGGTTCAACCCAAAAGCGGGCGATTTCGGCCCAACAGCGGGCTTTTGTCGCGAACGGGCAACGCTTGCGCCCCCGCAAAGGACGTCCGGGGAAGTGAGAAACCGACACGAGCCGCGATTTTCCATCCCCCAATGACGATAATCGCCGCGGAGAGGCGTAACGGATGCGGGGGCAGGAGAATGTCAGCAGTCGACTTCCTTCCCGCCTTCAGGGGGAAGGTGGGCCGGAGGCTCGGATGGGGGGCCGCGTCGCGGCCGGCCGGCGCGGGCGCCGGGATAAATATTTTGGAACACCAAGAGCACCAAGGGACACCAAGAAGAGCAGCGCCCTTCCTCGGCGCGTCAGCGCCTGTCTCATGACCATCCACGATAGCCGCTGTCGCGGCGGAGACGTCGACACCTTGGTGCTCTTGGAGTTCCTTGGTGTGCTTGGTGTTCCCAATAGAACGCTTTCGGAATCGCTCCGCTCGGAAGCGCTGGCGCAGCCCCCCATCCGAGGCTCCGCCCCACCTTCCCCCTGAAGGCGGGAAGGATCACGACGTCGTCGCCGATTCATCCCTTGCGCACTCCACCTCAAAGGTATTCTCTACGCGCATTAGTAGAAATGGGATCGAGTTCGCCTCATGAGGCATTCGTCCCGGCCTTCGCGAGCAGGGGAGACGGCCATGTGGGATACCAAGATCGTCAACAATTCTTCGGCCGCGGTGACGGCGAACGGGCGGACCGTTCAGCCGGGGGCGAGCGTGGTGATCCCCTATGCGCCGACGGGGGTGACCGTCCGCACGCCCGCCGGCGAGGTGGCGGCGCTGGAGCCTGACGGCAGCTATCGACAGCACGTCACGACCACCTGGGCGGTGATGATCCGAAGCGGCGACTACCTGACCTACTGGGGCTACGAGGGCGGCCCCCAGATGCCGATCGTGCTGAACGCCGACGGCACCTTCACGGTGGACGACCGGGTCAAGAACATCCCGATCCGGGGCGGGGAGAGCAGCATCGGCCAGATCGAGCACGTGGTGCTGCTGATGCTCGAGAACCGGACCTTCGACAGCCAGCTGGGCTGGCTCTACGAGCACGACACCCCGACCTTCCTCGGCGAAGCGACCGCGCCCTACCGGGGCCTGCAGTCGATCAACCCGAACGACTTCGTCAACACGGCGCTGGACGGGACGCTGAGCTCGCCGCCGGTGCGCGGCGTGCGCGGCTATTCCTCGCCCAGCATCTCGCCCGGCGAGGAGTTCGGCCACGTCAACATGCAGTTCTTCGAGACCGAAGACCCCAAGGTCGGGGCCAAGCCGACGATGAAGGGCGTGCTGAAGGACTATGTCCGCGTGCTGCAGAAGCTGAAGTTCTCCGACGCCGATATCCGGGCGCGCGCGCCGATGATCATGGAGACCTACACGCCGTCTCAGCTGCCGGTGCTGAACCAGCTGGCCAAGCACTATGCGGTGAGCGACGGCTGGTTCGCCTCGGTCCCGTCCCAGACCAACCCCAACCGCGCTTTCGCCATGTGCGGCACCTCCGAGGGCCTGGTGAACAACGGCGACCTGGAGGGTCCCGAGGCCAAGGCGCTCGAGAAGGTCCTCGGCATGGCCATCGGCGACGACCGTTTCGACCGCACCACCATCTTCAACGCGATCAGCGAGGGCGGGAAGGACTGGGCCGTGTTCTGGCAGACCAGCTACCTGCCGCAGAAGATGTCGAGCCTGCTGGCGGCCGTCCCCTATCTCAGCGTGCTGCTGCCGCTGATCGGCCCGATCGGCATGGCGCTCTCCGCCCTGCTGACGGCGCTGACGCCGTTCACCCGCTATCTGGGCGAGCTGACCTCGGGCGCGCTGGGGTCCTGCTACACGTGGCGGCTGTTCCCGCACGTCCAGAAGATCCGCGACGCCGACAAGCGCTTCCTGAAGCTGGACATGTTCCACGCCCTAGCGCGGTCGGGCCGGCTGCCGAAGTTCAGCTACATCGAGCCGTTCTGGACCATCTCGCAGAGCAGCGTGGACGACGGGCTGAAGAAGCTCGTGACCGCCATGGGCAACGACTACCACCCGCCCTGCAACATGATCGTGGCGGAACAGTTCGTGAAGAAGGTCTACGAGAGCCTGATCGCCAACCGCGAGGCCTGGTCCAAGACCCTGCTGATCATCACCTTCGACGAGTTCGTCGGCACCTTCGACCACGTGCCGCCGCCGAACAACGCCGTCCCGCCCTGGGGGCCGGACGGCAAGCCTCGGTTCGAAAGCCCGACCAAGTTCAAGTTCGACCGCTTCGGCGGGCGCGTGCCGGCCATCCTGGTCTCGCCGCTGGTGCAGAAGCAGGCGGTGTTCCGGGCCGGGGGCGACACCCCCTATGACCACACCTCGATCATCGCGACCGTGCTCAAGTGGCTGGGCCTTTCCGCGCGCCTGCCCGACTTCGGCCAGCGGGCGATGAAGGCGCCGACCTTCGAGCGGGCGGTGACGCTGAAGACGCCGCGGACGGACGAGCGCGACCTCGACTTCCTGAAGACGGCGCACCAGCTCGGCGACCCGCTCCGCTACGGCGACCCGTTCGTGCTGAAGAACCAGAGCGGCAACTACCTGACCGCCTTCGTCAACACCTGGAAGACCGCCGCGGGCAGCGTCCTGCCGGACGCCCTGCTGGGCGTCGGCGGCGACCTGGACCTGGCGGCGCAGTTCCCGACGCTCGGCAGCGGGGGCAAGGCGCAGCTGATGTTCGTCAATCACGCCCCGGACCGGCCGGCCAACATCCGGCACGGCGACGAGACCCAGCTGGTGTCGCTGGAGCCCGGGCTGAACGCCAACAACTTCCTGGGCTCGTGGGCGGATTCACACGACTGCTACTACTACAACACCTATCTGCAGGGCGGGTACGAGGCCAACCAGACCTGGAAGATCGAGAAACTGGACAACCGCGACCGGCCGCTGAGCTACGGCGACCGCGTCTACCTGGTGAACAAGCACGACGGCGACAAGCGCCTGACCACCGACACGCGCATCTTCCAGTCCAAGTGGATCACCACCGCGGCCGGCGGAGACTTCTGGGTCATCGAGCCGGCCTAGGGCGTGGTCACAGCCCCCTCAGGAACCCCAGCAGGAGCCGGTTGATCTCGTCCGGCCGCTCCTGCTGGATCCAGTGGCCGGCGCCCTCGACCAGGACATTGTCGACCAGCCTGGGCACCCAGCGTTTCAGGTCGGCGGCGGCCGCGGCGGTGTAGTTGCGCACCGGGTCCTTGTCGCCGACGACGTAGAGGGCGGGCACGTCGATGGTCTTGTTCTGGGCGAAGGCCATCAGCGACCAGTTGCGGTCGACGTTGCGGTACCAGTTCAGCGGGCCGGTGAAGCCGGAGGCCCGGAATGCGGCGACGTAGGCTGAGAGGTCAGCCTCGCTCATCCAGGGCGGCAGGCCTGTGGGTTCGCTGATCGAACTGAGGAAGCTTTCGCCTTTCGGATGGAAGCCGGTGGAGCGCAGGGCGTCGGGCGTGGCCCCGTCATAGGCCCAGAAGCCGCGGCGCAGCGCCTGTTCAACGTCGGCCTCGAACTCGGCTTCGACGCCCGGCTCCTGGAAGCGCACGATGTAGAAGTCGCCGAGGTTGCGGGCCTCGGTCAGGGCCTTCCAGGTGGCGATCGGCGAGCGGGTCGCGTTGCGAGCCTGGAACGGCACCGACAGGCCGGCGACGGCGCGGAAGATGTCGGGGCGCAGCAGGGCGGCGTGCCAGGCGACCGGCGCGCCCCAGTCGTGGCCGACGATCACGGCCTGCTCTTCGCCCAGGGCGCGGACCAGGTCGACCATGTCACCGATCAGGTTGAGGATGGAATAGGCGTCGACGCCGTCGGGACGCTCGGTCCCGCCATAGCCGCGCATGTCCGGGGCGACGGCGCGGTAGCCCGCGTCGGCCAGGGCCTGAACCTGATGCCGCCAGGAGAAGCCGAGCTCCGGGAAGCCGTGGCAGAAGACGACGAGGGGGCCGGAGCCGGCCTCGAGGACCTGCTGGTTGAGAGTGTCGGTCTGGATGGTGTGTTGGCGCACGCCTGAGGCTCCTCCCACGTGAGCGGCAAGCTCGCGCTTTCGTGGGCCAGGTCAAGGATGCCGTTGGGTCACTTCCCACCGTTTTCCCGGCGAAGGCCGGGACCCAGACCGATCCCGACGCAAGTCGGGACCCAGCAGGGATTGGTTCAGCCCGCAGAGACGAATCTTTGCTGGCTACCGGCCTTCGCCGGTATGGGCCTGGGCCCCGGCCTTCGCCGGGAAAACGGTGACTTTGAATGCTCTCGCCTAGAGCGCTGAGGCAGCCTTCCGCTTCGCCCCCAGCCGCCCGCCCAGCCACACGCACGGGATCGCCTCCAGCGGGATCGCGAGCGCGTACCAGGCGGGGCCGAGCTTGCCTTGGCCTACGGTGTAATAGGCCACCACCCCCAGCATTCCCGCCGCGAAGCCGATCCAGGCCAGGACCCAGACCAGGCGCATCGGCCGGCCGGGCGCCAGTTTCGCGGTGACCCAGCCGCCGGCGATGGTGAAGACCGTGCGATAGGCCAGGGCCAGGGCGAACAGCTGGGCGCTCATCGCCTGGGGCTCGGGCGGGAAGACGCCGGTCTGGTGCATGACCATGTCGGCCAGGGTCGAAAGGACCGCCACGGTCAGGAACCCCGCGACGACGGCGAGGATGCTCCTGAGCACGCTCACGACCGCACCGCCATGATCGCGTCCAGCTTGCGCAGCTGGCTCTCGTGGCCGGCGCGGGCGCGTTCGGTCCAGATCTCGTCGTGCATGGCGTCGAAGGTGATGACCATGCGCACGCCCTCGGGCGCGGGCTTGAGCTCGACCACGGTGGCGACCTCGTAGGGCTCCACGCCAGGCACGAAGTCGGTGAGGGTCGTGTAGGCCAGGCGGGTGGGCGCCGTGAGCTCGGTGAAGGTGATGCGGCAGGGGGTCGAGAGCGGCATGCCCGCCCGCTGCATGAAGGCGACCTGCTCGGGCGCCACAGCGGTCATCAGATAGGTGAGGGCGCCGCCGGGACGCAGGTCCATCTGCTCGACCGTGACGGCGAAGCCCTCCGGTCCCCACCAAGACTCGATGCCCTGTTTGCTGGTCCAAAGCGCCCAGGCGTCTTCGACGGAGGCGGGATAGGTGCGCTCGATGGAGAACTGGGCGCGGGCTTTGGCGGCGGTCATGGTTTCTTGTCCTTGTGGGTTTCGAGGGCGGCGCCGAAGCGGTCGAGCCGGGCCTCCCAGTGGCGGCGGTAGCCCTGCACCCAGGCCTCCAGCCGGTCGAAGGCCTCCGGGCGCAGGGAATAGAGCCGACGCTGGCCGTCGGGGCGCATCTGCACGATCCCGGCCTCGGCCAGGATGCGCAGGTGCCGCGAGACGCCGGACTGATGGATGTCCATCCGCTCGACGATGTCGTTCACCGCATGCTCGCCGGTCCGCATGGCCTCGACGATGCGCAGGCGGGCGGGATCGGCGAGGGCGTGGAATATCTGCGTGTCCATGTATATGCGTATAGATGTATATATTGGGGGAGTCAAGTGGAAGCGCGCGCCCTTCACCTTTCAGGGGGAAGGTGGGCCGGAGGCTCGGATGGGGGGCTGCGATGCGGTGGAAGGATGGGAGCTACTCCTCCCTCGTTTGCGAGGGAGGGGGACCGCGAAGCGGTGGAGGGTGCTTCTCGGGTTCAGTCGGCCGGCGGGTTGCGGGTTGAGAGGGCGGTTGAGCACCCTCCACCACCCTTCGGGCGGTCCCCCTCCCTCGCAGGCGAGGGAGGAGTGGTGGCGTCAGCCCTTTTGAGGGCAGTGCGAGACCCCCATCCGAGGCTCCGGCCCACCTTCCCCCTGGAGGGGGAAGGAAGTTACGCCGCCGCCTTGGCCGCGTACTTGCCGTAGAAGGTCTCGCCCTTGGCGGCCATGTCGCGGAGCAGCTGGGGCGGGTCGAACCTTGGGCCGTATTGCTTGGCCAGGCGGTCGCAGGTTTCCACGAAGGTCTTCAGGCCCACCTCGTCAATCAGGCTGATGGGCCCGCCCGTCCATGGCGCGAAGCCCCAGCCCAGGATGGCGCCCAGATCGGCTTCGCGGGGGTCGTCGATGACGCCTTCCTGCCAGCAGCGGGCGGCTTCCACGGCCTGACGGTAGAGCAGGCGGGTCTTCATCTCGGCGACCAGCTCGGGCGTGGACTCGGCGATCTTCACCGGCGCCAGCTCACTGAGGCCTGGCCAGATGGTCTTGGGGCTCTTGTCGGCGGGGTAGTCGTAGAAGCCCTGGCCGTTCTTGCGGCCGTAGCGGCCGCCCTCGACCATCTTGGCGACGATCTGCTCACCGGGGTTCGGGACGTACTTGTCGCCCAAGTCCTGCCGAGTCTGTTTGGCGATCTTGTAGGAGAGGTCGAGCGCGACGTCGTCGTGCATCTCCAGCGGCCCGCGCGGCATGCCGGTCATGCGGCCGACGTTGTCGATCAGGGCCGGCTTGTAGCCCTCCTCGAGCATGGCCATGCCCTCGATCAGATAGGTCGAGAAGCAGCGCGAGGTGTAGAAGCCTCTGGAGTCATGGACCACGATCGGCGTCTTCTTGATCTTCATGACGTAGTCGAGCGCCTTGGCCAGGGCCTCGTCGCCGGTCTTTTCGCCGAGGATGATCTCGACCAGCATCATCTTGTCGACCGGCGAGAAGAAGTGGATGCCGATGAAGTGGTCCGGGCGGACCGAGGCCTCGGCCAGGCCGGTGATCGGCAGGGTCGAGGTGTTGGAGCCGAACACGGCGCCGGGGGCCAGCTGCGCCTCCGCCTTCTTGGTGACCTCGGCCTTGATCTCGCGGCTTTCGAACACCGCCTCGACCACCAGGTCGGCGCCCTTGATCAGGGCGAAGTCGGTGGTGGCGGTGACGGTGGCCAGGATGGCTTCCGCCTTCTCCTTGGGCATCTGGCCGCGCGAGACGCGCTTGTTCAGCAGGTCGGCGACGTGGGCCTTGCCCTTGTCGGCGGCTTCCTGGGTGGTGTCGATCAGCACGGTCTCGATGCCGGCCATGGCCTGCACATAGGCGATGCCCGCGCCCATCATGCCGGCGCCCAGGACCGCGACCTTCTTGGGGTCGGACTTGGCGGGGCCGGAGGGGCGGCCCGAGCCCTTGTCGAGCTCCTGCTTGGACAGGAACAGCGAGCGGATCATCGCCCGGGCCTGGGGCGTCATCAGGGTCTTGACGAAGTAGCGGCTCTCGATGCGCAGGGCGGCGTCCATCGGCACCTGCAGGCCCTCGTAGACCGCGCTCATCATGTTCACCAGGGCCGGGTAGTTGCCGTAGGACTGCTTCCTCAGCATGGCGTTGCCGACGATGAAGGTCTGGATGCCGGCGGGGTGGTAGGGGCCGCCGCCGGGGATCTTGAAGCTCTTGTCGTCCCAGGGCTGCTGGGCCTTGCCGGTCTTCACCCACTCCTTGGCGCGGGCGACGACCTGGTCGGCGGGGACCACCTCGTGCACCACGCCCATGCCCTTGGCTTCCTGCGGCCGCCAGGGCTTGCCCTGGCTGATGGCCTGCAGCGCGTTCTGGGCGCCGATCAGGCGGGGCAGGCGCTGGGTGCCGCCGCCGCCGGGGAAGAGGCCGACCTGGGTCTCGGGCAGGCCGAGCGTGATCCGGTTGTCGTCGGCGACCACGCGATAGTGGCAGGCCAGGGTGATCTCCAGCCCGCCGCCCAGCGCCAGGCCGTTGATGGCCGCGGCCACCGGCTTGCCGCAGGTCTCCAGCGCCCGGAGCGCCCCGTTCATGGTCCAGACCGCGTCGAAGGCCGCCTTCAGCGCCGCCTCGCCGCCGCCCGCGGCGTTCTTCAGCACCCCGCCCATTTCGCCGAGGTCCGCGCCGGCGCAGAAGCCGGTGGTCTTGCCCGAGGTGATCACCGCGCCCTTGATGGCGGCGTCGGACTTCAGCGTCTCGACCAGCGTGTGCAGGTCGTCGCGCACATCGGCGGTGATGGTGTTCATGGTGCGGCCCGGCACGTCGAAGGTGACGAGCGCGATACCGTCGGCGTCGATGTCGATCTTGAAGGTCTTCATGGGAGCGGTCCTTAGTCGGCGCGCCGGATGGGCTGGCCGAAGACGATGACGGTGTTCTCGGGGCCGGCGAGCTCGAACTCGCGCATGCCGTAGGTCTTGTCGACGAGGGGGCTGGAGACCTCCGCTCCCTTGGCTGTGGCCTCGTCGTGCAGGGCCCTGGCGTCGGCGCAGTGCAGGTAGAGGCTCCAGGCGCGCAGGTCGAAGGGGCGGGGCGTCGGCACGCGCTGCAGGAACAGCTCGGCCTGGTCGCGGATCAGGACGCCGAAGGTCGGCGGCTCGTTGACTAGGTTCTCCACGGTGAAGCCCAGCACGTCGCGGAAATAGTCCGCGGCGGCGCGCACGTCCGTGAAGCCCAGAACCGCGGTCGCCGCGCGGATCATGCTCAGACCCGCTCGATCACGGTGGCCGTGGCCATGCCGCCGCCGACGCAGAGGGTGACCAGCGCGGTGGACTTGCCGGAGCGCTCCAGCTCGTCGACCACCGTGCCCAGGATCATCGCCCCGGTGGCGCCCAGCGGGTGGCCCATGGCGATGGCGCCGCCGCAGACGTTGATCTTGTCGTGGGGGATATCCAGCACCTGCATGTAGCGCAGGACCACGGCGGCGAAGGCCTCGTTCAGCTCGTAGAGGTCGATATCGCCGACGCCCATGCCGAGGCGCTTGAGCAGCTTCTCGGTGGCGTCGGAGGGGCCGGTCAGCATGATCGAGGGTTCGGAGCCGATGGAGGCGCAGCCCAGCACCTTGGCGCGGGGCTTCAGGCCCGCCTTCTCGCCCGCGGCCTTGGAGCCGAACAGCACGCCGGCCGAACCGTCGACGATGCCCGAGCTGTTGCCGGGGGTGTGGACGTGGTTGACCCGCTCGACCTCGGGATAGCGCTGGCCGATCACCGCGTCGAAGGCGAACTCGCCCATCTGGGCGAAGGAGGGGTTGAGCGCGCCGAGGCTCTGCATCGAGGCGTCCGGGCGCACGGTCTCGTCGTGGTCCAGGATGGTGACGCCGAGTTGGTCCTTCACCGGCATGATCGAGCGCTTGAAGCGGCCCTCGGCCCAGGACCTGGCGGCGCGCTTGTGGCTCTCGACCGAGTAGGCGTCGACGTCGTCTCGGGAGAAGCCCCACTTGGACGCGATCATGTCGGCCGAGACGCCCTGGGGCACGAAATAGGTCGGGAAGGCCGAGGACGGGTCGGTCGGCCAGGCGCCCATGTCCGAGCCCATCGGCACGCGGCTCATCACCTCCACGCCCCCGCCGATGGCGAAGTCCGCCTCGCCGGAGACGACCTTGGCGGCGGCCATGTTGCAGGCCTCCAAGCCCGAGGCGCAGAAGCGGTTGATCTGCACCCCCGCCGTGGTCTGGGCGTAGCCGGCGGTCAGCACCGCGGTGCGGGCGATGTCGGCGCCCTCTTCGCCGATGGGGGTGACGCAGCCCAGCACCACGTCGTCCACCAGGGCGGTATCGAGATTGTTGCGGTCGCGGATCGCGCCCAGCACCTGGCTGGCGAGGGACAGGCCGGTGATCTCGTGCAGCGAGCCGTCCTTCTTGCCCTTGCCGCGAGGGGTGCGCACGGCGTCGTAGATGAAGGCTTCGGTCATGGCGGGCAGGCTCCTGCGGGGATGGGCGCTGTAAACTCGCTCTTTACGTCAACGTCAAGATTACGTCGCGTCAACTTCGGCTGCGACATCCTCCTAGACGTGGAGGTCAGCCGAAGGAAAAGCGTCCAAGCAGACAAACGCTGGCGACGGACGGTTAAGTCCGCGCCAGCGACTCTAGTTCAACCGCTATCTGGCGCCCAGGAGGCGATTGGGTAACTGTCCTAGCAACCCACTCTGCTGAGGTCCCTGCATAAGGCGGTTCTGCGCCGCTTCGTCCCCCGGCGTTACGGGGCACCCCGAGCCGAAGAGCCCATATCGTAACTTGTTGGTTCCACTGAACAGATGGCTGACGCGCCCGCCATCTCGCGCGTTTGGCCACCAATGACGCGCACGGAGATTGGACAGATCATTGGTGCCGCCAAAGCAACGCCGCACGCGATGGTCGACTTCCCAGCCGTAAGGCGACGAGCGATCTGCATGGTCGCTGCGGCGCATAAGATAACCCTCTTCGTCCGTTCGCCATTCAGCCGGCGACCGCCCCGGCGCGGTCATTGCCGCTGCCCAGACGTCCGCCTTGCACTTCGCGTCGGGTACCCAATCGTTCATCCAAGTTTTCTCTCGCAGTGCCGAGGTCCGGGGGAGCCGACTCGTGTCACGCATCCAGAGTTTAGCCGCCAAGCTAGGCGGCAACGCCGGTCCCTCAATCATTTGTTCGTGATATGTTCCGGGCGACGAGGGAGGCGTAGGAAGCTGTGGACCCCAAGCCCGGAAAGCGCGGACCTTATAAGAATGCGGAGCGCCTGATGCGAGAAGGTGATGAAGGCTACTGGACCTACGCGCAGTGGCTCGAAGCAACAGTTCAAAAGATCGTTAGGGTCGCCGACTCCCCCATCTCGCGCGAAGATCGCGTGGCGTGGCTAGACGTGCAAATCCGGCTGGCGATTGCCCAGGCGCTGCGTCACGGCCGCTCTGGCCGGGGCGACAACGATCCCGTAGCGCGATGAAATTCAAGCTGACCCACGACCGGCGAGGGCAGCGTTCCAAGGGAAGGTCTACGGTTCGCAGGTTCGCAGCGTTGAGGTCGCGTCTAGTGGGTCCTCGAAAGCCAGGGCGCTACGCGACCTGCCTTTCAAGGATGACGGAGCTTAATTTGATTGCCGTCATCCTTGAGCACGTCCGCGCAAGCGGGCGGGATCGAGGACCCACTTGGCGCGACCTTGACGCCGAGCGCCCTCGATCAGCCCTCGCACGCAGCGTTGGCGTGGGGAGCTGCTGGGTTCTCGGGTCTGCGCAGTGCTGCGCACTGCTCCGCTCCGAGAATGACGGAAGGGATGGGGACCCTCGGCACGGCCTCCGCCCGCTTCGGAATGAGAGCTTTCCCCCGCGCTCGTAACGGCGCTAGGCTCCCCACTGAGGGACCAGTCGAAGTGGGCGGGGGCGATGATCCGTAAAGCGTTGATGGCGGCGTGCGCGCTGGGGGTGCTGGCTTTCGCGGGCGCGGCCGATGCGGCCAAGAAGCACCACGGCGCCAAGGAGCGGCCGGAGCCGGTGTTCGACCTCGTGATCCACGGCGGGACCATCTACGACGGCTCGGGCGGGGCGCCCTTCGTCGGCGACGTGGCGATCAAGGGCGACCGTATCGTCTATGTCGGCAAGGGGCCGGCGCCGGGCCTGTCGCTGAGCGAGATCGACGCCCACGGCAAGGCGGTCTCGCCGGGCTTCGTCAACATGCTGAGCTGGGCGACCGAGAGCCTGATGGTCGACGGCCGCGGCCAGTCGGACCTGCGCCAGGGGGTGACCTTGGAGGTGTTCGGCGAGGGGACCTCGATGGGGCCGATCACCCCGACCATGAAGAAGCGCGACGAGGCGCGCCAGGGCGACTTCAAGTACCCGATCACCTGGACCACGCTGGATCAGTACCTGACCATGCTGGAGAAGAAGGGCGTGTCGATGAACGTCGCCTCCTTCATCGGCGCGGCCACCGTGCGCGACATGGAGCTGGGCGAGAAGGACATCCAGCCGACGCCCGCCCAGCTGAAGCGCATGCGCGCGACGGTCCACAAGGCGATGGAGGACGGCGCGCTGGGCGTCGGCGCGTCCCTGATCTACACGCCCGCCAACTACGCCAAGACGCCGGAGCTTTCGGCCCTGGCCTCGGAGTCGGCCATGTGCGGGGGCAACTACATCGCCCACATGCGCTCGGAGGGCGACCGGCTGCTGGAAGCGGTGGACGAGACCCTGCAGATCGGGCGTGAGAGCGGCGGGCCGGTGCGCATCTACCACATGAAGGCCGCGGGCAAGCCGAACTGGGAGAAGGAGGACGCCTTCATATCCAGGATCGAGACCGCCCGCGCCCACGGCCAGCGCGTCTCGGCCAACATGTACACCTATACCGCCGGGGCCACGGGCCTGGACGCCGCCATGCCGCCCTGGGTGCAGGACGGCGGGCTGGAGGCCTGGATCGCCCGCATGAAGGACCCGAAGGTCCGCAGCCGTCTGATCGCGGAGATGCGCGACCCGCATCCGAAGTACGAGAACCTGTATCTGCGCGCGGGCGCTGAGGGCACCCTGCTGCTGGCCTTCAAGAACCCCAAGCTCAAGCCCCTGACCGGGCGCACGCTCGCCTCGGTCGCCGAGGAGCGCCACGAGAGCCCCGAGGACGCGGCCATCGACCTGGTGATCGAGGACGGGTCGCGCGTGGGCGTCGCCTACTTCCTGATGAGCGAGGACAACATCAAGCGCCAGCTGGCTCTGCCCTGGGTCAGCTTCGGCTCCGACGAGGGCGCCGAGCAGCCGTCCGGCGTCTTCCTGCTGTCCCAGCCCCACCCGCGCGCCTACGGCAACTTCGCGAGGGTGATCGGCCACTATGTCCGCGACGAGAAGGCCCTGACCATGCCGGAAGCGATCCGGCGCCTGTCGGCCCTGCCGTCCAAGGAGCTGGCCCTGAAGGACCGGGGCATGCTGTCGAAAGGCTACTTCGCCGACGTGGTGGTGTTCGACCCCGCCAAGGTCCAGGACCACGCGACCTTCCCCAAGCCGCAGCAGTTCGCGACGGGCATCGAGGACGTGCTCGTCAACGGCAAGCTCGCGCTGAAGGACGGCGAGCCGACGGGGGCGCCTACGGGCCGCGTGGTGCGCGGGCGCGCCTGGAAGGGCTGGAAGGGCGGCGGCTGCAAGGCCTCGGCGAAGGCGTGGAGCTGGTATCAGTAATCTTGTCCTTCTCCCGGTCGGGAGAAGGAAGGGACCCGTCGCGAAGCGATGGGGAGGATGAGGGACACAGGGGGTTCCGAACGGGGAGCTTCCCGTTTCCGAGAGCGCGGTATCCCTCACCCTCCCACGCCTGACGGCGCGGGTCCCTCCCTCTCCCGACCGGGAGAGGGTTCAGAGACGGAACACTCGCGCTCTGCTGCCGTTGACCTCCCGACCGGCCGTTTCGGCCACGCTTACGGGAACCGCTTCCATGGCCGACGACACCGCCACACCTCAGGACGCCATCGCCCTCTTGAAGGCCGACCATCGCGCAGTCGAGGGCCTGTTCGGGGAGTTCGAGGGGCTGAGCGATCCCACCGACAAGATGGGCGTGGCCGACCGCATCTGCCTGGCGCTGCGGGTGCACACCCAGATCGAGGAGGAGATCTTCTATCCGGCGCTGCGCGGCCACATCGAGGAAAAGGAGATCGACGAGGCGGTCGTCGAGCACCGCTCGGCCAAGGCGTTGATCTCCGAGATCGAGGCGGCCGGCGGCGCGGACGCCATGTTCGACGCGCGGGTGCAGGTGCTGAAGGAGCAGATCGAGAGCCACGTGAAGGAGGAGGAGACCGAGCTGTTCCCTGCGGCGAAGAGGGCCGGGCTCGACCTCAAGGACCTCGGCGCGAAGCTGGCCGAGCGCAAGGCGACGCTGCTGCGCGACTACCGCTCCGACCTGTCGGACCTGCGCGCGGCGGCCGAGCATCCGTCGTTCCGGCCCGAGAGCGCAGGCGGCATGCAGCCCGGCGAGACCGGCGGGGAGGCGGCGCGCACGGCCTCGGCCGACGGCTCCAAGACCTCGGGCCTGCAACCCGACCAGGACACCCCCGGCGGCGCCGGCGCGGGGCCGAAGGAAAGCGACCAGGTGAAGGGTCGGTCGGCGGCGCCGGGCTGATCTCAAGGCCCGCGCGCCTTCCATGCGCCGCCGCAGCCAAATTTGCGGCCAAGTTGACGGTCAGCTTCCCGACACGCGCGGCGCCGAGCCGCCGGATGGGGGATCGGATGCGCACTGGAGCAGTTCTGGGGGCGGCTGTGACGGCGCTTGTCGTCATGGCGGCGAGCGGCCACGCGATGGCGGCGGAGCATTGGCGCGCGATCTATAGCAACGACGCGGCCGGCAGGCCGCTGACGGGCGACAAGGGGGCTCTGATCGCCGCGGTGCGGGCGGGCGAGCCGATCCGCGTCGGCTTCAGTCTGGGAAAGGCCGGCGACCTGGACAGGGTCGAGCATTTCGCCGAGGCCCGGTTCATCACCATCGTGGGCGGGTCGGAGGTCTATGCCCAGATCGGCGAGTACGTGACCCAAGAGCCCGGCGGCCCGGCGCCGCATGTGAACCTGCGCTCGGCGGCCGTGCTGTGGTCGAGCCTGATCGGAACGACCGGCGTGCTCGAGAACGGCCTGTGGGATCGCGGCAAACACCAGAAGCTCGACGTGGGACCGGTGGCTGTTCCGGTCACCTGGTACGCCGCGGACCCTTCAGGCGACGGCGCGACCCCGAGCAGCCCGCCGCGGAGCTAGGGGAATCACCACCCCTCCGCCCGGAACTCCACCTTCCCGTCCAGCATGGTCATCAGCGCCCTGGCCTTGAGGATCTTCTGCGGGTCGGCGGTCATGAAGTCCGTGTCGAACACCGAAAAGTCCGCGCGATACCCCACCTTGATCGCGCCAAGCTCCCCCTCGCGGAAGGACGCGTACGCCGGCCAGGCGGTGAACATCTTCAGGGCGGTCTTGCGGTCGACGGCCTGTTCCGGATGCCAGTCGGCGTTCTGGAAGCCGTCGAGGCCGCGCCTGGTGATGGCGGCGTAGAACTCGATCCTGGGGTCGCCGCGCTCCACCGGCGCGTCGGTGCCGCCGGGGATGATCGAGCCTGCGTCGATCAGGCTCTTCCAGGCATAGGCGCCCTTCAGCCGCTCGGGTCCCAGGCGCTTGGGCGCGAAATAGAGGTCGCCGATGGCGTGGCTGGCCTGCATCGAAGGGATGACGCCGAGCTTCGCGAAACGGGGGATGTCGTCGCTGCGGATGGTCTGGGCGTGCTCGACGCGCCAGCGGGGCGGGTTCACGCCGCGCTCCGACGCCGGCACGGCCTTGAAGGCGTCCTCGTACCAGTCCAGCACCAGGTGGTTGCCGCGGTCGCCGATGGCGTGGGTGGTGACCTGGATGCCGCGCTTCAGCGCCGCTTCCCAGACGGGCAGCACGTCGGCCTCCTTCATCTGCACCAAGCCGGTGGTGTCGGCGTCCTCGTACTTGTCGAACAGGGCCGCGCCGCGCGAGCCCAGGGCGCCGTCCATGTAGAACTTGAGCGTGCGGGTGATCACCCGGCCGTCTGCCGCCTGGCGCGGGCCCTCCTTGATCAGGGTCTGGGCGCCCTCGGGCGTGATGGCGTTGTAGACGCGAAGCGGCAGCTGGCCCTTGTTGGCGAAGGCCTCCAGCATCAGGGCGTCGTCATAGTCCACGCTCATGTTGTGCAGGCCGGTCCAGCCGTAGCTGGAATAGACCTTGAAGCCGGCCTGGAAGGCCTTGACCTTGAAGGCGGGGGTGGGCTGCGGAACGATCGGCCAGATCAGGCCCATGGCCGCGTCCACGATCATCCCGGCCGGCTCGCCTGACGCGTCGTGGTGGATGGCGCCGCCGGACGGCGGGACCGTGTTGCGGTCGATGTGGGCGAGCCTCAGGGCTGCGGAATTGGCGACGAGCGCATGGCCGTCGGCGCGCTGCAGCACCACCGGATTGTCGGGGGACACCGCGTCCAGGTCCTTGGCGGTGGGGAAGCGGCCCTCCGGCCAGTGGGTCTCGATCCAGCCGCGGCCGAAGATGAAGCCGCCCTTGGGCGTGGCCGCGACGCGGGCCTTCAGCGTCTGCAGCATCGCGGCCAGCGAGGGCGTGCCCTCCAGGTTCAGGGTCAGCTCGCGCTCGCCGATGCCCAACAGGTGCGCATGGGCGTCGGTGAAGCCGGGGAACAGGGTCGCGCCCTTCAGGTCGATGACCTTGGTGTGGGCGCCCGCCATGGCCTGGGCTCCGGCGCGCGAGCCCACGAAGCAGACCTTGCCGCCGCAGACCGCGACGGCCTCGGCGGTCGGGGCCGCGTCATCGTCGGTGTAGACCGGGCCGCCCCAGATCACGGTGTCGGCGGCTGGAGCGGCGTGGGCGGCCGAAGCCGCAAGGGTGAGCACCGCCACCGTGGTCAGACCGATACGCATCACGCCCCTCCAGGATTTCCCGCAAACGAGCGCTGCGAAAGGGCGGCGTCAAGCGCTCATGTCCTTCTCCCGGTCGGGAGAAGGAAGGGACCCGGCGCGAAGCGCTGGGGAGGATGAGGGACACGGGGGCGTCGGCAGAGGGCGGCGCGGGTTCTGAAAGCCCCGTATCCCTCACCCTCCCATTGCTGGCGCAATGGGCCCCTCCCTCTCCCGATCGGGAGAGGGCTCAGGTTGGCGGTCTTCGGATCATTGAAGAGGTCTACCGCGGCGCGTCCTGGCGGCCGTGGAAGCGCTCTTCGCGTTCGCGGCGCATCTGCTCCTGGCTCTTCGAGCCCTTGACCGCGGGGCTGAGCGAGAAGGTGAAGCCGAAGAAGCGTTCGTGGGCGGTGTGGCCCCAGCTGGAAATCTCGCGCTCCACGAAGCCCAGCGAGGCCTGCAGCGGGCCCTTGCGCCAGCCGGCGCCGACCTGGGCGTCGCCGGTGACCGCGACCTTCTCGGCCGACCAGCCCGCGCGGCGGATCTCACCCTCTGGGCTGCGGAACAGGTTGAAGCCCACCGCGTCCGAGCGGGCGGCGGCGAACAGGAAGAAGCGGCCCTTGGTGCGCTGGGTGGCGGGGATCTGCTTCAGGCCCAGCTTTTCGGCGCCGGCGGCGAGGCGGCCCTGCACCGTGGGCTGGCCGAAGGCGACCTGGACCCGCGCCTCGGTCCCCGAGCCCCTGGGGCGCACCTGGAAGTCGAACTGCGGCTCGTACTTGGCGGCGAAGCGCTCGACTGCGGCGAAGCGGGGCGACCAGCCGCCGGTCACCTCGCCGGGGCCGCCCTCCCAGTTGACCCGCGCGGCCGAGGCGTCGGGCTTGACCGCGGCGGTGAGCGCGCGCGCGTCGGCGGCGGCGCGGGCCCGGGCGGCGGCTTCGGGGGTGATCTCGGGGCCATCGCCGGGCGCGGGCTCGTCGGCGACGGTTTCGATGGCAGGGGCGCCGGGCGTGCGCTTGAGCTCGGAATCGGCATGCGCGCGGCCGTGCAGGGCGCCTAGGACCATGGTCCCGGCCATCGCCAGGCACACCACCCCAACCACGCCACCCACTACCGCTGCGATGCTCCCCGAGCCACGCACGCGCATAGACATCATCTCTCCCCTGACGCCGATATTAACCTTTTCGAAGGGGGGCGGAGAAGCCCCTTTTTGATCGGGAAATACTGAACGTGTTCAACAATTTGCATGCATAGACGCAAAGATTCCGAGCTTGGCGCTGGGAGCCATCGTCCGACTCGCTCGTTTGGTTAAGCAGTCGCAAGACACGCAAGGAGTTCGATCATGCGTAGAGTGATCCTCGGGGCCATCGTCGCCGCTTCCGTCGCAAGCGCGGTTCCCGCCATGGCCGCCCCCGCGGCCGGCGCCCTGACCCTGGATACCAATGCCGCCACCCAGACCGCGACGCTCGACCGGGTGCAGTGGCGTGACAACCGCAACTGGGACCGCGACCACTACTATCATCGCGATCGCGACCGTGACCGCGGTTATCACTACGGGTGGCGTCGCCCGCACTACGGTTACTACTACTCCAGCTGCCGGTTCGGTTACTGGCGCGACCGCTGGGGCCGCCTGCACTGCCGCAGCGGCTGGTAAGCTGAAGGCCTGACACATCAAGCGGCCCCCGCCGGCGACGGCGGGGGCCGTTTTTGTTTGGGCGCGCGGCCTCTGGCGGCCCCGGTTCGCAACCTCTAGGCTCCCGTTTCAGGGGGCGCGTGATGGGCGAACGGCCGGCGGCAATCGAGTATCGGGCGACACGCCGCACGGCGGTGCGACCCGCATGAAGCCGAAGGCCAAGCGCACTTATCGGACCACTCTGGCGCGCGCCCTGCTGGGCGTCGGCGTCGGGACGCTGGTGGGAACCGGGGTAATCGCGGCGCTGGCGGGCGCGATGGTGCTGACCGGCGCAGTCGATCGTGGGCCGGGCCTGGGCGCCAGGTTCGCGGCCCTGCTCCTGCTCGCGGCGTTGGCCTGGTTGCTGGCGATGGGGCTGGTCTCGCCGCTGTGGTGGTGGCTGGACCGCAGGGGCCATAGGCGCTGGGTCAGCGGCGTGCTGGTCGGAGGCGCCGGCATGGGCCTGCTGGGCGCGGCGTGGTCGGCGCAGACCCTGCGAGCGATGCCGCTATCGGGCGGCTTCGTAGGGGGTCTCGGCTACTACCTGGGCGCCGCCGTCCTGACCCTGCTGTGCGCTGCGCTCGGCGCCGTCCTGGGCTGGATCGTCTGGCGCATCGCCTATCGCAAGGCGCCGAGCGTGGCGGAGGTGTTCTGATGGTGCGCCCCGAGCTCAGGCCCAAGGTCGCCTATCGGGCCACGGTCTCGCGCGCGGTGTTCGGGCTGGGGGCGGCGGCGGTCTGTGCGGGGCTGGTGTTCGGTGTGGCCCTGACCCTGGCCACCTTGAACATGGTGGCGATGACGCACCTGCCCCGGCCGGCGATCCCCTGGTGGGCGTGGCCGCGCCGCGCGTTCTTCTGCACCCTGGAGATGCTGCCCGTGGTCGCCCTGGCCGCCCCGATCTGGTGGGCGTTCGACCGCAAGGGGGTGCGCCAGTGGTGGGCGGCGCCGCTGGTCGGGGCGCTCACCTGCGGCCCCGGGGCGGTGCTGTTCATGCTGTTCACCCTCTACGCCGCGAAGGACAGTCCGCCGCCGGCGGACTTCACGCTGGAGGTGCTGAGCTGGGCCGCCGCCACCGGCGCGGCCATGGGCCTGATCGCCTGGCGCATCGCCTATCGCCGGGAGCCGAAGGCGGCCGACGCGGCGGAGGCGTTCTGATGTCGAAGGCAAAGGTCACCCGTCAGGCCACGGTGTCGCGGGCGATGATCGGGCTGGGGGCGGTGGCGGTCGGGGCTTCGGTCTTGCTGAGCGGGACGATCCTGGCCCTGGTGCGACTGGTTCCGGCCGGGGCGAACCCGTTCGCGGGCAGGCCCTGGTGGATCTGGCTGACGCTGCTGGCGACCTATGCCGTGGTGTTCCTGATGATCGAGGCGCTCGCCTTGCCCGTCTGGTGGGCGCTGGATCGGCGGGGCGTGCGGCAATGGTGGGTCGCGGCCCTGGTCGGCGGCTTAGGCGGAGGCGGGGCGGCGACGGCGCTCATGGCCTGGAGCCTCTATCGCAAGTCCATCGCCATGCCGCCGGGCGGCATGACCTGGCTGCTGGGCGCGCCGGCGCTGATCTCGGCCGTGGCCGGCGCGGTCATGGGGCTCGTCGTCTGGCGCATCGCCTATCGGCGCGTGCCGGATGCGGCGGAGGCGTTCTGATGGGTGCGGTCGACCCCGACTATCGAACCAGTGTGCGCCGCGCCCTGGCGGCCATCGGCGTGACGACGGCCATGGCGAGCGCGGCCCTGACGCTCGGCAACTGGTTCATGCTGCGGGCGATCAAGCGGGTGGTGGCGCCGGGCGATCTGCTCACGATCGCACTGAACAGCGCCATGAACTGCCTTCTGACGACGGCGGTGGTTGCGCCTCTGTGGTGGTGGCTCGATCGCAGGGGGCATAGGCGCTGGCCCACGGCGGTGCTGGTCGGCGGGCTGGGCGGGGCCTTGATGCTGACTGAGATCGAACTGGCCGCCGGAGGGTGGCGCCTGGAAGGCCTGAACTACTTGACCCTTGGGGAGGCGGTCATGGGCGCGGTCGCGGGCGGCTTTGTCGGGCTGATCATGTGGCTCATCGCCTATCGGCGCGTGCCGGATGCCGCGGAGGCGTTCTGATGGGGGTGGGGACGGGCGGAACGGGCTATGTGACCACCAGGGGTCGGGCGGCGCTGGGGCTCGTCGCGGGTGTGGGGCTGTTCGTGCTGCTGACCGTGGTGGGCGTCACCATGGTGGCGCTGCTGCGCAAGAGCGGACCCCACGGTGCGAGATACGTGTCGACCATGGCCCTGGCCGTGGCGATGGTGGGAGGCGGCAGTTTCGCGGTCGCCGCCCTGTTCCTTCTGCCCTTGCTGTGGTGGCTGAACCGCCACGGCCGGCTCAGCGTCTGGTGGGCGGCGCTGCTCGGCGGAGCCTGCGCGGCGGTGATCATGCTTCTGGCGGTCGCGGCGTTCGGCGCGGCCGCGCTCGGCCGGTTCGGCGGGCTGACGCCAGAGCGGTATGTGCTGTTCCTCGGCCAATCGTGGAGCAAGTGCCTGTTCGCCGTGCTGTTCGGCGCCCTTGCAGGCGCCCTGGCCTGGCGGGTGGCGTACCGGCGGGGCGTCGATGTGGCGGGGGTGTTTTGATGGCGCCCGCCGATCCGCAGTCCAGAGATTCCATGCCCCAGACCGCCGCTCCGCCTCGCTATCAGACCACACCGCGTCGCGCGCTGCTTGCCGTGGGCGTGGTCTCGCTGACGATCACCGCGGTCTATGTGCTGACCATTCTGGGGTTCATGGCGAACCAGCCGACGCCGCGGGACAACCCGCTGATCGTGGTCCTCCCCGTTTCGGCGCTCATCGTGGAGGTGGGCTGCCTGCTGGCGTTGGGGCTGTTGGCGCCGGTGTGGTGGCAGCTGGATCGGCGCGGGTTCCGGGGCTGGCCCGCGGGCGTGCTGGCCGGCGCCGTGCCCAGCAGCCTGGCAGGCGCGGCCTGGGCGCTGGCGACCTTCCACGACATCGTAGCGAAAGGGCAGGGGGCGGGGGGAGCCGTCGGCGTGGTGTTCTTCACCCTGATCAGTGCGACGGTCGGCGCGGCCCTGGGCCTGTTGGCGTGGCGCATCGCGTACCGGCGGGTTCCGGAGGCGCCGGACGTGGCGGGGGTGTTCTGAGCCTCTCCTTCAAACCTCCCGTCACCCTCGGGCGCCGTCCCGAGGGCCTATCTGTCCGCCGCAGGCCGAGCGGATCGCGGTCAACGCGGGTCGCGGGCTGAACCATGGGTCCTCGGCACGAGGCCGAGGATGACGGGCCTTGGAAAGCGACTGTGCCTCAACCGCCACGCCGGCCCGCTCCCACGCCTCCCGCCCTTGCGCGACGCCGCATACCCCTGCTATCCGCGCCGCCCCGAAGACGAGGACGGTGATGTTCCGCACATCCCCCATGCAGCAGGTCGCCTACACGAACGGTCACAAGACCGGGCGCGAGGACATCTGCGCGCGGGAGGGATGCGGGATCTGAGCCCCCAAGGCTTCGGTGTTTGAAAGCAACCCCTCCCGGCCCGGCCTGGAGGGGTTCTTCGTATGCGGAGGGCGTCTTTCAGGTCCCGGCCGGGAGGCTGAAGATAGAAAGACAGGAGTGATCCCATGACGGGATATCGCGTGTTCGAATCCGACGGGGGCCGGCCGATCAAGGCCTGGACCGAGGGCGTGCCCATCGAGGACGCCGCCATGGCGCAGCTGAGGAACGTCGCCTCACTGCCCTTCATCCACAGCCACGTCGCGGTCATGCCCGATGTGCACTACGGCAAGGGCGCGACCGTGGGCTCGGTGATCCCGACCTTGGGCGCCGTCGTGCCCGCCGCGGTGGGGGTGGATATCGGCTGCGGCATGATGGCGGTCCGCACCTCGATCCGCGCCGAGCACCTGCCCGACAACCTCTTCGCCATCCGCTCGGCGATCGAGGCGGCCGTGCCGCACGGGCGCACCGACAACGGCGGGCGCAACGACGTGGGCGCCTGGCAGGTCGATCCGCCCGCGGTCGCGGCCGCGCGCTGGGCCGAGCTGGAGCCGGGCTATCAGGCCATCGTCGACGAGCACCCCAAGGCGGCGCACCCGCGCGGCCTGGGCCACCTCGGCACGCTCGGCACCGGCAATCACTTCATCGAGCTGTGCCTGGATGAGACCGGCCAGGTGTGGGTGATGCTGCACTCGGGCTCGCGCGGCGTGGGCAACCGGTTCGGCAGCTACTTCATCGAGCGGGCCAAGCACGACATGCGCCGGTGGTTCATCAACCTGCCGGACGCCGACCTCGCCTACTTCCCGGAAGGGTCGGACGGCTTCATCGGCTATGTGCGGGCCGTGTCGTGGGCGCAGAAGTACGCCCGCGCCAACCGCGAGGTGATGATGGAGCGGGTGCTGGAGGTGCTGCGCGCCCAGTGGCCGGACGTCTTCGCCACGGATACGGCGGTGAACTGCCACCACAACTACGTCTCGAAGGAGAAGCACTTCGGCAAGGACGTCTTCCTGACCCGCAAGGGGGCGGTCAGCGCCAAGGAAGGCGAGCTGGGCATCATCCCGGGCTCGATGGGCGCCAAGTCGTTCATCGTGCGCGGCAAGGGCAACCGTGACTCGTTCTGCACCTGCAGCCACGGGGCCGGCCGCACCATGAGCCGCGCCGAAGCCAAGCGCCGCTTCACCGTCGAAGACCACGCCCGCGCCACCCAAGGCGTGGAATGCCGCAAGGACGCCGAGGTCATCGACGAAACCCCGATGGCCTACAAGGACATCGACGCAGTGATGGCGGCGCAGAGCGACCTGGTGGAGGTGGCGCACACGCTGAGGCAGGTGGTGTGTGTGAAGGGGTGAGGGGTGGTCGCCGGGCGGGCTTGGGGGCTCGTCCGGCGGCTGGCATCTGAACACTTGCCACGCCCGTTAGACGCCTTATCAATGCGTCTAACGGGGATACAATCTTCGCGCGTGTGCGGCGAGGCATAACCCGCAACGTTCCGCAGATCAGAACGCGCCATTCTACACCGGAGGCTGCCGCGTGACCTCACTTCTAGACAACGGTGCGCTCAGGAGCGCGTACGAACTATTCAGGCAAACCTATGCCGACGCGACCGGCCAGCGTTGGCGGCAGCGATACGAAGAGCAGCTCTCGATCGTCGGGGAAACGAAGGAAGAAGACTGGTATCCAGAACATTTTCAGAGGTTTCTTTGGGAGTCGGACGGGGTCAGCGGCATTGGTCCGGGCAATGCGGTATCAGTGTCGGGGGCCTATGAGGACGCCGATCTTGCGGCCTATCTGCTTGAACTTCGGGACAAAGGCCTTCCCGATGAGCCGCAAGCCGCGGCGCTTGAATTGCAGCGGGCCTACGACACGATTCTAGATCGGGTTCGGCCGCGCTACACCCCGAAGCGGCCGCGTGCCCGGATAGCGCGGTTGTTGGCCGCGCTCTTTCCCAGGCACATGACGTGTCTAATGGACGACCGGCGAACGTATCAGGTCCAGAGCCTGATAGGAGCAGCCAAGGCTCCAACAAACTGGATCGGTCAGAACCCGTTGATCCGTGCACGCCTCCGCGAAGCCCTCGAAGGGCTAGGTGGGGATGACGTAGATCATGCGATGTTCTGTTGGTTCCTGTGGGAGAGCCGCGTAGCGACCAAGCCGGACCTTGGTGCTGAAGTCGTCGGCGCCGGTCGGGTTCCAGTCGACGTTCCGGAATTTGCTATTCTTCCGGCATCGTCCCAGCGGCGTAGTCTATTTGCCGTTCAAAACAACGTCGCTCTGTTACTTGGCGTCGTTCGCGAGTGTGAGCAAGGCATCGGCAAGTCGGATCTAATCGACTTCATCTTACAGGAAGCGCCTCAGCTAAAAGAAACCAGCGCGAATATGGTGATTAATCAAGCGCTGGGCGGCGGATTGGGTCTGATCCGGTACTCTGACAACGCCTATTTTCCGACCGATCGCGGCCTGGAGTTCCTTACCGCGACTCACCCAGGGCACATACTGCGTTCGCCACTGGTCGGCCGTGTCTTTGGGATGGGCCAGCTACTGCTCCGTCTGATGAATGGAGCCATGACCCAGCAGGATGCCGCCCGGTACCTGCAGTCGCTCGTCCCAACTTGGACGACGACGATGCCGGGATCCTACATTGTCCTTTGGGCGAAACAGGCGGGCTTGGTCGATGCAGTCGTGCGCGAGGGCAAAACGTGGCTTACGCTCACAGACGACGGCGAAGACTACGCCTCTGCGCTGCCAGCAGACTTTGAACACCGGTGGCGGATCTCCAATGAAGTCAACGATCGTGATGAGCTGGGTGAAAGCTTAGCGCCGCCAGAAATTTCGGCATCATCCTCCAAGTTGCCTGCGTACGGAGTGCAGGACATCATCGCCGATGGATGCTTCTTGCCGGCCGCTGAGATCGATGCCCTACTTGATCTGGCCCGGCGCAAGAAGAATCTCGTGCTTCAAGGTCCGCCTGGCACCGGCAAGACTTGGCTTGCCCGACGTCTGGCGTACGCTCTCGTCGGTGCAAAGGACAGCGCGCGCGTGACGGCTGTACAGTTCCAGCCTTCGCTTTCATACGAGGACTTTGTCCGGGGCTGGCGGCCGTATGCTGGGGAAGACGGGCGAGGGGCTTTGCGCCTCGCCGATGGGCTATTTCTGGACTGCGTAGCCGCGGCCCGCGCCGAGCCCGATGAAGACTTTGTAGTGGTCATCGAGGAGATCAATCGAGGCAATCCGGCACAAATTTTGGGCGAACTCCTAACGCTTCTCGAAGCGGACAAGCGTGTAGAGAGCGAAGCGCTGCGTCTGGCGTACCCACGCCATTCTGACGAGCGCGTATATGTTCCACCGAACCTCCATGTCATAGGCACGATGAACCTGGCCGACAGATCGCTCGCGCTCGTGGATATGGCGCTGCGCCGGCGGTTCGCCTTCCACACCTTGCGGCCGATGTTGAACGATGCATGGCGCGATTGGTGTGTGGCGGCTGGGGCGCCGGCAGGCTTGGTGGAAGCGATCGGGCAACGGTTTGGCGAGTTGAACGCCGCGATCGCGGAAGACATCCGACTGCGCGCACAGTTCTGTGTGGGCCACAGCTTTGTAACGCCACCGAAGGCGGGCGTAGCAGACTGGACTAGTTGGTTTCAGGCGGTGGTCGACGCCGAAATTGGCCCACTACTCGACGAGTATTGGTACGATGACATCGCGACTGCACAGACGCACAAAGACCTGCTGTCGCAGCCGCTGTGAGCGTGACAGCGACCCAGGAGCCTTGGAAGACTCATGCCGGCATTCCCGTCCGGAATTTATGGCTTTTGCTTATGTACGCCTCGGACTTGGCCGCCTTCGGGGAGCGGTTCGACGGCGTAGTAGAAGGCTCCGCCGACTTACCGGAATTGCTCGCGCGGCTCTTAGCTTGGGTGGTCGAGCGGCGTCTGAGGCAGAACTTGTCCCGTGCGTACGAGTCACGAGTCGCTGTGCTGCAGCGTGTTCGGGGTCGCATCGACTGGCTCCGGACGGAGGCTGGGCGGCATCTTGATCGCGGGCAGGTGGTCTGCCGGTTTGAGGAACTAACTTGCGACACGGCGCGCAATCGCCTCGTCCGCGCAGCGCTTGAGCAGATGGCATTGCGCGTGAGTAGTCGGGATGTTCAGCGACGCTGTCGCCGATTGGCTCGCCATCTCGAGGAGCTCGGTGTTAGGGCGGGGCGACCATCGCGAATCGAACTGGCGCGTGACCAGATCGCGCGACATGACGCCGATGACCGCGTGATGGTTAAGGTGGCAGAACTGGCGCTCGACGAGGTGTTGCCCAGCGAGACGCAGGGAGGCGTGAGCGCGACACGCCTCGACCGAGACGAAGCACTCTTGCGCCGGATATTCGAGAAGGCGGTGGCCGGCTTCTATCGATACGAATTGCACGCTCGAGACGGGTGGACAGTATCGCCACAAAAAGCATTGAGCTGGAATGTCGCCAAGCAAAGTGCCGGCTTAAAGGCGTTTCTGCCCGGTATGAATGCTGATGTTCTATTGCAGCGAGCGCTGCCGTCGGGCGACGCATACCGCTTGATCGTGGAGACCAAATTCACCAACGCCCTAACAAAAAATCTCTATCGCAAAGAAATATTCAAGAGCGCGCATCTCTATCAGCTCTATGCCTATCTGCAAACCCAGTCGGGGCGCAGCGACGTGTCGGCGGATACAGCCCGCGGCCTCCTGCTCTACCCTGTGGTTAATCAACATATCGACGAATGGGCGATGATTCAGGGTCATCGTATCCGCCTGGCGACAATCGATCTGGCAGGCACTAGGGACGCCCTGCGAGCGCGTTTGCTGGAATTGGCTTTGTAAGCCCACGGCTAACTGCGCGACCGGCGGTCGCCGCCGGGAACTCGCCGCAATCAGCAGCGATCATCCGCTCCGCATAGCCGACTTGGAAGGCGGGGCCGATATCGCAGTTAGACTTCTTCCCCGGCCTCCACATCATCAACGCTCGCCGCACCGCCAAGCGCTTCATAGCGTCGGTCGGCGAGCCACTGCAGGCGTTTCGCTTGAGTCAGAAGCACTCGACGCAGGCCGCCCTGGACCTTCCGTTCGGAGATAACTTGCGCCAGCCGAGAGATGATCAGAGCCCGCCGGGCAATCCGGAAGTCGGGATGAGATCTGAGTTCGTACACGCGGTCTGATACGATCCTCCCCCGGAGCGACGGCGGCTGATCGACGACAAGTTGGCCTGGTGGCGGATCCTTTTCGTTTAGGATCGCCTTAAACTCGGATTGCTCGACGCAGTTCGACGTGATCAGACGTTCGAGCGCGTCCAGATGTTCTCGCGCCCCTCGATCCTTGTTTGGCGTGTCCTGAAATTGAGGGAGCGGCCAAACCTCGATCTCGAAGACTTCAAAAGGATCGAGGACAGACATCGCGACCGCGTCGGTACGCTGGTTGGTCAGGTGCCGTCGTATGCGCGTGCGAAGCATCTCGTTGGTCTGGCCGACGTAGATCGGTTCCCCGTCGTAGTCGAAGAAGGCGTAGACACCCCATTTGAAGTTGCCGACGCGCGATTTCTCGTCGCCGAAGGGCGCGTCCAGAAACGCTGCAAGGTTGGCGCGCAGATCTTCCGTCTCAAAAGGCGGGACGTTTGTCCCATCTGGCCTCTTGCTCATCAGCGCTCAGGCGACTTTGAGTTGCTGGTGCGCGTCTCGGCACAGCGGCTCAAAAATGTGCTCCGCAAGATGGCGCACTACGGGAACAGCAACGCCATCGCCCGTAAGGTGGTACGCGTCATTGTATCGGCGAGGCAGGATATAGCTGTCCGCCAGCCCCATAAGGCGGGCGGTTTCTCGCGCTGAAATCAGACGTGTGCGCACCCGATAGCCGTCAACCACCATGATGACTTGACGACTGGAGCCGCCCGCTGGAGTCCGAAGACATCCTGCAACCTCGTCGAAGCGGACCTCGGCACGTTGGACTTTGCTGCCGGTCTCGTCGAAGCGCGTACGCCGATATACCCCGCCGACAATGCGTCGGCCGGTGGTCTTGGCTTCCTCGACCTTCCGGAGATTCACCGTCGACATCATGTCGAGCAGCTTTTTCGTTTGAGCCTGAGTGTGCCACTCCACATCCTCGGGCTCCTCCTCGATCAGGTCGCCGAAGGATTGGGCGCGCGGGCCCGGAAGGGGAAGCTTCCACCAAATGAGCTTTTCGAGCGTCGTAGCCGGTAGCGCCTCGATGGCCCGGCATAGCGCCCGCGTATGGAACGGGGCTTCAGGTGCTTCGACCATCAATTCGGCCGGGACTTCCGCATCCTCTCGAACGCCAATGACGAAAAGGCGCGGTCGCGATTGCGGCACGAACAGTTCGGCGTTTATGACCAAGGTGCCGAAGCGGTATCCGGCCTCCGCAAACGTCTTGCAGATAGCCTCGAAGTCTTTACCGCCGTGCGAAGTGAGCGTCCCACATACGTTCTCGACCGCGACAATCTTCGGTGCCCGCCCATCTGCAATCAGTCCGCCGATCACGTCCCAGAAGGGATAGAACGTCCCGGATCGGTCGCCGCTCAAGCCGGCGCCGTTTCCTGCGAGCGACAGATCCTGGCAGGGAAAGGAACCCCAAACGAGATCGGCGTGACCTTGGAGAGAGCTAGTCTCGATCTTGCGGATGTCGCCAACATGGAGTTCGCCGCCAGTCCCCCAGTTCGCCTGGTAGGTCAGGCCTTTCTTCGCGTCGAAATCATTGGCGAAAAGGCAGCGCCATCCCGATCCCAGGCCTGCGCGAGCCATGCCGCCGCCGGCGAAGAACTCGTAGAAACTAGCCATGCCGACGCTCCTCGAGCTCAGGCAGGTTTGCGACGTCGCGCGCCAGCTTCTCCTCCACTGCTTCGGTTAGCCAAGTGTTACGAGACACATGGCCCGAACGCGCAGCACGCGCCCGGTCGATCGCAGCAAACGTCTCTGCCGAGAGCCGCAGATTGATGCGGTCTAATGCGCTGGGAGAATTGCTCGGTGAATCAGTCATGGCGCCACGGTGGCGCCTGCATGGCGCCATGTCTATCGTTCACATTATGTTCCCATCTGGAAAAAATGCAAATCAGGAGTAGTAAAATGGAGTGCGACACGGCTCGACGTTGATGACCGCCCCAGAGATACGCCAGAACCTTGATCTCAGCCTCTTGGAGATCCTGAGCGATGAAGCTTTGGACGCGGCGGACGATGTTGGCGAACTCGACGGGAACCAGCACTACAGCGATCTGAGCATCGCGACTTGGGATGATGTCCGCTTCGCGCTTGAGCGCGAAGCGTCGCTTATCGAAGAGATTGCTAGGGCGCTCGACCCGGCAGCTGCGGAGCAAACAGCACTTGAGGCGCGGGATGACGACGATGAGCGCGAAGCGCTCTGGCATCTGGATATCGGAGTGGCCGCGGCGGTCGTGGCGCTCAACGCTCTCGGCGCCCATACAGTGCTTAGCTGCAACGGTGGGGCCTTCGGCGGTAGCCACTTGCGCGATTTTCCATCCATTCGCTTCTGCCCGCGCCGCGTGCGCGTCGAAGTGTTGTTAGAGTTGGCGCGGGATAGCGATGTGGGGTTGGACGTCGAAGAACACCGAGCCCTGCTTTACGGGCGTTCTATCGAGGATATGCAGCGGTTCGCCGCACTGGCGCTCGAGCGGTTTGGCCGGGACCAGATTCAGGAATAGGCGCTGCTCGGGCTAGGCGACAGCGTCTCGGATTCGCCCCCCTCACTCCCACGTCACCGCCCCCTTCGGGAACCCGTCTCTCTGCACGCGCACGATGCAGAAGCGGTGGCCGGTCGGGGCGCGCATGACGACCCAGCGTTCCTTGCGCACGTCGACCGTGGCGCCGAGCTTTTCCAGGCGGGCGACTTCGGCGGGGATGTCGTCGGTCTCGATGTCGATGTGCACGCGGCTTTCGTGGCTGACGCGCTGGATCTGCACGCTGAGCTCGTCGGGCGGGGTCTCGAGCATCACATAGTCGCCGCGCGTGCCCGGATGGTCGGGATCGACTGGCCGGCCGAGCGCGGCGGCCCAGAAGCGGGCGGCGGCGGCGATGTCGTCGGTGTTGCAGTCGATCAGGATTCCGTTGATGCGCGAACGGTGCATGGGGGCCTCTTTGGGGTGTAGCCGGCTGGATCGCCGGGCGCGGTCGCGGCCTCGGCGATACGGCTCAGGTGGGCGGCCGGGCTCGCGCGCGCAACGGGCGTGGGGGCGCGGTGAAAGCGGGTCCCTGGCGGACCGAGGCCTACTTCCGCCCTTTCTTCGCCTCCGCCTCGCGCCGCTTCTCCTCCTCCGCCATCACCTTCTGCATCAGGGTCTGGGGCAGCTCGCTGCGTTCCAGCTTCTTGTCGTGGTTCTTGTCGAGTTTCTCGAACCGGCGGTCGGCGGCGGCCATCCATTCCGCGTGGCTGACCTTGAAGTCGAGGTCGGCGTCGGAGCCTCGGACGGGTTCGGGTTCGGCCAGGAAGCCGAACAGGGCGGCGCCGGTCATGGCGTCCCTGAGGGCGCCCTTGGGGTTGCCGACGGCCTCGCCCACGCTGTCCTCGGGGCGGCGACGGCGGCGGCCGGCCTTGGCCAGCTCGTTCTGGGTCAGCACGTCCTGGGCGGTCAGGCCATCAGCGACGTGGGGCAGGATTTCGGGCGCGACCTTGGTCTCGTAGTCGCCGACCTCGAAGCCGTCGATGACGTTGTCGTGGTTCTCGTCCAGCACCTTGAAGAAGCGCTCGGCGTCGGCGCGGAACTCGGCCTGGCTGATCGTCCCGTCGTGGTCGGTATCGGCGCCGGTGAACCACTGCTCGACCGGATAGGGCTGGCCGAAGGGGGCGCGGAAGGGCTCGCCCATCGGCGAGATGAAGATCTGCTGGCGCTTGGGGCGCTCGGTGGGCCGCGTCTCGGGTGAGGCGTTGGGCAGGTCTTCGGTGCGCGCGATCGGAGCGGGCTTGCCGGCCTCGGGGGTCGCTTCGGGCGGCGGGGCGGGGACGCGGCGCGCCGTGGCCATGGGGCCATCGGGCGAGGCGGCGGCGGACGCGGGCGCGGCCGGCGCGGGCGCCGACTGCGCCAGGACCGCGGCCGGCGCCAGGGACAGGAGGGCTGCGAGCGTCAGCCTTCGGATCATGGGTGCTCCCTTGGCGCGGGCCGGCGTGGCCCGGTCAGAACCTTGTGCGCGGCGAGGCTGACGCGCCTAAGCGTCGAAATATAGGCGCCGCGCCCCGAGCCGTCATTGGGCGTCATGGGCCGGCGGCCTCAGCCGAACCTTTTCTTGTAATAGGCGCTCAGCTGCTGGATCGGCGTCTGGGGCAGCTCGTCGTGGATCAGCTTGCCCTTGTGCTTGACGTCGATGCGGTCGAAGCGGCGGTCGGCGGCCTCCATCCACTCGCGTAGCGAGACGCGGAAGTCGATGTTGGTGTCGCAGCCGTGCACGGGGTCGGGGTCTTCCAGGAAGCCGTACTTGCCCGCGCCGCGGCGGCTGTTGATGAGCAGGGAGGCGTCGCCGCGCTCGGCCAGGCGGTTCTTGTCGATGCGGCTGCCGCCGTTGGCGCCCAGCATCACCTGCGGCGCCTCGCCGTTGGGGCCGCGCATGTCGTCGTAGGTTTCCTTGCGGCCGGCGTTCTCGCGCTGGGCGTCGGTCAGGAGGATGTCGGCGGTGATCTCCGGCGCGACGTGGTTCTCGTAGTTCTTGATCTCCTCGCCGTCGAGGATGCCGTCGCCGTCGGCGTCGAGCTGCTTGAAGAAGCGCAGGGCGTCGGCGCGGAACTCGGCCTTGGTGACCACCCCGTCGTGGTCGGCGTCGGCGCCCGCGAACCACTGCTCCACCGGATAGGGCTCGTCGGCGGCGGCGCGGAAGGGCTCGCCCATGGGCGAGATGAACATCTGGGTCAGCTTCTTCTTGCCAGTTCCTTGGGGGGCGTCCTGGGCCGAGGCGGCTGCGCCCACGGCCAGGGCGACGGCGATGGCCATCGTGGTTCGGATCATCATGTGCGTACGCCCCTGAAGACTTGTGCCCTTGAAGAACCGCCAAGATGGAGGAGCGTCAAGGCGAAATCAGGTCGCGGGTGTTCAGGGAGAAGGAAGGACTGGAACCACGAACCTCACGAACCCCACGAACGCGCTGTGGGGGCCTGTTCTCTACTCCGCCCTTCCCCGAGCAAGCGGGGACCCAGGCTTTTTCACCACAAAGGTCACAAAGGTCACAAAGGGGTCGAGAGAACCCTGCGCCCTTCGCGGTGCGCCTATCGACGCGCTCCGCTCGTCCTTAAGCGACTGGCGCAACCGGTTCGATCCAAGCTCCGCACCCCTTGTGTCCTTTGTGACCTTTGTGGTGAGCCTTTGTTGAGGCCGAAGGCCTCGTTCGTGTGGTTCGTGAGGTTCGTGGTTCAGAGAAGCCTGGGTCCCCGCTTGCGCGGGAAAATGCGGAAGAAAAGAAGCGCGCCGCCGCTCAGCTCTCCCCCGTCAGCTCCTGCCGGGTCTTCTCCAGCTCCTCCGCGTACCTTCGCGCCGCATAGGTCTCGGTGACCAGGCCCAGGACCTTGCCGTCGGGGTCGGTGACGGCCAGTTCGTCGCCGCCGCTCTTTTCGAAGGCGGCCATGACGGTGCGGATGTCGGCGGCGGGGCGCAGCGAGGCGCCGCACTGGCGCGCCAGATCGGCGACGGGCTTTTCCGCGTCGACGCTAGCGGCGTAGGCGTCCGCCGTCAGCACCAGGCCGTAGTAGTGCTCCTGCTCGTCGGTCACGATCACCCGCTGGGTGGAGCCCAGGGGGAACCTCCGCCGGAACTCCGCCACCGTCATGGCGGCGGGCGCGGTCGGCACGTTCTTGCGCATCATGGAACCCGCCGTCAGCGAGCGGATGCGGCCGATGTCGTGCGCCGAGCGGATGGTCTCGCCGCGCAGGTGGAAGCGCCAGGTTGAGAAGGAATAGCCGAAGAACTCGCGCACCATGATGCTGCACACCAGGGCCGCGGCCAGGGTCGCGCCGGCCAGGGGGAAGTCGCCGGTGGTCTCCAAGACCAGGAAGCTCATGGTCAGGGGCCCGCCCACGATGCCCGCCGCCATGGCCGCCATGCCGACCAGCGCCGTGACGGTGGAATCGGGCAGGGAATGCACCCCCATAAGGTTCAGCACGATCCAGTAGATTTGGCCCAGCAGCGCCCCCAGGAACAGGGAGGCGAAGAACAGCCCGCCCCGGAAGCCCGAGCCCAGCGACACGGCGGAGGCCACCGCCTTCAGCACGAAGATGATGGCGAGCGCCTTCAGCGTCGCCATGGTGGCCAGGTGGCGCTCGAGCGCGCCGTGGCCGGACGCCAGCACCTCGGGCGAGAAGGCGGCGATGGCGGCCACCACCAGGCCGCCGAACGCGGGCTGCAGCCAGCGGGGCAGGCCGCGGTTGGTCTGCACTTCCACCAGATTGACCATGCGCATGACGATCACGCCGGCGCCCGCGGCGATGACGCCCAGGCCGGCGCAGATCAGATAGTCCTCCGGCCCCAGATTGACCCCTTGCGCCTCGATCAGATTGGGCGGGCCGCCCAGCGCCTGGCCCATCAGGTATCCGGCGAGCGACGCGCCCACGATGGGGGCGACATTGGCCACGGTGTAGGAGCCGACGATCAGCTCGAACGCGTAGAAGGCCCCGGTCAGGGGCGCGCCGAAGGCTGCGGCGATGGCGGCGCCCGCGCCCGCTCCGGTCAGGATGCGCAGGTCGCTGCGCCGGGCCTGCAGCTTGATCCCGGCGGCGGAGGCCGCGCCCGCGCCGATCTGGGCGTAGGCGGCCTCCAGCCCCACCGAGGCGCCGAAGCCGTTGGAGATCAGGGTCTGGGCCGTCAGGAACAGGCTGTCGATCAGCGACATCTGTCCGCCGCGCAGCGCATTGGCCTCGACCGGGTCGACGATGGCGGCGGGGCGGCGGCGCTTCCACAGCAGGGTCAGGCCGCCCAGCACGAGCCCACCGACCGGCAGCCAGATCAGCCGCCACAGCGGCACATAGGGCTCGGAAGACAGCCGCTCGCCGAAGCGCACGCCGAACAGCCACTCGTGCGCCTTGAAGCTGGCCTCCTGCAGCAGGTGAGTCGCGCCCCCCGCGAACAGGCCCAGCACCACCGCCACGAACAGCAGCCACAGCTCGCTCTCGCGCACCAGATTGCGCAGCCACCGCACATAGGCCGGCGCCGCCCGCGCCAGCTCGGCGGGCAGGGTGACCATGGACTGCTGACGGCGGCGGGTGTCGCTCACGGATTGGGTGCTGTGGCTGATGTGGGTGAAGCGATAGGCCGTGGGGGCGGGGGGCTCAAGTCTGCTCTCGGTTGCGGAGAGCGAGACCCTCTCCCGATCGGGAGAGGGAGGGACCCGCGCCGTCAGGCGTGGGAGGGTGAGGGACACCGCGCTGTCAGTGCGGGGAGCTCCTCGTTCTGAACCCCCTGTGACCCTCATCCTCCCCATTGCTTCGCAACGGGTCCCTTCCTTCTCCCGACCGGGAGAAGGACGAGGAACGCAGGCTTGGCGCCCTCTTCCCGCCACGCTACCCCTGCGCTTCCTTTCGGAGCGCACACCATGACCGACTTCTCAGGCCTGACCGTCCTGGTCACCGGCTCCTCCACCGGCCTGGGGTCGGCGGTCGCCGTCGGGGCGGCCAAGCGCGGCGCGAAGGGCGTGATTGTCAACTATTCGTCCAGCCAGGCGGAGGGCGAGGCGACCGCCGACCTGTGCCGGGATGCGGGCGCGCAGGTGAAGCTGGTCCAGGCCAATGTCGCCGACGACGGGGACTGCCGGAAGCTGGCGGAGGCGGCCGCCGGGTGGGGCCGGCTCGACGCCCTGGTCAACAACGCCGGCCTGACCAAGTTCGCCCCCAACCACGCCGACCTCGATGCGCTCCAGGCCGAGGACTTCCACCGGCTTTATGGCGTCAACGTCATCGGCGCCTATCAGATGATCCGCGCCTGCCGGGGCCTGCTGGAAGCCGGGTCCGAGGCCACAGGCCGCGCCTCGGCAGTGGTCAATGTCTCCTCGATCGCGGCGCTGAACGGCACGGGCTCCAGCGTCGCCTATGCGGCCTCCAAGGGCGCGCTCAACACCATGACCATCTCGCTCGCCCGCGCGCTCGCGCCGAAAATCCGCGTCAACGCGCTCTGCCCCGGCCTGATCGACACCCCCTGGTTCCTGAAAGGCCCCGGCGGCAAGGACCAGCTCGACAAGATGCGCGCCTGGGCGATCGAAGCCATGCCCCTGAAAGCCGCCTCCAAGCCCGAAGACATCGGCGACGTGGCCCTGTTCCTGGCCGGCCCCCACTCGCGCCACATGAGCGGCGAACGGGTCGAGGTCGACGCCGGCTTCCACCTGATCACGCCGGTGCCGCATCGGGATGTGAAGTAGGGGGCGAGATTCCGTAGTCGCCCCAAACGCTGTAGAGTGCTGATATGGCGCGCCACCCTTCACGCTCTCACAAGCCTGCCATAGCGCCCTTCACGCTGGGCGCCGCGGCGATGGAAAAGCTGGCGGCGGTCGAGGGGATCACCTTCACCCCCGCGATGCGGCGCAAGATCGAGGCCGCCCGCGACCCCAGGCTGACGGCCGATCAGCGCCGCGCAATCCTGCTGGCCGGGCTCGGCGGATCGCGCTCCTGAGCGAGGCCCTCTACGACGCCCACGATGACCCCGCGTGTTATCCGGGCACGCGCGTCCTGAGGAATATCCCCGGCTTGCGCGAGCCCGAGGACCTGGAGCAATACGAGGCGATGAGCTTCGCCTTGCGGGCGTTGCAGCCCCTACCCGCGGGCCGGTTCGGTCTCAGCCACTATCGAGCGATCCACCGACATCTGTTCGGTGACGTCTATCGCTGGGCCGGCCGGTTTCGCACCGTGAGGATCAGCAAACCCGGTGCGGCCTTCTGTTTTCCTGAGCATATCGATGCGCAGATGCGGGAACTGTTCGAACGCCTGCGCCGCGGCAACCGGTTGCGTGGGCTGGACCGTGAAGCCTTCGCCGCCGAAGCTGCCGCCTTCCTCGCCTGGTTGAACCACATCCATCCCTTCCGCGAAGGCAATGGACGCACCCAGATGACGTTTATGGCGGCCCTTGCAGCCCAAGCGGGTCATCCGCTCAACCTGGAAGTTCTGGAGGAGGCTCGGTTCCTCGACGCCATGATCCAAAGCTTTCACGGCGACGAGGCGCCGCTGCGGGGGCAGCTTCTGGCGTTGATCGATCACGGCTGACTTTCTGGCGGCCGAGAGGCGCGCATCCCCGCGGACAGAAGATGGCGATGACCGTAAGCCCACACCCCCGTTTCACGCCTGGGCCGCCCGCGTCTTCGCCAGCCGCGCCGCCTTGCGGCCGTGCAGCGGTTCCGGCGCCGCCAGCTCGGTGAAGGGGCGCACGCCTTGGGGTTCGGCGCCGGGGATGTGGGTCAGGCCGCGGATGTCGCGCCAGTAGGCTTCGGCCACGTCGGCGTCCACGTCCTCGGGCTGGGTGACGCGGCCGTAGAGGCCGTCGGCGCCGTCCCTGCGCGGGCCGGAGATCCAGAACCAGGCGCCGGTCTCGAGCTCGAACCAGTTGGCCTTGAAGCCGTGGCCCTTCAGGCTCTGAAAGCTGCGTCCGGCATAGGTCAGGGTGCGGCCGGTCTTGGAATAGATCACCCGCCCGATGCGCGCGGCCCCGACCAAGCCGCCCGACTTGTCCTCGATGTACATGATGCGCGTGCGGGCCATGCGGCCAAGCTGGGGCGCGGCCCCGGCCGGCGCAAGGTCGATGCCCCACGCCCGCCGCAATCCGGGCGAAGCGTCGGGCGTTATGGGCGCTCGGCTTTAGGAGCTTCGCGATGATCGGACGGCTGGTCGTGGGCGGTTTGCTGGCGGCGGCGGGGGTGGCTGCGGCCACGGTGGGGGCTGAGGCTGCGCCGCCCGGAGCCGGGCCGGTCAGCTGCCTGGCCGTGGCGCGCCAGGTCCACGCCGAGGGGCCGCGCGCGGCCGTGGCCCGGCTGTCGGCCGAGCATCGCTGGGACGGCCTGCTCGACCGCATCGAGGCGGGGGAGGGCGCCTGCGTGCGCCTGGCCCCGGCGCTGAAGCCCGGAACCGACGCGGCGACCAGCGAGGGCCTGCGCCTGGCGCTCGGCCGCGCGCTGCAGACCGCCCCGGCCGAGGTGCTGCGCCTGGGCGACCAGGCCTTCCCCCTGGCCGAGGTCTGCCGCGACAACGCCATCGAGCCCAGCCGCGCCGAAAGCCGCCGCTTCAAGGCCCGCGCCACGGCCGCCCTGAAACAGGTCCGCGCCCCGGCCCTGGTCGCCCGCCGCGACGCCTGCCTGCGCGCGCTCGGCGGGTAGGGACTTTTGCACTTCTCCCGTTTCACGGGAGAGGTGGGTTTCCGCATGGCCGCCGCTGCGCCCGCAATTCGCCTTGACGCGATGAAATTTTATTGCAAAATAATAAAACATTATCGGAATGCTTGAGGGAGATGAGCATGGACGCCGCCTCGACCATCGATACCGGGCGTGAGCAACGCATCAGCGCCCTGTGCGCCACGGGCTGCGTGCTGGTGGCCGCGGGGGCGCCGCTGGCGGTCGCCGGGCTGTGGGCCTTCGGCTCGTGGGAGCTTCTGGCCCTGTTCAGACTGATCCCGCCCGACATCCTGCCCGACATGCAGATGGGCGGCGCGGTGCAGCCGTGGCAGCGGGCGATCGGGGGCGCGATCTGCCTGGTTCCGGCCCTGATGCTCAGCTGCGCGTTGCTCCGGGTGCGCTGGACGCTGAACGCCTTCGTGCGCGGCGACTTCTTCGGGGCCGAGGCGGTCAGGGGCCTGCGCGACTACGCGGCGCTGGCGCTGTGGGCGGCCGTCGCCGGCCTGGTCAGCGTGCCGGTGCTGTCGCTGGTCATCTCCCAGACCAATCCACCTGGGCACAAGGAGCTGAGCCTCGACCTCGGCGGCGCGCAGATGCTCGGCGTTCTGGGCGCGGGCATACTGTGGGTGATCGCCTCGGCCATGGCGCGGGCGCAGACGCTCGCCCGCGAGAACGAGCAGTTCGTCTGATGGCCATCGTCGTCACCCTCGACATCATGCTGGCCACGCGCAAGGTGAAGTCGCGCGAGCTGGCCCAGTTCGTGGGCATCACCGAGGCCAACCTGTCGCTGCTGAAACAGGGCAAGATCAAGGGCGTGCGCCTGGAGACGCTCGACCGCATCTGCGAGTACCTGGACTGCGAGCCGGGCGACATCCTGAAGCGGGTGAAGGCGATCGGGGCTGTGGAGAGCCGGGGGGCGGGAGGCTAGGCCCGGAGCCGGCGCCCCTCGTTACGACGCCCCGCACACGTCCCGCACGCAGGCGCGCAGCCAGCGGTGGGCGGGGTCGGCGTCGAGCCTGGGGTGCCAGAGCATCGACACCGTGAAGGGCTCGGCCGGGGTCGGCAGGGGGAAGCTGAACATGCCCGCGCGCAGGCCGGCGGTGTGGCGCTCCGGGACCGTCGCCACCAGGTCCGACAGCCTGGCCAGGGCCAGGGCGGCGGAGAAGCCGCCGACGACGGCGGCGACGTCGCGCTGCAGGTCGGGCGGCAGGAAGGGCTGGTCAACGGCGTCGGCCGCCGCGCCGCGTGACACCGCCACGTGGCGCGCCGTGGCGTAGCGGGCGGCGGTCATCGCGCCCCGGCTCAGCGGGTGATCCGCCCGCGCCGCGCCGATCAGCCGGTCGCGGAACAGGGCCTGGGCGCGCACCTCGGGCCCGGTCGAGCCCTCCACGATGCCGGTTTCCAGGTCCACCCGCCCGTCGCGCAGCGGCGTGCTGTCCTTGTCGGCCTTCTGCAGGAAGTGCAGGCGCACGCCCGGCGCGTCGCGGCCGGTCCGCTCCAGCAGGGCGGGGCCGAAGCTCTCCACGAAGCCGTCGCTGGACCTCAGGGTGAAGGTCCGCGCCAGGCGCGCCGGGTCGATGGCCTCCTCCGGCCGCAGCACCGCCTCGGCCTCGCGCACCAGCCGCGCCGCCTGGTCGCGCAGGGCCAGGGCGCGTGGGGTGGGGACCAGGCCCCGGCCGGCGCGGACCAGCAGCGGGTCGCCCAGGGTGTCGCGCAGCCGGGCCAGGGCGCGGCTCATCGCCGAGGGGCTGAGGCGCAGCCGCCGGGCCGCGCGCGCCACGCCGCCCTCGCTCAGCAGCACATCGAGGGTCACGAGCTGGTTCAGGTCGGGTCGGGCCATGGCCGGAGCCTAGCACATGACATGGCGTCAGACGCACGATTGAAGTGCAAATGCTGCGCATTCCGCCACATCACCCCGCCGCCTAGCTTCGCCCCGGATCATGAAGCGAAGGAGACGAGCCATGGCGCAGAGCGCGCTCGAGACGTTCATCGACACCACCCGCGCGGCCTGGGGGCCGCTGACCACCGAACTGGTCGAACGCTGCAGCGGCGCGATGGAGCGTCTGGCCGGGACCCCGCCGAGGGAGCCGTGGCTGGCCGCCCTGGGCGAGGCCGCGTCGCCGAGCACGGAACTGCATCGCGACCCGGACCACGGCTTCATGCTGCTGGCCCACACCGAGCACGCCGGCCTCTACCGGCCGCCCCACGATCACGGCGCCAGCTGGGTGATCTATGCGGTGCTGGCGGGCGAGATCGAGATGCGCACCTACGGCCGGATCGAGGACGCCGCGGGCCGCGTGCGCCTGGTGCGGCGCGGGGCGACCGTGCTGCGGCCGGGGCGGGCGGAGGTCTATCTGCCGGGCGACATCCATGACACCCGCTGCCTGAGCGCCTCGGCGCTGCTGCTGCGCTTCACCGAGCGCGACCTGAAGCTGGAGACGCGGCTGGAGGATCGGGTCACCCGCTATGTCGAGCATGACGGCGTGTGGACCACGCCCGCGCCATGACGAGCGCGCCGGCGCTTCGGCTGGAGCAGGACGGGCAGCCGCTCCGCCGCGCGGCGATCTTCGCGGTCCTGGCCTCCATGGCCCTGGTCGTGCTGGACGCCGGGGTGGCCAATGTCGCCCTGCCGACGATCGCGCGGACGCTGAGGGTCGCGCCGGGCGCGGCGATCCTGGTGGTCAGCGCCTATCAGACGGCGCTGGTCATGGCCTTGCTGCCGTGCGGGGCGCTGGGCGAGCGGTTCGGCTATCGCCGCGTGTTCGCGGGCGGGGCCGCGCTGTTCACCCTGGCTTCGGCGCTCTGCGCCCTGGCGCCGACCCTGGCCTGGCTTGCGGCGGCGCGGTTCGCCCAGGGCCTGGGGGGCGCCGCGATCATGGCGCTTGGGGTGGCGCTGCTGCGGTTCTCGGTTCCGGCCGGCCGGTTCGGCGCGGCGATCGGCTGGAACGCCCTGACCGTGGCCCTGTGCGCGGCGGCGGGGCCGAGCCTCGGCGCGCTGATCCTGACCGGCGCGGGCTGGCCCTGGCTGTTCGCGGCGAACCTGCCGCTGGGCGCGCTGGTCCTGGTCGCGACCCGAGCCCTGCCCGCCGGGCCGCGCGGCGTGGGCGGCCTCGACGTGGTCAGCGCGGTCCTGAACGCGGCGATGTTCGGGGCGCTGGTGGCGGGAGCCGAGCTGGCGCCGCGCACGCCGGCCGGGGCCGCGGCCCTGCTGGGCGTGGCTGCGATCGCCCTGGCGGCCCTGATCCGGCGCGAGGCGCCCCGGCGCGCCCCGCTGATCCCGATCGACCTGTTGCGCATCGACGCCTTCCGCATCTCGGTGATCGCCTCGGTCTGCTGTTTCGCTGGCCAGACGGCGGGGCTGGCGGCGCTGCCCTTCCGCCTGCAGCACGGGCTGGGCCTTACGCCGCTGACGACCGGGCTGTGCATGACCGCCTGGCCCCTGAGCGTCGCGGCCAGCGCCGGCGTTGTCGCCCGTGTGGCCGATCGGGCGCCGGGCGCCTGGCTGTGCGCGGGCGGGGCGGGCCTGCTGTGCGTGGGCCTGACGGGCTTGGCCCTGTGGCCGGCGACGATGGGAGCGCCGGGCATGACCGGCCTCATGGCGCTGTGCGGCCTGGGCTTCGGCCTGTTCCAGACCCCGAACAACCGCGCCATGTTCCTCTCCGCCCCGCCCGAGCGCAGCGGCGCGGCCGGCGCGCTGCAGGGCACGGCGCGGCTGACCGGCCAGACGGCCGGCGCGGTGATCCTGACCCTGCTGTTCGCCACGATCGGGTCCGAGGCGGCGCCGAGGACGGCCTTCGGCCTGGGCGCCGTGCTTGCCCTGGCGGCGAGCGTGGTCAGCGCCTTGCGCGCGCCGCGGGCGCTCACCTCTCCTTAAGTCCCGCCGGTCACCCTGCGTCCCGCATCGCTGAGCAGAAGGCTTCGAGCGGGATGAGCATTTCCTCCGTGGCGCCGGGACCCGACGCCTTTGATCCGCTGCGCGACATCCGCAGCCTGGCCGCGCGCAATCCGGCCCCGCCGCCGACGCCGGGGCAGGCGGCGGCGACCATCCAGGCGCTGAGCAAGGCCGAGGTGGCCAAGGACGCGGCCCAGGCGCGCGCCAACCCGATGTTCCAGGCGCAGGACAGCCGCAAGACCCAGGCGCGGGCGAAGCTGCAGCAGATCCGCGAGTGGCTGAAGATCGTGAAGAAGCTCTACGCCCAGAACCCCAAGGGCATGGCCCAGGCCGTGGCCCAGGTGGTCAAGGACCTGAAGGCGGCGCTGAAGGAATACGCCGACGCGGGCGGGCGCGAGATGGGCATGAGCGACGAGGCCGTGACCGCGACCCTGGCCCCGGCGGCCAAGCCCGAGGACGCGGAGAAGGCTCGGAACGCCCAGACGGCGGACGCCCATACGGCAGACGGCAAGACGGGCGAGGTCGATGCGGACCAGCCCAAGCCCGAAGACGCCGCGACGGGCGACCAGGCCGCGCCCGCCCGCGCCCCCGCCGACGCCGCGAACCTCTACGGCGCGGTGAGCGACGCGGTGCGCAAGGTCATCGGCGAGGACGGGCTGGAGTTCCTGAAAGAGGTGCGCGAGATGGCCCAGGACGTGAAGGACCTGCTGGCCTCCGCCAGGATCCAGGCCGCCGCCCACCGCCGCGACAAGTCGACCGACAAGGCGTTCGAGGACGCCGACAAGGCCTTCAAGGACCTCGACGACGCCATGCACGACACCGAGCGCGACATCCGCCAGGCCGCGCCGGACGTGGGCATGCGGCTGTCGGTGACGGGGTAGGGGCGCCCCATCACGACCCGTCATCCTTGAGCCCGTCTGCGCGAGCAGACGGGATCGAGGACCCACTGGGCGCCGCCCGCGCCGCTGTTTTCTCTAGTCCTGCACTGCACCGACGTCTTCAAGGTTGCGCCTCGTGGGTCCTCGAAGCCCTGGGCGCTCCGCGACCTGACCTTCAAGGATGACGGTCGAGGGCGAAGCGATCCAACCCGCCGCTCCGCACGTAGACTCTGCGGGGGAGCACATCATGGCCAGACCTGATCGAGTCATCCTGTTCGGCTGCGCTGCGGCCTTGCTGGCGTTCGCGGGCGCCGCTGAGGCCGGCCCTCGACACGCGCCCAGCGCCGTCTCCATCCCCGCCTCTGCGCCCTGGAGGCCCGACGAGGCCGGCGCGCACTACGGCTTCACTTCGACCGTGCGCCGCGGGCCGCAAGGGGCGGTGGTTGCCCTGCGCTCGCCGGACGCCACGCCGCGCGAGGCCATCGGCCACGTGTCGCGCGACCTCGACGCCAAGCCCTGGCGCGGCAAGGCGGTGACCCTGACGGCGCGGGTGCGCCTGATCCGGGGCAGCTGGGCCGGGGTGGGGCTGCACGTGCGGGCGGCCGATCCGGCGCGCACCGGCTTCGATGCCGACAGCCACGGCGCGCCGGTCACGGCGGATGGCCGCTGGCGTACGGTGACCCTGAACGCCCGCATCTCGGCCGACGCGACCAGGCTCAGCATCCGCCTGGCGGGGACAGGACCCATGGCGGCGGAGTTCCAGGCGGTGCGCCTGAGCGTCCGCGCGCCCGACACCCGGCCGATGTCGCCGGAGGCCGCCGCCTATCTGCAGACCGCGCTCGACTTCATCCATGAGAACCACGTCAACGCCGTCCACAACCCCGACTGGCCGCGCCTCGTCGCCCAGGCGCGGGCCGATGCGGCGGGCGCGCGCACGCCGGGCGAGACGCACGGCGCGATCTCGGCCCTGCTGGGCGACCTGAAGGAGCACCACGCCTCCTTCGCCCCGCCCGCCTTCCTGAGGGCCATGAGCGCGCAGAACACCGACCCCAAGGTCGAGCTGGCCGACGGCCGCTTCGGGGTGGTGACCCTGACCTCGGTCGACATCGGCACGCCCGAGGACGAGGCCTTCGCCCGTCGCTATGTGGAGCAGGTGCGCGGCGGTCTGCACCGGCTGGACGCCAAGCCCCTGTGCGGCTGGATCGTGGATTTGCGCGGCGACTATGGCGGCTCGACCCAGGTGATGGCGGACGCGGTCGAGGGCCTGGCCCTGTTCTCGCGCGCCGACTGGCCCGACGAGTATCCCGACCCCTCCGAACTGCCGCCCGAGCTGCGCTGGATCTTTACCCAGCCGGAGGATCATCTGACCCAGGGCGCGCGCCCGGTGGCGGTGCTGATCGGCCCGCGCACGGCCAGCGCTGGGGAGGACGTGGCCCTGCGCTTCGTCGGCCGCGACGCCGCCCGCAGCTTCGGCGCGCCGACCGCGGGCTTCGTGTCCGGCAACGCCTGGAAGCGGATGAGCGACGGCGCGGGCCTGGCCGTGCCGGTCTCCTACATGCACGACCGCAAGGGCCGGCCCCAACGCGACAGCATCCAGCCCGACGAGCCGGCGACGGACGCCATGGCGGCGGCCGAGCGGTGGCTGGAAGGGCAGTGCGCGGACCGGGCGCACTGAGGCTCTTCCGATCCGTTGTGGGGCGCCTAGGAGGTCCTCCGCCGTCCGATACCCACCGACCGGCCGAGCAGCAGCACGCCCAGCAGGATGAACAGGGTCGGCATCAGGGGCCATTTCAGGTCCACCAGCAGGGCCACGCCGCCGGCCAGGACCATCACCCCGCAGGCGAGCCAGAAGCCCTGGGCCGTTCCGTGCATGCGCCAGCGGACCAGCTCGGAGCCCAGGATCAGGGCGCCGACCCCGATCAGGGCCCAGCCCCACGGGATGCCGGCCAGCATCACCACCCCGACCCAGATGAAGAACCCGGCCCACGCAACGGAATCGATCTTCGTCCTGGTCATGGCGCTGCTCCGATTTGCCGGAGAGCCTGAGCGCCGTGGCGGGGCGGGGCCATGATCTCGATCAATCGGTTGGGGGAGGAGCGCCGACCCCTGTGATTGTCGTCATCCTTGGCGGTGCGCGGCGGCGAGCCGCGCGCTGTCGAGGACCCACCAGGCGCTGCGCTCAAAGCGGCGCGGGCTGGAGCGGGCGGCGCCCTGCTTCGATCTCGCGCCTAGTGGGTCCTCGAAGCCCAGGGCGCTTCGCGACCTGACCTTCAAGGATGACGGACGAAGTGTGGTGGCCACTACCCATCTGGCCCCGAAAAACTTCCGTTCAAGAATTGGCGGCGCGAAATTTGTGCGCAGTATGCGCAGCCCTTCCTTCGCATCGAAAAGGGCCGCCCTCGCATGACCCAACGCTTCACCCGCGCCTATTTCCACGGCGCCAAGGCCCAGCTGAACCCCGGCGACCTGCTCACGCCCGGCTACGCCTCCAACTTCGGCAAGGGCAAGGCGGCCGCCTGGGTCTATCTGACCGGCACGCTGGACGCCGCCGTCTGGGGCGCCGAGCTCGCCAAGGGGGAGGGGCCGGGCCGCATCTATGTGGTGGAGCCGACCGACCCCATCGAGGACGACCCGAACCTCACCGACCAGAAATTCCCCGGCAACCCGACCCTGTCCTACCGCACGCGCGACCCCTTGCGCGTCGTGGGCGAGGTCACGGGCTGGACCGGCCACACGCCCGAGCTGCTGCAGGCCATGCGCGACGGCGTGGCGCGCGCGGAGGCGGAAGGGAAGGAGGCGATCGAGGACTGAGGCGCCGTACAACGCCCGCCCCGGGCGCGCTTTGCGTTCGCGCTTGCCCGCCCCTTGCGCCATCCTCCTCCCGCCGCGCTTTGAGAGGAGCCCCGCCCGATGATGTTCGCCAAGCCCCTGCGCGAGCCCGTCATGCGCGGCGAGATCACCTGCAGCGTGCGCATCTGGCAGAGGCCCCACGTGAAGGTCGGCGGGCGCTATCCCCTGGGCCCCGGCCACATCGAGGTGACCGCGATCCGAGAGATCGGCTGGGAAGGCATCACCCCCGACCTGGCCCGGCGCTCAGGCTTCCAGGGCGTGGTCGACCTGCTCAAGACCGCCAAGCACGGGCCGGGGGAGCGGGTGTTCCTGGTGGAGTTTGAGTGGCGGGGGTGAGGGGGAGGGCGACCAGAGACTTCAGGCCTGGGTGCGGCGAATGGTTTGGCGAACTTGCCCCCAGGCTGGGTGGGTGAGGCCACATCAACTGGATTTCTCGCCACCTGGAGTTGACCCGATGCTATGGAGATTAGACGATCCTGGGCCGCACCGTGGATTCTATGAGATGACAATCTTCGAGGTAACTCCAGAGGAGATTTCGGAGCTAAACGACGCCGACTTACGAGAACTCGTTGGACGTTTGGCCGAACAAGAAGTGACCCTTCAAGGACTCTCCAGCGCGTCGGTGACGTATGGAGGTCGCCAGGAGGCGAAAGACGGCGGGATTGATGTCCGGATTGATCTAGAGAGCCCGATTTCCGGGTATGTGCCCACTGCCAAGACAGGCTTCCAGGTAAAAGCGCAAGAGTACGGCGATGCCGACATCCAAAAGGAGATGCGTCCCAAAGGCGTGCTTCGACCTGCCATTGTAGAGCTGGGGGCGGCGGGCGGTTCTTATATTATTGTTAGCTCAAAATCAGCGGTCTCAGACTTAGCGCTCCGCGCTCGCCGGAATGCGATGGCAGCGGCAATCGCCGACCAGCCGACTGCCGCAAGCCTGTATCTAGATTTCTATGACAGACGCAGACTCGCTACCTGGGTGAACCATCATCCTGGCCTTGTCACATGGGTGAAGAGCCATCTGGACAAACCCCTCGCCGGCTGGAAACCATTTGGTGATTGGTCTAGTTCACCGGGGAACGACAGCGAAGAATATATTCTCGGTGATGAATTTCGTATTGTAGGTCAAAGTATATCCGGTCCTGGCTTAAGTACCGTAGACGGCATTAATTCAATCAGAGATACGCTTGCCATTCCGCGCGGTGCGGTGCGTCTGACTGGTCTGTCGGGCGTCGGGAAGACGCGTTTTGTGCAGGCCTTATTCGACGCCCGGGTCGGTTCGAATGCATTGAGCCCTGATTTGGCTGTGTATACGGACGTCGCAGATCACCCAAACCCCTCACCGCTGGAACTGGCTGTTCGGCTCATAAATCTTGGCCAGAGATGTGTGCTTGTCGTAGATAATTGCGGCGCAGAACTGCACAGAAAACTAGTAGCGCTAATACAACATGTCAATGGGAAATTAAGTTTTATAAGCATTGAATACGATATACAGGAAGATGAGCCGGAGGGAACGGAAGTATTTCGTCTCGAATCTGCATCGACTGAGGTTATTCAGAGGATCTTGAAAAGGCGCAACTCCCATCTCACCGCTCCCGAAGTGCAAGCTATAGCATCGTTTTCGGAGGGCAACTTCCGTGTCGCGCTTGCACTTGCTCAAACCTCCAAGCGCGGCAGTTCGGTCGCCAACCTTAAGGATGGCGACCTATTCAAGCGGCTATTTGAGCAAAAACATGAAGAAAACCCCGCGCTTCTAAGAGCTGCGCGCGCGTCCGCGCTAGTTTACTCATTCGATGGCGAAACTCTAGCGGGTCCAGACGCTGAGTTACCGCTGCTTGCAGAGCTGGCGGGCCAAACGCCGGAGCATTTTTATGCGCACATTGCCGAGCTGCGGCGGCGTCAGCTTATTCAGTGCCGATCACGGTGGCGGGCCCTTCTTCCGCATGCCCTTGCTCATCGTCTGGCAAAGGAAGCACTTGAAGAAATCCCAGCGTCAAACCTATTGGACGCCCTCACGTCATCACGGACTCCTGCACGTCTCACGCGATCCTTCTCAAGAAGGCTTGGTTACCTGCACGATTCCACTGGGGCCCAAATAGTTGTCCAAAATTGGCTAAGCGAGGGGGGATGGCTAGCTGCATTGCCGGACCTAAATCCCCTTGGCTTGTCCATTTTTGAAAATGTGTCGCCTGTAGACCCACCAGCTGCGTTGCAAGCGATCCGTCGATGTGCGCCGCAGCTACAAAAAGACGGAGACGCTACTTTACGCAGAAAGCTGGTGCATATCCTCCGTGCGATTTCCTACGATCCCGAGCTGTTTTCCGAGGCCGCATTAGTGTTGTCGAGCTTCGCGGGTGATCAGGAAGAATCGAATAATCTCGGCGACGCTGTGAATGTGTTTAAATCGTTGTTCTATTTATACCTTTCTGGAACGATGGCTCCGGCCGCGCAGCGCGCGGAACTGCTAAAGCAACTCGCAGTCAATGGATCGCCGAGGCAAAAAGCGTTCGTACTTCATGGTTTGTCCGCCATGCTCAAGACAAGTCATTTCTCGTCCAGCTATGGCTTCGAATTCGGGGCGAGACGGAGAGGTTATGGCTTACAGCCAACGACCGGTGCCGATGTCTTCAATTGGTACCGCACGGTCCTGAATCTGTGCGGCTACTTGGACGCGGATTCGGAATTGGGACCAAAGGTTCGCCATATGGTGGCGCGAGAATTTGCCCCGCTCATCCGAACTCTTGGACTTTTTGAGGAACTGGCTTCGCTCGCAAAGAGATTCGCAAAAAATGGAGGTTGGCCCGAAGGCTGGGTAGCCGTGCGAAGGGCATCTGCTGAGGCTAAGCGAAACAAAAACAGAAAGCTCGTGAAAGAGCTGGCTGACATCTTGGCGCTCCTGTCGCCATCGTCGATTCAAGACAGAATAGCGGTTTACCTTGGCGCACCGGATTGGTCGACGCTGGATTTAGCGGACGTCGATTACAGCGATGCCAATAAATTCGAAAAGGCACGCCTTGCCGCCGAAAAGGCGTGCGCGGATATTGGGAAAGACTTAGCCAGCAATCTCGACGAACTCGTGTCTGCCCTTCCCGCGTTATTTAAAGCTGAGTCTCTCAGAATTTGGAATGTTGGTATCGCGGTAGGGGAGAGTATAGGCGGTAAAAGTAAGGGTTGGAATATTATTGCGCGTGAATTCATTGAGCGTTCTGCGGAGAACGGTGCCTTCTTGGCCGCATATTTAAAGGGCGTGAGACAGGTGGATGCCGACGCGGCGGAAGATATTCTCGATTCAGTTCTTAGTAACGAGGCGCTCCACCCTCAGTTCGTACGGTTGCAAGCTGCGGCAGGCTTTGGGGGGAGAGCCTATGAGCGATTGGAGCTCGCCCTGGCGCGCGATACGGTTCCCGTGCGAACCTTTCGATATCTCAGTTACTCTCAACAGAGTATTTCAGCTGCGGAGAACCGACGAATTCTTGCGGCCGTTGCGAAGAAGGATGGGGGTTGGTCGGTAGCAATGGATGTCCTAGCAGATCGACTACACGCAGTCAGTGCGGGGCGGCTAGAAATAACGGACGAAGATGTCGACCTTGGCCGTTCTCTACTCGAGGCGCCACAGTTGGGTGTGGTATCGAACCATGAGGCCTACGAGATCGCGATGGTCGCCAGGGCCTGTTTGACGCCAGCTGATGCGGTTATCGCCGAGCATATATGTTTGGAGATCATAAATACACTGCAGTCACATAGGGTGAATGTGTGGGACTATGGGCATCTTCTGGATGTAATTGCTGAGAGATTTCCACGTACGCTTCTTGATACATTTGCGGGTGATGGACCCGAAGCGCCTTATGATCGTCGACACCTCCTCGATGACTTGAGAATGTTCCATGCTGACCCGCTTGAAAAAGTGCCACCGACAGTCTTGTTCGAGTGGGCGAACGAAGATCCAGGCCAGCGTTTCGCTGCCTTGGCTCAAGTAATCCGGCTGTGGCGCAAGACTGGGGCGACACAAGAGGGACCCAGCGCCATAGACGATGACGCATCTGCCGCGCTCGAATGGACACCGAACGCTTGGCGAATAATTCGATCGGCACCCGAGCCTGAGCCAGTGCTGCGGGCCGTCCAGGAAAGGCTTGAGCCTAGAAGCTGGAGTGGCTCCAGGGCGGATCTCGTGATGGCGCGAAGAACTCTCGTTGAGCAGCTTGTTGACGACGAGAAGCCGGAAATTGCGCTGTGGGCTAGGTCGGCTGTCGCGTTCCTTGATGAGCAAATTGCACACGATAGGGAGTGGGAGGCGAGGCACAGAAGCGATCGCGACGAACGCTTCGAGTACTGAGGTAGGCTGCCGCCCGACCTCCTGACCAACAACAAAAAGGGCGGAGCCTCGCAGCTCCGCCCTTTCCGCATTGCAGTCTCAGCTAGCTGAGCGCTTCGGACCTTAGAAGTCCATGTCGCCCATGCCGCCCATGCCGCCGCCGGCGCCAGCGCCGCCGCCTTGGCCGCCCTTCTTGGGGGCGTCGGCCACGGCGGCTTCGGTGGTGATCAGCAGGCCGGCCACGGAGGCGGCGTCCTGCAGGGCGGTGCGCACGACCTTGGCCGGGTCGATCACGCCCATCTTCACCAGGTCGCCGTACTCTTCGGTCTGGGCGTTGAAGCCGAAGGTGTCGGCCTTGTTCTCCAGCACCTTGCCGACCACGATCGAGCCTTCGACGCCGGCGTTTTCGGCGATCTGGCGGATCGGGGCCTGCAGGGCGCGGCGCACGATGGCGATGCCCGCGGTCTGGTCGTCGTTCTCACCGGTCAGGCCGGCCAGGGCGTTGGAGGCCTTGAGCAGGCAGACGCCGCCGCCGGGAACGATGCCTTCTTCCACGGCCGCGCGGGTCGCGTTCAGGGCGTCGTCGACGCGGTCCTTCTTTTCCTTCACTTCGATTTCGGTCGAGCCGCCGACGCGGATGACCGCGACGCCGCCGGCCAGCTTGGCCAGACGTTCCTGCAGCTTTTCCTTGTCGTAGTCCGAGGTGGTGTCCTCGACCTGCTTCTTGATCTGGCCGATGCGGCCTTCGATGTCGGCCTTGTCGCCGGCGCCGTCGACGATGGTGGTGTCTTCCTTGGTGATGGTGACCTTCTTGGCCTTGCCCAGCATGTCCAGGGTGACGGTCTCGAGCTTGATGCCGAGATCTTCACTGATCACCTGGCCGCCGGTCAGGATCGCGATGTCCTCCAGCATGGCCTTGCGGCGGTCGCCGAAGCCCGGAGCCTTCACCGCCGCGACACGCAGGCCGCCGCGCAGCTTGTTGACCACCAGGGTGGCCAGGGCTTCGCCTTCGATGTCCTCGGCGATGATCAGCAGCGGACGGCCGCCCTGCACCACGGCTTCCAGGATCGGCAGCATGGGCTGCAGCGAGGACAGCTTCTTTTCGTGGAGCAGGATCAGGGGTTCGTCGAGCTGAACCTCCATCTTGTCCGCGTTGGTGATGAAGTAGGGCGAGAGGTAGCCGCGGTCGAACTGCATGCCTTCGACGACTTCCAGCTCGGTTTCCAGCGAGCGGGCTTCCTCGACGGTGATGACGCCTTCGTTGCCGACCTTTTCCATGGCCTTGGCGATCATGGCGCCGACGTCGGAATCGCCGTTGGCCGAGATGGTGCCGACCTGGGCGATCTCGTCGTTGGTGGTGACCTTCTTGGACGAGGCCTTGATCGAGGCCACGACCGCGTGCACGGCCTTTTCGACGCCGCGCTTCAGGTCCATCGGGTTCATGCCGGCCGCGACCGACTTCATGCCTTCGGTGACGATGGCCTGGGCCAGGACGGTGGCGGTGGTGGTGCCGTCGCCGGCCTTGTCGTTGGTCTTGGAGGCGACCTCACGGATCATCTGGGCGCCCATGTTCTCGAAGCGATCTTCGAGCTCGATCTCCTTCGCCACGGACACGCCGTCCTTGGTGGAGCGGGGGGCGCCGAACGACTTCTCGATCACGACGTTGCGGCCCTTGGGGCCGAGGGTGACCTTCACCGCGTTGGCGAGGACGTTGACGCCGCGCAGCATCTTCTCGCGGGCGTCGGTGGAAAACTGGACTTGTTTGGCGGCCATTGGGAGCAGCCCTTTCGTTCTGAATGCGAATTGGGGGAGGGGGGTGGATCGGCCCTGGGGCCAGACCTGTGATCAGGCCTGCGCCTTAGGCGACCACGCCCAGGATGTCGGATTCCTTCATGATCAGGAGGTCTTCGCCTTCGAGGCGGACTTCCGAACCCGACCACTTGCCGAACAGGATGCGGTCGCCGACCTTCACATCCATCTCGATGCGCTTGCCGGCCTCGTCGCGGGCGCCGGCGCCCACGGCGATCACTTCGCCTTCCTGCGGCTTTTCCTTGGCGGTGTCGGGGATGATGATCCCGCCCTTGGTCTTGGCTTCCTCTTCCACGCGCTTAACCAGCACGCGGTCTCCGAGCGGACGAAACGCCATGGGTCTTTAGTCTCCGTCGTTCTTGAACAGTTGGGGCCCCCGAGGTCGAGCGCGGCCGTTAGCAGCCGCGTCCCCCGAGTGCTAACGCGCAGCGGAGGTATGGTCGGGGAAGGGGGGAGTCAAGGGCTCTGCGCACGATCCTTCTCCCCTTGTGGGAGAAGGTGGCGCGCAGCGCCGGATGAGGGGGTCGGCGCTGGGGCTGGCCGTCGCCCCTGCCTCCTCCTTCGCGAAGCGGGGGAGCAACCGTGTTTCAG
>JAFECT010000018.1 GCA_018241995.1 Pseudomonadota bacterium
ATCTTCCTTGAAGCTGGGCGCCCTTCGATCAGCCGTCGCACGCAGCGTTGAGTTCGGGAGCTGCTGGGTCCTCGGGTCTGCGCGCCTGCGGCGCTCCGCTCCGAGGATGACGATAGCTTTGAGAGGCTTTGGAGATTGAGAGGGGCGCTCGCTCCCCTCACGCGTCCTGGATCTTCAGCACCAGCTTGCCGAAGTTCTCGCCGGTGAAGAGCTTGTTGAGCGTCGGCACGAAGGCGTCGACGCCGCCGTCGACGATGTCCTCGCGGTGCTTCAGCTTGCCCTCGGCGATCCAGGCGCCCATGGCCCGCGCCGCTTCGCCGTAGCGGGCGGCGAAGTCGAACACCACGAAGCCTTCCATGCGCGCCCGGTTGACCAGCAGCGACATGTAGTTCGACGGGCCCTTCACCGGGGTGGTGTTGTTGTATTGCGAGATCGCGCCGCAGATCGGCACCCGCGCGCCGCGGGCGAGGTTGGCGAGCGCGGCGTCCAGGATTTCGCCGCCGACGTTGTCGAAATAGACGTCGATGCCGTCCGGGCAGTGCTGGCGCAGGGCCTTGCGGACATCGTCGGCCTTGTAGTCGATGCAGGCGTCGAACCCGAGTTCGCCGACGGCATAGGCGCACTTTTCGGCCCCGCCGGCGATGCCGATGACCTTGCAGCCCTTGATCTTGGCGATCTGGCCCACGACCGCGCCGACCGCGCCCGTGGCGCCGGAAACCACCACGGTCTCGCCGTCCTTCAGCGCGCCGACTTCCAGCAGGCCGAAGTAGGCGGTCATGCCCGGCATGCCCAGCACGCCCAGATAGGTCGGCAGGGGCGCGAAGCTGGGGTCGACCTTGTGCAGGCCCTTGGCGGGCAGCCTGGCGTACTGCTGCACGCCGGTGATGCCGACCACGTGGTCGCCGGGGCGGAAGGCGGGGTCCTTGCTCTCGACCACCACGCCCACGCCGCCGGAGCGCATCACTTCGCCGATGCCGACGGGGGGCACGTAGGACTTGCCCTCGTTGAGCCAGCCGCGCATGGCCGGGTCGAGCGAGATGTAGAGCACCTTGACCAGCACCTCGCCCTCGCCGGGGCTCTCGGCGGGCCGGGTCTCGATGGTGAAGTTCTCCGGCGTCACCATGCCGACGGGGCGGGAGGCGAGACGGGCCTGGCGGTTGTCGAGGACGCTCATCGCGGGCTCCTGGGTGGTGAACGTCCGGCGCTGACCCGCGCCGAACAGCTTGCGAAACCACTGCACGGCCATCCTCCCGTTTTCAATCGAAACCATAGCGCCGGTATTCGGAACCGGTCCAGGCGCCGTTGTCGGTGGGACCGTTCGGGGCTTAGATGCCTAAGCTGCGCGGGGAGGGCATCGCATGCTGGAGTTGCTGCTGGCGCTGGTCGCCGGACCGGAGACGACGGAGGCTGCCGAAAAGGGGCATGTGGTCGTGCCTCTGGCCTGGGCCGCGATGCCTGACTATCACACCTTCATGCGCTACTACCCCGCCGGGGCCGCGCTTTACGCCATGCCGGCGCGCGTTGTCATCGAATGCGAAGTCACCGCGCAGGGGGTCACCGCCGACTGCAAGGTGGTGTCGGAGGACCCGCCCGGCGTGGGCTTCGGCGAGGCCAGCCTGAGCGCGGCGCGTCACTTCCGTTTCAAGCCCAAGACCATCGACGGCCGGCCGGTGAGCGATCCGCATGTGACGATCCCGGTCAACTTCGCTTCGGTCAAATCGACTCCCGAGGATGTCAAATGGGCCGAGCGCTGCGCCGGCTGGGGCCAGTCGACCTATGAGGCCATGGTCCCGCCCGCGCCTGCGGTGGCGGAGTGGGGCTACGCCTATTGGCGCTTCAAGTTCACCCAGCACGCGCTGCAAACCGGACAGAAGCCCTCGCAGATCATGCAGGAGCTGGAACGAATGAGCGCGGTCGTCGGCCCGCGTCGGCTGCGCGCGGCCGACCAGTACAGGGACTGCTACGGCGAGGCGCGGCAGCTGGAGCTGGCGCCGCTGAAGCTTCGCCCGGCGGTCACCCAGGCCGACCTGAAGACGGCGGAGGATTGCGCCGGCAAGGCCGCCGCCCTGGTCGAGAGCGCCGAAGCGCCGAGCCCGGCCATGCGCCAGCGCTACGCCACCTGGGCCAGCCTGTTCGTCACCGACGCCATCGCGCTGGGCCTGAAGCCCAAGGAGATCGACCGGCGGCTGGAGGCGGCGCGGACGGCTGCCGCCGGGGCCAGCGAGACGTCGGACGCGGTCCAGGCCTGTGACGCGGCGGCCAAGGGGCGCAACCCCCTGGCCCTGCCGGAGCACGGCGCGATGCGGGCGGGATAAGAGCCATGCTCGCCACCCTTCTCGCCTACACCGTCGCCGCGATCCTGCTGACCATCACCCCGGGGCTCGACACCGCCCTGGTGCTGAGGACCGCCGCCACCGAGGGGCCGCGGCGGGCGTGGCTGGCGGGGGCGGGGATCCTCTGCGGCGTGGCGGTCTGGGGCGTCTTGGTGGCCTTGGGGCTGGGCGCGCTGCTGGCGGCGTCGCAGCTGGCCTTCACCATCCTGAAGTGGACGGGCGCGGCCTATCTGGCGTGGCTGGGCGTGCGGATGATCCTGAACCCGCGCACGCGCTATGCGCCGGAGGAGGAGGCTCAGGCGGCGGCGCGCAGGGGGTCGGCCTTCTGGCGCGGGTTCCTGTGCAACATCCTCAATCCGAAGGTGGGTGTGTTCTACGTCTCGTTCCTGCCCCAGTTCATTCCGGCCGGAGCGAACGTGCCGGCCTGGACGGCGATGCTGGTGGGCATCCACGCGGTCTTGACCGTGCCGTGGTTCGCCCTGCTGATCGCCGCAACCGCGCCGCTCGGGCGCGCGCTGCGCAGGCCGCAGGTGCTGAAGTGGCTCGACCGCACCATCGGCGCGGTGTTCCTGGCCTTCGGCGCCAAGCTGGCGCTGTCTTCGCGGCCGTAAACCAGCAACGATTTCAACTAATTCGTCATTCTCGGAGCGGAGGCCCGCGAAGCGGCCGGAGACCCGAGAACCCAGCAGCTCCCGAACTCAACGCCGCGTGCGACGGCTGAGCGTAGGGCGCCCAGCTTCAAGGAAGATTCGCTGCTGGGTCCTCGGGTCTGCGCAGCGCTGGCGCGCTGCTCCGCTCCGAGGATGACGATAGGAATAGGGAGGGTGCGGGAACTTTTGCGCCAAAAATAGTTGCGCCCTCGCCGGGGGGCGGCGAGGGCGCGGGGGGAAATTTAAGCTGACGCTACTGGTACTAAACTCGGGCCGTCAGGCGGCGATGACGCCTTCCTGCGGGTCGCGCAGCACATAGCCGCGGCCCCAGACGGTTTCGATGTAGTGCTTGCCGCCGGCGGCGGTCGCGAGCTTCTTGCGCAGCTTGCAGATGAAGACGTCGATGATCTTCAGCTCGGGCTCGTCCATGCCGCCGTAGAGGTGGTTCAGGAACATCTCCTTGGTCAGGGTCGTGCCCTTGCGCAGGGAGAGCAGCTCCAGCATCTGGTATTCCTTGCCGGTCAGGTGCACGCGCAGACCGTTCACTTCGACCGTCTTGGCGTCCAGATTGACCAGGATCTCGCCGGTCTTGATGACCGATTGGGCGTGGCCCTTGGAGCGGCGCACCACCGCATGGATGCGGGCGACCAGCTCGTCCTTGTGGAAGGGCTTGGTCATGTAGTCGTCGGCGCCGCCGCCGAGCGTCTTGACTTTGGTGTCGATCTCGCTGGTGCCGGACAGGATCATCACCGGGGTATTGACCTTGCCCACGCGCAGTTGGCGCAGGACGTCGAGGCCCGACATGTCCGGCAGATTCAGGTCCAGAAGAATGAGGTCGTAGTCGTAGATCTTGCCCAGATCCACGCCCTCTTCGCCGAGGTCGGTCGTGTATACGTTGAAACCTTCGGACTTGAGCATCAATTCGATGCTCTGCGCAGTCGCGCTATCGTCCTCGATCAACAGAACTCGCATTCAAGCCCCTCCCGGCGAAGCGCTACCGTTTCCAGAAGCCATACGGCTCCCGGGTTTCCCCAGCGACGCTAGGGCCTCAGTTACTTAAGATTGGTTAATCCTAAACCCGATGCCCGAATCGTAGGGTGATTTGCGAGTCGCCGACAAGCAGGGGAGTCAACGATTCGATTCATTTCGTTGTTCCGCCCGTTTGCCTTGCGACGCAGGGGGAAATGCGCCTTTTCCGGGCGGGCGGCCATTCCCACACTGTCGCACCGGCGTTATCTGAGACGCCTTGCCGCAGGCTCAGAATCCGGGATCAGGAATTAACGCGATGGACGACAAAGTTGCCTCGACGGGGGCCGCCCCGAACCGGGGCCACCCGGACGCCCCCTACGACGCGGACCGCTTCAAGCGCGCGGGGCGGGGCAGGGTCTATGACTCCATCATCGACACCATCGGCGACACGCCTCTGGTGCGCCTGCCCAGGCTGTCGGCGGAGCTGAAGCCGAAGGCCGAGGTCCTGGCCAAGCTGGAGTTCTTCAACCCCATCGCCAGCGTGAAGGACCGCATCGGCGCCTCCATGATCGAGTATCTGGAGACCAAGGGCATTTTGAAGCCGGGCTCGGTGATCGTGGAGCCGACCAGCGGCAACACCGGCATCGCCCTGGCCTTCGTCGCCGCCGCCAAGGGCTATCGGCTGATCCTGTGCATGCCCGAGAGCATGTCGATGGAGCGGCGCAAGATGCTGGCGCTCTTGGGCGCGGAGCTTGAGCTGACCCCGGCGGAGAAGGGCATGAAGGGCGCCATCCTGCGCGCCCAGGAAATCCTGCAGGCGACACCCCACGCGGTCATGCCCCAGCAGTTCGACAATCCGGCCAACCCCCTGGTGCACCGGGTCTCCACCGCCGAGGAGATCTGGAACGACACCGGCGGCAAGGTGGATGTGGTGGTCTCCGGCGTCGGAACCGGCGGCACCATCACTGGCGTCGGCCAGGTGCTGAAGCGCAGGAAGCCGTCGATCCGCATGGTGGCGATCGAGCCCGAGGCCTCGCCGGTGCTGTCGGGCGGCCAACCCGGCGCGCACAAGATCCAGGGCATCGGCGCGGGCTTTGTACCCTCCATCGTCGACACCGGCGTGATCGATCAGGTCGAGACCATCGGCAACGAAGAGGCGTTCGAGATGGCCCGCAAGGTGGCTCGCACCGAGGGCCTGCCGGTGGGCATCTCGTCGGGCGCGGCCATCGCGGTCGCCTTCCGGCTGGCGGCGCGGGACGAATACGCGGGCCAGACCATCGTCACCATCGTGCCGAGCTTCGCCGAGCGCTACCTCTCTACCGCCTTATTCGACGGCCTATAGATTCAGCGAACGATCATCGCTGGTTAACCGGCCACGTAGCCATATAGGGGCCATGACCGAGCCGTCGGCCGAGAGTTCACCCTCCGCGCTGAACGACGCCCCCGTGCCAGGCTCGAGGGCGCGCAAGGCCCTGCTCAAGCGCCTGGCCGATGTGGTCTCGCTGCCGGCCAGCCGGGTCAACGCCTTCGAACGCGCCATGACCGCCGACCTCTTGGTCGAGATGCTGCGGGCCGCGGAGCCCGAGGAGCGGGCCAGGGTGGCGTCGCGCCTGGCGCCGCTCAGCGAGATCCCCAACACGCTCGTGCGTCTCTTGCTGCGCGACCGGCTGGAGATCGCCGCCCTGCTGATCGACGACTGCGGCTCCCTCACCGACGCCGACCTCGTAGCCTGCTGCCGCGACGCCAGCCCGGAGCACCGCGTGGCCATCGCGTCCCGCCGCGGCGTGTCGGAGGTGGTGGCCGAGGCCCTGGTCGAGGTGCTGGAGCCGCCGGTGATCGCGGCCCTGCTGCACAACACCACCGCGCGCCTGTCGCAGCCGGCCATGGAGATGATCGTGGCCGCCAGCCGGCGCGAGCCTCAACTGATGCCGGCCCTGCTGAAGCGGCCGGAGCTCCGCCCGTCGGGCGCCTACATCATGTTCTGGTGGTGCGACGCGGACGCCCGCAAGATCATCCTGCAACGCTTCGCCGTCTCGCGGGAGGTGCTGCAGGAGGCGGTGGACGACGTCTTCGCGCTCGGCGCCGCCGAGGCCTGGAGCGACCCGCTGGCGCGCAAGGCGCTGCAGTTCATCGAGCGGCGTCAGCGCAACCGCGCCGCCATCGCCAAGAGCCCCTACGGCAGCCTCGAAGAGGCCATCGCTGCTGCGGAAGCCGGCCTGACCCGCAAGATCGCGGAAGAGATCGGCTATCTGTCGGGCGTGAAGCCCGCGACGCTGGCCAAGATCATCACCGACCGGGGCGGCGAGCCCATCGCCGTGCTCTGCAAGGCCACAGGCCTGCCCAAGACGGCGCTGCGCGGCCTGTGGCGCGCCATGCGCCGGGCCGAGACCGGCCCGGACGGCGAGATCGCGCCCGACTTCGAGCGGGTCATGATCATTTACGAGATGATCGCCACCGACCGGGCCCAGACGGTGCTGCGTTACTGGAACTGGGCCTTGTCTTCCGCCCTGACCCCGGCCCTGGTGCGGGCCATCCGCACCGGCGACGGCGAGGGCCTCGACGAATATTCCGTGCCGCAATGGGCGGCGATGCTGGCCCTGGCCGAAGACTTCGGCCGCTGAACGGCTTCAGCATACGGGGTTACTCACGTCTGGGTATAGGCGTTGGCCTCATGATTTCACTAAAGTCGGCTTTGCTGCTTAATTTGTGCAAAAACTGTGTTGCGGCTGTTGTAGGTCGCGTCGAAGCTCTATATTCACTCGCGACAGAGACGAAGTCTCGAAACGATTCGGAATTCCCGCAACCTTCCGGAACCAAAGCATTATGGACGACAAGGCTGAAATCATTGAGATGACGGCGGACATCGTGTCCGCCTATGTCGGCAACAATTCGGTGTCGGCGAACGATCTGCCGAATCTGATCCAGAGCGTGCACCGCGCTCTGTCGACGGTGACGGGCGGCACGGTCGAAGCCGCGCCCGCGCCGAAGGAACCGGCGGTTCCGCTCAAGAAGTCGATCACTCCCGACTACCTCGTGTGCCTGGAAGACGGCCGCAAGTTCAAGTCGCTGAAGCGCCACCTGCGCACCAAGTACGACATGAGCCCCGACGAGTACCGCTCCAAGTGGGGCCTGTCGAAAGACTATCCCATGGTCGCGCCGAACTACGCCAAGGCCCGTTCGGACCTGGCCAAGCAGATGGGCCTGGGCCAAGGCGGCCGTAAGCCCGCGCGCAAGGGTCGCGGCTGAGCCGCCCACCCGCCGGAAGGCTTTGAAAGGCCCGCCCTGCAAGGGGCGGGCTTTTTCTTTGGCCGGTCTTCGGACCCGATTTGAAGCGCATCGTTAACCCTTTTCCGCTTGCCGGGGACTCCCGGCGCAGGCGAAAAGCGATTCGTTGTTCGAGGGCGTCGGGTCGGGGTTTCCGCGGAATGATCGCGCAGACGGCTGCGCCGGCTTCGGCCTTGCGGGCCCACGAAGAGCTCTTCGCCTATTGGGCGTCGCGACGGAAGGGTTCGGCCCTGCCGGGGCGTCGTGACATCGACCCCGCGGGCTTCAAGCGGCACCTTCCCACCATCAGCCTGATCGACTTCCGCCAGGATGTCTTCCGCGTGCGCCTGGCCGGGACCGGTCTGTACGGCGTCTATGGCCGCGAGATCACCGGCCTGACCCTGGACCAGATCTACCCCGGGCCGGAGGCGGCCGAGTGGCGCTCGCGCCTGATGCGGGTGGTGACGGGCGCCAAGCCGGTGGTGGGGGTCCACTCCTTGGCCTGGCGCGGCGCCTCGCGCCTGTCGCTGGTCTGGCTGCGCCTGCCCCTGGCCTCGGACGGCGGCAAGGTGGACATGATCCTGGGCTATGACGCGGTGATCGGGGTCCGGGACGAGCCGCCGTCGGGGGTTCGGGCGGCTTAAGCCGCCGCCTCGCGCCGGATGCGCTCCACCATCGCCGCCAGGCCGTTCGCCCTCTGGCTGGTGAGCATGGATTCCAGTTTCAGGCGCTGCACCGCCACCTGCGGGTCGGTGGCGCGGATCTCTTCCGGCGTGCGGCCGGAATAGAGCCTGAGCAGGACCGCGATCAGGCCGCGCGGGATTTGGGCGTCGGAGTCGGCGCGGAAGATGAGGCGACCATCGGGGTCGCGCTCGGCGACCACCCAGACCTGGCTCGCACAGCCGCGCACCTTGTTGGCTTCGGTGCGTTCGGCCTCAGGCAGGTCGGGCAGGGCGCGGCCCAGCTCCAGCACGTACTGAAGCTGCTCCTCCCAGTCACCCAGAAGGTCGAAGTCCTCGGCGAGGTCGTCCAGATCCTGGGCGATGGTGCTCATGCGCCCGAGATAGGCGATAGGGCCGTGCGAAGCTACCCGGCGCGCCTGAGGGTGATCAGGGCGCTCAGCCCGCGGCCGGGCGCCGTCTCGATCTCGAAGCGGCCGCCCATGGCCTTGCAGATCAGTTCCACCACCGGCCAGCCGAGGCCGGCGCCCTCGGCGCGGCGGACCAGGGCGTTCTCTCCCTGCTCGAAGGGGCGCATCAGCCGCGGCACCTCGGCGGGGTCGATGCCCTCGCCGGCGTCGGTCACGGCCAGCTGGACCAGCGGACCCATGACACGGGCCGAGAGCCGGACCACGCCGCCCTCGGGCGCGTAGACGCAGGCGTTCTGGACCAGGTTGACCACCGCGTTGCGGATCGCCTTGGCGTCGGCCAGAACCGCGGGGACCGGCTCGGGCAGGTCGACCTGGACGGTCAGGCCGCGCTGGGCCAGCTCGTCGGCGCAGGCGCGCTCCGCGTCGGCGAAGACCAGGTCGAGCAGCTCGGCCGAGGGCTGCAGCTCCAGCGAACCGCCTTCGAGCTTCACGATCTCCAGGGTCTGGTTGACCAGCTTGAGCAGGCGGTGGCCGGAGCTGCGGATGATCTCGCCGTATTCCCGGTACTGCGGGGAGAGCGGGCCGCACATCTCGGTCGAGATGATCTCGGAGAAGCCGATGATGGCGTTGAGCGGGGTGCGCAGCTCATGGCTGACCATGCGCAGGAACGAGCGGCGCGCGTCGTCGGCATAGGCGTGGCCCGGATGGTTCGCCTCGGCGGCGGCGATGGGATCGGCGGGCGCGGTGAGGGGCGGGCGTGCGGGCGGGGCCACGCTCATCGCCGGGGGCGCCGGGCGCGCGGCCGACAGCGGCGGCTCGATCGTGGGCCAGGGGTCCCCGCGATAGGGTTCGCCGTGCGGTTCAGCCTGATAAGCGGCCTGGGTCATGGGGCCTTCAACTCGTCTGTTCGGGGCGTACTGTCGCACAACGCGATTACCGGACAGTTTCCCTCTAATGCTTTTGCCCACAGGGACTTATGGTTACCGCTTCCCTCCTTGCGGGAGGCCGCTCGCATACTTGGAGATGGGCGGCTACCATCCCGGATCGACCCCTCGGATTCGTGCGATTCTCAAGGTGACCCTTCCCGCTCCCCAGGAGGCTTCCTCCGCGGCCGCGCCCCCGGCGCGCGACGCCGCGCGGGATCCTGGGCTGGAGGCCGCCCTGATTCAGAACCTGGCCTGGAGCGCCGCGGTCTGCCTGACCCTGGGCGCGATCCTGTGGCTGATCCCCGGCGTGCCTCTGGCGGTGGTGCTGGCCCTGGTGCTGGGCGCCGCGCCCGGCCTTTTGGCTCAGCTGCTGCGCTGGCGCGACCGGGAGGGGCTGAGGCTGATGGTCATCGCCGCCTGGGCGCTGGCGGGCGCGGGCGCGGCCAGCCTGACCGGCGGGGTGGCCGGGCCGCTGGCGGCGTGGGTCGCCGCGCCGCTCGCCTGCGCCATCGCGTTTGATCGCAGGAAGGCGGTTTCCGGGGGCGCGGCGCTATCGATCGTGGCGCTGGCGGTCTCGCTGTGGGCGACGCTGGCGGCCAAGACGCAGGCTCCGGCTGCGCCGGTTTCGATCTGGCTGGGGGTGCTGGGCATCGGCTCGGTCACCGCCTCCTTCGCCGCGGCCCTGACCGTGGTGCTGCGCCGCCGCGCCGACCGCACCGACATCGCGGAAGCCTCGCTGGGCCGGCTGGAAAGTCTCCTGGCCGAACAGCCGCACCTGATCATGACGCTGGACACCGCCGGCAAGGTGGCGTCCGCCTTTGGGGCCGCGCCGCAAGGCTTGCCGCCGGAAATCCTGTTCTCGCAAGGCCTGATCGGCGCCGCCCATCATCCGGACCGCCCGGCCCTGCAGACCGCCATCCTGCGCGCGGCCACCCACGGCGAGGCGGAAGTCAGCTTCACGCCCCGCGCCGCGCTCGACCGGCAGGCGGCGATCTCGTTGCGGCGTCTGGACGACGGCCGGCTGATCGGGGTGCTGCGCGACGCCTCGGTGCAGCATGCGCGCGAGGCCGCGCTCGACGCCGCCCGCGCCGAGGCCGAGGCCCTGAACGCCGGCAAGTCGCGCTTCCTGGCCAATATGAGCCACGAGCTGCGCACGCCCCTGAACGCGGTGATCGGCTTCTCCGACATCATGCGCCAGCGCCTGTTCGGGCCGATCCCGGACCGCTACGCCGAGTACGCCCAGCTGATCCACGAGTCCGGCGGGCACCTGCTCGACCTGATCAATGACGTGCTCGACATGGCGAAGATCGAGGCCGAGCGGTACGAACTGCATAAAGAAGTGTTCGACGCCCGCGACCCGGTGTCGGCCGCCCTGCGCCTGGTGCGCCTGCAGGCCCACGAGGCGGACATCGCGCTCCGCGGCGTGCTCCCGACCGAGGCGGTCAGCATCGACGCCGACCGGCGCGCCCTGAAGCAGATCGTGCTGAACCTGCTCTCCAACGCCCTGAAGTTCACCCCCGCCGGCGGCCAGATCACCGTCAGCCTGATGGCCCAGGGCGAGATGCTGGAGCTGGTGGTCGCCGACACGGGCGTCGGCCTGGCGCCGGAGGATCTGCAGCGCATCGGCCGGCCCTTTGAGCAGGCGGGGGATGCCGGTTCGAGAGCGTTGGGCACGGGCCTCGGCCTATCGCTGGTGCGCGCCTTCGCCCAGCTGCACGGCGGCGAGATGACCATCGAAAGCACGCTCGGCGAAGGCACCGCCGTGACCGTGCGCCTGCCGGTGGTGATCGGATCGGAGAACGGCGGCCGCCAGGGCGCGCAGATCATCCCGCTGGACGCGCGCAGATAACAGCCGGCGCGTGCGCGGGCCGGGTGATGCAGCCATGGGGCGGCTGTGTTAGGCGATGCTTCAGATAGGAAGCGGAGGCCTTATGTCGGTCCGATCTACACTTGCCCTCGGCGCCCTCTGTTTGGGCCTGGCTGCGAGCCCTGCCCTGGCGGCGGAACCTCCGAAGGGGCCGTCCGTTTCCCCGCCCGCAGCGGACTGCGCCTATGATCGCAAGGCGATGCTTGCGCTCGACTTCGACAAGTTCGATCAGGATCCCGCGGGATGGCGCGCCCTCGATCACAAGCCGGGATGCACCCTGGCGGCCGCCGAGTTGATCAGCATCTACCGCCGCAAGGTGCGCCAACAGGCGGCAGGCCTCGCCTGGCACGAAGGCCAACTTCGCGCCGCCGAGGGCGACTACGCGCGCGCCATCGTCCTGATGGAGGAATCCAGGGCCGATGGAGGCCACGATGGCGCCTATGTCGACGCGACCATTGCGTTCTTGAGACGCGACAAGCCCGCCTTGCTGGAGGCGCGAGCTAGGCTGGCGGCGTTGCCCCAGCCCGACGGGTTCGCGGAGGCGGCCAAGCGTTACAACCTGACCCACGCTCAGCCACTGACATGGCCGATGAACCTCAATGTCGTTGACCGGCTCATCCGCTGTTACGACCAGTCCTACCGTGTCGCTTATGGCGGCGAGTGTGCTTCGGCCGCCCGCTGATTTGGACGTCGAAAGGGCCGTCTGAACCCAGCGGCAGCGTGCGGGGAGCTATGAGCCGCCCAGCCTCAAAAACGCCCGCCCCGCGGCGAAATCCCCGACCTCGAAGCGGGCGGTGCGGATCTGGTCGCCGGGGAACAGGAATTCCACCGCGAACTGTTCGCGCGGGTCCAGGCCGCCCAGCGCATCGGCGGCTTCAGTTGGGAAGCGGAAGGCCACCGCGCCCGCGTGGCCCCAGGCCAGCATCGGGTCGGCGTCGGCCTTGTCCTGGGCCATCACGGCGCGCGAGGCGGCGCGGGGCGGCAGGGGGCGGCTGGACGGGGCGCCGAGCCAGGGGTTGGGCGCGCGTAAGGCGTCGCGGAACACCAGACGCGCGGCGTAGGGGCGGGCGCCGTCAGGGAACTCGGCCACGGTCAGCAGCACCGAACCTGAGCCGCGGCCGGCCATGCCGAACTGCACCGGCGAGCCCAGGGCTTTGGACGGCTGCACCAGTTTCCACTGCGCGGAGCGATAGGCGGTGCGGTCGGCCTTCCAGCCGGCGGCTTCGCCCGGGAAGGTCATGCGGGTGACGTGGGTCCAGGCCTCGAACGCAGTGCGCACGCGCTGGGCGGCGACACGCAGGTCGGCGGAATTGCAGCCCACCTCGTCGATCTTGGCGACCGCGTGGGCGGCGGTGGCGCGCACGCTGGCCATGTCGGCGCCGCCGCGCAGCGCCGCGCCGCGCGCCTGGGCGGCCGAAGCCTCCAGCGCCGCGCCGATGGGGGCGGTGAACAGGCCGCAGCGCGCCTGCGCCGTGCTCATCAGGGTGCGCTCGTAGTAAAGGTCGAGCGGGGTCGCCGCCGAGGCCGCCACGGGCGCCAGCACGGCCAGGGCCATGGCGGTTGCGACGGTCTTCCTGATGGCGTCAGCGGCCATGCTCATGCGTCCCGTTTCCTCTATGGTGCGGGCGAGTGATCGCGGACCTTAGCCCCGGCGGGTTTTCGATCCGGTTTCGAGACACGGTTAAGCTATTGCTTCTTTCGACAGACCTGTGGGCCGGCGCCCTGATCCGCCGAGCGGAGCTTTCCGGGGCCTTCGCGACCGTCGTGCGCAAGGGCGACGCGCGGGCGGGCACGGTCCTGGTCAAGGTCGTGGACCGCCGCGCGGGCGTGGCCAGCCTCTACGCCGAAGCCTTCGGCGGCCGCGACGGCGAGCGCGTGTGGATGCAGCCGGTCGCCTCGCATCAGGAAGCGGACCTCGACGCCTATGTGGAGCGCCAGGCGCGCATCGACCCCGACCTGTGGCTGATCGAGATCGAGGACACCCAGGGGCGGCACTTCCTGACGGAGCGGGTGGAATAGCGATCCTTCCCCCCTTGCGGGGGAAGGATGGGCCCCGTTGCAAAGCAACGGGAGGATGGGGGGTCGATCAGGCCGCTCCGACCAAGGCGCCATTGATCGACGCCGCGTCCTGAAAGGGCTCGCAGACCCCCCATCCTCCCGTAGGCCTACGGCCGACGGGTCCCTCCTTCCCCCGCAAGGGGGGAAGGTCTGGAGATCATCAACATGCTCCCGCCCACCTCGAACCCGGCCCGTTCATACGCCCGTTGCGCATCATCCCCGCCCGGCGTCAGGAAGGCCAGGCTCACCCCGCGCGCGAAGGCCTCCCGCGTCAGGGCCGAGGTCAGGGCGGTGGCCAAGCCTCGCCTGCGCCAGGCGCGCGCGACGCCGATGCCGGCGACTTCGGTGACGGCGTCGGCGGGTGGGGTGAACATGCCGCAGCCGGCCGCTTCGCCGGTCGCTATGTCCACCGCCATGAAGCAGGCCCCGCCGGCCTCGATCATCTTCAGCGTCTCGCCTGCGTCGCCGTCGCTGTCGAAGCCGTGTTCGGCGTAGGCGTCGTTGAGCACGGCCGCGCACTGCTCCAGCTCGGCCATCGTCTCGGCCGGGCCGATGTGGAAGCCGGGCGGCGCCCCGATCTCACGTGCGCGCGTGGGCGCGCAGGTCAGGAAGGGCGGCCGGAACTCGGGCTCGAAGCCCGCCGCGACCAGGGCGACCTCCAGGGCCGGGGCGGCCTCGGGCGCGTATTCCAGCCGGGGCTTGCGGCCATGGCTGCGGCAGACCTCGGCGAAGGCCTCGATCTCGGCCCGGGTCGGGTCGGCGCCGTCGTCGGGGACGGCGTAGTTGCGGTAGGGGTTGTCGCGCTTGGGGTCGAAGGTGGCCAGGAAGGGCCCGGTGCGCACCACGATGCGCCCTTGCGGGGCGGTCACGCGCAGATAGGCGTTCAGGCGCGCGTCGCGTTGCGACGGGCTCAGGGTCTTGTCGAAGGTCATTGTCTTAAAGGGTCTCGCAGGCGCCGGCGTGCGGCGCGGGTGTCTGAAACAGGCGGATGGCCTCAGACGGCGGGGGCGAGGGCGCAGGCCATCGTCGCGCCGCCCGAGGGGGCGAGCTCACGGCGATCGACAGGCAAAGGCGCCTCCCAGGCGAGCGCGGCCGAAAACCGGCGGCGCGTGCGGCTCTCATAGCGCATGGGGGCGGCGCGCGCGAGGGGCGCATGGCTAACGCCGCCTGAACGTCCGAGCCGATCGCAGCAAAGGCTTAACCCCGTTTGTGAACCGGACCGCAAGCGGACCGGGGTTAGGGTCACGTCCTGTTCGAACTGCGTAAGGGCTTCCGGTGCTGTTTCTCCTCAACGATGTCGTGTTCGAGTTCGACGCCCAGGCCCTGGCGCCGCCGCTGGATGCGGCGCGGTTCCGGGCGCTGAGCCTGAACTACGTGCTCGAGCTGGGGAAGGAGCTGTTCTCCGAGGACCCGCTGCTGCACCGCAATTCGCCCGAGCGCGCGCGACGGCTGGCGCTGCTGCTGTCGATGAAGCAGCCGGAGATCAACGCCGCCCTGTTCGTGGCGCCCGCGCGCGGCTGCCACAGCGACCTGATCGCGGTGCGCTTCTGCAATCTGTCGATCGAGGTGATGGCCCACCTGCGCTCGCGCTCCCAGGCCGGGGCGCTGGACGCGGTGACCTGCGACAACGAGGTCTGGCGCCGCCTGGCGGCTTAAGGCCCGGCAACCGGGCGCCCGCTCGCCCGTTCCGCTCCTGAACTTGCAGGAGCCTTGCGCCATGTACGGACGCACCCTTTCCACCGCCGCCGTCGTCATCTTCTGCGGCCTCGCCATCCTGGTGATGGCTGGGCTGGAGATCGAGCTGCTGAAGGTGATCTGAGGCCGCGCGCGTTGCGCTGGACCCAAGGGCGCGCTAGGTCCGCGCCCGCATGTCCAAATCCTCTCCCGCCGCCGAAGCCGCGCGCCGCCGCACCTTCGCGATCATCTCACACCCCGACGCCGGCAAGACGACGCTGACCGAGCACCTGCTCTTGGCCGGCGGCGCGATCCGGGCGGCCGGCGCGGTGCGTGCGCGCGGCGAGAACCGGCGCACCCGGTCGGACTGGATGAAGATCGAGCGCGAGCGCGGGATTTCGGTCTCGGCCTCGGTGATGACCTTCGACCACGACGGGCTGATGTTCAATCTGCTCGACACGCCGGGCCACGAGGACTTCTCGGAAGACACCTACCGCACGCTGACCGCGGCGGACGCGGCGGTGATGGTGCTGGACGCGGCCAAGGGCATCGAGCCGCAGACTCTGAAGCTGTTCGAGGTTTGCCGCCTGCGCGACATCCCGATCATCACCTTCATCAACAAGATGGACCGCGAGGCGCTGGACCCCTACGCCTTGCTGGACGAGATCGGGACCAAGCTGGCGCTCGACCCCGCGCCGCTGTTCTGGCCGGCGGGGTCCGGCAATCGCTTCCGCGGCATGCTCGACGTGCGCCACAAGACCTTCCTGCCCTACGCCAAGAAGTCGGCGACCGACGAGGAGCAGGGCCATCCGGCGCCCGTGCCGATCAACTCCAACGCCATCGTGCAGTACCTCGACCCCGAGGAGCAGGCCGAGGTCGAGGAGAGCGCCGAGCTGGTCACCGAGGCCGGCAAGCCGTTCGACCCGCAGGCCTTCCTGGAAGGGCACATGACGCCGGTGTTCTTCGGCACGGCGCTGCGCCACTTCGGCGTGGACCAGTTGCTGGAGGGCCTGGGCGCCTATGCGCCGGCGCCGAAGCTGACCGCGGTGCGCAAGGGCGAGGCCGAGACCCATGTGGCGCCGGGCGACGACGAGGTCACCGGCTTCGTGTTCAAGGTCCAGGCCAATATGGACCCCAACCATCGCGACCGCATCGCCATGCTGAGGCTGTGCTCGGGCAGCTTCAAGCGCGGCATGAAGCTGAAGGTGCAGAACACCGGCCGGCAGCTGTCGGTCAACGCCCCGATCATGTTCTTCGCCTCGGACCGCGAGCTGGCGGAAGAGGCCTATGCCGGCGACGTGATCGGCATTCCCAACCACGGGGTCCTGCGCGTGGGCGACAGCCTGTCGGAGACGGGGACGCTGCGCTTCGCAGGCCTGCCCAACTTCGCGCCGGAAATCCTGCAGCGGGTGCGGGTCAAGGATCCGTTGAAGGCCAAGCACCTGAAGAAGGCGCTGGAGGGCCTGGCGGAGGAGGGCGTGACCCAGCTGTTCCGGCCGACGCTGGGCGCCGACTTCATCGTGGGCGCGGTGGGTCAGCTGCAGTTCGAGGTCATGGCTGACCGCCTGGCCAACGAATACCAGCTGGACGTGATCTTCGAGCCTAGCCCCTACGCCGAGGCGCGCTGGCTGTCGGCCGAGCCCGCCGACATGGACGACTTCACCGGCAAGCACCGCACGGCCATCGCAGAGGACATCGACGGCCAGGCCGTGTTCCTGGCCAAGTCGGCGTGGGAGATCAACTACCTGGGCGAACGCTTCCCCAAGGTGCGGTTCCTGAAGACCAAGGAGCGGGGCTGATCACCGCACGATGGCGGCGACGATCTCGTTGGGCACGATCTGGTCGCGGAAACGGTTCCAGATGCCGCCCTGGCCGAAGTTGCCCGCCGTGAACACCACCACCAGGTCATAGCTCGGGACCACGACGATCAGCTGGCCGCCGTTGCCGGTGGCGGCGTAGTCGCGATAGGCGCCGTCGCCCAGCTTGATGCGCCCCAGGTGCCAGGCCCAGCCGTCCTCGCCCTCGCCGTAGAAGTTGGCGAAATCGGCGGGGGTCAGGCCTGTGGTCTCAGGCGAGATGCGGGCATGGACGGCGGTGGAGTCCGCGACCCAGTCGGCGTCGACGATGCGCCGGCCATGCCAGACCCCGCCGTCCAGCCACAGCTGGCCCACCTTGAGCATGTCCCGCGGCCGCACGAAGGCGCCGCCGCCGAGATAGCCCTCGCCGTTGGGGATGAGGTTCCAGGCGTAGGGCTGAAACTGCAGCGGCCGGGCGACCGTGCGGTCGAACAGCTCCGGCAGCCACTCGCCCGATGTGGTCGTCAGCGCCGCGCCGACCAGGTTGATGTTGGCCGAGCAGTAGGCGTAGCGGGTGCCCGGATCGTGGGCCATGGGCAGGTCGAGGGTGTATTTCCACCAGTCGGGCTGGCCCGCCTGGGTCTGCATCGTCTCCTCATTGCCGGGCGAGGCGTCGTCGTTGTCGTCGCAGGCCAGGCCGGAGGTGTGGGTCATCAGCTGGCCCAGCGTGATCTGGGCCTTCCTCGGGTCCGGGTTGGCGAAGGGGCCGCGCCCGGCCATGATCGAATAGATGCGGCTGTCCGGTCCGATCGGACGGCCCTCGTGGCGCAAGGCGCCCAGCATCACCGAGGCGAAGGTCTTGCCGGCCGAGCGCATGTCGTGAGGCGTGTCGCGGTCGAAGCCGTGGAAATAGGCCTCCAGCACCAGCTTGCCGTGGCGCGCGACCAGCATCGAGTGGACCAGGGCCGGGCGCTTGGCGAAGGGGTCGTCGGCGGCCAGGCGCCGGACCAGGGCGGTCAGCCTGGCCGGGTCCATGCCGACGTTCGCGGCCGCGGCGGTGCTCCAGCCGTCGCCGGTCTCGGGCGGGCGGCGGTAGGCGTAGGCCGGCGCGTCGGGCGGTTCGGGAAAGGCGGCGGCGGCCTGGGCCGGCGTCAGGCGCGTGAGCGTGATCTTCCGGTCGAGGTCGGGCCAGGTCAGGGCCAAGCGCTCGGGGCCGTGCTCCAGTGTCGCGACGAGCACGCGCTCGGGCTGAGCCGGATCGGGACGGGCGAAGAAGCGCACGGCGTCGCCTGTGCGGGTGGCCTGGAACTGGGCCGCGCCGCCGCGGGAATTGGCCTCCGGGTTGCGGAAGGCGGCGACCAGGGCGCCGTCCGGCCCCCGCCAGACCTTCAGCCACACCGTGAAGCGCCGAGGCAGCGGCGACACCGTTCCTCGCCAGCGTCCGTGGCCCGCGGCGACCAGGGTCAAGGGCCGCGCGTAGCCCTGGCCGATGCGCGGATCGCTCGGCGTGGGCTGCAGCCAGAAGCCGCGGATGGCGCGGCCGTGATCGACCAGCTCGCCGCGGAAGCCGCCCTTGCCGGGGCCGAAGGCGAAGCGAACCTCGCCGCTGCGAACCGGGGCGCGGGCTTCGGCGCCGGCGATGCGCGCCCGCCAGCCCGAGACGGTGCGGGTCACGCTCAGCGACCCCTTCAGCCCGTCGTCGAATGCGATGCGTCCGCCCCACAGGCCCGCCAGCGGATCGGCCGCCGGGGCCGCGGCGATGGGCGAGGCGAGCAGGCACAGGCCGAGCGCCATGCCGGCGGCGAGAGCCGAACGCAGGAGTGATGTCATGGGCGGGGATCGGCTTTCGGGTTGGGGGCGCGTTCGCTGAGCCAGGCCAGGATCGGCTCGCGGCCGCTCTGCATGTTGCGCTTCAGCGCCCGGCAGGCGCCGTCGAGGTCGGAGGCGCCCAGGGCCGCGAGGATCGCATCGTGCTCGCCCGTCGCGTTCAGCACATTGACCGTCTCGCGCATCAGGGCCAGCTCGTAGCGCCGGGTCCTGAGGATCACGTTGCCGATCATCTCCAGCAGCAGGCGATTGGGGCAGTCGGCCAGGAGTTCCAGGTGCCAGGCGTCGTCGAGGGCGATGGCCTCTTCGGGCGTGCGCGCCTTCGCCAGGTCACGGTTCAGGGCCTCCAGGCGCGCCAGCCGCTCGGGCGAGGGCAGGCCGGCCAGGCGCAGGGCCTCAGGGTCGAGGATCGGGCGCAGGCCGTAGACGTCCTCGAACTCCTCCAGCGTCAGCGGGCGCACGAAATAGCCGAGGTTCGGCGCGCTGGTCAGGGCGCCCTCGGCGGCCAGACGGCCCAGGGCCTCACGCAGCGGCGTGCGGCTGACGCCCAGGGCCGTGGACAGGCGCACCTCGTTGATGCGTTCGCCTTCGGCCAAGCGGCCGTCGACGATCATGGCCCGCACCGCCTCGGCGACCTGCTCGCTGGCGTTCGTGCGCTTCAGGGCGACAACATTCTGCATACTGTATACAGTATGCGCAGCGCCACGCCTGCGCAATGGCCTCTGTGCTTCGCCGCCGTTCAGGCGATAGTCTGACGGCGAATGGGGAGGCGGGCATGAGACGGGCGGTTTGGGCGACGCTGGGGCTGCTGGCCCTCTCAGGCTGCATGATCGAACCGCAACAGACCATGGAGATCGCGGTGCGCAAGCCCGAGACCGGCCTTCGGCTGGAGCGCATCCCGACGCCCGGCGAAATCCTCAGAGTCTATCCGCCCAAAGCCCTGGCGCAGGGCGTCATCGGCGACGTGACCCTGCTGTGCGTGCTGGACGCCAGCGGCTACTTCACCCACTGCGCTGTCGAGACCGAGACGCCGCCAGAGTGGGGTTTCGGCGAGGCGGGCCTGAAGGTGGCCGGCAAGTATCAGGCCACGCGCCTGCGCCCGGACGTGGCGCTCGACGGCCATCGGGTGCGCCTGCCGGTGCATTTCCGGTTGGGGTAGGGGCGCACGCACCTTCCCTGTGAGCGACAGCGAACGGGGGAGGGGGACCATCGAAGATGGTGGAGGGGGCGCGCCAAGCCCACCGCCATCTCAAACCGTCCAGCACCCGCACGCCCTCTCCACCACCCTACGGGCGGTCCCCTCTCCCGTGAACGGGAGAGGTGAGGTAAGCGCGCTACGCCACGACGCCTTTGCAATTCACCGGCTGCACCCCTGTCGCCGTCCAGGTCGGCTCCAACGCCGGTCCGTCCAGGGTCACGCCTGAACCGGAATAGCTGATCCGCCCGCCGCCGCCGCCGGTGCGGGCCATGCGCCAGACCGAGCCGTCCGACAGCTTCGCGTCGGCCCAGGCGCCCAGGTAGCGCACGTCGACGCGCGAGCCGCCGCAATCGTAGGCGACCCACAACTCATGCCCGTCGAACACCGGGACCTGGCCATAGGTCTCCGACGCGGTGCTGACCCGGCTGGGGTGCATGGCCTCGCGCACCTCGGCGCAGCCGCCCAATCCCAGACTCAGGCCCAGCGCCGCCGCCAGGGCGGCCTTTCCGGCCCTCACCGCGGGGGCCTGTTGTCGGGATGGACCGGGTCGCTCCAGCCCGTGTCGTCGCGGCGGGAGTCGTAGACGCCGGGCTCTGGCGAGGGCTCGCCCTGCAGGCGCCGCCGGGCCTCTTCGTCGCCGAGCATGGCGCCCAGGCGGTCGCGGGTCTTGTCCCACCAGGAGCGGGGCTCGGCCGTGCGTCCGCCGTAGGGCTGGCCGTGATACTCCCCGGCCGGCCGGTCGCGGATGTCGGGCGCCAAGGCGCTTGGTGTCGGGGCGCTTGGTGTCGGGGCGTCGGGGTGGCCGAACAGGTCCGGGGTGGAGAGGTCGCGCCCGACCGCGTCCATCGGGGCGGGCTCGTTCGCCAGCGGCGAGGCGTTCAGCGGCGTCGCGGCCGTGGTCGCCGCGACCTTCGCCGTGGAGGCGGCGTTGCGGGTGCGCTTGGGGGCCGTAGTCTTCGGCGAAGGGGCGGGGCGGTCGCCGCGCGGGATGTCGTCGTTCATGGCGGGCTCCTTCAGACCGGCGCTGACGCCCGCATTGGGGTCGGCCGCGCCGACGGTCTTGCCTCTACCAACGCTTGCGCTGAGCGGCCTGTTCCTGCCCGTGACGCTGAAACCCCCGCCGCGGCGTCGCGTTTGCTGTGTCCCCCGGAAAGTCCCTGCGGACGTGCCGCTTCGGGACGGGGAAGGACAGGCGATGTTCGAATTCGGACGCGAGCTTAAGCGGATCCTGGGCTCAGGCCTCGGCCAGGGCGAGATGGACCCCGGCCTGTTGGAACTGTTCGACACCTTCATGCTCCAGGGCCAGGCCCGCAGCAGCGACATCGACGCGGGCCGGGTGTCGACCCGCGATCCCTTCCCGATGTGGCTGAAGTCCTGCGCCCTGTGGCGCGAACTGGCGCGTCGGTCCGGCGATCCGGTGGTGCTGCGCCGGGCCGCCGCCGCCGCCCAGTCCGCCCTGAAGGTCTCGCGCAACGAGGCCGAGACCGCCCGGGCCAATCTGGAACAGGCCCTGACCACGCTGCTCGGCGTGGACCTCTACGGCGACCTGGAGCTGCTGGCCACGACGGGAGAGCGGCTGCGCGCCGTCTCCGCCATGACCGGCGACGAGCTGTTCGAGGCCCGGCTGGAAGCCGCCTGGGCCCGCTTCGCCTCGCGTGAGGCCCTGTGCGGCGACGACCACGCCCGCGCCTTGGAGGCCGCCGCCCTGTTCGACGCGGCCATCCATCGCCTGGACAAACTGGCGGCCCACGCCGGCCTGCCCGCTGCGCGGCTGGAGGCGGCGGTCGCGCGCATCGAGCGGGCGGACCTGTTGGCCGGTTTCGGCCTGCGCCGGCGCGAGCCCAGGCTGCTGCGCGAGGCGGTCGCCGGGCTCGAGGCCCTGCGCAAGGGCCTGGACGGCGACTACGAGCCCCTGACCTGGGCGCGCTCGGCGGAGGTGCTGGGCTCGAGCCTGGCGGCGCTGGGCGAGCTGGAAGGCCGCGCCGAGCCGATCGCCGAGGGCGTGTCGGTGCTGAGCGAGGCGGGCGAACGCTTCACCCGCGATCACGCGCCGCTGGACTGGGCGCGGCGCAGCCATGCGCTGGGCGTGGCGCTGCAGGCGCTGGGCGAGACGCTCGACAACGACGACTGCCTGGACCAGGCGGCGGAGGCCTTCGACGAGGCTCAGGATCTGCTTGCGGACTCGCCCCTGGCCATCCGCGCCACCGTCGCCTCCAACCGCGCCGCCTGCCTGGCCCGCGTGGCCGAGCGGCACGGCGACCTTGAGGCCCTGGCCCGCGCCGAGGCGGCGTTCCGCATGGAGCTGGAGCTCGCCGAGCCGGAGACCGACCCAGTCTCCTGGGCGGTGCTGCAGGTGAACTTGGCCCGCCTCTATGAAGCCCGCGGCGAACTGACCGGCGATTTCAGCGAGCGCGAGGCGGCGATCTACGCCCTGGACGCCGCCCTCGATATCTTCTGCGAACGCGGCCTGAAAGGCTTGGCCGACACCGCCCAGGCGGGGCTGGAACGGGCGCAGGTTCCGGCGCTCTAAGGCTTTCCCGACCCCCCGGTGACGCTTCCCTGGCAATGAGCTAGTCTCGTTGCAGGCGGGGGGCGCTGCGATCATGGGACGAGTGACGACGGCTGCGGCGGCGCTGGCTTTGGCGGCTGCGCTCTGTGGTGCGGCGCAGGCCGCGGACAAGCCTGAAAAGGGCGCGGACGGGAAGGGCGGCGTTTTCGTCGGGCCCGACTGGATCAAGCGACCGAATGCCAATGACCTGATGGTGGTCTTCCCGGTCAAGGCCATGGACCAGCATGTCGGCGGGCGGGCCGTACTCGAATGCGAAGTCGCGCTCGACGGCCTCCTGCGCAAATGCAAAGTCCTGTCTGAGAAGCCCGCCGACCTGGGCTTCGGCCAGGCCGCGCTGGCGCTCGTGCCGCAGTTCCGCATGAAGCCGGCGACCCTGAACGGCGCGCCGGTGACGTCGTACGTGTCGATCCCCATCAACTGGGAGGCGCCGCAGGGCCACTGGGCCGACCGACGGATGCTCACCAATCCCCAGTGGCTGCAGGCCCCCAGCCACGCACAGATGCGCGCCGCCTACCCCAAGAACGCCAAGGGGGGCGGCAGTGTGCTGCTGGTCTGCGACCTGGTGAAGGGCGGCGAGCTGAAGCAATGCTTCGTCGAGAAGTCGGACGGTGACTCAGGTTTCCGTAACGCCGCTGTTGGCCTGTCTCACCGCTTCCGCGCCGATGTGAGCGATATTGGCCCGCACGAGATGCCGAACCTTACGACGCAGGTGCTGATCCGCTTCGATCCGCAGGACGCGACCGATGCGACGGGCGCACAGGTTCTGGCCAAGGCGAAGTGGAGCCAGCTGCCGGGCCTGGCCGACTTCGAAGCGCTCTACCCCGCCAAGGCCAAGGCGCAGGGCGTGATGACCGGCGTGGGCGTGGTCAGCTGCCAGGTCGCCGTCGGCGGCGCGCTCGAGGAATGTCGCCTGGTGTCGGAGAACCCCGAAGGCCTGGGCTTCGGCGAGGCGGCGATGAAGCTCGTCGCGGGGTTCCGCCTTAACCCCTGGACCGATGACGGCCGCCCCGTGGATGGCGCCCGCATCAGCATTCCGGTGCGGCTGAACTATCCGAAGCCGGCCGCTGACGCGGCGCCCGCCAAGAAGCCGTAATTCGCGCAAGCCGGTAGGCATATTCGACCAGCGCTACACCTCTTAGAATTTCCGTCATCCTTGAGACCGTCCGCGTGAGCGGGCGGGGTCGAGGAACCACAGGAGCCCCGTCCAAGCTGCGTGCGACGGCAGAGCATAGGGCGCCCGGCTTTGAGGTCGCTCCTGTGGGTCCTCGAAGGCCAGGGCGCTGGCGCGACCTGACCTTCAAGGATGACGTAAGATTGGAAGGGTGGCCGGTGGCGCGCCCTTAGGCCGCCAAATCCGTAGACGTCCGGCGCATGCGCCAGAAGCGGATGGTGCGCAACGCCGTGTCCTTGGGCAGTTCGCCGTAGAGGCGGGCGTAGTCCTGGGCGCGGGCCATGCCCTCGACGCCGTCGCCCAGCAGCACCAGGGCGTAGGTCAGGAACAGGGCGCGATCCAGGTCGGCGGCCTTGCAGACCACGGCCAGGCCGTCGAGCTCCTTCTTCTCCACGATGCGGCGCGCGGTGTGGAAGTCGATGTCGGCGAGCTGGGACAGCGCCACCAGGAAATGGGTCGAGCCGCCCGAGCGCAGGAAGCGGGCCAGGACGCGCGGCGTCAGCTCGCCCGCGGCGCGCAGCTCCGACACATAGGCCTCGGCCTGGTCGTAGTCGGCGGGCAGGGCGCCGTCCATGGTCGCCACGCGCTTGCGCCCGGCGCTGAGCGCCTGTTCCAGCAGGGCGGGGTCGAGCTTGGCGTTCTCTTCGAGGATGCGCTGGCGCAGCCGCGCCTCGACCACGAAATACATCTCGTTGAGCAGGTCGGGCGGCAGGTTCGGGCGCGAGACCACGGCCTCGTGCAGATCGGTGTTGACCTGGGCGCGCTCCACGGCGGCCTCGGACGCGGCGCGCGACAGCTGGGCGCCGTCGTTGCGCAGCAGGACGCCCAGGGTGTGGTCGTCGCCGCGGTCGACGATGATGTCGGAGATCTGCTCGGAGACGATCGAGCGCTGCGAAACGGCGCGCAGGTGCTCCTGGCCCTTGGTCTTCACGACTTCGAGCAGGTCGTCTTCGCTGAGCGCGTTGGAGCGGGCCAGCACCGGCTCGGCGACGGCGATGGTGTCGTTGGCCAGGGTGAAGATCAGCCGGCCGGGCGCCACGGACGCATCGGCGAAGCGGTGCGCCAGCTCGGCGCGCACGGCCTCTTCCATCTCCGACGCCAGCTGGGTCAGGACGCTGTCGAACAGCTCCATCTGCGGCTGGTTGGAGGGCGAGGGCTGGCCGAAGAACAGGTCGGTGACTTCGCGCAGGAGCTCGCGCCGTTTGACGCTGGAGGTTTCCTTGGCGAGGTCGATCAGGTCGTTGAGGCGGGAGCGGGCCATTCTGGTGCTCTTGATCGGGGCTGCTACTGCGGCCCGTCGGTACGGTCGGGGCGGTCGGGGTCCTTCTCGGCGTCGCGCTGCTCGCGCGCCGCCTTGCCTTTGAGCTCTTCGGGCGGGGGCGCGGCGAGATCGACAGGCAGGGCGTCGAGATAGACCGGGGCGGGAATCTGCGTGCGGTCCGGCTGCTCGCCGTACTCGCGGTGCAGGGAATAGAGGCGCGGACGGTCGCTGGTCGAAGCTTCGGTCACCGGGCCTGCGACGGGCGCGGCCGGGAGGGCGGCCTGGATCGGGGAGGCGGCGACCGGGGAGACCGGCGCAGCGCGGGCCACGGGCGGCGGGGCGTCGTAGATGCTGGCCGGGGCGAAGGTCGAGGCGGGAACGGGCGCCGACGCCGGGATCGCAGCCATGATCATCGGAGCCGGCGCGTCCGCGGCGGTCATCAGCGGGGCGGCCGGGCGGGTCTGGACGGCGCGGGCGTGCGGGATCACGCCGCGGATGGCGGGCGCGTCGGCCTCGCCCGGCTGGCGCAGGCCGGCTTGGGAGGACGCAGCTTGCGGCTTGCCGGGCCAGTCGAGATAGCGCAGCCCGACCTGCCGGCCCGGCGCCTGCTGGGCGAGGGCCGGGGCGGCGAGGAGCGCCGACAGGGCGATAAGGCAGACGGCGCGCATGCGGCTGTCCCTGGCTGTTCGAAGCGGCAGGGTACGGGCGGGGCGCTTAACCACCACCTAACGGGAGCGGCCTCTCCAGCGGTTTAGCGCTTGTTTTTCAAGGACGGCGAACAAGGCGTTAAGGCCCACGGCCAGCAGCCCCAGGACCAGCACCGCCGCCAGCATGTCGGCGATGCGCAGGCGATTGGACGCCTCCAGGATGCGCCAGGCCAGGCCCTTGGTCTGGCCCGAGCCCGCCACGAACTCCGCCACCACCGCGCCGACGACCGCCAGACCGACCCCGACCTTGTGGCCTTCGAGCAGGAAAGGCGTCGCTGAGGGCAGGCTGAGCTTGGTCAGGCGCTGCAGGGGCGTGGCGCCGTAGAGCACGAACAGCCGCTCCAGGTCCGGGTCGATGGCTTTCAGGCCGGTAAGGGCGCCGGAGAAGATCGGGAAGAAGGCCACCACCGCCGCGAGGCCCACCACCGCCGCGCGGGCATGGTCGAGCCCGGCCCAGACGGTGACCAGCGGCGCGAGCGCGACAATCGGCGTCACCTGCAGGGTGACCGCCAGCGGCCTGACCGCGCGCTCGAAGGTGCGGCTGAGCGCGCTCTGCAGGGCGAGGGCGCAGGCGACGATACTGGCCGCGGCGAGCGCCGAGACCGCCATCAGGAAGGTCTCCCAGGCCGAGGCCAGCAGCACGGGCCAGCGGTCGACCAGGGCGGCCCAGACCTCGCTGGGCTTGGGCAGGAAATAGGTCGGCACGGCGAAGGCGCGGCAGGCGCCCTCCCAGGCGGCCAGCAACAGGGCGACCAGCAGCAGCGGCGCCAGGATGTCGAGGAGCCGCCTCATCCGACGCCCTTCTCGCGACCCATGGCCGTGGCCAGGGCGGCGGAAACCGTCTCGACCCCCTCGCGGAAGGCGGGCGTCGTGCGGAAGGCCGCCGGGCGGGGCAGCGGGGCCTCAATGGCGATCTCGGCGGCCGTGCGGCCAGGACCCAGGGTCATCACGACGACGCGCGAGGCCAGATAGACCGCTTCTTCCACGTCGTGGGTCACGAACACCACGGCCGGGCGGGTCTGCGACCATAGCCGGTGCACATCCTCGATCAGGTCGCGCCGCGTGATGGAGTCCAGCGCGGCGAAGGGCTCGTCGAGCAGCAGCAGACGCGGCTCGGTCACCAGGGCGCGGGCCAGGGACACGCGCATGGCCATGCCGCCTGAGAGCTGCGCCGGCTTGGCCTCAGCGGCGGCGGAAAGACCCACACGGTCCAGCGCGGCAAGCGCCCGCTCTCTCACCTCATGGGCGGGGCGGCCCGCCAGCTCCAGCGGCAGGGCGACGTTCTTCCACGCCGCAGCCCAGGGCATCAGGGTCGGGGCCTGGAACACCAGCGAGGTCTCGCCGCGTGAGAGGTTGCGGTTCAGCGTCCCGCCGGTGGGCTGTTCCAGCCCCGCCAGTAGTCTGAGCGCCGTGGACTTGCCGCAGCCCGAGGCGCCCACCAGCGCCACGATCTCGCCGGGCTCCACGCTCAGCGAGAACGGCCCCAGCGCCCGGCCGCGGCGGGGGTAGTCGACGGTGACATCGGTGAGGGAGGCGAGGGTCACTCTTCTCCTCCACCGTGAGCGGCAGCGAACGGGGGAGGGGGACCGCCGAAGGCGGTGGAGGGGGCGCACAAATGCACGGTCATTCCCCGCGTCCGCGCAGGATCGCGCGTTCCCAGACCGCTTCCGCGGCGCCGTCGGGATCGGCCATCACATCCGCCGCCAGCAGTCGCATGACCTCCACGCCCTTGGCCTTCAGGAAAGCATCGCGCCGCTCATCGTGAGCGGCCTGGGCCTCCAGAGTATGCACCCAGCCATCGACTTCCACCGCGAGCTTGGCTTCGGGGCAATAGAAATCGAGGATGTAGGGGTCGTGCGGGTACTGCCGCCGGAAGTTCGGGCGGTCGGCTGAGCGACTGCGCAGCCTGACCCAGAGGCGCGTCTCCGGCGGCGTCATCGCGCGGCGGAGCCGTTTCGCCCGCTTCAAGGTTAGCGATTTCGCTCGCATCACCGGCTCCGGCGGCTTGGCGCGCCCCCTCCACCACCCTTCGGGCGGTCCCCCTCCCCCGTTCGCTGCCGCTCACGGTGGAGGAGAAGAGGTCCTCACCTCTTCAAAAACTGCAGCGTATAGGCCCGCTTGTAGTCGAGGTCCTTCGGGTACAGGCCCTCCTCCGAAGCCGCCTTGAAGAACTCGGCCCAGCGCGCGTCGGTCATGGCGCCGATGCCCAAGGTCTTGGCGTCCCCGCCGTCGATGATGCCGTAGGACTTGAGCTTGGCCCGGGCCTGGTCGATCAGCTCCTGGGTCATCTCCGGATTGTCTTTCAGGATCATGGCGTTGGCGGCCTTGGGGTCACCGTCCAGATAGGCTTTCCAGCCTGCTGCAGAAGCCTCCACAAACGCCTTGATCACCGCCGGCTTGCCGGAAATCCATTCGTCCCGCGCCAGCACCATGGTGGCGTAGGAGGGGTATCCGTCGTCGGCCAGCAGGAACACCGAGGGCTTGAAGTGGGCGGCCTTCTCGATGGTGAAGGGCTCGCTGGTCAGGTAGCCCTCCTGGGCCGCGCGCGGGTCCGACAGGAAGGGGCCGGAGTTGAAATTGTAGGTGCGCACCTGGTCGTCGGTGAAGTGGTACTTGGCCTGCAGCCACTTCCAGAAGGTGTCGCGCGCGGCGTTGGACAACAGGATCGGATGGCCCTTCAGGTCGGCGATCGACTTCACGTCCGGGTGGGCGATCAGGACCTGCGGGTTCTTCTGGAAGAAGGCGGCGACCGCCTTCAGCGGGACCTTCTGCTGGGCGAGGTTCAGGACGATGAAGTTGTCCGATCCCATGCCGAGGTCGGCCGCGCCCGAGGCCAGCAGCTGGGGCACGTTGGAGCCCGGCCCGCCGGGGATGATCTGCACGTCCAGCCCGCGCTTGCGATACTCGCCCGACGCCAGCGCCTGGTAGAAACCGCCGTGCTCGGCCTGGGCCTTCCAGTCGGTGACGAAGCGGACCTTGGTCAGGCCGCCGTTGTCCTTGGAGGCGGGCTTGCCGCAGGCCGCCAGCGATGAGGCCAGAAGCCCGCCCAGAACCGTCCTGCGCCGCATGATGCTCCCCCGAGATGCGAGGCCTCGAACCTAAGGCGGCGCGCGGCGCGAGGGAAGGCGCGGCGTGATCGAGCGGGGCGTGTTTTCGGGGTGTTCCGGAAATGGAGCGAGGGGCCGACGCCGGGGGCGAACCCTCATGCGCCGGTCCCTCACCATAAGATCCTGTTCGGACCTTAGACCTGAGAGTTCGGAGGCCTTTGCGCCGGTTTCCCGGCTTTTCGGCAGTCCGTTCGCCTTGGCCTTCCTAGTGAAGGGGGTGAACCCTCGGTCGGTCGGCTTCCGGTCGGTCTCGCCCGCTTCGATCCCGGGGTTTCCCCCGGTTTCCGCGCCGCGATGTCCCTCGGCCCATTGACGTTCCTACGAAACCCGCTATCAGGCAACGCCCCCGAAATCGCCCCCTGTGCGCAAGTCTTGCGGCCAAGGTGCATAAGTCGGTGCACAGTCGTTGGACGACGGATATTTCGCGAGTGGGATCCTGTGCTTGCGATTGTGCACAGGTTTGAATGGTGCTCTCTAAAATCCGCTCATCCCGGCGAATGCCGGGACCCAGATGCCAAGGCGCAAGCTTTGCGGTTTCAGCCTGCGCGCTCTGGTTTGAGGCTACGTCTTGCGATCTGGGTCCCTGCATTCGCCGGGATGAGCGGGATTTATTAGTCCTTCCCCCGCTCCTCCAAGAGGTCCCACGCCGCGAAATCGAGCGCGTCCTCGGGGTCCGCCAGCGACGTCTCGCTGATTACCTGCCCGCGGATCGAGACGCCGGCGGTGTGCACCGTCTCCGGGTCGCCACTGATCAGCGGGTGCCAGTCGGCCAGCGGGCGGCCCTCGTGCAGGCGGCGGTAGGCGCAAGACTTGGGCATCCATATCAGGTCGTCGATGTTGTGCGGCGTCAGCTTGATGCAGTCCGGCACGGTCTTCTTGCGGTTCGCATAGTCGCTGCAGCGGCAGAGGTTGGCGTCGAACAGGCGGCAGGAGACGCGAGTGGGGATGATCTCCTCGGTCTCTTCGTCCTCGAAGCGGATCAGGCAGCACAGGCCGCAGCCGTCGCACAGGCTTTCCCACTCCTGTACGGTCATCTGTTCGAGCCGTTTGGATTCCCAGAAGGGTTTCGAGGCCATGATCCGGCGCCTATGAGGCGTCCTTGCAGAGAGGGAGCGGGCGAGAAGGCCGATGACCGAACCGCCCGGACATGAAGAAGAAGCTCCGGCCGAACCGGGAACGCGGACTTTCCGCGCCGACCTTCTGCACCAGCGCGCCGCCGGCCTCAATCGCTTCCGCCGTGCGCTGATCGCCACAGGCGTCGCGGTCGCCATGCTGCTGACCGTCGGCGTGGCCCATATGTGGAATTACTTCCTGTCCGATGTGCCCCAGGTGCCCGCAAGCGCGGAGCTGGCGAGCCTGGGCCGCGCGCCGGGCATGACCTTCGTGGATCGCTATGGCCGAACGCTCGCGACCCGGGGCCCCAAGTACGGCCAGGCGGTGAGGCTGACGGAGCTGCCGGCCTACGTGCCCCTGGCCTTCCTGGCGGCGGAGGACCGCCGGTTCAGACAGCACGGCGCGCTCGACCTTTGGGGCGTGACGCGGGCTTTGGCCGCGAACCTGAAGGCCGGGCGCTCGGCCGAGGGCGCCTCGACCCTGACGCAGCAGCTGGCGCGCGACCTGTTCCTGGGGCCGGAGAAGACCCTGAAGCGCAAGGTCCAGGAGGCGGTCCTGGCCGACAAGCTGTTCAAGCAGCTGGGCCGCGACGGGGTCTTGGAGCTCTATCTGAACCGGGTCTACCTCGGCGAGAACGCCTATGGCATCGACGCCGCGGCCAAGACCTATTTCGGCAAGCCGGCCTCGGCCCTGACCCTCAACGAGGCGGCGGTCTTGGCAGGCCTGCCCAAGGCGCCCTCGCGGCTCAGCCTGGCGCGAGATCCGGAAGGGGCGCTGAAGCGCGGGCGGCTGGTGCTGGACCGCATGCGCCGCGAGGGCTGGATCAAGGACGCGGACGCCGCCAGGGCCATGAGCGAGCGCCTGGCCCTGGTCCAGCGCCAACCCGAAGGCGATCTCGCCTGGGTGCTGGACATGGCCGCAGCGCAAGCCCGCGCCGAAGCCGGCAAGGGCGAGGGCGGGCTGATCATCCGCCTGACCATCGACCCGGCCCTGCAGACGACCGCTGCGGGGGTGGTGCGCGACGCGCTGGATAAGCAGGGCAAGGCGGTCGGCGCAGGCGAGGCGGCGGTGGTGCTGCTGGGGCCGGACGGCGCCGTGCGCGCCCTGGTCGGCGGGCGCGACCATGACCTGAGCCCCTTCAACCGCGCGGTACAGGCCAGGCGCCAGCCCGGCTCGGCCTTCAAGCCCTTTGTCTGGGCGGCGGCCTTGGAGGCGGGTGACAAGGCCTCCGATTTCCGCTCCACCGAGCCGGTCGCCTTCGGCCCCTGGATCCCGCGCGACCACGCCGCCGACGGGCGCGCCCAGCTGACCCTGGCCGAGGCCCTGGCCAAGTCCAGCAACCGGGTGGCGGTGAGGCTGGCGCACGAGGCGGGGCCGGAGAAGGTGGTGTCGCTCGCCCGCCGCTTCGGAATCGCCGGCCTGCCGGACAAGCCCGGCCTGTCGGTGGCGCTGGGGGCCTATGAGGTCAATCTGCTCGACCTGACCGGCGCCTATCAGATCTTCCAGCAGGAGGGCCGCTTTTCACGCCCATGGCTGGTCGAGGAGGTGGCGCGCACCGACGGGACTGTCCTATATCGCCGCCCGCCCCAGCCGCAGGCTGCAGCCTTCGACCGGGGCAAGAGTGACGTGATGATCCGGATGATGAGCGGCGTGATCGAACAGGGCACAGGCTTGAAGGCGCGGCTGGACCGTCCCGCCGCCGGCAAGACCGGCACGGCGCAGGACAATCGCGACGCCTGGTTCGTGGGCTTCACGCCGGACTGGACCGCCGGCGTGTGGGTCGGCAACGATGATCACACGCCCATGCGCGGCGTCGCCGGCGGCGACCTGCCGGCCGAGATCTGGCGCCGCGTCATGACCGCCGCCCACCAGGGCCTGCCGCCGCGTGCGTTCGGCCCGGCCGTGCCGGAGGAGCCGGGCGCGCCGACGGTGGTGTTCGAGGAGCGGTCGGCCTTCTATTCGACCCTGGCGGCCGAGTTCGCACGGGTGGAGGGGCAGGGCCGATGAGCGCCCGCGCCCCGCTGATCGCGCTGAAGGACGTGCGCCTGCAGGACGGCTCGGTGATGCTGTTCGACGGCGTCGATCTGGCGCTGGAGCCCCGGATGCGGGCGACGCTGGTGGGCCAGAACGGCGCCGGAAAATCCACCTTGCTCAAGATCGTGGCCGGGCAGATCGAGCCGGACGGCGGCGAGCGGACCATCGCGCCCTCGACGCGCATCGCCTTTGTGCCGCAGGAACCGGTGGCGACCGGCGCGACCCTTCGCGACTATGCGACCTCCGGCGGGGCCACCGCCTGGGCCGCGGATGCGGCGCTGGAGACCTTCGGCCTCGACCCTGAAAAGCCGACCTCGGGCCTCTCGGGCGGGGAGCTGCGCCGCGCGGCCCTGGCCAAGGCCTTTGCCGAGGAGCCGGACCTGATCCTGCTGGACGAGCCGACCAACCACCTCGACATCTTCGCCATCGAGACGCTGGAGGCGGAGCTGCAGGCGAGCCGAGCCGCGGCCATGATCGTCAGCCACGACCGGGCCTTCCTGGAGCGTGTGACCCGCCGCTGCTTCTGGCTGGCGCATCGGCAGGTGCGCACCCTGGACCAGGGCTTCGCCGCCTTCGACGAGTGGGCCGCCAAGGCGGAGGCCGAGGAGGCCGAGCGCCTGCGCCGCCTGAACAAGGCCATAGAGCGCGAGACCTACTGGTTCTACCGCTCCATCACCGCCCAGCGCACCCGCAACGAGGGCCGCGCGCGCGAGCTGGAGAAGATGCGCCAGGAGCGGGGCCGCCTGCTCAAGGACAAGCCGCGCGAGCTGGAGCTGCAGATGGAGTCCGGCGCCCTGTCCGGGCGGCTGGTGGCAGACCTGAAGCAGGTCTCCAAGGCCTATGGCGAGCGGACCCTTTTGAAGGGCTTCTCCACCCGCGTGATGCGCGGCGACCGCCTGGCCATCGTGGGGCGCAACGGCGCGGGCAAGTCGACCCTGGTGAAGATCCTGCTGGGCGAGCTGGAGCCCGACGCGGGCACGGTGCGGCTGGGTTCGGGTCTGGTGGTCGCCTACCTCGACCAGAGCCGCGATCTGCTGAAATCCGAGATGACCCTGTGGGATGCGCTGGTCACCTCCGGCGGGGACCAGGTGCTGGTGCGCGGCCAGCCGAAGCACGTCGCCGCCTACGCCAAGGATTTCCTGTTCCGCGAGAACCAGCTGCGCCAGCCGGTCGCCAGCCTCTCGGGCGGGGAGCGCAACCGCCTGCTGCTGGCCCGCGCCCTGGCCAAGCCCGCGAACCTCCTGGTGCTCGACGAGCCCACCAACGACCTGGACATGGACACGCTCGACCTGCTCGAGGACATGCTGGCCGACTATGACGGCACCCTGATCCTGGTCAGCCACGACCGCGACTTCATCGATAGATTGGCGACGTCCACCATCGCGCTCGATGGGCGCGGCGGGGCGGTGGAGACGCCGGGCGGCTGGAGCGACTTCACCCGCCAGAACCCCGGCTTCTTCGAGGCCCCGCGCATCGTCCAACCCAAGGCCCCGGCCGCCCCGCCGAAGCCTTCGGCCCTGAAGGCCCAGGCCAAGCTGTCGTTCAAGGATCAGCACCGGCTGAAGGAGCTCGACGCCCTGATGCCCAGGCTCGCCGCCGAAATCGCCGCCCACGACAAGGCCCTGGAGGACCCGGACCTCTACGCCCGCGACCCCAAGGCTTTCGACCGCGCCATGCAGGCCGCGGCCAAGGCGCGCGAGACGCTGGCGGCGGCGGAGGAGGAGTGGCTGGCCCTGGAAGAGAAGCGTGAGGCGCTGGGGGTCTAGGCGGCTGTGGCCAAAATGCCACATTTGCTCTTGCGCCCGGCGACGAAACCCTTAACTGAGGCTGCGAATTCAAACGGTCGAGATCGGCCGTAACCCCAAGAGGATTTGTGGCGCAGGACCCTTACAGCGAACTGGGCGTCGGACGGGACGCGAGCGCGGCCGACATCAAGAAGGCGTTCCATAAGCGCGCCAAGGAACTGCACCCCGACCGCAACCCCGGCGACAAGAAGGCCGAGGAGCGTTTCAAGAAGGTCAGCGCCGCCTTCGACATCCTGGGCGACGCGGAAAAGCGCAAGCGCTTCGACCGCGGCGAGATCGACGCCAACGGCAATGAGGTGTTCCGCGGCTTCGGCGGCGGCCAGGGCGGTCAAGGCGGGTTCGGCCAGGGCGGCTTCGGCCAGAACGGCTCGGGCTTCAGCGGGCGCTTCGACAATGTCGACCTGGACGAGATCTTCGGCATGTTCGGCGGCGGGATGGGCGGTGGCCCCGGTCGCGGCCGGCCCCGGCCCGAACCCAAGGGCGTGGACGTGCGCGCCAAGGTCGAGGTCGACCTGGAGGACATGATCCGCGGGGGCCAGACGCGCATCGCCTTCTCCGACGGCCGCAACGTCGACCTGACCATCCCCAAGGGCTCGTACGAGGGCCAGGTGCTGAGGCTGAAGGGCCAGGGCCAGCAGGGGCGGGGCGGCATGCACGGCGACGCGCTGCTGGAGCTGACCGCGCGGCCGCACCCGATCTATCGCCTCGACGGCGCGGACCTGGTGATGGACTTGCCGGTCTCGATCCCCGACGCGGTGCTCGGCGGCAAGGTGCAGGCCCCGACGCCGGACGGGCCGGTGACGCTGAGCGTGCCCAAGGGCTCGAGCTCGGGCGCCATGCTCCGGCTCAAGGGCCGCGGCGCCTACGACAAGGCGGGCAAGCGCGGCGACCTGAAGGCGCGTCTCATGCTGACCCTGCCGGAGGGATCGGACCCGGCGCTCGAAGCGTTCGCCGAGACGTGGCGCGAGCAGCGGCCTTACACGCCGAAGCGTCGCGGCGGATGATGCATGTGGGGCATTGTCGTATAGAGTGCCCCCGCGCGTCGTCGGAATCGTGGGCCCCGGCCGTTCAGCGCCCGTTCAGGAGCCGGAGCATATTGGTTCGATCATGAGGACCATAGCCGCCGTCATTTCAGCCTTGGGCCTTCTGGGCCTGTCGGCGGGCGTGGCCTTGGCCGACCCGCCCGACCGCCGCGATCACCGCGAAGGCGGCCGCGGCGAGCACCACCAGGGTCAGGGTCAGCCCCAGCAGCAACCTTATCGCGGGGGTCCGCCTCCGCAGTACCACGGCCCGCCCCAGGGCCAGGGCTACGGCTATCCGGGCGTGCGCCCCGGCGGGCGCACCGTGCCGCTGGACGGGGTTGTGGGGCAGCTGCGGCGGCGCTATCCGACCGGGCGGCTGCTCGACGCCGAGATGCAGGACCAGGGCGGGCGCCCGGTCTATCGTGTGCACTGGGCCACCGGCGACGGTCGGCGCATCGACTATCTGATCGACGCCCAGACGGGCGCCGTCATCGGCGAGGAACACTGAATTGCGCGTGCTGCTGGTCGAAGACGATCCCGATATCTCACGTCAGCTGAAGCAGGCGCTGGCCGATTCCGGCTATGCGGTCGACCACGCCGCCGACGGCGAGGAGGCCCACTTCCTGGGCGACACCGAACCCTATGACGTGGTGGTGCTGGACCTCGGCCTGCCCAAGATCGACGGCGTCTCGGTGCTGGAGCGCTGGCGGCGCGCCGGCAAGACCACGCCGGTCTTGATCCTGACCGCGCGCGGGGCCTGGTCCGACAAGGTCTCGGGCTTCGACGCGGGCGCGGACGACTATCTGACCAAGCCGTTCCACACCGAGGAGCTGCTGGCCCGCTTGCGCGCCCTGCTGCGCCGGGCCGCCGGCCACGCCACCCCGTCGCTCAGCTGCGGCGGCCTGCGCCTGGACCCGCGCGCGGCCCGCGCCTCGGTCAACGGCGAGCCCCTGCGCCTGACCTCGCTGGAATACCGCCTGCTGCACTACATGATGATGCACCAGGGCCGGGTGATCAGCCGCACCGAGCTGGTCGAGCACCTGTACGACCAGGACTTCGACCGCGACTCCAACACCATCGAGGTGTTCGTCGGGCGCCTGCGCAAGAAGATCGGGCCGGACCGGATCGAGACCGTGCGCGGCCTCGGCTACCGCCTGACCCCACTGCCCGGCGAGCCCACGGAGGGCTGAGCTGGCCCTGCCCAGATTTCCCCGCCTGCGCCGGCCCGACGGCGCCTGGTTCGGCGTCCCGCTGCTCGGCGCCGGGGTCGGCGGCTCGCTGGTCGGGCGGCTGATCTGGCTGGCGGCGATCTGGAGCCTGGCCGCCCTGATCGCCACAGGCGCGGCCCTGACCAGCTTCTTCCAGAACAGCGCGCTGGAGACCTTCCAGGCCGGCGTGTTCGAGGTCGTGAACGGGCTCTATGGCCAGACCAAGGTCGACAAGGACGGCAAGGTGCTGCCGCCGCAGACCACGGACCTACGCGCGACCCAGGCCTATTCCGGCTCCTACTGGGAGATCGCCGAACCCGCGCCGGGAGGCATCGCGTCGGTGATCCGCTCCAAGTCCCTGTTCGACAAGGAGCTGGCCGGCCCGCCGGGCGGGGTCAAGGCCTTGGACAGCCGGCTGGGCAAGCCGATCTACTACGACACCACCGGACCCGACGCGACCGGCGCCAGCAATGCGCCGATGCGCGCCGTGGCGCTGATGGCCAAGATGCCCAACCAGAAGTACCTGATCTTCATGGCGGCGCAGGATCGCCGGCCGGTCGACAAGGCCGCGCGCCGCTTCACCGTGCTGACTGCCTTCGCCCTGATCTGCCTGGGGCTGGGGGTGGTGCTGGCGGTGATGCTGCAGGTGCGCTTCGGCCTCAGGCCGCTGTTCGACCTCGGTCGCGAGATCGCGGAGGTGCGCACCGGCCGCCGCCAGCGGCTGGAGGGGACCTATCCGCGCGAGATCGCGCCCCTGGCCGGGCAGGTCAACGCACTGCTGGACCATAACCAGGAGGTCGTGGAGCGCCAGCGCACCCACGTCGGCAACCTGGCCCACGCCTTGAAGACGCCGCTGGCGGTGATCACCAGCGAGGCCTCGACCCAGCCCGGGGCCCTGGCCGAGGTCGTCACGCGCCAGGCGGGCCTGATGCGCGAGCAGGTCGACCATCACCTGCGCCGCGCCCGCGCCGCCGCCCGCGCCCAGTCCGCCGGCGAGCGCACCCTGATCGAGCCCGCCATCGACGAGCTGGCGCGGATGATCGAGCGGGTGTTCGAGGAGAAGGGCGTGCTGATCGACTGGGACATCGAGGAGAACCTCGCCTTCCTGGGCGAGCGGCAGGACTTCCTGGAAGTGGCCGGCAACCTGCTGGAAAACGCCGGCAAGTGGTCGCGCAAGCACATCGACGTCACCGCCGCGCGCTCGCGCCCGGGTTTCCTGGCCTTCACGGTGCAGGACGACGGCCCGGGCCTGCCCGAAGATCAGCGCGCCGAGGTGCTGAAGCGCGGCGCCCGGCTGGACGAAAGCGCGCCGGGATCGGGCCTCGGCCTGTCGATCGTGGACGAGCTGGCGCGCGCCTATGGCGGCTCGGTCAGCCTGGCGAAGGGCGAGCTCGGGGGCCTGAAGGTCTCGGTCGAGCTGCCGGTCGCCGAGAGCTGATCGCGGTCGCGGAGGTCCAGGGCGCGGGGGCCGTGCGGGCGGGAACGGCGCCTCGGTCTTCTGACCGGCCCTAGGTGTAAACCCCTAGATCCTTGCGAGGCAAAGGACCTCTCGGGGAAACGCCGCTGCTTCAAGTGTTTAAGCTGAACCGTTTGATCCCGGCCCGGAATGTCGCAGCCCGTCTCTAGGGTTTGCTTAACCTTAAGCTGGCAAGTCTTGCAGGTCGGATCGCGGCTTTCGCGGTCCCAGTCAGGATCGCGTATGCCGGGGACATCGCCCGCCAAGCTCGGCGCCGTTCGCATGCTGATCGCGGCCGTGCCGGAAAGCGCGCTGCGCAGCCTGGAAACCGCGCTGTCGACGGCCAAGGACGCGGCCATGGCTGAAATCCGCGATCTGATCCGCGCCGAGCGCGCCGACCGCGGCCTGCGCGACCAGGTGTTCCTGCCGCTTCTGCCGCTGGCGATGGCCCGGCCCGAGGCGATCCCGGGGCCGGTGCTGGCGCCAGGCCTGCTGTCGGCGATCTGGGCCGAGGCCAAGCGCCGTAACGCGCCCCTGATCGAGAAGGCCGGCCGCGCCCGTGTCGAGCTGCGCCACGACGACCCCGAACCGGTCGAGTACGACCGCCTGTGCATCGAGATCGCCAGCATGCTGAGGGGCGAGGGCGCCCTGGCGCCCGCCGGGTTCGACCCCAAGCTGGCCGCCGAGGCGGCTCAGCTGGTCGACCTGACACCCCTGGCTCGCCAGGCCATCCGCCGTGCCCCCGAATGGCTGGGCCGCGTCAGCGAGGAGAGCGCCGCGACCCTGAAGCTGATCTTCAAGGACGCCACCGCCATCGCGCAGGACGCCACACCGCGCCTGCTCGACATAATCATGCCGCACCTGCCCGAGCCGCAGCAGATCCTGCGCCTGATCGCGGTGCTGACCGATCGATCCGGCGACCGTTTCCTGGCTTCCTCGGAGCTGGCCGGGTTCGGTGAGCGGCTGCTGGCCGACGTCGACCGCCGCGTCGCGCGCATGAAGGCCTTCGACATGCAGGCCGGCGCCGCGGCCGCGCACGGCATGGCGCGCGACATCATCGCCTGCACCTCCATCCTGAACGAGCTGGAGCAGCAGGTGGATCTGTCCAAGGACGGCCCATGGGGCGCGCGTGTCGGCGCCGGGCGGCGCGCGATGGCCGCCGCCGTCGAGACCCGCCTGCGCGACGCCGAGAGCGAGGTCGCCAAGGCCCTGCCGCTGCAGAACGTGAAGATCGCTGGGCGCATGACCCGCCACGCGCCCAAGCTGGCCGCCGATCCGGACCCGCGCGTGGTCGATCGCGCCCGCGCCCTGGTGACCCTGGTGGGCGAGGTCCGCTCGGTCGCCGCAGGCGGCGGTTACGGCGCCTTGCGCAGCCAGGTCGCCGAGCGCCTGACCGAGCGGCTGAACGTCTATGCCGACGAAGTGCTGCACGCGCTCAACGCCGGCGAGGCGCCGGACGAGATGCGCGCCCTGGCCTTCGTCGAGATCGCCGCTGAGTTCCTGGGCCACGTCCGCGACGAGGAGACGGCCCAGATCGTGCGCCGCCGCGCCGCCGTGGCGGGCGGGCGCGCGTCGTCGGCCTCGCAGGACGCGGCCTGATCGCCTAAGAGGGGCTTCCTGCACGGGAACCGCCTCGCTTGCTTACCTTCTGGATCGCCGCCGCCCTGATGTCCGCCGCCGCCGGCGCCCTGGTGCTGTGGCGCGCGTCGCGACGCGACGCGCCCGAGGCCGAGAACCCCGAACTCGCCGTCTATCGCCGCCACCTGGCCGAGCTGGAGGAGCAGCGCGCCGAGGGCCTCCTGGACGACGAGGCCTACCGCGCCGCCCGCGCCGAGGCGGGCCGGCGCCTGCTCAAGGCCGGGGAAACCCCGAGCGAGGCCTCGGCGTCGCGCGATCCCACGCGGGACGGGGCCATGGTGTTCGGCGCGGTGGCGCTGGCGGCCCTGATCACGGCGGGCGTCTATCTCACGGTCGGCTCGCCCGGTCAGCCCGACCAACCCTTCGCCAAGCGGCTGAAGGCGTGGAACGCGTCCGATCCCACCACCTTGCCGCCGGCCGAACTGGCCATGTGGCTGAAGGACAAGGCCAGGACCCACCCCAACGACCCGCGCGTGTGGAGCGTGCTTGGCGAGGCCTATGCCGCCGCCGGCGATCCCAGCGACGCGGCGCAGGCGTTCCAGACTGCGCTGAGGCTCGACGCCACGCGCGCCCAGGACTGGGCCAACCTCGGCCGGGTTGAGACCGACCTCGACGACGGGCGCGTGGGCCCCAACGCCAAGGCCGCGTTCGAGACGGCGCTGAAGCTTGATCCGAAATCGCAGACGGGTTTGCTGGGCCTGTCCGAGGCCGCCGCCGCCGAAGGCCGCCGCGCCGAGGCCGCCGACTATCTGCGCCGCCTGGCCGACACCCTGCCGACCGGCGACCCGCGCCACGCTCTGTTCGCTCAGCGCGCCGCCGAGATGGCGAGCGGCAAGTCGGCGCCCGCCTCGGGCCAGGACGCGATGATCCAGGCCATGGTCGCCAAGCAGGCCGCCGAGCTGAAAACCAACCCCAACGATCCCGCCGGGTGGGCGCGTTTGGTGCGCGCCTATGGCGTGCTGGGCGACAAGCCCGCCCAGGCGCAGGCCCTGGCCACCGCGCGCCAAGTGTTCAAGGACCAGCCCAAGATCGTCGCCGCGATCGAGGCGGAGGCGAAGTAGTTCTCCCTCTCCCCTCGCGAAGAGCGCCGAGCTATTCGATTTTCAGCCGCACGAAGGCCATCGCCCCGGTCGGGTCGTCCGAGCCGTAGGAGGCCGCGAGGCTGGAGGGCACGAAGTTCACCGCATAGAGCCCGCCCAGGCCGAACTTCACATGCGGCGCGAGCCGCCAATCGTGGATCAGGCCCAGCGAGACCTTGGACACGGTCGCCACCGGCCCGTGCAGCACCCCCGGCGTCAGCTCGTCGGTGCGGGTGCTCTCGGCGCGGGCGAAGACGGTCCACGGGCCGGAGGGTTTGACGGCGGACTCCAGGACGTAGGCGTCGAGCGCCGGGCCGCCGGTGCTCCGGCGCCGGCCCCAGGCGGCGGTGGTGGCCCAGGAGCCGTGTTGGCCGAAGCCGGTAGTGTAGATGGCGCTGGCCGACCAGCGGTGCTCATCCTCGGCCGGGTCGAGTTGCTCGGGGCTCTTCTGGTCGGCCCAGGAGGCCTGCAGCGCCCAGTTCCTTGTGGGATTCCAGCTCAGGCGCACGGCGGTGCTGTCGAGCTTGGGCGCCTCGATGTCCCAGCGATGCTGGTCGGGCTCGCGGCCCTTGAAGCGCGAGACCTCCAGCTTCCAGTCGTCGTGCACCCAGCCGAGCGTGGCCACGCCGAAGGTGATGTGGGTGGAGTCCAGCCAGTGGTGGCTGATCGGCGCCTCGGGGCTGTCCTGGATCGACTGGCGGTGCATGAAGGCGGGCGGGCCGAACGCCGGCTCGCCGGGCAGGCCGGCATAGAGGAAGACGTTGTCGTGCTCGGACAGGCGGTGGGTGTAGCTGGCCGACAGCTCCATGAAGAGGTCGTGCGGATGCTGGCGGTCGATCAGAGGGTGGACGCCGTCCGCAGTCTCGCCCGAGGCCAGCAGCAGCGGATAGCCTGACGGACCCATCGGCGGTTCGGGCGACAGCATCACACGGAAGTTCAGGGCGTCCAGGTTGGACAGATCGCGGCGCGCCGCGGCCATCAGCATGCCCGACACGAAGGTTTTTGTGTCGCCGCGGGGGCCTTGCTGCCGGTCGTAGACCCCGTTCACCGTCGCATGGACCATGGTCGTCCAGGCGCCGTGCATGGCGTGGATGCCGCTGTGCTCCGACGCGTCGGGCTGCCAACTCGTGCCCGAGGCCTCGCGGTTCATCGGATAGGAGCCGAACACGCCGGTCATCGCGCCCATGTCGTGGTCCATACCCGGCATGCCCGCCATGCCGTCGTGGCCGGAGCCGGAGGTATCGGCGGGGGGCGGCGCGCCGTGGTCCATGCCCGGCATCGGCTGGTCGTGCGTCGCCGGCTTGGTCGGTCGCGCGGGCTTGGCCGGAGCAGCCGGCTGCATTCCCGGCATGTCCTTCATGTCCTGCGCCAGGGCCGGAGCCGCCGAAAGCAGGGCGGTCGCGCAGACGGTCGCGAGCAGGGTCTTGGTCGGCTGGGCCTTCATCGCGCGGTCCTTCCCAGGAGTTCGATCAGTTCGCCGGCCTTCTTGCGCTGCTCGTCGGCGTCGCCGCTGACGATCGCGCCCTCGATACAGTGGCTCAGGTGGTCCCTCAGCATTTCGGTCTCGACCCGCGCCAGGGCGGCGCGCACCGCCTGCAGCTGGGTCAGCACGTCGATGCAATAGCGGTCTTCCTCGACCATCTTCGAGATGCCCCGCACCTGGCCCTCCACCCGGCTGAGCCGGTTGAGCAGGCTGGATTTGTTTTCTCGCTTCATCGTCATGGCGCCTCCGGCCCCGTCTCGACTAATACGGCCGGGGGGTAATTGCAATATGCCCTATGGGGGTATAAGCATGCTCAAGACAAATGCCCCATGGGGGTATCTTGCCTACAAGGGTCACGATGGTCGAGCATAGCCATAGTCACACCGCGCCCGCGGGCTCATGCAAGCACCACCCCAGCTCGTCTTCGACGCCGGCCGACGCGCCGGCCGGGGCCATCTACACCTGCCCCATGCACCCCGAGGTGCGTCAGGTTGGGCCGGGCCACTGCCCGATCTGCGGCATGGCGCTGGAGCCCGAGACGGTCACCGCGGAGAGTGGACCCAATCCCGAACTCGCGGACATGACCCGCCGGTTCCGGATCGGCCTGGCGCTGGCGGTTCCGGTGTTCGGCCTGGAGATGGGCGACCACCTGTTCGACCTGCATCGGTTCATCGCGCCCGGTGTGTCGAACTGGGTCCAGTTCGCGCTTTCCACGCCGGTGGTGCTGTGGGCCGGCGCCCCGTTCTTCGTGCGCGGCTGGGCGTCGCTGAGGACCCGGAACCTCAACATGTTCACGCTCATCGCCATGGGGGTGGGCGTGGCCTGGCTCTACAGCGTGGGGGGAGTCTTCGCGCCGGGCCTGTTCCCGCTGGCGCTTCGCGGCATGGACGGGTCGGTCCCGGTCTATTTCGAGGCTGCGGCGGTGATCACCGTGCTGGCCCTGCTGGGCCAGGTGCTGGAACTGCGGGCGCGAGAGCACACCTCCGGGGCCCTGCGTGCGCTGCTCGACCTTTCGCCCAAGACGGCGCGGCGGCTGCGTGAGGACGGCGGCGACGAGGAGGTCGGCCTCGACCAGGTTCGTCCCGGCGACCGCCTGCGCGTGCGCCCCGGCGAAAAGGTTCCGGTCGACGGCGAGGTCCTGGAAGGCCGCGCCGCGCTCGACGAGTCGCTGGTGACGGGCGAGGCCATGCCGGTCTCGAAGGGCCCCGCCGACGCGGTGATCGGCGGCTCGCTGAACGCCACCGGCTCCTTCGTCATGCGGGCGCAGAAGGTCGGGGCCGACACCCTGCTGGCGCAGATCGTCCAGATGGTGGCCCAGGCCCAGCGCAGCCGCGCCCCGATCCAGCGCGTGGCCGATCAAGTCTCGGCCTGGTTCGTGCCCGCGGTGATCCTCGCCGCCGCCATGGCCTTCGCGGCCTGGATGCTCGCGGGGCCTGAGCCGCGCCTGGCCCATGCCCTGATCGCGGCCGTGTCGGTGCTGATCATCGCCTGCCCCTGCGCGCTGGGCCTGGCGACGCCGATCTCGATCATGGTGGGCGTGGGCCGTGGCGCCAACGCGGGGGTCCTGATCAAGAACGCCGAGGCGCTGGAGCGCTTCGAGAAGGTCGACACCCTGGTAGTCGACAAGACCGGCACCTTGACCGAGGGCCGTCCCACGGTGATCGAAATTGAACCCGCGCCGGGGACCGACCGGTCGGAGCTGCTGAGGCTCGCCGCCAGCGTGGAGCGCGGCAGCGAGCATCCGCTGGGCGACGCCATCGTGCGCGCCGCCACCGAGCAGGGGCTTGGGCTAAGCGAGGCGTCCGAGTTCGACTCGCCCGTCGGCAAGGGCGTGTTCGGCGTGGTCGACGGCCGCGCGGTCGTTGTCGGCGCCGCCGCGTTCCTGGCCGAGCGGGGCGTGTCGGCCGACGCGCTTGAACCCCAGGCCCAGAAGCTCCGGAGCGAGGGCGCCACCGCCATCTTCGTCGCTGTCGACGGCCGGCTCGCCGGCCTGTTCGGCATAGCCGACCCCGTGAAGCCGACCAGCGCCCCTGCCGTCGCGGCGCTGAAGGCGCGCCGCGTGCGGGTGGTGATGCTGACCGGCGACAATCGCGCCACGGCCGAGGCGATCGCGCGCCGGGTCGGGGTGGACGAGGTTCACGCCGAAGTCCTGCCTCAGGACAAGGCTGAGGTCGTCGAACGGCTGCGCAGGCAGGGCCGGGTGGTGGCCATGGCGGGCGACGGGGTCAACGACGCTCCCGCGCTGGCGGCAGCCGATGTCGGCGTCGCCATGGGTGCGGGCGCCGACGTGGCGATCGAAAGCGCCGGGGTGACGCTGCTGCGCGGCGACCTGCAGGGCATCGTCAAGGCGCGCGCGCTGTCGCGTTCGGTCATGCGCAATATTCGCCAGAACCTGGTCTTCGCCTTCGCCTACAACGTGGCGGGCGTTCCCCTGGCGGCCGGGGCGCTCTATCCGGCCTTCGGCCTGCTGCTGTCGCCGCAGATCGCGGCGGCGGCGATGGCTCTGTCGTCGGTGAGCGTCATCGGCAACGCCCTGCGGCTGCGATGGGTGAAGCTGTGAGCCCTCAGGAGCCCTTGCGGCGAGTCAGCGGGCAGTTCTCCTTGCAGGCCGGGCAGGGGCATAGGCCGAACGCCGCCACGAGGCCGCAGGCCAGGGCCGCCAAGCCCAAGGCCGCCACGGCGCCGGTCGCCGTCCAGAACATGGCGTTCGAGCGAACCGGGGCGGAAGACTGTGAGTTCGTCATGGCGCTGCTCCTGGCCAATGCGATCGGCGCAGTAGGCCGCGCACCCGAGCCGCCACGCCTTGACTGCGATCAAGCGCGGATGCGAGGGCGCGGAGCAAGCCCGCATGGAAGGTCAAACGAACCGCCGCCGGCGGAGAAAGCGAGCAGGACATGAGGAACCCGATTATCGCCGGCCTCGGAGCCATCGCGCTCCTGGCGACGGCTGCGGCCGCCGCCGCCCACGGCAAGGTGCTGTCGACGACGCCTGCGAGCGGGGAGACCGGCGGCTCGCCCGCGGAACTGCGGCTGGTGCTGAGTGAGGCGATCTTCCCGAAGTTCTCCGGCATCGTGCTGAAGGACCAGGCCGGCCACGTGGTGAAGACCGGCGCGGCGGGGGTGGATCCGACCAAGAAGCAGCTGTTCGTACCGCTCAAGGTCCGGCTCGCCCCCGGCGCCTATACGGTCGAGTGGCACGTGGTCTGCGCCGACACGCACCGGATGCAGGGCCGGTACGGCTTCGTCGTGAAGTGAGCGCCCTGCAGGCCGCCCTGGTCGTCGCGCGGTTCACGCACTACGCCGCCCTGACGCTGGCGTTCGGCGCGGCCCTGTTCCCGCTCTACGCCTACGGGCCCGACGCCGGCCTGCGCGCGCGGGCGGGACGGAGCATGGCCGGGTTGATGCCCGCCTGCGCCGCCGTGGCCCTGGTCAGCGGCCTGGGCTGGCTGGCCGTTTCGGCCGCGACCATGGCCGACGATCCGGCCGCCGCGGTCGATCCGACGACGCTTCGGCTCATCCTGACCGAGATGGACTTCGGTCGCATCTGGGCGGTGCGGATGGCCCTGGCGGCGCTGCTGGTCGTCGCGAGCCTGTGGGGCAGGGGGACGCCCGGCCGGCTTAGGCTTGCGCCGCCGCTGCTCTCGGGCCTGCTTCTGGTTTCGGTGGCGGCGACCGGCCACGGGATCAGCGGGCCAGAGGGCCTGGGCGTCTGGCACGGCCTAGCCGACGGGGCGCACCTGCTGGCCGCGGGGGCGTGGCTGGGGGCGCTGGTTCCGCTTGCGATGCTGGCGAGGCCTGAACCCGGCGCCACGCCGGACGCCGTGGCCGAGCTCGCCCGGATGCTCGCCCGGTTCTCGAAGGTCGGCTACCTCGCGGTGGCGACCCTGGTGGCGACGGGTCTGGTCAATGCCTGGCTGCTGGTCGGGTCGGTCGAGGGACTGGTCGCCACCGCCTATGGCCGCGTGCTCCTGGTCAAGCTGGCGCTGTTCGCGGCCATGCTGGGGTTCGCGGCGGCCAACCGCTTCAAGCTGACGCCCGCTCTGGCAGGCCTGGCCTACGGAGACAACGCGCGGCCCCTGCTGGGGCGGTTGCGCCGGCATGTGATGGCCGAACAGGCCCTGGGGCTCATGATCCTGGCAGCGGTGAGCCTGCTGGGAACGCTGGCGCCTCCGGCCTCCGCCTAGCGCATGTCGTGCAAAGGGTCGGGCGACCGGCGAGAAGGCTCCGCCCCAAGGCGAAGCCCCGGCGCGATGCTCAATAGACGTGCTCGATCCGGTCGATGACGTATCCGTCGGACAGATCGACCAGCAGCACGTCGGCGCCGACCCATACCCAGGCGCAGCCCGGGGGCGGCGCGGGCAGGCCATAGTCGCGATAGTCGTGCATGACGTAGCGCCGGAAGAACATCGGCAGCAACTCGCCCAGCGACCAGTGCCGGCCGCGATACGGGATCGGCACGGAATAGTAGCCGTAGCCCGGAGCGTAATAGTAGTTCACCCGGGGCCCATGATAGCCGCGGAAGCGGGGACTGGTGCGCCACCAGGCCGGGTTGGAGCGCCAGATCGTGCTCGACGCGGCCGAGGGATGGCCGCCGCGCCATTCGCTTCGTTGCTGCGCGTGCTGCGCCGCGTCCCGCCTGGGAAGGCGACCGGTCCGCGCGTTTCGGGTCGATGCCGGGCCGGACTGCTCGCCGGGCTTGCGCTGATGCGGGTCGCCCTGGGCGAACGCCGCGACGGGTGCGACCAGGCAGGCCACGGCGCCGGCCGTGAGCAGCAGGCGTTTGACGGTCATGCGGAAGACCTTTCCGAGAAATGCGCTTCGACGTCCTGGATCAGCGCACGGACCGCGGGCCGGGTCGGCTCGACCGGGCGCTCGACCAGGGCCGCGCCCTTCAGGCGGGCGTAGCCGCCGAGCATGGAAAGATGATTGGCGATGCGATGATCGGCCTCTTTGAGCAGGCTCCAGTCATCGGCGTCAGCCAGGGCGTCGATCAGAATGCGCCGGGCGGGGCCGGTCGGTCGGGACTCGGAACAGGTCAACTCCTGGTTCATGGCCGTCTCCGGTTCCGGAGGCCCGCGGACGCAGGCGACCGATGGCGGCAGTTGGCCGACCCGGCCGCGGAGCCGCCTTGATCCGCGTCAAGGCCGTCGCCGCGAGCTATGGCCCTCTCGCGGGCGCGCCCCCCGCGTCATTTTGACCCAACCTATGTTAAGGTCGGCTCTGAGCGGCGCGCCCCGGCGGCGAGGTTTCTGAATCTATTCGTGTTCGCGCAGGGGCGCCTGGCGGGGCGCAACGTCTCCGTTTTCGCGCCCGGCCGTTCGCCTCAGGCGGGATATGTTGACAGGGCCGGCGCGCCGGGACGTAGCTCGCCTGTGGGGCGTGCAGCCGGGGCTATCGGCGTCGTCGGGCCTGCCACGCGAATTGGATCATCCGGCAAGGAGGGTGCGGTGCATCGCTTTGTCCTCCAGGCGAACATCGAGCGCTTCCAGGCGCTGATCGAACGCGAGACCGACCCCGCGCAGAAGGCGCGACTGCAGCAGCTGCTGGAAGCGGAGCTCAAGGCCCTGGCGGCCCTCGATCACGCCGAACACGCCGGTCACGCGCCGGAGCCGAAGGCCTAGGCGCGAGCGAGCGCTTGCGCTTAGCGCCTGGGTTCCCCGCGCCTATTGGCGTGGGTGGATCCTGGATATCTTCGAGCCTTCCAGGCTGACGCCGGCCATCAGGCCCTTCTGATTGAACACGAAGGCGTAGGCGTCGTCCTTGAGCGTGGTGGACGACAGGTTCCTGGCCACGCCCTCGTCCACCACCACGACGGTCGGCCCCACGCCGATCTCCCAGCCCTGGGAGCGATGGATGTACTCCACCGCCTTGGGCGTCATCAGGAACACGACATAACCGTAGGACTGCGCGCCCGCCTGCAGGCCCCAGGAGCCGGTGACGGAGTTGTAGTAGCCGTCGACCTTGCCGCCCTGCAGCAGCTCGCCGTCGCCGAAGGCGCCGCCGATGATCAGGCCGCCCTTGACGATCTTGGGGAAGATCAGGATGGCGCGTGCGTGCTTGCCGATCAGGGCCGCGGTCGGGTTGGTGCGATAGAGCGTCTGCAGCGCCCGGCTGGAGTCACGCTGGATGTCGCCGGCGCTCGCCGCCTGGGCGTGATCCGGGAAGAGTGCAGAGCCCAGGCCGGCGGTGGCGAGGGCGGCTGCGAATGCGATGGCTCGAATGGGCGTCATGCCGATGCTCCCTGCGAAGGCAGAACCTCGCGGGGCGCGGGCGCAAGCGCGCACGCATCGCGAAATCCATGTCGCGGGACAGGGTGATCGCGGCCGCGCGCGGCGGCCTTGACCTCAATCAATCGCAGCGGCGCAGTCGCCCGCCGGCTCAGTCGCGGGGCAGCTCGCGCGGCGCCAGCACCGCGGCGTGGCTCTGGCTGCGCAGGCGGGACTCGGCGGCCTTGTCGAGCAGGGCCGAGGCGCGCGGGTCGGCCATGATCCAGCCGGCGGCGGCCAGCACCTTCATCGAACTCTCGGCGCCGCCCATGCCGTGCGACAGCGACTCCCAGAAGCCCTTCTGGCGCGGGAAGCTCTTGAACTTCACGTCCTCCGAGGCCGGGATCTTGGCCAGGGCCTTGGCCTTGTCGACCGCCTCGTAGAAGCCGCCGATCTCGTCGACCAGGCCCAGCGGCTTGGCCTGGGCGCCGGTCCAGACGCGGCCCTTGGCGATCTCGCGCACGCGGGCCTCGGGGATGTTGCGGCCCACCGACACGCGGTGCACGAAGCCGTTGTAGATGTGGTCCATCCAGCCCGCGAACGCCGCGCGCTGGGCCGGGGTGAATTCCTTGGAGCCGGAGAAGGCGTCCGAATAGCCGCCGCCGACGCTGACGTCCTTCATGTCCACGCCGAAGCGGGCCAGGGCGTCGCCGATGGCGAACTTGCCGCCGTAGACGCCGATCGAGCCGGTCAGGGTCGAGGGCTGGGCGACGATGGCGGAGGCGTCCGACGAAATCCAGTAGCCGCCCGAGGCCGCGTAGGCGCCCATGGACACGACCACCGGCTTGCCCGCCGCCTTGGCCGCGCGCATGGCCGCCAGGATCTGTTCGGACGCGGTGTCGGACCCGCCGGGCGAGGAGACGCGGAAGACGATGGCCTTCACGTCCTTGTCCTTGATCGCGGAATAGAACGCCTTGGCGGTGTCGTCGGAATAGACGTTGGAGTCCTGGGCGAAGGGCGAGCCCGAGCCGTGGCCGGTGACGATGGCGCCCTCGGCGCCGATCACCGCGATGGTCGAGGCGCCCTTGTTGGCGGGGCGCACGACGGCGGCGTAGTCCTCGAAGTCGACGATCTGGGCGTCCTCGCCGGCGCGGGCCTTCAGCGAGGCTTCCGCGTCGTGGACCTGGCCCAGCCGATCGACCAGATGCTTGGTGACGGCTTCGTCGGCGGAGTAGGGGCCGGCCTCGATCACGGCCTTCAGCGACTTGGCGTCGAGCTTGCGGTCCTCGGCGGCCGCGCCGATGGCGGTGTCGTAAACCGAGCCCATCCAGCCCAGCGTCGCCTCGCGGTGGGCGGGGGTGTAGTCGTCGTGCAGGTACGGATTGACCGCGTTCTTGTACTCGTAGCGCTGCTCGTAGTCGGCCTTCACGCCGTACTTGTCGAAGGCGCGCTTCAGGAACATCTCGGAGGTGGAGACGCCGGTGGCCTGGAACGAGCTGTCCGGCTGCATCCAGATCTCGCCGGTGGCGGCGCCGACCTCGTAGGACGAGATCACCAGGCCCGAGGGATAGAGGCCTTGGCTGTGCGCCATGATCGGCTTGCCGGCGCGGCGGAAGTGGATGAAGGCCAGGCGCAGCTCATCGGCCGTGGCCGGCGTGATGCCGCCCTCCGGCAGGCGCACCAAGAGCGACTTCACCCGGTCGTCGGTCTCGGCGTAGCGCAGGGTCTGGATGACCTTCAGCACCGACAGCTTGCTGGACGAGAAGAAGCTCGGGGTCGCGGGATCCTGGTCGGTGAGGCCGGAGCGAAGGTCCAGTTCCAGCACGGTCGGGTGGTGCAGCGAGGCGCGTTCCGAGGCGCTGGACAGCGAACTCGCCACCGACACCGCCAGGAACAGGAAGAAGGCGCCCACGAACAGCACCAGGCCCGCGAACACGCCGGCCACCGTGATCAGAAACTGCTTCATGGATACGCCCAAGCCACCTCAAAGTCCCCGCCTCGACCATAGGGCGCCGGGGGTAACGGTCAAATGAAGAGGCCTTAAGGCGCGCAAGGCCCACGCGTTTCCCGCTCCAGGCGTTGCCGCTTTGGCACAACTCGCGCGGGGCGCGAGCCTTAACAGCTCAACGCTCTCAGAACTCTCGTCATCCTCGGAGCGGAGGGAGCGCAAGCGACCGGAGACCCGAGGACCCATATGTGGAC
>JAFECT010000019.1 GCA_018241995.1 Pseudomonadota bacterium
GTTACCCATCAATCCGCTGGACAGCGCAGCGACGGATGAGGGGTCGACGAGGATTACCTGGATAAGGCGCTGTTGAAGGGCGCTCAGTTCTCAGAACTCAGCGCAACCCCTCATCCGGCCTTCGGCCACCTTCTCCCACAAGGGGAGAAGGATCAGCGATGGTGCTTCGCCCGCCACTCCTTCAGCGCCGCCAGGGTCTTGGCGACATGCTCATCCGGGTTCGGGTCGGTGTAGGCCATGACGATCTTGCCGTCGGGCGCGATGACGTAGGAGGTGCGGTCCGACCACTCCGGCTTCATGTTCAGCACCGTGTCGTACTGCTTGACCACATCCGTCGTGACCCCTGCGGTGGCGAACTTCGACCGGCATTCCGAGACCGAGAACTCCACCAGCCGATTGGTGTTGCCCGCCGTCACCCCGATCAGGGTGGCGCCGGCCTTCTTGAAGTCGGCGGCGGCCTCGGCGAACTCGTGCGCCTCGATGGTGCAGCCCGAGGTGAAGGCGGCCGGATAGAAATAGAGCACAACGGGACCCCTCTTCAGGGCGTCGGACAGCTTGAAGGTGAAGCCCTTGCCGGCCATGGCCGCGGGCGCGCTGAAGTCGGGGGCCTTCTGGCCGGGCTTGAGCGCGGCGGAGGCCGGAACGGCGCCCAGGAGCACGGTCACGGCGGCGGCGCAGGCGATCAGGCGCTTCATGGCGAGTCTCTCTTCCGCAAATCGGGCGGTGAACGGTTGCTCGCGATCCCGCGCGAAGGCAAGCGTAGGCGCCACTTCTCCCTTGTCGCGGCGCGCGACGCCCGGCATGACTCGGTGCGCCGGTCGAGCTTGTGGGAACCGCCGAGATGTCCAGGAAACGCAGCGCCTACGTAGGCTTTTCGGTGGTGGCCCTGTCTGCCGCCGCCGCGCTCGGCGGTTGCGGCCCGACGCGCGACCCCAACGCCAAGGACGTGTCGATCTACAAGACCGTGGACGACTGCGCCAAGGAGCAGCCCCGCGCCGAGTGCGAGGCGGCCCTGGCCTCGGCCAAGGCCGAACAGTCCAAGGACGCGCCCAACTTCCGCGACCGCGCCGCCTGCGAGCAGCAATGGGGCTCCGGCCGCTGCGAGGAGCGCCACGCTTCCGGCGGTTCGTTCTTCATTCCCGCTCTGGTCGGCTTCACCCTGGGCCAAGCCCTGGCGAACCATGGCCGACCCGCCTATTGCCCGCCCACCGATCCGCGCTGCTCGGCCGCGTCCGGCTTCGGCGGCCACGGGGTCTATGTCGGGACCAACGGCGGCCTGTTCGCCGGCCGCGACCGCATCGGAGACGCGCCGTCGCGCGGCGGCACGTTCGAGGTTCCGCGCACCGCCTCGGTGGCTCCCGGCGAGGGCGGTCACCTGACCTCGGGCGTCACCCGTGGCGGCTTCGGGCGCACCGCGGGCATTCGCGGCGGGGCGGGCGGCTAAGGCGCATGCAAAGGGTCCGGATCGACCCGCGCCCCGACTGGCGCGAGAAGGTCGAGGCGCTGGGGTTCACCTGGCACACGGCCGAGGGCGGCAGGCCCTATTGGGACGAGAGCGCCTACTGGCTGTTTTCCTCGGATGAGGTCGATCGCATCGAGGAAGCGACCGCCGAACTCTACGACATGGTTCTGCAGGCGGTCGGCCATGTGATCGACACCGGCCAGCTCGAGGCCTTCGGCTATGACGCGGAGGCGCAAGGCCTCATCGTCGACAGCTGGAACCGGCGCGACTGGGAGCCGACCCTCTACGCCCGTTTCGACCTCGCTTACGACGGCCATGGCCTGAAGCTCCTGGAACTGAACGGCGACACCCCGACCTCGCTGGTCGAGGCGGCGGTGGTGCAATGGTGGTGGCTGCAGGACCGCTTTCCCGACCAGGACCAGTTCAACTCGATCCACGAGAAGCTGACCGCGGGTTTCGAGACCTACGCCCAGGTGGCGGCGGGCGGGCAGGGCGACCCGCCGCTGTCGCAGGTGCTGCATTTCACCTGCGTCACCCCGCATGAAGAGGACGAGGGCACAGTCACCTATCTGGCCGCCGTCGCCGCCGACGCCGGGATCGCGCCGGTGTTCACGCCCCTGGCCGACATCGGCTGGGTGGAGGATGCGCAGGGCGGCTTCGTCGACGGCCAGAACCGGCCGATCCAGACGCTGTTCAAGCTGGCGCCCTGGGAATGGCTGCTGGCCGATCCGTTCGGCCGGCATCTGGCGTCCGAGGTCGCGAACCGGCGCCTGCGCTTGTTGGAGCCGGCGTGGAAGATGCTGGCCTCGCACAAGCGCCTGCTGGTCACCCTGAAGCAACTCTTCCCCGACAGCGACCTGCTGCTGGACGCCACGGTCTCGCGCGAGAAGGCCCGCGCCTTCGGCGAGGCGGTCAGGAAGCCGGTGCTGGGCAGGGAAGGCCAGAACGTCTCGATCCTGAAGGCGGCGGAGGTCGGCTTCGACGAGGAGGCCAAGGTCGGCGGCAATTACGGCGACGACGATTTCATCTACCAGGCCCGGGCCAACCTGGCTCAGGCCGACGGCAACTGGGCGGTGATCGGCAGCTGGATCGCCAACCGCGAGCCCTGCGGCATGGGCGTGCGCGAGTCGACCTCGCCGATCACCGGCGACACTGCGCGCTTCGTGCCGCACGTGCTGGCGGCGGAGTAAGGAGCTTCGGACCCAGCGCCCCGAGAGCGGCCGCCGTACGCCTGACGCCTACCCGCCGTTTGGGTTCAGCGGGCTGAACTGGTCCGCGGGCGGCGGCTGATCGGCTGGACCGAAGGCGAAGTAGCCCTCGGCCACGCCGCCGTCCTCCATCTGCAGCCCGACCCAGATGCCGCGGCTGTCGTCGTAGAGGTAGAGCGCATCGCCGTCGCGCATCACCTCGCGGAAATGGAACATCGGCTCGCCGTTCTGGTACTCGGTCCAGCCCTGGTCGCCCTCGTTGACGAACTGCGAAACGGCCGCCTGCCCGTCGGCGCCGACCGTGGAGACGGCGAAGCTCTCCGGCCCCTGGTCATAGCCGCCCTGGCCTTCGGGCGGCGCCGAATAGTCGAGGTCGGGCGCCTGCTCGCTCTCGGCGAAGGCGCCATAGACGCCGTCCTGCACCCAGCCGTCGGTGGTCGAGACCAGGAGCACGTCCGGCCCATAGCGCACCCACTCGTAGCCCTGCGGCGGGGGGAGCAGGCCGAACAGCAGGAAGTCCTGGATCACATAGCGGCTATGCCAGAACACCCGCGGCAGGCGCGATCCGCGGACGTACTGATGATAGCTGTAGCCCGACGGGTAGTCGTAGCGGTGCGCTCGGAACGGCTTGTAGCTCTGGCCGTGGTAGCTGAAGCTGCGCGCCTGGGCGTCGCGCTGCGGCGGCGGGCCGGACCGGCCGTGACGGCCGCCGCCCTGGCCGTGAGATCCGCCCTGGCCTTGGGGGTTCTGTCCCTGAGCGCCCGGTCCCTGAGCGCCCTGTCCTTGAGCCCCCTGACCTTGACCGCCCTGTCCACGGCCGCCTTGGCCATGGCCGCCGCCTTGCTGGCCGCCCTGCGGGCCGGTCTGACCCCCCTGGCCGGTCTGGCTTCCTGGGCTGAACCGGTGGTGGCGCGGCTGCCCGGAACCCTGACCCTGACCTTGGCCCTGGCCCTGACTCTGACCTGGGCCTTGACCGGCCTGGCCGCCTTGGCCGTGGGTCGCGCCCGCGCCCTGGCCGCGACCGCCTTGGCCTTGCGCGCCCTGCGAGCCTTGACCCTGCGAGCCTTGACCTTGGGAACCTTGGCCCTGAGGACCTTGGCCGTGCATGCCGGGGCCGAAGCGCGGCGTGTGCCCGGCTTGGCCGCCCGCCTGGCCTGAGCCGCCGGGGTGTGAGCCCTGGCCGGTCTGACCAATCTGGCCGCCCTGCGGACTCATGCCGCCCGCGCCCTGAGCGCCGGAACGGCCGCCCTGGCCGCCGCTATGCTGGCCGCCCGAGCCTTGAGCGCCGGTATGAGAGCCCTGGCCGGCGGCGCCTTGGCCGCCTGCAGGTCGGCCGCCGGGCTGGCCAGCCTGACCCGTCTGCCCGCCTTGCGGGGTGAAGCCATGCCCGCCCTGGCCGGACGCGCCCTGGCCGCTTGCCGGGCGACCGCCGGCCTGTCCGGTTTGGCCCGTCTGACCGCCTTGGGGCGTGAAACTGTGGCCGCCTTGACCTTGTCCAGCCTGGCCGCCGCCGGAGCGTCCGCCGGTCTGGCCCGTCTGCCCGCCCTGAGGGGTAAAGCTGTGCGGCTGGCCGCCCTGGCTCTGGCCCTGACCCTGATTCTGGCGGGTGATCTGGCCCTGGCTCGGCCCTTGGCCGGCCTGGGGCGTGAAGGTGCGCGGCGGCTGCTGGCCCGCCTGCGGTCGGAACTGCCCGCCCGGCGGCGGCGGCGGCGGCGGAGGCGGCGGCGACACGGGGCGCATCACCGGGGCGGTATGGATCACCGGCGGCGGGGGTGGCGAGATCGGCCTGGGCGGCGGCGGCGACACGGGCCGGATCACCGGCGCCGTGTGCATCACCGGCGGCGGAGGCGGGGACATCGGCCGCGGAGGCGGCGGGGTCGGACGCGCCTGCGGACGGGGAGGAGGCGGGGGCGGGGGAGGCGGCGACGGGCACACCGTGCCCGGCGGGCACGCGGGCTGCGCGGCCAGCGCGGGCCCGGCAGCGGCCAGCGCCATCAGCGCCCCGAGAGCGACGACACCTTTGTTCATGGCGGCCCCCTTCGACGGCCCATTCCGTCGCTGAACATGCACGCTAAACCGAAAGAACGCCGGCCGTCCAATTCCACGCGGTTGCGTGCTCCAGCTTGCCGCGCCGCGCCTGATCTCCTAGTCCTCGCGGCCAGATTCCCTGGGGATGGACCGCATGAGCCTCGCTTTTCTCTTTCCGGGCCAAGGCAGCCAGGCCGTGGGCATGGGCGCCGACCTGGCCGACGCCTTCGCCTCCGCGCGCGCTGTGTTCGATGAGGTGGACGAGGCGCTGGGCCAAAAACTCTCGGCCCTGATGCGCGAGGGGCCTGAGGACCAGCTGACCCTGACCGAGAACGCCCAGCCGGCCCTGATGGCGGTGAGCCTGGCGGTGGTGCGTGCGTTGAAGGCCGAGTTCGGCGTCGATATCTCGAAGGCCGCCTACGCCGCGGGCCACTCGCTCGGCGAATACTCCGCCCTGGCCGCCGCCGAGGCGATCAGCCTGGGCGACACCGCGCGCCTGTTGAAACTGCGCGGCCAGGCCATGCAGCGGGCCGTGCCCGTGGGCGAGGGCGCGATGGCCTCCCTGATCGGGCCGAAGTCCGACGTCGCCCTGGCCGAAGAGGCCGCGCGCGCGGGCGCCGAGGTCGGCGTCTGCGTCGTCGCCAACGACAACAACGCCGGCAATGTCGTGATCTCCGGCGCCAAGGCCGCGGTCGATCGCGCCATCGAGAAGGCGAAAGAGCTGGGCGCCCGCGCCATCCCGCTCAACGTCTCCGCGCCCTTCCACTGCCCCCTGATGCAGCCCGCCGCCGACGAGATGGCCGCGGCGCTGGCGACCGCGACCATCGTCGCCCCGAAAATCCCCATCGTCGCCAATGTCACCGCCTCCCCGGTCACCGACCCGGAAGCGATCCGCAAGCTGCTGGTCGAGCAGGTCACCGGCCGGGTGCGCTGGCGCGAGAGCATGCTGTGGCTGGCGAGCGAAGGCGGCGTGACCCGCTTCGCCGAGGTCGGCTCGGGCAAGGTGCTGACCGGCATGGCCAAGCGCATCGCCCCGGACGCCGACGCTGTGGCGCTGAACACGCCGGCGGATCTGGAAGCGTTCGCCCAAAGCCTCGCCTGACACCTCTGGCCTTGGCGCGCGGCTTCGACTAAGCCCACCCCTCCGAAACGCGCCTGAAGGAGGCAGCATGTTCGATCTTTCCGGCAAGACCGCGCTGGTCACCGGGGCCACCGGCGGCCTGGGCTCCTCCATCGCCAAGGCGCTGCACGCCCAGGGCGCGCATGTGGTGCTGTCGGGCACGCGCGAGGCCGTGCTGCAGGAGCTGGCGGGCGAACTGGGCTCTCGCGCCTCGGTCGTGGCTGCGAACCTGTCGGACGCCGAGGCCGTCGACGGGCTCGTGGCCAAGGCGGAGGAGGCCGCGGGCGACCTGTCGATCCTGGTGGCCAACGCCGGCATCACCAAGGACGGCCTTCTGATGCGCATGAAGGACGAGGACTGGGAGCAGGTGATCCGGGTCAATCTGGAGAGCTATTTCCGGCTCACCCGCTCCGCCATGCGGGGCATGATGAAGCGCCGCGCCGGCCGCATCATCGGCGTGACCTCGGTCGTCGGCGTCACCGGCAATCCCGGCCAGACCAACTATGCGGCGTCGAAGGCCGGCATGATCGGGTTCTCCAAGTCGCTGGCCCAGGAGGTCGCGAGCCGTGGGATCACGGTCAATTGTATCGCCCCGGGCTTCATCTCCAGCCCCATGACGGACGTGCTGAACGAGCAGCAGCGCGAGACGATTCTGGGCCGAATCCCCGCCGGACGACTCGGTACAGGCGACGAAATCGCCGCCGCCGCAGTTTACCTCGCCAGCGATGAAGCGGCTTACGTGACGGGCCAGACCCTGCACGTGAACGGCGGCATGGCGATGATCTGAACCGAGACCGGAATGCTTTTTCGCTTGCGGAGAACGTGCTAGGCCGTCGCCGAACCTCGCAAACCTCGGCCTTTTGGGGTTGCGAAACCAGCGGCGGCGTGACACCGAACGACGCAAGGCCCACTAACCACAAACTTGCATAAGGGACTTTCTACTCATGGCTGACGTTCTCGAACGCGTGCGCAAGATCGTCATCGATCACCTGGACGCCGACCCCGACAAGGTCACCGAAAAGGCGAGCTTCATCGATGACCTGGGCGCCGACAGCCTCGACAACGTCGAGCTGGTCATGGCCTTCGAAGAAGAGTTCGACATTGAAATCCCCGACGACGCCGCCGAGCACATCCAGACGGTCGGCGACGCGGTGAAGTTCATCGAAGAGCGCCTGAACGCCTGATCCTGAAAAGTCCCTTGCGGGGCGCGCGCCACGCGCGCCCTGCGACGGCTTCAGGTCCAGACTTTCGGGGGAGTACGGAACATGCGTCGCGTCGTCGTCACGGGCCTTGGCGCCCTCACACCCCTCGGCTGGGGCGTTGAGACAACCTGGAAGCGGCTGCTGGCCGGCCAGTCGGGCGCGGGCAAGATCACCGCGTTCGACACCTCCGACTATGCCTGCCAAGTCGCCTGCGAGGTGCCGACCGTCGACGGTCGCGGCGGCGGCGGGCCGGATGTCGAAGGCTCTTTCGACCCCGACCAGACCATGTCGGCCAAGGATCGCCGGCGCGTAGACGATTTCATCCTCTACGCCATGGCGGCGGCCGACGAGGCCATCAAGGACGCGGACTGGGCCATCGAGGACGAGGCCGAGCGCGAGCGCACCGGCGTCCTGATCGGCTCCGGCATCGGGGGCCTGGGCCCCATCGCCGACACGGCCATCGAGCTGAAGGAAAAGGGTCCCCGCCGGATCAGCCCCTTCTTCATCCCCTCGGCCCTGATCAACCTGGCCTCGGGCCACGTCTCGATCCGCTACGGCTACAAGGGCCCGAACCACGCGGTGGTCACGGCCTGCGCCACCGGCGCCCACGCCATCGGCGACGCGGCGCGCATCATCCGCTACGGCGACGCCGACGTCATGATCGCGGGCGGGGCGGAATCGGCCATCGTGCCGATCGGCATCGCGGGCTTCATCGCCTGCCGCGCGCTCTGCACCAGCTTCAACGACGAGCCGACCAAGGCCTCGCGCCCCTACGACAAGGACCGTGACGGCTTCGTCATGGGCGAGGGCGCGGGCGTGGTGGTGCTCGAGGAATACGAGCACGCCAAGGCGCGCGGCGCGAAGATCTACGCCGAGGTGGTCGGCTACGGCCTGTCGGGCGACGCCTATCACATCACGGCCCCGTCCGAGGACGGCGACGGCGGCTTCCGCGCCATGAAGGCGGCGCTGAAGGACTCCGGCGTCCAGGCTTCCGAGATCGGCTACGTCAACGCCCACGGCACCTCGACCATGGCCGACGGCATCGAGCTGCGCGCGGTCGAGCGCTTCCTGGGCGAGGGCGCCAAGACGGCGGTCATGTCGTCCACCAAGTCGATGACCGGGCACCTGCTGGGCGCGGCCGGGGCTATCGAGGCGATCTTCTCGATCCTGGCCCTTCGCGACCAGATGGCGCCGCCGACCATCAACCTCGACAACCCCGAGTTCGAGACCCCGATCAACCTGGCCGCCAACAAGGCCCAGCCGCTCAAGACCGACGTGGCAATGTCGAACAGCTTCGGGTTCGGCGGCACCAACGCCTCGGTCATCTTCAAGCGGGTCACGTGAACCCGCGGGGCTCCGGAAACGCCTACGATCCGCGAGCCCCCAAGGGCCGTGGCTGCCTGGTCTCCGTCTTCAGCGGCGTCGTCACCGTCGCGGTCATCGCCCTTTTGATCGTGGCCGTGGGCGCCTTCGCCCTTCTGGGCCCCGGCCCGGCCAAGAAGGACACCACCGTGATCCTGCGCCGCGGCTCGGGCGTGGCCGAGATGGCCGCGACCCTGCAGCGCTCGCACGCGATTTCGTCGGCCGCCCTGTTCCGCTTCGCCGCCGAGGTCTCCGGGGCCGACCGGCATCTGCGCGCCGGCGAGTACGAGGTGAAGGCCCACGCCTCCATCGCCGACGTCCTGTCGCTGATCGCCAACGGCAAGGTGGTGCGCCACTTCGTGACCCTGCCCGAGGGCCGCACCTCGGCGCAGATGGTGGCGGCGCTCCGCGCCAACGACGTGCTGACCGGCGAGGTCGCCGTGCCGCCCGAGGGCTCGCTGCTGCCCGATACCTATGAGGTCACCCGCGGCGACACCCGCGCGAGCGTGATCAAGCGCATGCGCGCCGCCCGCGACGCGGTGCTGGCCGACCTCTGGGCGCATCGCCAGCAGGGCCTGCCGTTCAAGACGCCTGAGGAAGCCGTCACCCTGGCCTCCATCGTCGAGAAGGAGACCGGCCTGCCGGCCGAGCGGCCCAAGGTGGCGGCGGTCTACATCAACCGCCTGCACAAGGGCATGAAGCTCGACGCCGACCCGACCACCATCTACGGCATCTCCAGGGGCGAACCGCTGGGCCGGGGGCTGCGCCAGTCGGAATTGGTCGCGGCCACTCCCTACAACACCTATGTGATCGCCGGCCTGCCGCCCACGCCCATCGCCAATCCGGGCAGGGCCTCGCTGCAGGCGGTGTTCAACCCCGCGCCGACCCAGGACCTCTACTTCGTCGCCAACGGCACGGGCGGATCCAGCTTCGCCCCGACCCTGGAAGAGCACGCCAAGAACGTCGCCAAATGGCGCGAGGTCGAGAAGGCTCGCGCCGCGGCCAAGACTCAGGCCAAAGCCGCAGCCAAGACCACGCCCGCCCGCTGAGGACGCCTATGCAACTCTCCGGCATGACCGGTTTCGCCCGCGTCGAGGGCTCACACGGCCCGTGGAGCTGGTCGGTGGAGGCTCGGTCGGTCAACGGGCGCAATCTCGAGGCCCGCTTCCGCGGGCCGCAGGGCTTCGACGGCCTGGAGCGCGCCGTGCGCGAGGCCGCGCAGAGCCGCTTCCAGCGCGGCCAGATCACCATCGGCCTGCAGGCCCGCCGCGCCGATGCGGCCGGCGCCGCCCGCATCAACACCGAGGCGCTGGACCGCTATCTCGCCCTGGCCGCCGAACTGGCCAAGGACGGCCGCGCCCAGCCGCCCACCGCCGACGGCCTGCTGTCGCTGAAGGGCGTGATCGAGACCGTTGAAGAGGACGACGACCCTGAGGCCCGGGCTGCGGTCGAGGCGGCGATGGCCGCCAGCATCGCTTCGGCCCTGGATCAGCTGAAGGTCGCCCGCCTGCAGGAAGGCGCCGCCCTGACGCCGGTGCTGTCCGGCGCGGTCGACCGCATCGAGGCCCTGGTCGCCCAGGCTGAGACCGAGGCCACCGCCCAGACCACCGCCATCCGCGAGCGCTTCTCGCGCCGTCTGGCCGAACTGCTCGGCGACACCTCGGCCATGGACGAGCGCATCGTGCAGGAGGCGGCGGTTCTGGCGACCAAGGCCGACGTGCGCGAGGAGCTGGACCGCCTGGCCAGCCACGTCGCCGCCGCGCGAGGGCTGATCGGTGGAGGTGGGGCGGCGGGGCGCAAGCTCGACTTCCTGGCGCAGGAATTCATGCGCGAGGCCAACACCCTGTGCTCGAAGTCGGCCACCACCGTCTTGACCGCGACCGGCCTGGACCTCAAAGCGGTGATCGAACAGCTTCGCGAACAGATTCAGAATGTCGAGTGAGGAACGCCGCCCGCGCCGGGGCTTCATGCTGGCGGTCTCCAGCCCTTCGGGGGCGGGCAAGACCTCGCTGTGCCGGCGCCTGACCTCGGACCACGAGCACCTGATCCTGTCGATCTCGGTGACCACGCGCGGGCCCCGGCCGGGCGAAGAGCATGGGCGCGAATACCACTTCATCACCGACGCCGAGTTCGACCGGCTGCTGGAGCAGGACGCCCTGCTGGAGTGGGCCGAGGTCCACGGCGCCCGCTACGGCTCGCCGCGCCTGCCCATCGAGCAGGCCCTGGCCGACGGCGAGGACATCCTGTTCGACATCGACTGGCAGGGCGCCGGCAAGATCGCCGCGCGCGCGCCGCTGGATACGGTGCGGGTGTTCGTGATGCCGCCCTCGATGAGCGAACTGTCGCGGCGCCTCTACGCCCGCGCCCAGGACAATCCCGACGTGATCGAACGGCGCCTGCGCAACGCCAAGGGCGAGATCGCCCAGTGGGGCCAGTACGACTACATCATCGTCAACGACGACTTCGACCGCTCCTACGCCGAGTTCGCCCACATCTACCACGCCGAGCGCAGCCGCCGGCAAAGGAACCTGTGGCTCTCCGGCTATGTGGACGGCCTGATGAACGAGCCGGTCTGAGCCGCTTTCTTGGAGTGACGCATATGCTGGGCGTGATCGCGGGAGTGGTTCTGATGGCCGGCGCGCCGGCGACGGCGGGCGCCCGCTGGCTCGACACCAGCGAGGGGCATTCCCTGGCCGATCCGGCGCGCTGCGTGGACGTGCGCAGCATCAGGAAGGACGACAAGGGCCTGACCTGGTACCGCCAGACCGAGTGCTCGACCCGCAAGGAGATCAGCACCGACGGCGTCGATTGCGCGACCCTGAAGGCCTACTACCACGACAAGGCGGGCGCCCTGCAGGAGAACCCCTACCGCAAGGACAGTCCCTACGGCGTGATGGTCGCCTGGGTCTGCGCTCGCAAATAGGCGGCTCGTCGCATCAGGGCTGGAGCCCAAGCGCTGCCGGAGTCATGATCCGCCCCTGGCTGAACAGCCTGACCGGAGGATCGAGACCATGAACGCGACCGTATTGGGCCTGCTCCTTTTGGGGGTGTTCGGTGGCGTGCCGCAGGACGCGCATAAGCAGCTGGCGGTGTTCAACGATACCAAGGCCCCGGTGGACCTCCAGGTCGAGGGCCTGGGCCACGTCAGCCTGGCCGCCGGCGGCTCGGCCGTGATCCCGGTGCCGGAATATGGGGCGCACACGTTCTCCGCCCAGGTCGGCAGCCGCAACTTCGCCAGCACCTACAACCTGGGCGCCGCCGAGGGGCTGTTCCAGCCGCCGGCGCAGGTCAGCTGGTGCGTGGCCGTGCAGCGCATCGGCGTGATCCTGCTGGCGCGCCAGGAATGCCTGCACCGGCTGAAGAAGCTGCCCTGACAGCGCTGCTCTCCGCCGCCGACGTCGAGGCGATCGAACGCGCCACCCTGGCCGCCCTGCCGCCGCTGAGGCTGGTGGCGGACGACGGCTGGCTGCTGGCCGAGAACGCGGGCGCGGTCTCGCGCGTGAACAGCGTCCTGCCGCTCAGCGCCGGCGCCGATCCGCTCGGCAAAAAGATTGAGCGCGCCTGCGCCTTCTATGCCGCCGCGGGCCTGCCGCCGGCCTTCCGCGTCTCACCCTGGTCCGCGCCACAGGCCTTGGCCTCGGCGCTTGAGGCGATGGGTTTCGCGCCGAACATGCGCACTTCGGTCATGGTCGCTTCCGCCGAGGCGGTGGCCGAGCGACTGACGAACGCGACTCCGGCTGAGCAGGTCGCAGCGCCCGACGAAGGTTGGGCCGCGCTGTTCCTGGGCCCCGGCGTTGACCCGGCCGAGGGCTCGGCCCGGCTGGCGACCCTGGCGCGGGGGCAGGGGGCAGTGTTCGCTCGCAGGCGCGAGGGCGAGGCGACGGTGGCCGTCGGGGCGGCGGGCGTACGTGACGGCTGGGCCGGCCTGCACGGCATGCGCACAGCGTCGGATCACCGGCGGCGCGGTCACGCGAGCGCTGTGGTGGCGGCCTTGGTCGCCGGCGCGCGCCGGGCCGGGGCGGAGCGGCTGTTCCTGCAGGTCGAGGCGGTCAACGCCGGCGCCATCGCGCTCTATGAGCGTCTGGGGTTTGTTGAGGCCTATGACTACAGCTACTGGCGGCCGGCCTAGGCGGCGGTCTTGGGTCGGCGCGAGGCGATGAAGGCGCCCAGGATGGTCAGGGCGAAGCCGCCGTCGGGCGTACGGCTGAGCCACGCGCGGGCGATCGACTGCTGCGCGGCCTCCGCGTCCTCGACCCGGGCCAGGCGTCCCCCGGCCTTGGAGACCGCGGCCAGCACCGCCAGATGACGGCTTTCAGGCGGGGGCGTGTCTTCCGGCGCGTACTCGACCTCGGACAGCCACGCGCCGCGCGCCAGCGTGCCGCAAAGCGCGACTTGCTTTGAATTCAAGCTGTTCGAGGAAACCACGCGCACATCCCCCATGCTTGAGGGACGACACCGACGCGCCGCTCCCTCACTCCCCGAGGCGGAATATGTCAGAAAAAAGTCAGAGTAGCGATTGGGCGCGTCGAAACACCGCTTCGAACATCTCGGGCGTCAGGCGGCCGGTGTTCGTGTTGAGCCGGGAGCAGTGATAGCTGTTGATCAGGCGATAGGGCCCGACCTCCGCCTCCACCGCATGGCCCGCGCCGGCCGCATTAGCCTTGGCGCCCAGCGCTTTCAGCACATTGCGGCGTGACACGTCGCCTAAGGTCACAATCACCTTGAGTTTCGGCAGGGCCGCGATCCGCGCCGCCAGGAACGGGCGGCAGGTCGCTTCCTCGACCGGCAGCGGCTTGTTGCCGGGCGGGGCGCAGCGCACCGCATTGGTGATCATGCAGTCGTGAAGCTTGAGGTCGTCGTCCGGTCGCGCCTCATAGGTCCCGGTGGCGAAACCCAGCTTCTTCAGGGTCGCGTAGAGCAGCCAGCCCGCCCCGTCGCCGGTGAAGGGGCGTCCCGTCCGGTTGGCCCCGCCACGTCCGGGCGCCAGGCCCGCGACCAGCAGGCGCGCGTCGGGGTCGCCCCACGACGCCACCGCCCCGTTGAACCAGTTGGGCTCCTTGGCCTCGTTGTCGTGGCGGTACTCGACCAGCCGTGGACACAGCGGGCACTTGGGCGGCGCCTCCGGAGGAACGACCGCCATCAGATCTCGTCTTCGGCTTCGAGCTCGGCCGGCGTGCGGCCGCCCTCCTGCAGGAAGCGCGGGTTGTGGCCCTGGTTGGCCTGGCGCGGGCGGCCGACGATGGAGGCCAGGTCGGCCAGTTCGACGAAGGTGTCCGCCTGACGGCGCAGGTCGTCCGACGCCAGCGGCGGCTGGGACTTCACGGTCGAGACCACGGTCACGCGCACGCCCTTGGCCTGCACCGCCTCCACCAGCCGGCGGAAGTCGCCGTCGCCGGAGAACAGCACCAGGTGGTCGGCGTGGTTGGCCATCTCCAGCATGTCCACCGCGATCTCGATGTCCATGTCGCCGCGCCAGCGCCGGCGGCCCTGGCTGTCGGTGTATTCGCGCGCGGTCTTCGTCACCAGGGTGAAGCCGTTGTAGTCCAGCCAGTCGACCAGCGGCCGGATCGGCGAGTAGTCGTCGCCCTCGACGATGGCGGTGTAGTAGTAGGCGCGGATCAGGATGCCGCGCTTGCGGAACTCATCCAGCAGCTTCTTGTAGTCGATATCGAAATTCAGGCCCTTGGCCGCGGAATAGAGGTTCGCGCCGTCGATGAACAGCGCGATGCGGTCGGTGGGGTAAAAGGTCATGCGGGTCTAATGTCCGTAAGCGATGAATGGAAACTGCAGGCGCTCGACGACGCGATTGTCGTGGCCCTCGGTTCAAATCTGAAAGGCGTCTATCCGTCTGTTCAAATGCTGCTCGAGGCGGCGCTGGAAGCCTTCCCCCACGAAGGATTCCGGGTCGTCACGCGGTCGTCTTGGTGGCGGTCCAAAGCCTGGCCCGACCCCACCGGTCCGGCTTACCTCAACGGCGTCGCCATTGTCGAGACGGCGCACGCCCCGCTCGAAGCCCTGGCCGCCCTCGCGCGCATCGAGCATCGCTTCGGGCGTGATCGGGGGGAGCGGAATGCGGCGCGGACGCTCGACCTGGACCTGATCGCCTGGGGGCGCGAAATCCTCGAAACCGAAGCCTTGACCCTGCCGCATCCGCGCGCGGCGGAGCGCCGCTTCGTGATGGGTCCGCTGGCCGAGATCGCGCCGGGGTGGCGGCACCCGGTGAGCGGGGAGGGGCCTTTGAGCTTGGCGGAGAAGGCCAGCGTGGGGATGGATGCGAGCCGGTGCTAGGGCCGCGCGAGGGCGAGGTTTAGATACGTTGACGGTACGGGCAGCTCGGCGCCCAGCGAGCTTTTTAAGCAGTGGGACTAATGAAATGGATAGGGACCTCGCGCTCCTGGTGGCGCTGACAGCGTTTCGAAGTGCAACAAGCCTCGGGGAATTGGTCGAGGTAGTTGAAAAGTATTCAGGTGATAAGAAGCACGAATATGTGCAGGCTATTGCGTCGTCTTCGGCGCTGGTCATGCGCAAGCTTCTGGATCCAATATACGCGGAATTCCCTGATATTAGGGAGCAGATTGAGTTTCGGATCGAAAGATACGGAAGAGCATTCTAGGGGCGTCTGCGACCCCGCCGCGCCCCCGCCGGTAAACCACCATTAACCATAGCCGTGCGCGACTGGGCCTAGCTCAGGAGTCGCGCGTGCCCCGTTCTTTTTCCGTCCTGCTCGAGGCGCGTCCTTGACCCCGCCCGCGCCGCCGGAACAGGGCGTAAGCCTCGATCCGCAGGATTGGAACGCGTTCCGCGCCCAGGCGCGCCGGATGCTCGAGGACGCGCTGGACCACGTGGAACAGGTCGCTTCAGGCCCCGTGTGGCGCGCCCCGCCGGCCGAGGCTCGGGCGCGGTTCGAGCAGGCCAGCCCCGCTGCCCCGGCCGAGCTCGCCGAGACACACCAGCGCCTGCTGACCGACCTGCTGCCCTATTCCAGCGGCAACGGGCATCCGGCCTTCATGGGCTGGGTGCAGGGGGCGGGGACGCCGGTCGGGATGATGGGCGAGCTGATGGCCGCGGCCATGAACGCCAATCTCGGCGGGCGCGACCACATGCCCATCGCGGTGGAGCGCCAGATCGGCCTCTGGGCGCGCGAATGGTTCAGGTTCCCGGAGACCTCGGAGGGCCTGTTCGTCACCGGCGCCTCCATGGCCAATTTTATGGGCGTGCTGGCGGCGCGGACGCGCGCGGTCGGGGCAGACGTCCGCCGCAGCGGGGTCGCGGAGCTGAAGCGTCCGCTCACGGCTTACGTCGCGCGCACCGCGCACGGCTGCATCGCCCGGGCCATGGACATGGCGGGCCTGGGGTCGACCGCGCTGCGCCTGATCGAGACCGACCAGCATCACCGCATCAACTTGGCTCAACTGCGGGAGGCCATCGCTGCGGACCGCGCGGCCGGAATGCAGCCGTTCCTCGTCGTCGGCACGGCGGGCACGGTGGATGTCGGGGCGGTCGATGTTCTTGAAGGCCTGGCCGACATCGCTCTTCGCGAAGACCTGTGGCTCCACATCGATGGGGCGCTGGCGGCGCTGGGCGTGCTGTCGCCCGCGGTCGCGCCGCTGCTGGCCGGGATCGAGCGGGCCGATTCCATCGCCTTCGATTTTCACAAGTGGGGTCAGGTCCCCTACGACGCCGGCTACTTCCTGGCCCGTGACGGCGAGCGCCTGCGCGATACCTTCGCCTCACCTGCCGCCTATCTGCGCCGCGACGGGCGCGGACTGGCCGGCGGCGATTTCTGGCCCTGCGACTACGGGCCGGACCTGTCGCGGGGCTTCCGGGCGCTGAAGACCTGGCTGACCTTCACCACGCTCGGGACCGACGCCATCGGCGCCGCGATCGCGCGCACCTGCGAGCTCGCCCGGATGCTGGCGCGCGAGGTGGAGGCCCGGCCGGAGCTGGAGCTTCTGGCGCCCGTCGCGCTCAACATCGTCTGCTTTCGGCATCTCGGCGCAGACGCCGATACGCTCAACGCCGAGATCGTGGCCGAGCTGCACGAGAGCGGCCGCGCCGCGCCGTCGCTGACCACCATCGGCGGCAAGATCGCCATCCGCGCCGCCATCGTGAACCATCGCACCGGCCCCGCCGACATTCTCAACCTGGTCGAAGGCGTGCTCGACACGGCTCGCGGCCTCGCGCGCCGCGTCGCTTGAAAGGCCCGTTCGTGACCTCAGTCCCCGCCCTGGCGCCTGATATGGAAGCGCCCGAAATCCTGGGCCTCAGCACCCTGGCGCACCTGGTCTACAGCGGCTCCGACCAGGGGCCGTTGCGCAATCTGATGAGTGAGCGCCTGAGCGCCGATCCGACCGACGCGGGCGTGCTGATGGACGCCTCCATGCTGCTGCAGCTGACCGGCCAGGGCGAGGCGGGGCTGCAGGTCCAGGCCTCGGCGCTGGAGTTCCGGCGCATCTACAAACGCCTCTACGCCCAGGCGAACGGCCTGCGCCTGCTGGTGATCATGGTGGCCGGCGACTTCATGGCCAACACGCCCTTCGACTTCCTGCTGGAGGGCTCCGACATCCAGGCGCACCTGGTCTATGCGGACCCCGAGGGGCGCCTGCCCGAGACCGTGCCCGACCACGACGTGGCCTTCGTAGCGGTGGGCGAATCCGAGCCGAACCTGCCGGTGCTGCAAGGCCTCAAGGCCGCGCTCGCCGACTGGCCGCGGCCGGTGTTCAACGCCGACGTGGCCGCCATCGCCGCCCTGACCCGCGACGGGGTCAGCTCGGCCTTCGCCGACTGCGCCTCGGTGGTCGCGCCGCCGACCGCGCGCATAGACCGGTCAGGCCTGGCGCGCCTGGCGGCCGGGGACCTGCAGCTTTCCGCCGTGTTCGGCTCGGCCGTCGACTGGCCGGTGATCGTGCGCCCGATCGACTCCCACGCGGGCGGCGGCCTGGTGAAGATAGACCGCGCGGCGGAGCTCTCCGCCTATCTGGAGGCGCAAGGAGAGCCCGAGTTCTTCCTCTCGCCCTTCGTCGACTACGCCAGCCCCGACGGCCAGTTCCGCAAGGCGCGCGTGGCCTTCATCGACGGCAAGCCCTTCATCAGCCACCTCGCCATCTCGCCGCACTGGATGGTGCACTACCTGTCGGCCGGCATGGCCGAGAGCCCCGAGAAGCGGGCAGAGGAGGCCGAGTTCATGGCCGGGTTCGACGCCGGCTTCGCGGCGCGCCAGGCCGAGGCGGTCAAGGCCCTGACCAGCCGCATCGGCCTCGATTACTTCGCCATCGACTGCGCCGAGCTGGCCGACGGGCGCCTCCTGCTGTTCGAGGCCGACGTGGCCATGATCGTGCACGACCTCGATGACAGCGTCCGCTTCGCCTACAAGAAGCCCGCCATGCGCAAGCTGTTCGACGCCTTCCAGGCGGCGCTCGGCCGTCGTATGGGCGACGGGGCAGGACGGGGCGCGCAAAGCGCCGCCTGAGGGGCGCTGGGCATGACCGAACACGATGAGGCCCTGGCCGGGCGCATCCACCATCTGATCGTGCGCGGCCTGCTGGATATCGGCGCCGTGCCGACCACGCAGGAGATGGCCCAGGCATTGAGCCTCTCCGAAGCCGAGATCGAGGCGGGGCTTCAGACCCTGTCGGACATCCACGGCCTGGTGCTGCACCCGAACCGCTGCGAGCCCTGGATCGTGCATCCCTTCGCCTGTTCACCCAGCGCGACCTGGGTGCAGGGGCAAAAGCACGGCTGGTGGGCGCCGTGCCTGTGGTGCGCCTTTGGCGTCGCGACCCTGGCGGGCGGGGAGGTCGCCATCCACTCGCGCATCGGCGGCGAGGCGGAAGCGATCCGGATTCCCGTCAGCGACGGCCGGCCGCTGCGCGACGACCTGCTGGTCCACTTTGCCATCCGCCCGCGGAACGCTTGGGACAACGTCCACCACCACTGCAACATGGTGCTGCCGTTCCGCTCCGAGGCCGAGATCGAGGCCTGGGCGGCGCACCACCGCCTGCCACGCGGCAAGGGCGTGCCTCTGGCCCAGGTCGCCGACCTCGCGCGCGTCTGGTACGGCCGTCACGCCGACGAGGAATGGCGCAAGTGGAACGGCGACCAGGCCCAGGCAATCTTCCACGGCGCCGGCCTGACCGAGGACTTCTGGACGCTCACGACGGGCGGTGGGAAGTTCTGAACGGGCGCCTGCGCCATTCTTTGGCCTATCCCGCCCAACTCTTTCTTTCTTGCCGCATTGCACAATTGGTCACGGGCCGTTAAATTCTACGGTTCTATCCCTGCTCCCCGAGGAACCTGATGGCTCGCGTCACCGTCGAAGATTGCGTCGAAAAAGTCCCGAACCGGTTCGGCCTGGTGCTTCTGGCCGCCCACCGTGCGCGGTCGATTTCGGCCGGCGCGCCGCTGTTCCTGGACCGCGACAACGACAAGAACCCGGTGGTTTCGCTGCGCGAGATCGCCGAGGACAAGGTCGATCCTGAAAACCTCCGCGACAACCTGATCGGCACGCTGCAGCGCGTTGATGAGCGCACCGAGGCCGAGGAAGAGGCCGAGACCCTGGCGCTGCTGGCCGAGCCGCAGCACATGCAGATGAGCGAGCAGGAACTGGTTCGCGCCCTGCAGAGCGACCGCGACGGCGGTCAGGAGGAGCGGTACTGACGACTCCGGTAGCGGACGCGAACCCAGTACCGGCGTCGCAGAACGACGCCACGGATCAGGCTGCGCCCGCCAACGACGAGAGTCCGAAGACCGCGACCAAGGCGGGGGCCAAAAAGCCCCCCCATCCCGCCGACAATTCCGCCCTAGGCCAGGCCAAGCGCGCGAATCACCTGCGCCAGTTCGAGCTGATCGAGCGGGTTCGCGCCTACGACCCCACCGCCGACGAGGCCCTGCTGAACCGGGCCTATGTCTATGCGGTGCGCATGCACGGGGCGCAGCTGCGCGCGTCCGGCGACCCCTATTTCGCCCACCCGATCGAGGTGGCGGGCATCCTGACCGAGTACCGGCTCGATACCGCCGCCATCGTCACCGCTCTGCTGCACGACGTCATCGAGGACACCCCGGCCTCCCACAAGGAGCTGTCGGACCTGTTCGGCGAGGAGATCGCCGACCTGGTCGAGGGCGTGACCAAGCTCTCGCGGCTGGAACTGCAGGCCGAGCACACGCGCCAGGCCGAGAACCTGCGCAAGTTCATCCTGGCGATCTCGAAGGACGTGCGGGTCCTGCTGGTGAAGCTGGCCGACCGCCTGCACAACATGAAGACGCTGCAGTACGTCAACGCGGCCAAGCGCGAGCGGATTTCGCGCGAGACCCTGGACGTCTATGCGCCGCTCGCCCGCTCCATCGGCTGCCATCGCTTCGCGTCCGAGCTTGAGGAGCTCAGCTTCGAGCACCTGAACCCGACCGCGCGCAACGCCATCGTGCGCCGGCTGGAGCAGCTGAAGCACGACCAGGGCAGGGCGGTCGCCCAGGTCTCCGGCGCTATCGCCGAAAAGCTCGAAAAAGCAGGCGTTTCCGCCCGTGTCTTTGGGCGCGAGAAGACCCCCTATTCGATCTGGCGCAAGCTGCAGAGGAAGTCGATCGGCTTCTCGCAGATGTCGGACATCTACGCCTTCCGCGTGATCGTGGACGAGGAGGCGGACTGCTACCGGGCGCTCGGCGTGATCCACCGCGCCTGGTCGATGGTGCCGGAGCGGTTCAAGGACTTCATCTCCACGCCCAAGCGCAACAACTACCGCTCGCTGCACACCACCGTCGTCGGCCCCAAGGGCATGCGCATCGAGATGCAGATCCGCACCGAGCAGATGGATCGCGTCGCCCAGGACGGCGTGGCGGCGCACTGGCGCTACAAGGACAAGAGCTACGGCTTCGACCCCGAGGCCGCGGCCGAGCACGGCGGGCGCGACCCGCTGCAGAACCTGCGCTCGCTGGTGCAGGTGCTGGAGCACGGCGGCGGCGACGTGGAGGACCTGGTCGAGCACGCCAAGCTCGAGATGTTCCTCGACCAGGTGTTCGTCTTCACGCCCAAGGGCCAGCTGATCAGCCTGCCGCGGGGCGCCATGCCGCTGGACTTCGCCTATGCGGTCCACACCTCGGTCGGCGACACCGCCATCGGCGCCAAGATCAACGGCGAACTGCGCCCCATGCGCACCCCGCTGCAGAACGGCGACGTGGTGGAGGTGATCCGCGGCGCCAAGTCGGCGGTGCCGCCGGACTGGCGCTCCCTGACCGTGACCGGCCGGGCCCGCTCAGCGATCCGGCGCCACATCCGCCTGACCGAGCGCGAGGAGTTCCTGAAGCTCGGCAAGGCGACCCTGGAGCAGACCTTCGCCAAGGCCGGCAAGTCATTGGCGGACATCTCGCTGCGGCCCGCGCTGGAGGAATTCTCCCTGGCGACGGAGGAGGAACTGTTCGACGCCGCCGGGCGCGGGCGCATCTTCCCGACCAAGATCCTGGAGGCCGTGTTCCCGGGCCTGAAGGACTCCGAGCGCGCGGCCGCGGCGGCGCGCACCAAGATCGAGGACGGCAAGCAGGGCCGCATCTTCATCCAGGGCGGCGGCCTGACGCCGGGCGTGTCGGTGCACTTCGCGCCCTGCTGCAGCCCGGTGCCCGGCGACCGCATCGTCGGCATCATGCAGCCCGACGTCGGCCTGACCGTGCACACCATCGACTGTGAGCGCCTGGCCGAGTTCGAGGACCGCGAGGACCTGTGGCGCGACCTGCAATGGACGCCCGAGGCCGAGCGCAACACCATCGCCGGCGCCCGCCTGCACGCCACCATCCGCAACGCGCCGGGCGTCCTCGGTCAGGCCTGCACCATCATCGGCGAGGCGGGCGGCAACATCATCAATCTGAAGATGACCCACCGCCAGTGGGACTTTTTCGACCTGGACGTCGACATCGAGGTCCTGGACGCCAAACACCTGACCCACATCGCGGCGGCGTTGAGGGCCTGCCCTTCGGTTGAGACGGTGGACCGGGCGCGGGGATAACCAAAAAATCCCGTCATCCTCGGGCTTGTCCCGAGGACCCATGGGTCCGCTCGTAGGATCGACTGCCGGTCGCACGCCGGGCTGCGCCCAATCACACCAAGGCCTTGCCAGGCATCACCATGGGTCCTCGGGACAAGCCCGAGGATGACGGGCGAGGGAGGTGGTCTGTTAGTGCCCCACCCCGGCGGCAGGCTGCACCAGGTCCGGAAACAGGTTCATGCCCGTCTTGTTGTAGATCACCCAGCCGATCACCGAGAACACGGTGTCGAACACCTGCTGGGCCAGGACCACGGTCATATATTCGGTGAATTGCACCGTCTGCTGCAGCGCCGCCTTTTGCATGTTCATGGCGTCGGTGGCGTCTGCCTGGCTGATCTTGCCGGCGGCCAGCGCGATCTGGGTCTGGATCGCGGCCTCGGCCAGCGATTTCAGATAGCCGCTTACGGCCCCGGAGTTGGCCTTCCACCACTGCGCGGAGACCTGGCTGACCTGGCCTTCGAGCATCTGCAGCAGCTGGTCCGCGTTGGCGGGATTGAACGTGGAGAGGTCGGCGGGGAGGGGCATGGGGTCGGCCTCAGTGGTTCTGCATGGCGGTGACGGCGCGCGAGGCCTCGTCGCAGGCGACCTGGACGGGCTGGATGAAGCCGGCGTCGTTCGGGATGCCCCGGCGCTGGTGCACCTGGGCCAGGGCCAGGACCTGGCTGCGGCAGCCCTGGATCAGGCCGACCAGCTTGTCGCGGGCCTGCTCGCCCGTGCCGCGGGCGGCGACCGGCTCGGCGCCGGCGCGGGCGGCCGCGATCGACAGGGCCGCGGTGACGTTGACGTACTGGGCTTGCGCGCCGCTGTAGGACGAGGGGTCGGCGTAGGCGCCCAGCTGGGCGCTGGCGAGGATCTGGCTGACGCCCTGGTAGGCGGTGTTGGTCTCGCTCGCCAAGGTCGGGTCGTAGGCCGGCGCGAAGACGGCGCAGGCGCCCAGCGTCGCGGCCATGAGCATGGAGCCGACAACCGTTCGTAAAGCACGCATGACGATCCCCCAGGGGTTGAGCGGCGGCAGGCTGAGGCCGGCCGCAAATCAGGTCAAGCCACTTCTAGCGTGATCCGAGGCCACGCGCCCCTGTTTCGCCGCGCCGGGATGGCGTATCGGATGCTGCCATGATCGGACGCCTGAACCACGTGGGGGTCGCCACCCCCTCCATCGACGAAACGGTGAAGCTCTATCGCGACATCCTCGGCGCCACAAAGATCCACGACAAATTCGCGCTGCCGGAGCAGGGGGTGTGGGTCTGTTTCGTCGACCTGCCCAACAGCCAGATCGAGCTGATCGAGCCGCACGGCGACGCCTCGCCCCTGCACGGCTTCCTGGCCAAGAACCCCAAGGGGGGCCAGCACCACGTCTGTTTCGAGGTCGCCGACATCATCGCCGCGCGCGACGAGATGCGGGCCAAGGGCTGCACGATCCTGGGGACCGGGGAGCCCCGCATCGGCGCCCACGGCACGCCCGTGATCTTCGTCCATCCCAAGGACATGGGCGGGGTGCTGGTCGAGCTGATGGAAACGCCGAAAGGCGAGGGTCACTGATATGAAATTCCTGCTGAACCCCTTCACCATGGTGGTGATCTATCTGACCATCTGGTGGACCGTGCTGTTCGCGGTCCTGCCGCTCGGCAACAAGACCTACGCAGAGATGGGCATCGAGATCACCGACGGCGGCGATCCGGGCGCGCCGGTCAATCCGAACCTGAAGAAGAAGGCCATCACCACCACCTGGGTGGCGGCCGTGTGCATGGCGGGGCTCTACCTGCTGCTGTTCCTCAGCGACAAGTTCGGCTGGCTGAGCCTGGACGGGATCGCGGGCGGGCAGTAGGCCTTCAAGGTCGGGGCGGCTGCGCCGAGAATTGAACCACGAACCTCACGAACGCCACGAACATCGCGCGAACCAATCGGCGGCGGCGCTCTTCAATCGGCATTCTTGCGGCCGCAGGCCTCGTTCGTGATGTTCGTGAGGTTCGTGGTTTCCTTCTCTTTCAATCGACTTCGCGTTGCCTTCCAAGCCTTCGACCGGCTAATTGGTCCGCCCAAATCCCTCCGACTCCCGCGGATCACCTGACCATGCGCCTGTCGCGCTATTTCCTGCCCGTCCTCAAAGAGACCCCGTCCGACGCGACCATCGTCTCGCACCGGCTGATGCTTCGCGCCGGCATGATCAAGCAGGAGGCCGCGGGCATCTATGCCTGGCTGCCGCTGGGCTTCCAGGTGCTGAAGAAGATCGAGCAGATCGTGCGCGAGGAGCAGGTGCGCGCCGGCGCCGTCGAACTCCTGATGCCGACGCTTCAGTTGGCCGACCTGTGGCGCGAGAGCGGGCGCTACGACGACTACGGCCAGGAGATGCTGCGCATCGCCGACCGCAAGAAGACTGACCTGCTGTACGGCCCGACCAACGAGGAGATGATCACCGACATCTTCCGGGCCTATGTGCGCAGCTACAAGGCGCTGCCGCTGAACCTGTTCCACATCCAGTGGAAGTTCCGCGACGAGGTGCGCCCCCGGTTCGGCGTGATGCGCGGGCGCGAGTTCCTGATGAAGGACGCCTATTCGTTCGACATCGACGAAGCCTCGGCGCGCAAAGCCTACAACCGCATGTTCATCGCGTACCTGAACACCTTCGCCCGCATGGGCCTGAAGGCCGTGCCGATGCGCGCGGACACCGGCCCGATCGGCGGCGACCTCAGCCACGAGTTCATCATCCTGGCCGAGACCGGCGAGAGCCAGGTGTTCTGCCACAAGGACCTGGTCGAGATGGGCGCGCCCGGCGCCAACGTCGATTGGGACAACCTGCAAGGCCTCGTCGACCAGCGCACGGGGCTCTATGCCGCCACAGAAGAGATGCACGACCAGGCCCGCTTCGAGGCGGAAGTGCCCGACGCCTCGCGCCTCAGCGCGCGCGGCATCGAGGTCGGCCACATCTTCTATTTCGGCGAGAAATACTCGAAGCCGATGAAGGCCGTGGTCGCCGGCCCCGACGGGGTCGAGAAGCCGGTGCACATGGGCTCCTACGGCGTGGGCGTGTCGCGCCTCATCGGGGCCATCATCGAGGCGTCGCATGACGACAACGGCATCATTTGGCCGGACTCGGTGGCGCCCTTCGACGTGCAGCTGATCAACCTGAAGACCGGCGACGCGGCCTGCGACAGCGCCTGCCAGGGCGCCTACGAGGCCCTGACCAAGGCCGGCAAGGCCGTGCTCTATGACGACACCGACGACCGGCCGGGCGCCAAGTTCGCCACCGCCGACCTGATCGGGACGCCCTGGCAGCTGGTGATCGGGCCCAAGGGCCTGGCTGCGGGCGAGGTCGAGCTGAAGCGCCGCGCCACCGGTGAGAAGACCAGCCAGTCGCTTGACGCGGCGCTGAACCGGCTGACCGCGTGATCGAGGCCGCCAGCGCAAAACCCGCCGGCCCGTTCTCCGCGTGGGAAGTGGGCCTGGCCCTGCGCTACCTCAGGGCCAAGCGGCGCGAGGGCGGCATCACCCTGATCGCCATCATCTCCTTCGTCGGCATCATGCTGGCGGTGGCGGGCCTGATCGGCACCATGTCGATCATGAACGGGTTCCGCACTGACCTGCTCAGCCGCATCGTTGGCTTCAACGGCCACATCTATGTGCAGGGCCCGCCCATCGAGCACGCGGGCCGCGACGCGCTCCTGACCCGGCTGAGGCATATCCCTGGCGTGACCCAGGTCGCGCCCCTGTCGGAGAACCAGGCCCTGGCCCAGGCGCCCGGCGGCCAACAGGGGGCGCTGGTGCGCGGCCTCACCCGCCAGACCCTGCTGGAAACCCCGCTGGTCGCCAACAACACCGATCCGAAGAGCGCGGTGGCGAGCTTCGGCCAGGGGGAGTTCGGCGGCGATCAGGTGCTGATGGGGGCGCGCTTGGCCGACATGCTGGGGGTGAAGCCCGGCGACAGCGTATCCATCGTTTCGCCCTCGGGCGGCGTCACCGCCATGGGCCAGCTGCCGACGATGAAGAGCTACACCGTCGCCGGCACCTTCCAGATCGGCATGGCCGAGTACGACCAGGCTTTCATCTTCATGCCGCTGGAGCAGGCGCAGCTGCTGTTCGGCAAGGAAGGTCAGTGGGACGTGGTCGAGATCAAGACCACCGATCCGGACCATCTGGACGCGGTGAAGGCCCAGGTCGCCGCCGTCGCCGGCCCCAGCGCGCGGGTGACTGACTGGCGCGACCGCAACCAGAGCTTCTTCAACGCCCTGCAGGTCGAGCGCTGGGCCATGCGCATCATCCTGGGCATCGTGGTGCTGATCGCGGCGCTGAACATCATCTCCGGCATCGTCATGCTGGTGAAAAACAAGGGGCGCGACATCGCCATCCTGCGCACCATCGGCGCGGGCCAGGGCGCGGTGCTGCGCATCTTCTTCATGGCCGGCGCCCTGATCGGCGTGGCGGGCACGGCGGCCGGGGTGCTGATCGGGGTGCTGTTCTGCCTGTTCATCCAACAGATTCAGGATTTTTTGGAGTGGGCGACGGGCACCAAGCTGTTCGCCGCCGACATCTATTTCCTGTCGCATATCCCGGCGCGGGTGGACTGGGTGGAGGTCCTGCTGGTGATCCTGTGGTCGGTGGGCGCCGCCTGCCTGGCCTCGATCGTGCCGGCCTGGAACGCCTCGCGCATCGATCCGGTGGAGGCGCTTCGCTATGAGTGAGCCGGTCGCCGATCCTTCCAACGCGCCCGCCGCGCCCCGTCGCGCCGCGACGCCTGTGGCCCACCGCGACCCGACCGCGCCGGTGCTGTCGATCCGCGGTCTGGAGCGCACCTATGTCACCGCGGCCGGAAGCTTGCCCGTGCTGCGCGGCGTCGACCTTGACGTCCGCCCCGGCGAGATCGTCGGCCTGATCGGGCCGTCCGGCTCGGGCAAGTCCTCCCTGCTGCACGCGGCGGGCCTGCTGGAGCATCCGGACGGGGGGCAGGTGATCATCGGGGGCGCCGACTGCACCGAGATGGGCGAGGGCGAGCGTACGCGCGTGCGCCTGGCCGAGCTCGGCTTCGTCTACCAGTTCCACCACCTGCTGCCCGAGTTCAGTGCGCTGGATAACGTCGCCCTGCCGATGCGTATCGCCGGCGCGAGCGAAGCAGACGCGCGCGAGCGGGCGCGGGGCCTCTTGACCGCCCTGGGCCTGGCCGAGCGCGAAGACCACCAGCCGGCGCAGATGTCCGGCGGCGAGCAGCAACGTGTCGCGGTCGCCCGCGCCCTGGCCAATCGCCCGCGCCTGCTCTTGGCCGACGAGCCCACCGGCAACCTCGACCCCACCACCTCCAAGACCGTGTTCGAGGCCCTGCACAGCCTGGTGCGCGGCCAGGGGGTGGCGGCGCTGATCGCCACCCACAACATGGAGCTGGCGGGCTACATGGACCGCGTCTTCGCGCTCAAGGACGGGCACCTGGAAGAGCGGCCGGCGCAGGGGCGGGCTTACTGAGCATCGCCATACGGGGGATCGCATGAAGCTCACCGCCGCCGTGGTCCAGGCCGGGTCGATCCTGCTGGAGCCGCAACGCACGCTCGACAAGGCGCTGCAGCTGATCCGCGAGGCTGCCGCGAAGGGCGCGACCTTGATCGTCCTGCCTGAAGCCTTCCTCGGCGGCTATCCGAAGGGCCTGGATTTCGGGGTGCGTGTCGGCTCGCGCTCGGCCGAGGGGCGCGACACCTTCCGGGAATATTTCGAGGCCGCCATCGACGCGCCGGGCGTGGAGACCGAGGTCATCGGCGCCCTGTGCCGCGAGCTCGGCGTGCACGCGGTCGTGGGGGCGGTCGAGCGCGAGGGCGGCACGCTCTACTGTTCATCCCTGATCTTCACGCCAGAGGCCGGGCTGGCCGCGACGCACCGCAAGCTGATGCCGACGGCGGCCGAGCGGCTGATCTGGGGCTTCGGCGACGGCTCGACCCTGCCGGTCGTGCCTGCGCCCTTCGGCGGGATCGGGACGGCGATCTGCTGGGAGAACTACATGCCGCTGTTCCGCGCGGCCATGTATGCGCGCGGCGTCGACTTCTGGTGCGCCCCTACCGTGGATGATCGCGAGGTCTGGGCCTCGACCATGCGCCACGTGGCGCTTGAGGGGCGCTGCTTCGTGCTTTCGGCCAACCAGTATCTGGAGCGCGCGGCCATGCCCGCGCACTGGAAGCCGGTGCAGGGTGAGGCGCCCGATACCGTGCTGATCGCCGGCGGCTCGATGATCGTCTCTCCCCTGGGCGAGGTGCTGGCCGGGCCGCTGAGGGGCGGGGAGGGCGTCCTTGTCGCCGAACTCGACACAGGTGACCTGGCCCGCGCCCGCTTCGACTTCGACGCCGTCGGCCACTACGCCCGGCCGGACGTCTTCACCCTGCGCGTGGACGAAACGCCCAAGCGGGCGGTGGAGCCGAATTAGTCTCGAAAGAGAAATCCACGAACCTCAGAACAGCACGAACGAGGCCTTCGGCCTCAAGAATAAAAGCATACGGCCGCAGGTCCGCTGCTCCAGCCAAGCGCTGTGTTCGTGCTGTTCGTGAGGTTCGTGGTTCAAAATGCCTGGGCCCCCGCTTGCGCCGGGGAATGCGGAGCAGGGAGCGTTCTACTCCAACTCCGGATACGGCCCCTTGCCGCCCTCGGCGATGAAGCGATCGATGCGGGCTTCCAGCACCGGTAGGGGAACCGAGCCCAGCTCCAGCACCGTGTCGTGGAAGGCGCGAATGTTGAACTTCGGGCCCAGCGCCTTCTCGGCCTTGGCGCGGCTCTTCTCGATCGACATCTCGCCCAGATAGTAGCTCAGCGCCTGGCCCGGCCAGGCGATGTAGCGGTCGACCTCGGTCTGGATCTCGTGGTCCGAGAGCGCGGTGTTGTCGTGCAGGAAGGCTTGCGCCTGCTCGCGGGTCCACCCCTTGGAATGGATGCCTGTGTCGACCACCAGGCGCGCGGCGCGCCACATCTGATAGGTCAGCATGCCGAAGCGGTCGTAGGGCGTCTTGTACATGCCCATCTCGACCCCGAGCTTCTCGCAGTAGAGCGCCCAGCCCTCGCCATAGGCGGAGATGTAGACGCTCTGACGGAACTCCGGCTGGCCCTTGTGCTCCATGGCGATCGGCATCTGGAAGGCGTGGCCCGGCGCGGACTCGTGCAGGGTCAGCGCCGTCAGCACATAGAGCGGCCGGGACGGCAGGTTGTAGGTGTTGACCAGATAGACGCCCGGGCCGCCGCGGCCGCCGGTGTAGAAGGGCGCCAGCTCGTCCGGCACCGGGATGATGGCGAAGCGCTGGCGCGGCAGGTAGCCGAAGTAGTCGCCGAGCTTGCCGTCGACCTGCTTGGCGATCCACGAGGCGCGCATCAAAAGCTCGTCCGGCGTCTTGGCGTAGAACTGCGGGTCGGTGCGCAGGAAGTGCAGGTATTCGAGGAAGGCGCCCTTGAAGCCGCTCTCCTTCATGGTCGCGACCATCTCGGCGTGGATCTTGGCGACTTCGGCGAGGCCGATCTGGTGGATCTGGTCGGGCGTCAGGTCCAGCGTCGTGAACTCGCGGATCTTGGCCTGGTAGTAGGCCTTGCCGTCGGGCATGGCCTCCGCCGCCAGGGCCTTGCGCGCGCCGGGCACATAGCGGTCGCGCATGAAGGCGAGCAGCTCGTGGTGCGCCGGCAGCACCTTCTCCTGGATCGCCTTCACCGCCGCCGCGCGCAGCCGCGCCTGGTCCTCGGGCGCGATCGACGCCGGCATGGTCTTGAACGGCGCATAGAAGGGACTGGCCTCCGGCGAGGCCGCATTGGTCACTCCGGTGATCGATGCCATCAGCCCGGTCAGGGACACCTGGGGCGGGGTGAAGCCGCGCTTCAGCCCCGCATCCATGTTGGCGATTTGCTCATGGAAATACCGAGGAAAATCATTCAGCTGAGCGACGTACTTCTCGTATTCCTGCTGGTTGTGGAAGGTGCGCCGCGCCGTGCCCGCCAGGTTGGTCCAGAAGGCCGTGTCCGCGTTCAGGGGCTTCTCGAAATCGCGGAAGGTCTGCTGGTCGATCAGGACCGCGATCTGCGCCTTGTAGATCGCATAGTTGACCTGCTCTTCCGGCGAGAGGTCGGACGGTTTGATCGCGTCCAGCTTCCCCATGACATCGCGCCAATAGGCCAAGCGCTTGCCTTGCGTGGCCGCATCGACCTTGGGGAGGTGGTCGCTGATCGGCCCGGTCGAGTCCTCATCGTCCTCGCCCTCGAGCTGGGCGCTGCGCCAGGCCCATTCGGTGGAATAGATCGCCTTGAAGCGGGCGTCGGCGGGCGCGGCCGTGGCCGACGGGGGCGTGGCGGTGATCATGATCAGGGCGCACCCCAGGCTGGCGGCGAGCTTGTGCATGGCGTCTCGTGGAGGCTTTGCGAAGCGGATCGACGGCCAAGCTCGCACGCCCGTGCGGGCGCGCAACGGTTTTCAGCCTGCGGAGGCGACCTCGGCGTAGAGCGCCAGGATGCCGCCCCAGCCGCCGGGCGAATCGATCGCGTCGCGCACCGCCTGGGCCGCGTCGCCGAAGCGCTCAAGCTTGCGGTGCTCCAGCGTCACCCGCGTCTGGCCCTCGCCTTCAGGCTCGAAGGTGATCTCGACCTCGGTCTCGAAGGCCGGGTCGTAGGTCCAGTCGCGCGTCAGCTGCCAGGCCAGCAGCACGCGGCCCGGCGGGTCCCAAGCCAGCACCTTGCCCCAGTGGGTTTCGGAGCCGTCCTCGCCGCGCTCGAACCAGCGGCCGCCCTCGCGCGGCTCCACGATCACGTCCTTCAACGGCGACTTCGAGGTCGAGTGCGTCGGCGGCCACCAGCGGCCCATGCCGGCGGTGAACACGTCAAAGGCCTTCTGCGCCGGGGCCTTGACCGTCACGGTCTTGCGCACCGGGGCGGGGGTGATCTGCAGGCTCATGCGGCGCTTTCCTCAGGCGGGGTTCTTTAGGCGGCCTGGGCCACGCGGTCGGGCTCGGTCGCGGCGAAGCTCGGCCGCGCGCGCATGCGTTCCAGCCAGCCGCCGAGCCCGGCTTCGCCCAGCATCGCGCCCTCGGGCGTGGCGGCGAAATAGGCCAGGTGCGGGGCCAGCATCAGGTCGGCCAGCGAGACCTTGTCTCCCGTCAGATAGGGGGCGGCGCCCATCAGCCGGGCGATCTCGTTGATGCAGACCCGCGCCTGCGGAACGGCAGCCGCGACCCGCGCCTCGTCGGTCGGCCGGTTCCAGAAGCGCTGGGCGAAGATGCGCTCGGCCGAGATCGGCACGCTGACCTGCGGGAACACGTACCAGTCGACGATGCCCATCAACTGGTCCATCCGCGCCTGGGCACGGGCGCCGTCGGGATGCAGCGCTGCGCCCAGGCAGACCTGATCGACGTAGCGCAGGATCGCCTGGGTCTCGTAGAGGCGGAAATCGCCGTGGTCGCACACGGGCAGGCGCCCGAACGGATGGCGCGCTAGGTGCTCAGCGCCCTTGGTCTCGCCGATGCCCACCAGACGCACGCGATAGGGCTGGGCCTTCTCCTCCAGCGCCATCAGCACGCTGCGGAAATAGGGGCTGCCGGCGGCGCCCCACAGCAGGAACTCGGTCATGGCTCATGCTCCTTACGCATCAGGTTTTTCGACCTCGGCGGCGAAAGCGGCCAGGGCCGTGTCCCAGAACTGGTCCAGCCAGGCGCGGATGGCGCCCAGGCCTTGCGGGTCGATCTGATAGACGCGGCGTGTGCCCTCGGCGTGGTCGACGACGAGGCCAGCCGACTTCAGCACCGCCAGGTGCTGCGACACCGCCGGCCGCGACACCGGCAGGCCCTGGGCCAGTTCGCCGACGGCGCGGGGGCCGTTACGCAGGCGCTCGAACACCTCACGGCGGGTAGGATCGGCCAGGGCGGCGAGGGCGGCAGAAGCGTTAGTCATGACTAACGGTAAGTCGATGGGAACCGGCTGTCAATCTCGGCATACGACCGCATTCGTTGTGACTGCGCGATCTGTGTGACATGGTGGTGTCCGCTCCGCCCGCCCGCCTAGCGCCGGGCGCGAGCTGGAGCCAAACAGGGGGTTGGTCATGTCAAACCCGGTCTTGGATGCGATTCACGCCATGGAGAAGGCGCTTCGGGACGGTATCGAGGCGCTCATAGAACGAGAAGTCGAGCAGGCCGCGGAGCTGCAGCGCAAGGCCAAGACGGTGCTCGAAGACGCAGACAGGGCGTTGCATACGCCGCACCCCGGCCTCAGCGGGAAGGCCGAGCATGACAGGCAGGTCTCTGACTCCCAGGCCATCGGCATGGGCGCCGAAAACCTGATGCGGAAGGCCAACGACATTTATGAGCAGATCAAGGGCAAGCGGGAAGTGCTTGCCGCGGTCAACAAGGTCCTGGCCGCGTTCGAGAAGCAGCACGGCGGCTGAGGCTGGCTTCACCCCGCCGGCGCGTGCCTCTGCCCGCCGGGCAGGGCGTAGGGGCCCTTGCCGCCTTCGGCGATGAACTGGTCTATGCGGGCGTCCAGCACCGGCAGGGGGACGGAGCCCAGGGCGAGCACCGTGTCGTGGAAGGCGCGGATGTCGAACTTCGGCCCCAGCGCCTTCTCCGCGCGGGCGCGGTTACGCAGGATGTCCATCTCGCCCAGCTTGTAGCTCAGCGCCTGGGCAGGCCAGGTGATGTAGCGATCCACCTCGGTCTCGATCTCGTGATGGGGCAGGGCGGTGTTTTCGGCCAGGTATCTTATTGCTTCTTCACGGGTCCAGCCCTTGTGGTGGATGCCGGTGTCGACCACGAGGCGGCAGGCGCGCCACATCTCGTAGGTCTCGCGGCCGAACTCGTCGTAGGGCGTCTCGTAGAGCCCCATTTCCTTGCCGAGCTTCTCGACATAGAGGCCCCAGCCCTCGCCATAGGCTGAGATGTAGCTCTCGCGCCGGAAGGCCGGCAGGTCGGTCTGCTCCTCGGCCAGGGACAGCTGGAACGCATGGCCGAACTCCGCCTCGTGCAGGGTCAGGGCGGTCAGGTTGTAGAGCGGCCGGTGCGGCAGGTCGTAGGTGTTGAGCCAGTAGGTGTGCGCCCCGCCCCGTCCGGAGGTGTAGTAGGGCGCGATCGACGGCGGCACGGGGATGATCTGGAACCGCCCGCGCGGCGCATGGCCGAAGTACTCCGGGATCTTGCCGTCGCCCTCCTTGGAGATCCAGGCGGCCCTGGAAAGCAGCTCCTCCGGCGTCTTGGCGTAGAACTTCGGATCGGTGCGCAGGTACTGCAGGAACTCGGCGAAGGTCCCCTTGAAGCCGGTCGCCTTCATGGTCTCGACCATCTCGGCGTGGATGCGCGCCACCTCGGCCAAGCCGGTCTGGTGGATCGCCTCCGGATCGAGGTCCAGCGTCGTGTATTCCTTGATCTGCTGGCGATAGAAGGCGACCCCGTCGGGCATGGCCTCGGCCGCCAGGGTGCGCCGGGTCTTGGGCCAGTACTCCTCGCGCATGAACTTCAGCAGTTCCTGGTGCGCGGGGACCACCGAATTGGCGACGGCCTTGGCCGCCTCCGCCTTCAGCGCCGCCTGGTCCGCCGCGGGCATCGAGGCGGGCATGTGGGCGAAGGGATACCAGAAGACGTTGCTCTCGGGCGCGGTCTGCCCCGCCACGTCGGCGATGGACTGGTCACGGCCCTCGATGGAGGCGCGCGGGACGGAGAAGCCTCGCGCGAGGCCTGCGCGCATGTCGGCGATCTCCTCGCGGAAATAGCGCGGCATGTCGTTCAGCTGGGCGATGTAGCCGCGATAGTCGTCGACCGTGTGCATCGGCCGGCGCGCGATGCCCGCCAGATTGGCCCAGAAGCTGGAGTCGGAGTTGAACGGCATCTCCCAGGTGTGGAAGCGCTCGTCCGCCGCCAGGTTCTCGATCTGAGTGCGATAGATGGCGTAGTTCACCCGTTCCGGCTCGGACAGGCTGGAGGGCTTGATCGCGTCCAGCTGCTTCAGCACGTCGGTCCAGTAGGCCAGGCGCTTGGCGTGGGTGGCCGGGTCCTCGTGGGGCAGGTAGTGGGCCACCTTGCGGCCGTCGGACGGGGTGTCCTCGGAATCGCCGAACTGGTTGTTCCGCCAGGCCCATTCCTTTGTGTAGATCGCCTTGAAGCGCGCGTCGGCCGAGGCCTCGGGCTTCGCGGCGGGAGCAGCGGCCCAGACCGGGCTGACCATGGCCGGGGCGGCGAGCATCACGGCGCACACGCCGGCAAGCAGGATCGACTTCACGCGGATACTCCCCGATTCACGCCCGGCCCCTCGGACAGGCGGCGCATCCTTCCCTCCGCGCGGCGTGCCGATCAAGTGCCCCGGCTTGAAACCGCCCGCGCTTGGCCACACTGTCCGCCCCGCGTCCGGGGAGGTTTCGTCATGACTGGCTTTGCATCGCGCGCTCTGACCGCGCTCGGGGCCTTGGCCCTGCTGCTTGCGGGCGCCGCCCGCGCCGCGGATGCGCCCAAGACCTATGTGCTGGAGGCCACGCCAACGACCGTCGCCTGGGGCAACTACGACGCCGCCCACGCGCCGGTCCTGACCATCCGCTCGGGCGACACGGTGGTGTTCCACACCCTGATCACCTCCAGCCCCACGGCCCTGGAAAAGGGCGGGGTGAAGCCCGCCGAGGTGCAGCAGTCGCTGCGCGATATCTACGCTCAGGTCACGGACAAGGGCCCCGGCGGCCACATCCTGACCGGCCCTGAGGCCATCGAGGGCGCCGAGCCCGGCGACACCCTGGAGGTCCATATCGAGAAGGTCGATCTGGCCGTGCCCTATGCCTACAACGCCTTCCGCTACGGCGTGGGCTTCATGACGGAGGAGTTCCCCTACGCCCGGTTCAAGCTGATCCCGCTGGACCGCGAGAAGATGCTCGCCCACTTCGCCCCCGGCATTGATATCCCGCTGCACCCGTTCTTCGGCTCCATGGGCGTTGCCCCGCCGCCGTCCTTCGGGCGCTATGACTCCACCGCCCCGACCGTCAACGGCGGCAATATGGACAACAAGGAGCTGGTCGCCGGCACGACACTCTACCTGCCGGTCCACGCCAAGGGCGCCCTGTTCGAGATCGGCGACGGCCACGCCGGCCAGGGCAACGGCGAGGCGGACATCACCGCGATGGAGACATCGCTTGTGGGCACGGTGCGCTTCGTCCTGCGCAAGGACATCCACGTGAAGTACCCGCGCGCCGAGACGCCTAGCCACTACATCTCGATGGGCTTTGACGACGACCTGTCCATCGCCGCGCACAAGGCCGTGCGCGAGATGATCGACTTCCTGGTCGAGACCAAGGGCATGACCCGCGACGACGCCTACATGCTGGTCAGCGTCTCGGGCGACATGGACATCACTGAGGTAGTCGACCGCAACAAGGGCGTGCACGTGATGCTGCCCAAGGCGATCTTCACCGGGCGATGAGGGGCCGGGGGCGATGAAGATCGATTGCCCCTGCGGCGAGGTCATCCACGACAGCGCCGACAGCCTGCCGCACAAGGCTTGGCTGCTGGCTGACCAGGACCTGGAGGCGTTCTACGCCCTCACCGACAAACCGCACGGCGCGGCCGACGGCCTGTCCCTGGCGCGCACCGCCTATCAGTGCGCCGCATGCGGCCGGCTGACGCTCGACGATCCGGTCACCGGCGAGATGCTGTGGTTCGCGCCCGAGCACGATCCGCGCAAGCGCGCGTTCGGGTCGAAGCTGGGCAACAGCTATCCCGTCGGGCTGCGCGGCGCCTGGCACGCGCACCTCGGCTACGGCGACCTGTTCTGGGGCACGAGCGGCGACCGTCCCGGCGGCTATGAGCGGTTCGAGAATCCGAAGGCGCTGGAGGCGCGCTACCGCGAGGTGAAGGCCGAACTGCAGGCGCAGGGCCGCCTTCGTGACGCCAGCCTGGATATTCCGCGAGGGTCGTGAGCGTCAGCCCCAGGCCGCCGCGCCTTTCGGCAGGGCGACGAGGCAGGCGTCCAGCACCTTGTCCAGCCGGCCCCGCTTCAACAGCGACATGGCGGTGCGATAATAGTCGGCCTTCTCGGCGCTGTGATGCAGATGCATGGAGGCCGCCTCCAGGGCCTCCGAGTGCGCGTCGGCCCGGGCCAGGAAGTTGCGATAGGACGCGGCCTGCGGATACGGCGTGCCAAGCCCGAGGAACTCGTATTGCGGCGCGGCCAGCTGGGCCAGGGTGGCGCAACCCAGGAGCTGCTCGTCGGTGTTGGCGGGCAGGGTGACCGGGGCGATCGAAGCGGCCTCCGGATAGGCGGCCAGGCAGGCCTGTTCGAGCGCGACCTCGTCGCCCTGGTCCTGAATCTCACGAAGGTAGGGCATCAGCGCGTCCTCGCCCTCGTCGGCGCTGCGTGTCGCGGTCCAGGCGACCAGGAAATGCGCCAGCAGGCTCGCCTTGGCGAAGCTCAGGCGATGCTTCGGCGCGGTGGAGCGGTTCTTCTCGGTCAGCATCACGGCCACGACGCAGGTCGGCATGCGCTCATCCAGGCCCGAGGGCAGGGTCGCTTCCCCAGCCGCGACCGGGCTCGTGGACGAGACCGCCAAGGCTAGGCAGGCGGCGGCGGAGGCGACGCGCATCAGGCGGCGCGCGGCATGATCCAGGTTCGGCATGATTGTCCCCCACAGGCGGCGCTTCCCGACGCCGCGGTGCGCAGCTTCGCGTCTCGCGTGCGTGGTGTCGAGGGTGCTCGCGCGGCGCCGGTCGGCTCTTTTTCGCCATCGCCCCGTGTGAGAAGCTGTCGTGACCGGAGTCTCACATGTCCCTCGTGCCGACAGCCTATCCGCCCCGCCACTATCCGACGGCCGCGGCCAAGTGCGCCGACCTCGTCGTGCACATCACCGGCCTGGTGTTCGCCCTGTTCGGCGGCGGCATCCTGCTGGGTCTGGCGGTGGGGCTCGGTCGGCTCAGCCAGGCGGCGGCCCTGGGGGTCTACGCCGTCGGGCTGATGGCCATGCTGGGCTTCTCCACCGCCTACAACTTCGCCAAGCCCCAGTGGCGGCCGGTGCTGCGCCGGCTCGACCACGCCGGCATCTTCCTGATGATCGCGGGCTCCTACACCCCGTTCACGACCCAGAGCCTGACCGGGGCCTGGGCCTGGGGCATGACGGCTGCGGTCTGGACCATCGCGGGGCTTGGCGCGCTGGGTAAGCTGTTCCTGCCGGGCCTCGGGCGCCGCTTCTGGGTGGGGGTCTATCTGGCCCTGGGCTGGCTGGTGGTGGTGGCGCTGAAGCCGATGATCTCGGGCCTGTCCTGGGTGGCGCTGCTGCTGCTGGCCACCGGCGGGCTGCTCTACACCACCGGCGTGGTGTTCTACGTCAACAAGAAGCTGAAGTTCGCCCGCGCCATCTGGCACGGCCATGTGGTCGCCGCCGCCGGCGCGCACTGGGCGGCGATCCTGATCGGCGTGGTGCTGACCGCGCCGCGCTAAGGCAAAGCGGCCCGACGCAAGCGCCGGGCCGCTTCAGGCATTCCAAAGCTGCAAGCTTAGTGCGTCGCCGCCATGTGATGGTGGTGATGATGGTGGCGCATGCGGTGATGGCGGTGGTGCTTGCGGTAGTAGCCCGCGTGGCCCGGATGGTCGTTGTAGCGGTCGGACGTGCCGTTCACGTCGTGCTCGACATGGCGACCGGTGGCGGCGACGACGTGGCCCACGTCACGCCCGCCGTTGGCGACTTCGTGCGCGCCCCGGCGCGTCGTCTTGGCGACCTGGTGGCCGGCGTTGGTGACCGGGTCGGCGGAGGCCGTGCCGGCGACGAGAACCGCGGCGAGCGCGGCGAAGGCGATGATCTTCATGTGGTAGTCCCCGAAACAGCCGGCGGCGTAGCGCTGCCGTGTGCAGCCCAAACGGCCGGCTTGGCCGTAAGTTCCAGATGATCGGGGCTACAGCCCGCGATTGCGCCGGATCGCGCCGGCGCCTAGCCTGGGCCGCAAACCAGGGGGAAGTCATGCGTTCATGGATCGCCGTCGCGTCCGCGGCGGCAGCGATGGTGTTGGGCTCGGCTGCGGCGGCGCAGGGCGCAGGCCCGCAGGTGACGGATGCGCGCCCGAAGGACGAGCGCGACGCCAAGGTGCTGTCCAACTTCATGCTGTCCTGCAACTACGGCATCGTGCGCATCGGCGACGCGGGCCGCGAGCCCGACCGGATCGAGCGCCTGCGTCGCGACCTGGCCGCGGCGGAAGGCCTGGGCCTCGACGGCAAGACGGTGACGGTGAAGCGCTATTCGGTGCATTCGGTCGAGACCGTGCTTCTGGACCTGCGCATCGGCACCCGCTGCGGCCGCGACAACACCAAGGCCGGCTGGTACAGCCCCGAGGAAGCCGGAACCATCACCGCCCAGCCCATCGTGATCGAGGCGGCGCTCAGCGTTGATGGCGTGACCTATGAGGCGCGCAGCGTCACGGCCTTCAAGCACGGTAACCGTTTCGAGGATTTCTCGACGCCGATGGCGGCCGAAGAGATCAACGCGGCGATGGCGGCAATGAACCAGACGCTGATCGCCAAAATCCGCGCAGCGAGGCGCTGAGGAAGGCGAGCCATGTTTCGCGGCTGGGAGAACTTCTATCTGACCATCGGCTCCGCCGCGGGCGCGCTGATCGGCCTGCTGTTCGTGGTGGTGACCCTGACCGCGGGGCGCGACCGGCAGAGCGCCTTGAGGGGCGTCAGCCTCTACATGACCCCGACGGTGCTGCACTTCGTCACCGTGCTGTGCGCCAGTGCGGTGGTGACGGCGCCGGGCCTGCCGCTGTGGCTCCTGGTGGCGCTGATCGCGCTCGCGGTCGCCGTGGGTTTCGGCAACTGTGTCTGGGCGGCTTTGGGCATCCGGGGCCTCAGGCAGGCGTCCGAGCCCGTGCACTGGACCGACTTCTGGATGTATGGCGTGACGCCGGCCGGGGCCTATCTGCTGCTGGGCCTGGCGGATGCGTTCCTTTTGAGCCGCTCGGAATGGGCGCCGCGCTTCCTGGCCGCGGTGCTGATGGGCCTGCTGCTCTGCGGCATCCGCAACGCCTGGGACCTGGTCACCTGGATCGCGCCCGGACGGCCCGATCCGAATTCGCAGATGGTCGTGCTTCCGCCGACGTCGGAGGCGGCGCCCAAGCCTCGACCGCGCAAGAAGGCCGCTAGCTGACCGTCTCGGCGCTGTAGCGGGCGATCAGGCCGGTGCGGATGGCGTGGCGATAGACGGCGCCGAACAAGAGGCACGCCAGCCCCAGATAGACCACCGCCAGGCCCGCGCCGATCCCGATCTGGTCCCAAGGCGCGGGCTTTCTCGCCACCACTGCGCGCATGGCCTCAAACACATAGGACGGCGGCAGGGCCTTGGAGATCGCCTGCATCCAGCCCGGCAGCACCGAGACCGGATAGAACACGCCCGCGAACGGCGCGACCATGGTCGGGATCGGCCAGATCAGCCACTCCGACGCCGGACCCAGCCTCAGCACGATGGCGGTGGCGGCGATGCCCATGGCGATACCCATCACGAACAGCACCATCAGGGCGGGGATCAGTACGGCGCCGTAGGTCAGGAACGACAGGCCGAACACCAGCGACGCCAGGCCCAGCATGACCACCAGCCCGATCAGGCTGGTGCCGATACCGGTGACCACAAGGCCGGCGAGATACTCAGATGTGCGCAGGGGCGTGGCGAAGAAGTTCAGGAAGTTCCGCGACCACACGTCCTCGAAGAAGGCCATGGTCACGCCCTGCATCACCCGCGTCAGGAAATCCCACAACAGCACTGCGCCGAGCAGAGCAGGCACGAAGTTGAAGTGCGAACCGCCGGCCGCGTTGGTCACGCTGTTGAGATAGCGGGTGATGAAGCCCCACAGCACGATGTCGATGGCGACCCAGGCGATCATCGGCAGGATGCGCTGGGGGCTGCCGCTCAAGAGATAGAGCTGGCGCAACACGATGGCGCCGACGCGGCCCAGACTCATGGCGGGGTTCATGCCTGGGCTCCCGCGTGGCTGTCGTGCAGGCTCTCGTGCGCCAGGCTGACGAACAGGTCGTCGAGGCTGGCCGCCCCGTGCTGCTCGGGCAGGGTCTTGGGGTCGCCTTCCAGCAGGATGCGCCCGCGCGACAGGAACAGCACCCGGTCGCACACCGCCTCGACCTCGTACATGTTGTGGCTGGTCCACAGCACGCCGCAGTGGCCGCTGTCGACGAAGCCGGAGATGCCGCCCCGGATATCGCGGGCGGTCGACGGGTCGATGGAGGCGGTGGGCTCGTCCAGCAGCAGCAGGCGCGGCCGGTTCAGCATGGCCTTGGCCAGGGCCAGGCGCGTCTGCTCGCCGGACGACAGCACCCCCGCCTTGGTCTTGCGGAAGCGGGCCAGGTCATAGGTCTTCAGAAGCTCGTCGATACGCTCGGACAGGCGCTCCACCCCATAGATCATGCCGAACACGCGCAGGTTCTGCTCGACGGTCAGATTGCCGGGCAGGGGGGCATAGACGGCGGCGAAATTGGTGCGGCTCATGGCGCGGGTGCGGTCGGCCTTCAGGTCCACGCCCTCGATCTCGATCCGGCCGGAAGTCGGCTCCAGCACGCCCAGGATCATGTTGATGGTGGTGGTCTTGCCCGCGCCGTTCGGCCCGACCAGCCCGACGATCTCGCCCGGCGCCACATGGAAGCTGACGTCGGCCACGGCGGTGACGTCGCGATAGGCCTTGTGCAGGCGCTCGACCGACAGGATCGGGGGCGGTGAGGGCGGACTCATCGCCTGTTACTAGCGGGCCTCGGGCGCCGCGGCGAGGGCGCTTGGCGACCCCTCGCGGCGCTCCTATCTTCGCCCCATGCCCAAGCTCGACCTGGACGCCATCGCCGAGATCAGCCGCACCGGCTATCTGGAGCCCTATCGCAAGGCGGTGGAGGGGCGGCGCTGGAAGCCGCTGGCCGACGGCCTTGGCGACTTCGGCGTCAACCTGGTCACCCTCGCCCCCGGCGCCGCCTCCAGCCAGCGCCACTGGCATACCGAGGAGGACGAGCTGGTCTACATGCTCGAAGGCGAGGTCGTGCTGATCGAGGACGACGGCGAAACGATCCTGCGCGCAGGCGACGTGGCGGCCTGGCCCAAGGGCGTCGCCAACGGCCACCAACTGGTGAACCGCTCCGACGCGGAATGCCGCTTCCTGGCCATCGGTTCGGACAAGCCGGACGTCGACGCCTGCCACTACCCGGATATCGACCAGTTCTACAGCGCCAGGACCGGGTTCACGCCGAAGCCGCGCTGACTTTCTCCCAAACCAAATGGAGCCAGAGCTCTTATAACCGTTTCCCCGGCGAAGGCCGGGGCCCAGACCCACACCGGCGAAGGCCGGTGGCCAGCAAAGATCCCTTCTCGCGAGCTGAACCAATTCTCGCTGGGTCCCGACCTACGTCGGGATCGGTCTGGGCCCCGGCCTTCGCCGGGGAAACGGAGTTTGGAAAAGCTCTGCTACGAAGCGCGCAAAAATTGTTCGCGCCTTGTCGGCTAGTGGCACCGCCGCTCGTCCTCAGGGCGCAACGAGGAGAACAGCCATGCCGCGCAAGCGCTTCCTGCCCACCGCCGGCGCCGTCCTGGCGCTGACGCTCTCCACCCCGGCGATGACTGCCCCCCCGCCCTCGATCCAGTCGCAGCTGCCTGAGGGCGTCTCTGCCGGTTCGCTTGATCCCAACGGTGCGCCCGCCGGGACCTATGCCGTAGACCGCGACCACACCGCCGTGATCGCCAAGGTCTCGCACATCGGCTACTCCCTCAGCGTCTTCCGCTTCGACAAGGTCGACGCCACCCTGACCTGGGACCCGGCCCGGCCGGAGCGCTCCACGCTGAAGGCCACGGTCGAGACCGCCTCGATCGACACCCCGGTCGAGGGCTTCGCCAAGGAGCTCAGCGGCGACAACTATCTGAAGTCCTCAGCCTTCCCGCAGGCGACCTTCGTCTCCACCGCCTTCCACCGCGTCGACGCTGCCCACGGCCGGGTCGAGGGCCAGTTCACCCTGCTGGGCCACACCCATCCCGTCACCTTCGACGTGGAGCTGACCGGCGCCGGCAAGGGCTTCATGGGCCACGCCCGCATCGGCGCGGAAGCGACCGCCCGCATCCGCCCGGCCGACTACGGCCTGTTGCCGGTGTTCGGCGACGCGATCATCCTGGTGATCGACGCTGAGTTCGCCGAGCGGGGTCCGGCTAAGGCTTGAGACCCGCCTCGTTGAGTTCGTCGCCGGCCGACGAATCCAGAGCGTTCGCCGCCGCGAAATCCGCATCGGCCGCCGCCTTCTCGTTGCGGCGAAGATGCGCCAGGGCGCGGCCGTACAGGGAGTGGGAGGACTTGGGATTGAGCGCCAGCGCTTCATCGTAGCGCTTGATCGCCTCGTCCCAGCGCCCGATCCGGAGCGCGATCAGGCCATAGCTGTCCCAGAAGGCGTAGACCTTCGGGCTGAGCTTGATGGCGGCGGCGCAGTCGGCCTCCGCCTCGGTCAGCAGAACGTTCGCGAGGCCTTCGTTCCAGCAACGGTCGTTGAGGGCGCCGCCGCGCTTGTCGCGGGAAATCCAGTCGTCGTAGGACGCCCGCGCCTCGTCCAAACGCCCTAGGCCGAACAGCGCCTTGGCGCGGGCATCGATCGTGCCGTCGTCCAGCGGATCAATGCGCCACGCCTCGTCGAGGTCGGCCAGCGCGTCCTCCAGACGGCCCAGCTTGAGCAGCATCTGTGCGCGATTGCGCAGCAGAAACTGATCCTCCGGCTCCATCTCTACCGCGTGATCAGCCGAGCTCAGGGCTTCGGCATACCGATGCTGAGCCGTCAGGGCCGAAACTCGGTGGCTCAGCAGGGAAGTGTCGTCGGGGAAGCGCTTCAGCGCGTCCTCCGCAAGCCGAAGGCGCGGCGCCGGATCCTTGTCTGCGGCCGCCACCTCTACGGCCGCCTGGCGCAGCTGCAGGTCGTCGGGGTGCTTCGAAATCAGCGCGTCCAGCGCCGCATAGGCGTCGGTCTTGCGTCCGGCGTGCATCAGGGCCTGTGCGCGAACGGCCTGCACATGGGCGGGCAGGTCCGCCTTCAGCGCGCCGTCCAGGAAGGCCAGCACACCGGTGTCGTCACCCCTCGACTGCAGCAGCCGGACCTTGCCGAAGATCGCAGTCGTGTCTTTCGGATCGAGCGCGAGCGCGTCGTCGAAGGCCTTGGCGGCCTCGGCGTCCTTCTTTTCGCTCATCAGTCTCAGGCCTTCATAGGCCATGGCGCTCGCGGTGCGGCCGGACGCCGGCATCGGCTGGGGGGCTGCGGCGATGATCTTGCGCTCGTAGACCTGCGAGATGAGGTTATCGAACTTCGGCTTGGGATCATTCGCCGCCTTGGCTTCTTCCGGCGAGATCTCGGCCGTATAGGAGCGGCGGCTCATCGTCGTGAACATGATTCCGTCGCGCAGCCGCGACTCGCGCCACAGCGACTCTCCGGCGAGCTTGCGGTGGACCGGCGCCGCTCGATAGGTCCAGCGCCAGTCGGGCCGGGCCTCGGGCAGGCGGATGATCGTGGTCCAGCGCTTGTAGCGCGGGTAGTCCACCGCCCAGGGCGCCGTCTGATCCTGCTCGGCGGGACGCTCCAGCTTTTCTTCGGGCGTGAAGCCGGCGCCGAAGATGTCGAGGCTATGACCGCCGGCGTCGTCGCCGTCCCAGTCGGGCTTCATTTCGCCCGTCATGTTCAGCACCAGCAAGGCCTGGCGATCGTCGTAGCGCCAGGTCACCTGATCCGGCTTCAGCCCGCTGTACTGGTTGCGCCAGTACGTCTTCAGCACGTTGGTCGCATTCTCGGGCGACAGGCCTGACAGCTCCAGCTTGTACGCCAGCGCCTGGTCGCCGCGGTAGGTGTGCTCACCCTTGACCTTGGCCGGGGCGTCGAAGCCTGCGCGCACGTCCATGTCGAGCACCACGGCGTGCAGCGGCCGCGTGTTGGGTCCCCGCGCCACCGGCTCCAGATCGACGACGCCGGTCCGCACCGGCAGGGCCCAGCGGAAGGGCGGACTATCGACAGCGTCGAGGCTGTGATCGTTGAGCCGCGTGCCATCCAGCCAGTGGCTCTTGCCCGCGATCGTCGCGCGCACCAGCACATGGTCGAATGCTCCTGGGATCGGCGGCAGCGAGCCGGCGGCGTCTCCGCCCTTGGAATTGACCAGGACCGGTTCGGCCTGGATGCCCAGATCGCGCAGCAGGGCCATCAGCAGCACGGTCTTGGCCTTGCAGTCGCCAAAGCGCCGCGTCCAGGTCTCGTCTGCGGTCGCCGGGCGATAGGCCCCGTTGTTCAGCCCGATATAGACGTAACGAATGCGGTCCTGGACCAGCCTGAGCGCGGCCAGGGCGCGAGCCTCGGGATCGGCGGAGGCGGCGCGGATCTTGTCGGCCTCCGCGTGGATCGGCGACTTGGCGTCCAGTATCGCGGCGCGGTCGAACAGCCCGGCCATGATGTGGGACAGCTCAGCCCAGGATGCGAATTCCGAGAAGTCGAGGTGGCGGCGCACGTTGAACCGTTCCGGCGCGCCTTCGGTCAGCACCGATGCGCTCGGGTCGCGCAGCTCGAAGGTCAGGGAGTGCGCGCCGCCGGGCTCGTCATGCACCACCGCCGAACCCAGGTCCGGCGTGGTCCGAAATTGCAGTTTGCTCGATTTGTCCCACAGCAGGCGCACCCGGTAGGCGCCCGGAAGACCGGAATGGGGCAACTGCATCTCGCCGCTGGCGTGGTCGCCGAGCACGGCGCTGCGTCGGCGGATGGTTGCGGCGAACTCCAACTCGTCGCCGACCTGCAGGCCCGCGGTCTGCAACAGGGCGGTCAGGTTGCCCTCGAGCATGGCGTAGTCGAGCTTGCTCTCGCGCTCCACCACTCGGAACTTGGAGTCGGCCAACACGTCGATGATCTTGTCGCCGCGGATGATGCGCACCCGGTGCACCGTCACCTCGTCGGTGCTGGGGTTCCAGGTCAGCGTGATGTTGCCGGCCGCCAGGGCCTGCGGCGTCAGCACCTTGAGGCGGTAGCCGGTGTAGACCTCCATCAGCTTTGCGCCGACGTGGGTCTGGGTGTCGGTGTAGATCAGGCGCAAGGGCGCGTTTGGCGACGCCGCCGCTGTCGTTGGTGTCGGGGCGGGCGCCAGCCAGGCCGGAGGCGGCCCGTACTGTACGGTGTCGGAGGTCGCCGCCCGGGCGCCGGTCGCCGCAGCCACAACCGCGGCGCCCGCGGCAAGCATCGTCAATCGCACTGGAAATCCCCCAACTCCCGGCTTCACCATACGCCGACCGTGGCCGCGCGCAATTCGCCATTTGCGTGCGTTTGACGAGCCATGCGCGCTGGTGTCTGGCGCGACAGACTCTCACCCTCAACCGCGTTAAAGCCCTCACGGCCGGGTGGACGGCCGCGTTCGAGGAGCCTTCATGAAAACCAAGCTTGCCGCCGTCGTTGCCGCTCTCGGCGTGCTTGCCGCCGGCCCCGCCTTCGCCTGGGGCGAGGTGGGGCACAAGGTGGTGGCGCTGATCGCGTGGAAGCACCTGGACCCGGCGGTGAAGGCCAAGGTCGAGGCGCTGCTGGCCGCGGACAAGGACATCCTGACCCCGCCCGACTTCGCCAGCCGCGCCAGCTGGGCCGATCGCTGGGACCAGGAGCACAAGGAGACGGCCAAGTGGCACTTCGCCGACGTCGAGATCACCGACGGCGACCTGGCCAAGGCCTGCTACGGCTTCCCCAAACTGGCGCCCGGTCAGATCGCCAGCGCCGGCCCCGCCGACGACTGCGTCATCGACAAGATCCCCGAGTTCGCCGCCGAGCTGCACGACCCGGCCACGACCGAGGCCGAACGCATCCTGGCGCTGAAGTACCTGGTCCACTTCATCGGCGACATGCACCAGCCCATGCACATCGCCGACCACGAGGACCGCGGCGGCAACTGCATCCCGCTGGACGACGGCTCGGGCCAGAAGCGGAATCTGCACGGCTTCTGGGACACTGGGGTGGTGAAGGACCTGGGCCCCACGCCCGAGGCCATCGCCGACAAACTCGACGGCGAGATAAAGCCCGAGGACGCCGAGGCCTGGACCAAGGGCGGCCCGGTGGACTGGGCGACGGAGTCGTTCCGCCTGGCGACCAGCGTGGCCTACAAGCTGCCGAGCCTGCCCACCTGCAAGGACCAGGTCGCACCCCAGCGCCTGAGCATGAGCTACATCCAGGCCGCGCGCCCTGTGGCGGCGCAGCAGCTGCAGAAGGCCGGCATCCGTCTGGCGGCGACGCTGAACGCGGTGCTGGGGAGCTAGCGGCGCCTCAACTCGGCGCGTCAGCCTCGAACAGGGTCTTCAGCTCCTCGGCGGCGTCGGCGGCGCTCTGCACCAGCTTGGGCTCGTCGTCGAAGAAGGCGTGCTGGTCGATCAGCATCTGCTCGTCGCGCTGGCGGAAAGCGGCGACGGTGCGGCGCGCCTCGGCTTCCGAGAGGTCCAGGCTGGTCAGCACCAGCTCGGTCAGGCGCAGGCTCGACAGGAAGGTCTCGCGCACGAAGTCGGTGACCCCGGCTTCGATCAGCAGGTGCGCGGCGTGGCGGTTCCTGGCGCGGGCGAAGACCTTGGCCTGGGGGAAGTGCTTGCGCGCCAGCCGGGTCACCGTCAGCACGTCGGTCTGGTCGGGCAGGGCGACCACGATCACCCGCGCCGTCTCGGCCCCCACCGCGCGCAGCAGGTCCAGCCGCGTGGCGTCGCCGTAGTAGGCCACGAAGCCGTAGCGGCGCACCGCGTCGACATTGTCGGACTCCGCGTCCAGCGCATTGAAGCGGATGCCGCGCGTGAGCAGCACCCGGCCGACGATTTGGCCGAAGCGGCCGAAGCCGCAGATCACCACCGGGGCGGGGGTGGAGTCGTGGGCGTCGCTCGGGCGCTGGGGCTTCATCTTGGCGATCAGCCTCGGCGCCAGCCAGCGCTCGGACAGGCCGAACAGCACCGGGCTGATCAGCATCGACAGGGCCACGATCAGGGTGGCGCGCTCGACCACCGGACCGGCCAGGGCGCCCGCCGAAAGCGCCGCCCCGAACAGCACGAAGCCGAACTCGCTGCCCTGGGCGATGGCGAGGGCGAAACGCAGGGCCGTGGCCGAGGATTGGCCGCGCCAGCGCCCGAGCCCATAGGCGATCGCCGCCTTGCCGAGCACCAGGGCGATCACGCCCGCCGCTATGGTCAGGGGCTCCTCCAGCGCCAGGCGCAGGTTGGCGGCCATGCCCACCGACATGAAGAAGAAGCCGAGCAACAGGCCCTCGAACGGCTCTACGTCGGCCTGCAGTTCGTGCCGGTATTCGGACTCGGCCAGCACCACCCCCGCGGCGAACGCGCCCAGCGACAGGGGCAGATGCGCTGCGCCCGCCAGCGCCGCGGCGCCGACCACGATCAGCAGCGCGGTGGCGGTGAACAGCTCACGCGTCCGCGTGCCGCCGATGGCGCGGAACAGGGGCCGCAGCAGGAAGCGCCCGCCCAGCAGGATGGCCGCGACCGCGCCTAGGGCCTCGAGCACGTTCAGCCAGACGTGGTCGCCGGCGCCCTTGCCGGCCAGCAGCGGCACCAGCGCGATCAGCGGCACCGAGGCCAGGTCCTGGAACAGCAGCACCGAGAAGCTGTCGCGGCCGGAGGTCACGGCCAGCAGCTTGCGCTCGGCCAGCAGCGGCAGGACGATGGCGGTCGACGACAGGGCCAGGCCAAAGCCGAGGAGGGCCGCCCCCGTCCAGGCCACCCCCGCGAAATGCGCCACGACGGTGATCACCGCCCCGGTCACCGCCACCTGCGCCCCGCCCAGGCCGAACACCGAACGCCGCATGGCCCAGACGCGCGAGACGCGCAGCTCCAGCCCGATGATGAACAGCAGCATCAGCACGCCGAGCTCGCTGATGTCCTTGATGCTCTCGACGTCGGTGACCAGCCGCAGCCCCGACGGCCCGATCAGCGCCCCGGCCAGCAGATAGCCCAGGATCGACCCGAACCCGAGCCGGCGCGACAGCGACACCAGCAAGACCGCGGCGGCGAGCAGGACGACCAGGGTGACGATCATGCGCGCGACTCCCACTGCCGGTGCAAGCCCGAACTTGACCCTTCAAAGGGGGATTGCAAGGCGGGTCTGGGCGCGGGAGCCTGGGCTGCAAACGGGAGGGCCACGATGAAAACCCTGATGATCGCCCCACTCGCCTGCGCGCTGTTCGCCGGCGCATCCCAGGCCGCACCCGACCCGGCGGCCCTGACCTATACGCCGCTGGACCAGATGCAGTGGAAATCCGACAAGCCGGACGGGCCGCTCTACCACGTGCTGTGGGGCGACCCGGAGAAGCCCGGCGCCTACGCCATGCTGGTCAAGTGGCTGCCCCACCGGATGAGCCGCCCGCACTTCCATCCGCACGACCGGCACATCGTGGTGATCAGCGGCGTCTGGTGGGTCGGCACGGGCAAGACCTTCTCACCGGAGACCACCACGCCGCTCCCCGCCGGCACCGTGGTCACCCACTTTGCCAACCAGTTCCACTACGACGGCGCCAAGGAGGAGCCGGTGGTGCTGGAGATCGTGGGCGAGGGGCCGCAGTAATTCGCCACCCCACCTGATCCGTCACCCTCGGGCTTGTCCCGAGGGCCTATGGGTCAGCTTGCAGGGCCATGGCCCGCTTTCGTGACTCCGTGCGACGGACAGATGGGCCCTCGGGACAAGCCCGAGGGTGACGGCGTTGAGTTGTGAAGCCGCCGCCGGACTCAGCCCGCGGCCGTGGGCGGTGTCTGCAGCATCAGGGCGTTGCCCGAGGGGTCCTTGAAGAAGGCCATCTTGCCGCCGTCCGAGCCGGTGAACACGCCCAGCGCATCCTGGCCCATGCCGTCATAGATTTCGAAGCGCACCCCGCGCGCGTTCAGCGCCTGGATGGTCGCCACGATGTCGGCGATCTCGAACCCCAGCACCGGATGCTCATGCGGCTTGAAGTCCGACACCTTGGTCAGCCGCAGCAGGGCGCCCGGCAGCTCCAGCGAGACGCCGTAGGGATCGGAGTCCACCACCGTCAGCCCCAGCGTGTCGCGATAGAAGCCCAGCGCGCGCTCCAGATCGCCCGCATAGACAAACGCCACGCCCCTGCCGGACTTGCCCAGATCGATGCCGTTGGTGGTCATGTGGATTCCCCGTGGATCGGTGCGGGTAGCATGAAGGCGCAGGGGCGGGGAGGGCTATCGCCCGAAAGGGTGAATTCGGGTGGCGGCGACCCAAAATGCGTCGCTCTAACCCCCCATTCGCCTTTCAACTAGCTGCGTCCAAAATTCGGATACCGCAGCATCGGTCGTCTCTTCTATGCGTCGCTTGAAGGCCGGTTTGACTCGCTTCTTCCAATCTTCGTGATCGGCGCGGTATGAGAGATAAAAGGCGGGCCATGTGCATCCGCCTGCCGGAATCCTGCGATTGCTTAAACAAGACAGATAGTAGGCTGTGGCGGCTTCGCGCGAGCTGTAATATTTTTCACTTTGATCGAGGTTTTTGTTTAATAGGTCGCCGCTGCTGGAAATTCGCCGAAGGTAGCTTATTAAGCGGTCCGCAGCATGGGCCCGATTCTCAATGGCCAAGGCGATCGCGCGCTCGACCTCCCATGGCAGCTTTCCACTATTTCTCTCGCAATAGAGATCTAGGGCTGCAAGATTATCTGACGTTATACATCGAGGCGATAGAACGATAGAGGCACAGTCGCTTCGTATGCCCGGTGACGCCTTTTCATCCATGATTGTGCGCATTAGGTGAGGAGCGTCTGAACTTCTCACCACTTGGCGGGTGAGATGTATCAGGTCGAGGTCAAACCAGCGTTCGAAAGCTGGCCCCGAATATACTTCGCGGCGAATGCCAGCCAGGAATTGGCGCGCCAACTGGAGTTTGCCGGCTGCGCCATCTTGAATGCGCTTCTCGCTTCTTTGCTGGTTTGCCTGCCGATGCAGTACCAGCCACATGGTGGCGAGCACATTCACTCGCGCCGCCAGCTCGTCGATTAGCGAGGCGCCATCATGTGCAACGGCGTCTGACAGCAGACCATAGAGTGACCGAACAAAGCGGTGCTCCGTCTCAGTGAGCCATCCTCGGTCCCTCGCGAACTGCCATGTCTCTTTCCATTGAGACTCATCTCCTACAAACCGTATCGGTCCCGCCATACGCGTGGAGTGAGCGAAGAAGGCCTCAAGGGCTATCCGGATGTCGATGCCCTTCAGCGTTCCGATTAGGAGTGCACGAGCGACTTCAGAATCCGCATGGGGATAGCCCAGCGCGGCGAGCCGGTCCGGCACCGCTTCTAGCTTTTTGTCCTTTATGATCATTTCGTCGTCCGGATGTCTGTCCCAATCGCGAGCAATTCTACCCAGATGCGCGCGATGATAGCGGCACGCGCGACTGCAAGCAAAGGCGGCGTTCCAGCTGATCCTTGACGGGAACGCAAGCGGAACATAGAACAAACCAGCAACTCAAGCTGGAGCGTTCCCGATGATCCGCATCGCCCGTGAATCGCTGGCCCTGGTTTCGGTCTCGGCCTTTGTCTGGATGGTCTGCTCGTTCGCCTATCTCGCGCACTGAGGCGCGATCCCCTGACGGCGCCCGGTGCGCGCGTGGGGCCACGCGCCTGTGGATAGGCCGTTGCTGCGACGGAATTGAACGGTGTCGCGACTCGCTTTCCCGCTAGAACAGAGGGGTGTCGGCGAGGGTTTGCGCGTGTTTGAGGACGGCTTTGTCCACCTGAGGGTCCGGTCGGCCTATTCGCTGCTGGAAGGGGCGATCAAGGCCGACAAGGTCCCCGGCCTGGCGGCCGCCGACGGCATGCCGGCCGTGGCCATCGCCGACCGCGCCAACCTCTTCGGGGCGCTGGAGTTCTCACAATACGCCAAGGACGCGGGCGTGCAGCCGATCATCGGTTGCGCCCTGCCGGTCGTGGGCATCGGCGAGGGCCTGTCCGAGCGCTGGGCGGCCAAGCCGACCATCGTGCTGCTGGCGCAGTCGGAGGCCGGCTGGGCCAATCTGATGGCCCTGTCGTCCATGGCCTATATCGAGCCGGCCGACGACGAGCCTTGCGTGACCTGGGAGCGGGTGGTCGCCCATTCCGAGGGCCTGATACTTCTTTCAGGCGGGCCTGATGGCCCTATTGATCCCCTGTACGCCGCGGGCAAGGGCAAGGAAGCCGAGAAGGCGCTCCTGGCCATGGCCGAGGCCTTCCCCGATCGCTTCTACATCGAGCTGCAGCGTCATGGCGTGGCGTCCGAGCAGGCGGTCGAGCCGCACCTGGTCGCCCATGCCTATGAACACGACGTTCCGCTGGTCGCGACCAACGACGTCTATTTCGCCAAGGCCGACATGTTCCGGGCGCACGAGGCCCTGCTGTGCATCGCCGACGGCGCCTTCATGGGCCAGGATGACCGCCGGCGGGTGACCGCCGAGCACTGGTTCAAGCCGGCCAAGGCGATGCGCGAGGCCTTCGCCGACCTGCCGGAGGCCTGCGACAACACCCTGGATATCGCGCGCCGCTGCGCCTTCCTGGTCAAGAAGCGCGACCCGATCCTGCCCCGCTTCGACACCGGCGCCGGCCGCTCCGAGCCTGAGGAGCTGGCGTGGCAGGCGCGCGAGGGCTTGAAGGCGCGCCTGGCGGTCAATCCGCTGGCGGTGGAGGAACAGGCCTACTGGGACCGGCTCGAGCTCGAGATCGGGGTCATCCAGAAGATGGGTTTCCCCGGCTACTTCCTGATCGTGTCGGACTTCATCAAGTGGGCCAAGGCGCACGGGGTGCCGGTGGGGCCGGGGCGGGGCTCCGGCGCCGGATCGCTGGTGGCCTGGTCCCTGACCATCACCGACCTCGATCCTCTGCGTTTCGGCCTGCTGTTCGAGCGGTTCCTGAACCCGGAGCGGGTGTCGATGCCCGACTTCGATATCGACTTCTGCCAGGAGCGCCGCGAAGAGGTGATCTCCTACGTGCAGGAGAAGTACGGCCGCGACCGGGTGGCCCAGATCATCACCTTCGGCACGCTGCAGGCGAGGGCGGTTCTGCGGGACACGGGGCGGGTGCTTCAGATGCCGCTGGGCCAGGTGGACCGCCTGGCCAAGATGGTGCCGAACAATCCGGCCAACCCGGTGACCCTGGCCCAGGCGATCGAGCTGGAGCCCCGGCTGAAGCAGGCCAAGAAGGAGGACGAGGCGGTCGAGAAGCTCTTGGAGGTCGCGCTGCGCCTCGAAGGCCTCTACCGCAACGCCTCGACCCACGCCGCGGGCGTGGTGATCGGCGACCGGCCGCTGACCGAGCTGGTGCCGCTGTACCAGGACCCGCGCTCGGACTTCCCCGCGACCCAGTTCAACATGAAGTGGGTGGAGTCGGCCGGGCTGGTGAAGTTCGACTTCCTGGGCCTGAAGACCCTGACGGTGCTGGACCGCGCGTCCAAGCTGCTCAAGAAGCGCGGCGCCGATGTGGACTTCGGCCTCCTGGCGCTGGACGACCAGCCCACCTACCAGCTGATGGCGTCGGGCCAGACCATCGGGGTGTTCCAGCTGGAAAGCCAGGGCATGCGCGACACCCTGCGCAAGATGCAATGCTCGTCTATCGAGGAGATCACGGCGCTGATCTCGCTCTATCGGCCCGGCCCGATGGACAACATCGACACCTTCGTCGACTGCAAGATGGGCCGAAAGCCCGTCGATACCCTGCACCCCTCCCTCGAAGGCGTGCTGAAAGAGACCTACGGCGTCATCGTCTACCAGGAACAGGTGATGCAGATCGCCCAGGTCCTGGCGGGATACAGCCTCGGCGAGGCCGACCTGCTGCGCCGCGCCATGGGCAAGAAGAAGAAGGAGGAGATGGACCTCCAGAAGGCGCGCTTCGTGGCCGGGGCCAGCGAGAAGGGCGTGCCGGAGGCGCAGTCCGACGCCATCTTCGAACTGGTGGCCAAGTTCGCCGGCTACGGCTTCAACAAGAGCCACGCGGCGGCCTACGCCCTGATCGCCTACCAGACCGGCTGGCTGAAGGCGAACCATCCGGTCGAGTTCATGGCCGCCTCCATGAGCCTCGATATCGCCAACACCGACAAGCTGGCGGTGTTCTACCAGGACGCCCGCCGCTTCGGCGTGAAGGTGAGGGCGCCCGACATCAACCGCTCCATGGCCGACTTCGACGTGGAGGAGGGCGAGGTGCTCTACGCCCTGGGCGCCGTCAGGAACGTCGGGCTGGAGGCGATGAAGCACCTGGTGGAGGTGCGCCAGGCCGGCGGCGCCTTCCGCGACCTGTTCGACTTCCTGGAACGGGTCGATCCGAAGGCCGTGAACAAGCGCGCCCTGGAAAGCCTGGCCCGCGCCGGCGCCTTCGACGCCATCCACCCCAACCGGCGCCAGATCGTGGAAAGCGCCGACGCGCTGATCGCCTACGCCCAGTCCGTCGCCGCCGACCGCGTCTCGGCGCAAGGGGCCCTGTTCGGGGCCGACAGCGGCGCCGCGCGCCCGCGCCTGCCCAAGGTCGAGCCCTGGATCGGGCCGGAACGCCTGGACCAGGAACTGGCCGCCGTCGGCTTCTACCTCTCCGGCCACCCGCTGGAAGACATGGTCGACGTGCTGCGAAAGCGCCGCGTCACCCTGGTCGCCGAGGCCCAGCAGCTGGCCGAGGATGGGCAGGAAGCCTTCCGCATGGCCGGCGTGGTGCGCCGCCGCCAGGAACGCGCCTCCGCCCGCACCGGCGAGAAGTTCGCCTTCGTCACCTTCTCCGACCCCACCGGCGAGTTCGAGGTGCTGTTCCCGCCGGAATCCCTGCGCGCCTATCGCGATGTGCTGGAGACCGGCGCCTCGATCATGCTGAAGGTGCGGGCGAAGTGCTCCGACGGCGAGGTGCGCTTCTTCGGCGACGAGGCGGAACCGATCGCGGCCGCGGTCGAGCGCGGCGGGTCGGGGTTGCGGGTGCATGTGTCGCCCAGATCCGCCGAGGTCGAGGCCCTGAAGAAGCGCCTGGAGCCGGCCGTGTCCAAGAACGGCGGCGGCGAGGTGGTCCTGGTCGCCGCCATGGACGGGGCCAGGGAGATCGAGCTGCGGTTACCGGGGCGGTATCGGCTCGACGCGTCGCTACGCGGAGCGCTGAAGAGCGCGCCCGGGGTGCTGATGCTCGAAGACGCGTGATCCTGTCCAGCGGATGGATGGGTAAAAGATTAGCCCGGTTGGATAGGTAACACTGTGGTGTGGTCGGGTCGGATCAGTCC
>JAFECT010000001.1 GCA_018241995.1 Pseudomonadota bacterium
GGGGGCCGTCCACCCCATCAGCAGTTCCGGAACTCAACGCTGCGTGCGACGGCAAATCGTAGGGCGCCCCGCTTCAAGAAAGATTCGCTGCTGGGTCCTCGGATCGGCGGCCGCTGCGCGGCCTTGTCCGAGGATGACGAAAGTTTAGAGAGGGTTTGTCCCCTCACCGCCTCAGCAAGAACACCGCGAACTCCGGCTCCGGCGAGATCCACTGGCGGTCAAGCCGCCAGCCGCTGTCCTCGGCCAGCTTCGCGAACCCCTCGACGGTGAACTTGTACGAGTTCTCGGTGTGGATGGTCTCGCCCTGCTTGAACACGAAGCGGCGCCCGCCCAGGTGGGCGACCTGGTCGCACAGGCTGACCAGGTGCATCTCCATGCGGCTTTCGATCGGGTTCCATACCGCCCGATGGCCGAAGGCCTCGAGGTTGAAGTCGGCCCCCAACTCCCGATTGGCCCGGACCAGTACATTGCGGTTGAAGGCCGCGGTCACTCCTTGCGCGTCGTCATAGGCGGCGACCAGCACGTCCTCGCGCTTGGCCAGGTCAGCGCCCACGATCAGCACCGCGCCCCGGCCCAGGAGCTCGGCCACCGCGCGCAGGAAGGCGCGCGTCTCCTGAGGCGTGAAATTGCCGACGGTAGAGCCTGGGAAGAAGCCCACGTGTGGCCGCCCCGCAGCGACCGCAGGCAGGCGCAGGCGGGTGGTGAAGTCCCCTGCCAGGGGCTCGACCTTGAGCGCCGGATAGGCGGCGCGGATGCGCTCGGCCGCCTCACTCAGCGCCTCGACCGAGATATCGACCGGCACATAGGCCGAAAGCTGGCGCGCGGCGTCCAGCACCAGCCGGGTCTTCTCGCTGGCCCCTGAGCCAAACTCGACCATCACCGCGCCGTCGGGGATTTCGGCGGCGATCTCCGGTGCGATCCGTTGCAGCAGCGCCCGCTCCGAGCGGGTCAGGTAGTACTCCGGCAGTTCGGTGATCGCCTCGAACAGGCGTGAGCCTTCCTCGTCGTAGAACCACTTGGGCGACAGGGATTTGGGCGAGCGCGAGAGACCCTCTCCCAGCGCCGTCAGGAACTCGTCCCGCCGGGGCGCAGGCCGCGCTCGATCGCCCGCATCCACGTCCTCGGCCAGGCGCACGCCCATGAATTGCCACCGCTGTTTGGGGTAGAAGAAGTTCCGATAGGTCGGGCGCACATGCCCCTGCGGGGTCGCCAGCGACCCGCCGCGCAGCACCAGCTGGTTGGCCATGAACTTGCCGTTGTACTCGCTGGCCGTGCCTTCGGTGGGCTTAAAGCCCGGATAGGGCGCATAGGCGCTGGCGGTCCATTCCCAAACGTCGCCGTACATCTGCGCGAACCCTGCGCCGGCCGGCTGGGGCGTCAGCGCGCCACACTGCCCGCCAAGGTTCCCGGCCACCGGCATTGTTCCAGCCGCAGCTTCCCACTCCGCTTCGGTGGGGAGCCGCTTGCCGGCCCAGCGGGCGTAGGCGTCCGCCTCGTACCAGGAGACGTGGGTCACCGGCGCGGCCGGGTCGATCGGCCGCTCGCCATGCAGCGTCATCGACACCCAGCCGCCGTCGCGCTCCTCCCAGTACATCGGCGCAGTCCAGCCCTCGGCCTTCGCCTCGGCCCAGCCGTCGGACATCCAGAACTCGGGGCGCCGGTAGCCGCCGTCGGCCATGAAGGCCAGCCACTCGCCGTTGGTCACCAGCCGGTCGGCCAGCCGGTAAGGCCGGAGCAAGACCGCGTGGCGCGGCCCCTCGTTGTCGAAGGCGAATCCGGTTCCGTCCCAGCCGATCTCGACCTGGCCGCCCGGAAACTCGCGCCAGCCCATCGGCCTCGCCGTTCCACCCCTCGCCGGCGCATCATCGCGATAGGCCGGCTTCAGCGGCGACTGAGCGAACAGGTGCAGCACGTCGGTCAGGATCAGCTCCTGGTGCTGCTCCTCGTGGTTCAGGCCCAGCTCGAACAGATAGGCCAGGTGCGGATCGTCCAGAGCCCCAGGCTTGGCCAGCCAGTCGGCCATCGCCGCGTCCACCCGGCGGCGATAGTCGCGCACCGCCGCAGCGGAAGGCCGGGTGATGGTCCCGCGCGCGCCTCGCGCCACTCGCGGGCCCAGGCTCTCGTAGTAGGAGTTGAACAGCCGGTCGTAGGCCGGGTCCACCGGGCGGTATCCCGGCTGAGGGACCAGCAGCATCTGCTCGAAGAACCAGGTGACGTGCGCCAGGTGCCACTTCACCGGGCTGGCGTCGGGCATGGACTGGGCCTGCTGGTCCTCGTCGCTCAGGGGCGCGGCCAGGGCCTCGGTGCGGACGCGCACGGCGCGATAGCGGTCGAGCGGCCCGGGCATGGGCGCGGTGGTCCAGGGGCAGCTCGCCTGCCCGCCGCTGTCGTGCGGGCTCACGCGGCGTCTCCGCGGGCATGGGAAGACGGAACGATGGGCAGCCGAGGCATCGCGAGCCTCCGTGCGATTTGCGCGCGCCGTAGCACGGCCGTGGGGACCTTCACCATGGGGATAACGACGTTCTCCGCACCCGTAAAGAACAAATAGGGAACCATATTCGGCGTGCAAGCCCCCCGACCTCTAAGCCCCTGAGGCACATAACGTGGCAACAGGCGGAACGGATGCGTAGCGAACGCGTTCATCGAAGCGTCAGGGGAGTGTCGGGGTCCGCGACCTATCCCGGCCTTACGCCGAACAGGGCAGCCACATGAGTTTCGCGCAAAACGAAGCCCGCAGCTCCGCAGATGCGGACCAGCGGCCGTCACCCCCGGGGGTCGACAGCCAGAGCTGGCGGGACGACGTGGTTGCGCTGATCCCCGCCCTTCGCGCATTCGCCTGGTCGCTCAGCCACAACGCCGCCGACGCCGACGACCTGGTGCAGGACACCCTGATCAAGGCCTGGACCCATCGGGCCAAGTTCGAGCCAGGCACCAATCTCAGGGCCTGGCTCTTCACCATTCTGCGCAACACCTACTACACCGCCGTCGTGCGCCGCCGTCGCGAGGTGCCCGACGAGCAAGGCAAGCACGCCGCCTCCCTGTACTCGGCCCCGACCCAGGACTGGAGCGTGGCCATGCGCGCCCTGCAGGCCGCCTTGACCCGTCTGCCCGCCGAACATCGCGAGGCCCTGATCCTGGTCGGCGCCGCCGGCCTGACCTACGAAGAGGCGGCCGAGATCTGCGGCTGTGCGCTCGGCACCATCAAGAGCCGGGTCAATCGCGCCCGCGCCCGCCTGCTCAAGATCATGGATGCGGAGATGCCGTCCGACACCTTCGCCGCGGACTCGCTGATCGCCAACCTGGGCGACGACGTCAGCTAGCTGCGCCGGTCGCGCTTGCGCGGGCCGTGCTCTTCGGCCACGCGCCGCTGTTCCAGTTCCTCGACCAGGGCCTCGATCTCAGGCGGCAGGGGCGCGGAGGCCACCGCATCGAACATCGCCTTCAGCTCCTCGCCGATGTGCTCGGCGCGCGAGACCTCGGCGGTCGGCGCCTGCGGCAGGGCGATTTCGGGTCGGCGTCTCGAGGACGAGCTGGCCACTTTGGTTTCTCCGGCGCCCGCGGGCGCGTCGAGGACTTCACGATCCGGCGTGGAAGGTAAACCAGCCAACCGGCTCCACAGATGCGGGCGCGATTCGAATCGAGTCGCACTGTGGCCCGAATGCGACGCAGGCGTGAGCCGGACGGCGCGATCAACTCTGCGCGACCGCAGCGCTAGGGCGGTCGCCGCACGGCGGACTAGGCCTTGAAATAATACGGTTTTGCGACGCCGTCGCCGTGCATTCTGTCGCGGAACATTCCAGCCTCTACCCCGGTTGCACGGCCACCCCTCCCCCCCAGATCAGAGGAAAATCCCCATGGCCAACCGCGAACACGAAACCAGCCCTCAGGGCGACTACGGCCGCGAGCGCGACCCGTCCAGGAGCGCCGACGCGCAGACCGCCTCCGAGGGCCGCTCCTGGCGCGACCACGAGCGCGGCGACCAGTACGGCCAGGGCCGGCAAGGCTCCTCGTCCTACGGTCAGGGCGGCGGGACCTATGGCTCCGGCGGCCAGGACCACGGCGCCCAGCGTTCGCAGTACCGCGACGACCAGCGTCTCGGCTCCCACGCCAGCACCGGCCAGACCTACGGCCAGGGCGACGCCCCGCGCGATCCCTACGGCCGCGAGGACTTCGGCCAGTACGGCCGCACCGGTTCGGGCGGCGGCTATGGCGGAACCCAGTTCGGCCAGGGCGGCTATGGCCAGTCCGGCGGGAATTTCGGGCCCGGCGGCTATGAGCAGCGCAGCCAGCAGCAGGGCCAGGGCGGCCGCTCCTACGGCCAGGGCTCGTGGGCCCAGGGCGGCCAGGCGGGCTCGGACTACGGCTCGACGACGTCAGGCGCGGATCTCTACGGCGGCTATGACCGCGGCGGTCGCGGCATGAGCTATGGCCAGAGCGGCTACGGCCAGCAGCCCGGCCATTACAACTACGGCCAGGGCGGCTATGGCGGCGGCTACAACAGCGGCCATCACGCCGGCGACGGTCATTCGAGCGGCCAGCAGGGGGCCTACAGCACCGCGCCCAGCTACCACGCCTCCGGATACGAGCCGGGCGCTCAGATCTGGGAGAACAACCAGGGCCGCGGCTCGGGCGGCTCCTTCGGCGGCGGCTACAGTCAAGGCCAAAGCCAGCATACGGGCCAGGGCCAGCACCAAGGCCAGGGCGGCCAGAATTCGATGACCTTCACCTCGTCGGTCGCCCAGTTCGAGCCCGACTACCTGCACTGGCGCGACACCCAGTTGCAGAACTTCGATCGCGACTATCACTCCTGGCGCGAGGAGCGTCGCTCCAAGTTCGCCAACGACTTCGACGACTGGCGCAACCGGCGCCAGGGCTCGTCGTCGCAATCGAGCAGCGCGGGCCAGAGCGCCGGCGCCTCGCAGTCGTCTCCAACCACCAGCCAGGCCTCCGGCCAGGGCGTCACCACCTCCACCAGCGCGGTGCAGGACGTCAGCAACGGCGGCACGGGCCGTGACGACAAGGACGACAACAAGAAGAAGATGTGAGGCCCAAGAATCCAAGATTCAGGCGGCCTGAAGCATCGAGGCCCGGCGGTCATCCCGCCGGGCCTTTACTTGTGCGGATCAGCGCTTCAGCAGCGGCGCCAGGCGCTGGGCCAGCATCATGTCGCCCTGGATCTTCATCTTGCCCTGCATGAAGGCCATCATCGGATCCAGCCGCCCTTCGGACAGGGCCATGAAGTCGTCCCAGCTCATCGAAACGGTGGCGTCGGCGGCGTTGTCGTCGTTGCTGACGGTGTTCGGCGTCGAGGCGCCGTCGATGAAGATCTTGCCCGCGTCGCCGAAGTCGAGCTTCACCGTCTTGCCCAGACCCGAATTCTCGCCGACCGCGTTGCGGATGTGGTCGGTCACTTGCGCCAGATCGGCCATGCCCCGTTCCCCTTGGGTTGAGACGTTGAAAGAGACGCACCTTCGAAGGGATGCCGCAGGGTAAGTCAAGGGCGCGCCAAGCACGGCTGCTGACCTTTTTCGCCATTGACGCCGCCCGCGTTTGAGCTTCTTCCGGACAGGCGGCGCATCCGTCGCGCCGCCAGCCGAGGCCTTTCGTGAGCGCGTCCGACCGCCTGTTGCGTCAGGCCGAGCAGCATCTGAACGCCGGTCGCCATCGCGAGGCGCACGCGACGCTGATGAGCGTCTTGCAGACCGACGCCGGCAACGCCGGCGCACTGCATCTCATGGGCGTGGTGTTCTTCGAGACCGGCGCCCTGCCCCAGGCGGCGGAGCTGTTCCAGGAAGCCGCGCGCATCGAGCCCGGCTCGACAGAGCACCTGATGCGCCTGGCCGCGACCCTGATCGGCATGAACCAGACCGCCGCCGCCCGCCAGGTCGCCGACCGCGCCCTGGCGCTCGATCCGCGCGACGCCCTGACCCTGGATACGCTCGGCGTCACCTACACCCGCACCGGCGACTACGACAAAGCCGTGCCGCTATTTGAGCGGGCCACCGCGCTCGATCCACGGCGCACCGCCTTCCTCTATAACCTCGGCTACGGCAAGCAGTACGTCGGGGATTTCCAAGGCGCGGAAGAGGCTTATCGGCGCCTGCTCGCCATCGACCCGAACTTCGACAAGGCCTATCTGGCCCTGGTCGAGATGACCCGGCAGACCCCCGAGGCCAACTTCATCGCCCCGCTGAAGCGTCTGTTCGCCGCCGCCCGCGATCCCGAGCAGGTGCTCGCCATCGGCCACGCCCTGGCCAAGACCTACGAGGACCTCGGCGAGCCGGAGGCCGCGCTGGACTGGCTGGAGCAGGCCAAGGCGCCGCGCCGCCGGGCCCGCCCCCACTCCGTCGCCAAGGACCGGGACCTGTTCGCCGCCGCGGCGGACACCTACCGCGGGCCTGAGGACGACACCGGCGGCTTCGCTTCCGACGAGCCGGTCCTCGTGGTCGGCCTGCCGCGCACCGGCACCACCCTGGTCGACCGCATCCTGTCGAGCCACCCGCAGGTGGTTTCGGCCGGCGAGCTGCAGAACTTCCCGGTGCTGGTGAAGCAGATGACGGCCACGCCCGGCCAGGCCCTGATCGACCCGGACACCCTGCGCGCCGCACGCCGCATCGACCTGTTCCGCCTGGGCGCCGACTACGTCAAATCCACCCGCCCCCTGACCGGCGCCACCGCCCGCTTCGTCGACAAGCTGCCGTTCAACTTCTTCTACGCCGGCCTGATCCGTCGCGCCCTGCCCGAGGCGCGCATCGTCTGCCTCAGGCGCGATCCGACGGACTCGGTGCTGTCGAACTACCGCCAGATGTTCGCCTGGGATTCGCCCTTCCACGACTACGCCTACGACCTGGAAGACGCCGCCCGCTACTACGTCGCCTTCGACCGCCTCGTCGCCCACTGGCGCCGGACCATGCCCGCCGATCGCTTCCTGGAGGTCTCCTACGACGCCCTGGTGGCCGACCAGGAGGCCGAAACCCGACGCCTCCTCGCCTTCTGCGGCCTCGACTGGGACGACCGCTGCCTGGCCTTCCACGAGAACACCGCGGGCGTCTCCACCGCCAGCGCGACCCAGGTGCGCCAGCCGCTCTACAAGAGTTCGGTCGGCCGCTGGCGCCGCTACGGGCCGCGCATGGAGGCGCCGGCGGCCATCCTGCGCGAGGCGGGGCTGCTGGGCGAAGGCTGAAGCCCGCCGCCGCTTGCCGGTCGACAAGCGGGGCCGTCACGCTACTGTCGTGCGAACCGTCGCCCGCGCGAGTCCATGGACATAGCCGCCGCAGCGCCCTCCTCCACAGCCGAGCCGGTCCTGGCCGTGCGCGGGGTCACCCGCCGCTTCGGCGCCCGCGTCGCCGTCGACGGGGTCTCGCTGGAGCTGCTGCCGGGCGAGGTGCTGGGGCTGGTCGGCCCCAACGGCGCGGGCAAGACCACCTTCCTGCGCATCCTGGCGGGCCTCTTGAAAGCCGATGCGGGCGAGGGCCAGGTGCTGGGTCGCGACCTGATGGCCCACCGCCACGCCATCGCCGGCCAGGTCGGTTACATGCCCCAGAAGCTGGCGCTCTACGGCGACCTCACTGTCATCGACAACCTGCGTTTCCGGGCCGAGGTCTATGGGGTGGAGCGCCCGCGCGAGGCGGTGGAGGCCACGCTCGAAGCCTTCGACCTCACGCCTTTCGCGCGCCAGCGGGCCAAGCGCTTGTCCGGCGGCTGGGCGCGCCGGCTGGAGCTGGCCGCCGCCCTGATCCACCGCCCGCGCCTGGTGCTGCTGGACGAGCCCACCGCGGGCCTGGACGCGGAGTCCCGCTATGAGGTCTGGCGCCGCATCGCCGATCTCGCCCGCTCAGGCGCCAGCGTCGCGATCAACACCCACGACCTGACCGAGGCCGAGCAATGCGGCCGCGTCGCCCTGTTCTGCAGCGGCCGGCGTGTCGGCTGGGGCGCGCCCCAGGCGATCTCGGACGGTCTGCCCATGCGCGTGGCCCTGGTGTCCGGCGACGAAGCCCTGGACCTGACCGGGCCGGTCACCGCCCTGCCCGGCGTGCTGGCGGCCTATCCGCAGGGCCGGCGCCTGCGGGTGCTGGCGCGGCCTGAGGCCTTCAAAGGCCTGCTGGACTGGCTTTCCGCGCGCGGTTCCCCCGCGGAGGAGACCCCGCCGCGCTTTGAGGACGCCGCCTTCGTCCTGGTGCGCGGCCCCGCTGAGGCCAGGGCCGCATGAGACCGCCCAGTCCCCGCCGCATCGCCGCCATCGCCCGGGTCGAGACCAAGCGACTGGTTGGCGACCGCCTGCTGCTGGGCCTGATCCTGCTCCTGCCGATCGTGCAGATCCTGCTCTACGGCTATGCCATCAACCTGAACCCGCAGCACCTGCGCATGGCGCTCGCCGCCAATGATGCCCGCGCCATCCAGCCCATGCTGGAGCAGGCCAGGAGCCAGCCTGCCGTCGACCTGACCGGCCCCGTCGGCCCGCCGGGCTCGGCTCAGGAGGCGGTGCGCACCGGCAAGGCCGTGATCGGCATCGAGGTCGACCGCCGTCCCGACGGACGCCCACCCGAGGTTCAGGTCTTCGCCGACGCGGGCGATCAGCAGACCGTGCGCGACGCGCTGGGTGTCCTGCAGACCCGCATCTGGAAAGGCGTGGCCGAGAACTACGCCGGGGACCAGACGCCCGAGGTGCGGATTCGTTGGCTGTCCGGCCGGACCGCCAGCCCCTCGATCAATCTCGACTGGTCCATAGCTCCCGGCCTGGTCGGGATGGTGGTGATGATCACCATGCTGTTCCTGGGCGCCCTGACCCTGGTGCGCGAGCGCGAGACCGGCAGCTGGGAGAGCCTGCTGGCCACGCCCGTCACCCCCGCCGACGCCCTGATCGGCAAGCTGGCGCCCTATCTGGCCATCGGCGTCTTCGACACGGGCGTGCTGCTGCTGGCGGTGCACTGGCTGTTCGACCTGCCCCTGCCGCCCGCGACCTGGGCCCTGATCGCAGCGGCGCCCTTCTTCGCCGGGGCCTATCTGATCCTGGGCTTCGCCTTCTCGGCCCTGGCGCAGAACCAGATGCAGGCGGCCCAGGGGGCGGCCCTGTTTTACCTGCCTTCGCTGCTGCTCTCGGGCTTCCTGTTCCCGTTCGAGGGCATGCCCCGCTGGGCCCAAGCCATCGGCTGGGCCATGCCCCTGACCCACTACCTGCGCGCCACCCGCGACGTGCTGATCCGGGGAGAGGGCGCGCTCAGCGTCGCCGGCCACATGCTGCCGGTGCTGGCCTTCGAGGCCCTGGCTTCGGTCGCGGCGATCCTGGCGTATCGAAGGCGGCTGGATTGATCCGAATCCTTCCCCCCTTGCGGGGGAAGGATGGGCCCCGCGAGCCGCGAGGCAAGCGGGAGGATGGGGGGTCTCGCCGGCCTCTCAGAACCGGACGCAGATCATCGCGCTCACCCCCACAACGCCGGGCCTTTCAGCAGCGCCAGGATCGGAAGCCGCAAATCGACCCCCCATCCTCCCGTTGCTCCGCAACGGGCCCCTCCTTCCCCCGCAAGGGGGGAAGGGTCAGGCGAAAAATCCCTCGACCATGGCCCGCACCCGCGCCGCCGCGTCCTTCGACTCCATCGCCAGGAAGTGGCCCGCGTCCGGGATCACAGCGAACTCGGCCTGCGGCAGGTGGCGCTCGATGCCGTCCACCGCCGAGGGCGGGGTCAGCCGGTCGGCCGCGCCATTGGCGAACAATACCGGGATGCGGATGGCCTTCAGCCGCGCCTCGATCCGGTCGGTGGAGGCGCTCAGGCAATAGCGCGCGTGGTCGACCACGTGCTGCACCTGCACCTCGTCGAGCCCCAGGTAGTAGTCCTTGTGCACCCGGCGCAGACGCTCGGGCAGCAGCTCGGCCAGCATGTTGGAGGCGTGGGTGGCCGCCTCGTCGCGCCGGCCGCCGTCGATCAGTTCGAGCAGCCCCGAGGCCAGCCCGCGCAGGTGCTCGCTCATGCCGAGCGCGTAGGAGGCGATGATCGCGCGGCGGATCGACTTCGGCTGCGCCGCCAGCGCCGTAAGGGCCGAGGCGCCGCCCCATGAGATCGAGATCAGGTACTCGGGCTCAAACCGCGCGATCAAGGCCAGCACCAGCTCCGCCTCCTGCTCCTCCGTGAGCCGCCCGATCCGGGGGTTCAGCGGCCGCGACAGGCCGATGGGCGGGAAGTCGAAGAGGATCAGGTCGAACTCAGGCAGGCTCTTGATGGTCCAGCGCAGGGCGGTGAACGGCGACAGCACGCCGTTGACGATCAGGATGGTCCCGCGCACCGGCCCGGCGCGGCGCACCGTGCGCACGGCCATGCGCATGCCGTCCGCCTCGACCGTCAGGTCCGTCGTGCTGGTCTCGATCATGGCGTCGCCGCCCCCACACGGCGAAGCTTAGCGCCAACTGCGCGGCACGCAAAAAATCGGGCTTTCTCACTCGGCCGCGGGCGCCCGCTCCATCGCCGCCAGCGCCTGGTCCAGCGTATGGCCGCGCATCGCCGCCGCCAGTTCCCTTCGTGCCTTCAGCGACAGGCTGATCCCCTCGCGCAGCACATCGACCACCTTCGGCCCGCCCGCCTCCTGGCGCACGCGCCAGACCACGGTGACGGGGTTGTCCTGTCCGCGCCGCGCCTCGGTGGTGATCATGGTTTCGCCCAGGCCGACATCGCGGCTGCGCAGAACCCGCAGGGTCGCGTCCGCCCCGATCCGCTCGCGCCCGACCCGTTCGCTCAGCCGCTGCAGGATCAGTTCGCTTACCCGCGCCCGCTGCGTAGGCGTCGCGCGCGCCGCCTCCTCGCCCAGCACCGAGCGGCTGACTGCATCAAGGTCAAAAGCCCGCGCCACCGCCGCTCGCACCGCCTTGCGCCTGGCCGCGTCGGGTTTCGCGGGCGCGGAGCGCAGGGCCTTCTCCAGGCTGACAATCGGCGCCGATGCGTCGGGCGTCGCTGCGGCGAGGCACAGGATAGCGAACAAGGCGGCAAGAGGTTTGGCGCGCATGGCGAACCCACTCTAAATCCTTCCCCCGCAAGGAGGGAAGGTCAGGCGGCGACCGGAACTGCGTCCTCGATCTCACCCCGCGCGCCGACGGGCGCATCTGCCGCCCGATCCGCCCAGTGCACGATCTCGAACCGGCCGTCGTGGTGCTCCACCGCCGCGGTGCAGCTTTCCACCCAGTCGCCGTCGTTGATGTAGATGATCCCGTCGATCGTCCGCATCTCGGCCTTGTGGATGTGGCCGCAGATCACCCCGTCCGCCCCGCGCCGCCGCGCCTCGTCGGCCAGCGCCTGCTCGAAGTTCTCAATGAACTGCAGGGCGTTCTTCACCTTGACCTTGATGAAGGCCGACAGGCTCCAGTAGCCCATGCCGAAGCGCCGCCGCACCGCGTTGAACTTCGTGTTGGCCGAAAGCAGCAGGCGGTAGCCCCAGTCCCCCACGAAGGCCAGCCACTTGGCGTGGGTCACGACCCCGTCGAAGGCGTCGCCGTGGGTGACCAGATAGCGCTTGCCGTCAGCGGCCTCGTGGATGGCGTCTTGGGCCACGATCACGCCGCCGAAGTGCACGCCGATGAAGTCGCGCACCCGGTCGTCGTGGTTGCCGGGCACATAGATCACCCTCACCCCGCGCCGGGCCAGGCGCAGGATCTTCTGCACCACGTCGTTGTGCGCCTGCGGCCAGTACCAGCCGCCGCCCTTCATCTTCCACCCGTCGATGATGTCGCCGACAAGGTAGAGCGTCTCGCACTCCAGGCTGCGGATGAAGTCGAGCAGAAGCTCGGCCTGGCAGCCCTTGGTGCCGAGATGAATATCGGAGATGAAGGCCGTACGGCACGACAGGCGTTGCTGATCCAGGCTCATGCGAAACACCCACCCGACTGGACGAATACGGGGCGCGGGTAAGCTGATTGCATGACGCGGCCGTGACATGGCCCCAAAGCAAAGGGCGGAGCGACCAAAGGCCGCCCCGCCCCCGCCATAGGCTTATGCGTTCGACCTAGAACTTCTGGCCGAACTTGAGCCCGATCAGCCTGGGCTGGATCGGCACCACATAGGTGGTGTTGGCCCCGTTCGGCAGCGGCGCGGCGCAGACCGCGATGGTGCATTCGGTGAAGCGCGTGATGTTGCCCCGCTCGTCGAAGAGGTTCTTCACGAACAGCTCGACCGAAAGCCTGTCGTGCTCGGCTCCCAGCGACAGGTCGACCGTGGTGAAGGCCGGCATGCGGCCCTCCAGGCCACGCTCGAAGGTGCGCAGGTCCGCCCAGGTGGCGTCCTGATAGACCACGGCTCCTTGCAGGTGCGCGTTCCACTGGCCGATGTCGAAGCCGTAACGCGCGGTAGCGTTGGCCTTCAGCTTCGGCGTCACGGGCAGCTGCTGGCCCTTGGGCGCGAGTTCCGCCCCCGGACAGCTGGTCACGCCCTGGATGCCGCAATAGGGCTCGGTCAGCTTGGCGTCGGTATAGGCGCCCGACGCGGTCAGGGTCAGGTGGTCGTCCACCACCCACGACAGGTCGCTTTCCAGGCCACGGATCTGCGCCTGGCCGGCGTTGGCCACGACTGTCAGGCTGTTCAGGCCGAGGAACGAGAACTGGAAGTTCTTCCAATCCTCCTGGTAGATCGCGCCGTTCCAGCGGATGCGGTGGCCCGCCCAGCTGGTCTTCCACCCGAACTCGTAGTTGGTCAGGAAGTCGGCCTGATAGGGCGGCAGGTTGCCGTTGCGATTCACGCCGCCCGGCCGGTAGCCGTTCGACCAGGTGGCGTAGATCAGCTTATCGCCGTCGAACTTGTAGGTCAGGTTCAGCTTGTGGGTGTTGCCGCTGCCCTGGCTGACCTTGTCCAGGTTGATACAGCCCGGCCCGCCCCGATAGACCGCGGTCGACAGGCAGTTCACCCCGCCCGGCCCGAAGCCGGTGTGGCTGTAGCCCAGGCCCAGGGGGGGCGGATCGTCGGTGTGCTCGCTGAACCCGTAGAAGCCCTTCAGCGTGTTGCGATAGTCGTAGAACCGCACGCCGCCGGTGATGCTCAGCTTGTCGGTGATGTCGTAGGTCGCCTCGGCGAACACCGCCTTGTCGCGGTCCACGCGCATCTGGTCGGTCAGCCAGATGGTCTGGGGCCAGTTGGGCACCGAATAGAAGCTGCCGAAGCCGGCGATCTGGTAGTCCTGGATGATCCAGTGGCGCTGGTTCTGCATGAACAGGCCCGCCACGAAGCGGAACCGGTCGGTCGCCGGCGACGAGATGCGCAGTTCCTGGCTGTCCTTCCAGAACCGGTCCTTGCCGATGATGAACTGACGCGGATTGGCCAGGGGCACGCCCGCGTTGTCGACCCAGTAGGCCCCGTACCCGCCGGCGTTATCGTAGCCGTACGAGTAGTCCATGTAGTCCGACACGCTGTCGACGCTGCGGTTGAAGTAGCCCGCCGAGTAGGTGATGTCGTACTTCGAGATCTTGCCGGTGACCGTCATGGCCGCCTGGTACCAGCGGTCGTGCGAGCTATCCGGCCCGAAGTGCTGGACGGCCAGGTCGCCCGCGTGAGGGTCGAAGCCGAACACCCCGTTGGACTTCATGTCCTGGCCCATGATCTGGGGCAGGATGCTCCAGTTCTCGTTCAGGTCGATCTTCAGCGCGGCGCGGCCGCCGTAGGTGTTGACCGTATTGAAGTCCTTCTTGACGAAGGCGTCGTTGTTCACCGTCGCGCCCGAGGTCGGGAAGGTGCGCGTGCCGTGCACGTTGTCGATATAGCCCGCGTCGTGCTCGTCCCAGCCGACCAGGCGGATCGCCGCCTTGTCCGACAGCGGGATGTTGACGAAGCCCTCGGCCACATAGCCGACGCCGCCATGGTCGACCGTGTTGGCCTGCAGGTCATAGCCGGCCTGGAAGCCCGCGGTCGTGGGCTTGTTGGTGATGATGCGAACGGTGCCGGCTTCCGAACTGGCGCCGTAGAGCGTGCCCTGCGGCCCGGCCAGGGATTCCACCCGGGCGATGTCGTAGATGTGGATGTCGAGCGTGCCGGCGATGGTGGTGATCGGCTGCTCGTCCAGATAGACGCCCACGCTCGGCAGCGGGCCGGAGTGGTTGCCGTTCTCGCCTGAGGCCACGCCGCGCATGTAGATCGAGGTCACGCTCGGCGCGATGGTCTGGAACGACAGGCTGGGCAGGAACTTCGAATAGTCCTGGAAGTCGACGACATTGAGCTGCTCCAGCTTGCGCGTATCCAGCGCCTGGATGCTCATCGGCACCTTCTGGATCGACTCCTCACGCTTCTGCGCGGTGACGACCACCTCCTGAACCTGGTTGGGCTTGTCGTCGGCGGCGAAGACGGCCGAGGCCCCCATAAGCATCGTCGAGCCCAATAAGGTGGCGGTAAGCGTGCGCCCCGCCTGCCTTAGGCTTTTGACCCGGTACCTAGTCATACACATACCCCCTGTCAGCGCCGGTCTCTTTGGGCCGGCTGTTGCTTCCAGCGATCTGCGCCCCACGCCGCGTCGCTCTACTCCTCGCTTATGGTCCTGGCGTCTCCGGATAAGAGTCCAGGACCGGTCCCAGCGCGGTCTTCAACGGGCCGAGCCAGGGTTCGTAGTGTTTCCAATGGTCGAGGCCTTCGCGGAAGATCGGCCGGCGCACCTGCTCGGAGCTGGCCGTCCTCACCGCGCGCTCGTTTTCGTAGAAACGAAGGCAGTCCGGCTCGAACGGCAGGCCGCAATAGGCCAGAAGGCGCCGCGTCTCCCCCTCGGTGTCCTCCACCATTCTCTCATAGATGACCCGGTGAACCCGGCCGGGCAGAACCCGGTCGAAGTGGTCCATCAGGTCGACGTAATCGCGATAGTACCGGCCGATTTCAGTAAGACTATAAGAAAAACCCTGGCCTCGGGCGAAATGCTGCTTGAAACCTGAGAAGCAGGCAGCCATCGGATGTCGCCGTGCGTCCACGATCTTCCCTTGCGGCAAGATCAACTGGATCAGACCTATGTGCGCGAAATTATTCGGCATCTTGTCGATGAAGAACGGCCGTCCCGACTTCCTCTGGATACGCGTGCGCTCCAGGAACCGTTCGCCCAGCGCCTTGATCGTCTCGGCGTCCAGGTCGGCGAGGACTTCGGGGTAGATGACCGGATCGCCGCGCCGTTTGCGGCCGCCGAGCTCGCGCGCGATGGCGATGATCTCGGCCAGCTCCATTGTGCCCTCGACCTCGGAGTGGCTGGACAGGATCTGCTCCACCAGGGTCGAGCCCGAACGCGGCAGGCCCACCACGAAGATCGGATCGGGCTCCTGGCATCCCCACCCAGCCCGCTCGGCGAAGAACTCGGGGGTGAACAGGGCCTTGGCGCAGGTGAACTTGGTCGTCGTCTCGTCCGGATCGTACGGCAGCTCCGCCCGGCGCAGCCGCGCGCCCTCCGCATAGTGCTCGAACGAGCCCTCCCACGCCTGGTCGTCCTCCAGCGCCTTGCCCAGCGCATAGTGCATGTGGAAGCGATCCTCCGACGAGATATCGCCGCGCTCGAGCTGGCGGCGCATCGCCTCCACATCCTCCGGCGAGAACCGGAAGGTCTTGAGGTTGGCCAGGCTCCAGTAGGCCTCGCCGCAGCCGGGCTCGAGTTCCAGCGTCCGGCGATAGGCCTTGACCCCGTCGTCCTGTCGTCCGGCGGTCTTCAGCGAGTGGCCGTAGCTCATCCAGATCTTCGGATGCTCCGGCTGGGCGCGCAGCACTTCCTCGTAGATCGGCAGGGCGCGCTCGAAGTCGCCGATGCGGCCCAACACCACCGCCTTCAGGTTCAGATAGCCCGGATTGTTCGGCTCAGCCGCCAACAGCCGGTCGATCTCGGCCATGGCCTCCACGGCCTTGTCCTGCCGATGCAGCACCAGGGCATAGTTGTGCCGCGCCGCCGCAAAGCCCGGCGCCAGCTCCAGGCAGCGCTCCAGCAGGGTCTCGGAATCCGCATAGCGTCCCAGCCGGCCCGCCACCTCCGCCAGCATGCGGATCGCCGCCACGTCGGTGGGGTGCGCCTTCAGGTGCTCGCGCAGCAGCCGCTCAGCCACCGGCACCTCATCCGCGCACAGCGCCTCGGCCGCCTTCATCAGCCGTGGATCGCTCGTCGAGGCGCGGATGGCCCTGGCATAGGCCGCGTCGGCCCCGGCCGCATCGCCGTCGAGCGTCAGCTGATCGCCTAGCGCCCGCCAGGCCTCGACCAGATCGGGCTTCAGCTCGCCCGCGCGAAGGAACGCCCGCGCCGCCGCCCTGCCCTCACCGAGCGCCGACAGCGCCAGCCCCAGGTGCAGGTGCGCGCCCGGCCACTGCGGATGCGTCTTGGCTAAGGTCTCCAGCAAGGGCTTGGCCTCGGCGGCCGCGCCGCGCGCCCGCTTCGCCGCCGCCAGCAGCAGCAGGGCCTCCGGATGGCCGGGCGCCGCTTTAAGGATTTCGCCGGCCTGCTCTTCCGCGAGCTCGGGCCGCGACCGCAGCAGGCGTTCGCCATGGGCCAGCGCCAGGGCGAGCGAACCCCTCGCTTCCGAAGCTGCGCCCGGCGAAGACACGTCACTGCTCCCAATGGCCGAACAGGATCACAGTCAGGGCCCGCGAAGCTTGTCAATCGGGCGCGACGGACCGCAAGCCCCGGCTGCAAACGCGATACATCCCTCGCGTGCATCCATTTTTCCGGAATGCCTTTATCCAGTAAGCGCTTGACGATCGTTGCGAGATCGCCAAGATCAAACTCAGGGGTTACTGGACACAGGTAACTAACCCCAGGGGCTGGACGTCGGGGGGCGTCCCACCTCTCGCGGCCGGGCGAGGTTCCCCCTCGTTCGGCCGCGCCTGAACTTCGCAAAATCAGCGGCTTGAAGCAGGCGCGGGCGCCCGGCCCTGCCTTCACGCTTCGCTAAGCACACGCGCCTAAGCTTGGCCTTCGGACCACTGCGAAGGGGGGCCCCGCGATGACCGTGACCACCACCCGTCAGTTCTTCAGGGACGGCGACGGCCGCATCCGCGAGGTCCTGGACGTGGGCCGGCGCCTGGCCGAGCGCAGCGGGCGCTACGTCGTCATCGCCCCGATCCCGGCCAACACCCTGCTCCTGTCGACCCGCCGCTGATCGGCGCCGGCCTCGCGCCGCCAAACCACCGGTCGCACTGTTCGCCGAACACAATCACGCCACGCTTCCGCCCTTCTGCGGCTACGCCTCAGGCTGAGCCTCCGCTGGCTCAGCAAGGGGAGACGACGAGCGATGGCTATCTTTCCGAAAATCCAGAGTCCCTGTCCGTTCAAGAACGACCTCGCCGCGGTGATGGACGGCGACATGTGCCGGCTGTGCAAGCGCCAGGTGCATGACCTCACCGCCATGAGCGACGACCAGCGGCTGGCCTTCATGGCCGACTGCACCGAGGAGGTCTGCGTCTCTTACCGCCTTCCGGCCCGCGTCGCGGTCGCTGCAGCCATGGCCGCCGCTGCCGCGGCCGTGCCAATGGCGGCCGCGGCCCAGCAAGCCGGCGCCCCGCAAGAGATCACCGAAGTCGTCGTCGCCGGCGGCATCAAGGACCTGTCCAAGGTCAAGTACGTCAAGGTCGCCGACGAGGGTCCGCAAACCGGCGCCGAATTGCCCGTGGTCTACGAGGAGAAGACCCCCTCGCCCGCCCCGGCTCAGCCGCCCGCCAAGGACGCCAAGCCCGTCACGAAGCCCGCGTCCTGACCTCGGCCATGTCCTGCCAGACCAGTAGGCTGGCCAGCTGACCGGCGGCGGAGACCGAGCGCGCGTCTCCGTCGCCGACCGTCAGGGCGATATGGGTGCTGTCGAAGCTGTCCAGCGCCAGGTCGAAGCTCCTCCAGCGGCCGTCGACATAGGCGAGGGTCCAGCTGTGCGGCAGGAAGGCGTTGGCCACACCGTGATAGGCCTCGCGCGAATAGACCACGCCATTGGCCACCTTGGTCGGAATGCCCGCCGCCCGGCCGAGCGCGCCCAGCAGCACCGCCGCCTCAGTGCAGTCGCCCGCACGCCTTTGCAGGGTCTCCAGCGCCGAGAAGTGGCTGTTGAAATCGATGCGCTCCAGGTAGGGCCGCGCCACCTCGATCAGCATCTGCATCTTGCGCGTATCCGAAACCTTCAGCCGCGCGATCGGCGCCGCCAGCGCCTTCAGGCGCGGATGGTCGCTCTGCATCCACGCCGTGGCCTTGGTCGCCTCGGCCAGCGAGGCCTTGTCGGTCGGCAGGCCCGGCCCGCAGTCGCCGCAGATATCGACGAAGCTTTTCCCCGCCTCTGACCCCACCCGCTGTTCTCCGGTAACCGGCAGATCGAACGCCAGCCCGTCACGGAAGGCGAAGCGATAGCGGATGTGGCCGCGCGTCGCCGGATTGGAGATGCGGAACGGCGAGCGGGTCATGGTCGAGGCGATCAGGCGATAGGGCGCGTGATAGGCCAGGGCCGCCTTGCGGTCGGCCGCTGCGATGCTGATCACGCTGCCGAACATGGGCTGCTCGGTCCGGATCACCCGCCGCTCGCGATCCAGCGTCAGCCGCGCGACGCCCAGCAACTGATCGCCCTCGTAGCGGCGGCGCAGCACGGCGATATGCCCGTCCGCATCCGGCTTGGCGCCCGGGGCCGCCTCGATCACCACCCGCTCCACCGAGGCGGAATCGGCGTCGAAGCGCTCATAGGTCAGGGGCGCGCCTCCCAACGGGTCCCAGGCCGCCAGCAGGGCCTCGCCGTCATCGAAACGCACGCTCGAGGACAGCGGCAGGATGCTGACCCGCCGCTCCATCGGCGTCTGGCGCACCACCTCGATCCAGCCGGTGCGGTTGCGCGCCACCGTGCGGGTGACGCTGCCGCCGACCACGGTCGTGGTTTCGATCCACAGGGTGTTTCCGCTCGCATCCAGCCGCCGGACACTGCGCGCGCGGATGTGGGCGGCAGGGCTATCCTGCTCGGTCAGGAAGAAGTCCTGCTCGGCCGCGATCTCGCTGCCGCCGGCCAACGGCCGGGTTTCCTGCGAGGCATGGCCCATCACCTGCCCGTCGCGCGCGGTGATCAGGAACCAGCCGGCGTCGGGCCCCGGCGCCGAGGCAGGCTCCCCCGCCCCGGTCGCCACCGCCAGCGCCGCCAGTCCCGGCCACAGCGGTTTCATCCCGCCTCCCCCGCAATCGAGAAGAGCATGGCGCACCTGGACTAGGGCGAAGTTGGGGCGGGGGAGCGCGCGCCGATGCGCTGTCCATCAGCCATCTGCTATGAAAGCCAAAGTAGAACTCAGTTCGGCAGCGCTACTCGCGCATCTAGGGGGCCTTTCATGAGAGGATCAGCAGGACGGGCAGTCGCGGGACTGCTCGTTTTCGCCGCGGGATTGATGATCGATCCGGTGTGGGCGCTCGCCGATCAAGCGCCGCCTCTGGTAGCGGCGGATGTCGTTTTCAAAGAGCCCGTGGGGTCCCTGCCCGGCCTATATCCCTTTGAAGCCGCCCGAAATGGGCTCGGCGGTCAGGGCGTCGTTGCCTGCACGATCCGTAGCGATGGCGCCATCACCGCATGCCGAACGCGGTCGGAGACACCCATCGGCAGCTTCTTCGGTCTGGCTTCTGAGGCCATGGGCCAGAGGCTGCGGGTCGCAACGAGAGGGGCGGCGGGCGAATCTGTCGTAGGGCGGCAGATCGTGTTGTCGTTCGGATTTCGATCAGAAAACGGAGCCTCGACCGTCGCCTTGCAGACGGCATCGACACTGGCTTCGCTTCCCGACCCGTCGGATCGAAAGCTCCTCCCGGTTTCGAGCGACGACGTGAAATGGGTCCGCCCCATCGATGGGCGCAAGGTTGAAGCGCTATATCCCCAGGGCGCCAGGCAGCGGGGCGTTTCCGGGTTCGGCCTTACCTCCTGCGAAGTCGCGGATGACGGCCTCCTTTTCGACTGCCGGCCTGTAGCCGCCTATCCCGCAGGCTTTGGCTTTGACGGCGCCGCAGCCGTTGCCATGACGGCGTCCAAGGCGAAAATCGGATCTGTAACGACCACAGGCGAAGCTACCGCTCACCGGCGGATCGGCCTGCTTGTGATCTTTAAGAGCTAAGCACCGTCAGCTGTGGCTGGAAGCGCCGAGTAGGGTGGCGGAGACGGAGGGATTCGAACCCTCGATACCCTTTGGGGGTATGACGATTTAGCAAACCGTTGCCTTCAGCCACTCGGCCACGTCTCCGGCGCGGACGGGGATAGCGGGTCGAAACGAATTTCGCAATGCGGCCTGAAGGGGTGCGGCGCGAAAGCTTCGCCAAGGCCGCCGATTGGGCTCTGAAAACGGCGAAGGGCGACCGCTCCAGTGAGCAGCCGCCCTCTGCTAAGTCCAAGGCCGTGGGTTACTGCGGGGTCGTGTCCGGCGCCGGCTGGTCGGTCGCGGCGGCCGCGCGGGCGGCGGCGCGATCGGCGGCGGCCTGAGCCCTCAGGGCGCGGGCGTTGGCGTCGGCGACGGCCTGGGCGCTGGCGGCCTGGGCTTGCTGGGCGGCAGTCTGCTGCGCCGCGACCTGGGCGGCAGCCGACTGGCTGGCCAGCGCCGCCTGGGTCTGGGCCTGATCGACCGCGGCCTGGTTGGCGGCCGCCTGGCTGGCGGCGGTCTGGGCCGCCGCGGCCTGCTGGGCGGCGAGATCGTCGCTGCCCTGGCCGCGGGTGAAGAACCAGACGGCGGCGACCAGCACCACCACGATCAGGGCTGCGATGGCCAGGGCCGTGGTGCGATTGGCGTCGCCCTCGCGCGTCTTCACCACGGCGTCGGTAGCGGTCTGTTCGCGGATGCGGATGTCTTCACGTTCGCTCTCGGTGAGCATGACGGAACCTCTTGTTTTTCCTTGGCCCGGTAAACGGGTGACGCAGAGAGCGGTTCCGGCCCGCGAGCCCTTTGAGAAAACGCCGGTTCGTTAACTCGGTTTGCACGGCGCCGGGCGCAGGATCGGCGAAATCGCGCCCTCCGGGACCCCTGCATGAACGCCCTCGCTCGACCGAGACCCGCTGCAACGCCTTCTTCCGACGACGCCTCGCCCGAGGCGCGCAAGCTCGACGCCGCCGCCCTGCAGGCCTTCGCTCAGGACGCGGTGCGCGCCCTCGCGCCCGAGCCCGAACCCGCCGTCGTCGATCCGCGCGACCGGCGCGGGCCTTTCCGGCCCGAGAAGATGGTCTCCTCCCGCTCACGCCAGAGCGGCGCCGCGGCCGTGCGCCTGTTCCGCAGCGCCGACGTGCTGGCCCTGCTGGCCCTGACCGTCGCGGTGGCCCAGGCCTCGATCGGTGGTTCGCTGCTGGCCGCCCCCGTGCGCGCCGTCGTGCCCCTGGTCGCCTCGGCGTTGCTGACAGCCTGGATGCTGAAGGGGCTTGAGCTCTACCGCTTCGGCCGCAACGAGCGGCTCAATGTCCACCTCGGCAAGCTGGTCGCCGTCTTCGCGACTTCCGCCGCTCTGTGCCTGGGCCTGGCCGCCCTGATCGGCGCCGGCGACCGGGTCATGCTGGGCGTGGCCGTCTGGTTCGCGCTGGGCCTTCTGGGCATCCACACCATGCACGTCTGGTGGTGGGCCGTGGTTCAGGGCTGGCGCACCTCCGGCAAGCTGACCCCCAACGTCGTCGTGGTCGGCGCCACCAAGCACGCCGAGCGTCTGATCAAGGCCGCCCTGGCGCGTCGCGACGTCAATGTCATCGGCGTGTTCGACGACCGCCTCGCCCGCTCACCCGACGCCCTGGCCGGGGTGCCGGTGCTGGGCGACATCCAGTCCCTGCTGGAGCACCGCATCACCCCCTTCGTCGACCGCGTGGTGATCGCCGTCGACCCGGCCGCGCGCCAGCGCGTGGGCCAGATCGCCGAGCGCCTGCGCGTGCTGCCCAACGAAGTCTCGCTGATGGTGGACCTGGAGACCGCCGTCGACCGCGAGGCGGCGCTGAGCCGACTGGCCGATGCGCCCCTGACGCGCATCTCCGGCCTGCCCGAGGACGAGCGCCGCGCCTTCATCAAGCGCGTCGAGGACGTGGTGATCGGCTCCATCGCCATGGTGCTGCTAGCGCCCGTGATGGCCGTGATCGCCGTCATCGTGAAGCTCGACAGCCCCGGCCCCGCTTTCTTCCGGCAGAAGCGCCACGGCTTCAACAACGAGACCATCACCGTCTGGAAGTTCCGTTCGATGAAGGTCGACAAGGGCGACGCCACCGGCGCGCGCCAGGTGGTCGCCGACGACGACCGCATTACCAAGGTCGGCCGCTTCCTGCGCAACACCAGCCTCGATGAGCTGCCCCAGCTGATCAATGTGCTGAAGGGCGAGATGAGCCTGGTCGGCCCCCGCCCCCACCCGGTGGCCATGAAGACCGGCGACGTGGAGTCCGCGCGTCTCGTGTCCGAATACGCATGGCGCCACCGCATGAAGCCCGGCATGACCGGGTGGGCCGCCATCAAGGGCTCGCGCGGGCCGCTGCACACCCCCGCCGAGGTCCGCCGCCGCGTCTCGCTCGACATCGAATACATCGAGCGCCAGTCCCTGTGGCTCGACCTCTACTGCATGGCCATGACCATTCCCTGCCTGCTCGGGGACAAGCTGGCGATCCGGTGACCGCGCCCGCCACAGAACAAACCACGCCGGGCGCCTCGATGTTCTTTCGGGGCGTCTGGGGCTATCTGCCCGCCAATATCGCGCAGGGGCTGGTCGGCCTGCTGTCGATCACCCTGTTCACCCGCATCCTGACGCCGGACGCCTACGGCCTCTACGCCCTGGGCTTCTCGGTGATGACGCTCGGCCACACCATCGTCTTCACTTGGCTGGAGGCGGCCATGGCCCGCTTCTATGCCGCCGAACAGACCCAAGGGCGCCTGCCCGACCACTTCGCCACCCTGCATCGCGCCTTCTGGATCATGGGGCTGGTGTTCCTGCCCCTGGCGGGCGTCGCGCTGTGGCTGTGGCCGGCGGGCCAGGGGCTGAAGCTCGCGGCCGGCGCGGGCCTCGCCGCCATCCCCGGCCGCTGCCTGATCAAGCTGGTGCAGGAGCATCGCCGCGCGGCGGGCGACGTGGCCGCAGCCTCGGGCCTCGATATCGTGCAGACCCTGGGCGGCTTCGGCCTAGGCGCCCTGTTCGCCTGGGCGGGCCTGGGCGGCGCGGCGCCCCTGGTCGGCGCGGGCGCCATCGCGCTCGTCTGCCTGCCCTTCGTCCTGCCGCGCGAACTGGCGCTGGGCCGCGGCGGCCGGCTGCAGCCTGACCAGCTCAAGGCCTACGCCGCCTACGGCCTGCCGCTCTCGGCCTCGCTGATCCTGGCCCTGGCGCTGGCCACGACCGATCGCTTCCTGATCGCCGCCTTCCTGGACGCGAAGAGCGTCGGCGCCTACCACGCCGCCTACAGCCTCGCGAACCGGACCCTCGACGTCATGTTCATCTGGCTGGGCGCAGCCGGCGGCCCGGCCCTGGTCATGGCCCTGGAACGCGGCGGCCGCCCCGCCCTGGAAAAAGCCGCGCGCGAACAGGCCTCGACCCTGCTCTTGATCACCCTGCCCGCGGCCGTGGGCCTGGCTCTGGTCGCCCGCCCGCTGGCGGAGCTGATGGTCGGCGAGGGACTGCGCGAGGACGCCGCCCAGGTCACGCCCTGGATCGCCGTCGGCGCCTTCTTCGCCGGGACCTGCACCTATTATTTGAACCAGAGCTTCACCCTGGCGCGCCGCCCCAGCGTGCTCCTGGCCTCCATGGCCTTCCCGGCCGTCGCCAACGTCGCCCTGAACCTGATCCTGATCCCCCGCTTCGGCGTCATCGGCGCCGCCTGGGCCACCGCCGCGAGCTACGCCTTCGGAGCCCTGGCCTCGATGACGCTGGGCGTGCGCACCGGCGCCATGCCGATCCCGTGGGGCACGCTGGGCAAATGCGCCCTGGCCTCGGCCGCCATGGCCGGCTCCGTGCTGCTGATCCCGGCGTTCGGCGGGGTGTTCGAGCTCGCCGCCAAGGCTGCGGCCGGCGCCGCCGTCTACGGCCTGATCGCCTGGGCGCTCGACGCCGCGGGCGTGCGCACCCACGCCAATCGCGTCCTCGGGTCACGGCTTCTCAAGGCTTTTCGGGCAGGACGGACCGCATGAACGCCGAAGTCACCGAATATCTGCTGGATAACCCCGCCCGTGCCGCCACCCGGCCGGTGCTGTCCGTCCTGATCCCCTTCTGGCGCGACGACCCGTGCGACCTGTTGCGCGCGCTCGACCGCGAGGCCGTGCGGCTCGACAAGTCCGTCGAGGTGGTGGTGCTGGACGACGGCTCCGGCGACGACGCCCTGGCCGAGAAGGTAGCCCAGGCAATCCACGGCCTGGCCATGCCCGCCCGCTTCGTGCGGCTGATGCGCAACCAGGGCCGCTCGCGCGGCAGGAACCGCCTGGCCGCCCATGCGCGCGGCTCCGCCTACCTGTTCCTGGACGCCGACATGCGGCCCGACGACGACCGCTTCCTGACCTTCTGGGCCGACCTCGTCGCCCGCGAGGATCCGGCCCTGGCCTTCGGCGGCTTCTCGCTGAAGCAGGCCCCCAAGGACGGCAAGTTCGCCGTGCATCGGCGCATGGCCATGAAGGCTGAGTGCGTGCCCTTCGACCAGCGCGCGCGCCGCCCCGAAAAGTACGTCTACACCTGCAACCTGCTGGTCCGCCGCGACGCCTTCTACGCCGAGAACTTCGACGAGAGCTTCACCGGCTGGGGCTGGGAGGACGTGGAGTGGGCCGCGCGCATGTCGCGCCGCTACACCGTCGTGCATGTCGACAACCCGGCCTCGCATCTGGGGCTCGACACCGTCTCGGGCCTTGTCGCCAAGTACGAGCAGTCCGTCGGCAACTATGCGCGTCTGGTGCAGGAGCACCGCGAGCTGGTCTCGCAGTACCCCAGCTACAAGGCCGCCCAGCTGCTCAGGAAGGCGCCCGGCCTGCGCGGCTGGCGGCCTTTCCTGAAGAGCCTGGCGCTGAGCCCGCTGCTGCCCTCGGCCACCCGCGCCTTCTCGCTGCGGCTCTACCGCGCCGCCCTCTACGCGGACGCCGTCTGATGCTCGCCGTCGCGGACCAGCCTCACGTCGCCGACCCTTCGCTAAAGGGAAAGCTGCGTCGCCGGTTCGCGCGCCAGGTCGAGCGCCGCCCGGTACGGATGCGGCTGGACCGCGCCATCGTCTCTTTCAGCTTTGACGATGCTCCGGCTTCCGCCGCCGTAGAAGGCGCGCGCCTGTTGGAGGCCGCCGGCGTGAGGGGCAGCTACTATGTCTCCGTCGGCCTCAGCGACCGCGAAGGCCCAATGGGCCGCTTCGCCGGCGAGGCCGAGATCGCCGCATTGGCCGCCAAGGGTCACGAGATCGGCTGCCACACCTTCACCCACCTCGACTGCGCGCTCGCCGACGACGCCCGGATCGAGCGCGACATCGACTGCAACTTCGCCGCCCTGACCTCGCGCGGCCTGAAGGAGCCGCAGACCTTCGCCTACCCCTACGGTGAGGTGTCGAACCCGTCCAAACGCCTCCTGGCCAAACGCTTCCGCGCCCTGCGCGGCGTGCATCGCGGCCTGATCGAGAACGGCTCGGACCTGAACCTGATGCCCGGCGTCGGCATCGAGGGCGAGAACGGCGAGGCGATCGCCGGCGCCTGGATCGACCGCGCCGTCGCCCGCAAGGCCTGGCTGATCCTCTTCACCCACGACGTGCGCCAAGACCCGTCGCCCTGGGGCTGCACGCCCCAAGCCTTGGAGCGCCTGATCGCCAAGGCGAAGACGGCGGGCTGCGAGATCCTGCCGGTGGCCTCAGCCCTCGACCGCATCGAGGCGCGCGCATGAAGGACGTCGCCGTCCTGATCCCGACCTTGCGCCGGCCCGACAGCCTGACCCGCGCCCTGCGCTCGGTCTTCGCCCAGGCCCAGGTCGCCGAGCGCCTGCTTGAAGTCGTGGTGATCGACAACGATCCGAACGGCTCCGCCAAGTTCGCCGTCGGCGCGCTAGAGCGCGAATGCCCGGTCCCGCTGATCTACGTGCATGAAGAGACGCCCGGCGTCGCCACCGCCCGCAATGCGGGGCTCAAGGCCACCGGCGCCGCCTTCATCGCCTTCCTCGACGATGACGAAGAGGCCACCGAAGCCTGGCTTGCAAGCCTTCTGGAGACCCAGTCGCGCTTCGACGCGGACGCCGTGTTCGGCCCCATCGCGGGTCTGGCGCCCGACGCGCCGGAGGCCCTGCGCCCCTGGCTGAAGCGTTTCTTCTCGCGCGAGGGGCCGATGCAGTCCGGCCCCATCGACCACGGCTACGGCTGCGGCAACAGCCTGCTGAAGCGCGAGACCGTGCTGATCGGCGAGCGCCCCTTCGACGTCCGCCACGACCAGATCGGCGGCGAGGACGACGCCCTGTTCTCGGCGCTCCAGGCCAGAGGCGGCCGCTTCGCCTGGGCCGCCGACGCCCTGGTGTTCGAACACGCCCCCGCTCATCGCGCCACCCTCGCCTACGCCCTGACCCGCGGCTTCGCCTACGGCCAGGGCCCCAGCCAGACCGCCGCGCGCGAGAGGCGCTGGGGCTCGGTCGCCAAATGGATGGCCGTCGGCGCCGCCCAGGCCGCGGTCTATGGCCCCCTGGCCGCAATCCAGTGGCTCATGGGCGCCGAAAGCTGCTGGGACACCCTTGACCGCATGGTGCGGGGTCTCGGCAAGGTATTCTGGACCGAACGCTTCGAGCCCAAGGTCTACGGCCAGGCCGAGGTGGCCCGAAACGCGGCGGCGGAACTGCCGATCTAAGCTTCGGCGGGCTCGTCCCGATCCCCAATGGCCAGCTTCACCGCAAACGCCACGAACAGCACCCAGCGGATGTCGTTCCAGATCAGAGTGATGCTCTCGGTCAGGCTGATCAGGCTGTAGACGGCGATGAACGGCAGGGCGAGGTAGGCGCCACGCCGGGTGAAGACCGCCACCGCCCCGCGCGTCCAGGTCTCCAGGAAATACAGCGCCCAGGTCACGAGGCCCACACGGCCCAGGTTCAAGGTCATCTCCACCCAGCTGGAGTGGGCGTGGTGGGCGCGGAACCCCCCGTCGCGGGTGATCTTGGCCAGGGGCGCCCAGGGGTCCGGATTGTCCCAGATGGCGCCGTAGCCGAAGCCGAACCACGGATGGGTCTTGGCTTGCCTCAGCGCGCTTTCCCACAGCTTGGTGCGCCCGGTCAGGGTCGCGTCCTTGCCCAGCGCATCCAGCACCAGGTGCGGCGCGAACAGCATCACCGCGGCGGCCACGCCGACCGTGACCAGGGCCAGCCAGACCATGACCACGCCCATCACCGGCCCGCGCCTGGCCAGCCAGACGAAGCCGAAGGCCGCCAGGCCCAGCATCAGCGCCACCAGCGAGGTCTTGGACGTCGACAGCAGGACCAGCCCCAGCGCCAGCACGGCGAACCCGGCCCAGAGCCAGCGCCGTCGCTGGTCCAGCATGGCCGCGCCCGCGAACAGCGAGCAGCCCATGGCCATGTTGCCGCCGAGCGCATTCTTCTCGGCCCAAAGCCCTCGCCAGGCGCCCGGGAACAGGGTCGCCATCCGCCCCAGCGACGGGATGAAGGCCCCGGCGATGTAGGACAGCACCACCAGGCTCGCGAAGGTGATCGCAATGACCAGCGCCAGCCTGCGCCAATCGAACCGCGCCGCCAGGACCACCCCCGCCAGCGTGGTCAGCACCAGCGCAATGCCGCGGCGCATGGTCGTCGACGGATCGACCGACCACAGCATCGAACAGACCGCCAGGCCCACCAGCGCCACCAGCAGCGGCGACTTCAACAGGGCCACGGCCGTGCGCCCGAACGCCCCCCAGAGCAGCGCCAGCCCCGCGACATAGCTGGGGTAGTAGAGCGCGCGGACCAGGCCGTTGGACTCCGCGCCCACCGCCTTTTCGCCGTCACCGACCAGGGGCGTGACCCAGGCCTGGGCGAACATGAAGAGCATGAAGACGGCGAGCCCCAGCGCCCACCACTCGGCGCGCGACGCGGAGCCAGACGTGGAAGCCATCGCCGGCCGCGGCGCAGGGTGGCCCGGCGCGAAAGGCAGGATGGTCACGACACCAGTCGCTTCAGGAACTTCGGCGTCTTCACCCGCGTGCGGTTCAGCACCAGGCCCGCGACCCGGCCGCCCGCGGCGTCGATGCGGTCGCGCAGATCCGCCACCGCGCCGGCCTCGGTCTCGTCCGCCGCCAGCACCAGCACGGTCAGGTCGGCGTAGGGCGCCAGCTGCATCGCCGTGTCGGAGCGGTCGGCCGCCGGCGCGTCGATCACCACGTGGTCGGCATAGCGGCGCAGCGCATCCCAATAGGCGCCCGACGGCGCGATCTCGGCCCGCTGGCCGCCGATCATGTCGAGCCTCAGCCGGGTGATCCACAGCCGCGCATCCATCGCCGGGCGCGCGGCCAGCAGGTTGGCGTCGCCGATGGGCCGGCCCTCGCGGTCGCGCACCGGCGGGCGGAAGCCGAAGAAGATCGAACCGTCGGGTGAGGCGCCCGCCGCACGGCCCAGCCGTCCGAACCGCTCCGGCTCGGCGTTCACGGCGGCCATCTGGCTCTGATCGTCGAGGTCGGCGTCCACCAGCCACACCGGCCGGCGCGCGCGCCCCGCGGCCAGGCGCGCGAACTCCCGCGCCACGGTGGACGTCCCCTCGCCCGTCGAGGCCGAGACGAACTGCACCACCCGCCCGCGGTCGAGCGGCGCCGGGCCCAGCGCGGACCACAGGCTCGCCATCTCTACGGTGAGATCGACCATCACTCGAATCGCTGCGACCGCATCACGCCAACAGGTACCACGACAACGCGTAACGGCCCCGTCAGGTCTTGAGCGGAGCCGTGGCCAGGACAGGAAGCTCCAGCGTGCGTTCTGCGGCGGAGGCGGTGGCGACGCCCTTGCGAGTGAACACCCGCGCCAGGCCCGCGCACACGGCGGTGAACAGGGCGAACAGCAGGGCCAGGCCGAAGACGATCTTCTTCAGGCTCTTGCCGTCGGCCGGCGGTTGCGCCCGCTCGATGACGCGGATGTTGTCATCGCCCGCCTTGCCCAGCTCGTGGGCGGCGCGGTTCTCGGCGGCGCGGGTGGCGAAGTTCTTGACGTTGGACTGCAACACGTCGCGCTCGACCGCCAGGCTCTGGTACTGCGACTCCAGCCCCGTCAGGCGCATCTGGCGTGCCTGCACCTGGGCCAGCTGGCGGTTCAGTTCGTCGCGCCGCTCGGCCAGGGCGCCGGCTTGGGCCTCCAAGGTGATGCGGCTGGTTTCCAGGGTCTGGCGCACGGGATTGGCCCCCAGCCGCCGGTCCTTCTCGCCCACCCCGTGGCCGGAGTTCACCATGGCCTGCAGCCGCGCGATCTGGGCGTCGATGTCCTTCACCGGCTGGGCGTCTGGCAGGTAGCGCGCGAGCAGGTTCTGGCGGTCGGTCTGCAGCTTCAGCAGCTGCTGCGGCGCGGACAGGTCCAGGTCGCGCTGGATCTCGATCTCGCCCGGCGCCTCGCCGATGCGCGCCTTCAGCGCGGCCAGCTGGCCCTGGGTCTCGCGCAGCTGCGCCTCGGCCTTGTACTTCTCGTCGAAGATCGACTGATAGGTCGCCGCCAGGGCCGCCTTCTCGCTGGCGAAGTCGCCCACCCCGTTGCGCTGCAGGAAGTCCTCATAGGCCGCGTCGGCCGACTTCAGCCGCTCCTCGAACGCCGCCTTCTCGCGCTGCAGGGCCGGGGTGGCCACGTCGCTGAACACCTCGCGGCGGTACTGCAGATAGCTCGAGACCAGGGTGTTCAGGATCAGGGCCGCGGCGTCCGGGTCGCGATGCTTGAAGTCCACCCGCACCACGTTCGATTCCGGGGCGGTCGACACCGTCAGTCCCTGCTGCAGCACCTTCAGCGCCGCCCCTTCGATTTGGCGCCGCTTGTCGGCGTCGGCGCCGTTCCAGGCTTCAGCCAGCTTGGGATCGACCACCTTCAGGCCCACGGTCTGGATGACACGGCGCTTCAATTCGTCGCTGCCGATGATCTCGGCCTCGGACTGCACCACCTCGTCCTTCTGCGGCGCCACGCCCGCCCCGGCGTCGCCGACCTTGGGCCGGTAGACGTATTCGGGGGCCAGGTTGATCACCAGGCTGGAATGCGCCGCATAGGTCTTGGGCAGGCTGAGCGCGAAGGCCAGGCCGGCCAGGAACACCAGGGCGAAGGCCAGGACCATGGTCAGCCGCTCGCGCCACAGCAGGGCCGCGATGTCGCCCGCCGAATAGCGCAGCCTGACCGTGCGCGCCTCGGCCTCGGGATAGCCGCGAGCGGACGCGCGCGAAGGCGCGCCGCCTGTGCCGCCCGTCCAGCCGTACCGATCGCGCATGCGAATCCCGAGGGTGAGAAACCTTAACGAGGCGCACGTTGCGGGCGTCGCCGTTAACCAGTCGTTACGCCTTGCTGATCAAGGCTCCGATCACACTGATAGGACTCAGGTTTCGAGGCATGCGGCTCGACCCAAACCGGCGCATCCTGATCCTGACCGCGACCCTGCTCGCGGCGGCGGGACCGGCCATGGCCGGCGGAGCGTTCGGCCTCGGTGCGCGGCCCCGCGATTTCGCCGACATCTCCTACGCCACCTGGACCGACGACGAGCCGGGCTATCGCCTCTATCCCGGCGACCAGATCGAGGTGGCGACGCCGACCGCGCCGGAGCTGACCCGCGTCCTGACCGTGGGCCCCGACGGGCGCATCTCCCTGCCCCTGATCGGCTCGGTGATGGCGGCCGACCGCGCCCTGCCGGAGCTGGAGATGGTGCTGTCGCAGGCCTACGCCACCCAGCTGGTGCGGCCGGACGTGGAAGTGACGCTCAAGCAGGCGGCGCCGATGAAGGTGCTGGTGGGCGGCGAGGTGAACACGCCGGGCTGGGTCGAGATGAGCGGCGACCTGGATTCGCTGCAAGCGGTCATGGCCGCGGGCGGGCCCAAGGGCTCGGCCAAGCTCGGTCAGGTGGTGATCATCCGCCGCGGCCCCGGCGGTCATCTGATGCGGCGCACGGTCGACCTCTCCAGAGGCCTGCGCCAGCCCGGGCGCTCGGACCTCGTGCCGCTGCGCCGCTTCGATATCGTCTATGTGCCGCGCTCGGGCCTGGCCGAGGCGGACGTCTACATGGGCCAGATCAGGGACCTGCTGCCCTTCAGCTTCAGCTACGCGCCGCCGGTCAGATAGCTTCCGCTACCTCCCCCAGCGGGCGCGCCTGATGCTCAGGCGCGCAGGGCCGTCGTGCCCTGGTCCAGCCAGCGCCGGGCGGCGCGTTGGGCTTCGGCGACGTCTTCGCGTTCCATTTCCTGGCTCAGCTCGCGACGGTAGACGGTCGCTTCCATCGAACCCTTCATCGAGGCCAGGTTGAACAGCATGTGGGCCGAGACCAGGTCCACGGGCGCGCCGCCCTGGCCGGTCGAATACATCATGCCCAGCTTGAACAGCTCATCGCCCGACATGTCCGGCGTCGGCAGCGGAATGGTTTCCTGGACAGCGTCGATATGGTCTTGCACGGCGATCATCGGTCTTCTTCCCCTTGCGACCGCTCTCTTCTGGAGCGGCCTCCATCAATCTTCGACGTAAGGAAAGCGCCGGTCGCGTGAAGTTAAAGTTAATCGCGAAATTCAGCACGAATTTTTTGTGTAAACTACAAATGAATACTCCAAACGCCTTTAAACAATACGCAACTCGGCGGTAACGCCCGATTCAAAACTCTTGCGCTGGGGTTAACCGGCCTTGCGCGCCCGTTGGCCGAACAGGAGGGCTCGTGCGGCCTCCGCCTCCTTGCCGGACGCGGCCAGATTGCGCCTGAGCTCCTGACCCACCACCGCGCCCGCCTTCACCGCCGGGCGCTCGCCCATGCGCGCGTACCAGGCCTTCACGTTCGGAAACTCCTCCAGATCCTGGCCCTGCGCCTTCCACGGCGTGATCCAGGGCCAGATGGCCATGTCGGCGATGGAATAGTCGCCGGCCACCCAGTCGCCCCCCTTCAGTTGCGTATCCAGCACGCCGTAGAGCCGGTTGACCTCGTTGGTGTAGCGCGCGGCTCCATAGGCGATCTGGCGCTGGTCCCGGATCATCGTCGGCGCATAGCCACGGAAGTGATGCGCTTGGCCGGCCATGGGGCCCAAGCCCGCCATCTGCCAGAACAGCCACTGATCGACCTCGACCCGCGCCCGCTCGTCACTGGGATAGAACTTGCCGGTCTTGCGGCCGAGGTATTGCAGGATCGCGCCGGACTCGAAAACCGAGATCGGCTGGCCGCCAGGCCCGTCCGGATCGACGATGGCGGGCATGCGGTTGTTGGGGCTGATCGCCAGGAACTCGGGCGTGAACTGCTCGCCCGCGCCGATGTTCACCGGCCTGACCTCGTAGGGCAGGCCCATCTCCTCCAGCGCGATGGCGATCTTGTAGCCGTTGGGCGTGGGCCAGTACCAGAGCTGGATCGGGTGGGTCATGGAGGGCTCCTTGGGCGCGCCGGGCCGCGCCTGTCAGGCAGATGGCGCGCGCGCCTCGGCGGAGCAAGCCGGGCCGCGGCGAGGATTTCTCAAGGCTGGGTTCAGTCGCACTGAGCGCAGCACCGGCCTTATTTTGGACGCGGTTCGAAATCTCTATGTCGGCCGTAAACGTTGGAACACCTTGCGCCCCGCGGCTTTTGTCGCGGGGTTTTTTCTTGCGCGACGCGTCGGCGATAACATCGGCGCCATTGCATTAACCGTTCAGGTTCGGTTCAGATCGGGCACGTCAGGGTCGGGACAATTGGGCGAGGATGGGCTCGCTCACCAAGTTCAGGAGAGACTCGCGTGACAATGAAACGTGCCTTGCTCGCGGCCTCGCTGGTCGCCTGTGTCGGGTGGCCTGTCACCTCGATGGCGCAATCCCCTCCCCCGCCTCCTCCGCCCCCGCATAGCGGCGGCCAGCACGGCGGCGGCGGCGGTGGCGGTCAGCACGGCCAGGGCGGCGGCGGCGGCCAACATGGTCAAGGCGGTGGTGGCGGCGGCGGCCAAGGCGGCCAGCACGGCGGCTATGGCGGCGGCCAGGGAGGCGGCGGCAGCGGCCACGGCCCTGGCGGCTATGGCGGCCCGATGGGCGGCCAAGGCGGTCAGCATAGCCAAGGCGGCTATGGCGGCGGTCAAGGCGGTCAACATGGCCAGGGCGGTTACGGCGGGGGCCAAGGCGGCCAGCACAGCCAAGGCGGCTATGGCGGCGGCCAAGGCGGTCAACATGGCCAAGGCGGCTATGGTGGCGGCCAGGGCGGTCAGCACGGCCAGGGCGGCTATGGCGGCGGCCAAGGCGGTCAGCACAGCCAGGGCGGCTATGGCGGCGGCCAAGGCGGTCAACATGGCCAAGGCGGCTATGGTGGCGGCCAGGGCGGTCAGCACGGCCAGGGCGGCTACGGCGGTGGCCAGGGTGGCCAGCACAGCCAAGGCGGCCAGGGCGGTTTCGGCGGCCAACATGGCGGCCACGGAGACTACGACCGCGACCACGACCGCGGTCGCGGCAGACACGACCACGGCCAAGCCCAGAGCTGGCAGCGCAGCCATAACGGCTGGCAGTCGCGCACGGTGTGGCAGCGTGACCGCAACTGGTGGCGTCACGATCGCCGCTTCCACGGCTACAGCGGGTTCCGGATCGGCTTCTTCTTCGCGCCGGGCTGGGGCTATTACTCGATCCCGCGCGAGTACTACGGCTACACGTGGGGCGTCGGGCAGTACCTGCCCAACTACTTCTGGCGCTATCAGGTGGCCGACTACTGGAACTACGGCCTGCCTGAGCCGCCGTACGGCTGCGCCTGGATCTGGCTGAACGGCAACATCGCGCTGGTCGACATGTCAGACGGCTACATCGTCGACATCGTCTACAACGTGTACTGAGCCGACAGCCCCAAAGGCTGAAACTGCGAAGGCCCCGCCGCGAGGCGGGGCCTTTTGCTTGTGCGGCGCCCGGCCTCAGGCGAAACGCGACGAGGCCGCGTGCACCCGTTTGCGCCGGACGAACATCCAGGCCCCGGTGAGGCCCAGGAGCGTCGGCATGAGCCCGGTCAGGAACACGATCACGGTCCACACCGGGGTGAAGCCCTCGCCCTCGTGCAGGCGGCGCATGAAGCGGGCGACGGGATCGCCGCCCTGCCGCGCGCGCTCCGCCCTTGCCCCGCCCGAGCGGTCGTCCACCGACACTTCCTGCGGCGGTGATCCTTCACCGGCGGCGAACTGAACGCGCCACTGTATGCGACGGCCGGCGGGCCAGGTGATCGAGGTCGGCTTGTCCTTGGGATGCAGCGCCTGAGCCGCCGCGAGCGCCTGGTCGGCGCTCAGATGCGGCGTGGGCGGCCCATCGCCGAAACCGCCGCGCCCGCCTTCCATCCCGCCGGGACCGCCGCGCTGAGCCGCGACCGGCCGGCCCGTCAGGGCGCGGGCGCTGTCGGGGAAGCTGATCCAGATGCCGGTCAGGGACAGCAGCGCCAGGGGGATCGCGACCAACAGGCCGCCCAGGTGATGCAGGTTGGCGCTCAGCAGCACCGTGCGCCGCCAGCGCAGACCCTTCTGCAGCCCGCCTGTGCGCGGCCACCACAGCCAGATGCCGGTCAAGGACGAGATCAGCATCGCCCAGCCCAGCCAGCCCACGATCTTGCGTCCCATCGGCGGGACCAGCAGTTGCCCATGGAAGTCGTGAGCGAAGCGGTTCAGCCCGGTCATGCCCGCGCCCTGGTCCAGCACCTTGGCGGTGACCGGATCCAGCCACACCGACTGCTGCGACGGGCGCCCGCCCCCGGCCGGCGGCTTCAGTGGCGCCAGCTGCGCCACCACCGGCCTGCCCGCCCGGTCCGGCAGGCGCAGCCCGCTCAGACGCTTGTCGGGGCCGCCTGCGGCGCGGGCAGAGGCCGCCAGCGCCTCCAGGCTCGCACGCGGGCCGTCATGGCTCACCGCATAGCGGGCGGGGTGGCTCATCCGGTCGATCGGCTCGCGCAGCATCAGCAGCGAGCCGGTGATCCCCAGGGGCATCAGCACCACGAACAGCACGATCCCCAGCCAGGAGTGGACCTGCAGCCAGAAGGTCCTCAGGCCCGCCATCGACACGTTCAAATCAGACCTCCGCCCAGGCGCGCAACAGGTTGTGGTAGGTCCCGGTCAGCTGGATCACCGCCGGGTGCCGGTCCCCGAGTTCGGCGCGTATCTGGCCCAAAGCCTGGTCCATGCGCCACAGTTCCGTGCGCCGTCCGTCCTCGCGCACCATCGACTGCACCCAGAAGAACGACGCCCAGCGCGAGCCGCGGGTGACCGGCATGACCCGATGCACGCTCGAAGCCGGATAGACGATCATGTCCCCGGCCGGAAGCTTCACCGCGTGCTCCCCATAGGCGTCCTCGATCACCAGTTCGCCGCCGTCGTAGTCGTCCGGATCGCTCAGGAACAGGGTCGCCGAGAGGTCGGTGCGGAAGCGCACCCCGCCCCCAAAGCGGATGGCGTTGTCGATATGGTCGTCGAAGCCCATGCCCTCGTCGTAGCGGTTGAACAGCGGCGGAAACACGCGCAGCGGCAAGGCGCCCGAGACGAAGGCCTCATTGCGTCCCAAGGCGGTCAGGATGATCTCGCCCAGCTCGCGCGCCGCGGGCGCATCCTCCGGGACCTGCAGATTGTGCTTGGCCTGGGCCGACTGCGCTCCGGCGGTGACCCGCCCGTCGACCCAGGGCGTCGTCTCCAGCACGGTGCGGAGGTGGGCGACCTGTTCGGCGCTCAGCGCGGCCTCGATATGCAGCAGCATGGCCGCCTCCTAGAAACTCACGCCGAGCGAAAGGATCAGGGTGCGCCCCGGCGCGGGCGTCGCTCGGGTGCCGAACACCTGGGCGTAGTTCAGCCGATCGGTCAGGTTGTAGCCGTTCACCGCCAGCCGATAGCGGCCGGTGCGGTAGGCCAGCACGCCGTCCAGAGAGATCGACTCCGGCGTCCGGCCGATCTTGACCAGGCCCGTCGGGTTGGGCGCCGCGCCCGCGATGCCGTAGGTCAGGTAGAGCCTGCTCTGATAGGTGACCCCGCCGCCCAGCGACCAGCCCTCGAGCCGCCCGTCGAAGTCGTAGTTGGTCCACAGCGACGCGGCATGGCGCGGCACGAACACCACCTGCCGGCCGATTGTGTAGGGATTGAGCTTGCACACGATCACGCCGGTGGTGGTGCAGCTGAAATCCTCGCGGATGCGCGCGTCGAGGTAGGTGTAGTTGACGCTCAGGCTCCAGGCCCTGGTCATCCGGCCGTTGGCGCCCAGCTCGAAGCCCCGCACCTCCTGCTTCTGGCCCGATTGCGCCTGGACGAAACCGGTGTTGGGGTCGGTCTGGGTGGCGTTGGACTTCCTCACGTCGAAGACCGAGGCGGTCAGGGACATGCCCTTCACGTTGACCTTGGCGCCCGCTTCCCAGGCCTGGGACACCTCCGGCTCCAGGTCCTTGGCCGAGACCGTCAGGGCGTTGGTCCCCGAGCCGATGATCGAGGTCCCCTGCGGCGTGGCCGAGCGCCCCCAGGAGACGTACCAGGTCTGGTTCCGGCTGGGCTCCCAGATCAGGCTGAGTTTGGGATCGAAGAGGGTCGACTTGGACGAAATCGCGGTGCTGACGAAGGTCACCGAGGTGCTGCGGAAGTTGGCGCGATAGCCGTCCACCCGCGCGCTGGCCAGGACCGACAGCCGCTCATTCAGCCACAGCCGGTCGGTGACGAAGGCGCCGAGATCCGTCGAGTCGCCGTCGGTGTAGAGCACCGTGGCCGCCGTATCGTTAGTGAAGACGGGCGAACCCAGGACGTTGGTCGTGCAGGGGCCCGTCGCCGGGCAGGTCTGGTTCGTCGCCGTCGGCAGGAACACGGTGTAGCCGGGCAGCGGGCGAGGGTCGGGGTTCAGGAGGTCGCGCGGGATGGTGTTGCGCGCGCTGAAGCCGACCGGCAGCGTGTAGGCGAAAAAGGTCTTCTTGTTCTTCTGGTAGGACAGGTCCCAGCCCAGGATCAGCTCGTTCTTCAGCGATCCGAACAGGCCTTCCATGCGCGCGGTCGAGATGTTCTGCGCGCCCCAGTCCCGCTGATTGTACGGCCCCGAGCCGCCGAACATCGCCTGCGGGCGCGTGGTCGGATTGTTGTCGAACAGGGCGGTGTTGCAGGCCGCGTTGCAGATATCGACCGTGGTGTACTGGAAATAGCGCGAGTAGCTGCCGATGCGGCTGTCGCTGGTCAGAGTCAGGCCCGGCGAGACCTTGCGCACATGGCGCTCGGTCAGGATGTCGGCGCGCGAGCGGTCGGTGTCGGTGTCGTAGCCCAGGAAGTTCGAGCGCGGCACGCCGTATTCGCTGGCGGGCTCGGCGATCAACGAGCCCGGCCGCTGGGCCAGCACCATGCCGTAGTCGGGCGTGCGCCGGTCCTGCTGGTGGAAGTAGTTGAAGGTCAGGGCGCTGTCGGTCTCGAGCCCGAAACCGATGGCCCCGGCCACGCCCCAGCGGTTGGAATGGATGCGGTCGCGCTCGACCACCCCGGTCGAGGCGTCCATCAGATTGATCCGGACCGCCGAATTCGGCCCGATCTGCCGGTTGAAGTCGCTGAGCGCGCGGTAATAGTCGCCATTGCCGACGAACGCATCGACCTCGCCGAAGTCGCGCAGCTTCGGCCCCTTGGAGATGGTGTTGATCGCCCCGCCGACGTTCCCGCGGCCGAACAGGGCGCCGGACGGGCCCTTCAGCACCTGGACTTCCTGATAGTCGAAGCTGTCGCGCGTATAGACCCCGAAGTCGCGCAGGCCGTCGAGGAACACGTCGTCCTTGGCGTCGAAGCCGCGGATCTTGAACTGGTCGCCGTTGAGCGTGCCGCCCTCGCCGATCGCAATGGTGATGCCCGGCACATTGCGCAGCGCCTGCTCCAGGGTGGTGACGCCCTGCTGGCGCAGCTGTTGCTCACTGATCACCTGGATGGCCTGCGGCGTGTCCTGCAGCGAGCCCGGCAGCACCGCCAAGCCCGTGTCGCGGTCCAGATGATTGCGCCTGGCCTCGACCGTCACCGGCTTGACCGTGGTCGCGCCCTCGCCCTCATCGACAGCCTCACCCGCGAAAGCCGGCGCGCCCAGGGCCGACAGGCCCAACGCTCCCACCAGCGCCGCACCGGCGACGCGTGAACGCCTGCGGCTGACGATGCCGGAAACGGCGGGACGGATAGACATGGCGAGGACCCCAGATGCGACTGAGACGCAGTCCTAGCGCTACTGCGAAGCACTCGCAATGCGAATCATTCGCAATACTCGCACGAAACCCTTCTCCCCTTGTGGGAGAAGGTGTCGCGCAGCGACGGATGAGGGGTCGAGGTGGATTTGCCGGACAGGGCACAGGTGAAGGGCGCTACGGATTGGAAGCGCAGCAAAACCCCTCATCCGGCCTTTGGCCACCTTCTCCCACAACGGGAGAAGGATCAGACCCCCAGCTTGCTCTTCAGCAGGTCGTTCACCGCAGCGGGGTTGGCCTTGCCGCCGGTGGCCTTCATTACCTGGCCCACGAACCAGCCCATAGCCTGGGGCTTGTCCTTCACCGCCTCGACCTTGTCGGGATTGGCGACCATGATCTCGTCGATGGCCTTCTCGATGGCGCCGGTGTCGTTGACCTGCACCAAGCCATGCTTGTCGACGATGGCCTTGGGCGAGCCCTCGCCCGCCCACATGCGGTCGAACACTTCCTTGGCGATCTTGGACGAGATCGAGCCGTCCTCGATCAGGCCGACAAGCTCATTGATGGCCTCGGGCTTCAGCGGGCTCGCCTCGATGTCGTGGCCGTCCTTGGCGAGGTTGGCCAGCAGCGCATTGGTCACCCAGTTGGCGACCAGCTTGGCGTCGCGGCCCTTGGCGGCGGCTTCGAAATAGTCCGCGCGGGCCTGCTCGGCGATCAGGATGCCGGCGTCATAGGCCGACAGGCCGTACTCGCTCATGAAGCGCTTGCGCTTGTCGTCGGGCAGTTCGGGCAGCGAGCGACGGATATCCTCGATCCAGGCCTCCTCGATCACCAGCGGCAGCAGGTCGGGGTCGGGGAAGTAGCGGTAGTCGTGCGCCTCTTCCTTGGACCGCATCGAGCGGGTCTCAACCTTGTTGGGGTCGAACAGCCGGGTCTCTTGGTCGATCTTGCCGCCGTCCTCCAGGATCTCGATCTGGCGGCGGGCCTCGTACTCGATCGCCTGCTGCATGAAGCGGAACGAGTTGACGTTCTTGATCTCGCAGCGCGTGCCCAGGCCCTCGCCGGGCTTGCGGACCGACACGTTCACGTCGGCGCGCATGTTGCCCTTCTCCATGTCGCCGTCGCAGGTGCCGAGATAGATCAGGATGGTGCGCAGCTTCTTGAAATAGGCCACCGCCTCGTCCGAGGAGCGCATGTCCGGCCGCGACACGATCTCCATCAGAGCCGTACCGGCGCGGTTCAGGTCGACGTAGCTCTCGGACGGCGACAGGTCGTGGATCAGCTTGCCCGCGTCCTGTTCGAGGTGCAGGCGCTCGATGCGGACCTCGAAGGAGGAGCCGTCGTCGCGCTCGACCTCGACCACGCCCTCGCCCACCACCGGCTGGTCGAACTGGCTGATCTGATACCCCTGCGGCAGGTCGGGGTAGAAATAGTTCTTCCGGGCGAAGCGCGAGGTGCGGTTGATCTCCGCTCGCAGGCCCAGGCCGGTCTTCACCGCCTGCTCGACGCAGTAGCGGTTCAGCACCGGCAGCATGCCCGGCATGGCGGCGTCCACCAGCGAGACCTGCTCGTTCGGCCCAGCGCCGAAACCGACCGCGGCGCCCGAGAACAGCTTGGACTTGGAGGCCACCTGGGCGTGGACCTCGAGCCCGATCACGATCTCCCAGGCGCCCGTGCGGCCCTGGATCAGCTTGGATTCGGCGAGGTCGGCGGTCATGACGGTCTTTCAGGCGATAGAATGCTCCTCGCATCTATGGCGCGCCGCCCCTGCTGTCCATAAGGCGAAGGGCGTTGCGGCCCGCCAAGCCTGTGTTACCTGTCGCGCATGACCGACCTAGCCACCGTTCCAGGCCAGTCCCTCGCCGACCGCGTGATCCACGAGGCGTTCTGGCGCGACAACTTCCAGGGCCTGACCATCGGCGGCGCCGTGCCCGCTCCCGGTTCCAACGGCCCCGCGCCCGAAGCGCTCGATCTGGCGCACCGGCGTATGGTCCAGGAGGGCTATTTCCAGGAGACCCATCCGCTGCTGGGCGAACTGGCGCCGCGCCTTGCCCAGGCGGTCGTGCGCCTGGTCGAGCTCGACCTGCCGACCCCGTTCCTGTTCATGTTCGACGAGGCCTGGAACGCCTTCCGCGCGCTCGGCCCCATGGTCGCCCACCACCTGGGCGAGGACTATATGATGCTGCCGGACTTCTGGGTCTGGCACGTCGATCCCAAGGCCGGGCAAGCCGGCTGGACGCCCCACCGCGACAAGGGCGCCATGAGCCTGGCGCCGGACGGTTCGCCCCTGTCCCTGACCATCTGGGTGCCCCTGACCGCCGCCACGCCCCAGAACGGCTGCATGTACATCGTGCCCGCCGACAAGGACCGGCTCTACGGCACGCCCAACATGGGCCAGATCGGCTGCGATCCCGCCGCGATCCGCGCCCTGCCCGTCGTTCCCGGCGAATACCTCTGCTGGAACCAGGCGGTGATGCATTGGGGCGGCCAGACCAGCCCCTTCGCGCCGCATCCGCGTATCTCCATGGCCTTCGAGTTCCAGCGCGGCGGCATGCGGCCGTTCAACGAGCCGCAGATGAAGTCCGACGTCGACCTCAGCTTCGAGCAGCGCCTGCGCCTGATCGCCAAGCAGATCCTGCAGTACCAGCACATGTATCCGCTGCGCGCCGACGTGCGCGAGGCGGCCGAGACCATCCTTCAGCGCGTGCCCGCGCCCGTCTGACCCTTCCGGAGCCCGACCCGATGCATCCTGTCCGCGCCGCCCTCTTCGCCGCCGCCCTGGCCGGCGCCTCGGCCCTCGCCGTCTCAGCGACCGCCGCGCCCACCGATCCGCACGCGGACTCCAAGTTCCTGGTCAACAACGCCCACGCCAAGGGCGTCCACGTCCTGCCTGGCCTCCAGTACAAGATCCTGAAATCCGGCCCCGCCACGGGCGCCCACCCGACCCGCAAGGACGACATCAAGGTCCGCTACGAGGGCCGGCTGGTCGACGGCAAGGTGTTCGACAGCTCCTACAAGGACGGCGACGGCACGGTCACCTTCCAGCTCGGCCGCCTGATCCCCGGCTGGATCATCGGCGTGCAGCTGATGCGCCCGGGCGACGAGTGGGAGTTCTACATTCCCGCCGAGATGGCATACGGCGAAAAGGGCGCGGGCAACGGCGTCATCCCGCCCAACGCCACCCTGATCTTCAAGCTGGAGCTGGTCTCGGCGACCCCGCACGTGGAGCCGGCGGCTCCGGCGAAGTGAGACGCTGGAAAAACCGTTTCCCCGGCGAAGGCCGGGGCCCAGACCGATCCCGACGCAAGTCGGGACCCAGCGAGAATTGGTTCAGCCGGTAGAGACGGATTTTTGCTGGCTACCGGCCTTCGCCGGTATGGGTCTGGATTCCGGCCTTCGCCGGGAACACGGAGTTAGTGCGGATCTAAGCCCACCACTTCTCCGCCTTAGCCCGGAACCCGGCCGCGTCCTCCAGCGCGCCCGCGAGCGAGAAGATCGTCCCCTCGTCCAGCGGCTTGCCGATTAGCTGCAGGCCCAGCGGCAGGCCGTTGGCGTCGAGGCCCGCGGGCACGGAGATGCCCGGCATGCCGGTCAGGTTGGCGGTCACGGTGAAGACGTCGTTCAGATACATGGTCACCGGATCGACCCGCTTGTCGCCAAGCGCGAAGGCCGCCGACGGCGTGGACGGCGTCAGGATGGCGTCGACCTTGCCCCAGACCTTCTCGAAGTCCTCGGCGATGCGGCGGCGCACCTTCAGCGCCCGCACATAATAGGCGTCGTAATAGCCGGCGGAGAGCACATAGGTGCCGATCAGCACCCGGCGCTTGACCTCATTGCCGAAGCCCTCGGCGCGGGTGTTCTCGTAGAGCTCGGTCAGGCTCTTGCCGTCGGCGCGCAGGCCGTAGCGCATGCCGTCATAGCGGGCGAGGTTCGACGACGCCTCGGCCGGAGCCACCACATAGTAGCAAGGCAGGGCGTACTTGGTGTGCGGCAGGGAGATGTCGACGATCTCGCAGCCGGCCGCGCGCATCCACTCGATGCCCTGGCGCCACAGCGTCTCGATCTCGGCGGGCATGCCGTCGACGCGATACTCCTTGGGCACGCCGATGCGCAGACCCTTCACCGACTTGCCGACGAAGCTCGGGAAGTCCGGCAGGTCGACGTTGAGGCTGGTGGAGTCCTTCGGATCATAGCCCGACATGGACTTGAGCAGGATCGCGGCGTCCTCGACCGTCTTGGCGATCGGCCCGGCCTGGTCCAGCGACGAGGCGAAGGCGACGATGCCCCAGCGCGAGCAGCGGCCGTAGGTCGGCTTGATCCCGACGGTGCCGGTGAAGGCCGCGGGCTGGCGGATCGAGCCGCCGGTGTCCGACGCGGTCGCGCCCAGGCACAGGTCCGCCGCCACCGCAGAGGCCGAGCCGCCGGACGAGCCGCCGGGCGTCAGCTCCGCATTCGACGCCTTGGAGCGCCAGGGATTGACCACCGGCCCCCAGGCCGAGGTCTCGTTGGACGAGCCCATGGCGAACTCGTCCATGTTCAGCTTGCCCAGCATCACCGCGCCGTCGCGCCAGAGATTGGCGCTGACGGTCGACTCGTACTGCGGGACGAAGTCGCCCAGGATCTTCGAGCCCGCCGTGGTGCGGTGGCCCTCGGTGCAGAACAGGTCCTTCACGCCCAGCGGCGCGCCTTCCAGCTCGCCGCCCTCGCCCCTGGCCAGCCGGGCGTCCGACGCGCGCGCCATGTTGAGCGCGTGCTCGAAGGTCGGCAGGACGTAGGCGTTCAGGCTCGGGTTGGCCTTCTCGATCGCGTCGATATGGGCCTTGGTGATCTCTTCCGAGGAGAAGCTCTTGGCCTTCAGGCCGTCGAGCGCGGCCTTCAGGGTCAGGTTGGTCAGGCTGGACATCACTCGACCACCTTGGGCACGACGAAGAAGCCGTCCGCGGCCTTGGGCGCGTTGGCCAGGATGCGCTCGGGATCGCCGCCGTCGGTGACTTCGTCCGCGCGCAGCGGAGTCGTGGCCTCCACGGCCGTGGTCATGGGCTCGACGCCCTGCACGTCGACCTCGTTCAGCTGCTCGATCCAGGCCAGGATGCCGTTCAGCTCGCCCACGATGGCTTGCAGGCGGTCTTCCGGTTCGGCGATGCGGGCGAGATGCGCGACCCTGCGAACGGTCGCGACGTCGACGGCCATGACTAGGCTCCTATTGCGTTGCAGCAGGGACTAGGCAGGCGTCGCCGGTTTGACAAGGGCCGTTTGACAAGACCGGGCGTGCGGCCCAAAGCGGCGCCGTGCCCGTTCTCGACCTTCTCGACCTGCCCGCGGCCTGCCCGCCCTACACGCCTTTCCTGGGGCTCGACCTCGGCGAAAAGACCATCGGCGTGGCCGTCTGCGACGCCACGCGCACCATCGCCAGCCCCCTGGAACTGATCCGCAAGACCAAGTTCACCCAGGAGGCCGAGCGGCTGTTCCTGCTGATGAAACAGCGAAACGCCTCGGCCATCGTGATCGGCCTGCCGGTCAATATGGACGGGACCGAGGGCCCGCGCTGCCAGTCGGTCAGGGCCTTCGCCCGCAACCTGCTGCGCCTGAACGACCAGCTCAACATCGCCTTCTGGGACGAGCGCCTGTCCAGCGCGGCGGTCAATCGCATGCTGATCGGCGAGGCCGACCTCACCCGCGCCAAACGCGCCGAGGTCGTGGACCGCGCCGCGGCCGCCTACATCCTGCAGGGGGCGTTGGACCGGTTGGAGGCCGCGCGCCCGTGAGCGGCATCCTGCTCGGCGTCGTTCCGGTCTTCGCCCTGATCGCCATCGGCTACTGCCTCAAGATCTCAGGCTTCCTGCCGCTGGAGCGGTGGGCGCCGATCGAGAAGCTGTCGATCTCGGTGCTCTATCCGGGCTTCCTGATCCCGGCGATCTGGGGCGCGGACCTCACCGGCCACGCGGCCACGGCGGCCAGCGCGGCGGCGGTCGGCGCGGTTGCCATCGTCGGCGCCCTGGCGCTCTTGCTGCGGCCTCTGATGCGCATCCCGGGGCCGTCCTTCACCAGCGTGTTCCAGGGCCTGACGCGCTGGAACTCCTTCGTCTTCCTGCCGGTGATCCGCCAGACTTTCGGCCAGCACGGCCTGGCCCTCGCTGCGGTGATGCTGGCGGTGCTGATCCCGGTGGTGAACATCGTCTGCGTCTGGGTGATGGTGCGCTGGGGCGAAGGCCAGGCCGGGACCTCGCCCAAGGCCGTGGCCAAGGCCATGTTCCAGAACCCGATCCTCCTGGCTTGCCTGGCCGGCCTGGCGCTCAACTTCGCCCACATCCCGACCATTCCCGGCGCCTGGGAGCTCCTGAAGCTGCTCGGCGACGCCGCTCTGCCGCTCGGCCTGCTCATCGCCGGCGCCGGCCTGCACTTCCGCGAAGCCGTCTCCAGGCCCTGGATCATGGGCCTGACCACAGCGGTGAAGGTGCTGGTCATGCCCTTCCTGATGTGGGGCCTGGCGGTGCTGTTCGGCGCGGACCGCACCACCCAGGGCGTGGTGATGCTGTGCGGCGCGGCGCCCGGCGCGGCCGCCTCCTACGTGCTCTCACGCCAGATGGGGGGCGACTCGCCCCTCATGGCCGGCATCATCGCCCTGACAGTCGTGGTCAGCGCCGTGACCATTCCGGTGCTGCTGGCGCTGTTTCACTTCGGCTGAGGCCATGAGCGACCGCCGGATGGCCCGGTGGATCGAGGCGTACTGCAGCAGGAACAGCACAGCCTTCGAGGCCAGGGGCGCGATGGTCATGATCAGGCCCCAGCGCGTGACGTCCCCGTCCATCGCGGCGGCCGCGTTCAGGACGCCCGTGGCGAACATCAGCGCCGACCAGGCGTAGCCCCAGCCGACGATGCTCCGCTCCCCCACCCGCTCGCGCACGATCGGCGGCATGTAGTGCAGCATCCAGCCGGGCTTCAGCATGGCCGCGCCGACGATCGCGTAGATCAGGGTTGGCTTGAACATCATGAAGCGCGGATCGTGCGACAGCAGGGTCGCCGTGCCCGAGACCGCCACCAGGCCCAGCCCGACCCACTGCATGACGCCGACCGGCCGTCGCGTCGCCAGCAGCCACAGGACCTGAGCCAGTCCCGCCGCCATGGCGATCCCGGTGGCCAGGAACGGATTGTGGGTGGCGAGCGTGACGCCCATGAAGATCAGGACCGAAACGAAGTCGGCGATCAGCGGCCGGGCGGCGAGCAGGAAGTCTTTCATCGGGCGTGGGTCTTTGCGAAAGCGAGGAAAGCGGGTGCGCAAAGGCTAGCCGGAAGCCCCTCGGCGGGCGTCATCCGCTCCCGAACGATCCGCGGCGGTTCACGCAAATCCGCCGCCCGTTCGCGAAGCGCGAACCGCCTGAGGCGATCCGCCCTTCCCTCCCGCCCGACTCCCGCCTATAGCGGCGGCTCATGGCCCCGCCCGTGACCGACGTTTCCGAGACCATCCGCGCGCGGCTCAATCCATTCCCGAAACGCCATTTCGTCAGCGCCGGCGACCTGCATCCGCCCGACGTGGACGCGTTGCTCGACCTGGCCGACGCCTTCGTCGAGCTGAATCGGCAGACATCGAAGAAGCTCGACCTCCTGAAGGGCCGGACCCTGGTCAATCTGTTCTTCGAGAACTCGACCCGGACCCAGTCCTCCTTCGAGCTGGCCGGCAAGCGGCTGGGCGCGGACGTGGTCAATATGAGCCCGCGCACCTCCTCGGTGACGAAGGGCGAGACCTTGATCGACACGGCCGTGACCCTGAACGCGATGAAGCCGGACCTCCTGGTCGTGCGCCATTCCGCGTCGGGCGCCTCGGCTCTGCTGGCGCAGAAGGTCTCGTGCAGCGTGATCAACGCCGGGGACGGCTGGCATGAGCATCCGACACAAGCCCTTCTGGACATGCTGTCGATGCGCCGGGCGCTCGGCTCGATCTCGGGCCTGATGGTGGCCATCTGCGGCGACGTCCTGCACAGCCGCGTGGCCCGTTCCAACGTCGCCCTGTTGAACCTGATGGGCGCGCGCCTGCGCCTGGTCGGCCCGCCCACCCTGATGCCGGCCGACGCCGACCGCTGGGGCGCCGAGGTGTTCCACGACATGCGCGAGGGCATCGCCGGTGTGGACGTGGTGATGATGCTGCGCCTGCAGCTGGAGCGCATGGACGGCGCCTTCGTCCCCTCGATGCGCGAGTACTTCCGCTTTTACGGCCTGGATCAGGAGAAGCTGGCCCTGGCCGCGCCGGGGGCCAAGGTGATGCATCCGGGGCCGATGAACCGGGGCGTCGAGATTGACTCCGTCGTGGCCGACGACCTGTCGGTCAGCCTGATCCAGGACCAGGTCGAGATGGGGGTGGCCGCGCGCATGGCGGTCCTGGCCTCCCTGGCCGCGCGGCTGGAGAACGAGCGATGAGCGCGATGCCGCCCGGCGCGAAGAGCGGAAGTCCGCTGGCCTTCGTCAACGCGCGCCTGATCGACCCGGAAAGCGGCTACGACGGCCCCGGGTGCGTGGTGGTGTCCGAAGGCGTCATCGCCGACGTGCAGAAGCGGCCCAAGCTGGAGGCCGGTTCGGCCGCCATGAAGGTGATCGACTGCTCCGGCGCCGTCCTGGCGCCGGGCCTGGTCGACATGCGGGTCAAGACCGGCGAACCGGGCGCCGAACCCAAGGAGACGTTGAAATCCGCCAGCCGCGCCGCCGCGGCCGGGGGCGTCACCTCCATCGTGGTCCAGCCCGACACCAACCCGCCGGTGGACGAGCCGGCCATGGTCGACTTCATTCTGCGCCGCGCCCGCGACATCGAGCTGGTGCACGTCTATCCCGCCGGCGCCGCGACCAAGGGCCTGGGCGGCGAGCGCATGGCCGAGCTTGGGCTGATGGCGGAGGCCGGCGCAGTTTATTTCACCGACGTCGACAGGCCGATCGTCAATTCCAAGGTGCTGCGCCGGGTATTGAGCTACGCCGGCGCCTTCAACACCCTGGTCGCCCACCGCCCCAAGGACCCATGGCTGTCGGACGGCGCCTGCGCCACCGAGGGCGAGCTGGCCGCGCGGCTGGGCCTGCCCTCCGCTCCCGCCGCGGCAGAGAAGATCATGCTGGAGCGCGACCTGGCCCTGGTCGAGCTGACCGGCGCGGCGTTCCTGGTCGATCAGATCTCCACCGCCGAGGCGCTGGAGTGCCTCAAGCGCGCCAAGGACAAGGGGCTGGAGGTCTCGGCCTCCTGCTCGATCAACCACCTGACCTTCAACGAGATCGACATCGGCGACTACCGGACCTTCTACCGGCTGGACCCGCCACTCCGCCCCGAACGCGACCGCCAGGCCCTGATCGAGGCCCTGGCCGAGGGCCTGATCGACCTGGTCGTCTCCGCCCACGCCCCGGCCCCGGCCGAGGACAAGCGCCTGCCCTTCAGCGAGGCGGCGCCGGGCGCCGTTGGCCTCGAGACCCTGCTGCCGGCGCTGCTCAACCTGCACCACGAGGCGGGCCTGGACCTCGTCGACCTGATCCGCGCCGTGACCCTCGCCCCCGCGCAACTCCTGGGCCTGCAGGGCGGACGTATCGCGTCGGGCGCTCCGGCCGATCTGGTGCTGGTCGATATCGGCGCGCCGGTGCGCATCGACGCCGACAAGCTGGCTTCGAAGTCCAAGAACTCGCCGTTCGACGGGCGGCGCCTGCAGGGCCAGGTGCTGATGACCGTGGTGGACGGCCGCGTCGTGCACCAGGCGGCGCAATAGTCGCCCCTACCCGCCGGGCGCGATAGCGACTACAGATCGGGTCTCTCGAAGGGGCTTTCCGCGTGCCTGCACACCTGATCCCGTACCTGATCGCCGCGATCGGCGGCTACCTGCTGGGTTCGATCCCGTTCGGCGTCCTGGTCACCCGCATGGGCGGGGTCGGCGACGTGCGCCAGATCGGTTCGGGCAATATCGGCGCGACCAATGTGCTGAGGACCGGGCGCAAGGACCTGGCGCTGCTGACCCTGCTGGGCGACGGCGGCAAGGGCATAGTCGCGGTGCTGATCGCGCGCGCCATCGGTCACCGGCTGTTCGGCGCCGACCAGGGCGCCATCGACGCCATCACCGCCATCGCCGGGGGCGCGGCCTTCCTCGGCCACCTGTTCCCCGTCTGGCTGAGGTTCAAGGGCGGCAAAGGGGTGGCGACCTTCTTCGGTGTATTACTGTTCGCCTGTTGGCCGGCGGGGGTCCTGGCGGCCCTGACCTGGATCGGCATGGCGCTGCTGTTCCGCATCTCTTCGCTGGCGGCCCTGACCGCGGCGGCGCTGTCGCCCTTCTTCGTGCTGGCGGGCGACCAGGCCCACGCCTTCCTGATCCTGGCGGTGTTCATGGCGCTGCTGATCTTCATCCGCCACCGCGCCAACATCGCCCGCCTGCTGAAGGGCGAGGAGCCACGCATCGGCGGGTCGAAGAAGGCGGCGGAGCCTTCGGCCTCGGCGTGACCTCGCAGGCGCTTTCCGAGGACGAGCGTTTCGACCGCCTGCGGCTGGCCCGCACGGAGCGGGTCGGCCCGGTCGCTTTTGCGCACCTGCTCAAGCGCTTTGGCTCCGCTGCGCAAGTCCTGGACGCCCTGCCCGATCTGACCCGCGGCCCGGAAGCCGTGATTCCGCCGCGCGAGACCATCGAACGCGAGATCGCCGCGGGCGAGAGACTCGGGGCGCGCCTCCTGGTGCTGGGCGACCCGGACTTCCCGCCGCAACTCGCCGTGCTCGACCCGCCGCCGCCGGTGCTGTGGACGCGGGGCGACGTCGCCCTGCTCTCACGCGACAGCGTCGCCATTGTCGGTGCCCGCATCGCCTCGGCCGCGGGTCAGCGCTTTGCGCGGGGCCTCGCCGGCGAACTGGGCCAGGCCGGCTACGCCGTGGTCTCCGGCATGGCGCGCGGCGTGGATGCGGCCGCGCACGAGGGCTCGCTCCCCACCGGCACGATCGCTGTCCTGGGCGGCGGGGTCGACGACATCTATCCGCACGAGAACCGCGAACTCTACGCCCGCATCGCCGCCGAGGGCTGCGTCGTCTCCGAAAGCCCGGTGGGCGCCAAGGCCAAGGCGCAGGACTTCCCGCGCCGCAACCGCATCATCTCCGGCCTGTCGCGCGCCGTGGTGGTCGTCGAGGCCGAACTGCGCTCGGGTTCGCTGATCACCGCGCGGCTGGCCGGCGAGCAGGGCCGCGAGGTGCTGGCGGTGCCGGGCTCCCCGCTCGACCCGCGTTCCAAAGGGACCAACGACCTGATCCGTCAGGGCGCGGCCCTGTGCGAAGGCGTGGACGACGTGCTGCGCGCGCTGAGCCGCCCCTACACCCTGCCCTTGCGTGAGCCGGGCGCCGACTTCGATCCTTCCGACTCAGACACGCCGGAGGCGCTGCTCAACCAGGTTCGCGCCCTCCTCTCGCCGACGCCGACGCCGCTGGACGAGCTGGTCCGCGTAACGGGCGCCCGCGCCCCCGACGTCTTCGCCGCCCTGGTGGAGCTGTCCATCGCCGGTGAGGCGGACTTGCTCGGCGGCGGGCTGGCCTGCGCCAGGGGCTGAGCTTCCCCGAGCGCGCGTCCCGAGGCATGCTGCGGCCTCAGTCGGAGGGACGGCGATGCACGGCGGTCTGATCAAGCGGCGCCTCGGCCAGTACGGCGGGGCGTGGATCGCGAGCTTTCTGGTGGTGCTGCTGGCCTGCCTGGCCGGCGTGTGGGGCCTCAAGGCGCCGTTCGTGCAGGTCGCCAACCTGATGCTCGAGATCGCCCTGTCGCTGCTGACGCTGGGGACCCTGACCGCCTTGGTCCTGACCTTCACGGCCCGCGAGAGCCTCGTCGCCAAGCTGGCTGTGCTGGCCTTGGCGCTGCTTTTGTTCCTGCCGTTGCTGTGGGCGCCGGTGCTGGGCGTCGTCCTGACGGCGAAGCTGACCGGCCACGCGGTCGAATATTCCGGCGTCTACGCCCAATTCCGCATCGTCGTGGCCCAGCTGTTGCTCAAGCTGTTCTCGAACAGCACCCGCGACGCGATCTGGAGCCTGTTCCAGGTGGTGGCGACCGTAGTCGGCTTCATCGCCTCGGCGGTTCAGATCTGGGAGTTCCTGCGCAAGGGCGGCGCCAGGCGCGGCTTCGGCGCGGCCTAGGTTTCGCTCAAAAGAAAAGGGGCGGACCTTGCGGCCCGCCCCCGTCCTGTAAGCGTGAACCCTTATCGGAACAGGCCGAGCAGGGCCGAGGTGGAGGAGTTCGCGATCGAAAGCGCCTGAACGCCCAGTTGCTGCTTGGTCTGCAGCGCCTGGAGCTGAGCCGACGCCTTGGCCAGGTCGGCGTCGACGAGGTTGCCGATGCCAGTGGTCAGGGTGTCCTGCAGCTTCGAGACGAAGTTCAGGTGCGTCTGCAGCGCCGTCGAACCCGTACCCAGCTTGGCCAGGGCGGCGGAGACGTTGGAGATGCAGGTGTCGCAGGTGCCGACCATGGCCGTGGCCAGGGCGGTGGTGCCGATGGTGTCGGTCGCGTTGATGGTGACGTTCACCCCGCCCAGCGACAGGTCCTGAGCGTGGACGGTCAGGGTCGACGAGCCCGCGGCGTTGGCCAGGGCCTGATAGTCGGTCGCGCCGCTCTTGATCAGGTTGGTGCCGTTGAAGTCGGCGTTCGAAACCACCTGGCTGACCTGGTCGCGCAGCGACTGGAAGTCGGTGTTGAGCGCGGCCAGGCTGGTGGCGTCGAGCGAGGAGTCAGAGGCGGCCAGGGCCTTCTGCTTCATCTGGGTCAGCAGGTCGGAGACCGTCTGACCCGCCGTGATCGCCACGTCGGCGGTCGACTGACCGCGTTGCAGCGAGCTCTTCACGGAGTCCAGCGAAGCGACTTGGGCGCGCTGGCTCTGGGCGATCGCCCAGGTGGCCCCGTCGTCCTTGGCGCTGGCGACCTTCAAGCCCGTGTTGATCTGGGCCTGAACGACTTGCAGCTGGTTGGAGGTAGAGTTGAGGTTCTGCAGCGCGACCATGGCGCCGGTATTGGTATTCACGCTATACATTTTCTGGTCCTTCCCCAGTTCTCAGGGATCATTTTGATCCCCGTCGAATCGTCTTTCCCTTGCAGGCAAAGGCGATCGAGGGAGTTTTTCAGATAAAGGCGCACAAACCGTTAAGCCTGTCGCGGACCGACTCTTAACGATACTTAACAGACCCTTTCCGGCCCGTGCGACAAATGGCGCCCGACATCCGGTTTTTTCGCGCCACGTTGACACGACGGGGGGCGCGCCCCCACTTTCCCGCTCCTTTCCACCCCCGCCCAGAGTTGCCGCCCGTATGGACGTCGTCGTCGTCGAGAGCCCGGCTAAGGCCAAGACCATCAACAAATATCTGGGCTCCGGCTACAAGGTGCTGGCCTCCTACGGGCACGTGCGCGACCTGCCATCCAAGGACGGCTCGGTGCGTCCCGACCAGGACTTCGCCATGGACTGGGAGGTCGATCCCAAGGCCTCCAAGCGCATCTCCGAGATCGCCGAGGCCATGAAGGGCGCCGACCGCCTGATCCTGGCCACCGACCCGGATCGTGAGGGCGAGGCCATCTCGTGGCACGTGCTGGAGATCCTGAACAAGAAGCGGGCGACCAAGGACAAGCAGGTCGAACGGGTCACCTTCAACGCCATCACCCGCGCCGCGGTGCTGGACGCCATGGCCCACCCGCGCCAGATCGACATGGAGCTGGTCGACGCCTATCTGGCGCGCCGCGCGCTCGACTATCTGGTGGGCTTCAACCTGTCGCCGGTGTTGTGGCGCAAGCTCCCGGGCGCCCGCTCCGCCGGCCGTGTGCAGTCGGTGGCGCTGCGGCTGGTGGTCGACCGCGAGGTCGAGATCGAGAAGTTCCGCAGCCAGGAATATTGGACCGTCGAGGCCGACGTGTCGGCCGGCTCCGCGCCCTTCCTCGCCCGTCTGGTCAAGCATGAGGGCAAGAAGCTCGGCAAGTTCGACCTGCCCAACGCGGAAGCCGCCGGTGCGGCGCGCGAGGCGGTTGAGAAGGGCCGGTTCAAGGTCACTTCGGTCGAGAAGAAGCCCGGCCGGCGCTCACCGCCCCCGCCCTTCACCACCTCGACCCTGCAGCAGGAGGCGGCGCGCAAGCTCGGCTTCTCGGCCACCCGCACCATGCAGACCGCCCAGCGCCTGTACGAGGGCATCGACCTGGGCGGCGAGACCGTGGGCCTGATCACCTACATGCGGACCGACGGCGTGCAGGCCGCGCCGGAGGCGCTGGAGGAGGCCCGCAAGGTGATCGGCCAGCGCTATGGCGCGGCCTACGTCCCGGAAAGCGCCCGCATCTATAAGACCAAGGCCAGGAACGCCCAGGAGGCGCACGAGGCCATCCGCCCGACCTCGCTGGCCCGGCATCCCGACTCCCTGCGCCTCGAGCCCGACCAGCAGCGCCTCTACGAGTTGATCTGGAAGCGCATGGCCGCCAGTCAGATGGAGTCCGCCAGGGTCGAGAAGACCACGGTCGACATCGACAGTTCGGACGGCCGCACCGCGCTGCGCGCCACCGGCACGGTGGTGCTGTTCGACGGCTACCTCGCCATCTACGAGGAGGGCCGCGACGACGAGGACGACGAGGAAGGCGGCCGCCTGCCCCAGGTGCACGAGGGCGCCGACGCCCAGGTCCATGCGGCGCGCTCGGACCAGCACTTCACCGAACCGCCCCCGCGCTATTCCGAAGCCTCCCTGGTCAAGAAACTGGAGGAGCTCGGCATCGGCCGGCCCTCGACCTACGCTTCGATCCTCGGCGTGCTGCGCGACCGCGCCTATGTCCGCATGGACAAGAACCGCTTCATTCCCGAGGACAAGGGCCGGCTGGTCACGGCCTTCCTGGAGCAGTTCTTCGCCCGCTATGTCGAATACGACTTCACCGCGGGCCTGGAGGAGCGGCTGGACCTGGTCTCGGCCGGCGAGCTCGACTGGAAGGTCCTGCTGCGCGACTTCTGGACCGACTTCCACGCCGCTGTCGAAGGCATCGGCGACCTGCGCGTGGCCCAGGTGCTGGACGCCCTGACCGAGGCCCTGGCCCCGCACCTGTTCCCGGCCAGGGAAGACGGAACCGACCCGCGCGCCTGCCCCACCTGCGGCACGGGGCGCCTCAGCCTGAAGACCTCGAAGTTCGGCGCCTTCATCGGCTGCTCCAACTATCCGGAATGCCGCTACACCCGCCCCGTCGCCGCCCCCGGAGCCGACGGCGAGACCGCGGAGGGCGGCGACCGCGAACTGGGCCTCGATCCGGCGTCCGGCGAGAAGGTCTGGATGAAGATCGGCCGCTTCGGCCCCTATGTGCAGCTGGGCGAGGCCGAAAAGCCCAAGCGCTCGTCCCTGCCCAAGGGCTGGAGCCCGGCCGGCATGGACCTGGAGCGGGCGCTGAAACTGCTCTCCCTGCCCCGCCCCGTCGGCGAGCACCCCGAGGACGGCAAGCCGATCGTGGCGGGCCTCGGCCGCTATGGCCCCTTCATCGAGCACGCCGGCACCTACGCCAACGTCGAGTCCATCGAGGACGTGTTCGAGATCGGCCTGAACCGCGCCGTGACCCTGCTGGCCGAGAAGCGCGCGGGCGGAAAAGGGCGTCGCGCCGAGGCCACCGTGCTGAAGGACCTGGGCGCCCACCCCGAGACCGGCGAGCCCATGAAGGTGCTGTCGGGCAAGTACGGCGCCTATGTGAAGTCCGGCGCCGTCAACGCCACCCTGCCCAAGGGCAAGGACCCGGCCGAACTGACCGTCGCCGAAGCCGTGGCGCTCGTCGCCGAACGCGCCGCCAAGGGCGGCGGCAAGGCCAGGCGCGCGCCGGCGAAGAAGGCCGCGCCCAAGGCCAAGGCCGAAGGCGCCGCAAAGAAGCCGGCGGCCAAGAAGAAGCCCGCAGCGAAGAAGAAGGCTCCGGCGAAGGCCAAGGCCTGAACCTTCCATCGCTCAACGCGCTCCCCCGCCGTCACGCCAACGTGATCGGCCTGCGACACGCGCGCGCTTTGCCAGCGGCGCCTTTTCGGTGTTCGCTTCAACCCTGGCCTTGGGGCTAAGCCCTTAGGTTTCTGGGGAATTAAGGCGTTTCCTTCACCGGCCGTCAGTCACGCCGGTGTTCTGCTGGACGCCTTTGGAGTGGGGAGTACCAGTATGCATCCGTTTTCGCCGTCCGCGCGCGGCCTCCTGACCGCGTGCCTTGCCGCCGCCGCCCTGACCGGTTCCGCCGCCGCGGTGGGCCATGCCGTCGACGCCCCTGTCGCTGACCAGGTGGGCCTGCCCGCCAAAGCCATGGAAGACGCCGCCGCCTACAAGCGCTTCGTCACCGAGGCGGAGGCGGTGAATGCCAAGTTCAAGGACGGCAACGAGGTGCGCAAGGCGCTGAAGACCGGCGCGTCCTACGAGATCCGCCAGCTGCAATCAGGCGAGGTCGCCTACGCCGCCCTGGTGGCCCTGCAGGACCAGCGCTTCGTCGCCTCCGTGCGCGCCGCCGCCGACCGCATGGGCCCCGACGCCCTGGCCGACCGCCTGCTGAACGACCCCGACGCGGTGATGGAGTTCGCCGGCGCCGACGGCGCGGCCGCCCACGCCACCGCCGTCCTCAGCGGCCACGGCCATCATGTCTACGACACTGGCGCCGAGGTGAAACAGGCCGCCTACACCATCCAGCACCAGGCCTGGTCGCGCAGCACCGTCAGCGACCGGCCCCAGCGCCTGGCCCAGGTGAAGACCCTCTCCGGAACCCGCTCGATCGGCACGGCCGCCGAGATGAAACGGCTGATGACCGTGCTGGGCCAGGGCGACGCCGCGCGCCCGACCGAGGCTGCGTACGAGCGGCCGAGCGCCTCGCCCATCGTCACCCACGGCGTGGCGCTGGCCGCCCTGGCAGTGCTCGGCCGCGCCCAGAACGCTGACGAGGGCCAGATGCAGGCCCTGATGTCGGACAAGTCCAACACCGACTGCCTGAACCTCGCCAAGCTGAACCTGTACCAGTGCCTGGCCGTCGCCGGTCCGCGCTACGAGGACGTGTTCTGCCTGGGCGAGCACGGGCTGAAGGAGACCGGGACCTGCCTGTCCAAGGCCGCCACCGCGCCTTCCGCCGCCCGCTATTCGCCGCGCCCGCGCGGTGACAGCCAGCAGCTCGGCGATCGCTACCCGGTCGACGGCGCAAACTGGCCGCGGCGCTGACGCTTACGCCGTCATCGAGCGCCTATTCTTAAGGGGCCGCAGGCGGGCTGACGCTTGCGGCCTCTTTCGTTGCGGGTCGACTTCCTCCACATGAGGGACGTGCCCAAGAAACCCAAGCCGCCTCACCAATCGAAAGACGCTAAATCGAAGCGTCCCCCCGGCCTGCCCGACAAGGAAACCCTGATCCGCTTCCTGCGTGAGGCGGGCGAGGCCGAGAAGGGCGATATCGCGCGCGCCTTCGGCCTGAAGGGCGCCGACCGCCGCGCCCTGCGACAGATGCTGAACGAGCTGGAGGCCGAGGGGAAACTCGGCAAGCGCGGCCGCAAAGGCTTCGCCGAACGCGGCGCCTTGCCTCCCGTCGGCGTCGTCGATGTGGTCGAGCGCGACACGGACGGCGAGCTGTGGGTGCGCCTCGCGAAAGGCGCCGAGGACGCGCCGGCCGCGCGTCTGGCGCCGGACCGCAACGAGAAGGCCGCCGGCGCGCCGGGCCTGGGCGACCGCCTGCTCGTCCGCTTCGAGCGGGTCGAGGACGGCTTCGAAGCCAGGATGATCAAACGCCTGGGCCAGAGCGCGCACCGGGTTCTGGGCGTGATCCGCAAGTCCAAGCGCGAGGTCCGGGTCGAACCGGTCGACCGCCGTTCCAAGGAGAGCCTGCTCATTCCTGAGTTCGCCGCGCGCGAACTGAAGGACGGCGACCTGGTTCTGGCCCAGGTCGGGACCGCTGAGCGCCGCTATGGCCCCAAGGCCGGCAAGGTGCTGGAGGTGGTCGGCCGCGAGGACCAGCCGCGCGCCGCCTCCCTCATCGCCATCCACACCCACGGCATCCCGGTGGGCTTCTCCAGCGCCGCGGAGGCGGAGGCGGAGGCCGCCCAGGCGCCGACGATCCAGGGCCGCACCGACCTGCGCGACACGCCCCTGATCACCATCGATCCGGCCGACGCGCGCGACCACGACGACGCGGTCTACGCCCATCCCGACGATGATCCCAAGAACAAGGACGGCTGGGTGGTCTGGGTCGCCATCGCCGATGTCTCGGCCTACGTCCGCTACAATACAGCCCTCGACCGCGAAGCGAGGGACAAAGGAAACTCCACCTACTTCCCCGACCGCGTGGAGCCGATGCTGCCGCACCGGCTGTCGAGCGGCCTGTGCAGCCTGGTCGAGGGCGAAAACCGCGCCTGCCTGGCCGTGCGCATGGTGTTCGACAAGTCGGGTCGAAAGACCGGCCACCGCTTCGTGCGCGGCCTGATGCGGTCGGCCGCCAAGCTCTCCTACGAGCAAGCCCAGCGCGCCGTCGACGGCCACCCCGACGACAAGACCGGCCCGATCCTGGAGCCGATCCTGCGCCCGCTCTGGGCGGCCTACGCCTGCATGAAGAAGGGCCGCGACCAGCGCGCGCCCCTCGCCATCGAGACCCTGGAGCGCAAGGTCGTCATCGACGCCAACGGCGAGATCGCCTCGATCACCCCGCGCGAGAGCCTGGAAGCCCACCGGCTGATCGAGGAGATGATGATCCAGGCCAACGTCTGCGCCGCGGAGACCCTGGAGCAGAAGCGTATCCCCCTGCTCTATCGCGTGCACGAGCAGCCCAGCCAGGAGAAGCTGTTCGCCCTGGCCGACTTCCTGACCACTGTCGGCATCAACTGGTCCAAGGGCGAGACGGTCAGGACCGACCGCTTCAATCGCCTTTTGGAACACACCAGGGGCGGCCCTCACGCCGAGGTCGTCAACGAGGTGGTGCTGCGCACCCAGATGCAGGCGCACTACAGCCCCGAGAACGTCGGCCACTTCGGCCTGAATCTCTCGCGCTACGCCCACTTCACCTCACCGATCCGCCGCTACTCCGACCTGGTGGTGCACCGCGGCCTGATCCGGGGCCTGGGCCTGGGCAAGGACGGCCTGGCCGACGAAGAGATCGCGCGCATGACCGAGACGGCCGAGCAGGTGACCATGACGGAGCGCCGCTCCATGGCCGCCGAGCGCGACGCCACCGACCGCTACATGGCCGCCTTCCTGGAAAAGCGCCTGGGCGCGGAGTTCGAGGGCCGGATTACCGGCGTGACCCGCTTCGGCCTGTTCGTGCGCCTGGCAGAGACCGGCGCGGACGGGCTGGTGCCGGTCTCCACGCTGGGGAACGAGTACTTCCAGCACGACGACCGCACCCACGCCCTGGTCGGCGAACGCACGGGGCGCCGCTGGCGGCTGGGCCGGCAGGTGAGCGTGCGCCTGACCGAGGCTACGCCTATCACCGGTGGCCTGCTGTTCGAGATGCTGAGCGAGCCGGAGGACGCGGACCCGACCGCGCCCAGGCCCAGGCTGGGGGTTCGCAACCGCCAAGGCCCACCCAAGCGCGGCGGACCACCGCCGGGAGTGCGGCGCGGGAAGCGGCGCTAGCCTCCCCCACATCCATCGCCGCGATGTGCGCCGCCTCACTTGCGCCGGGGCCGTTTCACGCCAAAGCTGGGCGAAGGTTGAGGGGACCCCGCCATGAACCCGAAGCGTCTCACCGCCGGCTGCCTGCTGGCCACCGTCCTGGCCGCGCCGGCCTTCGCCAACGACTCCACCGCCGAACTCTCCACCGGCGGCCTGGTGCTGAAGAAGCACGCGGGCATCGCCATGAAGTCCGAGGACCTGTTCATCTCCGAGCGCGAGGTCAGGGTCGACTACCGGTTCCTGAACACGACCTCGAAGGACATCCGCGTCCTGGTCGCCTTCCCCATGCCCGACATCGCCATCGAAGGCATCGACGACATGCTGGCGATCCCGACCGAAGACCCCGAGAACATCCTGGACTTCCACACCCGCGTCGACGGTCAGCCGGTGAAGGCGCGCGTCGAGCAGAAGGCGGTGGACGCCAAGGGCGTGGACCGCACAGCCCTGCTGAAGTCCCTGGGCGTGCCGATCGCGCCGCACCTGCAGGCCGTGCGTGATGCGCTGGATCATCTGCCCCCCGCCTCACGGGCAAAGCTGCGCGCGCTCGACATGACGGTCGACGACGACTTCGACGCCGGCAAGGGCCAGGAGCATCACTTGGCCCCGCACTGGACGCTGAAGACCACCTACTACTGGGAACAGATGTTCCCGGCCGGGCGCGAACTGCGGGTCGAGCATCGCTATAAGCCCAGCGTCGGCGGGACCTCGGGCACCGGCCTGGAATCGCCGGAGTATCGCGCCTCGAAGGATTTCCGAACCTACCGGGCCGACTACTGCATCGAACCCTCGTTCCTGGCCGCGGTCGACGCCGGCAAGCGGCGCGCGGGCCCGACCGCCCAGGCCTATTTCGAGAAGCGCATCGCCTATGTGCTGAAGACCGGCGCCAACTGGAAGGCGCCCATCGGCGAGTTTCACCTGACCATCGACAAGGGCCGCGCGGACAACCTGGTCAGCTTCTGCGCCGAGGGCGTGAAGAAGGCCTCGCCCACTCGCTTCGAGGTCCGCCGCAAGGACTTCCTGCCCGCGCGCGATCTCAAGATCCTGATCCTGCAGCCCGTCGGCGCCGAATGAGGTTCAAAAACGGCCATCGCCCCGGCTATGGTTGCGCGTGACCGAACCTTTCGACTCCGCCGCCGACCTCAAGGACGCCCCCTACGCCGGCACGCGCCTGCGCCCCAAGGACGCCGCCACCCTGATCCTGGTCCGCCGCGACGGGCCCGAGCCGCGCCTCCTGATGGGTCGTCGCGCGTCCGGGCACGTGTTCATGGCGTCCAAGTGGGTGTTCCCCGGCGGCCGCATCGCGCGCAGCGACTATCGCGCGCCAGCCGCCACCGAGCTCAAGCCCGAAACCCAGGCCCTGGTCGATCGCGGCCTGAAAAGCCCGCGCGCGCGCGGCCTCGGCATGGCGGCCATCCGCGAGACCTTCGAGGAGACCGGCCTGCTCCTGGCCCGGCCCTCGCCCCCGCGCCCTGCCCTCGGCGTCTGGCGCCAGTTCCTGGAACGCGGCGTGGCGCCGGACCTGGCGGCGCTGGACCTCGTGGCGCGCGCCATCACCCCGCCCGGGCGCACGCGCCGCTTCGACGCCCGCTTCTTCATGGCCGACGCCGAGGCCCTGACCGCGCTGGAGCCCGACAGCGGGGACCGCGAACTGGACGAGATCGCCTGGCTGTCCATCGCCGACATGCGTGACCTCGACTTGCCCCAGATCACCCGCTTCGTGGTGGGCGAGGTCGCCGATCGCCTGGCCAACGGCAGGCGTCCCCTGCCCCTGGTGCGCATGGTGCGCGGCAAGCACTCCATCGAGCGACTCGAAAGCTGATGAACCGGCCCTGGCTCGACGGCGCCCGTTTCAGCCGCAAGGCCATCGAGGCGCTCGACCATCCGGAACGCCGCTACCGCCTGGGCGAACTGGAGGTGCTGATCGACGCCAAGCTCGATTCCTTCCGCATCCAATGGGACCCGTTTTGGCGCGAGGTCACCGCCGTGATCGAGGACCTGAAGGCCGCCGGTCACGACCTGTGGCGCCACGACTATGACGGCGAACGCCGCTGCCTGTGGGGCTTCGACTACGGCAAGACGCCGGAGGCGGGCCAGCTGCAGATCCAGTTCGACTACGAGGGCCCGACCAAGACCTTCTGGCGCGACCTCAACGGCGTCTACGGCTGCGAGAACGAGGACGCGACCTACGAAAGCTACGGCATCCGCCCGCCACGGGACTGATCGCCGAAGCCGCGTTGACTTCCTGGCTTTCCTGAGTATGTTCCGCGCCTCGAATTTCCGCGGCCGCCCGTCCGGCTGGTCCGCCCCAGGAGTCACGCCATGGCCAAGCCGGCTTCCATCAAGATCCGCCTGAACTCGACGGCGGACACGGGCTTCTTCTACGTCACCAAGAAGAACGCGCGCACCAAGACCGAGAAGATGGTCCTGAAGAAGTACGACCCGATCGTGCGCAAGCACGTCGAGTTCAAGGAAGGCAAGATCAAGTAAGATCGCCTTTTCAGGCTCTTCACGTGAAAACGCCCGGTCGCGAGACCGGGCGTTTTTCGTTGCGGGTCAGGCCGCCCGCGCGACCACGCGGTTTCGCCCTGAGGACTTGGCCTCATAGAGCCCCTCGTCCGCCCGCTTGAGCAGGCTGTCGGGCGTATCGCCCTCGCCCAGGCTGGTGGCGACGCCGATAGAGATGGTCACCGGCAGGGCCTCGCCGCTGGCCAGCCGGAACGGCGAGCCGGAGACGTGAAGCCGGATGCGTTCGGCGATGCGCTGGGCGTCTTCCAGTCGGGTGTCGGGCATCACGACCGCGAATTCCTCGCCGCCGTAGCGGCACGGCAGGTCGATGGCGCGCACATTGGTGGCCAGGCGCACGGCGAATTCCTTCAGCACCTCGTCGCCCACGTCGTGGCCATAGCCGTCGTTGACGCTCTTGAAGTGGTCGATGTCGACCAGCAGCACCGAAACCGGCTCACCGCCATGGATGGCCCGGGCCCCCAGCGCCTTCAGCTGGGTGGTCATGTAGCGGCGGTTGTGCAGGCCGGTCAGGGCGTCGGTGACCGCCAGCTCCAGCGACTGGTCAAGGTTGTTGCGCAGGAAGTCGGTGTAGCGCTTGCGCTTGATCTGGGTGCGCACCCGCGCCGCCAGTTCCTGAGGGTCCACCGGGCGGGCCAGGATATCGTTGACGCCGATCTCCAGCGCCTTCACCACTCGCTGGCGCTCGTCGATATCGACCACCGCCAGGATCGGCACGTGCCGCGTCGCCTCGTCCGAGCGGATGTTGGCCGCCAGGCGCAGGCCGTCGAAATTCTTGGCGAAGGCGTTGACGATCACCAGATCCACGGGCCCGCGCGCGGTCAGGAGCGCCTTCTCCGGCTCCGATTCGATCACCGGGCGGTGCTCGATGGCCAGTTCGGTCGCGATGCGCTGGGCCTGGCGGTCGTTGTCGTCCACGATCAGCACCCGGCCGCCCGTGCCGCCCAGGCGCGCGCCGGCCGCCTCGATGACCCCGAGACGGCGGCCTGATTCCTCGCGCTTACGCAGTTCGTCGATGACCAGCTTCAGCCGGGTAAGCGCGCGCACGCGCGCGAACAGGAACAGGTCCTCGACCGGCTTGGTCAGGAATTCGTCGGCGCCGGCGTCCAGGCCGGTGACCCGGTCCTGCCGGCCGTCCAGCGCGGTGACCAGCACCACGGGAATGTGGCGGGTGGCGGCATCGTCTTTCAGCCGGCGGCAGACCTGGAACCCGTCCATGCCGGGCATCATCACGTCCAGCAGCACGATGTCGGGCTGCTCTTCGGCGGCCAGCTTCAGGGCCGTGGCGCCGTCGTAGCAGGTGATGACGTCGTAGTACTCGGCCGTCAGCTTCGCCTCGAGCAGGCGGACGTTGGCTTCGATATCGTCGACGACCAGGATGCGGGCGGTCACGGCGAGAGAACTCCTAGCCGAGGTACCGGCGCACAGTATCCAGGAAGTGGCTGACCGAGATGGGCTTGGAGATGTAGGCCTCGCAGCCGCCGTCGCGGATGCGTTCCTCGTCCCCCTTCATGGCGAAAGCCGTGACCGCCACCACGGGGATGTGGGACAGGTCGTCGTCTTCCTTCAGCCACTTGGTGACTTCCAGGCCCGATATCTCCGGCAGCTGGATGTCCATCAGAATCAGGTCGGGGCGATGGGTGCGCGCCAGGGCCAGAGCCTGGAGGCCCTCGCGGGTCTGCAGCGTCTCGTAGCCCTGGGCGTCGAGCAGATCATGAAATAGCTTCATGTTCAGCTCGTTATCCTCGACGATGAGGACCTTCTTAGACATCATCACCGGACCGCTTCGTTTCTCTTTTGGGACTTGGCGCGGGCCATCCCTCTTCGCTTAGGGTTTTCGCACATTGACTCTTAAGGTCGGGTGAAGCGGCGTGTTCCGCATCGGGATTGACTTCGGCGGCACTAAGATCGAGGCCGCGGCCCTGGACGGCCATGGCCAAATTGTCGCGCGCGAGCGCCTGCCAAACCCGGGGAACTATAAGGCGGCCGTCGAGGCCGTGGCGGGCTTGGCGCGCCGGATCGAGGATCGGGCAGGAGGCAAGGCCACGGTCGGGGTGGGCGTGCCGGGCTCGATCTCGCCGGCCACGGGGCGGATGCGCAACGCCAATTCCACCTGGCTGAACGGCAAGCCCTTCCGCGAAGACCTGTCGGCCGCCCTGGGCCGCGAGGTGCGCCTGACCAACGACGCGGACTGCTTCGCCCTGTCGGAGGCGGCCGACGGCGCTGCGGCCGGGGCGCCCAGCGTATTCGGCGCCATCCTCGGCACCGGCTGCGGCGGCGGGGTGATCGTCAACGGCGCTCTGCTCGATTCGCGCAACGACATCGCCGGCGAATGGGGCCACACGCCCCTGCCCTGGCCCTCGCATGCGGAGCTGGACCATCCGCCCTGCTGGTGCGGGCGAAAGGGCTGCCTGGAGACCTGGATTTCCGGAACCGGCTTCCGCGAGGACCACGAGCGCGTGACGGGCGAGGCGCTGTCGGGCGCCGAGATCGTCGCCAAGGCCGCGGCGGGCGACGCGGGCGCCGTGGCCAGCCTCGACCGCTACATCGATCGCCTGGCGCGCGGGCTGGCGGTAATCTGTGACGTGCTGGACCCGCACACCATCGTGCTCGGCGGCGGGATGTCGAATGTGGACGCGCTGTACGAGCGCGTGCCCCAGGTGATGGCGCCCTACGTGTTCTCCGATGTGTTCACGACACCGATCGTGAAGGCGAAGTGGGGGGATTCGAGCGGAGTTCGGGGGGCGGCGTGGCTGTGGCCGCTCTCTTGAAACGGCCATGAAGTCCATCTGCCGCGAGTGCCTGTGGACTTCGGACGAGCGGCCGCCCCGCTGTCCGAACTGCGGCTCCCCACGCCTGCTGTCGCACCCGGAGCTCGACACCCTGTCCATCGCCCACATGGACTGCGACGCCTTCTACGCCTCGGTGGAGAAGCGCGACCGGCCGGAGTTGCGCGACCTGCCGGTGGTGGTGGGCGGCGGCAAGCGCGGCGTGGTCTCCACCGCCTGCTACGTCGCGCGCCAGTACGGCCTGCGCTCGGCCATGCCGATGTTCAAGGCGCTGAAGGCCTGCCCCCAGGCCGTGGTGATCAAGCCCGACTTCACCAAATACGTGTTCGAGAGCCGGCGCATCTTCGACAAGCTGCGCGCGCTGACGCCCCTGGTGCAGACTCTGTCGCTCGACGAGGCCTGGATGGACCTGTCGGGCACCGAGCGCCTGAACGGCGGCCCGCCGGCGCTGCAGCTGGTCAGGCTGCAGCGCGAGATCGAGGCCGAGACCGGCCTGAGCGTCTCCATCGGCCTGGCCCCCAACAAGTTTCTGGCCAAGATCGCGTCGGAGATGGACAAGCCGCGCGGCTTCACCGCCATCGGCTCTGAGGCCCAGGCCCTGCTCGCGACCCGCCCGGTCGGCATCCTGCCGGGCGTCGGCGCGGTGTTCGCCCGGACCCTGATCTCGGACGGTTATGCGACGGTGGGCGACCTAGCCGCCGCCGATCCCAAGGCTCTGGTGAAGGCCTATGGCGAATACGGCCTGCGCCTGAACCGCCTCGCCCACGGCCAGGACGCCCGCGCCGTCGATCCCGAGAGCGAGCGCAAGGGCATGAGCGCCGAGACCACCTTCAACGAGGACCTGACCCGGCTGGAGGACCTGGAGAACGAGCTGTGGCCCCTGTGCGAAAAGCTGGCGACCAAGGCGCGGCGCGACGGGGTCTCCGGCCGGGTGGTGGTGCTGAAGCTCAGGACCGACGACTTCAAGATTCACACGCGCCGCCGCACTCTGCCGATCCCGACCCGCACGGCCAAAACCCTGTTCCAGCAGGGGCGTGACCTGCTGAAGCGCGAGACCGACGGCCGCGCCTTCCGCCTGATCGGCATCGGCATGGCCGACCTGATCGAGGGCGAGGGCTCGGGCTCCGACTTCTTCGCCGGCGACGAGGACCGCGCGCTAAAGACCGAGACGGCGCTGGACGGCCTGAGGGCCCGCTTCGGCAAGACCGCGGTGGTGTCGGGGCGGGCGCTGAAGAAGTAGCGCGGCTCAGCGGCTGCGTCATGGCTAGCGGGACAGGTTCGCCGCCAAGGCGACCGTCATCGCGACCCGCGCAATTCCGAGCCCGATTTGAGCCCACCTTACGGGGCGCCAGCCCAGCGCCACAAGGCGTCGGACCTCTTGCACCACCACCAACGGCAGAAACGCCCAGGCGAGCAGCGCGACCCAGGTAAGGTTCAGGCGCCAGGGACCGATTTCGAAAGGCACACGGACCGGTTCGGGAAGGTATGGCATCACGATCCATATCGCGGCGATGAAAAGCATCCCGGCGATGAAGGTGAGCAACTCCCGCCGGATCACGTGCGGCGGCGTATCCGGCACGGGCAGATCGCCGGCGTTCAGAGGCGTTTCCGTCTGAACGGCGGACGGCGGCCGCCCGGCTGTCAGGGCGAAGAATGCACCGCCGAACAGCGCCAGCGAGAGCAGGACGATCAGCATCAGTCAGCCCATCAATCCGAGGAAGGCGAACAAGCGCCATCGGGGTGACAAGCGCGCAGGCCTCCCGATCGGCCGTCCCGCCAGCGCTTCAGGCTCGCGATGCGCACGAATGGCCCGCGATCCAGTCACGAGCCCGACCGTGGCGGCCGCTACGCCGCACGCCGCGACGAGGGCTCCCAAGGTCAGATAGACGGCGGTTGCGGGCATGGTACGGCTCCCCTCGCCTCAAGGTAGGACGTGAGCGCGCGCTCGCCAAGGCGCGCGAGAGGGTTCACCCGCCCGCCTGAGCCATGTAAGACCCGCCCGACAAACTGCCGGAGCGCCCCATGTCCAAAGTCGAAGCCCGCCTCGCCGAACTCGGCATCGAACTGCCTGCCCCCGCGGCGCCGATCGCCACCTATGTGGGCTTCGTGCGCACCGGCAACCTGGTGCACGTTTCCGGCCAGGTCTCCAACGACGCGTCCGGCGGCATCAAGGGCACGGTCGGCGTGGACGTGGACCTGGAGACCGCCCAGAAGGCCGCGCGCCTTTGCGGCGTCTCGATCCTGGCGCAGCTGAAGGCCGCGGTGGGCGACCTCGACAATGTGGTGCGCATCGTCAAGCTCGGCGGCTTCGTCCAGGCCGGGCCGGACTTCTACGACGTGCCCAAGGTGATCAACGGCTGCTCGGACCTGATGGTCGAGGTGCTGGGCGACGCCGGCCGCCACGCCCGCGCCGCCGTGGGCGTTTACAAGCTGCCGCTGAACTTCGCCGTCGAAGTCGATGCGGTGGTCGAGGTCCGCTGAGGCCGCCTAGCCTGACGTGATCGCGATAGCCCAGAGCACGGCCGGCGCCAGCTGCGCCGCGAGCACCGCAATGACGCCGGCGATCCATCGCAAGAAGGACAGGCGCGCGCAACTGACCTCGAGGTCGAGGCGGCGATCCCACGCCGCCTCACCGCGCGTCGCCACGGCGTTGTAGCTGACGATCAGGGTGATCACGCTCGCCACGAACAGGCCGTAGCCGCTGACCACGACCTGCACGAACCGGCGGGCCGCGAGGCCGAGGCCCAGCCGCCGCCCGTCGCGACGCCTCACCCTGACGCCGAACAGGACCTTGCCCGGCGTCGTCCCGAGCCCGCCCAGAAGCAGGCTCTCCATGATGATCGCCGCGATCAGCAGGGCGGCGGCTAACGCAGGGCTCCATCCCGGCGACTGGAGGGCGGCTCGCAGCCAGAGCAACGGGCGCGCCGCCAGGCCGCCGCCGGGATTCGCTTGCTCAAGCGCGAACCAAACCAGATAGGGCAAGGCCGAAAGCAAGCCCGCATCCAGGCTCCGGGCCAGAAACCGGGCCCAGGCCTGGCCGTCGTATCGAACTGGTCGCGCCTTCTGCGCGGAATCCGTCAACGCAGGTTCGCTCATGACGCGGCGCCATGCAGGCCCGGCGACCGAAATCCCATTTTGCTCACGTGCAAATCCCCCGGCGCACAACCTAACGCGGGCTGGCGAACGGCCACAAGACCGCTATCTGTATGGGCATGCCATCCGAAGCGGGCTCAGCGCCTGCGTCACCGCTCAAATCCGCCGTCCAGGTCCACGCCCGCATCGCGGAGATCGGGCGCGAGCCTTGGGATGCCTGCGCGGGCGCCAACCCGTTCATGAGTTTCGACTTCCTGGACGCCTGCGAGGAGTCCGGCTGCGCCACCGCGCGCACCGGCTGGGCGCCGCGGCACCTTTCGGTCGAGGACGAGGACGGTCGCGTGGCGGCTGTCATGCCGCTCTATCTGAAGAGCCACAGCCAGGGCGAATACGTGTTCGACCATGGCTGGGCCAGGGCCTACGAGGACGCGGGCGGCGCCTACTATCCCAAGCTGCTTTCGGCCGCGCCCTTCACCCCGGCCACCGGCCCTCGTCTGCTGGTCCGGCCCGACGTCGACGCCACCGAGGCCGAGGCGCTGTTGCTGGCGGGCGCCCTGACGCTTTGCGAGCGCACCGGCGCTTCCTCCCTGCACGTCAACTTCCCGACCGAGCGCGAGTGGACGCGCATGGGCGCCTCGGGCCTGCTGTTGCGCGAAGACCTGCAGTACTGGTGGGAGAACCCGGGCTACGAAAGCTTCGACGACTTCCTGGCGGCCCTGTCCTCCTCCCATCGCAAGACCGTCAGGCGAGAGCGGCGCGAGGCGGCCAAGGACCTCGAGATCGTGGCTCTGACGGGCGATCAGATCGCGCCCGAGCACTGGGACGCCTTCTTCGCCTTCTACATGGACACGGGCAGCCGAAAGTGGGGCCGGCCCTATCTGAACCGCACCTTCTTCGCCCTGATCGGGGAGCGCATGGCCGACAGGATCGTGCTGTTCCTGGCGCGCAGGCCCGGCGAAGACTGGATCGCAGGCGCCCTCAATTTCGTCGGCGACGGGGTGCTGTACGGCCGCCAGTGGGGCTCGCTGGAGCACATCCCCTTCCTGCACTTCGAGCTCTGCTACTACCAGGCGGTCGACTGGGCGATCCGGCATGGGCTGAAGCGCGTGGAGGCGGGCGCCCAGGGCGAGCACAAGCTGGCGCGCGGATACCTGCCCCGGCCGGTCTATTCCGCCCACTACATCGCCGACGAACGGCTGCGCGTTCCGGTCGCGCGCTATCTCGACGCCGAGCGCCCCGCGGTGGAGCGGGATATCGAGATGATGACGGCGGAATTCTCGCCGTTCCGGCAGACTTAGCTGCGCCGCTCGTCTTCTTGGTCCTTCTCGTTCGGGAGAGGGTTTGCTAGTGCGCTACCTCACAGAAATCCTGTCGGATCGGCCTCAAGCTCTCCTCATCAAGCCACCCGACTGAGGAGACCCGCGATGACCGACAAGCCCAAGACCACCCTTCCCCGCCCGCTTCAGATCGTCCTCGGCGCCGGCGCCGTGATCGTCGGCCTGCTGATGATCGTCGACGGCCTGAAGACGATGCTGGGGGTCGGCTAGGACTTCTCCCACGCCTGCTTCAGCAGCGCCTCGATCTCCGCGTCCACGTCCGCGGGCGAGGCCAGCTGGACCACCGCCTTCAGGCGCTCGGACCAGCCTTCCCGCTTTGGCGGCGCCAGGCGCGCGTTCGCCTCGGGCGCCACCGCCAGCCCCAGCATCGCCCCGCCGCCCTTCACCGGCCGCATGGCGGCGAACTGGAAATTGCGAGAGAAGCCGGTGAAGGCCTTCCTCTGACCGGACACGTGCTCGGGCAGCTTGGCCACCGCCTTTTCCACGGCCTCCAGGATCGCCAGAGAGGCGGCGTCCTTCCACAGCAGCCCGCGCAGCGCCACCGGGTCGTCCCAGCTTGGGTCGGCCGAAGGGAACGCTTCGGACAGGACGAAGGCGGCGTGGTTCACGCCAAGGCCGTGGTGTTCGCGCAGCCAATCGGCGCGGGCCTTTGGCTTGTCGTGCGGACAGGTCTTGGCGATGGAGACCCATTCGGCCAGGGTCTTGCCGGTCTTGGTCTCGAAGTTCGCCTTCACCGAGGCGAACCACTTCTTCTGGCGCTCGGTCAGGCCCTCCTCGAACCCCGCCGCCTTCGCCCCCGCGTCGCCCGTCCCCATCGCGCTTCCTCCCGCTCTCGCGCCTTGATACGACAGGTCGAGCCTCAATCGAAGGACCGGCCATGAGCCTCGACGGCGCCTACGACCCCGACAACATCTTCGCCAAGATCATCCGCGGCGAGATCCCCAGCGTGAAGGTGTTCGAGGACGATGAGGTGCTGGCCTTCATGGACGTTTTCCCACAGGCCAAGGGCCACGCCCTGGTGGTCTCCAAGACCTCCCAAGCCCGCAACCTGCTGGAGGCCGAGCCCGAGGTCGTCTGCAAGCTGGCCCTGGCCACACAGAAGCTCGCGAGCGCCACGCGCAAGGCCCTGAACCCGGACGGGATTGTCGTCACCCAGTTCAACGGCGCCCCGGCCGGCCAGACCATCTATCACCTGCATTTCCACGTCATCCCGCGCTGGGAAGGCGTGGCGGTGAAGGGGCATGCCCAGGGCGGGATGGCGGACACGGCCGAACTGGCGCGGCTGGCGCAGCAGATTTCCGCCGCGCTCGATTAGATCCAGACCCGTCGGAGAGAAGTACTAGCTGCGCTTGGAGCCCTTCACGAACTCCACCACCGTCCCGGGCTTCACCGCGCCGGCCAACTCCTCCGCATCCCAGTTGGTCAGGCGCACGCAGCCGTGCGAGGCGGTCTTGCCGATCTTTTCGGGTTCGGGCGCGCCGTGGATGCCGAAGGTGGGCTTGGAGAGCGCGATCCACACCGCGCCGACCGGATTGTTGGGCCCCGCCGCGATCTGCAGCTTGTGGCCGATCTTGCCGAAGGTCAGGCGCTTGGGATCGTACTCATAGGTCGGGTTCTGGGCCACGCCGACGACCTTGTAGGTCCCTTGCGGGCTCGGCCGATCGGTCGAGCCGACGGTGGCGGGGTATGAGGCCACCAGCCGGTCGTCGGCGTCGTAGGCGCGCACCTCCTCATGGGACTTGTCGACCTCGACGCGCGCCACGCCCGCGCCCAGGTCGTGCGGCGCGGGATTGGCCACAACGATCATCACGCCCGGCTTGGTGAAGTCGACGCCGGGATTGAGCGAACGGAGCAGGTCCTGGCCCATGTGGAAGCGCTCGGCCAGGAGTTCGACGGGGCTGGTGTAGGCCATGGATTTCAGAACCGACATGGCCTCGAAGTCCTTGGGCGCCTCGGGGATGAAGGGGCCGGAGACGTCGGCTTCGGTGATCACATAGGTTCCCAGCACAGGTCGAACGTCGGCGGTCAGCCCTTGCCACACCGCCTCGGTGAGCTTGCCGTCCGGCGTCAGGCCGTGGGCGGACTGCCAGGCGGAAATCGCGTTGTGCACGTTCTGCCCGAACCGTCCGTCGATGACGCCCGGCGAGAAGCGGGCGCGGTCGAGCAGCACCTCGGCCTTGATCAGCACCGGGTCGGGCGGCGCGTCCTTGGCGCTCGAGGTCTCGGCGGGCGCGGCGTAGTCGGCGCCGTTGATGGCCCGCAGCGACTGGATGGTCGCGGGCGGCAGGGTCGGGGCCTGCGCGACAGGCCTGGGCGCGGGCGCCTTGGCGGGCTGCTGCGAGCAGGCGCCCAAGCTCGCCAGGGTCAGGAGGCTCAGGATCGGAATACGCACGGAACTGGTCATCGCTCACCCACGCCCATCGGGGCATTCGACAAGCTAAGCCGACAGGGCGCGTTCGGTTCCTGCGATAGCGCCGTTCGCCTCACGTTCGACCGCCCCGACGTCCAGATCAAGCGTCTCGACAAACCAGCGGCGCCCGGCTCCGGTGACGGTCAGGGCGCGCGGGATGCGGTTGCGGGCGACCAGGCCCTTGTCCAGCAGACCGGTCAGCAGGGCCTTGGCGAAGCCGCCGGCCAGGTGATCGCGCCGCTCGGTCCAGTCCAGGCAGGGGCGGCAGCGCCCGCAGGCGCCGCCGTCCTGGCCTAGCGAGGCGAGCAGCGCCCTGCCCTGCTCGCTGGGTTCGCCGTCGCCGCCGATCAGACCGCGTTCGCGCGCCCGTTCGGCCACCGCCACGCCCAGCGCGCCGGCCATGTGGTCGTAGCAGCTGCGCGCCAGCCGTAGGCCCTGCGGCGCGCGCACGGGGCGAGGCCGCACCGACGGCAGGGCCGCGCCGGCCGCGGCCAGGGCCTCGATGGCGCGGGCGACCTCGGGCGTGGCGATGCGGTGATAGCGATGCCGGCCTTGGGGCGAGACCGAGACCACCCCGCCCTCCACCAGCCGCCCCAGATGATGGCTGGCCAGTTGCGGTGACGCCCCCGCCGAGGCCGCCAGTTCCCCCGCTGTCCAGGCGCGGCCGTCCATCAGCGCCATGATCAGGGCCGCACGCACCGGGTCGGCCAAAAGCCCCGCCATGGTGGCCACGTCGTTCACGCCGCATCCTCCGTCAGCTCGCGGTCCTCGGCGCGGAAGGTCATCCCGAGGCGCCGGTCCGCCGCCGCATAGTGGCGGAAGATATAGAACAACGGGTCCCAGCGCGCCGGATGGATGCGCTGGGTTCCGGCCACCGACAGGCGCTCATGCACATGCACCCGGCGCCAGCAGGTCTCGACATAGGCCACATCCTCGCCCGGCGCGGCAGGATGGATGGCCAGGACCTCGACCTCGGCCTGGATCGGGCATTCGTCGACGCGCGGCGGCCCCACGGTTTCGCTGGGGATCGGCGTCAGGCCGGCGCGGCCGAACTTGTCCTTCACGCACTCGAACGAAGGCGCGTGGGCCGGAGGATGGTCCTGGCCCGTGAGGCCGGCCAGCCGCTCCACTTGCGGCCACAGCCGCGCGTCCGGGAAGTTCAGCACCGCCTCGCGCTCCCGCTCCAGGTTCTCGAAGGTGCGCCAGCCCATGCCGACGCCCAGCGTCAGCCGGTCGCCGAGCGCGAAGACGCTGGAGTTGGGCGCCAGGTTCGCCGTCCCGTCCGGGTTCAAGGTCGAGATCAGCACGACCGGCGTGCCGACATAGAGGATGGGCGGAGCGATGGAGACGGTGCGGGTCATGGCCCCAAGCCTGCGCCCGGCGCCTGCCCTCGACGTTCAAGCCATGCTTGAAACGTCGCGGCGGCGGCGACGGCTAGACCGTGGCGACAACCGACAGGGGCCCGCCGTGACCATCACCTGCTGCATCCGCTACGTCGTCGACCCGTATCAATGCGACGCCTTCGAGGTCTACGCCAAGAACTGGCTGACCATCATCCCGGCCTGCGGCGGCGACCTGTTGGGCTATTTCATGCCGCACGAGGGGACCAACAACATCGCGCTCGCCATGATCTCCTTCGAGAGCCTGGCCGCCTACGAGGCCTATCGCCAGCGCCTGCGCGAAGACCCCGCCAGCCTCGCCAACTTCGCCGACGCCCAGGCGAAGCGCTTCATCCTCAGCGAAGAGCGGACCTTCCTGCGCCAGGTGGAGAAGCGGATACGTGCTTAGGGTTCAGCCGAACCGCCACTGGATCGGCACCGCGACATGTGCGCCGACGGTCGATTTTCCATCGGACGTTGTCGTGCTGATCCGAAAGATGTCCTGCACGATCTTCACAGAGGCCTCGCCGAAGCCTTGGCCAACCGGCGTTTCTGAGAGCACGACACAAGAGGTGAGATGGCCGTCGGCGGCCACGACGCAGCTGACCTCTGCGCGTCCTTGTCTGCCCTCCGCCATCGCCTTGCGTGGATAATAGCGGCCCAGGTCTGCGCTGGACGGCGTCCTGATCCAATGCGGCGCCCCTGGCTTGGCGGGTTCTGCTGGCGGCGTCGGCGGAACGCTCTCTACCGCCAACGGCGGCGGGGCCAGGGGCGGAGCCGCCTCGGCATGCGGCGCGTCCGCGGCGGACCAGTGGACCACGAACACCTTGCGCCCACCGGTCTTTCGAACCTTGTACAGCGGCGCAAGCTTGAGCGCCGCCGCTCCGACGCCGACCTGGACTGGATACTCCGCCGCCACGTGACAGTCGTCCAGCGCCCCGTTTCTAGCGACGGCGCAGTCAAGTGCTGCGGCGGACGGAGCGCCCGCCTTTCGTGCTTCCACCGGATAGGCTGCCTCGCGCTGAGCCGGGGTTGGCTCCGTAAGCCACGGCGTCTCCTCTCCACCCGCAAGCGTCCATCGCACAGGTAGCCAAACGTGCGCCCCTCCGACCGATAAACCATCGGGGGTCTGCGACCGCATCTTGAACCGCGAGGCCAAACTCAGGGTGGCGGCGCCGAAGCCGATGTCGGGTGGCGTTTCCGCAGTCACCCTGCAGTCGGTGAGCGTGCCGGTGACAGTGACAACGCAGTCGAGGACGACACGCCCGTCGATCTCCAGAGTCTTGGCCAAGTCCGGATAGTGGCGATCGAGGTCGTCGACGTTGGGCAGCCCGATCCAGTCGGGCCGCCTGATGAGCCCCTGCGAGGGAGTCGCGGCCGGAGCGGCGGGCACAGCGGCCGGTGGCGGGGCGGTCTCGGGCTCGGCTCCCGCCAGCGCCAATGCGAACAGCAACAGTCCCATGCCACTCCCCCAACGGCAAAAGAGCCGCTCCGTTTCCGGAGCGGCCCTGATGCTAGTGCACAACCTGTGCTTTCGCTACGCCAGCTCCGACTCGTCGTCGGGGCGGGCTTCGGCGGTGGTCTTGCCGTCCTTGTCGTCCTCGATGTCGAAGGCGATCTTGCCGTCCTTGAGCGCCACCTTGACGTGGCCGCCGCGGACCAGGCGGCCGAACAGGATTTCGTCCGCCAGGGGCTTCTTGATGTGCTCCTGGATGACCCGCGCCAGGGGCCGGGCGCCGTAGAGCTCGTCGAAGCCGTTCTTGGCCAGCCAGTCGGCCGCATCGTGCGACAGCTCGATGGTGACGTGCCGGTCGGCCAGCTGAGCCTCGAGCTGCATCACGAACTTCTGCACCACGTCGCGGATGATCTCCGGCGTCAGGGCCTTGAAGGCGACCACGGCGTCGAGACGGTTCCGGAATTCCGGCGTGAACAGGCGCTGGATGGCCTTCTCGTCCTCGCCTTCGACCTTGGTGCGGCCGAAACCGATGGAGTTCTTGGCGTTGTCCGAGGCGCCGGCGTTGGTGGTCATGATCAGGATGACGTTCCTGAAATCGACCTTCTTGCCGACCGCATCGGTCAGGGCGCCGTGGTCCATGACCTGCAGCAGGATGTTGTAGACGTCCGGGTGGGCCTTCTCGATCTCGTCCAGCAGCACCACCGCGTGCGGGTGCTGGTCGACGGCGTCGGTGAGCAGGCCGCCCTGGTCATGGCCGACATAGCCCGGAGGGGCGCCGATCAGGCGGCTGACCGTGTGCCGCTCCATGTACTCCGACATGTCGAAGCGCAGCAGCTCGATGCCGAGGGTGGAGGCCAGTTGCTTGGCCACCTCGGTCTTGCCCACGCCGGTCGGGCCGCTGAACAGATAGCTGCCGATCGGCTTTTGCGGATCGCGCAGGCCCGCGCGGGCCAGCTTCATCGAGGCCGACAGCTGCTGGATCGCCTCGTCCTGCCCGAACACGGTGCGGCGCAGGTCCGCCTCGAGCTGGCGCAGGGATTCGGTGTCGGACTTGGAGACCGACTTCGGCGGGATGCGGGCGATCTTGGCCACGACCGCCTCGACCTCCTTCTGGCCGATGATCTTCTTGCGCTTGGATTCCGACAGCAGCATCTGCCCGGCGCCGGCCTCGTCGATCACGTCGATGGCCTTGTCCGGCAGCTTGCGGTCGGTGATGTACTTGGCCGACAGCTCCACCGCCGCCTTGATCGCCGCGTCGGTGTAACGGAGCTTGTGGAAGGTCTCGTAGTAGCTCTTCAGGCCCTTCAGGATCTTGATCGTGTCGTCGATGGTCGGCTCGTTGACGTCGATCTTCTGGAACCGGCGCACCAGGGCGCGGTCCTTCTCGAAGTGCTGGCGAAACTCCTTGTACGTCGTCGAGCCCATGCAGCGCAGGGTGCCGGACGCCAGGGCGGGCTTCAGCAGGTTGGACGCGTCCATGGCTCCGCCGGAGGTGGCCCCGGCGCCGATCACCGTGTGGATCTCGTCGATGAACAGGATGGCGTTGGGGTGGCCTTCCAGCTCCTTGACCACCTGCTTGACCCGCTCCTCGAAGTCGCCGCGGTAACGGGTGCCGGCGAGCAGCGAGCCCATGTCCAGCGAGAAGATGGTGGCTTCGGCCAGAACGTCGGGCACGTCGCCGGTGACGATCTTACGCGCCAGGCCTTCGGCGATGGCGGTCTTGCCCACGCCCGGATCACCGACCAAGAGCGGGTTGTTCTTGGTGCGCCGGCACAGGATCTGGATGCAGCGCTCGACCTCGGCATGGCGGCCGATCAGGGGGTCGACCTTGCCGTCCTTGGCCTTCTCGTTGAGGTCGACGCAGTAGGCTTCCAGCGCCTCGCCGGGCGACTTGGAGGTCGAGGCGCGTTCCTCGCCGACTTCGGCCTGCTCGCTGGCGCCTTTGACCGGGCGCGCTTCGGAGGCGCCGGCCTTCTTGGCGATGCCGTGGGCGATGAAGTTGACCGCGTCGTAGCGGGTCATCTCCTGCTCCTGCAGGAAGTAGGCGGCGTGGCTCTCGCGCTCGGAGAACACCGCGACCAGCACATTGGCGCCGGTCACCTCGTCGCGGCCCGACGACTGGACGTGGATCACCGCGCGCTGGATCACGCGCTGGAACCCGGCCGTAGGCTTGGCTTCCTCGCCCTCGTCGACGACGAGGGACTTCAGTTCGGTGTCGATGTAGCTGGTCAGGCCCTTCTTCAGGACCGCGGTGTCGACGTTGCAGGCGCGCATGACGCCCGAAGCGTCCGGATCGTCGGCCAGGGCGAGCAGCAGGTGCTCGAGCGTGGCGTACTCGTGCTTACGGTCGTTGGCGTAGCCGACGGCTCGATGGAGGGTTTCTTCGAGGTGGCGTGAAAACGAGGGCACTTGGTGGGCTCCTAGTCCTTTTCCATGGTGCATTGGAGCGGGTGTTGGTGACGCCGCGCGGTATCGACCACCTGCGCCACCTTGGTCTCGGCCACTTCGTAGGTATAGACGCCGCAGACGCCGACACCATGCTGATGCACGTGCAGCATGATGCGGGTCGCGTCCTCGCGCGATTTGTTGAAGAACCGCTCGAGCACGTAAACCACGAATTCCATCGGAGTATAGTCGTCGTTCAGAATCAGAACGCGGTACAGCGAAGGCTTAGCCGTCTTCGGCTTGACCTGGGTGACGACGGCGGAACCGACGCCATTACCTTGATCACCTTGCTTGCGCTCAGACACCAGAACGATCCCCGACAGATGGGCCGCGAGCCCTGACTCCCTGATTAGATATGCCGAACCGTACGCTTTGGAAGGGGCCGCACACGCCGACCCACGACCTTAACGTCGCATGGGCAAGCTTCGATCCGGTTAACCGAACCGGGCATGAACAACCGTGTGCTGCGGCTGTTCAGCGCGCCGCCATGGTTAGCGTAGCTGCGCGCGAAAAAGCCCGGGACATCGCTGTCCCGGGCTCTTCGTACTCTACGCTACTGGGCAGGCCTCGGGGGAGAGGTGAGGCCTGCGGCCCCCGCTGAAGGGAGGGGGAGATCAGCGGGCGGATTGGAACTTTTCGACGGTGGCCGTCATGCGCTCGTTGAGCGGCTTGAAGCTGTCCTTGACCGAGGCCGACACGGTGTCGGACCAGCGGGTGACTTCGCCGAGGTAGGCTTCCAGAGCGGTCTTGGCGAAGGTGGTCTGGATCTCGACCACTTCCTGCACGCTCTTGGCCGAACCCAGCGACTGGGCGACGGCGACGGAATCTTCGAACGACTTCTTGGAGAAGGCCAGAGCCTGCGCGCCAAGGGTCTCGGCGCCGCGGGTGGCGGCGGTGACGCTCTCGACGACGGCTTCCAGGTTACGCTTGCCGTGGGCGTTCATGTCGCCCAGCGAGCCCAGCGACTTGTCGATGGCTTCGCGGAAAGCTTGCTGGCCGGCCGCGGTGGCGCGATCGACGGTGGTCTTGATGGCTTCGGCGCCGTTTTCCATCTCAGTATCTCCTGTGACTTGAACGAGGCGGGTAAGCCTCGGGCGACTCCTCGGGGGTTCGGGAGCCGCAATCTCATTGTGCAGTGCAACATATAACGCGGTTGCGAGAAGCGTCAAGGGTAAAATGTTGCAGTGCACAATAATCTCTGCGGCGAGCCGTCGCGCCTTGCGCGGCCTGCGACGGCACGCCTCGCCCCAAAATTGCTGCGAAGCCTGTTTACTCTAGAGAAAGGTGGTTCTTCGCATGTTAGGGTTCCCCTGGGGCGTCGTAGTCGCGGCCTCCGCGTATCAGCTCAGTACCTGACGGACGTATCATGGTGTCATCCGCCCGCCGGCTTGCTTTGGTTCTCTGCGTCGCGCTCGCAGGCGCGATGGGCCTGGCCCCTGCCCTCACCCCCACTCCGGCTCGGGCGCAGGCGCCGTTCAGCGACTCCAAGTACGCCGCGATCGTGATCGACGCCCAGTCGGGCGAGGTGCTCTACGCCAAGCGCGCCGACAGCCAGCGCTATCCGGCCTCGATCACCAAGATCATGACGCTGTACCTCACCTTCGAGGCGCTGCAGTCGGGCAGGCTCAAGCTTTCCGACACCATCACCGTCTCCCCGCACGCCGCCTCGCAGGCGCCGTCCAAACTGGGCCTGGCCGCGGGCGAGCACATCACGGTGGAAGACGCCATTCACGCCATCTGCGTGAAGTCGGCCAATGACATGGCCGTGGCCATGGCCGAGAAGCTGGGCGGCACCGAGTCGCGCTTCGCCGCCCTGATGACGCTGAAGGCCGGCGAGCTCGGCATGAGCAACACCCGCTACGTCAACGCCTCGGGCCTGCCGGACAGCCGCCAGCTCAGCTCGGCGCGGGATATCGCCATCCTGTCGCGTGCGGTGCTGCGCGACTTCCCGCAGTTCTATCCCTACTTCTCGACCAAGACCTGGGCCTATCACGGCCAGAATCTGAAGAACCACAACGGCCTGCTGTTCGCCATGCCGGGCGTGGACGGGATCAAGACCGGTTTCACCAACGCCTCGGGCTTCAACCTGTCGGCCTCGGCCGTGCGTGACGGCCACCGCCTGATCACGGTGGTGATGGGCGGCCCCTCGACCCGCGCCCGCGACAGCCATGTCGAATGGCTGCTGGCCACCGGCTTCGACGTGCTGCGCCGCCGCGCCGCCGGCGAAAACATCACCGTCGCCCAGAACTACTTCGAGCCGCCGGCCTCTGCCGCGCCCACGGTCACAACGACTGCGGCGGGCCCGGTGCAGTACGCTTCCATCGGCCCGAGCGCGACGCAGGCCCTGGCCCAGCCGATCGCGCCGACGCCCACGGTCACCGCGTCCTTCCTGCCGACCACCGCCGTCCACGCCAAGCTGAAGCCCGCTCTGGTCGAGGCCGCCAAGCCGGCCAAGGTCGAGCGCGCCTCGGTCGCGGCCAAGGGCAAGAAGAAGAAGGTCGAGGACACCAGCTACCTCGTGCAGGTCGGCTCGTTCCGGCAGAAGTCCGAGGCTCGCGGGTGGCTGAAGGAGACGGCGCGCCGCTTCGACAGCAAGCTCGGCGACGCGGAAGCCAAGATCATCACCGTCGACGGCTGGTACCGCACCCGCTTCGAAGGCCTGACCAAGGACGCCGCCGGCGCCGCCTGCAAGGCCTTCAAGGCCCACCGCCTCGCCTGCATGGTGATGCGGGACTAGGCTCCTGGTCTCAGGCCTTCCCGAGCAGACGGTCGCGCGCCGCGTTCAGCTGCGCCGCCAGGCCTGAGGTGCCGCCCGCGTCCGGGTGCACCGAGCGCATCAGCCTGACGTAAGCAGCCTGTACCTCTTCGGCGCTTGCACCGGCGCCGACACCCAGGATCGAGCGGGCCTCCGCGTCGCTCATGCGCCGCGCGTCCGGCCGGGCTTGAGCCTTAGCCTCCGGCGCCCCTCTGCGACGCACATCGAAGCCGAACCAGCCGGCCGCGGCCACCAGAAGCGCGCTGACCAGCCACGAGCCGTGCGCGCCGGTCACCACTGCGCCGACGCTGCACGCCGTCGCGAGCAGCCCTGAGGCCACCCGCCAATCGCCCCGCCCCTCACGCGTGCGCCGGCCCAGCCAGACCATAACGGCGAAGACCACGGCAAGGGCGGGCAGGAGGTAGATCATCGTCCCCTTCTAGACGCGCCGAGGCCCCCGCGTCACCGCTTGCCCTCCCCCGCCCGCGCTCTAGGATCGACGGATCATCGGAGGGGCTCCCATGCAGATCAGGCTCATGCTCGGCGCAGCGCTCGCGGCGCTGGCCTTCACCGGCGCGGCCCAGGCCGCCGACAGCGAGGCCCAGATCAAGGCCCGCGTCGAGAAGGTGCTGGAGGCCACGCCCCTGATCGACGGCCACAACGACCTGCCGTGGGAGATCCGCGACCGTTTCCACTCCGACCTGTCCAAGATCGACCTGAACGCCGACACCGCGCACTTGCCGGTCCCCGCCGACGGCGCCCCCCTGATGACCGACATCCCGCGCATGCGTGCCGGCCACATGGGCGGGCAATTCTGGTCGGTGTGGATTCCGGTCGAGATCAAGGGGCCTGAGGCCGTGCAGGTGACGGTCGAGCAGATCGACCTGGTCAAGGCCATGACCGCCAAGTACGCGGACGCCATGGGCATGGCCTATACCGCCGCCGACGTGCGGCGCCTGCACAAGGCCCACCGCATGGCCTCGATGATCGGGGTCGAGGGCGGCCACCAGATCAACGATTCGCTGGCGGTGCTGCGCGAGTACTACGACCTCGGCGCCCGCTACATGACACTGACGCACACCTCCAACACCGCCTGGGCCGACAGCGCCACGGACAATCCGGCCCACCACGGCCTGACCCCCTTCGGCAAGGAGGTGGTGCGCGAGATGAACCGCATGGGCATGCTGATCGACCTCAGCCACGTCTCGCCCGAGACCATGCGCGCGGCGCTGGAGGTGTCGGAAGCGCCGGTGATCTATTCGCACTCCTCAGCCCGCGCCATCGTCGACCATCCGCGCGACGTGCCTGACGATATCCTGGTGCTGGTGGCCAAGAACGGCGGGGTGGTGATGGCCAATTTCGCGCCGGGCTATGTGTCGGACGAGCGCCGCCACTGGGACGCCGACCACGCCGCCGAGCGCAGTCGCTTCAACGCCCCGCCCTACGGCGGCCTCTATATCGGCCAGCCCGATCGCACCAAGGCGGCCATGGCCGAGTGGGTCAAGACCCACCCACGCCCCAGCGCCACCCTGGCCCAGGTCGCCGACCACATCGAGCACATCCGCAGGGTCGCGGGCGTCGACCACGTCGGCATCGGCTCGGACTTCGACGGCATCGGCGACACGCCCGTGGGCCTGGAAGGCGTGGACAAGTACCCCGCCCTGCTGGCCGAACTGGCGCGCCGCGGCTGGAGCGACGAGGACCTGGGCAAGCTGGCCGGCGGCAATGTGCTGCGTGTGATGGCGGAGGCGGAGGCCGTGTCGGCGCGGCTCAAGGCCGCGCGCGGGCCCTCGCAGGCGACGCTGGAGCAGCTGGACAAGCCGGCGGCCAGATAGGCTTCCAGAGCGTCGCGCAACGTTTGAAGCGTCCGATTTGGATTCTTCGGAGATAAATGCCACCATGAGGCGAATAGCGTCGTGGGGGCGATGAAAGATGGTCGAAAAGCGGGAGAAGACAGTCAGCTATCGCAAGGCTGAATGGTTCATACCTAACCCCGCCAGCATACACCTAGCGATGTGCGTCAAAGATGCTGCCGCGACATGCAGCACTGTCAGCGATCGAGAAATCCCGCGAGATAGCCAATCGCTCCGCCTCGCTTCAATCAAGGACGACACAGAGGGCGGCTTTTATTTACATATCGTGGTAGATACACCGGGCGAGTCCGCGTCGGTGGTCCCAACCCACAAGAAGACAAGCGCGCAAGAACTGCGGGTATCGACCGCTCCGCCACCAACAAATATGGACTTTATGGATGGCGACGCCTTCGTATATCTTAGGCGGAACGATGTGTGCATTTGCACAACCGCGCTAACGGATTCAACCGTGCGGTACTACCTATCTGAGCTATTTAGAAAAGCAAAAATCCGACAGGATTCCACCAAATTTGAGCTAATGAAAGTTAGCAACCTTAATAAAATAGCCCTCATACACCACCAGGGTGTGCGAGAAATTGAGCTTAATAGCACTATTTACAAGGCGACGGCGGATTACAATAGGCGCACTGGTCAGCCACTCGGAATTCTCTCGGCCATCGCCCACGAAATGAAAGCTGTTCTTGGCATCCCGCATGACGCGAACGAAGACGCTCTTAGAGTGAGCCTTACACTGACCGTGGATAAACGTCGCCGCGGCATCGCGTTGGGAGAAAAGCGGCTCGAAGAGTTAGCAGTGGCGACTCTAAAAAACACTTCTGACGACGACGATTTTGTTATCGTAACAAAAAATGGACAAAAAATAAGTCGAACTGAATTGTTTATGCGATCAAAGGTGAAAGTCGATGGCTTTGGCAAATCTATAGATCACGATAAGGCGTGGAAAGAGCTACGCGTTTTCTATGACGCGCTTGCTGATGCGGGCGCCCTGGAGGCTTAGTCATGCGCGAAGCCGTTCGCCGCGTTGCGTTTATTCTGATATGCGCCGCAATCGCCGTGCTGGCGGCAAAATTTGGTCAGCCACTGGTCGGAAAAAACCCCGATGCAATTCTAATTATAATTACAGTCATGACTGTTTTCGCTGGATTCTTGGTCGCTATCATTGCAATCCTCGGAGATCCAACCGGGCTTCCGGGAGGTGGCTGGCATCGAGCCGAAGCGAGTCGTGAGAAAATTTATAGTAACGTTGCCACTCACATTTGGATATTCAGATTTTATCTGCTGGCGATAGCGCTTCTTTTCATTGGATCGCTAGCGGAGAAATTACCCAACGAAAGTCGCTACGAGTTGCTCAAAATGTGGGTAGAGCGACTCTACCTGTTTTTTGGCGTCTTCTCATTTTTGCTGACGTTGGCTCTTCCGGGCATGCTGTCTCGCCTGCAAATGTCCCGAGTGGACCAAGAGATCGAGAAGCGCAGAAGTGAAGCGGGCTTCAAAGGCTGAACCTGCCTACTCGCGGCGGAAACACCAAGAAATATGGTTTGAAGCCTCAGCGTTCACATCGGATCGCATTCCCGTGATGCGTGCCTTGAAGGCCGTCTGAGCGCACATAGCTGACGCAAGCTGCGCTGTTCAGAGACGGGCGATAACGCCGGGTCCGGCGCGGTTCGAGGTCTTCAATGTCTTCGTTATGGGGGGTTCCGGCGCCAGCTGTCGCCGCGATCTCGCTTGCCCTCTTGATCCTGTTCGTCTGGATCTCGGGGATGATCCGCTACATCGGCAACAACCGCGTGGCGGTGGTCGAAAAGCTATGGAGCGCAAAGGGGTCGATCAACGAGGGCCTGATCGCGTTGAAAGGCGAAGCGGGCTTTCAGCCCGACGTCCTGCGCGGCGGCCTGCACTTCTTCATGCCGTTCCAGTATCGCCTGCACGTCCAGCCGCTGGTGACCATTCCCCAAGGCCGGATCGGCTATGTCTTCGCCCGCGACGGCCAACCGCTGAGCCCCGACCAGGCGCTGGCCTCCAACCCGTCGGGAACCGACTTCCAGGACACCCGCGAGTTTCTCGAACGCGGCGGCCAGAAGGGTCCGCAACGCAAGATCCTGCGCGAAGGCGCCTATGCCCTGAACCTCGCCCAGTTCGTGGTGGTGACCAAGGACGAGACCTTCGCCCTGCGCCTGAACCGCGCCGACGACGCTCTGCTGGAGCAGATGGCCGAGATCATCGAGGAGCGCGACGGCTTCGAGCCGGTGGTGATCAAGGACGCCGACGACCAGATCGGCGTGGTCACGGTCCACGACGGCCCGGGGCTGAACATGGGCGAGATCATCGCGCCCACGGTCGGCGCCGATCCGGAGGAAGTCGAGCTGTTCCACAACAGCTTCCAGGACCCTGAGAAGTTCCTGGCCGCGGGCGGGCGCAAGGGTCGCCAGCTGCAGGTGCTGGTCGAAGGCACCTACTATCTGAACCGCCTGTTCGCGACGGTGGAGCGCATCGCCAAGACCGTGGTCGAGGTCGGCCAGGTGGGCGTGGTGGTCAGCTACACCGGCGATCACGGCGCCGACACCTCCGGCGACGGCTACCGCCACGGCGAGCTGGTCGACAACGGCTGCCGCGGCGTGTGGCGCGAGCCCCTGCTGCCGGGCAAGTACGCCTTCAACACCTACGCCGGGCGCATCTCGATGGTGCCGACCACCAACTTCATCCTGAAGTGGGAGACGGCGACCTCGGGCTCGCACAAGTTCGACGAGAACCTGGCGGAGGTGTCGCTGATCACCCGCGACGCGTTCGAGCCGACCCTGCCGGTCTCGGTCGTGGTGCACATCGACTATCGCAAGGCGCCCCTGGTCATCCAGCGCTTCGGCGACATCAAGAAGCTGGTCGAACAGACGCTCGATCCGATGGTCTCGGCCTACTTCAAGAACATCGGCCAGACCCGCACCCTGATCGAGCTGTTGCAGGACCGCAGCGCGATCCAGTCGCTGTCGAGCCAGGACATGAAGGAGAAGTTCTCGGCCTATAACCTTGAGCTGCAGGAGGTGCTGATCGGCACGCCGCGGCCCAGCGCCAAGGGCGACGACCAGATCGAGCGCATCCTGACCCAGCTCAGGCAACGCCAGATCGCCGACGAGCAGGTCGGGACCTATGAGCGGCAGAAGCTGGCCGCCCAGAAGGAGCGCGAACTGCGCGAGGCCGAAGCCAAGGCCAAGCAGCAGACAGCGATCACCGAGTCGGAACTGTCGATCCAGGTGAAGGCCAACGAGGGCCGCGCGTCGCTCGCCCGCTCCGAACAGGAGGCCGACCAGACCCGCACCCTCGCCAAAGCCGAAGCGGATCGCATGCGCCTGCTCGGCGAAGGTGAGGCCAAGAAGGTCGTGGCCCTGGCCGCCGCGGAAGCCGAGCGGGTGACCAAGGTGGGCCTGGCCCAGGCCGAGGCGATCGAAAGCCAGGTCGCGGCCTCGGGCGGCGCCCGCTACCAGCTGGCCCGCCAGGTCGCCGAACGCTTCGCGCAGGCCCTGGAGACCAGCGGCGTGGACGTGGTTCCGAAGGTGCAGATCAACGGTGGCTCAACCGCTGACGGCCAGCCCGGCGGCGGGTCGGTGGTCCAGGCGCTCCTGACCCTGCTCATGGCCGACAAGCTCGACGTGGCCGTGAACGACGAGCGTGAGCACAAGGAGCCCGAAGCGGCGGCCTGACGACAGGCGCTTCCCCCAGCGGTTCGGAAACCGGGCCGCTGGGGGAAAGCTTTTCGCGCCGCTCAGCCTTCGGGCGACGCGTACGCCTCGCCCCAATCGTGCAGCGCCTTCAGGACCGGGCCGAGCGCCCGGCCTTTCTCAGTCAGATAATATTCCGCCCGCGGCGGATGGCTCACATAGAGCCGCGAGGCCACCACGCCGGCGGCCTCAAGCGCCTTGAGCCGCGCCGAGAGTGTGTTTGGCGCGATCCCGCGCAACGAAGCCTGCAGGTCGGCGAACCGCAGCGGCCCCTTACGGAACAGGTCGCGCAAGATGAGCGGCGCCCAGCGCTCGCCGACGACGTCCAGGGCGCGGGCGATAGGGCAGTCCAGATCGTAGCCGTTGGCCATGGGCTCAACCTAGGACCGAGAGTCAGCGATCGCAATTGACTTGCTATTTTATAGTGACTATTTTTTTTGTATCCACTCGTTCTGGCGGAGGTCCCCGTGTCGCTCGCATCCTTCCTCACATTCTATCATCTGGCCGGCAGCCTGGTGTTGATCGCAGCCCTGCTGATGATTGTTCGTTTCTCGCTGAAGCGGGCGCAATGGTCGGCAGGCGCGCGCCGGATCGCGCTGCTGTGGTCCGCCCTGGTCCTGATCGGATGGTTCGCCGCTGCCTTCGCCTTGGCCTGGTCCGGCGCCTTCACGGGCCCGAGAGACCAGCTGCCGACCATTCAGTACGGTGTGCTCGCCCCAATCCTCGTGGGCCTCCTGGCGGCCGCCGTGATCGCGCCGCTGCGCCGCCTGCTCGCCAGCATCCCGATCAGCGCCCTGATCGCGGTGCAGTTCTACCGGTCGCTGGGCGTGGTCTTCCTCATTCTCCTGGCCCTGCACCGCCTGCCGGCGCTCTTTGCCCTGCCCGCGGGCATCGGCGACGTCGCCGTCGGCCTGAGCGCGCCGTTCGTGGCGCTGGCCTACGCGCGCAATCCGGAGCGCAGCGCAGCCTTGGCCCGGCGCTGGAATTTCTTCGGGCTGCTGGATCTGGCCGTGGCGCTCGGGACCGGCGTAATGACCTCGCCGTCGCCGCTTCAGCTGTTCGCCTTCGATGCGCCCAACACCCTGATCGGCGCGTTTCCGCTGGTGTTGATCCCGGTATTCCTCGTGCCGTTGTCGATCCTGATCCACTTCACCGCCCTGGCGAAGCTGCGCCGAGCGGCCGATCCCGCCACCTGCGCGCCTCACGCGGCTTGAGCTCAGGAACGATCGGGCATCGCCGCCGCCTGCGCCGCCAATGCAAGGCGGTGCGGCGGCGACGACAGCCTGGTCACCAGATACGGACCCGGTCCGCCGGCGCCACGTACAGCTTGTCGCCGGGCTTGACCCCGAAGGCCTCGTACCAGGCGTCGACATTGCGCATCACGCCGTTGACCCGGTACTGGCGCGGCGAGTGCGGATCAGAGACCACCTGGCGGCGCAGCGCGTCATCGCGCAGCTTGCCGCGCCAGGCCTGGGCCCAGCCGAGGAACACTCGCTGGTCGCCGGTCAGGCCGTCCAGCACCGGCGCGGGCTTTCCGTGCAGCGAGGCGCGATAGGCGTCCAGCGCCAGGGTCACGCCCCCGAGGTCGGCGATGTTCTCGCCCATGGTCAGCTGGCCGTTGACCTTGGAGCCCGGCAGGGGTTCGAAGGCCGAATACTGGGCGCCAAGCCGGGCCGCGCGGGCCTCGAAGGTCTTCGCGTCGGCCGGGGTCCACCAGTCGCGCAGTGTGCCCTTCCAGTCGTACTTGCGGCCCTGGTCGTCGAAGCCGTGGGTGAACTCGTGGCCGATGACCCCGCCGGCCGCGCCGTAGTTGATGGCCGCATCGGCGTTCAGGTCGAAGATCGGCGGGGTCAGGATCGCGGCCGGGAACACGATGTCGTTGAGCGAGCCGTTGTAGGCGTCGTTGGTCTGGGGCGTCATGAACCACTCGTCGCGGTCCACCGGCGCGTTCAGCTTGGCGCGGTTGTAGGCCCAGTCGCCGCGGGCGGCGGACAGGACATCGCCGACCAGGTCGTCGCGTCGGATCGCGACCTTGGAATAGTCGCGCGGCTTGTCCGGATAGCCGACCTTGATGCGATAGGTCTCAAGCTTCCTGATCGCCGCGGCCTTGGTCTCCGGCGCCATCCAGTCGAGCTTCTCGATGCGGGCGTGGAAGGCCGACTTCAGATCGCCGACCATCGCCTGGACCTTGGCCTTGGCGGCAGGCGGGAACCAGCGGGCGGTGTAGACTTGGCCCACCGCCCAGCCGAGCGTGCCGAAGCCGTCGGCGCGGTCGCCGGCCAGGAAGTCGCCGCCTGAGACGGCATGCACGCCGCGTTTCCAGCGCGCCTGCTGCTCCGGTTGGCCGGACAGGGTCTTACCGTGCAGGTCGAAATATTCGTCGGTGAAGGCCTTCGACAGATAGGGCGAGGCCGCATCCGCCGCGCGGAAGGCCATCCACGCCTGCAGCGTCTTCACCGGCGTCTTGGCGTAGACCGTCGCGATCTTGGGGAAGGCCGATTTCTCGACCACCACCACCCGCTTGACGCCCGCCAGATGGCCGCCTGCGAGGTAGGCTGACCAGGGGAACCCCGGCGCCAGCTGCTGCAGCTGGACAGGGGTCATGGCGTTGTAGGTCTTGTCGGGATCGCGCTGCTGCGCCTTGGTCCAGCTGGCCTTAGCCACCGCCGTCTCGAAGGCCACGACATCGCGCGCCCGGGCCTCGGCGTCCGGCCAGCCGACCAGGGCCAGCAGCTTGCCGGCGTGGGCCTGGTAGGCGGCCTTCTGCGCGGAGAACTTGGCGTCGAGGTAGTAGTCGCGGTCGGGCAGGCCCAGGCCGCCCTGGCCGATGAACAGCGCGTTGCGCTCGGGGTGCTTGGAATCCAACGACACGCCGTCGCCGAAGATGGTGTCGTAGAAGCTCTCGTTGGACGCGCCCATCAACCGCGCGATGGCGACACGCGAGTTCGCGGCGCGGATGGCATCCAGCGTCGGCGCCAACGGCTTGGCGCCCAGGGCCTCGACCCGCGCCTCGTCCATGAAGGCGGCGTAGTAGGCGCCGACCTTGCCCTCGACCGTGGTGGGCGCCTCCGGCGCCTTGGCCGCGGCTTCCTCAAGGATGTCGTGGATACGTTTCTCGGTCAGCTCGGCCGCGGCCGCGCGCGGACTCCAGCTCGACCGGTCGGACGGGATCACCAGCTTGTCCTGATAGGTCCCGGAGGCATAGCGGAAGAAGTCGTCGCCGGGCTTGGTCGAGCTATCCTGCCCCGCCAGGTCGAAGCCCCAGGCGCCGTACTGCGGCCGCCCCGTGTCCTGCGCCAGCGCCAGCCCTGCGCTCATCGCCGCCCCAGCGCACACGGCCGAAAGCCAAAGTCTCTTCATGGTCGCCTGTCCCCTCGTCCACCGGAACCCTAGCGCGCGGCCGCGACGGGCCGAAGTTGCTTCGCGGTAATGTGCGCCGCCTTCGCAGCGTCGCATCGCCCATGTCGCCACAATAGACATGTTTGCATTTTAAACTTGTTCATGTATGACGGACCAATCCGCAGGGAGACGCCCGCCATGACCTTCGCCTCGCCTCCGCAAGCGCCCGAGCGCTTGCACGCCCTGGACGCCGTCCGGGCCTTCGCGCTGCTGGCCGGCATCGCTTTTCACGCCACCCTGTCGTTCCTGCCCGGCCCGCAGGTTTGGGTCGTGATGGACAGCCAGCGCTCCGAGGCGCTGAGCGTCGGCTTCTACGTGCTGCACATCTTCCGCATGACCACCTTCTTCCTGATCGCCGGCTTCTTCGCCCGGATGAGCCTGGAGAAGCGGGGCCTGTGGGGCTTCGTCGGCGACCGGCTGAAACGCATCGCCCTGCCGCTGGCGGTAATGTGGCCGATCCTGATCACCGCCATCGTGGCCATGTTCATCTGGGGCGCGTCGACATCCGGCGCCCTGCCGAGCAATGCGCCGCCTCCGCCCCTGCCGACGGCGGCGACCTTCCCTCTGACGCACCTATGGTTCCTGTACGTGCTGCTGATGCTTTACGCCGGCGCGTTGCTGCTGCGCGGCGTCGCGCGAACGATCGACTGGGGCGGCTGGCTGAGCCGCGCGACCGATCGGTTGGCCGGCGCGCTGATCGGCAATCCGCTGGGCCTGATCCTGCTGGCCGCGCCGCTGGGCGCCTGGCTGTTCTATGCGCCCAAGTGGCTGCCCTGGTTCGGCATCCCGACGCCCGACACCGGCCTTGTCCCCAACGCCGCCGCCCTGATCGGGTTCGGGACGGCCTTCGGTCTCGGCTGGCTGCTCAACCGCCGCATCGACCTGTTGCAGGCGTTGCAGCGGCGTTGGCTGCTGAACCTGGTGCTGGCCACAGGCCTGATCGTCGCCTGCGTATTCCAGGCCGGGCCGGAGCCTCGCCTGACGCCCATGCCCCGGGACGGCGCCAAACTGATCTATGCCGGCTGCTATGTGCTGGCGATCTGGACCTCGACCTTCGCCCTGATCGGCCTGGCCCAGCGGTTCCTGTCCGGCTACAGCGCCGCGCGCCGCTATCTCGCCGACGCCTCCTACTGGCTCTATCTGATCCACCTGCCGGTGGTGATGGCCGGGCAGATCCTGGTGGCGCGGCTGGACTGGCCCTGGCCGCTGAAATTCGCCGCCATCCTGGGCGTGAGCGTGCCGCTGATGCTGGTCAGCTACCAGCTTCTGGTGCGCCACAGCTTCATCGGCCGGATCCTGAACGGCCCGCGCCCACGCCGCGCTCGCGCGGCCCCTGACGTCGCCCTTCCCGCCCCCGTCGACGCGGCCTGAGGCGCATCGCTCGGAAACCCCGCACAATGGGCCATGCCGGCCGGACGCGATTCGACCGGCCGCCCTTCGGAGAGCCAGAGATGGACACCGACCCCACCGCCAAGGCCGCCCACGCCGACCTCGCCTATCTGCGCGGCCTGGTCGACAACGGCGGACGCAACCAGATGACCCTGGGCCTGCTGCTGTTCGCGGGCGGGCTGATCTACGGCCTGCAGGTTCTCGGGCACTGGGCCCAGGCCACCGGGGCGCTGAGGCTGTCCGGGCCGGGCGGCCTGGCGCTGGGGCTCGGCCCGACCGTCGTCTTCCTGGCCTTCCTGAGCTGGGTGCTGTGGCGTGAGCGCAAGCATCCGGTCAGTGGCTCGGCCAACCGGGCGACCAACGCGGCCTTCGCCGCGGCCGGCATGGCCAATCTGTCGATGATCGCCGTCTTCGGCATGGCGGCGGTCCGCTACCATTCGCTGGTGATGTGGGAGTTCTATCCGGCCGTGGTGTTCGCCCTGCAGGGGGCCGCCTGGTTCGTGGCCTTCATGCTGCGCCGGCGCGCCTGGCTGTGCGTGGTGTCGCTGGGCTGGTTCGGCACGGCGGTGGCGCTGGGCGCCGCGATCGACACACCCGACTATCCGCTGATCGCCGCGATCGGCCTGCTGGCCTGGATGGCGGCGCCGGGGCTGGTGATCATGCGTCTGGCGCGCGCCGAGCAGGCGGCCTGATCCGCCCATGCCCGCCAGCGACGTTGGCAAGCTGGACGAAGTGATCCACGGGCGGCTGCGCCTGGGGATCATGGTCTATCTGGCCGACGCCGAGGTCGCGGATTTCACCGAGCTGAAGACGGTGCTGGAGGCCACTCAGGGCAACCTGTCGGTCCACCTGCGCAAGCTGGAAGAGGCCGGCTATGTGGCCATCGACAAGAGTTTCCTCGACCGCAAGCCGCTGACGCGGATTCGTATCACTCCGAAGGGTCGGAAGGCGTTTGCGGGGTACCTCGAGGCGCTCGGCAAGGTGGTCGGGCGCTAGGCCTATTGCGGCGCCGGTTCCGGAGGCGGCGCCTTCGGCTGCCCGCCCCAGGTCTTGGCCTTCTGGGCCTCGTAAGTCTCGCGGATGGTGGCGCGGGGCGCATCCAGGCCCACGCCCTTCAGGCGGTCGGCCCACTCGCCGGCGACGAGGCGCAGGGTCTCGGTGCCCCAGCTCGGCTCGAGCGTCGAGGTCCAGCTGCGCAGGGACTCCGCGTTCAGGAACAGCAAGGTCAGGGTGGCGAAGGCGATGGTGCGGCTGGTCCAGCGGCGGGTGCGCTCCGCCAGGACCTGGTCGTCCACATCCTCAGCGACCGTGACCGCGCCCACACGGGCGGCCAGCCAGCGGTACATGCGGTCCAGCACATTGTCGGTGTCGTAGTCCTCTTCCGACACGGCGAAGTGGTCGGGGTCGGTCAGGGGCGGCGGGCGCTGGGGGGCGTCATAGCTGGCCACGTATTCAGGCTGGGCGATGACCGCCTCGGCCCCGCCTTGCTCCGGATCGTGGATGGTCGGCGGCATGGTGTGATGCGTCCCGGGGAACGGGTCCAGCGGGTGCTTGCCGGGGATCAGGTCGTCGTGATCGTCGCTCATCTCGCCCGCCTCAGAACTGGTAGTAGATGAAGGGCGCCACGCCCTCGGGACGCATGGCTTCGACCAGCAGGATGATCAGGGCGACGGTGACGCCCAGCGCCGGCGACGGCAGGGCCTTCACTCCGCGCGTCACGCTTTCGATGGCGCGCGGCGGCAGGAAGTGCATGCCCAGGCCGATGACGATGATCCCCAGCAGGAAGGGCGTCAGTTGGGTGATGCCCTGGTCGATCCGGCCGAAGCCCTGCAGGAAGGCCAGGGCCTGGTCGAAGCTTTCCGAGCGGAACAGGATCCAGCTCAGGCAGACGACGTGGAAGGTCACGAGCAGACCCAGGATCGCCGGCCACTTGGGCCAGGCCTTGGGCCGCATCTCCTGCCAGATGCGCTCGATGCACAGCACCCCCCCGTGCAGGCCGCCCCAGGCCACGAAGGTCCAGGAGGCGCCGTGCCAGAGGCCGCCCAGCACCATGGTGATCAAGAGGTTCCGGCAGGTCCCGAACAGGCCGCCGCGGCTGCCGCCCAGCGGAATGTAGAGATAGTCGCGCAGCCAGCTCGACAGGCTGATGTGCCAGCGCCGCCAGAAGTCCTGCAGTGAGGTCGCGCGATAGGGCTGGTCGAAGTTCCTGGGGAAGCGATAGCCCAGCAGCGCCGCCAGGCCGATGGCCATGTCGCTGTAGGCCGAGAAGTCGCAGTAGATCTGCACCGCATAGCCGTAGGTCCCGGCCAACAGGTCCAGCGCGCCGTACTGGCTGGGGTCGAAGAACACCGGGTCGACCAGGCCGGCCGCCAGCTCGGACGCGATCACGGTCTTCTTCAAGAGGCCCCAGGCGATCAGCAGCATGCCGTGGGTGGCCATGCCGCGGGTCAGGCGCGGGGTCTGGTTGAACTGGGGCAGAAGGTCGGCGCCGCGGACGATGGGGCCGGCGACCAGGTGCGGGAAGAACGACATCATCAGCATGACGTCGAGCAGCGACTTGGCCGGCGGGATCTTGCCGCGGTGGACGTCCACCACATAGCTGATGGCCTGGAAGGTGAAGAACGACACCCCCACCGGCAGGATCACATTGAGCAGCGGCAGGTCCCGCTCCCAATGCATCAGCTTCAACGCCTCGCCGAGCTGGTCGACGAAGAAGCCGTAGTATTTGAAGAAGCCCAGAACCGTCAGGTTCACCGCCACGCACAGGGCGATCAGCCAGTGCCGTGTCGATTTGGCGCCCGTCTTGGCGACGCTGGCGGCGACCCACCAGTTGAAGATGGCGCTCAGGATCAGAAGGCCGACGAAACGCCAATCCCACCAGCCGTAGAAAACCCAGCTGGCCAGCACCAGGAACACCTTGCGCCGCCCGTTCTCGCGCTCGAGCGACCAGGCGGTGGCGTACACGAACAGGAAGAACAGCCCGAAGATCATCGTCGGGAAAAGCATCGACTACCTCTGTCCCACGATGGCTGCGTAGGCTTGCATCAGATCGCCTGACAGCAAATCCGCGACCAGTCGGCCGCCGTCACTGGTGAAATGCACGTGGTCGCCGCGCACCAGGCGCGGATCGGCGCGCGACAGGACATGCGCCGAACACGGCCCACCCATGCGCGCGCTCCAGTCCCAGAAGGCCGCGCCCTCTTCCTCGGCCGCCTGCCGCTGGGCGTCGCGGACGATGGCGAGGGCCGGCGGCGGGTACCAGCGGGCCAGAGCCGGGTTCTTGTCGGCCACCAGCCGCGCGTAGTCGGCGACCTCGGACGGGCTCAGCTGAGCGCAGGAGAAGCCGAAGTTCGCCTTGCCGTCCTCAGGGATGTCGGGACGGACCTTGTTGGCGTCGGGCGGCCCCAGCATCAGGACGGGCACGCCGGGCGCCAGGTGGCGAAGGCGCTCGATCTGGCCCTTGACGACCTTCTGATAGGCCTTGCCGTCGACCTCGCCCTCGAAGCCGTCGTTGGTGCCGAAGGCCAGGATCAAGAGATCGGGCGCATAGGCCTTGAACTCGGCCGAGAGGATGGCGTCGTCGCGGGCCGCGAAATCCTGGATGCGCGTGCCGATCACGCCCATGTTCGAGACGGCGACCCCACCCGGGCGGAAGGTGGCGAAGGACAACAGCGTCACCGGCCCGCCCTCGGCCTTCAGCTCCAGCCGGTCCTTCAGGCCGGTGAAACTGAACTGGCGGCAGAGCGGCTGGTTCGTGGGGCCAGCGAGCGCGACCCGCTGCGTCTCCTCGCCCACGGTGACGCTCAGCGTTCCGGCGTCGGGCGCCGACAGGGCGCAGAGGGTGGCGCGGTCGAAGCGCGCTTCCGGGTCGGCCTTGACCGTGACGGCGGCGCCGGGCTTGGCCGAGACCAGCCGCCAGCCGGAGAGGCCGAACGGCCCCTTGGCTTGGACCGGCGCGCCCGGGTCGGTGGACTTGGCCCAGCTGGCGGGCAGGAAACTGGCCTCGAGCTTCCAGCCGTCGGACTGCTCCACCGTGATCTGGCGCGGATTGTAGGCGGCGAAGGGGCGGCCGGGCGGCAGGGCGCCTCGCCCGCCCTCGCCGAAGCGCGACTGAAGTTGGGCCCGCAGCTGGCCGGTGATGTGGTCGGCGGCCGTGTGGCTGTCGCCGATCTGGATCACGTGAACGGGCCGCGTGCGCGCGCCGGACTTCACCTGCTCCAGCGCCTGGAAGAAAGGCGCGAGCGCCTTTGCGTCATCGATGGGCATGGATGCCGGCGGGGGCGTCGGAGCGGGCGTGGGCGCGGGTTGCGGGTCGGCCAGCGCCGGGCTCGCAGCCATCGCCGCCGCCAGCGCCATGGCCGGTCCCCTGCGCCCGGCCCCCCGGCTCATGGTCGCGCAGCGGCCTGGACCGAGGCGCCGCGCTGGCCGGCCACCTGCGGGTGGGTCGAAGCGGCGGCCACGTCGTTCCGGATGCGCGAGGACACCGGGGCGGCGATACGCAGGTATCCCGCCATGGTCATGTGGATGCCGTCCTTGGCCCGCATCAGGGTCTTGCGGCCGCCCGAGGTCAGATAGGCGTCATAGACCCCCGCCTCGTTCACCGTCGCAGACACGGTCGGGATGAACGGCACGCCCAGCTGGCTCATCTTGTAGGCGTAGATCGAATTCAGAATCTGGGCCCGCTGGTCGAACCCGACCCGGCCCATCTTGGGCAGGCCGACCCAGTAGACCACCGCGCCCTGGCGGCGCAGCAGGCCCACCAGGGCCTCGATGCGGCCCTCATAGACCTGGCGCCAGGCGGGCGTGTTGAACTGCAGCACGCTGCGCCCCTGGATGATGCCCTGCTCATCGTTGGTGCCGAACATGATCACCGCCACGTCCACATGGCGCCCGGCCAGCTGCTCGGCGGTGCGCGCCTGGACGTCGACATAGTCGTAGCGGGAGATGCCGGTGGACGGCCGGCTGAACTTGACCACGTCGTAGGTCTTGCCGTCCTTCATCTGGCGATAGAGCCCGGCCCACAGGCCGTCGGCCATGGAGTCGCCGAACACCCCGATCGTCAGCGGCCGGCGGGTCGACAGGGCGACCTGGACGACCGGCGACGGCTGAGCCGCCTGCACGGCCGCCTTGGCCGCGGCGGACTTGGCCACGCTGCGCGCGCCCGGCGCCGAGGCGAAGGCGCTGGAGAAGGGTCCGACTTCCGAGAACAGCGAGCCGAAGCCGGCCGGGCCGCTGGCGGTCGCGAACACGATGCCCAGCATCACGCCGACCACCAGGCCGAACAGGAAAACCGGCAGGCCGTCGGAACGCCGCTTTTCGCCCTTCGATCCGGGGCTTCGCAGGCTGCGCTCCTGCGGACGATACTCTACGCCGTCGTCGGCCACTCCAACCCCCTCAATCCCCCAGAGCCCAAGGAACCATCAACGTTTTCTTAAGGCAAGGCTGGTCGCCGGAGGCGGGAGCCGTAACCTTAATGTGCGGCCCGGAAGCCACGCCAGGATACTTGCGCTCGGCGACCGGCGCTCGCCCAAACCGACACGCTTGGGCTACAAAGAGTTCCACGCCCTATCGCAGGAGAGACAAGCCGTGCTCGTAGCGACCACCAACGACCTTCCGGGCTACCGCATCGTCAAGCACCTGGGCTTGGTGCGCGGCATCACCGTGCGCTCGCGCAACGCCGTGGCCAATTTCGGCGGGGCGATCCAGTCGCTGTTCGGCGGGCAGCTGTCCGTCTACGTCAACCTGGCCGAGGCGGCCCGGCAGGAGGCCTTCGATCACCTGTGCGAACACGCCCGCGCCGCCGGCGCCAATGCGGTGATCGCCATGCGCTACGACGCCAACGAGATCATGGAAGGCGTCACCGAGGTCCTGGCCTACGGCACCGCCGTGGTCGTCGAGCCGGTCTGACGCGGCGTTGCGCACCCTCGTCGAACAGGCGCGGTCGCTGGCGGGCAGCTGGACCACCAGCCGGGCGCTGGTCGATGCGGCGCTGGACAAGATCGCGGTCGATTCAAGGCCCTACACCGACGTCTTCGCAGAGCGCGCGCGGCAAGAGGCCGACCTTTCGGACCGCAATCGGCGGCTTGGGCATCCCGTCCGACCGCTCGAGGGCCTGCCGATTTCGGTCAAGGACCTGTTCGAGATCGAGGGCCTGCCGACCCCTGCCGGCACGCCGATCCTGAAGGATGGCCCCGTCGCCACGCGCGACGCGCCGGTGGTCGAGCGCTTGCGCCGGGCCGGGGCGATCATCGTCGGCCGCACCCACATGAGCCCCTTCGCCTTCTCGGGCGTCGGCATGAACCCCTACGGCCGCCAGCCGGTCAATCCGCGCGACCCGGCCCGCGCGCCCGGCGGGTCCAGCTCCGGCGCCGGGGTCACGGTGGGCCTGGGCCAGGTCGCGGCCTCGATCGGCACCGACACCGGCGGCTCGGTGCGCATCCCCGCCGCTCTGTGCGGCGTCGTCGGGTTCAAGCCGACCAAGGCGCGGATCAGCACCGAAGGCGCCGTGCCGCTGTCGCCGCTGCTGGACTCCGTCGGGCCCCTGGCGACCACGGTCGAGGACTGCCGCCTGCTCGACGCGGTGCTGGCGGACGCGCCGCCGGAGCCTCATGCATCCGTGCCGCTGGCGACGCTAAGGTTCGGCGTGCTCAAGGATTTCGTGCTCGACGAGATGGAGCCCCAGGCGGCGCAGGATTTCGAGCGCGCCCTGGCCCGGCTTTCGGTGGCCGGCGCGCGGATCGAGCCGGTGCGCCTTCCCGCCCTGAACCGCATCCCTGAGATCGAGGCCAATGGCGGGGTGATCAACGCCGAGGCCTATGCGGTGCACGCCCGCGCCGGATGGCTGGCGCAGAAGGCGCTCTACGACCCTAACGTCTGGTTCCGGCTGGAGGCCGGCGGACGGATGAGCGCAACCGACTATCTCAATGCGCTGTGGGGCTGGCGCGAGCTGGCGCGCGAGGCCGACGGCTTGTTCGAGCCCTACGACGCGGTGCTGTGGCCGACCTGCCCGATCCTGGCTCCAGTGATGGCCGAGCTCAGCGACCCCAAGGCCTTCGGCCGCGCCAACAGCCTCTTGCTGCGCAACACCCGCATCGTGAACCTGATGGACCGCTGCGCGATCAGCCTGCCGATGTCGGAGCCCGGCGCGCAAGCCAGCGGCCTGATGCTGACCGGCCCACGCATGGGCGACCAGCGCCTTCTGGCCGTCGCGGCGGCGGTCGAGGCTGCGCTGGAGCCGCGGTGATGAAGCTTGCGCTGACCGCAAGCGCGCTGGCTGCAGCCCTCGCCCTCTCGGCCTGCGCCCCGCTCTCGCGCCTTACGGCCTCGCACCTCGGGCCGTGCCGCTACGACACGGAGGCCCTGGAGTTCAAAATAGGCGACGCGCGCACCCAGGCCCGCTGCCTGCTGCGCCATGTGCGGCGCAGCGGGGTGCTGGGCCCGGCCTGGCCCCTGCCGCCGACTCTGGGCCGGCTGGTCGGCACGGCCGATACGCCCTCGGTCGGTGCTCTGCGCCGCTACATCGCCTCGCGGCCGATGGCGCCGGATCAGGCCCAGGCCTGGGCCACCCTGGCGGCCGACCTCGACAAGCCGATCTCCCGCGGCTGGAACAACCGCCCCGACGCGCCCGCCGCGCGGTACTTCGTGATCCACGACACCTCCACGCCCTACCTCGAAGCCAAGCCCTTCCCGAGCGACCTCGACCACGATCCCCAGGTCAACGACCTGACGCAGTATTTCCGCGGTGAGCCGGTGGCCCATGTGTTCGTCAATCGCCGGGGCGAGATCGCAGTCGGCCACACCTTCTCCACCCCCTGGCGCGCCACCAAGCGCGAGCGTTTCACCGACGCGCGCAACAAGGGCATGTTCATCCACATCGAGATGGGCCAGCCGCGCCGCCAGTCGAAGCCCGGCACGCGCGACGACACCCTGGCGCCCCGTCCCGGCTTCGGCGAGCGCCAGTACGAGTCCCTGGCGCTGCTCTACATCTGCGCCAGCGTGCAGGCCGGCCGATGGCTGACGCCGGGGTTCCACTCCGCCGTCGACGAAGGCATCGCCGCCAAGCACGACGATCCCCAGCACTTCGACATCGGCCGGCTGGATCGCGCCTTGGCGCGCGAGCTCAAGGATATCCGCTGATCAGACGGAAGCCGCCACCCGCCGGATCGCGTCGAGCGCCAGGTCCACGTCGCGTTCCGTGGTCGACCAGTTGGAGACGCTGATCCGCATCACCGTGCGGCCCTGCCAGACGCTGCCGCCGAACCAGGCCGTGCCCTCGGCCTGCAGCGCGGCGATGACCGCCTGGGTCCGCTCGGGCGCGCCGAACGAGACCAGCACCTGGTTGAACACCACCTCGTTCAGCACCTCGAAGCCCGCGGCGCGCAGGCCCTCGGCGAAGCGCTCGGCCAGGCGGCAGCAGCGCTCCACCAGCTCCGCCACGCCGGAGCGGCCGAGCGACCTCAGCGCCGCCCAGACCTCCACCGCCCGGCCGCGTCGCGACAGCTCAGGCCCGTAGTGGGTCGGCTCGCGCTCCTCGCCCGCGGCGAGATAGGCGGCGGTGGCCGCCATGGCGTCGCGCAGCGCCTCGGGATGGCGCACCAGGGCGATGCCGCAGTCGTAGGGCGTGTTGAGCTGCTTGTGGCCGTCGGTGGCCCAGGAATCGGCCAGCTCGAAGCCCGCCATCAGATACTTGCGCTCGGGCGCAGCCGCCGCCCACAGGCCGAAGGCGCCGTCCACATGGGTCCAGGCCCCGGCCTCGCGCGCCTTGGCGCAGATCTCGGCGGCCGGGTCGAAGGCGCCGGTGTTCACATTGCCGGCCTGCAGGCAGAGGATGGTGCGCTCGTCCAACGGCGGCAGGGCGTCGGCGCGCATGCGGCCCTGGCCGTCGACGGGCACACGGATGGCGGTGTCGCGGCCGAGGCCCAGCAGGCCCAGCGCCTTCAGCACCGTCACATGCACCTCCTCTCCCACCACGATACGGATCGGCGGGGCGCCGTAGAGGCCCTTGGACTGGACGTCCCAGTCCGCCCGCGCCAGGACCGCGTGCCGAGCGGCGGCCAGGGCTGTGAAACTCGCCATCGAGGCGCCGGTGACGAAGGCGGAGGCGCAGCCGGACGGCAGGCCCAGAAGCTCGCTCAGCCAGCCGACCACGATCTCCTCGATGGCGCAGACGGTGGGCGAGATCGCCCGCAGTCCGCCGCACTGGTCCCAGGCCGTGGCCAGCCAGTTGGCGCCGACCGTCGCCGGAAGCGCGCCGCCGATCACATAGCCGAAGTAGCGCGGCCCGGCGCTGGCCACGGTCGCGGGCGAACCCAGGCCGTCCAGCAGGGCCAGCACCTCGCGCGGATCGGTCGGGCCATCCGGCAGGGCGCCGCCCAGGCCTCGCAGGCGGGCGATCGCTTCCGGCGGCGGGGCGACCGGGCGCGAGTCCAGGCCGTCGAGATAGCGCGCGGCATAGGCCAGCGCATCGCTCAGGACGCCGTGGTCGGTGGAAACGGGGACGTGCTGGTTCACTTCGGCAGCTCCGCGGTCTGCAGCAGGGGGTAGAGCGAGAGCACCAGCAGCACCGCCATGCTCACATTGAAGGCGCGCAGGCGCCCCGGCTGGTCGAGGAAGCGGCGCACGCCCATGCCGAAGGCGGTCCAGACGGCGATGCAGGAGCCGTTGACAAGGGCCAGCACCACGATCCCGAGGATCAGGCTCAGCAGGAAGTGGTCGCGCGAGACATAGGTCGTGGCCACCGTCAGCGCGATGACCCAGGCCTTGGGATTGACCGCCTGGAACGCCGCCGCCTCCCAGAAGGTCATGGGCCGGGCCGCGCCCTCGACGCCGCCGAGGCCTCGGGCGCGGGCCAGCTTGAACGCCAGCCACAGCAGATAGGCCGCGCCCAGCCAGCGCAGCGCCTCGTAGGCCAGGGGATAGGTGCGGAACAGCGCGCCGAGGCCCAGGCCGAGGGCGATCACCTGCGCGACCAGGCCTGCGGTCACGCCCAGGCCGTGCGGCACGGTCCGCCAGAAGCCGAAGTTGGCGCCCGACGCCAGCAGCATGGTGTTGTTGGGGCCGGGCGTGATCGAGCAGACGAAGCCGAACAAGGCCAAGCCGAGGAGCAGACTGAGCGTCATGGCGGCCTCACAGTGACGATTGCGAATTGTCACGAACCTTTGCCCCATTGCATCGGGAGTCAAAGGCTTTATTGTCATGGTGACAATTGACGGAGACGGGCATGGCCGAGTGGCGCCCCGAGATCGCCGAGGGACCCGAGCCTCTGTACGAACGCCTGGTCGCGGCTCTGCGCGCCGACATCGCCTCGGGCGTGCTGGGGCCGGGCGACAAGGTCCCGCCGCAGCGCGATCTGGCGCACCGCATGGGCATTGGCCTCGGCACCGTCACCCGCGCCTATGCCGAAGCCACCCGCCGCGGCCTGCTGCGCGCCCAGGTCGGCAGCGGCAGCTATGTGTCGATGGCCGAGAACCCCGGCGTCGGCCCGGCCTCCGGCCCCGTCGACATGACCCGCAACACCATCCCGGCCGGCCCCGCGGCCGCCCGGCTGTCGGCGACCCTGGCCCAGCTGCGCCGCCGCCCCGACCTGCTGGAGCACCTCGCCTACGCCCCGCCCGAGGGCTTCGAGACCCACCGCCGCGCGGGCGCCGCCTGGTTGCAGCGGGCCGCGGGCCTGCACACCGCCGACTGGCGCAGGCTGGTCTGTGCGGGCGGCGGCCAGCAGGCCATGGCGCTGGTGTTCGGCCACCTGTGCCGGCCCGGCGACACGGTGATGACCGAGGCGGCAACCTTCTTTGGTTTCAAGAGCCTGGCCGAGATTCTTGGCTTGAAACTGAAGGGCCTCGCGATGGACGCGGAGGGCCTTTTGCCCGAGGCCGTCGACCGCGCCGCCGCAGAGGGGCTGCGGGTGCTCTACCTGATGCCGACCCTGCAGAACCCGACCACCCGGCTGATGAGCCCGGCCCGCCGGGCCGAGATCGCTGCGGTGGCGCGCCGCCGCGACCTGATCCTGGTCGAGGACGACAGCTACGCCGTCTACGGCCCCGGTCCGGCCAATCCGCCCGTCGCCACCCTGGCGCCGGAGCGGACCTGGTATGTCGGCGCTTTGTCCAAGGGCCTGGCGCCGGGCCTGCGCGCCGGCTTCCTGCTTGCGCCGACGGAGGCGGAGGTCGACCGCCTGATCCGGCGCATCCACGCCCTCTACTATGCGCCCGCCAGCCTGGGCTCGATGGTCGGCACCCAGTGGATCGAGGACGGGACCGCCGACGACATCGCCGCCGAAACCCGCGCCGAGTTCGCCCGGCGCCTGGCCCTGGCCCGCGAAGTCTTGGGCGATGCGATGGAACCCCCGCCCCTGCCCGCCACGCCCCACGTCTGGCTGCCGATGGATGAGCTAAGCGCCGAGCGCGTCGCTGCGCGCGCCCATCGCTCCGGCGTCGAGGTCACGCCGCCCTCGGCGCCCCTGGTCGATCCCGCCTTGTGCTCGGGCCTGAGGCTCTGCCTCGGCGGCGCGGCCGACCTGCCGACCTTGGAGCGGGGCCTGAAGGTGGTGGCCGCGGCCCTGGGCGCCGGGCCCGACGAACGAACCCGTGGACTGGTCTAGCCACGCGGAGGCTAAGCCGTTGCATCCCGGCGCGATTTAGTACCAATCTCCGCCCCCGGGGCGGGAGAGATGACCAATGGCCAACAGCCAAGGGGTGGGGCGCAGTGCTGCGCTGGTGATCGGCGCGGCTTCGGTTGGCACGGTCTTCGAGTGGTACGACTTCTATCTCTACGCCTCATTGGGCACGGTGCTGACGCCAGTGTTCTTCTCCGGCGTGCCGGAGACCACGGGCTTCATCCTGGTGCTGCTGGCTTTCGCGGCCGGCTTCGTTGTGCGCCCCTTTGGCGCGCTGCTGTTTGGACGGCTGGGCGACCTCTGGGGCCGCAAGAACACCTTCCTCGTCACCATGCTGCTGATGGGCCTGTCGACCGTGGTCGTCGGCCTGCTGCCTTCCTACAAGCAGATCGGCGTAGCCGCTCCTTTGGCCCTCGTCGCCATGCGCCTGATTCAGGGCTTGGCGCTGGGCGGCGAGTACGGCGGCGCCGCGACCTATGTGGCCGAGCACGCGCCCGCGGGTAAGCGCGGCCTCTACACCAGCTGGATCCAGACCACGGCTACGCTCGGCCTGTTCCTCAGCCTGCTGGTCATCGTCGCCACCCGTTTCGGCCTTGACCCCAACGGCTTCGCCCACCTGCAGGCGGGCGATTTCACCGTTTCGGCCGACGCCAAGAAGGCGTTTGAGACCTGGGGCTGGCGCATCCCGTTCCTGGTCTCGGCCGTGCTGCTGCTGATCTCCATGTGGATCCGCCTGCGGCTCAAGGAAAGCCCGCTGTTCCAGCAGATGGTGGAAGAGGGTACGGCGTCGAAGAAGCCCCTAGTCGAGTCATTCCTGCGCTGGTCCAACCTCAAGGTCGTAATCCTGGCCCTGTTCGGCGCCGCCGTGGGCCAGGCGGTGGTCTGGTACACCGGCCAGTTCTACGCCCTGTTCTTCCTGGAGAAGATCCTCAAGGTCGACGGCGCCCTGACCAATGTGCTGGTCGCCATCGCGCTGGTGATCGGCACGCCCTTCTTCATCTTCTTCGGCTGGCTGTCGGACAAGATCGGGCGCAAACCCATCATCCTGCTGGGCTGCCTGCTGGCCGCCGCCACCTACTTCCCGCTGTTCAACGCCCTGACCGACGCCGCCAACCCGGGCTTGGCCAAGGCCGAGGCGACCGCGCCGGTGATCGTGTCGGCCGATCCGGCCGACTGCTCGATCCAGTTCGATCCCATCGGCAAGGCGGTGTTCGACAGCTCCTGCGACATCGCCAAATCCTACCTGGCCAAGGCCGGCGTGCCCTATCGCTCGGTCGACGCCGCCGCGGGCTTCGTGGCCCTGGTCAAGGTCGGGCCGGAGGCGATCCCGTCCTTCCGCGGCCACGGCATGCCCAAGGCCGAGCTGAAGGCCAAGCGCGAGGCGTTCGAGAAGTCGCTGGGCGCCCTGGTCAAGGCCCAGGGCTACCCCGCCAAGGCCGACCCGGCCAAGATGGACAAGGTCACGGTCGTCGGCATCCTGACCCTGCTCGTGCTGTATGTGACCATGGTCTACGGCCCGATCGCGGCCTTCCTGGTGGAGCTGTTCCCGACGCGGATCCGCTACACCTCGATGTCCCTGCCCTACCACATCGCCAACGGCTGGTTCGGCGGCTTCCTGCCGTTCACAGCCTTCGCCTTGGTCGCCGCGACGGGAGATATCTACTTCGGCCTCTGGTACCCGGTGGTGGCCGCCGCAGCGACGGTGATCATCGGCTTCTTCTTCGTGAAGGACACCCGCAAGGTCGATATTTCGGCCTGACCCTTCGGCCCAAGCTTCAGTTCGTGAGGACGTCCATGTTCGATCGCCGCCGGTTCCTGCTCGCCTCCGCCGCCGCGGCGGTCGCCCCCCCCGCCCTTGCCCAGGTCGCGGGCCACGGCATCGGCCCGGAGGTGCGCCGCCTGAACGTCCTGATGGACACCTATTTCGGGGAAGACCTCCGCGACAATCCCGAGGGCGCCACCGACCTGGGCCTCGACAAGGGCGCGGACGCCGACCTGAAGCGCAAGCTGAAGGACGTCTCCACCGCCGGCATGGCCCACGATGCGGAGGTCAACCGCCGCCGCATCGCCGAACTAAAGACCATTCCGCGGGCCAATCTGACGGGCATCGACCGCATCAACTACGACACCGTCCTCTATGTCGAGGAGAGCACCAAGCCGCTCTACGACCTGGGCATCGGCGGCCAGGACGGCTTCTCGCCCTCCTGCTACGTGCTGAGCCCGATCACCGGCGCCTATTCGCGCGTGCCGGTCATGCTGGACACCAAGCATTCCATCGCCAATGCGGCCGACGCCGACGCCTATCTCGCGCGCCTGGACGCCTTCGCCACGGTGCTGGACCAGAACACCGAGCGTTTCCGCATCGACAGCGGTCGCGGCGTCGTCCCGCCCGACTTCCTGCTCGACAAGACCATGGGCCAGCTGGGCCAGCTGATCGTGCCGGCCGACAAGTCCGACCTGGTCGCCTCGCTGAACCGGCGCGCCAAGGCCAAGGGCCTGGGCCAGGATTGGGGCCAGCGCGCCGCCGCGATCCACACCCAGAAGGTGCTGCCTGCGCTCGAGCGCCAGATGGCGGCGCTGAAGGCGGCGCGCGTGCACGCTGTGCATGACGCCGGCATCGGCCGCTTCAAGGACGGCCCGGCCTTCTATGCGGCCAACCTGCGCTACACCACCACCACCAACATGACGCCCGAGGAGGTCCACAAGCTGGGCCTCGACCAGGCCAGGGAGATCGGCGCGCGGCTGGACGGCCTGCTCAAAGCCCAGGGCCTGACCCAGGGCACGGTCGGCGAGCGCATCAAGGCGCTCTACAAGGACCCCAAGCAGTACTATCCGAACACCGACGCGGGCCGCGCCCAGCTGCTGGCCGACCTCGAATCCAAGCTGCACGAGATCGAGAAGCGCCTGCCCAGCGTCTTCGCCCACCTGCCGCACCAGCAGATCGAGGCGCGGCGCGTGCCGCCTGCGATCGACGCCGGTTCGCCGCTGGCCTACTCCGAACCCGCGCCGATGGACCGCTCGCGGCCCGGCTACATCTACTTCAACCTGCGTGACACGGCGGAGTGGCCGAAGTGGAACCTGCCCTCGACCCTCTACCACGAAGGCCTGCCGGGCCATCAGCTGCAGGGCGGCCTCGCCCAGGAAAGCCAGGGGATCCCGATCCTGCGCCGCAACATGTACTTCTCCGGCTACGGCGAAGGCTGGGCGCTCTACGCCGAGCAGCTGGCCGACGAACTGGGCATGTACGACGACGATCCCCTGGGCCGCATCGGCTGGCTCAAGGCCCAGATCTTCCGCGCGGGGCGCTGCGTGGTCGATACCGGCATGCACACCATGGGCTGGTCTCGCGAGAAGGCCATCGCGTACCTGATGGCCCTGGACGGCGACGCCGAAGGCTCCACCACTCGCGAGGTCGAGCGCTACTGCGCCATCCCCGCCCAGGCCTGCAGCTACAAGATCGGCCACACCTTCTGGAACATCCAGCGCGACCGGGCCCGCAAGGAACTGGGCGGCAAGTTCGACATTAAGGCCTTCCACGACGTGGGCCTGCTGTCGGGCGCCATGCCGTTGGATGTGCTGGGCGATGCGGTCGGCGGCTATATCGCGAGCGCCAAGGGCTGACCTCGCCCTAGGTAGCCGTCGCGATTGACCGAAGCCGTTCGGCGAGCAAACGTGCCGCCCGTGTCCCGGGGGAAACGTCCGATGCGTCTGCGCTTTTTGAACGGCGGTATCGCCGCCCTGTCGCTGTGCGCCGTGCTGGCCACGCCCGCCTTCGCTCAAGCGGTGAAGTACCAGACGCCGCCCGCGCCGATCCCACAGATCCTGGACGCGCCGCCGACGCCACAGGTCAGCCTCAGCCGCGACAAGCGCACGCTCGCCATCTACGGCCGCGAGGGTCTTCCCTCGATCGCGGCCATGTCGGCGCCCATGCTCCGGCTGGGCGGCCACCGCATCAATCCGCGCACCAACGGCCAGGCCGAAGGCCGGATGAACTGGCTGAACGCCCTGTCCTTCGAGGACATCGAGACCGGCAAGACCCGCACGGTCGACCTGCCCGCCGGCGCGCGCTTCACGCAAGCCCGCTGGTCGCCCGACGGCAAGACCCTGGCCTTCGCCATGGAGGCCCCGAACGGGCTCGAGCTCTGGGTCGCCGACGCGGCCACGGCCAAGGCTCGGCGCGTCTTCGGCGCACGCCTGAACGCGACCTTCGGCTCGGCCTTCGAGTGGCTGCCCGACAGCTCGGGCGTCCTGGCCTACGCGACGGTCGAGAGCCGCGGCCCCGCGCCGGTCGAGAACCCCACGCCGGAAGGCCCCCTGGTGCAGGAGAGCCTGGGCAAATCAGGCGCTGTGCGCACCTTCGAGGACCTGCTGACCTCGCCCTACGACGATCAGCTGTTCGCCTACTACTTCTCCGGCCAGCTGGTGCGGGTGGGACTGGACGGCGCGGCCCGCAACGTCGGCACGCCGGGCCTCATCGAGGACTATTCCGTCTCTCCGGACGGGCGCTGGGTCCTAGTCAGCCGGCTCAAACCCCCGTTCAGCCACCTCGTGCCTTCCTACCGCTTCCCCACCGAGATCGCGGTGATGGACTTCGACGGCCATGAGGCCCGCCGCCTGGCCGACCGCCCTGCGGCGGAAAGCATGTCCTCGGCCTTCGACGCGGTGGTCACCGGCCCCCGCGATGCGGAATGGCGTTCCGATACGCCCGCGACCTTGGTCTGGGCCGAAGCCCAGGACGGCGGCGAGCCGGGCCACAAGGTCGCCATCCACGACCGCGTGCTGATGCAGGACGCGCCCTTCACCGCCGCGCCGCGCACCCTGATCGACCTGCCTGAGCGCTTCTCCGGGATCACCTGGGGCCGCGGCGACTTCGCCCTGGTCACCGCCCGTTGGTGGAAGACCCGCCACGAGCGCCGCATCGCCGTGAACCCCGACCGTCCGGGCGATAACCGCGTGCTCTTGGAACGCAACTACCAGGACCAGTTCGCCGACCCCGGCCGGCCTATGCTTGAGGCCAATGCGTCCGGCCACGCGGTCATGCAGTTCACGCGCGACGCCAAGTCGGTGTTCCTGAGCGGCCCCGGAGCCTCACCCACCGGCGAGCATCCGAACCTAGCGCGCATGAATCTCGCCGACGGCAAGGTCACGGTGGTCTGGAAGGGCCCCGACGCCTGGTACGACCTGCCCGTCGCCCTGCTCGACCCGGACGGCAAGCGCCTCCTGACCCGCAACGAAAGCGCCGCCGAAGCGCCGAACTATTTCGTCCAGCAGGTGGGCGGAAAGGCCCGCCAGATCACCGCCTTCAAGGACCCGGCCCCGCAGTTCGCGGGCGTCACAAAACAGCTCGTAGCCTATCAGCGCGCCGATGGGGTGCAACTGTCGGGCACGCTCTATCTGCCCGCCGGCTATGACGCCAAGCGCGACGGCCCGCTACCGCTCCTGATGTGGGCCTATCCGACCGAGTTCACCGACGCCAAGGTGGCGGGCCAGGTGGTCGACAAGACTGCGAACCGCTTCACCCGCCCCACGGGCATCAGCCCCCTGTTCCTGCTGACCCAGGGCTATGCGGTGCTGGACGGCCCCTCCATGCCGATCATCGGCGCCAACGGGGCCGAGCCCAACGACACCTACGTCCAGCAGCTGGTGGCCGACGCCCAGGCCGCGGTCGACAAGGTGGTGGCCATGGGCGTGACCGACCGCGACCACATCGCCGTGGGCGGCCACAGCTACGGCGCCTTCATGACCGCCAACCTGCTCGCCCACTCCGAGCTGTTCCGGGCCGGCATCGCGCGATCGGGCGCCTACAACCGGACCCTGACCCCCTTCGGCTTCCAGGCGGAGCAGCGCACCTACTGGCAGGCGACCGACGTCTACACCCAGATGAGCCCCTTCACCTTCGCGCCCCAGGTCAAGGCGCCGATCCTCCTGATCCATGGCGGGGCCGACGACAACGACGGGACCTTCCCGATCCAGTCGGAGCGCTTCTACGCGGCGCTGAAGGGCAACGGCGCGACCGTCCGCTACGTGGTCCTGCCCAACGAGGCGCACGGCTATCGCGGCCGCGAGAGCACCTTCCAGACCCAGTGGGAGATGGTGAACTGGCTGGACCGCTGGGTGAAACACGCGCCGGCGCGGGCCGCCAAGGGTCAGTGATCTGACGTGCGGACGCGGCAGTGCTGTAGCTCACAGCCTGCCCGGCCCAACCGGCGCAAGGTGCGGCGATGAACAGCGCCGCGCCCGTCTCCGTCGCCCGTCCCTTCGACCGGACCTTCCGCTATACCCTGGCGGAGCGTTGGATGATGCTGCCCACGGCGCCGGTCCTGCTGGCCGCGGCCGTCGCAGACGCCGGCTTGGGTGCGCTGGTCATGCAAGATGTTCCTTGGCTCGCGGCGTTGATGGAGCTGACGGCGCTAGGTCTTGTCGCCCTGCTGCCGCGAATGATCGCCGAGACCCGCGCGCGCTGGCGGCTGAAGATCCGTATCTGGGCCGGCTCACTTGAGGTCTGGTTGCCGGCCGAGCGCGGCTATGCCGCCTTGCCTCCGGTCGAGCAGCGCACGGCGTTGTCGCGTGTGGATGCGGTCGAGACCCGCGTGGAAGCCTACCGCGCGGTCGGCATCGCCACCCTGCAGCGCGGCTGGTCGCTGAGGTTGAAGGACGGCTCGCGTATCGACCTAGGCGCCGACCGCTATCCGCTGAAGCCCCTGTTCGAAACGGTCGCGCGAGAAGTCGCCGCACGCTCCGGTGCGCCGATCCACGACCTGGGCATGGTCGACGCCTCTGCGTCCGGCGCGGCCACCATCTACGGCGCCAAGGCTCCCGCCTGGTCGGCCGCCGCGCTCGATGCGGCGACGGCGGCGCGACGCCGGCGCAGCGCGGGGCGGATCGTGCTGCTGTTCGCGCTCGGCGAAGCCGCCATGATCCTGGTCAAGGTGCTGCACATCCTGTTCGGCCACTGAGCGCTTTCAGCCCTGCGGCGCGACGACTTATTGCAAACCGCTCGCAGAGCATGATATGCGAATGGTTCGCATTTGCGTTGAGGCGTCCGAGTGAACCCGCCGAGTGAGACGAATTCCCTGGCCGAGGCCCGCAAGGGCGATCGCGGCCTCGTGGTCCAGGTGGGGGGCGAAGCCTATGCCGGCGCCGGCGGCGTGGACGCGGCCGAGATCGAGCGGCGTTTGCTGGAAATCGGCTTCGTCGAGGGCGCCCGCTTCGAGATCCTGCATGAGGGCCTGTTCGGTCGCGACCCCATCGGCGTTCGCCTCGACGACCTGACTGTGGCGTTGCGCCGCCGCGAGGCAGCCCAGGTGCGGGTGCGCTTCGTGCATGAAGCCGCCGTCGCGGCCGCCGAAGCTCCAGCGCCCCTGCCTGACGAGGCCGCGGCGTGAGCGCTGCCGCCGAGGCGGTCGCCGGCGAGAGCCCTGCCCACGCCTTCCGCATCGCCCTGGTCGGCAACCCGAACTGCGGCAAGACCGCTCTGTTCAACGCCCTGACCGGCGCGCGCCAGAAGGTGGCCAACTACCCGGGCGTCACCGTCGAGCGCAAGGAAGGCCACATCACGACGCCCGAGGGCCGCCAGGTCAGCGTGCTGGACCTTCCCGGCACCTACTCCCTACGCGCCCGCAGCCCCGACGAGGTCGTGACCCGCGACGCGGTGCTGGGTCGCCTGGCGGGCGAGGCGGCGCCCGACGTGCTGGTTTGTGTCGCCGACTCCACCAGCCTGCGCCTGGTGCTGCGGTTGATGGTCGAGCTGAAGGCGGTGGGGCGGCCTATCGTCCTGGCGCTCAACATGTTCGACATCGCCCAGCGCCAGGGCATCGATATCGACGTGGCGCGCCTGTCCAAGGAGCTGGGCGTCCCGGTGGTCACCACCGTCGCCACCCGCAAGCGGGGGTTGGAGGATCTGCTGGCACAGGTCGACCGCCTGATGGCGGCGGACCTGGTCGCGCCCGCCGATGACCCCGGCGTCTGGCATGAGCCCTCGGTCGCGGAAATCCGCGCCGCCCACCGCCAGGCCGAGCGCACCCTGAAGGACTGCGTCAAGCCGCCTGCGCGCCCTGACACCCTGACCGGCAAGCTCGACGCCGTGCTGCTGAACCCGGTGGGCGGCATCCTGATCCTGCTGGCCATACTGTTCGTGATGTTCCAGGCCGTGTTCAGCCTGGCCCGGCCCGCGGGCGACCTGATCACCGAGGGGCTCAGCCAGGCCTCGACCTATGTGACGGCGTCCATGCCCTCGACCGGCTGGATCGGCCTGCTGCGCAGCCTGATCAACGACGGGATCATCAACGGCGTGGGCAGCGTCATCGCCTTCCTGCCGCAGATCCTGGTGCTGTTCCTCTTCATCATCGTGCTGGAAGACTTCGGCTACATGGCCCGCGCGGCCTTCCTGCTGGACCGCCTGATGGGGGCCGCGGGCCTGCACGGCCGCGCCTTCATCCCGCTGTTGTCCAGCCACGCCTGCGCGATCCCCGGCATCATGTCGGCGCGGGTGATCGACAACCGGCGCGACCGCCTGACCACCATCCTGGTGGCGCCCTTGGCCACCTGCTCCGCGCGCATCCCGATCTACACCCTGATCATCGGCGCCTTCGTCCCGGCAAAGACCGTCTGGGGTTTCGCCAGCCTGCAGGGGCTGGTGATGTTCGGCCTCTATGCCGCCGGGATCACCAGCGCACTCATCGTGGCCTTCGTCATCCGCCGGCTGTTCTGGCGCGGCTCGGCCGAGCCCTTCCTGATGCAGCTGCCCGACTACAAGGTCCCCGACGCCATGAACGTGGCCCGCGGCGTATGGCAGCGTGGCGAGATATTCCTCAAGCGGGCCGGCACCACCATCCTGTCGATGATGATCCTGATCTGGTTCCTGTCGACCGTGCCCCTGGCCCCGGCGGGCGCGACGGGCCCGGCCATCGACTATTCCTTCGCAGGCATGATCGGCCACACGCTGGAGCCCCTGCTCCGCCCCATCGGCTTCAACTGGCAAATCTCGGTCGCCCTGATCCCGGGCATGGCGGCGCGCGAGGTCGCGGTGGGGGCCCTGGGCACGGTCTATTCGGTGTCCGGCGAAGGCTCCGCGCTTGGCGGCGTGCTGGCGCACCAGTGGTCTCTGGCCACCGCCCTGGCGCTCCTCGCCTGGTACGTCTTCGCGCCCCAGTGCATGTCGACCCTGGCCGTGGTGCGGCGCGAGACCAACTCGCTGAAGTGGCCGCTCATCATGTTCGGCTACATGCTCGCCCTGGCCTACGCCGCGGCGTTCGTCGTCTACCACGTGGCGGTAGCGCTGGGGGGCTAGACGCCCCTCGCCCTCGGCTGCTCGGCCCTCGGCCCGCGCGCTAGAACCACGCTCTCAGCGATTTCGCGAGGGCGTCGAATTCTTGTTGGCAAAGCGCCAATTCGCCCTCCAACTGAACCCCGATCAGCGAGAGCGGGTAGCCGTCGTCCATTCCGGTTCTATCGTCCTTGAAGGGCCTGAGCCCGCGGTCAATGTCGGCGAGGCAGGAAGCTAGCCTCTGCAGCGCCGCGATATATTGCGACAGGCGCATCAAATCCTTCACGCGGAGACCTCTGCTCAACGCCGCGATCGCGCGCATTTCGCCGTCCACAGAAATTATCGCGCGGTCGGTGTAGAAGAACACTCTGCTTATGATCTCGTATTCAACCTTTCCCGAAGGACCTATGCCGCGCAAATTCGGGACAATGACGTCCGCATCGCGCCGAATGAGCACGAGTCTATTCTTGCAAAAGGTCAGAATTTTCCGACGCTCGGCGATGGCGTTCGCGAAATTGTAGGCAATTAAGACCGTCGAAAACGAAAAGACCTGCAACGCCGCCTGCTGAATTGCGCCACGCCAAACTGCGGGCAGATCGGCGTAGGCGGCGAAAATCGCGGCCGGGATCGCTTGGACCGAATCCCACATCGCCGCCTCCTCTCCGTGACGTCGGGCCGCTATCATCCTCCAGGAAGCGGCGCTTGGCCCTCGCGCTCGCGCTATGAGCGAAGCGGACTCACACGCCCCTCGCCTTGAGGGCCGCGATCACGTCCCGGCTGAAGGCGTCGATGTCGAACTGCGCTTCGCCGGGGGCCAGGCCGTCGAGCCCGCGGCGCACGATCACCAGCCTTTCGCTCGGCACGATGATCAGGAACTGGCCCTGGCTGCCCTCCGCGGCATAGGTCCCCTCCGGCAGGCCCTGCTTGGGACCGAGCAGCCAGAACTGGGCGCCGTAACCATGGCCGGTGCGGGTGGCGGGCTCCGGCTGGGCCGGCGCGGGCGTCGCCACGAACCTGGCCCAACCCTCAGGCAGGATGCGCTCGCCGTTCCAGACGCCGTCGTTCAGGTACAGCATCCCCAGCCGCGCCAGGTCGCGCGGCGTGGTCCAGACCTGGCTCGACATCACATAGTTCCCCGCCCAGTCGGTCTCTGGCGTGGTGTGGGTCATGCCGATCTTCCAGAACAGCTCCTGGAACGGGAGAGCCAGGTAGCGCCGGTCGTCGCCGAGCGCGGCGCGCAGTGAACGCACGATCAGCAGGGTGTCGTCGTTGGCGTACTTCCAGCGCTTGCCGGGAGGCGCCTCCAGCGGCATGGCCGTCGCCTTCTCGGTCACCGCCGTGCCGCCGAAATAGATCATGTCGGTGCGGTTGCCGCGCTTCTCGCTGTAGAGGCCCGAGCCCATGTGCATCAGGTCCGCCAGCGTGATCGCCGCGCGCGGATCGCCGGGGCGGCTCCATTCGGGAATGCGGGCCGGGGCATCGACCTGGACCAGCCCCTGCTTCACCGCGATGCCGACGAGGGTGCCGGTGATGCTCTTGGCCGCCGACCAGGTGCGGCTCGAGGTATGCAGGTCGAAGCCGTCGCGATAGCGCTCGGCGATGATGCGGCCGTTCTGCACGATCACCACGCCGGTGGTGTCCGCGCCCTCGCCGTAGGTCTTGCGATCGAAGGCGGCTGCGGTGGCATGGCTGAGCGCAGTGGAGACGGCCATGGTGAGCTTCGGCGCCTCGGCGCGTGCGTCGCCCATCGGCCAGGGCCGGCCGTCGAGCGCGGGCGGCGCCAGGTCCAGCCTCGGCAGCGCGCCGATGGCCTCAGGCCGCGCCCCGATCGGCAGCTGCGAGCAGCCCAGCAGCGGGCGCCAGGCGGCGATGCGCGGCGGCATGTTCGGCGCGAAAGGAACGGAGACGGTGCGAGCCTTGGCGTCCACCGCCGCCGTCATGGTCGGCGCGATAGGCCGGTATTCGGGATAGATGCGCGACAGCTCTTCCGCCTCGACCTGCGCCTGGGTCCGGTTCGCGTCGAACATCCCGCTGCACAGGAACGAGGCCTTATAGCCGGCGGCGAGCGCCCGCAGGTGGTTCTCGGTCTCCTGGGCGGCGGCGGCCGTGGCGGTCAGGCCCGTGAGCAGTGCGACGAGGACAGCGGATCGAAGACGCATGACGGCTCCCCAAACAGGGTCGCCAGCATAGGCGCCCCGCCTCAGCCTTCCAACGCCCTCACGTCCGCCTCCCCGCCCGCGACGGTGCGCTTCACGGGCCCGTCGAAGATCAGCAGCAGGAGGCCGGCCAGAAGCGCGCACCCGGCCATCAGCACGAAAAACTCCGCGTGGCTGAGCTTGCTCCAGTAGGTCCCCAGCCGCCCGGCCAGTTCGGAGCCGAAGCCGGTCGCCACGAACCAGATGGCGATGGTGAACGAGCCCAGCCGCTCCGGCGCGATGCGGCCGAACAGGGCCAGGCCCACCGGCAGCAGCCACAGCTCACCCAGGGTCATCAGGGCGATGAACCCGGCCAGCCACAGCCAGCTGGTCTTGGCCCCCGCCTTGGCGTCGAACCAGGAGACCGCCGCGATCATCAGGAACGACAGGGCGGTGATCACCGCGCCCGTGGTCATCTTCACGATCAAACTGGGCTCGCGTCCGCGCTTGGCCAGGCCGATCCACCACCAGACCAGAAGCGGCGTGACCAGCATCACCACCGCGGGATTGAGCGACTGGAACACCGGCGCGGGAATCTCCCAGCCGAACAGCACCGGGCGCGAGACGTCGTGGTCGGACCACAGCACGATGGTGTTGCCCAACTGCTCGTAGGCGCCGCGGAAGATGATCACCACCAAGACCACGCCCGCCAGAAGCAGCAGGCGCTTGAGGATGTCCCCAGGCTTCGACGGCGACACCCGGCCCGAGCGATCGGCCTGGGCGCGAACCTCGCTCTCCTTGGGCAGCCAGCGCCCCCCGAAGGCGTAGATCAGCACGCCGAGCGTCATGCCGACCCCCGCCGCGCCGAAGCCGTAGTGCCAGCCATAGACCTGCTGCAGCACCCCGCAGACCACGCCGGCCAGCACCGCGCCCAGGTTTATGCCGAGGTAGTAGATGCTGTAGGCCGAACTCAGCCTGGGGTCGCCGGGCTTGTAGAGGCCGCGCACCTGGCTGGGCAGATTGGGCAGGAAGAAGCCGTTGCCGAAGGCGATGGTGGCCAGCGCCGGATAGAACAGCGTCTCGAACCCCATCATGAAATGGCCCGCGGCCATCACCAGCCCGCCGAAGATCACCGCGCGGCGCCGACCGATCAGCCGATCCGCCACCAGCGCGCCCAGGAACGGGGTCAGATAGGCGGCCAGGATGTAGTGGCCGTAGATCTCCGACGACTTCGCCTGGGCCATCTTCAGGCCGGTGGTCATGTACAGGACCAACAGCGCGCGCATGCCGTAGTAGGAGAACTTCTCCCACATCTCGGTCAGGAACAGGATGGTCAGGCCGGGCGGCTGGCCGAACCAGCGCGGCTCGGCCGGGCGAGCCTCTGCGGCGCTCACTTGCCCTTCACCGGCGTGAACGACAGGTCCTGGAAGTCGAAGCTGAAGTCGGCGAGCGGCGAGATCGGCTTCATCGACACGTGGTCCACCTTGCCCTCCGCATCCAGCGAGAAGGTCACATAGGCGTCCTCGATAGTGCGGTCGGTGAAGCGGGTGCGGAAGGTGTTGTAGCGCACCGGCTCCAGTGGCCCCTTCATGTCGTGGGTGCGGTCGAAGTTGATGTTCAGCCCCGCGCCGTCCTGGCGGATGGTGATCGTGCCGTACCAGGGATCGCTGTAGGTCCCGGCGTAGCCCGACAGTGGCAGGCTCGGCGGCTTGGAGGGATCGGGCGCGCCGGCGGGCGACGCCTTGATGGCCGCCAGGGCCTGGGCGGTCTGGGTCTCGCGCGCCTTCACGCTGGCGTCGATCCAGTCGATGGGCGTCTCGCCGAGATAGTGGTCAAGCAGGTGGAAGTAGACCGAGCGCAGGGCGCCACCCTCTTCCGAATTGGTCATCACCGCGAAGCCGACGTGCTTCTCCGGGATCAGCACCACCATGGAGATGCCGCCCGTGACCGCGCCGCCATGCAGGATCACCTTGTGGCCGCGGTAGTCCTGGATGATGAAGCCGAGCGCATAGTCCTTGAAGCTCGACGAGGCCGCCGACAGCGGCCCCGGGACCGGGCCGGTCGGGATGATGGTCTGGGGAGTGAACAGCATGGCCGACTGGGCCTCGCTGAACAGCCGGCCCTTGCCGTCCGGCAGGGCGCCGCGGTCGAGCTGGACCTCGAGCCACTTGGTCATGTCCTCGGCGCTGGCGTTGATGGCGCCGGCGGGCGCAGCCGCGTCGATGTTCTCGACCCGCCCGAGCGCCTGAATGTGGCCCAGGCCCCTCAGCGGACCGTCCAGCCGCGCGTGCGGCCAGGCGGCGTTCGAGCCCGGCTTGATCTCGCCGAAGCTGGCCTTGGCGTCGTTCATGCCGAGCGGCGCGAAGACCCGCGTGTGCATGAAGTCTTCCCAGCGCCGGCCGGAGACGTTTTCGACCATCTGGCCGGCGGCGATGTAGAGCACGTTGTCGTAGGCGTAGCCGCTGCGCAGGGTCCGGGGCGTCTTCAGATAGCGCAGGTGGTCCACGATCTCGCGGCGGGTGAAGTCGGTCTCGGGGAAGACCATCAGGTCCCCCTGCCCCAGGCCAAGGCCGCTGCGGTGGGTCAGCATGTCGACCACGGTCATCTCGCCGGTGGCGTAGGGGTCCGACATCTGGAAGCCCGGCAGGCGCGCCTCGACCTTGTCGTCCCAGCTCAGCTTGCCCTCGTCCACCAGCATTGCCAGGGCCGTTGCGGTGAAGGCCTTGGTGTTGGAGCCGATGGGGAACACCGTGTGGGCGTCCGCGGGCGCCGGCTCGCCGAGCTTCCTGACCCCATAGCCCTTGGCCCAAACCGCCTTGCCGTCCTCGACGACGGCCACGGACATGCCCGGCGCCTCGAAGGTCTGCATGGCCTTGGCCACATAGGCGTCGAGGTCCTTGGGCGGCGCGGCGGCCGCGCTCCCCGCCGCCGCGGCCAGGGCGGCCGCGACGGCGAGGACAGCCGTTCTCGGGGAGGAGAAGCGCTTGCGCATCAGAAGCCCACCGAAGGGCCGAGCAGGTTCAGCACGACGATGAAGTAGGCGCCCGCCAGCATCGCCAGGGCGATCAGGACCGAGGACAGCTTGCCCCACCAGCTGCGCGCGCCGTCGGCCCAGACCGTCGCCAGGTTCCACAGGCCCACCACCGCGCCGAGGATGCAGATCACGCCCAGCAGATGCAGCAGGTGCAGCCAGGGATCGACCGGGTCATCCAGCATGGCGATGTTGTTGCCGAGCGCCGAGAACAGCATCAGCCAGCCCGCCACCAGGGCGAGGTCCAGCACCGCGGCCACGCGCACCAGGCGGTAGAGCATCGCCGCCCGCCCCTCGAGCTTGAACGCGCCCTTGTTGCGCCAGCGCACGATGGCGGTGATCGGCCACAGCGCCACGCACAGCCCGAGGATCCCGATCGCCGCCAGCAGCGCCGGCATGGCCCAGCCCGCGTTGATCCCGCCCGGCGCCGGCATCAGCACGATGGCCGGCGGGAAGTCGTCGGTGGCCAGGAACTTGACCTTGCCGTCCTTCATCGAGGCCGCCATCAGGCTCGCCCCGTTGACCTCCTGCCACAGCATGGGCCCGACCTCGCGCCAGCGCTTGGGCGCGCCGCCGGGGCCCTTGAAGGCGGAGACCTCCACGGTGCCGTCGGCGTTCAGCTTCACCGTGCCCTGGCCGAGCAGCGAGCCCAGCTTCAGGAAGGTGGTCTTCGCGTCGCGGCTGGCGATGTAGCGGCCCGCGATCAGGGCGCCGTCCTTCTTGGCTGAGGCCAACGTCGGCAGGGGCGCGGCGGTGCTCGGGAAATAGCGGTCGGCGAATTCGTGGAACAGCTGCTGGCGCACCGTGTGGGCGGCCCCGGCCTTACCGGCGCTGTTCATCGAGATGTAGAGCCCGACGCCGTCGTTCAGGAACAGGTGCAGCTCGGAATGGAAGTACTGGGTGTCGCCGGCGTGGCCGACCACCACATGGCCGTTGCGGTCCTCGTGGTAGAAGCCCAGCGCCATGCCCGACAGCGGCGGCGTGCCCTGGAAGGCGGTCGCGTGCATCAGCCTGGCCGTTTCCGGCTTCAGCATCTGGAAGTCGCCGTACTTGCCGTCCTGCAGGTGCGCGATCATGAACCGCGCCATGTCCGAACCGGTCGAGGAGACGCTGCCGGCCGGGCGGGCGTTGACCAGCTCGTATCCCTTGGCTGGCTGCGAGGCGACCGTGTAGCCCGACGACATATCGGCCTTCAGCGCCGCCGGCAGGGGCTGGCGGAAGCTCGAGTGGGCCATGCCCAGCGGGTTGAAGATGTGGTTCTCGATATAGGCGTCGAACGGCTCGCCCGAGACGCGCTCGACGATGTAGCCCGCCAGCGTCGCGCCATAGTTCGAATAGGACGGCACCTCGCCGGCCGGATTGATGCGATGGGGCACGTCCTTAAGGAAGCCCTGCAGGTTGGTCAGGCGCTTCTCGTTGGCCACGAACAGGCGCTTGGCGTGCTCCTCCAGGCCGGAGGTGTGGGTCATCAGCATGCGCAGCGTGATCGGCCTGCCGTTCAGCGGCGGCATCTTGATGTCGCTGTAGGTGTTGACGTCCTTGTCGAGGTCCAGCTTGCCCTGCTCGACCAGCTGCATCACCGCCGTCCAGACGAACAGCTTCGACACCGAGCCCGGGCGGAACAGGGTCTTGTCCGGATCGACCGGCTTGGCCGAGGCGACGTCGGCCCAGCCGTAGCCGCGCTGGGTCAGGACCTTGCCGTCCTTGACCACCACCACCACCGCCCCGGCGATGTCGCTGGTCGCCAGAGCATTGGGCATGAAGCCGTCGAGCCAGGCGTTGGCGTCCTGCGCGTCCAGCGTATGCGTCGCTGCGGGCGCGGCCGCGGGCGCGGCGCTGGCGGCGGGCTTGGGCAGCGGCCGAAGGGGGGTCTTGGGCGCCTGGGAAGACGCCGGCCCGGCCAGGAGGGCGGCCACACCGGCGAGCGCCGTCAACATCGCTCTAAACTTCATCGAACCTTCCCCCTTCGGCCGCGCCGCCCAAGGCCCGGAGGCAGCCCCGAGGCGGGAACGCGGGATCCCATTTTCGCCCCCTAGTGGGACGTTTCCGGGTCGAAGTGTTAGGTCGATTTTCTAATTTAGCAAATCATTTTCTACAGGCTGAAACCCCTTGCGGTTCAGCCTGGACCCGCGCCAGACGCCCCAGGCCAGGAGCGGCGCCACATAGACCCCCAGGAACACCCAGGCCAGCAGCCGGTAGCCCTTGGCGATCAGGTCGACGAGGCCGAAGCGGGCGGCGATGAAGATCGACACGACCAGCAGGGCCGAGGCGATGGCCAGCCGCATCAGGCGCCCCGGATCCTTGCCTCGCGCGGCGCTCCAGGCGGCGGCGATGCGCTCGTTGACGGCATGGACGGCGCCCGTCCCGCTCTCCAGCAGGGCAGAGAAGATCATGGCCTGGAACACCAGCCGGAACCACGGCTGGTCCAGCCGCTTCAGCAGGAAGTCCGACGGCAGGGCCTCGCCCTGGATCTGCGGATACCAGCCGATCATGCAGACGAAGAACAGCAGCGCCGGCAGCATGGCGAGCGGCCCGGCCAACAGCCCTGCCCGCACCGCGTCGCGGTTGGAGGTCATGTGCCTGAGCGCGGGCAGGATCACCACCGCGCCGATGATGTTGTAGCCCGCATAGGTCAGCCCGCCCGACGCCCAGCCATGCATCGGCGTATCCGCCTGCAGCGCCGCCAGGCTGCGGTCGCCAAAGCTCGACAGGGCGAAGGCTACGAACAGGGCGTAGGTCGCGTAGAGCAAGACCGTCACCCACTTGAACAGGCGCTCCACCGCCGCATTGCCGAACGCGGCGAACAGCGCGATGGCGCCGATCAGGGCCAGGGTCCCGACGAGGTCCGGCCACCCGAACAGGCTCTTGCCGATGGCCCCGGCCGCCGCGCCGAACACCGACAGGATCAGCACCACGAACAGGCCGTAGGCCAGCTCGAACACCGGCCAGAACGGGCCCAGCAAACGCCGGAAGAAGCTCTTGTAGTCTCGGCTCTGAGTGGCGCGGGCGAACAGGAAAGTCAGGATGCAGACACCGCTCCAGATGGCGGTCGCCAGGAGCATGCCGAGCAGGCCGCCACGCGGGCCGGCCGGCAGGAAGAACTCAGCCAGCTCGCGGCCGGTGGCGTAGCCGCCGCCGATGACCACCGCCTTGAAGGCGAAGCCCGGCAGCCATAGGCGCTGGAACAGGGAGGCGGGCTTGCTCACGCGGCCCAGGTTTCCGTCAGCAGCCGCTTGAAGTTGCCGCCCAGGATCAGGCCGATGTGGGCGTCGGAATAGCCGCGCCGCACCAGGGCTTCGGTCAGGTCGAACAGGCGCGTAGGCGTATCGTAGCCGTCGGTGTCGATCTTCTCCCGGAAGGCGTAGCTGGCTTTGTAGTTGGCCCTCAGCGCCTTGTTCATCGCGGGGGGAAGCTTGTCGTAGCCGAGCAGGTCGGAGTCCGACCCGATGCCGACGTGCTCGACGCCGGTCAACTTCACCACGTGGTCGATGTGATCGACGATGGTTTCCACCGTGGTGGGCTCCTGCTTGGACAGGAACATGCGCACGCCGGAGATCCCCATCACCCCGCCCTTCTTGGCCAGGGCCTTGATCGCCTCGTCCGTCTTCAGACGCGGATGGTCGTTCAGCGCGCGGCAGTTGGAGTGGGTAATGGCGATGGGCTTCTTCGACAGCTCGATGGCGTCCAGCGTCGTGCGGTCGCCGCTGTGCGAGACGTCCACGGTCATGCCGACCTTGTTCATCTCTTCGATGATGGCCACGCCGTAGTCCGACACCCCGCCGTCGATGCGTTCGGTCGAGCCCGAGCCCAGCAGGTTCTGGGCGTTGTAGGTCAGCTGCGACACGCGCTGGCCCATCTGGTGGAACAGCTTCACGTCGGCGGGCGTGCGGAAATGGTCCGCGTCCTGCTGGCCCATGATCACCGCCAGCTTTCCTGAAGCCTTCGCGTGCTCGATGTCGCCGACGCGGTCGACCATCAGGAACAGGTCGCTGTTCCTGCCCACGAAGCCCGCCCAGCCGGCCATGAAGGCCAGCACGTCGTCGTAGCCGCCGATGCCGGCGGAGTGGTGGAAGGCGGTGACGCCCGAGCTCTTGAACCGCGCGACCTCTTCCGGCGTCAGTCGCCAGGCGAAGTGCTCGGCGTCCAGCACCAGGGTCAGGGGCGCCAGCATGTCGATGACCAGCGAGCGCTTCACCAGATCGACCACGCGGGTCGGGTAGGCCTTGCCCGTGGCGGCCACCGCCACCGAACCCAGGTTGAGCATGGGGGCCGCCACCGCGGCCCCCACCCCTGCCCCAAGCCCCTTCAGGAGCCGCCGACGGCCCGTGTCCAAAACCATCGAACTCACTCCTGAGAGGTCGCTACAAGGTCAGATCAGAACCGCGCCGTCAGGCTGATGCCGATGGTGCGCGGGCGGATCAGGTTGGCGGTCAGGCCGGGGGTGGCCGGGCCGGTCGCGCCGCCGGCGACGCTGTTGTTGTTGCCGATGTTGGCGATGCCGCGGCTGTCGCCGATGTTCTTGGCGTAGGCCTCGAGCGTCCAGCGGTCGAAGTCGATGCCGCCGCGCAGGTCGACCACGCTGTAGCTCGGCAGGGTCCGCTGGCGCGGCGCCGAGGAGCTGAAGTCCGATCCCCGCTCGCCGATGTAGCGCCAGCTGGCGCCGATGAAGCCCTGATGGCCAAACGCCGGGAACTGGTAGTCGCCGTTCAGCGCCGTGGTCCACTTCGGCGCGTAGGGCAGCGGATCACCGTTCTTGCCGCCGACCAGCGGATTGGCGTCCGCGGTCAGGTGCGCGTCGGTGTAGGCGCCGTCCCAGCCCAGGACCAGGCCGTGGGTCGGCACGAACTGGGCGTTCCACTCGATGCCGTCGCTGGAGGCCTTGCCACCGTTGCCGTTGACGCCGAAACCGCCAACCACGGTCAGGAGCTGGATGTCCTTCCAGTCGATGTGGAAGGCGGCGACGTCCAGGCTCAGCTTGTGGTCGGGCGTCTGGGTCTTAACCCCGAGCTCGTAGTTGATCAGGGAGTCCGCGCCGAAGCGGGTCGGCACGGTCGGCGGCGCCGACGGCGGCAGGGCGTTCGGGCCGCCCGGGCGGAAGCCCTTGGCGATACGGCCGTAGAACATGGTGTCGTCGTCGAGCTTGAAGCGCGGCGCCACCGACCACGTGAAGATGTGCTCCGACGAGCCGCCGTTGGCGCTGGCCAGGCCGAACTCGTTGGCGTTCTGCTTGTCTTCGCCCCAGCGGCCGCCGACCGCCACGTCGAACTGCTTGGTGAAATGGTAGGTCGCGTTGGCGAACAGGGCGCTCTCGCGATAGTTCGAATCCAGCTGCACGAAGCCGAGCGGCGTCGAGGTTGGGGTCAGCGCGAGGTCCTGGTGCAGGCTGGCGGTCTCACGCGTGTAGTAACCGCCGACCATCCATTCCAGGGTTTGGTCCGAGCGCGAGGCCAGACGGATTTCCTGGGTGAACTTGTCCTGGTTCAGGTGGGCCACGATCAGGGTGCCGAAGGCGGCGGTGGCGTCCTGGATATTGGCTTCGCGCAGGGTCCCCCAGCTGGTCGACGAGGTCAGGGTGCCAAAGCCCAGGTCCCAGCCCACCGTGCCGTTGTAGAGCCGGTACTTCACGTTCTCGGTGGTCGCAGCGGTGCGGCCGGACTGGAAGGTCCCGAACAGCGGGGTGAAGGTAGTCGGGCTGGTGGTCGGGACCAGGTCCTCGATCGGGCCGCCGCCGGACTTCAGGTCCTGCATGATGGCGGTCAGGCGCACGGAGACCTGCGCCGACGGGGTGAACAGCAAGGACGCCCGGCCACCCGTCGCGCGGCTGTCGTTGAAGTCGTTGACGTGGCGCGCCACGTCGTCGGCGTAACCCGGATCCTGGCGTTCATAGCCGGAAGCGCGGAACGCCAGCTTGTCGCCCAGCGGGATGTTTACCATGCCCCGCACGTCCCAGCCGGAACCGCCGTGGTCGACTGAGTCGTAGCCGACCTCGGCCTTGCCGGCGAAACCCGCGGTCGAAGGCGCATTGGTCACAAACTTGAGCAGGCCGCCGAGCGTCGAGGCGCCGTAGAGCGTGCCCTGCGGCCCGCGCAGCACCTCGATCTGCTTCATGTCGAAGGTGTCGAGGTCAGGGGCCAGGATGGCGGCGTTGGCGAGCGCGCTGGACGAGCCGTAGGGCGTCTCGTCCATGTAGGTGCCGATGGTGGCGCCGACCCCGCCGGAGTTGATGCCGCGCAGCACGATGCGGGTGATGCCGGGCGCCGACTGCTGCAGGGTCATGCCCGGCACCTGGGCGGCGTAGTCCTCGAAGCCGACCGCTTTCTGGCGCTCCAGCTGGACTTCCGGCAGGGCGGTGATCGCCTGCGGCACGTTGCGGATCAGCTCCGGCCGCTTGTCGGCGGTGACCACCACCTCCTGCACAGTGTTGGGCGCAGGCGCATCGGCGGCGAAGGCCGGCGCGGCGATCGCAAAGGCTGAAACCGAGGCCATCAGGCCCAAAAGGCTCGTGGGTAAGCTGTGGGCGCGCATAGTGGTCTCCCCCTGTTGGCGGATGCGGTCCGCCGATTTTGAAAAGAGGTGACAACGGTTTTTCTATTTTCGCAATATCTTTTTCACTATCTGAATATGCTACGGATAGGATTGGCCTTTATCTTCAAGCGTCCGTAGAAACGGACGACGGTCAGGAGGCTCCATGGCGGATCGGTCGAACTCGGACGGCGGACGCACGCAGGCCAAGCCCGGCGCGGTGGTGCGCGCGGTCAGGATGCAGCGCGGCTGGACGCTCGCGGAGGTCAGCCGGCGCACGGGCCTGCCGATCTCGACCCTGTCCAAGGTCGAGAACGACAAGATGTCCCTGACCTACGACAAGCTGCAGCGCATCAGCGAAGGCCTGGGCGTCGATATTTCGCGCCTGTTCGGCTCGCCTTCGCCTGAACCCGAAACGCCGACCGTGGCCACGGGGCGCCGCTCGATCATGCGCGCCGGCGAAGGCCGCACCATCGAAACCCCCAACTACGGCCACCTCTATCCGCACGCCGACCTGTTGAATAAGCGCTTCATTCCGCTGATTGCCGAGATTCGTGCGCGCTCCCTCGACGAGTTCGGCGAACTGGTCCGCCACTCGGGCGAGGAATACGCCCTGGTGCTGGAGGGCGAGGTCGAGCTGCACACCGACATGTACGCCCCGGTGAAGCTGAAGACCGGCGATTCCATCTATTTCGACAGCGGCATGGGCCATGCCTATCTGAAGGTCGGCGACGCGCGCTGCCGGGTGCTGTCGATCTGCACCGGCGCCGAATCGCACCTCATCGCGGTCTCGGGCGCAGTGGATACGGACGAAGCCTCGATCGAGGCGGAGGCCACCGCGCACGCCCAGGGGACCCGGCGCATTCGTCGCGGCTGAGCAAAATTTTCTATTTGTGAAAATCGGCGAGCGTGTTCATGGTCGTGCGTCGCACCGATGTGTGCGGCGAGCGAGATGGATTCGTGAGCGCGACCGACTTCGACATCGTGGTGATCGGCGCCGGCATCGCCGGGGCCTCGGCCGCGGCTCTCCTGGCCCAGACGCGCCGCGTCCTGGTGCTGGAGCGCGAGAGCCAGCCCGGCTACCACTCCACCGGCCGCTCCGCCGCCCTGTTCTCGGCCATCTACGGCTCGCCCGGCGTACGCGCGCTGAGCCGCGCCAGCCGCGATTTCCTCTACGCCCCGGCGCCGGGCTTCGCGGAAGCCCCGCTGGTGAAGCCGCGCGGCGCGCTCTACATCGCCAGCCGCGATCAGGTTCCGGCGCTCGACGTCTTCTCGGCCCTTCCCGACATCGCCCCGGCCACCCGCGCCGTCGACACGGCTGAAGCCCTGCGCCTTTGCCCGATCCTGCGCGAGGACTATGCCGTGCGCGCGGTGCTGGAGCCGGACGCGGCTGACGTGGACGTGCACAGCCTGCACCAGGGTTATCTGCGGATGCTGCGTGCGCGCGGGGGCGTTGTCGCCACCGACCGGGAGGTCGAGCGGCTGGAGCGCCGCGGCGGTCGCTGGCGCGTCACCGCCAACGGCGAAACCTATTCAGCTCCCATCGTGATCAATGCCGCGGGCGCCTGGGCTGACGTGATCGCCGGCCTCGCAGGCGTTGCGCCGGTGGGCCTGCAGCCGATGCGCCGCACCGCCGTGCTGGTCGATCCGCCCGAGGGCGTCAGCGTCGAGGCCTGGCCCATGGTCATCGACATCGACGAGCAGTTCTATTTCAAGCCCGACGCGGGCCAGCTGCTGCTCTCCCCCGCCGACGAAACGCCGGTCGATCCGTGCGACGCCCAGGCCGACGAGTGGGACGTGGCCACCGCCGTGGCGCGGGTCGAAGAGGCCACCACCCTGCAGGTGCGCCGCGTCGCCCACCGCTGGGCGGGCCTCAGAAGCTTTGTGGCCGACCGCACGCCGGTGGTCGGCTATGCGCCGGACGCGGAGGGCTTCTTCTGGTTGGCCGGCCAGGGCGGCTACGGCATCCAGACCGGCCCGGCCATGGCGGAGACCGCCTGCGCGCTGGTGCTCGGCCGCGAAATTCCCGCGCGCCTGGCCGCGCTCGGTGTCGACGCCCGCGACCTGGCGCCCGAGCGGCTGTTGGGCGAACCCGAGACGGCTCAGCGCGTGACCGGCGCCGCCTCGTAGGCCATTGCGCCGACGTTGTTGCCTTCCGTATCGTCGAAGCGGATCAGCACGCCGACCGTCGGGATCGGCGCCTTGGGCATGGTGATGCGCCCGCCGTTGGCCTCGACCGCGGCGATGATGGCGTCGAGGTCATCGACCGCGAAGGTCGGCTCGAAGCCATTCAGGCCCGTGCCAGTGCGGGGGACCTGGCGCTTGTGCATCAGGCCCTGGATGCCGGGATCGGCCTCGTCGCCGGTGTGGATCAGGTAGAAGCCGGGCGGGCCCCAGGGCTCGAACACCCAGCCGAACACGGCCTCATAGAAGCGGCGGGCGCGATCGACGTCGTCGACGTGGATGGCGAAGGAAGCGAGGTTGTTTGCCATGGCGTGCAAGCTGCGCCGCTGTCAGCGATGACGCAATCACGCTAGATTGCCATTCGATGACGCAAATCCGGCGCCCGATCCGACGCACCGCGGCCGACGAGCCGTTCTTCCTGGTTCGCTCGCTGGGCGGTGAATACGCGGCCGGCCAGGGCACGCACCGCCACGCCCACGACTGGGGCCAGCTGATCTACTGCTCGGCCGGGGTGATGACGGTCTGGACCGAGGCGGGCTCGTGGGTCGCGCCGCCGCACTGGGCGGTGTGGGCGCCGGCCGGGGTGGCGCACCAGATCCGCTTCGCCGGCGCCTGTGCGCTGCGCACCCTCTATCTGCGCGCCGACCTGGCCGAGCCCCTGCCCGGCGACTGCGCCGTGATGCGCATCTCAGGCCTGCTGCGCGAGCTGATCCTGCGCACCGTCGAGCTGCAGATGCTGGACCAGCGCGATCCCGGCCATCGCGCGATCGCCGAGCTGATCGTGGCCGAGCTGGCCCGCCACGACGCCGCCGCCTTCGACCTGCCCGCCCCGACAAGCACAGCCGCGCGCAAAGCTGCAGAACTGCTGGACGGCGACGCCGCGCCCGCCGGCACGCCGACGCTGGCCCGCGCCGTGGGTCTTTCCGCCCGCACGCTGGAGCGCCGGTTCCTGGCCGAGACGGGGCTCAGCGTCGCCGCCTGGGCGCGGCAGGCGCGGCTGCTCAAGGGGCTGAACCGCCTGGCCGAAGGCGAGCCGGTCAAGGTGGTGGCCGACGCCTGCGGCTACGCCTCCCCCAGCGCCTTCGTCGCGGCGTTCAAGGCGGCGTTCGGCACCACGCCGGGACGGTACTTCGCGCCTAGCCCCTGAGCGCCTGATCCAGGTCCGCGATCAGGTCGTCGGCGTGCTCGATGCCGACCGAGACGCGCAACAGGTTGTCCGGCGTGGCGCTGTCGGGCGCTTCGTTGGATTTCCGGTGCTCGATCAGGCTCTCGACCCCGCCCAGGCTGGTGGCGCGGGTGAACAGCCGGGAGCGCGCCACGGCCGCCATGGCCTCGGCCTGGCCGCCCTTGACCTGCACCGACAGCATGGCGCCGAACATCGACATCTGCCGCCTGGCGATCTCGTGCCCCGGATGGTCCGGCAGGCCGGGATAGTGGACCGCCTCGACCATCGGATGGCCGGCCAGGAATTCGGCGATGCTCGCGGCGTTGGCGCTCTGCGCCCGCACCCGCAGGGCCAGGGTCTTGATCCCGCGCATCAGCAGCCAGCAGTCGAACGGCCCCGGCACACCGCCCATGGAGCCCTGGATCAGCCGGATGCGCTCGTGGAATTCGTCCGCCCGCTTCAGGCTGACCGCCCCGCCCAGCACGTCGGAGTGCCCGCCCAGGTACTTGGTGGTGGCGTGCACCGCGATATCGGCGCCCAGGCCCAGGACGTCCGACAACACGGGCGTCGCCCAGGTGTGGTCGCAGGCCAGCCGCGCGCCGGCGGCGTGCGCGATCTCCGCCACGGCGGCGATGTCGGTGATCTTCAGCAGCGGGTTCGACGGCGTCTCGGCCCAGATCAGCCGCGTGTTCGGCCGCATCGCGGCCTTGAGCGCATCGAGGTCCGTCAGGTCGGTGAAGCTGACCTGAAGCCCCCAGGGCGCCAGCACCTCCTTCAGCAGCTTGGCGGTGCCGAAATAGACGTCGAGCGGCGCCACCACATGATCGCCGGGCTTCAGCGCCTGCAGGACCGCCGAGGTCGCCGCCTGCCCTGACCCGAACGCCGCGCAGGCCTCGGCCCGGTCGAGTTCGGCCAGGCAGGCCTCCAGCATGTGCCGGTTGGGGTTGTCGTAGCGCCCGTACATGAAGCCGCGCGGGTAGGCGCCGTCGATGTCGCGCTGGAAGGTGGTGGAGAGGTGGATCGGCGGCGTCACCGCGCCGGTGGCCGGATCGGGCTCATGGCCCGCATGTACGGCCAGGGTCTCGATGTGGGTCTTGCCGCTCTTCGACATCCCGGCCTCTCAGCGCGAAACCCTCTCCCGGTCGGGAGAGGGAGGGACCCGCGCCGCAGGCGTGGGAGGGTGAGGGACACAGGCGTCTGCCACAGTAACCCCTCACCCTGCCCTCTCCCCTAGAGCCTTTCAGGGTCAGATGGAATCGTCTGACCGCCCGGAAAGGCTCTATCTGGAGTGAGGGGCATGTCCGGGCGGGAAAGTGGGACCACTTTCCCTGACATGCCCCGCGAGAGGGTTCCGTGCGCCAAGGCTTCAGTGCGGCAGCACGACCTTTTCGGAGGTGATGGCGTAGCGGGCCGTGGCCTTGGAGCGGTTCTCATCCGAGACCCGGCGCCAGGCGGCCTGGGCTTCGTCTCGGGCGTGATAGGGGCCCATCACCGTGGCCGAGCCGTCGCGCAGCTCCTTGAAGCCCGTGCAGGTGTAGTCGCCGCCGACGACCCAGAAACGTTCGCTGGTCATGATCCTCACTCCTCTACTTATTCCGCCGCGATCAGGGACGCGGGCGTGGTGGGCTTGAACTGGTCGGTCTCGGTGGAGTCCTTCAGCGCGGTGGTGGAGGACTGCCCGCCGGAGATGACGGTGGCGACCTGGTCGAAGTAGCCGGTGCCGACCTCGCGCTGGTGGCGGGTCGCGGTATAGCCCTCGGCCTCCGACGCGAACTCCGCCTGCTGCAGCTCGGAATAGGCGGCCATGCCGCGGTCGCGGTAGCCGGACGCCAGCTCGAACATCGAGTGGTTCAGGGCGTGGAAGCCGGCCAGGGTGACGAACTGGAACTTGTAGCCCATGGCCCCCAGCTCGCGCTGGAAGCTGGCGATGGTCTGGGCGTCCAGCTTGGCCGCCCAGTTGAACGAGGGGCTGCAGTTATAGGCCATCAGCTTGCCGGGGTGCCTGGCCTGGATCGCCTCGGCGAACTGGCGCGCCTCGTCGAGGTTGGGGTGCGAGGTCTCCCACCACAGCACGTCGGCGTGCGGCGCATAGGCCAGGCCGCGGGCGATGCAATGCTCCAGGCCCGTGCCGTCCTTCAGGCGGAAGAAGCCCTCCGGCGTGCGGCTGCCCTCCTCGATGAAGGGCCGGTCGCGCTCATCGACGTCGGAGGTGATCAGCTTGGCCGACTCCGCGTCCGTGCGGGCCACGATCAGGGTGGGCACGCCCATGACGTCGGCGGCGAGGCGCGCGGCGGTCAGGTTGCGGATATGCGCCTGGGTGGGGATCAGCACCTTGCCGCCGAGGTGGCCGCACTTCTTTTCCGACGCCAGCTGGTCCTCGAAGTGCACGCCCGCGGCGCCGGCCTCGATGAAGGCCTTCATGATCTCGAAGCTGTTCAGCGGCCCGCCGAAGCCGGCTTCGGCGTCCGCGACGATGGGGGCGAACCAGTCGCGCTGGGCGCCGCCCTCCGCATGCTCGATCTGGTCGGCGCGCTGCAGGGTGCGGTTGATCTTGCGGCAAAGCTCCGGCGCCGCATTGGCCGGATAAAGCGACTGGTCCGGGTACATGGCCCCGGCCGTGTTGGCGTCGGCGGCCACCTGCCAGCCCGACAGGTAGATCGCCTTCAGGCCCGCGCGCACCATCTGCATGGCCTGGTTGCCCGAGAGCGCGCCCAGCGCGTTCACATAGGGCTCTTCCTTCAGCAGGGCCCACAGCTTGTTGGCGCCGCGCTCGGCCAGGGTGTGGGCGATCGGGAAGGACCCGCGCAGGCGCAGCACATCCTCGCGCGAATAGCCGCGCTCGATCCCGTCGAAACGGCCTTCGGGGGCGGTGGGGATCAGGTCGGCGAAGTCGGTCACAATGTGTCTCCTGGAAGCCGGATTCTGCGGCTCTCCAGTCGCCGCTCGCTGAGGAGAACACTCGCAGACGCTTATGGATACGTGCCTCGGCGCAAAATTCGGGAAAACTTGTCACGACTGAACTGGAAGTATCTGTCACAATATGACATTGTGACTTCATGGCCGAACTTGAACGCAAGCTTTTCCTCGGCGGGCGGTTGAAGCGCCTGCGACGCGACCTCGGCCTGACCCAGACCCGCATGGCCCAGGACCTGGGCCTGTCGCCCAGCTATCTGAACCATCTGGAGCGCAACCAGCGGCCGGTGACGGCGGGCCTTTTGCTGCGCCTGGCCCAGACCTACGACCTGGACCTGAAGAGCTTCACCACCGACGCCGAGGCGGGGGGCGAGGCCGACCTGTCGGAGGTGTTCGCCGATCCCCTGTTCCGCGACCTTGGCGTGCCGCGCCACGAGATCGTGGAGCTGGCAGCCAACGCGCCGGGCGCAGCCGAGGCGGTGACCCGGCTCTATCGCGCCTTCCTGGACGGCCGCCGCCGCAGCCTGCTGTCATCGGATGCGGCCGAGGCCGAACCCGGCGCCGGCGTCCCGGTCTCCTCGCCCCCCGACTGGGTGCGCGACTACATCCAGACCCAGCGCAACCACTTCCCGGAACTCGACGCCCTGGGCGAGGCCAGCGCGCAGGCGCTGGGCGCGACAGGCTGGGCCTTCGAGGCGGCGGCGATCGCGCGCCTGGCCGAGGCCTACAAGATCAAGGTCCAGGTCATGCCGGCCGAGGTCATGGTCGACTACCTGCGCCGCTACGACATCCACCGCCGACGCCTGCTGCTGTCCGAAGCGCTGGGTCCCACCAGCCGGGCCTTCGCGGTGGCCTCCCAGCTGGCCCTGGCCGAGCACGGCGAGGTGCTGAACCGAATGGCCGAGGAGGCCGGCGCGCCCGACCTGCCGACCCGGCGCCTGTTGAAGGTGTCCCTGACCAACTACCTCGCCGCGGCGATCCTCGCGCCCTACGCCGACTTCCATGCGGCAGCCGAGAGCCTGGGCTATGACATCGGCCGCTTGCAGGCCCGCTTCGGCCTGAGCTTCGAGCAGGCGGCGCACCGGCTGACCACCCTCTCCCGCCCCGGCGCGCGCGGCGTGCCGTTTTTCCTGATCCGCATGGACGCGGCCGGCAATGTGTCCAAGCGGTTCGCGGCGGGCGCCTTCCCCTTCTCGCGCTTCGGCGCCGGGTGCCCGCGGTGGCAGGCGCACTCGGCGTTCCGCACGCCCGGGCGTATCGGGACCCAGATCGTGCAGACGCGCGAGGGCGAGCGCTATTTCACCCTGTTCCGGACGGTCGAGCGCTCGGCGCCCGACTGGCGCGGCGGTGACGACGGCCTGGCGCTGGGCCTGGGCTGCGAACTGAAGCACGCCGCGAAGCTGGTCTACGCCCAGGGCCTCGACCTCGCCCATCCGCCGGTGACCGAGATCGGCCCGACCTGCCGCCTGTGCGAACGACCGAACTGCCGCGAGCGCGCCGCCGCGCCCATCACCCGCACCCTGACGGTCGAGGACTGGTCGCGCACGGTCTCCCCCTACCCGTTCGAGACCCACGGCTAGACCCGCGGCCGGATCTCCAGTTCGTCGTAGCCCGTCGCAGGGTCCAAGGGCCGCGCGAACTCGACCTCGGGCAGTTCGCCGATCACCAGCTCCACGGTGGTGTTGACGATGCAGCCGGCGACCAGGTGCCCGCCGACGCAGGCGCCGTCGCGCCGCGACAGGGCGATATGCAGGTGTGGGCCGTCAGGGCACAGCGTCCCACTCAGCGAAACGATCTCCATCGGCTCGGCGAAGGCTTTGAAGCTCTCCGGCTCCCCGACGACGCCCGGCATGCGTAGGCGCGCTTCGGTCAGGCTGCCGACGCATGAGAGGATGCACGCGGCGCGGAAGCCCCGTTCCCGGCTCAGGCGCTCGAGCGCCTCGTAGAGGTCGGTTCCGGGCGTCAGGCGAAAGGCATGGGCGCGCATGACGCGAGCCTAGGCTAACGCCCTTGGCCTCGCCACAGTCGGAAGCCTCAAGCCGCCTCGACCTCGACGGCGTCATCACCGCCGGCCAACAGTTCGGAGATCGCCGCCAGCAGCTCGTTCGGCCTGAGCGGCTTCGACACATGCCGGTCGGCGCCCGCCTCGTGGCTGGCCTTCACGTGCTCGTCCAGGGCGTTGGCGGTCAGCATGATCAGGGGCGTGCGGCGCGCGCCGTGGCTGCGCTCGTGGCTGCGGATTTCGCGGGTGGCGGTCAGGCCGTCCATCTCCGGCATCTGCATGTCCATCAGCACCAGGTCGAAGCCGCCGCTCTTGAACTGCTCCAGCGCCAGGGCGCCGTTCTCGACCGCAGTCAACTCGACCCCGGCCGCCTCCAGGATCAGGCGGGCGACCTTCTGGTTGGTCGGGTGGTCCTCGGCCAGCAGGATGCGTGCGCCGTCCAGGGTCACCGCCCGCTCGGCCGCCGGCCCCGACTCTGCCGCCACGGGCTCCTGGGCGCGTTCCAGCGGCAAGATGAGGGTGAAGGTCGAGCCCTTGCCCGGAGTCGAAGCCGCCTCGATGGTCCCGCCCATCAGCTCGGCCAGGGAGCCGGAGATCGACAGGCCCAGGCCCGTCCCGCCGAAGCGGCGGGTGACCGAGGCGTCGGCCTGCTGGAAGCGCTTGAACAGCCGCTTGCGGAAGCTCTCATCGAAGCCCACGCCGGTGTCGCGCACCTTCACGTGCAGCACGCCCTTGACGACCTCGACCGCCAGCGAGACCTCGCCGGCCGCGGTGAACTTGACCGCATTGGACATCAGGTTGGTCAGGATCTGGGTGATGCGGACGGGATCGCCGCGCCAGCGGCCCTTGGCCTCCTTCGACACCGACCAGTCGAGCTTCAGGCCCTTCTGCTCGGCCACGGCGCGGTGCAGCTCGGCCACGCGAGAGACCACGGTGTCCAGCTCGAAGTCGCACGGATCGACGCTCATCTGGCCGGCCTCGATCTTGGAGAAGTCGAGGATGTCGGTCAGCACCTGCTCCAGCAGACGCCCGGAAGACACCACCAGTTCGGCCAGTTCGCGATTCTTCTTGGTCTTCTGCTCGCGCGCCAGCACCTCGGAGACGGCCACCACGCCGTTCAGCGGGGTGCGCAGCTCGTGGCTCATATTGGCCAGGAAGCGCGACTTCTCGCGATTGGCGGTTTCCAGTTCGGCGGTGCGCTTCCTGACCCGGTCCTCCAGCGAGGCCAGCAGGTTCTCGACCTTTTCGCGCTCGTGGCGCAGGGCCTTGGCCAGGACGCCGATCTCGTCGTCGCGGGCCTCGATGTCGGCCACCGAAATGCGGTTGCGCCTGCGGCCCTTCCAGCCGGCGCTTTCGGCCAGGCGGCGCAGAGGCGTCACGATCCAGCGGCGCGCCAGCACCATCACCAGGGCGGCCTGGACCAGCGAGGCGACAAGGCCCAGCACCAGGATCCAGCCGGCCGAGCGGGCGGCCGAGGCGTTCAGCTCCGCACGCGGATAGCTGATCAGGAACCACCACTGCGGTCCCTTCAGGCGGCCATAGGCCACGATGTCCTTGCCGTCGGGGCTCTCGATCACGCCCGTGTCGCGCTTCTGGGCGCGGATCGCCTGCACCGTGTCGCTCAGGCGCATCTCCCGCTCGAAGCGGCGCACGGTCTCAGGCGAAGCAACGCCCGGCTTGGAGAAGCCGGGATAGGCGATCAGCCCGCCATCCTGGGCGATGATCAGGTTCGAGGCCCCCGGCACCGTGTCGGCCACGGCATTGGCCAGATAGCCTGAGAGCTGGATCGAGGAGCCGAAGGCGCCGATGTGGCGCCCCTGAATGTCGAAGGGCTGCGAACAGGCGACCGCCATACGCGTATTGCTACGGTCGTTCAGCAGGGCGCGCAGGCGCGTGCAGCGGATGGTCCGCGCCGCGTTGACCGACGGCAGGGTGATCTGGGTCATCTCCTCCTTGGAGACGTCCAGGCTCGCCGGCGCGGTCTTGCGGTAGTAGGCCAGCTTGTCCTTACGGTCCGGCCCGTACATCACCACGTGGGTTGTCGGCGTGAAGAAGTAGAGGTTGTCGTAGTTGTTGCGCACCGCCTCGCCGAACTGGCTCACCACGCCATAGGCCCCGATAAGCGCCTTCTTTTCCTCGATGGAGATCTCGTGGCCGGCGGGGATGTAGGCGCCCATGCCGTGGGAGTAGTGGCCTTCCTGGTCGCTCATCCCGTCGAAGGAGTCCGGGCGCGAGCGGCGGGTGCCGTCGGCCTGGCGCGGGAAGTAGTAGTCGAACAGCCTGTTGGCCTGGGCGTCGCTCAAGGCTGCGACCCTGCGTCGCAGGGCGGTGTCGGCGGCGTCGTAGAGCAGCTTCAGGTCTGAAAACCGGCGGCCTTCCTTGCTGGCGCGCTCTTTCACGATCTCCGTCATGGAGGTGATCTGGTGGTTCACCAGTTCCCTCTGGAAGGCGGAATAGGCGACCACGGAGGCGATGGCGGTGACCGACGCGGTCATCACCACGACGCTGATCAGGAACTTGCGAGCTAAGGATTTCATCGGAAAAGAGCGGCCCCTAATCGGGCACCCTTAAACCGACGACCGTTTAAATGCCGTGTACGGCCGATCCGGCTGCTACCTGGCCGCTACCGATCAGGCGTAACCCAGGGCGCTCATGCTGTCGCCGCAGAACTCCTGGAAGCGCGCCTCATGCTCGCCGGTCCAGGCCAGTTCGAGCGGACGGCCGCGCAGAAAGTCGCCCAGCTTGAACTTCGAGGCGTTCACGCGGTGGTTGCGCCGCTGGTCCCAGACCTCTTTCGACAGGGCGATCCCGCCGGGCTGCAGCAGCTTCTCGTCGAGGTACTCGTAGTCCCGGATGGCGTCTTCCAGCCGGACCAGCGGCAGGCCCTTGCCCATCAGTTCGGTGACGATGCGGTTCCACTGCCAGCACAGCTTCTCGAAGCGCCCGTAGTGCTCCCAGGCGTCCAGCTCGGAGTCCGTGGTGGGGCGGATATCGATGCCCTTGGCGTAGCCGGTGTACATCTTGCGCACCCAGTTCGACTGGATGACCTTGCGGCCATCACGCACCAGGTGGAACAGGCCTGCGTCCGGCCGGGCCGCGCGGATGGCGTCGGTCGCGAAGGCCAGATAGGCGTTCACGTCGACCGCGACGGTGTTGCCGTTCTCGCCCTGCGGGGCGAGCCGGGCCAAGCCCTGGGCCACGGCATGGCGCACGTAAGGGTGGTTCGGGCAATAGGCGCTGACGCAGTAGAAATCGCGACCGCCGACCTGCTCGTGGTGCGCGCGCGTATTCTCGGCGTGACTCATCAGGTCGCCGAAAAAGGTGCTTCCGCTCCGGCTGGCGCCGGTAATGACCACAAGCTGCATGCGCGCGGGTTCCCCAACCCTTTTTGGCTGAACGTGTTCAAGGTGAACATCCGTCGCGCTAGCGCAAACTTTTTTTCAGGTCCCGGAGAATTTGCCGCGAAGCGTTGTGGCCTGGGGCTCCGGTGACGCCGCCGCCCGGGTGAGCGCCCGCGCCGCAGATGTAGAGTCCGTTCACCGGCGCGCGGTAGTCGCCGTGGCCGAGCACCGGTCGGGCGGAGAACAGCTGATCCAGGCTGAGTGCGCCGTGCATGATATCGCCCCCGACGAGGCCGAAGGTGCGCTCCAGGTCCAGGGGCGACAGCACCTGTCGGCCCAGGACCGACGCCTTGAAGCCCGGCGCGAAGCGATCAACCGTCTCAATCATCAGGTCGGCGACCTCGTCCCTGTAGTCGTCCCAGGAGCGGCCGCCTGAAAGCTCGGGCTGCACGTGCTGGCAGAACAGGCTCGCGACGTGCCGGCCTCCGGGCGCCAAGCTGTCGTCCAGGGTCGAGGGGATCAGCATCTCCACAATCGGCTGCTTCGACCAGCCGAAGGCGCGGGCGTCGGCGTAGGCCTGCTCCATGTAGGCCAAGGTCGGGGCCATGATGATCCCGGCGGTCATGTGGTCGCCGTTCTCCGGCAAGCAGGCGAAGCGCGGGAGTTCAGACAGGGCCACGTTCATGCGGAAGGTGCCCGAGCCGCAGCGGTAGCGCTCGATCCGCTCCTTGAAGTCGGCGGGCAGGACCGCCGGATCGACCAGCTTGCGGAACAGCAGCTTGGGATTGAGGTTCGAGGCCACCGCGCGGGCGCGGACGGTGTCCCCGGCCTCGGTGACCACGCCGACCGCCCTGCCCTTTTCCGTCAAGACCTCGGCGACCGCGCAGTCGGTGCGGATCTCCACGCCTTTCGACCGGCAGGCCGCGGCCATGGCCTGGGTGATGGCGCCCATGCCGCCGATAGCGTGGCCCCAGGCGCCCTTCTTGCCGTTCACCTCGCCGAACACGTGGTGCAGCAGGACGTAGGCCGACCCTGGCGAATAGGGCGAGGCGTAGTTGCCCACCACCCCGTCGAAGCCGAACACCGCCTTGATCGGGTCGCTCTCGAACCAGCCGTCGAGGTAATCGCCCGCTGACTGGGAGAACAGGGCGAGCAGATCGCGCTTGCCGGTCAGGTCTAGTTTCGACAGGCGCTTCGACAGGCTCAGGCTTTTCAGCAGCTCGGGGATCGCCTCGACCAGCCCGCCCTCGACCAGGTTCGGCGGGACCTCCAGCACGACTTCACGCAGCACGTCGGCGATGGCGTCCAGGCGCTCGCCGTAGGCGTCCAGGCGCTCGGCGTCCCGCTCGGAGAAGCGGGCCACCTCTGACCTGGTGCGGCCTTCGCCGGTCATCAGGTACTGACGCTCGTCGATCGGCAGGAAGTTCGAGACCTTGCGCTCCACGATCTTCAGGCCGTGGCCGTGCAGGTCCAGTTCGCGGATGACCTTGGGATTGAGCAGCGAGACCGTGTAGCTGGCCACGGAGTTGCGGAAACCGGGGTGGAACTCCTCGGTCACCGCCGCCCCGCCGACCACGCCGCGGCGTTCGAGCACCGTCACCTTCAGCCCGGCCGAGGCCAGGTAGAAAGCGCAGACCAGGCCGTTGTGGCCCCCGCCGATGACGACGACGTCGGTTTCTCTGGTGCTCATGGCGTGGGGGTAGCCGTTGGCTGAGAGGGCGACAACCCCGCCCTCACCGGGCCGCGAATCCGGCCAGCAACTCCACGAACCAGCGCGCGGCGGTCAGCGAGCCCAGGTCGCCGATATCGAGGCTCGGATCGTATTCGGCCAGGTCCACGCAGCGCACCTTGGGATGGGCGCCGATCAGGCGCGTGGCCTCGAAGAAGTCCTCGGCCGAGATGCCGCCGGGGCGGGCGCCCGGCGCGGCGGGGAACTGGCTGCGGTCAATCACGTCAATGTCGAAGTCGACGTAGATCACGTCGCAGCGGGCGGCGAGGCTCGCCAGCTCCTCGGCCACCACCGCGTCCGCCCCCTGCTCGCGGCACTCGCGCGCGGTGCGCACGGAGATGCCGGCCGCCTTGGCCTTCTCGTGGGCGCGGCGCGTGTTGGCGAAGGGGGCCAAGCCCACCTGGGCGATGTGGCGACCATCCAGCCCGTCCTCCAGCAGCGCCTGGATCGGATTGCCGTTGTTCAGGCCGCAGTCGGTGTCGCGCAGGTCAAAGTGGGCGTCGAGCGTGAGCAGGCCGACGCCCTTCAGGTCCCGCCTCAACCCATGCACGCCCGGCCGGGTGACCGCATTGTTGCCGCCGATCAGCGCGACCAGCTCGCGCCGGGCGACCTCGGCGTCGACCGTGGCGCGGATCGGCTCGAAGGCGTCCGACGGCGGCACGATCTTCAGCATCAGGTCGCCCGCGTCGTGCACACGCAGATCCGACAAGTCCACGCCCGTCTCCAGGTCGTAGGTACTCATGCGCGGCAGCGCTGCGCGCAGGGCCTTTGGCGCCAGGTCGCAGCGGCCGGGCGTCAGCGAGCGCTCGCCCAGCGGCGCGCCGATCACCGAGACCCGCGCCTCGGGGTGGTCCCCAAGCAGGTCGGCGGCGGAGAACCAGCTCTTGCATTCGGAAGCGTGCATCGGGCGGCTCCTGGCGGGTTGGCGCTGTGGCTCGCCTAGCCTAGGGTCAGAAGGCCTGTCTATACAACGCCGGACCACGGACGCCCCGGATCATGTGGGACACCCTTTTCCTCGACGCGCACCTGGCGACCATGGCCGACGGCCGAGGCGAGGCCTATGGCGCGATCCGCGACGGCGCCCTGGCGGTCGAGGGCGGGCGCATCGCCTGGATCGGCCCGGCCGCCGATCTGCCCGGCGCGCCCGAAGCCCTGGCGCGAGAGGTCGTCCGGCTCGACGGCCGCTGGATCACCCCCGGCCTGGTCGACTGCCACACCCACCTCGTCTTCGGCGGCGACCGCTCCGCGGAATGGGAGCAGCGCCTGAACGGCGCCAGCTACGAGGCGATCGCCAAGGCCGGCGGCGGCATCTTGTCGACCGTGCGCGCCACGCGCGCCGCTTCCGAGGACGAACTGGTCGAGGCCGCCACGCCACGCCTCGAGGCCCTGATCGCCCAGGGCGTGACGACGGTGGAGATCAAGTCCGGCTATGGCCTCGACCTCGACAGCGAACTGAAGAGCCTGCGCGCGGCCGCCCGCGTGGGCGAGCGTTGCGGGGTCCGGGTCTCGCGCACCCTGCTCTCGGCCCACGCCGTGCCGCCGGAATATCGCGAGGACCGCGCCGGTTATGTGCGCCTGATCAGCGAGACCATCATCCCCGCCGCTGCTCAGGCCGGGGTCGCCGACGCCGTCGACGCCTTCTGCGAGACCATCGGCTTCACGCCCGAGGAGACCGAGCAGGTCTTCGCCGCCGCCCAGGCCCACGGCCTCAGGGTCAAGCTGCACGCCGAACAGCTCAGCGACCAGGGCGGCGCGGCCCTGGCCGCCCGATTCCAGGCTTTGTCCGCCGACCATCTGGAGCACCTTTCCGAGGACGGCATAGCCGCCATGGCCAAGGCGGGAACGGTGGCGGTCGTGCTTCCCGGCGCCTTCTACTTCCTGCGCGACACGAAAGCCCCGCCTATCCAGGCACTGCGCGACGCGGGCGTGCCCATGGCCGTGGCCACCGACTGCAATCCGGGAACCTCGCCGGCCACATCGCCGCTGTTGATGCTCAACATGGCCTGCACCCTGTTCCGCCTGACGCCCGAGGAGGCGCTCGCCGGCATGACCCGCAACGGCGCCCGCGCGCTGGGCCTTGAAGCCGAGATCGGCACGCTGGAGCCCGGCAAGGCCGCCGACCTCGCCGTCTGGAATGTCGAGACGCCGGCCGCCCTCGCCTACTGGCTGGGCGCCGACCTGCTGCACTCGCGCTGGCGCGAGGGGCAGCGCCAATGACCCAGCGCCGGTTCCAGACGGTCAAGGACCACGTGCTGGACGCCATCGCCTCGGGCGCGCTCAAGGTCGGCGACCGCACGCCGTCGGAATCGGAACTGGTCGCCCGCTTCGGCGTCTCGCGCATGACCGCCAACCGCGCCCTGAAGGAGCTGACCGAGGCGGGGGTCCTGACCCGCACCGCCGGGGTGGGCACCTTCGTGGCGGACCGCCGGGCACGGGGCGAGCTGGTGGCGCTTCGCGACATCGCCGATGAGATCGTCGAGGCGGGCGGCCGCTACGCCGCCGAGGTTCGGGTCCACGCCGCGGTCCCGGCCGACGCCGCCCTGGCCGAGGCGTTCGAGAGGCCGGTGGGAGCGCCGCTGTTCCATGCGCGGGTGCTGCATTTCCGCGACGAGGTCCCGGTGCTGCTTGAGGAACGCTGGGTCGATCCCGAGGCGGCGCCCGACTTCCTCAAGGTCGACCTGACCCAGGAGACCTCCTACCGCCACCTGACCCGGGTCGCCCCCTTGCAGGAGGCCGAGCACGCCATCCAGGCCGTGGCGCCGACGCCCGAACTCAAGACCCTGCTGCGCCTGGCGCCCGGCGAGCCGTGCCTCTTGCTCCGCCGACGCACCTGGACCGGCGGGCGCCCCGCCTCGGTGGCATCTTTGTGGCATGCGGGGTCACGCTGGGAGATCGCGGGCCGGTTCAGGCCTTGAGGCCGCAATCGAGCAGCTGCATCCGAGGGCTACTTGGTCGGCGATATGAGCGGCGAAGGGTAGCTGCAAGCCTCGCCCCACGCCCATAGGCGCAGCTCTCCGCGCTCCAAGCGGCGGAATGCATCGGGCATGATTGGACATGAGCGTAGCTTGTGAGAAGACGCGGTCCTAATCTGCCTTTCGAGACGCCGAAACGACCTCGCCAATTCGGTCCAGTTCACCTGATCCAAGACCTCTTTGGCGTAGATTGAACGTTGCCGCGCGCCGGCTTCGCTCCAGCACGAGGCCGAAGCTGACGCGAGGCAACCCATTTGGTCGTTGTTTTTCCCGATGCTGATGAGCGCGGGGCTACGCAGAACGCTTCGGCCCCTGGCGCCTGTCTGCCGAGCGGTCGTCGGCTCAAAAACGATCTGCTCGACCATTGGCCGAGCCCCGGCGTTCTCAGGCCACGCCGCCAGCAGGATATCGTCCTCTTCGAGCGCGCTCCTCAAATCGTTCCAGCTGGCAAATTGCCGAATAGGCCGGTCAGGACGGGAGTAGGCTTCCCATACCCTCATTGAGGGCGTCTCAAAGAGCCAGCGCCAGACCTCGACAAGGTCCGCGTCCGTTCCAAAGAAGGTTCCCATCAGCACAACTTGTCAAAAAGCACCTGAAACTAACAGGGCATTTGAAACGCCACTCTAACCTGTATAGACAGGTTGCGCGCCCACGGAGATCCGCCCATGGCCAGACAGTCGAACGCCGAGGTCGTCCGCGCCCCGCGCGGCCCGGAGATGACCTGCAAGTCCTGGCAGACCGAGGCGGCGCTGCGCATGCTGATGAACAACCTCGACCCCGAGGTCGCCGAGCGGCCCGAGGAGCTGGTGGTCTATGGCGGTATCGGCAAGGCGGCGCGGAACTGGGACGCCTTCCACCGCATCGTCGCCTCGCTGCGCGACCTCGAGGACGACCAGACCCTGCTGGTGCAGTCGGGCAAGCCGGTGGGGGTTTTCCGCACCCATGCGGACGCGCCGCGCGTCCTGATCGCCAACTCCAACCTGGTGCCCAAGTGGGCCACCTGGGAGCACTTCAACGCCTTGGATCGCAAGGGCCTGATGATGTACGGCCAGATGACGGCCGGCTCCTGGATCTACATCGGCACCCAGGGCATCGTGCAGGGCACCTATGAGACCTTCGTCGAGGTCGGGCGGCGCCACTACGGCGGCGACTTGGCTGGGCGCTGGATCCTGACCGGGGGCCTCGGCGGCATGGGCGGGGCCCAGCCCCTGGCGGCGGTGATGGCCGGCGCCTCGTGCCTGGCCATCGAGTGCCAGCGCTCGCGCATCGAGAAGCGCCTGGAGACGCGCTACCTCGACGTCGCCGCCGAGACGCTGGACGAGGCCCTGGCCCTGATCGACCAGTCGGTGAAGGACAGGAAGCCCCTGTCGGTCGGGCTGCTCGGCAACGCCGCCGAAATCCTGCCCGAGCTGGTGCGCCGCGGCGTTCGCCCCGACGTGGTCACCGACCAGACCTCCGCCCACGACCTGGTCAACGGCTACCTGCCGATCGGCTGGAGCGTGGCCGAGTGGGAAGAGAAGCGCGTCAGCGACCCGGCCGCCGTCGAAGCCGCCGCCCGCGCTTCGTGCCGCGTGCACGTTCAAGCCATGCTCGACTTCTGGAAGATGGGCGTGCCGACGCTCGACTACGGCAACAACATCCGCCAGGTGGCCCAGGATGAGGGCCTGGAGCACGCCTTCGATTTCCCCGGCTTCGTGCCGGCCTACATCCGCCCGCTGTTCTGCCGCGGCGTCGGACCGTTCCGCTGGGCCGCCCTGTCCGGCGATCCGGAGGACATCTTCAAGACCGACGCGGCGATGAAGAAATTGTTCCCGGAGAACAAGCACCTGCATCAGTGGCTCGACATGGCGCGCGAACGCATCGCCTTCCAGGGGCTGCCCGCCCGCATCTGCTGGATCGGCCTGGGCGACCGCCACCGCGCCGGCCTGATGTTCAACGAGATGGTGGCCTCGGGCGAGCTCAAAGGCCCGGTCGTGATCGGCCGCGATCACCTGGACTCCGGCTCGGTCGCCAGCCCCAACCGCGAGACCGAGGCGATGGCCGACGGCTCCGACGCCGTCTCCGACTGGCCGCTGCTGAACGCCCTGCTCAACACCGCGTCGGGCGCCACCTGGGTGTCGCTGCACCATGGCGGAGGCGTCGGCATGGGCTACTCCCAGCACGCCGGCGTGGTGATCGTGGCCGACGGCACGCCCGAGGCGGCGCGCCGGCTGGAACGGGTGCTGTGGAACGACCCGGCCACCGGCGTGATGCGTCACGCCGACGCCGGTTATGACATCGCCATCGACTGCGCCCGCGACCAGGGCCTGAACCTGCCCTCGCTGGAGGCCTGAGCCGTGAACACGTTCCGCGTCGGGACCGACCCGTTGAGCCTGAACCAGCTGCGCGCCGCCCTCTCCGGCCCCGTCCGCGCCGAACTGACCGCGGAGGCGACGACGGCTGTGCAGGCTGGGGCCGACGCGATCGGCAGGATCGTGAAGAGCGGCGCTGTCGTCTATGGCGTGAACACCGGCTTCGGCCTCCTGGCCAACACCCAGATCCCGGCCAAGGACCTCGACGAACTGCAGCGCAACCTTGTGCTCAGCCATGCCTGCGGCGTGGGCCCGCTACTGCCTGACGCGGTGGTCCGGCTGGTCATGCTGCTGAAGATCGCGTCCCTGTCGCGCGGCGCCTCGGGCGTGAGGCCGGAGACCATCCAGGCCCTGCAGCGGCTACTGGAAGCCGAGGTTTATCCTTGCATTCCGTCGAAAGGCTCGGTCGGCGCCTCAGGTGACTTGGCGCCCCTGGCCCATCTGTCCTCGGTGCTGATCGGGGTCGGCGAGGCGCGGGTCGGCGGCCAGATTCTGCCCGCCGAGGCGGCGCTGGAACGCGCCGGGCTTCAGCCCCTGACGCTCGGCCCCAAGGAGGGCCTGGCGCTGCTTAACGGCACCCAGGTCTCCACCGCCCTGGCCCTCGCAGGGCTCGTCGCGGTCGAGGATGTGTTCGCCGCGGGCCTGGTGGCCGGGGCCATGTCGACCGACGCTCTCATGGGCTCCGACACGCCCTTCGACCCGCGCATCCACGCCCTGCGCGGCCAGCCCGGCCAGATCGACGTGGCGCGGCGCCTGCGCGAACTGATGGCCGGCAGCGCCATCCGCGACTCCCACCGCGAGGACGACGAGCGGGTGCAGGACCCCTACTCCTTCCGCTGCCAGCCACAGGTGATGGGCGCGATCCTCGACGTGCTCAGGAACTCGGCCCGGACGCTCGGGATCGAAGCCTCCGGCGTCACCGACAACCCCCTGGTCTTCGCCGACACCGGCGAGGTGCTGTCCGGCGGCAATTTCCACGCCGAGCCGGTCGGCTTCGCCGCCGACCAGATCGCCATGGCCGTCTGCGAGATCGGCAACCTGTCGGAGCGGCGCACCTCCGTCCTGGTGGACCCGAAGATGAGCGGCCTGCCCGCCTTCCTGGTGCGCGAGAGCGGGCTGAACTCGGGCTTCATGATCGCCCAGGTGACGGCCGCCGCCCTCGTCGCCGAGAACCGCCAGATGGCGCACCCGGCCGTGGTCGACACCGTGCCGACCAGCGCCAACCAGGAAGACCACGTGTCGATGGCCACGCACGGCGCCCGCCGCCTGCTCGACATGGCCGAGAACGCCGCCTCTGTCGTCGCCATCGAACTCCTGGCCGCGGCCCAAGGCCTGGACTTCCGCCGCCCGCTTAAGAGCTCGCCCCTGCTGGAGGAGGCCCACGCGACGGTCAGAACCGCAGCCTCCGGCTACGACCGCGACCACTATTTCGCCCCGGACATCGTCGCGGCCACCGCCCTGGTCCGCGAAGGCCGCTTCCGCGCCGCGGCCGGGGACCTGTTGCCGACAGCCTAGGCGTCAGGGTTGCGTCTCGCCGGCGCCTCGACCAGTGTGCGACCGGGGGATTTGATCATGCGCACAGCCTTGCTTAGCGCGATCGCGCTTCTGGCCACGCCCGTCGTGGCGCTGGCCGCCGAACCGCCTTGCAAACTCACAGACGCCGACTGGGCGGCCATGGCCCAGGCTGAGAAGCCGGAGTGCGACGCGCCGCGCTGCGCCATGACCCGTGAGCATGTGGCCACGCTCGGCGCCGAGCAGCTGCAGGAGCTGTGCAAGACGAGAACCTTCTACGACGAACTCGCGGCGATCGGCGGGCAGCGCTTCGCCGACAATCACATCATGGATGACTTCCCCAAGCATTCGCGGCTCTACGCCACCAAGGCGGAGCGCGAGAGCTATCTGCCCGTCCTGGGGCTCATGATGGAACAGGAGGTCGCCCTACGCCGGCCTTGGAAGGAATATCCCTACCCGGACTCGGGCTTCGCCGTGCGCTTCCCGGATATCGATAAACCAGATCACCGGACGCAACAGCGCGGCGACCAGCAGACCTCGATGACGATTTACTCGGTCCACGACGTAGATCTGAGCGTCGTCGTGCTCGATCTCGCCTCCACGCCTTCGGTGAAGGCGGACGCGGTCGCACAGATGGTGCTCAAGAGCGCCGGGCCTTTCGCTGCGGACACGCCGATGCAGACGCCCGCCACGCTCGGCGGCCTGCCGGCGCAAGAACTCCGCTATCGGATGCGGGAATTGAACGTCCTCGTCCGCACCCGCTTCGTGACGCGCGGCCATAGGGTCTACGTGGTCTCGGTCATGGATCGGGCCAGCTTAGGCCCCTTCCCGGAGAAGGGTGTCCAGACCTTTTTCGACTCGTTCCGCTTCCTGGCGGACCCGATCTGAGCCTTCCCCTCTTTGGTGTGGGAGCGGCTGAGGCTATACGCCCGGCCATGACCGATTCCGCCGCCGCTTCGCCCGCCCGCATCATCGACGGCAAGGCCTTCGCCGCGCGCTTACGGGAACGCGTCGGTCGCGGTGTCGAGCGGTTGAAGGCGGGGCACGGCCTCACCCCCGGCCTCGCGGTCATCATCGTCGGCGAAGACCCGGCCAGCCAGATCTATGTCGGCCAAAAGGGCGAGATGACCCGCGCGGCGGGCATGCGCTCCGACACTCATCGCCTGGCCGACACCGCCACCGAGGCCGAGCTCCTGTCCCTGGTCGACCAGCTCAACAACGACCCCGGCATCCACGGCATCCTGGTGCAGCTGCCCCTGCCGGCCCAGATCGACGCCTCGGCCGTGCTGGCCGCCATCGATCCGGACAAGGACGTGGACGGGTTCCACGTGATCAATGTCGGGCGCCTGACCGCGGGCCTTCCGGGCCTGGTCCCCTGCACGCCGCTGGGCTGCCTGATGATGCTGAAAGACGCCCTGGGCGACCTGACCGGTCTGAACGCGGTGGTGGTCGGCCGCTCCAACATCGTCGGCAAGCCGATGGCCAGCCTGCTGCTGCAGGAAAGCTGCACCGTCACCATCGCCCATTCGAAGACGCGCGACCTGCAGGGCGTCTGCCGCCAGGCCGACATCCTGGTCGCCGCCGTGGGACGGCCTGAGATGGTGCGCGGCGACTGGATCAAGCCGGGCGCGACCGTTATCGACGTCGGCATCAACCGTCTGCCGTCCAAGGATCCGGTCAAGGCCGCGGAGGGCAAGACCCGCGTGGTCGGCGACGTGGCCTTCGAGGAGGCGTCGCAGGTCGCGGGCCTGATCACGCCCGTCCCGGGGGGCGTCGGCCCCATGACCATCGCCTGCCTGCTGATGAATACCTACACCGCCGCCTGCCGCTCAGTCGGGCTCGATCCGACCCTGCCGGACTGAGCCGTTGCGCCCCGACGTCCGCCTGATCCTGGCGCTGTGGGCCCTGGTCGGCCTGGGCCTGCCGCTCGTGATCGCCCTGCAGGGCGCGATGAAGCGCGATCCGGAGATGCGTGGGCCGCGCTGGTCCTGGGCCAAGGGCGACCTGCGCCTGACCCTGGTTTCCACCGCCCTCTATACCCTGGCCTTCAACCTGGTCTTCATCACCCAGGAGCTGTTCCTGGTCCTGCCCAAGGCCCTGACGCCCGGCCTGCATCCGGTGCTGTTCCACAACAACCACGACTGGACCGGTCACAACCCCCTGGCCGAGCTGGAGCAGGGCGCGGGCGCCCTGGTCATCCTGCTGGTCGGCCTCGGCGCCGTCTGGACGCTGAAGCGCCGCCCGCCGGCCTCACCGACCTGGAGGCTGTTCCTCACCTGGGTCGCCTTCAATGGGCTGTTCCAGGCCCTGCCTCAGGTGGTGGTGGGCGCCATGCTGCCCGCCAACGACGTCGGTCGCGCCATGACGTTTTTGGCCCTCGGCCCCGTGACCATCACCCTGGCCGTGCTGCTGGCGCTCTGGGCGATGGCCAACGCCGGTGTCTGGCTCCCGCGCGCGTTCCTGAGCCTCGCCGCCGAGCCGGCCGAGACCGCGACGCGCCAGGCCCGCAGCCGCCTGATGCTGCGCGCCGCCACCCTGCCCTGCGTGCTCGGCACGGCCTTGGTCATTCCGTTCCGCCTGCCAGGCAGCTGGGATCAGACCATCCTCGTGCCCGTGGCGGTGGCGAGCCTGGGCGTCGCCTGGGTCCAGGCCTCAGCCTGGCGCGCCCGGCCGCTCGCGGCCGACTTACCCGCACGCCCGCTAAGGCTGGTCTGGCCGGCCCTGGCGCTCGTCGTCATGCTCCTGGTGTTCCAGCTCGTTCTCCGGCCCGGGATCGCCTTCTAGCGCTCGGATTTCCTCAGCGAGTCCGCCACCACCCAGGCCGCGCCGATCAGGGCCAGGTTCACCGCGTTCTCGGCCCACGGCCCGACCTGATCCGGCTTCGACAGCAACAGCGGCAGCAGCGCCAGCGGCGTGAACGCAGCGTACATCACCGTCAGCAGGATCGCGCCAAGGCGCGCGCGTATCCCCGAAATGATCGCCAGGCCTCCGGCGATGTGGAACACGCCGGTCGCATAGCCCCAGAACAGCTGCGACGGCGGCAGCCATTTGGGGACCAGGGGCGCGGTCAGGTTCATGTAGAAGAAGTGGGCGCCGCCGAAGAGCACGGCGCAGACGCCGAACGCCACCTGCCCCACGCGGGTGAGCCGCCGCGCGAGGATCGGGTCGAGCGGCGCCGCGCTCACAAACACGATCAGCGCCGCCGCCGCGATGGCGACCTGCTCGGCCGTGTTGCTGTAAGCGAGGTACTCACGCCAGTTGCGGAAGATCAGGCGCCCGTCCATCAGCAGGACCACGGCCAGCCAGTAGTAGGCCGCAAGCCCGCCCGCGGCCCAGCGCACAGTGCGGCGCCACTGCAGCCCTGCGCCGGCGATCACCAGCAAGGCGGCCACGACATAGGCCAGCACAGCGCGCCCGGGGAAATCCTTCGGCACGGGCTGGCCGGGGTGAAACGTCCCCAGGACCAGGCCGAGCAGGCCGATGGCGATGATCCCCGCGCCGAAGGCGTGACGGCCGTAGCCGGGCGAGGCCTTGTCCTGGGTCATGGCGCTCTGCGTCCTGTCATGGCGGCGAGCGTCAGCATGACCGGCTTTCGGGCCCTGGGGAACGCCCCGGCCGGTTGTCTGCTGCGCGATCCGGCCCGTCCGCAGACGAAACGGGGCCTCAGGGCATGCTCAAGGCAGGGCGTCCTTCAACGCCTCGACCAGCTGGGTCAGTTCCGCGCCCACGTCGGCCTGGTTCAGAACGAGGGCGTCGTCGGCTTCGCCGGCGATGCGGCTGAGCTCCGCATAGCCGAAGGTGCCTGCCGCCCCGGCCAGGCGGTGCACCACCTGGCGCAGGTCGTCGCGGCCGACCGAGGCCGGATCGGCCAGGGCGCGCGCGATAACCTGCAGATCGCCCGCAGAGCGCGCCAGGAAGCGCTGCTTCAGCGCCTGCAGCCGCTCGTCAAAGGCCGCGCTCATGCGCCGGCCCGCGTGACGATGGCGCGCAGTTCGCCGGCCAGGGCCAGGGGGTCGAAGGGCTTGGTGATCACGCCCACGGCGCCAAGCTCCAGGAAGCGGGCCTGTTCGTGTGCCTGGGCGCGGGCGGTGATGAACACGACAGGAATATCGGCCAGCATCGGGCGGCGGCGGATTTCCGCCAGGGCCGCGGGGCCATCCATGCCCGGCATCATCACGTCCAGCATGATGACATCCGGGCGATAGCCGGGCCGCTCCAGCGCCTCGATCGCCTCTTGACCGGACCCCACGGCGGTCAGGTTGATCCCGCCGTCCAGTTCCAGCGCGATGGAGGCCACCTCGCGGATGTCCGGTTCGTCGTCGGCGTAGAGGACGGTCAGTCCACCGCTCATGTTGCCGCTCCCGTGCGTTCCACCGCCTTGCGGATGGCCCCGACAAGGCCCGCCAGCGACGTCTTGGACTTGACCAGCACCGCCACCACCTGGTCGCCCAGTTCCTGCGCGTCCTGAGCCGAGAACACGATCACGGGGATCTCCGCGCCGGGCTCATGGCGCAGGTCGTCCAGAAGGTCGAGGCCCTCCCCGTCGCGCAGCTCCAGGTCCAGCACCACCAGGTCGGGACGCCTGTTGGCCAGGATGGCGCGCGCCTGGACCAGGCCCTCGGCGGACAGGACCTCTCCGACGCCGGACAGGGCGGTGGCCACCACCTCACGGATGTCGCGGTCGTCGTCGATGTGCAGGATCACCGCCCCGCCCTGCCCCTTCGGGCCGATCGCGTCGCGCACCAGTTCGGCCAGGCGGTCCGGATCGACTGGCTTCTCCATCCACTCGACCACGTCAAAGGTCTTGGCCGCCGGATCGCGGCCGCGCGCGGCGTCGGCCGACACCACCACGATCGGCGTGGCGCGGGTGTCCACGCGCGAGCGGATTTCGCGCATCAGGTCCATGCCGTCGCCGTCGGGCAGCCTCAGGTCCAGCACCATGGCTCCATAACGCCCGGCGTCCTTCAGGTGTTCACGCGCCTCCTTCAGCGTCCCGGCGGCATCCACCGCGAGACCCTCGTGCTCCAGGATGGCGGTCAGCAGCGCCTGGGCGGCGGGCTCGTCCTCGACCAGGAGGACCCGGTCCCGCGCGCCAGTCTGCAGCACCTCCGCGACGCTGGACGGCAGGTCCAGGTGGAACACCGCCCCGCCCTCCGGCGGGCTGTCGTACCAGAGCCGGCCGCCATGCCGCTCGGCGATCTCCTTGGCGATATAGAGGCCCAGGCCCGTGCCGCTCTTGCCCCGCGCATCCGACGAATCCGCCTGGGCGAAGCGGCTGAAGATGCGGTCTCGGAAGGCCTCGGGCACGCCGGGCCCGGTGTCCGTCACCGTCAGGCGCACATTGTCCCCGTCGCGCGAGACCCGCACCCGCACCACGCCGCCCTTGGGCGAGTACTTGGCGGCGTTGGAGAGCAGGTTGGTCGCCACCTGCACCAGTCGGTCCATGTCGCCGCGCACCGGCGCCGCGCGCGACACCTCAAGCACCAGGTCGACGCCCAACTGGTCGGCATAGCCGCGCGCGCCCTCGATGGCGCGGATCGCCACGTCGCCCAGGTCGATCGACTGGAAATCGAACGGCAGCTTGCCCGAGGCCAGCTTCTCCATGTCCAGCACGTCGTTGATCAGGCGCACCAGCCGCTGGCTGTTGGACTGGGCGATGGAAACCAACCGCGCAGCCTTTTCGGGCAGAGCGCCGGCCGCCCCGCCCACGATCAGGCCGAGCGAGCCCGCAATCGAGGTCAACGGCGTGCGCAGCTCGTGGCTGACTGTCGAGACGAACTCGTCCTTCATCCGATCGACCTCGCGCCGGCCGGAAATGTCACGGATGAAGGCCAGCATCCCGTTGGGGCCGCCGTTGGAGATGCCGGCCACGGAAATCTCGATGGGGAATGCCCGCCCGGTGGGCAGGAGACCGGTCGCCTCGCGGCGGATGGCGTCCTTGGCGTCGGCGTGACCGCCCGCCAGTACGGCGCCCAGCTCCTCGCGCGCCTCCTCGTCCAGCAGGTCGGCCAGGCGCACGCCCGAAAGCTCGTGGAACGGCCGCTCCAGAATGCGCTCGGCGGCCGGGTTGGCGCGCTCGATCCGCCCCTGGGCGTCCAGGATGACGATGCCGTCCATGGCCGCGTCGAACACCGCACGTTGGCGATGCGCCTCCGCCTCCGCCTGCGCCAACAGGTTCTGGCGCACACCCAGATAGCGGCGCGTCAGCAGGATCGCCGCGAGCGCCCCGAAGATCAGCAGCATGAACAGCGAGACGATGATGTTCTCGGTGCGCCCCGCCCGCGCCCGGTCCTGGGCCAGGCTGGTCTGAATCTGCGCCTGCTCGCTGGCGGTCATGGCCGCGACCACGTCACGGATCTCATCCATCACCACCCGGCCGCGGCCCTTGCTGGTGATGGTCAGCCGCCGCACGCCCTCCTCACCCTGGGTGCGGCGGGTCGCGACGCTGGTGGCCAGGATACTGAGGCGCTCGTCGACCATGGCGCTGAGCCGATCCAGCCGCTTCAGCTGCTCAGGCTCGCCCCGGTAAAGTCGCCGCAGATTGGCGCGTTCCTGCGGCAGGGCGCTGGTGGCCCGCAGGTAGGGCTCCAGGAACTCCTCCTGGCCGGTCAAGGCGTAGCCGCGTGTGCCGGTCTCGGCGTCCTGCACCAGCGAGAACACCCGCTGGGTTGCGATCATCTGCTGATAGTTGGCGTGAATCTGTTCACGCGCCAGACGCGCGCGGCGGAGTTCGTCGGAGACCCACCAGCCGGCCAGGGCCAGCAGCACCGCCAGCCCGACCGCCAGCAACGCGATGGCGAAGTTGTCGCTGCGCCGGCGTTCCAGCTCGGCGGAGCGGATCATGATCCCGCGACGGCCGCCTCGAGATCGTCGTCGGAGATCGGTTTCACCAGGCTGGCGTCAGCGCCGATCTGGCGGGCCAGGTCGAGGTAAACCTGCGGCCCCACGCGGCCCCCGCCTGAGATGGCGACGATGCGCAGGTCCGGGCGCGTGCGGCGCAGCTGGCCGATGGCTTCCAGCCCGTCACGGTCCGGCATCAGGATGTCGACCACCGCCACGTCCGCCTTCTCGTTGCGGATCAGGTCGATGCCCGCGTCCGCGGACTCCGCCTCGTGGACCGTATGGCCCTTGGCGCGAAGCATATCGGCGAGGCGGCTGCGGACGAGCTCGTCGTCCTCGATCACGCAAACGGTCTTGCTCACGGCCCGTTCGACTCCTTCAGTCCACACCCATTATGCGTCGAATGGTCCCCTTGAATGCAAGCATCAAGGGAAAAATGCCGACGATGACATCCCTGACTTAGGCCGTTCTGCGCTTGAGTCCAACCGCCGCATTTCCTAGAGGTGGCGCCGCACTGCAGCAGAGGCTCCCCCGATGCGAAAAGTCTTCCCCGACGCCAGAACTGCACTGGACGGCCTATTGTTCGACGGCATGACCGTCATGTCCGGCGGTTTCGGCCTTTGCGGCATCCCCGAAAACCTGATCGGCGCCCTGCGCGACTCCGGCGTGAAGGGCCTGACGGTCATCTCCAACAATGCCGGCGTCGACGACTTCGGCCTGGGCCTGCTGCTGCAGACCCGCCAGATCCGGAAGATGATCTCGTCCTACGTCGGCGAGAACAAGGAGTTCGAGCGGCAGTACCTGGCCGGCGAGCTGGAGCTGGAGTTCAACCCGCAGGGGACGCTGGCCGAGCGCATCCGCGCCGGCGGCGCCGGCATCCCGGCCTTCTTCACCGCCACCGGCGTCGGGACCCTGGTCGCCGAGGGCAAGGAAGTGCGCCGCTTCGGCGAGCGCGACTACGTCATGGAGACCGGCCTGGTCGCCGACCTATCCATCGTCAAGGCCTGGAAGGCCGACGAGCGCGGCAACCTGGTGTTCCGCAAGACCGCCCGCAACTTCAACCCGATGATGGCCACGGCCGGCAAGGTCACGGTGGTCGAGGTCGAGGAGATCGTGCCGACCGGCTCGCTGGACCCGGACGCCATCCACACCCCGGGCGTCTACGTCGACCGCATCATCCAGTGCTCGTTCGAGAAGCGCATCGAGCAGCGCACCGTCCGCCAGAAGGAAACCGTCTGATGCCCTGGTCCCGCGATCAACTGGCTGAGCGCGCGTCCAAGGAGCTGCAGGACGGCTTCTACGTGAACCTCGGCATCGGCATCCCGACCCTGGTGGCCAACTACATCCCCGCCGGCATGACCGTGACCCTGCAGTCCGAGAACGGCATGCTGGGCATGGGCCCCTTCCCGACCGAGGACGAGGTCGACCCGGACCTGATCAACGCCGGCAAGCAGACCATCACCGAGCTCGACGAAACAGCCTATTTCTCCTCGGCCGACAGCTTCGCCATGATCCGCGGCGGTCACATCGACCTGTCGATCCTGGGCGCGATGGAAGTGGCCGAGAACGGCGACATCGCCAACTGGATGATCCCCGGCAAGCTGGTGAAGGGCATGGGCGGCGCCATGGACCTCGTGGCCGGGGTCAAGCGCGTGGTCGTGGTCATGGAACACGCCAACAAGCACGGCCAGTCCAAGGTCCTGAAGCGCTGCACCCTGCCCCTGACCGGTACGGGCGTGGTCGACCGGATCATCACCGACCTCTGCGTCTTCGACGTGAAGGCCGACGGTTCGGGCCTGGAACTGATCGAGCTTGCGCCCGGCGTGAGCCTCGACGAGGTCAAGTCCAAGACCGAGGCGCAGTTCTCGGTTTCGGAAAAGCTCAAGACCCTGGCATAATAGGCGGATTGGTCGGGCAGGCCTGCGGGGGCGCGGGCGGGAGAGCGTGATGTCGAGGCCTGTGGGAAGCGTAGCGGCGCCGCCGGCGGACGCCTCGCGCGTGGCCGCGATCCGCAACAGCCTGGATCTCAGGGACAAGGCCGCCTGCGAGGGCTTCGGCGAACGCGCCAAGCGCGAGGTGGTGGCCGGCGTCGATCGCCTGCTGTCGGAAGTGCGCACGCGCGACGTGATCGAGTCCTCTGAACTCCTGAAGAACGCCTCCGGCGCGCTCGACCCGCTCGATCCGCAGGACCTGATCCCCAAGGGCGGCTTGTCGGGCCTGTTCTCGGGGCGGGAAGCGCGGCTGTCGCGCTTCCGCTCGCGCTTCGACGGCGCGGGGCGCTCTCTGCAGGATTTCGCCGCCGACCTGAAGGAGCGCGGCGAGCGTCTGGCGCGCAAGGCCCAAGCCTTGAACCATCTGCACGAACAGGCCCGCACCTTCATCCTGGAGCTGGACGCCTATCTCGAAGCCGGCCGCGCCAAGCTCGTCGAAGCTGTGGGCCAGGAGAAGCTGGCGGAAAACGCCGAGCGCCTGAAGACGCGCCTGGCTGAACTCGAGCAGGTGCGCCGCGCCGCGGTCGAGCAGCTGCCGCTGGTGCGCATGGTGCAGAACATCGACGCCCCGATCAGCGAATCCGTCGAACAGGCCACCGCCGCCATCGCCCGCTGGCGAGCCGACTGGTCGGATCGCCTGGGCATGCAGCTGGACAAGCGCGTGCGCATCCGTCCAGACGGGGCCGGGCTGAACCAAGCCAAGGCCGAACTCGGCCAGGCGCTGGGAGCCGTGCAAGCCGTGCTGGCCGAGGCCCGCGCGCGCCGCGCCGAGGCCGAGGAGCACATGGACCGCGCCGCCAGGGCCTGCCGCGCAGCCTCGAAGGGCTGAGCTAGCGCCCGCCGGCTTCGAACACGGCCCGCGCCGCCGAGATGGCCATGCCGCCCGTGCCGAACTGGTAGTGCGGATTGTCCTTGAACGACTTCCAGTCGCCGCCCCACTCCACCCCGCCCGTGCGGCCGATCGGCCCGACCTGGACGTAGGGCGCGTCGTTGGTCACGTACTGGCCGCCGTTGAACAGGCCGATGTCCCAGGCGAGCCCGAAATTGTGCCAGCTCTGCCCGGCCTGGGCCTTGGTCACGATAGGCCCGGGATTGCCGAACCGCCCCTGCCGATAGAGCGCCTGCTGCTCCGGATAGGTGCGCGTGCCCGAGATAGCCCGCGCGTCGTGGCCTGCCGCCCGGATCGCAGCGAGGGACCGCCGCGCGGCGGCCTGAGCGTCGCACCGAAGCGAGAACAGCGTCCGTTCGGTCCGTGCGTCGAAGGTCCCCTCCGCCTGGGCGATCTCCGCCGAGCGCGCAGCGAACGCCGCCTCCGCATCGTCGGTATTCTTGCCCCAGAGGCCGTCCAGCGTATCGGCGTAGAAGCCGCAGCAGCTCAGAAAGCGCTGTCGGAAAAGCACGTCGTCCTTGGAAAGCTGCTTGCTCATATCCGTCCCCACAATTGACCGAGGGGGACAGACTATCCGCGCAGACAGCCGCTGCACAACTATTCGGTGTCTAGCTTGGGAACACCGTCGCCTGGAACGCGCGGCGGTCCCGCCTCCCCTTCCAGATAGCCGTAGAAGGCGGGGTCGCTCAGGACCGTGTCTGTCGTCGACGCCGCCTGATCGGCCGTCATGTCGACGCTTTGCAACAGGGTGATCATGCGCATGCGATCCTTGGCGCGAACCGCTGCGTCCCAGGCCTCGAACAACTCGGCCGTTCCAAGCCGCTCGTTGACCGTCATCCCGTCGTATTGGGACATAGGTGTCTCAACCCTCGCGGTTACCCGCGATTAGCCGCCAGCCATGCCTCTGGTCAGAAAATACATCGACCGGCTCGTTGTATTCGAGTTTGTCCTCGAGCCAGTAGGCCACTAGCGCGTCAACAAAGTCGGGGCTGTCCTCGCTGTTCAAGCTGAATCGAAAGCCGCCTTTAGCAAGCTGCCGCACGAAGAGAGTTTCGCAATCGAACACTGTCGGAAGAGATATCCGCTCCACCACCTTGAACAGAAGATTGACGCGGGTGTGACAGACGCCGTCTTGCTTGTTGGAACGCCAGTACAGGGTCTTATGACTGACGCAAAATTCCCAAAGTTGGAAATTCCGACCAAGCGGTAGTGGCGCGATCTCCATTCGCTCAACGCCCCGCGTTCTTCGCCGCGATCTGCTCCGTCCAGGGCGTCAGCTCCTTCAGCACCGCGCCGACCGCCGCGTCATAGGCCGGCACGATCGCGCCGACGCGGTTGTCGCCGGCGGTCTGGGTGGCGCGGAACATGTGGTCGCCGACGACCGTCCGGTCGGGATAGCGGATCATGCGGGCGTGCACCGTCACCACCGCGGTGGGCGCCGCCTTCGGCCCGGCGTCGTAGCGGGCCTCGAAGTTGTCGACCTTCAGGTCCAGCACGAGGTTCGATGTCATCGCGCGACGCGGCTCCACCAGCCTGACCTGCGGCGAGGCGGCGAACGCATTGCGCACCGAGGCCTCGAAAAGGTCCTGCGCAGGCGAAACCCAGCGCGCGCCGGAGATATAGGCGGCTTCCGCCCCATTCATGGTCAGCAGCCGGTCACCAGCGGAGGCAGGCGTGAACTCGATCTGGGCGAGCGTGACGTTCACACGTCCGGGCGCGGTCGACAGGTCCGCGCCGGCCTCCGCCTGCGGGCCGAAGCGATAGAGCTGCGCCGGCTCGGCCTTGGGGAACAGCGAGACGCAGGCCGACAACATCACCGCGGCGCCCGTCAGGACGAGAGCGGTAAGCGGGGTTTTGGACGGGCTCACGGCTTCACCTTCACTTCCTTGGACGGCGGCTTGGCGATCAGTCCCTGCGGGCTGGAGCGCGCCTCGCGCAGCAGTTGGTTCAACGCCTCGGAGGTCTGCTGCAGCGACGCGGCGGTGGCGGTCAATTGCGGCAGGCCGTTGGAGGCGAAATCGGAGGTCGGGCCCTGCACCTTGGAGATCAGGGCGCGCACGTCCTTGGCGGCGGCGTCGATCTCGGCGGAGGCATGCTCGATGTTCTTGATGGCGCGCGCGCCATCGCCGTCGAGCAGGTTGCGGCCCGACTTGGCCACCTCGTTGAAGTTCTTGGCGGCCTCGGCGGCGTTCTCGATGGCGATCTCGGCCTTGGCGATCACCGCCTTGTGCAGGCGCAGCTCCGTCGAGACCTCGTGGATATCGCTCATCGTGCCGGACAGGTTCTTGATGTTGTCGTCGGACAGGACGCGGTTGACCCGGTTCAGCGCTTCTACCGTCTTGGTCAGCACCGTCCCGCCACCTTCCAGCAGTTCGGACAGGGGGCTTGGCTGGCTGGCGATCACCGGGATCTGGTCGGGCGGCGTCACCTTCTTCAACAGCTGGGCGTTCTGCGAGCCCGCGCTGATCTGGATGTAGCTGACCCCGGTGATCCCCTGCGGCTCCAGCTGGGCCTTGGAGTCGGTCTTCACCGGAACGGACGAGGTCAGGCGCACCCGCGCGATCACCCGGCTGGCGTTGGCGGGATCCAGCTGCAGGCGCGTCACCTCGCCGACCTTGATGCCGTTGAAGTGCACCTCGCCGCCGTCGGACAGGCCGCGCACGGGCCCGTAGAAGACCACATTGTAGATGTCGTAGTCGCGCGCCACCTGGAAGCGGGCGAACCAGATCACGAACAGCAAAAGGCCGAGGAACAGGACAGACGTCGCCAGGCCGATCGCCGCATAGTGGGCGTTGCGTTCCATCAGGTCGTTTCCTCTGCGGCGGCCGCGGCGCGCCCGCGTGGTCCGAGAAAATACTCACGAATCCAGGGGTGGTCGGACTTTTCCAGCTCCTGCACCGTGGCGTGGGCCACGATCTTCTTGTCGGCGATCACCGCCACCCGGTCGCAGACGGCATAGAGGCTGTCCAGATCGTGGGTCACCATGAACACGGTCAGGCCCAGGTTGGTGGCAAGATCACGGATCAGGGTGTCGAAGGCGGCCGCGCCGATCGGGTCCAGACCCGCGGTGGGCTCGTCCAGGAACACGAGCTCCGGATCCAGCGCCAGGGCGCGGGCGAGGCCCACGCGCTTCTTCATGCCGCCCGAGAGTTCCGAAGGCTTCAGGTCCCCGGCGACGGGCGACAGGCCCACAAGCGCCAGCTTAAGGTCGGCGATCTCGTCGGCCAGGTCCGGGCCCAGATTGGTGTGCTCGATCACCGGGGCGCCGACGTTCTCACGCACGGTCAGCGACGACCACAGGGCGCCGGACTGGAACAGCACGCCCCAGCGGCGCTCGATCTCTTCCATCTCCGCGTCGTCGACGTCGCTCATGTCCTTGCCGAACACGCGCACCTCGCCCTCGTCCGGACGCCTGAGGCCGATGATGGAGTTCAACAGCACCGTCTTGCCCGCGCCCGAGCCGCCGACCAGGCCCATGACCTCGCCCTTGCGCACGGTCAGGTTCAGGCCGTCGTGGACCGTATGGTCGCCGAAGCGGTTGACCAGCCCACGCACCACGATGGGCGCGTCGGCGTCGTCCTTCGCCGCGCTGTAGCCCGCCGCGCTCAAACGTTCATCTCCAGATAGATCAGGGCGAACACCGCATCGATGGCGATGATCGAAAAGATCGCCTGCACCACCGCCGAGGTCACCCGGCGGCCCAGCGACTCCACGTCCCCGCCCACCGCCAGGCCCTGACGACAGCCGATGGCGGCCACGACCAGGGCGAACACGGGCGCCTTCGACAGCCCCACCCAGAAATGCGCGGCCGAGATGTTCTGGCTGATGCGCTCGACATAGAAGGCCGGCGACAGGTCGAGCTTGCTCCAGACCACCAGCGCGCCCCCGAACAGGCCCGAAAGGTCGGCCACGAAGGTCAGGAGCGGCGTCATGAGCAGCAGCGCCACGATGCGCGGCAGGACCAGGGCGTCGAAGGGATCGACGCCCAGCACGCGCATGGCGTCGACCTCCTGGTTCATCTTCATCGCGCCGATCTCGGCCGCGAAGCTGGAGGCCGACCGCCCGGCCAGCAGCACCGCGGTGATCACCACCGAGAACTCGCGCATCACCGCGACGCCGATCAGTTCGACCACGAAGACCGAGGCGCCGAACTGCTGCAGCAGATCCGCCCCCAGGAAGGCCACCACCGCGCCGATGAAGAAGGTGGTCACGGCCACAATGGGCAGGGCGTCCAGGCCCGCGCGCTCGATCTGCTCGAACCAGGCGGCCCATCGGATCCGGCGAGGATTGACCAGCACGCGTCCGGTCACGGCCAGCAGATGCCCGTTGAAGGCCAGGCCGCGATAGAGCTCGACGCCGATGTGCGCCACACCGCGGCCGATCTTCTCCAACGTCTTCTGGATCGGGTCCGGGCGCGGAGCCGAAGGCGGGCGGCTGGTGTCGGCGGAAGAGACCAGGTCCAGGATACGCCGCGCCTGCGGGCGCTCCGCCAGCGCCTCGGCCGGCAGGGCGCCGCCGGTGGCCTTCAGCAGCGCGAAGGCGCCCGTCGTGTCGAAGCGGCCCAGGTCCTCGGTGGCGACCGACTGGATCGCCGCTCCGCCCAGAGCGCGCGCTAGGCGCTCGCCGACCTGGCCGAGCGCCGTCGCCGTCCAGTCCCCGATCAGGACCAGTCGCGTCTTTCCGGCGCTCGAATCGATACGGAAGTCGGCCGCTTGCATGCTTACCCCATAGCAGAGCTTTGAACGGGGCTTAATCGAGCCGGTTCCACCGATAGAACCTTTAGGGCCGCATGGTCACGGCGTGAGATAAAATTCCCACATTCCAGTGTTACTTCGCGAGGTGTCATTTGAACATCAGTATAGGATGGAACCAAAATCGCGACATTCTAGTCTTCCATTCCATTGCTCTGAACCATTTCCGCTCAAGCCAGCTTTCGCCGGGCTGAGTAGACCACAACAAAGCGTGATGTGCTTGCGGAGTGTGGAACCAAGCCACCCCACCCGCCGTTGTTAAGCCAGTGTCCATACAACCTTTTTCGGGGATTACGGCCTTGCAGGTTCCGCCGACGCGCGATCGCTCGCCTTCCAACACGTCCGTCATCGACCTCGCGGCCCTCCAGGTCCGCGATCCGTCGCGAACGGAGCCGCTCGTCTGCTTCTGCCATCTCCGTTGGGACTTCGTGTTCCAGCGGCCGCAGCATCTGATGACGCGCTTCGCCAAGCACCGCGACGTCTATGTCTTCGAAGAGCCCGTGCGCGCCGACCCGGACCAGGGTCCGTCGCTCGACATGCGCAAGTGCGAGAAGAGCGGCGTCACCGTCGCCACCCCGCGCCTGCCCGACGGCCTGGACGGCTGGGGCCGCGATGTGATCCTGCGCCAGCTGCTGGACGAGATGATCGCCTCGCGTGGCATCGAGCGGCCGGTGCTCTGGTACTACACCCCCATGATGCTGCCGTTCTCGCGGCACATCGAGCCCTCGGCCGTGGTCTATGACTGCATGGACGAGCTGGCCAACTTCAAGTTCGCCCCGCCCGAGCTGACCGAGCTGGAGCGCGAGCTGTTCGACCGCGCCGACGCGGTCTTCACCGGCGGCTATTCGCTCTATGAGGCGAAGCAGGACCGTCACCGCAACATCCACCCGTTCCCCTCGAGCGTGGACCGCGCCCACTTCGCCCAGGCGCTGGAGATGGGTGACGAGCCGGCAGATATGAAGGCCATCGCGCACCCGCGCATCGGTTTCTACGGCGTGGTCGACGAGCGGATGGACCTCGACATGATCGCGGCCGTCGCCGACGCCCGTCCCGAATGGCAGCTCGTGATCGTCGGGCCGGTGGTCAAGATCAGCGAGGACGACCTGCCGCGCCGGCCGAACCTGCACTGGCTGGGCGGCAAGACCTACGCCGAGCTGCCGGCCTATCTCGGCAGCTGGGACATCGCCATGATGCCCTTCGCCATCAACGAATCCACCCGCTTCATCAGCCCGACCAAGACGCCGGAATACCTGGCCGGCGGGCGGCCCGTGGTCTCGACCCCGATCACCGACGTGATCCGCCACTACGGCGAGATGGATGCGGTGCGCATCGCCGAGACGGCTGAGGATTTCGTGCGCGAGGCCGAGGCCTGCCTTGCGCTCGCCGCCGATCCTGAAGGCCCCTGGAAGGCCGAGGTGGACGAGACCCTGGCCGAGTTGTCGTGGGACCAGACACACCTGCGCATGAACGCCATCGTCGACAAGGCGGTGGGCTCCAACAACCCCCAGCCGCAGGCGGCGGGCGTGAAGCCGATCAGCGCTCCGGCGATCCGGACCGCCCGCCGCAGCGCCTATGACGTGCTGATTGTGGGCGCCGGTTTCGCCGGCTCGACCATCGCCGAGCGCTACGCCGCGGCCTCCAACAAGAAGGTGCTGCTGATCGACCGGCGCCCGCACATCGGCGGCAACGCCTATGACAAGCTCGACGCCTCGGGCGTGCTGATCCACCAGTATGGGCCGCACATCTTCCACACCAACTCGGCCGAGATCTTCGACTACCTGTCGAAGTTCACCAGCTGGCGCCCCTACGAGCACCGGGTTCTGGCCGACGTCGACGGCAAGCTGGTGCCCATGCCGATCAACCGCACGACGCTCAATGCGCTCTACGGCCTCGATCTGCGCTCAGACGAGCAGGCCGAGGATTTCCTGAAGTCGCGCGCCGAGCCGGTGGAGGTGATCAAGACCTCCAGGGACGTGGTGATTTCGGCGATCGGCCGCGAGCTCTACGAGACCTTCTTCCAGGGCTACACCCGCAAGCAGTGGGGCATGGACCCGTCCGAGCTCGACAAGTCGGTCACCGCGCGCGTGCCGACCCGCACCAACACCGACGACCGCTACTTTACCGACACGTTCCAGGCCATGCCCCTGCAGGGCTACACCCGGATGTTCGAGAACATGGTCGACCACGACAACATCGACATCGAGACCGGTGTGGACTTCGACGACGTGCGGCGCGAGGTGGCCTACGACCGCCTCGTCTTCACCGGGCCGATCGACGAGTATTTCGACTACCGCTACGGCCAGCTGCCCTACCGCTCACTGCGCTTCAAGCACGAGACCCTGGACCAGGAGTGGTTCCAGTCCGTGGCCACAGTGAACTACCCGGCCGAGTCCGTGCCCTACACCCGGATCACCGAGTACAAGCACCTGACCGGCCAGTCGCACCCCAAGACCAGCGTCACCTACGAGTACCCCTCGGCTGAGGGCGACCCCTACTATCCGATCCCCCGGCCAGAGAACCAGGCGCTGTTCAAGAGGTACGAGGCCCTGGCCTTGCAGCACCCCGAAGTGACCTTCGTCGGGCGGCTGGCCACCTATCGCTATTACAACATGGACCAGGTCACCGGTCAGGCGCTCGCCACCTGGCGCAAGACCAACGAGCGCGACGCCCGCAAGAGCGCCACGGACGGCCTCGGCAAGGCCGCGGTGGCGATCTAAGCCCCCAGCGCGCGCAGACGATCAGGGGAGGGCTCGCGCCCTCCCCTTTTTCGTGACGGAAACTCAGGCAGCAGCCTTAGGCTTCATGCCCAGCACCAGGGCCGCGGCGACCCCGGCGAACAGATACTTGCCGAACTCGGTCACCATCTGGGCGATGGAGTACATCTGCGGGAAGCCGTACCAGAGCCAGTAGGAGGCGTTGGTGGTGATCGCCGCCAGGACCCCGATCGCCGCGAAGCCCGCGACCCGCCCGCCGAAGCCGGACAGGCTGGTCTTTGAAACCAGCCAGAGCGCGATGAAGGCCTCGATCAGCTCCAGCACGAACTCGCCGATCAGCTGGCGCGGCTCCATGCCCGAACCCGGCGCCGGGCGATAAAGGAGCAGACCTGAGGGCGAGGTCTTCACCTTGTCCTCGTAGGCTTTCATCGACGCCTTGTCGTTCATGTCCATACCAGGGAACGCGTACAGCCCGGCCTTGTCGCCCGTGCCGGCCTTCATGGCGGCGATGGCGGCGGGCTCTCCGGCCGGCGGTATCTGGCTGAAGCCCATGGTTCCCAGGCCCAGGAACATGTGGGCCAAGAAGGTCCAGACGTACATCAACACACCCGCCGCGAGACCGGCGATGGCAAGCTTTCCGGACATTGTCTCCCCCTGAAGTCGAATATCGACCACCGGAGCAAGACGCCGTTCGCAGCATTTGTCCAGTCTAGGCGGCCAACGACCAGGCCTGCTTCAGGTCCTGGACGAACAGCGCATAGGCCCTGGCCTTGTCCGCCTCATCTGGAATCCTCAGCATGTACGAGGGATGCACCGTCAGCAGGCCCGTGGCGCCGTCGCCGAGACTTTCCGGCGCGCCACGATCCTTCATCACCGACACGGCGTGACCGAACACGGCCTGACCCGCTGTGGCGCCCAGGGCCACGATCACCTTGGGCTTCACCAGCCTGCGCTCGCTGTCGAGCCACCAGCGGCAGGCGCGGATTTCGCCCGCATTGGGCTTGGCATGGATGCGCCGCTTGCCGCGCGGCTCGAACTTGAAGTGCTTCACGGCATTGGTGACGTAGGTCAGGTCGCGCGGCACGCCCGCTTCCTCCAGCGCCCGGTTCAGGAGCTGCCCGGCGGGCCCCACGAACGGCTTGCCGGCCAGGTCCTCCTGGTCGCCGGGCTGCTCGCCCACTAGCATCAGGGCCGCTCGCGCCGGCCCCTCCCCCGCCACACCCTGGGTGGCGTTGCGCCACAGCTCGCAGCGGCGACAGGCGTCCACCGCGGCCCAGACCTCCTGGGTGGAATTGGGCCGATAGCCGTCGTCATAAGGCGCGTCGCGCACCTTGCGCTGGATCGCCCTGGCGGTGCGCCGCGCCGGCTCGGAAGGGGGATTGGCGACCATGGCGTCGGACCTCCTCGCCGCCTGTGCGATCATGGACGGAATGAGCTCGGCCTCCGGCAGGTTCCGCCACAGGCGCTTGGGCATCTGCGTGGTCATGGCCTTCACCTTCAGCCGGGCCGGATTGAAGGTCGAGGCGAAGTAGGTCCGCCACATCGCTTCCAGTTCGTCGTCCTTGGGCGCCGCCTCGCGCGGCGCGCCGGGGCCGAACTCAAGCGCGCCGTCGCGCCAGCGCACCGTCTGGTCCGGCGTCAGGATCGCCCAGGCCATGTTGGCGAAGCGATCGACGAAGAAGGGCGCGGCGCGCGCCAGCGCCCGATGCTCGGGCTCGATCCAGGCGATATAGGCCTCCCCGCCCGCCTCGTCCGCGACCTTCCGGAAGCGCACGTACTGCTTCATGCGATAGGCCGCGCGCTCAACCTCGCGCGCCATGCGGTTGGCCCGCTCCACCTCGGGGTCGGTGATCAGGCTGAGCAGGTTCGGCTGGCCGGCCAGGCGCCACAGCAGCCGGTAGGCCAGGGCGAAACGCTCCGGCGCGCGATGCATGCTCAAGGCCTCGGCCAAGGCCAGAAACGCTCGCGGGGCGGCGAAGGCGGCCGTTTCCGGCGCTTGCGGCAGGGGCTCGGCGTCGGCGTAGAGTTCCGCCTCCCTTCCCACCGTCCAGGCCACCTGGTCGGGGGCCACGCCGTTCAACCGCAAGGCCCGCGCCGCGGTGCGCCAGCCGGCGAAGTCGAGTTCGGACGCCAGCCGAACGAGCGTGGTCACAACAGCCTCGGCTGCATCGGCGCGCGGCGCGCGGCCGGAATCAGCCTGGCCCGCAGGCCCGCGCTGTCGGTCAGGGCGCCCGGCGACCAGTCGGCGGCGACCAGGAATGGCCGAACGGCCGCGATCCCCCGGCACAGCTTGGCCACATCGGTCAGGGTCACCCGCTTGTGCCGGCGCAGGTCGAGGATACGGTCGACGCTCTTCACCCCCAGGCCCGGCACGCGCAACAGGGCCTCGCGCTCGGCCCGGTTCACGTCCACGGGAAAGCGCTCGCGGTTGGCCAGGGCCCAGGCCAGCTTGGGATCGACTTCCAGGTCCAGCATGCCGCCGGGCGCCGCCGAGGCGATCTCACGCCGGTCGAAGCCGTAGAACCGCATCAGCCAGTCAGCCTGATAGAGCCTGTGCTCGCGCAGCAGGGGCGCGGCCTGCAGCGGCAGGCGCGAGGTTGAATCCGGGATCGGGCTGAAGGCCGAGAAGTAGACGCGCCTCAGCTTATAGGCCCCGTAAAGCGTCTCGCTGCGCGCCAGGATCTCCGCGTCGTCGGCGCCGTCCGCGCCCACGATCATCTGGGTGCTCTGGCCCGCGGGCGCGAACCGGCGCGGCGCGGCGCGCGCCTTCGGGTCTGGCGCAGCCTCGTCCAGCGAGCGGCGGACCAGCCCCATCGCCCGCTTCACCGCCGACGCGCTCTTCTCCGGCGCCAGTTCGCCCAGGGCCTCCGCCCTCGGCAGTTCGATATTGGCCGACAGCCGGTCGGCCCACAGTCCGGCCTCGCGGACCAGCTCAGGACTGGCCTCCGGGATCAGTTTCAGGTGGATGTAACCGCGGAAATCGTGGCCCTGGCGCAGGCTCCTCGCCACCCGCACCAGCTGCTCCATGGTGTAGTCGGCGTTCCTGATCACGCCCGACGACAGGAACAGGCCTTCGATGTAGTTCCGCCGATAGAAGTCCAGGGTCAGGCCGACGATCTCCTGAACCGAGAACCGCGCGCGCTGCACATTGCTGGAGACGCGATTGACGCAATAGGCGCAGTCCCAGACGCAGAAGTTGGTCAGCAGCACCTTGAGCAGGCTGACGCAGCGCCCGTCCGGGGTGAAGGCGTGGCAGATGCCGTGGCCGTCCGTGGCGCCCAGCCCCTTGCCGTCGCGAGAGGTGCGCTTGGGCGCCGAGCTGGACGCGCAGGAGGCGTCGTACTTGGCCGCGTCGGCGAGGATTTCGAGCTTACGCGAGAGACTGAGAACCGGCATTTGTTCTCATTATGTTCTCATATCTTGTGGCGCGCCAGCGGAATCCTGACACTTTTCGGCTCATGGCGCCGCAGACTGGCGCCCACAGTTTCCGGAGCCGCCCATGACCGTCAGACACGCCCAATGCAGCTGCGGCCGCATCTCGATCCGCTGCGAGGGCGACCCGGGACGGCGCTCGGTCTGCCACTGCCTGGCCTGCCAGAGACGCACCGGCGCGCCGTTCGGCTGCACGGCCTGGTTCTCGGAGGCTCAGGTCCAGGCCGAGGGCGAACCCAGGCTGTGGACCCGCCGGGGCGACGACGGCGGCGAGGGACGGTTCCGCTTTTGCCCGAACTGCGGCTCGACGGTCTGGTGGACCTGCGAGGCCTTGCCGGGCCAGATCGCCGTGGCGGTCGGCGCCTTCGCCGACCCCGGGTTCCCGCCGCCGCTGGTCTCGGTCTACGAGAACCGCAAGCACCCCTGGCTCGACCACTTCGCCGACCTCGATCTGGAGCGGTGCTAGGCCAAGGAAAACGCCGCCCCCTTCCGGGAGCGGCGCGGGTAGCTCGTAGACGAAGACGCCGATCAGGCCGCGGCGCGGGCTTCCTCGGCCGCGTCGATGCGGGCGCGGGCGATGGCAGCGGCGATCTCGTGCGTCGGGCGGCCTTCGGCGACCGAACGCTCGAGGATTTCACCCAGGGTCAGCATCAGGCGGCCGAGCTTCATCTCGACCCACGCCGGGTCGTAGGAACCGCCGGTCTGAAGCGCGCGCATCTCGCTGGCCACATTGATGATGCCGCCGCCGTTGACGACGTAGTCGGGGGCGTAGACCAGGCCGCGGTCGAACACCGCGCGGCCGATCTCATGGCTGGCCAGCTGGTTGTTGGCGGCGCCGACGATGGCCTTGCCCTTCAGGCGCGGCAGGGTGTCGGCATTGACCGAGGCGCCCAGCGCGCAAGGCGCGAAGATGTCGGCCTCGACGTCATAGATGGCGTCGGGCGCCACGACGGTGGCGTTGGTGCGCTCGGCCACTTCGCGCAGCACCGGCTCGTTGACGTCGGTGACGATCAGCTTGGCGCCGGCGGCGTGCAGCTTGTCGGCCAGATAGCCGCCGACGTGGCCGACGCCCTGCACCGCCACGGTCAGGCCGTTCAGGTCGTTGGCGTTCCACAGGCGCTTGGCCACCAGCTTCACGCCGCGGAACACGCCCTCGGCGGTGGTCGGGCTGGGATCGCCCGAGGAAGCGGGCGTGCCTTCCAGGCCGACGACGTATTTGGTGGTCTTGCGGGTCGAGGCCAGGTCGGCGGGGCTGACGCCCACATCCTCGGCGGCCCAGTACTGGCCGCCCACGCGCTCGACCGCGCGGCCGAAGGCTTCGAACAGGGCGGGCGACTTCTGGGTGCGGCTGTCGCCGATGATCACTGACTTGCCGCCGCCGAGGTCCAGGTCGGCCACGGCGTTCTTGTAGGACATGGCGCGCGACAGGCGTAGCACGTCGTCCAGCGCGGCTTCGGCGGTGGCGTAGTTCCACATGCGCGTACCGCCGCAGGCCGGGCCGCGGGCGGTGGAGTGCACGGCGATGATCGCCTTCAGGCCGGTCTTCTCGTCGTGGAAAGCGTGGACGCCCTCGTGGCCCTCGAAAGCCGGAGAATCGAACAGGGTCATGCCGTGAACATGCCTTTTGCTGCAAAATTTGTGCGCCCACCTAGTCCCTTTGCGCAAAATTCGCAAGCGACACCGGGCGCGGTGCGTCGCCTCAGGCGCGCCTTCCGGCCACGCTTCTAGCGGCCGCCTGCGCCCGGAATAGGGCCTGTGTGCGACGGCAGGGGCGCGGCCGGATCCCGCGCGAACGCCTCGATGTCGCCCCACACCCGTTCCGCCTGCCAGTCCCGCATCAGGATGTGCCAGCCGTCGGGGTAGTAGGCGCTGCGGTCGGCGGGCTTGAGCTTACGCGCGGCCTTGAAGCTGGGTCCGCGCGGAATGAGCTGGTCGTGCGCGCCGTAGCCGTAGAACACCGGGACCTTCACCCGGCCCAGGTCTTTGCCGGCCGCGTCCATCAGGCTGACCAGGCCGTAGAGGGTGTCGGGTCTGGCGCCCCAGACCATCTCCGGGTCCCGGCCCATGCGGCGCAGCTCATAGATGTTGTCCGACGCGGTGATGTGGTCGGCGACGGACGCCGGGGCCTCCAACGCCCGCGAGCGGATGGTGTGGGCCGCGGTCCAAAGCGCGACACGGTTCAGGATCGGCTGGCTCGACCAGCCCCAGACGGCCGGCGCCATCAGGATGAGGCGGTCGGCGTCCGGCGGGCGTTCGGAGGCGAAGGCTTCGATCGCCACCGCCCCGCCCATGCTCTCACCGGCGACGGCGATGGTCGCGTGCGGATGCCGCGCCCGCACCAGGGCGCAGAGCGTGCGCAGGTCCTCGGTCATCAGCGCCTTGCCGCCCCAGACGCCGCGCTCGGGGGAACGCCCGAAGCCGCGCTGATCGAAGGCGTAGGTCGTGATCCCGTGCTGGGCCCACCAGGGCGCGGCCATCCAGAACCCCTGCGCCCACTCGTTCATGCCGTGCAGGCCGACGATCACCACCTGCGGCTCGCCGCCCTGGGCGTCCCACTCCGAAAGGCCCAGGCGCGCGCCGTCGAAGCTGACGAACGCGTCCTTCCCGAGCCGCGGCCCGGCAAAGCCCGGCTGTGGCCTCAGGGCGTGCTGGACGATGGGGGCGCAGGCTCCCAAGGTCAGGCACAGGGAAACGAACGCCAGGACGCGACGGATCATGGATGCAGGATAGCGGCCACCTCGCCGCGCAACCAAGGCGTCACTTCGTCCTCGAACCAGGGGTTCTTCTTCAGCCAGGCTGTGTTGCGCCAGGACGGGTGCGGCAGGGGCAGATAGCGCGGGAGGTACTCGCGCCAAGCCCTGACCGTGTCGGTCATATTGGCCTTGGCCTGGTCGCCGAGCGCCCAGACCTGGGCATGCCAGCCGACCAGCAGGGTCAGCTCGACGTTCGGCAGGGCGCCCAGCAGCCGCTTTCGCCACAGCTCGGCGCAGCGCGGCGGGGGCGGATAGTCACCGCCCTTGGGATCGGTGCCGGGAAAGCAGAACGCCATGGCCGCCACGCCGATGCGCCGGTCGCCGTAGAATGTCTCGCCGTCCACGCCCATCCATTGGCGCAGGCGGTCGCCGGAGGGGTCGGTGAACGGCATGCCGCTCTCGTGCACCCGCCGCCCCGGCGCCTGGCCGCAGATCAGCAGACGCGTCTGGGGAAACACGCGCACCACCGGCCTGGGCTCGTGCGGCAGTTCGCCGGCGCAGGCGCGGCAGGCGGCTATCTCATCGAGAATGCGTTCCAGGCTCACGGGCGTCGGAGTCACTCCGCTGCAGGCTCTGGCAGCCGCAGCCGGTAAACGCCCTTCAGGGTGTCGGGGTCCTGGGGCTTGCCCTTGCGCAGGATCACCAGGCGGCCCTGCCGCGCCAGGCCGATGGCTGTCGCCCTCACCTGCCCCAGCGCCCTGTGCCAGGCTTCCGGATCGGCGGCGCGCGCCACCTCCTCCGGCGAGACCGACTTGCCCGGCCCTCGCTCGGCCAGGAGCTCGAACAGCGTCTCTTCCACGGATCGGGTCATCGCGAACCTTTTGACATCAGACGCATGGGCTTATGTGACCGGCGAGCGCTTTTCAAACCGGACTCCCCTCCCCCATGACCCAAGAAGCCAAGGCCCCGCCCGCGATCGTCACCGTCGAGGACGGCGAGTTCAAAGGATGGCGCCGGTTCGACACCCGCGAGACCTTCGATTCCCTGATCGGCCCCTTTTATTTTCGCAAGGGCGAGGACGGCCGCGTGGTCTGCGCCTTCCGCGCCGAGCAGAAGCACATGAACGCGGGCGGGCGCATGCACGGCGGCTGCCTGATGACCTTCGCCGACATCGGCCTGTTCATGATCGCCTATGAGGAGATGGAGGGCTCGCGCGGGGTGACCGTGCAGCTCGATTCCACCTTCCTGGACGCCGCCCGCGTCGGCGACCTGGTCGAGGCCAGGGGCGAGATCACCCGCGCCGGCGGCTCCTTGGTGTTCGTGCGTGGCCAGATCGAGAGCGAGGGCCGGCTGCTGTTCACCTTCTCCGGCACGATCAAGAAGATGGGACCGCGCAGGCAGGCGTGAGCCTCAGGCGCCGGCGGCGAAGCCTGGCCGCTCGCGCATGGCGGCCATCCAGCGGCGCAGGTTGGCCAAGTCTTCCGGCGGCTCCAGCTTGATCAGGCGGGCGAAGTCGATGCCGACCGCGGCGACGATGTCGGCCATGGTCAGTCGGTCGGCGACGACGAAGTCCCGGCCCTCCAGCTGACGGTCCAGGGTGCGCAGGCAACGCTCGGCGGTAGCGCGATTGTAGTCGCCGACCGGCGGATTTGGCGCCTCCAGCGCCGCCAGGGCCGGGTGGGTGTGGCGCACGGTCATCATCAGCGGATTGGCCAGGTACATCTCGCAGCGGCGCGTCCACATCTCGATCACCGCCGTCTCCTCGGCCGTGCGGCCGAAGAGATTGGGCTCGGGGTATTTGGCCTCGAGGTAGCGGCAGATCGCCAGGGACTCGGTGATGGTCACCCCGTCGTCGAGCTCCAGCGCCGGCACATGGGCCAGGCCCGCGCGGGCGCGATAGTCGGGCGTCTTGTGTTCGCCGGCGACGATGTTGATCTCGACGACCTCCATGTCGCCTACGCCCTTCTCGGCCATGACCCAGCGCACGCGGCGCGGATTGGGAGCGCGGTGGAAGGTGTAGAGGCGCATCTAAGGGCTCCAAGCCGTCTCTTTTGAAAACGGTCAGACCCTAGCGCGAGGCGGCGCGCGGCGGAAGCCGCCGCGCGCTTTTGACGATCAGGCCTTGGGCGCCGCCGAAGCCGGAGCCTTGGCGGCGGGCGGCGCGACGCTGGCCGGAGCAGGCGTCGAGGCCGGCCCGACCGGGGCGGCGCTGGACGGCGCGGGGGCGGAAGCCGGCGCCGGCGCAGGCGCGATCGGGGCCTTGCCGCCCACCTTTGCCGAATGGATGAACAGGCTGGCCGGCAGCAGCGCCACGATCGAGGCGGTCATGCAGGTGGCCAGGAAGCCCGCGATCATCGCCCGCCACACCAGGCTCATCACCTCGCCGCGCCGCTGCGGCACCAGCACCGAGAAACCGCCGACGTTGATGCCGACCGAGGCCACGTTGGCGAAACCGCAGAGCGCGTAGGTCAGGATCATGCGCGAACGCTCGGAAAGCTCCGCATCGTGCGTCTGGCCCAGCTTGATGAAGGCGGTGAACTCGGTCAGCACCATCTTGGTGCCGAGCAGGGCGCCGGCCGGCTGGGCCTCCTTCCAGGGGATGCCGATAGCCCAGGCCAGGGGCGAGAACAGCTTGCCGAGGATCCACTCGACCGAGAGGGTTCCGCCCTCAGGGTTGGCGAAGCCGCCCAGCATCAGGTTGATCAGGGCCACGATGGCCACGAACACGATCAGGCAGGCCGCGACGTTGACGGCCACGTTCAGGCCATCGCTGGTGCCCTTCATGACCGCGTCGATGGAGCTGTCGTAGGTCTTTTCCTCCATCTTCTCGAAATCAGAGGTCCGCTCGCTCTTGTCGGCGGGGACCATGATGCGGGCCAGCAGCACGCCGGCCGGGGCCGAGATCACCGAGGCGGTCAGGACGTGGGCGGCGGCGTTGGGCAGCACGTCCTTGAGCAGGGCGGCGTAGGCCACCAGCGTCGAGCCGGACACGCAGCTCATGCCCACAGCCAAGAGCATGAACAGCTCGGACTTGGTCAGCTTGTCGAGGTAGGAGCGGATGAAGATCGGACCTTCCACCTGGCCCATGAACACCGTGGCCGAAACCGCCAGGGCCGGCGGCCCGCGCAGGCCCATAGTCTTCTGGAACACGAAGCCGAAGCCGCGCGTGATCCACTTCAGGATGCCCCAGTGCCACAGGACCGCCGAAAGGGCGCAGATCACCAGGATGACCGGCAGCACCTGGAAGGCGAAGATGAAGGTGGCGTCCTTGCCCGTGGCCAGGAAGCCGAACACGAACTTCACCCCCTCGTTGGTGGCCTTGCCGAGCGCCTCGACCCCCGTGCCGATGCCCTGCAGCGCCGCCTGGGCGGGCGGCAGGCCGAACAGCACGAACACCAGCACGGCCTGCACCGCGATGGCGCCCACCGTCAGGAAGATCGGGAACCGCTTCTTGTCGTCCGACAAAAGCCAGCAGATCAGCAGCACCAGGCCGACGCCGGCCAGGCTCTGCGGGTGAAAATCGTCGATCGACATGCAAGTCCCCCCGTTTCCGAGTCGAGCCCGGAATTATTCCGTACAGGGAACGACAGCCACGCTCTCGACGCAAGCCCCGCCCTGTGCTGAAAGCCCTTACCCCTCAGCGGCATGAGTAGCGTGCCGCCGCCGTCTGGAGATTTGCATGCCCGCCTCGTCCGGCGAAGCCGATTCGCCGCAGTCCGTCCCGATGCTGCATCAGGCGCTCCAGGCGGAAGAGGCCGGCGACCTGGAGGGCGCGCTCCGGGATTTTCGGCATCTGGAAGCCTTCCAGCCCGACAACCCGCGCTGGGCCTTCGAGACGGTGCGCCTCCTGCTCAAGCTCGGCCGCCAGGACGAGGCCGCCGCGGCTTTCCGCGCCGCCAGCGTGCGCTGGCCCCGGGCCATGTCCGACGAGCATCTGCGCAGCCTGGTGCCGGGCGCGGATCTCAGCTTCGAGAACACCCGCCTGGCCCTGGCCGAACACTGCCCTCCCGACAGCGCGCTCAAGCGCCCCGTGCTGGTCGACGACGAGGCTGCGGAAGTGCAGGTCGCGCGCGGCGGCCGCGACGTGGTTGTCGTGGTCTTCGCGGGCCTCGCCGACCGGCTCGTGATGCCGCTGGGCCTGTTCGACCGCTATCTGGCGGCGCTGGACGTCTCCGCCATCTACCTGCGTGACCGTCGGCGCATGGCCTATCTGCACGGCGTGCGGGGCCTGGGGCGCGACTACGACGAGACCTTGGCCAACCTGAAGCAGCGCATCGCCCAACTCGGCGCCAGAGAGATTCATACGCTCGGCAATTCCGCGGGCGGCATCGGCGCCCTCGCCTACGGGCTCGACCTCGGCGCCAAGTCGATCCTGGGCTTCGCCACGCCGTGCTATCTCAAGGATGACGCCGACGACTGGGACCCGCGCGCGCCGGTCTTCGCCCAGCGCCTGCGCAGCCTGACGCCGCCCGAGCAGCGCGACTTCCGCGCCCGGCTCGAGGCCATGGCCAATCCGCCCAAGGTGGAGCTGTGGTTCGGCGCCGATGCGGCCGACGACCGCCGCCACGCGGAGACGCTGGCGGGCGCGCCCGGCGTCCGCCTGCATCCTGTCGCGGGCATGGAAGGGCACGGAGCGCTGTTCGCCCTGGCTCAGGAAGGCGGCTTGGGTCCGGCGCTGGAGGCCCACATCGGCGCGGCCTGAGCCGCGCCGACAGCAGGTCTGATCAGGCGGCCTCGGCGCGCGGCAGGCGGCGCACCAGGCGGAAGTAATCGTCCATCAGGCCCAGGCTTGCCGCGCCGGGGGTGAAGCGGTACTCGCCGATCTCGCTGACCGGGGTGACCTCGGCGGCGGTGCCGGTCAGGAAGCATTCCTGGAAGCTCGACAGCTCCTCCGGCTTGATGTCGCGCACCACGACCTCGTAACCGCGCTCCTTGGCCAGGTCGATCAGGGTCAGGCGGGTGATGCCGTTCAGGATGGCGTCGACCTTGGGCGTGTGGATTTCCTTGCCCTTGACGAAGAAGACGTTGGCGCCGGTCGCCTCGGCCACGTAGCCGCGCCAGTCCAGCATCAGGGCGTCGGCGTAGCCGGCCTCCTCGGCCGCCATCTTCGACATGGTGCAGATCATGTAGAGGCCCGCGGCCTTGGAGTTCACCGGCGCGGTGTTGGGCGCGGGACGGGCGTACTTGGCCCAGGTCAGGCGGATGCCGCGCTTCTTGGCCTCCGCATCGAAATAGCTCGGCCATTCCCAGCAGGCGATGGCCAGGTGGATGGTGGAGTGGGTCGCCGAGACGCTGACCTGCTCGGAGCCCCGCCAGGCCAGCGGACGAATGTAACAGTCCTTGAAGCCGTTGCGCTCGCAGGCGTCCTTGCAGGCCTGGTCGATCTCGGCCACGCTGTACGGAATCTTGAAGTCCAGGAGTTCCGCCGACTTGACCAGCCGTTCGCTATGCTCGGTCAGCTTGAAGATTTCGCCGTCGTACATGCGCTCGCCCTCGAAAACGGCGGAGCCATAGTGCAGCGCGTGGGTCAGAACGTGCGCCTTGGCTTCCCGCCAGGGCACGAATTCGCCGTCCATCCAGATCCAGCCGTCACGATCGTCGATAGGAACGAAGGACATTGAACGTTTTCTCCCTATATTGCGGCGAGCTTAGACGCCGGTTGCGGCGCGACGTCAACAGCGCCGCCGCCGCGGGGGACTTAAGACCATGATCTCGCCGGACGCCGGCCAGCGCCATCTTCTCGTGGTCGATGACGACGATCGTATCCGCGATCTGTTGAAACAGTTTCTATCTCGCGCCGGGTTCCGGGTCACGACGGCCCAGGACGCGGAATCGGCCCGCCGGCTGATGGACCTGCTCGACTTCGACCTGATGATCTTCGACGTGATGATGCCCGGCGAAGACGGCTTTTCCCTGACCAGGTGGGTGAGAAAGCGCAGTCCGACCCCGGTCCTGATCCTGACCGCGCGGGGCCTGCCCGACGACCGCATCGAGGGCTTGAGCCTGGGCGCCGACGACTACCTGCCCAAACCCTTCGAACCGCAGGAGCTGCTGTTGCGGGTCGAGGCCATCCTGCGCCGGGCCGGACCCAAGCCGTCCGGCCCGCGCAAGGTGAAGCTCGGCGCCTACGACTTCGATCTGGACCGTGCAGAACTCACCGCAGAGGGCGGCGGTCCGGTGCGTCTGACCGAGGCCGAGGCCCAGTTGCTCAAGATCCTGGCCCAGAACGCCCACGCCGCCGTCGACCGCATGGACCTGGCCCGCGACACCGCCGACGCCACCGGCCGCGCCGTGGACGTTCAGGTCACGCGCCTGCGCCGCAAGATCGAGACCGATCCGCGCAACCCGCGCTATCTGCAGACTGTCCGCGGTGTCGGCTACATGCTGGCGCCGGACTAGGCGTGAAACTCGCCCCAGCCCGCTTCTGGCCGCGGTTCCTCAAGCAGCGGCTGCCAAAGTCCCTGTGGGGCCGGGCACTGCTGATCATCGTGCTGCCCGTCGCCCTGATGCAGGTCGCCGTCACCTGGGCCTTCTTCGACGCCCACTGGGAGACCACCACCGCGCGCCTGTCCGACGACCTGGCCGGCGACATCGCGTGGGTCACCCGCGCCTATGAGGACGATCCCAAGCCCGTGATCATGCGCGGCCTGGCCGAGCGGGCCGAGAAGGTGATGAATCTGTCGGTGGTGCTGCAGCCGGGCCAGAAGCTGCCCACCAGCCGCCGCTGGGCGCCCTTCCGCCTGGGCGACCGCACCCTCCACCACGCCCTCACCGACCACCTGGAAGAGCCGTTCTGGTTCGACACCACCCGCTATCCCGCCTCCATCGACATCCGGGTGCAGACGCCCCAGGGCGTGCTGCGCTTCATCGCGCCGCGCGAGCGGGCCTTCGCCACGCGCGGGCACATCTTCATCCTGTGGCTGGGGGTGGCGACGGTCCTGCTGACGGCCGTGGCCATCCTGTTCATCCGCAATCAGGTGCGCGCCATCGAGCGTCTGGCCTCGGCCGCCGAAGCCTTCGGCCGCGGCGCGGAGGTGCCCGAGTTCAAGCCCTACGGCGCCAAGGAGGTTCGGCAGGCGGCTTCCGCCTTCCTGGACATGCGAGAGCGCATCCAGCGGCATCTGGAGCAGCGGACAGCGCTCCTTGCCTCGGTCAGCCACGACCTGCGCACGCCCCTCACCCGCCTGAAGCTCGAACTGGCTCTGGCCGAGCCCTCCGCCCGCATCGACGAGATGAAGCGCGATCTCGCCGAGATGGAGCACATGATCGACGAATACCTCGCCTTCGCCCGCGGCCAGGCCGGCGAGGGACTGGAACGGATTGAGGTCCGCGGCCTGCTGGAGGGTGTGGCCGAGGGCGCGCGCCGCACAGGCGCCGCCGTCGAAGTGGCCGCCGAGCCGGAGCTGGAGGCGGACGTGCGCCCCAACGGCCTGAAGCGCGCCCTGTCCAACCTGGTGATGAACGCCGCCGCCCATGGCCGCCGCGTGGAGCTGGCCGCGCGCGCGCTGCCCTCCGGCGGCCTGGAGATCACCGTCGACGACGACGGCCCCGGCATCCCGCCCGAGCGCTACGAGGAGGCGTTCAAGCCCTTCTCGCGCCTGGACGAGGCCAGGAACCAGAACACCAAGGGCGTGGGCCTTGGGTTGGCCATCGCCCGCGATGTCGCTCGCGGCCACGGCGGCGACGTCACCCTGGAGCGCAGCGAGCTGGGCGGCCTCAGAGCCGTGGTCCGCCTGCCGCAATAGACGAACGGCGCTTGAGTGAGTTCCTGTTTTGTTCTAGCTTGCCCGCACAGCGGAGCTTGCCCATGAGCATGAACAGACCCACCGACGAGGAACTCCAGGCCTTCCGGGAAGCCCTCTCGGAACTGACGGCGCATGATCAGGCGGTGATCCTCGCCATGCTGCAGCACATCCGCGTGCTGGCGCTCTCCCACGGTGAAGCGGTGGCGGAAGCGGCCCTGGCGCGCGTGATCGCTGTGCTCATCGCACCGGCGCCCCCCAGCCGCGGCCTGCAGGAGGCGCCACAGCCGTTCGTTCATGCTTCGCCGGCCGCGATGGGCGCGACCGCCGCCCCTTGAATTGATTGCGATAGCGCAGGGGTCGTTCAGCCGCCGTTCAGCCACGGGAGAGCGGACTCGACGGCCCCGCTTCTCCCGGAGTCCGTCATGCGCACCGCCCTCGCCGTCTCCCTTGTCGCCGTCCTGGCCATCCCCGCCCTGACCGCTTTCCGGGCGCCACCGATCCCCGTGTCCTCGGTCAGCGTGACCATCGGGCCCAAGCTGCAGGCCAAGGCGCGTGAATACGGCCAGCGCGATCTCGACCAGCTGCGCCAGGAACTGAAAACCGATGTCGAGCGCGCCGTGGCCCGCCAAGGCCGTTCCGGTCCCGGCGGTGTTCGGCTGGAGCTTGAGATCGTCGACGCCAAGCCCTCGCGCCCGACCTTCGCTCAGATGGGCCACAATCCCAGCCTGTCCATGCGCAGCATCTACACCGGCGGCGGCACCATCCGTGGCGTCGAGCACGGCCCGCGCGGTGACCGGACGCTCAGCTATTCCTGGTACGAAAGCGATATCAGGAACGAGCGCGGCTCGGTGACCTGGACCGACGCGGACCGCGCTTTCGACATGTTCGCGCGCGAGTACGCCGCGGGTAAGCGCTGAGGTTCGGCTAGTAGCCGGCGCCCACGCGGCGCAGGCGCTCGCGCATCTCCTTAAGCCGCCGGTCAATCTCGGCCATGGTGCGGTTCAGCGCGCCTTCGTCCGCGCGCCAGACGCTGAGGATCCGCGTCCAGACCAGGGTCATAGCGGCCACGCGCACGGCGCCGCGCTTGCCCGAGGTGTCGATGCCCGCGCCTTCCAGCAGCGCGCGCGCCGTGTGCGGCAGGCGCAGCAGGAGCGGCCCCGGCCCCTCGCCCCCGTACACGGAGATCAGGGCCGAGCGATGCGGCTCCATCGCCTCCAGCCGGCGCATGGCGGCCTCGAACAGGCGGTCGTGAGGATCGTCGTCGTGTCCGTTCTTCAGGGCCGCCAGGTCGAAACGGCGCGACAGCCAGTCGATCACCGCCCTTTTGGACGGCGCGCGGGCGTAGAGCTCGGCCAGGGGCACGCCCGCCTTGGCCGCGATGTCGCGCAAGGTCACCTGCGTCCAGGCGCGCTCGCCGGCCAGCGCCAGGGCGGCCGCGGCGGCGCGGTCGAGCATGTCGGCCTCGGCGTCGGTCATCTCCCCCAGATGGCGTCGGCAAAGGCGAGCGGCAAGCGGGTTCGCCCCACACACGACCGGCGTTCAGTCTCGGTTAAGCGCCTCGCGGCCAGCCTCCACGGCATCGCCTTATGGGGATCTGCATGAAAGCCGCCTTGAGCCTGTCCTGCCTCCTGACCGCCCTAACCATCGCGGGCGCCGCCCAGGCCGCGCCCGATCCGGCCGAGGGCGAATGGCTGCCGCCAGGGGACAAGGCCAAGGTGCGCATCGCCCCTTGCGAGGTTCATCGCGACCGGCTGTGCGGGACCATCGTCTGGCTGAAGACGCCCAAGCTCGACGCCCACAACCCTGATCCGAAGCTGCGCAACCGCCCGATCATCGGCATGCCGTTCCTGAGCGGCTTCAAGCGTGACGCGGTCGGCCGCTGGAGTAGCGGGACGATCTACGATCCCGAAGGCGGCAAGACCTACGATTCCAAGTTCCAGGTCGCGCCTAACGGCACGCTGAAGCTCGACGGCTGTGTCCTGATGTTCTGCCGCAGCCAAACCTGGCGCAGGCCCTAGGACGCCGCCAGTTCCTTGGAGCGCCGGATCGCCGCCGCCACCGTCTCGCGCAACAGCGGTTCGATCCCCTGCTCGCCCCTCAGCACCGCCAAGGCCGCGCGGGTGGTGCCCGCGGGCGAGGCGACCTGCTCGATCAGGGTCTCGGGCTCGGCGCCCGTCTCTTCCATCATGCCGGCCGCGCTGGTGACCGTCGCGCGCGCCAGGGTGCGGGCTATCTCGGCCGGCAGGCCAGCAGCCTCGGCCGCGTCGTCAAGCGCCTGGGCGAAGGCGTAGACGTAGGCCACGCCTGAGGCTGAAACGGCCCCGGCCGCATCCATCATTGCCTCCTCGGGCAGGTCGACGGTGGCCGAGATCGGATCGAACAGGTCGTGCGTGCGCTTCAGAGCCTCCGCATCGGTGCCGAACACCGCCGTCACCCCCTCGGCGCGCGCCACGCCGGTGGTCGGCAGCACCCGCGCCACGCGCCGGCCCCCGAACAGGGCCGAAATGGCCTGCGCCGTGACGCCCACGATCACCGAGATGATCACCGCGTCGGGCGCCAGCTTGTCGGCCAGCGCTTCCGCCGCCTCGACCCGCTTGAACGGCTTGACGCAGAACACGACGGTCTTGGCTTCGGCCAGGGCGGCGTCGGGCGGATTGAAGCGCGCGCCGGCTTCGACGGCCGCGGTCACTTCCGGCTTTTCCGTCGGGCTGACGATGATCAGCCGACTCGGATCCAGCGAGGCTGAACGGCGCCAGCCCTGGATCAGCGCCTGGCCCATGCGGCCGGCGCCGACGAGAAGAACCGGGCCGTCCGGCAGGCTCACGCCTCGCCGACCGTCTCGAACATGCAGGCGGCGATGGCTTCGGACGGATTCTTGGCGCCCTTGGTCAGGAACTCGAAGGCCGGGAAGAAGCGGTCGGACGCCTCCACCGCCGCATCGATCATCGAGGCGGCCTGGGCCAGGGTCGGGCGCTCGCCGTGCGGCAGGGCCATGGAGTGGCGGAACACGATCTCGCCCTCGTCCGGCCAGACCTCGAAGTGGCCCATCCAGACGCGCTGGTTGATCAGCGACAGCAGTTCGTACATCGCCGTGCGGCGGGTCTTGGTCGCGCGCAGGTCCAGCGAGCAGCACAGCTGCAGGCAATCGCCTTCGGGCCGCCAGGCGAACCAGAGCTCGTAGTCCTTCCAGTCACCGGCGAGGGCGAAGGCAAGGTCGCCGTCCTCGGTGCGGTCGAAGGGCAGGTTTTCGGCGGAAAGCACGTTTTCGACCACATCCAGGGGATCGAAATTCAGCTCAGCGTCGTCGGGCCGGGGTGCGGTCATGCGATCCATCCTTCGCCGGAGCGAGCGCCGGCGACGCGTAAGAGCCAGGGCGCACGACTCACGCCCTGGGTACGAGCCTATCTGCTAGTGTTAAAAACTCTCAACCGGCGTCTTGCGTGGGGGGAGTTTCATCCCCAGCCGTTCCCGTTCCGGAGGTTCCCGCCTTCAGAGACGCCAGTTCCGCGCGCAATGCGGCAACCTCGGCGCGCAGGGCGTCGAATTCGTCGCGGCGGATCAGGTCCATCTCGGCGACGAAGCGGTCGGCCTGCGAGCGGAACGCGGCCTTGGCCTCTTCGCCCGCCGCCTGGGCCAGGCCCATGGCGTTAGTGGTCAGCTTGGCCATCTCGTCGAGGAGCGGATTGCGGGTCTGCATGCTGAAAGCTCTCGCCGGTCCGGAAAATCCCGGCCGTTCCAACCCTTATATGGGGATGCAGACGCGGTTGCGAGAGGGCTCGCAAAGGGGCGAGACGGGCCGGATCGGGCTTGATAAACAGGCGCGACCTTAGCGAGGGGGCCCCGTGCTTCAGATTCCCGATTTCGATCCGGTCATTGTCCACATCGGGCCCTTCGCCCTGCGCTGGTACGCCGTCGCCTATGTCGCCGGCATCCTCCTGGGCTGGCGCTACGCCGCCTCCCTGCTGAAGAACGAGCGCGTCTGGGGCCCGAAGGGGCCGCCCATGACCTCGCCGCAGCTGGACGACCTGATCCTGTGGGTGACGCTGGGCGTGATCCTGGGCGGGCGGCTCGGCTACGTGCTGTTCTACCAGCCGGCCATGATCTGGAAGACGCCGCTGCAGATCCTGATGATCTGGGACGGGGGCATGAGCTTCCACGGCGGCATGATCGGCGTGATCCTGGCGATCATCGGCTTCTCCCTGCGCAACAAGGTTCCGATGCTGGGGGTGGGCGACCTAGTCGCGCCCTGCGTGCCCATCGGCCTGTTCTTCGGTCGTCTCGCCAACTTCGTGAACGGCGAGCTGTGGGGCCGCCCGACCGGCGTCCCGTGGGGCATGATCTTCTGCAATCACAATATCGAGGCGACCTATCACGGCTGCCCGGTCGGGGCGCGCCATCCCAGCCAGCTCTATGAAGCCGGGCTGGAGGGCGTGGCCCTGCTGCTGCTCCTGGCCTGGGCGGTCTATCGCGCCGGTTGGCTGGAACTGCGCGGACGGGTGGTCGGGCTGTTCCTAACCGGCTACGGCGTCGCGCGGCTGGTGCTGGAGAATTTCCGCGAGCCGGACTCCTTCATGCCGGACTTCCTGAGGGATCACGTGACCATGGGCATGCTGCTGTCGATCCCGATGATCGCGGTGGGCCTGTGGCTGATCTGGCGCTCGGGACGGCAACCGACTGATCTGCCGGCGGCGTGACCTCACTCAAGGACCGTTTGAAGGCCGAGATCGCCGAGAGCGGCCCGATCTCGGTCGCGGACTATATGCTGCGCTGCCTGCACGATCCCGAGGCCGGCTACTACGCCACGCGCCCGGCCCTGGGCGCCGATGGCGACTTCATCACCGCGCCCCTGGTCTCGCAGATGTTCGGCGAGCTGATCGGCCTCTGGGCGGTGGAGACCTGGAACCGCATGGGCCGGCCGTCTCGCTTCGTCCTGGCCGAGATGGGCCCGGGCGATGGGACCCTGATGAGCGACATGCTGCGCGCCGCGCGCCTGGCGCCGGCGTTCCTCGCGGCGGCGGAGCTTTGGCTGGTGGAGACTTCAGCGCCGCTGAGGGCTGCCCAGGCCGAGCGGCTGGCGGCCTCGCCGCTCAAGCCGCAATGGGCGTCACGACTCATCGAATTGCCGCAAGGGCCTTTGATCCTCGTCGCCAACGAACTGCTCGATTGCCTCCCCGCGCTTCAGTTCATACGCACGGACAAGGGCTGGGCCGAGCGGCGCGTCGGCCTGGGGGCCGACGGCGAACTGGCCTTCGGCCTCGCCCCCTCCATCCGGCCGGACGACCTCGACCCGCAGACCCCGCTCGGGGTGGTGTGGGAATTGTCCGGCGCCCAAGAGAGCTTGGGCGCGGATGTCGGCGCCCTGGTCAGGAGCCGCGGCGGCGCAGCCCTGTTCATCGACTACGGCCGGGCCGAGCGCGAACCCGGCGACACCCTGCAGGCGCTTGAGCGGCACCAGAAGGTCGATCCCCTCGCCTGCCCTGGCGAGGCTGACCTGACCGTGTGGGCCGACTTCCCGGGCTTCCTGAACGGCGCTCGCGCTTCGGGCGCCCAGGCCACCCCTTGCCTGCCCCAGGGCGAGTTCCTGCGCCGCCTGGGCCTGGACCAGCGCGCCGAGGCCCTGATGCGCGCCCGGCCCGATCGCGCCCAGGCCATCGCCGCCCAGCGCGCCCGGCTGGCGGAACCGGATCAGATGGGCCAACTGTTCAAGGCCTGCGTGGTCCACGGCCCCGGCCTGATCCCGCCCGGCTTCGAGGAGACCTGAGCCATGACGGCGCCCGACACCGCAAGGATGCTGACCTCGCCGCGGCTGGACCTGCCCGGCGTGCGCCACGGCTTCTTCACCCGCCAGGGCGGGGTCTCCACCGGCATCTACGCCTCCCTGAACGCCGGACGCGGCTCCAAGGACGATCCGGCAGACGTGGCCGAGAACCGCCGCCGCATCGCCGAGGCCATGGGCGTCGAGGCCGCGAGCCTGCTCAGCTGCTACCAGACCCACTCCACCCTCGCCCGTGTCGCCGAAGGCCCTTGGGGCGACGAGCGGCCGGAAGGCGACGCCATCGTCACCACGACGCCCGGGCTGGCGCTGGGCGCCCTGACCGCCGACTGCGCGCCCATCCTGCTGGCCGATCCTGAGACGCGGGTCGCGGCCTGCGCCCACGCGGGCTGGAAAGGCGCACTCGACGGTGTGGTCGGCAGCGTGGTGAAGGCCATGCAGGCTCTCGGCGCGGACCCGCGCCGCATCCGCGCTGTGATCGGCCCCTGCATCGGGCCAAAGTCCTACGAGGTCGGCATCGAGTTCCTGGAGCGTTTCGCCCACCACGATCCGGGCTCCGAGCGCTTCTTCCACCCCGGCGCCGACGCCGCCCACCGGATGTTCGACCTGCCGGGCTTCGTGCTCTGGCGACTGCAGCAAGCGGGGGTGGGCGATGCGGAGTGGATCGGCCACGACACCTGCGCCGAGGAGGAGCTGTTCTTCTCCAACCGCCGCGCCTTCAAGCGGGGCGAAGGCGACTATGGCCGGCTGCTGTCGGTGATCCGGCTGGTCTAAAAACCTTCGCCGAATGGCCCTGCGCCCTTGCCCGCACGCGCGCCCCTGCTAGAACGCGCCGCGTCACGAAAGGCCGAGGTCCCCATGAAGCTGCTGGCAGGCAACTCCAACCGCTCCCTGGCCCAGGCCATCGGCGACTATCTCGACCTGCCGCTCACCAAGGCCCAGGTTCGCCGCTTCGCCGACAACGAGGTGTTCGTCACCATCGATGAGAACGTCCGCGGCGAGGACGTGTTCGTGATCCAGTCGACCTCCTACCCCGCCAACGACAACCTGATGGAGCTCTTGATCTGCATCGACGCGCTGCAGCGCGCCTCGGCAAAGCGGATCACCGCGGTGATGCCCTATTTCGGCTACGCCCGGCAGGACCGTAAGACCGGCGGCCGCACCCCGATCTCCGCGAAGCTGGTGGCCAACCTGATCACCCGCGCCGGCGCCGACCGCGTGCTGTCGATGGACCTGCACGCGGGCCAGATTCAAGGCTTCTTCGACATTCCCACCGACAACCTGGTGGCCATCCCGGTCATGGCCCGCGACATCAAGGCCACCTACAAGACCGGCAAGAACGATGCGCCGCTGATGATCGTCTCCCCGGACGTAGGCGGGGTGGTGCGGGTGCGCCAACTGGCCGATCGCCTGAACGCCGAGATCGCCATCGTCGACAAGCGCCGCCCTCGCCCTGGAGAGAGCGAGGTGATGAACATCGTCGGCGACGTCTCCGGCAAGCGCTGCATCCTGTTCGACGACATCGTCGATTCCGCCGGCACCCTGGTGAACGCGGCCCAGGCCCTCGTCGACCGCGGCGCCAAGTCGGTTTCCGCCTATGTCAGCCACGGCGTGCTGTCCGCTCCCGCCGTCCAGCGCGTGACCAACTCGATCATGACCGAGCTCGTCATCACCGACTCCATCGAGCAGCCCGACGAGGTGAAGACCTGCGACAAGATCCGCACGGTCTCGGTCGCGCCCCTGATCGGCGAGGCGATCCGGCGCATCGCCAACGAGGAATCGGTCTCGAAGCTGTTCGACTAACCCACAGCGTCGCTTGCGCCTTTTTCAGGCCCTTCCCCTGTCGTAACTGGCCTCCGACCCGCTATAGTCCGCGCCTGCCGCGGCCGCGGGCCGCGCAAAGTCTTTGGTTGCTGGGGGATCTCCCTTGATGAAGCCCGTGCTCACCCGCAGCGGCGTCGTGGCCGTGGTATCGCTGCTGGCGCTGCTGACCGGCCAGGCCGTCGCCAAGCCGCGTCAGGCTCCTCCGCCGCCTCCGCCCGCGCCGGTCGCTCCGCCGCCCCCGCCGCCGACCACGCTGTCGAACGCCGTGACCATGGCTGCGGCGGCCTACGAAGGCTATGTGCATACGGCCGCGGCCATGACGCCCAACTTCACTGACCCGGCGTCGGTGCAGACGTCCATGCAGGCCAGCGCCGCCTATGAGCCCAAGCAGCTGTCGCGCGGCATGGTGGCCTACGCCGCCGTCCTTGCCCTGCAGGACCCCGCCTTCGTGGCCGGGGTGAAGCAGTATTCCAAGGACCCGAACCAGCGCGCCGACATCGCCGCCCGCATCTATTCGGACCCGCGCTACGCCTCGGCCATGCCGGGCGCCGACGGCGCGGCGGGCCTGATCATCTCGCGCCTGGCCTCGGACGGCGAGGCCATCCACAAGGCCGGCGCCGCGATCAAGCAGTCCGCCTACGACATCCAGCACCAGAAGTGGTCGACCACCATGGTGCAGGATCGCGACGGGCGGCTGGCCACGGCCAAGCAGCTTTCCAGCGCGGTCATGTCGCCCTCGGCCGACGAATCGGCGCGGCTGATGCAGGCCGCGGTCAGCGGCCAGGGCATGAGCGTGACGCCGAGCGCCGCGCACGGCCCCTACACCGACACGGTCAACCGCGGCCTGGCCCTGGCGGCGCTCGCGGTGCTGGGCTCGGCCGGCGACGATCACATCGCCGAGGTCAACAGCCTGATGGACGAGCAGAACGGGCCGTTCTGCCTCAGCATGTCCAAGCTGAACCTTTATCAGTGCCTGGCCGTGTCGCGCCCGCAGTACGAGGACGTGTTCTGCATGGGCCAGCATGGCCTTATGGACACCGGCCGCTGCGTGCAAAAGGTCGTGGGCGCGGCCCCCGCCGAGGTGCTCGAGATCACCCGCATGGAGCAGGCCAGGGCCGAAGCCGACGCCAAGAAAGCCGCGGAGAAGGCCAAACACGCCGCCGCGCACGGCAAGAAAAAGAAGAAGAAATAGGCGCTTGGCGCCTCGTCAGAGGTGTCGAGGGAAGTCCATGCGCCGGTGCAGGATGCGGATCACGTCGAGTCGGTCCGGAACATCCAGGCGATAGAATGCGATGTGAGATCCAGCCGCTGCCTTGAAGTAGCCCGCGCGAATCTCATCGCACGACCGCGGCGCAACGGCGCCGGAGGCCACGGCGTCGAGCGCGACCTGCAAGCTACGGACGTAGCGCTCGGCCTGATCGACGCCCCAATGCTCGATCGTATAGCGCCAGACGCCGTCCAGATCGCGACGGGCACGCGGCGAAAAGGCGATGCGTTTCACCCGCCGGGCTTCCCACGCCGCTCCGTGATGAACTCGTCGAAATCGAACGGTTCGGTTGGGCCGCTGGCCTCCCCTTCCGCCAAGGCGCTTCGAAGGTGCGCCAAGCGCGCTTCCTGGTCTTCCAGCAAGCGAAGACCCGCCCGCACGACCTCACTGGCGGATGCGTAGCGGCCTTGGGCGACCTGTTGCTCGACAAAGGCCTGCAGGGGTTCGCCGAGGGCGACGGAGGTATTCTTGGCTGGCATTTGATGCTCCCTACGCGCAAGATACCAATAATTGGTACCCGGCCCAAGGCCTTGCAAGAATGAGCTTCCCGCCCCCGGTTGCGCCCACCGGGCAAAGCCTGTAATAACGCGCGCTCTTGATTTCCGGGGATGCACCCACGCCGCGCCAAGCCGCGCGGCGGTTTCGTTTTAGAGGCGACTATGGCCGAGATCGTTCTGAACGTCGAAGTGCGCGAGCGCACCGGCACCGGCGGCGCGCGCAGCGTGCGCACCCAGGATAAGGTTCCTGGCATCCTGTACGGCGGCGCGCTCGGCCCCGTGCCGATCGCGGTCAACACCAACGAGTTCCGCAAGGCGCTCTACACCGGCAAGCTGCTGGGCCACCTGGTGACCCTGAAGTACGGCGACGAGAGCCAGCCGGTGATCGCCAAGGACGTCCAGTTCGACCCGGTCAGCGATAAGCCGCTGCACTTCGACCTGCTGCGCGTCGACGAGCACGCCGACGTGCGTATCGCCGTGCCGGTGCACTTCAAGAACCACGAAGCCTCTCCGGGCATCAAGCGCGGCGGCACGCTGAACGCCGTGCGTCACGACCTGGAAATCTGGGCTCCGGCCGATCACATCCCGGAAGACATCATCATCGACCTGACCGGCCTCGAAATCGGCGACCAGGTGCGCATCTCGGCGGTGAAGCTGCCGGAAGGCGTGCGCTCGGCCATCACCGACCGTGACTTCGTGATCGCCACCATCACTGGCCGCGCGGCCGAGGCGGAAGCGACCGAAGGCGAAGGCGAAGCCGCCGCCACCGAAGAGTAATCTTCCCGACACGGGAAACGGCGACGGCCTCTCCCGCAAGGGCAGAGGCCGTTTCTGCATCTGGAGACGAGAGCATGTTAGGAAAAGTGGCGCGCGCTTTTCCGCCCGAACATGCTCTCCCCTAAGGACTCTTCCACGTGTTGATTCTCGCCGGTCTCGGCAATCCGGGCGCCAAATACGCGGGCAACCGCCACAACATCGGCTTCATGGCGATCGACGCCATCGCCGATCGCTGGCGCTTCGGGCCTGAGCGCAACAAGTTCCAGGCGGTGGTGCGCGAGGGCTCGATCGAGACGCCGGAGGGGCCGGTCAAGGCGCTGCTGCTAAAGCCCCAGACCTTCATGAACGAGAGCGGTCGCTCGGTCGGCGAGGCCATGAAGTTCTACAAGCTGAAACCCGCCGACGTGGCCGTCTTTTACGACGAGATCGACATGGCGCCCGGCCGCTTCCGGGTGAAGACCGGCGGGGGCGCCGCCGGCCACAACGGCATCCGCTCGATCACCTCGGCCATCGGCCCGGATTTCCGCCGCGCCCGCATGGGCGTGGGCCATCCGGGCGTGAAGGAGCTGGTGCACGGCTATGTGCTGTCCGACTTCGCCAAGGCCGAGCAGCCTTGGCTGAAGGCCCTGATCGACGCCTGCGCCGACGCCCTGCCCTTCCTGGCGATGGGCGAGGACGACCGCTACCAGGCCGAGGTGATGCGCCTGGCCCCCGCGCCCAAAGCCGATCCGCGCAAGCTGGGGCGCGAAGCCGCGGCCGATTGACCCTCACAACCGCTCGTGGCATCGCGGGAACGGGGACGGGGAACTATCTAGGCGTCATGTTCGGTCTGCTCGGAATGCTGGGGGCTGTGCCCTGGCCGGTTGGGCTTCTGGTGATCATCCTGATGATCGCCCTGGCGGCCCATGTGGTGCGCACACATCAGAACACCTACTGGCTGTGGGTGATCATCGCCTTCCCGGGCCTGGGCGCCCTGATCTACCTCTTTGCCGTCGTCGTGCCCGAATGGTCCGGCGGAGCCTCGGCCCGACGCATGGGCAAGGCGGCGCGTGACGCCATCGACCCCGGCCACGCCTACCGCCAGGCCAAGGCCGCCTACGACGACGCGCCGACCGTCCAGAACATGATGAAGCTGGCGGAGGCCGCCTGCGGCATGGGCCGCTGGGCCGAGGCCGAAGAGCTCTACGCCAAGGCCGCCCAGGGCTTCTACGCCGAGGATCCGGCGCTACTGCTAGGCCGCGCCCGCACTCTGGTCGAACTCGGCAAGCCCGAGGAAGCCGTCGCGCCGCTCGATGCGCTCAGGACCCAGGGCACCCGCCTGCCTGAGGCCGACCTGCTGCGCGCCCGCGCCATGCAGGCGCTGGGCCGACCTACCGAGGCGGAGAGGGCCTACGCCGCCGCCGTGGAACGCATGGCCGGGCTCGAGGCGTTGGCCCGCCAGGCCGTGTTCCTGGCCGAGACCGGGCGCCAGGACGAGGCCAAGCGCATCCTTGCCGACATCGAGCAGCGCACCCGCAAGACCCAGGCCCACTTCCGCACCGAGGCCAAGCGCTGGCGCGACTTCGCCGCGGCCAAGATCGGGTGATGTGAGGCGGCTCACACTGGCCGCGCGCCAACCGAGCCAAGGTGGCCTTTGAGAACGATCCTCAGGAGGCAAGGATGACACGACTTTTGCTGGCCCTCGGCCTGGTGATGGCCGCGGCTCCTGCCTACGCCGGCGACACGCAGATCTATGGCAACGCGCGCTTCGGCTATCTCGTCAGCTATCCGGACAAGCTGCTCGCGCCTGAACAGGAGGCCGACAATGGCGACGGCCGACGCTTTCATGCGCGCCACGGATCGGCTTCGATGTCGGTCTGGGGCGGATGGCTCACGGAGGGCGAGACGCCCTCGAGCATAGCGCGCGAATACATGGGCGCGTGCGCGGGCGGGACCGTTACTTACAAGGTCGTGAAGCGAAGCCTTGAGGCCTTCTCCTGCATCACCGCCCGAGGCCGGGTTCTGTACCACAAGACCACGGTTCGCAGAGGCGCCAGGGCCACCCTCGAATTCGACTACCCCCGGGCCGAGCGCGCGATCTGGGACCCCGTGGTGAAACGCGTCGCCGCGTCCCTGAAGCAAGGCGCTCCGGCCGGCTGAACGGGCTAGAACCGCCCCGCCTGGAAGTCGTTCACCGCCTGGATGATCTCCTCGCGGGTGTTCATCACGAAGGGGCCGTACTGCACCACCGGCTCGCGGATCGGCTTGCCGGCGAGCAGCAGGAAGCGCGCGTCCCGCGTCGCCTCGATGCGCACCGTGTCGCCGAAGCCCAGGAAGGCGGCGCCCAGGGCCGCAACCGTGCGGCCTTCCACCTTCACCTCGCCCTCGTAGATCGCGATCATGGCGGCATGGTCCGCGCTCAGGGGCTCTTCGAACACCGCGCCCGCGGGGGCCGTCACATCGAAATAGATCGGGTCGATGGCCGAGTCCTCGACCGGGCCGCGCGCGCCGCGCGCCGTCTTGCCGGTCACCACCTTGACCGTGACGCCGCCTTCGCGCGTCTCGACCGGGATCTTGTCGGCGTCGAACTCCTGATAGCCGGGCTCGCTCATCTTCAGGCGTGACGGCAGGTTCACCCACAGCTGGAAGCCGCGCATGCGCCCCTCGGTCTGCTCCGGCAGCTCGGAGTGGATGATGCCGCGCCCCGCGCGCATCCACTGGATGCCCCCGGTCTCGATCAGGCCCTCGCGGCCGGTATTGTCGCGGTGCCGCATCTTGCCTTCGAGCATGTAGGTCACGGTCTCGAAACCCCGGTGCGGGTGGTCGGGGAAGCCGGCGATGTAGTCGGACGCCTCGGCCGAATCGAAGTGGTCCAGCATCAGGAACGGGTCGAAGTTCTGCGCCTCCGGCGTGCCGAGCAGCCGCGTCAGCCTGACGCCCGCGCCGTCCGAGGTCGGCATGCCCTTCACGGCCTTGGCGATGGGACGAACGGTCATGGCGCAAACTCCAGCAGCGATCAGGGCCGGATATCGGGCTCGCGGCGAGCGCTGACAAGCGCGCCTAGTGGAACACCACGTCTCACAGGGAGCCGAAGGAGCCCCAGAAGCTGCCCGCGAAGATCACCGCGTAGAGGAACAGGGGCACATTGAGCCTGAGCGCCAGACGCCCGCGCAGGCTCACGAACACGCAGAGCAGCGTCGCGGCGAACGCCACGCCGGTCAGGACCATGGCCGCGGGCCGGCCCAGGAACGACACCGCAGCCCAGGCGAACACCGCGGTCATGGTCAGCACCATCAGGCTGACCAGGTGAAAACACAGATAGAGCAGCCACTTAGCCTGCTGCGGCAGGTCGGTCGCCAGCAGGGGCCGCGCCATCAGCCTGCCACCGATGAAGACGTGGATGCCGAAGGCCAAGAGCGAGACCGCCGCCGCGACCGCATAGCCGGGGTTGATATCCATCCGCGCCCTCCCCGCGCTCGCAACGCATCTGATACGCACGACCGCGACGCCCAGACCATCGCACAGCGGAGCGAACCGTGCTAAGCGCGCGCCGACCGTTCAATCTCCCCGAAAAATCATGGCCCTGAAAGTCGCGATCGTCGGCCTGCCGAACGTCGGCAAGTCGACCCTGTTCAACGCCCTCACCCAGACGGCGGCCGCCCAGGCGGCGAACTATCCCTTCTGCACCATCGAGCCGAACGTCGGCGACGTGGCCGTGCCCGAGCCGCGCCTCGACGTGCTGGCCAGGATCGCCGGCTCCAAGGAGATCATCCCCGCGCGGATCAACTTCGTGGACGTGGCGGGCCTGGTGCGCGGCGCCTCGAAGGGCGAAGGCCTGGGCAACCAGTTCCTGGCCAATATCCGCGACTGCGACGCGGTGGCCTTCGTGACCCGCTGCTTCGAGGACAGCGACATCACCCACGTCGAGGGCCGCATCGACCCCATCGCCGATCTCGACATCATCGAGACCGAACTGATGCTGGCCGACCTGGAGAGCCTGGAAAAACGCGTCTCCAACCTCGAGAAGCGGGCCAAGGGCGGCGACAAGGAAAGCGCCAACACGCTTCGCCTGGTCAAGGTCGCCCTGGAGCAGCTGAACGCCGGACGCCCCGCCCGCGCCGCCGACATCTCGCCCGAGGACGAGAAGGCCTGGCATATGCTGCAACTTCTGACCTCGCTGCCGGCCCTCTATGTCGCCAACGTGGAAGAAGCCTCGGCCGACAAGGGCAACGCCCTGTCCGACCAGGTCGCCGCCCGCGCCGCCAAGGATGGGGCCAAGGCCGTGATCATCTCGGCCCAGATCGAGAGCGAGATCGCCCAGCTGGACTCAGCCGAACGCGCTGAGTTCCTGGAGACGCTCGGCCTGGAAGAGCCCGGCCTGAACCGCCTGATCCACGAGGCCTATGCGCTCTTGGGCCTGCAGACCTACTTCACCGTGGGTCCGAAGGAGGCGCGCGCCTGGACCATCCACGTGGGCGACACCGCGCCCCAGGCCGCGGGCGTGATCCACACCGATTTCGAACGCGGCTTCATCTCCGCCGAGACCATCGCCTACGACGAGTTCGTCAAGCACAACGGCGAGACCGGCGCGGCCGAAGCCGGCAAGATGCGCAAGGAAGGCAAGGCCTACGTCGTCAAGGACGGCGACGTGATGCACTTCCGCTTCAACGTCTAGAGCAACGCCACTCCCGATCCGTCACCCTCGGGCTTGTCCCGAGGGCCCATCGTTCCGTCCGCGGCCGAGTGGCAGGCAAGCGCAGGATAGCGCTCGTACCTCTCTCCGCCCTGCATGGCCTCAGCCATAGGCCCTCGGGACAAGCCCGAGGGTGACGGAGCTAGTGGATGGATACCGCCCGGCAGTCATCAGCCGACATCACCAGCGCATAGTCGGCGCCGACCTTCACGCACCAGGTCAGGCCGTCGGCGCCTTTCACCGCGGTCTCTTCGCTGAGCCACAGCGAGGTCTTGGTGGGCGCGCCGCCCTCGGGCGTCAGCACCGCGGGGAGTTCGGCCTCGGAGCCCGAAAAGGCGATCTTGGTGCTGAGCACCCCGCCGACCGACGTCTTGCCATAGTCGCGACCGTTGATCGCCACCTGCACCGGACGCTGGGCGGCCGAGACCAGCACCAGCTTGCCGGCCGCGGCAGAGGCGGGCGGGGCCGCGAGCGCCGCGGCGGCGAGCGCGAGGGTCAGGACGAGGCGTTTCATCCCTCCAACATGGCCCTTCGCCCCGTCCGGCGAAAGAGCCGCGCTGGTCGCAGGCGCCCACGGGACAGCTCTGAGCAAGGCTCACGTAGCCGCTTGTTAACCGGTTTCAGGCCATTCAGGTCGACTGAGGCTCCAGTATCGGGGCCGGGAGCGCGCCTGCCATGCCGATGTCCGAGGACGAGCTGAGATCGCATCTGCGCGAGGCTTTTCCGGACGCCGAGATCGCGATCCAGGATCTTGCCGGCGACGGCGACCACTACCGCGCCCGCATCGTTTCGACCGCCTTCAAGGGCCTGAACCGCGTTAAGCAACACCAGCTCGTCTATGCCGCGCTCAAGGGCAAGATGGGCGGGGAGCTGCACGCGCTCGCCCTCGACACAGCCGCGCCTCAGGAGGGTTAGCCGTGCGCTACCGCCCGTTCGGACGTTCAGGAGTCACCACCTCGGCCATCGCGCTCTGCCTGACCGACGCCGCCGCCCGCAAGGGGGCCGAACAGGTGCAGGCGCTGGTGTTCGCCGCGCTGGAGGCCGGGGTGAACGCCTACCACATTGCCGGCGTCGACCCCGTGCTGCCCGAGGCGCTCGGCCGCGCCTTGTCGGTGGTTGAGCGCAACCTGGTGTTCGTTTCCATGCACGCGGGCATCGCGCGCGGCCGCATGGGCCTGACGCGGGACTTCTCGCCGGAAGCCCTGACCCTGGCGATCGACCAGGCGCTGAACGCCTCGGGCCTCGGCCACATCGACCTGATCACCCTGGACAATCCCGGCTCCGAGGAGCTGCCTCGCGCTTCCCTGGAAGCGCTCAAGGCGATCCGCGCATCGGGCCGCATCACGCTGCTGGGCGTGGCTGGCGACAACGACGCCATGGACGCCTACGTCTCCGCCAACGCCTTCGACGTGCTGGTGACGCCCTATCACCTCCGTTCGGGCTGGAAGGAGCGCAACCGCCTCAAGGAGGCGGTGGGGCTGGACATGGGCGTGGTGGCCTACGGCTTCTTCCCCGAGGAACTGTCGACGCCGAAGAAAGCCGACGACCTCGCCGGTCAGAAGCGCGGCCTGTTCGGCCTGGGCAAGCCGCGCGACGACAGCCCGCTACAGGGCATGGGCACCTACGCCTTCCTGCATCAGACGCCGAACTGGTCGGCCGAACAGGTCTGCCTCGCCTACGCCCTGACCGAGCCGTCGCTGTCGACCATTCTGGTGGAGTCGGTGGACCCCGCCCACTTCGCCGCCCTGGCCGCCGTCCCCGACCGCGACATGCCCCCGGGCCTCGCCGCCCAGGTGGAGATGGCCCGCTTCGGTCCGGCGGGCGCCAAGTCGGCCTGAAGCCTTCGACGGCAAGCGCCTGATCTGGGGCGGGTTCGAGACGTTCCTGTCCCTCTAGGGCGCCCTTCCCCTCGACAAGCACCGCAGCTGTGCGAGGTTGAACCATGCTTGGCCTCGCGCTCTCCCTCATGCTCGGTTTCGCCGATCCCGCTTGGGAGGAGGCGCCGCGCGCTGTTCCGAAGCCATCGCCCGCGCCCGCCCGTTTCGCCAGCGACGAATACGGCGTCGCCGCCGTCATTCCGCCGGGTCTGGTCCGCTGCGCCCGCCCCAAGGAAGCCGTAACCTCGGATCACGGCTTCGTAGTCTTCATGGTCGCACCGAAAGACTGCGCCTACGAAACGCTAAGCGGGGCACTGCCGCCGGCCATGGCCGTGTTCTACGGGTACTCGACCCCAGAAGATGTGGAGCCCGGCTTCGACCGGCTCGACGACGCGACCGCCGCCCTGCACATGGCGCAGCGCTATTGCGGCAAGGGTAAGGTCGCGCCATCCGCGCTGCGACTGGCGGGCCGCCCGACTGCGCAATGTCGCAAGCTGACCGGCCAGGGGCGCGTATCGCTGGAACTGACCGCTCGATACAGCCCCGGTCCGGGCCGCGGCTCCGCAGCGTTGACGGCGTCGCTTGAAACCACGCCTGAACGCGAGGCCGCGGATCGCCGGCTATTCCTGCGCTTGGCGCGGAGCGTGCGCCTATGCCGGCCGAGCGACGCACCGCCGAACGGGTCCAAACTCGACTGCAGGAGCCTCGGTCGCCCCTGGTGACACCGCGCCCGCTTGACCCTTGGCGTTCGGCTCCTTAGCTCAGGGGCCGAATTCCGAAGGACTCCCGCCCGTGACCGACGTAGCCGCCGACCCCGTCCATGCCTTCATCGCCAAGACGGTGGAGGAAAACCCCGTGGTGCTGTTCATGAAGGGCACGCCCGACGCACCGCGCTGCGGCTTCTCCTCGGTGGTGGTGCAGATCCTGGATCACGTGGAGGCGCCCTTCGTCGGCGTGGACGTGCTGCAGGACGAAGAGCTGCGCAACGGCATCAAGACCTATTCCGACTGGCCGACCATTCCCCAGCTCTATGTGAAGGGCGAGTTCGTCGGCGGCTGCGATATCGTGCGGGAGATGTTCCAGTCGGGCGAGCTCAAGCCGCTGCTGGTCGAGAAGGGCGTCGTCTCGGCGTGAGGGGCGGCTTCGAGCCCCGCGAGGACCGCGAGGTCTTCACCCTGCCGCTGAGCATCGCGGCTGAGGACATCGACGACAACGGCCACGTGAACAACGTAGTCTATGTGCGCTGGCTGCAGGACGCCGGCACGGCGCACTGGAACGCGCGCTTCCCCGACGAGGATCGCGAGCGCTGGTCATGGGTCGCGCTCCGCCACGAGATCGACTATCGCCGCGCGCTCAAGCTCGGCGACGAGGTGCGCGCCGTCACCTGGGTCGGCGACGCGGAAGGCCCGCGTTTTCCGCGCTTCGCGCGCATAGAGGGGCCTAATGGCCTGGCGGCCCAGGGCAAGACCGAGTGGTGCCTGGTGGACTTCAAGACCATGAAGCCGGCGCGGATTCCGCCTGAGATGATCCAACGCCTGGCCAAGGACCCCGCCGCATGAGCCGCCTGTTCTCGCCGATCCAGCTCGGCGGCCTGAGCCTGCCCAACCGGCTGGTGGTCTCGCCCATGTGCCAGTATTCGGCCAAGGACGGCGTTCCCCAGCCCTGGCACTGGAAGCACCTGGGCTCCATGTCCACCTCCGGCGCCGGCCTGGTGATCGTGGAAGCGACCGCAGTCGTGCCCGAGGGGCGCATCTCGCCCGACGACACCGGCCTGTGGAATGAGGCTCAAGAGCAGGCCTTCGCCAAGCTGATCACCGACATCCGCACCTATTCGCCGACCGCCATGGGCATCCAGCTGGCTCACGCGGGGCGCAAGGCCGGGACCCTGCCGCCGTGGATCGAGGGCGGCCGTGCGCTCAAGGACGGCGAGATCGACTGGAACATCGGCGCGCCGTCCGCTCTGCCCTTCGCCGAGGGGTTCCGCACACCCGCCGCCCTGGACGAGGCCGGCATGGCGCGGGTCCGCGCCGCCTTTACCGAAGCGGCCAGGCGCGCGCATCGCGCCGGCTTCGACTCTGTCGAACTCCACGCCGCCCACGGCTACCTGCTGCACGAGTTCTGCTCGCCCATCGCCAACAAGCGCGCTGATCAGTACGGCGGCTCGCTGGACAACCGCCTGCGCTTTCCGCTGGAAGTCGCCGCCGACCTGCGCGCCGCCTGGCCGCGCGACAAGGCGTTGGGCGCGCGGATCTCCGGCTCGGACTGGACCGAGGACGGCTTTGACGCCGACCAGGCCGCGGTGTTCGCCGAGCGGCTGAAGGACCTGGGCTACGATTATGTCTGCGTCTCGTCCGGCGCCATCGCGCCGGGCATCCATATCCCCGGCCGCGAGCCGGGCTATCAGGTCCACCTGTCCGAGACAGTGAAGGCCAAGGCGCGCCTCACCACCATGGCCGTGGGCATGATCGCCCAGCCGGAGCTGGCCGAGCAGATCCTGGCCGAGGGCAAGGCCGACATGATCGCCATCGCCCGTGGCGTGCTGGACGATCCGAACTGGGGCCACCACGCCCGCGCCCGCCTGGGCGATCCGCCTGCGCCGCAGCCGCAGTACGCCCGCGCCGCGCCGGACCTGTGGCCGGGCTATACGCTCGCGCACCAGCTCGACTGACCATGCGCATCCGCCCCGCCGAGCCTCGCGACCACGACGCCGTCTGGGCCATCCTCGAACCCGTGATCCGCGGCGGCGAGACCTATGCGCTGGATCGCGGCCTGACCCGCGAGCAGGCCCTGGCCTACTGGCTGGCGCCGGCTCACGACGCCTTCGTGGCCCAGGACGAGGCGGGCGAGGTCGTCGGGACCTACTATCTGCGCCGCAACCAGGCGGGCGGCGGCGGCCACGTCTGCAATTGCGGCTACATGACCTCCGGCCGCGCGACCGGAAAGGGCGTGGCGCGGCTGATGTGCGGCCACTCTTTGGAGCATGCCAAGGCTCGCGGCTTCGAGGCTATGCAGTTCAACTTCGTGGTCTCGACCAACCTCCGCGCCGTGGCGCTGTGGCAAGCGTTCGGCTTCGAGATCGTCGGACGCCTGCCCGGCGCCTTCCGCCACCCCCGTGAGGGCGACGTCGACGCCCTGGTCATGTTCCGCCGGCTCTAGGCCGTCGGCGACGGGCGGGAGCGAGCCCACAGGCAGGACGCCAGCACGAACAGGGTCGCCGGGCCGACGACGGCCATGGACCAGTCCGGCGCACTCTCGAACGGTGCGAACATCCAGACCGCCGCATAGCCCAGGCCCGAGAGCACGAAGACCCATCCGGCCAGGCGCTTCACCGCCAGCGCCCTCGCCGACTTCGCGGTGAAGGTCTTGGGGATCAGGTTGGAGTATAGCGCCAGCAGCAGGCCGATGATCACCATCACGCCGCGCGTGGGATTGTCGTCGATCACGCCGGCCCGGCGCAGGATCACCATCGCGATCGAGGCGCCGACCAGCAGCACCGCGCTGGCTACGCTGGTGAGGATGCGGTTGTTCATGGCTCAGGCTTCCTTCTTGCGCGTTGGCTGCAGGGTCACAGGCGCCGCGTCGCGCCGGGACCCGATGCCGAAGCCTTCGGCGAAGCCCATCAGGGCCTCCTCCAGCACCGACAGGTTCAGGTGGTAGGTGACGCTCTTGCCGGCCTTCTCGGCGTGGACCAGGCCCGCCTCGCGCAGCACCGCGAAATGGGCCGACATGGTGGGCTTGGACACTTCGAACTGGTCGGCCAGCTCCCCCGCCGTCATCGGCCCTGCGCGCAGCAGCTGCAGCACGCGCCGGCGGGTGGGGTCGGACAGGGCTTTGAAGACGCCGCTCATGTATCGATGATTAGCTAATCATCGAAATGAGTCAAGCGACCGTCGCGGTCGATCTCAGCCGGTGGTCTTCCAGTAGACGGCGTAACGCTCACCCTGCAGCCGCCAGAAAGGCATCAGCGTCAGGTCCTGGTCGAGGCCACGCGTGCGAAAGCTCAAGAGTTCGCCGTTGGCAGGCGGACGAAAGACGATCCAGGTTCGGCCAGGCGGCGGCTCGCCTTGGCCGGCCCACACGGAGGGGCGGTTAAGAACTGGCGCCTCGAACGATCCGGATTTGAATTCAGGCACCTCGCGCGGCTTCGTGGGCTCCGCATAGGGAAAGGTCGAAGGCAGGGCGCCGGTCCCGAGACCACCCGCCATGACCAGTGGCCCACAGCACAGGACCTGCATGCTCGGATTGTCGGCCATGGGCTCGAACCCCAGGGCCATGGGCAGGTCGACGCTCAGCTGGTCGCCGCAGCGCCACGTGCGCTCCACGGTGAGCCACCCGTCACGCACGACGGGCGTGGCCAATCGCCGGTTATTGAGCCCGACTCGGTAACTGCCTTTCGCCCACTTCGGGATGCGGACCCTCAACGCGAAATCGACGGGCGCATCGGTCTCGATCGTCAGGTGGACGCGACCGCCCTCCGGAAAAAGAGTGCTCTGTCGGATGCGGACACGCTTCTCGCGCCATTCCAGGTCGGCGTTGGCGAAGAGGTTCACGAAGACACCGCGCTGGTCGTGGAAGTAGATGCTGTCGCTCAGCTTGGCGAAGGACTCAATACCCGTGCCGTCGCAACACCAGAAGCCGTCGTCCCCGGCCGAGAACATCTTCCAGAACCCGGGGGCCATCGGGACGTAGTACATCATCATGCCATCGGCCGGGTTGTGCGTGCCCAGGACGCCGTTGAACAGGGCGCGCTCATAGTAGTCGCCCGCCCTGGCCTGACCGTTCCAGCTCAGCATGTGCCGAGTCAGCTTGAGCATGTTGTGGGTGCAGCAGCACTCGTGGGTATAGGCGTCGAGTTCTGTCGACAGCCGTCCGCGCTCGCCCTTCCATTCCTCGCCGCTGGAGGTGCCCCCGGTGGCGAAGCAGCGAAACTCGGTGACGTCGGTCCAGAAGAATTCGGCGATGCGGCACGAGGTGGCGTCGCCCGTCATCTCGGCCTTGCGGGCGGCGGCGATGACCTGTGGGATGTGGGTGTTGGCGTGAAGCCCGGTCAGAGCGTCGGTATCCACGGCCAGAGGGTCGAGGAACTTGCGCTTCTCAAAGCGCTCGGCGGCTTGGCCGTAGCGCGTCTCTCCAGTCAGCGCCTGCAGATTCCACAGGCTCTCGCCGACGCCGCCGAACTCGGTGTCGAGGATCTTCTGCATGTGGTCGTGCGGGATAGGCGCGGTCCATGCGTCTACCCAATCGGCCAGACGGATGGCGACATCCAAAGCCTGGAGGTCGCCGCCCAAGCTGTGCATGTCGATCAGCCCGGCCAGGATCTTGTGCAGGGTGTAGAACGGCGCCCAGACCTTTTCGCGCTGATAGAGTCGGGCGAACGCTTCCACCGGGAAGGCCGAGACATAGCCGGTCTTCAGCGCCCTCTGACACTCGGCCAGGCCGGCCACGACGACCGCGCCTTTCGCCTTGAGCTCAAGATCGCCCTGCGCGGCCATGGCGGCGCAGGCGCTCATGTAGTGGCCGGTGAAATGGCCCCTGAGTTCGTTGTCCGGCGCCTCCCAGCCGCCCAGCGGCTTCGCGGCCGAGGGCAGGCCCGCGGTGACCCGGAACATGTGCAGCAGCCGGTCGGGATCGGTGGCCAACAGCCGGCGGCGGTTGACCGCCTGGGCGTCCTTCAGGGGCCCCGGGCCGAGCGTGACGTCGGCCAGGGCCGCCGGCCGCAACGCCTGGACCATTGGCGCCGCCTGGGCCCTGAACGGAACCCCGGCCGCCAACCCCGCCGCCGCCCCGCTGGCCAGCACCGTCCTGCGCGAGAGCTTCATCGGCCCCTCCCCCATCGCGGCGCCAGCACAGCGCGGCGCGGAACATCGCGCAACGAAAAAGGGCCCCGGTCGCCCGAAGCCCTTCTCGATTTCGACCGGTGGGAACCGCCCTTAGGAGGCGTAGTATTCCACGACCAGGTTCGGCTCCATCTTCACCGGGTACGGCACTTCGGCCAGGTCCGGGGCGCGGACGAAGCGGACCTGGAAGCCGCGCTCGCCTTGCTCGATGTAGTCGGGGATGTCGCGTTCCTGCGACTGCTGGGCTTCCAGCACGAGCGCCATGTTACGCGAACGCTCGCGCACCTCGATCACGTCGCCCGGCTTGCAGCGGTAGGAGGCGATGTTCACGCGCTTGCCGTTGACCAGCACGTGGCCGTGGTTGACGAACTGGCGCGAAGCCCAGACCGTCGGCACGAACTTGGCGCGGTAGACGATGGCGTCCAGGCGCGATTCCAGCAGCGCGATCAGGTTCTCGGAGGTGTTGCCCTTGCGGCGCGACGCCTCGACGTAGGTCCGGACGAACTGCTTCTCGGTGATGTTGCCGTAGTAGCCCTTCAGCTTCTGCTTGGCGCGCAGCTGCAGGCCGAAGTCCGAAACCTTCTGCTTGCGGCGCTGGCCGTGCTGGCCCGGGCCGTAGGAGCGTTGGTTGACCGGGGATTTGGGACGGCCCCACAGGTTCTCACCCATGGTGCGGTCGAGCTTGTATTTCGCCGAATGGCGCTTGGACATGTGTCGTCTTTCATACGCGACGCGGCCCGGCTCCCTCACGATGAGGGCGCGATCTCAACGGCGGTCCACGCGTCATCCGTCATGGATTCCCGCACGCAAGGCGATGCCCGGCGCGGGAAAGGCGCGCTTATGGCGGAGGGCGCCCGAGAAGTCAATGCGGGCTTGGCCTAGCGCGGCAGGGGCCGCTCCAAGGCGGCGATGGCGTCGGTGATCGCATCCGCCCGGTCCTTCAGGATCGCCTGGGCGTCATAGAGGCCCTGATTGTAGAAATACGGCCCCAGGGTCTTGGCCAGCCAGTCGAGCAGCGCCTGGGCGTCGAAGGGCGCCACCTCGACATCGAACTCCGCGCCCAGGTGATCGGCCAGGCGGCGCGAGAGCGCGTCGCGCGTCTGCTTGTCCAGGGTGATCTCGGGCACGGTCAGGGCCTTTGCGGTTGGGCGCCCAAGGTAGCGCAGGGAGACGCCGGGGTCAGGCGCCTGGGGCGGCGCGACCGCGCACTTGCCGGTGAGTTCCAGGCGGAAAGGGCGCGAGGCGATATCGCCGATCGAGCCCCAGGTCTTGCGCGTAAAGGCCCTCGTGACGCGATCGAAGGCGAACTCGTCGTGCCAGACAAAGGGACCGGCGGTGGAGTCCGCGATAGGGCCACAGAACCGGCCGCCGTTCACGGCCTGGCACTGGTATTCCAGCGTCCTGCCGCCCGCCTTGGTCAACCTGGCGCAGAAGTCCGAGTCACAGAAGCCACCCTTGGCGAGGTCGATACGCAGCCGGCCGGAGAAAGTCTTGGCGACGCCCAGCCCCTGTGGGTTCGCCTGACCGCTGCACACCAGGTCGAAGCGCGTCGTTGCGTCCGCCGCGCAGGCCGGACCTGCGCAGAGCAGCAGCGCCAGAGGCCAAGCCTTGCCGATGACGCCGCGCATTCGAACCTCCGTGCCCGTCGCACCCTAGCGCAGCTTCGCAGCGCCGGATGGCGGATTTTAGCTCCGCATCGGGCGCTGGACGACGGCCAAGCTTGGCCGCATGCTCCGGCCGCGCCTGGATCCGGAGCCTGCCATGCAGACCGTCGCCTTGCCCGTCGTCTCCGCCCTGACCGCGGGCGTGCTGATCATCGTCCAGATGCTGCTGTTGCTGCTGACGGTCCTGGCCCGGCGCAAGGCGCGCCAGTCGCTGGGCGAGGGCCAGGACGACGGCCTGCTGCGCGCCATGCGCCGCCACGGCAACTTCGCCGAGAACGCCGCCATCTTCGTCATCGCCCTGGCCCTGCTGGAGATGCTGGGCGGCCGTCAGCAGACCGTGGAGGCCGTGGCGGGCGCGTTCGTGCTGGGGCGTCTTTGCCATGCGCTGGGGCTGTCGCAGACCAAGACCGTGAACCTGTGGCGCACCCTGGGCATAGTGCTGACGGTGGCGAGCGCGGTGGTGGTGGGCGTCAACCTGGTGATGGCGGCCCTGCCGCACCTGGGCCTCTAGGCCGCGCGGTAGGCGCCGTCGACCAGCCGCGGCGCCACGCAGCTGACGTCCTGTTCGACCGCAAGGTCCACGTCGCCTGCGTAGCCTCGGTCGATCAACTCCCGGCCGGAGATAGAGCCCCGCACGAACTCGCCCACGTGCGCGCCGCACGCCCGAAAGGCGTCGCGCGCACGCCCGGCCTCGCCCTCCATCGCCAAGCTCAGCACGTGGAGCACGGCGCCGGCGCCCAGCAGATCCTCGATGGCGAAGCGCCACTCGCCGCCCGGCCAGTGCTCGCCCGCGGCGACCACGCCCACATCGCCCTGCCCCGCGGTCTCCAGCGCCGCCTGGGCCACCGCGCCGGCGTTGCGTAGGCATCCGGCGAAGACCGCCGCGCCGTTGACCGCCGCCGCCGACAGGCGGGCGCCGTTGGGCGAGGGCAGGATCAGCCGCGTCCCTTCCGCGATCCCGGTCAGGCTGGCGGGCGAGAGGCTGTAGCCGGGCTCGCCGCGCTTGACGGCCACCACCGCGCCTTCACCCTTGGCCTTGACCAGTTCGGGCAGCGCCTGGCCGTCGCCGGGGGCCATGGGCAGAACGTCGGCGCCGCGCGCCACGGCCACGTCGACCGCGGTCGAGAACGACAGCACATCGACCACTACCAGGGCGCCGACCCGCCCGCGCAGCCGCTCGACGGCGTGCAGCCCCCAGCCGAAATGCGCGGCGCGATCCATGGCTTCCCCCAAAACCGGCCGGACCAGAGCACGGGTCCATGACAGGGGCGCGTCGTTGGCGCCAGGCCTTTGGCGTCATGCGCGACTCGGCGGAGCGTCGCGCCATGTCCGCCGGAGCGAAAGAGATCATCCGCATCGCCGCCGCCGCAATCGTGCAGGGCGGCGCGGTGCTGACCGTGCGCAAGCACGGCGGAACCCGCTTCATGCTGCCCGGCGGCAAATACGAAGCCGACGAAGCGCCGCTGGAATGCCTGGCGCGCGAGCTCGACGAGGAACTGGGCGTCGGCGTCGCCAGCGCTGAGGCGCTGGGTCGGTTCGAAGCGCCCGCGGCGGACCATCCCGAGGCGACTGTCGTAGCCGACGTGTTTGTCGTCGAAGTCTCAGGCGATCCCCGTCCACAGGCCGAGATCGCGGAGGCGCGCTGGATCACCCCGGGCCAGACGGATGCGCCGCCGCTGGCGCAGCTGCTGGAAACGCAGGTGTTTCCTGCGCTGCTTGGTCGCGCAGCTCGCTGAACTAGTCCGTGTCCCCGGCGAAGGCCGGGAAAACGGGGGGAGGTTAGCTCCGCCCGCCGAACAGCTTGCCGAGGAAGCCCTTCTTGCTCCCGCCGCCGCTCGTGGAAGCGCTCGCGCCGCCGGCCTGGGCGTAGTGATCCGCCAGCACCAGCGAGACCACCTGGGTCACGCGTTCACCGGTCGGGATGTGCAGGAATTCGTTGGGACCGTGGGCGTTGGAGTGCGGGCCCAGCACGCCGGTGATCAGGAACTGCGCCTCCGGGAACTTGTCGCCGAGCATGCCCATGAAGGGGATCGAGCCGCCCTCGCCCATCATCGCCACCGGCGCGCCGAACGCAGTCTGGGACGCAGCCTCGACCGAGGCCTCGAGCCACGGCGCCAGGGCCGGGGCGTTCCAGCCGGACTCACCGCCCTGCACCTCGAAGGTGACGCTGGCGCCATAGGGCGGGTTCTCCTCCAGCACCTTCTTCACGGCCTGGGCGCACTTGGCCGCGTCGGCCGTCGGCGGCAGGCGCATCGACAGTTTCGCGGCGGTGAAGGGGCGCAGCACATTGCCCGCGTCGGCGGGCTTGGCCAGGCCGTCGGCGCCGACGATGGCCAGCTGGGGCCGCCAGGTGCGGTTCAGGATCAGCTCCACCGGGTCATCGGTGACCGGCTTCATGCCCTTCACAAAGGGAAACTTCGTCCAGACCTCGTCCTTCAGGATGGCCGCAGCGCGCTTGGCCTGCTCCTGGCGGTCGGCCGGGACCTCGGTCCACAGCGCCTCGACCTTAACCTTGCCGGTGGTCTCGTCCTCGATGCGCGAGAGCAGCTGGCGCAGGATGCGGAAGCTGGACGCCACCACGCCGGACGCGTCGCCCGAGTGGACGCCCTCGTCCAGCACCTTGACCGTCAAGACACCGCCCAAAAGGCCGCGCAGCGAGGTCGTCAGCCACAGCTGGTCGTAGTTGCCGCAGCCGCTGTCGAGGCAGATCACCAGTGACGGCTTGCCGATCTTGGACGCCAGGTGGTCGACGTAGAACGGCAGGTCGTAGGAGCCGGACTCCTCGCAGGCCTCGATCAGCACCACGCAGCGGGCGAAGGGAACACCCTGGTCCTTCAGCGCCAAGAGCGCGCCCAGGGAGGCGAAGATGGCGTAGCCGTCGTCGGCGCCGCCGCGGCCATAGAGCTTGTCGCCCTTCAGCACCGGGGTCCACGGCCCTAAGCCCTCGGCCCAGCCGGTCATCTCGGGCTGCTTGTCCAGGTGGCCGTAGAGCAGGACCGTGTCCGACCCCTGCCCCGGGATGTCCATGAAGATCAGCGGCGTGCGGCCGGGCAGGCGCACCACTTCCAGGGTCGACCCTGGAAAGGCCTCGAGCTTCTTGCGCGCCCAGGCCTCCATCAGGCTGACGGCCTGATCCATGTAGCCGTGCTCGGCCCACTGGGGATCGAAGCTCGGGCTCTTGTTCGGGATCTTGATGTATTCGATCAGTCGGGGAGTGATCTCGTCGGCCCAGAGGCCGCCCACGAAGCGTTTCAGCCTGTCGGCGTCCATACCCTACTCTCCCCGTTCCCGCTTCTTTTCAGCGAGCTTGGCCAGCACCCGTCCGCGGCCCTTGCTGAGCGCGGTGATCACGCCGCGAAAGGTGCGCGCTTCCTGGTCGGAGAAGCGAGCGCGGCCCAGGGCGACGCGAAGGTTGCGCACCATAGCGGGCTTTTTTTCGGGCGGGTGAAAAAAGCCCGCCGTCTCGAGTTCACTCTCCAGATGCTCAAATAGCCCGATCATCTGTTCCTGCACGGCCGGCTCCGGCGCCTCGCGGAAGATCGCGGGCGGGCGGTCCAGCACGGTCTGGCGCCACTCATAGGCGTTGACCGCCACGGCCTGGGCCAGGTTCAGCGAGCGGAACTTCGGGTCGATCGGGATGGTCACGATGGCGTGGCAGAGCGCGATATCCAGCGTCTCCAGCCCCGCCCGCTCGCCGCCGAACAACAGGCCGATGGTCTGGCCCTCGTGCGAGGCGCGGTTCAGCTCCGCCGCCGCTTCACGCGGCGTCAGGATCGGCAGCATGGTCTCGCGCGGCCGGGCGGTGGTCGCATAGACCACCTTCAGGTCGGCCAGGGCGTCCTCGATCCGGTCGAACACGTTGGCCTCGTTCAGCGGCCAGTCGGCGCCCGAGGCCGAGGCCCAGGCCCGCTCCTGCGGCCAGCCGTCGCGCGGGCGCACCAGGCGCAGGTCGTAGAGGCCGAAGTTGGCCATCACACGCGCCACCGCGCCGATGTTCTCGGCCAGCTGCGGCTCGTTCAGGATCACACAGGGGGGGACGGGTTCGCTCACGGGCGGGGTTTAGAGCAGGGCCGCCGCCAGCGGAAGCGCGATCAGCCCGCCTTGGCGCCCGCCGCGCTCGCGGCCGTCTTCACCACGCCCGCGGCGTTGTCGCGGAAGCGCTGTTTCATCCCCGCCACCCAGCCGGCGAAGGTGTCGGCTTGCGAGGTGATGCGGGCGAAGTCGGACGGGTTGACGCGGGCGCCGTCGAGGCCCGCGAGCGCGATGCGCAACGCCTCCGGCTGACGCGCCTGCTGCACGAAGGCGCCGAAGCGCTCGGTCAGGCGGGTCAGGCCCTTGCCGTCCCCGGCCATGGAATAGGCCACCCCGGCGCGGATCAGCTTGGTCTCTTCTTCCCCGGACAGCGGAGCGGCGGCGTTCTTGAACCGGTCGCCCAGGCGCTTCTCGTAGATCGCCCCGGCGTTGGCCCAGTCCTTCTGGCGCCAATAGACGTCGGCGCGCACGTCCAGGGCCTCAGGCGAGACGTCCTTGGCGAGAATCTCGAGCGCGCCGTCATAGCGGGTCAGATCGGCCAGGGCGCGAGCCTCCAGCACCCGGCGCTGGGCGTTCAACGCATTGGGCAGCAAGGTCGAGCGCGATCCCCAGATGGCCTGCAGCGCCTGCTCGGGCTTGCGATCCATCAGATAGACGGCGGCCAGGTTGGTGGCGACCTGGGCCTTGGCCACGCCGTCCAGGCGGGAATCGACCTGGTGTTTCAAGAGCTCGGCCGCCTGGGGCAGCAGGTCCACGTCGATCAGGCGCCGTGACAGCTTGCGCACCATCTCGTCGCCGTCGGCGCCCACCGGGGTCAGCTCGCTGAAGTCGTAGAACAGGCCGAGCGCCTGGATCGGCTCCATGTTGTCGGCGCCGCCGCGCAGGAACAGCCGGCGGAACACCTCGGCCAACTGGGTCTGCAGGCCCATGGCGGCCGGCGAATCCGGCAGCCGCTTGCCGGCCGAGCGCAGGGCGTCCAGCGCCTGGCGATAGTCCCCCTGAGCCAGGTAGATCTCGCCCAGCGAGCGGATCACCTCCAGCTCCGTGCCGTCGCCGCGCCAGCGGTATCGCAGGCTTTCCAGGGTGGCGATGGCCTCGGCCGGCTTGATCAGGCCCTTCTGGTACTTGATGCGCGCGGCGTGCATCTGGGCCGGCGTGGCGAGCGATGCGGTGCCCGCGTGCGAGATGGCGTCATAAACGGCCAGCGCCCGGTCGCTGAGCCCCTGTTCCTCGAACAGCCGCGCCTGCACCAGGAGCGCGCCCAGCTGGTCCACCGGCTCCAGGTTCTGGGCCAGGGCGTAGGCGAGCAGCGAAGCGGCGGCCGTCTGGTCCTTGGTCTCCAGGGCGGCGGTGGCGTGGGCGGTGGCGAAGCGGGCGCGCCATTTGGGCGAGAAGCTGTCGATGGCGCGGGCGCCTGCGGTGAACGACTTCCTGGCGTCGGTCCAGGCGCCGAGCTTGGCGTCGATATAGCCGCGCCACAGCGAACTGGCCGGATCGGCCGCGGTGGCGGGGGTCGAGAAGTCGGCCTGGGCTTCCTTATAGCGGCCTGCCATGGCGCGCGCCGCGCCGCGCAGGGCGCGCATCTCCGCGTCGTTCAGCATGGCCGGGTTCTGCTTGGCCACCATGTCGAGCGCGCCGATGGCCTCGTAGTTCAGCTCCGAGCCGACCAGGAAGCGCGCGAAGGCCATGCGCGCGGCGACCGGGGCGTTCCTGCCCTTGGCGCCCTCGGCGAGGGCCAGGTCCTGCAGCTGGCGATAGCGGACCAGGAAGCCGGCGTCCCCGGTCTTGGACCAGTTGTCGTAGTCGATCAGCCCCGGCAGCGCGGCGGCCTGCGGCAGCTCCGTGGGCGTCACCGCCGCCTGGGCGCCGGAACTCGGCGGCGACAGGCTCAGGCCCTTCACCGGCCGTTCGATGCGCACCAGGTCGCCGGCGATGGTGACGTTGACGTCCGGTGCGATGGTCTCGACCGCCATGCCGTGCACGGTCTGCAGCAGCACCGCCTCGATCAGGGTGCGTGGCCGCGCGGTCGGGCGCGGGTCGCCCATGGCGGTCACGGCGGCGAAGCGGTCGCCGATCACCGGGTCGGTCAGCCAGATCACCTTGGTGGCGCCGGTCAGGGCCGCGGAAAGGGCCGGGGGGCCGGTCTGGTCGTCGCGGTCGATCCTGATGCCGTTCTCGGGCGGCGTGATCGGGCCGCCCAGGGTCACCGTCCAGTTCGGGCCATCCGAAGCCGCGGCCACCGAAACCACTTCCGGCGTCTCGATGCGCAGCACCGTGAAATCAGGGCCATTGAGCCAGCGCATGCGCTTGACGGGGCCCAGCCGCCCTTCGGGGGCGGAGGCCATGTCGAGCTTGGCCTTGGCGTCGAACACCACATAGACCGCGTCGCCGCGGCGGAAGATGGCGGAGCCTACCGGCGCCGCCCAGGGAAACCTCAGCGTCACGGCCTGGCCGTCGGTGGCGGCCGCCACACGCACGGCGCCGGATGCGGGGATCGGATTGGGCCGGGTGGGTGCAGGGCCCGCCGCCTCAGCGATGTCGCCGCGCGCCGGAAAGACGTTCAGATAGGTGGCGCCGTCGGCCTTGCCGGTCTTGACACTGGCGCCGCGGTCGAGCGTCAGCACCACCTCGAAGCCCTCCGCCGTCGGGCGGGTGTCGACGCCGGCGATGCCCTTGGGAGGATCGACCTGCAGGCGGGCCAGATCCGGCTTCACGCCCTTGGGCATGCGCAGCACGACGCCGGTCTCGGTGGTGCGTACCGCCACCTGCGGGCCTTGGGGGCCTAGGAATTCGATGCGGGTGAAGTCGTTGTTGACCCCGACGCGCAGCTCCACCGGCCCGTGGGCGGTGATCCTGGTCTCCGCCGCCAGGGCGCCGGCCACCGGCACGACCCCCGCCGCCGCCACACAGGCGACCGCGGCCGTCGTCAACAGGACGACCTTGGCCCCGGCCTTCAGGCGCGACTCAGGTGTGGAGGCGGATTTCATCACCTTCGAACCTCGCCGCTCGCGGTTAGGCTCGGGTTAACGATACCGGAACGCGCCTGCGGCGAAGACTTCCAAGAAGGTTCAGCTCTTCTGCACCGCCGCCCGCGCCCAGAACCGGGGGAGCCACCGGAGAGCCAAGCCCGCTGCGGTCCAGAGCAGGACGTAGGGAATGAAGCAGAACACGAACAGCAAGCCGATCGCGATGGTCAGCCCCTCCTCCCGATAGTTCTCCGGAATCTCTGCGTTCGGCGGTGTGAACGCGACATCGAACCCCACCAACAGCCAAAGATAGAGCGCGATCAATGTCGCGGTCAGGACGATTGCGCCGCGCCTGAGCTTGAACACGTGGATACAGTAGATCGCGTTCACGGCCGTCACGGCGCCGAAGAGGATCGCGCCGTTCTCGTAAATCCAGTCGCTCGCGACGCCTTGCTGGCTTGTCGATAGGCCGAGCGAGGGCCACAGCCGATGGGAATAGGCCAGCGCCGCATAGAAGATCATTATGACGGCGGGCAGGATCAGTTTGCCGATCAAGCGCTTAGGCATCAGCTACATCCCAGCAGCCACGCGGCCCGATCGTCAGCTAATTGGGCTGTGGGCAAGCGCTTCTTTCAACCACCGTGCGCCATCGGAGTTTCGCTGTTGCTTCGAGCGATTTAGCTCGGCTTGCCGCCCGCAGCGGGCGCAGCCGCAGCGGCGGGCTTCGTGGCGGCCGGAGCCGGGGTGGCCTTGGCGTCGGCGGCGTCGGCCTGTTTGGCGGCGGCCTTCGGCTTGGCCTTGCGGGCCTTGGGCCTGGGGGCGGCCTTGGCGGGCGCGGCCTTGTCGCTCGCAGCGGCCGAAGCCGCCGGGGCCTGGCCGTTCTCGGCGGCGGCGACCTGCTGCAGGGCCGAGATCGACGGCTGGAAGCGGGAAGCGAGCTTTTCGGTCAGCTTCTTGGCTTCCGCGGGCGGCATCTTGCCCAGGACCTGGGCCAGGATCGCCTCTTTCATCTTGGCGGCGACCGGCACACGCACCTTGTCGTCGAGCTGGATCATCACCGCCGCCGCATCGGCCGGCTTCATCTTGGAATAGACCGTCACCAGGCGCATGACCTCGGCGTCCTGCTTGGCGTCGACCTGGCCGAGCATGCCCTGGATCTCGCCCTTCAGGTCGGTCAGGGCCTTGAGCTTGCCGTCGACCTTGGTCTCGGCCGCGCCCAGCAGGGCGAGGTTGGTCTGCATCGACTGCTCACGCTCGTCGAGCTCGCCGCGGCGGGCCTGGAGGCCTTGCAGCACGCGCAGTTCGGCCGGCGAGAGCCCGGCGTCCTTGGCCAGCTGCTCGGCGCTGGCGGCGCACATGGCGGGCGCGGGGGTCGTGGCGCCGGCGGCGGCCGCAGCGCCCGGGGCCGCCGAGTCGCCCAGGATGTCGCCCTTGGCGTCCGGCGTGGCGTCAGCCTTGCCGCTGGCCGGCCCCCTGGCCTTCTTGCCCTTGGCGGGCTTGGGCGCCTCTTCGGCGAAGGCGGCGGCCTGCTTCAGGAAGGCAGGCGCGCCGTCCAGGCCGGAGACGACCTTGAGCGCCAGGACGCCGCCCACCGCGACCGCGAGCAGGGGCAGAAGGCGAGGAACGCGGCTGGTCATCGATCAACTCCGAAGGCGCGGGCCCGCGGCGCGGACTCCGTCTCGAACAGGTCCTCGTCCAGGCCACGGGCGGCCGGACGACGGGAAACGGGGGCGGAAGGCCGCGCAGCGGCTTCGCGATGGGGGGGCGCGGACGGGCGCGGACGCTCGGCGCGGGGTTCGGATGCGCGCGGCTCAGCGCTGCGGGCCAAGGTGTCGGCCAGGCGCGAATCGGAAAGGCGCGGCCGTTCCGGTGCGGCGGCCAGCGCCGTCTTGGCGTCTTCGGTGGCCCGCTCGGCGCGGACCATCAGCTTGTCGAGCTCGGCCTTGAGCTCGCGGGCCTTCAGGATGCGGTCGTGCAGCTCGTCGTGGGCCGCTTCGGTGGTCTGGCGCAGAGCCTCGAGCCCCGCCTCGGCGCGGGCGGCGGCGGCGTCCAGCGTCTGCACCGCCTCGGCGAAGCCCGCCTGGCTGTCGCGCAGGGCCTTGAGCTTGCGCTCCAGCTTGATCCCATAGGCCAGCGCCGCGACCAGCAGGGTCGCCAGCAGCAGGTCCATGGCCACGGTCACCATGTCCATCGACGTCAGCCCCCCGAACCGGACGAACCGCCCGGCAGTGTCAGCGACCTTTCGACGCGCACGGCGATATGGTCGCCGCGACGCCCCATGCGGCCCTGCGTCAGGTCGATGGCGCCGCAGCGCAGCTGGATCAGGCTGTCGGGCGTGGCGTTCAGCATCAGGGTCTCGCCGACCTTCAGGTCGAGCACGCGCGACAGCGACACCTGCTGTTCGTCCAACACGGCCTGCACTTCCATCTGCGTGGTCCACAGCTCGGTCGCGAGGTGGCCTTCCCAGATGTTGTCGCGGCCGAACTTCTCGCCCATGAACTGTTGCAGCAGCATCTTCCGGATCGGCTCCAGCGTCGCGTACGGCAACAGGAGCTCGATTCGCCCGCCACGGTCCTCCATGTCGATGCGCAGCTTGACCAGTATGGCGGCGTTGGCCGGCCGGGCGATAGCGGCGAAGCGGGGGTTGGTCTCCAGCCGGTCGAGATTGAACTGCACCTCGGTGAGGGGCTCGAAGGCGGCCTTGGCGTCGGCCAGCACCACCTCGATCATCCGCTGCACCAGCACCCGCTCGATGGTGGTGTAGGGCCGGCCCTCGATGCGCAGGGCCGCGGTGCCGCGACGCCCGCCCAGGAGCACGTCCACGATCGAATAGATCAGGTTCGAATCGACCGTCAGCAGACCGTAGTTGTCGAGCTCCTCGGCCCGGAACACCGCCAGGATCGCCGGCAGGGGGATCGAGTTCAGATAGTCGCCGAAGCGGATCGAGGAGATGTTGTCGAGGCTGACCTCGACGTTGTCGGAGGTGAAATTGCGCAGTGAGGTCGTCATCAGCCGGACCAGCCGGTCGAAGACGATCTCGAGCATCGGCAGACGCTCGTAGGAGACCAGGGCCGAGTTGATGATGGCGCGGATGCCGGACCGCTCCGCCGCCTCGTCGTCGGAAAGATCGAAGCCCAAGAGGCTGTCGATCTCATCCTGGTTGAGGATGCGCTCGGTCCCGCCCAGCGCGCCGAGCGCACGCTCCTGTTCCGCGGCTTGCACCTCGGGTTCGGCGTTCTCCAGGGTTTCGGACGGGTCAGCCATTACGCTTGCGATCCCTACTGGATCAGCATCTCCTCGATATCGACCGCATCGACCTTCTTGGGCGCCAGCACCAGGTTCACCCGGCGCAGGATTTCCTGGCGGAGCTGAAAGCTCCCCTGGCTCCCCGAGAGATCCTCGGGCCGCAATTCTCTGAGGAAAGTCGTAAACATGTCCTGCATGCGCGGGCCGCTTTCCTGAATCAGGTCGGCGGTTTCCGGGTCACGCATTTCCAGCGTCAGCTTGAGCTTCAGATAGGTCGGCTTGCCGTCGGCGGACTGGATGTTCACCACCAGGTCCGGCATGGTGAAATAGGTGATGCCGTCGGGGCCTTCCTTGACGACGCCCTGGGTGGGATCGGCCTTCTTCGAGCCGCCCTCGCCGCCTTCGCCGCCCTTCTTCTTTTCTTTCTTCTTCTTGTCCTTCTCGGCCGCCGCCTTGTCGGGCGGGCCCTTGGGCGCGAGGAACATGAAGTAGGCGCCCGCGCCGCCGCCGCCCAGCACCAGCACGCCGGCCAGGCCGATGACGATCAGCATGATCGGCAGCTTCTTCTTGGCGGGGCCTTCGCCCTCGCCGCCTTCACCGTCGACGGGCGGAGCGGCTTCGCCCTCCGCCTCAGGTTTCGGCTTCTTCTTGAAGAACATCGCCGGCCGTACGCCCCCAGACTTCTCGAGGGTTAAGGATCGACTCGGTTTGGTTAACGACTGGTTTGGAAGCGGATTCCGCCAGGCAGTATTTGCCGGGCCAAGAGGCGCCTGCGACAGCCGCGCACGAATCTCAAACCATTGAAAACATGGGCGTTAACCATGGCACGTTCGGTGCATCGGGGTGCAACATGGATAACGTCTCCTACATCGGCCTCTCTCGCCAAGCCGCCCTGCAGCGGCAGATGGACATCGTGGCCAACAACCTGGCCAACGTGGACACCGTCGGTTTCAAGGTCGAGCAGCAGCTGCTCAGCAGCCAGGCCGGCGCGCCCGCCAAGAACGAGAACGTCCGCGGCCCGGCCCTGTTCGTGATCGACAACGGCGTCGGCCGCGACTTCTCCGAAGGCGACCTGCGCTCCACCGGCCGGCCGCTGGACGTGGCCATCGAGGGCAACGCCTTCTTCAAGGTGCAGACCCCCGGCGGCGAGCGCTACACGAAGGACGGCCGCTTCGCGCTGAACCCCCAGGGCCAGCTGGTCACCGCGTCGGGCCACCCGGTGCTGGACGCCGGCGGCGGCACGATCACCCTCGATCCCGCCAACGGCGAGCCCTCGATCTCCAACGACGGGGTGGTCAGCCAGCGCACGCCCCAGGGCGCGTCGACCCAGGTCGGCAAGCTCGGCGTGGTGCGCTTCGACACCCTGAGCGTCCTGCAGAAGGGCGGCGACAATCTCTACGTCAACACCTCCAACGCCACGCCCCAGGCGGCCAACGACGTGCGCCTGCACCAGGGGATGCTGGAGGGCTCCAACGTCAAGCCGATCACCCAGATCACGAACCTCATCGAGATCCAGCGCTCCTACGAGCGCGTGGCCCAGATGATCCAACAGAACAACGACCTCAGCCAGCAGTCGATCGACCGCCTGGCGCGGGTGAGCTGAGAGTAGGAACCGATGAGAGCGCTCCGCATCGCCGCGACGGGCATGGCCGCCCAGCAGCTGAACGTCGAAGTCATTTCGAACAACATCGCGAACATGAACACCGTCGGCTTCAAGAAGCAGCGGGCGGAGTTCGAGGACCTGCTCTACCAGAACGTCGAGCGCCCCGGCGCCCAGTCCTCGGACCAGGGCACGGTGGTGCCGACCGGTGTGCAGCTGGGCTCGGGCGTGAAGGCCGGTTCGGTCTACCGCATCACCACCCAGGGCAGCATGACCAACACCGGCAACAAGCTGGACCTGGCCATCGACGGCCAGGGCTTCTTCCAGGTGCTGATGCCCTCGGGCGAGACCGCCTACAGCCGCGCCGGCAACTTCTCGGTCAACCAGGCCGGCCAGTTGGTCACCAACCTCGGCTATCCGGTGATCCCGCAGGTCACCATCCCGCAGAACGCCAAGGACATCACCATCTCCAAGACCGGCCAGGTGCAGGTGTCGGTCGACGGCCAGACCTCGCCCTCGACGGTCGGCAACCTGACCCTCGCCACCTTCTTCAACCAAGCCGGCCTGGAAGCCATCGGCGACAACCTGTTCCTGGAAAGCGGCGCCTCGGGCCCGGCGGTGACCGGCACGCCCGGCTCTACCGGCTTCGGCGGGCTGCTGCAGGGCTACACCGAGGCCTCCAACGTCGACCCGGTGTCCGAGATCACCTCCCTGATCGTGGCCCAGCGCGCCTACGAGATGAACTCCAAGGTGGTGTCCGCGGCCGACTCCATGCTGGCCGCCGCCTCGCAGCTGAAGGGCTGAGCCATGAAGGCGATCCGCTTCCTCGCGCCGCTTGTGCTGGGCCTGACCGCCGCCTCCACCGCCCTGGCGGGCGTGCCGGTGGACCTGCGCCCGCAGCCGACGGCGGAAGGCTCGACCGTCACGCTCGGCGACCTGTTCGACGGCGCCGGCCGCGCGGCCAAGGTTCCGCTGTTCACCGGCGCCCCCGGCGCGCCCTCGGTGGTGCTGGACGCGGGCCAGGTGCAGCGCATCGCCCACATCAACGGCCTGGACTGGGACAACCCCTCGGGCTTCCGCCGCGTGGTCGTGCAGCTGGGCGCCGCGCCCGCCCCGGCCACTGCGAGCGTCGCCGGCCGCAGCGACAAGACCGTCGAGGTCCTGACCTTCACCCGCAGCCTGGCCGCCGGGGACATCATTCAGCCGTCGGACGTGCTGTGGACCAAGGTGCAGTCGCACCTCGCCCCCTCCGACAGCCCTTCCGACGCCTCGCAGGTGATCGGCATGACCGCCCGCCGCCCCCTGCGCGAAGGCGCCGCCGTGGCCGCCCACGACTTGGTCTCCCCGGTGGTGATCAAGCGCGAGCAGCTGGTCACCGTCGCCTACGCCGTCGAGGGCGTGGAGCTGACCGTCCAGGGCAAGGCCATGGGCGACGCCTCCGCCGGCCAGCCGGTCGAAGTCATGAACACCCAATCGAAGAAGACGATTGCCGCCATTGCGACGGGCCCCGGGCGGGCCGTCACCGGACCGGGGGCCGAAGCCTACCGCTCCAAAGCCTACGCCGCCCGCTGACCCTCCTCTTCTTCCCGAAGGCAAAGACACCCATGCACGCGTTCCGTACCGCTTCTGTCCTCGCTCTCGCCGCTCTCAGCCTCGCCGCCTGTGGCACGGTCAAGGAGACCGTGGGCACGCCCAAGATGAGCCAGATGGCCTATCCTGCAGGTCTGGTGCCCAGCCAGCAGCTGATCGTGGCCCAGCCCACGCCCCAGGCGGCTTCCGCCAACTCGCTGTGGCGGGCGGGCGCGCGCACCTTCTTCCACGACCAGCGCGCCCGCAACGTCGGCGACATTCTGACCGTGGCCATCGAGATCGACGACAGCGCCCAGTTCCAGAACTCCACTTCGCGCAGCAGGGCCAATGGCGTGAAGGCCGGCGTGCCGCACTTCTTCGGCCTGGAGTCGAGCCTGGGCAAGATCCTACCGGCCGGATTTGATCCCTCGCAGATGGTCGACGCCTCGGGCTCCACCACCTCGGACGGCAAGGGCTCCATCGCCCGGTCGGAAAAGGTCTCCCTGACCATCGCGGCGGTCGTCACCGGCGTGCTGCCCAACGGCAACCTCGTGATCCAGGGTCGTCAGGAGGTGCGCACCAACAGCGAGCTGCGCGAACTGACCGTGGCCGGCATCGTGCGGCCGGAAGACATCTCCGCCGCCAACACCATCAAGCACACCCAGATCGCCGAAGCCCGCATTTCGTACGGCGGCAGGGGCGACGTCAGCCGGGTCAACAAGACCCCCGCCGGCCAGGCCGTGCTGGAGCGCTTCTCGCCCTTCTGACGGCGACAAGAATTGAACCCATTGAAGCGCCCCGCGTTTTACTGGCGAACGCGGGGCGTTTCGCCATGCCTGTCTCCGGTCGCAAATCCCTGGTCCTGTTGGCTCTGCTGGGAGTTTCCGGCCTGGTTGGCGCCTGCGCGCACCCCTTGCCCCAGCCCGAACGCCTGTCGTGGAACTACTTTTTCGATGGGCAAGAGGCCAAGCTGGCCTATGGTCGTCCCAACAGCGACGAGGTTGGCCTGATGATGACCTGTGCGCCTCATTCCGGTTCAGTGCTTGTTTCAAGCGACGCCACCGCCGGCCAGCCGCGGCTGATCCTGGTGTCCGGCAAGTCGAAGAGCACGCTGAAGGGCTCAGCCGAAGTCGATCCCCTGACCGGCACGACTCAGGCCCACGCGGCCGCCAGCCTGCGCGAGGCGGCCCTGGCCGGGTTCGCTCGCAGCGGCAGGCTGTCGGTCGAACGTGACGGGCGTTCGCTGGACATGCCGGCGTCGCTCGGCGACCGCGACGCGGTGCGCCGCTTCTTCAGCGCCTGCGGCTGATCCAAGGGAACCGCCCCTTGATCCCCGCCCTCGCCGCCGTCCTGGCGGTCCTCGCGCAGGCTCCGGCCCATGGCCAGCAGCGCGCCGCCGTCGAACCCTGGACCTGGTCGCTGTACGACCACGGCGCCAAGGTCACCCTCGCCCACGAGGTGCCCGACACCGATCGCCTCAGCGAAGTGTTCGAGTGCACGCGCGCCACGGGCGACATCAAGGTCTCGATCTATCCGGGCGGCGACGCCAAGTCGGCCCAGAAGTTCGAGACCGCCATGACCGTGCGGGACCCGCGCTTTCCGACCTTTGTCCAGACCGGCAAGCTGACCGTGACCCAGGGCGAACAGAACGCGGCCGTCACCGTCGCAGGCAAGGACCTGCAGACCCTGGCCAGGTTCGGCAAACTCTGCGGGGCTTGACCTCGCCGGGGCTTGGTCCGAACACAGGGCCATGAAACACGCTGCGCAAACCGCCCTCACCCTCCTGGCCGCCGCCGCCATGCTGGCCGGCTGCGCCAGCGCCCGCAAAGCCCTGACCCCGTCGGCGTCCAAGACCATCGAGGTCGCCCCGCCCGAGCCGGGGGCGCCCAAGCCCACCGCCGGCATGGACTGGACCTATGCGCCGGTCGGCACCAACGCGGCCCTGACCTACGGCGCCGCCGGCGGCCAGCCCAAGCTGCTGCTGGCCTGCGCCCAGAAGTCAGGCTCGGTGACCGTAGGCGAGCCGGGCGCCGCGGCGGCCGTCAACCGCATCACCCTGATCTCAGGCTCGGCCAAGGCCACGGTGCTGGCCGGCGCCCAGCCCTCGCCCAGCGATCCCAGCCAGATGGTGCTCAGCGCCAAGTTCTCGACGCTCGACCCGATCATGCAGGCCTTCGCACACCGCCGCTGGATCGCCCTGCCGCTGGAAGGCGACAAGGTCGACAACCTGGTGGCCCACCCGGAGGGCGCCGTGGCGGTGAGAGAGTTCTTCGACTTCTGCGGCTGAGGCCCTAAGCCCGCGCCGCGCTCACCCGCGCATCGACGCCCAGGGCCTTGAGCGCGCTGGCGGCGATGCCCTCGGCGTCCAGCCCCGCCTGGGCGTACATGACCTCGGGCTTGTCGTGGTCCTGGAAGATGTCCGGAAGCACCAGGGTGCGGATCTTCAGGCCGCGGTCGAGCGCGCCCTTGTCGGCCAAAAGGTGCAGCACGAAGGCGCCGAAGCCGCCGACAGAACCTTCCTCGACCGTGATCAGGGCCTCATGCTCGCGGGCCAGTCGCAGGATCAGCGCCTCGTCCAGCGGCTTGGCGAAGCGGGCGTCGGCGACGGTGGCCGAGATGCCGCGCGCGGCCAGCAGCTCAGCCGCCTTCAGTGCGGGCTCCAGACGGGTGCCCAGCGCCAGGATCGCGACCGTGGTTCCCTCGCGCACGATGCGGCCCTTGCCGATCTCCCAGGGGGCGGCGAGTTCCGGAATGTCGATGCCGATGCCGTCCCCGCGCGGATAGCGGAAGGCCGAGGGGCGGTCGTCGATCTCGGCGGCGGTGGCGATGGCGTGGGCCAGCTCCGCCTCATCGGACGGCGCCATGATCACCATGCCGGGCAAGGCGCCCAGGTATCCGACGTCGAAGGAGCCCGCATGAGTCGGCCCGTCCGCGCCCACGAGGCCCGCGCGGTCCATGGCGAAGCGCACCGGCAGCCCCTGGATGGCCACGTCGTGCACCACCTGGTCGTAGCCGCGCTGCAGGAAGGTCGAGTAGATCGCGCAGAACGGCTTCATGCCCGCCGCCGCCAGGCCCGCGGCGAAGGTCACCGCATGCTGCTCGGCGATGCCGACGTCGTAGGTCCGCTCGGGGAAGCGCTGGCCGAACAGGTCCAGGCCCGTGCCGGACGGCATGGCGGCGGTGACGGCGACGATTCGCTCGTCCCGCTCGGCCTGCTTGATCAGTTCGTTGGCGAAGACCTTGGTGTAGCTGGGGGCGTTGGAGGGGGCCTTGGCCTGCTTGCCGGTGATCACGTCGAACTTGACCACGCCATGGTACTTGTCGGCCGCGTCCTCGGCGGGCGGATAGCCCTTGCCCTTGCGGGTGACGACGTGGACCAGGATCGGCTTGGTATCCATTTCGGCGGCGTTCTTCAGCACCGGCACCAGCTGGTCCAGGTCGTGCCCGTCGATGGGGCCGACGTAATAGAAGCCCAGTTCCTCGAACAGGGTGCCGCCGGTGACCATGCCGCGGGCGTATTCCTCGGCCTTCTTGGCGGCCTTGGCCATGGGCCGGGGCAGGTGTTCGGCCACCGACTTGCCGAACTTGCGCAGCGATCGGTAGGCGCCGCCGGAGACCAGCTTGGCCAGATAGCTCGACATGCCGCCGACCGGTGGCGCGATCGACATGTCGTTGTCGTTCAGGATCACGATCAGGCGCTTGGTGGTCGGCGCGGCCTGGTTCATCGCCTCATAGGCCATGCCCGCGCTCATCGAGCCGTCGCCGATCACGGCCACGACGTTGTAGTCCTCGCCCTTCAGGTCGCGCGCGGCGGCGAAGCCCAGCGCCGCCGAGATCGAGGTGGCTGCGTGGGCCGCGCCAAACGGATCGTATTCGCTCTCGGCCCGCTTTGTGAAGCCTGAGAGGCCCCCGCCCTGGCGCAGGGTGCGGATACGGTCACGCCGCCCGGTCAGGATCTTGTGCGGATAGGCCTGGTGGCCCACATCCCAGATCACGATGTCCTTAGGCGTGTCGAACACGTGGTGCAGGGCCACGGTCAACTCCACCACGCCCAAACCCGCGCCCAGGTGACCGCCGGTCTGGCTGACCGCGTCGATGGTCTCCTGGCGCAACTCGTCGGCGAGCTGCTTGAGTTCTGTGACGGAGAGACCGCGCGTATCGGCCGGGTAGCTGACCTTGTCGAGCAGGGGCGTCTCTGGGGGCATCGAAGTCTTCTTCTTGCCGGCGGACTGCGGCCGGAACGCGAATGTTTCAGCTTCGGCGCTGTAGCACGAAGTCGACGCTGGCTCTCAGGAATTTGGCGTCTTCGCCGAACAAATCCAGATGCCTGCGCGCCTGCTCGGCCAGCACGCCGACCCGCTCCTTCGCCGCATCAACACCCAGCAGGGTGACGAAGTTCGCCTTGCCCTTGGCCGCGTCCTTGCCCTTGGCCGCCTTGCCCAGCAGGTCCTCGTCGCCCTCAACGTCGAGCAGGTCGTCGACGATCTGGTAGGCGAGGCCTAAATCGTTGGCGAACATCATGAGCGCGCTACGCTCGCCGTCGTCGGCGTCGGCGACGATCAGCGGGATCTCGAAGGCGAAGGCGATCAGGGCGCCGGTCTTCAGCCGCTGCATGCGCGCGACGCCGCCCAGGTCCTCGCGCACGCCCAGAAGGTCGATCATCTGGCCGCCCGCCATGCCGCGGGCGCCCGAGGCTATGGCCAGCTTGCGCACCAGTTCGGCCCGCACCGACGGGTCCTCGTGGGTATCGGGGTGAGCCATGATCTCGAAGGCTGCGCTCTGCAGCGCATCGCCGACCAGAACGGCGGTGGCCTCGTCGTACTGCTTGTGCACGGTCGGGCGGCCCCGGCGCATGTCGTCGTCGTCCATCGACGGCAGGTCGTCGTGGACCAGGGAATAGGCGTGGATGCACTCCAGCGCGCAGGCGGCGCGCAGCACCGGACGCTCCTCGACGTCGAACAGGCGCGCGCTCTCCATCGCGAAGAAGGGGCGCAGGCGCTTGCCGGGCCCCAGCGCCGCATAGCGCATGGCCTCGGTCAGGCGCTGTTCGGGTCCGTCTGCGCGGGGCAACAGCTGGTCCAGCGCCACAGTGACGAGATCGGCGGCCTCGGCGACGCGCTCGGCGACGATATCGATGGGCGTCTGGGCTGCAGCGCTGGTCAAACGGTGTTCCCCCGGCGCGTTCAGCTGAAGTCCGCAGGCTCGGCGGCCTTGGCCTCGCCGCCCTGACCGACCACGATCTTCTCGACCCGCAGGCGCGCAGCCTCCAGGCGGGATTCGCAATGCGCCTTCAGCCGGGCGCCGCGCTCGTACATGCTGATCGACTGCTCGAGCGGGGCCTGGCCGGACTCCAGCCCGGCGACAATTTTCTCCAATTCAGCGAGCGCTTCCTCGAAGGAAAGGCCGGCGATGTCGGTCGCTTCGGTGGTCATGGTCTCGGGGGGTCTGGAAAACGCGGCCAACCTAGACGGGGCGCGACAGCGGGGCAATCGAGGTTTGTGCTTTGTGATCAGCGCTTCTCGAACCGCCGCGCCGCCCAGTATTTGAAGCCGCCGTCCTTGACGAGCTTCCAGCCCAGGCGCTTCAGCTCCCAGCCGATCATGCCGTTGAAGAAGCCGTGGGCGGTGACCAGGATGTCCCGCCCGCCCTGGGCCATCTCGTCCAGGCTCTTGGCGGCGGCCTTGGCGCGGACCTTGGCCTCGGCCAGGGTCTCCTGTCCTTCGTGGTGGTCGAACAGCCACCACCACAGGCGCGCGATCACGCCCCAGGTGCGCGGCGAGAATTTCCAGAACGGCGAGAAGTGCGGCGGCGGCAGGGGCGCCTCGACGAACAGCGGATCCTCGACGAAGGGCTTGTCGCCGGCCAGGGCGCGCGCGGTCTCGATGGAGCGGGGCCGGGTCGAGCAGAAGATGGCGTAGGCGCCGCGCGCGAAGGCCTTCAGTCCCTCGGGCGCGACCTGGCCTTCCAGCAGGCCGACCTCCTCATAGGTCCCCCACCAGCGGCGATAGCCGTCCGAGGTCAGCCGCACCCGGCGCGACAGCGCGGGCTCGCCGTGGCGGCCCAGCACGATGGCGCCGTGTCCGGTAGAGTCCGGCGAGCGCTCGGACCCACGGGTAGTAAGCTTATCGATGGCCATCCCCTCGGAACGCGCCCGGATCGTCCGGACGCTCGCCCCTCAGTCCTCCTGCAAGGCCCGCACATGCGCGACCGCGGAGCGGCCCAGCGCCTCAAGGTCGTAGCCGCCCTCGAGCGACGAAACAACCCGGCCGCGCGCCGAGGCCCGCGCCGCCTCGACAATGGCGCGGGTGGCCCAGGCGTAGTCCTCCGCCTCCAGCGACTGGTGCGCGAGCGGATCGCGGCGGTGGGCGTCGAAGCCGGCCGAGACCAGCACCAGATCGGGGGCGAAGGCGTCCAGCGCGGTGATCAGCCTGGTCTCGAAGGCGTGGCGCCATGTCTCGCGCGCGGCGTGCGGCGGCACGGTGGCGTTGGCGATATTTCCGACCCCTCGCTCGCCCTCGGCGCCAGTGCCTGGATAGAGCGGCGACTGGTGGATCGAGCCCAGGAACAGGTCGGCGTCAGCCTCGAAGGCGGCCTGGGTGCCGTTGCCGTGGTGGACGTCGAAGTCGATCACCGCCACCCGCTTCAGCCCCGCGTCCTGGGCCGCGCGCGCGGCCACGGCGACGGACGAGAACAGGCAGAAGCCCATGGCCTGGTCGGGCTCGGCGTGGTGGCCCGGCGGGCGCACGGCGCAGAAGGCCCGCGTCAGCTTGCCGGCCGCGGCCTCGCGGACCGCCTCGACCACGGCGCCTGCGGCCAGGCGCGCGGCGCGGACCGTGCCGGGCGAGAGCGCCGTATCGGCGTCCAGGTGGCGCACGCCGCTGGTCGGCGAGGCGGAAATGATTCGCTGCACGAAGGCTGACGGATGCACCCGCTCCAACTCTGCAACCTCGGCTTCGCGCGCCTCGCGGCGTTGCAGGTCCAGGCCGTCGGCGTCGTCCAGCGCCGCCATGACCGCAGCCAGCCGTTCGGGCCGCTCCGGATGGCCGGCGCCGGGCCGGTGCTCGAGCATGTCGGCATGGGTGAAGAGGCTCACGGGCATGGCCGCGATCCTAGCGGCGCGCCGACGACGCCGCAGCCCTTTCCTCGCCTGGCGATGCCGCTTATTTCGCGGCCCATGAGCTTCGCCATCCGCATCGCCACGCCCGAGGACGCGCCAACCATCGCCGACCTGGCCCGCGAAACCTTCGTGGAGACCTTCGGCCACCTCTATCCGCCAAGCGACCTGGCCGACTTCCTGGAAAGCTCCTACGCGCTCGACACCGTGCGCGCCCAGATCGGCGACCCGGCCCAGCGCTGGCTGATCGCCGAGGCCGACGGCCAGGCGGTGGGCTACTCCCAGGCCGGGCCTTGCGGCCTCCCCCATCCCGACGTGCGCCCGACCCATGGCGAGCTGAAGCGCATCTATCTGCGGGCCGAATCCAAGGGCACAGGCCTGGGCCGCGAACTGATGCGCCGGACGCTCGACTGGATCGAGCAAAACTTTGAAGGCCCGCTCTGGATTGGCGTCTGGAGCGAGAACCACCGCGCCCAGGCGCTCTATCGGAAGTTCGGCTTCGAAAAGGCCGGCGAATACGAGTTCGCGGTCGGCGAGACCCGCGATCACGAATTCATCCTGATGCGGGGACGCTGAGGTTTCCACTAGCCCCACGCGCGCTTGCCTTCGCGACATTTTGGCATGCTACTGGCGCGACTGAGGGCACGATGCGCGTCAATTTCCTGGCTATTTTGTTGTTCGCAGGACTAAGCGGCTGCAACCGCCAATCACCTGCCGCCGAGGCCAAGTCCGATCCCGCCATCACCGCCGAGATCGCCTCGGGGCGACAGATGGTGGTGGAACTGCGCGCCATGGCCGGTCAGCAGGGGGATATCTCGGCGGCTCCGATTTGGTTGTCGCATTGGGGCGGCATTCCCGGCAGCAACCTACAGGCGGCCGCAGTCGCCTGGCGCGACCCCAATGGCCATTGGCGTGTGGAGCAGGTCGCACGCATGCAGGAAGGCCACGAGGCCTTCGGCAAGCCGAAGGTCCGATCGGCGGCTTTGTCAGACGCGGATGCGGCCAAGCTTGACGGGCTGTTGGGCGACAAAGCCCTCTATGCCGAGCCCGCCGTCACACCAGATGCCTGCACAGATCAAGGTCAGACTATAGTCTCGATTCGCTATCGGGGTCGGACACACTTCGCGACGTTGGGGGGCTGCGCCTCGAACCTCACCGCCACGGCGGCCAGCATGATCACTAAAGGCCTCTAGGATCTGTGGACACTTAT
>JAFECT010000002.1 GCA_018241995.1 Pseudomonadota bacterium
ATAAGTGTCCACAGATCCTAGAGGTCGTACACCAGGATCCCTGACCCGTGCTCGCTGGCGTGGTCGACCACGGTGCGCAGCTTGGGGTCGGCGATCTCCTCGCCGAACTTGTCGACCTGACCAGAACCCAGCAGGGTCGCATCGCCCCAGTGATGATAGCTGAGCGTTTCGCGCGCCATCTCGATGGCCGCGTCCAGGTTCGGCGCTCGCGCCACCAGGAGCAGCGGGCGGCGCGCGCCGACCGGAAAGGCGTTCCCCGGTTCCGCCGCCGCGTCGATGCGCAGGGCGAACAGGACCGGCCGAGCCTTGCTTTTGCCGGCCATCAGAGCAGGCGCTTTCGGATGATCTGCGAAAGGAAGTCGATCAGAGACACGGCGATCACGATTACGATCGAGATCATCGCCACCTGGTCGTAGGCGAAGCCGTTGAGGCTGTCGAAGAGGGTCTTGCCGATGCCGCCCGCGCCGATCAGGCCCAGCACCGTAGCGGAACGCGAACTCGATTCGAACCGGTACAGCGCATAGGACGTCCACAACGGCGCGACCTGGGGGATGACCCCCCAGACCATCTCGTGAAGGGGCGCAGCGCCCGTGGCGCGCACACCTTCGACCGGGCGCGGATCCATCGACTCCACGGCTTCGGAGAACAGCTTCCCCAAGACGCCGCCGGTGTTCAGGGCGATGGCAAGCACCCCCGCGAACGGGCCGAGGCCGACAGTGACCAGGAACACTGTGCCGATCACGAGGTCAGGCACGGCGCGTAGCAGATCCATGAGGCGCCGGACCGGTTGCTGGATAATCGCCGGCGTCATGTTGCGCGCGCCCAGCAAGCCCAGCGGCACCGCCAGGATCACCGCCAGGAACGTGCCCCACAGCGCCATCTGGATGGTGAGCCACATCTGCTCGACGTAGATCTTCCAATGGGCCACGTCGGCATGGGCGAAGCCGTTGCCGTACTCCTGCATGTTCTTCGAATTCACGAAGAGCAGCGGCAGCTTGTACATCTCGACGGGCTTGAACGCCCAGATCAGTAGGGCGGCGATCCCGCCCCACAGCAGGTAGTCGAAAAAGACGTCGCCGAAAGACCGCTTGGGCGGAGGTGGAACGGCCGTGTCGGTCATGGCCATTACTTCTTCTTCGCTGGCGAAGGCGTGACCGGCGCGGCGGACGCGGGGGCGCCCTCGACGCCCGCCGCGGCCTTCTCGGTCTGGATCGCGGCCAGCTTGGTCTGAGCGGTCTTGATCGCCAGGGCGTCATGCGAGTTCTGGGCGACGCGCAGCTCTTCCGACGCCTCCATCTCGCGCACCGGCAGCAGGAAGCTGTCGTTTGCGGGCTTGAAGACACCGAAGTTCAGGGCCTTGAGGTTGGCCCGCTGACGTTCGCCCTCCGCTCCGGGGGCGGTGCCATAGCTGAGGAAGAAGGAGCGCAGCTTCTCCTTGGTCGCCGGATCCAGATCCTTGCGCCAAACGATCGGGTCCTCCGGCAGGGCCGGCGAGGTCCAGATCACCTTGATCTTGGCGGCCATCTCCGGCCGGTTCTTCTTCAGGAACATCAAGGCGGTGGAGTTGTTGGTCGCCGCGTCCAGCACGCCGGTGGCCACCGACAGCAGGTTCGACTGGTGGTTGGCCGAGCGGACCGTCTTGAAGCAGGTCTGCGGGTCAACGTTCTTTGGCGTGAACAGATAGGCCATCGGCGCCAGGGTCCCCGAGGTCGACTTGGCGTCGCCCATGCCGAAGGTCAGGCTCTTGTCGCACTTGGTCAGCTTGTCGAGGGTCAGGCCGCTGTTCGCGTTGACGATCACCACCGAATAGTAGCCGTCAACGCCCGACGGGTCGGTCGAGTGGGCGAACACCTCGCCCCCGCCGCGGCGCACCGCCTCCAGCCCCGACAGGTTGGAGAACCAGCCCAGCTGCACCTGATTGAAGCGCATGGCCTCGATCAGGGAGGTGTAGTTCGAGGCGAAGAACGGCTTGATCTTCAGGCCGGTCTGCTTGCGCATGTCGTCCAGGAACGGCTTCCAGAGCGTGTCCTGGCTCTGGGCGTTCTCGGTCGACAGGATCGAGAAGTTGATCTCCTTGCCCGAGCCGGAGGAGCCGCCGCCGAATTGATCACAGGCGGACAGACTGGCCGCACCGGCCAGGGCGGCAAAGGCGGCGAGGCCAAACAGGGCGTTGCGGCGCTTCATGGCCCGACTCCTTCCCAGAACGCGTCCTCGATCTCGGGACCGTAGATTTCGATGAGCTTTTCGCGGCCCAGACCGGTGCTGGGGCCGTCGTAGACGATCTTGCCGCCCTTCAGCGCGACGACGCGCTCGCAGTAGCGGATGGCGTAGTCGACCTGGTGCAGGGTCACGATCACGGCCACCTTGTCGCGCTCGTTCAGTTCGACCAGCAGCTCCATGACCTTGCGGGCGGAGACGGGGTCGAGCGATGCGACCGGCTCGTCGGCCAGCACGGCCTGGGCGCCCTGCAGGATGGCGCGTGCGATCGCGCCGCGCTGCTGCTGGCCGCCGGAAAGGGTGTTGGCGCGTTGGCCGGCGTAGTCGGAGACCCCCACGCGATGCAGGGCGGCCATGGCTTTCTGCTTGTCCTCGGCCGACCAGCGTCCGAACAGGCCGGCCCAAGTCCCCATGCGGCCGAGCGCGCCGAGCAGCACATTGGTGAACAGCGACAGGCGGCCGACGAGGTTGAACTGCTGGGCGATGAAGCCGACCTTGGCGCGCGCCTTGCGCACCTGTCCGGTGACGCGGCCGTTCTTCTGCACTGGAATGCCGAAGACATCGATCGTGCCCTTGCCGCCGTCGACGGTCTGCAGGCCCGAGATCGAGCGCAGCAGGGTCGACTTGCCCGAGCCCGAGGGACCGATCAGGGCCACCATCTCACCAGGCTGGACGTCCAAGGACACCGAATCGAGGGCCTTGCGGGCGCCGAAGGTCTTGGACACGCCCCGCACGGCGGCCGCTGCGACGGTCGTGCTCACGCGATGGCTCTCCCCCAAACACCGACGCCCGGCTCTGGAGTGGCCGAGGCGCGCAACGCTTTTATGACGAGTCAGGGGCTCAAGGCCACGCCGATTCGGCGCCCGTATAGCCCGAATCCGCCTCCGGTGAAGCCCGCGCGTGGCTCGAGCCCTTGCGACCAAACGGCCCGCTCGAGGAATCGGAGACTTTACAACCCGGTCGATTGCCCCTATTTCGCGCGCTCCGGCGGACCCCGGGACGTTCGAAACGCTGCTAACGCCGGTCTGGGTTCAACAATCTGCAGGGGTTTACGTGAGGTGCACGAACACCATACGCCCCTGGACCTGGTCCGAAAGCGGTCCCCGGAGCGTCCAGTCGCACTCGTGCGACCGGGTGCGGTGGCCGTAGCGGCGAACTGGTTCCAGGATAAGCTTCAAGGCGACGTTTTCTACGCTGTAAAGGCGAACCCCTCCGCTTGGGTCATCCAGACCCTGTGGGACAACGGGATCCGCTCTTTCGACGTGGCGTCCATCCCCGAGATCGAGCTGGTGCGCTCCGTCGCGCCCGAGGCTCGCCTCGCCTTCATGCACCCGGTCAAGAGCCGGGCGGCGATCACGCGCGCCTATTTCGACCATGGCGTTCGCACCTTCTCGCTCGATACCCACGAGGAGCTGGCCAAAATCCTGGACGCCACGGGCGGCGCCAAGGACCTGAACCTGATCGTGCGCATGGCGGTCTCGTCGGACGGCGCGGCCTACAGCCTGTCGGGCAAGTTCGGCATCAGCGTCGACCAGGCGCCGGCCCTGCTGCTGGCCGCGCGGCGCGCCACCCAGGACCTGATGGGCGTGTCCTTCCACGTCGGCAGCCAGTGCATGCGGCCCTCGGCCTTCCAGGGCGCCATGTCCCAGACCTCGCGAGCCCTCGTGCGCGCCGGCGTTCTGGCCGATGTGGTGGACGTGGGCGGCGGCTTCCCGTCGATCTATCCGGGTATGCATCCGCCGGAACTGCAGGACTACATCGACGCGATCCATCGCGGCTTCAACGAGATGATGGTGCACGAGACCACCGAGCTGTGGGCCGAACCCGGCCGGGCGCTGGTGGCCGAGGCCTCGTCGATCCTGGCCAAGGTGGAGCTGCGCAAGGGCGACGCCCTTTACCTGAACGACGGCTCCTACGGCGGCCTGTTCGACGCGACCCACTCCAAGTGGCCGTTCCCGGTCAAGCTGGTGCGGGACGGCGAAGCCTCGTCCGAGTTGAAGCCCTACCGCTTCTACGGACCGACCTGCGATTCCATCGACCACATGCCGGGACCGTTCTGGCTGCCAGCCGATGTGCAGGAAGGCGACTACATCGAGATCGGCATGCTGGGCGCCTATGGCGTGGCCCTGTCGACCGGCTTCAACGGTTTCGGCGATCACGAGCAGTGCATCGTGGGCGACGCGCCGATGGCCTCGATGTACGGTCTGGCCCCGCGCGCCATCCCCCTGCCGCGCCTGCAGCAGGAGGAGGACCGCAAGGTCGTTCGCCTGTCTCGGGTGAAGGGCGGAAAGCGCAAGCGGCGGAAATAAATCCGCCAAACTAGAGTTCTAAGCACAGCGCGGCCCGTCGCTCCGTCCGGGCCGCGCTTCTCTTTTGCAAGACGGGCGTCCAGTCCCAAGGGGAACCTGAAGAATGAACGCCGAGACCAAGCTGACCAACCAGAAGGCGGAGCTTCTCGCCGACACCATCGAGCACGTCGACATCGCGTCCTTCGACGCGCGACCGATCATCGATTCCATGCGCAAGATGTCGTTCTCGTCGCGCGACACGGCCCGCGCCGCCGACATCTTCAACATGGCGATCACCGACAAGGACTGCTCGCCCTGGCTGATCCTGGCGGGCTCGACCTCGGCCGGCGGCTGCATGCACGTCTACCGCGACATGGTGAAGTACGGGATGGTCGACGTGGTCGTCGCCACCGGGGCCTCGATCGTCGACATGGATTTCTTCGAGGCCCTGGGCTTCAAGCACTACCAAGCCAAGTCGGACGTCGACGACCGCGACCTGCGCGCGCTCTACATCGACCGCATCTACGACACCTACATCGACGAGGAAGAGCTGCAGGCCTGCGATCACGCGATCAAGGACATCTGCGACAGCCTTGAGCCGCGCCCCTACTCCTCGCGCGAGTTCATCTGGGAGATGGGCAAGTGGCTGGCGGCGGGCAACGCCAAGAAGCCGGGCTCGCTGGTCCAGACCGCTTTCGAGGAAGGCGCGCCGATCTTCTGCCCGGCCTTCGTCGATTCCTCGGCCGGCTTCGGCCTCGTGAAGCACCAGGTGGAGCGGATGAAGGCGGGCAAGCCCTATCTGACCATCGACGCGGTGGCCGATTTCCGCGAACTGACCGACATCAAGATCGCCGCCGGCGCGACCGGCCTGTTCATGGTCGGCGGCGGGGTGCCCAAGAACTTCGCCCAGGACACGGTGGTCTGCGCCGAGATTCTCGGCGAGGAGGTCGAGATGCACAAATACGCCGTGCAGATCACCGTGGCCGACGTGCGCGACGGCGCCTGCTCGTCCTCGACGCTCAAGGAAGCCTGCTCCTGGGGCAAGGTCGACGTGACCTTCGAACAGATGGTCTTCGCCGAGGCCTCCACCGTGGTGCCGCTGATCGGCTCGGACGCCTATTGGCGCGGGGCCTGGAAGCAGCGCGAGAAGCGCCGCTGGAACAAGCTGTTCAAGCGTTGATCAATGCAAAGGGGCCCCGGCGACGGGGCCCCTATTCTTCGTTGTGGAGACGGTTGGAGTCAGCCTGCGCGGCTGATGTCGCGCACGGCGGCCATCAGGAGCTCGACCACACGGGCGGTCTCGTCCTCGCTCCATTCGCCGGGCTTCATGGCCACGGCCTGCTTCAGCGTGTGCAGGGCCTCGCGCACGGCATCGGGCGCCACCTGGCCCGACAGCATCCGCGCCGCCAGGCGCATGCGCTGCATCACCCCGTCCACCGCCGTGCGATTGGCGTCGAGCCAGACCTGGCCCGCCTCAGTCAGGCTGTAGACCCGCTTGCCGCCCTCGTCGGTAGCCGAAGACAAGAGGCTTTCGTCCTCAAGCATGGTCAGGGTGGGGTAGACCGCGCCGGGCGAGGGCGCGTAGGCGCCGCCAAACAGCTCTTCGATCGCCTTGATCAGCTCATAGCCGTGGCGCGGCTGCTCCTCGATGAGGGCCAACAGCACCAGCCTCAGATCGCCTGGGCCGAACACGCGCCCCCCGAAGCCGCGCCCGAAGCCCCTGCCGAAACCTCGCTCATGGCCGTGACGGCCTCGGCCGCCCCAACCGGCGCCTGGCCCGCGACCGCAATGGCGCCGGCCCCAGCCGCGTCCATGGTCTTCCTCATGCCAAGCATGCATCATATCTCTCCGATCATTCTTTATGACATGTTTTAAGATATATCTTAGGAATATTCTGCGTCAAGGCCTCCGCCTGTCGGAACCGTCGAGCGGGCCCGCGCCTTCCCTCTCCGAACAAGGAACGAGCCATGGCCGAAACGCCGAAACAGAGCTCCCCCAACAACGCTGCTCCGGACGAGGCGGCCCCGCCCGCCCCCGTCAGGGGCGACGATTATCTCGAAGGTTCGGACACGCGCGCGGGCAGCGACGAAGGCGGGTCGGCGCCTGGCGAGGCCCACCCGGCGACGCCCCCGCCCGACTGACCGGCGGACCAGTTTCGGCTTGCCTGCCCGGCGCCTATGCCTATCGTCGGCTTCGCTGTTCGGGAGTGCAGTCGTGAACCCTTCGATCCGGCCCATGCTGCTGGCGAGCGTGCTCGCCCTGGTCGCCGTCACCGTCGTTTCGGCACAGTCCGGACCCAAACAGAGCGGCTATCTGAGCCCTGAACAGGTCCCGGACGGCCGGGTGATTCTGCCCGCGCCGCCGGCCGCGGGCTCACCGCAGGATGTGGCCGACCATCAGACCTTCGCCAATACCCGCGCCCTGAAAGACAGCCCGCGCTGGGCGCTGGCGCAGGAGGACGACGACATCAATCCGCGCGGGGCCGGACGCTATTTCGACTGCGCCGTGGGCGCACAGATCGGCCGCGACCAACCACCTGCAGTCACCCGGCTGCTGACCCGGATCCTGGTCGACGTCTCCAAGAGCTATGTTCCGGCCAAGGACAACTACAGGCGGCCGCGCCCGGTCGTGGGCAACGACGCGCCGATCTGCGTGCCGCGCGACGAGCACCTCGCCACCAGCTACTCCTACCCCTCCGGCCACGCCTCGATCAGCTGGGCCTGGGCCCTGGTGCTGGCCGAGATGGAGCCCGACCGCGCCTCGGCGATCCTGGCCCGGGGCGCCTCGGTGGGCGACAGCCGGGTCGCCTGCGGCGTGCACTATGCTTCCGATGTCCAGGCCGGACGCCTGGTGGGCGCGGCGGTGGTCGCGGCGGAGCACAACTCACCAGAGTTCCTGGCCGACATGAAGGCCGCCAAGGCCGAGATCGACGCGCGCCGCGTCGAGGGTAAGACCAGCCCCATCTGCCCGGCCCAGATCGAGGCCCTGAAGACGCGCATCTACTAGGGCTTCCGGGCTGGCGCCGCTCTCGCGCGCGGCCTATCTCGCGGGCTCTGATCTTCGAAAAGGACGACGCGATTGGGGGCGGACATCGGCAAGGTGGTGATCGTGGGCGCGGGCCATGCCGGCGGTTCGGCCGCGGCCTTCCTGCGTCAGTTCGGTTTCCGGGGCGAGATCGTGCTGATCGGCGACGAGCCGCTGGCCCCCTATCAGCGCCCGCCCCTGTCCAAGGCCTGGCTGAAGGGCGAGGCCGACGGCGAGTCGCTGCTGCTGCGTCCGGAGAGTTTCTACGCCGAAGAAAACATCGCCCTGCGCCTCGGCGTGCGGGTGCAGCGTATCGACCGCGCCGCGCGCGAAGTCGTGCTGGAAGATGGCGAGAGGCTCAGCTTCGACGCCCTGATCCTGGCCACAGGTTCGACCGCGCGAAAACTGCCCGTTCCGGGGGCGGACGATCCGCGCGTGCTGGAGCTGCGCGACGCCGCCGACGCCGACCGGCTGAAGGCAGCCCTCAAGCCCGGTACGCGACTGGTGATCGTTGGCGCGGGCTATGTCGGGCTGGAGGTCGCGGCCTCGGCGCGCGCGCTGGGCTGCGAGGCGGTGGTGGTCGAGCGCGAGGCGCGGGTCCTCGCGCGGGTGGCCACGCCGGAACTGTCGGCCTTCTTCGAGGCCTATCACGCCTCCAAGGGCGTCGAAATCATCACCGGCGCCCAGGCCGTCGCCATCGAGGACGCCTCGACCGTGCGGCTGGCCGACGGGCGCGCAATCTCGGGCGATGTGGTGCTGGTAGGCGTCGGCGGCGCGGCCTGCGAGGCGCTGGCGGTTTCGGCGGGCCTGACCTGTGACGGCGGGGTTCTGGTCGACGAGGCGTGCCGAACGGCCGACGAAGCCATCTGGGCCATCGGCGACTGCGCGCGCCGGCCCATCGGCCTCTATGGCCAGAGCCTGCGGCTGGAGAGCGTCCCCAATGCGCTGGAAAGCGCCAAGCGCGCCGCCTCCGCCATCGCCGGGCGGCCGCTGCCCGCGCCCGAAGTCCCGTGGTTCTGGTCCGACCAGTACGAGCTGAAGCTGCAGATCGCCGGCGTCGGCCTGTCTCCCGACCGGATCGTGACCCGCGGCGACCCTGCTTCGGCCGCCTTCGCCGTCTTCCAGCTCAAGGATGGGGCGATCCAGGCGGTGGAGGCGGTCAATGCCCCGGCCGAGTTCATGGGCGGACGCCAGATGATCGCGCGCGGCGTTCTCGTCGACGCAGACCGCCTCGCGGACGACTCAGTCCCGATGAAGGCGTTGCTGACCCCCGCGAATTAGGACGGGTTCGGACGAGTTTTCGGCCGCATAATGGCCCTGCGCCAACTATCCCCGAAAAAAGTGACAATCTGACGCGGACGCCCGCCCAAACCGGCCAAGCTCAGCAAACCCTTTAAGTTTCCGGCTTTGCGTCCGAATTGCGGCGAACACGAGTGTATCCTTGACGCAACGCTTCCAGAAAGCGTGCCGAATCGGGGCTGGACCTTCACAAACGTGTCGTGGTCCGTTCTATAGAGACCGAGGCGCGATGCCAGCACCGCCGGGGGGCCTGGCGCGCTCTCACCAAGGGGACAAGATGTTCAACAGAAATTTGGCGTACGGCGCCGCGATCGCCGTTTTGGCGCTTGCCGCCGCGCCTGCGGCCTTTGCTCAATCCACCACTGGCGGCGTGTCCGGGCGCGTCACCAATGAAAGCGGCGCTCCTGTCGCCGGCGCGACCGTGACGGTGCGCCACGATCCGACGGGCACCACCACCACGACCGTCACGAACGCCGACGGCGCCTACAGCGTGACCAACCAGCGCGTGGGCGGCCCCTACACGGTGACCGTTTCGGCCCCCGGCTTCTCTCAGGAAAACGTCCAGCTTCCGGCGGTCGGTCTCGGCGACTCGACCTCGGCCGACGTGATCCTGTTCGCGGCCGGCAAACAGGTTTCGGAAGTGGTGATCACCGCCACCCGTTCCAAGCTGGTAATGGGTCCGCAAGCCAAGGTGTCGCTGCGCGACCTGCAGGCTCTGCCGACCATCAACCGCGACGTTCGTGACGCGGCCCGCACGTCCCCGTACGTGCTGCTCGACCCGACCAACAACAACGCGATGCTGATCGGCGGCCAGAACAACCGCACCAACTCGATCACCATCGACGGCGTGAAGCAGACCGACGACTTCGGCCTGCAGGCCAACGGCTATCCGACCCAGCACTCGCCCATCTCGTTCAGCCTGGTGCAGGCGCTGACGGTCGAAGTGGCCCCCTATGACGTGCAGTACGGCTCGTTCCAGGGCGGCACGGTCAACGTGGTCACCAAGTCCGGCTCCAACGAGTTCCACGGCGAAGCGTTCTACGAAAAGCAGAACGACAAGCTGCGCGGCTCCAAGTACTTCACCCAGGATCCGGTCACCGGCGCCGACACGGTGCACAACGTCACCTCGACGTTCTCGGACCGCACCTACGGCATGACGCTGTCGGGCCCGATCATCAAGGACAAGCTCTTCTTCGTCGTGAACTACGAGAAGGAAGACGCGCCCCAGCCGATCAACTTCGGCCCGTCGGACTCCAACGCGACCGCCAAGGTCCCGAACGTGACCTCGGCCCAGTCCGATCAGGTCCGCTCGATCATCCAGAACGTCTATCACTACGACCCGCTCAGCTGGACCGCTTCGAGCCTGCCGGTGCAGGACAAGAAGTACTTCGCCAAGCTGGACTGGAACATCAACGACAACCACCGCGCGGTCCTGGAGTACCAGAACACCGACGGCGCGGCGCTGAACTCGGTGGGCGACTCGACCTCGACGACCTCTCCGGTGCTGTCGCTGCTGTCGAAGTGGTACACCCTGGAATCCAAGCTGGCGGTGACCAAGGGCCAGATCTTCTCGCACTGGACCGACAACTTCTCGACCGAAGTGGCGATTGCCCGGAAGGACGTGGCCAACATCTCCGCGCCGCTGGCCGGTTCGGACTTCGCTCAGTTCAAGGTGTTCCTGCCTGGCACGGCCTTCAACGCCAACGGCACGCCGATCTGTACCTCGGCCTCGCCCTGCCCCTCGATCATCCTGGGGCCGGACATCTCGCGTCAGGCCAACATCCTGAGCAACCGCTCACTGCTGATGCGGTTCAAGGCTGACTACAAGCTCGGCAACCACACGATCACGGCCGGCCTCGAGAGCGAAAAGCTCGATGTCTTCAACCTGTTCGTCCAGAACGCCACCGGTCAGTACGTCTTCAACAGCCTGACCGACCTGCAAAACCGCAACGCCTTCTCGCTGACCTACGCCAACGCCGCGGACAACATCAAAGCCGACGGCGCCTCGTCGTTCAGCTTCCGGACCAACACCGCGTACATCCAGGACGAATGGCTGGTCCGTCCCGATCTGACCATCCGTGGCGGCATCCGCTACGACTGGTGGACATCGAGCGACCACCCGAAGGAAAACCCGGCCTTCGCCACCGCCTACGGGTTCTCGAACACCAAGAACCTGGACGGCCTGTCGATCCTGCAGCCGCGTATCGGCTTCAACTGGCGTCCGATCACCGGCCTGTCCGTCTACGGCGGCGCCGGCCTGTTCGCGGGCGGCACGCCGAACGTGTGGATCTCGAACAACTACACCAACACCGGCAACCTGCTCGGCACCTTCACGACGAGCTGCGCCACCCCGGGTTCGGTGGCCTGTAACAGCTCGCTGCTGAACGTCGACGGCTTCAACATCGGCGCCGCCGCCAAGGCCGGCAACACCGCCAGCGCCAACGCCGGCACCGGCAACGCCAACGCGATCGCGCCGGGCTTCGAGCCCGCCTCGATCTGGAAGGAGTCGATCGGCGTCCGCTACGACACCGACCTCGACCAATGGCACCTGGGTCAGAACTGGCACTTCGGCGCCGAGTTCCTGAACTCGCAGGTCAAGAACGCCGTCTACTGGAACGACATCTACCAGCAGAAATTCCTCTGCACGTCCTCCAGCCCGGCCTCGGCCTGTAACGGCTTCACCGCGGCTCCGGACGGCCGTCCGATCTTCGGCAACGCCCTGCCGACCGGCCAGACGCTGTACGGCTCCAACGCTCGCCTGAACAAGACGGACGTCATCTTCCTCAACACCGACAAGGGCTTCGAGCGTCAGCTCTCGTTCTGGGTCGGCAAGGAATGGAAGGAAGGTCTGTGGCGCGGCCTGAGCGTGAACTACTCGTTCACGCACATGCAGAACCAGGATGTCGGCTCGGGCACCAGCTCGGTGGCGACCTCCAGCTACCGCCAGACGGCCATCACCGATCCGAACGGCGCGGTGCTCGCAAATTCGAACTACCTGATCAAGAACGCCAACAAGCTGATCATCGAGTACGATCACAAGTGGTTCGGGGACAACACCACCCGGATCGGCATCTTCGCGCAGCAGCGCACGGGCCTGCCGTTCAGCTACACCTTCCAGGATCAGGCCACGGGTTCGGGCGCCTCGACCGGCATGTTCGGCGAGAACAGCCTCTACACCACCACCAACCGTCAGCTGCTCTATGTGCCGCAAGCGGTCAACGGTGTAGTGACCTTCACCTCAGACCCGAAGGTGCAGTACGCGGCGGGCTTTACCCAGGCGCAAATGGATCTGTTCAACCAGTTCCTGAACACCACCGGCCTGATCAAGTACGCCGGCAAGATCACCCCGCGGAACGCCTTCTTCTCGCGTCCCGTCGGCACGATCGACATGCACCTGGCGCAGGAGTTCCCCGCGAACTTCCTGGGTCTGCCGGACATGGGCAAGGTCGAAGCCTACATGGACATCCAGAACCTGGGGAACCTGATCGACCCGCACTGGGGCGTGATCTCCCAGACGGGTTTCCCCTACTTCCTGAGCCCGGTCGTGGCCCGCAACTGCCAGTTCACGGCGGCGGCGTGCACCGGCGGCGTCCAGAACAAGTTCCAGTTCGACTCGTTCACCCGCAAGTTCCAGTCCTCGAACTTCGACAACGTCTCGACCTGGCAGATCAAGATCGGCATGCGCTACCGCTTCTAAGCGGCGGCCATACGGTCGATGCCTTGGAAGGGCGGCCCGAAAGGGCCGCCCTTCTTCTTTGCGGCAAAGGCTTTGCTTGACCCCACCCCCGGCCGTGCCTATCTGCGCGCGCTTTCCCGGTGAGCCGGGTTCCGAAGGAGCGCCATGGACCGCCTCGTTCCCGCCGAATGGTCGCCGCACCGCGCGATCTGGCTGGGCTTCCCCAGCCACGCCGACCTGTGGGTCGAGGACCTGGAGCCCGCCCAGGCCGAGGTCGCGGCCCTGGCGCGCGCCCTGGCCGGACAGGGCCGGGAGCGCGTGCGCCTGATCGCCCACGGCGAGGCGGGCGTGGCCGCCGCCCAGGCCCTGCTCGGCGATGTGGCGGGCGTGGAGATCGTCCCCGGCCGCTTCGGCGACATCTGGTTTCGCGACACCGGCCCGATCTTCGTCAAGGACGGCGGCGCTGAGCGCGCCATCGGCTTCCGCTTCAACGGTTGGGGCGGCAAGTACGTCCTGCCCCACGACGACGAGGTCGCGGGCCAGATCGCCCAGGGCGCCGGCGTCGCTCTAGAGGCCCACGACTTCATCCTGGAGGGCGGCGCGGTCGACCACGACGGCTTCGGCACGGTCCTGACCACCCGCCAGTGCCTGCTCAACGCCAACCGCAATGAAGGCTGGACCGAAACCCAGGCTGAGGCGGCCCTGGCCCACGCGCTGGGCGCCAGGAAGGTGCTGTGGCTCGGCGACGGGCTCGAGAACGACCACACCGACGGCCACGTCGACAACCTGGCCCGCTTCGTGGCGCCGGGCGTTGTGGCCTGCCCCATCGCCTTCGGAGCCGACGACCCCAACGCTCAGGTCTACGACGCCGTGGCCCGCGACCTGGCCGGCATGAGCGACGCGCGCGGCGAGAAGCTGAAGGTGATGCGCATCCCCTCGCCCGGCCGGATCGAGGACGAGGACGGAGAGGCGATCCCCGCCTCGCACATGAACTTCCTGATCGCCAACGGCGCGGTGGTCATGCCGACCTACGAGGACGAGGCGTCCGAGTTCGCGCTGCAGGCGCTGGCCGAAATCTTCCCCGACCGGCAGGTGATCGGCCTGCCCTCCGTCGCCATCCTGACCGGCGGCGGCTCGTTCCACTGCATCAGCCAGCAGGAGCCGGCATGACCCGCCAGATCACCGTCGCCGCCCTGCAGTCCAGCTACGGAACCGACATCGACGCCAACATCGCCCGCACTACCGAACTGGTGCGCGAGGCCGCCGGCGCCGGCGCCCAGGTGATCCTGCCGTCGGAGCTGTTCCAGGGCCCCTATTTTTGCGTGAGCCAAGAGGAACGCTGGTTCGCCACGGCCTATGCCTGGCGCCAGCATCCCTGCGTCATCGCCATGAGCGAACTGGCCGCCGAGCTGGGCGTGGCCATCCCCGTCTCGATCTTCGAACGCGAGGGGCCGCACTATTTCAACAGCCTGGTGATGCTGGACGCCGACGGCGCCCCGCTCGGCGTCTATCGCAAGAGCCACATCCCCGACGGGCCGGGCTATCAGGAAAAGTACTATTTCCGCCCCGGCGATACGGGCTTCCGCGTCTGGGACACCCGCTTCGGCCGCGTCGGCGTCGGCATCTGCTGGGACCAATGGTACCCGGAGGCCGCCCGCGCCATGATGCTGATGGGGGCCGAGGTGCTGTTCTACCCGACCGCCATAGGCTCGGAGCCGCACGATCCTAGCCTCGACACCGCCCTGCCTTGGCGGCGCGCCATGCAGGGCCACGCGGTTTCCAACGTCGTTCCGGTCATTGGCGCCAACCGCACCGGCCACGAGACCGTGACCGAGGCGGGCCAGACCTTCTATGGCTCGTCCTTTATCGCCGACCATCGCGGCGACCTAGTCTCAAGCTTCGGCCGTGATGACGAGGGTGTGCTGAGCGCGACCTTCGACCTGGATTTCCTGGCCACCCACCGCGCCGCCTGGGGCTTCTTCCGCGACCGCCGGCCGGATCTCTACGGCGCGCTCTGCCAGGGACGCCCGGCCTAGAGGCCCTCCTTACGTCGGAGAGACCAGCACCACGCCCAGCATCACGGCGGCGAAGTGCAGCGCCGCGCCCGCGACGACGAAGCCGTGCCAGATGGCGCGGCGGAAGCGCAGGGCCGGGTTCAGGAAGAACACCACGCCCAGGGTGTAGACGGCGCCTCCCACGGCCAGCAGCGTCAGCGGCCCGACCGACAGGCTCAGGATCAGCGGCGTCATGACCAGCGCCCCGCCCCAGGCGAAGGCCAGGTAGATGAAGCACCAAGTCCGGTCCGAAAGGCCGTTGACGAACACCTTCGCGCCCGCGCCGGCGATGGCCAGGGCCCAGATCGCCGCCGTCAGGCCCGCAGCCTCCAGGCCGTGGAACCGCTGGGTGGTGAAGGGGGTGCAGGACCCCGCGATCAGGAAGAAGATCGCCGCCTCGTCCAGCCGCCGCAGCAGCCGCCGGGCGGGGGACGGCCGGGTCAGATTGTAGATCGCCGAACAGGACAGCATGCCGATCAGGCACAGGGCGTAGACAGAAGTCGCCGTCGCCTGGCCGAACCGGCCCTGCATCCAGGAAGAGGCCGCCAGGAACAAACCTCCGACCAGGGCTGCGGCCAGGCCTATGCCGTGCACCCAACCGTCGGCCCGCTGTTCGGCCGGATGCGGATAGTGCTCGACCAGCTCGGACGGTTCGGGAAGGAAGGTGCGGGCCAGGAGCGTGCGAAGATACAGAGACATCCCCGAGGCAATGCGCCAGGGCGCCCGGCGTTCCCCGATGCGGTACGCAAGCGCCTGAGCCCCATCAGTCGGGGCGGCGAAATCTCGGGTCGGGGCGATCGAAGCACGCATGAATCCCTCGGGGGAAACAACCCATCTTGACGAAACCATAGGCGATATCTGTTAATACAGAGTACGCTTGCCCTGTAATGGCGTTCGTGAATACAGTTTTTACCTGCCGTTCATGTGCGTGAATTTCCGATTACATGAATTTACTTGCCATAAACCACACTCGGCCGAGGCCTTGCGGGAGCCGCCGCATCCGCTAAACCTCCGGGCTCATCTGCAGGAGCGACCATGCCGGCCACGATTTCTCCCGACCTCGAAGCGGCCGTGCTCAGCGAGCTGGAGACCTATCTGGAGCGCGCCTACGCCCGTTATTCGGACTTTCAGGTCGCCGCCGCCGTGGTCGACGAGCAAGGCCGCGCCCACTACGGCGTCAACGTCGAGAACGCCGCCTACCCGCTCGGGGCCTGCGCCGAGCCGACCGCTATCGGAGCCATGGTCACCGCCGGCGGCAAGCGGGTGGCGCGCATCTATGTCACCGCGGCCAAGACCGACCAGATCACGCCCTGCGGCGGCTGCCGCCAGCGTATCGCCGAGTTCGCCGACCGAGCTTGCGAGGTCGTGGCGGTGAAGGGCGGTAAGGTGGTCTCGCGCATCACCATCGGCGAACTGCTGCCGGGCGCCTTCGTCCTCTGACCCTCAGCGTTCGTGCGCCGGTTGATTGACTCTCCCGTCGGATGAGAACAGAACAAAAAGAGAACAAAAGTGTTACTCCGGCACCATGTCGCTCGCCCGCGCCACATCGCTCAGCGCCCTGCGCGCCAGGCTCAGCGCCTATGAACCCGCCCTGAGGGCCGAAAGGGCTTTTCGGTTCGGGGACACACGGGTGGACGGCTGCTTCCTGGCCGGCGGACTGCCGCTGGGTTGTTGGCACGAACTGACCGGCGAAGGCATCGAGGCCGACCTGGCCACGGCGACAGCCGGGTTCGCCGCCAAGCTGGCGGCGCGCCTGGGCGAGGCGGGGCAGGCGGTGTGGATCCTCCGGCGCGACGACCTCTATGCGCCGGGCGTCGCCGAACTGGGGCTCAGGCCCGAGCGGCTGATCATGGTGCGCACGGTCAGCGAGGCGGAGACCCTGGCGGCGGTTGAGGATGCCCTTCGCACCCGCGGAGTCTCGGTGGTGATGGCCGAGGCCGAGGCCGTGGACCTGACCGCCGGGCGGCGGCTGCAGCTGGCCTGCGAGCGAGGCGGCGCCACCGCCCTGATCCTGCGCCGGCGCCTCTACGGCAAACCGTCGCGGGCGCGGGAACGGGCCGAGCCGGCGGTGGCGGCCAGCCGCTGGCGCATCGGCCCGGCCCCGTCCGAGCCCGTCAACAGCATGCCCGGCCTGGGCGCGCCACGCTGGACGGTCGAACTGGAGCGCGCCCGCGGCGGGCGCGGAGGCAAGTGGATCATGGAAGCCAATTGGGAGGCGCAGAATGGCGCGGTTCCTTTCCGTGTGGTCACCGAACTGGCCGATCACGCGTTTCCGGCGCAGTTGCCCGAACGGGATTTCCGGCGCGCGGCCGGGTGACCCCCTCCTGCTGGTCGAGACGGTCCGGAACGCCCGGCGCATCCAGGCCGCAGACGAGGCCGCCCTGGCGCTGGGCCTGCGCCCCGGCCAGACCCTGGCCGACGCCCTGGCCCTGGAATCGCGCCTGGCCGTGGCCGAGGCCGATCCGATCGAGGACCTGCGCGCGCTTGAAGCCCTGGCCGACTGGTGCGTGCGCTTCAGCCCGGCGGTGGCGGTGGATGCGCCCGACGGCCTGATCCTGGAGGTCTCGGGCTCGGTGGGGCTGTGGGCCAGCGAACAGGCTCTGCTGGAGGACCTGACCCTGCGCTTCGCCCGCGCCGGCATTCCGGCCGAAGTCGCCATCGCCGAGACCGTGGGCGCCGCCTGGGCCCTGGCGCGCTGGGGCGGACCGCACAGGTCGCAAGTGCTGGCCGCCGCCGACACGGCCCGGACGCTCGCGCCCTTACCCATAGAGGCGCTGCGACTGGACGACGGGGCTGTCGAAGGCCTGGTCAAGCTGGGTCTGACCCTGATCGGCCAGCTGATGGCCATGCCGCGGGCGGAACTGGCCCGCCGCTTCGGTCCCGGCGTGCGTCTGAGGCTCGATCAGGCCCTGGGTGAGGCGGAGGAGGCGCTGCGCTGGCGCCGGGCGGCGGCGCCCTTCTTCGCGCGCCTGAGCTTCGTGGAGCCGATCAGCGCGCCGGAAGACCTGCAGCGTGTCGCCACCGACGCCACAGCCGCGATCAGCGCCAGGCTGGCCGCCGTGGGGCGCGGCGCGCGGCGCTTCACCCTGGCCTTCCACCGCGTCGACGGGCGCGCCGAAACCCTGACCATCGGCACCGCCCTGCCCAGCCGCGACGTCACGCGCATCGCCAAGCTGTTCCTGCCCAAGCTCGAGACCGTCGATCCCGGTTTCGGGGTGGAGGCGGCCACCATCCTGGCCGAGCGCGACGAGCCCCTGGCCGAACGCCAGATCGCCCTCTCGGACCGGCGCGATCCGGACGTGCTGGGCGAAGGGCCCGAGGCCCTGGTGGACCGCCTGATCAACCGGCTGGGCGAAGACCGCGTCTGGCGTCCCTCGCCGGTCCAGAGCTGGCTGCCCGAACGCGCCGTGGAGAAGGCTCCGCCCCTGGCCGCCCCGGTCGCGGAGACCTGGCCGCCGGAAAGGCCCCGCCCGATCCGCCTGTTCCGCCGTCCCGAGCCGATCGAGGCCACGGCCCTGATCCCCGACGATCCCCCGATCCAGTTCCGTTGGCGCGGCCGCAGCCATCGGGTCAGCCGCGCCGAGGGACCCGAACGCCTGGCCCAGGAGTGGTGGAGGAAGCCCGCCGACCCCGGCCGGGCCGATCCGGGCCGCATCCGCGACTATTACCGGGTCGAGGACGCCGAGGGCCGGCGCTTCTGGATTTTCCGCCTGGGCCTCTATGCGCCGGGTCAGACGCCGCGCTGGTTCCTGCATGGGATGTTTGCATGACCAGGTCGCGATCAATCATGGATCAACCGGCCTATGCCGAGCTGCAGGTCACCTCGAACTTCTCCTTCCTGCGCGGGGGTTCCCACCCGGAGGAGCTGGCCTTCACCGCTCGCGCCATGGGCTTGGCGGGGATCGGGATCACCGACCGCAATACCCTGGCCGGGGTGGTGCGCGGCTGGGCCCAGACGAAGGACACCGACTATCCCTACCGTGTCGGCTGCCGGCTCGATTTCGCGGACGGTGAGCCCTCGGTGCTCTGCTACCCCACCGACCGGGAGGCCTATGGCCGCCTGACCCAGCTGCTGACCTTCGGCAAGACCCGCGGCGAGAAGGGCGCATGCGAACTCTATTGGCCGGACCTCTATCGCTACGCCGAGGGCCAGGTGCTGATCGCCGTAGCGCCGCTCGAGCTGGACGCGGCCTTCGAGCGCGATCTGGTCCGCCTGGCCGGGGAGTTTCCGGATCAGGTCTATCTGGCCGCCTCACGGGCCTACGGCGCGCGCGACCAGGCGAGGCTGCATCACCTGCAGGCCCTGGCGCACAAGGCCCGCGCGCCCATGCTGGCCACCAACGACGTGCTCTATCATGACCCCATCCGCCGGCCGCTGCAGGATGTGCTGAGCTGCGTTCGCGAGAAATGCACGATCGCCCAGGCCGGCCTGAAGCTCGAGGCCAACGCCGAGCGCCACCTGAAACCGGCCCACGAGATGGCGCGGCTGTTCAGGGGCTTTCCAGGCGCCCTGGAGCGCACCATCGAGGTGCTCGACCGCTGCGCCTTTCGCCTGAACCACCTGAAGTACGAATATCCGCACGAGCCGGTCCCTGAGGGCGAAGAGCCCATGGGCTACCTGAAGAAGCTGGCCTTGCGCGGCGCGGAATGGCGCTACGCCGGAGACGTGCCCGACAAGGTCAAGGGCCTGCTGGCGCAGGAGTTCGCCCTGATCGAGGAGCTGGGCTACCCGCACTATTTCCTGACCGTCTTTGATCTGGTGCGCAAAGCCCGCGAGCTGGGCATCCTGTGCCAAGGGCGCGGCTCGGCGGCCAACAGCGCAGTCTGCTACTGCCTGGGCGTCACCGCCGTGGAGCCGGGCAAGAACAACCTGCTGTTCGCCCGCTTCATCTCCAAGGAGCGCGACGAGCCGCCGGATATCGACGTCGATTTCGAGCACGAGCGGCGCGAGGAGGTGATTCAGTACGTCTATGAGCGCTATGGCCGCCACCGCGCCGCCATCTGCGCCACGGTGATCCATTATCGGCCGAGGAGCGCCATCCGCGAGGTCGGCAAGGCGCTGGGCCTGACCGAGGACGTGACCGCCAAGCTCGCCGACACGGTCTGGGGCAGCTGGGGCGACGGCCTGCCGGAGGAACACATCCGCCAGACCGGCCTCGACCCCGACAATCCGGAGATCAAGCGCGCCGTCGAGATGGCCACCGACCTGCTCGGCTTTCCCCGTCACCTGTCCCAGCACGTGGGCGGCTTCATCCTGACCGAGCGGCGGCTGGACGAGACCGTGCCCATCGGCCAGGCGGCCATGGACGACCGCACCTTCATCGAGTGGGACAAGGACGACATCGACGCGGTTGGGCTGATGAAGGTCGATGTGCTGGCGCTGGGCATGCTGAGCTGCCTCAAGCGCAGCTTCGACCTGCTCACCGCCACCGGCAAGCCGGTCAGTGACATCGCCGAGATCGACGACGGCGACTACAACTACGAAGAGGACAGTATCGACGGCGACCAGCGCGTCTATGAGATGATCCAGCACGCCGACACCGTGGGCGTGTTCCAGATCGAGAGCCGGGCGCAGATGTCGATGCTGCCCCGACTCAAGCCCAAGCGCTTCTACGACCTGGTGATCGAGGTGGCGATCGTGCGCCCCGGCCCGATCCAGGGCGACATGGTGCACCCCTACCTGCGCCGCCGCGACAAGCTGGAGCCGGTGCACTACCCCTCGCCGGCTCCCGAGCACGGGCCGGAGAACGAACTCAGGGAGGTGCTGAAGAACACCTACGGCGTGCCCCTCTTCCAGGAGCAGGCCATGCGCCTGGCCATCGTGGCGGCCAAGTTCACGCCCGAGGAAGCCAATGGCCTGAGGCGCGCCATGGCCACCTTCCGCAACGAAGGCACGGTGGGCAACTATCGGGAGATGTTCGTGGGCCGCATGGTCGAGCGGGGCTACGACCCCGCGTTCGCCGCCAACTGCTTCAAGCAGATCGAGGGCTTCGGCTCCTACGGCTTCCCGGAGAGCCACGCCGCCAGCTTCGCCAAGCTGGTCTATGTCTCGGCCTGGATCAAATACTGGCGGCCGGACGTGTTCTGCGCCGCCATCCTGAACAGCCAGCCCATGGGCTTCTACCAGCCCGCCCAACTGGCCCGCGACGCACGCGAGCATGGGGTGGAGGTGCGGGGCGTGGACATCCTGGCCAGCGGTTGGGATTGCGATCTGGAGGAAGCCGAAACGGCCCCGCCGCTCAGCCTGGAAGCGGAAGAGCGCAGATACGGCCGCTGGCGCGCGGTTCGCCTGGGGTTCCGACAGGTCCGGGGCATGGTTGAGCAGGAAGCTCTACAGTTGATCAAGGCTCGGGAGGCCGGCGCACGCACGCCGCAGGAACTGGCGCAGGCGGGAGCTTCCCGTCGCGCGCTCGAGCTGGTGGCGGAGGCGGACGGCTTCCGCGCCTTTGGCATGGACCGGCGCGCGGCGCTGTGGGCGGTGAAGGGCCTGGCGTTCGAGGCCTCCGCCCCCAAGGCCCCCGCCGCGCCGGGCCTGTTGGCCCTGATGGGCGATGTGGCGGAGGCCAAGGTGGCGTTGCCGGTCATGCCCCTGCCCGAGCACGTGGCCGAGGACTATCGAACCCATGGCCTGTCGCTGAAGGCCCACCCGCTGGACTTCTTCCGCAAGGCGCTGGACGCGCGCGGGGTCATCCCTTGCGGCGCGCTTAAGGACGAGAAACGTTTCCCCAACGGCCGCGCCGTCACCCTGGCGGGGCTGGTGCTGACCCGCCAGCGGCCGGGCACCGCCAAGGGCGTCACCTTCCTGACCCTGGAGGACGAGACCGGCCCGGCCAATGTGGTGATCTGGAACGACCGCTTCACCGCCAACCGGCGAACGGTGATGACCTCGAGCTTCCTGCAGGTCTCCGGCAAGCTGCAGCGCGAGGGCGAGGTCATCCATCTGGTCGCCGAGGCCTTCATCGACCACTCCGCCCAGCTGTTGAAGCTGCGCGGCCGCCGGCGCCGTAGATCGGCCCCTGGAACGGAAGGCGCAAAGCCGACCGGGCGGCGCACGCGCCTGCAGCATAGCCGCGATTTCCATTGATCGGGCGACTCTGGGCGGCGCGCGGAACCGCGCTTCGGACTCTTCGTTGAGCCAGAAGCGGCCGGCTTTGCCGGGGCGCGGGGCTGTCGAGGAGTTGATCAATGTTGGGATGGGCTGTCGTCTTCGCGATCCTGGCCTTCATCGCCGGCGCCATGGGCTTCTTCGCCCTGGCTGGCCTGGCGGCGTCGGTGGCCAAGATCCTGTTCTTCGTCTTTGTGGTGCTGCTGGTGGTCAGCTTCATCATCCGCGCGGTGCGCGGGCAATCCGTCGTCTGAAACGGCGTCGCCCGGCCCTTGCAAGGGCCGGGCGATCTCTTCTTCGATCAGATTGAACCTGCTTACGGGGCTGGGTTTTGTGCGTCCGTGGTCGAACCGCGACGCGCCGCATTGGGGTCCTGCTCGGCGGTCTGCTTGGCCGGGACGCTGTTGACCGGACCGAACTTCTCCCCGCTGACCGCAGTCTGACCGCCCTCGCCGCGCAGGCCCGGCGAGCGCATCATCCAGGCGCCGAAGGTGAACAGGGCGGCCAGCGCCAGGGACACGACCAGGACCCAGACGACGCGCATGTTGCGCTTGCCCTGCCTCACATATTGCGCCTCGATCGGGCGGCCTTCCTCCAGCGCGTTCACGGCCTGGGCGTGGGGGTCCATGTCATTGACGGACATCACAGGCTCCTTCGCAAGCAACGGAAATCTCTCCCGAAGCCAACGCTTCAGCGAGCGACGCCGTTCCTAATGCGAAGGTTGCCTCGGCGCGGGCTGCATTTTTTTCGCGGAACACTGGAACCCAATCGGACATAAGCCCGTTGTTGGATTGCGGAGGCGGCGACGCCCCCCCCGACTTGAGACCGGCGCCCTGCCGGTCTGCCGCCTCCGCACTTATTCTCGATGATGCACTTCCAGGCGATCCGCACGGGTCGCCTTTGTTTTTGCCCGCGGTGTCAGGGCCCGGAAAGGCGATCCCCGGCCCGCGTGGTGTCAGCGCGGCGAGATGGTCAGGAAGACTTCGGCGCGCCGGCGCATCGGATCCTCGCGGCCGTCGTTGCGCACGGCGCCGGACTCACCCGCCCCCACCACGTCGAAACTCGGCGAAGGCAGGTGCTCGCGGACCAGCTCCGCAGCAACCCGACGCGCGCGCTTCTGCGACAGGCTGAGATTGGCGTCGGGCGTGCCGGTGGCGTCGGTCAGCCCGACCACGCGCACCTTGGTCACGTTGCAGGCGCGATAGACCCTGGTGGTCTCGCGGATCAGCTGCCGGGCAGGCTGGGAGAGCTGGTCCGACCCCTCATCGAAATAGACCACGAAGCTGCTGTCGGCGCAGGCGTGCGCGGGCTGGACCATGCGCCAGTGCGCTCGCACGAAGCCGCCGGTCTGGGCGCAGGCCGCGAGCCCGGCTACGAGCGTCACGGCGACCGCCAGTTTCAAAGCCCTCATCACCCCAGCCTCCCCTTGAACCGTTCCAGCTGCGCCGCCCGCTCAAGGCCGGCGAGCGCCGTTCTCCCAGAAGTAATAGCCCGTGCCCGGGTCATAGTAATAGTAGCGACCCGTGCGGGCGTCGTAATATTGGCGGCGGTTCGCTTCGCGGTCGCGGGAACTGTGCGCCGGGCCCGCCATGGCCACCGTCAACGCATCCGCCCGCGGCGTCCCGGCCTGGGGCGGCTCGGCGGCGGTGCAGCCGGCGACTAGAAGGCCCGAAGTCGCCAGAGCGAACCAAAACTTGCGCATTTCGAGCGTTCCACTTCGCCCTCCAGGCGAGAACACTGGATTCTCGAACGCGGTTCCCGGCTATTCGCAGCCTTGACAGTGAGTTAAACTCACCGCGCGGACTGTGGCCCGAGCAGGCCCTTCTGCGGGGGAGTTTGAGGGGCGGAGGCTTTCTATGCGTTTTCCTGAGGTTGTCCGGATGGCTGATGACGGCGGTCCGGTGTGGGCGCGTTCCAAGCGCAGCGGCGGCGGTGCCGGCGGGATCCTGGTGTTCCTGATGTTCATGCTGGCGCTGTTCGGCGTGCTGATGCTGGTGCTGGCCGGCATGAACCAGTGGCACTTCGGCAAGGCCGGCGCCCAGATCGACAACTGGATCTGCACGGTGATGGGCAAGGCCAAGGCCGGCAAGCCCGCCGCCGCTCCGGCTCCGGTGGCCGTAACCGCCCCGGCGCCGGCGTCCAACCCCGCTCCGGCCGCGTCCGCGCCTTCGGCGAAACCCGCCGCCAAGAAATGATTGCGCGCCGGCCCGGGGCGCATGCTTTTCTCGGGCCGGAACCGCTTTCGCGCGCGGGCGTTGGACCGGCATGACCCATGCCGGCGCCGTGGAGCCCGTAGCCCTGACGCCGTACGCTGACCTTCGGCGTGTGGAGATCGTCGTCAACCCGATGTCAGGCAGCGTCGGCCCAAAGGCGGCCGGCGAATGTGAGCTTCTGCTCAAATCCCTGGGCGTCGAGGCCAATATCGTCGAAGCGCACCCACCACACGTGGTGGAGGCCATCGAGACGGCTATCGCGACCTTGCCGGAGGTGCTGGTGGTCCTCGCCGGCGACGGCACGGCCCGCTCGGCCGCCGCCATGACCGGCCCGGACGGCCCTCTGGTCGTGCCCCTGCCGGGGGGCACAATGAATCTGCTGCCACGCGCGCTCTACGGCGCCGGCGACTGGAAGAAGGCGCTTGAGCGCGCCTTGCGTGAAGGCATCCCCCGCTCGGTCGCGGGCGGCGAAGTGGACGGCCAGCCCTTCTATGTCGCAGCGATCCTGGGCTCTCCGGCCCTGTGGGCGCCCGCGCGCGAAGCGCTTCGCGGCGGCAAGATGTGGCTGGCCTATCACTATGCGCGCCGCGCCGCCCGCTACGCCTTTTCGCGCAAGCTGCGTTTCAGCCTCGACGACCAGGCGTTCCGCAAGGGCGAGGCCCTGGCGCTGCTCAGTCCCCTGATCTCCAAGGCCATGGACGAACCGAGCGGCCTGGAAGCGGCGGTGTTGGACATCGACAACGCCGCCGAGGGCTTTCGCCTCGCCGCCAAGACCCTTTTCGCCGACTGGCGCGACGATCCCACGGTAGAGACCCGCACGGTCAAGCGGGTCTATGCCTCGGCGCAGCAACCGATCCCCGCCATCCTCGACGGAGAGCCGACCCAGCTGCCGCGCGAAGCGGAAATCCGGTTCGTACAGCGCGCCTTCCGCGCCCTGGCCCCGCCTCGCCAGCCCGCGACCTGAGTTCGAAGGCGCATGGGCCGAATTCTGCAGTTCTCGGATATCCATTTCGGCGTCGAGCTTCGCGAGGCGGTCGAGGCCGCGGGCGAGCTTGCGCGCACGACGCCTTGCGACCTGATCCTGATCACCGGCGACATCACCCAGATGGGTTACCGGCGCGAGTTCGCCGCGGCCGCCGAATGGCTCAAGACCCTGCCCGAACCGGTATTTGTGGTGCCGGGCAATCACGACACACCCTATTGGGATCCGCTGGCGCGTCTGTTCTGGCCCTGGCGGCGCTACGAACAGATGATCGGCCACCCGGCCAACGATCACATGTTCAAGGCGCCGGATCTGATCGTGCGCGGCGTCAACACCGCCCGCGCGGCCCAGATGCGACCGAACTGGTCAAAGGGCGTGATCGACCTGGAGCAGACACGTCGCGCCGCCGACGCCCTGGAAGCGGCGCCCGACGGCGCCCTGCGCATCCTGGCCTGCCACCACCCGCTGATCGAGATGATCGGCACGCCCATGACCGGCGAGGTCAGCCGCGGGCGCGAGGCGGCGGACATCTTCTCCAAGAGCGGCGTGGACCTGATCCTGACCGGCCATGTGCACGTGCCCTTCGCCCTGCCCATCTCGATCGGGGACAAGTGCTCCTATGCGGTAGGGGCCAGCACCCTGTCGCGGCGCAATCGGGGAGCGCCCGCAGGCTTCAACATCATCGAATGGAACCCCCAGGAAGTGACCGTCACCGCCCAGGGATGGGTCGGTTCGCACTTCGAGCCGCAACGGGTCTGGAACCTGGAACGACGGGGTTCCGAACGCCGCGCGCGTCTGCGGGAAACGGCAGAGGCTTCGGTCTAGGGCCAGATACGGAGAGGGCCGCGACGCTCTCGCGCCGCGGCCCCTTATGAAGCTCGGGACTTTTCTGTCCCTGGCTACAATCGACGTCCTCTGAACCCGCCCGCGACCAACGAGACCACGAACAGAACCAGGAAGACAAAGAACAGAATCTTGGCGATGCCCGCCGCGCCTGCTGCGATCCCGCCGAAGCCGAGGAACGCTGCGATCAGGGCGACCACCAAGAAGATCAGGGCCCAACGAAGCATTGGCGGCTCTCCTCCAAGGGGGGCGACCGCCTGCGGCGGCCGCTGTCTGATCAACGCAACCGCGACCGTGGCGTTCCGTGGCCTCAGGCGGATTCGGCGACCCTTTCCGGGTAAGCCCAGCCCTCGCGCGCGGTCAGCTGGCGCGAGGCGAAGCGCCAGTCGGCGACCTTGTCGAACCAAGCCTCCAGGAAACCCTTCCGATCGCTCTTGTAGTCGAGATAGTAGGCGTGCTCCCACAGGTCGCAGACCAGGAGCGGCCGGCAGCCGTCGTGCACGATCGGCGTGTCGGCGTCGTGAGTGCTGAAGACCTTCAGCGCGCCCTCGTGAAGGGTCAGCCACACCCAGCCGGAGCCGAACTGGTTGCCGCCTTCGGTGACGAAGGCGTCGCGCAGCTTGTCCAGTCCGCCGAAGTCGCGGGCGATGGCGTTGGCGAGTTCGGCTTCCGGCTCGCTGCGGTCAGGCGTCATGCACAGCCAGAAGAAGGCATGGTTCCAGGCCTGGGCGGCGTTGTTGAACAGCTTCTTGTCGCCACCCGCCTTGGCCTGGCGCACGATCTCCTCAAGCGTCGCGGCGCGCAGACCGGCCTTGGCGGTCAGCTGATTGACCGTCTCGACGTACTTGGCGTGATGCTTGTCGTGGTGGACGTGCATGGTCGCATCCGAGACGGTCGGCGCGAGCGCGTCATAGGGATAGGGCAGGGCGGGCAGGACAAACATCGGCGACTCCGGCAGACGGGGCTTGGGCGCTTACCGGCGCACGCCTCGCCTGCGGTCAGCCAGATTGGCTGCGAGGATCGAGGCCAGCGCGGGGTTGCGCAGGAGGACCAGGCCGGCCCCGACGGCGACTGCGGCCGCGACCAGCGGCCGGTCACGCGCGGCGTCAACCAGGCGTTCGGTGAAACCGCCGGCGACCCCCTTCGGTTCGCGTTCGCCCAGCTTCAGGCCGAATAAAATCCAGCCGCCCAGGCCCGCGAGCAGCGCCGCCGCCAAGGCCACGCCCGCCGCGGACGACGCCGGGGTGAGGGTCTCGGCCAGCAGCGCGTAAAGGGCGTAGCCTAGCGACGCGACGCAAAGAGCGGCGGCCGCGGCGATGGCCACCGCGGCCGCGAACTTGAGCGCGAGACTGGAGCCAAGGCTCACCGGCGACGGCCGCCGGCGATCAGCATGCCCAGGATCACGCCCACGCCGACCGCGGCCAGGGTCGCGGCCACAGGTTTTTCCTGCACGCGCTCGACCAGATAGCGCTGGGCGGTGTCGAGGCGGTCGGTGGCTTCCTCGTAATAGTCGCGAGCTCGGGTCTTCAGCCCCTCGGCGCGCTCCCGCAGATCGTCGGCCCGAGCGCGCACGGCCTGTTCGGCCTTCACTGCCAGGTCCTTCAGACGCTGCTCGCTGTCGGCCGAGCCGTTGGCGCGCGTCTCGTCGAGGCTCTTCAGGGTGTCCTGGGCGGCCATGCTGGTCTCCTAATGGGTATGGCGAAGCTATGGTGGCTAGATTGGGTCTCGGGCGGTCAACGAAAAGGCCCCGCTGGCGGTTCCTGCCCTCGCGAGACTGGCGAACCGGCGCCAGTCGGTCTATGGCGGCGCCATGAGCACCACGAGCTATGCGGTCGCCCCGCCCCCCGTCCCGTCCGTGCCGGTGATCGGCTCAGGTCAGCGCTTCCCGGTCCGCCGCATCTTCTGCGTCGGGCGCAATTACGCCGCCCACGTGCGCGAGATGGGCGGGGACACCGCGCGCGAAAAGCCGATCTTCTTCACCAAACCCGCCGACGCCATCGTGCCGGACGGCGCCGATGTGCCCTATCCCAGCGCCACCAGCGACCTGCACCACGAGGTCGAGCTGGTCCTGGCTATCGGCCAGGGGGGCGTGGATATGAGCGTGGAAGCGGCCGAAGCCGCCATCTGGGGCTGGGCCGTGGGCGTGGACTTCACCCGTCGGGACCTGCAGGCCGAGGCCAAGAGCAAGGGCCAGCCCTGGGATACCGCCAAGGCCTTCGACGCCTCGGCCCCTATCGGCGCCATCACCCCGCGCTCGGCCGTACCTAGGGCCGCCGGTCACATCCGCCTGTCGGTCAACGGCGCCCAGCGCCAGGACGCGGACCTGTCGGACATGATCTGGAGCCCGACCGAGATCGTCATGGCCGCCTCGCGCCTGTGGCGGCTGATGCCCGGCGACCTGATCTACACCGGCACGCCCGAGGGCGTGGCCGCCGTGCAGCGCGGCGACAAGGTCGAGTGCGCCATCGATGGCCTGGCCCCCTTGAGCTTCCGGATGGTCTGATGGTTCCGATCCTGCACGGCTATTGGCGCTCGGGAACCTCGTACCGCACGCGCATCGGGCTGGAGCTGAAGGGTCTGGCCTACGAGCAGGCGCCGGTGGACCTACGCGCCGGGGCGCAGCGCAGCGAGACCTTTCTGCGGCTGAACCCTCAGGGCCTCGTGCCGGCGCTGGAGATCGACGGCCACGTCCTCACGCAGAGCGTGGCGATCCTGGAGTATCTCGACGAGGCCCATCCGGAGCCTCCGCTGCTGCCCAAAGGGGCAACCGCCCGCGCCGAGGTCAGGGCCATGGCCGCCATCGTGGCCTGCGACATCCATCCGCTGAACAACCTGCGCCTCCTGAAGGCGATCAGAGAGCTCGGCGTCGATGACCAGGTCGGCCAGAACGCCTGGGCCGGGCGCTGGATTTCCGCCGGGTTCGACGCCCTGGAACGCCTGATCGAGCGGCAGGGCGGCGGCTGGTGCTGGGGCGAGGCCCCCACCATCGCCGACTGCTGCCTGATCCCGCAGATCTATTCCGCGCGGCGCTTCGAGGTGGAGCTGGAGCCCTACCCCCTGATCCGCGCCATCGAACTCAAGGCCGCCGCCCACCCCGCCTTCCAGGCCGCCCATCCGGACCGCCAGCCCGACGCCGACCAGTGAGAGAGATGTGATGCTTGAGGAACTGAAACAAAAAAACCGCGAGTGGGCCGCCTCCAAGACGCAGGTGGACCCCGACTTCTTCAAGCGCCTGGTGGCGCAGCAGAGCCCCGAATATCTGTGGATCGGCTGCTCCGACAGCCGCGTGCCGGCCAATGAGATCGTGGGCCTGGATCCCGGCGAGCTGTTCGTCCACCGCAATGTGGCCAATCTCGCCCCGCCGCAGGACGCCAACTATCTGTCGGTGCTGCAGTACGCGGTCGATGTGATCAAGGTGAAGCACATCATCGTCGTCGGCCACTACGGTTGCGGCGGGGTGCGCGCTGCTATCGAGAGCTCCGACCACGGCCTGATCGACCACTGGCTGTCGCCGATCCGCAACCTGGCCCGCGAGCACCGCCATGACCTCGAGGCGCTCGACCATGAGCACCAGGTCGACCGCCTGTGCGAACTGAACGTGATCCGCCAGGCCCGCAACGTCTCGTCCAACCCGTTCGTGACCTCGGCCTGGAAGCGCGGCCAGACCCTGGCGGTTCACGGCTGGGTCTATTCGATCGAGAACGGCCTGGTCACCGATCTGGGCGTACACATCCATAACGCCGACGAGGCTGAAGCCCTGTTCGCCAACCCGGCGGACTGCGACTAGGCCCACGCCCCGCGAATGGCTTGAATTCTAACCAAATCCTGAACGCCGCACTCAGCGGTTCCTTAAGGTTTACGGGGCAGTATCGCCGTCGAAGGGTTGGAGGAACCACCCAATGGCGGCTCAAGCTCGCACCATCGCAGCCAGGTTTCGCGCGGCGCCGAAAGCGCCCGCAGCAGCGCCTGCCTACGCGTCGATCGTCAAGACTGCGCGCAAGGTCGAGGGCGCCGTCGTCCGCGACAGCGCCGGGGTCGAACGCATCGACCTGCGCAACGGCGACGGCTCGGTGTTGCTGGGCTGGTCCGACCCGCTGGTCGAGGCCGCGGTGGCCCGCACACCCTCGGTCTGCTCCTCGCGCCTCGAAGCCGAAGCCGCCGAGCGCGTAGGCGAACTGATCCCGTCGGCCGAGGCCGTGGGCTTCCGCTCCAGCGTCGAGGCCGCCCTGGTCGACGCCCTGGTCGCCGCCAAGACCGTCACCGGTCGCGACGGCGCCTTCTTCGTCGATGACGAGACCGCCGCCGGCGGCGACGCCGACGCCCTGAAGAGCGCGCTGGACCGCCATCTCGGCGAAGTCGCCGCCGTGGTGATCCGCCCGATGGACGCGCCGCGCGAGTTCCTGCTGGCCGCGCGGCGCCTGTGCGATCGCGCCGGCGTGGTGCTGGTGTTCGACGAGACCCGCACCGCCTTCCGCGTCGACCTGGGCGGGGCGCAGACCCTGGCCGGGGTGATGCCCGACCTGACCATCCTGGGCTCCTCGCTCGCCAACGGCCGGCCGATCGCCGCCGTGGCCGGGCGCATGGAGCCGATGACCGCGATGACCGCCACTGGCGACCGGGTGACGGCCTGCGCGCTAGCCGCGGCCTGCGCCACGCTCGACCGGGTGGTGCGCGAGGACGTGCCCGACATGCTGCGCGTGCGCGGCGCTGAAATCGAAGCCGAGATCGAGACCCGCCTGCGCCAGACCGGCGCCGACCTGTGGGTCGGCCTCTGCGGTGACCCGACCTGGAGCATCGTGGCCGCTCGTCCGCGCCCGGATGTCGATCCCAACGCCCTGGAAGACGCGCTGTCCAACGCCCTGTACGGCCACCGCATCCTGAGCTTCGGCGCTCACGTGCCGTCCCTCGCCACCCGCGAGGGCGCCATCGGACGGCTGGTCTCGGCCTATGAGGCGGTCCTGCCGCGCATCGTGCGCATGGCCGAAGCCGGCGTCTTCGCCCCGGTTCGCCGCCGGAGCAACGCGGCTTGACCCGACGCGCGGACCTCGGTCTCGGCACGGCCCAGTTCGGGCGGGAGCCGACCGGCCTTTCCCCCCATGCGCGGGTGGGCGAGGAGCAGGTGCGCGCCATACTGGACACCGCCGCCGCCTCGCACCTGGCGCTGATCGACACCGCTCCGCGCTATGGCGAGGCCGAGCGCCTGCTGGGCCAGAGCTGGCCGTTCCCGAGCCCGTTCAAGGTCATCACCAAGACCCTGCGCCTGTCCGAGGGCCTGGACCGCATCGAGGCCCGCGCCCGCCGCTCGCTGGAGCGGATGGGCCTGCCGCGCGGCCATGCGCTCCTGGTCGAACACGGCGAGGATTTGCTCGCGCCGGAAGGCCGCCAGCTCTGGGCGCGCCTGGAAAAGCTTCGCGACGAGGGCCTGTTCCAGAAGATCGGTATCTCGATCCACGGTGACGACGAACCTCTGCTGCTCGCCCGCCGCTTCTGCCCCGACATCGTCCAGGTCCCCTGCTCGGTGTTGGACCAGCGCTTCAGCGAGAACGGCACTTTGCGCGCGCTGAAGGACCTCGGCTGCGAGGTGCAGCTGCGCTCGGTGTTCCTGCAGGGGCTGCTGTTCCTGCCGCGCGAGGCTCTGCCGGCCGCGCTCGGCGACGCGGGCCCCCGCCTGTCGCGCATCCGCCGCATCCTGGCCGAGGCCGGCGCGGACCCGATGCAGGCGGCGCTCGCCTTCGCTCAGACCCGCCCCGAGGCTTCCTCGGTGATCGTTGGCGTCGCCTCGGCCGCGGAGCTGCGCGCCCTGATCGCCGCCTCGCACGCGCCCGTGCCCGACCTCGACTGGAAAGCCCTGTCGCTGGATTGCCCGGTCGCGCTCGACCCACGCCAGTGGTCGAGCGCGCCGGACGGCCTCAGTAGCGCAGCCTGAGCCCGACGTAGGCCGAACGCCGGGGCTCACCGTAGCCCAGGGCCTCCTGCCAGTGCGCATCGCCGAGGTTCACGACCCTCAGCGTGGCCTCCACCTTCTCGCTCAGCCTCCAACCCCCGGCGAAGTCGGCGGCGACGAAGCCCTTGCGGGTCTCCGTCCCGAAATTGCCGGCGTCTGCCTGAGGACCCTCCGCCCGCAGCGTGACCGCCGCATGCGCCCTGGTGTCGCTCCACAAGAGGCTGGCGGAGCCCTGGTCACGCGGCACGCGCAGCAGCTGAAGCCCTGTCGAGGCGTCGATGGCGTCGGTGTAGGAATAGTTCCCCGAGACGCTGAACCCGTGGCCCAGCTCAGCCGAAGCCTCGACCTCCGCCCCGCGCGACAGGGTGCGGTCGATGTTGTTGTAGCGGAAGGCGAAGGTCAGGGGATCGAAGGTGAAGTTGATCTGGTCGCGCACCGCCAGGCGATAGCCGGTCACCGAAGCGGCGAAGCGACGATCGGCCGAACGCCACCTCAGGCCCAGATCCCAGCCCTCGGCGTGCTCGGGCTTGAGGTTCAAGGCAGGACCGGCCGGTGAGCAGAAATCGCAGGCCAGTTCGCTGATCGTGGGCGTCTTGAAGCCCTGGCCCCAGGAGCCGTTCAGGCTGAAGCCTGAGCCCAGTTCCACCACCGCAGCGAGGCGGCCGGTGCTCACCGCGTCATAGTGGTCCGCATCGTCCCAGCGCAGGCTGCCGGTCACGGTCAGGGGCTTGATCGGATTGAACCGCCCGACCGAAAAGGCCGAGGTCACGCCGGCGTCCTGGGTCGAGCCGTCGCTCAGCTCGGCCTTGGTGTTCTCGCGCTCGACGCCGACCGCCACACCCCAGATGTCGCCGGGGCGCGAGCGTTCCGCCTGCCAACGATAGACCTGCCGGTCGGCGGTGAAGGCGAAGTCGCCCGACGGCCCCGTGTTTGAGCGGTCCAGCCGATAGGCCGAGACCGACAGCTGGTGCTGGAAGCCCCAGGGCCCGTCGATGGTGGCGCGCGCCAGCCCCTGCCAGCTCTCGCGATGCATCACGTCGGTGGTGTCGGTCAGCACGAAGGCCGGGAACGGGAAGCCATCGATGCCGGACTCGCTCTTGGACCAGCGCACCTTGGCGTCCAACACTACACCTTCTGTCGGATCAAACCGCCCGTTCGCGCTGACCGTCTGGCTGTGGAAGCCGTCCTTCTCGGCATTGCCGTCCGCCGCGTCGGCGCTGGAGATGCCTTGGGTCGAGAAAGCGGAGGCCGACAGGCCCAGCGCCCAGCGATCCTCGCTATGGCCGACCGACAGCGACCCGCGCGCGGTGCGGTAGGAGCCACCCTCGATGAAGGCGGATGTCCCGTCAGGCTCCTTGGTGGTGAAGGCGATCACCCCGCCGATGGCGGTCGAACCCCACAGCGAGCCCTGAGGCCCCGAGAGAATCTCGATCCGCTTGACGTCGGCCAGGTCGAAGCCGCCGAAGTCGAAGTTGCCGGCCGGCTGGGACGGGTCGTCCACCGGCACGCCGTCGACCAGCACCAGGGTCTTGTCGGCCGAGGCGCCGCGCATGCGCACGGAGGTCACGCCGCCGAAGGCGCCGGCCTGGAACACGCTGAGGCCCGGCACGGTCTTCAGCGCATCCTCCGCGGTCACTGCGCCGGTCAGCTCGATCTGCTGAGCGTCGATCACCCGCGCGCCGGGGATCAGGTCCACGGGCTCGGGCAGGCGGGTGGAGGTGACCACTACTTCCTTGACCGTTGATCCAGGTTGATCGGCGTCCGCGGCGAAGGCGGGCATGGCGGAAAGGCCGGCCGAAAGGGCCGCAAGGCTAGGCAGGAAAAGACGCTTCATGGCGTCGGGCTCCGTCAATGCCCCGGACCGGCGCGGCCCTGGAGCGAGTGCAGCGAAACCGATCCACTCCCCGTAGGGGGAGCCACGCCGGACCGGCGTGTCGCTGCGACGGATGTCCCGCGCCTTCGGCCTGCTCCCGGACCAAGGACGAGCGACGTCGGCGGCAGGTCTCCTGGCTCACGGGTCACCGCGCTGCGCCCTCGCCTTCCCGGATCAGGTGATCCAGTGACGTCGCCCCGAAGGAGCGAAATGGGCGCGGCGCTCGCCGCTCACAGTTACGGGCATAGCCGCGGATTGGAGGGCGAACCCTCGCCACCGCGTTCCCTCTTAGCCCCCGCTCGCGCGGGGGAACCACCGAGGCGGACTTGTGGGCCAAGCGCGGCCGTGGGGCAAGGGCGTTGCGCCTGGCCGGCGAAACCCGAGGAAACGCATCGTGCGACCCGGGCGGTGGCGCAAGACCCGCCTACGCCGTACATGGGAGGCGAGGAGCCGCCGCGGGCGGCGCAGGGTTCGCGAGCCATGGCGGCGAAATCGGCCGAGTTCTTCTCTCACCACCGGCAGGGCTTCGTACGTGTGGCCGCCTGCACCCCGGCCATGGCGGTGGGCGATCCGGTGGCCAATGCGCAAGCGCACCTGGAGCTGGCGCGCCAGGGCGACGCCGAGAACTGCGGGCTGATGGTGTTCCCCGAGCTGGGGATCTCCGCCTACGCCATCGACGACCTGTTCATGCAGGACGCTCTGCTGGACCGCGTGGAGGCCGCGCTGGGCGACCTTGCCGAGGCCAGCCGCAAGCTGAAACCCGTGCTGGTGGTCGGCGCGCCGGTGCGCCGCAACGGGCGGGTCTATAACTGCGCCGTGGTGATCCACCGCGGCCGCATCCTGGGCGTCACGCCCAAGACCTTCCTGCCGAACTATCGCGAGTACTACGAGAAGCGCTGGTTCGCGTCGGGACGCGACCTGTCGGGGCTCGACGTGGCCATCGCGGGCCAGACCGTGCCGTTCGGCGCCGACCTGATCTTCGCGGCGTCGGATTTGCGCGATTTCGTCTTCCACGCCGAAATCTGCGAGGACTTCTGGAGCCCCGTCCCGCCCTCGATCCGGGGCGCCCTGGCCGGAGCCCTGGTGCTCTGCAACCTGTCCGCCTCCAACGTGGTCATCGGCAAGGCGGAGGAGCGCAAGATGCTGTGCGCCTCGCAGTCGGTCAGGCTGTCGGCGGCCTATGTATTCTCGGCCTCCGGGCCGGGCGAATCCACCACCGACCTGGCCTGGGACGGGCAGGCGGTGATCTATGAGCTCGGCGAGCAGCTGGCCGAGACCGAGCGCTTCCCCATGGCCGCCCAGATGGCGGTGGCCGACATCGACCTGGAGCGCATCCGACTGGAGCGCGCCCGGATGGGCACCTTCAATGACGCCGCCGCCGCGCTCGGCCATCCCGAGACCGAATTCCGGCGCATCAGTTTCGACTTCGAGCCGGACATGGGCGACCACGGGCTTTGCCGCCCGGTCGGGCGCTTCCCCTTCGTGCCGGACGAGCCCGCGCGGCTCGACCAGGACTGCTACGAGGCCTTCAACATCCAGGTCCAAGGCCTGATGAAACGTCTACAGGCCTCAGGCGCCGGCAAGCTGGTGATCGGAGTTTCCGGCGGACTGGATTCCACCCATGCGCTCCTGGTCTGTTGCCGGGTGATGGATTTGTTGGGCCGGCCGCGCACCGACATCCTGGCCTTCACCCTCCCGGGTTTCGCGACCTCGGCCGGGACCAAGTCGGCGGCCTGGAAGCTGATGCGGGCGCTGGGCGTCACCGGTGACGAGATCGACATCAAGCCTGCCGCCAAGCGCATGCTGAAGGACCTGGGTCATCCGGCCGGCGAGGGCGAGCCGGTCTATGACGTGACCTTCGAGAACGTGCAGGCGGGCCTCAGAACCGACTACCTGTTCCGCTTGGCCAATCAGCGGGGCGGCTTCGTGGTCGGCACGGGTGACCTGTCCGAACTGGGCCTGGGTTGGTGCACCTACGGCGTCGGCGACCAGATGAGCCACTACGGGGTCAATGCTTCGGTGGCGAAGACGTTGATTCAACACTTGATCAGGTGGGTCGCCGACCGCGAGCTGGTGGGCAAGGATGCGTCGAAGGTCTTGCGCACCGTGCTGGCGGCGGAAATCTCGCCCGAACTGGTGCCCGCCGACGCCAAGGGCGCGGTGCAGTCGACCGAAGCCGTGGTCGGCCCCTACGAGCTCCAGGACTTTAACCTCTACTACGTCACCCGCTTTGGCCTGCGCCCGTCCAAGGTGGCGTTCCTGGCCTGGCATGCCTGGCGCGACGCCAAGGCCGGCCGCTGGCCCGCCGGCTTCCCCGAGGACGCGCGCCACGCCTACGAGCTGAAGACCATCAAGGCCTGGCTCGAGGTCTTCCTGACCCGCTTCTTCCAGACCAGCCAGTACAAGCGCTCGGCCATGCCGAACGGGCCCAAGGTGGTCTCCGGCGGATCGCTGTCGCCCCGCGGCGACTGGCGCGCGCCCTCCGACGGCAATGCGCGGGTGTGGCTGGAGGAGCTGAGAGCGAACGTGCCGGGCTAGGCCGTTTCCGCCAGAAAGCGATGGATCGCGTCCCTGGCCGCGGGCTCGGTCAGCATGGGAGCGTGGCCGATGCCGGGAATCTCGACATAGCGCATGTGCGGCGCGGTCTTGCGCATGCGCTGCGCCACCTTCGGATCGAGGATGTCGGAGGTCTGGCCGCGGATGGTCATCAGCGGGCGGTTCTTGGCCAGCTTGCGGAACATCGGCCACAGATTAGGAGCCAGCGCCTTGGGCCCTGCGGCGCGGATCGGCACGGAGATGTTCGGGTCATAGTCGATCACCGGCTTGCCGTCCGGGCCTTCCTTGAAGCAGCGCCGGGCGAAGGCCATCCAGTCGGCGTCGGTGTAGTCGGGCAGGGCGATCTGGTTGTTGTGCCGGCAATAGGCCGCCGCGTCCTCCCAGGTCTCCACCGGCGCGGACTTGCCGGCATAGGCGGCGATGCGGGCCAGGCCCACCGGCGACACCTCGGGACCAACGTCGTTGATGATCGCCGCGGCCACGGCCGCCGGCTTCAGCGTGGCCAGGACCATGGTGATCAGGCCGCCCATGGAGGTGCCCAGGAACACCGCGCGCGCGATCCCGGCCGCGTCCATCAGGGCCGCCACGTCCCCGGCGTAGGTCCCGGGGTGATAGTTCATCGGCTGGGGGTCGTAAGCCGACAGGCCCCGCCCGCGCACGTCCAGCGCCAGAACCCGGCGCCCGGTCGCGGCGATGGCCGGCGCCACCTCCTCGAAGTCGCGCGCATTACGGGTCAGGCCGTGGATGCAGATCACCGGCAGCTTCGCCGGCCCTTCGGCGCCCGCATAGTCGCGCGCGTGCAGCCTCAGCCCGTCGCCGGAGGTCCACCACCGATCCGAAAATGCGGTCATCGCCCGAGCCCTCTGCTGGTTCCGACGGAGCTTAATTCATCAATCGCCGAAAAACCTAGAGCCGGCGTCGATCAGATGCGGGAAATCACCCGATGCATCCGCCCGCGCGGCGCCAGCGTCGCCGCGGGCTTTCGCAGCGCCCGATCGACCGGCTCCGCCCACAGGTCGTAGGCTTCGGTCCTGGTCACCCTGACCTGCACGAGGTCGCCGGCTGTCAGCATCGTGCCGGGCCGCACGAACACATGACCGTCGATCTCCGGCGCGTCGCCCTTGGAGCGGGCCACGGCCACGCCGTTGCGGCGCACCTCGTCGACCAGCACTTCCATGGTCCCGCCAACCTTGGTCAGCAGCTTGGCGCGGCTGATCTTCTGGGCGGCGGCCATGAAGCGCTCGCGGCGCTCCTGCTTGACCTCTTCCGGCACATGGTCGGGCAGGTCGCGCGCCGCGGCGCCTTCCACGTTCTCGTAGGCAAAGGCCCCGACCCGGTCGAGCTGGGCCTCCTGCAGCCAGTCGAGCAGGAACTGGAAGTCTTCCTCGGTCTCGCCGGGGAAGCCGACCACGAAGGTCGAACGCAGCACGATCTCCGGGCAGATCGAGCGCCATTTGGCGATGCGTTCCAGGGTCTTGGCCTGGTTGCCGGGCCGCTTCATGGCCTTCAGCACGCTCGGCGCGGCGTGCTGGAACGGGATGTCGAGGTAGGGGAGAATCTTGCCCTCGGCCATCAGCGGAATGACCGAATCCACGTGCGGATAGGGATAGACGTAGTGCAGCCGCACCCAGGCGCCCAGTTCGCCCAGCCCCTGGGCCAGGCCCTCGAAGCTGCCCTTCCATTCCCGCCCGCGCCAGACGCCCGGCGCATAGCGGGTGTCGAGGCCATAGGCGGAGGTGTCCTGCGACACCACCAGCAGCTCCTTCACCCCGTTCTCGACCAGAACCTCGGCCTCGCGCAGCACCTCGCCCACAGGCCGTGAGGCCAGGTCGCCGCGCATCTGGGGGATGATGCAGAAGCTGCAGCGATGGTCACAGCCCTCGCTGATCTTCAGATAGGCGTAGTGCTTGGGCGTCAGCTTCACGCCCTGCGGCGGGACCAGGTCGCGGAACGGGTCGGGCGGCGGGGGCGCCACCTGATGCACCGCGTCCAGCACCTCGTCGTAGCGGTGCGCGCCGGTGATGGCCGAGACCTGCGGGAAGCGCTTGCGGATCAGATCCGCCTCGGCGCCCAGACAGCCGGTGACCACGACCTTGCCGTTCTTGGCCAGGGCCTCGCCGATGGCGTCCAGGCTCTCGTCGCGGGCGGAATCCAGGAAGCCGCAGGTGTTGACCACCACGGTGTCTGCGCCCTCGTAGGTCGGCGATATCTCATAGCCCTCGCCCCGCAGCCGGGTCAGGATCCGCTCGGAATCCACCAGGGCCTTGGGGCATCCCAGGCTGACGAAGCCCACGGTCGGGGCGCGCTTGGTCTCAGTGTCTGACATGAGGGCCGCAGCCCTTACCTCAAAGCGCGCGCGACGTCACCGTCGCCTCGGTCGCAGCCTCGGTGTGCATCGACGCGTGAGTCAGGCCGGCCAGGCGCGCCAGGGCCAGCTGGCGAGGGGTCGAGAGGCCGAACGCCATGGCTACCTTGACCTGGGCGCGAGCCAGCGCCGCGTAGGCGTGCAGGCGCACCATCAGGTCCTGGTCGCTGTCCTCGCGCGCGCCGGCCTCGCGTCCGGCAAGGTCGAGCACCACACCGCCCAGGCCGCCGCGCGCCGCCGCCTCGATGGAGCGCCGGTCGTCGCGCACCTGGCCCACGGCCGCATAGCAGAAGGGCCGCACCAGGGAGACGGCCTCCAGCAGCCGCGCGGACGGGGCGCCGTCGAGCTCGTGGATTTCGCAGACGATGCGGGTGGCGTCGTCGATGCGAGCCTCGCGCAGCGCCTGGGACAGGGCCATGCGCCCGCGCGTCGAGCCCAGGGTGGTGAAGGCGGCCGGCAGCATCAGTAGCGGCTGGCGCGAATTGGCCTCGGTGGCGCGCAGACGGCTGACGCCGCGGGCGATGGTGGCCAGGTCGACCCGCTCGCGGTCGCCGGGCGAGAGCAAGGTAACTCCCGCCCCGTCGAGGAAATTGCCGGTGCGCATGTCGGTGACCCGCGGCTCCAGCCGGTGCCCAACCAGGCGAAGCTCGCGCAGCTCGAACACCGGGTGGATGCGGCAGGAGACCTTGAGCCTGCGCCCGTCGCCGGCGACGAACGGGCTCCAGCGGTCGGGTGAAGCGTCCTCGGCGGCGATCTCGGGCACCACCACGGCAGGCGGCGGCGCGGCCGAAGCGGCCTGGGCCTTGGCGGCCTCGACCATGATGGTGCGGGGGTCGATCTTACGGCCGTCGATGTGGCCGCCATCGAGCGAGGTGACCTCGCGCAGGCGGAGGTCGGCTGTGCGGGCCTCGCCGAGGAAGAAGGTCAGGATTTCCCGCAAGACCGACAGGCAGCCGGCGTGAGCGGCGTAGCGCTCGACCTGGGGCTGGGCGACGACGAAATCGGTCTCGGTCACGCGCGCCGACATGACCAGGGCGCCCATCTGGCGCTGGATGCAACGCTCGACCTGCTCCCAGACCTGCTCGCGCTTGTAGGGCCAGCGGTCGGCCATGCGTTCACGCACCGCCTCCAGGCTGATCAAGGCGACGCGGCCCTCGGCGATGAGGGGCGAGCCTTCCAGGTGCTCCAGCATGGCCGCGCCATCGGCAGCCGCAAGCCGGTCCACTCCAAGGCTCTGGAGTCTGTCGACGTTTGACGGAAGCGTGGCCGGGGACATGGGAGGATCCGAACGCACCCGGGCACTGCGCCAGGCGCGCCCAGGTTCGCGCGCTCCGCTTGCGATCGCTTTAAGGAACAGGCTTAAGCGATAGGCTTAACCGACTTCGCCCGTGACCCGCCACAGCTCCGAAAAGCCCGAGAAAAGGTGGTACAGGCTGGAGGCCGGCATGAAGGCGTCGTGCGCGTCGCCATGGACGTCCAGTCGGTCGCGCCAGCCTCCAGAGGGCGCCGGGTCGAGGAACCGATCGAACAGGCCGTCGACCACGCGGCCGATGGCGGGTTGATCGAGATTGCCCGCCCTTTCGCCCACAGCGACGTAGGCTTTCAGGCGCTCGCTTTGAGGCCACAGGCGGTGGCTTGCGCTTCGCACAGCGCCGTCAGCCCCGATCTCGTCCCAGACCAGGCCGGTTGCAGGGCTCAAACCCCGCTCCGCCGCGAAGACGAACAGGCCTCTGATCTGACCAAAGTGATCCGTGCCCAGCAGGCGATCGGCGGTGGTCAGCAGCCACACCCATTCGAAGTGGTGGCCTGGCTCCAACGCCGCGGTCGGATCGCGAGCCCAGGCGGCGTCGAAACGCTCGGCCAAGGCGCCCGTCACCGGATCGAACAGCCGCTCGCGGAACAGCCGCAGCATCGCCCGCGCCTCGTCGGCCCATAGCTTGTCGCCCGTGGCCGCGTGCAGGGCGAGCATCGCCTCCAGCCAGTGCATGTGCGGGTTCTGCAGGCCGAGGTTCCCGCCCGCTTCCAGCGCGCGATAGCCTTCGGCCCGACCCAGCCTGTGCTTCACCGCCTCGAAGCCGCGCTCGGCCAGGCGGATCGCCGCGGTCTCGCCCGTCGCCTGCTTCAGCCAGGCCAGGGCCAGCAGCATGCAGGCCTGGTCGTAGAGGTCGAGCGCCGTGTCCAGCACCCGCCCGTCGCGGCCGAGCGCGCGCGCCCAGCCGCCGCCCGCCAGGGCCGCGTGACGCTCTACGAACTCCAGGCCCTGCAGAGCCAGGGCGGCGCCCGGCTCGAAGCCCAGGGTCGCAGCGTGACTGAAGGCGTAGATTTGCCGCGCCTGGCCGCGCAGGCGCTTGAGGTCGATGGGGTCGAAGCGGCCGTCCGGCGTCAGCCGCTCAGCGAAACCGCCATGCTCGTGGTCCACGCCCTCCTCCGCCCACAGCGGAAGGGCATGGTCGAACATCCACTGGCGGGTGCGGGCGGCAGGCGTCATTCGCCGCGCATGTCGAACGGCGGAGCCCGAACGGTCAAGGCGGGTCTAGAGGATGAACCGCGACAGGTCCGCATTATGCGCCAGTTCGCCGACGCGCTCGCGCACATAGGCGCCGTCGATCTTCACAGTCTGGCCGGCGAGGTCGGAGGCGCGGAAGCTGACGTCCTCCACCACCTTTTCCAGCACGGTCTGCAGGCGGCGCGCGCCGATGTTCTCGACCGAGGAATTCACCTCCACAGCCGCATCCGCGAGGGCCTCAATGGCGTCGTCGGTGAACTCGAGCGTCACGTCCTCGGTCTTCAGCAGGGCCTGGTTCTGCACGATCAGATTAGCCTCGGGCTCGGTCAGGATGCGGCGCAGGTCGTCGCGGGTCAGGGCCTTGAGCTCCACCCGGATCGGCAGTCGACCCTGCAGCTCGGGCAGGAGGTCGGACGGCTTGGCCACGTGGAAGGCGCCCGACGCGATAAACAGGATGTGGTCGGTCTTCACCGGCCCATGCTTGGTCGAGACCGTGGTCCCCTCGATCAGAGGCAGGAGATCGCGTTGCACCCCCTCGCGGCTGACGTCGGCCCCGGCGCGGTCCGAACGCGATGCGACCTTGTCGATCTCGTCCAGGAAGACGATGCCCTCGTTCTCAGCCAGCAGCAGGGCTTCCTTGGTCAGGGCCTCCTGGTCGAGCAGCTTGTCGCTCTCCTCCTGCACCAGCGGGCCCCAGGCGTCCTCGACGGTCAGCTTCACCGTCTTGGTGCGCCCGCCCATGGCCTTGGACAGCATCTCCGACAGGTTCAGCACGCCCACGCCGGGCTGGCCGGGGATCTCCATGCCCTGCATCGGCGAGGAATCGGCGAGGGTCAGCTCGACTTCCTTGTCCTGCAGCTCGCCGGCGCGGAGCTTCTTGCGGAAACTGTCGCGGGTGTCGGGCCGGGCGGTCGGGCCGACCAGGGCGTCGAGCAGGCGCTCCTCCGCCTGGCCCTCGGCGCGGGCGCGCACGCCCGTGCGGCGCTTATCGCGCACCATGCCGATGGCGGATTCGACCAGGTCACGCACGATCTGGTCCACGTCGCGGCCGACATAGCCGACCTCGGTGAACTTGGTGGCCTCGACCTTCAGGAACGGGGCCTGGGCCAGGCGCGCCAGCCGGCGTGCGATCTCGGTCTTGCCGACCCCGGTCGGGCCGATCATCAGGATATTCTTTGGCGTGACCTCGTCCCGCAGGTCTTCAGGCACGCGCTTGCGCCGCCAGCGGTTCCTCAGCGCCACGGCCACGGCGCGCTTGGCTTCGGCGTGGCCGACGATGAAGCGGTCAAGCTCGGAGACAATCTCGCGCGGGGAAAACTCGGTCATAGGGTCTTGCTGTGTTCCAGGGCTCGGAGCTGCTCCCGCAGATCTCGGGGGCAAATCTCCGTGCGTTCGAGGACGTGGCCGGCGGGCCAGATAATTCGCGACTTAACAGCTTGCGCCTTGAGCGCGGCAATGTCGTCCACGCGCTGATACGCCCACAGGCGCCATCGCGGCGTGAGCCATGACCACAATACCCAGGCTCCCGCGAAGCCGCCGAGGCCAAGCGCGACTCCGATCGCCAGGTCCGGCGCGCTGCGCGTCTCGATGGCATGAAGCGGCAAATACCGTAGCGCGCCGGCCGCACCGGCCAGGAGCGCGACGAAAACCGGCAGGTTCACCATGAGCACGCCGCGCGCGACAGCGGCCTCGACGGATATGCGGGGAGGTTGATCACCCGCCACCGAGGACTTCCACGGTCAGGTTGTCGTTGGTGTAGACGCAGATGGACGCGGCGATGGCCATGGCGCGGCGCGCCACCGCCTCCGTGTCGAGGTCGGTCTCGGCCACCAGGGCGCGGGCGGCGGCGAGCGCATAGGAGCCGCCGGAGCCGATGGCGGCCACGCCTTCCTCCGGCTCCAGCACGTCGCCCACGCCGGTGACGGTGAAGATCGAGGTGCTGTCGGCCACGATCAGCATGGCCTCGAGCCGCCGCAGATAGCGATCGGTGCGCCAGTCCTTGGCCAGGTCCACGCACGCGCGGGCCAGCTGGTCGGGATATTGCTCCAGCTTGGTCTCGAGGCGTTCGAGCAGGGTGAAAGCATCCGCGGTGGCGCCCGCGAAGCCCGCGATCACCCTGCCGCCGGCCAGGGTGCGGACCTTGCGGGCGTGGCCCTTGACCACGGTTGGCCCCATCGAGACCTGGCCGTCGCCGGCGATCACGGTCTTGCCGTTGCGGCGCACCGCCAGGATGGTCGTGCCGTGCCAGTCGGGGAAGTTGGAAGCGCTGCTCATCGGCGAACAAGTGGCCGTCTCAGCAGCGCAGTTCAAGCCATCACCAGTTTCGCGTAGAGAATTCCTAAACTTCAAGAGGTTACCGGTAGGGCGGATTCGCGGGAACCCAAGGCATGCTCAGCCTCTATCGCACGCTCTACATCAGCCGCGCCGCTCCGGGCGTGCTCGACAGGCTTCTGGAGTCGGCCAGCCAGATCGTGGCCACCTCCGACCGCAACAACAGCCGCCTGGGCGTGACGGGCGCCCTGCTGGCGCACGACGGATGGTTCGTCCAGGCCATCGAGGGGGAGCGCGCACGCCTGTCCAGCCTACTGCTGAAGATCGCGCGGGACCCGCGCCATGGGGCGCTCGAGATTCTCACTTTCGCCCCGGCGGAGAGCCGCTTGTTCGAGGGCTGGGCCATGGCGCATGCGACGGTGACCCCGGAGGTCGCGCCGCTGCTCGGCCGCGTCGAGGCGCTGGGCGGCGGGTTTGATCCTGACCGCATGGACGCCGATGTCCTGGTGACCGTGCTGGGCGCCGCCATGCAGGCGCGATCCAGCGCCGCCTGAGCGCGCGCAGCCCATCCGAGCCGCCCATCGCAGACCCCTTGACCGAACCGCGTTCGCCAAGGAGGTTGCGCGCCGCACGGCGGGCGGGTTGGGGCGTCATGGGCAGAACCTTGAAGATCGCGGGCGTCCTGCTTGCGCTTTTGGTCATCGCGGCCGGCGTGGGCTGGTCCATGCTGCGCCGGCCTGACATCCCTTACGCCACCCTGGAACAGCGCTACGGTGACGCCCGGTCGCACTATGTCGACCTGCCGGGCGGGTTTCATGCCCACTACCGCGACCAGGGCAATCCAAAGGGGCCGACGCTACTGCTTCTGCACGGGTTCTATGTGTCGCTCGACACCTGGGACCCTTGGGTTCAGCGCCTGAGCAAGGACTTTCGGATCGTCACCGTCGACCTGCCCGGCCACGGCCTGACGCGCGCGCCCAAGGGCTACAAGCCCAACCTGGAAAGCCTGGTGCGCTTCGTGGAAGCGTTCGCACGCGCCAAGCAGCTGGATCGCTTCGTACTCGGCGGGTCGTCCATGGGCGGGGACGTCGCTTGGCGCTATGCCCTGGCCCATCCGGAGCGGCTGAAGGGCCTGGTCCTGGTGGGCGCCGCCGGCTGGCCCGATCCGCGCCCTGGCCACAGGGAGCCGACCGACTTCCTGAAGGTCATGGGCAATCCGGCGCTACGCTTTCTGCTACGCGACCTCGACACCTCGTCCCAAGCCCGCGAAGGAATGCGCGCGACCTACTTTGCGCCGGACAGGTTCGTCACCGACGCCATGGTCACCCGCTACGTCGAGCTCAGCCGAGCGCCCGGCCATCGCGACGCCTTCATCGACATGGCGATCAGCTTCGACCACGACTTCGCCACTCCGGAGCGGCTGGCGGCCCTGAAGACTCCGACCCTGATCCTGTCGGGCGCCCAGGACCAGATCGTGCCGCCGGCCAGCGCAGGCCGCTTCGCCTCATCCATCGCCGGGTCGCGGCTGATCCTCTACCCGAACACCGGCCACCTGGCGCAGGAAGAGGCGGCCGGCCCGACCGCCGAGCGCGTGCACGCCTTCGTGATGGGGCTGGAGCCGAAGAAGGCTCCACCACCGCCGCACAAGGACGCGGCGACCTCACGCAGCCCCAATTCAGTGGTGTTCTACTAGGGCTTCAGACCGACAGGCTCTCGGAGAGGAAGGCGACGTAGCGCGCCATCAGCTCCTCCTCCTTGGCCGCGGACCAGTCGACATGGCCGGCCTGGGCGATCTCGAGCAGTTCGTGCTTCTTGCCCGCGGCCTTCAGCGCCTGCGCCATGCCGCGCGACTGCTGCACCGGCACGATGGGGTCGGCGGAGCCGTGCACCAGCAGGACCGGCGCCTCGATCTCGTGCGCGCGCAGGCGCGGCGAGGCCTTTTCCAGCAAGGCCTTGTCCGCGGCCGGGTCGCCGATGCGCTGGACCCAGAAGCGATAGTCCTCACGATCCGGCGTGTCGTCGTTGGCGCGCTCATAGTCGAGCATCTCGATCAGGTCGGACAGGCCGCAGATGGCGATGCCGGCCTTGTAGAGGTCGGGCCGCCGCACCGCACCCATCAGGGTCGCATAGCCGCCGTAGCTGGCGCCGACGATGGCCACCCGCTTGGCGTCCAGGCGATGGGCCTTGATGGCGAATTCGGCCGCGTCCTCGACATCGGCCTGCATGCGCTCGCCCCAGCTGCGCCATCCCGCGCGGGCGAAGGCCAGGCCGCAGCCGCCGGAACCGCGGAAGTTGGGCTGCAGCACCCACCAGCCCTGCGCCGCCAGGATCTGGACCCGGCGGTCGAAATCCCAGGAGTCGCGCGTCTCGGGCCCACCGTGGGGCAGGACAATCAGCGGCCCGGGCTTTTCGCCCAGCGGAACCGTCAGATAGGCGGTGATCTCAGACCCGTCCCGCGTCGGCGCCTTCAGCGCCCGCATCGCCGCCAGCCGGTCACGCGACAGGGCGGGATTGGCCTGGCCCAGGTTGTCAGCCCGGCGCGCAGCCCGGTCGTAGGCGTAGAAGGCGCCAGGCTCCCGCGGCCCGCGCACGAAGGCCAGATAGCGGTTGCGGGTGCGGTCGGCGCCCAGCAGGCGGACATTGCACTCGCCCTGGAAGAAGCTTTCCAGCGCGCGGAAATGCGGCTCGAAGCTCTTGTCGGCGAAGTCGTAGTCGGAGCGGTCCTCGATGTAGCGTGAGCCGAGGTAGAGCCCCTGGTCGTCGACCAGGCCCTCGACGGCGTCGCGGCCCGCGCGCACGGCGAAGGGTTTGCCGAAGGCCATGCTGTGCAGGTCGAGCTCGCGAACGCTGACGGTGTCTTCGCCGGGCAGGCGGGCGGCCACAGTGATCACGCCCGGCCGATCCGTGCCGCCGACGATGTAGAAGTCCGGCGCCTGGTCGTTGCGGGCGGTCCAGACCGGTTTCCATTCCGCCTCGCCCGGGGGTCGGGCGAAGATGGTGGAGATCACCCCGCCGCGCATGGAATCCCAGCGCAGCACGGGCGTGCCGTGGTCGGCCCAGAAGGCGGTGGTGCGCCAGCCGCCCTTCTCGATCAGCTCGGCCTGGCCGGTGACCACATCGACCTTGTAGGCGCTGAGCACCTGGCCGGAGTCCCAGGCGCTCATCAGCACATGGCCCGGATCGTCGCGCAGGAAGCCGATCACCGCCGAGAGGTCGGAGTTGCGCCTAAGCACCCCCTGATCGCCCTCGAACAGCACTTTCGAGCCCGAACCGTCGGCGGCTACCGAGATGATGCGTCTGACCGACATGGCCGCGGCCTTGTCGCGGGTGGTGGCGCCGGGCAGCACCTGGCCGTGGGCGTCGAAATGGGCGGCGGCGCGCACCAGGAGCCGCCCCTCACCCGCCCAGGCCACCGATTCCAGCTCCAGCCCGCCCAGGCCGATGCGGGTCAGGACCTGCTGCGGCTGGGACGCGTCGATAACGTCGATGCGCGAGGCGATGCGGCCGCGGCTGAGCGATTGTTTGAGCAGGGCGATCCGCGCTCCGGCCGGGGAAAGCGCAGCCCCGCGCGTCTCGGCGGGGGCGAAGAAATCGGCCAGGGCGGCGGGCAGGACCGAGGGAGAGGCGAGCGCCGGACGCGCCCCCAGGCCAGCCGCGAAGGCGGCGGCGAGGCTTCCTCCCCAAACGAGATTGCGGCGCGTGATCATCCAGGCCTGCTCGTCTCCGCCCCAGGATTGGGACGGGCGGGAGCCGGCGTCAATCGCCAAAGCGCGAAGATCAGCGCCCGGTCGTCGTCGCCGCGGGTGCGGCAACGCCCAGATTCTCGCCCAGGAAGCGCTCGATCTCGCCCAGAATCCGGCCCTCGGTCTCCCGCGTCCACCCGGTGTGGCCCACGTCGGGCAACTCCACATAGCGCACCGACTTGCCCGCGCGCTTGAGCGCATCCTTCATCTTGCGCGACTGGTCGACCGAGACGATCGGATCGCCGTCGCCGTGGATCAGCAGCACGGGCGCCTTGAACCGGTCGACCATGCGGATCGGCGAGGCGGCCTCGAGCTTCGCCCGGTCGGTCTTCAGGTCGCCGATGGTCTTGTCCCAGTACTCCACGCGCTGCACCGCGTCGTGGAAAACGTCGTGCTCCCATTCCAGCGTGCGGATCAGGTCGGCGTCACCGGCGACCGAGACCACGCAGCGATAGGTCGGGTCACTGGCGCCGGCATGGAGGGCCGCATAGCCGCCGAAGCTCGCGCCCACCACGCAGACCCGCGCCGGATCGACCCTGCCCGAGGCCAGCACCGCCTTGACCCCGTCGGCGATGTCCTCCTGCATGCGGCCGCCCCACTGCTTGTAGCCGGCCTCGGCGAATGCCTTGCCGAAGCCCGAGGAGCCGCGGAAGTTCGGTTGGAACACCGCATAGCCCCGGCTGGACAGGAAGGCGGCCCAGCGGTCGTACTCCAGATAGTCGCGCGCCTCCGGCCCGCCGTGCGGCAGCACCACCAGAGGCGGCTTCTGGCCTGCGGGCGCCGTGACCGGCTCGGTCAGGTAGCCGGCGAGCGTCTGGCCGTCGCGGCTGGTCCATTCGAACCGCTGCATGTGGCCCAAGGTATCGGCCGGCACGCGCGGGAAACGGGCGGCCACAGGCTCGACCTTGCCACTCTTGCGATCGAACAGGACGTAGCGGCCCGGCTCGTTCGGCGCGCTGACCGACACCAGCCAGCGCGATCCGTCGTCGGAGCGGTCCAGCACCACCAGGTCGTGGTCGGCCGGGAACAATGCGCCCAAGGCCTCGCGCGCCTGGGCCTCCGCCTTGTCGGTGTAGTCGCAGCGCCAGACGTCGGCGAAATAGCAGCCGCCCAGCAGCTTGCCGTCGCGGTCCTGCACCATCCCGCGCATGTCGTACTTGGGGTTCTGGGCGATGGCTGGGCCGGTCTCGCGGGTCTTGAAGTCGAGGATACGGATCGAAACCGTGTCGCCGTCCTCGGGCTTCTTCGGCTTCGCCGCCACATAGAACTGACCGGGCTTCTCGGCCGGTCCCAGCAGTTCGAAGTCCGACAGGGGGATCAGTTCGTCGCGATGGATCTCAGTTATCCGGTTCCAGGCGGTTTCTCCGGGCGCGCGGCCCTCCAGCAGCAGCCAGCCATAGCCGCTGTGCCCGCCCAGCAGCCGCATGCGGCCCACCACGGCGCCGGAGTGGTCGATCACATATTCGGTCACGCCGTTGTCGTCGGCCTGGACCAGCTCGGCCGACCGGTCGGCCAGCGAGACCTTGAAGACCTTCACGCCATCCAGTTCGCGGGTCCAGGTCAGGATGTGGTCGGGATCGTCGCGCAGGCTGTCGAGCAGCCAGGGCATGCGGGTCTCGAGGCCGACCTTGGCCTCGATCGGCGCGATCTTCCCGCCCACGCGGTCCACCGAATAGTAGGCCCGCGCCCGCGCGCTCAGATGCGTGGCCTGGGCGTTCACCAGCGGGACCTTGCCCTGCCAGTCGTAGGCCACTCGCACCCCGTAGACGAGCCGCCCATCGCCCTTCCAGGTCAGGGAGAACATGCGGGTCGAGGCCTTGTAGTGCGGGCCGATGGCCTGGGCGCCGTTGCCGTTGGTGCGCACCAGGCTGCGCGCCTCATGGGTGTCGGCGTCCCACACCATCAGGTCGTCGCCGTCCGCATCGGAGCGCACGAAAGCCACATAGCGCCCCGATGCCGAAAGCGCCGCCAGCGACACCGCCGGCTCGGCCAAAAAGTCCTCGATGGAGGGCGGTGCTGCAGCCTGCGCCGCAGCGGCTTGGCCGAACAGCGCTGCGGCGACCAGGGCGGCAGTAGCAATCAACCGGCGAGAGGCGGAAAGCGGAAAACGCATCGGCATCTACTTCTTGGCCTTGTCCTTGTCGGCAGGTTTGTCGGCGTCTTTGGCCTTCTCCGGCGGCGCCGAGGGGCGCGGCGTCCCCAGGTGCTTGCCCAGGAAAGCCTCCATCTCGTTCAGCAGAAGGGCGTTGTCCTTGGCGCTCCAGTCGCCGTGCCCTTCGTCGCCGACCTCGACGAACTTGACCGGCTTGCCGGCCTTCTTGAGGGCTCGCTCCATCCCGCGCGACTGCTTGACCGGCACCACCTCGTCGGCCGTGCCGTGGATCAGCAGCACGGGGATCGCATAGGTCGAGGCCAGCTGGGCCGGCGACTTGGCCTTCAGGCGATCGTGGTCGGCCTTGGTGTCGCCTATGGCCTTGGTCCAATAGGTGTAGTGGTCGGAATCGGCCCCGAAGGTCGAACGTTCCCACTCCAGCATCTCGTTGAGGTCCGAGACCCCGGCGATCGCGACAACGCACTTGTAGAGGTCGGGCTGGGTCGCGCCACCGTAGAGCGCTGCATAGCCGCCGTAGCTGGCGCCGACGATGCAGACCTTGGCCGGGTCGGCCTTGCCCTGCGCCAGCACCGCCCTCACCCCGTCGGTGACGTCGTCCTGCATCCGGCCGCCCCACTCATGGTAGCCCGCCTCGGCGAAGGCGCGGCCGAAACCGTCGGAGCCGCGGAAGTTCGGCTGGAACACCGCATAGCCGCGCGTAGCCAGGAACTGGGACCAGAGGTCGAACTCGAAGTGGTCACGCGCCTCCGGCCCGCCGTGCGGCATCACGATCAACGGCGGCGCGCCGCTCTTGGGGTAGGCCGGCATCTCGGGCGGCAGGGTCAGATAGCCGTGCAGTTCCGCGCCGTCGCGGGCCTTCCAGGCGACCCGCTCCATCTTGCCCAGGGCGTCGGTGGGCAGCTTCGGATAGCGCAGGCCCAGAATCTCGATGTGGGCCTTGTCGCGGTCGTAGAGGAAGTAGGTGCCGGGCTCGTCCGGCCCCGACACGTTCAACAGCCAACGCCGCCCGTCGTCGGACATGGAAACAATGGCCAAGGAGCGATCCCCGTCGAAGAATTTCGACAGGCCCTTGAGGTTGGCCGCCAGCGTCTTGTCGGCGAAGTCGCACTGCAGCACATCGACCCAGTAGCAGCCGCCGAGCAGGGTCCCGTCGGCCGGGTTCTGCACGATCTGCACCACGTCATACTTTGGATTGCTCCAGACCGGCGCGCCCAGGCTCATTGTCTTGAAGTCGAAGACCCGCACTGCGGTCGTGTCGCCGTCGGCGGGCGTCTTGGGCCGGACCGCCACATAGACCTCGCCGGGCTTGGAGGTGGGGCCCAGGAATTCGAAGTCTGAGAACTTGCGCACATCCTTGGCGTGGACCTCGGCGATCTTGGTCCATTGGCTCTGGCCGGGCGCACGCCCCTCGATCACCGCCCAGTCGTGCAGGAAACCGCTCTTGTGCAGGGTGCGCGCCACCACCGTGCCGGTGGAGTCCAGCTGATAGCCGGTCACGCCGGACTGGCCCGCCTCGATCTGCTCGGCCGAGCCGTCGCGCACATCGTAGCGATAGAGCGCGCCGTTCCGATCGCTGGTGCGCAGCACCAGGATGTGGTTCGGGTCGTTCGGCAAATGCGCGGCCAGATGGGCCGCGTCCTTGGGATCGGCTGGTTTCTTGCTATTGGCTCGCGCCAGCAGGACCTGCTTAGGCCCCGTCGCGGCGGTGCGGTCGACGACGAAGGCCGCCGGCTCGCGGAACAGGAACACCATGCCGTCGCTGGCGCCGAAGCCCAGCGAATAGGTGGTGACGACCAGCCGGTCGTCGCCCTTCCAGTTGAGCTCCTCGATGCCCGCCGCCTGGATGATCGCCAGATGCGAGGTTCCGGTCACGCCGGGCGAGGCGCCGGCGAACACGTCCTTGCCCTTGCGCTCCTCGAGGTCGAACACCGCGACCCGCTGCTGGTCCTTCACCGAGCGGACATAGGCGACATAGCGGCCGCTGGGCGACAGCGAGGCCTGGGCCAGGGCCGGATCAGCCAGGAAGTCGTCGATGGTCGGCTGCTTCAGCGGCTCGGCGGCGGGTTTGGCGGGCTCAGCCTTGGCCGGCGTTGCGGCAGCAGGCGGCGTGGCTTGAGGCGCGGCAGAGGGCGCGGTCGCCGCAGCAGGCTCGGCCAAGGCGGGCGCGGCGAGAGCCAGCGCGCTTACACAGGCCGCAGCCTGCAGTTTGGACACGAATGACATGACGATCCCCCGCCGCGACAGTGCGCGCGGAGATTGCACTTCGTCAATGGCGGAGCTTGGTCTTCAGAGCATCGCCGGGATGACGCGGTCCGGCGGGCGGTGGCCGTCCTGCAGGGTCTTGATGTTCAGGATCACGCGCTCGCCCATGTCGACGCGGGCCTCCAGCGTGGCCGAGGCCATGTGCGGCAGCAGCACCACATTGGGGTGGCCCAACAGGGCCGGGTTGATGGCGGGCTCGTGCTCGTAGACATCCAACCCCGCCCCGGCCAGCTCACGGCGGGAGACCATGGCCGCCAACGCGGCCTCATCGACGATCTCGCCCCGGGCGGTGTTGACCAGCACCGCATGAGGTTGGAGCTTCGTCAGACGTTCGGCCGACAGCAGCCGATGCGTCGCTTCCGTATGCGGGCAGTTTATGGACACGAAGTCCATCCGCGAGAGCATCTGGTCCAGATTGTCCCAATAGGTGGCGTCCAGCTCCTCGGCGATGCGCGGGCTGACGGGCTTGCGGTTGTGATAGTGCACCGACAAGCCAAACGCCTTGGCGCGGCGGGCCAGGGCCTGGCCGATGCGGCCCATGCCGACGATGCCCAGCCGCTTGCCGAAGATGCGCCGCCCGGTCATCCAGGTCGGGGTCCAGCCGTGGAAGTCGCCGCGCTGCACCAGCTCCGCGCCCTCGGTGATGCGCCGCGCCACGGCCAGGATCAGCGCCATGGCCATGTCGGCGGTGTCCTCGGTCAGGACGCCGGGCGTATTGGTGACGATCAGCCCGCGCTCGACCGCGGCAGGCACATCGATGTGGTCCACGCCCGCGCCGAAGTTGGCGATCATCTTGAGGTTTTCGCCAGCCTGGGCCAGGACGTCGGCGTCGATGCGGTCGGTGATGGTGGGAACCAGCACCGCGGCCCGCGCGACCGCCGCCTTCAGTTCATCTGTGGTAAACGGCCGGTCGTCGAGATTGAGCTCCGCATCGAACAGCTCGCGCATCCGCGTCTCGATGACGTCGGGCAGGCGGCGTGTGAGGACGACTTTGAGCTTCTGGACGGCCATGGGCAGAGTTGAGGACGCGCCGGAGATGGCGCCGCGGAGGTGTAGCAAAGCCGCGCTGGGGGCGAAACGCTCTGTGCGCGTGGCCGTGCTGGGCCTCCTGGCCGTGGCCGGGACCGCCTTCGCCCGCGACGACCGGCCCACGCCCTCGGGCCTGCCGGTGCCGCGCTGGGTCTCGCTGAAGTTCGGCGCGGTCAATGCGCGCAAGGGGCCCGGCGACGACTACCCCACGGTCTGGACCTACGACGCGCGCCGTCTGCCGGTGCAGGTGGTCGCCGAGACCAAGGAATGGCGCAAGATCTGCGACCCCGACGGCCAGAGCGCCTGGGTGCACCGGCGCACCACCGACGGCGCGCGCACGGTTTTCCGCGCCGCGGCCACGCCCTTGCCCCTGCTGGCCCGGCCCGAGGCCAAGGCGCCGGTCAGGGCCTATCTGTCGCCCCGCGCCGTGGCCGAACTCGACAAGTGCGACAAGGGCTGGTGTCGCATCCACGTCGAGAACGTGCGGGCCTGGGCGCCCGAGCGCGAGCTTTGGGGCACGGGCGACGCGCCCCGCTGCCGTTAAGCCGGCAACCCATTCGCCGCGAAGCTGTTGAGGCTCAGAGCGGGCTCGTGTAACCCCCTCCCCAACTTGCCGGTGATCACCGGCCGACGGAGCGCCTCAACGCCCATGACGTCCAACCCGACTTCCTACGACTACGAAGCCCTTCTGGCCTGCGCCCGCGGCGAGCTGTTCGGTCCCTCGAACGCCCAGCTGCCGGCCCCGCCGATGCTGATGATGGACCGCATCACCCAGATTTCCCGTGACGGCGGCCAGCACGGCAAGGGCTACATCGAGGCCGAGCTGGATATCCGGCGCGACCACTGGTTCTTCGCCTGCCACTTCCTGGGCGATCCGGTGATGCCGGGCTGCCTGGGCCTGGACGCCATGTGGCAGATGGTGGGTTTCTTCCTCGGTTGGACCGGCGCGCCGGGCAAGGGCCGCGCGCTGGGCGTGGGCGAGGTCAAGTTCACCGGCCAGGTCACGCCCGACGTGCAGAAGGTCGTCTACAAGATCGATCTGAAGCGCGTGATCCTGCGCAAGCTGGTCATGGGTGTCGCAGACGGGGTGCTGGAAGCGGATGGAAAGCCCATCTATTCGGCGCAAGACCTGCGGGTCGGCCTGTTCGACCCCAACAACCTGACCTGAGTTACGAGGTAGATCCATGCGGCGAGTGGGCGTCACCGGGATCGGCATCGTGTCCTCGATCGGCAACAACGCCAACGAGGTCACCGCCAGCCTGCGCGAGGCGAAATCGGGGATCGTTGCGGCGCCGGAGTACGCCGAGCTCGGCTTCCGCTGCCAGGTGCACGGCAAGCCCGATATCGACTGGGAGGCCATGGTCGACCGTCGCGCGGCGCGGTTCCTGGCGCCCGGCACGGCCTACGGACACATCGCCTTCGAGCAGGCCCTGGCCGATTCCGGCCTTGAGAAGCACGAGGTCTCGAACGAGCGCACCGGCCTGATCGTGGGCTCGGGCGGGCCCTCGACCCGCGCCATCGTCAACGCCGCCGACACCACGCGCGAGCGCCACAGCCCCAAGCGGATCGGCCCGTTCGCCGTGCCCAAGGCGATGAGCTCGGGCCCCTCGGCGACACTCGCCACCTGGTTCGAGATCAAGGGCATCAATTATTCGATCTCTTCCGCCTGCGCGACCTCGACCCACTGCATCGGCGCCGCCGCCGAGCAGATCATCATGGGCAAGCAGGACGTGATGTTCGCCGGCGGGACCGAGGAGCTCGACTGGACCCTGTCGGACCTGTTCGACGCCATGGGCGCCATGTCCTCGGGCTATAACGACCGCCCGGCCGTGGCCTCGCGCGCCTACGACCTGAACCGCGACGGCTTCGTCATCGCCGGCGGGGCCGGGATCGTGGTGCTGGAGGACCTGGAGCGGGCCAAGGCGCGCGGCGCCAAGGTCTATGCCGAGATCACCGGCTACGCCGCCAACTCCGACGGCTATGACATGGTGGCTCCCTCGGGCGAGGGTGCGGCGCGCTGCATGCGCCTGGCCATGGCCCAGGCCGGCGGGCGCAAGATCGACTACCTGAACCCGCACGGCACCTCGACCCCGGTCGGCGACGCCAAGGAGATGGAGGCGGTGCGCGAGGTGTTCGGCAAGGACGCCCCGTGGATTTCCTCCACCAAGTCCCTGACCGGCCACAGCCTGGGCGCGGCAGGCGCGCAGGAGGCGATCTACTGCATGTTGATGATGCAGTCCGGCTTCGCCGCCGAAAGCGCCCACATCGACGAGCTGGACCCGGCTTTCGCCGACCTGCCGATCCTGCGCGAGCGCAAGGACATCCAGCTCGAGCACGTGATGTCGAACAGCTTCGGCTTCGGCGGCACCAACGGCTGCATGATCCTCAGCCGCGTCTGATCCTGCCTACTTCGGCGGGGTGAAGGTCGGCATGGTGTTGTTGGCGTAGTCGCAGCGCGCCGCGACCTTCAGCACCTCGCCGAGCTGGCGACCGTTCTTGTCGATGATGGAGCCGACCAGGGCCGTCTTGAACTGGGTCTCATAGGCCGCCTGGCCGATCTTCAGATCGGGCCCGGCGCCGACCATCAGCTTGTCGCGGCGACCGGGGTAGTCGATCTCGAAGATGTTGGATTGCTTGAAGATCGGCCAGGTGTCGGCCATGCGCTGGCGCGTGTCCGCGAGCGCGCCGTAAGCGCCGGCGCAGGTCGCCGCGTCGGTCTTGAAGTCTTCGGACTTGATCTGGTCCACAGCCGAGGCGGCGCTCGCCGCCATGCTCAGGCCCGCCACGAGCCCGGCAAGCAACACCACTTTCATCGAAGGCTCCCCACAAAGCCGAAATGCGGTCTGAGAGGGCGCCGATACCGCGGTTCTGTCAACTGGAGCCCGAAATCCCGCGCGGGGTTTGCGCACGCGCCTTCCCCTGCTAACCACCCGCCACGCAATCGTGGGAGACCGCCGTGGCCGAAGACGCCTGGACCATGCCGAAGGGCGAGCTGATGCGGGGCAAGAAGGGCCTCGTCATGGGCGTCGCGAACTCGAACTCCATCGCCTGGGGCATCGCCTCCCAGCTGGCCGCCCAGGGCGCGGAGATGGCCTTCACCTACCTCGGCGAGAGCCTGGAGCGCCGGGTGCGCCCGCTGGCCGAGAGCATCGGGGTCAAGACCCTGATCCCCGCCGACGTCACCGACGACGCCTCGATGGATGCGGCCTTCGCGGAGATCGAGAAGACCTTCGGGACCATCGACTTCGTGGTCCACTCCGTGGCCTTCGCCGACAAGAACGAGCTGAAAGGTTCTTTCGTAGAAAATACCACCCGCGAGGGCTTCCTGCTGGCCATGAACATCTCGGCCTTCAGCTTCGTGGACGTCGCGCGCCGCGCGGCCAAGCTGATGCCCAACGGCGGGTCGATGATCACCATGACCTACCTGGGCTCGGAGCGGGTCATCCCCAACTACAACACCATGGGCGTGGCCAAGGCGGCGCTGGAGGCGGCGACCCGCTACATCGCCCGCGACCTGGGGCCCAAGGGCATCCGCGTCAACGCCATCTCGGCCGGAGCCATGCGCACCCTGTCGCTGGCGGGCATCTCGGGCGGCCGCTCGATGATCTCGTCGGGCCGAGCCCTGTCAGCGATGAAGGAAGACACCTCCATGGAAGGCGTGGCCGGCTGCGCCCTGTGGCTGGCTTCGGACCTCGGCTTCTCGACCACCGGCGAGGTGATCCACGTCGACGCCGGCTTCCACATGATGGGTATGTCGGCGGACGAAGCCGAGGGTTGATCAAGCTTGACCATGGTGGCCGCCGCCGAGGCGCTCGCCACGGTCAACCTTATGGAATTGCTGGTACTTGGGCCGGATGCGATAGGCGAAGAAGCGCCCCTTCGATGGCGCGGCCTTGAACGCCTCGTAGACCTCCCGCGGCACGTCCTCGTAGTCGTAGACGGCGCCCGAGACGAAGGTCACGCGCAGGGTCCGGCTCTTCTCGTCGTGATGGATAGCCCGGATCGCGGTGGAGGGCATGGGCGAACAACGCCCTCAGCCCAACGCGGGTTCAGTCCGTCAGAAACCGCCGGAAGCGCTCCACCGCCTGCGCCAACAGGGCCGGGTCGTGGCGCATGACGTGCTCGGGCGCTTTAAGGCCGGGCTCGTCGAAGGCGTGGGTGGCGTCGACCGACCACAGCTGAAGCTCCGCTCCGCCCGCGACGGCGGAAGCATACGCACGCATGTGAGTGCGCACCGAGGCCAGATGGTCCGAGCGGGGGATGATGCCCAAGGTCCGCGGCGTCCTGAGCCAGGGCGCGACCCGGCTGCGCGCCAGGACGTTCAGATAGGGATAGGCCAGGAAGGCCTTGCCGACACCATCTAGCGGCGCGGGGTCAGGGTCGGCCAGGGCGCCTTCGCCGCGTCGCGTCAGCGGCATGGTCAGAAGGTCCATCACCCCCCAGGCGCCGTGGCTCCAGCCGGCCAGGCAGAGGCGTTTCGGATCGACGCCCGGCAGCTGCGAGACGCCCCAGGTCGCGGCCAGCACATCGCCCGCGCGCTTGTAGCCGCGGAACGCCAGTCCCAGGCAGACGAAATGCGAGGCGAAGCGGTTGGTCCAGCCGCGCGGCCGATAGGAGTCGACGAGATAGGCCCGCCAGCCCGCCTCCACGGCCGCCTTGGCGTAGAGGTGCAGGTGCGCGCGCACGCCGCCGCAGCCGTGGAACAGCAGCACCGCCGGGCGCGCCTCGTCGCCCGCAGGCGACAGCTCCACGATATGCGGCCACAGCTTGGCCCAGCGTTGGCGCAGGGTGTCCATCATGCGCTCCCCCAGCCGCACTGGCTAGATGGCGCGAGCCCGGGTCAAGCCCGCTCAACCGCCTGGGGGGCGGCTGTGGCCTCAAGGAAACGGGAGAAGCGTCGGATTGCCTCCCGTGCCATCGCCGGGTGATGGCGCATGGGCGGCAGGTCGAACGGCTCGTCGAAGGAATGCGCCGCGTCCGCGATCCAGGTCTCGACCTCGACGCCTGAGCCGCGCACGGCTTCCCAGACCCGCTCAGCGTTGCGCAGGGTGGTCAGGTAGTCGTGCCGCGCCAGCACCGCCAAGGTCGGCGGGCGCCTGCGCCAGGGCGCGAACCGGCGCACGGCCAGCACGCCCACGAACGGATAGGCCAGGAACACGCCCTTCAGGCCGCTGAAATCCGCACGCGCCGCGTCAGCCAGGCCGATCTCTCCGGCCGCCTCCAGAGGCGCGGCCATCAGCTCCATGATCCCCCAGCCGCCGTGGCTCCAGCCGGCCAGCACGATGCTGGCCGCATCGACATCGGGGCGCCGGGAGACGCCCCACAGCGCGGCCAGCACGTCGCCGGCCCGCTCATCGCCGCGCAACATCGAGCCCGAGCACACGAAGGCGATGCGGAACGCCTGGCTCCAGCCGCGCGCGGCGTAGGAGTCGACCACGAAGGCCCTGACGCCCAGGGCCGCAGCCGCCTTCGCGTAACGATCCAGATGTGGCCGAATGCCGCCGCAGCCGTGGAACAGCAGGACCGCCGGACGAGGCCGCTCGTCAGCCGGCCCATGCACCGCGACGTGCGGCTCCAGCCGCGCCCAGCGCTCGGCGAGGGTGTCCAGGGCCGTCAGGCCGTGCGTTTGGCGGCCGCGACGGACTGGCCGGCGCCCAGGCTGTCGACCAGCAGCTTGCGGAAGCGCTCGTGCGCCTCGTCGGCCAGGGCCTGATCGTAGCGCATCACCCCACCTGTCCCGGGCTCGTCGAAGGCGTGGGTTCCGGCCACATGCCAGATCTCCAGCGCCCCCCCGGCCCGGCGCGCGGCGCCGAAGAGCTTTTCCGCATCGGCCTGGGAGGTGACGTGGTCGCGCGCGCAGATCACCGCCAACGCCCGGGGATTGCGCACCCAAGGCCGGATGCGGCTCAGCGCGCCGATTCCGCCATAGGGGTAGACGAGGAACAGGCTCCTCACCCCCTCCAGCGGCTTGGGCGTGGCGTCGGCGAGGCCCGCCTCGCCGGGGCGGGCGAGGGGCATAGTCATCAAGTCCATGATGGCCCAGCCGCCGTGGCTCCAGCCGGCCAGGCACAGGCGGTCGCCCTGCACGTCGGCGCGCTGGGCCACGCCCCAGGCCGCCGCCAGCACGTCGCCGGAGCGCTCGGCGCCCCGGAACGCCAGGCCCGAGCAGACGAAGGCCAGGCCGAAGGCGCGCGTCCAGCCGCGCGGCGCATAGGAATCCACCACGAAGGCGCGGAAGCCCGCCGCCGCTGCGGTGCGGGCGTACCGGCGCATGTGCTCCCGCACCCCGCCGCAGCCGTGGAACAGCAGGACCGCGGGCCGGGGCAGGTCATCGTCGGGCCCCATGACCTCGACATGCGGCTCCAGCTTCGCCCAGCGGTCGGCGAGCGTGTCAGGCCGCAAGGAGGGCAGGGCGCGGCTCAATGGCGGAACACCCGGATGCCGGTGAAGGCCATGGCCAAGCCCGCCTCATCGGCGGCTGCGATGACCTCGGCGTCGCGCATGGAGCCGCCGGGCTGGATCACCGCCGTGGCGCCCGCCGCCGCGGCTTCCAAAAGGCCGTCGGCGAAGGGGAAGAAGGCTTCCGAGGCGCAGGCTGAACCCTTGGCGAGAGAATCCTTCAGCCCGAGGGCTTCGGCGGCCTCCTGGGCGCGGAGAGCCGCGATGCGCGCGGAGTCGCGCCGGTTCATCTGGCCCGCGCCGATGCCCGCCGTGCGGCCGTCCTTGGCGTAGACGATGGCGTTGGATTTCACGTGCTTGGCCACGGTGAAGGCGAACAGCATGTCCTTCACCTCCGCGTCGGTCGGCTTGCGCCTGGTCACCACCTGCAGGTCCTTGGCCGTGATGCGCGACGTGTCGCGCGACTGGGCCAGGAAACCCCCGGCCACCGAGCGGAACACCTGTCCGGGCGCCAGGGGGTCCGGCAGACCCGCGGCGGTCAGCAGGCGCAGGTTCTTCTTGGCGGCGAAGATCTCGGCCGCGTCGTCGTCGACCTCGGGCGCGATCACCACCTCGGTGAAAATCTCGACGATCTTGAGCGCGGCGGCCCGGTCCAGCCGCCGGTTCACCGCCACGATACCGCCGAAGGCCGAGACCGGATCACACTCGAGCGCCCGGCGGTAGGCCTCCTCCAGCGTCTTGCCGACCGCCACGCCGCAAGGGTTGGCGTGCTTGACGATGACGCAGGCGGCGCTGTCGGCCGGGTCGAACTCGGCCACCAGCTCATAGGCCGCGTCGGTGTCGGCGACGTTGTTGTAGCTGAGCTCCTTGCCTTGCAGTTGGCGCGCGCCGACCACGCCCGGACGGACGTCGTTGGTGCGATAGAAGGCGGCTTCCTGATGCGGGTTTTCGCCATAGCGCATGGTCTGGATCAGCTGGCCGGAGATGGTCTTGCGCGGCGGCCAGGTCTCGCCGACCTGGCCCGCGAACCAGGATGAGACCGCGGCGTCATAGGCCGCCGTTCGCGAGAAGGCGCCCATGGCCAGGCGGCGGCGCAGCTCCAGCCCCGTGCCGCCGTCGATCTGCAGGGCCGCCAGCACCTCGCCCAGGCCCGCCCGGTCGGTGCAGACCGCGACATAGCCGTGGTTCTTGGCGGCGGATCGGATCATCGCCGGGCCGCCGATGTCGATGTTCTCGACGCAGGCTTCGAAATTGCCCCCGCCCGCCACCGTCTGCTCGAACGGATAGAGGTCGATCCAGACCAGATCGATGCCTTCGATGCCGTGCTCGGCCATGGCCTTTGCGTGATCCTTGGCGTCGCGCACGCCCAGAAGCGCGCCGTGCACCTTGGGGTGCAGGGTCTTGACCCGGCCGTCCATCATCTCCGGAAAGCCGGTCAGCTCGGCCACGTCCATGACCTTGACCCCGGCCTTCTCGATGGCGGCGCGGGTGCCGCCGGTGGAGACGATCTCGACCCCCATGCCCGACAAGGTGCGGGCCACCTCGTCCAGCCCGGTCTTGTCGGACAGCGAGATCAGCGCGCGCTTGGGGCGGATGAAATCCGGGGCGGGCGGAAAGGCGGGAGCAGCGGGCATGGGCGATCCGTCGTGGGGGAGGGGCGGATGGGGCGGCGATAGCACGGCGAAAGGCGAAGGCGGAAGCTCGGGACGCGACCTTGCGGCCACAGGCGAAACAAATGATCCGGCGCGCGCCGTCAGGCGGGTTCGCCGGGACCGCCGGCGGGCGTGATCTTCCAGCGGATGCGCGTGGTGTTGTCGGTGCGCGCGACGCCGCGCAGCACGATCTGGGTGGCCCGACGCACCGCCCCGTTCTCGAACCAGGCCCCCGCCTCCACCGAGACCTCCGGCGCGTCGTTGCGGAGCCACCACCCGCGCCCGCTGGGGCCGCGCAGCAGGACGCTGCGGTGGTCGGAGGCCATGGCGACCTGGACTTCCGGGTGCAGGTGGAAGCGCAAGGCGTAGGGAGCCGCCAGGGCGCGAGGGCGTGCGGCGGCGTCGGGAACCAGCCGGTCCTCGCCCCTGAGTTCGTCGGCGCGGACGTCTACATAGAGGGCGCGTTCATGGTGCAGGCCGAAGCGGGGGACCCAACCGTCGTGGGCCAGGTCGAGCAGGATGGCGCCCTCGCCCTCCTCGCGACGGGCGGTGATGCGCAGGTTCGCGCCCTCCAGCCGGGGGCCGAGTATTTCGGCCAGCCGGCCCTGCAGGGGGGCCTGGACCGAGTCCTCGCCCAGCGACAAGGTCGAGCCCGCGGCGGTCAGGCGGAAGCCCTGGCGTTCCGGTTCGCGCGGGCTCCAGCCGCAGTTGGTGATCAGGCGGTCCCGGCCACAGACCACCTCCAGCGCCAGCGGCTGGGCGCACGCTGTGATGGCGTAGGCGCCCTGGGCGGGGGCGCCGGCGTCGACCATGGCCGTGAGCATCTGGCCGGTCAGGCGCTGATAGGCCCCGTCGGGCAGGACCTGGGGCGGCTCGCCGTGGGCTTCGTCGTGAGCCAGCGCCGCGGCCACGCGCGCGGCGGGCGCGGCCTCCCCGCCCTGGAAACAGGCCAGGCGCCCATCCGGCAGGGTCAGGGCGCGGGTCGCGAGCGTCAGGCGGTCGATGGCGCGCGGCAGCTCCGCCGGCGCTTCGATCCCGCGCTGCAACAGGGCGTCATCCAGGGTCAGCAGGTCGAACAGCAGCTCCAGTCCGGCCTCCGGTGAGCGCGAGGCGTGGCAGCCGTCAGTCAGGATCGTGCGGTTAAGCGCGGTGCGCAGCCGGGGCAGAGCGCGCTTGATCAGGCGATCGCCCGCGTCCCCGGCCAGGGCGCAGCCTGCGACAGCGGCGGCGGACGTCTGCTCGGCCGCCCAGGCGCGCCCATCGGGCAGGCGCAGCAGGTGGCGCGCCTGGCGGGCCAGGATGTCGGCGACCAGGGCCGCGTCCTCCGCATGGCTGGTCATGGCCATGCGCCGCGCCCCGCAAGCCAGGTTGAACACGCGCCTGGCCAGCACATCACGGCCCCAGGCGAAGGGGCTCCAGGGGCCGAACACCTCGGCCCAGGCCAGGGTCAGGCGCAGGGCCTCATGCGCGCCCGGCTCGCCCAGGGCCATCAGGTCGCCCATCCAGGCGAAGCGGTGCAGGGCGATCGCGAAGCCGAGCGAAGGGCTGGGCTGATTCCAGGGGTCGGCGGGAGACGGCGCGTCCAGCACCGCTCCGGCGAAGACGAAGCGCCCTGCGGCGACCGAGCGCCCGGCCATGCGGTCGGCCGGGCGGAAATCCCGCGGAGATGCGGCGAAGCCCTCGGGCCGCGGCTTGGCCAGGGTCAGGCCGTAACCCGGCGCCCCGAAGCTCTCGATCATCGCCTGGCGCACCACGAGCCGCCTGGCCGCCGAAAGCCACGGCATGCGCGGCAGGCGGATTGGCTTCGATCCCAGCAGCGGCTTGATCTCGGCGGCCATGGGCGGCGGGTCAGGCTCCCTTGAGGGCTTGGATATTGGCGGCGTAGGCGGAGGGGCCGCCACGGAACACCGCAGTGCCCGCGACCAGGGCAGTGGCGCCGGCGGCGACGCAGGCCTTGGCGGTTTCGGCGTTCACGCCGCCGTCGACCTCCAGCACCACCTCTCGCCCGCTGTCGTCGATCAGCCGGCGCACGCGCTCGATCTTGCGCAGCTGGGAGGTGATGAAGCTCTGGCCGCCGAAGCCGGGATTGACCGACATGATCAACACCAGATCAACCTCTTCCAGCGCCCAATCCAGCGCCTCGACCGGGGTCGCCGGGTTCAGCACCACGCCGGGATGGGCGCCCAGCTCGCGGATGCGGCGGAGCGTCCGGTGCAGGTGCGGGCCCGACTCCGGATGCACGCTCATCCAGTCGGCCCCGGCCTCGCGGAAGGCCTCGAGCATGGGATCGACCGGGGCGATCATCAGGTGCACGTCGAAGGGGATCTTGGCGTGAGGGCGCAGCGCCTTCACCACCTCGGGCCCGATGGTGATGTTGGGCACGAAATGGCCGTCCATCACGTCGACGTGGATCCAGTCGGCGCCTGCGGCCTCCACGGCGCGAATCTCCTCGCCCAGGCGGGCGAAGTCGCTGGCCAGGATCGAAGGGCAGATCAGGGGTGCGCCGGCGGACATGATCCGGACTTACGGGGCGTCGAGGCGCCGCGCAAGGGAAGCGCTCAGCTGCGCGCCAGGCGCGCCATGAAGAAGCCGTCCAGGCCGCCGTGCTCGGCCCATTGCGAGGGCAGCACCCGGAGCCATCCTTCGGGCGTCAGGGCGTCATCCGGCGCACCGACTTCGGCGGGGACCGCGGGCTCGGTTCGGAACTCCGGATGGCGGCGCAGGAAGGCCAGCACCTGAGTCTCGCCCTCCTCGCGCTCCAGCGAGCAGACGCAATAGACCAGCCGGCCGCCGGGTCTCACGCGCTTGGCCGCGGCGTCGAGCAGACGGTGCTGCACGTCGGCCAGCTTGGCGATGTCGGGCGGGCGGGTGGCCCACAGCACTTCGGGATTGCGGCGGAAGGTGCCGGTCGAGCTGCAGGGCGCATCCAGCAGCACGGCGTCGAACCGGCGGCCATCGTCCCAGCGCTCGGCGTCGGCGACCAGGACCTCGGCCTTAAGGTCCATACGCGCCAGGTTCTCGCGCAGGCGCTTCAGGCGTGGCTCGGAGCGGTCGATGGCCACGACCTCGGCGCCCGTGGTCGCCAGTTGCAGGGTCTTGCCGCCGGGCGCCGCGCAGAGGTCGGCTATGGTCTCGCCCGGCTTGGCCGCCAGCAGGCGCGCGGGGATGGCCGCGGCGGCGTCCTGCACCCACCAGGCGCCCTCGGCAAAGCCTGGCCACTCCGCCAGGTCGCCGCGGCGGCGCGTGCGCAGGGAGCCGCCCGGCAGGACCACGGCCTCCAGCTCTTCCGCCCAGCGCTCTGCCTCGGCCGGGTCGCGCAGGCTCAGGTCGGTCGCGGGCTCGTCCGGGATGGTCGCTGCGAGAGCCAGGGCGCGGTCCTCGCCATAGGCGGCGCGCCAGCGCTGCAGCAGCCAGTCCGGCGCATTGGCTTCCGGCGGCACGTCGGGGGCGCCGTCGCGGGCCAGGCCGCGCAGCACGCCGTTGAGCAGGCCCTTGTAGGGGCGGGTGGCGTTGTCGCGCTCGGCCAGCTTGACCGTGGTCGCCACCGCGGCGAAATCGGGCACGTCCAGCGCGAACAACTGCGCCACGCCCAGGCGCAACAACTCGCGCACCGGCTCGGGCGGCGGCTTCTGAAGGCGGGCGTCCAGCGCCGCCTCGATGCGGCCGTGATTGCGCAGCACCGCCATGGCCAGGGCGCGGGCGAAGGCGCGGTCCTGGGCCGGCAGCTTGCGGAAACGCGGGTCGTTCAGCGCTTCGTCCAGTCCGCCGCGCCGGGCGAAGGCGGCGCGCAGCAGATCGTTTGCGGCCAGGCGCGCGCTGAGGCCCGAGCCAGCCTGGGCATTCCCGGCCTGGGTCTCGTCTGCGCCAACGGGTTCGGATTTGGGGGATCGGCTCACGGCGCGCTCTGTGCCCCCTTCCGGCGCCCGCGACAAGCTTTGGCCTCCGCGCACGCGAAACCTTGGCGGCGGGAACCGGCGGCCCCCATATGGATTGGGCGTGACCGGAGGGTCTTTCATGGGCAAGGGACGCAAGAGCGGCGGAGCAGGCCTGACGGCGGCTGCGGCTGTCATAGGCATAGCGGCGGGCCTGGCGGCGGCGGCCGGACGGCGCGTGGCGCTGCAGGCGGCCGAGGCCATGACCGGCGAGTGGGCCGATGCGCTGAAGGCCGAGCACCTGATGATCCTGGAACTGTTCGACCTGATCGACGCCACTAAACCCGACGAGACCAGGAAGCGCTCCCGCCTGCTGCGACGCCTGCGCGCGGCTTTAGACAAGCATGCCTATCAGGAGGAGAGCGTGATCTATCCGGCGGCGGCCTTGGCCGGCGTGGATGTGAAACCGCTCTACGCCGAACACGCCGAGGCCAAGGTGCTGCTCTACGCCCTGGCCGAGCGCGACCCCGGCGAGCCCGGCTGGTGCGATGAGGTCAAGCGCCTGCGCGGCATGGCCGACGCCCACATGCGCGTCGAGGAGGACGAGGTGTTCCCCGCCCTGAACGCGGCCCTTGCGGCGGACAAGCAGGTGTCCCTGACCGCCCTGATGCACCGCAAGGGCGTGACCTTCGCCTGACGTCGGAGTACCCGCGATCCATGACCGCTTCCAACGATCCGCTTCCTGAAGGCGCCGCGCCCGGCAAGGTCCTCACCCCCGCCGCCCGCCGCGCGCTGGAGGAAGCGGCGCAACGCCGCGCCGCCCAGCCGAAGCCCGAGCCGATGCCGGAGGAAGTCGACGGGCCGAAGGGTCCGGAGCCCACCCGCTACGGCGACTGGGAGCGGGGCGGCCGGGCCGTCGACTTCTAGAGGCGAATACTAGGGTTAAGCCGCCCGCCCCTCGGTGAATCATTCGCCCGCAGAGGGCAGTGGCTTGCCCCGACGGCGCGCATGCGGCGCCCTAATCCCGGCTGGCCGGAGCGGCCGCTCAGTTTGGATACAGGCGTCATGGTCAAGACCATCGTCGCGAGCCTCCTCGCTCTCGTGGGGAGCGCCGCCGTTTCGGGGGTTTCGGCGGCAGCCGCTCCGGCCACGCTCACCTGGGCCAGTCGTGAGGCCGCCGAGGCCCACGCCCGCGTCGAAACCGAAAGCCGCAGCGAGATCCAGACCACGGTGCGCGTGCGCCAGGGCGAGACCCGCGCCGTGCAGGAGCAGCGCTACGAAGCCGAGGTCGGCTTCGGGGGCCAGGAGCGCGTGGAGGTCCGCGAGGACGGCTCTCAACACCGCGGGCAGGGGCGCTCGGACGACTATCGGGCCGGGGATTACGAACAGCGCGGCTACGCTGCAGGCGGTTACCAGGCCCGAGGCTATGAAGCCGAACGCTCGGAGTCCCGCGAAGAATCCTACGAAGAGCAGTCCTCCTACGAACGCGAGGGCCGTCGCGAAGAGAGCCGCGAATACGACCGCGACCATCGCCAGGGTTACGACGATCGCCGCCACGGCGGACGCAGCCGTCATCACCGCGAAGACGAGGAGCTGCATCTCGACGTCAGCTTCTTCACCGGCGGCCTCTACGGCGGCGTGGGCGTGGAGCCGGAAGGCGGGGGCGGGGGCGGCGGCTTTGTCGACGCCGGCGCCGGAGCGCACGCCTCAGCCTTCGCCAGCGCCCATGCCAGCGCGCGCGTCAGCGTCTCGGTCCGGGGTCACGGCCGTGGCGGGGGCGGGCATCCCAAGCCGCACGGCTGCGGCTGCCACCGCTAGGGCCAGAGCTCAGGCGGGGACCGAACCCATCTCCTCGACGATGCGCAGCGCCGCGGCTCTCGGGTCGTCGGCGGCGGTGATCGGGCGGCCCACCACCAGATGGCTGGCGCCCGCGGCGAGCGCCGCGGCGGGGGTGGCGATGCGGGCCTGATCGTCGACCGATGAGCCTGAGGGGCGCACGCCCGGCGTGACCACCAGGAAATCCGGCCGACCCGCGTCCCTGGCGATCGCGCGTGCGCGCTCGGCCTCCAGCGGACTCGACACCACCCCGTGCACCCCCGCGTGCAGCGCCTGGCGTACCCTTCGCTCGACCAGGGCAGACGCGGAGGCGCCATAGCCGATCTCCGCCAGATCCTCGTCCGCCAGGCTGGTCAGGACGGTCACGGCGATGACCTTGGTCAATGATCCCGACACCCCGCGCGCCGCGGCGCGCATCACCTGCGGCTCGGCGTGGACCGTCAGCAGATCGCACCCGCCGTCGGCCACAGCGCCCGCCGCGCCTTCGACCTGGGCGCCGATGTCGTGCAGCTTCCAATCCTGGAACACCTGCTTGCCGGCTGCGCGCAGGGCATGGGCCAGGGCCACGCCGTCGCCGCGCGCCAGGAGGGTGAGGCCCACCTTGTAGAAGCTGACCGCCTCGTCCAGCCGCTCGACGAGGCGCCGCGCGTCATCGGAATCGGCGAAGTCGAGGGCTACGATCAGGCGCGGGTCGGCGGTCATGCTCAGGCTCCAGGTTGCGGCAAGGGGCGACGCGGTCCAGGCTGGAGCGTGTTAGGGAAAGTGGTGCGCACTGTTCCCACCCGAACATGCTCCACGCTTAAGAAACCGCGCGGCAATCCGTTAGAATCGAAGGCTGAGCCGGTCGAATGAACCTGCTGGAACTGGGCGTCAACTTCTTCGTCTCACTGTTCGCCCTGATCGACCCGATCGGCAACGTTCCGATCTTCGCAGCGGCGACCTCAGGCGACACCCCGCCCCAGCGGCGGCTGGTGGCGTTCTACATCGCCCTCTTCGCCTCGCTGTTCCTGGCCTTCTTCTATTTCACTGGCCTGGGCCTTCTGCAGTTCTTCGGCATTTCGCTGTCGGCCTTCCGCATCGCCGGGGGCGTGCTGCTGTTCCTGCTGGGCCTGGACATGAGTCGCACCGACTTCATGGAGGGCTTCGCCGCCCCTGAAACGGTCGCCGCCGCCGCCAAGGGAACCGCCAAACAGGCCGTGCGCGCCCACGCGCGCCGTCGCTTCGAGCGGATCGTGGTGCCCTTCGCCATGCCGCTGCTGATCGGACCGGGCGCGATCTCCACCGCCATCATCCAGGCCAGCGAGGCGGCCAAGCACGGGGCGGCAGGCTACGCGGTGGGCACGGTGGCGATCTTTGCGGTCGGGCTTGTCACCCTTCTGGCCTTCATGCTGGCCGATCCGATCAGCCGGGTGCTCGGCAAGGTCGGCATGGCCATCGTGGTCAGGGTGCTGGGCCTGATCCTGTGCGCCATGGCGGTGCAGTTCGTCCTGGTCGGCGTCTCGGACGCCACCCACGGCGTGATCACCCACTCGGTGGCGCAGCCCTATCAGAAGCCGGCGACGAAGCCCTAGAGCCGCCCCAGCCGGCCTGCGTGCCGCGCCGCCAGCTGCAGGGTCCAGTCGTCAGGCACGATCTTGAGCAGGGCGCTTATCGCCTTGTTCGGCGCGCCGGGCACGGACATGGGCCGGTTGGCCTCCGAGGCCTCGTAGCCAATCTCCGCCACCTCGTCCGCCCCCATCCACACCCACTCGGGAAAGGCCTGGCTTACCTTGGGCCTGGAGCCGTTGACGTCATGGAATTCCGAATAGGTGTAGCCGGGGCAGAGCGCCGAGACATGGACGCCGTAGTCGCGCGTCTCCAGGTGCAGGCCCTGCGAGAACTTGATCAGATAGCTCTTGGTCGGGCCGTAAAGGGTGTCGCCGGCCGTCGAGGGCAAGAGCCCCGCCACCGAACAGACGTTCACGATGCGCCCGAAGCGCCGGTCCAGCATCGAGGGCAGGACGCGGTGCGCCAGCTCGGTCGGGGCGGTCAGCATCACCTGCAGGAACTTGCGGTGATCCTCCCAGGCGTTGGCTACGAAGCCCGAAGGCAGGCTGTAGCCGGCGTTGTTGACCAGGGCGTCAACCACCCGGCCCTCGCGCTCGATCTCGGTCAGCAGGGTCTCTGGCGTAGCCGGATCGGCGAGATCAGCCGGCAGGGTCAGGATGTCGACGCCGTAGCGCAGGCGGATCTCGTCGGCCATGGCCGCCAGGCGGTCGGCGCGGCGCGCGGTGAGCGCCACGTCCCAGCCGTGCGAGGCGTAGACCCGTGCGAAGGCCGCGCCTATGCCGGCCGAGGCTCCGGTGATCAGGCAAAGGCGGCGGTCGGCCAAGCGCGTCGGCTCCTGGTTCGGGAAAGGCGGAGACGACCACGCCCGGCGCCCCGGTTCAAGCTTTGCCTTTCGGGGGCTGAGTTTGCGCGTGGTCACGGAGTCGCCACGAAGACGCTCTTCGCGCGTTCATGGGTGCGGCGCCACATCGACGCGATTGAACGGCGCTGTGAAAGAGCGTATGGCCGCGCCCGATCAACCAGGGCCGTGCGCTTTTCGCCGGCCCGGAGGCAATGAATGGCTGGGGATATCCCCGGTGCGGAGGCGGACTCTCAACGCCCCGCGCCAAACGCGGCTCCGGCGACGGACGCCGCCAACGCTTCGAACATCGCTGAGCTGGGCGCCGAAAACGGCCACCATGGTCACGCCAAGGGTCACGGCCTGTGGGCCATGGCGCTGGGCTCGGTCGGCGTGGTGTTCGGCGACATCGGCACGAGCCCGATCTACGCCATGCGCGAGGCCCTGCGTCATTCGCGCGGCGGCGGCGGCGAGGACGCGGTCCTGGGCGTCATCTCGCTGGTGTTCTGGGCCCTGATCCTGATCGTCACCGTCAAGTACGTGATCTTCCTGATGCGGGCGGATAACAAGGGCGAGGGCGGGACCCTGGCCCTGATGGCCCTGGCCCAGCACGCGATCGGCAAGCGCTCGACCACCGTTTTCCTGCTGGGCGTCTGCGGCGCGGCGCTGTTCTACGGCGACGGCATCATCACCCCCGCGGTCTCGGTGCTGTCGGCGGTCGAAGGCATCAAGGACGCGCCGGGCGTGCATCACATGGCCCCGTTCGTCTTGCCCATAGCGGGCACGATCCTGGTCGCCCTGTTCATGGTGCAATCACGCGGCACCGCCAGCGTGGCGAGGTTCTTCGGGCCGATCACCGCCCTGTGGTTCCTGACCATCGCGGGCCTCGGCGTATTCCACATCGCCGACGACTTCTCGATCTTCCGGGCCCTGTCGCCGCACTACGGCGTGATGTTCCTGATCTCCAACGGCTTTCTGGGTTTCGTTATCCTGGGCAGCGTGTTCCTGGCGGTCACGGGCGCCGAGGCGCTTTATGCCGACATGGGTCACTTCGGGAAAAAGCCGATCCGCATGGCCTGGATCGGCCTAGTGTTCCCCTGCCTGACCCTGAACTACCTCGGCCAGGGCGCCTTCGTCCTGGCGCACCCCAATGCCTGGCACGATCCGTTCTGGCGCATGGTGCCGTCGGAAGCCTATTGGCCGGTGCTATTGCTGGGCGCCTGCGCCACCGTCATCGCCAGCCAGGCGGTGATCACCGGCGCCTTCTCCATCACCCAGCAGGCGGTGCAGCTGGGCCTCTTGCCGCGCATCGACATCAAGCGCACCAGCGAGACCCAGGCGGGCCAGATCTTCGTGCCCCAGGTCAACAACCTCCTGATGATCGGGGTGCTGATCCTGCTGGTGATGTTCCGCACCTCGTCGAACCTGACCTCGGCCTACGGCATCGCCGTCACCGGCGCGATGTTCGTCGACACGCTCCTGGCCTGGGTGATCCTGCGCCACCTGTGGAAGTGGCCGGTGTGGAGGAGCCTGCTGTTGCTCGTGCCCCTGGGTTCGCTCGACCTGGTGTTCATCAGCTCCAACATGCTGAAGATTCCCGACGGCGCCTGGATGCCGCTGGCGCTGGGCGGCATGCTGGTGCTGATCATGTGGACCTGGACCCGTGGGGCGCAGATCCTGTTCGAGAAGACCCGTCGCGACTCCATCCCTCTGGCCGACCTGATCGAGATGCTGAAGGCGCGTCCGCCGCACCGCGCGCCGGGCACGGCCATCTTCCTGACCTCGGACGGCGATGTCGCGCCGGTCGCCCTGATGCACAACCTGAAGCACAACAAGGTTCTGCACGAGAAGAACGTGGTGCTGACGGTCAAGACGGTGGACCGGCCGCGCGTGCCGGAAAGCCATCGGGTGACGATGGAGACCATCAACGCCGACTTCAAGAAGGTCACCATCGCCTACGGCTTCATGGAGACCCCGAACGTGCCCAAGGCTCTGGGTGTCTGCCGCAAGCAGGGGCTGAAGTTCGACATCATGTCGACCTCGTTCTTCCTGGGGCGGCGCTCGGTGGTGCCCTCGGCGCAAAGCGGCATGCCGCTCTGGCAGGACAAGCTGTTCATCTTCCTGCTGAAGAACGCAGCCAACCCGACCGACTTCTTCCACATCCCGCCGGGACGCGTGGTGGAGTTGGGCGCACAGGTGACCGTGTAGCCCTAGATCTGCTCATAGAAGGTCGTGAAGCTCGACAGCAGAAGGCCCATCCAGCGAATTTCGGTGAAGCCGAACGCCGTGGTGGGGGTGGCAAGGGTATGCAGCGCCCGGGCGTGGGCGTTGAGCTTGCCGAAACGGGTCGGGACCGGGCTCCGGAACCGCCATTCGAAATTCTCGCCCAACTGCACGCCGCGGGCCTCGACGCCCGTGGCCAGGTCACGCGCCCAGTAGTGCGCCTCGCCGTCGCTGGCGAGCTCCCAGCGCACCGTGTGGGTCGTGCCGTTGTCGAACACGAACACCTGCTCGGTCTCGGCCGAGCGCGATGCAGTCCTGCCCTGGCCGTGGGCGGAGTAGCGGCTCACCGGCCGACCACGGCCATCGCGGACCACGCCCCAGCCGCGCCAGGGTTTGATGAAGAACGCGTCCGGCCGGAACAGCAGGGTGGCCGGCGGGGGCACGATGGTGTCGCTCATCTCGGCTCCGCTAACCCGTGGAATCCTAGGGCGGCTTCCGCTCTCCGCACAGTTCTTTTTGCGGGCCCGCCTCTCCCCTGGCCAGAACAGTGCTTGAACCCCGGCCCCATGGGCTATACACGCCGCCGGTTCCGCGATTTCCGCACTGCAGCATGAAGGGTCCGCCGATGAGCGAGCGCCGTCAGATCAAGAAGGTCGTGCTGGCCTATTCCGGTGGCCTGGACACCTCGATCATTCTGAAGTGGCTGCAGACCGAATACGGCGCGGAGGTCGTGACCTTCACCGCCGACCTCGGCCAGGGCGAGGAGCTGTCGCCGGCGCGCGAGAAGGCCCTGCTCTTGGGCATCAAGCCCGAGAACATCTTCATCGAAGATCTGCGCGAGGAATTCGTGCGCGACTACGTCTTCCCGATGTTCCGCGCCAACGCCGAGTACGAGGGCCTCTACCTACTGGGCACCTCGATCGCGCGGCCGCTGATCGCCAAGAAGCAGATCGAGATCGCCCGCCAAGTCGGCGCCGACGCGGTCTGTCACGGCGCCACCGGCAAGGGCAACGACCAGGTCCGCTTCGAACTCGGCTACTATGCGCTGGAGCCCGACATCGAGGTCATCGCCCCCTGGCGCGAGTGGGACTTCCGCTCGCGCGAGGCCTTGCTCGACTTCGCCGAAAAGCACCAGATCCCGATCGCCAAGGACAAGCGCGGCGAGGCGCCCTTCAGCGTCGACGCCAACCTGCTGCACTCGTCGTCCGAGGGCAAGGTCCTGGAAGACCCGGCCGTGGACGCGCCGGAGTTCGTGTTCCAGCGCACCATCTCGCCCGAGGACGCGCCCGACAAGGCGACGATCATCACCATCGACTTCGAGCGCGGCGACCCCGTCGCCATCGACGGCCAGAAGCTTAGCCCTGCTCAACTGTTGACGAAGCTCAATCAACTCGGCCACGACAACGGCATCGGCCGGCTGGACCTGGTCGAGAACCGCTTCGTCGGCATGAAGTCGCGCGGTGTCTATGAGACACCCGGCGGCACGATCCTGATCGCGGCCCACCGCGGCATCGAATCCATCACCCTGGACCGCGGCGCGGCCCACCTGAAGGACGAGCTGATGCCGAAGTACGCCGAGCTGATCTACAACGGCTTCTGGTTCGCGCCCGAGCGCCACATGCTCCAGGCCCTGATCGACAAGAGCCAGGAGAAGGTCACCGGCCGGGTGACGGTGAAGCTCTACAAGGGCAACGCCACGGTGATCGGCCGCGAGAGCCCCTATTCGCTCTACGACCAGGAACTGGTCACCTTCGAAGAAGGCAAGGTCGCCTACGACCACCGAGACGCGGCCGGCTTCATCAAGCTCAATGCGCTCCGCCTGCGGGTGGAGGCCAAGCGCGACCGACGCGGCTAGCCCGCTACAGCGCGCACAGACCGGTGCAGTCGGTGCGGCTCATCACCCTGCGGATAAGCGCGATCTTGGCCTTGACCGCAGGCGAGGCTTTGGGGCTGGCCATCTCCCTGTCGGCAGCGGCGACGACGGCGTGGCGCTGCTCCAGGGTAAGGGCCGCCGCATAGATGTCGGCCAGGTCCGCGGCGCGTCCCACGACCAGCAGTTGGTTCTCCTGCCGGCTTCCATCCTCGGGAACGGTGACTGCGCCCTGGTATATGCTCAGCGCGCCATTCCGGATCTGGTTCAAACCTTCACGCTGCTGCGTGGTCCACTCGCCAGGGCGAATGTTCGCCGCGAAGCGCTCGATGGCCGGCATCATCCTGGCGCCGCAGCCGATGGTGAAGCCCAACGCCACGGCGATCTCGTCCTGATAGCGGTCGGTGTTGGCCCTCATCGCCGCTTCCACCTGCGCCTCGGGGGCGTTGGCGGCGACGCCCCATCGCATATAGCCGAACAGGTTCTCTATCGGACCGGAGCAGACCTGGAGGGTCGCGGCCAGATCCTGGCCCGCCATGGCCGGCAGCACGCGTTCGTCGAAAGCGGCCCGGATCATGCGGCCGCCGGCGGGATCCGCAAGTCGTGGGGGAGCGCCCCCGGCGCTGAGCGCCGCCTTGAGTTCGACATTGGCCTTGGCCAGGTCGTCCAGGCTCTGCGCCCGGACCGGCGTGGCGGCGAGCGCCAGCATGGCGAAAGCCGCGCCCATGGCGGCGAAAATTGACCTGCGCATCTCGACGCCCCCAATCCGCATCGGTTCGAGCGTCAGGATAGGCCCAGTGGCGTGCCGCGGGCAAACGCCTTGGAGCCTCCGGGCGAGGAGCGGCCGGCGCCGCCCCTCGGTTTCGGCGGTTCAGATTCGCGGGCTTGAGGTCAGTCCCGGACGGTCGAGATCGTCCACCGCGTAGGGCTGGCCGTCAGGATCGAAGCGCGACCAACCCTCTTCGCGATAGGCGCGGGCGCGCGTGTCGAGGTCGGCGCGGCCGGCGCGATCCAGCACGCTGCGGGCGGTGGCTTCCTGCTCCGGACCGACGCGGGCGATCACCAGCGTCCCGCCGCGACGCACGCCTTCGGCATAGACGTGGGCGTGCTCTTCGGGGACCCCCGCCTCGGTCAGGGCACCGATCAGGCCGCCGGCCGCTCCGCCGACCACCGCGCCCGCCACGGCGCCGGTGAGGGTCGAGACCAGCCAGCCGGCCGCGACTACCGGGCCGATGCCGGGAATGGCCAGCATGCCGAGGCCGGCAAGTAGGCCGCCCACGGCGCCCACGGCGCCGCCGATCTCCGCCCCCTGGCCGGCGTCGGCCGCCACATGGTCGCCCTTGGCTCCGAAGCTGCGCGGCTCGCCGGTCGCCCGGCCGTCCCGGTCGGGGCCGACGATGGAAATGTCGTTGGAGGCGATGCCGAGCGACTGCAGCTCGCGCACCGCGGCGGAGCCGGCGTCATAGCTGTCGAACAGGCCGGAAACTGTGGTCATGGGAAGTTCTCACTCAGCAAAGGATAGGGAAGCCAGCATGGCCGGCCATGCCCAACCCGCAGGTGAAGGCATCGTTCCTAAGGCTCAGCTGGCGTTCGATTCAGGGCCGATCGGCGGCGATCCGCAGGATGGTCCCGTTGCGATCGTCGGCGACCCAGATCGCTCCATCGGGCGCCACCGCCAGACCCACGGGCGCGCCGGTGGGGCGCAGGCCCTTCACCTCACGCCAGCTCAGGGTGATCGGGGCGACCGCCACGCCGCGGCCGCCAACATAGGGTTTCCAGGCCAGCTTGCCCTTTTCGTCGGCGGGATAGCGCGCCTTGGCGGAGGGCTGGGGCAGGCCGCGCGCATCCACATCCAGGGCGACGATGCGCGAGCCGGTGGAGCGATAGCCGTGCCAGCTCATCAGAAGCTTGCCCTCCAGTCCCGGGAACATGGCCCCGTGATAGTAGAGGATCGACAGGGGCGCGGCGTGCGACGCCATCAGGGCCAAAGGTCTGGCGTGGGCGTTCGAGGCGCAGTCCATGACGCCCGAGCCGGCCCAGGCCGGCGTCGGCTTGTCCATGTCGGCGCAATAGGGCCAGCCGTAGTGGCGGCCGGGCTCTATCAGGTTCAGCTCTTCATAGGGCGAGGCGGGCGTGGGAAAGTCATAGCTGTTCTCCGCCTGCAGTAGGGTCCCGGACGGGTGGCGCACCAAGGCCACCGAATTTCTGAGACCCCGCGCCAGCACCGTGTAGTCCGAGGCCCAGCGTCCCTGTCCCAGATAGGCGTAGCGGCGGATCGCAGCGGTCGCCTCCGCGCCTTCGCTTTGCGCACAGCGGCCGTTCGGCGCCTTTACCGGCTTGCCCTTGTCGTCTGCGCACTGATCCGAGGGCGCGCCCACATTGACCAGCAGGCTCCAGTCCTTGTCGAAGATGAAGGTGGAGAGGGGGTGACGGTCCTCGTGCAGGCGATTGTCGGGCAGGCCGCCGACCACGATCTTGAGCGTCTTCTGCGGGTCCGCGGCGTTGGGATCGAAGGCGGTGATCGCGCCCATGCCGCCGACATAGACCCGCCCGTCCGGTCCGAAGGCGGCGCCGTGCGGCATCGACAGGCCGGCCACGAGATTCTCAAGCTTCGCGGGGCGGCCCGGAACCGCCGTCATGCGCCAGACGGAGCCCTGGCTCGGGACCCAACGGCCCAGGTCGACCACCAGCCAGCGGGTCCCGTCCGATCCCAGCGGCAGCAGGGTGCGCGGCAACAGCAGGGGCCGGTCCCTGAACACCTGGGTCTTGGGGCCGATCACCAGGCCCGCGCAGAACCCCTTGGCCATGTCGATGGGCAGGCGCGGATAGCCGCCGCAGGTCGCGGGTCCCGCGCGATAGAGCTCCCGCTTGGGAGCCGAGGCGGCGGGCGAGGCCAAAAGCAGCAGGGCGGCTGTGGCAAGGGCCAGGTGACGCATGGTGGCTCCGCGAGCAAGGATATGCGACCTTACGCATCCTTAAGGTGCGGCCAAGGCCTGTCGGCGCCATGGTCAGGGAACTGGGGGGCCAGAAGCCTCAGGGAGGACACCATGCACCCACGCATTCTGAGAGGCGCCGCCGCCAGCCTGGCCGGGCTCGCCCTGGTCGCCACCGCCGTGCCGACCGCCTTTGCTCTGACCGCCCCCAAGGCTCCCATGGCGCCTGCCGCCCCGGCGGCTCCGGCCGCGCCTGAAGCGCCTCCCGCACCGCCGGCTCCTCCGGTTGCGGACACCCCGCCCGCTCCCCCGGCCCCGCCTGCGCCGCCCGCCCCGGAAGATCGCGATATCACCGGCGCCGAAGCCGACCTGCAGGCCGCCGTGGCCCGTCTGACCGCCGCCATCGAGGCCCGCACCGCCCGGATCGAAGCCGACACCGCGCGCCGCAGCGTCGATATCGAACGCATCGTCGCCGACGCCCAGCGCCAGGCCGAACGCGTGCGCATCGACGCACAGCGCTATTCCCTGACCCGCGAGCAGATCGAGAAGATCCGGACCAACGCCCAGGAGCAGGCCAAGGCCGGCCGCGAAGCCGCCGCCGAAGCTCGTCGCATGGTCGCCGAGCTGAAACCCCAGATCGATGAAGTCCGCCGCGAGGCCAAGCGCCTGAAGCAGGCCTGCCTCGACGGCAAGATCGAGTGCCGCATCGAGAGGGACGCCGGCGACAACTAATCCGGAGAGACCGGGCCGAGGCGCTCCGGCGCCGAAAGCCCGGTTGACCTTCGCCGCGTCATGGCGAAGGTGGCCGTCATGACCGACGCGACCGCCATCGACTACGGACGGACCCGGGCGGCGCCTCATGTCGAGGCGCTGCTCGTTCATGCACGCAGCCTGGACGACGCGGGCCGGCACGAAGACGCCGTGGCCGCCCTGCGCTCAGCCGCCGCCGAGGGTCATGGCGCCGCCATGCATGCCCTGGGCGCCCGATTGCTGGTGGGCCGCGATGCGCCGTTCGAGCCGCAGGAAGGCTTGGCGCTGTTGAAGCAGGCCGTAGAAGGGGGCGATCCCGACGCCACCGCCCTGATGGCCACCCTGACCGCAGCCGGCGCCTGGGTCGAGCCCAGCTGGCCGCGGGCTTTCGAGCTTTTGCAGGCGGCCGCGGAGCGGGGCTCCGACCGGGGGCAGCGCCAGTTGATCCTGCTGGCCGGTGACAGGCCCCTGGCCGAGCAGACCAAGACGGGCGGCGCCCGTACGCCCGAAACCTGGGCGCGGCTGCGCGAGAGCGTCGACTTCGCCTACTGGACCACCCCACCCGGGCGCCGTGCGGTGTGCGAGGCGCCGCGGATCCGCCTGGCCGAGGGCTTCACAACGCCGGAGGTCTGCGACTGGATCATCGACCGGGCGCGCGGGCGGCTGAAGCCTGCCCTGATGTACGATGGGCGCGAGACCCATGCGTTGGACACCCGCACCTGCACCGATTTCGTGTTCGACATCGTCGAGGCGGACCTGGTGGTGCTGCTGCTGCGCGCGCGCATCTCCAACCTGACCAAGCTGCCCACCGCCTGCATGGAGCCGCCGCAGGTGTTCCACTATGCGCTGGGCCAGGAGATCAAGGCGCACTTCGACCACGTCGGCGGCGCCAAGTCCGAGCACGACGCCGAGCGGATCGCCACCTTCCTGATCTATCTGAACGACGGCTATGAGGGCGGCGACCTGAACTTCAGCCGCGTCGGCTTCCAGTACAAAGGCCGCAAGGGCGACGCGATCTTCTTCGCCAACGTCGACGCCGAGGGCAAGGCCGACCGCCTGAGCCTGCACGCGGCCCTCCCGATCACGCGCGGCGAGAAATACATGTTCTCGCAGTGGATCCAGAACAAGCCGACCGCGGGACGCTAGTTCGCTGGCAGCAGCCAAGCTTGCGTGCTGCTAACATGTTGAATTTTATGTGATTTCCGGAACGCGGCGATTGCGGCGGCCTTATGCCGATGTCAGCCTGCGAAGGCAAGACGCAAAATCGGGGGCGTCGAGGTCGCGTAAGGGTTCATGTCGTGAGCGAGTTCTATCAGCAGCTCCAAGGCCGCCGTCTCACCACCGCGGAGATCGTCTATCACATGCCGGACCACCCCGGCCTTTTGCAGGAATTCCTGTGGCAGACGCTTGATCAGGCGCCGGACTTCCCGCGCATCCGCCGCTTCCTCGACTATTGGCGGCGCGAGATCGACGCGGTGATCCACTCGGTTAGTGTCAGCTATGTCGGAACCGTCGCCCCGGCGCGAATCCGCGTCGCACAGGATTTCAGCCGCTTGCAGTGAGGTCGCACGCCGGAACACGTCCCTCGAGCGCGTGTTAGACTGAGGAAAGCTCCGAGGCGTATGGGGCGCGTCACGGCCAAGCCTGCAGGAGACGGCAGATGAAGAAACTGATGATCGCGGCGGCCGCCGCCCTGGCCTTATCGGCCTGCGCCACCGCCACGCCCTATGCGCCGGCAGGGCCCGGCCATCATGAGGGCTATTCGGAACAGCGCATCACCGCCGACCGCTATCGCGTCAGCTTCGCCGGCAATTCGGTGACCTCGCGCGAGACGGTCGAGATGTACCTGCTCTATCGCGCCGCCGAGGTGACGCTACAGAACGGCTACGACTGGTTCGAGACCGCCGATCGCTCGACCCAGCGCGATACGCGCTATGTCGGCACGCCTGACCCGTTCTGGGGCCCGTACGGCCCCTATTGGCGCCCGTCCTGGCGGCTCTATCGCCACGGCTTCTGGGGCCCGTGGGGCCGCGACCCCTGGGGGCCTGACTACGACGTGCAGCAGATCAACCGCTATGAGGCTTCGGCGGAGATCATCATGCACCACGGACCCAAGCCCGAGGGCGGCCCGCACGCCTTCGACGCCCACCAGGTGATCGAGAACCTGGGCCCGCGCGTGACCCGTCCGGCGCCGCCGAAATAGGCGCCCGGACGTCGGCGCCTCAGGGCACGAACTTCACCGGGTTGAGCCGGCGCTTGTTAACGTGGCCTTCAGGCGCCGGGCCGGTGTCGTCCGGCAGTTCGCCCTTGAAGTAGTAGCGCTGCCAGGCCTCCTTGACCGTCTCCGGGTCACGGCGGGCCAAGCGGCGGTTGAACTCGCCGCGCTGCTTGTTCCAGGCGTCGAACTGGCCCTTGAACACCGGGTCGCTGTCGATGGAGCGGATCACCGGCTGCACCGCCTCGAGCTTGCGATGCTCGATCAGGGTGATGAAGCAGAACGGCTCGCCCTTCTTGAAGCTCACGCGGCCGGGGCGGGTGAAAATCCAGTTCATGGTGAAGGGGAACGGCAGCCAGTCGGTCTCGACCAGGCCGGTGAGGGCCTGGATGCCGTCCTTGACGTGGTTCGGCGCGCCGGTGGCCCATACCGCCCAGCCCGGCGGGGTGCGGAACAGATAGCCTGCATGGAAGGTCAGCACGCCCTGGGTGAAGTGCGACTCGATCATCTTGGCGATGTCCGGGTGCGGCCGCTCGGGCGTGATGGTGATGTCTTCCTTCTGCGGCCCGCCGTTCCACTCCGCCGTGAAGGAGAACGGGCACAGCAGCTCCCAACCTGTCGTGTTGGCCATGCTGAGCGGCAGGCAGCGGTAGGGGTGGCGATTGTGGAAGGCGTCCATCCAGACGCGGTCGGGCGAGCCCGGCACCAGCTCGGGCGGTCGCGGCAGCATGGGGTAGCACTCGAGGATCATTCCGGCGTTTCCCGAAAGGGCGGCGAAAGCTAAAGCTCACCTATCCTCATGCCTCCCGTCCCGTCCAGCCGCCCCCTCCCCACACGCTCATGACCGAGACCGCCCCACCCGTCGGCCGAGCCGAGTTCCTGGCCTTCCTGGAAGCGCAGGGGATCTCGCACCAGACCTTCGACCATCCGGCGGTCTTCACCGTGGCGGAAGGCCCGGAAATCAAGGCGCACATGCCCGGCGCCCACACCAAGAACCTGTTCCTGAAGGACAAGAAGGGTCAGCTGTGGCTGATCTCGGCCCGGCAGGACACGGTGATCGACCTGAAGCGCCTGCATCGGACGATCGGGTCGGACCGCCTCTCGTTCGGCTCGGCCGAACTGATGCTGGAAACGCTGGGCGTCACGCCGGGATCGGTAACCGCCTTCGCCCTGATCAACGACAAGGACCGCCGCATCCGCTTCGTGCTCGACAAGGCCCTGGCCGATGCGGAGCGGGTGAATTTCCACCCCATGACCAACACCGCCACCACGGGCGTATCGCAGCAGGGCTTCAGCCGCTTCCTTGCCGCCATTGGCGTGGAGCCCCTGGTCATAGACTTCGCGGCCCTGCAGGTCGCGGCGCCCTGAAGCGCGGCCTTACCAAAACTTAATCAAGGCCCGCGCATCTGCGCCGCCGCTCCCGGGCCTCTTTCCCTGGTGGACGCGTGCGGCGTCGTGCTTGGGGAGATCCTTCGATGGCGGGGCAAAGCCTGATCGCCCAGATCGTGGGAACCTGCTGCCTGATCGCGGTCTTCGCCCTGTTCGGGGTCGGCGCCGCCGAGGGCGAGACGACCCGGCGCCTGGCGCAGAGCGCGCCCCTGTGGCTGCCGGTTGTGTTCGGCCTGCGCGGCTCGGGTCTGGTCAAGTGGGCGGCGCTGCCGACCCTGGGGTTCTGGTTCGTACTGGCGGCCCTGGCCTGGGCGCGCAGCCAGGGCATGGCCGTGCCGGAACTCAGCGATTTCTCACCCGAGGGCTCCGCCGTGGCGCTGGGCGTGGGCGTGGTGTCCGGACTGGGCGTGCTGCTGTCACTGATCGTGCGGTCTGAGGCCAGACTCTTGCCGGGCCTCGGCCTTCTGGCCGCCGTGGCGGTGCTGCAGGCCGGCGCCTACCTCGGCTCGATGTCCATCCAGGCCGACCACCACCGCATGATCGTGGTCGACTAGAGCATGTTAGCGAAAGTGGGGCGCACTTTGCCGCCAGAACATGCTCTCTAGAAGAGTCTATTTCTCGCAATCGGGTGTGGCGTCGGTCTCCTCGGAGATGATCAGGGCGTAGCCTTCCGGGTCGCGGAAAGAGAACTCTCGCCTGCCGTACCAATAGGTCTCCGGACCCCAGTCGATCTTGACTCGGTCCTTGACCGCCGCGTGCACGGCCATGGCGTCTTCCACATCGATGGAGAGGGTCCCATAACCGGCTGGCTCGGGCTTCGAGGCGTTCGGCACATAGAACTGGATCGATACGGGTCCCTTCTGCAGCAGCACGAAGCTTGGCGCCTCCTCGGGCCAGGGATCGCCCGCCTCGAAGCCCAGGATCGTCGTGTAGAAGGCTATTGCGCGGTTCAGATCGGTGACCGGCAGGCGCGGCGAGACCCTGAGGAATTTCGTCTTCATCGGCCCTTCCGCCGTCAATTCAGCATCATTGCGCCGAGGCGCCCCTGCGACCATCTTAGCGCCAGGATAGTTTAGCGCTCACGGGCCCTTCGGGGGCGGCGAATTTCGCATCCGTGACCAGGGAAGGCCTATGACCGATTCTACCGCCCTCGCCGCCGCCGACCTGATCAAGGACGGGGCGGACGCCACCTTTGGCCAGGATGTCGTGGAGGAATCCAAGCGACAGCCCGTGATCGTGGACTTCTGGGCGACCTGGTGCGGCCCGTGCCGCCAGCTGGGCCCGGCCCTGGAGCGGCAGGTTCAGGCGGCCAAGGGTGCGGTGAAGCTGGTCAAGATCGATATCGACAAGCATCCGCGCGTCGCGGGCCAGCTGGGCGTGCAGTCGATCCCCACCGTCTACGCCTTCGTCGACGGCCAGCCCGTCGACGGCTTCATGGGCGCCTTGCCGGAAAGCCAGCTCAAGACTTTCATCGAGCGCCTGGGCGCCGGCGGCCCGCCGGGCGAAGAGGGCGGCAGTGAGATTGATCAACTATTGTCCATCGCCGCGGAGTCCGTCGCCGTCGGCGATGTGGGCGGCGCAGCCCAGGCCTTCGCCCAGGTGCTGCAGCTGGACCCGGGCAATGTGAAGGCCTTGGCCGGACTGGCGCGAGTCTATCTGACCGGCGGCGACGTCGATCAGGCCCGCCAGATCGCGGCCATGGCCCCGGCCGATTCCACCGATCCGGACCTGGTCAGCCTGCGCGCGGCGCTGGAGCTCAGCCGCGGCGAACCTTCAGAGACCCAAGGCCTGGAGCAGAAGCTGAAGGCCGATCCGTCCGACCACGCGACCCGTTTCGAGCTGGCCAACGCCCTGGCCGGCGAAGGCGACTTCGACGGCGCCGTCGATCACCTGCTGGAGATCGTGCGTCAGGATCGCGAGTGGAACGACCAAGCCGCGCGCAAACAGCTCCTTACCGTCTTCGAGGCCGCGGGCCCTGCGTCCGAGACGGCCAAGTCCGGCCGGCGTCGCCTGTCGTCCCTGTTGTTCGCCTGAGGAGGGCCCCATGCCTCAAGGCTATGTTCGTACCGCCGACCTGCCCCAGGTGATCCCCGTCTTTCCGCTCGACGGCGCCTTGCTGTTGCCGCGGGGCCAGCTGCCCCTGAACATCTTCGAGCCGCGCTATCTCAACATGGTCGACGACGCCATCGCCGGAGACCGCATCATCGGCATGATCCAGACTTTCGGCGGCACACGCGCACGCCCGATGCTGGCGCCCATCGGCTGTGCGGGCCGCGTGACCAGCTATGCCGAGACCTCGGACGGCCGCTACCTGATCACCCTGACGGGCGTAGCGCGCTTTCGGGTAGCCAACGAGTTGCCGGTTCAGACTCCCTACCGCCAAGTGCGGGCGGAGTACGAGGCCTTCGAAGAGGATCTCAAGGCGCCCGAGCCCGACGCCGATTTCGACCGCGAGCATTTCCTGGAAGCGCTGAAGGCCTATCTGCGCCGTCATTCCCTCGATGTGGACTGGCAGACCGCCTCCGCAGCGCCGGAGGAGGCGCTGATCAACAGCCTTTCCATGGCCCTGCCGTTCGAGCCGGCCGAGAAGCAGGCGCTTCTGGAGGCTCCCGATCTGTGCGGGCGACGCGACACCCTGACCGCGCTATTGGAGATCGACGCCGCCGACCCTGGCGAGAGCGGCGAGCCCCACGCCCTGCAGTGAGACGACTGAAATGACCGACGATTTCGCCGCCCCCGGGGTGGACCCCCGCCTGCTCGAAGTCCTGGTGTGCCCGGTGACCCGCGGGGCTCTCGAATACGACCGCGACAAAGCCGAGTTGATCAGCCGCTCCGCGAAGCTGGCCTACCCGATCCGCGACGGCGTGCCGATCATGCTGCCCGAAGAAGCGCGGAAGCTGGACGACTAGAGCCTTTCGCCGCGCAGCAACCGCGGCAGGTCGCCGACCGCGCCGCCGGCCTCCTGCATGAAGAACCGCCGCGCCGGGCCGATACGGTTGACCGCCGCCATGCCGAGGTCGCGGCCGAGCCGGATCAGCGGCTGATCGTTCGAAAACAGCCGCGTGAATACGTCTGTCGCCGCCGCCAGCATCACATTGTCGAAGCGCCGCCAGCGGGCGTAGCGCTCAAGGACCGCTTCGGAACCGATGTCTTCGCCCAGGCGCAAGGCGTCCGCCAGGACCTCGGCCAAGGCGGCCGCGTCCTTTAGGCCGAGGTTGAGCCCCTGGCCCGCAATAGGGTGCACCCCGTGGGCGGCGTCGCCCAGGATGGCGGTGCGCGGGGCCGTCATGCGCTCGGCGAGGCTCAGGCTCAGCGGATAGACGAACCGCGGCCCCAGCACCTCGACCTTTCCCAGGAAATCGCCGAAGCGGCGCGACAGGTGAGCCTGGAAAGCTTCGTTCGAGGCGACCTTCAGCGCGTCTGCGCGCTTGCGCGGTTCGGTCCACACCAGGCTCGCGCGGTTTTCCGTCAGCGGCAGGATGGCGAAGGGGCCGCCGGGCAGGAAGTATTCGTGGGCGACATTGCCGTGCGGCTCGGCCATGCGAACCGTGGCCACCACCCCGCTCTGCGGATAGTCCCAGCCGATCGTTCCGATCCCGGCCGCCTCGCGCACCACCGAACGGCGGCCCTCGGCGCCGACCACTAGCGACGCGCGCAAGGTCCGTCCGTCCGCCAGGGTCACGACGGCGCCCGAGGCGTCGCGCTCGACCGAGGCCACCGCTGCAGGCGCCAGGACCTCGATACCTGCAGCCTGCACCGCCTTGGCCAAGGCGGCGCGGATATGACGGTTCTCGATCAGCCACCCCATCGGTTCGCCTTCTGAGCGGTCGGCTATCTCAACGGAGTCGAAGCGCAGGAAGAAGGGCGTGGGCGCCCCGGCCGCTGCGCCGGGCGAGCGCCCGTCGGTGACCAGGATGGTGTCGATCGGGCACGCATGCGGCTCCAGCATCTCACCCGCCCTCAGCGCCCGCCACTGGCGGAACGAGGCGTAGGCGATAGCGGAGGCGCGCCCGTCGAAGGTTGGCGCAAGCTGGCTCTCGAACGGCTGGGGGTCGACCAGCACGCAGCTCAGGCCCGCCTGGGCGCAGGCCAGGGCGAAGGTCGCCCCACTCATGCCGGCGCCGGCGATCACGACGTCATGGGTCGCTTTCAGCGACTGCGGGGCGGTCTTGCTGGCCATCGCCGCCTTATCCCGCGCCACGGCAAGCGGAGCAACACGATCCGCGGCGCGGGCCGCGTCGTTTTGGGCCGGTAAAGTCGCGCCGAGAGCCGATCATCGTAAATCGATCTTAACCCTCTGGGCCCCATCCCTCGAAGGTCGAGCCGTGTGGGGTTTGAAGAGTATCATGCAGAGCGTCGCCGCCCTTGTCGGACAGCGCATTGTGGAGACCGCGCGGTTCACCTGGCGCGCGCCGCTGTTGGCGCGCTTCCGCGGCGGCCTGACCGCCGCCGTCGGCGTGGCCATGATCGTGGCCTTCGCGAGCTACGACCCCACCGACCCCAGCTGGAACACGGCCTCGGCCGCCAAGCCGCACAACCTGCTGCGCGGCATGGGCGCCACCCTGGCCGACCTGTCGCTGCAGTCGCTGGGCCTTGCCGCGTGGCTGGGCGCCCTGCTGGTGGTCATCTTCGGCCTGTCGCGGGCCGCGGACCAGGACCCGGACGCCTCGCGCCTGGGTCAGCGCCTGAAAGCCCTGTCGGCGACCCTGGGCGTGCTGTTGATCTCCGCGGCCCTGTCGGCGCCGCAGCCGCCCAAGGCCTGGCCGCTGGCGCGCGGGCTCGGCGGCTTCTGGGGCGCCGGCGTGCTCGACGCCGTGACCAGCTTCTTCGAATTCCTGCATGCCCCGGGCGCGGTGTGGATCGCCGCCGCCCTGCTGGGCGTCGCGGCCCTCGCTGCGCTGGGCTGGGCCCTGTCGGTGACCTTCCAGGATTTCCGCCACGCTGCGGGCTGGCTGAACGCCGCCGCCTCGAACCTGAACCGCACATCGGTCCCCGTGTCGATTCCCGCCCAGGCCCCGAAGCGCGCGCGAGCTCAGGCCGCGCCCAAGCCTCAGCCCAGGCCGCGCGCGGTCAAGGTCGAGCTCGACCCGATCTTCGACGAGCCGGACGACGAGATCGCGCCCGAACCCCGCGTGCTCGACGTCAAGCCCAAGGCTCCGAAGTCCTCAGGCCGCGAGACGCGCGAGAACCAGGGCGCCTTCGACTTCGTGCGCAAATCGGGCTTCCGCCTGCCCGAACTGAACATGCTGGCCAAGCCCAAGCCGCGCGCCGCGGCCTTCGACGAGGCCGCGCTGAAGCAGAACGCGCGCATGCTGGAAAGCGTGCTGGCCGAGTTCGGGGTGCGCGGGACCATCGACCAGATCCGCCCCGGCCCCGTCGTGACCCTCTACGAACTGGCCCCGGCGCCCGGCGTGAAGCACGCCCGCGTGGTGGCCCTGTCAGACGACATCGCCCGCTCGATGAGCGCGCGCGCCTGCCGCATCTCGGTGGTCTCTGGCCGCAACGCCATCGGCATCGAGCTGCCCAACGCCCGGCGCGAGACCGTGAGCCTGCGCGATCTGCTGTCGTCCGCGGAATACGACAAGACCGGCCACGTCCTGCCCCTGGCGCTGGGTGAGACCATCGGCGGCGAGCCCTATGTGGCGGACCTGGCCCGCATGCCGCACCTGTTGGTCGCGGGCACCACCGGCTCGGGCAAGTCGGTGGGGATCAACGCCATGATCCTGTCGATCCTCTATCGCCTGTCGCCCGAGGAATGCCGCTTCATCATGATCGACCCCAAGATGCTGGAGCTGTCGATCTATGACGGCATCCCGCACCTCCTGGCCCCAGTCGTGACCGACGCGAAGAAGGCCGTGGTCGCGCTGAAGTGGACCGTGCGCGAAATGGAGGACCGCTATCGCCGCATGTCCAAGATCGGCGTGCGCAACATCGCCTCCTATAACGAGCGCGCCCGAGAGGCCCTGGCCAGCGGCGAGCACTTTGAACGCACGGTGCAGACCGGCTTCGACGAGACCGGGCGCCCCGTCTACGAGTCCGAGAAGATCCGTCCCGAGCACATGCCCTATCTCGTCGTGGTCATGGACGAGATGGCCGACCTGATGCTGGTCGCCGGCAAGGACGTGGAGGGCGCGGTGCAGCGCCTGGCCCAGATGGCGCGCGCCGCCGGCATCCACCTGATCATGGCCACCCAGCGCCCGTCAGTCGACGTAATCACCGGCACCATCAAGGCCAACTTCCCGACCCGGATCAGCTTCCAGGTCACCTCCAAGATCGACAGCCGCACCATCCTGGGCGAGCAGGGCGGCGAGCAGCTGCTGGGCCAGGGCGACATGCTCTACATGGCCGGCGGCGGCCGTATCACCCGCCTGCACGGGCCGTTCGTGTCCGACGAGGAGGTGGAGGCCGTGGCCCGCTTCCTGCGCGACCAGGGCGAGCCGCAGTATCTCGAAGAAGTCACCGCCTCGATGGACGAGGACGACGGCGGCGAAGGGGACGACCTCTATGGCGGCGGCGGCTCGGGCGACGATCTCTACGACCGCGCGGTGGCTGTGGTCACCCGCGACCGCAAGGCCTCCACCAGCTACATCCAGCGCCGCCTGCAGATCGGCTACAACCGCGCCGCCTCGCTGATCGAGAAAATGGAGCAGGAGGGTGTTGTCGGACCCGCCAACCACGCCGGCAAGCGCGATATCCTGGCCGGGCCGCCGCCCGCCGCCTAGGTCGCGGCCTGATCCCGCCGTTCATGCGTTGTGCAGCCGCGGGGCGCCATGCGTGCGCCGCAACCCTCTGCTAGAACGCGTCGATCCGGAGGCCCGCTTGAAACGCTCTTCCAAGACCCTGCTCGCCCTGGCCGCCGTCGCCACCGTGTTCGGCGCGCCGCTGCCGACGGCCGTGCAGGCGGCGCCCGCGGCGCTTTCGCCCGAGAACCAGGCCCTGGTGGCCAAGGCCTCGACCTATCTGCAGGGACTGAACCAGGCCGAGGGCCGGTTCGTGCAGACCGATGCGCGCGGCGGCATTTCGCAGGGCGCCTTCTACCTGAGCCGACCGGGCAAGATCCGCTTCCAGTACGAGGCGCCCTCCGGCCTGCTGGTCGTTGCGGACGGGCACATGGTCAATGTCTGGGATCCGCGGCTGAAGAGCTTCAACGCCTATCCCCTGGGCTTCACGCCTCTGCACGTCTTCCTGGCCAAGGAGGTCCGGCTGGACCAAGGGGCTCAGATCGACCAGGTCGAGCGCACCGCCGACGGCTTTTCGATCACCGCCCGTGACAAGCGCCGCCCGCGCGACGGCGCCATAACCCTGAGCTTCTCGAATTCGCCGCTGCGGCTGAAGGAGTGGACCGTCATCGACGGCAAGGGGCAGCGCACCAAGGTGGACCTGCTGGCCTTGAAGGAGGCTTCGGGCCTGAACCCCAAGCTTTTCCAGCTGAACAACCCCCTGCGCCCGCCCGCGAGACCCCGCGCCGGCTTGTGATTGTTCGGACACACGCAACCGTTACCGCGTTTTTCCCTTGAACTTTTTCCTGTGTCGTGTCATTTTCACCACAGGCGTTCGGCGGCGGTCGAGCGCCTCCCCTGCCGGTTCTATCCCCTCCCGGCGGCGGCGTGAGAGACGATCCTCCAAGCGCCCGGCTCGATCCTCCCGAGCCGGGCGCCCTTTTTTGTGTTGTAAGGCGCTATGCGACTGCGAATCGCCACGTGGAATGTGAATTCCGTGCGCCTGCGCGCCGAGCAGGTGGCCCGTTTCGTCGACGAGCAGGCCCCTGACGTCCTATGCATGCAGGAGATCAAGTGCCGCGAGGGCGAGTTCCCGGCCCAGGCCTTCATCGACTGCGGCCTGCCGCACCTGCGCATCAAGGGCCAGAAGGGCTGGCACGGGGTCGCCATCGCCTCGCGCCTGCCGATCGAGGATGCGCCGACCATCGAGGCCTGCCGCAACGGTCACGCCCGCTGCGTCTCGGCCAAGGTGGCCGGGGTCGAGATCCAGAATTTCTACATCCCGGCCGGCGGCGATGTCCCCGACCGCGAGCTGAACGAGAAATTCGATCACAAGCTGGACTTCTACGAGCGCCTGACCGCGGAAACGGCGCAGCGCGACCCCAAGGCGCCCCTGATCATCACCGGCGACCTGAACGTGGCGCCCGGCGAGTACGACGTCTGGAACCACCGCTACATGTCGAAGATCGTCAGCCACACCCCGATCGAGATCGAGGCGATGGAGAAGCTGAAGGCGTCGCTGGCCTTTACCGACCTGGTGCGGGAGGCGATCCCTGACCCGCAGAAGCTGTTTTCGTGGTGGAGCTATCGCTCCGCCGACTTTCGCGCCTCGAACCGCGGCCTGAGGCTCGACCACCTGTGGGCGTCGCCGGGCCTGGTCCCCGCGGCGACCCGCAACGGCAAGGTCGAAGCCCGCGTGCACGACGACGTGCGCGAATGGGAACGCCCCTCGGACCACGCCCCGGTCAGCGCGGATCTCTATCTCTAGGGCTGCAGACGGTATCCACCGGCTTCGGTGAGTAGCAGGCGCGCCTGGGCGGGATCGGGCTCGATCTTCTGGCGCAGGCGATAGACGTGGGTTTCCAGGGTGTGGGTGGTCACCCCCGCGTTGTAGCCCCAGACCTCCGTCAGCAGCTCCTCACGCGTCACCGGCTTGGAGCCGGAGCGATAGAGGTACTTCAGGATGTTGGTCTCTTTCTCGGTCAGGCGAATCTTCTTCTGCCGAGCGTCGACCAGCACCTTGGCGGCGGGGCGGAATTCGTAGGGGCCGATGCGGAAGACGGCGTCTTCCGACTGCTCGTGGCTGCGAAGGTGGGCGCGGATGCGCGCCAGCAGAACCGCGAAACGAAAGGGCTTGGTGACATAGTCATTGGCCCCGGCGTCAAGCCCCAGGATGGTGTCGGAGTCGGTGTTGGCCGCCGTCAGCATGATCACCGGGGTGCGCACGCCGGAATTCCGCAGCAGGCGGCAGACCTCGCGTCCGTCCATTTCCGGCAGGTCGACGTCCAGAAGGATCAGGTCGGCCTTGAGCTCCTTGCCTAGGCGCACGCCCTCGGCGCCCGTGGCGGCCTGGGCCGATCGGAACTCCTCGTGAAGCTCCAGCTGCTCGGCCAGCGCTTCGCGCAGGTCGGCGTCGTCGTCGACGATCAGGATGGTCTTGGGTTGCGCCATAGGTTGGAAAATGCACCCGTTCGCGAGGCGTTCAAGGGGCGAACGCGCAAACGCGCGATTTCCGACGCTAAGCGCGCTCCCCGAAGATGGCGGAGCCGATGCGAACGCTGGTGGCGCCGAAGCGGATGGCGGTCTCGAAGTCCTGGGTCATGCCCATCGACAGCTTCTCCAGCCCGTTGCGCGCGGCGATCCTGGCCAGCAGGGCGAAATGCATGGCCGGCTCCTCTTCGGCGGGTGGGATGCACATCAGGCCTTCGACCAGCAGGCCGTATTCGCCGCGCAGGCGGGCGATGAAGCCGTCGGCCTCTCCCGGCGCGATCCCGGCCTTCTGCGGCTCCTCGCCGGTGTTGACCTGGACGTAGAGGCGCGGCGCGCGGCCGGCCCGCTGGATCTCCTCGGCCAGGACGCCGGCGAGCTTTTCGCGGTCCAGGGTCTCGATCACATCGAAGAAGGCCACCGCCTCACGGGCCTTGTTGGTCTGCAACGGCCCGATCAGGCGCAGCTCCAGGTCGGCATATTCGCTGCGGGGCCCGGCCCAGCGCTCCATCGCCTCCTGCACCCGGTTCTCGCCGAAAACGCGTTGGCCGGCGTGCAGAACCGGGGCAACCTTGTCCCAGGGCTGGTGTTTCGTCACGGCGGTCAGGCCGATTTCGGCCGGATCGCGGCCGGCAAGGCGTGCGGCCTTGTCTATCCGGCGGCGAACCGCCTCAAGCGCAGTCAGGGTCTGTGGAGTTTCGAATGCTGGATCGGTCATCGCGGCCGGAGAAAGGCGCGCTGTGGACCGTCGCGCAAGCCCTTAATCGTCGGGCGGCGCCGAAACGGCCGTTGCCGCCCCTGCTGTTCCTGACCGACCCCCAGCGCACGCCCGACCCGGTCCCCATCGCCGAACGCCTGCCGAGCGGAGCGGGCGTAGTCTATCGCGGCTTTGGCGCCGCCGACGCCCCGGAAGTGGCCGAGAGACTGGCCGCGGTCGCGCGGGCGCAGGGCCTGACGCTGCTGATCGGGGTGGTGGAAAGCCTGGCCGAGGCTTGCGGCGCGCAGGGCCTGCACCTGCCGGAGCGGATGATCCACCGGGTCCCGGAAATCCGCCGCGACCACCCGGACTGGGTCATCACCGTCGCCGCCCACAACGCGGCGGCGCTGCGCCAGGCCGCCGAAGCGGGCGCCGACGCCGCGCTGCTCTCCACCGTGTTCCACAGCCAGAGCCCTTCGGCGGGCCCGGCGCTGGGCGCGGACGCCTTCGGCCGCATGGTCGCCGAGGCGGGCCTGCCGGTCTATGCGCTTGGCGGGGTCGACGATTTCAACGCATCCCACCTCTCAGACAGCGGCGCGGTCGGCATCGCGGCCGTGGAGGGCGTGATCCGGATGGAGGCGGAAGAGGCCGGTTAGAACCGGAACAGGGTCTCGAGACGAACGCGCGGCTGCGGCTTTTCGTCCGGCGTGGCCATGCGCGGCTGCTCGCCGCCCTGGCCAACGTTCACAGCGGCGCCCAGGCGCAGGCGGGAGTTCAGCTTGAAGTTCACCCCGGCATCCACGTCGTTCCACTGGATGTCGCGGTTGGTCGGCTGCTGGTAGTCGAGCTTGAGGCCCCAACGCCCCTTGCCGTTCCATTGCAGCGAGCGCGAAGTCGCGCCGTTGGACCACACGTCCTGCTGCTGCAGGCTGTAGGTCTGGCCCTGGGCCTTGGTCTGCGCCGACTGGGCGTGCGCGCCGGTCGCCACGCCCGCGAGAGCGAGCGTGCTGGCAGCCGCGACAATGCCGAGAACCCGACGCATTCGTCTCTTGCCCGCACCCAATTCCCACACTCTGCCTGACCTTGAAGACCAAAGTTAGGCGAGTGTCCGACTTTGCGATAACGCCGAAGCCTTTGCCGGTCAATGAAACGAGCGTGGTCTCAGGGGGTTGCACGCCACATGGGCTTCGACCTGTGGCTCGCGCGACACGCGATTCCGTCGCCCTTGCCGGGCGCGAGACCCGTGCTATAGAGCCAGAACGGTCCGAGGGGGTGCGGAGCCGCCCGTTTTCGTGCGCCTGAGCCAAGGCGCGCCGGCCGGTCCATCGAGGAGTTCTAATTTATGTCGCTCAATCGCGGTGCGTCGATCCTGCTGATCGTTTCGGGCGCAGCCATTCTGGCCGGGTGCGGAATGACCGGCCGGCACAAGGCGGATACGGCGCCTTCCGGCACGCACGAGGTGGTCGTCGAGGGCCAGAACAACTCGCGCTTCGCCGGGATGTTCGGCCGCAAGAAGACCCGCACGGTCGCCGGGCCGGAGCAGGGCATCGGCGTCAACAGCTATCTGTGGCGGGCTTCGCTCGACACCTTGGCGTTCATGCCGCTGGCCTCGGCCGACCCCTGGGGCGGGGTGATCATCACGGACTGGTACTCCAATCCGGAAAAGCCTGACGAGCGCTTCAAGGCCACCGTCTACATCCTGGACACGCGCCTGCGCGCCGACGCCCTGAACGTGACCATCTTCAAGCAGGTGCGCGACGCCGGCGGCAACTGGGCCGACAGCGCCGCCTCGGGCCAGACCGAGCAGGACCTGGAGAACACCATCCTCACCCGCGCGCGCCAGCTGCGTCTGGCCAACGTCGGGGCGAAGTAAGCCTTTCCAGGCTTCTTCGCCGGTCTTTGGAAAGGCCGCCGGGCGTCTCGGCGGCCTTTTGCTTGACCGGACTTTGTGTGCAGTGCGGAAAACCGCCTTTCCGAAGCGGTTGCGGGACGCTAAATCCGGGTCATGGCTCGGTACAATCCTAAAGAAGTCGAGCCCCGGTGGCGCGCCGCCTGGGACGATAAAGGCGTTTTCCGCACCCGCGGGCCCGAAGAGGCCGGCGGCAAGCCGAAATACTATGTGCTTGAAATGTTTCCGTATCCCAGCGGGAACATCCACATGGGCCACGCCCGCAACTATGTGATGGGCGACGTGGTCGCGCGCTTCAAGCGCGCCCGGGGCTTCAATGTGCTGCATCCGATGGGCTGGGACGCCTTCGGCATGCCGGCCGAGAACGCCGCCATGGAGCGCGGCGTCCACCCCAAGGCCTGGACCTATTCCAACATCGACAACATGCGCGCCCAGCTGAAACTGCTGGGCCTGTCGATCGACTGGTCGCGCGAGTTCGCGACCTGCGACCCCGCCTACTACGGCCGCCAGCAGCGCTGGTTCCTGGACCTGTGGGAGCGCGGCCTGGTCTATCGCAAGGAGAGCGTGGTCAACTGGGATCCGGTCGACCACACCGTGCTGGCCAACGAGCAGGTGATCGACGGGCGCGGCTGGCGCTCGGGCGCGGTGGTCGAGAAGCGCAAGCTGACCCAGTGGTTCCTGCGCATCACCGACTATGCCGACGAGCTGATCGAGGGCCTGAAGACGCTCGATCGCTGGCCCGACAAGGTCCGGCTGATGCAGGAGAACTGGATCGGCAAGTCGCGCGGCCTGAAGTTCCGCTTCGATTTCGCCGAGGGCTCCAAGCCGGACGGCATCGACAATCTCGAGGTCTACACCACCCGCCCCGACACCTTGTTCGGAGCCAGTTTCGTGGCCATCGCCTGGGATCACCCCCTGGCCGAGCGCATCGCCGCGGCCGATCCGGCCGTCGCGGCCTTCTGCGAAGAGCTGCGCCACGGCGCCGCCACCGAGGCCGAGATCGAAACCGGCGAGAAGAAGGGTCTGTTCACGGGGCTGGAAGTCGTCCACCCCTTCGATCCCTCGATCAAGCTGCCGGTGTGGATCGCCAACTTTGTGCTGATGCAGTACGGCACGGGCGCCCTGTTCGGCTGCCCGGGGCATGACCAGCGCGACCATGATTTCGCGTCGAAGTATGGCCTGCCGATCATTCCCGTGGTCTGTCCGGACGGGGTTGATCCGGCTACGTTCAATGTTGATGCCGAGCCCTTCGTCGGTGACGGAAAACTGTTCAATTCCAGGTTCCTGGACGGGTTGGATGTTGATTCCGGCATCGCCGCGGCCATCGACCGGATGGAGGCGCAAGACCAGGGCGAAGGCGCCACCGTCTACCGCCTGCGCGACTGGGGCGTTTCGCGTCAGCGCTACTGGGGCTGCCCGATTCCGGTGATCCACTGCGAGGCCTGCGGGCCCCAGCCGGTCCCGCCCGAGCAGCTGCCGGTCGAACTGCCCGAGGATGTCGAGTTCAAGACGCCGGGCAATCCGCTGGATCGGCACCCGACGTGGCGGCACACCACCTGCCCCAAGTGCAAGGGCGCGGCCCAACGCGAGACCGATACGCTTGACACCTTCGTCGACAGCTCCTGGTACTTCGCCCGTTTCGCCAATCCGCATGCGGCCGAGCCCATCGACAAGGTGGCGGCCGACTACTGGCTGGCGGTGGACCAGTACATCGGCGGCGTCGAGCACGCCGTGCTGCACCTGCTCTATGCCCGCTTCATCTCCCGCGCCCTGACCGACGCGGGCGACATGACCGTGCGCGAACCCTTCGCGGGCCTGTTCACGCAAGGGATGGTGGTGCACGAGACCTATCGCCTGCCCGACGATCCCAAGGGCTGGATCGAGCCGACCGATGTCGAGCTGAAGACCGTGGACGGCAAGCGGGTGGCGCGCCGGATCTCCACCGGCGAGCCGCTGGTGATCGGCGACATCGAGAAGATGTCCAAGTCCAAGAAGAACGTGGTGGCGCCCGAGGAAATCCTGGACGCCTACGGCGTGGACGCCGGGCGCTTGTTCGTGCTCTCCGACAGCCCACCCGAGCGCGACGTGCAGTGGACCGCCGGCGGCATCGAGGGCTCATGGCGCTTCGTGAACCGCGTCTGGAGCGTGTTCGAAGACCTGGACCAGATGGGCGTGACCGAGCCTGCAGACCCTGACGCGGCCCAGGCGCTGCGCCGGACCACGCACAAGGCGATCAAGGCGGTGACCGAGGGCTTCGACGGCTTCCGCTTCAACTCGGCGATCGCCCGGCTCTACGAGTTCGTCAATGCGATCAAGGGCTCCGACCCTGAGGCCACCGGTTCCGCCGCGCGGCGCGAGGCCCTGTCGGCCCTGGCCCGGCTGATCGCGCCGATCGTTCCGCACCTGGCCGAGGAGTGCTGGGCGGCGTTGGGCGAGACCGGCATGGTCGTCGACGCACCCTGGCCTGCCTTCGATCCGATGCTAGCGGCGGACGACGAGATCGCCCTGCCGATTCAGGTCAACGGCAAGCGCCGCGGCGAGCTGAAGGTCAAGCCGGGCCTGGAGCCTGCCGATGTCGAAAAGATCGCCCTTTCCGACGAGCAGGTAAAACGGCACCTTGACGGCCTGACGGTGCGCAAGGTCATCGTGGTCAAGGATCGCATCGTCAACATTGTCGCGGGGTAGGCCCATGGCCGGACGGCTCAAGACAGTTTTGACGGGTTTGGCGCTGGCGGGCGCCTTGCCGCTGGTGAGCGCCTGCGCCGGCTTCACGCCGCTCTATGCCCAGCAGGGCCTGGCGGCGGGCATGTCGGCAATCTCCGTCGAGACGCCGCAGACCCGCACCGGCTATCTGCTGCGCGAACAGCTGGAGGATCAGCTGGCCATCCGCAAGGATACGCCCGCGCAGTACCGCTTGGCGGTGGTCATCGTCGAGAAGCGCCGCCCGCGCGGCCTCAATCCCGACGACACGCCCACGCGCTACGAGCTCAGGCTCGATCTCACCTACACCCTGACCGAGGTTTCCGGGGGCAAGGTGGTGCTGAAAGGCGCAAAGCCTATCTTCATCTCCACCGATGCGGTGGTGCAGCCCTACGCTTCGGTCGCCGCCCAGCAGGACGCGGAGCTGCGCGCCGCCACCGAGGCCGCCGAGCTGATCCGCACCGATGTGGCCCTCGCCCTCGCGGGCAAATGATCCTCTCCAAGCGGCCGGACGTCGAACGCTTCCTGCAAAAGCCCGGCGGGGATTTCCGCGCCGCCCTGTTCTATGGCCGCGACCGGGGGTCGGTGCGCGAGCGCGCCGATATCGTCGCCGGCAAGGTGGCCAAGACGCCGGACGACCCCTTCGACGTGGCGGTCCTGACCGAGACAGATGTCTCCGACGATCCGGCGCGGCTGGAGGGTGAGCTGCAGGCCCTGTCGATGACCGGCGGGCGGCGCCTGGTGCGCCTGCGCCTGACCGCTGAGAAGGGCTCGGTCGACAAGGTCGCAGCCGAGGCCCTCGCGCGCCATGCGGCCGGCGAGCTGAACCCTGACGCCTTCTTCCTGATCGAAGCCGGTGGGCTGGGCCGCGACTCCGCCCTGCGCAAGGCGGCCGAGAAGGCGCCCGCCTGCGCCTGCATCCCCGTTTATGAGGACGAGACCGGCGACGTCATGCGCATGGTGCGCGAGAGCCTGGCCAAGGACCAGGTCAGCCTGACCAACGACGCGCTTGAGACCTTTGTGGCCCGCCTGCCGCGCGAGCGCGGCGTGGCTCGGGCGGAGATCGAGCGGCTGATCCTGTTCCTCGGCCCGGGCTCGAACCGCACTGTGGGCGCCGAGGAGCTGGAGCAGCATCTGGGTGTGGAGCCCGAGGCCTCACTCTCCGACGCCGCGATCGACGCCTTCGGGGGACGGGGCGCGCCGGCCCAGGCGGGCCTGCGCCGCGCCTTCAGCGAGGGCGAGACCGGACCGGCCGCGGTCCGGGCGACAGGCTTCCACCTCGGACGCCTGCGCCGGGTCGTGACCCTGGCCAAGAGCGGAGCCGACATGCGCGAGGCGGCGAAGTCGGCCGGCGTGTTCTGGAAACAGGAGCGCGAGTTCCTGCGTCAGGCCAAGGCCTGGTCGCTGCACGAGCTCGACCTGGTCCAGCCCGACGTGCTGCAGGCCGATCGCGCCTGCAAGACCGCCGGCTCGCCTGACAGCCTGATCGCAGAGCGCCTGCTGCTCTCCATCGCCCAGCGCGCGCGGCGGCTGGGTCTCTAGGACTGGTTATCCACAGGCGCCTCAGCCGCACAGGACCGTGCCCGGGCAAGGCCCCCGGCGTCAAATTCGCGAGAGCGCGAATTTTGTCGGCGATGCTCTGATTTTATTGAGGTTTTTTCGGTCCGGCCTACGCGTTCAAATGCCGCCCGGCCGCATCAGCCGCCGGCACAGGTCGTCGAGCTGCTCCAGCGTCCCGTAACGGATGGTCAGCTCGCCCTTGCCGCCGCGATCCTTCAGCAGGACGTCGAGGCCCAGCACATCGCCGAGGTCCTGCTCCAACGCGCGGATGTCGGCATTGCCGGCGCCGGCGCGGCCGCCCTCCCTGCCACCGCTCGATCCGCCGGGACGGCGCGCACTCTGCTCGCGCACCATCTCCTCGGCCTGGCGCACGCTGACACCGCCCGCGATCATCTGCTCGGCCAGGGCCACGGCGTCGGGTTGGGAGACCAGGGCGCGGGCATGGCCGGCGGACAGGCGCCCGGCCAGCACATGGTCCTGCACCACGTCGGGCAGGGCCAGGAGGCGCAGAGTGTTGGCCACGTGGCTGCGCGACTTGCCGACGACCTGGGCGACCGCATCCTGGGTGCGGCCGAACCGGTCCATCAGGGCGCGATAGGCCATGGCCTCTTCGATGGCGTTCAGGTCACTGCGCTGGACGTTCTCGACGATGGCGATCTCGAGCACCTCGATATCGTCGAGGTCGCGGATCAGCACCGGCACCATCCGCAGGCCGGCCTTCTGGGCGGCGCGCCAGCGACGCTCGCCGGCGACGATCTGGTAGCGGCCTTCCTCGCCGGGCGCGGGTCGGACCAGGATCGGCTGCAGCACGCCCTTCTCGCGGATCGAGGCCGCCAGCTCGTCGACCTCCGCCTCCGTGAAGATCTTGCGGGGCTGGTCCGGGTTGCGGCCGATCAGCTCCACGGCGATCTCGTGCGCCCCGGCGCGCGCGGCCGCGGCCTGGTCCGCCACGGGAACCTCCGCCGCCGCTTCGCCCAGCAGGGCCGAAAGGCCGCGCCCCAAACCGCGTTGACGCTCAGACATCCGGTTTCCTCGTTAAGCCGCCGCGCGGCGCGCGCGCTCGCGGCCCACCAGCTCCTTGGCCAGGCGCAGATAGGCCTGGCTGCCGGCGCATTTCAGGTCGTAGATCAGGGCCGGCTTGCCGAACGACGGCGCCTCGGAAACCCTGACGTTGCGGGGGATGATGGTGTCGTAGACCTTGTCGCCGAAATGCTGGCGCACGTCGGCCGCGACCTGGGCCGACAGCGAATTGCGCCGGTCATACATGGTCAGCACCACGCCCTGGATCTCCAGCCGCGGATTCAGGCTCGAGCGCACCAGCTCCACCGTCCGCATCAACTGGCTCAAACCCTCCAACGCGAAGAACTCGCACTGCAGCGGAACCAGCACTGCGTCCGCCGCGCTCATGGCATTGACAGTCAACAGGTTGAGAGATGGCGGGCAATCAATCAACACATAGGTAAAACCTCGCCCTACCGAGGCTTCCGCCGCCGCATCCAGCGCATCGCGCAGGCGGAACGAGCGCCGGTCGGCCTGGGAAAGCTCGATCTCGATGCCCGAGAGATCGGCGTCGGACGGCACGATCCACAGGCCCGGCACCGCCGTCTCGACCGCCGTCTCGCCGATCGGGGCGCCATCGACGATCACGTCATAGATGGTCGCCTTGCGCGCCGACTTAGGCACGCCCAGGCCGGTGGAGGCGTTGCCCTGGGGGTCCATGTCGACGATCAGCACGCGCTCGCCGACCGCGGCCAGGGCGGTGCCGAGGTTGATGGCGGTCGTGGTCTTGCCCACGCCGCCCTTCTGGTTGGCGACGGCCAGGACGCGCGGGCGGAGGCCCGCCGGGCGAGGTTCATCGTGCACGCTGCAGTCTCCGGATACGGACCACGCGCCCGCGAGGGTCGCTGAGGGAGGGCGTCAGGTCGGCCTCGAAAGTCCAGGATTTCCGAGCCTCTTGCAACTCGTCGTCCACGCTTTCTCCCTTGAGGAAAAGGCCTTTTGCCCCAAGTTTGAAGTAGGGCTGTGCATAACCGAACAGCCGGGTCATGGGCGCGCAGGCCCGGGCGGTGACCACCTCGACCTTCAGCTTGAGATCCTCGGCGCGCGCGTCGTGGACCTCGGCGGGCAGATCCAGAGCCTGGACCACGGAACTCAGAAAGCGGCAGCGTTTGGTCAGGCTATCGACCAGATGCACCTTCGCCCCGTCACGGCCCTTGAGCAGGATCGCCAGGACCACGCCCGGGAAGCCGGCGCCGGCCCCGAGATCGGCCCAGGTCAGAGCCTCGGGTTCGAACTTCAGCAGCTGAGCGCTGTCCAGCGCATGGCGCAACCAGAACTGCGGCAGGGTCTGAGGCCCGACCAGATTCATCACCGCGTTGGTCTCCTCGACCATGGCGCAGAAGCGTTCCAGATCAGCCATGGCTTCTGGGCCCGCGCCGGTGTCGTGGGCGAAGGCGTCGGGGCCGTAGGGCGCGGGAGAACCGTCCATCTCAGGCCGCGCGCGGGCCGGACTTGCGCACATGGGCCAGCAGCGCGGTCAGGGCGCCGGGCGTGACGCCCTCCACCCGCGCCGCTTGGCCGAGCGTCAGGGGTTTCACCGCCATCAGCTTCTCGCGGCACTCGAAGGACAGGCCGCCCACGGCCGTGTAGTCGAGGTCGGCGGGCAGGCGCAGGTCCTCCTCCTTGCGGAAGGCCTCGGCGTCCGCCGCCTGGCGGTCGAGGTAGCCGGCGTAGAGGGCGTCGATCTCCACCTGCTCGGCCACGGCCTGCGGCCACGCGGCGATCTCCGGCCACTGCTTGGCGAACAGCTCCAGCGATGCGCCCGGATAGGCCAGGAGCTGCAACAGCGAACGGCGCTGGCCGTCCGGATTGACGGTCAGACCGAGGCTGCCCGCCTGTTGCGGCGTCAACGTCCAGGCCCCGGCCTGGGCGCGAGCGGCTTCGAGCGCTTCCTGTTTGCGCGCAAAGGACTCGAAGCGATCCTTGCCGACCAGGCCCAGGCCGTACGCACGTTGAGTCAATCGTTGATCGGCATTGTCGGCGCGCAGGGTCAGGCGGAACTCCGCCCGGCTGGTGAACATGCGGTAGGGCTCGGTCACGCCACGGGTGACAAGGTCGTCGATCATCACCCCGATGTAGGCTTCGTCCCGCGCGAAGGTGACGCCCTCGGCGCCCGACGCCGCCCGTGCGGCGTTCAAGCCGGCGACCAGCCCCTGGGCGCCCGCCTCCTCATAGCCTGTGGTGCCGTTGATCTGGCCGGCCAGGAACAGCCCCGGCAGACGCTTCACCTCAAGCGTCGGATAGAGCTCCCGCGGGTCGACATAGTCGTATTCGATCGCGTAGCCGTAGCGGCGCACCTTGACCTGCTCCAGCCCCGGGATGGTGCGCAGGAACAGGTCCTGGGTCGCCTCCGAGACTGAGGTCGAAATGCCGTTGGGATAGACGGTGTCGTCGTCCAGGCCCTCGGGCTCCAGGAAGACCTGGTGGGAGGTCTTGTCGGCGAAACGGACCACCTTGTCCTCGATCGAGGGGCAGTAGCGCGGGCCGCGGCCCGACAGCTTGCCGCCGTAGACCGCCGACTCCTCAAGCCGTTCGGCGATGATCCGGTGGGTTTCCTCCGTGGTCCAGGTGATGCCGCAGGCGACCTGGCGGGTCTCGATCCGCTCGGTCAGGAAGGAGAACGGCACAGGCGCTTCGTCCCCCGGCTGAAGCTCCACACGGTCCCAGGCGATGGTCGAGCCGTCCAGCCGTGCCGGCGTGCCGGTCTTCAGCCGACCCATGTCCAGGCCCAGGGCGTAGAGCCGGTCCGACAGGCCGATGGCGGGCTGATCGCCCACCCGGCCGGCGGGAATCCGCTCCTCACCGCGATGGATCACGCCCTTGAGGAAGGTGCCCGTGGTCAGAACGACCTGGCCAGAGCGATAGACCTCGCCGGTCGCGCCCACGACCCCCGCGACGCGGCCGTCCTGGACCAACAGGTCCTCGACCGCCTCAGCCTTCACGGTCAGGCCCGGGTAGGCCAGGAGTTCGGCCTGCATGGCCTCGCGATAGAGCCTGCGGTCGATCTGAGCCCGCGGGCCGCGTACGGCCGGGCCCTTGGAACGGTTCAACAGGCGGAATTGGATGCCGGCGCGGTCGGCCAGGCGGCCCATCAGCCCGTCCAGGGCGTCGATCTCGCGCACCAGATGGCCCTTGCCCAGGCCGCCGATGGCCGGATTGCAGGACATCTCGCCGATGGTCTCGATCTTGTGGGTCAAGAGCAGGGTGCGCGCGCCCATGCGGGCGGCGGCCGCCGCGGCTTCACAGCCGGCGTGCCCGCCCCCGATCACGATTACATCCCAATGCGCAGCGCTCGAAGCCACAGCGGATTCCGACGAAAAACGCCCCCGGCGGGCGGGGGCGGACTGATAGCGTAGATATAGCACTTCGCGCGAGAGGGGTCGAATCCGGCGATGTCGCGCGCCACCGCAAGCCGCGCCGTTTCACGTGAAACATCACTTGCCGATGCAGAAGCTCGCAAAGACCACATCGAGCACATCCTCGGCGTCGATCCGGCCCGAAACCCGTCCGAGCGAGCGCGCGGCCAACCGGAAATCCTCCGCGGCCAGCTCCGGACCGAGGCGCAGAGCGTCCATGGCCCTGGCCAAGTGATCCCGCGCTTCGGTCAGGCGCATGCGGTGCCGTTCGCGCGTGACCGACGGGAAATCGGCGCCGCTGAGATCAGCGACAACCCGCCTCTCCAGCGTCTCGGCCAGGACTTCCAGCCCGGCCTCCGTCGCAGCGCTCAGCCTCAGCACACCCAGCCCTGCCCCGCGGGCATGCGCCTCCGCTCCGGTTCCATCCGCGCCGGCCTGGAGGTCGGCCTTGTTAAGCAGCAAGAGATCGCCCGCACGGACTAGATCCGCCGCCTCGCTCCAGCCCCCCTCGCTGCCGGAGGCGTCGACCACCCAAAGCCGCAGGGCCGAGTCATCCGCCCAGGCGCGGGCCCGGCGGACGCCTTCGGCCTCGACCACGTCTTCGCTGACGCGCACGCCGGCGGTGTCGGCGATCACGCACTGAAACCCCGCCACGTGGAACGTCGCTTCGATCACGTCGCGCGTGGTGCCGGGGATCGGCGTTACGATCGCCGCCTCGCGCCGGACCAGCCGGTTGAACAGGCTGGACTTGCCGGCGTTGGGGGCGCCGATGACCGCGATGCGGTAGCCGTCGCGGACGCGTTCCCCACGCGCCGCCTCAGCCAGAGCCTGGTCCAACTGGTCGATCAGGCTCTGGGCCCGCGGCGCCACGCGTGACGCGAGGGCGTCCGGCAAGTCCTCGTCAGGGAAGTCGATCTCGGCCTCGAGCAGGGCCAGGCATTCGATCAACTCGATCCGCCATGCCTCATAGCGACGTCCCAGGGCGCCGCCGAGTTGGTCCAGGGCCTGGCGCCGCTGGGCCTCGGACTCCGCGTCCACGAGATCCGCCACCGCCTCGGCCTGGGCCAAGTCGAGCTTGCCGTTCTGGAAGGCGCGACGGGTGAATTCCCCAGGCTCAGCGGGCCTGAGGTCCAGGTTGCAGAGCCGCTCGGAAACGGCCTCGACGACCGCGCGGCCGCCATGAAGGTGCAGTTCGGCTGCGTCTTCACCCGTATAGCTGGCCGGCCCCGGAAACCACAGCACCAGCGCCTGGTCCAACGTCGCGCCGTCGGCGCCCCGCACCGTCCGCAGGCCGGCGAGCCTCGGCTTCAACGCGCCGTCCACCATCGCCTCCAGGGCCGCCCGAGTCCCTGGCCCCGACAGGCGGATCACCGCCACCGCGGCGCGGCCGGGCGCGGTGGCGAGGGCGAAGATGGTCTCGTTCACCGCTTGGTGGTGTTGGCGGCGCCCGAAGCAGCGGCGGTCATCAGGTTACGGAACTGCTCCTGGGCCTGCAGGCCGAAGGCGGTCCAGGTCTTCATCAGCTCATCGGGCTGAAGCGCGGAGACGTTGGCGTCGATCCGCTTCTTCATCTCCTCCACGAGATGGTCGTTCAGGGGCTCGACATTGGGCAACCCCAGGAAGGCGCGGGCCTCGGCCGGGGTGCAATCGATCTCGATCTTGACATTCATGGGTCTGACCCTGTCCTAACCCGGCCCGCATCGCCGGTCCGCGCTTCGGGCGCAAGCTTAGCCCCCGAAAAGCTGAAGGAACACGCGATGCCCAACGAACGCTGGACGATCAAGTCCGCAGACGGAGAATTCGGCGCCTATGTCGCCAAGCCCGAGGGCCAGGGCCCCTGGCCGGCCATCGTGGTGATCCAGGAGATCTTCGGCGTCAACAAGGTCATGCGCGACACCTGCGACCGGCTCGCCGCCGACCTCGGCGCCCTGTGCGTCTGTCCCGACCTGTTCTGGCGGATCGAGCCGGGCATCGACATCACCGACCAGTCCGAGGCCGAGTGGAAGCAGGCCTTCGCCCTCTACAACGCCTTCGACGTCGACAAGGGGATTGAGGACATCGCCGCGACCATCGCCCAGGTGCGCGAGAGCGGCCTGACCAACGGCAAGGTCGGCGCGGTCGGCTTCTGCCTCGGAGGTTTGCTGGCCTTCCTGACCGCGACGCGCACCGACGCGGACGCCGCCGTCGGCTACTATGGCGTGGGGGTCGAAAACCATCTCGGCGAGGCGGAACGGCTGCACAATCCGCTGATGCTACACGTCGCTGAGGAGGACGGCTTCTGTCCCAAGGACGCCCAGGCGCGCATCCTGGCGTCGCTGGGCAACCACCCCTGCGCCCAGATCTACACCTATCCCGGCTGCGACCACGCGTTCGCGCGGCCCGGCGGCCAGCATTTCAATGCCGAAGCCGCGGCCCTGGCCAACAGCCGCACCGAGGCCTTCTTCAAGAAGAACCTCAGCTGATGCGCGCGATCGAAGCCGAAAAGGCCGGCGGGCCGGAGGTGCTCCGGCTGGTCGACGCCCCTCTGCCCGAGCCCGGCCCGGGCCAGATCCGCATTCGCCACGAGGCGATCGGGCTCAACTTCATCGAGGTCTATCAGCGCACCGGCCTCTACCCGATGACCTATCCGGCCCGGTTGGGTCAGGAGGCGGCCGGCGTGGTCGATGCGGTCGGTGACGGCGTGACCCGCTTCAAGATGGGCGACCGGGCCGGCTTCGTCGGCGGCAGCTCCGGCGCCTATGCCGAGGCCAGCATCGTTCCGGCCGAGCGGGCGGTGCACATCCCGGCGTCGGTGCCTTCGGAAACCGCAGCCGCGTGCCTGCTCAAGGGTATGACCGCGGAGTTCCTGGTACGGCGGACGTTTCACGTGAAACAAGGTGACGCCATGCTCGTTCACGCGGCCGCCGGCGGCGTCGGTTCGATCTTGACCCAGTGGGGCCATGCCCTGGACGCCCGGGTTCTCGGAGCGGTGGGCTCCGACGAAAAAGCCAAGGTCGCCAAGGCGCAAGGCTGCGACGAAGTCCTGATCTACGGCCGTGACAATGTCCCCGAACGGGTCAAGGCCCTGACCGGCGGGAAGGGCGCCGCCGTCGTCTATGACTCGGTAGGCAAGGCGACCTTCGACGACTCCCTCGCCAGCCTTGCAAAGCGTGGCATGCTCGTCAGCTTCGGCAATGCCTCGGGGCCTGCGCCTGCGATCGAACCGCTTCGTCTGTCACGCGGCGGCTCGCTGTTCCTGACCCGCCCGACCCTGTTCGATTACATCGCCACGACCGAGGAGCTCGATGAATCCGCCGCCGCCCTGTTCGAGATGGTCGGCTCCGGCAAGATTCGCATCGAGATCGGTCAGCGCTTCCCGCTCGACCAGGTCCGCCAGGCTCACGAAGCGCTCGAGGGCCGCAAGACCACCGGATCGACGGTGATCGTGCCCTGATCCGAGCGGCAATGGCAGAGAAGAAAAAGGCGGCCTTCGCGGGCCGCCTTTTCAGTATCAGGTGTTCATGCTCTGGAAGAACTCGGCGTTGTTCTTAGTCTGCCGAAGTTTATCCAGGAGGAACTCGATGGCGTCCTGCGGGCCCATCGGGTTGAGGATACGGCGCAGCACATAGGTTTTCTGCAGCACATCTCTGGGCGTGATCAGTTCCTCCTTACGAGTGCCGGACTTCAGTACGTCGATCGCCGGGAAGATCCGCTTGTCGGCCACCTTGCGGTCCAGGATGATTTCCGAGTTACCGGTGCCCTTGAACTCTTCGAAGATGACTTCGTCCATCCGCGAGCCCGTGTCGATCAGGGCGGTGGCGATGATGGTCAGGGAGCCGCCTTCCTCGATGTTCCGCGCCGCGCCGAAGAAGCGCTTGGGGCGCTGCAGCGCGTTGGCGTCCACGCCGCCGGTCAGCACCTTGCCCGAGGACGGCACCACCGTGTTGTAGGCGCGGCCCAGGCGCGTGACCGAGTCCAGCAGGATCACCACGTCACGTTTGTGCTCGACCAGGCGCTTGGCCTTCTCGATCACCATCTCGGCGACCTGCACGTGGCGCGTGGCCGGCTCGTCGAAGGTGGAGGAGATCACCTCGCCCTTCACCGTGCGCTGCATGTCGGTGACTTCCTCGGGCCGCTCGTCGATCAGCAGCACGATCAGGAAGCATTCCGGGTGGTTGGTCTCGATCGACTTGGCGATGTTCTGCAGCATCACCGTCTTACCGACCCGCGGCGGCGCCACGATCAGGCAGCGCTGGCCCTTGCCGAGCGGGGCCACGATGTCGATCACCCGGCCCGAGCGGTCTTTCAGCGTCGGGTCCTCCAGCTCCATGGACAGGCGCTGGTCGGGATAGAGCGGGGTCAGGTTGTCGAAGTGGACCTTGTGCCGGACGTTCTCCGGGTCCTCGAAATTGATCAGGTCGACCTTGACCAGGGCGAAGTAGCGCTCGCCCTCGCGAGGGCTTCTCACCACGCCGTCGACCGTGTCGCCCGTGCGAAGACCGAAGCGGCGGATCTGCGAGGGCGAGACGTAGATGTCGTCGGGGCCCGGCAGATAGTTGGCCTCGGGGCTGCGCAGGAAGCCGAAGCCGTCCTGCAGCACCTCCAGCGAGCCCGACGCGGTGATCTCCACGTCGTCGTCGGCCAGGGTCTTCAGGATCGCGAACATCATGTCCTGCTTGCGCATGGAGCTGGCGTTCTCGATCTCCAGCGCCTCGGCGAAGGTCAGCAGGTCGGTCGGCGACTTGTCCTTGAGCTCCTGCAGCGACATGCGCTGAGCCGCCGCGGCGGCCGTTTCCTCGGACTCGAGGACGGTTTCGTCAGTCATGGGATTTCACTCGTCGTCAGGCCGGACCCATGGCGAGCCCGGCTTTTGCAGTCTGGTTTGCGCCGAGGCGCTGAGGGGATTGCCGACCGCGAAGGCCGCGGAAGACGGCGGCCCGGGTGGCGAAGAGAAGGGCGGCGCAAAGCAGGTTTGCGCCTCGCGCCCAGCGGAACCACAGGCGAAGAGCCGCGTCAAGCACGGCCGGATGCGGTGTTCAGCCGCCGAATTCCGTGGTGACCGCCAGGACCATCACGATCGCCGCCAGGAACGGCAGCTCGTTGACCATGCGCCAGTACTTCTCCGAGCGGGTGTTCTCGTGCCGCTCGAAGCGCTTGCGCGCGACCATCAGATAGTGGTGCCACCCTGTCAGGAAAACCACCCCGGCCAGCTTGGTGAGCATCCAGGGCTGGGCCAGGAAGGCGCCGACAGGGCCCCACACGCCGTCCCCATAGCCGCGGCTCCTGATCCAGATCAGGGTGAGGCCGAGGATCCAGGCGACGACCATGGCCGGGTTCATGATGATCTTCAGGAGCTTGCGCTCCATGGTCTGGAAGGTCTCGTCCATCTGCGAGCCCGCTTCGGCGCGGGTGTGATAGGCGAACAGCCGGGGCAGGTAGAGAAGCCCCGCCATCCAGGCGATCACGGCCAGGATGTGCAGGCCGCGGACCAGATCATAGTACTTCGCCATCAGTTCGCTCCCATCGCCGCGCCCCTGGCCGGGCATCTGGAAAAGCCCGCCCCGCACCAGCGTCCGCCGCAGGCGCTTTCGGTGGCGGGGCTGCGGTCCAGCGCGCCGCCGACAATCTTCGCCAAGGCCGCGATGAAGGCCGGCGCGGTCCCTAGGGCCGGCACGCGCACATAGGCCGGACAGCCAAGCGACTTGGCCAGGGCCCCGTAGTCGTGGTCGAGCTCCACCAGGGTCTCGACGTGTTCGGAGACGAAGGCGACGGGGCAGACCACCACGCCCTTGCCTTCCTGCGCCGCGGCGGTGATCGCCTCCACGGTCGATGGGCCGATCCACTTCAGCGGCCCGACCCGGCTCTGATAGCAGACTTGCCAGTCCCACCCGGCGCCCAGCCGCTCGGCGATCGCCCTGGCCCCGGCCTCGACCTGGCTCTGGTAGGGGTCGCCCGCGGCCACGACCTTTTCGGGTAGGCCGTGAGCGGAGAACAGCAGGCGCACCGGCGAGAGATTTCCGGCGGCGTTCCAGGCGGCTCGGATGGCGTCCGCGTGGGCCTGGGCGAAGTCGGCGCCGTCGGGATAGCAGCACACCGCTCTGACCATCCCCGGCCCGGAATAGGCCTCCCGCCAGGCCTTCAGCGACGAAGCGGTCGTGGTGGTGGAGAACTGCGGATAGAGCGGCAGCAGCACCACCTCGTCCGGCGCGAAAGCCTCAACCGCGCGGGCGGTCTCCTCCGTGAAGGGCTTCCAGTAGCGCATGGCGATGAAGCACTTGGCCTCCTGGCCCGGCAGCGCTTCGGCCAGGGCCTGGTCCAGGGCGTCGGCCTGCGCCCTGGTCTCCTGCAGGATCGGCGAGCCGCCGCCCATGATCGCATAGTTGGCCCGGGCCGACTTGGTCCGGGTGGTCGAGATCAACGCCGCGAGCGCCAAGCGCGGCGGCAGGGGAAGGCCGATGATCGCCGGGTCCTTGAACAGGTTGAACAGGAAGGGCCGCACCGCCTCGGGACCGTCAGGGCCCCCGAGGTTGAACAGCACCACCGCCAGGCGTTTGCGCGTCACCCCAGGGTCCCTCGACCGGTCACCCGCTTCAGTACCTGTTCGACATGAGCGATAGGCGTGTCGGGCAGGATGCCGTGACCGAGGTTGAAGATCCAAGGTCCCTGGCCCCAGGCTTCGAGCAGTTCCTCGACCCGCCGGTCCAGCGCAGGTCCGCCGGCGCGCAGCAGCAGGGGATCAAGCGCGCCCTGGATCGGCCGGACGCCCTGGACCGCCTTGCCTATGGCGAGCGGCGCAGCGGTGTCGAGGGCCACCGCCTGGACCTCCACGCCCCGAGCATAGGTCTCGGCCATCGCCGCGGAGCCGCGCGGGAAACCGATCAGCGGCTGGGTCACCCCCAGGGCGCGCAGCCGCGCCACCAGCTTGGCGTGGGGCGCGATCACCAGGCGGTGGAACAGGTCCTCCGGCAGGCCCTCGGCCCAGGATTCGAAGATCTTCAGCACCTGGGCGCCTGACCTGGCCTGCATGGCCAGATAATGGGCGCTGGCCTCGACCAGCACGTCCAGGAGGGCGTCGATCTCCTCGGGCTGCTCGTATGCGAAGCGACGCGCCGCGGAGCGCTCGTGCAGGCCGTCGCCGTCGAGCATGTAGGTCAGCACGGTCCAAGGCGCGCCGCAGAAGCCGATCAGGGCGCGCTCCGGCTCGAGCGCGGCCCGCACCCGCGACAGGGTCTCGCCCACAGCGCTCAGCGCCTCGCCGGCCTGGGCGGCCTTCTCGCGCATGGCCTCGATCGGCGGCAGGGCGCCGAGCTTGGGCCCCTCACCCGCCTCGAACCAGACGTCCTGGCCCAGCGCCCGAGGGATCAGCAGGATGTCAGCAAAGACGATGGCCGCATCGAAGGGGAAGCGCCGCATCGGCTGCAGAGTAGCTTCCGCCGCCATCTCCGGGTTCAGGCAGAAGGCGATGAAGTCCGGCGCCTGGGCCCGCAAAGCCCGGTATTCGGGCAGATACCGCCCGGCCTGGCGCATGAACCACACCGGCGGGCGCGGACCGGTGCGGCCGTTCAGGACATCGAGGAGCAAGGGCTGGAAAGCCGAGGATTCTGAGCCGGTCATCGCGGGCCTCTTAGGGCCTCACCCCCTCCTCTCTCAATCCCTAATAAGAAGAAGAGAAAATATAGAGGAGAGCAGTAGGAGGCGGGCGCCGCGGGGATAAGCGCCTCGGCGCCCAGGCCGCTCGGCGACGGCGCCCGGCTTCTTCCACGAATGCTCCGGCCCCGGAGTTATCCTGTGGAAGACGGGGATCGTTAACCAAGCGTTAGGAATTCTTACCAAAACCCTAACGAACTTTGCCGGAGGTCGCAGGCGCCGCCGCAGGGATGGCGTGCGCCTGTCCCCAGACCGTCACAATCGCGAACCCGTACCGTGGCGATCGGTGGATGGGGTTGCATGGTCGCCCACCCTGATCCCAGGTGCGCCGGCCCGCGCCCCGCGCTAAGGAAGTTCTCCACCTCCGTCCCCAGCGGTCCTCCCCCGCCGTCCAGCGAAACATCCCCAATGGTCCAATCCGCCAGCCCGCGTTTCGCCACCTATTTCCATGTGCATCTGGTCTCGGACTCCACCGGCGAGACCCTGAACGCCATGGCCAAGGCGGTGGTGGCGCGCTTCGAAGGCGTGATCCCCATCGAGCACATCTACGCCCTGGTGCGTTCCAAGAAGCAGCTGGAGCGCGTGCTGGAGGAGATCGAGTCCGCGCCCGGGGTGGTGCTGCACACCATCGTCGACAAGGAATTGCGCGCCGAGCTGGAGGAAGGCTGCCGCCGGCTCGACATGCCGACCATCGCCGCGCTGGACCCTCTCGTGGCCTCGCTGTCGCGCTATCTCGGCGCCGCCCTGACCACCCGCGTGGGCGTCCAGCACGCGCTCGACCACGACTATTTCAACCGGATCGAGGCGCTGAACTACGCCATGGCGCACGACGACGGACAGGCCACCCACGATCTGGATGGCGCCGACGTGGTGCTGGTGGGCGTCAGCCGTACGTCCAAGACCCCGACCTCGATCTACCTGGCGCATCGCGGCGTGCGCGCGGCCAATATCCCGCTGGTGCCGGGTTCGGAGCCCCCGTCCTCGCTATTCTCGCTGAAGTGGCCCCTGGTCATCGGCCTGACCGTCTCGCCCGACCGCCTGATCGCGATCCGCAGGAACCGACTGCTCAGCCTCAAGGAAGAGCGGGAGTCCGCCTATATCGAAAGCGACTCCGTGCGTGACGAGACGGTTCGCGCCCGGCGTCTGTTCGAGAGGGAAGGCTGGCCGACCATCGACGTGACTCGCCGTTCGGTCGAGGAGACCGCCGCGGCGGTCTTGAACCTTTTGGCCGAGAAGCGTTCCGGCCGCATCGGAGTGCAGGCATGACCCGGCTGGTCCTGGCGTCCAAGAGCGCCGCGCGCGCCCAGTTGCTGGCGGGAGCGGGGCTGGACTTCATCACCGTGGGCGCCGGCGTCGATGAGAGCCCGATCAAGGCGGGCATGCTGGGCCGGGGCGCCGAGCCGCGCGAGATCGCGCGTGTCCTGGCCGAGGAAAAGGCCAAGGCCGGCTCGACACGGCACGACGGACTGGTGATCGGCGCCGACCAGACGCTCGACCTCGACGGCGCCCTGATCGACAAGGCCGACAGTCTGGCCGAGGCGCGCCAACGCCTGTTGGAGTTGCGCGGACGCGAACACCGGCTGCACTCGGGCGTGGCGGTGGCCCGCGCGGACGAGCTGGTGTTCACCCATGTCGAGACCGCCACCCTCAAGGTGCGCGACTTCTCCGACGCCTGGCTCGACGCCTATCTGGAGAAGAACGGCCTGGAGGTCCTGAGCTCGGTCGGCTGCTACCAGCTGGAGGGCGAAGGCGTGCAGCTGTTCGAGCAGATCCAAGGCGACTATTTCACCATCCTGGGCCTGCCGCTCTTGTCGCTGCTGGACTTCCTTCGCCGCGAAAAGGCGCTCCCCGCGTGAAGGCGAGGCTTCCCAGCGGCGCGGCCATGGTCGCCGGTGTGGTCGGCCGGCCGATCGTCCATTCGCTGAGCCCGGTGATCCATAGCGCCTGGATCGGGGCGACAGGCCTGGACGCGGTCTATGCCCCGTTCTGCCCGCCGGAAGATGGCTTCGAACGCTTCGTGCGCGGCCTGCGCGGCGGCGCAATCAGAGGCCTCAACGTCACCGCGCCCTTCAAGGAGCGCGCCCTGGCCCTGGCCGACGACGCGGACGTGACCGCGCGCAAGGCAGGTTCGGCCAATCTCCTGTTGTTTCACGAGGACGGCGCGGTCGAGGCCCGCTCCACTGATGGCCACGGCCTGATCGCGGCCTTCGCCGAGCAGGCCAAGGGTTTGGACCTGTCCAAGGGACCTGTTGCGCTGCTGGGCGCGGGCGGGGCGGCGCGGGCGGCGGCGGCGGCCCTGCTGGAGGCCGGCGCGCCGCAGATATTCGTGCTGAACCGCACCGCGGCGCGGGCGGAGGAGCTGGTCTTCGCGCTCGGCGAGACCGGGCTCAGCGCCCACGCCCTGTCCGAGGCCGGGCGCCTGTTCGCCCAAGCCAAGGTGGTGGTGAACGCCGCCGCCGGCGGGCCCCTGCCCCCTCTAGGAGCCCTTCCGGACGACGCGGTGGTCATGGACATGAGCTATCGCCCGCTGATGACCGGCCTGCTTCAGGCCGCCGAGGCGCGTGATCTCAGGATCGTGGATGGCCTGTCCATGTTGATCAATCAGGCCATACCGTCATTCGAGGCCTTCTTCGACCGTCCGCCGCCCAAGGCGCTGAACGTGCGCAGCGTGGCGCTGCGGGCCGCTGGCCTGGAAGAGCGCATGCCCAAGGCGGCGAATGCATGATCGTCATCGGCCTGACCGGCTCCATCGGCATGGGCAAGAGCACCACGGCGCGCCTTTTCGCCGAGGAGGGCCTGCCGGTCTGGAACGCCGACGCCGCGGTCCATGCTCTCTATGCCAAAGGCGGCGCGGCCGTACCCCTGGTGCGTGCAGCGTTTCCCGAGGCGGTGAAGGAGGGGCAGGTCGACCGCGCCGCGCTGTCCGCCCTGCTCAAGACCGAGCCCGACGCCCTGGTGCGCCTAGAAGCCATCGTGCACCCCCTGGTGGCCCATGCTCGAACCGAATTCCTGGAGCAAGCGCGCGCCTCTGGGGCGGCTGTGGCGGTCCTGGACGTGCCCCTGCTGTTCGAGGTGGGCGCCGACGCCCTGGCCGACGCGGTCGTGGTGGCCAGCGCGCCCGCTCACATCCAGCGCGAACGGGTTTTGGCTCGGGAAGACATGGACGAGGCCAAGCTGGCGGCGCTGCTGGAGCGCCAGGTTCCCGACGCGCATAAGCGCGCCCGCGCCGATTTCGTCATCGACACCCAGCATGGCCTCGACCACGCTCGCGGCCAGGTCCGGGCGGTGATCCAGGCAGTGACCGCCGAGGGCTTTAAGTCGCGCGCCCAGGTGCTGGACGAGGGCGGCGAACCCGCCCAATGATCTGACCATGGCGCGTGAGATCGTACTGGACACCGAAACCACCGGGCTGGATCCCCTGACGGGTCACCGCCTGATCGAGATCGGCTGCATCGAGGTCGAAGATCTGCTGCCGACCGGGCGCACCTTCCACCGCGTCATGGATCCCGAGCGGCTGATCGATCCGGAAGCCATCCGGGTGCACGGCATCACCGACGCCATGGTGAAGGGTCAGCCGCGTTTCCATGAGCTGTGCGACGAACTCCTGGAATTCATCGGTGACGCGCCGGTGGTGGCTCACAACGCCGCCTTCGACCGCGGCTTCGTCAATTTCGAGCTGGAGAAGGCCACTCGGGCCATCATCCATCCCGACCGGTGGATCGACACCCTGAAGCTGGCCCAGCAGCGTTTCCCGGGCATGTACAATTCGCTCGACGCGCTCTGTAAGCGGTTCAAGATCTCGCTGGCAGAGCGCGAGAAGCACGGCGCCCTGATCGACGCCAAGCTCCTGGCGATGGTCTATCTGGAGCTGCGCGGAGGCAAGGAGCGGGGCCTGGATCTCGGCCCGCGCGGCGGCCGCGCCACCGCCACGGTGCAGGTCGAGACGGTCAGGGTTGCCTATGGCGCGCGACCGCGCCCGCTTGCACCGCTGTCCACGCCTGATGAACGCGCCGCCCACACGGCCTTCATCGAGGCCGTGTTCAAGGGCAAGGCGATCTGGGGCGATCTCAAGAAAAGCGAGACGGAAGCGGCCTGAGCCGGCTTCCGTCGCTCAAAGCCGTTCAAGCGTTGCCTTCGACCGGCATCATGCCGCCCTCGGCCTTGCGGGCCAGATAGATGGCGCCGAAGTCGATGGGCTCGACCAGGAAGGGCGGATAGAAACCGCCGTCGCCCGAGCACGCGGCGATGATCTGCCGCGCGAACGGGAACAGGTAGCGCGGCGCCTCGACCAGCAGCAAAGGCTCCATCTGGTCCTCGGGCACGCCCATCACGTGGAACAGGCCGCCGTAGACCAGCTCGATCTGGAACAGCGGGCCGTCGGCCACCGTCGCCTTGACCGACAGCTGCATGTCGACCTCGAACAGGCCGTCAGGCCGTCCGCGGGCGTTCATCTCAACGCCCATGTCGATCTCGGGCTTGCCCTCGATCCGCAGCGACTCCGGCGCGCGCGGGTTCTCGAAGGACAGGTCGCGCACGTACTGGGCCAGCACCCGGAAACCCGGCGCGTCCGCCTCGCCGTTCTCGGCGTTCGGCGCTTGGACGTCGGTCATGGTCTGGTTTCTCCTTCGCCGACAGCCCCGCCGGCGCCTATTCCACAAGAGCGGCGCTGCTATCACGCGGGCGCGCGGCGTGCAACGCGACCCTATCCCCGCGCCGCTTAAGGCCTATATTGCGACCGAGCCATCGAGTTTCGACCCCCATGACCCTTGAAGTCGGCACTATCCTGCTGTTCGCCGTTGTCGCGGCCTTCGTCCTCTACAAGCTGTACGACGTGCTGGGACGCCGCGTGGGTCGTCAGCCCGAGGATGTGGAGCGCGACCTGCAGGCGCGGTCGGCCGCGGAGACGCCGGCGCCGAGCGAGCCCGTACGCACCGAGGTCAGCGGCTTGGCGACCTTGAAGTCTCGTGACCCGGGCTTCGATCCGGTCAAGTTCCTGGAAGGCGCGCGCGAAGCCTATCAGACCATCGTCAAGGCCTTCGCCGCCGGCGATCGCGCGGCGCTGAAGCCGCTGCTGGCCGCCGCGGTGGATCAATCGTTCGAGGCCGCCATCGCCCAGCGGGAGTCCGAAGGGCGCAGTCAGTCCGCCGAATTCCTGCAAAGCCCGCGCGCCGATCTGGAGCGTGTGGACGTCGACGGCGACCAGGCCCGCGCCCGTGTGCGCTTCCTGGCCGAACTTCGGACCCGCTCAAAAGGGCCCGAAGGCGAGGCGGTGGACGACCGCCGCACCGCTGAGCTCTGGACCTTCGAGCGCACCATCGGGGCCGCAGACCCGACGTGGCTCCTGTCCCGCGTGGAGGCTGCGGAGGCCTGATGCTCCGCGGGTGGGGGCCGCTTCTCATCCTGCTGGCGTTGGCGGGCTGCGCCTCGGCCCCGTCTTCGGGCGTCGGCCGAGAGGTTTTCGCCCGGCCGCCCTCGGCCGGTCCCGCTCCGACGTCCAGACCCGCCACTGTCGGCTTGCCGCCCGCAGCCCTGCCGTCTCTGGCGGTCGCCGACCTGCCGGGTTGGGCGCAGGAGGATCACCTCGCTGCCTTCAACGCGTTCCGATCGACGTGCGCGGCCGCCCAGGAGCCCCACGCGCGCCAGGTCTGCGACCAGGCCCGAAAGGCGCCGGCGGGCGACGACGAAACCGCCAGGCGTTTCTTCGAGACCCGGTTTCGCGTGGAGCCGGTGGCTGAACCGGGCCTGCTGACGGCCTATTTCGCGCCGGAATACGAAGCCCGCGTCGAGCCGGACGAAATCTTCTCCGCGCCGGTCCTGGCCAAACCCGCGGAGTTGGAGCGCGGCCCGGATGGGCGCTTCAAACCCTGGCACACCCGCGCCGAGATCGAGACCGAGGGGGGTGAGGCCCTGGCCTTCATGCGCCCTGAGGACCTGTTCTTCATGCAGATCCAGGGTTCCGGCTACCTCGACTTCCCGGACGGCAGCCGAAAGCACGCCGCCTATGCCGCCGACAACGGCCTGCCCTTTACCGGCATCGCACGGCCTTTGGTGGATCGCGGCCTTATGAGCGGGAGCGAAACCTCCGGCGAGGGCATCCGCGCCTGGCTGGGCGCGCATCGCGGGGCCGAAGCCCAGGCGATCACCGATCTGAATGCGCGCTACGTCTTCTTCGCCCTGTCGGCCGACAACCGTCCGCAGCCCCTGGGCGCGGCCGGCATACCCTTGCCGCCGGGGCGCGCAGCGGCGGTCGACACGCGCCTGCACGGCTTCGGCGAACTGCTGTGGCTGGACGCGGAAGGCGGGTCGCTCAAGGGCGCAGCGAAGGACTATCAGCGCCTGGTGGTCTCGCTCGACGCCGGCGGCGCCATCAAGGGCCCGGCGCGGGTGGATCTCTACCTCGGGCGCGGCGCGGCGGCCGGCGCCGAGGCCGGGCGGGTCAAGCATCCGCTCAAGCTCTACCGGCTGACGCCGCTGGATTGACGCGGCCTGCGGGCGCCCCGACAGTCGCTCCATGAGCTCCGATACCAGCCGCAATGCGCTCGTCGTCATCGCCGTGGTCGCCGGGGGCGCGGCCCTCTACTGGCTGCGCGACATCCTCACGCCCCTGGCGCTGGCTGCCTTCCTGCTCATCATGATCGACGGGCTGGCGCGGTTGATCAGCCGCTTCGCGCCCAAGGCGCCGGTCTGGCTTCCACTGACCGGAGCCATAGGCGTCATCGTCCTGACCTTCATGGTCTCCCTGTGGGTGATGGTGAACGGCGGGCGCAGCTTCGTGGGCGAGATGTCGGGCATGCACGCCCGCGCCAACGTGATCATCGCCGATATCGCGGGCCGCCTGCACCTGGGCGTGGCCCCCAGCCTGGACGAGATGCTGACCCATCTGGATCCGCAGAAGTACGCGGGCCCGATGCTGAACGGCATGCAGGGCATCGTCTCCAGCGCCTTCTTCGTCCTGATCTATCTCGGCTTTCTGATCGCCTCGCGCAGCGCCTTCGGCAAGAAGATCGTGGCCCTGTTCCCGACGCGCGGGGAGCGCGGCGAGGCCAAGCGCATCTTCGATCGCATCCGCGAAGGGGTGGAGAGCTATGTCTGGGTCCAGACCGTGCTGGGCCTGCTGATCGCGGTCCTGGCCTGGGCGGTCATGGAGGCGGTGGGGCTGAACAACGCCCTGTTCTGGGCCTTTGTTATCTTCGTCACCGGCTACATCCCGATCGTCGGCGGGGCCATCGCCGTGGTCGCCCCGCCCCTATTCCTTCTGGTCGAGCCGGACTCCCAGCTCTGGAAGGCCGGGGTGCTGTTCGTGGCGCTGGAGGTGATCCTGTTCGTGGTCGGCAATGTGCTGCTGCCGCGGATGCAGGCCAAGAGCATGAATATCGACCCGGTGGTGGTGCTGCTGTCCCTGGCCTTCTGGGGCGCGCTCTGGGGATTGACCGGCGCCTTCCTGTCCACACCCCTGACAGTGATCGTCATGGCGGTGCTGGCCGAGTTCAAGGGTTCGCGCTGGATCGCCGTGCTGCTTTCGGGCGACGGCAAGCCCTATCCAATGGAGGATCAGGGTTCGGAGTCCCCGCCGCCGCCGAAGAAGCCACGGCGAAGGCGCGCTCCAGCCGCGGCGTGATTGGTTCCGCAGGTGAATTTCTTGTGACCGGCGGCACTTACATTCGCGTTTCGCATTCCTATCTTGGGTCTGACCGGTGATCCTCCCCCCCGACACCGGCCCCAAGGCGCCCGCCGCCCCGTCCCCCAGCAGTCGGCGAGCGCTAACATAGGAGTCCTCCCGCTCCCCCCTCGGGCGGACTCGAACATAGCCGCCGGACGCCCTCCCCCCGCGTCCGGCGGTTTTGTTTTTGGGCCGATTTCGAAGCATTTCCCCGACCGATCGGGCGGTTTTTCTGAGCCCCACGGTTCCAACCGGAACGGAAGCGGGGTAGCAGGACGGCACGGTTGATCCTTCGCGCGGCCGGTCTAGGCTCGCTGCGGACATTCGGGGAACTAGAGTTCATGGACGGCGCCGGCGCTCCGCAAACCCTGACTATCGATACCTTGAAGAAGGCCTTCGCCCAGGCGCTGGGACGGCCCGGGGCGACGGAGCTGGACCGGCTCGAACATTCCTTCCTCGAACAGGCTCTGGCGGACTACGTCGCCGACGAAACCCCGGAACTGAGCCCCGAGGACTTCGCCGCGGTCCTGGCCGACTTCTGGAAATACGGCGAGGTGCGCGAAGGCGGGACCGGCGCCCTGATCCGTGTGCATCGCGGCGAGGGCGCGGGCGGCAGGCCCCTGAACTACGACCTTTTGGAGATCGTGCAGGACGACGCGCCCTTCCTGGTCGACAGCGTCATGGGCGAGCTGGGCGAGCAGGGCGTCTCGGTGCGCGCCATGTTCCACCCGGTGCTGACCCTGGAGCGCTTTGGCCAAGGCCTGCGCCGGCCGCAGGGCTCCAGCCACCGCGAGTCCACCATCCTGGTCGTGCTCGACGCCCTGACCGAGGACCAGCGCAACGCCGTAGCCGAGGGCGTGCGCCAGACCCTGGCCGACGTCCGCATGGCGGTGGACGACTTCAAGCCCATGGAACAGATGATGGCGCGCGCCATCGCCGACCTGGAAAAGGGCGTGCCGGGCCGCGACGCCGCCGAGGTGGCGGAAGACATCGCCTTCCTGCGCTGGCTGCAGGCCGACCGCTTCGTGTTCCTGGGCGCGCGCAACTACGAGTTCCCGCGCACCACCGACGGCGCCTACGAGCCGGAAGAGCCCATGCCCCAGACCGAGCAGGCGCTGGGCGTGTTGCGCGACCCCAACCGGCCGGTGCTGCGCCGCGCCCACGAACCGGCGGTGCTGACGGCCCAGATCCGCAAGCAGCTCGACCTCGGCGAGCCGGTGACGGTCGCCAAGTCGAACCTGAAGTCGCGCGTCCATCGCCGCGTGCACATGGACTATGTGGGCGTGCGCCGCTTCGGTCCGGACGGGAAGCCCGCGGGCGAAATCCGCTTCGTGGGCCTGTTCACCGCCGAGGCCTACGACCAGACCGCATCGGATGTGCCGCTGATCCGCAAGAAGGTGGCGGGCGTGCTACGCCGCGCGGCCTATGCGCCGGGCAGCCACAACGAGAAGCGCCTGAAGAACATCGTCGAGAACTATCCGCGCGACGAGCTCTTCCAGATCACCGAAGACGACCTGCTACGCATCTCCACCGGCATCCTGCACCTGTTCGACCGGCCGCGCGTCAAGCTGTTCATCCGCAAGGACCCGTTCGACCGCTTCGTCTCGGTGCTGCTCTACGTGCCGCGCGAGCGCTACGATTCCGGCGTGCGCGAGCGGGCCGGCCAGATCATGGCCAAGGCCTATTCGGGCCGCATCTCGGCCTACTATCCGCAGCTGTCGAACACGCCGCTGACGCGGGTGCACTACATCATCGCCGTCACGCCGGGCGAGCACGCCGACCCCGATCCGATCGAACTGGAGCGCCAAGTCGCCGAGACAGCGCGCAGCTGGCCCGACCTGTTCGTCGACGCCGCCCGTATCGCCGGGGTGAACGAGGCCGAGCGCACCGTGCTGGGCCAGAAGTGGGCGCCGGCCTTCCCGATCGCCTATCGCGAACGCTATCCGATCTCCGAGGCCCTGACCGATCTGGCCCAGTTCTCGCGCCTGGGCGAGGGCCGCATCTGGGTGCGCGCCTTCCGCACCACCGAGGACACCAACCTCCAGTTCCGCTTCAAGCTCTACCGCCGGGGCCATCCGGTGGCCCTGGCCGACGTGCTGCCGATCCTGGACCACATGGGTCTGAAGGGGCTGGAAGAATACGCTTACGCCGTCCGCCCCGAGGGTGAGGAGCCGGTGTGGATCCACGAATTCCTGCTGGAAGACCCGCGCGGCGCCCAGCTGGTGTTCAAGGACGTGAAGGACCCGTTCGAGGAGGCCTTCGTCGCCGCCTGGACCGGCCGCACCGAGAGCGACGGCTTCAACCGCCTGGTGATGGAGCTCGGCATCCACTGGCGCGAGGCCGCCCTGGTGCGCGCCTTCGCCCGCTACCGCGCCCAGTCGGGCCTGGACCCCAGCCAGGCGGTGCAGGAAGCGGCCGTGCGCGACCATCCCGAGGTCACGCGCCTGCTGCTGGCCTTCTTCCACGCCAAGTTCGATCCGCGCACTGCCGATACGGCCGAGGCCCGGGTCAAGCGCGCCGAGGACCTGTTCAAGCAGATCCAGGACGCCCTGCAATCGGTCACCAGCCTGGACGACGACCGGGTGCTGCGCCGCCTGGCACTGCTGATCCAGGCGATGAAGCGCACCAACTACTATCAGGCCGGCGCCGACGGTCAGCCCAAACCCTATATCTCCTTCAAGGTGGCCAGCCGCGAGATCGCGGACCTGCCCCTGCCCAAGCCCTATCGCGAGATCTTCGTCTGGGCGCCCTATGTCGAGGGCGTGCACCTGCGCTTTGGCCCGGTCGCGCGCGGCGGCCTGCGCTGGTCGGACCGGCGCGATGACTTCCGCACCGAGGTGCTGGGCCTGGTAAAGGCGCAGCAGGTCAAGAACGCGGTGATCGTGCCGGTGGGCTCCAAGGGCGGCTTCTATCCCAAGGCCCTGCCCCGAGGCGGCACGCCCGACGAGGTCCGCGCCGAGGGCGTGCGCGCCTACAAGACCTTCCTGGCGGGCCTGCTCGACATCACCGACAACCTGGACGCCGATGGCAAGGTGGTGCGCCCGCCCATGGTCGTCGCCTGGGACCAGGAAGACCCCTACCTCGTCGTCGCCGCCGACAAGGGCACGGCGACCTTCTCCGACATCGCCAACGGCGTCTCCGCAGACTACGGCTTCTGGCTGGGTGATGCGTTCGCCTCAGGCGGCTCGCAGGGCTACGACCACAAGGCCATGGGCATCACCGCCCGCGGCGCCTGGGAAGCGGTGAAGCGCCACTTCCGCGAGATGGGCAAGGACATCCAGACCGAACCCTTCACCTGCGTCGGTGTCGGCGACATGTCTGGCGACGTCTTCGGCAACGGCATGCTGCTGTCGAAGGCCACCAAGCTGGTCGCCGCCTTCGACCACCGCGACATCTTCCTCGACCCCAATCCGGACCCTGAAACCAGCTGGAATGAGCGAGCGCGCATGTTCGCCCTGCCGCGCTCCTCCTGGCAAGACTACGACAGGAGCCGGATCTCCCCGGGCGGCGGCGTCTATTCGCGCTCGCTGAAGACGATCCCCATCTCGCCGGAGGTCAAGGCGGCGCTGGGCGTCGACGCCGACGAGATGGCGCCGACAGACCTGATGCGGGCGATCCTGAAGTCCAAGTGCGAACTGCTCTACTTCGGCGGCATCGGCACCTATCTGAAGGCCCGTTTCGAGACCGACCTGCAGGTCGGCGACAAGGCCAACGACGCGGTGCGCATCAACGCCGACGAACTGCGCTGCCTGGTTGTCGGCGAGGGCGCGAACCTGGGCGCCACCCAGGCCGGCCGGATCGCCTTCGCGCGGCTGGGCGGACGCATCAACACCGACGCCATCGACAACTCGGCCGGCGTCGACACCTCGGACCACGAGGTCAACATTAAGATCCTGACCGGCGCCTTGGAGCGTCAGAGCAAGATGGACCGGGAGGGCCGCAACGCGCTCCTGGCCTCGATGACCGAGGAGGTCGGCCACCACGTGCTCGAGCACAACTACGACCAGACCCTGTGCCTGACGCTGCAGCAGGCGACGGCGCCCTACGACCTGGACGCCCAGGCGCGGTTCATGGCGTGGCTGGAGCATCACGGTAAGCTCGACCGCCAGGTGGAAGGCCTGCCCTCGCCCGCGGCCATCGGCGACCTCGCCGCCCAGGGCCTGGGCCTGACCCGCCCGGAGCTGGCGGTGATCACCGCCTACGCCAAGATCGACCTGTCGGAGGACATCGTCGCCTCCCAGGCGCCCGAGGACGCCTTCTTCGAGCGGACGCTCGTGACCTATTTCCCCGAGCCGATGCGTCAGTTCGAGGACGAGATGCGTCGCCACCGGCTGCGCCGCGAGATCATCGCCACGGTCCTGGCCAACGAGATCGTCAACATGACCGGCGCCACCTTCCCGGTGCGCCTGCGGGCTTCCGCGGAGTGCGACACCACCGCCCTGGTCATCGCCTTCGAGGCCGCGCGCCAGGTGTTCCGCCTGAACGAGGCCTGGGCTGCGGTCTCGGCGCTGGACCTGAAGATTCCGTCGGAGGCCCAGATCGCGCTCTATCGCGAAATCTCGGTGGTGCTGCGCCGCCAGACCTTCTGGCTGGCCCGCCGCGCGGCGCGGGGTTCGACCTCGGTCCAGGCCCTGATCGAGGCCTATCGCCCGGCCGCCGACGCCCTGCGCAGCGAAGGCCCCGGAGGCCTCTCGGACTTCGAACAGGCGCAGGTGCGGCGTCGCGCCGAGGCCTTCGCCGCCGCCGGCGCGCCGCAGGACCTGGCGATGGCCGTCGCCGCCCTCAGGCCCCTGACCGCCACCACCGACATCTCGGACCTGGCGCGCAAGGTGAACTGGCCGGTGGAATCGGCCGCGCGCCTGTACCACCAGGTCGGCGCCGCCTTCGACTTCGACCGCCTGAGGGGCGCGGCCGGATCGCTCAGTTCCAGCGACCACTACGAGCGCATGGCCGTGCGCCGCCTGATCGCCGACTTCCTGACCGAGCAGGCGGCCCTGACCCAGGCCATCGCGCGCGCTTCGGCCCCCAGCGCCGGCGCCAGCGTCCAGGCCGCACAGGCCGCGATCCGCGGCTTCATCGGCGAGCGCGCGCAGGCGGTCGAGGCGGTGCGGCGCACGGTTGACGAGATCGAATCCGCCGGCGCCGGCTGGAGCTTCGCCAAGCTGACCATCGCCAATGCGGCGCTCAGGGAGTTCGCGGCCTCGGCCTAGGCCCGGCCGCCTCGCCCGCCCATGGCCAAACCCCCGACCCCCGAGGCGCCCGGCGCGACGCGCAAGTTCCTGGTGATCGTGGACGACAGCCCCGAGTTCCAGGCGGCCCTGCGCTACGCCTGCCGCCGCGCGCGGTCGACCGGCGGCCGCGTGGCCATGCTCAGGGTGCTGGAGCCGCAGGCCTTCGAGCATTGGGCCAAGGTGCGCGACGACCTGGAGCGGGAACTGCGCAGGGATGCCGAGGCCCTGCTGCAGAAGCTGGGCGTGGAAGCCGCCGAAATGTCGGGCTCGGCCCCGGAATTCCTGATCGAGACCGGCGACACCAAGGGCGCGATCAAGGCGGTGCTGGCCGCCGACCCCGGCATCAAGATCCTGGTGCTGGCCGCCGCCGCCGGCAGCCGTGGCCCGGGGCCATTGGTGGCCTCCATCGCCAAGGATGGCGTGGGCTTCGGCCGCAAGCTGCCGGTGACGGTCGTCCCCGGCGACCTGACGGCGGAAGAGATCGAGGACTTGGCTTAAGGCCGCACGCGGCCCTGCGGCCTTGTGCGCACGCGGCCGCGGGTCCATCTCTGCCGCGCCACACCGAAAGCCTGCGTCATGTTCATCCAGACCGAAGCGACCCCCAATCCCAACACCCTGAAGTTCATGCCCGGCCGCGTCCTGGCCGAGACCGGGTCGCATGACTTCCGCTCGACCGAGGAGGCGGCTTCATCGCCCCTGGCCAAGCGGCTGTTCGAGCTGGAGGGTGTGTCCGGTGTGTTCTTCGGCCACGACTTCCTGACCGTCACCCGCGCCGAAGACGGCCTGGACTGGCCGCAGCTCAAGGCCCCGATCCTGGCGGCGGTGATGGATCATTTCACCTCCGGCGAGCCGCTGTTTGAAGGCGAAAGCGCCCAGGGCCACGGCGACACCGAATACGAGGGCGAGACCGCCCAGATCGTGGCCGAGATCAAGGACCTGCTGGACAGCCGTATCCGCCCCGCCGTGGCCCAGGACGGCGGCGACATCCTGTTCGACCGCTTCGAGGCGGACACCGGCATCGTCTATCTGCACATGCGCGGCGCGTGCTCGGGCTGCCCCTCGTCTTCGGCCACACTGAAGTCGGGCGTCGAGAACATGCTTCGCCACTATGTGCCGGAAGTGACGCGGGTCGAGCAGAGCCTCTAGCGCTTCGTGATCCTGCTGGCCCTCGATACGGCGCTGGACGCCTGCACCGCCTGCTTGCTGGACGGGGATAGGGTGCTGGCCGCCGGCTCCGAGCCCATGCCGCGCGGGCACCAGGAGCGCCTGGCGGTTCTGGTCGATGAGCTGATGGCCGAGGCCGGCGTGGCCTTTTCCGCGCTGGACCGCATCGGCGTCACCGTCGGGCCGGGCTCATTCACGGGTCTGCGGGTCGGCATGGCCTTCGCCAAGGGCCTTGGCTTTGCCCTGGGCAAGCCGGTCGCGGGGATCGGGACGCTGGAGGCCCTGGCCGCGAGCCATAGCTCCCAGGACCTGAAGGCCGCCGTGATCGATGCGCGGCGCGAGCAGGTCTATGTGCAGGCGTTCCGAGGGGGCGCCGCGGCGAGCCAACCGGAGGCGCTGGGCGTGGCCGACGCCGCCGAGCTGTTGATCAAACTCGATCCATCCGGCCCCTCCCTGCTGATCGGCTCGGGCGGATCGTTGCTGGCTGAGGCCTTCCCCAAGGCGGTGCTGGACGGACGCTCCGGCGCCGATCCCGTGGCCCTGGCGCGACTGGTGGCGGCGGCGGTCGAACCCTCGGGGCCGCCGGAGCCTCTTTACCTGCGCGCGCCCGACGCCAAACTGCCCGTGTGACGGCGACCCTCAGACCCGCCCTGGCCGAAGACGCCCCCGCGCTGGCGGCCTTGCATGCCTCAAGCTTCGGCGAGCCCTGGTCGGCGGCCGAGATCGCCGAGCTGTTGGCCGGTCCCGGCGGTTTTGGGTGGGTCGCCGAGGAGGCCGCGCCGGAAGGCTTCATCCTGGCGCGCGCCATCGCCGGCGAGGCCGAAATCCTGACGGTGGCGGTGTCGCCGGCGCTGCGCCGCCAGGGCCTGGGCGCAAGGCTGGTGGATGCGGCGGCCAAGGCCGCGGTCGAGGCCGGCGCCGACGCCCTGTTCCTGGAGGTCGCCGTCGACAACACGGCGGGCTTGGCCCTCTACGACCGGTGCGGTTTCGCGCGCGCCGGCTTCCGGCCCGGCTACTATCGCCGCGCCTCCGGGCCGCCAATCGACGCCTTCGTGCTTCGGCGTGACTTAACAGCCTGAGCGCGTCCGCCTATCTTGTCGGCCATGGACCGGATCGAGAAACTCTGCGCCGACCGCGGCATGCGCATGACCGAGCAGCGCCGCGTGGTCGCGCGTGTGCTGGCCTCGTCGCAGGACCATCCGGACGTGGAGGAGCTGCACCGTCGCGCCCACGCCATCGATCCGCACATCTCGATCGCCACGGTCTATCGCACCATGCGCCTGTTCGAAGAGGCCGGGGTGGTCGAGCGTCACGACTTCGGCGACGGCCGCTCGCGCTACGAGGAACTGACCGACGACCACCACGACCACCTGATCGACACCAAGACCGGGCGGGTGATCGAGTTCTTCGACGAAGAGATCGAGAAGCTGAAGGAAGCCATCGCCCAGCGCCTCGGCTACCGCCTGATCGGCCATAAGCTCGAGCTCTACGGCGCCCCGATCGACGAGAACTAGGGCGCGCCCGCGACCCTTGGAAACTTGCGGAAATTCCGCGGCCTCCCCATAAACCCCAGCCATGACCGGGACCGCGGCGCCCAAGCGCCTCTACATCAAGACCTACGGCTGTCAGATGAACGTCTACGACAGCGAGCGCATGGCCGATGTCCTGCGTCCGCTGGGCTATGCGATGTCCGACCAGCCCGAGGGCGCGGACCTGGTGGTGCTGAACACCTGCCACATCCGCGAAAAGGCCGCCGAAAAGGTCTATTCCGAGATCGGCCGCCTGCGCGTGATGCGCGAGGAGAAGCAGGCCGCGGGCCTGGGGACCAGCACCATCGTGGTCGCCGGCTGCGTGGCCCAGGCCGAGGGCGAGCAGATCATGGCCCGCGCTCCAGCGGTAGACCTCGTCGTCGGTCCCCAGGCCTATCACCAGCTGCCCGAGCTGATCGCCCGCGCCTCCCGCGCCAAGGGCGAGCGCCTGGCCGCCGACTTCGCGCCCGAGGACAAGTTCGACGCCCTGCCGAGCGACCGGGCGGTGACCGGCCCGACAGCCTTCCTGACCGTGCAGGAGGGCTGCGACAAGTTCTGCACCTTCTGCGTGGTGCCCTACACCCGCGGCGCGGAGTGGTCCCGCCCGGTCGCCTCGGTCCTGGCCGAGGCCCGCGCCCTTGCCGAGAAGGGCGTGCGCGAGGTCACCCTGCTGGGCCAGAACGTCAACGCCTACAACGGCCTGGACGAGAGCGGCGCGCCGTCCAGCCTGGCCGCCCTGGCGCGCGCCCTGGCCAAAATCGAGGGTCTGGACCGCATCCGCTACACCACCAGCCATCCGAACGACTTCAGTGACGACCTGATCGCGGCGCACGGGGAGCTGGAAGAGCTGATGCCCTATCTGCACCTGCCGGTGCAGTCGGGCTCGGACAAGATCTTGCGGGCGATGAACCGCAAGCACTCCGCCCAGAAGTACATCGACCTGATCGGCCGCATCCGTGAGGCGCGGCCCGATATCGCCATCTCCGGCGACTTCATCGTGGGCTTCCCCGGCGAGACCGAGAAGGACTTCGAGGACACGCTCAACCTCGTGCGCCAGATCGGCCACGCCTCGGCGTTCTCCTTCAAATATTCGCGTCGACCGGGCACGCCAGCCTCGGCCATGCCCGGTCAGGTGGCTCCAGAGGTCGCGGACGAGCGGCTGCAGCGGCTGAACGCGCTGCTGGAGGCGCAGCGCCAAGACTTCTGCGCTTCGCTGGTGGGGAGAACCCTGCCCGTTCTGTTCGAAAAGCGCGGCCGTCATGCGGGCCAGGCCATCGGCCGCTCCCCCTATCTGCAGGGCGTGCATGTCGAGGCGGCGGAACAGCTGATCGGGCGGATCGTTCCCGTGCGGATCGAGGCGGCGGGCCCCAACAGCCTGTCCGGCGCCTTGCCGCAGCAGGAGATGGCGCAGGCCACCGCATGAGTCCGCGTTCCGAGGAGTTCCTGCCCCTGTCCGATGACGCGGTGCGCGCCCTTAGCGGGCCGAACAGCCGCTACATCGCGCTGTTGGAAGACGCCTTCCACGTGCTCCTTGAGACGCCGGGCGGCGGCTTCGCCGTGCGCGGCGATGCGCGGGCGCGCGCCGGAGCCAAGCAGGCCATCCACACCCTGGTCGCGCGCGCGGAGTCCGGGGCCGAAATCACCGAGGCCGACGTGCGCGCGTCGGCGGCAGCAGCCCGCGCCGGAGACCAGGTTCCGCGCGGCTCGAACCTGCCGGTCGGCAAGCGCGGCCCGATCGCGCCCAAGACCGCGGCCCAGGCGCGTTATCTCGACCTGCTCGACAGCTGCGAGCTGGTGTTCGGCGTCGGGCCCGCCGGCACCGGCAAGACCTTCCTGGCCGCCGCCTACGGCGCGACCCTGTTGCTCAAGGGCGCGGTGGACCGGCTGGTGATCACCCGGCCGGCAGTCGAGGCCGGCGAGCGGCTCGGCTTCCTGCCCGGCGACCTGATGGAGAAGGTCGATCCCTATCTGATGCCGATCTGGGCGGCGCTGGACGACATCCTGGGCCCCGACGCGGTCCGCCGCCGCCGTGACAGGGGCGAGATCGAGGTCGCGCCCCTGGCCTTCATGCGCGGGCGCACCCTCAGCCACGCCTATGTGATCGTCGACGAGGCCCAGAACACCACCCGCCTGCAGATGAAGATGGTGCTGACCCGCCTCGGCGAGGGCGCGCGCATGGTGGTGACCGGCGACCCCAGCCAGGTCGACCTGCCCAATCCGCGCGACTCCGGCCTGGGTCACGCGGTGCGCATCCTGCGCGGTGTGGAGGGCGTGGGTATCGCGCCGTTCGAGGCGGCGGATGTGGTGCGCCACAAGCTGGTGGAGCGGATCGTGCGCGCCTACGACGCCGACGCGCCCTCGCCGAAGCTGCGCGACGAATGAGCGAACACGCCATCGAGATCGAGGTCGAGGAAGACGCTTGGCTTCGCGACCTGCCTGACTGCGAGGCGATCGCCCGAGCCTCAGCGGAGGCGGCCCTGACGGCCGGAGAGGCCCGGGTAGACGCCGAGGTGAGCATCCTCCTGGCCGAGGACGATGAGGTCGCGGCCCTGAACGCGCAATTCCGCGACAAGCCCCAGCCCACCAATGTGCTGTCGTTCCCGGCCATGGAAATGGCTCGGCCGCACCTTGGCGACGTGATCCTGGCCCATGGGGTGTGCGCGCGTGAGGCGCACGACCAGGGCAAGCCGCTCAGGGCCCATCTCAGTCATTTGGTGGCGCACGGGGTGCTGCATCTATTAGGATGGGATCACCAGACCGACGCAGAGGCGGAAGAGATGGAGTCGCTCGAGCGCACGGTCCTTGCAAAGCTTGGGATTCCCGATCCCTACGCGACCCAAGACGGGACAGATGAGCGCCGACGGCCCGAGTAGCGCCTCCCAGACCAAGAACCCGCTCCGCGCCCTGTTCGCCCGTCTGGGCGGGCATGGTGAGGCGGAAGAGCGCTCCCATTCCGATTCCGAGGGTTCGGTGGATCTGGTTGACCAGGCCGAGGCCTTCCAGGGGGTCAAGGTCGAGGACGTTATGACGCCCCGCGCCGATATCGTGGCGCTGGAACTCGGCACGCCGCTCGGCGAGGTGGTCCGCGCCTTCGTCGATACCGAACATTCCCGCATGCCCATCTATCGCGAGACCCTGGATGATCCGGTGGGCGTGGCGCACATCAAGGACGTGATGAAGCTGATCGCGCCGCTCGCCGAACGCTCGACACCCGATTGGAACGAGCCCGCGCTAACGCGCCTGCGCCGTGACACCCTCTACGTGCCCGCCTCGATGCGCGCCGCCGACCTGTTGCTGAAGATGCAGGCCACGCGCATCCACATGGCCCTGGTCATCGACGAATTCGGCGGGACTGATGGGCTGGTGACGCTCGAGGACCTGGTGGAATCGGTGGTCGGCGAGATCGAGGACGAACACGACGAGCATGTCGCGGTCGCGGTGGTGCAGCGCCCCGGCGGCGTGATCGAGGCCGAGGCTCGCGCGCCCCTGGAACAGCTTGAGACGGTCGTGGGCCAGACCCTGGCCCTGCCCGATTTCGAGGAGGAGATCGATACGGTGGCGGGGCTGGTTTCGGCCCTGGCGGGCCGCGTGCCCCAGCGCGGCGAAGTGATACCGCATCCGGCAGGGTGGGACTTCGAGGTTCTCGACGCCGATCCTCGCCGCATCAAGCGCGTGCGCCTGCGCAAGGTGGAGCGCGCCCTGGAGGCCGATCAGGCCCAGCCGGAGATCAGCAAGTGAGCCGTTTCCAGGCTGGGCGCGCCGCCCTGGCCCTGGCCGCCGGCGTGATGGCGGCCCTGGCGCATCCGCCGTTCGGCATCTGGCCGGGCTTCTTCGGCTATGCCCTTTTGATCGCCGTGGTCGACGCCGATGAGGGCAAGGGGCGGTTGTGGCGCGCCTTCGGGGCCGGATGGCTGGCCGGGTTCGCCTATTTCCTGATCGGCTGCTGGTGGGTGGTCGAAGCCTTCCTGGTCGATGCCGAGCATCAGGCCTGGATGGCGCCTTTCGCCATCTGCATCCTGCCGGCGGGCCTGGGCCTGTTCTGGGGTTTCGGCTGCATGCTCTACCGCAAGCTCGCGCCCAAGGGCGTGGCGCGGGTGTTCGTGTTCGCCGCGATCTTCTCCCTGTTCGAATGGCTGCGCGGTCATGTGCTGACGGGTTTTCCCTGGAACCTGCCGGGCGAAACCTGGGAGGCGGGCTCAGCCCCCAGCCAGGCCGCCGCATGGCTCGGCGCCTACGGCATGACCTTCGTCACCGTCCTGGCCATGGCCGCGTTCGGGCCGCTGCTGACCGCCGGCAACCGCAAGTACCGATCCGGCATCGCCATCGTCGGCGCGGTGATCGTCGCCGCCCTGTGGATCGGCGGCTCCCTGCGCCTGGCCGGCGCCGAGCCGAAGAACACGAACCTAGTCGTGCGCGTGGTCCAGCCCGACGTGCCCCAGGAGTCCAAGTGGACCGAGGGCCGCTTCGCCGACATCGTGCGCCGTTACGTCAATCTGACCGCCCGCAGCGGCGACCGCGACCCGGACATCATCATCTGGCCGGAAGGCGCCCTGCCCGCCTCGGCCGAGGACACGCTTGATCCCAACAAGTGGGTCGAGCCGGCCATTGCGCGCTCGCTGTCCCCGAATCAGACACTGCTGATGGGCACCTACCGCGAGGTCAAGGCCGCCCACGGGCCGTCGCACTACTACAACAGTCTCGTGGCGGTGCGGCGTGATGGCGCAGGCCGGCTCCGGGTCGCGGCGGCTTACGACAAGTATCGGCTGGTGCCGTTCGGCGAATATATGCCCCTGGACGAGTGGGCGACGGCGCTGGGCGTGAAGACCTGGGCCCACGTCGGCGACGGCTTCTCCTCGGGTCCGCGCCCCTCCCCGGTCGCCGTGCCGGGCGTGCCGCGGGTGCAGCCGCTGATCTGCTACGAAAGCCTGTTCCCGGGGCTCGCCCAGGATGGCCCCGGCCGCGCCGGCTGGATCGTAAATGTCTCGAATGATGCGTGGTTTGGCCGATCGACCGGCCCGCTGAGCCACTTCCTGTCGGGACCCCTGCAGCACCTCAATCAGGCCAGTTACCGGGCCATCGAACAGGGTTTGCCGCTGGTGCGCGCCACCCCCACGGGCGTCTCGGCGGTGATCGATCCCTGGGGCCGGGTGCTGAAGGGCGCTCGCCTCAATCCGGGCGAAAGCGGCGTCATAGACGAGGTGCTTCCCGCCCCTGCGCCCGCGACACTCTACAGCCGTATCGGCGACCTGATCTTCTGGTGTCTGGTGGTCCTTGGCATGGGCTTTGCGGTCCCCGGCCTAGTGCTGTCCCGGAAAAAATCGTGACAGATTTTTCTTTTTGAACGAAAGGGTCGAAAAGGGCCCTGCAGTCTGCTTTGGAAACCCACAGAATGAACGCACTCGCCGATATTGAACGCTCTCCCAATCCTGTCGACCTGCACGTCGGGGCGCGGGTCCGCATGCGCCGCAAACTTCTGGGCGTCAGCCAGGAGAAGCTCGCCGACGCCCTGGGCCTGACTTTCCAGCAGGTCCAGAAGTATGAGCGCGGCGCAAACCGGATCTCGGCCTCTAAGCTGTTCGAGATCGCCCGCTTCCTGGGCGTGCCGCCGTCCTACTTCTTCGAAGGCCTGGCCGCCGAGGCGCCGGTCGGCGAGGAAAGCCCGGCCGAGCAATCGCTGCACCAGTTCCTGATGACGCCTGAGGGCGTCGAGCTGGCGTCGCTCCTGCCCAAGCTGGCGGCCAAATACCGCCGCCGCGTGCTGGAGCTGGTCCGCACCCTGGCCGAGGACGACGACGAGGACTGATCCTCTCGTCTTTTCGGTCGCAGGCCGAACTTTCGACCAAGCAGGCTTTGGCCCGCCGGAATCCGTTCCGGCGGGCTGTCTGCATGCCGGTTGATCCGGCGCCGGGCCCGGCGCGTAACTGCATGAGCGGTTGCGGGATATAAGGATGTCTTTATATGGTCTCGCGCCCGGCCTCTGGCGGCCGGTCAGCTTCATGCCAAGTCGCGGGGACCTCATCCTTTGATCCGGCCGTCCTACATCTTCACCAGCGAGAGCGTCTCCGAAGGCCACCCCGACAAGGTCGCCGACCGGATTTCCGACACTGTCGTCGACGCCTTCCTGGCCCAGGAGCCTGAGGCCCGCGTCGCCTGCGAGACCATGGTCACCACCAACCGCATCTGCCTGGCGGGCGAGGTGCGCGGACCCGAAGGCGTGATCGAGGGCCTGGAAGAGAAGGTCCGCGCCGCGGTCAAGGACATCGGCTACGCCCAGGAAGGGTTCCACTGGGAGAAGGCTGAGTTCGACTGCTGGCTGCACGCCCAGTCGGCCCATATCGCCCAGGGCGTGGACGCGGCCGAGGGCAAGGACGAGGGCGCCGGCGACCAGGGCATCATGTTCGGCTTCGCGGTCGACGAGACGCCGGAACTCATGCCGGCCACCCTGCAGTACTCGCACAACATCCTGCGCCGCCTGGCCGAGGTGCGCCACGCCGGCGAGAAGCGCCTGGAGCCCGACGCCAAGAGCCAGGTGACCCTGCTCTACGAAAACGGTCGCCCCTCGCGCGTGCTCAAGCTGGTGGTGTCGCATCAGCACGCCGCGGGCATGAGCTCCGACGACGTGAAGGCCGTGATCGAGCCTTACGTTCGCGAGGTTTTCGAAGGCACCAGCCTGCTGACCCCCGAGACCGACTGGATCGTGAACCCGACCGGCGCCTTCGAGATCGGCGGGCCGGACGGCGACGCGGGCCTGACCGGCCGCAAGATCATCGTCGACACCTACGGCGGCGCGGCGCCCCACGGCGGCGGCGCCTTCTCGGGCAAGGACCCGACCAAGGTCGACCGCTCGGCCGCCTACGCCTGCCGCTACCTGGCCAAGAACGTGGTGGCGTCGGGCCTGGCCTCGCGCTGCACCATCCAGGTTTCCTACGCCATCGGCGTGGCCCGCCCGCTCAGCTTCTACGTCGACACCCACGGCACCGGCCAGGTGGACGAGGCTGCGCTGGAAAAGCTGTTGCCTGACCTGATCGGCGGCCTGACGCCGCGCGCCATCCGCGAGCATCTGGGCCTCAACCGGCCGATCTATGCCAGGAGCGCCGCCTACGGCCACTTCGGCCGCACGCCGGACAACGAGGGCGGCTTCGGCTGGGAAAAGACCGACCTGGTCGAAGAGCTGAAGCGGGCGTTCTAGACCTCGTGACCCAACCACCGACCTGGGGGCCGCTGCGTTCGTTCGGGCGGATCAAGTCGCGCACGCTGAAGCCTCGGCAGGCCGCGCTGATGGCCGATCTGCTGCCTAAGATCGCCGTGCCCGACCCCGCGGCGCGGCCCATCGATCCCCAGGCCCTGATGCCCGGCGCGCGCGAAGCGTGGCTCGAGATCGGCTTCGGCGGCGGCGAGCACCTGGCCGAACAGGCGGCGCGCCATCCGGATGTGCTGCTGATCGGCTGCGAGCCGTTCCTGAACGGGGTCGGCTCGGCCCTGCGCCACGTCGAGGAGCGTGGCCTCAAGAACGTGCGCCTGCACGCCGGCGACGCGCGCGAGATCATGGCCGCCATGCCCGACGCCTGCCTGGAGCGCGCGTTCATCCTGTTCCCCGACCCCTGGCCCAAGGCGCGGCACCAGAAGCGCCGCTTCGTGCAGGCCGAGACCCTGGCCGAGATCGTGCGCCTGCTGAAACCCGGCGGGCGCCTGCGCTTCGTCACCGACTGGAAGGACTACGCCGCCTGGACCCTGGAGCGGGCCTTGAAGGTCCCCGAGCTGACCTGGCTGGCCAAGGTCGCCGACGACTGGCGCACGGCGCCTGAGGACCATGTGCGCACGCGCTACCAGGAGAAGCTGCTCGGCGACACCCAGCCGATCTACCTCGAGTTCGAGAGGGGCTGACAAGCCCTCCTTGAGGGTCTATATGCCCCCTCACATCGATCGTTTGTTCCGGATGGAACTTTCGAGCGGCGGCCGGAAGGCCCGCCGCTTTTTTGTTGGTTTTGGGCAAGTGCGCGCGAAGACCGCCGAAGACAGGACGCTGCTGGAACTGCTCGACCCCGTGGCCGAGGCGGCGGGCTTTTCCATCGTGCGCATCCGGCTGATGTCAGGCGCGCAGCGGCGCCTGCAGATCATGGCCGAGCGCCCGTCCGATCACGACATCAACATCGACGAGTGCGTGGCCCTGTCGCGCGCCTTCTCCGAAGTGCTGGAAGCCGCCGATCCCATCTCCGGCGAATATGTGCTGGAGGTCTCTTCGCCCGGCATCGACCGGCCGCTGACCCGCATCGAGGACTTCGACACCTTCGAAGGTTTCGAGGCCAAGCTTGAACTCGACCGCCTGGCCGATGGCCGCAAACGCTTCAAGGGCGTCCTTGCGGGGGTCGAGGACGGCAATGTCGGCATCGATCTGGAAGACGACACGGAATCCACCACGCTGGTGCCCTTTGCCTGGATCACCGAGGCCAAGCTGGTGCTCAACGACCAACTGATGAAGCACGGCGCCGAGCAACGCGCCGCGCGCCTCGCCGCCGAAGCGGCCGAACAACACCAAGAAGAGGACGAAGCCTGATGGCCCTCACCGGGATTTCCGCCAACCGGCTGGAACTGCTGCAGATCGCCGACGCGGTCGCACGCGAGAAGAACATCGAGAAGGAAGTCGTCATCGCGGCGATCGAGGAGGCCATGCAGAAGGCCGCCCGCGCCCGCTACGGCGCCGAGCACGACATCCGCGCCTCGATCGATCCCAAGACCGGCGAACTGACCCTAACCCGCGTGGTCACGGTGGTGCCCGACGACGCCGAGGTCGAGAATGAATATGCGGTCGAACGCCTCGCCGACGCGCTGAAGCACGACAAGCAGGCCTTCGTCGACAAGGAATACACCGAGATCCTGCCGCCCTTCGAGATCGGCCGGGTGCAGACCCAGATGGCGCGCCAGGTCGTGACGCACAAGGTTCGCGAGGCCGAGCGTGAGAAGCAGTACGAAGAGTTCAAGGACCGCGCCGGCGACATCATCAACGGCACCGTCAAGCGCGTCGAATACGGCAACGTGATCGTCGACCTGGGCCGTGGCGAAGGCGTCATGCGCCGCGACCAGTCGATCCCGCGCGAGATCTTCAACATCGGCGACCGCATCCGCGCCTACATCTACGACGTCCGTCGCGAGACCAAGGGCCCGCAGATCATGCTGTCGCGGGCGCACCCCGGCTTCATGGCCAAGCTGTTCGCCCAGGAAGTGCCGGAGGTCTACGACGGCGTGATCGAGATCCGCGCCGTGGCCCGCGACCCGGGCTCGCGCGCCAAGATGGCGGTGCTGTCCAACGATGGCTCGATCGATCCCGTCGGCGCCTGCGTCGGCATGCGCGGCTCGCGCGTGCAGGCGGTGGTCGCCGAGCTGCAGGGCGAGAAGATCGACATCATCCAGTGGTCACCGGACGAGGCCACCTTCATCGTCAACGCCCTGGCCCCGGCGGAAGTCTCCAAGGTCGTGCTCGACGAGGAAGACGAGCGCGTGGAAGTCGTGGTGCCCGACGAGCAGTTGTCGCTGGCCATCGGCCGTCGTGGCCAGAACGTGCGCCTGGCGTCGCAGCTGACCGGCTGGCAGATCGACATCATCACCGAGGCCCAGGACTCCGAGCGCCGCCAGCGCGAGTTCTCCGAACGCACCGCCCTGTTCCAGGAAGCGCTCGATGTGGACGAGGTCATCGCCCAGCTGCTGGTCACCGAGGGCTTCGCCACGGTGGAAGACATCGCCTATGTCGAGGAGCACGAAGTGGCCTCGATCGAAGGCTTCGATGAGGAGACCGCCCAGGAGCTGCAGACCCGCGCCCGCGAATATCTTGAGCGCGAGGCCGCCGAGCTGGACGCCAAGCGCAAGGCTTCGGGCGTCGAGGACGCGGTGCTGGAAGTCGAGGGCGTCACCCTGCCGATGGCCGTCGCTCTTGGCGAGGCCGGTGTGAAGACCGTCGAGGATCTGGCCGACCTCGCCACCGACGAGGTGCGCGGCGGCTACGAGACCCGCGACGGGGAGCGCGTGCGCGTGCCGGGCGTGCTGGAAAGCTTCCAGCTCTCGGTCGAGGACGCCGAAATGCTGATCCTGCGCGCCCGCGTGGCCGCCGGCTGGATCGACGCCTCCGACCTCGAGCCGCCCGCGGCCGAGGAGGAAGACGCCGAGACGCTGGGCGACTACGCCGAAGCCGCTCAGGACGCCTGATAGGTCGTTCCCCGTGAGCCGCCCGGCCCGGACGTCAGACAAGCAGAGCCCGACCGGCCCTCTCTCTTCGGAGGGGGGGCGGGGCGGAGCTGCGGCTGACGAGCGCGAACGCCGTGACATCGTCTCCGGCGAGGTGGCGGAAGAGGCGCGGCTGATCCGCTTCGTCGCGGGGCCGGAGGGTTCTGTCGTTCCCGACCTGGCGCGCAAGCTGCCGGGCCGCGGCCTGTGGGTCGCCGCCACCCGTGAGGCGGTCGATACCGCGGCGAAGAAGGGCCTGTTCTCGCGCGCGGCCAAGGCCAAGCTTCAGGCTCCGGACGGACTGTCAGACCTTATCGAGCGCCTGCTGGCCAAGCGCTGCCTTGAACAATTAGGGCTTTCCCGACGCGAGGGAGTCCTTGCGACGGGCTTCGAGAAGACCCAAATGGCTATCCGTTCCGGAAAAGCCGCATGGATCATCGAAGCCTCCGACGGCGCGTCCGACGGGCGGCGAAAACTGCTCCATACGGCGGCCGGACAGGCCAATTCCATCCCCGTTTGCGGCGCTTTCTCGGCCGAAGAATTGGGTTTGGCCTTGGGCCTGGAAAATGTGATACACGTCGCCCTCCTTGCGGGGCGACGAGCCGAGCGATGGACCGAAGAGGTCTCAAAGCTCGCCGGGTTTCGCCCGCTCCTACCCTTGAGTTGGCGCGAGGAAGCTCGAAGCGGGCGGGGCGGTTGACGCCCTTGCCCGATTTGTTTGTTGGATGACGAGCGTTTAGCGGGTCTCGGCCCGAGGACGAGTAAAGCGAGCGGATGAGCGACGCGAACGACAATGACGGCAAGCCGGCCGGCGGCGCCCCTGCGGGTGGCCGTGCGCCCTTGACCCTGAAGCCCCGGGCCGCCGGCTCGGTGAGCACCGGCGTGGTGCGCCAGAGCTTCAGCCACGGGCGGTCCAAGACGGTGGTGGTGGAGACCAAGCGCCGCCGCACCGACGCGCCCGGCGCGCCCGCGGCCGCCGAGAAACACCCGGCCTTCGATCTTAAGCCGCGTCCGCGTCCGGAAACCCCTGCGCCTGCGCCCGCCGCCCCGCGTGAGCCGCAGCCGACGGGCGGCCTCTCCGCGGAGGAGATGGAAGCGCGCCGCCGCGCCATCGACACCGCGCGCCAGGAGCAGGAACGCCGCGACGCCGAACAGCGCGCCATCGACGCCCAGCGCCGCGCCGAGGAAGAGGCCCGCCGCGCCGCCGAGGCCGCGCGCATCGCCGCCGAGGCGCCCAAGGCCGAGGCCCAACCGGCGCCTGCCGCCGAGGCTCCCAAGCCCGCCGCTACGCCCCAGCCGGAACGCCCGGCGTTCGTGCCTCGGGCTGCGCCCGAGCGGCCCGCCCCCACCTTCACCCCGCGCGAGCCCCGCCCCGAGGGCGGCCATCGCGGCGGCGACCGTCCGCAGCAGGGCGGCTACGGCCCGCGCGGCGATCGCCCGCAGGGCCAGGGCGGCTATGCCGCGCGCAGCGGCCCGGGCTTCGGCCCGCGCGGCGATCGTCCGCAGGGCCAAGGCTACGGCGCGCCCCGTGGCGACCGTCCTCCGCGTGAAGGCGGCGGCTACGGCGCCCCGCGCGGCGAAGGCGGCTATCGCGGCGCTGGCGACCGTGGTCCGCGTCCGGCCGGCGCCGCTGCGGGCGGCGAGACTGTCCGTTATTCCGCGCTGAGTCCTCGCCCCGCGCCTGGCGCTCCCCGTCCGGGCGGCCCTCGCCCCGGCGGCCCGCGCCCGCCGGCTGCGGGCGCGCCCCCGGCCGGCCCTGAAGTCACCCGCCCCACCCGCGGCGCGCCGATGGCTCGTCCGGGCGATCGCCGCGACGACGACCGCGGCCGCAAGGTCGGCTCGGGCGATCCCGGCAAGGCCGTCTCGCGCACCAAGGGCGAACCCAAGCGCCGCGAAGGCCGCCTGACCATCCAGGCCGTGGCCGGCGATGGCGACACCGCCGAGCGGATGCGCTCGCTGGCCTCGGTCCGGCGCGCCCGCGAACGCGAGAAGGAAAAGCGCAAGGGCGGGGTCGCCGAAGCGCCTCGCGTGGCCCGCGAAGTCGTGATTCCCGACGTCATCACCGTGCAGGAGCTGTCCAACCGGATGGCGGTGCGCGGCGTCGACATCATCAAGTTCCTGATGCGTCAGGGCATGATGCTGAAGATCAACGATGTGATCGACAACGACACCGCCGAACTGGTGGCCACCGACTTTGGCCACACCGTCAAGCGCGTGTCGGAAGCGGACGTCGAAGAAGGCTTCATCGACAGCCACGACGCCGACGAAGACATGGTTCCGCGCCCGCCGGTCGTGGCGGTCATGGGCCACGTCGACCACGGCAAGACCTCGCTGCTGGATGCGCTGCGCACCACCGACGTGGCGGCGGGCGAAGCCGGCGGCATCACCCAGCACATCGGCGCCTACCAGGTGCGCCTGCCCGACGGTCAGCGCGTGTCGTTCCTCGACACCCCGGGCCACGCGGCCTTCTCGGCCATGCGGGCGCGCGGCGCCAACGTGACCGACATCGTGGTGCTGGTGGTGGCGGCCGACGACGGGGTCATGCCCCAGACGGTCGAGGCCATCAATCACGCCAAGGCCGCCGGCGCGCCGATCATCGTGGCGATCAACAAGATCGACAAGCCCGACGCCGATCCGACCCGGGTGATCAACGAGCTGCTCCAGCACGAGATCGTGGCGGAATCGCTCGGCGGCGACACCCAGATGATCGAGGTCTCCGCCACCAAGCGCATGGGCCTGGATCACCTGATCGACGCCATCCTGGTGCAGGCCGAGGTCATGGACCTGCGCGCCAATCCGGATCGTTCGGCCGAGGGCGTGGTCATCGAGGCCAAGCTCGACAAGGGCCGCGGCCCGGTCGCCACCGTCCTGGTCAAGCGCGGCACGCTCAAGCGCGGCGACATCGTCGTGGCCGGCGATGCCTGGGGCCGCGTGCGCGCCCTGATGAACGAGCGCAGCGAACAGGTGCAGACCGCCGGCCCGTCCGAGCCGGTCGAGATCCTGGGCCTGGATTCCGCGCCGGAGCCGGGCGTCCAGCTCGCCGTCGTGGAAGACGAGGCGCGCGCTCGCGAGCTGACCGAATACCGCGAGCGCAAGCGTCGCGAAAAGTCGGTGATCCCGTCGGTTGCGGCCGGCGCTTCTCTGGCCGACCTGATGTCCAAGCTGCAGGACAAGAAGCTCAAGGAACTGCCGCTGATCATCAAGGCGGACGTGCAGGGCTCGGCCGAGGCCATCGTGGGCTCGCTGGCCAAGCTGGCCACCGACGAGGTGCGCGCGCGGATCATCCTGTCGGGCGTCGGCGGCATCAACGAGAGCGACGTGCTGCTGGCCAAGGGCGCCAACTCGCCGATCATCGGCTTCAACGTCCGCGCTTCGAAGCAGGCGCGCGACCTGGCCGAACGTGAGGGCGTGGAGATCCGCTACTACGCGATCATCTACGACCTGATCGACGACCTGAAGGGCGTCATGTCGGGCATGCTGGCTCCGATCCAGCGCGAGACCTTCCTCGGCAACGCGGAAGTGCTGGAAGCCTTCGACATCTCCAAGATCGGCCGCGTGGCCGGCTGTCGGGTCACCGAGGGCTCGGTGCGCCGCGGCGCCAAGGTCCGCATCGTCCGCGACGACGTGGTCATCCAGGAAATGGGCACGCTGCAGACGCTCAAGCGCTTCAAGGACGACGTCAACGAGGTCGTGGTCGGCCAGGAATGCGGCATGAGCTTCGCCAACTTCCAGGACATCAAGAAGGGCGACCTGATTGAGTGCTTCACGGTCGAGGAAGTGAAGCGTTCGCTGTAAGAACAAGGCGGAGCGTCGCGCTCCGCCTTTTTTCTGCTCCGTTCGGCGGGGTAGGGGCCTCTCGTCGGATTTCGAGTTCGGGGGTTCTGTCATGCGCCTTGCCGCGCTTTCCATCGCCACGGCCGCCACGCTCGCGGCGGGCGCCGCCCAGGCGGAAAACCTGCGCTATTTCACCTATGAGCCCGACTCCGAGGCCGCGCGCTATCGCACCCAGGACATCACCTTCGTGGTCAAGCCGGGACTGCTGAACGCGCGGGTGCTCAAGATCTACCGCAAGCGCGGCGACGACATGGACCTGCACGGCGCGGGCCAGCTTTCGACCGGCCAGCTGGCCCAGGCCCTGCCGGACGAGCCGGAGCTGTGGAACCTGAAACTCTACGAAGTCGACGACCAGCAGGGCGCTGGCTTCGCGCGGGGTTCCTGCAAGGGCGCCCAGCATGCCTGGCTCGCCTTCAAGGCCCTGAAGCCGTACCAGGACCTGAAGATGTACGTCGTGACCTACGACCCGGCCTCCAAGTCCGCGACCCTGTGCGAGACCCTAGCCTATCGCTGGCGCGGCGAGTGGAAGCTGCCGGAGCGCAAGAGCGACCTGGGCCAGGAGCCCGGCGGCCCCAGCGACCACCGCTAGTCTTTCCCAAGCGCGCAATCGGCGGCTAAGGTCGCGGCCTCGCGTTCAGAGGTCCCGATGCGCCGCTTGCTGATTTCCGCCGCCGTGGCGGCCCTTCTCGCTGTTCCCGGCCTGGCTGCGGCCGCGCCGCCGCCTGCCGCAGTCCAGGCGCCGGCGCCCGGTCTGTCCGCCGCCGACCAGACCCTGATCGACAAGGGCGCCGCCGAGGTCCTGGCCAAGACCGGCGTGCCGTCCGCCTCCATCGCGGTCGTGAAGGACGGACGCATCGCCTATGTCCACGCCTACGGCCAGGGCCGGCTCGACCCGGCCACACCCGCCAATCCGGCCATGCGCTACGGCATCGGCTCGATCTCCAAGCAGTTCGCCGCCACCGCGATCCTGATGCTGGCCGAGGACGGCAAGCTTCGCCTTGACGATCCGGTGGGCAAGTACGTGCCGAACCTGACCGACGGCGACCGCATCACCATCCGCCAGGTGCTGAGCCATACCTCAGGGTATCGCGACTACTGGCCCCAGGACTATGTGATGGAGGAGATGCTGCATCCGACCACGCCGCAGCACATCCTCGACAAGTGGGCGCGCATCCCGCTCGACTTCCAGCCGGGCGACCAGTGGCAGTACTCCAACACCGGCTACACCATCGCCGGCCTGATCGTGGAGAAGGTCTCGGGCAAGCCGTACATGGCCTTCGTGCGCGAGCGCATGTTCGCGCCGCTCGGCATGACCTCGGCTACCGAGGACGACACCAAGCCGCTCAGCGCCACCGATGCGCGCGGCTACATGCGCTATGCGCTGGGGCCGCTGCACCCGGCGCCCAAGGAGGGCGCGGGCTGGCTCTACGCCATGGGCGGGCTGGCCATGACCGCCGAGGATCTGGCCCGCTGGGACCTCGGCCAGCTGCAGCAGCGCCTGATGAAGCCCGACAGCTACGCTCAGCAGTTCGCCGAGGTGAAGCTGAACAACGGCAAGGGCTCCGGCTACGGCCTGGGCGTCTCGGTGAAGGATTTCAACGGCAAGCGCGAGATCGAGCACGGCGGCGAGATTTCCGGCTTCCTGTCGGAGAACCGGGTCTATCCGGATCAGGGGGCCGCCATCGTGGTCCTGACCAGCGCCGACTTCGGCGGGGCGCAGAACGCTATCGCCAACCGCATCGAAGCGGTGCTGTTCCCGAGCGCCGACAAGGGCCAGCCCGCCCAGACGGCGGTCGCTCGCGCCCTGTTCGACGACCTGCGCGCCGGCCACATCGACCGGGCGCGCTTCACGCCGAACGCCAACGCCTATTTCTCGGATGAGGCGCTGAAGGACTTCGCCTCCAGCATCGGCGCGCTGGGTGAGCCGACCGGCTTCGTGCAGCGCTCCTCGACGCTGCGCGGCGGCATGACGTCGGAGGTCTATCGCGTGACCTACCCGAGCCGGACGCTGACCATCATCATGCGCGCCTATCCGGACGGGAAGGTCGAGCAGTTCCTCGTCCAGCCCGCCGACTGAGCCGATGGCGCGGCGGCGGGGCAAGGCGATAGCAGGGGCGGCTCTGACGGCGGCGCTGCTCGCCGCCTGCGACCGCAAACCCGCCGCCCCCGCCGCGCCGGATCCGGTCGCCGCCGAGCGCCAGGTCGCTCAGGCGGCTGCGGCCACGCCGGAGCTGGAGGCCGCCTTCCTCGCCGCCTTCGGCCAGAAGTCGCCGGCGACCCGCACCGTCGACCGGGAAGGCGAAAAGGTCACCCTGGTCTATCGCCCGCTGAAGCTGCTGACCCTCGGCGACCGGCTGGTGCTGGTCGCCGGCGGCCGGGTCAACGAGGGCTGCCACCTTTGCGTCGGTTCACTCGCCGTCGCCTATCTGCGCAAAGGGGCGACGGGTTTCACCGCCGAGGGCTTCTGGCCCGAAATCGCCGACGGCGAGACCTGGGGCGAGCCGCCGATGTGGCGGCTGCGCGAGGACCTGTTCCCCAATCCGGCCCTTGAGGCGCGAGGCGGCGGGACCCAGTCCGGCTGCACCTTCGAGCAGGCCGACCTGATCGAATTGACCCCAGAAAAGCCGGTGGTGCGGGCCCGCTCGATCCTGACCGGCTATGACGGCAGCGGCGAGGGGGAGGGCCGCGGCCGCAGCATCGACGCCACCCTCAAGCCGCTGACGCCCGGCAAGGCCTTCGCCGTGGACTATTCCGGCGCGGTCAGGACCAGCGTGGTCTGGCGCCGCGTGGGAGAGGCCTACGCCGCCACCGGCCAATATCCGCCGCTCCCCGCCTGCTGAGGCGCATTTCGCGGCGAGGGCGCCACGGTCGCCGGCAAAGCGCGGGAGACCCGCCACAGCGAAGCCGCTATGCGTATACTGCACGCCTTGAGAGGGGCGGGGTGCGGCGTGCGCAGGCGTGTGATCATTGCGGCCTTGCTCACCCTGGCGCTGGTCGCAACGCCCTTCCTGGTAAGGTTGCCGGGCGATGTGGCGCTATTCCCCGCGAAGGCCGGGGAGGCGACGGTGACCGCCTATGTCGTCGACAACGGCTTCCATACCAATGTGGTCCTGCCGGCCGAAGTCATCCGCGCCCACGGCGGCCCTATGGCCGAGGCCCGGGCGGCCACCGCGCCAGGCGCCTGGATCCAGATCGGCTGGGGCGACACCAAGTTCTACATGGACCCGGCCCCGATCTCGCACCGCCTGCCCGACGGCGCGCGGGCCTTCTTCGCGGCCCACAACCCTTCCGCGGTGATGCTGGAGCCGCTGCAGGCACGGCCGGACCGGCTCTGGACCACCGGCGTGCGCCGCCTGGAGCTCAGCCGCGCCGGGACCGAGCGCCTGTTGTCGCGCGCCGACGCCTCTTTCGCGCTCAGGGCGGGCCACATCCAGCCCGTGTTCGGCCCGGACACTCAGGACGCGCGCTTCTTCAAGAGCCGCGAGGCGTTCAGTATCCTGCACCTCTGCAACCACTGGACCTCGGCCTTGCTGCATGCCGCGGGCCTCTCGACGAGACCGCTGCTGGACACGGTCTCGGCAGGCGTCATGCTGGACGTGGCGGACGCTCAACTGGACAGGGCGCCCAAGGCCCGGTAAGCCGCGCGGCTCATTGCGACGACGATCGATCGTCTGAAGCCCGCGTCCGATCCGCGGGAGACGAGGGAGATCACCATGACCGACACCCAGACCATGTCCTCCTCCATGGAAGCCGTGCGCGCCGCCGAAGGCGCCCTGGCCTTCAACGATATGGCCTCCGCGCTCACGATCGCGGTAGAGGCGGTCAAGGCCGGCGCCGACCATCCTTTGCTGCTGAACCTCGCCGCCCACAGCCTCGAGACCCAGCACCGCTATGCGGAGGCGGTCGAGCTCCTGGAACGGGCGCTGGAGCAGGCGCCCGATGATCTGAACCTGCTGTGCGCGCTGGGCCTGTGCCTCTCGCGCAGCGGGCGGCGCGAGGCCTCGCTTGCCGCCTTCGACGCGGTGCTGCAGGTCCAGCCCGATTTTGCTCCGGCCCACTACGGCAAGGGGTCGGCCTTCGAGCTTCTGGGCGACCTGGACGGCGCGCGCCGTCACTACGAGGCTGCGGCAGGGCTGTTCCCCGGCTATGCCGAGCCGCTGGGCGGCCTGGCGTCCCTGGCGGCTCGTCGCGGCGATGTTGCGGAGGCGCGCAGTCTGGCCGAGCGCGCCCTGGCCGTCGACCCGAGCCTGACGGTCGCGCGCATCGCCCTGGCTTCGGCCCGGCTCGGGGAGAAGGACTTGGCCGGCGCCGAGGCCGCCGCGCGTGACCTGTTGGCCGACCCGCGCCTCGATCCCACCGATCGGCCAATGGTCCAGGCCCTGCTGGGCGATGCGCTGGACGGCCAGGACCGCGCCGCCGAAGCCTTCGCGGCCTACGCCGCCGGCAATGCTGAATCGCGCGAACAGCACCGCGCCGAATACGAGGGCGAGGGGGTCGAGACCCACCTGCAGCTGGTGCGCCGCATCGAAGCCTTTCTGAACGGCCTGAAGCCCGGTGACTGGGCGCCGGAGCGGGTCGAGGACGAGGGCATGGGCGCGCGCGCCCACGTGTTCCTGATCGGCTTCCCCCGCTCGGGCACCACCCTGCTCGAGCAGATCATCGCCACCCACCCGGACGTGGTGTCCCTGGAAGAGCGTCCGACGCTCGAGGACGCCGATGCGGCCTATCTGATCGAGCCTGACGGCCTGGGTCGCCTGGCCAGGGCCTCGGCGAGCGAGCTCTCCGACCTCCAGCGCCGCTACTGGGCGCGGGTGGCCGACTACGGCGTCGATCCGGCGGGGAAGGTGTTCATCGACAAGCTGCCGCTGAACACGGTGAAGCTCTCAATCATCAACGCCCTGTTCCCTAAGGCCAAGGTGCTGTTCGCTCTCCGCGACCCGCGTGACGTGGTGCTGAGCTGCTTCCGGCGCGCCTTCGGCATGAACCCGGCCATGTACCAGTTCACCAGCCTGGAGGGCACGGCGACCTTCTACGACGCGGTGATGCGGCTGGAGCAGGTGTCGGCCGAGCGCACGCCGGTGGAGATGGCCGAGGTCAGGTACGAGGACCTGATCGGGGACCTGGAAGGCGAGGCGCGCCAAGTGTGCGACTTCCTCGGTCTGGAATGGACCGACGATCTGAAGGATTTCGCCGAGAAGTCGCGCGAGCGCACCATCCGCACCCCGAGCGCCAAGCAGGTGGCCCGCGGCCTCTATCGCGGCGACGGCCAGTGGCGCCGCTATGAGCAGGAGCTGGCGTCGGTCCTGCCCACCTTGAAGCCCTGGCTCAAGCGCTTCGGCTACGAGCCCGCGGAATGACGGACGCTCCGAGCAACCCAGGCGCCCAGGCGCCCGAAGCGCAGCACCTGATGGCCGAGATCGGCGCGGCCCTGCGCGAGCAGGACATCCCCCGCGCGATCCAACTGGCCCGCGCGGCGCTGGATTTCGGCGTGACCAATCCGACCCTGCTGAGCCTGCGCTCGCTCGGCTTCGAGCAGCAGGGGAAGCTGGAGGAGGCCCTGGCCGACCTGCAAGCCGCGCGCCGGCTTGCGCCCGACCGCTTCGATATCCTCAATGCGCTGGGCCTTTGCCTGATGCAGGCTGAGCGCTCACGCGAGGCCTTTGAGGCCTTCGACGCGGCCCTGGAGCTGCAGCCCGCCTTCGCCCCGGCGTGGTGCAACCGCGGCGTCGCCCAGGAGCACCTGGGCGAGCTGGAGGCGGCGCGCGAAAGCCACCTGAAGGCGGTGGAGCTGAAGCCCGACTTCGCCGAACCCCTGGCCAGCCTGGCCGCCATCGCCGTGCGCCGCCGCGACCTGGAAGGCGCCAAGGCCTTCGCCGCGCGCGCCCTGGCGCTGAATCCGCAGCACGGCAACGCCGTGATCGCCAAGGCTACCGCCGAGGTCCAGTCCGACGAGCCCGTGGCGGCCGAGACCGGGCTCAAGGCCCTGCTCAGTGGCCCACAGATCACGCCGTTCGACCGCGCCCATGCGCTGGGCGTGCTCGGCGACGCCCTGGACGCCCAGGACCGCACGGCCGAGGCGTTCCAGGCCTGGACCGACGGCAATCTGGTGATGCGCGATCTCTACAAGGCCCGCTTCGAGGGGCCGGGCGTGCAGACCCTGCCCATGACCCTGAAGTGGCTGTCCAATCACTTCTCAGGCAGCGCCGCCGGCTGGGGCGGCCCCCGCCGCGCAGGTCCCGGGGCCGGAGAAAAGGCGCACGTGTTCCTGATGGGCTTCCCGCGCTCGGGCACCACGCTCCTGGAACAGGTCCTGGCCAGCCACCCGGAGGTGGTCAGCCTGGAAGAGCGCGAGACCCTGACCGAATCCGCCGTCGACTTCCTCTCCGACGAAGGCGGCCTGACCAGGCTCGCGGCCGCCTCGGTGGCTGACTTGGAGCCCTATCGCCGCGCCTATTGGGGCCGCGTGCGCGACGCGGGCGTGGGCGTCACGGGCAAGGTGTTCGTGGACAAGCTGCCGCTCAACACAATCAAGCTCCCGGTGATCGCCAAACTGTTCCCCGAGGCCAAGATCCTGTTCGCGGTGCGCGACCCGCGCGACGTGGTGCTGTCGGGCTTCCGCCATCGCTTCCGCATGAACGCCTCGATGTACGAGCTCCTGACCCTGGAAGGCGCCGCGCGGCTCTACGCCGGGGTGATGGACCTCGGTCAGCTCTATGCTGAGAAGCTGCAGATGAGTGCGCGCAGGCACCGTTACGAGGACCTGGTCACCGACTTCGACACCGAGGTGAAGGCCATCTTCGCCTTCCTGGGCCTGCCCTGGCGCGACGAGGTGCGCAATTTCGCCGAGCGCGCCCGCGCGGGCCTTTCCGCCACGCCCTCGGCCGCGCAGGTGGCGCGCGGCCTCTACCGCGGCGACGGCCAGTGGCGTCGTTACGCACGCGAACTCGAACCGGCGATCGCGATCCTCAAGCCCTGGATCGAACGCTTCGGCTACGCCGGCGACTGAGATACGGGCCTTTGAGGCCCCTCGCTACCCTATCAGGCCGCTCCCCCCGGCCCCGGATCAGACCCATGAAATCCCGCCATTCCCATCAGAAGCCCCAAGGCCCCTCGCAACGCCAGCTGCGCGCCGGAGAGCTGATCCGCCACGCCCTGGTCGAGGTGCTGCGCGAGGAGGAGATCCACGACGAGGCGCTGGAAGGCGTCTCGGTGACCGTGACCGAGGTGCGCATGAGCCCGGACCTGCGCCATGCCACCTGTTTCGTGGAGCCGTTGGGCGCGGGCCTCGGCCCAAGTGCTGAGACGGGCGTCGGCGACACCAAGGCGGTGGTTGCGGCCCTGAACCACGCGTCTCGCTTCCTGCGGGGCCAGCTCGGCCGTCACATCGATATGAAGTTCACCCCCGACCTGCGCTTCGTCCACGACGAGAGCTTCGACGAGGCCGCGCGCATGGAGCGGCTGTTCCAGGACCCGCGCGTGCAGCGCGACCTGGAAGCGCATGACGAAGAGGGCGAAGACTGATGGGCCGCCGCAAGAAGGGCGACGCGGTCTCCGGCTGGGTCTGCCTCGACAAGCCCTATGACCTGGGCTCCACCGACGCGGTCACCCGCGTGCGCCGACTTTTCAACGCCCAGAAGGCCGGCCACGCGGGAACGCTCGACCCGCTGGCGACCGGCATCCTGCCTATCGCGCTCGGCGAAGCCACCAAGACCGTGCCGTTCCTGATGGAGGCGGAGAAGGTCTATCGCTTCACCATCGAGTGGGGTCGCACGACCGCCAGTTTCGACCGCGAAGGCGCCACCACCGCCACCTCGGACGTGCGCCCGTCGCCGGAAGCCGTGGCCGAAGCGCTGAAGGCTTTCGTCGGCGAGATCCAGCAGGTGCCGCCCGCCTTCTCGGCCATCAAGGTCGACGGTGAGCGCGCCTACGACTTGGCGCGGGAGGGCATCGAGGTCGAGCTCGACGCCCGCACCGTGATCATCCACGAGGCCGCGGTGACCGACGCGCCGGACGCGGACCACGTCGAGATCACCGTCCGCTGCGGCAAGGGCACCTATGTCCGCTCGATCGTGCGCGACATCGCCGAAGCCTTGGGCGCTTGCGGTCACGTCTCGGCCCTGCGACGACTGCGCGTGGGCCCCTTCGCGGCCGAGTCCTCGATTGGACTGGATATTCTGGAAGACTTGGTGCATAGAGGCGCCCGCCTGGAGGCCCTGCTTCCGGTCGAGACCGCTCTGGACGACATCCCGGAGTTGGCCGTGACCGACGAAGACGCTTTCAAGCTCAAGCAGGGTCGGCCGATCGTTCTGCTCCCCAGACAGGTCGAAACGCTCAAAACGCGTCTGAAGCCGCGGACTATCGCGGGCCAGGACGCGTCTCGAACCGTTTCAGCCATCTCGGACGGAAAGATCGTGGCGCTCTGTGAGATGCGGGCGGGGAAGCTTTCCCCGACGCGAGTTTTTCATCTCGAATAGGAGACCCCGATGTCGATCACCATGGAGCGCAAAACCGCGCTCATCCATGACTATGCCCGTGGCGAAGCCGACACCGGTTCCGCCGAAGTCCAGGTCGCGATCCTCTCCGAGCGCATCGCCAACCTGACCGAGCACTTCAAGACCCACAAGAAGGACAACCACTCGCGCCGCGGCCTCCTCAAGATGGTTTCGCAGCGCCGTCGCCTTCTGGACCACCTGAAGAAGACCGACTCCGGCCGCTATCAGACGCTCATCGAGCGCCTGGGCCTGCGTCGCTAAGACAAGAGACGAAACCAACCCCGCCCGCGGCTCCGGGCGGGGTTCGGTCTATCTGGGGCAGGCCTGAGCGCCAGCTTCAGCAAAGAGCCGACACGCGGTCCGCCCCATGGGGGGCCGGCCGCCCGGACAGGATCCGAAGCCGCACGCACCAAGAGACGCAAAGCCGCTCCTGACAGTCCGCCCCGCGGGAAATGGGTCCCGTGGAACAGAGAAAAGACCAATGTTCGACATCAAGAAAAAGACCATCGACTGGGCCGGCCGCAAGCTGACCCTGGAGACCGGCCGTATCGCGCGCCAAGCCGACGGTTCAGTGCTCGCGACCTACGGCGAGACCACCGTCCTGGCCAACGTCGTGTTCGCCAAGCAGCCCAAGCCGGGCCTGGATTTCTTCCCGCTCACTGTGAACTATCAGGAGCGCACCTACGCCGCCGGCAAGATCCCGGGCGGCTACTTCAAGCGCGAAGGCCGTCCGACCGAGAAGGAGACCCTGGTCTCCCGCCTGATCGACCGCCCGATCCGCCCGCTGTTCGTCAAGGGCTTCAAGCACGAGACGCAGGTCACCGTGACCGTGCTGAGCCATGACCTCGAGAACGATCCCGACGTGGTCGGCATGGTCGCCGCCTCCGCCGCCCTGACCCTGTCGGGCGTGCCCTTCATGGGCCCGATCGGCGCCGCGCGCGTCGGCATCATCGACGGCGAATACGTGCTGAACCCGACGCTCGACCAGATGGCCGACACCCAGCTCGACCTGATCGTCGCCGGCACCCAGGACGCCCTGATGATGGTGGAGTCCGAGGCCAAGGAACTGTCGGAAGACAAGATGCTGGGCGCCCTGATGTTCGCCCACGCCGGCATGCAGCCGGTGATCGACGCGATCATCGAACTGGCCGAGCACGCCGCCAACGAGCCCTACGACTTCCAGGCTGAAGACCAATCCGAACTGGTCAAGGCGATCAAGAAGCTGGTCGGCACCGACATCCGCAAGGCTTACGAAATCCAGGCCAAGCACGCCCGCCACGAAGCCGTGGGCGCCGCCAAGGCCAAGGCCTCTGAAGCGCTGGTCAAGTCGGAAGCTAACCCCGACGGCGTCGATTCGTCGAAGTTCTCCTCGGCCTTCAAGGAATGCGAAGCCGACGTCCTGCGCCGCGACATCATCGAGCACGGCCGCCGTGTCGACGGTCGACCGCTCGACAAGGTCCGTCCGATCGTCTCGGAAGTCTCGGTCCTGCCGCGTACGCACGGCTCGGCCCTGTTCACCCGCGGCGAGACCCAGGCCCTGGTCGTGGCCACGCTGGGCACCGGCGAGGACGAGCAGTGGATCGACGCCCTGCAGGGGACCTACAAGGAGAAGTTCCTCCTGCACTACAACTTCCCCCCGTACTCGGTCGGCGAGACCGGCCGGATGGGCTCGCCGGGCCGTCGCGAGATCGGTCACGGCAAGCTGGCCTGGCGGGCGATCCGCCCGATGCTGCCGTCGGCGGAAGAGTTCCCCTACACCCTGCGCCTGGTCTCCGAGATCACCGAGTCGAACGGCTCGTCCTCGATGGCCACGGTCTGCGGTTCGTCCCTGGCCCTGATGGACGCGGGCGTGCCGCTGAAGTCGCCGGTCTCGGGCATCGCCATGGGCCTGATCCTGGAGCCGTCGGGCGAATACGCCATCCTGTCGGACATCCTGGGCGACGAGGACCACCTCGGCGACATGGACTTCAAGGTCGCCGGCACCGAGAACGGCATCACCTCGCTGCAGATGGACATCAAGGTCCCCGGCATCACCGAGGAGATCATGACCAAGGCGCTCAACCAGGCGCAGGCCGGCCGCCTGCACATCCTGGGTGAGATGTCCAAGGCCATGACCGCGCCGCGCGCCGAGATCGGCGAGTTCGCGCCGAAGATCGAGACCATCAACATCCCGACCGACAAGATCCGCGAAGTGATCGGTTCGGGCGGCAAGGTGATCCGCGAGATCGTCGAGAAGACCGGCGCCAAGGTCGACATCTCCGACGACGGCACGGTCAAGGTCTCCGCCTCGGACGGCGCCAAGATCAAGGCCGCCCTGGACTGGATCAAGGGCATCACCTCCGAGCCCGAGATCGGCCAGATCTACAACGGCAAGGTCGTGAAGGTCGTCGACTTCGGCGCCTTCGTGAACTTCTTCGGCTCCAAGGACGGCTTGGTGCACATCAGCCAGATCGCCCCGCAGAAGGTCGCTCAGGTGAAGGACGTCCTGAACGAAGGCGACTCCGTGAAGGTGAAGGTCCTGGGCTTCGACGACCGCGGCAAGGTCAAGCTGTCGATGAAGGTCGTCGACCAGGAGACCGGCGAGGACATCACCGAGAAGCTGGCCGCCGAACGCGCCGCCCGCGGCGAACCGGCCGAGGAAGAGCGCGGCGAGCGTCCGCCCCGGGAAGACCGCGGCGATCGCGGCGGCCGGGATCGCGGCCGCGGCCGTGGCCGTCGCGAGCGTTCCGAAGAGCCGGCGTAAGCCGGGCTTCAGGCTTGAGACTAGGGAAGGGCGGACCGGCTACGGTCCGCCCTTTTCGTTTGCGCTATTCCGGACTCCAGCCGCCTTTCCCGCCCGACTTACGCCGCAGCGGCGTATCGGGCTTGGCGGTCGCGGCCTTCACCTGCGCGGGCTCGTCGACCTCTCTCGCCAAGCCAGACTTGAACAGGTCCTGGTGCGCGCCCCACGCCGCCAGCGCCTTCGGCCGCGAACTCGTGGCGATCAGGTGGTCGTAGAGGCCATCGGAAAAGGCGAAAGTCTTCAGGCGGGGCATTCAGAGACAACGAGCGAGGCGCGGTTGGGCTCCCTCCGTGCCAGAGCCCTATTCTAATGATCGTCATCCTTGGCGGTGCGCGGCGGTCAGCCGCGCGCCGTCGAGGACCCACAGGAGCGACGGTGAAGCTGGGCGACCATGTCCGCCGCACGCAGCTCTGACGTCGCTCCTGTGGGTCCTCGAAGGCCAGGGCGCTCGCGCGACCTGACCTTCAAGGATGACGGGTTTGGTTGAGGTCAGCGAGAGCCGGTCGGCCGATAGTCGACGTAAAGCGCCGCGGCTTCATCGGCCGAGACGCCGGAGTCGACCGGCAGGCCGGCGGCCCGCAACCGCTCCAGCCCTCGGCCCGACGCGAAGGGGGAGTGGTCCTCGGAGGCCACGACCACACGTGCCACGCCCGCAGCGACCAGGCGCTCCGCGCACGACGCCGCGCCGGAGCTGCGTTCGCCGCAGGGTTCGAGCGTGACGTACGCGACAGCCCCTCGCGCCACCTCGCCCGCGTTCCCCAGAGCCTGCTCCTCCGCGTGTGGCCGACCGCCCTCGGCGGTCGCGGCTTCGGCGATGACGGCGCCGTCCTTGACCAGCACGCAGCCGACGGCCGGATTCTCGCCGGTCAGGCCGACGCGCGGTCGAGCCAGGGCGATGGCGCGGCGCATCCAGGCCCTGTCGGCTTCGTCCGCCATCAGCCGACGGGCGGCAAGGGCTGGGCGCGGGCGGCGTCGAGATAGCGGGCCGAGAGCGGACGCAGGTTCTCGTCCAGCATGATCTCCAGCGGATTGCCGGTGGGGATCTCCACGCCCGGGATGTCGGCGTCGGAGACCTGGAACAGCAGCTTGACGATGGCCCGCAGGGAATTGCCGTGAGCGGCGACCAGCACCGTCTCGCCGCGCTTCAGGGTCGGCGCGATGTCGGAGTTCCAGTAGGGCTCGACCCGCTCCAACGTAGTCTTCAGGCTCTCGGTTGCCGGCACCTGGCCGGGCTTGTAGCGGCGGTCCTTCGAGAGGTCCCATTGCGAACCCGCCTCCAGAGGCGGCGGCGGGATGTCGTAGGAGCGGCGCCACACGTGCACCTGCTCGTCACCGTGGCGGGCGGCGGTCTCGGCCTTGTCGAGCCCGGTCAGGCCTCCGTAGTGGCGCTCGTTCAGCCGCCAGTCCTTCTCGACCGGGATCCAAAGCTGGCCCATCGCCTCCAGCGCCAGGTTGCCCGTGCGGATCGCCCGGGTCAGGACCGAGGTGAAGGCGCGGTCGAACTCCACGCCCGCGGCGCCCAGGAGCTCGCCTCCTCTGCGCGCTTCGGCCTCGCCCTTCTCGGTCAGGTCCACGTCCACCCAGCCGGTGAAGCGGTTCTCCAGGTTCCACTGGCTCTGGCCGTGGCGGAGCAGGACGAGAAGCGGCATCGGCGGTTCCTTCGACGGATCGGCTGAGCGGGTAGGGCGTCGGCCCGCAGGGGTCAAGCGCCGCAAGCTCGCCGTACGCGCGCGTGAATTTGTGCGCGCCCTGCACAAACGCTATAGCGCCCGCATGTCCGACCGCCTGTTCTTCGCCAGCGCAGCCCTGCTCGCCGTCCTGTTGGTCGGCCTCGCCTTCGTGTGGCCGCAGGGCCAGGGGCGTCGCTCGCCCGGCCCGTTCGGCAAACCCGAGGTGATCACCGACGCGGCGCGCAAGGACTTGGCCGACGAGGCCAAGCGCCAGGCCGGGCCGGCGAAGGCCGCCGCACCCGCCGCTGCGGCTTCTCCCGCGTCGACTGCGGCCACCCAGGCTGCGCCGGTCACCGCCGCGGCCGCTGGCCTGCGCCGATGAGCGGCTTCGACGCGGCCGGGGTCGCCCGGCGGGTGCTGTCCATCGAGGCCGAGGCGCTGAGCGCCATGGCCCAGGGTCTGAACGGCGCCTTCTCCCAGGCCGTCGAAACCCTGCACGGCATCAAGGGCCGCGTCGTTTGCACCGGCGTAGGCAAGTCCGGCCACGTGGCGCGCAAGATCGCCGCGACCCTCGCGTCCACCGGCCAGCCCTCGATCTTCGTCCACGCCACCGAAGCCAGCCATGGTGACCTGGGCATGGTCTCGACCGACGACGCGGTCCTGGCCCTGTCCAAGTCCGGCGAGACCAAGGAGCTGGCCGACGTCGTCGCCTACGCCAAGCGTTTCGGCATTCCGCTCCTGGGCATGACCGCCAAGGCCGACAGCGCGCTGGGCCGCGCCGCCGACATCCTGCTGCTGCTGCCCGACAGCCCGGAAGCCGCCGCCGCCGTGGATGCGCCCACCACCTCCACCACCCTGCAGATCGCGCTTGGCGACGCCCTGGCCGTGGCCTTGCTGGAACGCCGCGGCTTCACCGCCACCGATTTCAAGGTCTTCCATCCGGGCGGCAAGCTCGGCAGCGCGCTGCGCACCGTCGCCGATCTGATGCACAAGGATGGGGAGCTGCCCCTCGTCGCGCCCGACGCTTCGATGCAGGAGGCGCTGCTGGTCATGACCGAGAAGCGCTTCGGCTGCGTCGGTGTGGTCGAGGACAGTAAGCTCGCCGGCCTGATCACCGACGGCGACCTGCGCCGTCACATGGACGGCCTGCTCTCGCATAAGGCCGGCGAGGTGATGACCGCCCACCCCACAACTGCCCAGCCGCACATGCTGGCCGGCGAGGCGCTGAAGATCATGAATGACCGGCGCATCACCGTGCTGTTCGTGGTCGACCAAGGCCGCCCCGTCGGCATCCTGCACGTGCACGACGTGCTGCGCGCCGGCGTGCTCTGAGCTGCGGAACCATCGCCCCGGCGTTCAGTTGACGCGCGCGGTTCCCTAAAGCCCGCTCACCCCCTAAAACGCGCCCGCAACCTTCGAGGCCCCATGCTCGCCACCCCGCGCGCCGACCTGCACGCCAACAGCGCAGAGTTCGAGACCATCCCCTTCGTCAAGCCGACCGGCTTCCGCGAATACGACGCGCGCTGGGTGCTGGAGAAGGAGATCAACCGGCTGGGCATCCAGGCGCTGGGCCTGGGCCTGGGGACCTATATCCACGAGATCGGGGTCAAGCCTCGCATCGTGGTCGGCCACGATTTCCGCTCCTATTCCCTGTCGGTGAAGCAGGCGCTGATCCTGGGCCTGCTGCAGTCGGGTTGCGAGGTGCTGGACATCGGCCTGGCGCTGTCGCCCATGGCCTATTTCGCCCAGTTCGACCTTGAGGCGCCCTGCGTGGCCATGGTCACCGCCAGCCATAACGAGAACGGCTGGACCGGGGTGAAGATGGGCGCCAACCCGCCCCTGACCTTCGCGCTCGACGAGATGACCCGGCTGAAGGAGATCGTGCTGGGCGGCAAGTCACAGCCCCGGCCCGGTGGCTCCCTGACCCAGGTCGACGGCGTGCGGGAGCGGTATCTGGCGGACCTGACCTCCAAGGTGAAGTTGAGCCGGCCGCTGAAGGTCGTCGCGGCCTGCGGCAACGGCACCGCCGGAGCCTTCGCCCCCGATGCGCTTCGCGCCATGGGCGCCGAGGTGATCGAGATGGACTGCGAGCTCGACAACACCTTCCCGAAATACAATCCGAACCCGGAAGACCACGCCATGCTGGTCGAGATGGCCAAGGCGGTGCGCGCGCACGGCGCCGACCTCGCGTTGGGCTTCGACGGCGACGGCGACCGCTGCGGGGTGGTGGACGACGAGGGCGAGGAAATCTTCGCCGACAAGATCGGCCTGATGCTGGCGCGCGATCTGTCCGGCCTGCACGACAACGCCAAGTTCGTCGTCGACGTGAAATCCACCGGCCTCTACGCCACCGACCCGGTGCTGCAGGCCAACGGGGCCTCTACCGTCTACTGGAAGACCGGCCACAGCTACATCAAGCGCAAGACCGCTGAACTCGGCGCGCTGGCGGGCTTCGAAAAGTCGGGCCACTTCTTCTTCAACGCCCCCGTCGGCCGCGGCTACGACGACGGCTTGGTGGCGGGCGGGGCGGTGCTCGCGATGCTGGACCGCAATCCGGGCAGGAAGCTGTCCGACCTGAAGAAGGCTCTGCCGGTCGCCTTCACATCGCTGACCATGTCGCCGCATTGTGATGACGAGACCAAGTACCGGATCGTCGACGAGGTCAGCCGCGAATACCAGGCGCTGGGCGCCGCCGGCGGCTCCATCCTTGGACGGAAGATCGTCGACGTGATCACCGTCAACGGCGCGCGCGTGGCGCTGGAGGACGGCTCCTGGGTGCTGGTGCGCGCCTCCTCGAACAAGCCGGAGCTTGTGGTGGTGGTGGAAAGCACCGCGTCGGAAGACGACATGCGCGCGCTGTTCCGCGACGAGGTGAAGCCGCGCCTGGCCGCCTGGCCGGAAGTCGGCGCCTACAATCAGGAAATCTGAGTGGCCCGGGCGCTTTCCAAGCGGCTCCGGTCAAACTAGACCGTAAGCGTGGCCAGCCCTGAGACCATCGCTATCGTCGGCGCCGGATATACCGGCGCGCTGCTCGCTGTGCAGTTGCTGCGGCGCACTCCGGCGCGGGTGCTGCTGATCGAGCGGCGCTCCGTGTTCGGACTCGGTCTGGCCTACGGCACCGGTTGCCCGGCGCATCTGCTGAACGTCCGCTCCGGGCGCATGAGCGCCTTTCCCGACGACGCGTCGCATTTCGTGCGTTGGCTGCAGGACAACCGCCCTGAGCTCGCCGATCCCGACGGCTTCGCGCCGCGCATGGTCTATGGCGAGTACGTGCGCGCGACCCTGGACGCGCAGGAGGCTGCGAGCCCCGGCCGTTTCGAGCGGGTTTCAGGCGAGGTCACGGCCATTGACGCCGATGGCCAGGGCGTTCAGCTGAAACTGGCCGACGGCAGGCGCCTGAGCGCGGATCGCTGTGTGCTGGCGTTGGGCAACGCGCCTCCCGACCCCGCCGGCGCGGCGGGACTGACGCCTGGCGCTTCCGACCGCTTCATCAATGACCCGTGGGCGCCCGGCGCCCTCGCCACGGTGAAGCCTGCCGATGAGGTGCTCCTGATCGGCTCGGGCCTGACCATGATCGATGTGGCCCTGGCCCTGGACGCCCAAGGCTGGCTCGGGCGGGCGCTGGCCCTGTCTCGCCGGGGCCTCCTGCCCCGCCCCCACGACGCCACCCAGTCCCACGCCCAACCCTGGCCTCCCGTAGACGCCAGCCTGTCGCAGCGCGCCAAGGCGTTTCGAGCCCGCGCCCGCACGATCGGCTGGGGCGAGGCGATGGACGAGATTCGCCCCTTCAACCAGGCGCTTTGGCGCGCAGCGGACAGCAGCGAACGCCGCCGCTTCCTGCGTCACCTGAGGCCGTGGTGGGACGTGCACCGCCACCGCACCGCCACGGAGATCGGCGCGCGCATCCAGGCGATGATCGAGGCGAGGACGCTGTCGGTCGGGGCCGGTCGGGTGGTCAAGGCCGAGACAAGGCCCGCCGGGGTCTGGATCGACTGGCGTCCGCGTGGGGCGACCGAGACGCGCCACGATCGCTTCGACCGCGTGATCAACTGCACCGGGCCGCTGTCGGACCTGAACCGCTCGCCCGATCCGCTGCACCGCGACCTGCTGGACCGGGGCGTGGCTCGTATCGATCGTGAGCGGCTCGGCCTGGATGTCGACGCCGGCCTGCGCGTGATCGACGGCGAAGGCCGGGCGCACAGGCGGCTCTACGCCGTCGGACCGATCACCCGGGGCGAGGCCTGGGAGATCATCGCCGTGCCGGAAATCCGCGGGCAGGTCGCGGAACTGGCCGAGCGCTTCGCCAGGGGCTGAGTCTAGAGGAACAGCTTCGCCTTGGCGAAGTCCCCGGCCGCCTTCTCGGCGCGCTTCAACAACCGCCCCGCCTCACGCTCGACCTCGTCCACCGCCGCCCCGGCCGCGAAGGCCAGGTTGGGGTCGTGGGAGATCTCGGCCAGCACGCGCAACTGCCGTTCGGCGTTGACCAGGTCGTTGAGTTCGCCGAGCGCGTCCTGGAAGGGTCTAAGCGCCTCGATGAAGGCCTCGGCCGCCTTCCGGCCTGCCTTGCCCTCTGCAAGAGAGGCGAAGAACTCGGCGCCATAGCGGAGCTTCTTGGCCTTGATGCGCACCGCATGCCGTGCGGGCGGCTCGAGATCGCGGACCCGGCGCGACGCCTTGCGCAGCTTACGGGCGCGGGACTTGAGCGTCTCCCGGGCGAAATCGAGCGCGGAGCGGGTCCGAACCGCCGCGCGGACGGGATCGTCGACCGTCAGCCAGTCCCCGGTCTCCAGCCAGCGGGCCACATCGAACAGCAGGCGCGACAGCTCCGGCGCCTCCAGAGCCGCGGCGGCCTCGTCATAGGCCTGGGCGCGGCGCCGTTCGAGCGCCGCCAGGAGGGAGTGCGCATCGAAGGAGGGGGTCAGCTCCAGGCCCCGCACCCGCTCGATCAGCACATCCAGGTCGCGCGCGGCCCCCAGGCTCTGACCGGTGCGGCGCAACGCCGTCTTCAGACGCTCGCTCTCCGGGTCGCCGAACAGCGGGCTGAACAGCGACAACGCCGCGCGGAAGCGCCGGATCGCAACCCGCGCCTGGTGGACGGCTTCGACCGCCCGCGCTTCGCGGACCAGCCGCTCGTTCTTCAGGAACTGGGTCAGGCAAGCCCGGCCCACAGCCTGAAAAGCGCCCGCCGTATCTATATCGCGGTCCAACACGACCCTGGCGCTCTTCGACGGCCCGACGCCCCCGCCCAGCAGCGCTTCGCCCGCCTCCGCCTTGCTGCGCACCGAAGGGCGCAAGGGCGCCGCGTCGCAGAGCTCCGCCGCCACCGTGAACAAATTGGCGGGTCGCCCGCGGGCCAGTTCCAGCTCCACCTCGAGGATGGGACTCGACTTTTCCGCCACGCGGGCCTCGCCCACGTCCAAGGTCAGCTCGATCCGCGCGCCGCCGCGAAAGACGGCATGGGAGCGCCGCTCGACCTCGATTGTGAAGCGCGGCGCCAAGTCGGCGCCCGCTTCCAGCACCTTGGCCAGCGGCGTCGACTTCAAGACGCCCAGATCCAGCGCGTCGGAGGCGACCGCGCATTCCCACTCGCCGCGGGTAAGGAATCCGTCCCCGGCCGTCTTCAGAGTCTGAATATGGCGACGCCCGTCGGAGCGGATGCGCAGCGCCATCCTCGCCCGGGCCAGCCGCCCGTCGGGCGTGTCGAAATAGGTCGAGACCAGCCGCTTGGCCTTGCCCAGCCGGCGCATCAGAGGGTGACGCATCAGGGCCGCGAGATCGCCGGGGCGCACCTCAAGCTTCAGCTCGACCTCAGTCGGCCTATCGGGCTCGTCCGAGCCGTCCATGCTCCGACCTCCGCGCGCGGACGCGACCTTAGGAGCGGGTGGGTTCAGGCCGCAGCCTTTTTCACCGCCCCGGCGATATCCTTGACCACTTGGGTCACCAACGCTTCGTCGTCGCCCTCCGCCATGATGCGGATCAAGGGCTCGGTGCCCGAGGCGCGCACGACGATCCGGCCCGAGCCGTTCAGCTTGGCCTCGGCGTCGGCGATGCATTCCTTGACGGTCTTGGACGCCAGGGGCTCGCCGCCGGCGAAGCGCACGTTTTCGAGCCGCTGCGGAACGGGCTCGAACTGACGCGCCAGGCGGCTCATCGGCTGACCCGACTGGATCATTACCGCCAGCACCTGCAACGCGGCCAGCAGGCCATCGCCGGTGGTGGAGTAGTCGCGCAGGATCAGGTGCCCGGACTGCTCGCCGCCCAGGTTGAACCCGCCCTCGCGCATCCGCTCCATCACATAGCGGTCGCCGACCTTGGTGCGCTCGAGTTTCAGGCCCTTGGAGGCCATGAACCGCTCCAGGCCCAGGTTCGACATGATGGTGGCCACCACCCCGCCCCCGCTCAGCCGCTCGGACTCGGCCCACGCCGAGGCGATGATGGCCATGATCTGGTCGCCGTCGACGACCTGACCCTTCTCGTCGCAGATCACCAGTCGATCAGCGTCGCCGTCCAGCGCGATGCCGATGTCGGCGCGGTAGGTCTTCACCGCCTCGGCCATGGTCGCCGGGTGGGTCGAGCCGCATTCCTCGTTGATGTTGAAGCCGGTCGGATTGACCCCGATCTCGATCACCTCCGCGCCCAGTTCGTAGAGCGCGAGCGGCGCGACCTTGTAGGCGGCGCCGTTGGCGCAGTCGATCACCACTCTGAGGCCGTTCAGGCTGAGCTTCTTGGGGAAGGCGCCCTTGGCGATCTCGACATAGCGGGCCTGGGCGTCGTCCACGCGCTTGACCCGCCCAAGCTCCGTCGGGCCCGCCAGGCCCTGCTGCAGGCCCTCCATCATCAGGGCTTCGATGCGGTGCTCGACCTCGTCGGACAGCTTGTAGCCGTCCGGCCCGAACAGCTTGATGCCGTTGTCGGCGAAGTTGTTGTGCGAGGCGGAGATCATCACGCCCAGGTCCGCGCGCATGGAGCGGGTCATCATCGCCACGCCCGGCGTCGGCAGCGGGCCGAACAGGCGCACGTCCATGCCCATGGAGGTGAAGCCGGCCACCAGGGCGGGCTCGATCATGTAGCCGGAAAGGCGGGTGTCCTTGCCGATCACCACCAAGTGGCGGCGGTTGTGCTCCGACAGGAACATCTTGCCGGCGGCCAGCCCGACCCGCAGCGCCACCTCGGCGGTCATGGGGTGCTTGTTGGCCTGGCCGCGGATGCCGTCGGTGCCGAAGAATGCGCGTTGGGTCATGGAAGGCCTTCTAGGCTCTGCTCGGGCGGCTTGAAACCAAAAGCGGCCGTTCGGAAACGTCTCGAAACGCAGATTTAGATGCGCCGCCTTTCGGCGATGCTAAAGGCGGAGCGCGGATTGCCCGCACGCGTTCCATTAGACGAAGACGCCCGCCTGCGACAGGGGCCGGAAAGTCCGGCGAGGCAAGGTGAGGGTGCGACGAGGAAACCTCCCGACATGTGTGGAATCATCGGCATCTCCGGGACCATTCCGGTCACCTCCCGCCTGGTCGACAGCCTCAAGCGGCTCGAATACCGCGGCTACGACTCCGCGGGCGTCGCCGCGGTGGTCGACGGCAAGGTCGAGCGCCGGCGGGCGGCGGGGAAGATCCGCGCGCTCGAGGAAGTGCTGGCGGCCGAACCCCTGGCCGGGACCGTCGGCATCGGCCACACCCGCTGGGCCACTCACGGCAAGCCGACCACCGCCAACGCCCACCCGCACAAGGCCGGGCGCGTGACCCTGGTGCACAACGGCATCATCGAGAACTTCGCCGAGTTGAAGCAGGCTCTGCTCGACCGCGGCCACACCTTCGAAAGCGACACCGACACCGAGGTGATCGCCCACCTGATCAACGCCGAGATCGAGGCGGGGCTGGAGCCGGTGGCGGCGCTGAAGGCGACGCTGGATCGGCTCCACGGCGCCTATGCCCTGGGCGTGCTGGTCGAGGGCTACCCCGACCTGGTCATGGGCGCCCGCCGCGGCTCGCCCCTGGTGGTCGGCTGGGGCGAGGGCGAGATGTTCATCGGCTCCGACGCGCTGGCGGTCGGCCCCTTCACCGGCAAGGTGACCTATCTGGAGGAAGGCGATTACGTCGCCATCGACCACGACAGCGCCACCATCTTCGACGCGAGCGGCGAGCGGGTGAACCGGCCCGTGACCCATGTGGCCGCCTCGGCCGCCCTGGTCGAAAAGGGCGCCTATCGGCACTTCATGGAGAAGGAAATCCACGAACAGCCCGACAGCTGCCAGCACACGCTCTCGGCCTATCTCGATCCGGTGGAGATGCGCGCCACCCCGCCGGGGGACCTCGATTTCTCAAAGGTCACGCGGATCCAGGTGGTGGCCTGCGGCACCGCCAACTACGCGGCGTTCGTCGCCAAATACGCCTTTGAACGCTTCGCCGGCCTGCCGGTGGACGTCGAGATCGCGTCGGAGTTCCGCTATCGCGAACCGGCCGTGTCGCCGGGGACCCTGGCCGTGGCCGTCTCCCAGTCCGGCGAGACCGCCGACACCCTGGCGGCCCTGCGGTACTGCAGGGAGCAGGGGCTCAAGACCGCCGTCGTGGTCAACGTCCACACCTCGACCATGGCCCGCGAGGCCGACGTGATGTGGCCGACCTGGGCCGGTCCGGAGATCGGCGTGGCCTCGACCAAGGCCTTCACCGCCCAGGTCTCTGCGCTCCTGGCCCTGGCCGTCGCGGCCGCCGTGCAGCGGGGTCGGGCGGATCGGGACGAGGAGGCCCGGATGGTGCGCGCGCTGCTGGAGGCTCCCCGCCTGATTGCCGAGGCTCTGCAGGACGACAGCCAGATCCGCAGGATCGCCCACGACCTCTCCAAGGCTCGCGACGTGCTCTATCTCGGCCGCGGCTCGAATTATCCCCTGGCTCTGGAAGGCGCGCTTAAGCTGAAGGAGATCAGCTACATCCACGCCGAGGGCTATGCCGCCGGCGAGCTGAAACATGGCCCTATCGCCCTGGTCGACGAGGACACTCCCGTGGTGGTGATCGCGCCCTACGACGAGATGTTCGAGAAGACGGCGTCCAACATGCAGGAGGTCGCCGCTCGCGGCGGCCGCGTGGTGCTGATCACGGACGCAAAAGGCAAGGCCCAGGCGGGCAAGAGCGCGGCTCAGGTGATCGAGGTCCCCGCTACGGAGGCGCTCGCCGCCCCCCTCGTCCTGGCCGTGCCGATCCAGCTTCTGGCCTATCACACCGCGGTCCAGAAGGGCACGGACGTGGACCAGCCCAGGAACCTCGCCAAGTCGGTGACGGTGGAATAGGGCCCTCTTCGCCAAAGAAAACGCCGCCGGGCGGACCCGGCGGCGCTGAAGTCTCAAACGCAGAACGCCGGAGGTGAAGCCGGCGCCCTGGCGGAGGATCACTTCTTCTTGGTGGTCGTGGTGCTCGTGGTCGTCGAGGCCGAGCCGTCCGGGTTGGCCGAGGTGGCCGGGCCGCTCGTGGTCGTGGTCGAGCCGTCCGGGTTCGTCGTCGTCGAGGACGGAGCCGCCGGGGTGGCGCTCATGTCGGTCGAGGCCGGAGCCGAAGCCGGGGCGGTCGTGGTGGTGTCGGTGGTGGTCGTCGTGTCGGTGGCGTCCTTCTTCTTGCAGGCGCCCAGGGACACGGCGGTGGCGGCGGCGGCGACGACGAGGGCCGCCTTCCAGGTCATTTTCATGCGATAATCTCCTATCGAACCCCCCGTCTCGGGGCGTCTCGCACACGGGGAACTCACGCGGGCGTGAACTGTTCCCGTCAGCCCCAAGGAGCCTTCACGGTGGCCGCCGCTTGGCCTCGGCCCGCGGCTGTCCTAAGTGCTGCCCAACGAAACTTCAGGAGCCTCTATGGCCCGCGTCCGCAAAGCCGTCCTGCCCGTCGCCGGCCTGGGCACCCGCGTCCTGCCCGCCACCAAGACCATTCCGAAAGAGCTGCTGACCGTCGTGGACCGGCCGATCCTGTCCTATGTGGTCGAGGAGGCCCGCCAGGCCGGGATCGAGCACCTGGTTTTCGTGACCGGTCGGGCCAAGGGCGCCATCGAGGACTATTTCGACCATCAGGTCGAGCTGGAGGACCAGCTCCGCGCCAAGGGCAAGACCGCCATGCTCGAAGAGCTCCTGGCCGAGCTGCCCAAACCCGGCGAGATGAGTTTCGTGCGCCAGATGGCGCCCTTGGGCCTCGGCCACGCGGTCTGGTGCGCCCGCGACCTGATCGGCGACGAGCCGTTCGCGGTGATGCTGCCCGACATGATCATGGACGCGACGCCGGGGGCCCTGGCCCAGGCCATCGAGGCCCATGAGCAGACCGGCGGGGCCAACATCGTGGTGGTTGAGCCCTGTCCAGAGGGACAGGCCCACCAGTACGGCATCGTGGCCCTGGACGGTCAGGACGGCCGGCTGAACCGCATGACCGGCATGGTCGAGAAGCCGCCGAAGGGCACCGAGCCCTCCAACCTGTTCATCTCGGGCCGCTACGTGTTGAACGCGTCGATCTTTGACGCCCTGGCCCATCACGAGAAGGGCGCAGGCGGGGAGATCCAGCTGACCGACGCTATGGCCCGGCTGATGAAGACCGAGCCTTTCCATGCCTTGGAATACGCCGGAACCACCTACGACTGCGGCGACAAGGTGGGCCTGTTGCGGGCCAACGTGGCGATGGCCCTGAAGCGTCCGGATTTGGCCGAAGCCGCGCGGGCGGCGATCACGCCGCTGTTGAGCTGAGCCTGGCCTCGGCGGCCTCGGGAGAAGCGTCCAGCGCTTCGGCGATGGCCGCATAGAGCGCCTGAGCCTGCAGAGGCTTGGCCACATGGCCGTCCATGCCCGCCGCGCGGCAGGCCTCGATGTGGTGGGGCAGGGCGTTGGCGGTCAGGGCCAGGATGGGCTTGCGGGCGAGACCTGTCTCGGCCTCCAGCGCCCGAATGGCGCGAGCCGTGTCCGGCCCGTCCAGCACCGGCATCTGCATGTCCAGCAGCACCAGATCAAACTCGGCGCGGATATAGGCCTGAACCGCCTGGGCGCCGTCGTCGACCATCAGGATGTCTGCGCCGGTGGGCGCCAGCATCAGCTCCAGGACCTTCTGGTTCACAGGATTGTCTTCGGCGCAGAGCACCCGCAACGACCGGTCCGCATGGGCTGAGGCCGGCGGGGGGCTTGACGCGGCTTCGGGCTCCGCGTCGCCCAGCCGCTCCAGCGGAAGCTCGACCCAGAAGAGCGAGCCCTCGCCCGGGCGGCTGTCGCAGCCGATCAGCCCGCCCATCAGCGATGTCATGCGGCGGCAGATGGCCAGCCCCAGGCCCGAGCCGCCGAAGCGGCGCGTGGTCGAGGCGTCTGCCTGCTCGAACTCCCCGAACAGGCGGCTCTTGGTCTCCTGATCGAAACCGATACCGCTGTCGCTGACTTCGAAGCGCAACCTGGCCGGAGCGCCGGGTTCGACCGCCTGAACCGGGAAAACACGCAGAGACACGCGGCCCCGATCGGTGAATTTCACGGCATTGCCCAGCAGGTTCCCCAGCACCTGGCGCAGGCGGAAGGCGTCGCCTAGATAGCAACCAGCAGCTTCCGGGGCGACCTCGACCTCAAGCACCAGGTCCTTGGCATAGGCGGCTTCGCTGTAGAGGCCGGCCGTGTCGAAGGCGGTGCGGGACAGGTCGAAGGGCGCGGCATCGAGTTCAAGCTTGCCCGCCTCGATCCGCGACAGGTCAAGAAGGTCGTTGAGCAGGCAAAGCAATAGCTGGCCCGAGCTCAGCACCGTCTCCACCATCTCCGCCTGGGCCGGTTGCAGACGCGTGGCCTTCAGCGCCTCAGCCATGCCCAGCACCCCGTTCATGGGGGTGCGGATTTCGTGGCTCATCACGGCCAGGAAGTCGCTCTTGGCCCGGTTGGCGGCCTCGGCGGCCTTCAGGGCCTGCCCTGCCCGGCGGCTCTCGTGTACGCACACGCCGGCCAGCAGCAGGGCGAACAGCAGGAGGCCGCCGAGCAGCAGGTCGTCGCGGTTGCGGGCGGTTTCCAGGGTCCGGACGCCGGCGGCGGTATTGGCTCTCTGAGCCGCGGCCAGCACGGCCTGGACCGTATGGTGGCGCGCGACCAGCTCGCCCAGCGCCTGGCTTGCGGCGCGCGCCTCGACGATGGCGGCGGGATTGTCGTTGCGATGGATGGCCAGTCGCAGGGATTCGATATGGCCGATGGCGCCCAGGCCGATCTCGCTCATTTCATCGGTCAGGCGCATCAGGCGGCGGGTCTCGGCCGGGCCCAGGCGCCCGGGGCCCTCCGCCGCCAGACGGCCGCGCAGGCGCTTCAGGGCCTTGCCGAGCTTGAGATTGGCCCGCTGCACCGCGTCCGGCGCCTTGGCGGTCGCCGCAGCGCGCAGGTCCACGACCAGGTCGGCGATGGCGGAATCGTCACGCAAGGCTTCGGCATAGAAGGCTTCGCCGGCTGCGAAACCCTCCAGATCGGGCTGCCAGGCAAGGCTCAACGCACCGGCAAGCGCGGCGATCAGGGCGGCGACGCCGCACAGGGTCACCGCTACGGCGTAGCGGGTCGCAGTGGCGCGCGCATACAGGCGACGCAAGGTCGCCGGCAGGGCTCGCAGATCCGCACGGATCGGCATGCGCCTCTCCCACAAGGCTTCGCAGCGTCGACTATCGTACGGACAAGTGAACGTCAGATTGATGTGCCGAATCGGCACAACCGTCGCAACATCCCGAGCGCGCGAACGCCGTTGCGCAGACCGGCCCGAACGGGCCATGGTGGATCAAAGAGACGTGGGGCGAGGTGTGCGATGCGTGTGCTGATCCTGGGCGGAGACGGCTTCTGCGGCTGGCCCACGGCCCTGCACCTGTCCGCGCGCGGTTGGGACGTGGCGATTGTCGACAATCTTTCCCGGCGAAAGATCGACATCGAGCTTGAGGTGGAGTCGCTGACGCCGATCCGCCCGATCGGCGAGCGGTTGAAGGCTTGGCGCGAAGTCACCGGCCGCGAGATCGAGTTCCACGACCTGACGGTGGGCAAGGAATACGACCGCCTGCTGGGTCTCCTGAAGACCTTCAAGCCGCATGCGGTGGTGCACTTCGCCGAGCAGCGGGCCGCGCCCTATTCGATGAAGACGGCGCGCCACAAGCTCTACACCGTCGACAACAACCTCAACGCCACCAACCACCTGCTGGCTGCGATCGTGGAGTCGGGCCTCGACATCCACCTGGCGCACCTGGGCACCATGGGCGTCTACGGCTACGGCACCGCCGGCCTGAAAATCCCTGAGGGCTATCTGAAGGTGGTGGTCGACACCGACTCAGGGCCCGCCGAGCAGGAAATCCTGTTCCCGCCCAACCCGGGCTCGATCTACCACATGACCAAGACCCAGGACGCCCTGCTGTTCCAGTTCTACGCCAAGAACGACCGGCTCCGGATCACCGACCTGCACCAGGGCATCGTCTGGGGCACCCAGACCGACGAGACCCGCCTGGACGAGCGGCTGGTCAACCGCTTCGACTATGACGGCGACTACGGCACGGTGCTGAACCGCTTCCTGATGCAGGCGGCGGTGGACTATCCCCTGACCGTGCACGGGTCGGGCGGCCAGACCCGGGCCTTCATCAACATCCAGGACACGGTGCGCTGCATCGAGCTGGCGCTGAACCACCCGCCCAAGCGCGGCGAGCGGGTCAATATCCTGAACCAGATGACCGAGTGCTGGCGCGTGCGCGATCTGGCCCAGATGATCGCGCGCCTGACCGGCGCCGAGGTGGCCTTCGTTTCCAATCCGCGCAACGAAGCGGACGAGAACGACCTGGCGGTATTGAACCAGAAGTTCCTGGGCCTGGGCTTGAAGCCCGTGACCCTGGAGGAAGGCCTGCTGGCGGAATCGGCGGAGATCGCGCGCAAATACGCCGGCCGCGCCGACCGCGCCAAGATTCCTTGCGTCTCACACTGGAACGCCGACCGCGCGGCCGCGGCGGAGGCCGCCTCTCGGCCTGACCTGAAGGCGGTTGAGGGCGGGGCGGCCTAAGGGGCGCCTCGGCCATGCGCGCCCTGATCTTTGGCCATGGCTATCTGGGTCAGGCCTTTGCTGGGCGGCTAAGGGCCGACGGCTGGGGCGTGACGGCTACAGCGCGTGAACCCGACAAGCGCAGGGCGCTGGCAGAAGCTGGCCTCGCTGTTGTCGATCCCGCCGATGCGGGGCCTATGGCGCAGGCGCTGGCCGAGGCCGACGCGCTCCTGATCACCGCCGCGCCCGCGCCCGCGGGCTGTCCGGCGCTGAAGGCCCTGGGGTCCAGTCTTGAGGCCCTTCCCAAGCCGCTGCGATGGGTCGGCTACATCTCTTCCACCAGTGTCTACGGCGATCGCGGCGGCAAGTGGGTCAATGAGAGCTCGGCCCTGAACGCGCCGACCGTGGAGGGCGCGCGGCGCGCCGCGGCGGAGCGGGACTGGTTGGGGCTGGGCTGGCGTTCCGGATCGCCGGTCGCGATCTTCCGCCTGCCTGCGATCTACGGGCCGGGCCGCACGCCGTTCGAGAAGCTGGCCGACGGCACGGCGCGGATCGTGCGCAAGCCGGGGCAGGTGTTTAACCGCATCCACCTCGACGACGCAGTGGCGGCCCTGGCCGCCTCCCTGGCCAGGCCGAGGGCAGGCGGCGTCTACAACGTCACCGACGACGAGCCGGCCGGCGCCGACGCCTATGTCGAGCATGCGGCGCGGCTGATGGGCGTGGCGTCGCCGCCCGAGGTGGATTGGACCGACCCGGAAGTCTCCGCCGCCATGCGGCGCTTCTACCTCGACAACAAGCGGGTCTCGAGCGCGCGGGCCAAGGCGGAGCTGGGCTGGCGCCCGCGCTACGCCAGCTGGCGTGACGGGTTGAAGGCCCTGGCGCCGGCTAGAGGCCCTGCTTGAGCATCAGGGTGCGCATGACGCCGGCGGACTCGTGTGCGGGCCGTCGCAGCAGTTCGTCGAATGCCGACAGGATGAAGTGGCAGTAGGCGACCTTTGAGGCCTTGTCCGTCGGGCGCCCGAAGCCGGACCGGCCGACCACGGATCCCATGACGATCTTGCGCTCGTCCGCGGGCAGCTTGGCCAGGGCGCTTTTGGCCATGCGGTCCATGGCCGGGCGAAGGTCCACCGAGGCGTGGGCCGGCGCCGGATCGACCGCCGCCTGCTCCAGGAAACGGGCCAGGACCAGTTCCTGCTCACGGCGGTCCCGGCCGCCGGCGAGGGGCAGGGCGCCGCCCTGCATGGCCTCGCCGCAACGCTCGGGCGAAGCCTCGGCCAGGGTTCCGGCCTCGTCGCGGGCGATCTTCATGAAGGCCATCATGTTCTCGTCGTTGGCCTTGGGCGCGGTGCGGCGCATCAGGTCGGCCATGATCGCATGGGCCTTCGCCTGGTTGCCGGGCGCCAGCACCATCAGCCCCGGCGCCAACCCTTTGACCTTCGCATAGTCGTCAGGATAGAGGCGCCGCAGCACCGACAGGATCGGGTCTTCGTCAGCGCTGGCGCTCTCCGGCGCGCTGGTCACCGCGTTGCGGCCGAGCTGCAGCGACGGCGGGTGCTCCAGCAGTCGGGCGCCCAGCGGCAGGGAGGCGCCGCCCACGATCACCCCCACGGCCAATAGTCCCAAGCCGGCGTTGCGGCCGGTGACCGCCGCGATCAGCGCCGCGACGAGAGCGCCGCCCACCGCGCCGCCCAGCCCGAGGATCAGGTCGCCCGAGAACGCCGAAAGATCGAAAGCCATGGCGAGACCGCCTTGCTCCGCTACGGCCCCACAGCCGCAGATCGTGCGCAGGATCACACGACGGCTCTTACCGTCCCGTCAAATGACAGGGTTAAGGCGGCTCAGCTTCTCGCCATCTCATCGACCGCCGCAATCAGACGCTCCAGGTCCTGCGGCCGCGACAGGCGGTGGTCGCCGTCCTTGACCAGGCTGAAGACGACGTTCTGGCCCTGCAGGGCGTTGGCCAGCTTCAACGCATGCTCCCACGGCACGTCCGGGTCTTCGCCCCCCTGCAGGATGCGCACTGGGCAGGAGATCGGCACCGGCGCGTTCAGGATCAGCCAGTCGCGGCCTTCGTCCAGCAGGCGCTTGGTGATCGCGTAGGGTCCGTCGTACTCCGAGGCTTGCATCCACAAGCCCTCAGTCTCGATGGCGTGCATGGCCTCGGCTGACATGACCGGGCGCATCAGGGCCTCGGTGAAGTCGGGTGCGGGCGCGACCAGGACCATGGCCTTGACCCGTTCCGGCCGCGCCATGGCCGCCAGGCACGCGATCCAGCCGCCCATGGAGGAGCCGACCAGGATCAACGGCCCGGTCGTCAGGGCGTCGATGGCGGCCAGGGCGTCGTCGCGCCAGCGGCCGATCGAGGCCTGGTTCCAGTCACCGGAAGACTCGCCATGGGCGAAATAGTCGAAGCGCAGGCAGGGCCAGCCGTGCTCGGCGGCGGCCGTCGCCAGGGCCTCGGCCTTCGTCCCGCCCATGTCCGAACGGAAACCGCCCAGCCAGACCACGGTGGGCCCGCGCCCCTCGGTGCGCCGCCAGGCCAGGGTCTCGCCGTCCTCGCGCTCCAGGCGCCCGGCGGTCTCGGTCATGTTCATGGACGCTTCCTTTGGCTATGAGCGTGGCGACGACGGAGCACGGCACGACCCTTGGCGACGCTTCCCCCGAACTTCACGCTTCTGCAAGTGGTCCCCTCGCTCGAGACCGGCGGGGCGGAGCAGTCTACGCTTGATGTGGCGGCGGCGGTGGTCCGGGACGGCGGTCGGGCCATTGTCGCCTCCTGCGGCGGTCGCATGGTCAAGCTTCTCAAAGCGTCCGGCGCCGAATTCGTTCCCATGCCGGTGCAGACCAAGAACCCGCTCTTGGGCGTCGTCAACGCCTTCCGCCTGGCCGCGCTGATCCGGCGCGAGAAGGTGGGCGTGATCCATGTCCGTTCCCGTGCTCCGGCCTTCAGCGCGTTATGGGCCTCGAAGATGACCGGGGTTCCCATGGTCGCCACCTACCATGGCGCCTATCCGGCCAAGTCGGGGCTGAAGCGCTGGTACAATTCGGTAATGACCAAGGGCGCGGTGGTTATCGCCAATTCCGCCTTCACGCGCGATCACCTCCTGGCCCAGCACGCTGTCGATCCGGAGAAGGTGGTCACCATTCCGCGCGGTTTGAGCCTCAACCGCTTCGACCCGGCCGCCGTACCGTCCGCGCGGACCGCTGAGCTTCGCGCCGTCTGGGGTGTGGCCGAGGGGGACCGGCGGGTGCGCATCCTGCTGCCCGGACGCCTCACGCGGCTGAAGGGGCAGCTGGTGCTGATCGAGGCGGCCGCGCGCCTGTACGCCCAGGGGCGGCGCGATTTCCTGATCCTGCTGGTTGGCGACGACCAGGGCCGCGGCGCCTATCGCGCCGAAGTGCAGGACGCCATCGCCCAGGCAGGCCTTTCGGGTGCGGTGCGCCTGTTGGGCCATTGCGACGACATGCCGGCCGCCTACCTGGCCGCGGACATTGTCGCCGTGCCCTCCACCGTCCCGGAGACCTTCGGGCGCACGGCCGTGGAAGCCCAGGCCATGGGCCGCCCGGTGATCGCCTCGGCCCTGGGCGGGCTTACCGAGACGGTCGTGCCGGGCGAAAGCGGCTGGCTGGCCCCGGCCAGGGACGTCGACGCCTGGACCCAGGCGCTGCAGGTGGCGCTGGACGCCGGGTCCGAGCGGCGCGCGGCCATGGGCCAGGCGGGGCAAGCCAGGGTGCGGCGGCTCTACGCGCTTGAAACCATGACCAACTCGACGCTGGCAGTCTATGCGCGCGTCCTGCAAGGCAAGGCCTGATCTCGCCTCGACTGTCTCCGCAAGAACAACGTCGGGATTTTTCTTTCACGGTTGGGGTTTCCTGCGAAGAAACCTTGCCCCGTCCCGCTTGATCCCCAGACGTGCGCCGGTCATATAAGGCGGGCGGACGCCCACCGGACGGGCCGTCGCCCGTTCGCGCGCTCGCCCCATCTTCAACGGCTACGGAGACGACCCCTATTCGCCGCCCCATACAAGCGCCGCCCGTCAAAGACGGTCCGCGCATGAACCAAGACATTCGCGCGCCCCGCGTTCTGCTCATCGATCAGAACGGCGAGAAACAGGGCGTCATGCCCACTTCCGCCGCCATGGAAGCCGCCGAGGAAGCCGGCCTCGATCTCGTGGAGATCGTGCCGACCGCTGACCCGCCCGTCTGCAAGATCCTCGATTACGGCAAGTTCCGCTTCCAGGAGCAGAAGAAGAAGGCCGAGGCGCGCAAGCGGCAGAAGGTGGTCGAGATCAAGGAGATCAAACTCCGCCCGAATATCGACACCCACGACTACGAGGTGAAGGCCAAGGCCATGCACCGCTTCTTCGAGGAAGGCGACAAGGTCAAGGTGACCCTGCGCTTCCGGGGCCGCGAGATGGCGCACCCGGAACTCGGCATGAAGCTGTTGCAGCAGGTCAAGACCGACTTCGATCCGGTGGCCAAGGTCGAGTACGAGCCCCGTATGGAAGGCCGGCAGATGATCATGATCCTGGCTCCACGCTGAGCCGGATCTGATCGCCAAACATCAGAGCGCCCCCGAGGACGACCTCGGGGGCGTTTTTCTTTGCGCGCGGGTCGGTGATCTAGAGGCGGCCCATCAGCAGCAGGATGATCACCACCAGCACCACAAGGCCGACGCCGCCGGAGGGATAGTAACCCCAGGAGCGGCTGTAGCCCCAGCGGGGCAGGGCGCCGACCAGGACGAGGATCAGCACGATCAGCAGGATAAGGCCGAGGGACATGGAACTCCTTTCCAGCGGCCTCTACCGTGGCCGCAACTTGGAAGAGCGGAACGGCCCCTAACGGCGACGGTTCCTCCGCCAAGGCGATTGCCGACGCGAACGGAGCGTAAAGCACGCGGGCGCCAGACTGGACGGCGATGCGTCCGTTCCGTCACCCGCTCGTTGAAGCCAGCTTGGCCGTTCTCGCGCCCTGCGCGAATCCGTCCCGTTGCGCGAGCGGCCGGAAAGCGTCATTGTTTCCAACGGGCTGGCAGGACAGGCGGGGGGCTAGGGGCTCCGCGCGGAGGTCACTTGTATGACGCGGAGCGCCGCCACCCGTCGCAAGACGGATGCTCGCACGAGCGTGAAACCCAAGAAGGCGACGGCTGCGAAGGCCGTCGAGCTTGTGTTCGAGCCTGCCGAATCCACGGTTGAGCCGTCTGCGCCGGAGGTTTTCGCGCACGAGCCGGAGCTGACGGTCGAGCACCTCGACCCGCGCCCGCACGGCCTGCGCCGTCGCCGCGGCCTGATCGCCGCCGGCATCGCCACGATCTGCGTGGGCAGCGCGGCGGTCGGCGTGGTCAAGGCCATGGGCCCGCACGGCCCCTTCCGCACCGTGGACCAGAAGCCCGCCGTCGCCGCCGAGCCCGCCCGCCCCCTGGCCGCCCCGGCCGAGGAGGCCAAGCCGATCCTGGCCGAGTATCGCGCGCCTGACCGCGACGAGATCAGCCGCGCCTATCTGAACGTGGCCACGGTCTACAAGACCGAAGGCCTGTCGGGCGTGGTGCGCCAGACCATGGACTGTTTCGGCGCGCTGAAGTCCAACCCCAGCTATTCCGCCCTCGACTATTGCGTGGCGCTCGACCTCTACGGCGAGGCGTTGCAGCGCAAGCTGGCCGACGGCAAGCCGATCCCGACCGACTCCTACTTCTCAGGCGTTGAGGCGCGTGACCTGCAGGCCGCTCGCGAGGTGGTGGCCCGAGACGGCGACGCCGGCGCGCGGGTGTTCGACGACCGAAGGCTGGCGGGCGAGGTCTCCCAGGCCGGGCCGGAGGCCGCCGCCGCTGCGGTCAAACACGCCGCCGTCGCCACCGCGCTGGTCGCCGAGCGCGAGGCCCAGGCCAAGGCCGCCGCGGACGCCAAGTTGGCAGCGGCGTCCGCCCCCACTGCCGTGGCGCAGTCCGCGCCGAATCCCGTGCTCGCGCAAAGGCCCGCTCCGGCAGCGCCAGCGGCCAAGGCGCAGCCCGCGCCGACGACGCTTGCCGGCGCCCAGTCTGCTCCGCGGCCGGCGGCGGCCGTTCCCGCGGTCAAGGCGCAGGCGGCGGTTCACCCCCTAGTCCAGGCCCGCGCCGCACCGGCCAAGGCGCCGGCCAAGGCGGTTGCGCCCAAGGCCGTGGTGCTGGCGGCGGCCAAGCCCCAGCCGAAGGCCCCACCCAAGCCGGTGGTCAGGGCCGTGGCCAGGCATGCGGCGCCGAAGCGGCCGGCTCCGGTCCGTGTCGCCAGGGCCGCTCCGCCGAAGGCCGCCGGACATGCCCCCATCGTGCGCGCCTCGGTTCACGCCAAGCCGCAGCACATGGCGACGACCCGCATCTCCTTGCGCCATGCCAAGCCCGCGCCGAAGCCGGCGAAAGCGGTGAAGGTCGTGGCCAAGGCGCCGCCCCACTCTTCCCTGCCGCGTCCGCTCCAGGTGCTCGACCATTTCTTCCGCAGCGTCACCCATCCGACGCCGCAGCGCGTGTCCCAGACCACGAGCCGCAGCGCGCCGACGCATCCCGGGACCGTCCGGGTGGCCGCCCAGGGTCGCGGGCACGGGCATGCCTATGAACCCAGCGCCTGGATCGATTGCCGCCAGCCTCGCAACGGTCAGGAAGTCGAGATCTGTCGCGGCGGCTCAGGCAGCGACGGCACCCTCGGCGGCCAGCTGCGAGGTGGACACTTCCGCGGTGACGATCGATAGGTCGAGAAATCCGGCTTTGCGGCAAATAGGGTGAAACTTGCGGCGACTCGGAGCATTTTCCTTTCCTGGGGAAGAACTTCGAAGGCTTGGCCATGACCCCCGCCGACACCCTGGTTCCGTCCGTACCCGAACAATCCCCTCCGCTTGCCGGAACCGTAAGGCTTAGGCGAAGCACGCCGCTGGCAGTCGCAATCGTGTTTGCCGTGGTCGTGATCGCGGTCGCGGGGGTGGCGTCAGGCTTGAAGAAGGCGTCCGGCGGGTTCCCGCGAGGTTACGCGCCGCGGGCCGTTCACGCAGCGGCGACCACGGCGGTGAGCGCGACGCCCTACGCGCCGGAAGTCGCTCCCGCATCTGCTGAGCCCTCAGCTCCAGCGGCGGCGCGGCCGTCGGCTCAACCGAAGACGGAGGCCGCAACGGCGGAGGAGCCGTCATCGCAGGCCAAGCCAAATTCTCAGCCTGCCTCGCCGACGGTGGCCCGTGTGGTCAAGTCTGAGGAAGATCCCGACATCGACGAGGCTCCGCCGCCCCCGCGACGCGACGCTCGGCCCACCGATAATGATGCTCCGCCGCGGCCTGATTTCGATCGCGGCCCGCCCCCACGGCCCGATGATGGGCCGCACAGGGGCTACGACGACGGCGATCCGCCTCAGTCCATGCCGCGCTGAGGCGGCTTCGCGCCCCTCGCGCCGTCAAGAAACTGTTGCACGTCCCGCCTAGACAGCGCCCCGACGCTCGCGCGTCGAGCACAGCTGCTTCCTCGCAAATAGGAAATCCGGGGCCATGAACCGCCGCAACACCCTCGTCACCCTCGCCGCCGTCATGGCCTGTGCGGGTGCGCTCGCCGCCTGCAACCAGAACAAGGGCGCTTCAGCCCCCGGCTCGGCCTCGGGCCCCTCGGGCGCAGACGTTTCCGGCGCCGGCGCCACCTTTCCCGCGCCGGTCTACGCCAAGTGGGCCGAGGCCTATAAGGCGAGCTCGGGCGTCGGCCTGAACTACCAGGCCATCGGCTCGGGCGGCGGTATCAAGCAGATCAAGGCCAAGACCGTCGACTTCGGCGCCTCGGACAAGCCGCTGAAGCCGGACGAGCTGAACGCCGCGGGCCTGTATCAATTCCCGACCGTCATGGGCGGGGTTGTGCCGGTGGTGAACATCCCGGGCGTCGCCGCCGGCCAGCTGAAGCTGTCGGGCCCGCTGCTGGCCTCGATCTATCTGGGCGCGGTCAAGACCTGGAACGACCCCGCCATCGCCAAGCTGAACCCGGGCGTGAAGCTGCCCTCCATGCCGATCAGCGTGGTGCACCGCTCCGATGGCTCGGGCACCTCGTTCCTCTACACTTCGTACCTCGCCATGGTCAGCCCGGACTGGAAGACCAAGGTTGGCGCTTCGGATTCCGTCTCCTGGCCGACGGGCCTGGGCGGCAAGGGCAACGACGGCGTGGCCGCCCTCGTGAAGCAGACCTCAGGCTCGATCGGCTATGTCGAATACGCCTACGCCAAGCAGAACCACCTGGCCAACGCCCTGCTGCAGAACAAGTCCGGCGCCTTCGTTGCTCCGACGGCGGAGGATTTCGCCGCAGCCGCGGCCGGCGCCGACTGGGAGCACGCCCAAGGCAACTATCTCCTGCTGCTCGACCAGGCCGCGCCCAAGGCCTGGCCGATTACCGGCGCCACCTTCATCCTGGTCTACAAGCAGCAAGCCTCGCCCGAGCGAGGCGCTCAGGTGCTGAAGTTCTACGATTGGGCCTACAAGAACGGCGATGCCGCCGCCTCGGCGCTGGACTATGTGCCCCTGCCGGACTCGGTGAAGGCCATGGTGCGCAAGCAGTGGTCGACCGAGATCAAGGGTCCGGACGGCAAGCCGGTCTACGCCGCGCAGTAGGCTTGGCGGCGCAACGAGACGGAAAGGGCGCTCCGCGAGGGGCGCCTTTTTCTTTGCAAGCGCGCCAAGGCCGGTCCCCGACCGTCACATCCCTGTCGGATATCCGTCGCGAAAGCGTGACCGCGGGCCCCTAGACAGCGTGACAGCCGGGGGCCTGGGGGGTCGCCGGGCATCCAGGAGCTCTCTCATGCTGAAACAGCTTGCGGTCGCCATCGGCGCGACCCTGCTCGCGGGCGTCGGCGTCGCCGCGGCCGCCGATATCACCGGCGCCGGCGCGACCTTCCCCGCGCCCGTCTATGCCAAGTGGGCCGAGGCCTATAAGGCGCAGACCGGTGTGGGCCTGAACTACCAGGCCATCGGTTCCGGCGGCGGCATCAAGCAGATCAAGGCCAAGACCGTCGAATTCGGCGCCTCGGACAAACCGCTGACCCAGGAAGACCTGGCCGGCGCCGGCCTCTACCAGTTCCCGACCGTGATCGGCGGCGTGGTGCCCGTGTTCAACGTCGGCGGCCTGCAGCCGGGCCAGCTGCGCCTGACCGGCGAGGTGCTGGCCGACATCTACCTCGGCAAGATCACCAAGTGGAACGATCCGGCCATCGCCAAGCTGAACCCGGCCGTGCGCATGCCGGCCCTGCCGATCACCGTCGTGCACCGCTCGGACGGCTCGGGCACTTCGTTCCTGTTCACCACCTACCTCTCCTGGTCGAACCCGACCTGGAAGGCCAAGGTCGGCGGCTCCGACAGCGTGCAGTGGCCGATCGGCCTCGGCGGCAAGGGCAATGACGGCGTGTCGGCTTTCGTGAAGCAGACCCCGGGCTCGATCGGCTACGTCGAATACGCCTACGCCAAACAGAACCGCCTGAACTACGCCTCGATGCAGAACAACGCCGGCCAGTTCGTGGCCCCGACCGCCGCGAACTTCGCCGCCGCCGCCGCGGGCGCCGACTGGGCTCACGCGCCGGGCAACTACCTGCTGCTGCTGAACCAGCCGGGCGCCAAGGCCTGGCCGATCACCGGTGCGACCTTCATCCTCGTATACAGGCAGCAGTCGAACGAAGCGTCCTGCAAGGGCGTGCTGAAGTTCTTCGATTGGGGCTACAAGAACGGCGACCCCGCGGCGGTGCAGCTCGACTATGTGCCGCTGCCGGCCCAGGTGAAGGCCTCCATGCGCAAGCAGTGGGCGGCCAATGTCCGCGGCCCGCAGGGCCCCTGCTACCCGTAAGGGCGACGACCGCACCTCCCCCGGTTCGCGCCGGGGGAGGTCGCCTTGCAAGCTGAACGCCGGTCCGTCCGATCACGGACGACCGTTGCGACACGCTCGCCCGCAAGTCTTGCCGTCGCAAAACCGTTACAGGCGCGCCCTATGGGAGCGTACGAGCGTCAGGACCGATCGCGCCGATGGCCCCTCCGAAAACCCAACGTCTGGAACGGCCCCGCGGGGCCTGGGCCGATCCCTTGTTCCGCGCCGCCTGCGCCGGCGCCGCCACCTTCGTGCTGGTGGCCCTGAGCGGCATCATCATCTTCCTGACCGTCGACGGTTGGCCCGCGCTGCAGAAGTTCGGCCTCGGCTTCTTCACCTCCACCGAGTGGAACCCGGTCACCGACATCTACGGCGCCGCCGGACCCATCGTCGGCACCCTGATCTCCTCGGCCCTCGCCCTGGCCATGGCCCTGCCGCTGGCCATGGGGATCGCGGTGTTCCTGGTCGAGTTCTGCCCGCGCGCCTTGTCCCGCCCGGTCGCGGTGGCGGTGGAGCTGCTCGCGGGCGTCCCCTCGATCATCTACGGCATGTGGGGGCTGTTCGTGCTGGCCCCGTTCTTCGCCGCCAAGATCCAGACCCCGCTGATGATGAGCGTGCCGGACGGCTCCTGGCTCTCCAAGCTGATCCAGGGCGTGCCCAACGGCGCCAATGTCTTCACCGCCTCGCTGATCCTGGCCCTGATGATCCTGCCCTACATGGCCGCGGTGTTCCGCGAGCTCTTGCTGACCGTGCCGGCCCAGGTGCGTGAAAGCGCCTACGCCCTAGGATCCACGCCCTTCGAAGCCATTTCCAAGGTGGTGCTGCCCTATGTGCGTACCGGCTCCATCGGGGTGATCATGCTGGGCCTGGGCCGCGCGCTCGGCGAGACCATGGCGGTCACCTTCATCATCGGCAATTCGCACGTCTTCCCGAAGTCACTGTTCGACTCCGGCTCGACCCTGGCCTCCACCATCGCCAACGAGTTCCAGGAGGCGACGGGCATGCACTCCGCCGCCCTGGTGGCCTGCGGCCTGGTGCTGTTCATGATCACCTTCTCGGTCCTGGCCATCGCGCGCGGTCTGCTCAGCGCCCAGCGGTACGGGTAGGGCCATGTCGTTCCGCACCCTTCGCCGCAAGGCCGCCAACGCCGTCTTCGTGGGCTTCTGCAGCATCGCGACGGTTATCGCCGTCACGGCCCTGGCCCTGATCCTCTGGACCCTGTTCAGCCGCGGCCTGCACGGCATGAACCTGAACGTCTTCACCAAGGAGACGCCGTCGGGCCTGTCCAACGCCATCCTGGGCTCGCTAATGATGTGCGCCCTGGCCATGGCGATCGCCCTGGTCATCGGCATCCTGGCCGGCACCTGGCTGTCGGAGTTCGGGGGCGAGACCAGGTACGGCCACGCCATCCGCTTCCTCAACGACGTGCTCCTTTCGGCCCCATCGATCCTGATCGGCCTGTTCGTCTATGAGCTGCTGGTCGCGCGCACCATCGGCCACTATTCGGGCATCGCAGGCGCAGTGGCCCTGGCCCTGATCGCCATTCCGGTGGTGATCCGCACCACCGAGGATATCCTGGCGCTGCAGCCCCAGGCCCTGCGCGAGGCAGGCTCCGCGCTCGGCACGCCTGCCTGGATGGTGGTGCGCAACATCGTCTGGCGCGCGGCCGGCGGCGGTCTGCTGACCGGGGGCCTCCTGGCCTTCGCCCGCATCTCCGGCGAGACAGCGCCGCTGCTGTTCACCTCGCTGGGCAACCAGTTCTTCCGCACCGACCTGACGCAGCCCATGGCCAGCGTGCCCAAGGTGATGAACGACTACGCCCTGACCGCCAGCGACGAGCTGCAACAGCTCGCCTGGAACGGGGCCCTTATCGTCACCCTCGCCGTGCTGGCGGTGAACGTCATCGGCCGCATCATCATCGCCGCCAAGGCCGAGCAATCATGACCGAGACCCTGACGCCCGACACCTATGAGCGGTTCATGACCGAACCCCCGGCCGAGGGCGTGATCCTGCGCGCCCAGGGCCTGGACTTCTTCTACAACGGCTACCAGGCGCTGCACGGTGTCGACCTGCCGATCGCCAAGAACGCGGTGACGGCGCTGATCGGCCCGTCCGGCTGCGGCAAGTCCACCCTGCTGCGCGTCCTGAACCGCATCTATGCGCTCTACCCCGGCCAGAAGGCCGAGGGCCAGGTGACCCTAGATGGCGAGGATATCCTGGACGCGCGCAAGGATCCGGCCGCCCTGCGTTCGCGCGTCGGCATGGTGTTCCAGAAGCCCACGCCCTTCCCGATGTCGATCTACGACAACGTCGCCTTCGGCATCCGCCTCTATGAGAGCTTGCCCAAGAAGCAGCTGGACGAGCGCGTCGAGAATGCGCTGCGCAAGGCCGCCCTGTGGGATGAGGTGAAGGGCAAGCTCAAGGCCTCGGGCCAGAGCCTGTCCGGCGGCCAGCAGCAGCGCCTGTGCGTCGCCCGCGGCATCGCCGTCGAGCCCGAGATCCTGTTGCTGGACGAACCCGCCTCGGCGCTGGACCCGATCTCCACCGCCAAGCTCGAGGACACCATCATCGAGCTGAAGCGCGACTACACCATCGTCATCGTCACCCATAACCTGCAGCAGGCGGCCCGCGTGGCCGACTACACCGGCTTCATGTTCCTGGGTCGCATGATCGAGTTCGGCCCGACCGACGAGGTGTTCATGAAGCCCAAAGCCAAGCGCACCGAGGACTATGTCGGCGGCCGGTTCGGGTGATTGGCGCCATGCTTGAGTTGGTCTTGAATTAAGGCTGTAAAATCATACAGCACTGTTGAGTAAATCGCGAATTCCTGCGCTGGCATTATTCGCCACATCTCGGCCATAATCGACCTTCTACCGGCCAAGCTGAAACCGATCACGTCCCTGTGAGTTATCTACGCTCACCATCAACAGGGACGCGGCATAGGTCGCGCATCAGTAGCCATGGCTTCCACCGCTCGTTTCAATCCCTTCGCCCGCCCGACCGTGTCGCGCGGCTACCAGGCCACCAGCTTTGAGCCGATCGCGGCCCATGCCGGGCCGGCGCCGGCCGCCGCCGCCACGGCGGCGCCCATGGCGGCGCCGATGGGCGCGACGGCGAGCGACGAACTCCCCATGAATTCCGTCCTGGCCCGCACGACCAACAAGACCCGTTCCGCCGGCGGCAAGCGCAATGTGGCGCCGCTGCTGATCGGCGCGGGCGTGCTTGCCCTGGCCGCGGTCGCCGCCGGCGTGATCGTCAACATGAGCGGCAAGCGCCAGCCCCTGGTGGCGCAGGAATCGGTCGATGACACGGCCGCGGCGCCTGCGCCCGCCTCCACCGCGACGCCGGTCGCCTCGACCACCACCACGACGACCACGACCAAGGCGGCCCCTGCGGCAGTCGCGGCCTCCAGCCCGCGGCCGGTGGCGGTCCGCCGCGCGGCCGCCGTTCGATCAGCGCCGGTCAGGAGCGTGACGCCCCGCGCCGCGGAAACACCCTCGGTCTCCGCTCCGGTGCGCGGGCCGGCCGCCGTCCCGCTGCAGGTCACCCCGACCCCCAGCGTGCCGGCGACCACCACCGACTCAATCCCGCAGACCCCGCCGATCGAGCCGCCGGCCAATCCGACGCCGCAGACGCAGTCTACGCCGCAGACCCCGCCGGACACCGTCCCGCATTTGTGAGACTTCGGGGGTCGCCCTCTCCCCTCGAAACCACCTCCCCCGCCCCGGCGGGGGAGGTTTTCGCGTGTGCGGACAGCCACATAACCGACCAAGTCGCCTGAAATGCTGAACGCGCTATAGTGAGCGTACGGGCCGATCGGCGAATCCCGGCGGCGCGAGAGGGTCTAGATGGCATCGCGAACCGACACCAAAAGCAGGACCGAACCCCAGACGGCTCAGGAGACAGTCTCTGAGCAGAGACCAGCCGCGCCCGCGCGCCCGTTGTCGGCGCCGCCGCCGCGTGGCGTGTTCATGGCCACCTCGTTGATGGGCGTGCCGGGCAGCACCTGGTCCCGCCCGGTTCCGCCGCGATCCGCAGCGTCTTCCGTGGCGAAAGGCCCGGCGCCGGCCGTCGCGCCGCCGCCTCCGGCCGCGCCGCCTTCCAAGCCGTTCGGCCCGGCTTCGGCAATGCCTGCCCGCCCCGGCCTGTCGCTGATCGGTTCGCTGGTTCCTGCCGCCCCTGCGCGCCCCGCTGCGGCGCCTCAGCCCGCGCCCGAACCGGCCCCGATGCCGCAGGCGGCATCGACGCCCGCGATCGAGAAGGTCCAGGCGGAGGCTCCGAAGCCTGCGGCCCAACCCCTGCAGCCTGAGCCGCCGGCTCCCAAGGCCGAGACGGCCCGGCCCGCATCGACCAAGCCCGCCGCTCCCAAGCCGACTGTCGCTGCGCCTCCAGCTCCCGCAGAGCCTGCGCCGCATCGGACCTTGAAGCGGGCGCGGGCGGCCCCTGCGCCCACCGGCCCCGCGGCCCGTGCCGGAATCTCGCCGCGCGTTCTCCTGATCGGCGCGGCAGCGGCCGGCGTTGTCGCCGTGGCTGCGGTTGCCGCCGTCGTGCTGCTGCGTCCGGCGCAGCCGCCGACGGAGCCTGGGCCGGCTCAGGCCGCGCCGACGCTCACCGCTGCGCCGTCGCCTGCGCCGGCCGTCGTGCAGCCTGCGCCGCAGATCGCCGCATCGGTCCCGGTGACGAGCTCGGCCCCGGCCCCGACCAAGGCTTCCGCAGCCGCGTCCCGCGCCCCGTTGCTCGCCGCGCCCGCGCGCAAACCCGTGCCCCAGGGCGCCGCCGCCGTCACGACGCCACCCACGCTCGAGGCGCCGCCGCCGGCGGCCGCGGCTGTGGCGTTGCCGCCGCCCCAGATCGAGGTCGCTCCGGCGCCCGTCATCGCCAACCCGCCGCCGGCGCCGAAAAAGGCCAGCGAGCAGAAGCCGGTCGATGTCGACCAGCCGGTGGCGACGCGGCGGCCCTACTAGCGCTCGCGGCTCAACGCGCTCCTGCGCGGGCGTCCCTCAGCCCGGCCCGGCGCGCGACCTCGGCCAGCTTCGGATTCAGCGCCAGGGCGGCGTCGATGTCGGCGGCACCGTCCTCAGGCTTGCCGCGTCCCTGCTTGGCCAGGCCCCGACCATAGAGGGCCCACGCGAGCTTGGGCTGCAGCCGAAGCGCCGCGTCATAGTCGGCGAGGGCATGGTCGAAACGGCCCAGGCGAAGCTTGACCAGTCCGCTGGCGTCCAGCGCCTGGGAATTGCGCTCGCCGCGCTTCATGCCGGCTTCGCAGTCGGTCAGGGCCTCATTGAGCTCATGGCCCCAAAGCCCGCGGGCGCGGCAGCGGTCGATCAGGATGCGCGGCAGGAGCGCGTCCTTCGCATGGCCGGCGATCCAGGCGCCGTAGCTGGCTACGGCCTGCTCAAACCTTCCGGCCTGCTCGTAGGCCGCGGCGATACGCAGGGGCAGGCCTTCGTCGGCGCCCTCGGCCGCCGTGGCCCGGTCGAAGTCAGCCTTGGCTTTGGCGTCCTGGCCCTGCGCCAGCTCGACCTCCGCCCGGCCGAACAGGGCGGCGAGGATCGACGGGGCCAGGGTCAGGGCGTGGTCGAAGTCGGCCAGGGCCCCAGCCTGGTCGTTCGACATCAACCTTGCCTGAGCGCGGCCGACGTAATGGCGAGGGTTTGACGGCTGCAGGGCGATGGCGCGGTCGAAGTCGGCGATGGCGGCGCCATAGTCGCGCCGGGTCATGGAAGCCATGGCGCGCCGGTCGTAACCCCCGGCGTCCAGCGCGGCCCCAGCGCCCTCGGCGGCCTCTCCGGAAAGCTTCGGCGCGGCGTCCGCATCCGCGCGGAACACCGGGCCGCCGTTGTAGGTGAAGTAGAGCCGGTTCTGGCTGTGGGCCACCAGTATCCGATGCGACAGGAAGAAGTCCGCCCCCAGCAGCAGGTCCACGCCGGGCAGGTTGATGTCGCCGATGGGCAGGCGGACGTTGCGCACCTCCTCCTCGCCCAGAGAGAAGCTGTCGAAGGGCGCGATCCAGCTTTCCGCCAGCTTGCCGGTGATGCCCGCGCTCAGGCCGCCCGCATGCACCTCGGACGCGTTCAGCTTGACCCCCAGGCGCCGGGACGCATCCAGCGACAGCATCGACCGCGCCGCCCCGGTGTCGAACAGCACCCGCACGGTCTGCCCGTTCACCTTGGCCTTGCCGACGATGGTCGCGCGGTTGTTGATCGTCGGCTCGATCGGGATCGCGCCGGCCGGCTTGTCGGTCCAGTAGGCCAGGTCCGCATCGCGGCAGTTCTGCGCCTTGAACAGGCGGACCATGCCGCCCGCCAGGTCGTATTCGACGTCCTCGCCGCCCAGGATGTTCTGGCCCAGCACGCCGGCGTTGCGCGCGCCGGTTCCGTGCCCCGCCAGCACGAACTGGGTGCGGCCCATGTCATAGCCTGCGAATTGGAAGCTGTCGGCCTGACCGACTTCCGCCCAGCCTTCGCCGGTCGCGCCGCGGATGCGCAGGTCGCCGGTCGTCAGCTTGCGCACCCCAAGCCGCTCCGCCGCCTCCGGCGAAAGCACGCTGTGAAAGGCCCCGGTGTCCAGGGTCAGCTGCGCGGGCTGGCCGTTTATCCGCACCGACACGACCGGGACGTAGCCGTTCATCGTCACCGGCAGCTCGGCGATCCGAGCGAAGTCGCACTTCGCCGCCTCAGCCGCCGCGGGGCCTGCCAGGAGCGCAGCCGACAGGGTGAGGACGGGAAGCAAAACGCGGACTTTCATGACGGCCACGCTATGCGTAAACCCGCCCTGGCGGAAGCGTTGCGCCGAGCCGCGAGCAGAGGAATTGCGATGGTCGAACCGCAAACGGCGAACCGGCGTCCCCTGTCCGAAACCCTGCCCGGGACCTGGCGGCTGGACTCCCGCATCGACGTCGACGCCTCGGGTGCGCGGCGGCCCGAGCCCTCGCTCGGCGAGGATCCCGTGGCGCTTTTGATCTATGACCGCGCCGGCCACTTCGCGGCCCAGTTCATGAAGCGCGACCGCTCGGTCCTGGCGCCCGACGCCGCGACCTCCGGCCCCAACAACAGCCGGGCCATCGGCGGATACGACGCCTATTTCGGCGCCTACAGCATCGACGACGCGGCCGGAACGGTGACCCAGACCTTGAGCGCGGCGCTGTCCGCCGAGCATGTCGGCGCCACCCTCACTCGGGCCATGACGGTCGAAGGCGATCGGCTGGTCATCGAGATCGACACCGCCCATGCCGATGGCACGCCCGTCCGGCGCACCCTTAGCTGGACGCGGGTGGGCTGAGCGCCCTTCGCGACGTTCGTTGCATCGGCCTGTGCTCGCGCCCGCAATCGGTGTTGGATGCATTACTGACCCGAGGGCTGGAGCGGATGAGCCATGCGCCTGATCGCCGTCACCCTGATCGCCCTGTTGTGGGCGGGCGCCGCCGTGGCTGAGGGCGCGTCCTCGCTCTACGTGCTGGTCTATCGCCAAGGGCCGGCCTGGCAGGTCGACAAGCCGATGGGCGCCCAGCCATCGATCCGCGCTCACGGCGCCTATATGAAAAAGCTGTTCGACGCCGGCGTCAGCTTCGCCGCCGGTCCGACCACCGATGTCCCCGGCGGCGTGATCATCGTGCGCGCCGCGAGCCTTGACGAGGCTAAGGCCCTGATGACCGCCGATCCGGGCGTCAGTTCCGGCATGTTCCTGGGCGAGGTCCACGCCTGGACGCCGGTATTCCGCTCGGATCAGCCTCTGCCCAAAGGCCGCTGAGGCCGTCTAGCCCAGCTTGTAGCCGCAGAGCTTGTTGCCGTCCGGGTCGCGGAAATAGGCGAAGTAGGCGCCCGGCAGGCGCACGCCGGGGGCGCCTTCGTCTGCGGCGCCCAGCTCCATCGCCTTGGCGTGGAAGGCGTCGACCTCTTCGGTGGTCTCGAAGCTGAACCCGCCCATTGAGCCGTTGCCGACCGTCGCCGGCTGGCCGTCGTACGGGCCCAAGACGCCGAACATGCCCATGCCCTTGCCGCCGTAGAGCCGCCCGCCGGTCGGATGCTCCATCACCCCGCGCATGCCGATGGAGCCCAGGAGCGCATCGTAGAAAGCCTTGGCGCGCTCCAGGTCCCGCGACCCGACGGTGAAGTAGCTGACCCTGCCCATGTCGAAGCTCCGTGTGCGTTGTGAATCGCAACTTAGCCTGCGGTTTTGCTCGAGGCGAGAGGCCACGCCTCGAACGCCGGTCGCCTCGACAGCCTGAGGCGCCTGTGCCTAGATCGGGCGCAATGGGGCGTGCGCGCCCTGTAGCCGGGGCGCGATTATGGCGTGGTTACTGTTCGGCAGCATAGGCGCGCTGCTGGGGGGCCTGTTCCTGGCGTGCAAAGACCTTTTCCCGTACGTGGCGGCGCGACGGTCCGGCGTCATCGTTCGTAAGGGCGCCAGGGGCCAGCGCATCCGGCGCGACGAGGATCCGGAGGGTTTCGCGCGGCTCTTGGCCAATCGTAGTCGCGCGGTCGCCCTCGCGCTCGGCCTGTCCCTCGCCGGCGCCGCCGTGCTGGGGCTGTTCGCCCTGTCGATCTTCGGATTCAGCGGACCGTTGGCCCTGCTGATCCTGGCCCTTTACGCCGGCTTCGCACTGTTCGCGGCCTTCTGCCTGATCCGCGGCTTCACGACCGGGCGCATGTTCGCCTTCTGGGGCTTCTCCTTCTTCGGGGAAGCGACGCTGAAGCAGAACGCCATCTGGTTCTGGGTTTATGCGCTGGCCAATCTGCTGATCGTGCTCAGCGCGCTCAGTACGCTCCTGCTGATGGTTCGCTAACGGCCATCGCCGATTTCCTATTTACCCGGATAAAATACCCGCTATATTGCACCCGGATAAAAAGGATGGCACCCGTGGACGCCAAAGCCCGCAAAGCCGCCGTCGCCGCCTACAAGGAACGCAAGCCTGCCTACGGCGTCTTCGCGGTGATCTGCAACGCCACCGGTGAGGCCTGGGTCGGCAGGAGCCGCCACGTCGACACCGAGCAGAACGGCCTGTGGTTCGCGCTGAGGCTCGGCGGCGGCCGCCACAAGGGGCTGCAGTCCGCCTGGACCAAACACGGCCAGGACCAGTTCCGCTTCGAGGAGCTGGACCGCCTGCGCGACGACTACCCGGAGATCGGCCGCATGGACGAGCTCGCCCGCCGCGCGGCCCTGTGGCAGGCGCGGCTGCAAGCGGAGGCGCTGCCTTAGCCCGCCGTGACGGCCTCGGTCCCAATCCGGGCCAGGCGTTCCAGCGCCTCGGCCGGCAGCACCAGCTCCGCCGCCGCCAGGTTCTCCTTCAGGTGCGCCACCGACGAGGTGCCGGGGATCAGCAGGATGTTAGGCGCGCGTTGCAGCAGCCAGGCGAGGGCGACCTGCATGGGGGTGGCATTCAGGCTGGCAGCCACGCGAGACAAGGTCTCTGACTGAAGCGGCGTGAAGCCGCCCAGCGGGAAGAACGGCACATAGGCGATGCCTTGCTCCGCCAGCTCGTCGATCAGGGCCTCGTCCTCGCGGTGGGCCAGGTTGTACTGGTTCTGCACGCAGGCGATGGGCGCGATCTTCCGCGCCGCCCGAACCTGGGCCGCGGTCACGTTGCTGAGGCCGATGTGGCCGATCAGGCCCTGTTCGCGCAACTCGGCCAGCACCTCGACCTCGGCCTCGATGGGGCCTTCGCTCGGCGCATGCACCTTGCCCATGCGGCGGTAGTTGACGACCTCCAGCCGCTCCAGCCCCAGGTGCTTAAGGTTGTCGTGCACGGCCGAGATCAGCTCCTCGCGGCTGAAGGCCGGCAGCCAGCTGGCGTCGGCGCCCCGGCGCGCGCCGATCTTGGTCACCAGCACCAGCTCGTCCGGATAGGGCGCCAGGGCCTCGCGGATGATCTGGTTGACCACGTGCGGGCCGTAGTAGTCGCAGGTGTCGATGTGGTTCACCCCGGCCGCCACCGCCTCGCGCAGCACCCGGCGCGCCTGGTCCGGGTCCTTTGGCGGGCCGAATACGCCCGGCCCGGCCAGCTGCATGGCGCCATAGCCCATGCGCCGCACCTTGCGGTCGCCCAGGGTGAAGGTTCCGGCCCTATCGAGTGCGCTGGTCATGGTGTGATCTCCGTCTTGGCTCGGCCCTACAGGTGCACCCTGTCGCGCTGAACGAAAACCCGGCATAATCCGCACGGGCTGTGCGGAAAACCGAACGATGCCGACCGACCTCGCCGACCTGAACGCCTTCCTGGCCGTGGCCCGCGCCCGAGGCTTCCGCGAGGCCGCCCGCGTCTCCGGCGCCAGCGCCTCGGCGCTCAGCGAGGCGGTGCGCCGGCTGGAGGCGTCCCTTGGCGTACGACTGCTCAACCGCACGACCCGTTCCGTGGCGCCGACCGAGGCGGGCCAAAGGCTGCTGGAGCGCCTGGCCCCCGCGCTGGGCGAGGTCGAGGCCGCGCTCGACGTGGTCAACGGCTTCCGCGACCGCCCGGCCGGCACCCTTCGCCTGAATGTGCCGGTCTCGGCCGCCCGCATCGTGCTGCCGGGCCTGATCCCGGCCTTCCTGAAGGCCTATCCCGAGATCCGGCTGGAGGTGACGGTCGACGACAGCTTCGTCGACCTGCTGGCCGCCGGCTGCGACGCGGGCATCCGCTATGACGAGCGGCTGGAGCAGGACATGATCGCCGTGCCCATCGGCCCGCGCGTCCAGCGCTTCGTCTGCGCCGCCGCGCCGGAGTATCTGGAGCGCAGGGGCCGCCCCGCCCACCCGCGCGACCTGCTGAACCATGCCTGCCTGCGCGGCCGCTTCGCCTCAGGCGCCCTGGCGGTGTGGGAGTTCGAGCGCGGCGACGAGCTGATCCGCATCGACCCCTCAGGCCCCCTGACCGCCTCCACCGGCGTGTTCGACCTGGTGATCGACGCGGCCGTCCAGGGCCTGGGCGTGGTGCGCCTGTTCGAAGACCTGCTGCAGCCCCACCTCGACAGCGGCGCCCTGGAGCCGGTGCTGGAAGACTGGGCCCAGAGCTTCTCCGGACCGTTCCTGTACTACCCGGGGCGCAGGCTGGTGCCGGGACCGCTCAGGGCGTTTGTGGATTTTGTTCGGGGTGTGCAGGCCTACAAATAAGTCGTTTCCGATCCCAGGGAGCCCAATAATTTGAAAATCGTGGGATCACCGGTCAGGATTAACAACTCGGGTCCGGGACGGGATCGAGACGCTACTCGGGCTTCGTGCTCGCTAGTTGAACTGAGTCCCCCGTCGACACCTTCGAGCTTAGTTTCGCGACCGGCGGAGACCGTTGCTGTGCACGGGAAGGGTTCGCGCGCCACCGGATATTGCCACGCTAAGGTGCTCGTCCTAACCTGTGGGTTGCACGAGGGGCGCGCGCTTGCCATGGGTATGTTAGACGCAGATTTGCTCAATGCTTTCAAGCGTCTCGAACTCGACAGGGCCGCAAGCTTCCGATCGTGGTTGGTTTTCGCTCAGCTCATCGCCGCAGCGCTCGCCGCTTGCTCCGTTCTCATCACAGACCCCATAAGCCTTTACTGGCTGGCGGTAAGTGGTCTCGTGGCATGTGCCGTTTGGGCAGTGTTAGGTTTCCCATATCGCTCATATCGCATGGCCGGCGATAGGGCCAGAAGGGCGGCTTTCGTTATCAGTGGCTTAGGCCAATCTATCTCAGACGTAGATACACTTAACATTATTAGCGAGTTTCACTTTACCATAGATGAAGCGCGCGTGCGTGCGGATCCAGATTACTTTAGGTCCCGCGCCGATCCGGGACCTATGCGCCTCGCAGAAATTATCGAGGAGTGTGCATTTTGGTCCGCGAATATACATCGGACGGCGGGGATAATCCTAGCCACCGGCTTTGGCGGGTTCATATTAGTTCTCGCGATTGCAATAATTGTGGCGTTGCCATACGGTTCCCAATTGCCAACGATATTCATGACTCGCGTCGCTTTGGGCGTTTTGGTCTTTCTATTGTCATCTGACATGTTGGGCGCAGCTTGTAGACATTTTCTGGCTTCTTCCACTACGAACGACATCGTTCGCCGTATCGCAGAAGCGCGAGTCAAGGAGTTCCCGCTCTCGGACGTGTTGCTGGCTATGGCTGACTATAACGCTTCAATGGAGGGAGCCCCAGTACCGTTAAATATAATCTATCGTGCAAAACGTGACCGTCTACGCACTCTTTGGATGTCGTATGCCGAAGTCGCATCTAGCACAGGCCATCCCGTTCCGGCATCTGAACAAAAACAGTCTTAGAACAGTCAATCATGCTCGCGACGAAATCAAGGCGGCTCAAGCGCTTTCTGGAGGCTGGCTACTTACCGAAAGAACTTCCGCCGGTATTCGTCTCTTCGACATTTGCCAGAAATCGTAAATCTCTACTCGCAGCGTGGCCCAACGCGCACCTGGACCAGTGGAAAAGCGTTCCGGAGCCATTCTCCATTCCAAAAGCAGGACATTCTCGACGGACTCTTTCGCTCCTGAATCCGATAAGCCACTACAAAGTTGCGGAAATTATCGCGGCGGAGTGGACGTCAATAAAGCGACACATCCGCACGTCGCGATTCACGGAATTTTCTCCGATAATAGATTTTTTAGGTGACAGGGCCCTTGTTCCTCCAAACCATCTGGAACTCGATAAGAGGCGCGCGCGGATTCGCGCTGCTCATCCGCGGGCTCTCTATTCAGATATTTTGCGTTTTTACCCCTCTATCTACACACACTCGATCCCGTGGGCCATGCACGGCAAAGCCTGGGCAAAGCAGAATCTGAACAGTGCGGCCCTACGAAATAGTATCGGCGGTCGTCTTGACCGCGCAATTAGGCAGGCGCAAGACAATCAAACCATAGGAATTCCCATTGGTCCCGACACGTCGAGAGTTGTCGCCGAGCTTATTGCCGTCGCCGTGGATGTACGACTAGCCGCCGACCTACCGAGTGCGTATGGCGTCCGTTATGTCGATGATTATTTCATCGGTGTTAAATCCGGGCAGTCGGACGATGCTGTCGCTTCCTTGCTTGGTACTGCACTCCGTCATTTTGAACTTGACATAAATTCCGCAAAGACCTCAAGCGACGACGCTGGCCAGGGCGAACGACCGTCATGGGCACGGCGCATTCAGACCGTTGAATTTAGGCACTATCGCGCCGAGTTGTCTCTTCGTGATTATTTTGATGAGGTGGTCTCGCTATATTGCGATGGCAGGCAGGACGCCGTCGTCAAATATGGGGTTAAACGTTCTAGACTGTTCGCGATCCCAGAGCCCGCCATCCCATACTACATAGATCGACTGACTCATTTGGCGCGTATTTGTCCTGCATCTTTGCCCGCAGCTGTGCAAACTATTCTGGACCGCGCTAGCAGGAATCGGGCGATAGATTATTCACATCTCCGGTCTTTCATCGTTGAGCTGATATCTGAAATGGCCCCGCTTCAACGCGCGTTTGAGGTGGTATGGCTGCTGTTCTTGGCGCGCGGACTAGGTTTGACTCTGCGCAGAGACGAGCTTGACCCGGTCTTTAAGATGGACAGCAGTCCGTGCGCCCTTCTTGTGATGGACCTGGATCGGATAGGTTTGGTAGACGGCGGCGTCGAGCAGAGGCATTGGCTTTCGTGCGCAAACAACGACGGACTCGCAGGGCCAATGTGGCTGCTCGCGTATGAGGCTGAGAGGAAGGGCTGGTGGGACCCTGCCCCTAACTCTTATGTTTCCACCCACCCGCTATTTGGACCAATGCTTGCGCGAGGTATATCGTTCTATGAGGAGCGTAGAAATGTACGAACCACTCAGGCGGAACTACTGAGTTTGCTGCTTTCGCGGCGCCGCTACAATGCACTATTTAACGACTTAGAAGATTATTTGTGACGCGGTCTGCACCCGACCCTCAATCCTCGTCCATCTTCAGCGCCGCGATGAAGGCTTCCTGCGGGATTTCCACTTTCCCGAACTGGCGCATCCGCTTCTTGCCCTCTTTCTGCTTCTCGAGGAGCTTCTTCTTGCGGGTGGCGTCGCCGCCGTAGCACTTGGCGGTCACGTCCTTGCGCAGCGCGCGCACGGTTTCGCGGGCGATGATCTTGCCGCCGATCGCCGCCTGGATGGGGATCTGGAACATGTGCGGGGGGATCAGCTCCTTCATCTTCTCGACCATGGCCCGGCCGCGGGTCTCGGCGCGGCCGCGGTGGACCAGCATGCCCAGCGCGTCGACGGGCTCGGCGTTGACCAGGATCTGCATCTTCACCAGGTCGCCCTGGCGGTAGCCGATCATCTCGTAGTCGAAGGAGGCGTAGCCCTTCGAGATCGACTTCAGCCGGTCGTAGAAGTCGAACACCACCTCGTTCAGGGGCAGGTCGTAGACCACCATGGCGCGGGAGCCGACGTAGGACAGTTCGCGCTGCTCGCCGCGGCGGTCCTGGCACAGCTTGATCACCGCGCCGAGGTATTCGTCCGGCGTGAAGATGGTGGCCTTGATCCAGGGCTCGGCGATGGTGTCGACCTTGACCGGGTCGGGCATGTCGGCCGGGTTGTGCAGCTCGATCTCGGTCTTGTTGGTCAGGCCGATGCGATAGACCACCGAGGGCGCGGTCGCGATCAGGTCGAGGTTGAACTCGCGGCTCAGGCGCTCCTGGATGATCTCCAGGTGCAGTAGTCCCAGGAAACCGCAGCGGAAGCCGAAGCCCAGGGCCGCCGAGGTCTCCATCTCATAGGTGAAGGAGGCATCGTTCAGCTTCAGCCGGCCGATGGCGTTCCTCAGGTCCTCGAAGTCGGCCGCGTCCACCGGGAACAGGCCGCAGAACACGACGGACTGCACCTCCTTGAACCCGGGCAGGGCCTGGGCGGTGGGCTTCTTCTCGTCGGTGATGGTGTCGCCGACCGCGGCGTCGGCCACCAGCTTGATCTGGCCGGTGAAATAGCCGACCTCCCCGGCGTTCAGGCTGTCGACCGGGGTGGCCTTGGGGTGGAACACGCCCACGGTGTCGACCTTATAGGTCGCGCCGGTCTGCATCATCTTGATCTGCTGGCCGGGCTTCAGCTGGCCGTCGATCACCCGGATCAGGACCACCACGCCGAGGTAGACGTCGTACCAGGCGTCGACCAGCAGTGCCTTCAGCGGGGCCGAGGGATCGCCCTTGGGCGCGGGCAGGCGGGTGACCACGGCCTCCAGCACATCCTCGATGCCCAGGCCCGACTTGGCCGAGCATTCCACGGCGTCGGACGCGTCGATGCCGATCACGTCCTCGATCTGCTGGCGCACGCGGGCGGGCTCGGCGGCCGGCAGGTCGATCTTGTTCAGGACCGGCACGATTTCGTGGTTGTTCTCGATGGCCTGATAGACGTTGGCCAGGGTCTGGGCCTCGACCCCTTGCGAGGCGTCCACCACCAGGATCGAGCCCTCACAGGCGGCGAGGCTGCGCGAGACCTCGTAGGCGAAGTCGACGTGGCCCGGCGTGTCCATCAGGTTCAGGACATAGGTCTGCCCGTCCTTGGCCTTGTAGTTCAGACGCACGGTCTGGGCCTTGATGGTGATCCCGCGCTCGCGCTCGATCTCCATGTTGTCGAGCACCTGCTCGGTCATCTCGCGCGCGGTCAGGCCGCCCGTGAACTGGATCAGGCGGTCGGAGAGCGTCGATTTCCCATGGTCGATGTGGGCGACGATGGAGAAATTGCGGATCTGGGAAAGAGGCGTGGTCATCAGGGCGCTGCGCCTAGCACGCTAAGGCATTAGCGCCAAGCTGAGGCGGGGTCGCGGCCTGATAGAGAGAGGAAACCACGAACCTCACGAACCACACGAACGAGGCCTTCGGCCTCAAGACGAAACCTCCCCCGGCGTCGGCGGCCGCGAGAGCGATCTTCCAGCCTGTTCGTGTGGTTCGTGAGGTTCGTGGTTCAAAGACCTTCGCCTGCCGCGGCGTGCGGTCAGCCGATTTGCCGCGCCCGCTCTCCCGCGCTCGCCGCAAATGAGCCAAACTGGCGTCGCAGCTTGGCGTTCGATTCGCCTCTCGGGAGAGCCAGAGCCTCATGATCCGTCGCCGCACCCTGATCCTGTCTTCGCTCGCCGCCGCCGCGGCCGGGCCCGCGCTCGCCGACGATTCCCGGCCCAGCGACCGCCCGCGTCCCTACACCAAGGAGGAGATCGTCCACGCCGGCTCGGATTTCCTGGGCGTGACGGCAGAGGCCATCGGCGGCGCCATCGAGCATGTGTTCAAGGACAACAGCGGTCGCCCGACCGCCTATATCGCCGGGACCGAGGGCTCCGGCGCCATCGGCGTGGGCGCGCGCTACGGCAAGGGCCTGCTCTACACCAAGGGCGAGGAGAAGCCGCGCCAGGTCTATTGGCAGGGGCCGTCCATCGGCTTCGACACCGGCGGCAACGCCTCGCGCGTGTTCACCCTGTGCTACGGCCTGGACGACATCGAGCGCATCTACCAGCGCTTCCCCGGCGTCGAGGGCTCGGCCTATCTGGTGGGCGGCCTGGGCGTGAACTACCAGCGCGCCGACGACATCACCCTGGCCCCGATCCGCGCGGGCGTGGGGCTGAGGCTGGGCGCGAACGTGGGCTACCTGTCCTACTCGAAGAAGCGGCACATCATCCCACTCTAAGTCTTGCCTCCCCCCCCCACAAAGGGGGGAAGGATCGATCAGCTCCTGAGCTTCGCTCCCAGCTTCTCCGCCGCCGCCACGACCTTGGCCGAGAGCGCCTCGATCTCCGCGTCGGTGAGCGTCTTCTCCCGCGGCTGGATGGTGACCTCCAGGGCCAGGGACTTCATCCCCTCAGGGACGCCCGGGCCGACATAGAGGTCGAACACGCGCACGCTGTCGATCAGGGCCTTGTCGGCGCCCGCCACCGCACGGACCAGGTCGCCGGCCGGCTTGTCGGCTTCGACCAGGAAGGCGAAGTCGCGGCTCAGCGGCATCAGCGGCGAAAGCTGGATCGCCGGCTTGGTCTTGGTCGTCTTCTTCTTGGGCTCGGGCAGATAGTCCAGCACCAGCTCGAAGGCCACGACCGGGCCATCCACGTCCAGGTCCTTGAGCACCGAGGGGTGGATTTCGCCGAACTCTGCCATCACCTGCTTGGGCCCCAGCTGCAGCCGCGCGGATCGGCCCGGCCGCCACCAGGGCGAGGTTCCGGTCTGCACGAGCTGCAGCGAAGCGGTCGGCCCCCCCAGCTCGTCGAGCAGGGCCATCAGCTCGCCCTTCAGTTCGAACAGGGCGTCCCGGTCGGGCGTCTTGGACTGGGCGTCCCAGCGCCGCGGCGGGTGCGGCGCGACGATGGCGGTCACCACGGTGCGCTGATCGGTCGGCCCGTCGCCGAGATAGATCGGGCCGATCTCATAGAGGGCCACGTCGGGGAAGCCGCCCTTGCCGTTGCGGCCCGCCGCCTCGATCAGGCCCGGCAGGGCCGAGGGCCGCATGCAGTTCAGCTCCGCCGCGATGGGGTTCTCCAGCACCAGGGCCTCGGCCCCGCCGCCGAAGCGCTCCGCATGCTCGCGCGGGATGAACGACCAGGTCACGGCCTCCTTGAAGCCTGCTGCCGCCAGGGCCCGGCGTGCGGCGCGCACGCGCACCTGCAGCGGGTTCAGCACGCCCGAGGCGCGCGCCGTCGTGCCAGGCAGCGGCGTCGATGGCAGGGCGTCGAAGCCGACGATGCGCGCCACCTCCTCGACCAGGTCGGCCTTGCCCTCCACGTCGCGGCGCCACGAAGGCGGCTGCACGCGCACCTTCGCGCCCGACCCTCTGATCTCGAAGCCGAGGCGCGTCAGGACCTCCAGCACGCCCTCGCGCCCGATCGACAGGCCCGAGAGCTGGTGCACGTACTGGGGATCGAAGTCGAAGGCGGCCGGGGGCTCCGGCGCCTTGCCGGCCAAGGTCACCTCGGACGGCTCGCCGCCGCAGAAATCGAGGATCAGGCGCGTGGCCAGCTCGATGCCCGGGACCAGGGATTGCGGATCGACCGTGCGGGCGAAGCGATAGCCGGCGTCGGAGTTGATGCCGGTCGCGCGCACCGTCTGGGCGGTGCGGATCGGGTCGAACCAGGCGCTCTCGATGAAGACGTCGGTGGTGGTCTCGTCACAGCCGGTGGTCTCGCCGCCCATGACGCCGCCGAGGCCGATGGCGCCGGAGCCGTCGGCGATCACGCACATCTCAGGGGTCAGCTCGTATTCGCGCCCGTCCAGCGCCAGGAACTTCTCGCCCTCGCGGCCCAGGCGCGCCTCGATGAAGCCGCCCTGCAGCTTCTTCAGGTCATAGACGTGCAGCGGCCGGGCGCGGTCATAGGCGACCAGGTTGGTGACGTCGACGAGGGCGGAGATGGGCCGAAGGCCGATGGCCTTCAGCCGGTCCTGCACCCACTTGGGCGAGGGACCGTTCTTAACGCCGCGGATCACCCGTCCGGCGAACACCGGGCAGGCCTCGGACGCGGGCAGGCGGATTTCCACCGGATTGGCGAACTTGCCGCCGATGGGCGCGATCGACAGGTCCTTCAGTTTGCCCAGGCCCGTGGCGCCCAGGTCGCGAGCGATCCCGGCCACGCCCAGCCAGTCGGGGCGGTTGGGCGTCACCTCGAAGTCGATGGCGGGCTCGGACGCGAACACCTGGGCGGCGGGCACGCCGACGGCCCAGCTGTCGTCCAGCTCCAGGATGCCGTCGGCCTCGACGCTGAGTTCAAGCTCGGCGCCGGAGCACAGCATGCCGTTCGACACCACGCCGCGCACCGGCCGCGCCTCCAGGGTGATGCCGGAGCCGGGGATATAGGCCCCCAGCGGCGCATAGATCGTGGTCAGGCCCGCGCGCGCGTTCGGCGCGCCGCAGACGATCTCCTTGCGGCCGTCCACGGTATCGACCTGGCAGACCCGCAGCCGGTCGGCGTTCGGGTGCTGCACGGCCTCGACGATCTTGGCGACGGTGAAGGCTTTCAGCTTGGCGCCCGTGTCGATGACCTCCTCGACCTCGAGGCCGGCCATGGTCATGGCCTCGGCCACCGCGTCGATGCCGGCGTCAGTGTCCAGGTGATCCTTGAGCCAGGAGAGGGTGAATTTCATCGGTTCGTTCCAGAAATCTTAGAGGGGCGAGCGGCGGCGCGAGGCGGCCGCGTCAGCTCAGCCCGGAAGCGGGATTGGGCGCCTGGGTGGCGCTGAAGCCGTAGTGCTCCAGCCAGCGGACGTCGCTGGCGAACATGTCTCTGAGGTCCGGCATGCCGTACTTCAGCATCCCCATGCGGTCGACGCCGAGGCCGAAGGCGAAGCCCTGCCAGACGTCCGGATCGATGCCGCATTGGCGCAGCACGTTCGGGTGCACCATCCCGCAGCCGAGGATTTCCAACCAGTCGTCGCCCTGGCCGATCTTCACCTCGCCGCCGGAGCGGTCGCAGCGTACGTCCATCTCCGCCGAGGGTTCGGTGAAGGGGAAGTGGTGCGGGCGGAAGCGCGTGGTTACCGCGTCGGTCTCGAAGAAGCGAGCGACGAAGGTTTCCAGGGTCCATTTCAGGTGGCCCATGTGGATGCCCTTGTCGATCACCAGGCCCTCAATCTGGTGGAACATCGGCGTGTGGGTCTGATCCGAGTCACAGCGGAACACGCGCCCGGGCGCGACGATGCGGATAGGCGGCTCCTGCGACTGCATGGTGCGCACCTGCACGGGGCTGGTGTGGGTGCGGAGCAAGCGACGCTCCCCGTCGGCGCCGGGCTTGAAGAAGAAGGTGTCGTGCATCTCCCGCGCCGGGTGCTTGGGCGGGAAGTTCAGGGCGGTGAAATTGTGCCAGTCGTCCTCGATGTCCGGACCCTCGGCCACCGCGAAGCCCATCTCGGCGAAGACGGCGATCAGCTCGTCCATCACCTGCATGGTCGGGTGCACCGCACCCTTGCGCCGGGGTGGCGCGGGCAGGCTGAGGTCCACGCGCCCGGCCAGCAGCCTGGCCTCCAGCTCCACGGCCTCCAGCCCGGCCTTCTTGGCGTTGAGCGCGGCCGAGATGCGGTCGCGCAGCCCGTTGATCAGGGGGCCCTTCTCGCGCCGCTCATCCGGGCTCATGGCGCCCATGGACTTCAGCAGGCCCGAGATCGACCCCTGCTTGCCCAGCGCCGCCACGCGCACGGCTTCGAGCGCCGCCACGTCGTTCGCGGCGGCGATGGCCTGGGTCAGTTCGGCTTCGAGAGCGTTCAGATCGGTCATGGCGGGTCGTCTAGCGGGTGTTGGGATGGCGCGGAAACGAAAACGCCCTCCCCGGAGGCCGGGAAGGGCGCTTCGCTATTTCAGATGAGCCGAAGGATCAGGCCGCGAGCGCCGCGCGGACCTTTTCGGCGATGGCGGTAAACGCCGCCGGGTCGTTGCCGGCCACGTCGGCCAGCACCTTGCGGTCCATCTCGATGCCGGCCTTGGCCAGGCCGTGGATGAACTGCGAATAGGTGAAGCCTTCGGTGCGGGCCGCGGCGTTGATGCGCTGGATCCACAGCGAGCGGAACTGGCGCTTGCGGACGCGACGGTCGCGGTAGGCGTACTGCCCGGCCTTGTCGACGGCGGCCTTGGCGGTGCGGATGGTGTTCTTGCGGCGGCCGTAGAAGCCCTTGGCCTGCTCCAGAACCTTCTTGTGCTTGGCGTGGGACGTAACGCCCCGTTTGACGCGAGCCATTCTAATTCACCTCGATCTTATCGTGCTGACGGACGGCTCAGTCGCCGTAGGGCATGTAGGACTTGACGATCCGGGCGTCGGCGGCGCCGAGCACGGTGGTCCCACGGTTCTGCCGGATGTACTTGGCGTTGTGGCTGATCAGGCGGTGCCGCTTGCCCGCCACGCCGCGCTTGAGTTTACCCGTCGCGGTGAATTTGAAGCGCTTTTTGGCGCCCGACTTGGTCTTGAGCTTGAACTTCGCCATTTCGCTGCGGGGCGGACCCCGTCCTTCTTGGAAAGCATTAAGAGCCGCCCAGGCATGGCAAAGCCCGGCGGCTCGAAGCGCGCGTTCCTACAGGAAGAGGCCTTGGGAGGCAAGGGGCTGGAGTCGCGCGACCCTTAGGCCGCCGTATGCGCGGCCTGCGCCTTCCTGAACGCGCGTCCGGCGTTCACCGCCATGATCGCGGCGGGCACGGTCAGCGAAGCGCCCACCAGCAGCGGCGCATCCGGCCCGACGCCCGAGAACAGCGCCCCCGCAACCGCAGGCGCGATGATCCGCGCGGCCGAGCCCGAGGCCATGTTCAGCCCCAGCATGGCGCCTTGCCGATCGGGCGGGGCCGAACGCGAGATCAGGGCCGAGATATTGGGCATCGCCAGCGCCATGCCGAAAGTGCCGATGGCCATGATGATCGGCACGCCCAGCGGCGCCGGATTGACCACCTGGCTGGCCAGAGACACCCCGAACAGCAGCATGCCGAAGGTCAGCACCTTGGCCTCGCCGAAGCGTTTGGCCAGACGCCCGGTGATCAGGCCCTGGCTGATGGCCGAGACCCCGCCGACCGCCATGAAGCACCAGCCGAGCTCGACCGCGGTCCAGTGATAGCGCTCCTTGGCCCACAGGCCGAAGGTCGCCTCCATGCCTGAAAACCCGCCCATGTAGGTCATGGTGACCAAGAGCACGCGCGAGATCACGGGGTTGGAGGTGGCTTCGGCGAAACCGGCCAGGAATGCGGGCCGCTTGGCGGCCGGATCGGCGCGCCGACGGCTTTCGCGCAGGAAGGCCGCAACCCCGAGCGAGGCCGCCAGCGTCAGGCCCGAGGCGACGTACAGTGGGATCTGATAGCCGAAGTGCCCCATCTCCGGCTTGGTGGTCAGGGCGGCCAGGCCCGGCCCCGCCACGAAGCCCAGGCCGAAGGCCGCGCCGATCAGGCCCATGCGGCCCGCGCGCTTCTCCGGCGCCGAGACGTCGGCGACATAGCCCTGGATGGTCGAGATATTGCCGGCGCCCAGGCCCGTGAACAGCCGGATGCCGATCGCCCACCAGATATCCGGCGCGAAGGCCAGGGCGGCATAGCCGAGGCAGTTGCAGAAGGTGGTGGCGATCAGCACGGGCTTGCGCCCGATCCGGTCCGACAGGCGGCCCCAGAACGGCTCAGCGAAGAACTGGCCCAGGGAATAGGCCGAGAACATCAGGGTGACCTGCCACGCCTCCGCGTTCAGGCTCTTGGCGAAGAAGGGCAGCAGCGGGACCATAATCCCGAAGCCCACCAGGTTCAGGAACACCACGAAGAACAGCACCGCCAGCGCCAGGCGGACGTGGCGCGGCTCGCCGGGGGCGGCTGCGGGAGCGGGCGGGGTCGGGTCCGGCTGGGAGGTCATCGCGCAAGCCTAGCCGATGAGACCAGGGATTGGCGAGACTGCTAAGCGGCTTGGCGGGAATTTGCGACGAACGCCGCAAAGCGCGGTCCGAAAAGCCGAAACGCCGGGGATCTCTCCCCGGCGCCGGTACTCTACGCTTACTCATCCGCGTCCTTCAGAGGGGGGGAGACGAACGCGGGCTACTAACGGGTCAGTCGCGGGTGAATTCCCGCAACTTCATCAGGGCCAGCTCCGGCGCGCCGGGGCCGGCGAGCTTGAGCCGGTCGATCTCCCGGCGCAGGTGCCCGCGGAACTGGTCGCGAGTCTCCGGCGACTGGGCCGCCAGGGTGCGCGCCGAGGCGCGAGCGAGGGCGAAGGCCGCCTCCAGCTCGGCCATGACCGCCGCCCATTGCGCAGACGGGGGATCGTGCGGCCGAGGGGCGCCGCCCGAGGAGTCATGCATGGCGATGTGCTTCGTCAGGGAGGTGGACGCCCCGAAGGGGGGAGGAGGCCTCCGCGGGCGAGTGCGTCCGGTGGCGCTCGCGGAAGGGGGGCTTTCTAGCGCAAATTGAGGCCAGAATAGGGCGCGAGACGCAATTCGCGGCCCGTGCGCTCAGTATTCCTGTCTATACAAGCGGCTGCTTGACCTAGAGGTGTCAGTTCAGACCCTCAGGCCGCTCGGATGTGGCTTGGACGCCGCCGCTCGAAGTCTGTGATGTAGTCGCGAGTCAGGGGCACGGCGTCTGGGCGTTTGCTCAACTGGATCTGCGCAACCATGTGCCCGCCCCAGCGGAAAGCGATCTCGCTGGAGGCCAGATAGAACTCCCACATCCGGCAGAACCGCTCGTCATAGAGCGCCGCGATCGCCTCGCGCTGGGCCAGGAACCGCTCGCGCCAGGCCTTCAGCGTCTCCGCATAGTGCAGGCGCAGCACCTCCACGTCGGTGACCCACAGCCCCGCCTTCTCGATGGCCGGCAGGATCTCCGACAGGGCGGGGATATAGCCGCCGGGAAAGATGTACTTGGCGATCCAGGGCTGGGTGGTGTTGGGCCCGTCCTTTCGGGCGATGGTGTGCACCAGGGCGACGCCGTCGTCGGTCAGCAGCCGCGCGATGGCATCGAAATAGGCCTGGTAGTTGGGCAGGCCCACGTGCTCGAACATGCCCACCGACACGATGCGGTCGAAGGGCCCTTCGACATCGCGGTAGTCGCGCATTTCGAAGCGGGCGCGGCTGTCGAGTCCTCTCGACTTGGCCCGCTGCTGCGCAGTGGCGTGCTGCTCCTCCGACAGGGTCACGCCGGTGACCTGCGCCCCGGCCTCCGCCAGGGTCAGGCCCAGGCCGCCCCAGCCGCAGCCGATATCCAGCACCCGCATGTCCGGCTCGATCAGCAGCTTGGCCAGCAGGTGCCGCTTCTTGGCGACCTGGGCCTCATCCAGGCCCTGATCAGGATGTTCGAAATAGGCGCAGGAATACTGCAGGTCCGGATCCAGGAAGCGGCGGTAGAGGTCCAGTGACAGGTCGTAGTGGTGATGCACATTGGCTTGCGAAGCGCGCCGGTCGTTGGCCTGATCGATGCGCCGCCGCAGTAGCTCCCACAGCGTGCGCTTCTGCGGCGGCCGATGCCGGAAGTTCCGCCCGACCAGGTCCAGGAACCCGTAGAGGTCGCCCCGTTCGATGACCACGCCGCCATCCATGAAGGCTTCGCCCAGCGCGAGCGACGGCCGCCGCGCGATCCGCATCGCCGTCGGCCAGTCCGCCAGGCGCACCACGATCGGCGCCTCACCCGCATCGCCCACCTGCACGGTCTTGCCGCCGGGCAGGTGAAACAGGGCCGAGCCCTCCTTGAAGTAGCTCTTGATAAGGCCCTCGATCATCGCGTCCTCCGCCGGATGCGCCGGACTCAGGCGCCGGAGTCGAAAAGCGGCGAGCGAGGCCGAGTGTTCCCACCTTGGCCTTAGGCCGGTTGGCCCGCCGCGGCCCCGGCGCTAGACAGGGGCCATGAGCACCTACGACTGGATCGCGCTCGGCCTGTTCGTCGTCCTTTGGCTGGGCTACGAGCCGCTCCTGGCCCGCATCGCGCGGCGCACCGGCGCCCTCACCCACGACATGCTGGTGGTGCGCGGCTTCTGGATGCGCGCCATGACCCGGCGCGACAACGGTCTGACCGACGCCAACCTGGTCGGCCATACCCTGAACTCCGCCTCCTTCTTCGCCTCGGCCAACCTGATCCTGATCGCCGCTGTCGGCGGCGCGCTTTTCGGCGGCGGCATGAAGATCAACACCGTGCTGCAGCACGGGGTCGGGGTGGCCATTTCCTCGCGCCTGCTGGAATGGAAGCTGGCCCTGATCACCGTCTGCCTGGTGCGTGGCCTGCTCGACTTCATCTGGTCGATCCGCCAGCTCAACTATTGCCTGGCCATGGTCGGGGCCGCCTATGACGGCCTGGCGCCGGAAAAGCAGAACGATTACGCCGACGCCGTGGCCGAGGTGCTGAACCCGGCGCTGCAGGCCTTCAGTCATGGCGTGCGCAGCTACTACTTCGCCCTGGCGGCGAGCGCCTGGCTGTTCGGCCCGGTGGGCCTGGCCGTGGCGGGCATAGGCGCCTTCGCCCTGCTGATCTGGCGCCAAGCGAGCTCGAAGGCCGCACGGGGCATTCGGCGTGCCCGTGCAATCCTGGAACGTTAGCCCTCAAGATATTCACGCGCGCGAGAGTTTTTTGCGCTCGGCTCGCGTCTGCAGCAAATCGGCGCCATCGATAATCTTTGACGCACAAGGCGGCTGTAACCGAGCGTGATCTTGCGGCGCAGCATTTATGCTTGAATTTTGTGCGTCGCAGCGTAACTATTGGGGCGTCGGCGCTCCTGGGCGTCGGCGTGCCCTTCCTGGGCGTTTCCTCCCTATAAACTTCCCAAGGCCGCGCTGGATTGGCGCGGCTTTTTTTTGCGCCTAACGCGGCTCAAGCCCAAGCACGTCAGGCCAAGGCGCGCGGCCAGTCGACGCCTGTCAGGGTGTCGAACAGGCGATCCAGGTCGCGCCGCAGGCGCTTGAACCCCTCGGTCCGCTCCAGAGTCGTCTCGTTCAGGTAAAGCGACCGGTCCATCTCGACCTGCAGGGCATGGATTCCGCTCGCCGGCGCGCCATAGGTCTGGGTGGTCCAGCCCCCGGCATAGGGCGTGTTCTGCGCCACGACGTAGCCCATGGTTTCCAGCGCACGACGCGCCGTCTGGGTCAGAGGCCGCGCGCAGGCCGCCCCGTGCCGGTCGCCCAGCACCATGTCGGGCCGCGCCCGCCCGCGCCGCGCCTCGGATCGCCCGGCGGCCGAGGGCATGGAATGCCAATCGATCAGCACCGCCAAGCCGAACCGCGCCTTGGCCTCGTCCAGCAGGTCCGACAGCGCGGCGTGATAGGGCCGGTGCACGCCTTCGATACGCGCTTCGCCCTCGGCGAGGCTGAGCTTGCGCATATAGACCTCGCGCCCCTCGCCGACGACCTTGGCGATCGAGCCCAGGCCGGCCGCGACGCGCGGCGTTTGCGAGCGCGCGTGGGCGGGCAGGGGATCGCGGAACATAGCCGGATCCAGCTCCCACGGGTCGCGGTTCACGTCCACGAACACCCGCGCCGTGCGGCACAGCACGCCCGCCACACCCCGCTCGAACGCGCCCGAGATCAGTTCATCGACGAAGGCGTCCTCGGACCGGCGGATGCTCAGGGCGTCCAGGGCCGAGGCGCGGGTCAGGCTGTCCGGATAGATCCGACCCGAATGCGGCGAGGCGAAGATGAGTGGCGTGGAGAGGGTTTGCGGCCGCCGGACCTCGAAGGCCGGGCCGTCCCAATCGGTGTCCATGCTCAGGGTCGCCGGAGCGTTCATCAATTGATCAATGCGCAGGGCGGCCTTTCAGGTCAAATCGGCCGAGACGCGCGGCGTGGCGGTAAAGCCGCAAGCACGGCGACCGATCGTCCCGGCCGGCGGTTTTCACGTCCGGTTTACGCCCGGCCTGCTAGGCTCGATTTTCGTAAACCAAGACACGGACCCCCATGGCCCGCATCCTCCTTGCCGAAGACGACGATTCCCTGCGCGGGTTCCTGGCGCGCGCCCTGGAGCGGGCCGGCCACGACGTACGGGTCTGTGAGAACGGCGACGAGGCGCTGGACGCGCTCGGCGACGGCCCCTGGGACCTGCTCCTGACCGACATCGTCATGCCCGGCGCCGACGGCATCGAGGTGGCCCGCCAGGCCGCTGTCGGCCAGCCGGACGTGCGCATCATGTTCATCACCGGGTTCGCCGCGGTCGCGCTCTCGGCCGCACAGTCGGCGCCCCAGGCCAAGGTGCTGTCCAAGCCGGTACACCTGCGCGACCTCGTCTCCGAGGTGGAGAAGATGATCGCGGCCTAGCTTCTTCGCCGCATCGCAAAACGGGGGATTGCGCCGCGAATGCCTGTGCGGCTATACCCCACGCCTTCCCGAGGCGGACGCGTAGCTCAGCGGGAGAGCACTACGTTGACATCGTAGGGGTCGCTGGTTCAATCCCAGCCGCGTCCACCACTCTGCTTCGCTCCTCTGGAGCTTCGCAGAGCAAGCCCTGTCCTCAAATTCGAAGCCGAGCGCCCCTCGAAGCCCGTCAGGGCGAAGTAGGGCGGCGACGTTTGATGCCTTCAGCTCAGTTCCGTGTCGCCGGATAGATCACCATCGCTTGGCCGTCGCGCCGCGCCAGCGACATCGCTTCGACGATCGCCGGGTCGGCGTCGGCATAGGCTTCGCCCTCGACCTCGCCGCCGCTTTCGAACGTCCAGCGGGCCCAGCCGCCGCTGTAGAGCGTGCCGGCGATGCTGCGCCGGGCGTCCTCGTCCGACAGGGCCATCTGGAACAGCACCAGCTTGCAGGCCACGCCGTCGGGCGCGTCCGGGTGACCGCTCGGGATCGCGTCGGCGACGATGCAGAAAAGCCGGCGGGTGTTGCTCATGGTCCGGCTTCTAGAGCTGGGTCAGGCTGAACACCAGCAGGGCGGTGACCAGGATGGCGAAGGTCAGGCCCGACAGCGTCCACACCACCAGGGTCTTGGACACCGCGCCCAGGACGCTGGAGCCATAGGCCCCGCGCAGGGTCTGGAACAGGTTGACCGGCGTCCACAAGGCCAGGAGCCCGAACCACCAGGGCCAGAGGACCTGCGGCAGCACCAGGCCCAGCGCATTGGTCAGGAAGCCGAACGACAGCAGGTCCATCGCCACCAGCAGGTGATCGTAGAGGAAGAGGTCTTTCCGGTTGGCGTAAACCGCCGCCAGGCTCAGGCCCACGATGGGCAAGAGCAGCACAGCCAGCCGGTGGGCCCAGCCGAACACCACTGCCATGTAGTACTCGGGATTGGCGGCCGCCTTGCGCTTGCCCTCCCCGTACCAGCTGTCTTTGTGCCGGCGAGGCGCGGACTTCTCCCCGGCCTTGGCGGCCAGTTGGCGCACCGCCTCGGCGCTCAGCACCTGGCCCCGCGCCGCGGCGTCGGCCCTGATCATCGAGTGGGTGTGGATGCTCTCGGCGACGGCGACCTCACGCTGATAGGCGCGCTCGACCCCGGCCCGCTCATGGTCGTTCTCGGCGGTCTTGAGGTCGTTGGCCCTGTCGCGCTGCGCCTCGGCCAGCGCTTCGGCGCGATCCTTGTCGGCCTGGGCGCGCATGCGGGCGGACTCCTGCGCCCGGCCCTGGGGCGTGGCCAGGGCGGCGAGGTGCGCCTGTTTGCGGCGCTCGTCGTCCTGGCGCAGCTCATGCACGGCATGCTCGGCGGCGAAGATCAGCAGCAGCAGGGCGACCAGGAAGGTGCGGAACGGCGGGACGTGCCGCGCCAGGCGGCCGTCCAGATAGTCGCGCGCCAGCTTACCGGGGCGGAAGAACAGCTGGGGCAGGGTGTGCAGCAGCCGGCCGTCCAGGTGGAACAGGCCCTCGAACGCCTCCCACACCAGATGCCAGATCGAACGCTTGTGGTTGTCGCTGCTCTGGCCGCAGTCGTGGCAGAACAGGCCCTGCAGGATGGCGTCGCAGTTGCGGCAGGGCGTGCCGATCGGGGCTGCGTGCTGCTGCTTGCGCTTGATCAGGCCGCGGAACCAGTCCGCCGCCGCCAGTTCCAGCTCGCCGCTCACGATGCACGCCCCCAGCACCCGCCTCGCCGCAGGTGTACGACAAGCGTAAGGCTTAGCAAGGCTGCGACGACGAGCGGCGCCAGGTGAAGGCGGTCTGCAGCCGCGGGTCGCGCAGATAGAGCCCGGCCCAGGCCAGCACCCCCAGATAGACGCCCAGCGCCGCGTGCCCCAGCATCGGGTCCCCGACCCTCAGGTGCGTGGCGATGGCGCCGCCGAGCAGGCCGGTCATCAGCACCACGCCCAGCACCGCCGTGCGCGGAAACAGGTAGAGCGCCAGAACGAATAGCTCCAGCAGGCCCAGCGGCTGGTCCAGCGCCGGCGGATAGCCGAGCCGCGCCATGGCCGAGCGCACCAGCTCCAGCCCGGTCAGCTTGCCGGCGCCGTCGATCAGCACGACCAGGGCGACCGCCCCGCTCATCAGGCGGCCGGCCCACAGGCCGAAGCGCGGCAGGGGTGTGTGGACGAGGGCGGGGGTGCTCATGGCCAGCCTCCAGGGGTTTCATCCGGAAGGACGTTCGAGGTCGCCCGGATACGACAGGCGCATGCCGAAAAATGTCACTGGCGACATCCTGGCCGGTCTTCGCGTGAGCGGGCTTGGCGCGGTCGCCCGGCTCTGAAAGGGTCGCCTCATGGCCCATAGCGAACGACCGCCGGCGCGCAGCATCCGTCACGGCGTCGAGACGATCGACCCGGGGCCCGGCCTGCCGCGCCACCAGCATTTGCAGGCCTACGCCACCCTGATCCTGGAGGGGCGCTACGAGCAGACCGCCTATGCCGGCCGCCTGATCGCCGAGCCGGGGGTGGTGCTGGTCCAGCCGACCCTCGACCGCCACGCCGACCGCATGCTGAGCCGCGGCGCGAAGTTGTGCGCCTGCCCTGGCGGCGAGAGGCGAGCGTCGGCGGGGCGTTCCGCACCGCCGCCTTCGACGAGGTGCGCCGCGTGGCCGAGCACGATCCGACCGGGGCCGGGGAAGCCCTGGCCGAGGCCCTGGGCGAACTCGGCCCGCCCGGCGGCGCGCTCGGCGACTGGCCCGACCTCTTGGCTGGTGACCTCAATGCCGACCCGGACCTCAGGCTCGGCGCCTGGGCCGAGCGTATGGGGGTGGCGCGAGAGACGGTCTCTCGCGGCTTCGCGCGCATCTATGGCGTGGGGCCGGCGCGGTTCCGGACCGAGCTGAAGGCGCGCCGGGCGTTTCTGCGCATCGTCGAGGGGACGGATCCGCTGGCCGCCATAGCCTCCGACCTCGGCTTCGCGGACCAGCCGCATATGACCCGCGCGGTCGGCTGGCTGACGGGCGCCGCGCCTTCGGCCTGGCGGTCACATCGGTTCAAGACCTTGGCGGCGGCCTGAGCCAGGATCGGCGAATGACCCTTGCCCCGCTCCTCGCCCCGCTCCTGCTTTTCACCACCGCTGCCGAGGCCGGTCCGCCCGCCCCGATCGCGCCTCCGGACCTCGTGGCTTCGTTCCGCGCGCGCGACCAGGCCATGCTCAACGCCATCGCGCCGGGCGACAAGAAGGTCTGGCACGCCGTGCTGGCGCCCGAAGCGGTCTATCTCGACGAAAACGGTCGGATCATCGAACGGCCCCAATTCATGGGGGAGCTCAAGCCGCTAGGGCCCGGCGCCTCCGGCCACCTCGATATCGTCGACTATCGCCTGAAGATCGTCGGCGACACGGCGCTGGTCATACAGACCGCGGCCGAATACGAGGCCTTCCACGGCCAGGACCTGCGCACCGACTACATGATGAGCGAAACCTGGCGTCGCTCTGCGAACGGCGAATGGAAGCTGCTGATGGTCCATGCCTGGGCGGTGATGAAGGACCCGCCGGCCATCGCCCTGACCGCCGTCCAGGCCGACCAGTACGTGGGCCGCTATCGCGCCGGCGACCTCATCTATGTTGTCGCGCGCCAAGGCGACGGTCTGGTCGGCGGGCGTGAAGGCCGCGACCTGAAGCCGCTCAAGGCCGAGATGGTCGATGCCCTGTTCGCCCCCGGCCAGCCACGCACCCGCAAGCTGTTCCAGCGTGACCATGAAGGGCGTATCACCGGCTTCTATGACCGCCGCGAAGGCGACGACCTGAAGTGGACCCGCATACAGTGACCAGGCTTTCCGCCTCGACCTCCCGCCGCCGTTTCCTGTCTCTGGCCGCGGGGTTCGCGGCGGCCCCCGCCTTCGCAGGGATAGCGTCCGCTTCGACCAGCGGCTGGCAGGAGCGGCGCGACGCCTATCCGCAAGGCGTGGCCTCCGGCGACCCCGATTCCACCAGCGTGCTGCTCTGGACCCGCCGTCCGCCGCTCGAGGGCAAGGCCGCGTCGCGGGTCTCGGTCGAAGTCGCGGAGGACGAAGGCTTCAGGCGCGTGGTGGCCAAGGGTTCGCAGGCCCTGTCCCCGGACGCAGACTGGTCCTGCCGCATCCTGGCCGGCGGGCTGAAGCCGCGTCATGTCTACTGGTACCGCTTCACCGACGACCAGGGCCTGGGCAGTCGGGTCGGACGCACGATCACCGCGCCGGCGGAGAACGATGCGCGGCCGGCCAGCTTCGCCTTCGTCAGTTGCCAGAACGCCAACCTGGGCGCCCAGACCGCCTATCGCCGGATGCTCTACGAGGACCGCCGCGCGCCTGAGGCCGAGCGGCTGGGCTTCCTGCTGCACCTGGGCGACTTCATCTACGAGCTGGTCTGGTATCCCGAGGACCGGAGGGGCGGCTACTACGACCGGCGGGTGCGCGAGATCGTGCGCTATCCCAAGGGCGAGAAGATCACCGATTTCCATGTGCCCGCCGACGTCGGCGACTACCGCGCCATCTACGCCGCCTACCTCGGCGACCCCGACCTGCAGGACGCCCGCGCCTGGCTGCCCTTCGTCAGCATGTGGGACAATCACGAATTCTCCTGGCGAGGCTACCAGGGCGTGCAGAAGTTCTTCGACCAGGTGCGCCCGGCCCAGACGCGCAAGGTCGCGGCCATGCAGGCCTGGTTCGAATACCATCCCGGCCGGGTGGTGAAATCCAGCGGCCCGTCGCTGGACAAGTTCGATCCGCCCAAGGTGGCGGATGCCCCGATCGGGCCGCTCGACGCGCACGGGCTGGGTCAGGACCCGAACAACCTGGCCGCCATCGCGAGCCTCAAAGGCTATCGAGCGCTGCGCTGGGGCAAGAACATCGAGCTGATCATCACCGACCAGCGCTCCTACCGCTCCGACGACGTGATGGATGGCCCGGCGTCCGAGCCGTTCGCCACGCCGGACTTCCCCTATGTGACGCCGCAGGAGGTGGTGGAGATCTTCGACGCCGGCCGTGAGGCGAACGGGGGCCGTCCGCCCGCGACCATTCGTTTCGGCGGCAAGGAAATTCCCAATCCGCGCAAGGACGGCGCGCCCCAGACCATGCTGGGGGTAGAGCAGAAGGCCTGGTTCCTCGACCGGCTGAAGCGCTCCAAGGCGACATGGAAGGTCTGGGGTTCGACCCTGGCGACGCTCGACGCACGCACCGACATGGCCAATCTTCCGGCTGGCCGCGTCAAACAGCCCTGGCCGGGGGCCGGTTTCGCGGCGCTCGGCGTCGGCGACTGGAGCAGCTACGTCACCGAGCGCGGCGAGATCTTCGACGCGGTGGAAAAGGCGGGGATCACCGGCCTGGCGGTGGTTTCGGGGGACCGGCACGCCTTCTGGGCCGGCGCGGTGTCCAAGGCCCTGCCGCCCAAGGAATTCCGGCCGGTCGGCGTGGAATTCGTGGTGGGCTCGATCTCCGCGCCCGGGGTGGCGGAGGCCAGCGAGCACAAGATCAAGCCGACCCACCCGCTCTATCCGCTCTACCTGCACCGGCCCTCGCCCGACCGGCCGTTCCAGTCGGCGATCAACATGCTGGCCCTGCACGGGGTGAAGTCCTGCCTTGAGCTCGAGCGCACCGGCGACGCGGACGCCGCGCGCAAGCTGTCCAACCCGGAGGTCGCGCCGCACCTCAGCTTCGCCGACATGGGCGGGCACGGCTACGCCGTGGTGAAGGCCTCACGCGACGCTCTGGAGACGCAATTCGTTTGCATCCCCCGCCCGCTGGAACACAGCGAGCACGAGGACGGCGGTCCGCTGCGCTACCGCGTCTCACACAGAGTCGCCCTGTGGCCCAAGGGCGGCCGGCCCAAGCTGGAGCAACGGATGATCGAGGGCGATCCGGAGCTGTCGATCTGACGTCGCCGCGCCGCTAGCGTCCGGATAGCTTCGTCAGCAGAACGCGGCTGCGCCATCCCACTTGGCCCCATGGCCGGGACTGGCCGCAGCTGTAGTTGACGACCTTGGCGTCAGGGTTGGGATAGTTTTTCGCCCAGCTGCTACTCTGCAGTGGTTGCAGGAAGAGCAAATATTCCTTGGCGTCGTCGAGATAGTACGCGCCGCTGCTGCGTTCGGTGTAGATCGTGATCACGCCGTGGGCGCGGCCCTTGAACACCTCATCCACCCGGAACCGGCTGACAATGCCGGCGATGTCCTTGGCGTCGTCGTCTCGATATCGATTGGACAGGACGCGACCTCGCACGACCAGCCGCGAGTCACGGAACTCCTGGCGCACCGTCGTCTTGGCGTAGAGGACGTTGTCATACATGCACAACGCTGAGGCCGGGGAGGTCCAGGCGGCTACGATAAGTGGCGCGGCCAAGGCAGCCGCCACGGTGATGCGAGCTTTCGCAGTCAATTCAGGGCTCTCTTGCCTGTAGGCTTTGCGCCGGGCTCCTCAGGTTCGGCGACAGGGCCGTCGATCCAGGCGGGGAAGGCGCCGCCGGGCCATCCGGCGGCGGCGTGCATGCGGCTCAGCACCGTCAGCATCTGGCGCGTCTCGGTCAGGCGCAGGGCCAGGACCAGGGGCGCTTCGGCGCCGTAGTCGAAGGCGAACACCAGCCCGTCGCCCGAGGGCTGGATGTTGATGTTGCGCACCACGCCCGCGACCGTCTCGGCCCGCGGCGTCACCGGCGGCGTCTTGCCGAACTCGGCCATGGCGGCGGCCTGCTCCCAGGACTGCACCACCGCCTTGTGCTCCTGCGGCGCCTCTTCGCCCTGGCTCTTCTCCAGGATGGGCACCAGCGCCTTCACAAAGTTCCTGCACAGACGTTGGGTGAACCAGAGCTTGGTGGTCGCGCCGTCCACGTCCTCGGTCAGCCAGGCGATCCGGTCCTCGGCGCCGTCGTAGAGCTGCGAGAATTTGTGGATCTTGCCCATGGGGCGAGGCCTCGTCGGTGAGGCGCAGTGAAGGGGGCGCCGTTACCTTCGCTGTAAATCCGCCTAACATCGGCGTCCATGACTGTTCTGCCCGCCCTCGCCCTCGCCGCCGCGGTCGCCGCCCAGGCTCCGGCCCCACCGCCCGACGCCGCCCTGCAGGCGCAGCTTGCGACGATCGCCGCGGCCCATCACGGCAAGGTCGCCCTCTTCGCCCGCAATCTGAGCACCGGCCAGACCGCCGCGCTCGATCCGGACGAGCCGGTCCCGACGGCCTCGGTGATCAAGCTGGCTGCGCTCTACGAGGCCATGGAGCAGCTGCGCGCCGGCGAACTGCGCTGGGACGAGAAGCTGACCCTGACCAAGGCCGACCAGGTCCAGGGGTCCGGGGTGCTGGTGTTCCTCGACACGCCCGCGACCCTGACCGTCAAGGACGCCCTGACCCTGATGGTCACGGTCAGCGACAACACCGCCACCAACCTGGTGCTGGGCCGCCTGGGCCTGGCCCGGGTGAACGCGCGGATGCGCTCCATCGGCCTGACCCAGACCACCTTCTACAAGAAGGTGTTCAAGCCCATCGAAGGTCCGATTCCGCCCGAGCAGCCGCAGTTCGGCCTGGGCCGCACCACCGCGCGCGAGATGGCGGAGCTGATGACGCGCATCGTGCGTTGCCGCTTCGGCCCCGGCGACACGGCGCCGACGGAGGCGGATCGCGCGGTCTGTTCCGTCGCCCTGGAGATGCTGCGCAACCAGTCCGACCGCTTGGCGATCCCGCGCTACCTGGAGACCGTCGATTCCAGCGAGGCCGGTTCGGCCATCGCCCACAAGACCGGCGCAGTCGACGCCGCGCGCAACGACGTCGCCGCCCTGGCCACGCCCAACGGGACCATCGTGCTGTCGATCTTCACCCACGACAACGCCGACCATGGCTGGTCGGTCGACGATGAAGGCGACCTGACCATCGCGCGCCTGGCCCGCTGCGTCGTCCAGGCCTGGTCGCCCAGGGGCCTGGACGCCTCGAAGGGATTTTAGGTCCTCAGTTCGCCGGGTTGTGCTTCTGCACGAACTCGACGGCGGCCTTCAGCATGGCGGTGCGGGTGGCGCTCGACGACAGCCAGTGATCCTCACCTTTCAGCTTGATCAGCTCCGCGTCCTTGCCGGCGGCGGTCAGGCGCGCGTGCATCTCCACGCTCTGGCGGATCTGCACGACCGTGTCGTCCTCGCCGTGGATCAGCAGGACGGGCGCCCGCTGATCGGCGTCCGCCGCATGGAAGATCGGAGAGATCGAGCGCAGTTCCGGATCGCCCGCGAAGGCGGCGCCCATCAGTCGGCGCAGGTAGCGGATCTCGACGTTCCAGGCGCTCGCCCCGCCCTTGTCGCCCACGCGCGCCAGGGCGCCGCCAGGATTGGACACCGCGCCCACCGCCACCGCGCAGCGATAGATATCGTGCTGTATCGTCACCCCTGCCAGGGCTGCATAGCCGCCGTAGCTGGCGCCGACGATGCAGACCCGATTGCGGTCGATGACGCCCTGGTCCGCCAGGGCGGCGACGCCGTCGGACATGTCGGTCAGCATCTTGCGGCCGTATTCGCCGACCGCGGCGTTGCGGAAGGCGGCGCCATAGCCGTCCGAGCCGCGGTAGTTCGGCTGGAACACCGCATAGCCGCGCGATGCGAAGGCCTGGGCCCACCAGTCGAAGCGGACCCTGTCGCGCAGCCCCAGAGGGCCGCCATGCGGCATGACCACCAGCGGCAGCCTGCCCTTCGGCGCGCCGGGCGGCAGCGTCAGCACGCCCTCCAGCGGCTGGCCGTCGGCGGCCTTATAGGAGACCATCCGGGTCGGCCCGACCTGGTTGGGGCGAATCGCGGGATAGGCCTCAGTCAATTCGCCGGCCTGGCCGGTTGTCAGATCGACCAGCCAATAGGTACCGGCGTCGTCGCCGCCGTCGGTAAAGGCGATCACCTTGTCGAACCCCGGCGTGAACGACACGGGCTTGACGCGCAGGCCGGGGAACGCCTTGCGCAGTGCGTTGAAGCGGGCCTGCAGTTTGGGATCGAACAGGATCACGCCCTCGTCGCGGTCGGTCCGTGCGCCGATCGCGAGGTTGGTGACGGGATCGAGCAGGATGGTTTCGACCGCCTGGTCGTCGACCAGCACGACGGGCTTGCCCGGCGCGGTGAGGTCGTATTCCTCGACCCGCTCACGGTCCGCCGTCGATTCCTCGACGATTACCGTACCTGGCGTACGCCCCGGCCCGCCGACGCCCACGCCGCCGAAGGGATCGTGGCGGCGGTAGAATTCGCGCCCGCCGTCACCGGCCAGCAGGCGCATGTCCTTGGTCTCGCCATTGTACTCCAGCGACACCAGCACCTTGCCGTCCGGCGCCACGACCCAGTCGTGCTCGCTGCGCCCGCCCCGGGCGACGAGTTCGCTCTCACCGGTTTCCAGATCGGTCCGGTAGAGGTCGATGTCGTGATCCATGTCGGCGGTGATGGCGCTGAAGTAGCCGTACCAGCGCCCGCCCGATTGCCGATAGCCGTGCTGGGCGATCACGCCCTTGTAGAACAGCGCCCGGCCTTTGGGCTCCTTGTTGAAGACCAGGAAGGACTGCCCGGTTTTCAGGTTGATGCACATGACCACGAAGGACTCGAAGCGGTCCTCCTTGACCGGCCAGTAGGCCATGTACTCGGGCTTCACGGTGGCGGAGATCGACAGGGTGACGAAATCGTCCCCCACGAAGCGCATGGCGCGCACCTTGCTGTCACCGACCTTGACGGCCAGCAGGGCGTCCCCGCCCACCTTGCGCACGAACAGCTTCCGGTCGGCGCCGTCCATGCCGATAAAGGCGAGCCGCTGGCCGGAGGGCGACAACGTCATGTGCTCGATCGAGGGCAGGGCGCCGTAGACCTCGATCGGCGGTGGCGAGACGGTCTGCGCCTGGGCCGGAACCGCTCCCGCCCCCGCCCAAGGGGCGCACAGCAAGGCGGCGGCCAGCGCGGCGCTGCGGATCCTGCTGGTCATCCTTGATCCCCCCGGGGACAGCGCCGGATTTCGCTCAGGTCACCGGCAGGTTCTTGGCCAGGAACTTCTCCAGCGCCTCCATCATGGCGACGCGGTCCTTGGTGGCGTGCAGATAGTGGTCGTCGCCGGGGAAGCTGACCAGTTGCACCGGCTTGCCCGCATCCTCCAGCGCCTGCTTCATCTTGGCGGACTGCTCGAATGGCACGGTGGTGTCTTCTTCGCCGGCGACCAGCAGCACCGGGCCGGAGGCGCGGTTCGCGTACCGGGTCGGCGAGGCGGCGGCCAGCGCCGCGGCGTCGCCCGAGGCGTTGCCGATCAAGGTCTGCAGGTCGAAGGCGGAGTCGGAGCCCGAGCCGTAGGCGTGGACTTCTTCCCCGATCAGCAGCGGAAGGTCGGCCACGCCGTTGATCGAGACCGCGCACTTGTAGGCCTCGGGATGCATGGTGATGCCGGCCAGCGCCGCGTAGCCCCCATAGCTCCAGCCCACCACGCACACCCGCTTCGGATCGATCAGCCCCTTGTCGGCCATGGCCTTGATGCCGTCGGTGAGGTCGGTCTGCATCTTGCCGCCCCACTCCTTCTGGCCCGCGTCCTGAAAATCGGCGCCGAAGCCGGCCGAGCCGCGGAACTGCGGCTGCAGCACCGCATAGCCGCGCGAGGCCACGAACTGGGACAGGTAGTCGAAGCCGGCGTCGTCGCGCGCGCCCGGCCCGCCGTGCGGCATGACGATCAGCGGCAGCTTGCCGCCCGCCGGCGCGCCCGGGGGCATGGTCAGATAGGCCGGGATTTCCAGTCCGTCGGCGGCCTTGTAGGTCAGGTAGGTCTTGGTCCCCAGCTTGGCGTCCTTGAGCTCGGGATAGGACTCCTGGATCGGCGAGACCTCGCCTTTGCCGGCATCGAACAGGAACCAGGACGGCGCGGTGTCGGCCGCCTCCACGCGGATCACATAGCGCTTGCGGTCACGCGACCAGTTCACGAACTCCACCGCCTTGCCTTTGAAGGCCTTGGACAGGGAGGCGTGGATCGCGCCGATCTCGGGGTCGAGCCACTCGTAGCGGCCATCCTCTTCGCCGGTGACGATGGCCACGGGCTCGTTTCTGCGCGGATCCCACTTCAGCCCGACCGAGCGGCTGGGGGCCTTGGGGCCGATGACGGTGATCTCGCCGCTGGCCAGCGACTGGCGGGCGATCTTGCTGGTGCCGTCCTTCTGCGGCACGCGCAGATAGATGGCGTCCTGCGCGGTCGAATAGCCCAGGATGTCAGGGTCGCGCTCGGTGGAGGTGACGCGGTACAGCACCTTGTAGCCGCCGGCGCCCTTGGGCTTGGCCATGACCGAGGTGACGTGGCTGAGGTCGACGTCCCAACGGACGCGCGGGTCGCCGTTGGCGTCCACGATCCAAGACCGGGTGGCGTCATTGCCGCGTTCGATGATGACGCTCTTGCCGGTGGCGGCGTCGGCGCGGAACAGGGCGCGGGTCGTGTCCTGCTTCTTGCGTTTGATCTTGGACAGCTCCTCGGCGTAGCTGTCGGTGTGGCCGTTGGAGGCCAGGCCCATGGCGGCCACGCTCGGCTTGGCCCCGTCGGTCACGCCCAGCACCGGTATGCCGGTGATGAAGACGGATTCCTCGCTGTCGCCCAGCAGCTTGCCGATCAGCTTGCCGTCGGTCCCAACGATGATGTGCCGATCGTAGTGATAGACGTGCTTGGGATCCTCGCGCCACTTCTGCAGGAAGGTGGCGCCGATCAGCAGCTGTTGATCCCCGGCCCAGCGCACATCGTAGCTGTCGAGGTCGCCGAGCGGCAGGGTGGTGACCTTCTGGTCGTCGATGCCGATGATGTTGACGACCTTCTGCTGGGCGTTGGCGCCGAGCAGGGCCAGGTGGGTTCCGTCCGGTGAGATGTCCGCGTCCTCCAGCGCCGGGACACGCCCGAAGGCGGCGGCGGGCGGCGGGCCGTCAGCCCATGCGCTTCCCGACGCGAACACCAACACCGCCGCGGAGGCGGTGGCGACCAGACTACGAACCGACATGAGCAATTCCCCCGAAACGCAACTGCGGCGTGCGAGCGTAGCAGCGCCGTTACGGTCGGGCAAATGCGTCCAGCCGAATCGTCGCCGTTCCGCGACCGATTTTCCCCTGTCCGCTAACGTCCAGGGGTTCTTCACCTTTGTCGACTAGGATGGCGCCGACAAAGGGAATGGGCGTGCAGCTACTCGACAAGCTCGGTTTCAATTCGGACTTCGACTCCACCGCTCCCGGCACGCGGCGCAAGGCCCCGGTGCGCATCGCGATAGCGTGCGCGGTCTATGCCTTTTCCGCGCCGATGGTGGGGTGGACCCAGACCAATATCTGGGCCGACCTGTTCGTGCTGGGCGAGCTGTGGATGTGGACCTCCACCAACCCTTCCGCCTATGCCCGCCACGCCACCCGCGCGCGCTTCGAGCGGGTGGGCGCCACCCTGGTGGCGACCCTCGGCTGGGTGATGCTGGGCCTGTTCTACTGGTTCGCCGACACCAATTCGGTCTCGCGCCCGATCGCGGTGGCGCTCCTGGCCGGGGTGATCCTCTACGCCCAGAAATCCTGCGACAAGACGCCGATCCACATGGCCGCGACAGCCATGCCGCCGGGCATGCTGCTGATCGCCCTGCCGTTCACCGCGCATTTGCCGCCGTTCCAGACGATCGCCTTCGAGTGCGCCATCCTGATCCTGGTGGGTTTCGGCGGCTCATCGGCGATCCTGGGCCTGAAGGGCTGGGCTGACCTGAAGGCGGCCAATGAGGAGCTGATCGACGAGCGCGAGACCGCGCGCGCGGCCAGCCGGGCCAAGAGCGAATTCCTCGCCAACATGAGCCACGAGATCCGCACGCCCCTGAACGGCGTGGTGGGCGTGGTCGACGTCCTGTCGCGCACCGAGCTCAGCGACGAGCAGCACCGCATGCTCGATATCGTGCGCGAGTCCGGCGCGACCCTGGAACGGCTGCTCTCCGACGTGCTCGACATCTCGCGCATCGAGGCTGGCCGCATCGAGATCGAGACCCGCGCCTTCGTTCCGGCCGACGCCGTGCGCGCGGTCATGGCGCTGTCGGCGATGCGCGCGACCGAGAAGGGCGTCGCCCTGGTCGCGGATATCGCGCCCGAACTTGAGGCCGCCGCCATGGGCGACGTGGTGCGGGTCAAGCAGATCCTCGGCAACCTGATGTCCAACGCGGTGAAGTTCACCGAGGCCGGAGAGGTGCGCCTGACCGCCGGCCCCTGCGAACACAACGGTTGTCCGGCCCTGCGCTTCGAGGTCAAGGATACCGGCGTGGGCTTCGACGCCTCCGACAAGGACCGCATCTTCGGCAGATTCCAGCAGGCGGACGGCTCCATTACGCGAAAATACGGCGGCACGGGCCTGGGACTGTCGATCTCGCGCCAGCTGGCGGCCCTGATGGGCGGCGAGCTCGATTGCGTCTCCGAACCCGGCAAGGGCTCGACCTTCTCGCTGGTGCTGCCGTTCGAGGCTGCGCCCCAGGCGGCCGGCGACATCCAACCCCTTCACGCGGCCACGGCCGCCCAAGACCTTGAACCCGCCGTTGCGGCGGAAGGAGAGAGCATGGCTCAGAACCGACCCATGCGCGTGCTGCTGGCTGACGATCACCCCGTGAACCGCAAGGTGGTGGAGCTGATCCTGGGCGGCGCGGGCGTCGAACTGACCTCTGTCGAGGACGGCAAGCAGGCCTGCGAGGCCTTCCAGCCCGGCGCCTTCGACATCGTCTTCATGGACATGCAGATGCCGGTGATGGACGGCCTGACCGCCGTGCGCCTGATCCGCGCGCGGGAAGCGGTCGAAGGGATGCGCACGCCGATCCTGATGCTTACCGCCAACGCCCTGCCCGAGCACATCGCCGCTGGCGACCTGGCCGGGGCGGACGGCCACCTGGCCAAGCCGATCTCGGCCGCGGCCCTGCTGGCGGCGCTCGACAAGGCCAGGGCCTTCGCCGGCGAACAGCAGGCCAAGGCCGCCTAAGCAAAAGGGGCCGGCGACTGGCGTCGCCGGCCCCTAGCAGCCTTACCTGAGGGGGGCTATTCCTTGGTCCAGCGGTTCAGCCAGTCCAGCACCGCATCGTGCCACTCGACCGAGTTCTTGGGCTTCAGCACCCAGTGGTTCTCGTCGGGGAAGTACAGGAACTGGCTGGGCACGCCCTTGCGCTGCAAGGCCGAGAAGGTCCCAAGCCCCTGCTCCAGCGGGATGCGATAGTCGCGGCCACCCTGGATCACCATCTCGGGCTTCACCCAGGCATCGACGTGGTTGACCGGGTTGAACTTCTCGTAGCCGGCCGGATTGCCCCAGACCGTGCCGCCGTTTTCCCACTCGGAGAACCACAGCTCCTCGGTGGAATAGCCCATCATGCGGTTGTCGAAGACGCCGTCGTGATTGACCAGGCACTTCCACGGGCCGTTCCAGTTCCCGGCGATCCAGTTGACCATGTAGCCGCCGTAGGAGCCGCCGAGCGCGCAGGCGCGGTTCCCGTCCAGGAAGGGATACTTCGCCTGCGCGTAGGCCCAGCCCTTCTGCAGGTCTTCCAGCGGGCGGTCGCCCCAGTGCTGGCTGATCGCGTCGGTGAAGCCCTGGCCGTAGCCGGTCGAGCCGTGGAAATCGATCAGCACCACCGCATAGCCGGCGCCCGCGTAGGTCTGGGCGTTCCAACGATAGTGGAACAGGTTGCCGAACGAACCCTGCGGCCCGCCGTGGATCAGGAAGGCGACCGGGTACTTCTTGCCCTCGACGTAGTTCCAGGGCTTCACGACATAGCCGTGCACGGTCTCCCCATTCCAGCCGGGGAAGCTGAACTGCTCGTAGCCGCCCATGCCGATGCCGGCCAGCTTCTCGACATTGTGGTGCGTCAGGGCGACGTCATGCTTGCCGTCCTGCAGCCAGATGTCGGCCGGGTGGGCGAAGTTGTCCCGCACCGTCATCAGGCCGTGGCTGGTCATGTCGAAACCGGAGATGCGGCCTTCACCGGTCAGGGGCTTCACGGCGCCGGACGCCACGTCGATGGCGAACACCCGCACCTGGCCCACGTCCTCGGCTGAGGCGTAGAGGGTCTTGCCATCCGCGGACCACTTGATGTCGTCGGCGGACCGGTCCCACTGCGGGTCGATCTCGCGCACGGCGCCGGACTTCACGTCCATGACCATGACGCCGAAACGGTCCGCCTCGAAGCCCGGACGCTTCATGGCGCGATAGGCCAGCATCGAGCCGTCGGGCGAGAAGACCGGACCCACATCCTCGGCCTTGTTGGCGGCGGTCAGGTTCTTCGCCGGCCCGCCGTTCAGCGAGGACCAGTAGAGGTCGAAGTTGGTGCTCCAGGCGGCGTCACGGCCGTTGACCTTGGCCGAGAACACCACGCCCTGGCTGTCGGGCGTGAAGACGAAGTCGCCCTCGTCGCCGAACGGCTTGCCCGGCACGTCGCCGTCGAAGCCGGCCATGACGTCGCTCAGCGGGCCGGTGGCCAGGCCCTGCTCGTCCAGCTTGATGGCGAACAGGTGGTTGTTGGTCCCATCGGCCCAGGTATCCCAGTGCCGCACCATCAGCCGGTCGAACATCTGGCCGGTGGCCGAGCCCTTCGGCTTCTCGTTGCGTTTCACTGTGCACTCGAGGTCCTTGCAGTCCGGATAGACAGCCAGCGAGACCAGGATGGTCTTGCCGTCCGGCGACACGCGCCAGGCGCCGACGTCGAGCGGCAGCTTGGTCACCTGCACCGCCTCGGTCCCCTCGGCGGTGGTGCGCCACACTTGGTCAGAGCCGGAGCGCGACGAGGTGAAGTAGAGCCACTTGCCGTCCGCCGACCAACGCGGGCCCGTGGCCCCGCCTTCAGAGATCGCCAGGCGGCGCGGCTGCGGGTCCTTCGCCGTGGCGTCCACGATCCAGATCGAATGGGCGGCCTTGTTGGCGGCGTAGTCGACCGTGCGCAGGTCGTAGGCGATCCAGCGGCCGTCGGGCGAGGCGTGCGCGTCGCTGACGCGGTCGAGGGTCACCATGTCTCGGGCGGTGAAGCCGCGCTGCGCGTGGACCCCGGCGACGGTCTCGGCCTTCGGCGGCGCCTTGGGCTTGGCGGCGAACCCGGGCGAAGCGCAGGCGGCGATGGCCAGGGCGGCGGAGCCCATCAAGAGATGGCGAAGAGCGTTCATGGAAAAGGTCCCGACAATGAGGTCGCCCGAGGCGTCTCCCGCGCGCCGGACGGATCGCAAGCGTCCTAGCATGCGTCCCGGCGGCGCTCCAACGGCTGCGCTCAACGCTCCTCCGTCGCGCCCGCCTCAGGCGAGTCTTGCAGTGGGAATTCCCGCGGCACGCGCCCTGCACTGAGCCTTTGCGAACAGCGGAAGGTGTCCCGCAATGCTCCAGGCTGATGTGCTGAGGCCCGATGCGCTCTCGCTCCAGGACCGTGAGGCCTGGCGCGCGATGTGCGCGGCGACGCCTGAATTCGACAGCCCGCTGCTGAGCCCCGAATTCGCCGAGGCCGTGGCCCGCGTCCGCGACGACGCGGCCGTGGCCGTGTTCCGCCGCAACGGCCGCACTCAGGGCTTCCTGGCGCACCATCGCCGCCCTGGCGCCCTGGCCCGGGCGATCGGCGCTCCGTTCTCGGACGTGCACGCCCTGATCACCGCCCCCGGCGCCATTCTGGACGGGCGCGAGGCCCTGTTCGCCGCGGGGCTGAAGGCCTGGCGCTTCTCCAACCTGATCGATCCGCACGGCGTGTTCGGCTTCGCGCCGGGTGAGCCCCGCGAACGCTTTGTCATCGCCCTGGAAGGGACCGGCGAGGCGCACATGGAGGCCATGCGCGCGGCCAGCCCGAAGAAGTTCAAGAACTGGCGCCGCCTTGATCACAAGCTCGAGCGCGAGCACGGCGAGGTGGCGCTCACCGCGCCCGACCGCGACGGCCAGGCCTTCGAGCAGCTGCTGACCTGGAAGCGCGAGCAGCTGAAGCGCAGCGGCCTGCACGACCTGCTGCGCCCGGCCTGGGTCCAGGGCTTGATGCGCCAGCAGTTTGCAACCCAGCAGGGGCCGTTCCAGGGCCTGATGATCACCCTCCGCGCCGGCGGGCGGCTGGTCGCCGGCCACTTCGGCGTGCGCACCGCCACCGCCTTCCACCCCTGGATCGCCAGCGTCGACCCGGAGCTTCATGCCTATTCGCCGGGCCAGCTGTTCCTGTCGCGCGCCATCGCCGCGATGGATGGCCTGGGCCTGGCCGACTACGACCTTTCCGCCGGGCACGAGCACTACAAGGCGCCCTACGCCAATCGCCGCCCGGTGGCCTTCGAGGGCGCGATCTTCGCCCACGGCGCCGGCCCGGCCATGGCGCCGTCGCTGCTGCGCGCCGTGACGCCCGGCGATGCGGCCGGCCGCCTCGGCCGCCGCCTGGATCAGATCGCGTCGGTGGAACTGGAGATGGGCGACCGCGTCCGGGGTCTGATCGAGGCCGGGCTCGGCTGGAGCCGGCGGGAAAAAGCAAGACAGCATCTGGAGGCTGCGGAATGAAGCGCGTGTCGATGACCGGACCCGAGGTCTCCATCGTCATCCCCACCCTGGCGCGGGCCGAGGGTCTGGAGCGGGCGGTGCGCTCGCTGTTCGCCCAGACGGGCGTGCGGCCGGAGGCGCTGGAGCTGGTGGTGGTCGACAACGACCCGTCGCGCAGCGCCGCCGGCGCCGTCCTGGCCCTGGCGCGCACGGCGCCCTTCCCGGTGCGCTATGTGTGGGAGCCCAGGCCCGGCGTCGCCAATGCCAGGAACGCTGGCGTGCGCGAGTCCAGCGCGCCGCTGATCGCCTTCCTCGACGACGACCAGGTCGCCGAACCCGGCTGGCTGAAGGCGTTGATCGACACGCAAAGAACCCTGGGCGTCGAGGTGGTGTTCGGCCCGGTGGTGGGCGTGCTCCCCGACGGTGTGAACCGCCACGTCGACTATTTCACGCGCTTCTTCAGCCGCCTCGGCCCGGACCAGGACCAGGTGCTGGATCACTGGTACGGTTGCGGCGACAGCCTGATCCTGCGCGACGCCCTGCCGGACGCGGTCTATCCCTTCTGCTCCAGCCGCAACCGCTCCGGCGGCGAGGACGACCTGCTGTTTGGCCGCATGGCCGAACGCGGCGCGCGCTTCGGCTGGTCCGCGGCCGCCGGGGTCAGCGAGATGGCTCCGGTCGAGCGGGCGCGCATGGGCTACACCCTGCGCCGCGCCTTCGCCTACGGCCAGGGGCCGGCGTCGGCCTGCGCCGCCGCCTCGCCGCCGCGTCCGGTCGAGGCTGCGGGCTGGATGGCCAAGGGGGTGGTCCAGGCCCTGGTGTTCGCCGGTGTCGCCGCCGTGCGCGCGGCCCTGCGCCGCGCCGATTGGCTGGAAGCCATGGACCTGGCCGCGCGCGGCGTCGGCAAGGTGCTGTGGTTCCCGCCCTTCAAGATCGCCTTCTACGGCGAAGGCGCCCTGCCTGAAGGCCATGACGGCGCCGACGCCCATCCCGGGGTCACCCGCTACCGTGTCCTGACTTGGCGCGAGGTCGAGGCGGCCGAGCAGGCCGCAACCGCGATCGCGCCAGCGCGCGCCGCACGCGCCGCCGGCAAGCGCGCCCGTGCTCGGGCCGCCGTGACCGAGGGGGCCGCGGCATGAGCCGGCTGATCGAGCGCTGGAACAGCCCGACGCGGGATTTCACCCAGGCCAATGTCGCGGCCGCCCATCGCCTGCACGAGCGGTCGATGTTCGACGACGCAGCCCTGGCGGACCTGCTCGACGCCTATCCGCGCGATCAGCTCGGGGTATTCACCATGGGCGACGATCCGGTGGCCTGGAAAAGCTGGCGCCGCGGCGACGCGGGAAGCCTTTCCGGCGCGGAGTTGCTGGCTGAGGTGAAGGCCGGGCGGCTGTGGCTGAACCTGCGCCACACCAACCATGTCGCGGAGGCCTACGCCGACCTGGCGACCGAAATCTTCGGCCAAGTCGAAGCCGATACCGGGGCGAAGACCTTCAAGCATGACCTCGGGCTTCTGATCTCCTCGCCCAACGCCCAGGTGTTCTACCACCTCGACACGCCGCTCGTGATGCTGTGGCAGCTGCGCGGCCGAAAGCGCGTCTGGGTCTATCCGCGCGAAGAGCCCTTCGTCACGGACGCCCAGATCGAGAAGGTGGTGCTGGGCGAAAGCGCCGAGCAGTTCGACTACGACCCCGCCTGGGACGCCCGTGCCGAGGTCTTCGACCTGGAGCCTGGCGTGATGGTCTCCTGGCCGCAGAACGCGCCGCACCGGGTCGAGAACGGGCCGATGCTGAACGTGTCGCTGTCGATCGAATTCCTGACGCCCGAGGCCCTGCTGCGCGCCAATGTGCTCTACGCCAACGGGATCATGCGCCGCACCCTGGGCCACAAGCCCGGTCCGGTCGAGACCCGCGGCGTCGCCGCCATCGCCAAGTTCGCCATGGCGCGCGGCCACAAGCTCCTGAGCCCGGGCCGCCCGCGCTCCGCGCCCGTGCCCAAGACCTTCGAGGTCCGCGCCGACAAGGCCGCGTGACGCCGGGGCCTGGCTTGGGCTAAGGGTCGGGCCAGAGGCGGAGGGCGCGATGGCCGAAGTCAAAGGCAAGCTCGGCCCGTTCGCGGCCGGGATCCTGGTCGCCGGCAACATGATCGGCTCGGGCGTGTTCCTGCTGCCCGCGACCCTCGCCGGCATCGGCTCGATCTCCGTGGTCGGCTGGGTGGTCACCACGCTTGGCGTGATGGTGCTGGCCCTGGTGTTCGCCGCCCTGGCCCGGCTGAGGCCGGAGGCGCCGGGCCTGACCGGCTATGTGCGCGAGGGCGTCGGGCCGTTCCTGGGGTTCCAGACCTTGGGCCTCTACTGGGCCTCGCTATGGAGCGGCAATGTCGCCATCGCCGTGGCGGCGGCGGGCTACCTGACCAGCATACTGCAGGCGGGCGCCGTATCCGGGCATCTGGGCCTGCTCAGCCAGGTTCTGGCGCACCCCGCCTGGGGCGCGGCGGCGGCGGGCGGGTTCGTGGTCCTGATGGTGCTGGTCAATATGGTCGGCCCGCGGCTCGTGGCGCGGCTGGGCGGCCTGACCATGCTGCTGGGGCTGCTGCCGATCCTGGCCGTGGCGGTGCTGGGCTGGGCCTGGTTCGACCTGGCGCTGTTTCAGAAGAGCTGGAACGTCTCCGGCCAGCCGTTCTTCGGCGCCGTGCAGGCCTCGGTCGTGCAGATCGTCTGGGCTTTCCTGGGGGTGGAGAGCGCCGCCGTCGCCGCGCGCACGGTGCGCGATCCGGAACGCAATATCGCCCGCGCCACCATCGGCGGGGTGGCGGTGGCTTCGGTCATCTACATCGCGGCCTCGGCGGCGATCTTCGGCCTGTTGCCTGCCGGCGATCTGGCCAAGTCGACCGCGCCCTTCGCCGATGCGGTCAGGGTCATGCTTGGCGCGGTCTCCGGCCTGGTCATCGCCGCCTGCGCCCTGCTGAAGGCCGTCGGCGCGCTGGGCGGCTGGGTGCTGTGCACCGCCGAGACGGCCGAGACCGCGGCGGAGGAGCGCCTGTTCCCGCCGATATTCATCCGCAAGGCGCCGGGCTCGCCGCCGCGCGCCAACCTCTTGATCAACATGGGGCTGATGCTGACCGTGGCGCTGCTCACCGCCTCGCCGACCATCGCCAAGACCTTCAACGACCTGATCAACATCTCGGTGGTGTTGAGCACCCTGGCCTATTTCTGGTCCTGCGTGGCCCTGCTGCGGCTGGGCTGGAGCGAGCCGAAGAACCGGCTGTGGGCCTTTGTGGGCCTCGCCTTCTGCGCCTGGGTGATCGTCGCGGCCCTGCAGGACCCGAAGACCCTGATGTTCACCGTCGCGGCCCTGGTGCTGGCCTCGGCGCTCTATCTGCTCCGGCCGTTGTGGGCGAAGAAGGCGGCGGCCTGACTACCAGTCGATCACCAGACCCAGCCCGCGGCGCTCCGCTTCCGCCAGGATCCAGCCGGCGGAGATCAGGTCCTCGGCGACCATGCCCAGCGACTTGAACAGGGTGACGTCCTCGGCCGAACGCCGTCCCTGGACCTTCGACAGCAGCACCTCGCCGACCTCGCCGAGGATGTGGTCCTCGCCCACAGCGCCGGCTTCTTTCGCGCGCTTCAACTCGCCCGCCAGCTGCTCGGCGGAAGCGCGGTAGTCGACGAAATAGCGGCTCCTGGCCACCGCCTCGGCGTCGACCTCAGCGAAGGCGGGCATCGAGGAACCGACCGCGTTGATATGCTGGCCGGGCTTCAGCCAAGCGCCCTTGAACACCGGGTCGGGCGAGCCGGTCACCAGGGTGACGACGTCAGCCTGGGCCGCCTGCTGCGCGTCCTCGGCCACCACCAGAGGGGTGTCATAGGCAGGCTGTTCCAGGGCGCAAAAGCGGAGCGCCTTTTCCGCGTCGCGGCCCCAGACCAGCACCTTCTCGAAGGCCCGCGCATGCATCAGGGCCTTCAGGTGGGTGCCGGCCTGCTCGCCGCAGCCGAAGATCGAGAGCGTGGCCGCGTCCGCCCGCGCCAGGGCGCCGGTGGCGACCGCCGTGGCCGCGGCGGTGCGGATGGCGGTGATCTCGCCTGCGTCCAGCATGGCCAGGGGTCGGCCATACTCGGCCTCGAACAGCATGACCGCGCCCTGGTGCGAGGGAATGCCGTGCTCCACCGCGCCCGGAAAGATCGACACCACCTTGATGCCAAGGAGCTTGGGATCGTCGGTGTAGCCGGGCATCCAGCCCATGAAGCCGCGCCCGTCCGGGGTGCGAACCGCCGCGCGGATCGGCTGGATCGCCCGTCCCTCCGACACCTGGATGAAGGCGTCTCGCATCAGGTCGATGCAGCGGTGCATGGGCAGGAGCTCGCGCACCAGCTCGCGGCCGATCAGGCGCAGTTTCGACGGCGTGCCGGACATGGGAGGGTTCCTCAGCGACGGAGCGAGCTTTGACGGTTGAGCGGCGTCAACGTCAAGGGCGCAGACCCTGCTATCAATCTTGACGGCCTCGGAGCTTGAGCGCTCCCTGCGCCATCCTTGTGGGAGTCCGCCATGATCGTCTCGCTCGCCCTGTCCCTGGCCCTGATGGCGCCTGTGCCCTATGCGCCCGAGACCCACGAGAAACCGCCCCTGGTGCGCGACTGGCTGGCCCTGTGCGACCGCAATCCCAAGGCCTGCAGCGACTACCTGTTCGATCTGGTCTGGTCCTCGACCGTCGGCCCGCAGAAGGTGGGCTATTGCCTGCCCGACAAGGACCCGCCCGAGGCCATCACCGGCAAGGTTCAAGCTTGGCTGCGCGCCCATCCCGCCGAGGCGTCCAAGCCCACCGACCAGGGCCTGAATCGGGCCATGCTGGCCTCCTTCCCCTGCCGCTAGACACGCGAACGCCCCGGCTCGTCAGAACCGGGGCGTCTTAGCCGTTTTCAGCCGCCGCTAATGCGCGCGCTGCAGTTCGGTCGCGCCGGGCTCCGGCGGGGTCGAGGTGTTGGTCCCGACGGTGCGGCCGTCGCGCAGGCGCCACTGATGTTCGGTGTTCTCCAGCTCGCGCGGTCCGTTGACCGGGTCGTTGAAGGTAGCGGTGCCGCGGGTGGCCTGGGCCCAGTGCTCCATCGCCCGGTCATGCACGGCGTTCTTGTAGTCGAAGCTCGACTTGATCGACTGCGACACCGCCTCCTGCGTCGCCGCGACGATGCGCGAAGCGTTCATCACCGCGCCGGACTGGCGCTGCGACCAGTTCTGGTCGAGTTGGAAGGTGGCGTTCATGTGCGCCAGGATGTCGGCGGCCTGTTGCGCATGGTCAGCGCGGCTGGCGAAGCCCGACATCGAGGACGCTTGCCACATGCCCGCGCCGCCCTGAACCTGGGCCGCGAGCGTCGTGGCGAAAGCGTAGCCCGCGCCCGGCGCGCCCTGCCAGCTGCAGTCGAACTTGGCCTCACCGGACCTGGTCGAGGCCTGCACCCCGCCCTGCTGGTAGCCGAAGTCGATGGCCTGGTCGGCCTGGGGCAGGGGCGCGCCTGCGATCTGGCGCGGTCCGCCGCAGACGCGGCTGATGCGGTTGGCTCCCCAGGTGCGGGCGAACACATCGCCGGGCGCGTAGCGGGCGATGATGGCGACATTGCCGTAACCGATCTGGTAGGGCGACCCCTCGCGCATGCCCGCGAACTCGGTCATCTGGTTGGGCATGACGAAGTTGGGCACGCTCTGGTCGCCCAGGAACACCTCCATCGAGCCGTCCGGCGAACGGGCGACGATCTCCGAGCGGACATCCTGGGTGGTGAGGCGGCGCAAGCCCCCCTGCACCTGCCAGCCCACGGGCACCTCCACGCTGAAGGAATGCTCGTTCGGGTCGGTGAAGGTGGTCCACTGCACGGCCGGACCGCCCATGCCCATGAACCCGCCGCCCTGCTGGCCGGCCTGGCCGTTGGCGGCGGGCTTGGAGCAGGCGGCGAGGCTGAGGGCCGCGATGGCGGTTGCGGCGAGCGTGACGCGAATCGACTGGGTCATGACATTCCCTCCGGAAGGTCTGCGCCGGCGGGCGGTCCGCCGGCTGTCGAGAACGGTTCTAGGGCGACGACGCGGAGCGGCCTGTGAGGCCGCTCACACCGTCTCATGTTCAGGCCTCCAGCCCGGCGATGCGGCCGAGCGCCGGCCGGTCCTTGAGGATCAGCACGCCGCGGTCGATCTCGATGATCTCCCGACCCAGCCAATCCTGCAGCAGGCGGTTCACGCTCTCGCGGCTCACCCCCATGTGCCCGGCGATCTCGCGCTGGGGCAGGGAGACGGTCAGGCGTCGGCCCTTGGGCGTGTCGAAACCGAAGTGCTCGCCCAGCAGCAGCAGGCGCTTGGCCAGCCGCGCCGGCAGCTCCAGGAACACCGCGTCCTCATAGCGATCCGACACCCAGCGCAGGCGTGCGGTCATGGCCGTCAGCATGCGCAGCATCAAGCCGGGTTGGCTCTCCAGGAACGGGATCATGTCCCTTCGGTCCAAGGCAAGCAGCGTTGCGGGCTCCACAGCGGTGGCGTCGGCGGTGCGCTCGCCGCCGTCCAGCAGGGCGACCTCGCCGAACACCGAGGGCGCGCCCAAGAGGTTCAGCACCACTTCCCGACCCTCGGTCGAGCCGGTGGAGATCTTCACGCGCCCGCGCTCGATCACATAGAGCGCCTGGTTCAGGTCGCCTTTGCGGAAGATCACCTCGCCCGCTTTGAACGCCTGGGTGCGCGCGAAGGCCGACAGGCGCTCCAGGTCGCCGGGCGAGAGGCCCTCGAACAAAGCGGCGCGCGACAGGGCCTGGGCCTTTGCGGCGGGGGAGCGGGGCTCGCTCAGCATGGCTCAGGCGTCTCCTGTGGGCGCGAAGGCCGGGCGGCCGCCGACATTGCGCGGCGCCAGTCCGCGACCCGCCGCCGCGTCGGCCTGGATCGCAAGCTTGACCGCAGGAGCCGAGACCAGCAAGCCGACGCCTTCCTGCCGCGTCGCCGCCTGCAGCGCCTGGGCTCCGTCCACCGGCGGGCCGGCGACGACCAACGACATCGCGCGCCCCTCGCCGGCGAGCCCTGCGGCCGTCTCGCCCGCATCGACGCCGACGGCGAGGGCGGGCGGATCCTCGGGGAAGGCGCGCGCGGACGCTTCGGGCCAGGCGGCGACGAGACGCTCGGCGCAGGCGATGGCGGCGGACGCCGCGGACTCCGCATCGCCGGTCATGCCGAACACGGCGCTCACCCCGTCGCCGGTGAACTTCAGCACCCCGCCGCCGTACTCGAACACCAGGCCCTCGACGAAGCCGTGATAAACGCGAAGGCCCCGCGCCACGGCGTCCGGCGCCATGACCCTGGCTCGGCCCGAGAAGCCGACGAGATCGCAGTCGATCACCGTCAGAGTCCGACGCGTCCGGGCCTGCGCCGCACGCGCGGCCAGCAGGGCCTCGACCACCGGGGCCGAGAAGTGGGCGGCGAGGCCGGAGCGCACCGCGTGCTGGTCGGCGGCGCGCCGGGCCAGGGCGCGGGTGCGCCACGCGGCCAGCGCCAGGGCCACGGTGCAGCAGGCGATCGCCGTCAGCTCCAGGGTGAAGACGTCCAGATTGAAGAACCGCGGGCGGGTGACGATCTCGAGGAAGTTGATGAAGCTGATCGGGGTCTCGTTGAGCGAGTTCTTGGTGACCGTGCCCGGCTCGCGCAGGGCCAGCTGGCCGGCCGTGAACCAGGCCGCGAACAGGCACGCGCCCGACCACCAGACGATGGCCGGCCGGGCGGTGATGGCGTTCAGCGCCAGGATGCAGAGCAGGAACAGCACCGCCGGCGAAAAGAACAGCATGGCGGCGGGCGGGCGCGGATTGCCGTCGAACAGGTCGCCGAAGAAGATCGCCAGCGTCATCAGCACGATCTCGGCCGCGACCAGGCCGTAGCGCGCCGCCTGTCCCCAGCGCCCGTCCCCGGCCTTCCAGGCCAGCCAGCCTAGCGCGGTGACGCCTGCGCCGATCAGCAGCGCCGAAAGCCCCGACGACCAACCGAAGCAGGCGAACAGGATCACGGCCATGATCCCGGCAAGGACAGGACGCGCCAGGAAGGCCCAGCGCAGGGAGGCCCGCTCGAACTCGGCCATGATTGCAGCCTGGCCGGCGGTCTGCGGCGGCTCGGCCGTCATCGCGCCCACACCGTGATCGGTTCGGCCTGCCCCCGGACCTCGACGCCCTCGATCCGCGCGAAACCCGGCGGCGCTCCGGCGGCCAGGCGGCCGATCACCGCGTCGCTGGCGGCCAGAGTCCTGCCGGCCTGGCGCGCGGCGTCGAGCATTCGGCGGGCCAGGTTGACCGTGTCGCCGACCACCCCGAAGGCGCGCTGGCGTTCCGAGCCCACTTCGCCCGAGATCGCTTCGCCGAAATTGATCCCCGCCGCCGAGCCCGCGAAACCCTGTCGGTCCAGCGCCGCCAGCACGGTCTCGGCGCAATCGACGGCTGCTGCTGCGGGCGCCGCCTCGGCGGACCCCTCGCCGGTGGGCGCGCCGAACACCGCCATGACGGGGTCACCGACGAAGCGGTCGATCAGGCCGCCGTGCTCGAACACCTGCTGCTCGACCAGCCGGTACCAGGCCTGCATGCGGTCGAGGTCCACATCTCCGCGCGTGCGGTCGAAGTCCACGAACAACACCGCCACCTCGCCGCGGGCGGTGGGCAGGGACTGGGCGCCGCGCTCGGCGATGGCGCGCGCTATGGCGGGTGGGAAGAAGCGCGCCAGGAAGGCGCTTTCGCCCTCCGCGCGCACCGCGGCGATGACGAGCTCCCGGCCACGGCGCACGCCCAGCAGCAACAGGCCGGAAAGCGCCACCAGCAGCACCGCCTGCAAGGCGACGTACTCCAGCATCAGCACCTGCGGATGGCTGAGCCGCGCCAGAAGGTCGGGCCAGCCGGTCGCCTGCTCGCGAATGCCGATATCCGTCCGCGCGCCGGGCGTGTGGACGAAGGACCACCAGATCCCCCCCAACCAAACCGACAACAGCGCGCCGCCCGCCACCGCGATCAGCCGCGCCGACAGAGGGAAGATCGCCATGCACAGCACCGCCGCCAGGATCAGCACGTCCTGCAGGCGCACGGCCAGGAATTGCGGATAGTCGGCGATCTCTTCCGGAACCCAGCCGAACACCAGGGCGCATATCACGCCCGCATCGACCGCGAAGAAGGCGAAGGACCAGGGCACCGGCCGGGCCGCCTTGCGCGAGATCAGGTAGTTGATCAGGCCCGACAGGATCGCGACGGCCACCAGGGCGCTGCGATAGCGGAACACCGGATTGTCGAGCGCCCAGCGCGCATCGGTGATGTAGCTGTAGAACAGCAGGGCGAAGATCGCGAGGCGGCCGAACACCGCCAGCTGCACCCCTCGGCGGGTCTCGCGCGCAAAGGCGTCATGCAGCACCTCCGCCTCAAGCGGATCGCTCGCCGGCCCCTGAACCTGGCTCTGGCCCTGGTCCATCCGCGCCCCTCTCCCGCGCGGCAGTATGGAGAAGTCGCGGAGTCGTGGAAACCCGCAGAGCGCGAGCGGCTCAGAGCCGCCGATAGTCGACGGTGGAGCCGTCCTTGGCCTTGGCCCGCAAGGCGATCCAGGTTCCGGCGGCGTCGTACCAGTCGTCGACGCCCATCTCACCGGCGAGGATGACGTGCGTGGCGCGCTGCGGCCTCAGGCCCGGCGCGGAGAAGGTCTCCTCGCGGCGCGAGGCGCTCAGCTTAAGGAGCTTGCCGTCCTGTGGATTGAACAGGGGCGGGCGGATCATCGCCATGTTCCAGTGCGTCAGGGGCGCGGCCTCGGGCGGCAACACGATCTTTCCGACTTTCGAGCTGTCGATGGCGACCCCTCGCTCAGTCCGATTGGCGGCGACCTTGATCCGATTGTCGGTGGCCTCGGTGCGGCTCTCGAGGCCGATGAAACGGCCGCCGCGCCAGTGCTCCGTGGCGTGATGGGCGTAGCGGTAGACGGTGATCGGCCCCAGGCCCACGCTGAGGGCGACCTCGGTGTGGACGGTCAAGTCCTCGCCCGCCTGGGCGAAGCTCAGCCGATGCTCGCCGATCTTCTTGCCGTTGCGCCAGGCGGCGAAGGCCAGGTGACCGGAAGGCGGGACAGCGGCGAAGGCCGGAGCCGCCAGGACAAGGCCGGGCGCGGCCAGGATCAGACTGCGTCGGGAAAGCAGGCGGTGTTCACAAGGCATCACTCGACTCCGGCTCCCGACCCGCGTTCTACGATTCAGCGGCCGTGGCGGATCATCGGTAAACAGGGCGTCCTTGATCCAGGTCAAGGACCGCAGCGGCCGATCGCCTCAGAAAAGCCTTCGCCGCTTGCGACCTCGGGCCGCCTCGACAATGGGGGCTTCTAGGCCCACATGCCGCCCTGCGGCGAATTCGGTTGCGCCGCGGCGCGTCGCGGCGTGCTATGACGGCGTTCTCTCGGGGGTATCGCGTGACCAAGCCTGTGCAGATGCAAGATGGGGCCCAGACCCTGACCGATGCGGTGATGGCTTCGCTGGACGCGACCTTCGCCAACGGCGCCCGGTTCGAGCAGCCGTACCGTCATTGGATCATGTCGGACGTTTTCCCCAAGGCGGTGGCACAGACCCTTTACCGCCTGCCGTTCGAGACCGCCGACCTGCATGGCGTCTCCGGCAAGCGTGAGCTGCACAACGACACGCGCAAGTATTTCGACGCCGAGACCAATGCGGTCTTCCCCGAATGCCTCGCCGTCGCGGACGCTTTCCAGGCCCCCGAGACCGTGGCGGCCATCGAGAAGGCCACCGGCGCCGACCTGACCGGGACCTACGTCCGCCTCGAGTACGCTCAGGACATCGACGGCTTCTGGCTGCAGCCGCACACCGACCTCGGCGTGAAGAAGTTCACCATGCTGATCTACCTCGGCGAGGGGACTGACCAGCTGGACCTCGGCACCGATATCTACAGCGACGCCGAGACCTGGGCGAAGCGGCCTGAATTCACGCCCAACACCGCGCTGATCTTCGTGCCCGGCGACAATACCTGGCATGGGTTCGAGCCCCGCACCATCAAGGGCGTGCGCAAGTCGGTGATCATGAACTACGTGACCGACGAATGGCGCGCGCGCGAACAGCTGGCCTATCCGAACACCCCGGTTAAGTGATCCGGCGCCGAACGCCATGCACCCCCTGGACGTCACCATCCTGAAACACGGCTGGACGCCGACCGTGTTCTTCTTTTTCGGCGCGATCCTGGCGGTGCTGTTCCTGTTCTCGGGCCTGGGCGTGCGCGCCCGCACCCCGGCCATTCGTCTGGTCTTCCGGGCCCTGGCGGCCGTGACCGGCGCGGGCGCAGTGATCTGCCTGATCGGCTGGGCCTGGAAGAGCCTGACCTAGACGCCGCGTTTCGCCAGGATCGCCTTCACCGCATCCGCGGCCTGGCGGGTCGCCTCCTTGGCCGTGGATTTCGTCGGCGGCTCGGCCTCGCCTTCGAAGCGCCTGACCAGCCCGGCCTCCAGCATGTTCTGCAGGAAGCCTGCGTGGCGCCCGCCCTCCAGTTCCAGGTCGAACACCTCGACCGGGTGCGGGGTGGAGATGGCTTCTGAGACCATCGAGAGGCTGTCGCTGGTCACCACCAGCCGGTCGGCGAGCGCCAGGATGCCGCGATAGGGGTTGGGGTCGTTGAGGTCCCAGACGAAGACGCGCGGATCATCGGCGAAGGCTTGCCGGAACAGCGCCCGCACCGCCTCGGGCGTGCGGCGTGACGGGGTGATGGCCAGGCCGGCGCCGCTCTCGGCCCGCATCGCCTGTAACCGGTCGATCAGGGTCTGGCCGTCCTCGACGGTGAAGTCACGGCCTCGCGTCGCGCCGCCCAGGATCACGCCCACCAGCGGCTTGCCGAGCGGCGCAAAGCGTTCGCGCCACGCATCGGCCGCCGCCTCCAGCTTGGCGGGCGTGACGTCGTGCAGGGCCGTCAGCACGTTCAGGACGTTGGGTCCCTTCACCCGGTCGTGGGGCAGGGCGACGACCAGGTCGAACCGCTTCGGATCGGCCAGGGGATCCTGCACGTGGGCGACAACCGTCCGACCGCCCGAGGCCTTGCGGATGGCGGCGGCGGCGATGGCCGACTTGCGCCCGCAGCTGACCACCAGATCCGGCCAGGGCGGCGCGACCGGATCGCCGGAGACGCCCCTGAGCGCGAAGGGCAGGGCGCCCGCCGGCAGCCAGCTCCAGGGCGCGCCGACGGTGATGGTTTTCTCGATCACGGTGTCGGCCACCGCCTCGGCCAGGCCGCGCGCCTGGGTGCGCATGCCCGCCGCGCCGGTGGTCAGGGTCCAGGCGACGAGGGCGTTCATCGGGTCAAGCCTTCGGCGCCATCTTGTCGAGCAAAGCCTTCACCTCTTCGTCGCGGCCGCGCTTGGCGACCAGCACGCCCTGCGGCGTGGCGACGATGATCAGGTCCTCGACCCCGATGGCGGTGACCGACAGGCCCTCGGCGCGCACCAGCACGTTTTGGACGTCGTGCAGGGTCACCGAGCCGTCGGACACGGCGCCGGCCTCGTCCTTCTTTCCGGCCTTCCACAGCGACGACCAGGAGCCGAGGTCGGCCCAATCCATATCGACCGGCGCCACGGCGCACCGATCGGTGCGCTCCATCAGGCAGCGGTCGATGGCGATCTTCGGCGCGTGGGTGAAGGCCGCCTTGTCGAGCGTCAGGCGACCGGGCGCGCGATGGCCGCCGCGCCAGGCGACCTCGGCCGCCTGCAGCACGTCGGGCGCATGGCGCTCAAGCTCCTCCAAGGTCCGGCGCACCGGCATCAGGAACATGCCGCTGTTCCACAGGCATCCTTCGGCGATCAACTCGGCTGCGCGCCTCGCATCGGGTTTCTCCTCGAAGCGCGCGACCGGGCGCACGGCGGCGTCGCCTGCGGCGGGGCGAATATAGCCATAGCCGGTGGCGGGGTGGTCCGGACGCACGCCGAACAGCACGATGGAGCCCAGCGCGGCCGCCTGGGCGCCAAGTTCAACCGCGCCGACGAAGGCTTCCGGCCGTCCCACGGCATGGTCGGTCGGCATGACCAGGGCCAGGGCTTCAGGGTCACGCGCGGCGCATTCCAGCAGCGCGGCCGCCACCGCCGGGCCGGTGTCGCGCGCGGCGGGTTCCAGGATCAGGTCGGCCTCGCGCCCGATCTCGGCCAGCTGCTCGGCGATCAAGGTCTCATGAGCGCCGCCGCCGCTGACGATCGGCCTGGCGAACAGGCTGGCGTCCGAAACCCGCCCCAGCGCCTGCTGGAACAGGGTCTGGTCGCCGGCGAGCTTGAGGAACTGCTTGGGCCGCCCGCCGTGCGACAGCGGCCACAGGCGCAGGCCGCCCCCGCCGGACAGGAACACCGGGATGATCGGAGCGGTGGGCAAGCGGCGTGGTCCTCGTCTCAGCGTCCGCTCTCCTTAGAGCGCTTTCCGCCGCAGGGGAATTTCCCGGCGCCGAGCGGCCGTGCTATGCGGCGCGTCCTGAGCCGCCCGCCGGCCGTCCACTTCGGAAAGTCCGCCGCGCGTGAGCCGCCCGCCCTCCAGAGCCGCCGTCAAAGCCAAGGGCCAGCCGCTGACCACCGGCGCGACTGCGCCCGAGCTGACCGTGGTGGTGCCGACCTTCAACGAGCGCGGCAATGTGGTGGAGATGGTGCGCCTGTTGCGCGACGCGCTCGACGGCGTGGCCTGGGAGGTGCTGTTCGTCGACGACGATTCCCCCGACGGGACCGCGGACCTGGCCAAGAGCCTGACCGGCCTGGATCCGCGCGTACGCTGCATCCGCCGCGTCGGGCGTCGCGGCCTTGCGGGTGCGGTGATCGAAGGATGGCTGGCCGCCTCCAGCCCCTATGTGGCGGTGATCGACGGCGACCTGCAGCATGATGAGACGCTTCTGCCGAAGATGCTGGAACGGCTGAAGGCCGACGAGGCCGACCTGGTGATCGCCAGCCGCTATGTCGATGGCGGCGGCGAGACGGGCGGCTTCACCCGGACCCGCGCGGCGGGCAGCCGCCTGGCCAACTGGATGGGCGAGCGTATCCTGCGCGCGGAGGTGTCCGACCCGGTGTCAGGATTTTTCATGGTGCGGCGCGAGGTGGTCGAGCGTGCGGCGCCGCGCCTCAGCGTCACCGGCTTCAAAATCCTGTTCGACCTGATCGCCTCCACCCGTGACCCGCTTCGGATCCTCGAATTGCCCTATCAGTTCCGCGAACGCCAGGAAGGCGCCTCCAAGCTCGATCACCGGGTAGTGGTCGAGTATCTCGGCCTGTTGATCGCCAAGGCCACCAACGACCTGATCTCGCCGCGCTTCATCATGTTCGGCCTGGTGGGCGGCACGGGCTTCTTCGTGCAGCTGGGCGTGACCAAGCTGATCGCAGGCTTCGCCCCACACTTCGGGCTGCAGCACCTAACCCTGTTCGGCCTGTGGTTCCTATACCGGGACGCCATCGGCGCCCTGGTGGCCATGACCACCAACTTCCTGCTCAACAACTTCCTGACCTATCGCGATCGTCGCAAGAAGGGGCTGGGCCTGCTGGTCGGCTATCTGCAGTTCTGCCTGGCCTGCAGCGCAGGCCTTGCCGTGAACCTCGGCGTCATCGCCTTGGTGCGCCACTTCTTCCCGGGCGCCGGTGATATCCTGGCGACCGTCGCGGGCGTCGGCGCGGGCGCGGTGTGGAACTACGTCTCGACCGCCTTCGTGGTGTGGTGAGGCGGTGGGCCTGACCCTGAAGCCGACGCTCGACCGCCGCTTCCTGATCGGCTTCATCCTCGTCGTGCTTGCGGTCCGGCTGATCTTCGCCGGCCTGATCCACCTGACCGAGGACGAGGCCTACTACCGTCTGTGGTCGCTCTATCCCCAGGCCGGCTACTACGACCATCCGCCGATGATCGCCTGGTGGGGCTGGATCGGCCGACATCTCGTCGGCGACAACGCGCTCGGCATGCGGCTGCTGCCGGTGCTGGCCAACGCCGCGACCACCTGGCTGGTGTTCGACAGCGCCCGTCTCGCCGGCGCCTCGGAACGCACGGCCGTGCGCGCGGCCATCTGGTACAACGCCACCCTGCTGGTCGCCTTCGGGGCGATGCTGGCCATCCCTGATCTGCCGGCGAGCTTCTTCTGGGTGCTGGCCGTCTGGGCGGCGCTTAAGGCGTTCCACAACCGCCCGATCGCCTGGTGGTGCGCGGCGGGCGCCGCGGCCGGCTTGGCGACCCTGTCGAAATACTCGGCCCTGTTCCTCGCGCCGGGCATCCTGCTGTGGCTGGCCCTGACGCCCGAGACCCGGCGCAAGCTGCTGACGCCCGGACCGTGGCTGGCCATCCCGATCGCGGCCCTGATCTTCGGGCTCAATGTCTGGTGGAACGCCCATCACGGCTGGATCTCGTTCGAGAAGCAGTTCGGCCGGGCCGCGCCCGCGCACTTTGACCCCAAGCACGTCATCGAGTTCCTGGGCGCAGAGATCGCCCTGATCAATCCGCTGATCCTGGTGTTCCTGGCCCGCGCCGTCCCAGGCCTGCGTCGGCAGGGGCCAGACGGTGACGTGCGCCCGTTCCTGGCGCTGGCCGCGCCCTTCCTGCTCTATCTCCTGGTCCACAGCCTGCACGACAAGGTGCAGGCCCACTGGCCCGCGCCGGTGTTCCCGGGCCTGGCCATCGCCGCCGCCATCGCTGCCGAAGGCGCCACGGGCTGGTGGGCGCGCCTGCGCACCGCCGCGCCGGTGCTGGGCGTGGGGCTCGGCTTGGCCGCGCTTGTCGGCATGGCCTCGCCGGAGTTTCTGAAGGGCAAGGACTTCGCCCACAACGTCCACGGCTGGAGCGCCTTCGCCGCCAAGCTGGAGGCGATGCGCGGCCGGACCGGCGCCCGATGGGTCGGCACCATCAGCTATGGCGAGGCGGCGCAGATCGCCGGCCAGCCTGAGCTGCACGCGCCGGTGCTGCAGCTGGACGAGCGCGACCGCTACGTCTTCCTGCCCTCGGCACAGGCCGACATCTCAGGCCCCGGCCTGGTGGTGGAGCTCTCGCGCCGGATCGACGCCTCGATGCTGCAGGCCTGTTTCGCCGACGTCCGATCGCTGGGCGAGGTGCGCCGCACCGACGAGAAGCACGGGCTCTATTCCGCCTTCCTGGTCTCGCACCCGAAGAAGATCGTCGACGGCGGCTGCTGGGATACGGGCCAGGCGCCGCCGCCCAAACGCTAGGCTCTGCCTCAGCGCGGCGTCTTGATCTGGGCGATGGCCTCCACGTGAGGGTCCAGGCCGAAATCGCACGGCGCGATGAAGCCGCACTTGTCCCACTCGATCCGGATGCCGACGGTCTCCAGGCAGCGGGCGACATATTCCGAGCAGATGTATTCGTCCTGCGGCCCCAGCGATTTCGGCATCTTGCGGTTCAGCCGCCCGACCAGCACCCGCAGGCCGATGCGCATGATCTCGGCCGGCGAGAACTTGTCGCCGCAGCGGTCGAGCGCGAACTTGTAGATCTTCTGCAGCTGCGGCTTCGTCCGCTTCCTCGCCAGACCCTTGTGTCGGGCCAGCACGATCTTGCCCGGGTAGGGTTTTCGGCCTGTCGATGTCTGGGCGATGAAGGCGGACAGGGGCACGGCGCGCACCCCGATCTTCTCCACGCATTCCAGCACGATCACCCGGTCCACATGCGGCAGGCGGAAGGCGATGGCCACGTGGCTCCACGGGCTCTTGGTGGCCCAGCGGATCAGCTTCGAGAACGGGTCCGTGGCCGAGCACAGCAAGAGGTCGCCATCCTGGATCTCGTCACGGATCGTGGCGTAGGGGACAGGCTTGAGCTTGGTCAGGACGTCGGGATCGATCGCCATGGCGCAGAAGCGCACGGCGAAGCTTGAGGTTCCCTTGAGACTGGTTCAGGCGGCTGCGCGCTTCACCGCGGCGGAGACCTTGTGCCGGAACTGCTCCCAGGCGGCGACACGCTTGGAGGTGACCCAGTTCATCTGCACCACCCGGCGCGGCCCTTCGTAGGGCAGGTGGCCGTGCCAGGAATTGTCCGAGCGCTTGAAGATCAGCATGGTGCCGAAATCGGGCGGGATTTCCTTGGCGATGGCGTCCATGTCCTCGCCGTTCTTCAGCAGGCGCAGCCGCCCGCCCTCGGTCATCCAGTCGTCGTTCAGATAGAGCAGGATGGTCAGGATCTTGGTCTTGGAGTCGGTGTGGATCTGGCCGTCCTCGGCCTTGCACTGGCCGCGCGCGGTGAACATCGAGGGCTTGCCCTCGAGGCTAACGCCGAACTTGTCCTCGGCCATCTTGCGGAAGCGGTCGGAGTCGAGCTCGGCGATCAGCTGCTCGAACGCCTCGCCATAGGTCAGGGTCGACAGGGGGAAGGAACCGGGCTTGTCGATCGCCGGATAGCTGTCGGCGACCGCGGCCATATGCTCGCGGCCGACCGCGCCCTGCACCAGGATGTGTTCATAGGGCTCGCGCTCCAGCGGCGCGGCCTCCAGGGCGGCGAAATTCAAGAAGCTCATGCAAACCCCCTGGGGACGAGCCCCCGGCCCGATCGGGACCAAAGCTATAGCGCGGCGAGGCTTCAGCTTCCACCGCGACCCCTGGACGCTGCTTCGCACGCCCCAAACGGCGCAGATGGTCGCCCAGCCGCGTGGTTCAAGAGTTGAGCCAGCGCAAATTCGCTTCCCCTGTGGGCTGAAATTGGCTGCGGGCTCGGCTATTTGCCGACGGGTCTGAGTGAATCGGCCGTTGAACACGCATCCCTTGGCCGGGCTGCGTTGTTATGACGACCGTCGGCTACGCTTTATTTTCGCCCGCACGCTGGCCAGATCGAGGTGGTCCGGACTTATGACTGCTCCTTCCGACGACGCTTTGCCGCCGGCAAACGAACCTGCGCGGGAACCCCCGGCGGGGCGCCGTTACGATTCCACGACGGACTATCCGGACAGCGGCCACAGCATCTTCGGCCGCCCGCCGCCGGCGCGTAAGCGCAACTGGATCAAGACCATCATCTGGGTGGCGGTGGTGTTGGCCGCGGCCCTGCTGCTGGCCTGGGGCGTCAGCCTTCTGAAGAACAGCCAGGCGGGTCCCGGCGGCCCGGGCGGGCCCGGCGGCGGCCGGGGCGGCTTCGGCGGAGGCGGCGGACGCCGCGGCCAGACCACCGTAGGCACCGCCAAGGCCGTGCTGGCCGACGTGCCGATCACCTTCGATGCGCTGGGCACCGTCACCCCGGTCGCCAATGTCATCGTGCGCAGTCGCATCGAGGGCACGCTCACCAGGGTGGCCTTCCGGGAAGGCCAGCTGGTCCGCGCCGGCCAGCTGCTGGCCCAGGTGGATTCGCGGCCCTACGTCATCGCGCTCAAACAGGCTCAAGGGCAGCTGCTGCGTGACGAGGCGCAACTCGACAACGCCAAGCTCGACCTCAAGCGCTTCGAGACGCTGCTGTCCCAGGACTCCATCGCCCGCCAGCAGGTCGACACCCAGCGCGCCCTGGTCAAGCAGCTGACCGGCACGGTGACTTCGGACCAGGCGGCGGTGGCCCAGGCCAAGCTGAACATCGTCTATTGCAACATCACCGCCCCGGTTTCCGGCCGCGTCGGCCTGCGCCATGTGGACCCGGGCAACTTCGTCACCACCGGCGACGCCAACGGCGTGGTCACGGTGACCGAGGTCGACCCCATCGACATCGTCTTCGCCATTCCCGAGGACAACGTGCCGGCCGTCACCCGCCGCCTGGGCGCCGGCGCCCAGCTGCCGACCACCGCCTTCGACCGCTCGCGGACCACGACCCTGGCGTCGGGCATGCTGTCGGCGCTGGACAACCAGGTGGACACCACCACCGGCACGGTGAAGGTCAAGGCGCGCTTCCCCAACGTCTCCGGGACGCTGTTCCCGGCCCAGTTCGTCAATGTGCGGGTTCTGGTCGACACCATGAAGAACGCGGTGGTCGTGCCGACCTCGGCGGTGCGCCACGGCGCGCCGGGGGACTTCGTCTACACCCTGACCGATACGCCCCAGCGCGGCCACACGGCGCACATGCGCATCGTCAAGCCGGGCCCGGTGATGGGTGAGAACACCGCCATCCTCACCGGCCTGGAGGCGGGTGAGACCGTGATCACCGAGGGCGGCGATCGCATCAAGGACGGCGCACCCGTCCTGCTGCCCGGCGAGATGCAGCGACCCGGCGGCGCCGGAGGCGGCCGGGGCGGTCGTGGCGGCGGTCGTGGCAAGTACCAGGGCCGTGGCGGCCAGGGCGGCGGGCGCGGAGGCCAAGGCGGCGGCGGGGGCGACGGCGGATGAGGTCGCAGGCCCGCCTCGCCCTCCAATCCGGACGCTAAGCCGTGAGCCCGTCACGTCCCTTCATCATGCGCCCGGTGGCCACGACGCTGCTCATGGCCGCGATCCTGCTGTCCGGGATCATCAGCTTCCGGTTCCTGCCGCTCTCGGCCCTGCCCGAGGTCGACTACCCGACCATCCAGGTGCAGACGCTCTATCCGGGCGCCAGCCCCGAGGTGATGACCTCCATGGTCACCGCCCCGCTGGAGCGCCAGTTCGGCCAGATGTCGAATCTAAAGCGTATGTCCTCGACCAGCTCGGCCGGGGCGTCGGTGATCACGCTGCAGTTCAACCTCGACATCACCCTCGACGTGGCGGAACAGGAGGTGCAGGCGGCGATCAACGCGGCGGGCAACCTCCTGCCGACAGACCTGCCGGCGCCGCCGGTCTACGCCAAGGTCAACCCGGCCGATGCACCGATCATGACGCTCGCCATGACCTCCGACACCCTGCCCCTGACCCAGGTGCAGGACCTGGCGGATTCGCGCCTCGGACAGAAGATCAGCCAGGTAGCGGGCGTGGGCCTCGTGACCCTGTCCGGCGGCAACCGCCCGGCGGTGCGCATCCAGGCCAACACCCAGGCGCTGGCCTCCTACGGCATGAGCATGGAGACGCTCAGGACCGCGATCTCGGCCGCCAACGCCAACGGCGCCAAGGGGACCTTCGACGGCCAGGCGCAGTCCTATTCCATCGACGCCAACGACGCCCTGATCACCGTCGATGACTACAAGAACCTGATCATCAGCTACAAAAATGGCGCTCCGATCCGCCTGCGTGACGTGGCCAACGTGGTCATGGGGCCGGAGAACACCAAGCTTGGCGCCTGGGAAGGCGTGAAGACCGACGCCAAGCGCGGGGTGAAGGGCGACGGCGGCGTCCAGCCCGCCATCATCCTCAACGTGCAGCGCCAGCCCGGCGCCAACGTCATCGCCACAGTCGACCAGATCAAGAAGATCCTGCCCGACCTCGAGGCCGGCCTGCCCCAGAGCGTGCACGTGGAGGTCCTGACCGACCGCACCACCGGCATCCGCGCCTCGGTCCACGACGTGGAGTTCGAGCTGGTCCTGGCCGTGGCCCTGGTCGTGCTGGTGATCTTCCTGTTCCTGCGCAGCCTGCCGGCGACCTTCATCGCCTCGGTCTCGGTGCCCCTGTCGCTCGTCGGCGCCTTCGGGGTCATGTACCTGCTGCATTTCAGCCTGAACAACCTGACCCTGATGGCCATGACCATCGCGACCGGCTTCGTCGTCGACGACGCCATCGTGATGATCGAGAACATCGCCCGCCATATCGAGGAGGGCGAGAAGCCCATGCAGGCGGCGCTGAAGGGCGCCGAGGAGATCGGCTTCACCATCGTGTCGCTGACCGTCTCACTGATCGCGGTGCTGATCCCGCTGCTGTTCATGGGCGACGTCGTGGGCCGGCTGTTCCGCGAGTTCGCCATCACCCTGTCGGTGACCATCGTCATCTCCGCGATTGTCTCGCTGACCCTTGTCCCGACCCTTTCCGCCCGCTGGTTGAAGGCCGAGCGCAAGGAAGAGGACACGCGGCTCGGCCGCTACACCAAGCGCACCTTTGATGCGGTCTTAGAGCGCTACGACAGCGCCCTGCGGTGGGTGCTGGACCGGCAGCCCGCGACCCTGATCGTGGCCGCCGTGACCCTGGTGCTGACCATCGTACTCTACATCGTCATCCCCAAAGGCCTGTTCCCCACTCAGGACACCGGGGCGCTGCAGGGCTTCACCGAGGCCAACCAGTCGATCTCCTACGACCGGATGCAGAAGCTGCAGCCGCAGCTGGCCGAGATCCTGCTGAAGGACCCGGCGGTCGAGAACGTCTCCACCTTCATCGGCGTGGACGGCATCAACCCGACGCTCAACGCCGGGCGGATGCTGATCAACCTGAAGCCCCGGGGCCAGCGCGACGGCTCGCTGCAGCAGGTGATGACCCGCCTGCGCCAGCGCGCCGACTCGATCCCCGGCGTGACCTTGTATTTGCAACCGGTGCAGGACCTGACCATCGACGCCCAGACCGGGCGCACCCAGTACCAGTTCTCGATGGAGGGTGTGGATCCGACCCAGTTGGCCGAGTGGGCAGGGAAGGTGGCCGACAAGCTGCAGTCCTCAAAGAAGGTCGCCAACGTCTCGACCGACGCGCAGAACTCAGGGCTCCAGGCCTACATCGACGTGGACCGCGACACCGCGGCGCGCCTGGCGATCACGCCCGCGACCCTGGACGAAATCCTCTACGACGCCTTCGGCCAGCGCATCATCTCGACCATCTTCACCCAGTCGAACCAGTACCGGGTGATCCTGGAGGCCCAGCCCGATCTGGTGAACACGCCGGACGCCCTGCAGAACGTGCAGCTGACGACCGCCAACGGCCCCGTGCCCCTGCCGACCGTCGCGCGCATCACCCAGAAGACCGGGCCGCTGCAGGTCGACCATGTGGCCCAGTTCCCGGCAGTGAACGTGTCGTTCGACACCCAGCCGGGCGTCTCGCTCGGCGCGGCGGTGAAGGAAATCCAGCAGGCCGAGAAGGACATCGGCGTCCCGGCCGCGATCTCAACCACCTTCCTGGGCGCCGCCCAGGCGTTCCAGGCCTCGCTGCAGAACGAGCTGTGGCTGATCCTGGCGGCGATCGTCGTGGTCTACATCGTGCTGGGCGTGCTCTACGAGAGCTACATCCACCCGGTGACCATCCTGTCGACCTTGCCTTCGGCCGGGGTGGGCGCGCTTCTGGCCCTGATCATCGCCGGCCAGAGCCTGGGGGTGATGGGCATCATCGGCATCATCCTCCTGATCGGCATCGTCAAGAAGAACGCGATCATGATGATCGACTTCGCGCTCGACGCGGAGCGCAACGAGGGCAAGAGCCCGCGCGAGGCGATCCACGAGGCGGCCCTGCTGCGCTTCCGGCCGATCCTGATGACCACGCTGGCCGCCCTGTTCGGGGCCCTGCCCTTGATGTTGGGCTGGGGCGAGGGTTCGGAGCTGCGCCACCCCTTGGGCATCGCCATCGTGGGCGGCCTGATCGTCAGCCAACTGCTGACACTCTTCACCACGCCGGTGATCTACCTGGCCTTCGACAAGATCGCGCGCAGGGCCGACCGCAAGCCGGACTTCGAGGACGGGGCGCCCGGCGACGGCGAGCCCGCGCCCGTCGCGCCGTGAACCTGTCGGAACCCTTCCTGCGGCGGCCGATCGGCACGACGCTGCTCACCATCGGCCTGGCGCTGGCGGGGATCGCGGCCTTCTTCAACCTGCCCGTCTCGCCCCTGCCGCAGTTCGACTTCCCGACCATCACGGTCCGGGCCAGCCTGCCGGGCGCGAGCCCCGAGACCATGGCCGCCAATGTGGCGACGCCGCTGGAGCGGCGCCTCGGCCACATCGCCGACGTGTCGGAGATGACCTCGCAGAGCTCCACAGGCTCCACGAACATCACCCTGCAATTCAATCTGGATCGCGACATCGACGGCGCGGCCCGGGACGTCCAGGCCGCCATCAATGCGTCGCGCGTCGACCTCCCCGCGACGCTGCGCTCGAACCCGACCTACCAGAAGGTCAATCCGTCCGATGCCCCGATCATGGTCATCGCCATGACCTCGGAGACCAAGTCGCGGGCTCAGATCTATGACGCAGCCGCAACCATCATCCAGCAGCAGCTGGCTCAGCTGAAGGGTGTCGGCGACGTCACCATCGGCGGCGCCGCGGCGCCTGCGGTGCGGGTGGAGATGAACCCGCTGGCCCTCGCCAAATATGGCATCAGCCCCGAGGACGTCCGCGCCGCGCTGTCTTCCGCCAACGCCAACCGTCCCAAGGGCGTGATCGAGGGGCCGGAGCGGCGCTGGCAGATCTACACCAACGACACCGGCAAGGTGGCGGCCGATTTCGCCCCCCTGGTTGTGGCGTTCCGCAACGGCTCGGCGGTCAGGCTCAGCGACGTGGCGACCGTCCGCGACGGGCAGGAAGATGTCCACAACATGGGCCTGTTCAACGGCCAGTCGGCGGTCGTCGTGCAGATCACCCGCCAACCGAACGCGAACATCATCGCCACGGTGGAGGAGATCAAGAAGGTCCTGCCCCACCTGGAATCCCAGCTGCCGCAGGACATCAAGGTCGATATCGCGGTGGACCGCACCACCTCGATCCGCGCCTCGATCAACGACGTCGAACGCACCCTGGTGCTGTCGATCTTCCTGGTGGTGGCGGTGGTGTTCCTGTTCCTGAGGGACGGGCGCGCGACCTTCATCCCGGCAGTGGCGGTGACGGTCTCGCTGCTGGGCACGCTCGGGGTGATGCTGCTGGCGGGCTTCAGCCTGGACAACCTGTCCCTGATGGCCCTGACCGTCGCGACCGGCTTCGTGGTCGATGACGCCATCGTGGTGCTGGAAAACACCGCGCGCCATGTCGAAGCGGGCATGCCGCGCTACAAGGCGGCGCTCAGGGGCGCGCGGGAGGTCGGGTTCACCGTCCTGTCGATCTCGGTCTCGCTCGTGGCGGTGTTCATCCCGATCCTGCTGATGGGCGGGATTATCGGCCGCCTGTTCCGCGAGTTCGCCATCACCCTGTCGACCGCCATCGGCGTGTCGTTGATCATCTCCCTGACCACCACGCCGATGATGTGCGCCTTCCTGCTCGGGCGCGGCGCGAGGGACCCCAAGGCCAAGCCGAAGCCGGAGCCGCGCTGGTCGCGCTGGCTGCGCAAGGGCTTCGACGGCATGACCTCGGGCTATGAGCGCCTGTTGCTATGGGCGCTCGACAACGGACCGGTGGTGCTGGTCATCCTGATCTGCGCCATCGTGTTGAACGTCTATCTGTTCACCATCGTGCCCAAGGGCTTCTTCCCAACCCAGGACACCGGCCAGCTGGTCGGAGGCATGCAGTCGGACCAGTCGACCTCGTTCCGTCTGACCCAGCAGCGCGTGAAGCGCTTCGCCGACATCCTGGCCGCCGACCCGGCCATCGATCCCCTGCCGGCAGGCGAGAAGGCGGACCCGAAGCACCCGCATGGCACAGTGACCGCCTTCGTCGGCGGGCGCGGGTCCGGCGGCTTCTTTTTCATCCAACTCAAGCCAAAGGCCGACCGAGACGGCGCCTCTGGCCAGGACGTGGCCAACCGGCTGCGCGGCAAGCTCTCACGCGTTTCCGGCGCCAGCCTGTTCCTGACGCCGGTGCAGGACCTGCGCATCGGCGGCCGTGGCGGCAACGGCGCCTACCAGTACACTCTGCAGGCCGAGGATCGGGACCAGCTCCGGACCTGGGCCACCAAGCTGACCGACAAGCTGAAGGAGGACGATTCCGTCCTCACCGACGTGAACTCCGATCAGGAAGACCATGGCCTATCGAGCTATCTGCGCATCGACCGCGACACGGCCTCGCGCCTGGGGATCACGCCGGCCCAGATCGACAACGCGCTCTACGACGCCTTCGGTCAACGCCAAGCGGCGGTGATCTACAACCCGTTGAACCAGTACCACGTGGTCATGGAGGTCGATCCGAGCTTCGCCCAGAACCCGACGGGCTTGAGCGATGTCTATGTGAACACCGGCGCCGCGCCCTCCGACGCCGCCGGATCGAGCCAGATTCCCGGAACCGGCAGCCCGACCCCGCGCGTGGTCGGTGCGCCGGCCACCAATTTCACCACCCTGATCTCCGGGGGTTCGACCCCGGTGCTGGGTTTCGGCGCGCCCGCCAGCAACCTGACCTCCATCGTCGCGGGGGGCACGGCTACGGCTCAGTCGAGCGGCACGGGCCCCGCGCCGCCGCCCACGCGCGCGGCCTCGACCGGCACGGCCATCTCCAGCACCCCTGAGCGGGTCGCGCCGCTGTCAGCCTTCGCCCATTGGGAGCTGTCGGCCTCGCCGACGTCAGTGCGCCACCAGGACACCAGCCTGGCCACGACCATCTCGTTCAGCCTGGCGCCGGGGAAGTCGCTGTCGGACGCGGTGACCGCCATCCGCGAAGGCGAGGCGGCCATCGGCATGCCGATCACCGTGCACGGGTCGTTCCAAGGCACGGCCAAGGTGTTCCAGGACAGCCTGGCCAACGAGCCGGTGCTGATCCTGGCGGCGATCCTGGCGGTCTACATCGTGCTGGGCGTGCTCTACGAAAGCTACATCCACCCCTGGACGGTGCTTTCGACCCTGCCGTCGGCGGGCCTGGGCGCCGTCCTGGCCCTGATCGTGTTCAAGTCCGAGTTCTCGATCATCGCCATGATCGGCGTCGTGCTGTTGATCGGAATCGTCAAGAAGAACGCCATCCTGATAATCGACTTCGCGCTTGAGGCCGAACGATCCCAGGGGCTCTCGACGCGCGATGCGGTCTATCAGGCCTCGCTGCTGCGCTTCCGGCCGATCCTGATGACCACCCTGGCCGCCATGCTGGGCGCCCTGCCGCTGGCCATCGGCTGGGGCGAGGGCTCGGAGCTGCGCCGCCCGCTAGGCATAACCATCATCGGCGGCCTCCTGGTCAGCCAGATCCTGACGCTGGTCACCACGCCGGTGGTGTATCTCTATCTCGACCGCTTTCGCCGCCGGCCGGCGGACGAATCCCATCTCAGCCGCTCGGGTCCGACCTCGTCGCCCCAGCCGGCGCCGGCGGAGTAAAGCCATGACTGCCAACCGCGTCTCCCGCCTGCTCAGCGCCAGCGTCGCCGCCCTGACGGCCGCGAGCCTGGCCGGCTGCGCCGTCGGGCCCAACTACCATCGCCCCACCGCGCCCGTGCCCGCGACCTTCAAGGAGCTGGAGGGCTGGCGCCCCGCGCGCCCGGCCGACGCCATCGACCGCGGCCAGTGGTGGACCATCTTCGGCGACCCGGACCTCGACGCCCTCGAGGCCAAGGTGGTGATCTCCAACCAGAACATCGCTGCGGCGGAGGCCGCCTATCGCGCCGCCCGCGCCCTGGTGGCGGAGAACCGCGCGTCCTACTTCCCGACCGTGGATCTCAACGCCGGCGCCACCGACTCCGGCGGCCGGACCACCCAGACCACCATCGTCGGCGGCGGTTCCGGCAGCGGCGGATCGGGGTCCAGCGGCAAAAACAGCAACGCCCGCTATACCGCCAGCGTCGGCGCCAGCTGGGCCCCCGACCTGTGGGGCCGCGTGCGCCGGGCGGTCGAGGGCGCACGCGCCTCGGCCCAAGCCAGCGCGGCGGACCTGGCCAATGCGCGGCTGTCGGCCCAGGCCGAGCTGGCGTCGGACTATCTGCAGCTGCGTGCCGACGATGAGCAGATCCGCCTGCTGCAGCGTTCGGCCGAGGGTTACCAGAAGGCCCTCCAGGTGGCCCAGAACCGCTACAATGCCGGTGTCGCCGCAAAGAGCGAAATCCTGAGCGCCCAGACCCAGCTCTACAACGCCCAGGCCTCGATCCAGTCGACCACGCAGGCGCGCCAGGTGCTGGAGCACGCCATCGCCATGCTGACCGGCCAGCCGCCAGCCAGCCTGACCATCGCGCCCAAGCCGTTCGACCTGAAAATCCCGACCGTGCCGGTCTCTGTCCCGTCCGAGCTGCTGGAGCGCCGCCCCGACGTGGCGGCCGCCGAGCGCCGCGCCGCCAACGCCAACGCCCAGATCGGGGTGCAGGTCGCGGCCTACTATCCGACCCTGAACCTGTCGGCCTCCTACGGCTTCACCTCCACCACGCTCGGTCAGCTGTTCTCGTCCGGCGGCTGGACCCTGGGCCTGCAGGCGGCCGAAACCCTGTTCGACGGCGGCGCACGCAAGGCTCGTGTCAACCAGGCCAAGGCCCAGTACGACCAGGCGGTGGCGCAGTACCGCCAGGCGGTGCTGAACGCCTTCCAACAGGTCGAGGACGGGCTGGCCGCGCAACGCTATCTCGAGGCTCAGGACGCGCTCCGCCGCAAGTCCTCGGCCGCCGCCGATCAGGCCGAGCAGATCGTGGTCAACCAGTATCGCGCCGGCCAGGCCTCCTCTACCGACGTGGTCACCGCCGAGAACACGGCGCTGGCGGCCCGCCAGGCGCTGATCACCACCCAGCGCGATCGCCTGACGGCGACCGTCTCCCTGATCGAGGCCCTGGGCGGGGGTTGGTCGGCCGCCGAGCTGCCGAAGAAGCCTTGATCGGGCCGGCGCCGCCATTGCGGCCGCGCTTTGGCCTGTGACATGGTCGCGACCGTACGCAGGGGGCGGGCATGGATCGACGCAGCATTCTGAAACTGGCCGCGGGTGCGGCCCTGGTCGATCTGGCCGCGGCCGGCGCCGCGCCGGCCCAGCCGGTGGCGGTCCAGGGCAAGGGCCTGCCGGGCAAGGATTACGCCGCGGTGATCGAGCGCCTGCGCGCCTTCGCCGATGCGCACGTCAAGGCCTACGGCCTGCCGGCCATGACCGTGGGCCTGGTCGACGCCGACGGCTTTTCCGCCGACTTCCAGCTGGGCTGGGCCGACGTGGATCGGCGCGAGCCGCTGGGGCCGGACCACCTCATCCAGATCGGCTCGATCAGCAAGGCCTTCGCCTCGATCTGCCTGTTTCAGCGGTTAGGCGTCGACGGCCTGAACCGCCCGGTCGCGGAATTCCTGCCGGAAATCCCGCTGCCGCCCGAGCCGCGCATCACCGTGCGCCATCTCTTGAACCACAGCGCCGGCCTTCCCGACGACGCGCCCTTCTTCCCGCGCTCACCCGACGGGCGGCTCTGGTACGGCTTCCCGGCCGGCAGCCAGTCCTCCTATTCGAATACCGGCTACGCCATGGCCGGCATGATCGTGGAGCGGTTGTCAGGGCAGAGTTACGATCTCGCAGTCCGCGATCAGGTGTTCAAGCGGCTGGGCATGGACGCCACCGAGGGCTTCATCCGCACCTCCGACCGGGCGCGCTATGCGGTGGGCTACCAGGCTTATCTGCAGGACCGTGGCCTGCCCCGGCGCGAGCGCCTGGCCTTCGCGCCCTGGACCGATTTCCAGGAGGCCTCGGGCTCCATCGCTTCCACCGCGCGCGAGATGAACCGCTACGTCGCCTGGATCATCCGCGCCGCCAACGGCAAGGGCGCGCCCCTGCTCAGCGAGGAGCAGGCCAAGCTGTTCTGCACGCCCCAGGTCAAGGCGCCCTATTTCAGCGCGAGCTCGCAATACGCCTTCGGCTTGGCGACCGTGCAGGTCGAGGGGCGGGAGTGCCTGCACCACACCGGGGGCATGGTCCAGTTCTCTTCCGCCATGACCATCGACGCGCCGGCCGGCGTGGGCGTGTTCGCCAGCACCAACTGCAACATCCAGGACTACCGACCGCGCCAGGTGGCGGCCTATGGCGTGATGCTGCTGCGGGCCCTGCGCGAGGGCCGGCCTCTGCCGCAGGCGCCCGAGATCGACACCGGCGAGGCCGTCGCCGACGGGGGCGAGTTCGTCGGCCGCTTCCTGTCCGCGGACGGGACCGCCGCTGAGGTCGCGCCGGACGCCGGCGGTCTGCTGATCCGCGCCGGCGGGACGCAGGGATCGCTACAGCGCAAGGGCGCGAACGAATTCCTGGCGGCGCACCCGCGGTTCGCCCGCTGGACGGTCGCGTTCCAGCGCGAGGGCAAGCAGGTGAGCGGCTTCTGGTGGGGGTCGACCTGGTTCGCCAAGGGCAAGGCCCCGGCGCGGGTCGAGGTTCCCGAGGCGCTCAAGCGCTACGAAGGCCGCTACGACAACGACGACCCCTGGCGCGGCGGCTTCCGTGTCGCGGCCCGCCCCGACGGGCTCTACCTGGACGGCGTCACGCCCCTGGTCGCCCATGCCGACGGCTCCTGGCGGCTTGGGCCGGACCCGGCAGGCTGCGAGCGCGTGTGGTTCGACGGCATGCTGAACGGACGCTCCACGCGACTGGTGTTCTCCGGCGCCGACTATCTGCGTCGCCATGACGAGGTGTGAGGTCCTCGGCGGCGTTTTACGGTAAGGTGTGCGCGGTGAGGGAGGTCTGGCCGCCGATGCGTCCAAGGCTTCGATGCATTGTCGTTCTGTTGGCCGTGGCGCTCGCGACGCCTGCGCTGGCCGGCAAGCCGCGGCATGCGCCGGGCGCCCCGCAGGAGGGCCTGGGCGAGGTGGCGCAGATGTGCGCCGACGCCGAGGATCCCTCGATCGTCATCACCGCCTGCGACACCCTGCTCAACGCTGAAAGCCTGCCGCCCCAGGACCGCGCCGCCGCGCTGAACAACCGGGGCCTGGCCAAGGAGCGTCAGGGCCACCTGGCCGAGGCCATGGTCGACTACGACAAGGCGGTAGAGACCTTTCCCGACAACCTGACCGCCCGCCTGAACCGCGGCGCCATCTATCGCGCCCATGGGGAGTTCGACCGGGCCATCGCCGAGTTCGAGGAGGTGCTGGCGCGCGACCCGATGAACGCCATGGCGTTGAACAACCGTTGCTTCACCCGGGCCATGACCCAGCAGCGGCTGGACCTGGCCCTGTCGGACTGCGATGCGGCGCTCAGGCTCGCCAAGAACGATCCGCGCATGCTGGACAGCCGGGGCTTCGCCCATCTGGTGCGCGGCGACGACGCCGAGGCCTTGAACGATTTCGACGCCGCCCTGAAGGTTGATCCCGGCGCCGCCCACGCCCTCTATGGCCGGGGCCTGGCGCGTATCGACATGGGCGATGAGCGGGCGGGCAAGGCGGATGTCGCCGAGGCCCTGAGGCTGCGCCCAGGGGTCGCGACCGACTACGACCGCGTGGGATTGGAGCCCGATCCGCGGCACGATCCGACGCCCGCCACGACCACCCGCACCCCGCCGCCGCATCCCTGATCCCGACGGCTTTTCGATCCCCGAACCCTCGACTAGGGTGCACGCGCCCGGCTGTCGGCTTGGCCTAGGGGAGGGGTTCTCGCATGCGTTCCGTCATTCTGGCCCTGGCGCTCGCCGCCATCGGCGCCGGCGCCGTTTCGGCTAAGCCCGCCGAGGGCCCGACCCGCGCCTTCGAGCCCCACGACCTGTTCGGGGTCGAGTTCGCCACCGACCCGCAGGTGCGCCCGGACGGCGCCCAGGTCGCCTATGTGCGCAACAGCTACGATATCATGACCGACCGGGCGCGCCGCGCCATCTGGCTGGTCGATGTCAGCACCGGCGAGCAGCAGCCGCTGGCGACGGGCGCCGGCGTCAATGTCTCGCCGCGCTGGTCGCCGGACGGCAAGCGCATCGCCTATGTCTCGACCAACGACGACGGCAAGCCCGCCCTCTACGTCCGCTGGCTCTCCACCGGGACCACCGCCAAGGTCTCCAACCTGGCCGAGACGCCGGGCGCCGTCGCCTGGTCGCCGGACGGCAAGCGCCTGGCCTTCACCCTGTTCATTCCCGACGAGGGGACCCGCTTCGGCCCGCCGATGACCGCGCCCACCGGGGCGCAGTGGGCTCCGCCGCTGAAGGTGGTGACCAGCGTCACCTACCGCTTCGATGACGTCGGCGCGCTTCGCCCGGGCTTCACCCACTTGTTCGTGGTGGATGCGGACGGCGGCTCGCCGCGCCAGCTCACCTTCGGCGCCTTCAACGATGCGGGTCCGATCCGCTGGACGCCCGACGGCGATGCCCTGGTGTTCTCGGCCAACCGCAACAAGGACTGGGAGCGCAACGTCTTCAACACCGAGGTCTACTCGGTGGACGTGGCCTCAGGCGAGCTCAAGGCCCTGACCAATCGCGCCGGGCCCGACGGCAGCCCGGTCGTGTCGCCTGACGGCAAGAGCATCGCCTATGTCGGCTTCGACGACGCCTTCAAGGGTTATCAGAACGCCAGGCTCTACGTGATGGACCGCGACGGTTCGCACAGCCGCGTACTGACTGGCGGCGTGGATCGCACGGTGGGCAATCCGACCTGGTCGCCGGACGGGCGCAACCTCTATGTCAGCTACACCGACCACGGCGTGACCAAGGTGGCCAAGGTCACTTCCGACGGGCGGCTGATGGACATGGTCTCCGGCCTCAGCGCCGACGAGCTCGACCGCCCCTACAGCGGCGGCCAGTTCAGCGTCGGCGGCAAGGACGTGATCGCCTTCACCGTCGGCGACTCCACCCATCCCTCCGACATCGGGGTGATGCGCGACGGCCAGCTGAAGCGCCTGACCCATCTCAACGCCGACCTGTTTGCGGCCCATCCGCCCCAGCCGGCTGAGCACCTTGATGTGGTCTCCTCGGTCGACAAGCGGCCCATCGACGCCTGGATGATCCTGCCGCCGAACTTCGATCCGGCGAAGAAATATCCGCTGATCCTGGAGATCCACGGCGGGCCGTTTTCGGCCTATGGTCCGGTGTTCGGGTCGGAGCTGCAGCTCTACGCCTCGGCCGGCTACATCGTGGTCTATTCAAACCCCCGGGGCTCGACTTCGTACGGCGAGGAATTCGCCAACCTGATCGACAAGGCCTATCCGGGCCAGGACTACGACGACCTGATGAGCGTGGTGGACGCCGCCGTGGCCAAGGGCTCGGTCGATCCGAACCGGCTGTTCGTGACGGGCGGCTCCGGCGGCGGCGCCCTGACTGCGTGGATCGTGGGCAAGACCGACCGCTTCAAGGCGGCGGTGACGCAGAAGCCGGTGATCAACTGGTCAAGCGAGGTGCTGAACACCGACCTGTCGCCCTTCATGGTCAACTACTGGTTCGGGGGTAAGGCGCCCTGGCAGGACCCCGAGAACTACTGGCGTCGCTCGCCCCTGTCGCTGGTCGGCAATGTCACCACGCCCACCATGGTCATGGTCGGCGAGGAGGATCACCGCACCCCCGACAGCGAGGCCGAGCAGTACTACGCCGCCCTGCAGCTGAAGGGCGTTCCGACCGCCCTGGTCAAGGTTCCGGGCGCCTCGCACCACGCCCTGGCCGAACGGCCTTCGCAGGAGGCGGCGGAGGCGGGCGCCATCATCGCCTGGTTCCAGCGCTTCGACCCGGCCCTGCCGCATCCCCCGGCGGCCCGATGAGGCTCGCCGACGCGCCCACGCCCGCGGCGGTGCTCGACCGCGGCAGGCTGCAGGCCAACTGCGAGCGGATGATCGCCCGGGCGCGTGCGATGGGGACGCGCCTGCGGCCGCACATGAAGACGCTGAAGTCGGCGGAAGCCGCCAAGCTTGCGGTCGATCCGCTGCACGGCGGGGTCGCGGCCTCGACCCTGAACGAGGCGGAGTACTGGGCCGGCCACGGCTACGACGACATCCAGTACGCGGTCTGCGCCAGCCCGGACAAGCTGCCCCGCATCGCCGAACTGATGCGCCGCGCGTCGCGCCTCAGCTTCTTCCTGGACAGCGTCGAGGCGGCCCGTGCGGTCGCAGATTTCGCGCAGGCGGAAGGCGTGCCGCTCCGGGTCTGGATCGAGCTCGACTGCGGCGGCCGGCGCACCGGCGTCGCCGCAGATGATCACGCGGCCCTGCTCGAGATCGCGCGCCTGCTGGACCCCTCGCCCGTCGTGTTCGAAGGCGTGGCCACCCACGCCGGGCAGAGCTACGGCGACCATCCCATCGAGGCGATCGCGGCGGTGGCCGAGACCGAGCGCTCTGTGGTCGCCGGCGCCGCCCAGGCCTTGCGGGAGGCCGGCATCGAGACCCGCGGCGTCAGCGCCGGCTCTACGCCCACCGCCACCCATGGCCGATCCGCTGAAGGCCTGACCGAGTGGCGTGCGGGCGTCTACATGGCCGGTGACCTCTACCAGGCCTCGATCGGGTCCCAGAGCATGGACGACATGGCCCTGTCGGTGCTGGCGACCGTCATCGCCCACGACCGGGCGCGCAATCAGATCACCGTGGATGCGGGCGGCCTGGCCCTGTCCAAGGATCGCTCGACCTCATCCCTGGCCGAGCGCGATTTCGGCTACGGTCTGGTGACCGACGTCTTGGGGAGGCGCGCCTTCGGCAGGCTGTGCATCGTGGAGACCCACCAGGAGCACGGCATCATGCGCTCGGCCGAGCCTATGCCCTTCGACGCCCTGCCGCTGGGCGCGCGTGTGCGCATCTATCCGAACCACGCCTGCATGACGGCCGCGGCCTACGACGGCTATCTGGTGACGGACGGCGGGGAGGAGATCGTCGACCGCTGGGGCCGGACCAACGGCTGGAGCTAGTCTCGGGGCCGTCTCAGCATCAGGCTGGCGACGGTGGCGATGACCACCCCGAACAGGACGTTGGACAGGAAATCCAGGGCCTTGAGCGGCTTGGACACCCAGTCGAACGAGGCCGGGATCGGATTGAAGTGGGGCGGCACGGCATTGGACAGCGGCACCACGATCCCGTTCATCACCACGAACATGGCCGCGCCGAACAGGGCGCCGGTCAGGAGCGCCATCGGCAGACGCGTCAGCACCGGCCAGCGACGGCTCGCGGCCACATAGACCCCGGCGGCGACCACCGAAATGCCTAGGTGCAGGCCCAGGCCGATCATCGACTCGGTCATGCCGCCGGTCTTGGCCGCGTCGCGCCCAATGAGGCCCGAGGCCACGGTGCGCATCACCCGCACCATCGGAACCTTGTAGACGATCGAGGCCCCGAGCAGGTCCTGTGCGCCGGCCAGCAGACCGCCGACCAGCGCGGCCATCGCGGCCCGTGAGGGCGTGGGGACGGTGGACGGCAGGGCGGTGGCGGCGGTCTGGGCCATGGCGAAGTCTCTCCCTCAAGGCCCGTGCAGGGGAGCGCGAGGGTCTCACGCCGCTCAAGTCGCAAAGCTGCGGGCGACACGTGAGAGGTCGCGAATGAACGCTAGTTTCGCCGGTTTAAGCTTCGAGCATGTTCGAGCGGGAAAGCGCGTCCCACTTTCCCTAACATGCTCTAGGCGCGAAGCCGGGTGCGCAGGGCGTCCTGGAAGGTCCGGCCGACGGGGATTTCGACGCCGGTCGCCAGCACGGCCACCAGGCCGCCGCCGGGGCGGCGCACGATGCGGGTGATGCGGCCGGTGTTGACCAGGGCCGAGCGATGCAGGCGCTGGAACCGGTTCGGGTCCAGGTGTTCCGCCAGGTCGCGGATCGAGCGGCGGATCAGATAGGCCCGCTCGCGGGTGTGGATGCGCACATATTCGCGCTCGGCCTCAAACCAGTCGACGGTGTCGAGCGCCACCCGGGTGCGGCCGTTGCGCTCCGAGATCCACAGTTCGGTGATGTAGCCGCCGTCGTCTTCGTCCTCGGCTTCCTCGTTGCGCAGGCTGTCGAGAACGCTTTCGAGCTCTGCCAGCCGGCTGGCGCCGTCGCGGGCGGCCAGCCGATCACGGACCCTGCCCACGGCGTCGGCCAGACGATCGAAGTCGAGCGGCTTCAGCACATAGTCGACCACGTTCAGGTCGAAAGCGCGCACCGCGTGGCGGCTGTAAGCGGTGACGAAGATCACCTGCGGCGCGTCGGGGCCTTGCAGGGCGTCCACGATGTCCACCCCGTTGGCGCCGGGCATCTTGATGTCGAGCACAGCAAGGTCGGGCCGGAGCGTCCGGATCATGTCGCGCGCGGCGGCGCCGTCCTGGGCTGAGCCCACGATCTCGACGTCGGGCGTGCGCGCCAAGCCCAGTTCCAGCCGCCGCAGCGACAGGGGCTCGTCGTCGGCGATGACGGCGCGCAGGCGGGTCATGCGGCCTCCAGCGGCAGGCGCAGCGTGACGCGGTAGCCGCGCGGCGCGCAGGGCTCGGCCGTGACGCGCGCCAGGCCGCCGTAGAGCGCCTGCAGGCGGCGGCGCACGTTCTCCAGGCCCACGCCGGTGGTCTTGCCCGACGGGACCGCGGCGGCGCCCTCGCCGTCGTCCTCGATCCACAGTTCCAGCGCCCCGTCCTCGCGGCGGGCGCCGATCTCAACCACAATGGGGCGCGAACTGCGGCCCAGGCCGTGCTTGATGGCGTTCTCGACCAGGGGCTGGAGGATGAAGCTCGGGGCTCGGATGTGTTCGACATCGCGGTCCACACGCTCCACCACGCTCAGACGCTCGCCGAAGCGGATGGCCTCGATGCCGAGATATTCGCGCGTGACATCCAGTTCCTCCGCCAGGGAGACCTGGGCCAGCGGATCCTTCTCCAGCGAGCGGCGCAGGAAGGTCGACAGCGCCAGCACCATGCGCTCGGCTTCCTCGTTGCGGCCGTCGTGGATCAGGGTCGCGAGCGCGGAGTGGATATTGAACAGGAAGTGCGGGTCGAGCTGGTAGCGCAGCATGCGGTTCTGCGCGTCTAGCGCCATGGCTTCGGCCTCGCGCAGGCGGGTCTCGCCTTCCTGCAGCTGTTTGCCGAAGCCGAGCGAGAAATAGACGCCGCACCAGGCGAGGAAGGTCCAGAGGATCGCCACGACGGTGTCGGCATGGCGTGCGATCCAGTTCGGGCCGGCCTCGGCCATCGGATAGATCACGTAGTAGATGCAGTAGAGCCAGACGATGAAGATCCAGGTGGCCGCCACCGCCATGCCGAGCGCGATGACGCCGCGAAGCGCGGGCGTCAGGCCCTCCAGGCGCTTCAGGATCAGGAACATGATCCCGCACAGCACGATGCCGGAGCTGTCGGCCACGGCCCCGCGCGCATTGATCTCGAACTGCCGGTGCATGCCCAGCGCTGCGCCGTCCAGGGCCCAGACGGTCCAGGACAGAATCCAAATGCCGATCGTCGCGAGCAGCAGGGGGGAGGCGCGTTTCAAACTATTCAAGGACATGGGACGAGATACGCCTGTCTGAGCGCTATCTTCTCCCGCATGAGCGTCGCGCGCCAGCGGCGTCTGTGCCGGTTTCTCAGTCGTTCGCAGCATTTGCGCCATTCGCTGCAACATCGGCGCCGGTCGTTGCAGGCCGGATACCGTTCCGTAGCCGTCACGGATAGACCAGGATCGTAACAGTTTTGGATGCCGACCATGAAACTGCGCGCCCAGATCCTGATCGACATAGACGCGGACGATTTCGTGGCCGCCGCCGACCATCAGCGACGCATCGAAACCCTGCTTACCGACGTCAAGCGCGCCTACGACCAAGCGGAGCTGGTGTTCCGGGAGCGGCGCCCGCGCGGCCTGCCGGTTCTGACCCCGCCGCCGCCCGTGCGCCAGGGCACCGGCCATCTGCACGCCTACGAGGAAGGCTGATGCCCGCGCGCCGGCGCGACACGGTGCTGGAGGCGCTGGAGCGGCTGCGCAAGATCGAGCCGCACGTGACCTTCATGCACGCCCTGACCTTCCTCTATGTGGCCGAGAACGAGGGGCTGAACGTATCGGAACTGGCGATGATCTGCCGCACCAGCCGGGCCACCGCTTCGCGCAACGCGCGCGGCCTCGGCGACCGGAGCGCCACGGGCGCCTTGGCCCCCTATGCGGGCCTGATCGAGCAGCGCCAGAACCCGGCGAGCGCCCACGGACGGCTACTGTTCCTGACCGCGGCCGGGCGACAGTTGCGCGACGACATCGACGGACTGATCGGGGAGTCGCGCCGCATTGCGCCGGCCGAGAACGCTACCGCTTGACGCGCAAATGCAGGGTTACGACTTAGTAACAGTGACGATATTTTCTGAAATAGATGACTTTGTGAGTGTTTTGATACATGAGGGCCGCAAAGTGTTTCCTTGTATATACTAAACATTGACCTTATCTTTTCTAAATAAATACGATCCGCTCAGCCCGGCGGTGCGAGCCGTGGGGAGCTGTTTCGCGTCGCATGAGGGGGCGATCGTCGTCTTCCGTCGCGAAGCTGAGGAGGATCGAAGTTGAATAGAAACACCGTTCGCGAGCGCCTGTTGGCCTCGACGATGATCGGTGGAGCGGCGCTCATGGCGCTCTCCGCCGCTCCGGCCTTCGCGGCTGACGACCAGCCCGCACAGGTCAAGGAAGTGGTGATCACCGGCTCGCGTATCCCGCAGCCCGGCCTCACCTCGACCAGCCCGCTTTCGGTCATCAACGACCAGGAAGTGAAGCTGCAGGGCACCGCCAACACCGAAAGCCTAGTCAATAACCTGCCCCAGGTGTTCGCCTCTCAGGGCATGGACGTGTCCAACGGGTCCAGCGGCACCGCCACGCTCAACCTGCGCGGCCTCGGCGTGACCCGCACCCTGGTGCTGGTGGACGGCAAGCGCATGATGCCGGGCGACACCCTGGTCCTGGCGCCCGACCTTAACCAGGTCCCGGCGGCGCTGATCGACCGGGTCGAGCTGATCACCGGCGGCGCCTCGGCCGTGTACGGCTCGGACGCCATCGCCGGCGTCGTCAACTTCATCATGAAGAAGGACTTCGAAGGCCTTCGGATCGACAGCCAGTACGGCTTCGCGCAGCACAACAACGACGACAGCTTCTCGCAGTCGATCAACAAGGCGCACAACTTCCCGGTCCCCAGCGGCAACACCACCGACGGCGCGACCTGGAGCTTCACCGCGGTGATGGGCGCCTCGTCTCCGGACGGCAAAGGCAATGTGACGGCCTACGCCGGCTATCGGAACACCCAGGCCATCACTGAAGACAAGCGCGACTATTCGGCCTGCTCGGTGTCCACCGTCGGCAATGCCCCGCACATCTGCCAGGGCTCCTCGACCTCGTTCCCGGGCCGTTTCACCTCGATCGTGCTGGCCAGCCAGCCGTCGAAGACGATCGCCGACTCCTCGGGCAACCTGACGCCCTACAGCGGGGCTGCGAACTCCTTCAACTTCGCGCCCTATAACTTCTTCCAGCGCCCTGACGAGCGCTACACCGCCGGCGCCTTCGCCCACTATCAGGTGAAGCCGTGGATGGACGTCTATTCGTCCTTCATGTTCATGGACGACCACACCGTCGCCCAGATCGCCCCGTCCGGCGCCTTCTTCGGCACGCCGTTCAGCATCAATTGTAACAACCCGCTGCTGTCGGCCTCGGAGGTGAACCAGTGGTGCACGTCGCAGGGCCTGACCGCGGCGCAGAACACCACCCTGTTCATCGGCCGTCGTAACGTCGAAGGCGGCCCGCGCCAGAACGACCTGCGCCACGACAGCTATCGCATCGTCCTGGGCGCCAAGGGCGATTTCGCCGACGCCTGGACCTACGACGTCTATGCCCAGTACGGCACGACGATCCGGGTCGAGAACTTCCTCAACGACATGTCGATCAACCGCATCGGCCGCGCGCTGCAGGTGGTGACCGATACCCGCGTCGGCAGCCCGACGCTCGGCCAGCCGGTCTGTTCGGCGGTGATTACCGGCGTCGACGCCGCCTGCGTGCCCTGGAACATCTTCAAGTTGGGCGGCGTCACCCAAGGGGCGCTGAACTACCTCGACGTTCCGGGCTTCCAGGAAGGCTCCACTACCGAACAGGTGGTCTCGGGCTCGATCTCGGGCGACCTGGGCAAGTACGGCATGAAGTCGCCGTGGGCCAAGGACGGCGTCGGCATCGCGCTCGGCGCGGAATATCGGCGTGAAGTGCTCGATTTCCGCACCGACCTGGAGTTCAGCTCGGGCGACCTGGCCGGTCAGGGCGGCCCGGTGCCGGGCGTCGCCGGTTCCTTCGACGTGAAGGAAGTCTTCGGCGAAATCCGCGTGCCCATCGTGCAGGACGCACCGTTCGCGCGGACCCTGTCGCTGGAAGGCGGCTACCGGACCTCGGACTACTCGTCCTCGGGCCACGTCAACTCCTACAAGCTGTCGGGCGAGTGGGCCCCGACCGACGATGTTCGCTTCCGCGCCAGCTTCCAGCGTGCGGTGCGGGCCCCGAACGTGGCGGAACTGTTCGCGCCGCGTGCGCTCGGCCTGTTCGGGGGCACCGACCCCTGCGCCGGCGGCTCGCCGACGGCCTCTCTGGCCGCTTGTCAGAACATGGGTGTCACCTCCGCCCAGTACGGCTCGATCATCCAGTGCATCTCCGGCCAGTGCACCACGCTCGCCGGCGGCAACCCGAACCTGAAGCCGGAAGAATCCGACACCAAGTCCTACGGCGTCGTGTTCACCCCGACCTTCTTCAAGGGTTTCAGCGCCACGATCGACTACTTCGACATCGAGGTGAACAAGGTCATCGGTCCGCTGGATCCGGGTTCGGCTCTCAGCCTCTGCGTCGCCGGCAACACCACCTTCTGCGGCTTCGTGCATCGCCAGGCGGTCACCGGCATCATCTTCGGCACCGGCCCGACGGCGGGCTATGTGCAGGGGACCAACGTCAACGCCGGCACCATGCGCACCCGCGGTATCGACCTGGAGGCCAACTATCGCCTCGACCTGAACGACGTGGGCCTGACCGACAAGGGCTCGGTGCGCTTCAACCTGGTCGGCACCCATACCGAGAAGTTCGACCTGCAGGCCCTGCCGGGCGCGACGGTCCGGCACTGCGCGGGCTTCTTCGGCCCGGGCTGCGGCGGCACTCCGCTGTTCGGCGGCCCGACCCCGACCTGGCGTCACAAGCTGCGGGCCACCTGGGCCACGCCGTGGAAGGTCGCCATCTCGGCCGACTGGCGCTACATCGGCAGCGTCGATGCCGTCACCGGCGCGGGTCCGCTCGGCCCGAACAATCCGGACCGCAGCATCAAGGCCTACAACTACTTCGATCTTTCCGGGACCTGGAACTTCCGCGACGGGATGCAGCTGCGCGCAGGCGTCAGCAACCTGTTCGACAAGGACCCGCCGATCGTCGACTCGTCCAACCTGGCGCTGTCGTCGCCGCCCTTCGGCAACGGCAACACCTTCCCGCAGACCTACGACTCTATGGGCAGGACGTTCTTCATCGGCATCACCGCCGACTTCTGACGACCAGGGTGGCGGGCCTTCGTGGCTCGCCACCCCCACCACTCCGACTTTTTGGCTCCTGAGCCTGCGGCGGGCGAGCGTCCCTTGCGGACGTCTCCCGCCGACTTTCTTTGCGGCCGGAGAGGACGCCCGCCATGACCGTGAATCTCGCCCTGGCCGGGCGCTTGCTGCTGGCGACAGGCGTTGCCGCGCTGGGCTTGGTCATGCTCGCCACCGGTGCACCGATCGCGCGACTGACGCCGCTGCCTGAGAGCTTCGCAGCCGGAGCGATCCTTGCCTGGATGGGTGGCGTGGCGCTTGTCTGCGGCGCGGTGGGCTTGCTGGTCCCAAGGATCGGCCGCTTGGCGGGTTTGCTGCTGACGGCCCTGTTCCTGGCCGATGTGATCCTTGCGCAAGGGCCGCACCTCCTTGCCAAGCCGTCGAGCGGCGGCCGCTGGTCCGAAGCCTTTATCGCCCTGGGTCTGGGCGCCTCCGTGCTGCTGGCGTCTGCGCGCACGAGGGATGTGGCCTCACGCGGAGCGGGCATAGCCTATGGCTTGGCCCTGGTCGTGTTCGGCCTGATCCATTGGCTCTATCGCGACGCCATCGCCGGCATGATCCCTCAGTGGATTCCGGCGCGCGCCTGGTGGCCGTGGCTGACGGGCGCCGCGAACCTCGCGGCCGGATTGTCGGTCATCTCGGGCGTCAGGGCGCGGCTGGGCGCACTTTGCGTCGGCGCCATGTTCGGCTCCTGGGTGCTGGTGTTGCACCTCCCTGCCGTGGTCGCCGCGCCGGGATCGGCGACGGAGTGGACGGCGCTCGCCATCGCGCTTGGCCTGTGGGGCGGCGCCTGGCTTGTCTCAGGCGAGACGCCGGATCGCGCTTAGGGCTGAGGCGGGCGTGAGACGTGGGTGTAGACCACCCGCCAGACGCCGTCGCGCTTGGCCCAGATGTCGGCGAACCTAAGCGTCACGCGATAGGGCTTTCCGGCGTCCAGGCCCGACAGGGTCACGACGCCGCCCATCACCGCCCCGTCGTTCCAGACCCGCTCCACCGGTTCGCGCACAACGAAGGGGTCGAGCCGGTTGCCCGGTCCCACGTAGCCCGCGATCAGCTCGGCCTTGCCGTCGACCTTGCCGCTGGAATTGACGAGGACATAGTCGTCCGCCACCAGCCGATCCAGCTCGGCTTTGTCACCGTGCATCTGAGCCTGGTCATAGTCATGCACCGCCTTGGCCAGGTCGGCGGGCAACTCGGCGGCCTGGGCCGTGCCCGCAAGCAAGGTGAGCGCAGCCATCAGCGGCCAGAATTTCACGAGCGGCGCCTTCGAAGCTTGCGCGGGCTGGGGCATCACGATCCTCCGGCTACGAAGCACAAGTCCTAGCCTGCATCGGCCTTCGCCGCGCCGCCGCCTGAGACGCAAACCGCGCCCCTTGCAGCATTCGTCAGGAGAAACTGTCCGCGTAGAGGTCCACCGCGTGGGCGCCGCGTATCACGTCGCCGTCGCTGAGGAACGAACCGACGAAGCTGTTCTTGGCCAGCTTCACCAAATCCTCGCGGCTGACGCCCGACTGGCGCGCCAGGGCCAGGTAGTTGTCGCCGACATAGCCGCCGAAATAGGCCGGGTCGTCGGAGTTGACCGTGGCCCGCAGGCCCAATTCCAGCATCCTGGGGATCGGGTGCCTGGCCAGGTCGTCGACCACGCAGAGCTTCAGGTTCGACAGGGGGCAGACGGTCAGGGTCATCTGTTCGTTGACCAAGCGCTCGATCAGGCGCGGGTCTTCCAGCGCACGGTTGCCGTGGTCGATGCGGTCGACCTTCAACAGGTCCAACGCCTCCCAGACGTATTCCGGCGGACCCTCCTCACCGGCGTGGGCGACGCGCTTCAGGCCCCGCTCGCCGGCGGCTTCGAATAGGCGCGCGAACTTCGACGGCGGATGGCCGACCTCCGAGGAGTCCAGGCCCACGCCTGCGATGCGATCGAGGTACGGCTCGGCCTGTTTCAGGGTCGCGAAGGCCGAGTCCTCGTCGAGATGGCGCAGGAAGCACATGATCAGCTTCGAGCCGATGCCGAGCTCTGTCGCAGCCTTGGCCATGCCCGACAGCAGGCCGTCTGCGGCGACCGAGAAGGGCAGGCCGCGGTCGGTGTGGGTCTGGGGGTCGAAGAAGATTTCGGCATAGAGGCCGCCATCCGCCTGCAGCCGGCGGAAGTAGGCCATGGCCAGGTCCTCGAAATCCTGCTCGGTCCTGAGCACCGCGGCGCCCTGGTAGTAGATGTCGAGGAAGTCCTGCAGGTTCGAGAATTCGTAGGCCGCGCGCACCGCCTCGACGTTGGCGAAGGGCATGTCGACCTTGTTGCGGCGGCCGAACTCGAACATCTGCTCGGGCTCGAGGCTGCCCTCGATGTGCAGGTGCAGCTCGGCCTTGGGCAGGCCGCGGACGAAGCGCTCCAGCTCGTCTTGGTTTTCGGTCATGGCGCCCTCCCGCAGCCCTTGGGGCGGGCAGTATTCGCCGATCGCTTCGGGCTTGTCACCGGGCCTGACCGGCGACCGTCAGGATACGGAGCGAAGCCCGTACTGGAGCCATGCTGCATCTCATGCCGAAATCATGCAGGATGGTCCTCGCGTCATTGCTCGTGCGCTGGGGAGGGCTGGGCCATCGAACGCCTGTTTCACCTGAGGGCCAATGGAACCACGATCCGCACCGAGCTGATCGCGGGCGTCACGACCTGGCTCACCATGGTCTATATCGTGGTGGTCAATCCCGGCATCCTGGCCGACGCGGGCATCGACCACGGGGCGGCCTTCGTGGCTACCTGCCTGGCCGCCGCCGCCGGCACCCTGGCCATGGGCCTCCTGGCCAACTATCCGATCGCCCTTGCCCCCGGCATGGGGCTGAACGCGTACTTCACCTACTCGGTGGTCAAGGGCATGCACCTGCCCTGGCAGACGGCGCTAGGAGCGGTGTTCCTGTCGGGCGTGCTGTTCCTGCTGATCAGCCTGTTCCGCGTGCGCGAGTGGCTGATCAACGCGATCCCCCTGTCACTTAAGCTCGGCATCGGGGCCGGCATCGGCCTGTTCCTGGGACTGATCGGGCTGCAGCACATGGGGCTGGTGGCGGCCAACAAGGACACGCTCGTGGCGCTGGGCGACCTGACCGAGCCCTCGACCCAACTGGCCTGTGTCGGCTTCCTGCTGATCGCGGGCCTGTCGGCGCGGCGCGTGCCGGGCGCGATCCTGATCGGGGTGCTGGCTGTCGCGGCGGCCGGCATGGCGCTGGGTCTGGGGCAGTTCCACGGCGTCGTCTCGACCCCGCCGTCGCTCGCGCCGACCCTGTTCAAGATGGATATCCCGGCGGCGCTGGAGCTCGGCGTCGGCGGGGTGGTCTTCACCTTCTTCCTGGTCGATGTGCTGGACAACACCGGCACCCTGATCGCCACCACCCAGGCGGCGGGCCTGGCCACGCCTGAAGGCAAGGTGCCTCGCTTGCGGGAAGCGCTGCTGGCGGACAGCGGCGGCGCAATCCTGGGCGCGGTGCTCGGCACCTCGACCACCACCAGCTACATCGAGAGCGCCGCGGGCATCGAGGCGGGCGGACGCACCGGGCTTACGGCGGTGGTGGTGGCGGTCCTGTTCCTGCTGACCCTGTTCTTCGCGCCCCTGGCCATGTCGATCCCCGGCTTCGCCACAGCCCCGGCCCTGGTGTTCGTCGCCTGCCTGATGGCCGCGAGCCTTCGCCGCATCGCTTGGGACGACCTGACCGAATTCCTGCCCGCGGTCGCCGTGGCCCTGTGCGTGCCCCTGACCTTCTCCATCGCCACGGGCATCGGCCTGGGCTTCATCGTGTTCGCGGCGGTCAAGCTGTGCGCAGGCCGCTGGCGCGAGGTGTCAGGCGCGGTCTGGCTGATCGCCCTGGCCTCGCTCGTCCGCATGGCCCTGCTCCACTACACCGGCGGCTGAGGGCTCCGGCGCCGGGATCAGGCTGACGGTGAAGGCCGCGCCGCCCTCGGGCCGGTTCTCCACGCTGACGGCTCCGCCGTGCGCCTCGACGATACGCGCGACGATGGAGAGCCCTAGACCCGCGCCGTCGCCCTTGCTGCGGTCACGCCGCCAGCGTCGGCGGAACATCAGCTCGCGCTCGCCGGGCGCGACGCCGGGCCCTTCGTCCAGCACCCGGATTTCGCCCGGCGCCATGACCACCAGCTCCACCGTCCCGCCGACCGGGGTATGGGCGATAGCGTTCTCGATCAGGTTCCGGAGCGCGCGGAAGAGGCGCGGCTTGTCGCCCTGCACCCAGACCGGAGCGCCGGTCCCGGTCAGCGCCACGTGCTTGCGCTGCGACAGGGCGAAGGGGGCCATATAGGCCGCGACCTCCTCGCCCAGCGCATGCAGGTCGGCGCGCTGGTCGGGGTCGAGGACGACCGTCTCCAGCTCCGCCATCTCCAGCAGCTGGCCGACGACGCGCGTCATGGCGTCGATGTCGGCCAGCAGCGGGCGCGCGGCGTCCGCATCGCTCAGGTCCTCGACACGCATCCTCAGGATAGACAGCGGCGTGCGCAGTTCATGCGCCACGTCGGCGGTGAAGGCGCGCTGGCGCATATAGCCTTGCTCGATACGGTCCAGCGCGGCGTTCACCGCCCGCACCAGGGGTTCGATTTCGCTGGGCATGCCCTCGCTGGAGAGTCGCACCGACAGCGTGTCGGGGCCCAGCGACCCCGCCTGCTGCGAGGCCTCCAGCACCGGCTTCAAGGCGCGGCGCACGATGTAGAAGTCCAGAGCCAACAGGGCCAACAGTATGGGCAGCACCAGCCAGCCTATGCGCTTCAGGAAGGCGGTGGCGATGTCGTCGACCACCACGTCGGGGTCCGACAGGTTCTGGGTCACCTCGATCCACAGCCTCCGGCCGGCGATCCGCTCATGGAACAGGCCGCCGTGGAACACCGCGCCTTGCCGTTCATGACGGAAGAATCTGGGCTTGGGCCGCCAGGGGTCCGGCTGCCGGATCGAGGCGCCGCTGGGGAGCGATGAGAACAGCACCGCGCCGCGGTCATCCAGGACGGCATAGGCGAAACCGGCATAACCGTGGGCGTAGAGCGCCTGAAGGTCGGCGGGCAGGTCCAGCCGCCAGCGTCCCGCCTCGAACTTCGCCGCACGCGCGATCTCGGCCTCATGCCGGTGCAGGGCGTCGCGTTCGTAGGCGGTGACGGTGGCGTTGAGCAGGGTCACCACGGTCAGCGGGATCAGCAGCGAGGCCGCGGCCAGGGCCGCCACGTGCAGTGAGACGATGCGGAAGAGGATCGAGCGCGGCGCGCGGATCACGCGGCGGCTTCCGCCAGCAGATAGCCCACGCCCCGCACCGTATGAATCTCCAGCCGCGCCTTCAGCGCCTCCAGACGTTTGCGCAGGCGGTGGACCGAGACCTCGACCGCATTGGGCCCGACCTCGGCGCCCATGCCGAACAGGTGATCCTCGACATAGCGCTTGGGCACCACCTTGCCGGAACGGCGCATCAGGATTTCCAGCAGGGTCAGCTCCCGCGCCGACAGCACTTCGGGCCGGCCATCGACGAACACCTGCCGAGCTTCCGTGTCGAAGGCGACGTTCGCGGTTTCGAGGACCTTGCCCAGAACCTCGCCGGGGCGGCGTAGCAGGGCGCGCAACCGCGCCGCCAGCTCTTCGAAGGCAAAGGGCTTGACCAGGTAGTCGTCAGCGCCAGCCTCCAATCCCGCCACGCGGTCCTCGACCCCGCTACGCGCGGTCAGCACCAGGACGGGGGTGGAGTCCTTGGCGCTGCGCATCTCGCGCACCAGGGAAATGCCGTCGCGATCGGGCAAGCCGAGGTCCAGCACCACGGCGGCGTAGCGCGTGTCGCGCAGGGCGTCCCCGGCCTCCTCGGCCGTCGCGGCGTGGTCCACCCCGAACGAGGCGGCCTCCAGCTTGCGGGTGAGGAGCTCGGCGAGCTCGTTATTGTCTTCGACCACCAGGACGCGCATGGGCCCGCTCCGCCAAAAATCGTCCCCACACACAGGGCGAAGCTACATGGATCGAATCGCGGAGTGAATGCGTTGAACGAATCTGTCGAGCGTAAGCGGGGAGTAAGCCCGCGCCGCCAAAGTTTCGACCGGAGTGGGTGTGATGGCTGATGTGGGGCTGGCCGGTCGAGGAGCGAAGATGTCCGACGAAAGCCGGACGGCCGCCGCCGTCGCCTATCACCCGCATCGCTTGCCCTTCCTGGCCATGCTCTTCGTCGGCTGCTGGGCCATGGCCCTGGCGTCTGCGCTCTCGGTGGACCGTGAAGGGTTCGGCGTGCTGGCTGTCGCCGGCGCCTTCGGGGCGGCGGTGTTTCCCTGGATTCTCGGCAGCGCAGGTTATCTGCTCAGCGGCCGGTCCGGGCGCTGGATCGGGCCGGCCATTTCGGTCGCGGCCTTCCTGACCCTGGGCGTGGTCGAGCACCTCTGAGGGATCAGCGCTCGCGACGCGCCGTGATCGTCACGTCAACCTCGTCCAGTCGTGGATTGTCGAGATCGAGCCGGGTCAGGCCGTCGGCCGTGCGGCTGATGCGCGCCGGGACCGAGCTGTTGGTGAGCAGCCAGCCTTTCGGCAGGATCACCGCATTGGCGGGGCGGCCGAAGGTGCGGTGGAAGACCAGCTCGTCACCGACCAGCTTGTAGCTCTCGGGGTCGACATAGGTTTCCGACATGCGCAGACGCGTTGAGCCGCCCTGCGGCACGGCCGGGAAGCGGAACACCACCACCTCGGTCTCGGGCGTGATCGGCGGCAGTTCCTTCGGGTCCAGATGGGCGCCCTTGATCGCCTCGCCCTTGAGCTTCTCGGCCGTCAGCACCCGGCCGGTGTCGAGGTCGAGCGCCGAGGGGTCGGACGCCCTGGAGCCCGTGCGCACGACATTGACGTAGGCGTCCACGCCGGGCCGGAGCTCGGTGTAGTCGTGGTAGAGTCGGAACGCGTGGGTCTCGGGCGGCTGCAGGAAATAGACGATGTCGCGGGTCTGGTGCGCCCGCTCGTCCAGCTTTTCGGCCTGGCTGGACGGGCCTGAGCCCAAGGCTCCCCCGACCTTGCGCGCACGCAATACCAGCGGCGCCTCGCCCGGGCCGATATTGCGGAAGCTGACCTTGATGCGGCCGTCGGCCTCCTGCAGCACCTGGGAGGGGTAGTTGCACTCGGTCAGCGCCCAGCCCTTGGGCAGCACCACGGCGTTGCGCTTGATCCCCAATGGCCGGTCGAACACCAGCTCGTCGCCGTCGAGATGATAGCTGCGGGCGTCGGTATAGGTCTTCTCGATCAGGATGCGCGCGCCGCCGCCGTCGGTCGGTACGGGGCGGGCCAGACGCACGCGGATGTAGTCGACGGAAGCATCGGCGTCCTCCAGCCCCAGGCCGCGCGCATCGGCGCCGGAAACCTGGTCGAAGATCAACCCCTGGCCGGTGGCGCGGTCGCTGACGTGCTCGTCGGAGGCGGTGCTGCCCTTGCGGATCGGGTTGAAGTACCAAGTCGCGCCGGGCGTGGTGGCGGTGACCTCGTAGAGGATGTGGAAGGCGCCCGTGCCGGGCTCCAGCAGCTCGTAGCGGGTGTAGGCGTCGGTTTCGGTCTGGCCGGAGGGGAGGGGCGGAGCCGGCGTTTGCGCGAGGGCTGCGGCTGGCGCGCTCAGGCTCAAGGCCAGCGCCACGATCAGGCAACGCATGCGGTTCTCCTCGCGGGTCAGGAGGGGGTGGGGCCGGGCGTCGCGATCTCGGCGGCGCGGCGCGCCCTGTCGGCCTGCCAGGCCCCGACCAGCATGCTGGCGAGGACCAGATAGCCCAGGAGGTTCAAGAGCGCGATGTAGGTCCAGGTCTCGACCTTGGCGAAGATCGAGACGATGTGGGCCACCGCCACGAGCAGCTGGAAGGCGGTGGCCGCGACGATCCATCCGCGGACGTCCCGAACCGCCAGCCAGGCGAAGATCGCAAACAGGGCCGTATCGACCACGGCCAAGCCGTACTGCGGCCCCGGCAGGAAACGGTAGTCCTGGGACAGCCGGCTCAGGACGATCGCGACCAGCATGGCGAAGGCGGCGATACGCTGGGGCTTGTAGCCGCGCCAGATCGAATAGCCGATGACAAGGATCTCGAAGGCCTTGCCGATCCACATGTAGAGCGGGAAATGCTGCAACGGCGACACCCCTCGAAAGAAGTGTCGCCGAGCATGGTCGAATTCCAGCTTGGTCGAAAGCGTCGTTTTTCAGCGCAGTCGGATGTCAGGCCGCCTGGGCGGGCCGGACCACCTGTAGGCCGGTCGCCACCGTCGGCGGCTTCTCGTTGCTGTCGCCGGCGCTGATGGTGCGGATGCCAAGCTCAATCTGGCTCTTGTGCAGCTCGTGATGGGTTTCGACGATCTGGCGCCGAGCCTGGGTCAGCATGGCGACGGTTTCTGCCGCCCGGTCAAAGGCGCCCTGGCCCACCACCGCAGAAATGCGCGCGTCCAGGCGAAAGCGCGGCAAACGGCCGACCAGTGCGGCGGTAAGGCACAGCGCCTCATCAATCGCGCGTTCCGCGGCCCACAGGTCCTTGGCGACATCGACGGCCAACTCTTGGCGTTTCATGCAAGACTCTCCCCTCCGCGTCGATGACGCGGTCCTTTCGCGGCGTCGCCGCCGCGGCCCCTTGTCCAGAATTTTGACCCCCAATCAGCGCAGCAGCGCGAACCAGGTGTCCTTGAGATGCTGCAACAGCACCATGGCCCCGTACGTGACGCCGATCACGCCGGCGAAGGCCGCCCCGCCCATCAGTGCGACGGTCAGGACGCGCCCCAGCCGGTGGCCGAGGCCTAGCTCAGGTCCGCCGGTCCCTCTCCAAGCCGCGAGGAGGTCCCCTCGTCCGCGATGAAGCAGGCCAGGCACAGCACCTCCAGAAGCACGTGCTCCGGGGGCAGGAAGGTCGACTGCTTGCGCGTGGCCGAAACCAGCGACGGCGCCATTTCGCGCTGCGCCGGACTGGCGGCCAGACGGGTCAGCAGCAGCTCCAGCTGATCCCAGGTCCAGGCCGGCATGTGCGACGGCTGTTGCAGAGTTTGCGCCGTGCTCGCGGCCGTTTGATCCAACATCTCGGGTCCCTCCCGTTGCCTGTCCATCAGGCGGGAGGACCGGCGTCTGCGCCATCCCCAGCGCGTAGGGACCCGACGCGTTCGGGGGGGTGTCGGGAAGCGTGCGGCGTTCGTTCAGCAGGGCTTCGTGGGCCGCCAGCTTCTGGGCGGCGGCGCGACGGGTCGCCACGCCCAGCCGGCGCGAGGCTTCGGCCAGGTGGTCGTCGACGGTGTATTTCGACAGGCCCAACCGCCGTCCGATCTCCTTGGAAGAGAGGTGCTGATTGACCAGCATCAGGCACTCGCGCTCGCGCGGCGTCAGCTTCTCGACGCCTTCGAGGTCGCGCAGGATGTCGGTCATCGACAGCTCAGTCATCGTCGATATCCGCGAGCGTGCGCACCAGTTCCAGAACCCGCCGCCGCAGCGAGGGGCGCAGGCGGGGGAAACGGCGCACGATGTCGAAGCCTTCCGGCGTCATCAGGAAGGCGTTGACCGAGCGCTCGAGCTCGGCAGGGCCAGAGTCCTCCCAGGACTCCTGCGCCGCACCCTGGAAGAACCACGCCACCGGAACCTTCAGGCGCTGGGCGATCTGATGCAGGCGCGAGGCGCTGATGCGGTTGGAGCCGCGCTCGTATTTCTGCACCTGCTGGAACGTCACGCCCAGGGACTCCGCCAGCTGTTCCTGGCTCAGCCCCTGCTCCTTGCGGCGCATGCGGACGCGCGCGCCCACATGGGTGTCGATGACATGCGGCGCGTCGGCGTCGCTCAGGGTTTCGACTTCCGCCACGGACCGGGCCTCCTGGCCGCCGACCGAAAAAGGGCGCTGATCGCCCGTTTTGAGCGTAACCCCACGCGTTTCAATCTGGCTAGGGCCAAAAAAGCGCAGGTCCAGGGGTAAATTCATGCCACGGTTTCGGGCGCGGCGCGCCGGAAGGCGAACCGTTTTGACCCCGCGTAGGTGACGCAAAGGCCGGCCGCCGACCCGAAGGCCAGCGGGATCAGAAGGTGCGCCTTGAGCGCCGGGACGAGCCATATCGCCACTTCGTAGACACCGACATTGAGGATTCCGCCGGCTACCTGCACTGCCACGTAGATCATGGCCTGCTTCAGCGGCGCGTGATGGTGATCATGCCGGAAGGTGAAACTGCGATTGAGCAGCCAGGTGCAGACGACCGCCAGCGAGAACGAGAGCAGCCTCCCGGTGAAGGCATTCATGCCCAGGATCGAGATGGCGCCCTGCAGCAGCAGGCGGTCGATGGCGAAACCGGCGAAGCCGACCAGGCCGAAGCGCAGCATCGACGGCTCGAACCGCTTCAGGCCCCACCGGATCGGGGGGAGCGCCAGCACCGGCGCGATGAGGCGTGAGAGCCACGCCGGCATGCCCAGCTCGTCCGACGTGCGCTCCGGCAGAGCTCCGGCCAGGGCGCAGGCGGCTGCAGCGGTGATCAGCCAGGCCACGCGTGCGCCGTAGCGCGGGAAGGGCCCCGACAGCGCGCCGCAGATCAGGGCGTTGGCGATGAAGGCGATCAGCACCAGCGCCGCGAGCGTGATCGAAAGCGTCGTCCGGTCCTCCAGCGAAAACCGCCGCGCCGCCATCCAGCGGCGGCCGTCGGGCAGGGCCAGGCGGCCGAACAGGGCGAGCACCGCGACGATGCAGAGGCCACTGTGCAGCCACCAGGACTGGGTGCTGGAGATGCGCGGCTTGCACCCGTGGTGGTCCGGCCCGCAGCCGTGGTCGTGGTCGATCAGCCACGGCAGGTTGGTGGTCTTCCAGTAGGGGTTGGCCAGGTAGTAGTGCGGGTCGAGCAGGGGGTCGTCGACGAAGACCTCGATCAGCTGCTTGCCCCAGTTCATCAGCGATGCGCGCAGAACGCCCCAGGGATCGTAGGCGAGCACCTTCAGTACGAAGGGCATCTCCTGTTTTTCCAGCAGCGTGCGCTGGGCGTAGTTGCCCATGTTGAACACGCCCTCGGTCGGGCGGTCGGACCACATCATGCGGTCACTGTTGTTCAGGGGCAGGTTCTTGAACTTGCAGAGTTCCCACTGCGCGCCTTGCGCGCACGAGGCGCGCAGATAGTCGCGCCCGGGTCCGTCGGCGATCAGGCGCATGGCCAGGAACGGCGGGCGCCCCGGCGTGTCGCCCGTCTTGTACTCCACCGCCTTCCAGTAGAGCCCGTTGATCGCCGCGGCGGCGACGATGCCGCCCAGGATGGTCGCGGCGGCGAAGCCCATCTCCCGGCGCGGCGCCTTCATGAACCAGCCGGCCAGGAGGCCCGAGGCCAGGACGGCGATGGCGATCAGGCTGTGCGAGCCGTGGATGATGGCGGCGAAACTGATCAGCAGGCCCAGGCCGACCCGTTCCCACACGTTCAAGCGGCCCCAGCCGAGCGTCAGTAACGCCGCGGCGATGGCCGAGCAGCCGGCGAAGATGTCCGGCATGGCGAAGTCGGCGAAGAAGGGCAGGGTCGAGCCGAAGGCTGTGGCCGCCTGCACGGCGTAGGCGCTCCACAGCGGCGCGCGCGGCGCCATGATCCGCCACAGCAGCCAGATCACCCAGGCCGAGATCAGCGCCTGGATCGCCGTGGTCAGCCACAGGGTGCCGATGCGCTGGCTGACGTAGAGGAACAGGCCGTAGATCGGCGAGCGCGCCTTCATCACCGGATGCGACATGTGCTCGTCCGCCACGATCTGCTTGGCGTCGGCGATCTCGTCGGGATCGGTGGGGGGCTTGGGCCGCGCCTTCAGGTGAAGGGCGTAGCCGATCTCATAGGCGGCGTTCTTGCCGTGGGCGAAGTAGTCGTCGGTGTCGGGGAACACCACCGGCCGCCCGACCGCCAGCACCACGGCGAGGATCATCAAGGTCCCCGCCAGGACCGGCAGGAAGGACAGCCAGCGACGCATGTGAAGGTCTATGCGCGATCAGCGCCTGAGCGTGAAGACCGAAGCCAGGAAACCCGACGCCGCAAGTTGGATCGAGGTCGCGACCGCCGTCAGGCTCAGCACCAGAATGCGCATGGTGTCGTTGTAGAGGATCGGGCCGAAGCCGGTCTGGGCCCAGGTGGCCACGGCCCACACCGCGCCCGCGGCCCCGGCCACGAACAGGACGCCCGCCGCGCGCAGCACCACTTCCAGGCTCAGGCCCATCAGGAAGGAGCGGAAGCTGGAAGCGGGCGGCAGCACGCCCTCGATCATCGCGTAGCGGCGCGCCAGCGAGCCGAACATGACCAGCTGCACCCCCATCAGGATGGCGAAGCAGGCCGCGACCAGGGTGTGGATGTCGAGCTGCACGGTCGGCGTGATCTGCACTGCGCCCGGCGCCAGGAAGGCCGCGCCCACGAGGCCGATCGCGATCAGGGCCAGGCCCGGATAGATGAACAGGAACTTGGGGCTGTGCAGCAGCAGGAAGCGCAGGTGGCGCCAGCCGTCGCGCCAGGTCTTCAGGTGCGGCGGACGCGAGCGGCCGTCGGGCTTCAGCGTGGTCGGGGTCTCTTCGATCTTCAGCTTCTGCAGCTGAGCCTTCACCACCATCTCGGAGGCGAACTCCATGCCAGGGCTCTTCAGGCCCAGGTTCTGGATCGACTCGCGGGAGAAGCCGCGCAGGCCACAGTGGAAGTCGCCCACCGGAATCTTGAAGAACAGCCGGCCCAGGAACGACAGCACCGGATTGCCCAGGTACTTGTGCAGGAACGGCATGGCGCCCTTGGCGATGCCGCCTTTGAAGCGGTTGCCCATGACCAGGTCGGCGCCGCCGCGCAGGCGCTCGACCATGCCTTCCAGGTTCTCGAAGTCGTAGCTGTCGTCCGCGTCGCCCATGATGACGAAGCGGCCGCGCGCCGAGGCGATGCCGCCGATCAGGGCCGCGCCATAACCCTTCTCACGCACGCCGACCACGCGGGCGCCCAGCGCCTCGGCCATGGCCTGCGAGCCGTCGGTCGAGCCGTTGTCGGCGATCAGCACCTCGCCCTTGATGCCCGTGCGCTCCAGGAAGCCGCGCGCCTTCTTCACGCACACCTCGATGGTCTCCGCCTCGTTCAGACATGGCATCAGGATGGTCAGTTCCAGCGGCGAAGCGTCGTTGGCGGCGGGCGTGGCCCGGCGCGCGGTGCGGCTGGTGGCCTGGGCGCGTTGCGCGGCAGCGGTCATCGGTGTCCTCGTGGCAGGCGCCGGAAGCCCCGGCGATGTCCCCCAAGCGCCGCCCTTTACCTTCACGAGCCCGTGAACGCCAGTGCGCGGATGTCGCGTCAGTCTGCGAGCTTCGTCCGAACCCGTTCCAGGACCTCGGCCGCGAAGGTCGAAAGCGTATCGTCGCGGGCGCCCATGATCACGATGCGGTCGCCGGATCGCGCAGCCTCGACCAGGGCGTCGCCGCAGGCCGCGCGGTCGGGCAGGGCGCGGGCGTCGCGGCCCCGCGCGCGGATGTCGGCCGCCACGTCCTGGCTGCCCACCGTCCGCTCCACCGTGCCGCCGTAGTAGACGGGCTCGGGCATGACCAGCAGGTCCTCAGGCTCAAGGCCCGTGGCAAAGGCCTCGACGAAACCCGCCCGCATGGTCCGCAGCGGCCCGTAGCCGTGGGGCTGGAACATGGCCAGGATTCGCCCCGGGAAGGCGTGCAGGGTCGAGAGCGTGGCGCCCAGCTTGTCCGGATTGTGCGCGAAGTCGTCGATCACGGTGACGCCGTGGGCGGTCCCCACCACCTCCAGCCGGCGCCGGATACCCGAGAAGCCTTCCAGCGCCTTGGCCGCCTCAGCGAGCTCGACGCCCGTCGCGGTGACGGCGGCCAGGGCGGCCAGGGCGTTGGCGACGTTATGCCGGCCGGGCACGCCCAGGCTCACGCGGACGCGCGCGCCGTCCTTGGCCACGGTTTCGAAATCGACACCTGCGTGACTCAGGCTGATGGCCTCGGCATGCAGGTCGGCGGCGGCCTCGGACAGGCTGAAGCTGACCACGGCCTTCGCCGGCAGGGCTGCGGCCAGGGCGCGGGTCTCGCCGTTGTCGAGGTTCAGCACCGCCTTTCGGCCCTTGGCGGCGAAGTCGCGGAACAGCACCCGCAGCTCCTCCATCGACTTGTGGTCCTCGGCGATGTTGTTGATCGCCGCGATATCGGGGCTGTAGCGGGCGATCGAGCCGTCGCTCTCGTCGACCTCGGCTACGAAGACCTCGGGCGAGCCGACCAGGGCGCTGGCGAAGGGCGTGTCGTCGGTCACGAAGTTCTTCATCACCGCCCCGTTCATCACCGTGGGCCGGCGCTCCAGGCGATGCAGCATCCAGGCGATCATGCCGGTGGTGGTGGACTTGCCGCTCGTGCCCGCCACGCCGATGCGCAAGGTCGAGGCGGCGTTGAACAGCTGGGCCAGCAGTTCGGCCCGCACCATGGTCCGGGCTCCGGCCTTGCGCGCGGCGATCACGTCAGGGACGGTCTCCTCCACCGCGGTCGAGCAGACCAGGATCTGGTCCGCCCGCGTGACGCCCGAGCCGTCCTGTGCGTGCAGGGTCACGCCCTGGCCGGCGAGAAAGGCGAACTTTTCGGGCGTGCGGCCCTGGTCCCGGGAGCGGTCGGAGCCCTCGACGGCCGCGCCGCGCGCCTTGACGATGAGGGCCAGGGGCAGCATGCCGCTGCCGCCGATGCCGCAGAAGAAGTAAGCGTCGCTCATGCGGCGGGTTTACGGGGCGGCTGCGTCTCTGACAAACAAAGACACTGTCGCAGGGGGGATCCCGCCATGGCCTGTCGCATCGGAGTGGTCGCCACCGGCTCGCGCGGCGACCCGACCGTGGCCGCGGACGTGCAGGCCCTGGCCGAGCGGCTGTTCCCGGGCCGGGCGCCGGAGATTCTGTTCCACCCCAACAGCGCTCTGGTTAGCGGCCACTTCGCCGGTGACGACGCCGCCCGCGCTCAGGCCTTCCTCGATGTCGCCAACGATCCGGGCTTCGACGCCCTGTGGGTCGCCAGGGGCGGTTACGGCGCCTGTCGCCTGATCGAGAAGGTGCTGCCGGAGCTGAAGCCCGCCGCGCGAGAGAAGGCCTATCTCGGCTACAGCGACGCGGGCAGTCTCTTGGGTGCGCTCTACGGCCAGGGTTTCGAGCATCTCGCGCACGGCCCGATGGTTCAGGACATCCGCCGCAAGGGCGGTGAGGCGGCGGTCGCGCGCGCCCTATCCTGGCTGGTCGACCGGTCCCCCGAGGCGCTTGAGCCGTCCCTCGCCGAGGACGCTCGACCGGCCGTGGCCTTCAACCTGACCATTCTGGCGCATCTGGTCGGCACGCCGTGGCTGCCGGACCTCGACGGCCACGTGCTGATGGTCGAGGAGGTCTCGGAATACATGTACCGGATCGACCGCGACCTGTTCCAGGTGACCTCCAGCCCGGCGCTGCGGCGCATTGCGGGCCTGAGGCTCGGCCGCTGCAGCGACATCGTCCCCAACGATCCCGACTTCGGCCTGGACGAGGTCGAGGTGGCCAGGAGTTGGTGCTCGCGGGCGGGCATCGCCTACCTCGGCCGCGCCGATGTCGGCCACGACATCGACAACAAGGTGGTCCCGTTTGGGCCGCGCGGCTGAGGGAGCGGGTGATGCGCTCTTGGCTGATCCTTGCGCTCGTCTTGACCTTCAGCGGCGCCGCTCAGGCGCAGGCTGCGCCGCATCCGGACAAGGAAGAGGCCTGCACGACCCGAGCCTTCGAGGGATCGAGCTTCACGGTCTGCGCCTATCGCCCGGCTCGCGACCGGCTCCGCCTGGCCTGGGCCGGGCCGAACGGGCCGCTCGGTGACTTCAGGGGGCTGGAGCGATCGCTGGGGTCGCGTGCGGCCCAGGTCCGCTTCGCCATGAACGCAGGCATGTATGATCCCAAGCAAGCCCCGGTCGGCCTTCTCGTGCTACGCGGCCATACCGAGCATGCGGCCGAAACGTCGAACGGGACGGGGAACTTCTACCTCAAGCCCAACGGCGTGTTCTGGGTCGGCAGCGACGGCGCGCCGCACGTCGAGGAGACCGGTCGCTTCCTGGCTGAAGCGCCGAAGGCCCAATGGGCCACCCAGTCAGGCCCATTGCTGGTGCAGAGCGGCCAGCTGCATCCGGCGATCCAGCCGAACGGGACCTCGGAGTTCGTACGCAACGGCGTAGGCGTGGCCGGCCGCGACCTGGCCTATTTCGTGATCAGCGACGCGCCGGTCTCCTTCGGCCGCTTCGCACGCTTCTTCCGCGAGGAGCTGCACTGCCAGGATGCGCTCTATTTCGACGGCCACATCTCCAGCCTCTGGGCGCCGTCGCTGCAGCGGCAGGACCCGCGCACGGGGTTGGGTCCTCTGGTCGTGGTCATGGGCCGCCCAAAGAAAAACGGGGAGCGCAGGGCTCCCCGTTGATCTCGTGCCTTTGGCTTACGGTCAGAACTTGAACTTGAAGTCCATGCCGTAGCGCTTGCGCTCGGCCGTGCCGCCGTACTCGCCGGTGTAGTTGAAGTTCAGCGAGGCGCGGCTGCCGCCGGCCACGGTGAAGTCCGCCGACACCTTCCAGACGCCATCGTCATAGTAGGTGAAGATGTCCGCTGGGGCCGCGCCCTGGCCCGCGCCGACCAGGCTGAACGGCGCGTGCAGCTTGTCGGTGGAGGAGAAGCGGCCGCCCACCGTGAAGGTGAAGCCCGTCTGCACCGGCGACACCGGATCGGAGAAATTCGCGCCGAGCGCCAGGCTCGGCTCGGCCGCCACGATCCACTGGGTCTCGCCGCGGGTCTTGATACCCAGGCCGTCCAGCCCCTTTTCCTGGAAGCTGTTGAGGTGCAGGCCGGTGACCGACAGGCCCATCGCCGGCTTGGCGAAGAAGCGGCCGGAGGTCAGCAGCTGCGCCGAGTCGAAGCGGGCCTGCGCATAGTTGGTCGAGACGTTGGCCTGGCCCACGCCCGGCGTGAACACGGTCACCTTGCGCGAGGTGTCGAGCCAGATGCCGCCGCCGGAGACCGAGTAGCCGAGCGACAGGCCGTCCTGCGAGCGGCTCTGCATGCCCAAGCCGACCATGAAGCCGTCGCCGTTGGCGTTGTAGCGGCGCTGGTCGACCGAGATGTCCCCGGCGCGGACGTAGCCGAAGGCGCCGGCCAGCGACCAAGTATCGCGCATCGGACGCTGGAAGCCCGCGCGCAGGTCGGTCGAGACCCGCTGGGTCCCGAAGTTCTCGAAGCTGGAGTTGGAGTGCTCGTCGCTCCGATCCAGCTGCGACCAGACGCACTGGCTGTCCAGCGTCGTTGCGCTAGGCGCGGCGCAGCTGAACAGCTGGCCCCCGAAGCTGTTGGCCTCGTCCATCTGCAGATGCAGCGGCGCCAGGTGCGGCTCGGGGTTCAGTTCGGTGAAGACCGCGGCGTACTGCGCCTCCTGGCCCACCGTCATGTTGCCCAGCAGGGCCAGCAGGCGGCCGATGCCGCTCGAGCCGCCGACCTGGACCGCGGAGTCCATGTGCCGGCCGAGCGAGCGCCCGTTCTTGTTCAGGAAGGGCAGGCCGAAGTTGGTGTTGATCGTCAGGTTCACCCCGGTCGAATTGGCCAGGATGCCAAAGTCGATCGCCATGGTGTCCTTGATCTGAAGGCCGTTATCCACGCCATGGCCACCGCCGGTGGTGGCGAACAGCGGGACCGGATTCTTGTTCTCCAGCCAAGTCAGGATCACGTCGCCCGTGCCGGCCACGGTGGCGTTGCCGGTGACGTTGACGCGGTCCGACGCATAGGGGCCGAAGGCGATGTCGAAGGCCAGGTGGCCCGCCGAGGTCTGCACATAGTCGCCGTCGAGCGCGACGGTGTTGATCACGCGCGAGCCGAACAGCAGGTTGGTGCGCGGATCGCTGACCAGGTCCAGGTTGCCGAAGGTCGCCCCGTTCAGGAGGTCGATCGGAACCTTCGGCGCCGACAGGCCCATCTCGAAGTCGCCCGCGTTGGTAAAGGTCCCGGTCGAGCCGGCCCCGTCGCGCAGGTCGATGGTGTGATAGGCGATGAAGGTCGAGCCCGCCCGGTTGTTGAACAGGTTCGCGCCCGAGCCCAGGAACACGTCGCCGACCACAAGGCCGTCGTTGTTGATCGTGTCGTTGCCCGAGGTGGCGACGATGGCCTTGGCCGAGACCGCCGAGATCGAGCCCGAGCTGGTCACGACGTTGTTCAGCCCGCCGTCGATCTTCAGGCCGATGCCCGAGCCCGAACCGCCGCGGATCGCGCCGTTGGAGGCGATGGTGATGTTCCCGCCGCCGAGCGAGCCGAGGCTCTGGGCGAAGATCGCGGTGGAGTCCGTGTTGGTCGACAGGACCCGGCCCGACAGGTGCAGATCGATCGCGCCCCCGCGGCCCACCCCGCCGGCCGTGCCGGCGAAGGCGCCGTCGACCCAGCCGCCGCCGCCGCCCAGGGACTGGGCGATCAGGCCGTAGGTCTGCGCGCCCGAGGTGATGACGTCCCCGGTCTGGTTCAGGCTGATCGCGCCGCCGTTGCCGACGCCGCCGGCGCTCAGGGTGACATTGGCGCTGGTGAAGTCGCCGAGCACCGCGCCGCCGCCGCCGCCGATGGACTGCAGCAGGATGCCGTGCGAGCGCGTGCCCGAGGTCAGCACCACGCCGGAGTTGGTCAGGCTGACCAGACCGCCGTTGCCGCTCGCGCCGCCGCTGGCTCCCAGCGTCACGTCGACCGACCCGACGCCGAGCAGGCGGGCCGAACCGCCGCCCGCGCCGATGGACTGCAGGACAGGCCCAAGGGCGCTCGCGCCGCTGGTCTGGAACCCGCCCGAGTAGCTGGGCGTGACCGCCCCGCCGTCAAGGCCCGCGCCGCCGCTCGCGCCCAGGCTGACGGTGACCGCCGCGGGGTTCGAAGCGGTCCCCATGTCGGCGGGGACCATGTCGGCCGAGCCCGCGCTATGGGTGGTGACGCCTGCGCCGTGCAGCCACACCGAGGCGTCGCCGCCGCCGCCGCCGATCGACTGCAGTATGGCGCTGGAGGCCAGGTCGGCGGTCGTCACGATGGCGCCGGTCTGGCGGTAGTTGATATCGCCGCCCTTGTCGTTCAGGCCGTTGGTCTCGCCAAAGGCCAGGGTGATCGGGCCGAGCTGGCCGCCGGCGTCCACCGTCACGTCGATGACGCCGCGACCGCCGCCGCCGCCGATCGACTGGATCAGCGCGCCCGGCGCGTTGACGCCGTTGGTGATGATGCTGCCGGCGTGGGTCGAATCGATCGCGCCGCCCTTGTTCTGGTTGCCGTTCGTGCCGCCGAGCTTCAGCGACCAGTCGATCGACAGCTGGGTCAGGTCGAAGTTGGTCTGCTGCGGCACGATGTGGGTCTTCATCACCGCGATGCCGCCGCCGCCGCCGATCGACTGCTCGAAGGCGCCGATGCCGTTGGCGCCGGCGACGCCGAAGGTGCCGGTGGTGTTAATGTGCACCGAGCCGGCGTTCATCAGGCTGGTGTCGGACGAGCCCAGGACCGCCGACATCTTCGGCGCAGGCGGCTTGGGCGTGCCGGCGCCGAGGGGCGTGCCGGTCAGGCCGACGATGCCGGCGAAGTCCAGCTTCAGGGTTCCGCCGCCGCCGTTGATGCTCTGGGCCACGATGGCGTTGGAGCCGTCGCCCAGCACGGTGATGTCGCCCGAGTGGTTGACCGTCACCACCCCGCCCGTGCCGCCCGTGCCGCCGCCCACGGCCCCGACCAGCAGGGCCAGGCTGTTGGACAGGATCAGGGTGCCGGGTTCGGGCGTCAGGCTGAAGCCGAAGTTGGCGTTACCGCCGCCGCCGCCGATCGACTGGGCCAGGATGCCGTCGGCGTTGGCCCCACGGGTGACGATGGTGCCGGAGTTGCTGACCGTCACCGCCCCGCCGTCGCCGCCGTCGCCGCCGACCCCGCCGATGGTGATCAGCGGCGTATTCAGCGCCGACTTCGAGATCAGGATGTTGGCCGCCATGGCGATGCCGCCGTTGCCGCCGCCGCCGCCGACCGACTGGGCGAAGATGCCGTGCGCGCCCGAGCCGGTGGTGTCGATGATCCCCTGGTTGTCGACCGTGACCGTGCCGCCGGTATTGCCCGAGCCGCCCTTGCCGCCGATGGAGATGCCGCCGCTGAAGCTGTCCTTGCCGGCGACGAGCCCGGTGAACGACAGCACCGAGGAGCCGTTGCCGCCCCCGCCGCCGATGGACTGGGCGAAGACGCCGTAGGAATTGGCGCCCTTGGTCACGATCACCCCGGTGTTGGCATGACCCGCAACCGGCTTGTTGGTCACGCTGACCGTGCCGCCCGCGCCGCCGATTCCGCCCGAGCCGCCGATGTTGAGCTCGAAGTTGTGGCTCTGCTTGTCGGAGGTGGGCGTGCCGGAGCCGCCCAGGACCACGTTCAGCACCAGGCCGCCGTTGCCGCCGCCGCCGCCGATGCTTTCGGCGCCGATGCCGGCGGAATTGTCCTTCTGAGTGAAGATGTAGCCGTCGTTCAGGACCGTGACCGCCCCGCCCGTGCCGCCCGTGCCGCCGGAACCGCCCACCGCGATGGTGAAGGAGTCGCTGGCGCGGTTGGAGACCTGGGCGCGCACCACCGCGGTCGCGCCGCCGTCGCCGCCGCCGCCGCCGATCGACTCGGCGAAGATGCCGAATGAGGCGTCGCCGGTGGTCTGGATGATGCCGCTGTTGGTGACGTTGACGATACCGCCCGTGCCGCCGGTCCCGCCCGTGCCGCCGACGCTGATCGAGCCGGTGCGGGTGGTGTCGGTGGCCGGCGAGCCGCCGACCTGCAGGTCGATCTCGCGCGCCATGCCGCCCACGCCGCCTCCGCCGCCGACCGCCTGGGCCAGGATGCCGGCCGAACTCGCGCCCGAGGTCAGGATGGTGGCGTCGCTGGTGACGTCGATATTGCCTGACTTCGCGCCCGTGCCGCCGTTACCGCCGACGTTGATGCCCAGCCCGCCGCCGGCGCGCAGGATCAGGGTGCCCGCCGTGCCGCCCGCGCCGCCGCCGCCGCCGATGGACTGGGCGAAGATGCCGCGCGAGCTCTGGCCGGTGGTCTGGATCCAGTTGTGCGCCGTGACCGAGACGTCGCCCGCCACCGCGCCCGTGCCGCCGTCGAGACCCACGGCGATGTTGCCCTGCACGTTCTCGGCCGCGTCGCCGCTGGCGCCGTTGCCGAGCGTGCCGCCGACCATGATGGCGCTGGACTTGCCGCCGCCGCCGCCGACCGACTCGGCGAAGATGCCGTCGGACTGGTAGCCGTTGGTGCTGAGCAGGCCGTCCGAGATCACCGTCACCTTGCCGGAGGTCCCGCCCGCGCCGCCCTGGCGGCCGATGGTGATGTCGAGCGAACTGTCGGCCAGGGCGCCGATGGCGAAGTCGAAGGAGGTGTTGCCGCCGCCGCCGCCGATCGACTGGGCGGTGATGGCGCCCGAGTTATTGCCGTTGGTCGAGATCGTGCCCTTGTGGTTGACGGTCACGTCGCCGCCCTTGCCGCCCTGGCCCACGCCGCCGCCGACCGCCAGGTCGACCGACTTGGCCCCGATCAGCAGGCCTGCGCCGAGGTTGTAGTTGGCGTTGCCGCCCCCGCCGCCGACCGACTGGGCGAAGATGCCGCCAGAGGCCGAGCCGGTGGTGAAGATGTCGCCGTTGTCGCGCACATTGACGGTATTGCCGTCGCCTGAGCCCCCGCCGGAGCCGCCGACCGAGATCAGCGCGGCCAACGGCTGGTCGCCCTTGGTCGCGGCCAGGGTCAGGTTGACGCCCGCGTCGCCGCCTCCGCCGCCCAGGGACTGGGCCACGATGCCCTTGGACCCGTTGCCGAAGGTGCGGATCAGGCTGGGGTCGGCGGTTTCGCTCGCCGTACCGGGGTTCAGATAGCCGCGGATCAGGGTGACCGTGCCAGCATTGCCCGCGTCGCCCCCAGTGCCGCCGACGCCGAGCGCGAACGGATTGCCTTTCGGCGCGACCGAGATTGTGACGCTGAAGCCGCCCACGCCGCCGCCGCCGCCGACCGACTGCACCTCGATGGCGGTGGAATTGCCGGTGTAGGCGGTGGCCGAGAACGGATCATCGTTCGGGCCCGGATTCACGGTCGGCCTGGCGTTGACCAGGATCAGGCCATTGGAGACCAGCGACGCATTGCCCGCGTCGGCGCCCGAACCGCCGGTGCCGCCGACGCCGATCGCCGCCGACCAGGCGTTCTGGCCCAGCGTGCCGGCCGCGGCGATATTGCCGCCGCCGTTGCCGCCTCCGCCCGCGATCGACTGAACCAGGATGGCGTTGGCCAGCTGGCCGTCGATCATTATCTGGCCGTGCTGCACGACATTGACGTCGCCGCTCCTGTCGCCGGCGCCGCCGAAGCCGCCCATGCCGAAGGTGACGGTGGGCTCCTTGTTGGTGGTGTCGAAGGACAGGCCGCCGGCCACGTTCAGGCCGCCGTTGCCGCCGCCGCCGCCGACCGATTGGGCCAGCAGGCCGTTCGAGAAGGCGCCTGTGGCGAACAGGTCCGCGTCGACATTGGCGGTCACCAGCTTGCCGAGGCCGCCGCCGCCGCCGAAACCGCCGATGCCGACGTTCAGCTGGCCGTCCGAGGCGACGCCGCCGGAGATGTTGACGCCCCCCGTGCCGCCGTCGCCGCCGATAGATTGGGCCGTCACGGCGTTCTTGAAGTCGCCGATCGAGCTGACCTGGACGCGGTTCGCGTTGGGCGAATCGATGGTCAGATTGACCGTGCCCGCGTCGCCGCCCCCGCCGCCGAAGCCGCCGATGCCGATCGAGGCCACCCGCGTGCCGGGGTCGCCGCCCGGCTTGGTCAGGGACAGGTTGCCGGTGACGTTGATGCCGCCCGCGCCGCCGCCGCCGCCGACGCTCTGAGCCACGACGCCGTTGGAGCCCTGGGGCAGGAAGCGCACGCTCGATAGGCCCGGGAACACCCCGTTCAGCACCGCCGCGCTGGTGAGCGGTATGCTCGCATGCACGTTGCCGGTCACGTGGGCGACCACATTGCCCGCGTCGCCGCCCGTGCCGCCGAAGCCGCCGATGCCGATGCCGACGCTGCCGGCCGCGCCCTCGGTGGTGATCGACAGGCCGCCGGCGATGTTGATGCCGCCCTTGCCGCCGCCGCCGCCCAGGCTCTGGGCGGTCACGCCGTCGGAATCCGCGGCGAAGGTATAGGTGTCGCCGACACGGACCAGGGTCACGTCACCGGCGTTGCCGCCCGTGCCGCCGAAGCCGCCGATGCCGACCGAGCCCGTGCCGTTGCTCCCGAGGCTGAAGGACACGGCGCCCGAGACATTAAGCCCGCCGGAGCCGCCCGCGCCGCCGACGCTCTGGGCAGTCACCGCGTCGGCGCCCTTGCCGGTGGTGACATAGAGTCCGTTGACCGTCGCATTGACCTTGCCGGCGTTGCCGCCGTCGCCGCCGAAGCCGCCGACGCCGAGGGACACCGCGGCCGCGGCGCTGTTGCTGACGGTGAAGGCGACCGAGCCCGTCACGTTGAAGGCGCCCGCGCCGCCGGCGCCGCCGGTGCTCTGCAGCAGCGCGCCGTAGGATCCGGCGCCGCCGGTCCAGATGTCGCCGTTGAGGACGCCGGTGACGTCGCCGCCGTTGCCCGCGCCGCCGCCGAAGCCGCCCAGGCCGAAGCCGATGGAGCCGGAAACGCCGCTGGAGCCGGTGACGCCGCCGGTCACGTTGAAGGCTCCGTTGCCGCCGCCGCCGCCGACGCTCTGCAGCAGGATCGCGTGCGCGTCCGCGCCGTGGGTAGTCACGTCGCCGGTGATGTTGGCGTTCACCGTCGAGGCGTCGCCGCCATGGCCGCCGAAGCCGCCGATGCCGACGCCGAGATTGCCCGAGCCGCCGCCGTCGGCGATCGACAGGGCGACCCCGCCGGTGACGTTGAAACCGCCCGAGCCGCCGGTGCCGCCCTGGCTCTGGAAGGTGATGCCCCAGGCGTTGTCGCCTTGGGTGGTCACATCCGAGACCACGGTGCCGGACACTGCGCCGCCCTTGCCGCCCGCGCCGCCGAAGCCGCCGACGCCGACCAGGATGTTGCCGGCGAGGCCCTGCCCCGCCGCGATGCCGCCGGTGACGTTCCAGCCGCCCGTGCCGCCGCCGCCGCCCACGCTCTGGGCGATGATGCCGCCGGCGTCCTTGCCCTGGGTGGTCACGTCGCCGTTGACGTTGGCGACCACGGTCCCGCCGTCGCTGGCCGTGCCGCCCGCCCCGCCCACGCCCACGCCGATATTGCCGCCGCCGGAATTAGCCAGGGCGAAGCCGCCGGAGACCGAAAAGCCGCCGTTGCCGCCCCCGCCGCCGATGGACTGGGCGATGATGCCATGGGCGCCGTCGCCCGTGGTCGTGGCCGCCACCAGGGTGTTGCCGGCGTCCGCGACGCCGTGATTGACGTTCAGGTTGACCGCGCCTGCGGATCCGCCGCCGCCGCCCAGGCCGCCGACGGAGACGCCGACGTTGCCCGCGCCGTCTTCGGCCAGGGTGATGTTGCCGGTGACGTTGAAACCGCCGTTGCCGCCGCCGCCGCCCAGGCTCTGGGCGATGATCGCCTCGCTGTCCTTGCCGAGCGTCGTGGTCAGGCCCGTGACGTTCAGGTCGACCTCGCCGGAGGCGCCGCCGCCGCCGCCCATGCCGCCCACGCCCACCCCGACCGAGAAGGCGTTCGAGCCGGAGACCGCGATCGCGCCGGACACGTTGAACGCGCCGTTGCCGCCGCCGCCGCCCACGGATTGGGCCACGATGGCGTCGGAGTCCTTGCCTTCGGTGGTCACATTGCCCGTCACCGTCGCGGTGACTTTGCCCGCCGCGCCGCCGTCACCGCCGGCCCCGCCGACGCCGATGGCGGCCGCGCCTGCGCCGGTCTGCGAGCCGGAGATCGCGCCCGAAACGTTGAAGCCGCCATTGCCGCCGCCGCCGCCGACGCTCTGCGCCAGGAGGCCGCCGGACTGGTCGCCGGTGGTGTGAATCGAGACCGTCGAGGCCGTGACCTCGCCGCCTGCGCCGCCGTCGCCGCCCGCGCCGCCGACACCGACCGAAAGCGCCCCGCCGACCGTGGCGCCGCCGCCGACCGAGCCGGACACGTTGAAGCCGCCGTTGCCGCCGCCGCCGCCCAGGCTCTGCACCACCACACCGGTGGAGCGGTCGCCGGAGGTCTGCACCAGGCCGCCGATGTTGCCCGTCACCGAGCCGCCCACGCCGCCGCCGCCGCCCGTGCCGCCGACGCCGACCGAGGCTCCGCCCCCGCCGGTGGCTGAGATCGACACCGCCGCGGTGACGTTGAAGCCGCCGTTGCCGCCGCCGCCGCCGACCGACTGGATGATCGCGCCCTTGGCGTCGTCGGCCGTCGTGGTGATCGTGCCGTCGAAGGTCGCATCGACCGTGCCGCCGTTGCCGCCTCCGGCGCCGGACCCGCCGACGCCCACGCCCAGCGAAATGGAGCCGCCGCCCGAGCCAGAGCCGGAGACGGTCACGGCGAAGCCGCCGTTGCCGCCGCCGCCGCCCAGGGATTGGGCGACCAGGCCGGTCGAGAACTCGCCTTCAGTGGTGATCGCGCCACCGGAATTGACGGTGACGGTCCCACCGTCGCCGCCGCCGGAGCCCGAGCCGCCGATGCCGACACCGATGGTGCCCGCGCCTGCCGCCCCGCCCGCGGCCGCGACCGAGACCGCGAAGCCGCCGGAGCCGCCGCCGCCGCCGACCGACTGGGCGAAGATACCCTCGGAATTGGCGCCCTGGGTCAGGATCGAGACGCCGCCGTTCAGGGTGACGTTCCCGCCGTTGCCGCCGCCCGCGCCGGAGCCGCCGATGGCGACCGAGGCCGCGAATACATAGCCGCCGGACACCTGCACGGCGAAGCCGCCGTTGCCGCCGCCGCCGCCGATGGACTGCTCGAAGATGCCGCGCGAGCGGTCGCCGCTGGTGACGATCTGCGGATCGACCTGCACGGTGGAGCCGCCGACGGTGATGGTCTGCTTGCTCAGCTCGACATCGACGGTGCCGCCCTTGCCGCCGTGGTCGCCCGCGCCGCCGATGGCAACGCCCGCAAAGGCGCTGACCGAGACGGTCGAGCCGCCGTTGCCGCCGCCTTCGCCGATCGACTGGGCGAAGATGCCGTGGGAGTCGTTGCCGTGCGTCGACAGGAAGCCGGAATCGTTAATGGTGACATTGCCGCCGTCGCCGCCGAAGCCGCCCTTGCCGCCGATGGTCAGGAGCACGCCGCCGGTGGTGCCGCCGTCGCCGCCGCCGCCGCCGACCGACTGGGCCTGGATGGCGCTGGAGACATTGCCGTGGGTGTCGATCTCGCCGGTGTTGCTGACCGTGACCAGGCCGCCGTTCGAAGCCGAGCCGCCGCGGCCGCCGATCACCACCAGGCCGCCGCCGTCGCCGCCGGTGCCGCCGCCGCCGCCCACGCTCTGGGCGAAGACGCCGCGCGCGCGGTCGCCCGTGGTCTGCACCAGGCCGCCATTGGTGACGGTCACCGCGCCGCCGGCTCCGCCGCCGGTCCCGTTGCCGCCGAGCGCAAACAGGCCGCCGGTGTTGGAGCCCGCGCCGCCGCCGCCGCCGATCGATTGGGCGAAGATGGCGTCCGCGCCGTTGCTGGTCGTGATCACCTGCCCGCCGCTGTGGGTGGTGATGGTGACCGTCCCGCCGATGCCGCCGCCGCCGCCCGACGCGCCCAGGGCCACCAGGCCGCCGACGCCCGAGGCGTTGCCGCCGCCGCCACCGATGGACTCGGCGAAGATGCCGCGCGAATCCACGCCGGTGGTCGAGATCAGGCCGGTGGAATCGATGCTGACAGTGCCGCCGTCGCCGCCGCCGCTGCCGGTGCCGCCGAGCGCGACGAGGCCGCCGGACACGCCGCCCGTGCCGCCCCCGCCGCCCACCGACTGGGCGAACAGGGCGACCGAGCCGATGCCGCTGGTCGAGACCGTGGCGCCCGCATCGACGGTGACGGCGGCCGAACCGCCGTTGCCGCCCGCGCCGCCGGATGAGCCCAGGGCCACCAGCCCGATGCTGGTCCCGCCGTTGCCGCCGCCGCCGCCCACCGACTGGGCGAACAGGCCGAAGGCGCCGTCGCCTGCTGTGGTGGTGACCGACCCGTTGGTGGCGTGGACCGTGGCCGAGCCGCCGTTGCCGCCGGCCGTGCCGGCGCCGTTGCCGAAAGTGACGATGCCGCCCGAAGTTCCAGCGTTGCCGCCGGTGCCGCCGATGGACTGGGCCAGCACGCCGTGCGCGTCCTTGCCGAAGGTGTGGATCTGGCCGCTCTGGGTCACGGTGGCCGAGCCGCCGTTGCCGCCGATATTGCCGCTGCCCGCATCGCCGACGATGCCGAAACTGCTGCCGCCCCCGCCCGCCGAGCCGCCCAGGCTCTGCGCGAGGATCCCCATGGCGCCCGTGCCCGAGGTCGAGATCGTGCCGCTGAAGGTCACGTTCACGTTGCCGCCCTGCGCGGCCGTTCCCCCGGCTCCGCCTGGGCTGGCAAGGTAGCCGGAACCGCCCGTGCCGCCCTGGCCGGCGCGGCTCTGCACGAAGATGCCGTGGGATTCGATGCCGGCGGTCGCCAGATTGCCCGAGGCGTTGAGGGTGACGTCGCCGCCGACGCCGCCCGATCCGCCGCTGGCGCCCTTCACCCCGATGCCCACCGCCGCGCCGCCGTTACCGCCGTTGCCGCCGACGCTGACGATGCTGATCGCCGGCAGCTTGTTGCTGGTGATGATGGAGGAATAGTCGCCTGTCAGCGTGGTGTTGATGGTCGGCCCCGGGCCGCCCGGATCGCCGGGGCTGGGGTCGTAGGCGATCGTGGCGCAGCCGATCACGGGGATACAGACCGACACGCCGCCGCCGGCGTGGCCGTTGCCGCCATCGCCGCCGCGCCGCTGGTCGGAATAGACGTTGTTCCCGGCCGGGATCACCGGATTGAGGTTGGTGCCGCTGTTGCCTCCGCTCGTGGCGGGCGGCAGCGTCAGAGCCGCGGTCTGGTCTGCGACCCGGGCGATGGGCGCGCTGACGACCGGCGGGGACTGGTTGTCGGTGAGGACGACAGTGTCGACCGCGCCGCCGAAGCCGTTGGTGGTGACTGCGGTAACGGTATAGGTCAGGCCGTTGTCGGTGAAGGTATCGCCGACGGTGGACGCCACGATGATCGAATTGTTGTGGTCGGTCAGCACCGTGCCGTTGTTCAGCTTCTGAACGACGGTTTCACTCTGGCCGGTGGCCGGGTTGATGATGGTCTGGCCGACCGCCGGGATCACGACCGTGGCGGTCATGCCGGCGATAACGCCGCTCAGCGCCAGAGCCGGAGTGGCTGGAACGGCGGCCGCGATGGCCACGCCGGCCGCGGCGCATAGCAGGGCATGGCGTCGTCCCCGCGAAGCCCCCGCCGCCTTGACCTTGCGCGCGCGCGTGTTCGCGCGGTCGTCACCGGTCTTACGCATGAGAAGCCCCCAACCCTAACAGACTAAGGCTTAGCAGGGCCAGTAATCACGGTTTCAGTCAACTAACTCAACCTATGGATAGGTCGCTTAGTTTGGCCGTGTGGCCCACCGAACACGCTCAATGACGCCTTGCGGGTGAATAAAGCGTGTTCAGGAACGCGCCGCGCGTGTTCCCCGGGCGCTGGCGTTTCGAGGCGGGCCTATAGGCCTGGGCGTCGGTCGATCTGGAGTATGGCGGAGAGGGTGGGATTCGAACCCACGATGCCCTTGCAGGCATGCCGCATTTCGAGTGCGGTGCATTCGACCACTCTGCCACCTCTCCTGACGCTGCGGGCCGTCTGAAACAGACCGCCGAAGCCTTTGGGGCGAGCGAAGGCGCCGTTCCTACTGATCTTGCGCCGCTCGCGCAAGCCGCCCTGTGAAGCCATCGCGTCGCGGGCCGATCCCGCTTTGAAGAACGCGGGTCTTTACCGTCACGCTGAGAGGGTTTAATAACTAACCAGTCAGTTAGGAATTGATACCTTGGACAAGGGCGAGCCCAAATGGCGTCGGCGCAAGGAGGCGCGGCCCAGCGAGATCGTGCAGGCGGCGCTGCAGGTGTTCTCCGAGAGGGGGTTCGCCGGGGCCAAGCTGGACGAGATCGCAGCGCGCGCGGGCGTCTCAAAAGGCGCGCTCTATCTGTACTTCGAGACCAAGGAAGAGTTGTTCCGGGCGGTGGTTCGCCAGGCGGTGGCGCCCAATGTCGCCATGGTGGTCGCGTTCGCGGAGGCGTTCGAAGGGTCGTTCGCCGACCTGGCGCGCGCGCTTCTGCCCCGCGCAGCCATGGTCATCCAGGCCACGGGCCTGGGCAAGGTGGTCAAGATCGTGGTCGGCGAGGGACGCAATTTCCCTGAACTGGCCCGCGCCTGGCACGACGAGGTGATCCAGGTGGCCCTGGGCGCCTTGACCCGCCTGATCGAGCGGGCGCAGGCGCGTGGCGAGATCGCGCCGGGCGACCCGCGCATCCACGCCTTCTCGCTGATCGGCCCGCTGCTGCTGGGCGTCTTGTGGCGCGAGACCTTCGAACCGGTTGGGGCCCAGCCGATCGATCTGGCCGCGATCGCGGAGCAGCACGTGGAGACGGTGCTTTCCGGCATGCTCGTAAAACAAGGGGAGGGCGGTCGATGAAACGCTTCCTGCCGCTGATCATCGTCGGCGCGCTCGTGGTCCTGGGCGGTCTGGCCTGGGCCTTCTGGCCGAAATCTCACAGCCGCACCCTGTCCGGCTATGTCGACGGCGACCTGCTCTATCTGTCGGCGCCGGTCTCGGGCTCGGTAACCGACCTCAAGGTGCGCAAGGGCGATCGGGTCGCAGCCGGCGCCGGTCTGTTCCAGATCGACCCCCGCCCCGCCGCCGCCGAGGCCGAGCAGGCCAAGGCCGCCCTGGTCGCCGCCGAGGCCGCCGCTCGCGACGCCGAAAAGGGGCAGCGCGCGCCGGAACTCGCCGTCATCGCCGCCCAGCGCGACGAGGCCGAGGCCAAATTGCGCCAGGCCCGCGCCGAGTTCGAGCGGGTGCGCATCCTGGCGGCCAAGGGTGTGTACGCCCCGGCCAAGCTCGACCAGGCCCGCGCCGACTTCCAGACCGTGCAATCCCAGACCATCGAGTTCGAACGCCGGCTGAAGGTCGCCGAACTGGCCCAGCGGCCCGACCAGATCGCCGCCGCTCGGGCGCGCGCCCAGCAGGCGGCCGGAGGCTCGGCGGAAGCCGATGTAAGGCTGTCACAGCTGTCGCCGACGGCTCCGGTCGAGGCGCGGGTGCAAGACGTGTTCTTCCAGCGCGGCGAATGGGCTCCCGCCAACCAGCCGGTGCTGGCGCTGCTGCCCGACGAGCGGGTGCGGATACGCTTCTATGTGCCCGAGCGGCAGCTGAGCCTCTACAAGCCAGGGCGTCGGGTGGCCTTCGCCTGCGACGGCTGCGCCAAGGGCCTGGGCGCCTCCATCGTCTTCGTCAGCCCCACGGCAGAGTTTACCCCGCCGGTGATCTACAGCCGCGAGAGCCGCGAGAAGCTGGTGTTCCTGGTCGAGGCCACGCCCGATCATCCGCGCGACCTGACGCCGGGTCTGCCGGTCGATGTCACGCCGCTGGCGGAGGGTCGCTGAGGTGGCTGAGGCGCGCCGCCTGGCCATCGACGTCGAGGGGCTGAACAAGAGTTTCGGCGACAAGCGGGTGGTCAAGGACCTGACCATCAAGGTCGAGGAGGGCCGCATCACCGGCTTCCTGGGGCCGAACGGCTCGGGCAAGACCACCACGCTCCGGATGATCTGCGGGCTTTTGACTCCAGACTCCGGCTCCGGGACGTGCCTGGGTCTCGACATCCTCAAGGATGCGCGCCGGATCAAACGCCAGACCGGCTACATGACCCAGAAGTTCTCGCTCTACGACGACCTGACCATCGCGGAGAACCTGATGTTCACCGCCCGGGTCTACGGCCTGGACCGGCGTCGGGAGCGAGTGCGCGACGCGCTGGAGCAGCTGGGTCTGACCCAGCGGCGCGACCAAGCGGCGGGGACGCTGTCGGGCGGGTGGAAGCAACGGCTGGCCCTGGCCGCCTGCGTACTGCACGAGCCCAAGCTCCTGCTGCTCGACGAGCCCACCGCCGGCGTCGACCCCAAGGCCAGGCGCGCCTTCTGGGACGAGATTCACGCCCTGGCCGGCGAGGGTATGACGGTGATGGTCTCCACCCACTACATGGACGAGGCCGAGCGGTGTCACGACATCGCCTACATCGCCTATGGCGAGTTGATCGCACGCGGCACGGCCGAAGAGGTGATCGCCCAGTCCAAGCTGGCGACCTTCCGCGTCGAAGGCCCCGGCGCCGACCGCCTGGCGCGTGAGATCGGCGCCCGTCCCGGCGTTGAGATGGCCGCGCCTTTCGGCATGGCCCTGCATGTCTCAGGCCCCGACCGGGGCGCGCTGGAGGCGGCGATCGCGCCCTGGCGCAAGCCGCCCCTGGTCTGGACCGAGATCGAGCCGACGCTCGAGGACGTTTTCATCCACCTGATGAACCGGTCGAAGGACAACTGGTGATGTTCTCCTCAACCCGCATCTTCGCCGTGATGGTGAAGGAATTCACCCAGCTCAGCCGCGACCGGCTGACCTATGCCATGATCCTGCTGCTGCCGATCGTGCAGCTGATGCTGTTCGGCTACGCGATCAACGCCAATCCCAAGCATCTGCCGGTGGCGGTGATGGTGCAGGACCACGGCCCCTTGGCTCGCTCGGTGCTGCAGGCCATGACCAACACCGGCTATTTCGACATCGTTGAAGAGGCGACTTCCTCGCGTGAACTCGACCACGCCCTGGAAAGCGGCAAAGCCCAGTTCACCGTGACCATCCCGCCCGACTTCAGCCGCAAGGTGGTGCGCGGACCGGATCCCTCCGGCCTGAACGGCGCGCCCAAGGGGGCCCAGGTGCTGGTCGAGGCCGACGCGTCGGACCCCGCCTCCACCGGCCCGGCGCTGGCGGCGCTGTCCGGCCTGGCCCAGACCGCCCTGGTCCATGACCTGAAGGGCCCACTGCAGCCCCGCCAGGCGAACCAGCCCTTCGAAGTGGTGCTGCACGCCCGCTATAACCCTGAGAACGTCAGCGCCTACAACATCGTGCCGGGCCTGCTGGGCGTGGTGCTGTCGATGACCCTGGTGATGATGACGGCGCTTGGCATGACGCGCGAGCTGGAGCGCGGCACCATGGAGGGCCTCCTGGCCACGCCGGTGCGCCCGATCGAAGTCATGATCGGCAAGCTCTTGCCCTACATCGGCATCGGCCTGATCCAGACGGTGGTGATCCTGACTCTGGCGCGGGTGCTGTTCCATGTGCCGTTCGAAGGCGGCTGGCTGGCGCTGGCGCTGGGCACGGCCCTGTTCATCGTCGGCTCCCTGGCGCTCGGTTTCCTGATCTCGACGGCGGCCAAGAGTCAGCTCCAGGCCATGCAGGCGTCATTTTTCTACCTCTTGCCGTCGATCCTTTTGTCCGGATTCGCGTTTCCGTTCAGAGGCATGCCGGCTTGGGCGCAAGCCATCGGAACCATTTTGCCCGTGACGCATTTCCTGAGGGTGATCCGGGGAGCCCTACTCAAGGGGCTAGGGACGGGGGAGTCATGGCCCAGCCTTGCTGCGCTCAGCGCCTTCGTTCTCGTCGTGACCGGTCTCGCCATGGCGAGATACCGCACGACTCTGGACTAAGAAGCCGTCTTCGAACCGCCGTTCGGGGCGCGGTCGTCTGTGCGCGCAAGCCGCATGTTCCACGGGACTTCGGATCGCGAAAACTGTTGTGTGTGGCCAACTTGACACTGTCGTGCCAAGGTGGCGCTGATATAACGCCGCTAGGTCGAGTGTCTTCGACCACGCTAGAGGGCAAGAGAGGGCTCTTCATATGAAAATCAAACTATTGGCGGGGGCCGCTCTCGCCGCGTTGTTCGCGGTTGGGGGCGTGGCGCATGCTGAACCCGATGGCTGGTACGGCGCCGTCGATCTCGGCTACCACTGGCCGGACACCTTCAAGGTCAAGTCGTCGACCCTGGGCAACCAGTCGATCAAGCTTGAAAACACCTGGACGGGTTTCGCCCGCCTCGGCTACCGCTTCAACCCTCACTGGCGCCTTGAGCTGGAAGGCGGCTACCGCCCCGGCAAGATCAAGACCGCCGGCATGGACGGCGAGGTCAAGGACTGGACCCTGATGGGTAACGTCCTCTACGACTTCGGCTCGCCCGACTCGCACATCCGTCCGTTCCTCGGCGCCGGCGCCGGCGTCGGCCGCATCTCGATGGACGACTTCTCGCCCCCGCAATACCTGACCGACGACAATCACTCGTCGTTCGCCTGGCAGGGCATCGCCGGCCTGGCGTTCCGCATGGGCGAGCGCACCAACCTCGACCTGACCTATCGCTACTTCGACCAGGAGAGCGTCCGTCTGGTCTCGGGCGGCACCGCCGGCCTGCTGAACGGCAAGTATCGGGATCAGTCGCTGACGCTGGGTCTGCGCCACGCCTTCGCGGCGCCGCCGGCCCCGCCGCCGCCGCCGCCTCCCCCGCCGCCTCCGCCTCCGCCTCCGCCCCCGCCTCCTCCTCCGCCGCCTCCGCCGCCGCCGCCGCCGCCGGCTCCGGAAGCCAAGGAGTTCGTGGTCTACTTCCCGTTCGATCAGTACATCCTGACTGACGACGCGAAGAACGTGGTGGCTCAGGCCGCGGCCTACGCCAACAGCGGCACGTCCGCCGGCCATCCGGCGACCCGCGTGGTTGTCGTCGGCCACACCGACACCTCGGGCTCGGCGGCGTACAACGTCCGTCTGTCCGAGCGTCGCGCCAAGGCCGTCGCCGACGCCCTCGTGGGCCAAGGCGTCGCTTCGGGCGTGATGCAAGTCGACTGGAAGGGTGAGACGGACCTCGCGGTCCCGACCCCCGATGGCGTGAAGGAGCCGCTGAACCGCCGCTCCACGATCGACATCAACTTCTGATCTCGACGTCAGACCTAAGCGGAAGCCCGGCCGAAAGGCCGGGCTTCTTGCTTTTGGGCTTCAAGATTTCCGCTTCGCGGGAGCGCCGGCCCCGGCTAAACCCGGGCAAAGCTTCTGGAGCGCCCGGCCATGATGACGGCCATCTTCGTCTGCATAAAATGCGAACTCGGTAAGGCCAACGACGTGGCCGCCGACATCGTCGACAACGTCGAGAACGTGTCGGAGGTCTATTCCACCTCCGGCAATTACGATCTTCTGGCCAAATTCCACCTGAACAAGGACGAGGACATCGGCTCCTTCGTCACCAAGAAGGTGCAGACCCGGCCGCACATCCGCGACACCTTCACCATCATCACCTTCTCGCCGTTCACACGGTCGAAGTAGGCGCGTCTCCTCCCTGGCCGGGAGGCGCAGGTCAGATGTGGATCGCGTGCCCCAGGGCGCGCAGGTTGGCCTCATGGAAGGCTTCGCCGAGCGTCGGGTGGACGTGGATCACGCCGGCGATGTCCTCCAGCAGCGCGCCCATCTCCAGCGCCAGGGCGAACTCATTGGAGAGTTCCGACACGTGCTGGCCGACCGCCTGGATGCCCAGCAGGCGGTGGTCGGCCTTGTGCGCGATCACCCGCACGAAGCCGCCGTCGTCGGCCGCCTCGATGGCCAGGGCCCGGCCGATGGCCGACAGGGGGAACACCGCCTGGATGACGTCGTCACGGCCCTCGACGTCCTGAGGCCCGAGGCCCGCGGAGATGATCTCGGGCTCGGTGAAGCAGACCGCGGCGATGGCCACCGGGTCGAAAGTGCGCTTCTTGCCGGCGATGATCTCGGCGACCATCTCGCCCTGGGCGGCGCTCTTGTGCGCCAGCATCGGCTCGCCGATCAGGTCGCCCACCGCCCAGACGTTCCGCATCGAGGTCCGGCACTGGCTGTCGACCTTCACGAAGGGCCCGTTCATGTCCAGGCCCATGGCCTCCAGACCCCAGCCCTTAGTGACGGGGCGGCGGCCGACCGTGACCAGCACCTTGTCGGCGGGGAGCTTCAGGGTCTGACCGTCCTTGGTCTCGATCGCGAGGGACTTGCCGTCCATGCCCTTGGCCTTGGCGCCTAGGTGCAGGGTGACGCCGTGCTTCTCGAGCCACTTCCTGACCGGATCGGTCAGGGCCTTGTCGTAGAGCGGCAGGATCCGCTCCATGGCCTCAACCACCGTGACCTCGGCGCCCAGCTTCCTGAAGGCGATGCCGAGCTCAAGCCCGATGTAGCCGGCGCCGACGACAACCAGCTGCTTCGGCACGGCCGAGAGCGACAGGGCGCCGGTGGACGAGATCACGTCGCCGCCGAACGGCAGGAACGGCAGCTCCACGGGTTCGGAGCCGGTGGCGAGGATCACATGCTCGGCCTTCACGACGGTCTCGGAGCCGTCGGCCATCTTGACCGTGCAGGTCTTGGCGTCGCTGAAGCTCGCCCAGCCGTTCAGCACCTTGGCCTTGGCGCGCTTCATCAGGCCCGCGACCCCGCCGTTCAGCTTGGCGACGATCCCGTCCTTCCAGGCGACGGTCTGAGCCAGGTCGATGGAGGGCTTGGAGGCGGTGATCCCCAGCGTGCCGCCGTCCGCCGCCTTGGCCACAGCCTCGAACTTGGTCGCCGCGTGGATCAGGGCCTTGGAGGGGATGCAGCCCACGTTCAGGCAGGTGCCGCCGAGCTTGGCGGCGTCGACGACTACGCTTTCGATGCCGAGCTGGCCGAGCCGGATGGCGGCCACGTAGCCGCCCATGCCGGCGCCGACGATCAGGACTTTGGTGGTGATGTGTTCGGCCATGGCTCAGAGCGTTGAATTGAGGTCTGAAAGGGTTGCGACGGGCCGCTGCAACGATTCGCTGAAAAGCATTACGTTAGCCTCGGCCTTGTGGCGCGCGCCGCGGGAAGTCGCGGTGATGCGAGCTGTGTAATAGTAGACCTTATCCGCCGGCCCAGGTCTCAGGGCGACGTGATAAGAGCAGGCTGTCCGCGCGGGGTTGCAGTCGATCAGATAGTAGATGCACCAGCCGGGACCGCATTTCCTGGGCACATCAGCCGTCGGCGAATCCTGATAGGAGTCGCTCGCGACGATGTCGATCTGCGCGCCCAGTCGCCTGACGGCGCGGGGATCGCGGACGCGCGCCTTGCCGTCCGGCCCCACCTCGATGAGTGATCCGACGAGCAGGCGCACCGAATCATACGCCGGAGCGACGCGATAAGGGTCGTAGCCGAGATCCGCGTCGACGGCGAAAAGCACCGGCCTCAGTCCACGAACAAGGCCGCCGGGTGCTCCAGCAGGCCCTTGATCTTCTGAATGAACATGGCCGCGTCCCAGCCGTCGACGATGCGGTGGTCGAAGGAGGAGGAGACGTTCATCATCTTCCTGACCTCGATCTTGCCGTGGCGCACCACCGGCCGCTCGACGATCTTGTTGGGGCCGACGATGGCCACTTCCGGGTGGTTGATCACCGGGGTGTGGACGACGCCGCCCAGGGTCCCGAGGCTGGTGATGGTGATGGTCGAGCCCGACAGCTCATCGCGGGTGGCCGAGCCGTCGCGGGCGGCGGTGGTGACCCGGCCGATCTCGTTGGCGCAGCCCCAGATATCCAGCGCTTCGGCGTGGCGGACCACCGGCACCAGAAGCCCGTTCGGCCCCTGGGTGGCGATGCCCACATGCACCCCCGCCGATTGGTGCAGCACGCCGGCCTCGTCGTCATAGCGGGCGTTGATCTGCGGATGCTCCGGCAGGACCTTGGCCATGGCGCGGATGAAGAAGGGCAAGAGGGTCAGCTTGGGTTGGTCGGCCCGCTTCGACGCGTTGAGATAGACGCGCAGGGCGTCCAGCTCGGTGGCGTCGACCTCCTCCACATAGGTGATGTGCGGGATCGAGCGCTTGGCCTGCTGCATCTTTTCGGCGATGCGGCGGCGCAGGCCGATGATCTTGATCTCCTGACCGCCTTCACGGATCGCATAGGCCGAAGCCGCGCCGCCCGAGGCCGGGGCGCGGCCGCCCTTGCCGCCCGAGGCGACGTAGGCATCAAGATCGGAATGCTCGATGCGGCCCGCGGGGCCGGAGCCGGCCACGAATTGCAGCTCGACGCCGAGGTCATGCGCGCGCTTGCGCACCGCCGGCGAGGCCAGGGGCCGCTCCCCTGCCGCGCGTGTGGCGAAGGCGGGTTTGGCGCCGCCGGACGGCAGCGCAGCGGCGGGAGCCGGCTTCACGGCGGCGGGCTTGGGTTCGGGGGCCTTGGCCACCGGCGCGGGCTTGGCCTCGACCTTGGGAGCCGGAGCCGCCGGCTTCGGCGCGGCGGACGAGACATTGCCGGCGCCCTCGACCTCCAGGCCGACGATGGCCGAGCCGACGGCCACCATCTTGCCGGGCTCGCCGTTCAACGCCACGACCCTGCCCGCGACCGGGCTGGTCAGCTCGACGGTGGCCTTGTCGGTCATGACGTCGGCCAGGGGCTGGTCCTCGGCCACATGGTCGCCGACCTTGACCTTCCACTCGACCAGCTCCGCCTCGGCGGTGCCTTCGCCGACGTCCGGCAGCTTGAACAGGTAGTTGCCCATGAGGCCCAGACCGTCAGGCTGGGGCGTGGCGGCGACCTCGTCGGCGTGCTCGACCACGGTCGGAGCGGGAGCCGCAGCGGCCTTCGGCGCGGGAGCCGGCGCGGCGGCCTCGGCCTCCGACGCATTGCCCGCGCCTTCGACGTCCAGGATCACCAGCGGCGCGCCCACCGCGCTCATCTGGCCGGGTTCGCCGTGGATCGAGGCGACGACGCCGGCGACCGGGCTGGTCAGCTCGACGGTGGCCTTGTCGGTCATGACATCGACCAGGGGCTGGTCCTCGGCCACGGCGTCGCCGGGCTTGACGTACCAGTTCACGACCTCGGCTTCGGCGGTGCCTTCGCCCACGTCGGGCAGTTTGAAGACGTACTTGCCCATGGCTCAGCGCCCCCCCGTCATGGCGCGCTTCAGCGCTTCGCCGACCCGGGCGGGCCCGGGGAAATAGTCCCACTCGTGGGCGTGCGGATAGGGCGTGTCCCAACCCGTCACGCGCTCGATGGGCGCCTCCAGGTGATAGAAGCAGCGCTCCTGCACCAGGGCGGAGAGCTCGGCGCCGAAGCCGGAGGTGCGCGGCGCCTCGTGGGCGATGACGCAGCGGCCGGTCTTCTTCACAGAGGCCTCGATCGTCTCGATGTCGACCGGGACCAGGCTGCGCAGATCGATCACCTCGGCGTCGATCCCGGTGTCCTCGGCCGCGGCGATAGCCACCCACACCATGGTGCCATAGGCGAGGATGGTGCAGTCGGAACCCTCGCGCGCGATCCGCGCCTTGCCCAGCGGCACGGTGTAGTGGCCGGTCGGGACCTCGGCCAGCGGATGGCCGGTCCAGGGCGTGACGGCGCGCTCATGGTGGCCGTCGAAGGGGCCGTTGTAGATACGCTTGGGCTCGAAGATCACGACGGGGTCGTCGTCCTCGATGGCGGCGATCAGGAGGCCTTTCGCATCGTAGGGATTCGATGGGATGACGGTCTTCAGCCCGGCGATGTGGGTGAACAGGCTTTCCGGCGACTGGCTGTGCGTCTGGCCCCCGAAGATGCCGCCGCCGTAGGGGCTGCGCACCACGATCGGCACAGTGAACTCCCCGCCCGAGCGGTAGCGGATCTTGGCGGCCTCCGAGACCAGCTGGTCGTAGGCCGGATAGATGTAGTCGGCGAACTGGATCTCCAGCACGGGGCGCAGGCCATAGACGCCCATGCCGATGGCCGCCGCGGCGAGGCCGCCCTCCGCGATCGGGGCGTCGAAGCAGCGGGTCAGGCCGTACTTCTTCTGCAGGCCGTCGGAGACGCGGAACACGCCGCCGAAATAGCCGACATCCTCGCCGAAGGTCAGGACGCGCGGATCGCGCTCCATCATCACGTCCAGCCCCGAGTTCAGAGCCTGGATCATGTTCATGCCGGCGGTCTGGCCGGAGGTCGCAGAAGCCTGGGCGGCGGGCTTGGTCATCACGTCGGTCATGCTCAGACCCCCACTTCCTGGCGCTGTTCGCGAAGCCGCCAGTCGGGCTCCTTGAACACGTCCTCGAACATCTCCTTCGTCGATGGCGTGGATTGGCCGAGCGTGCCGATGGCCTCGGACTCCTTGGCCGCGGCCTTGACCTGCTCGATCGCTTCCTTCTCGGCTTCGGCGTGCTCCGCCTCGGACCAGTGGCCCAGCGCAGTCAGGTGCAGGGCCAGGCGCTTGATGGGGTCACCCAATGGCCAGTGCTCCCACTCGTCGGCGGGGCGGTAGCGGGCCGGGTCGTCCGAGGTCGAGTGCTGGGCGGCGCGGTAGGTGTAGAACTCGATCAGGGTGGCGCCGAGGTTCGAACGCGCCCGCTCATAGGCCCACTGGGTGGCGGCATGCACCGCCAGGAAATCGTTGCCGTCGACGCGCAGAGTCGGCAGGCCGTAGGCGATGCCCTTGGCCGCGAAGGTCGTCTCCTCGCCCCCGGCGATGCCCATGAACGACGAGATGGCCCACTGGTTGTTGACCAGGTTCAGGATCACCGGGGCCCGGTAGACCGCCGCGAAGGTCAGGGCGTTGTGGAAGTCCCCTTCCGCCGTGGCCCCGTCGCCGATCCAGGCGGCGGCGATCTTGTCGTCGCCCTTGTAGGCCGAGGCCATGGCCCAGCCCACCGCCTGGGGGTACTGGGTGCCCAGGTTGCCCGAGATGGTGAAGAAGCCGAACTCCTTAGACGAGTACATGATCGGCAGCTGGCGGCCTTTGATCGGGTCCGCCGCGTTCGAGTAAATCTGGTTCATCATCATCGCCAGCGGATAGCCGCGCGTGATCAAGAGGCCCTGCTGGCGATAGGTCGGGAAGCACATGTCCTCGCGCGACAGGACCATGGCCTGGGCGCAGGCGATGGCCTCCTCGCCGGTGCACTTCATGTAGAAGCTGGTCTTGCCCTGGCGCTGGGCGCGGTACATGCGCTCGTCGAACACCCGGGTCAGGATCATGGCCTTCAGGCCGCGCTTCAGGGTGTCGATATCGAGGCGCGGATTCCACGGCCCCTGGGCCTGGCCCTGGTCGTCCAGCACCCGGATCAGCCGGTAGGCCAGCTCATGGGTGTCCTTGGCGGGCACGTTGGGTTCGGGGCGCGGCGCGGCGCCGGCCTCTTCGAGCGTGACCGACGAGAAATCGGCGGCGTCGCCGGGCCGGCATTTCGGCGCGGGGACGTGCAGGCTCAGGGAAACGGTGTTCTTCATGCGCCTCTGGAACCGGTAGGAAATTGCGCAGGCAGCGGCCTTTGCCGATCGAGCCTGCCGATTACCGCCTCACGGCCTGGGGCGCAACGCGCGCGAGTCCGGCGTGATCAGCCGCCGCCGGCCTTGATCCCTTGCGCGACCGCCTCCACTGCCGGATCGGACCAGTCGAACGGCGAGCCCGGCCTTTGTCGCTGCAGCCAGCGATAGGGAGCCTGGGGCCAGGGCACGATCCAGGCCGTCAGGCTGTCCAGCACCAGTTCGCCTCGATCGGTGGCCAGGATCAGCACGGCGTGTTCGCGGCCCTCCCTGGTCCGGGCCAGGGCGATGAACATGGCTTCGGGCGGCAAGCCGGCGACGATCAGGTCGCGCCGCTTCATCAGCACATAGTCTTCGCAGTCGCCGTATCGGTCCTTGCCCTTCAGCGTCGGGATCGCCCAGTAGTCCTTCACGCCATAGGTCGCCATGTCGCTCTGCTCGACGATGGCCTGATTGACCTGGCGATTGACGCGCTCGACCAGGGTCCGGGTTTCCGGCGTCCACGCCAGCCGCGGGCCGGTGACGGCGGCCGGGGCGTCGCCTCTGCGGGCGGCGAAGGCGGCGTTCCAGTAGCGCCGGCGAACCTCCTTGACAGGATTCGGACCCTTGGGATCGACGCCGCAATCGCTCGGATTACGCACGCAGTAGTCCAGGAAGCCCAGCGGCGCCGCCGAGGGACGGGCCAGCGGCATGTCCTCAGGGGTAACGGGCGCTGCCGCCGTGCGAATCGCTTCGACGGCCCACAGCGCCGCGAGGAGGCCGATCAGGGCGCCAAACCGGGCGACTGTGACCTTTCGCGCTCCTGCTGGCTTCGTCACGGCTGCCCTTTCGACGCACTGGCGCGTCTTGCGGAAAGGCCAAGCATAACCACGGCTAGACGGTTGCGTCACCGGGTCGGCAGAGCCGCAAACTCCGTAGTTGCACGAGGGTGCGCGACGCCTGCTAAGGCTTGAACGGTTTGGAGTTCTCGGACGCCCACTGCTACAACGAGATGGCCCATCGGGTGGGGCGTGGGCGGCCTGCGGCGTCGCCGTGGTGAGTGAGGAGAGATGAGCGGGTCCGTCCTGGTAACCGGCGGCGCCGGGTACATCGGATCGCATGCGACCCTGGCTCTGGCCGCGCGCGGTCGCCGCGTCGTGGTGCTCGACGACCTTTCAACCGGCGTGCGCGAAGCGGTGACGGGCGCCTTCGTCCAGGGCGACGTCGGCGACGCATCCCTGGTGACTGAGGTAATCCGCGCCCATCGCGTCGAGGCGGTTCTCCACTTCGCCGGCAGCATCGTCGTGCCGGAGTCAGTCATCGACCCGGGCAAGTACTACGAGAACAACACCCTGAAATCCCTGGTCCTGGCGCGCGCCTGCGTGGCCGCGGGGGTGAAGCGCTTCATCTTCTCGTCATCGGCGGCTGTTTATGGCGAGCCCGAAAGGACGCCGGTGCGCGAGACGGACAAGACCTTGCCGATCAATCCGTATGGCTGGTCGAAGTTGATGGTCGAACAGATGCTAGGCGACCTTGGTCGCGCGAGTCCTGATTTTCGAACGATTTCACTACGCTATTTCAACGTTGCGGGCGCAGATCCCAAAGGCCGCGCCGGCCAGCGGGGACCCCAATCGACGCACCTTATCCGATGCGCCGTCGAGGCGGCGACGGGGCGACGGCAAAGGCTGGATATATTCGGCGACGACTACCCGACGCGCGACGGTTCATGTGAGCGCGATTTCATCCACGTCTCCGACCTCGCCGAGGCGCATGCCGATGCGCTCGACTTCCTTGAGCGAGGCGGGGAGGCCGGTGTTTTCAACTGCGGCTATGGCCGCGGCTATTCGGTCAAGGAGGTGATTGCAGCGCTCGAGAGCATCACGGGGGCGCCGCTTCCTGCCGTGGTCGTGGCTCGGCGAGAGGGTGACCCGGCTCGACTCATTTCAGACCCTGCCCGCATCCGCGCTCAACTGGGGTGGAGTCCTCGTCACGACAGCCTTGATCAAATCTTGAGCTCCGCCTTGGCTTGGGAACGAAGCCTCGCGGCTTCTGCAACGGCGCCAGCGTGAGCGGGCCGAGGCACGTTACAACGTCGACCCACGACGCCGTCGCAGACAGTGGTCTGGATATGGCGGCCATCCTGGAAATTCGAGCTCAGCGTAACGTGTCCGCGCATCGCGGCGCGGGCGCGGTGGTCGCCAGTGCTGCCGTGGTTTGCGCGGTGATCCTGCCCGTCCTCTACATGGTCCTGTTCTACGGAACCCTGCGCCACCTGCCGGTCGACATGACCGCGCATGTGTTCCTGAACGCCCTGTGCAATTTCGTGGTTCTGATCTTTGCATGGAACCTGGTCACACGCGCGCGCAGCCGCGCGCCGTGGCTGATGGTGATGACCATGATCACCCATGGAAGCCTGCTGTTCGTGCTGGTGCTAGGGCGTCTCTACTATTCGCGGCCGATGCTGTTCACCGCCGCTCTCTTGTCTTTCCTGGGCGGCATCGCGGTGATGTGGGTGCGCGACCGGTTACGCCATCCGCGCATCGCCGTGATCGCCTTTGAAGGCAGTCAGGAGGCGCTGGGCTGGGTAGCAGGGCCGTATGATCGGATCACCGACGCGTGCGCGGACCTTCGAGACTATGACATCGTGCTGGTGGACTTCGATGATGAGCGGCACCGCGACTGGATGGGTGCGGTTTCCAGCGCCATGCTGGCCGGGCAGGACGTGCGCCATCTGGCCGAATACGTCGAAGACCGCCGTGGCCGGGTCTCCATCGAGCATTTCCAGGTCGATCACGTGATGCGCCCGGGCCAGGCCCTCTACCGTGACGCCAAGCGGGCGCTGGATATCCTGCTGGTCGTGATGATCCTGCCGATCGCTGGACCGCTGGTGGCCCTGGGCGCGCTGGGCGTCGCCCTGACCATGGGAACGCCGGTCCTGTTTACCCAGAAGCGGGTCGGCTACGCCGGCAAGGTCTTCACCATCTACAAGCTGCGCACCATGACCCGAGCGCCGCGCGAGGCGGACGCCACGGCGGTGGGCGATATGCGGGTCACCGGTTTCGGCCGTTTCCTGCGCCGCTTCCGCATCGACGAGCTGCCCCAGCTGTGGAACGTGCTGAAGGGCGAGATGAGCCTGATCGGACCGCGTCCGGAACAGCCCGAGCTCGCCCGCGCCTATGTCTCCCAGATGCCGGCCTTCGCCTTCCGTCACCTGGTGCGCCCGGGCATCACCGGCTGGGCCCAGATCCGCGCCGGCTACGCGGCGAACCTGGCCGAGACGCGGGAGAAGTTGAGTTTCGACCTCTACTATCTGAAGAATGCGTCGGTGACGCTGGACCTGGAGATCGCCGCGCGTACGGCTTTCACCCTCCTCAGCGGCCGCGGCGTGCGCTAAGGGGGCGGGCGAGGCGTAGAGGCTCGCGGGCGGACACAGGGATCAAGGTGCTCAATCCTTTCAGCAATCAGCCGGTCCGGATCGCGGTCCTGGGCCTGGGCTATGTCGGCCTGCCGCTGGCGGTGGCCTTCGCCGAGCACTACGACGCCCTGGGCTTCGACATCAGCAAGACCCGCATCGAGGAGCTCAAGGCCGGCCACGACCGTACCCAGGAGGTCGATACGGACGAACTGAAGGGCTCGCGCCTGGCCTTCTCCTGCAACGAGGCGGACCTGAAGGGCTGCAACGTCTTCGTGGTGACCGTCCCGACCCCTATCGACGACCACAAGCGCCCGGATCTCGGCGCTCTGCTGTCGGCCACCCGCACGGTGGCGCGCAACATCTCCAGGGGCGCGGTGGTGGTCTATGAATCCACCGTCTATCCGGGCGCCACGGAAGAAGATTGCATCCCGGTGATCGAGCAGATCTCGGGCCTGAAGTTCAACGTCGACTTCTTCGCCGGCTACAGCCCCGAGCGCGCCAACCCCGGCGACCGCGAGCACCGTCTGTCGACCATCACCAAGGTGACCGCGGGCTCGACGCCCGCGGCGGCGGATTTCGTCGACGCCCTTTATGGCTCCATCGTGCCGGCCGGTACGCACAAGGCCTCCTCGATCCGGGTGGCCGAGGCCGCCAAGGTGATCGAAAACACGCAGCGCGACCTGAACATCGCGCTCGTCAACGAGCTGGCGGTGATCTTCAACAAGCTGGGACTGGATACGCTCGAGGTGCTGGAGGCGGCGGGCACCAAGTGGAACTTCCTGCCGTTCCGCCCGGGCCTGGTCGGGGGGCACTGCATCGGCGTCGACCCCTACTATCTGACCTACAAGGCCGAGTCGGTCGGCTACCTGCCCCAGGTGATCCTGTCGGGCCGGCGCATCAACGACAGCATGGGCGCCTATGTGGCGGACCAGCTGGTGCGCGCCATGATCAAGAAGCGCATCCATGTCGAGGGCGCGCGCATCCTGGTGCTGGGCCTCACCTTCAAGGAGAACTGCCCCGACCTGCGTAACACCCGCGTGGTGGACATCGTCAAGGAACTTCAGGACTTCGGCGCCCAGGTCGATGTGCATGACCCTTGGGTCGACGCGGATGAAGCCGAGCACGAATACGGCTTCCGGCCGATCGAGGCGCCTGAGGCCGGCGCCTATGACGGCATTGTGCTGGCGGTGGGCCACAGCCTGTTCCGCGAGATGGGGCCCGAGCGCATCGCCGCCTTCGGCAAGCCTTCCCATGTCGTGCACGACGTGAAGGCCGCCCTGCCGAAAGACCCCGCCATCCTGAGGCTTTGAGCCTTAGTGGCGCGCCTCGATCGCATTGTGGTCGATGACCGGGGCGCGGATATGGGCGGTCGTGGCGTAGAGGAGGCGTTCGGCCTTGCCGCGGTTGCCGCGAATGATCAGGCCCTCGGTCTCCACCCCGTTGAACTTCGAGGCGGTGATGAAAGGCGTGGGCGTGTCCACGCGGTTGTTCAGGATGCGGACCTGGGTGACGTAATCGAAGCCGTTGGGATTGGGCTCCATGGCGATGGTCGAGACGAACCTGGCCGTCTTCAGCATGGTGTTGTCGCGGATCTCGACATCCTTGCCGCAGACCACGGCCACACAGCAGCGCCGTGGGTTCAGAAGCTGGTTCGACACCACCCGGATGCGGCTGCACCCCTCACCCTTGCCGGGGCTGCCGATATAGACGCAGTCGCCGTAGGGAGAGCGCAGGACGTTGCGCGTGATGGTCACGTCGCTGGCGCCCTCCAGGTAGACGCACATGCTCCACTGGCCGCCGGTCATCTGGCCGCGATAGAGGCCGTCCAGGATCAGGCCGGTGATTGTGATCGGCCGGCGGTTACGGCGAATGCGGAATATGGAGCGCCCTTCGGTCCCGTCCTGGGCGCAGCGGATGGTCGCGCCGTTGCTGCTGACGTCGGCGCTGACCGGGATCTCGGCGGAGACGCGGTAGAAGGCGCCGGTCTTCGGATAGAACACCGGCCGGTCCTGCGCGTGCGCCTTGCGCAAAGCTTCGGTGTCGTCAGCGACGCCGTCCCCCCTTGCGCCGAAGGCGCGCACGTCCACCGCCGTGGCCGCGGCCACAGGGCTGGCGACCGAAACGGCGGCAGTGATGGCGGCGCGACGGGTGAGCAAGGGATGGGCCTCCGGCGCCGGCACCCTAGCGCAAGTTCCGTGGTTGGGAAGCAGGCCCGCTGATGCGCATCCTGCATGTCATCACCACCCTGGACCGAGGCGGCGCCGAGGCGCACCTGGTCGACCTGATCAAGCGCCAACTCAAGGCAGGCCACGCGGTCGCCTGCGGCTATCTGAAGGGGCCGGGGTACTGGGCGCCGACCCTGATCGAGGCGGGAGCTGAGGTTCAGGCCCTGCGTCTTTCGGCCTATGGCGACCCCGGTCCGGTGTGGCGACTGCGCCGTCTCGCTCGCAGCTTTGGCGCCGAGGTGGCGCACCTGCACCTGCAGCCGAGCGAGCTCTACGGCGCCGCGGCTTTCGGCGGCGGCGCCCTGCCGATCGTCTCATCCCGGCACAATCTCGGCCGCTTCTACAAGGGTCCCGCGTCGGCGGCGCTTGAGCGCTGGGCGGTGGCCCGGTCTTCGCGCGTGATCGCGATCTCGCACGCGGCGGCGGCGCGGGTGCGCGAGGTGAGCCCGGCACGCCCCGATAAGCGTCTCGGCGTCATCCCCTACGGCGTGGACCTGGCCCCGCATGACCGCGATGCGGGATCGGCGCGCGCGCGTCTACGGGCGGAGTGGGGCCTGCCGCCCGACGCCTTCGTCTTCGGCACGGTGTCGCGTCTGATCGAGAGCAAGCGGGTTGATGTGCTGATCGACGCCCTGGCCCTGTTGCGCGCCGAACGGCTGAGCTGCGATGCGCGCCTTGTCGTGGTCGGCGATGGCTCCGAACGAGCCGGGCTGGAGGCGCGGGCGAAGCACAAGGGCGTCGCCGACGCTGTCGTCTTCGCCGGCCTGCGCAACGATGTGCCCGATTGCCTGACTGCCTTAGACGCCTTCGTCTTCGCCAGCGTCACCGAGGGCTTCGGCCTAGTGCTGCTCGAGGCCATGGCCGCGCGCCTGCCGGTGATTGCTACCGGCATCCCGCCGATGACCGATATCGTGCGCGAGGGGGAGACAGGCCTCACGACGCTGGTCGCTGATGCCGCCTCGAACGCCCAGGCGATGGGCCGCCTGCTGGACGATCCTGGCCTGCGCACGCGCCTCGCCGCCGCCGGACGCGCCTGCGCCGAGACCCACAGCCTGGACGTCATGGCCGCCCGCATCGAGGCGGTCTATCGCGAGGCGATGACTGAACGACGCTAGAGCCAGATTTCATGCGGGCCGTCCGTTGCCGGCTCCAGCGCGCCGCCCGCGTAGAGGCGGGCCAGGGGCGCGGCGACACGGTCGGTCGGCCCGGCCTTGAACCTCGGCCCTCCGAAGGCGCCGATGGTCTGGTTCTGCAGCGCCAGCGCCCGGCGGTCCTGCGCCGCCACCGGCCCCACGAAGCTCATGATCAGGGCCTGCTTCAGCCAAGCGGGGGCAAGGCGTTTCGGCGTGGTCCAGCAGCCGAAGGGGCGGTAGCGGTGCTCGCTCTCGGGCACGAAGAAGGTTGTGGCGCAGAGCGTCAGGCCGCGGCGGCTCTCCCACCGCCCCTGGAACACGACCGGCGCCAGATAGCGGCCGACGCTGCGGTTGCGTGGCCCTTCCAACAGGCGCGACATCCACCCCTGGTCCGGCGCGTCCTGCTCGTAGACCACCTCGAAGTCGCGCTCGCGCGTCACCAGGGTCTGGCGCACGGCCTGGCGTTTCCGACTGACGCGGATCAGGCCGTCGTGGATGAAATTGGTGTGGAACGGATCGAGGATGTTCTCCAGGGCGTCGATGGCGCGGCCCTGCCAGGGCTCCTGGGTCCACCAGAAGTGATGATGGTCCGGATCGCCGATCAGCGGCGGCGCCTCGAAGGGAGCCGCGCCCTCGCCGTCCTCAAGCCGCACGAAGATCGCGCCATGGCGTTCGACGATCGCGACCGGGTTGGCGCCCAGCCGCGCCAGCGTTGCGCCCGGCGCGCATCCGGGAATTTCCATACAGGCGCCGGAGCCGTCGAAGCGCCAACCGTGATAGGGGCATTGCAGCGCGCCATCGCGCACACGGCCATCCGACAGCGGGTAGTTGCGATGGGGACAGCGGTCCTCCAGTGCGCTGGCCCTTCCCGCCCCGTCGCGGAACAGCACGATCGGAACGCCGCCAACGATGCGCGCCAGCGGGCGCCGCTTCAGCTGGGCGGACAGGGCCGCAGGAACCCAGGTCTTGCCGAGGCCGGCGGGAAGGGCGCTCATCGCGTCGCGATCCTTTCAAGACTGGGTGTCAGCAGGACCAAGGCCCAGGCGAGCGCCGCGTAGCCCGCACGACGCCAAGGCGGCAGGTGGCGGTCGAACACCGCCATGTATTCGATCTCCGGCGTCGCGCCGCGGTTGCGCTTGAAGACGCCGGCACCGCCCGAATAGTTGACTTTCAGGCCTTCGGCCGCCGCCCTCGCAACCGAGAGGCTCATGGCGATACGGTAGAGCCCGAGCTCGCGCGGCCGACCCTGGTCATGGCCGAGCATGGGGCCGGTCAGCGCGCGGTCGCAGACATGCTCCGCCGCGAACGCCTCGATGCGCCCGTCGGCGCCACGCACCAGGCTCAGGCTGAGCACGCCGCTCTCGACGGCCATGCGCAGCCAATCGAGACCGTACGCCGGATTGGCCGCCGAGTATTTGTCCAGATAGACCTCGCCGTAGAGCGCCAGAACCCGGTGCAGGGTGTCGTCGCAGGGCCGAGTCTCGCTCTTCACGGTTAGGCCCGCGACCTGCGCGAGCCGTAGGTCGGCCCGCACGTCGGTTCGAGGCGCCCACTGCGTGGATGGGTTCTCGATGCGCCAGACGATGCGGCTCGGCAGCAGACGCGCGCCCAACCGGGTCAAGCTGTCGATCAGGCGGGCGTTGTCGGCGCGATTCAGCGAGCGCCAGGCGATGGCGCGGTCCGGACAGGCCTGGATCACCGCCTGCATCGCCGGTTCGAGACCGTCGCCCTCCCAATCGCCGTAGAGGCTGGTCGAGAACAGGGGGTGATTGATGAAGGCCAGGTCGTCGGCGCGGGTCAGGGCGATCCAGGTCTCGGCCACGCGGGACGCAAGCGCGAACAACACATTGCCCAGGCTTGCCGGTTCGCGGGCGATCTCGTCGCGCGCGGCCTTGCCGTACGCGGCGCCGAGCGAGGTCAGCCAGCAGGCCTGGGGTCCCCGCGGCAGGGCGATGGGAAAGGCGCGGTCGGGCAGCTGCAAGGCGGCCATCTCCACCCGCGCATTGGCCAGGGCCTGGTCGGGCGCCAGAGCGGTCAGGCCGCTTACGTAGCGGCCCATGGCCTCGTGGCCGCCGCCCCAGTGCAGCGTGAGATCGTCGGCGTGGGTGACCCGCACGGCGGACGGCCCGCTCATGGCGCAGCGCCTGGAAGCGCATGACCGTCCCAGGCGATACCGTCGGTCATGGCCTGGGTCAGGCTGCGACCGGAGACCAGGGCGCGGGCGCCGAACGTCAGGCTGTCCAGCACCGCGCCCAGACGAGGTCTGCGGTCGCCGGGCGCGCCCACCACTTCGACGCCTTCGCGCCGGACCGCGCGCCAGGCGGCCATGCGCCCCTTGGCCAGGGCGTCGGGCAGGGCGATCAGCCACAGGGCGGGACCGAGGTAGCGTACGCGGGAGTCGGGCGGCGTCAGCATGGCACCCGCAGTGACCATGGCGCGGGCGAGGCCGGCGCGCCGGTCGAACAGGTGCGCGCCGCTGGTCGCGCGTGGATTGCACTCGATCAGCCAGGGAACGCCCGCGTCATCGACGATGGCGTCGCAGGCGAACTGGCCGTTGCGCACCAGGGCGCGCGCGAGGGTATCGGCGCTCGCGGCGAGAGCGGCCTCGACCGTCGGCTCCACGGGCTCGAACACGTAGCTGGCGCCGCCACGGTCGCGCCAGTCCGAGGCATAGGCGCAGAATGCGGTCAGCCGGCCCTCACGGCAGACGGCGTAAAAGGATGCCTCTCGCCCACGGAGCCGCTGCTGAGCAATCCAGGGCGACGCATCGCCAATCGTCACCTGGCGCCGCGCAGTCTCCGGTTCGGGGCCGACCAGCACCGCGTCGCCGAAGCGGGAGAACTCACGCTTGAACACGCGATCCTGCGCGTGTGGAAGCTGGGCTTCCAGGTCGTTCGGCGTGTCGATGGGCCAAGTGGCCGGCGCGCGCAGGCCGAGGGTCTGGCAGGCCTCCACGAAGCGGCGCTTGGAATGCAAAATCGCAAGCGTGTCGAACTCCGGTGCGAACAGGCGCCGGCGCAGGTCCGGCCAGGTCCGGGCCAGGGCGGCGAGATGGAAGACCTCCTCGCAGGCAGGAACGATCAGGCTCGGCTGAATGCCTGCGATCAGGCGCTCGAGGTCACGCTTGAACTGCACGGGATCGGCCGCCGGCGGCGCATAGGCGTGCACGGCATGCGGTGTCCGCGAGGCGTGGGCCATCAGGCAGGGCGTGCTGTCCGCCAGATGTGTTTCCCGCCCCGCGTTGGCAAAGCTGCGCGCGAGGTCCAGGGCGGCGGGGGCGCGAGCGCCGGTGATCAGGACCCGGCCGTTCATGGAGCCCACCGGACGCGACGACGCTTCGGCCCGAACGGTGGATCCGGCTCCGGCGCAGTGCGGATCGGGATCACTACGCCCCGCGTTTGCAGGAGGCCGCGCAAGGCTGTAGCTCCGAGGTCCCGGAGCGACAGCGTCGCCGCGCTCAGCGTCACGCCTTGCGGGCTGCCCCACGCTGTCCAGCGCTCGCTCGGACCGAGCGCGGCTTCCAGCGCATCGTCGACCTCACGCGGGAAGACCAGGACGCCGGGAAAACGCCACACGTCGCCGACCCGGCCCTCCACGGGCTCTACCGCCAAGTGCGCCGAGCCGCATGGGCAGGGTTCGCGGCGGGTCTGCAGCAGGTCGTCGAGGCGGACGCGCACCATCGGCTGGCTGGTGCGGCGCAGGTCGGTGATGACCGGCCGCCAGCGATCCGAGCCTTCGAACGGCTCCTGCTCGATGATCAGGCTGTCCTCATTCAGGTGCAGGGTTCCGTGAGCGCAGGGCGCGCCGAGGAACCCCTCCGTCGCCTGGTAGATCGGCTGCGGCGCCCGGCCGAACGCCTGCGCCAGCCACACGGCCTCCCGCCGCCCAATGGGCTCCGCGCCGTAGAACAGGCGGTCCAGCGCGGGACGCCAGGAGACCCGCCGCTCCAATTCCCTGGCGAGACTGGCGAGCACGTGAGGCGGGGCGACGAGGTGCGTCGGGTCAAATGCCTTGAGGATCTGGAGTTGTGTCTCTGCCGATTCATCCAGGCCAAGGTGCAGGAAGCGCACGCCGGCGCCGGTCACGTCTGAATAGAGACTGCCGCCGGCGCGCAGGATCAGGGCGACGCGCAGGGGTCGCAGCAGGCGCATGGGCGGGATCAGCTTGCCCAGCGACGCGCCGAGATATTCGTCGCGCTCGTGAGCGGTGGTGACGAACAGGCCACGCTCGCCACCGCTGCTGCCGGTGGAGAAGCCTGCGTCGAAGCCGCGACCTTGCGCTGGCGCTTCTCCTCGTTCGGCCGCTTCCGCGGCGGCCCTTGCGCTCGCCTCGTCGAGGCCCAGGCTGTTCCAGGCGGCGAAGTCGGCGCGAGCCTCTGCGGGCTCCACGACCGGGAAATCCGCCAGCGGCCGCCCGGCCAGGGACGCGAGGGCAGGGGTGCGGGCCAGGGTCGGGGCGAGGCGCCGCCACAGGCGCTGCTGGTGCGCCGCAAGCGCCTTGCGGTCGGTCAGGCGCCGCGCCTCCAGCCGCGTGCGCATGTAGGCCGAGGCGATGCGCAGGCGCCTATCCAGGCTCATGGCCGGCCGCTTCGGGGCAGTGGGAGGGGATCAGCGACACCCCTGCCGCCCGTGCCGTCAGGCCGTGCAGGTCGGCGAGCGTGCGGCGGTAGGGCTCGGTGCGGCCGAGGAGGGCGGTGGTCAGCCGGGGGGGCGGTCGATTCTCGCGCACAGCCTGCAGCGACCAGGCGGCGTCCCCGATCAGGAAGCGATAGCGATCGTCCTTACCCTTCAGAACCAGGCCCCAGTGGCCGGTGCAATGGCCCGGCAATTCCACCGCCAGCAGGCTGCCGTCGCCCAGCACATCTGCGCCGTCCGTAAAGGGCGTAAAGGCCGACGGCAGGGGCCGGCGCGGCATGCTCTCGAAATAGCAGGCGCGTGACCCGGCGTCGTCCGGCACCAGGCCCGCGAGCAGGCCTCGTCGCACGCCGCCGAAGCGTCCGGCGCCTCGAACCTCGTCGAGCCCCGCGCGGGCGCAATAGAGCCGCGCGTTCGGGAAGGCGGTCAGGCCTGCGACGTGATCGCCGTGGAAGTGTGACAGCACCACGCCGCGGATGTCCGAAGGGGTCAGCCCGAAGCGTGCGATCTGATCGCTCGCGGCGGCGCCCGGCGGCAGGTCTACCGGCGTGGCCCAGCGATACAGCCGCTCAGGGAAAGGCCGCGTGGCGGTGAAGAAGGCCTGATCGTAGCCGGTGTCGAACAACAGCGGGCCTTCCTGCGGGTGCAGGATCAACCCGACCAAGGCGGGAAAGTCGGTCGGGCAGAGACTGCCGCCCCTCAGCGTGGCCGCTTGCGGGTGGCTGCAGGATCCCACGCGCATCAGGTGGAATTGGCAACGCGGCGTCATCGGCCGACGCCTTGCGCGGCCCAGATGCGGGCCATTTCGACCGCCGTGGCGTTGGCGTCAAAGTTCGGCGCATAGCCCAGGACCTCGCGCGCCAGGCTGAGGTCGAAGGTCTGGGAGAAGGCGAGGGTCGCCACACCATAGGCGGTGACCGGCGGCTCCGGCCTGCCAGGCGCCGCCCTCGCCAGGCCCTCGACCAGGCTCGCCGCGGCCCACATCACCGGCCAGGGCGCCGAGACCTGCCGGATATCCCGGCCGATGGCTTCGCCCAGACGCGCGGCCAGCACCGCCACGCTGAGGGGGCGACCGCCGGAGATGTTGAACACCTGCCCTGCCGCCTGATCGCGCCGCTGGTCGGCCAGCACCAGGGCGCGCGCTGCGTCGCGCACGTCGGTCAGCTCGATCAGGGCCCGGCCGCCCCGCGGGGCCGGGAAACGACCGCGGCGCAGCACCTGCAATAGCCGCGGCAGCAGCACCCTATCGTCAGGTCCGACCAGGGCGCGGGGCCTGATGGCGGTGGTGAAGAAGCCCGGCTGATTAGCCGTCAGCACCGCGCGCTCGCCGGCGAGCTTGCTGCGGGCATAGGCGTTCATTGGTCGGGGCGCCGGTGGGTCGTCCTCAGTGAGGTCGGTCTGATCCCTCAGGCGCGCATAGACCGAAGGTGAGGAGACGAACACCAAGCCCTCGCAGCCTGCAGACCGGGCCGCGGCCAGCAGGTCGTGGGTGGCCTGCACATTGATCCGTTGGAACTCTGCTTCGGGTCCCCATGGGCTGGACAGGGCGGCGGCGTGGAACACGACATCCATGCCCTGGCAAAGGCGCGCCACGGTCTGGGGACCCTCGGTGAGGTCCGCCAGGGCCACCTCCGCGCCCTCGGCCTCCAGCGCGGCCTGAACTTGCGCGTCACGGCCGGTGGCGCGCACGGCGTAGCCTCCGGCCCGCAGGGCGCGGACGAGCGCGAGGCCCAGCCCGCCGGTGGCGCCGGTGACAAGGGCGCGGCGGCTCAAAAGCGGAAGGCCATGGCGCCGAGACTGATCCCGGCGGCTGTGCCGAGCAGCAGCGCGGTCTTGCCCGACCCCAGGCGTCCCTCGCTCCAGGCCTGATGCAGAGCGCTGGGCATGGAGGCGGCGATCTGGTTGCCGTGATCGGTGAAAATGTCGACGATCCGCGACCTGTCGCCGGGGAACAGGCGGCGGAGGTGCTCGATGGCCGGCCGGCTGGCCTGATGCGGCACGATCAGGTCCACGCTCTCGCGGTCCAGCCCGGCGTCGGCCAGCACGCGGTCGATCAGGACGGGCAGGGGCTTGGCGGCGGCCTTGAACACCGCAAAGGCGTCCATCTCGAACTTCGAGCCCGCGAGGAAAGTCTCCAGCCCGTCCTGCGGCCGCAGCCGGGATCCTCCGGCGCGGAGCGCCGCGACGCCTTTGGCGTGGCCGTAGGTTTCGAAGCGTGTGGCCAACAAGGCCGGTCCCGTCGGGTCTTCACCGCGCTCCAGGCAGACAGCGGCCGCGCCGTCGCCGAAAATGGCGCAGGCGACGGGGTCGCTTTCATCCAGGCCGGCGGAGGCGATGTCGCTGGAGACGACGACGGCGCGGCGCCAGCGGCCGGCGGCGAAGCCCATGGCCACGATGTCCAGGGCGGACAGAAAACTGAGGCAGGTCAGGTTGACGTCGAAGGCGGGGATGCCTGAACGGCCGAGGCCCAAGGCCTCCTGGATCAGCACCGAGGCGCCCGGTATCGGCTGCTCCATCACCGCGCAGGCGCCGATCAGCACATCGAAGCCGTCCTCCGCCCAGCCAGCCGCGAGGAGCGCGCGCCTGACGGCCTCCGCGCCCATGGCCGAGGTGGTCTCGTCGGGGGCCGCGACGCCCCGCGCGCCGATCCCCAGGGTCTCTTGAGTCCAGCCTTCGGGCTTGACGAAGAGGGCGTCGAAATGCGTCGAGCTTCGCTGCTCGCGCGGGCGATAGACGCCCATGCCGGCGAAGACCATAGGCGTCGGGAAGGCGGGGGCGGGGGTCAGGCGGGCTGTGTGGGCCATTGATCCGGCTGAGGGCGCGTTGAGGCCTTCATACCATCATTGCGCGCGCGTCTGCGCTCGCCGGGAACACCGAAACGGCAGGCGCAAGGGCGTGTGTGAAAAAGGGCGCAAAACCGGGCCGGAACGGCTCTAGGCGCGACCTTCGCGCTGCTCGGCCACCACCTGGTCGATGATCTGGTCGAGGGTGTGGCTTGGCTTCCAGCCGATCAGTTCGCCGACGCGGCTGAGGTCCGGCACCCGGCGGCTCATGTCGTCGAAACCGTCGCCATAGGCCTCGTCGTAGGGCGTGTAGGTGATCTCGGACTTCGAGCCGGTGCGCTGGATGATGCGCTCGGCCAAACCCCTGATGCTGATCTCTTCCTGGCTGC
>JAFECT010000003.1 GCA_018241995.1 Pseudomonadota bacterium
CTTAGAGTCCACAGCACCTAGGGCCCTAGTCGCAGAACTCCGACTGCGGATCGTGGGCATGATGCGCGATCGCCAGGCCCTTCTTCGTGAACACCAGCCAGCGGGTGGAGACGTAGTTGATGGCCCAGGCGCTGACCCCGCCGGCGCAGAGCGCGAACAGGTGGTTGGAAAACACCGCCATGTGCAGCGACAGCAGGGTCAGGAACACCCAGTAGTTGGCGAAATTGCCGATGGCGTTGGAACCCATGTAGCGCAGCCACTGGCGCACGCACCGCTCGCGGGTCAGGCAGCGGAAGACCAGGCAGCCGTTGGCGAGGAAGGTCACCTGCATGGCCATGAACAGCGACACGGCCCGCGCCGCGAAGGGCCTGGCGCCCAGGAGAGCGCCCGCCTGCAGCAGCACGAGGTCTGTGCCGAAGCCCAGCATGGCCACGCCGGAATATTTCAGCGCCATGTGCAGCTCGCGGCGGGCCTTGCGGCCGCGGTCCAGGGGTTGTTCCAGGCGGTCAGTAGACGGAGCTTCGAGGACAGCGTCGGTCGGCATCCGCCATCAACGCCCTTGAGCGCCAAGCGTTGCAGCGACGCGACGCCGCCGGTTTCGTGCGCCTGGTGGGGTGTTCCTTAAGCCTGGGGCGCCCTACATTCCGCCCATGATCGACGACCTTTACAGCGCCAGGATATTGTCGCTGGCCGCGCATCTGCCGCGGTCGGGACGGCTTGCTGCGCCCAGCGGGTCGGCCGAGAAGGTCTCCAAGCTGTGCGGCAGCCGCGCGGTGGTCGATGTCGTGGTCGAGGACGGCCGGGTCGTCGACTACGCCCAGGAGGTCAAGGCCTGCGCGCTCGGCCAGGCGGTGGCGTCTATCGTCGGCGAACATGCGATCGGCGCCTCGGTCGAGGAACTGGAGAACGCCCGTGACCAGCTGCGCGACATGCTGAAATCCGACGGCCCCGAACCCTCCGGCCGCTTCGCCGACCTGAAGCTGCTGGCCCCGGTGAAGGGCTATCCCGCGCGCCACGCCTCCACGCTTGTGGCCATCGAGGCCGCGGCCGAGGCGGCTCGGCTTGCAGTATCGCGAACTAGCACCGCCGACGCGGCTTGATCCCCGCTTTTCGCAAGTGCGATAAGCGCGCGACCCGTTCGGGGCCCGTTGGCTGAATGACCCTCTACGAACGAAGCGTCAAAGGCGCCCTGCGCGCCTACAAGCTGACGCTGTCACCGGTGATCGGGCAGCAGTGCCGCTTTACTCCGACCTGCTCGGAGTACACGGCCGAAGCCATGATCGCCCACGGACCCTGGCGCGGCGCCTGGATGGGCCTTCGCCGGATATGCCGATGCAATCCCTGGGGCGGATCGGGCTATGACCCGGTTCCTCCCAAGACGAGGCCGGCCAGCCCAGAATCGCTTGGGCGCGGCCCTGGAAGTGAGACATGATCGACCTGAAGTTCCCCGACGGCGCCGTCCGACAGTACCCGCTAGGCGCCACGGGCTACGACGTAGCCCAGTCCATCGCCCCGTCCCTGGCCAAGCGCGCGGCCCTGATAAAGCTCGATGGCGAGCTGCGCGACGTGAACCGCCCGATCGAGCGGGGCGGCGCGTTCGAGATCATCATGCGCGACAGCCCTGAGGCGCTGGAGACCATCCGCCACGACACGGCCCACGTGCTGGCGGAGGCCGTGCAGGAGCTGTTCCCCGGCACCCAGGTGACGATCGGCCCGTCGATCGAGGACGGCTTCTACTACGACTTCGCCCGCGAGGAGCCGTTCTCCATCGAGGACTTCCCCAAGATCGAAGCCAAGATGCGCGAGATCGTCGATCGCGACGCCAAGATCGTGCGCGAGGAGTGGGACCGCGACGAAGCCATCAAGCTGTTCGAGGCCAAGGGCGAGACGTACAAGGCCGAGATCATCCGCGACCTGCCGGCGGGCGAGACGATCACGCTCTATCGCCAGGGCGACTGGGTGGACCTGTGCCGCGGGCCGCACTTCCCGTCGACGAAGGCGGTGGGCAAGGCCTTCAAGCTGACCAAGCTGGCGGGCGCCTACTGGCGCGGCGATCACCGCAACGCCCAGCTGCAGCGCATGTACGGCACGGCCTGGGCCTCGGAGGCCGAGCTTGAGGCCTATCTGCAGCGCGTCGAAGAGGCCGAGAAGCGCGACCACCGCCGCATCGGCCGGGCCATGGACCTCTTCCACATGCAGGAAGAGGCCAAGGGCATGGTGTTCTGGCACCCCAAGGGCTGGACCCTGTGGCGCACGCTGGAGGCCTATATCCGCCGCCGCCTGGAGGCGGACGGCTACGACGAGGTCAAGGCGCCCCAGATCATGGACCGCGTGCTGTGGGAGCGCTCGGGCCACTGGGAGAAGTTCGGCAAGAACATGTTCGTCTGCGAGACGGAGGAGGGCGAAGTCCTCGCCATCAAGCCGATGAACTGCCCCGGCCACGTGCAGATCTTCAACGTCGGCCAGAAGTCCTACCGTGATCTGCCGCTGCGCTACTCCGAGTTCGGCTCGTGCCATCGCTACGAGCCGTCCGGCGCCCTGCACGGCCTGATGCGGGTGCGCGCTTTCGTGCAGGACGACGCTCACATCTTCTGCCGCGAGGACCAGATCGAGGAGGAGACGCGCAAGTTCTGCGATCTGCTGCGCTCGATCTACGAGGACCTGGGGGTGACGCTGCACTCGGTGAAGCTGGCCCTGCGCCCGGAGGTCCGCGCCGGGACCGACGAGGTCTGGGATGTGGCCGAGGAGAAGCTGAAGCGTGCTGCGGAAGCGGCGGGTGAGACGGTCGAACTCTTGCCCGGCGAAGGCGCCTTCTACGGCCCGAAGCTGGAGTTCCACCTCAGGGACGCGATCGGCCGCACCTGGCAGTGCGGCACGCTGCAGCTCGACTTCGTCCTGCCCGAGCGCCTCGACGCCGAATACGTGGCCGAGGACGGCTCCAAGCAGCGGCCGGTCATGCTGCACCGGGCGATCTTCGGCTCGTTCGAGCGGTTCCTCGGCATCCTGATCGAGAACTACGCCGGCGCCTTCCCGCTGTGGCTGGCCCCGGTGCAGGTGGTGGTGGCGACGATCACCTCCGACGCCAACGACTTCGCTGAAGCAGCCGCGGCCAAGCTCAGGGCCATGGGCCTGCGCGTGGAGACCGACCTTCGCAACGAGAAGATCAACTACAAGGTCCGCGAACACTCCCTGGCCAAGGTTCCGGTCATCGCCGTGGTTGGCCGCCGCGAGGCGGAGGAGGGCAAGCTGGCGCTGCGCCGGCTGGGCTCCGACGGACAGCAGATCGTGACCCTGGACGAGGCCGGCGCCATGCTAGCGGACGAGGCCAAGGCGCCGGACCAGAGACGCGCCTGATCAGGCGGCGCGGGCGGCTCTTGCAGTCGCCCGTGTCCTGCCCAGCAGCAGCGGTCGCCAGGACAGCCAGGCCTCGACCAGCAGGATCGGAACCAGGATGCCGAACCAGGCCTGGTTGCCCATGAGTTCGTTCGGGTCCTTGATCCAGGCCCACAGCGGCGCGAACACCGGGTCGGCGTCGATGCGCGACCAGATGAAGACGAAGATCAGGGCGTAGCTGCGGATCATCAACAGGCGGTGGCTTGTGTAGTCGCTCGCGCGCGCCCTCAGCCAGCCGCCGAGGGTGAAGCCGAACCACAGTAGCGCCAGGATCGCGGCGGGGATGCGGCTGCCCGGATCGTCGGTGACGCAGGCGAGCCAGAAGCCGGCGACGGCCGAGGGGAGCGCCAGGGCCACGTACGTCCGCCCGAGCCAGCGGTGGACCGTAGGCCGTGTGGCGCGCAGGCCGCTCGAGAACTGCAGGGCGCCGATGACCACGGTGGGCAGGGCGGTCACGAAGTGACCACAGTACCAGGCCTGCTTGTGCATCAGGCTTGGCCCCGCCGCGCCGGGTGTGCCGAAGCGCATATGTAGGGTCGGGATCATCACATAGGCGAAAAGAGCGAAAAGCGCGGTCCAGCCGATCGCCCGGCCCCATGGCAGGCTACGCCCGCCGCCCTGATTCACAGACATCTTGCCCCCACAGCCCGATTTCCGTGGGGGCAGCCTAACCTGAACGGAGCGGCGCGTCGCCCTCAGGCGGCTTCGGCTTCCGGCGCTGGACCCACATAAGCCGATTGCGGCCGGATCAACCGTCCGCTCAGGACCTGCTCGCGGGCGTGGGCCAGCCAACCGGTGGTGCGGCCCATGGCGAAGACGCAGGTGAAAGCCTCGTGCGGCAGGCCGACCGCTTCCAGCAGCAGCGCGGTGTAGAACTCGACATTGGTTTCCAGCCGTCGGTCCGGCTTGGCCTGACGCAGGGCCTCCAGGGCCGCCGCCTCCACAGCTTCGGCCAGGGCCAGGCGGCCGGGGTCACGGGCGGGTTCGGCGACGTTCAGCGTGCGATAGGCCCCCTTCAGCGCGTCGGCGCGCGGGTCTCGCACGCGATAGACCCGATGGCCGAAGCCCATCAGCCGCTCGCCCCGGTCCAGCGCCGCCTGTAGCCAGGGCGCCGCATTTTCAGGCGTTCCGATCGCGTCCAGCATCTCGATCACCGGCCCTGGCGCGCCGCCGTGCAGCGGACCCTTGAGCGCGCTGATCCCGGCCAGAACGGCCGAGGTCAGGCCGGCCTGGGTCGAGGCCACCACCCGCGCGGCGAAGGTCGATGCGTTCAGGCCGTGGTCTGAGACCGTGACCAGATAGGCGTCGAGCGCCGCAGCCCGCGCGGGAGAGGGTATCCGGCCATCGAGCATGCGCAGGATATCGGCCGTGTGGCCGAGCGCGGGGTCCGGGGCGATGGGCGCCAGACTCCTCGCCGCGCGCAGCACCGCCGGCGTGAATACGGCCGGCGCGGCCAGCAGGCGCAGGGCCGTGTCGAGGTCGTCGCCGTCGGCCAAGCGCGCGGTGAGGGCGCGCATCGCCTCGATCGGCCCGAGCGTCTTCAGCGTCTCGTCGATCGCCGTTGTGTGGGCGAAGACCTGGGCGCGGGCTGCGCCGAGCCGACGGGCCAGCGCTTCGGGGTCCGGCAGGTCGTCGAAGAAGCCTTCGAGCAGCAGGTGCGCCACCTGCTCGAACGACGTTCGGCCGGCGAGCTCGCCGAGCGTATGGCCCCGGATCACCAGCCGGCCGCCTTCGCCGTCGACCGCCGACAGCACCGTCTCCGCCGCCACCACGCCTTCCAATCCGCCGATCATCGCCGATACTCCAAAAAGCCTTGCTTGGATGGCAGATCGGCATTCTTATTATTGACGTCAATCTTGATGATTTTCATCAATGCGAGGCGTCGGTATGGCCTGGATGACGGCGAGCGAAGCCTTGGCCGCCCTGGGGGTGAAGCCTCAGACTCTCTACGCCAGCGTCAGCCGCGGCCGGATCGCGGCAAAACCCGACCCGAAGGATCCGCGCCGCAGCCTCTACAGCGCATCAGACGTGAAGAAGCTGGCGGCCAGGGCGCGCGGGGCGCCCAGGAGCCAGACGGTAGCCGCGCAAAGCCTGGCCTGGGGCGAGCCGGTGCTGACGACCGCCCTGTCGACCGTGGAACAGGGGCGGCTGCTCTATCGCGGCGCCGACGCCGCGACGCTGGCGCAGACGGCCGGACTGGAGGAGGTCGCGGCGCTGCTGTGGGGCGCCGAGGCGCCGGTTGCGCTTCGCAATGATGGCGCGGCGATCGCCGGCGCCACCGGCCGCGCCCGGCTGTTCGCGGCCCTCGCGGCGCGCGTGGTCCAGGACCCGCCGAGCCTGGGCCGCTCCGCCGCCCTGCTGCGTCGCGACGCCGCCGAGGTCGCGGGCGTGGTGCTGCTGGCGGCGGCGGGACCGGGTCAAGGTAAGGCGCACGAGCGGCTCGCCCATGCCTGGGGCTCGCCGCCCGATCCTGTCCGGCGAGCTCTGGTGCTCTTGGCGGATCACGAGCTGAACGCATCCACCTTCGCCGCGCGCGTGGCGGTCTCCACGGGCGCGTCCCTGGCTGCCGGCGTGCTGGCGGGCCTGGCGGCGCTGACCGGTCCGCTGCACGGCGCGGCCGGCCTGGCGCTGCTGGCGCTCAAGGCGGATGCGGACAGGTCTGGCCCGGAACAGGCGGTCGCGTCCTGGCTGGCGCAGGGGCGCGCGCTTCCAGCCTTCGGCCACCCGCTCTACCCGGAGATCGACCCGCGCGGCGTGGCCATGCTGGAAGGCGTGGAGATCGGCGCGGACTGGACTGCCCTCGCCCAGGCGGCGGCCGAGCGCAGCGGGGAGGCGCCGAACGTGGATTTCGCCCTCGCGGCGCTCACGGATCGCTTCTCCTGGCCGGCCGAAGCGCCCTTCGTGCTGTTCGCCGTGGCGCGCACGGTGGGTTGGCTGGCCCACGGTATCGAGCAGGCAGGCTCGGGCGGCCTGATCCGGCCGCGCGCGCGGTACGTTGGGCCTAGGCTCTAGGCTTAGGAAATCCGCCGGCGCGGCTGAGGCGCGAGGCGGGGGCCTTGCCGATCTTCCCGCCGATCCAGCGCGCGGTCTCGATCAGGGCCTCGAGGTCGTAGCCGGTCTCGAAGCCGCCGCGATGCAGCATGTAGACGAGGTCCTCGGTGCCGATATTGCCGGTGGCGCCCGGCGCGAAGGGGCAGCCGCCCAGGCCGCCGACCGAGGCGTCCAGCACGCTGACCCCCGCTTCGACGCCGGCATAGGCATTGGCGAGGCCGGTGTTGCGGGTGTCGTGGAAATGCAGGCGCAGGGTCGCGTCGGGCGCAGCCTTCTTCGCCGCCTCGACCTTGCGGGTCACCGCCCACGGATCGCCGGCGCCGATGGTGTCGGCGAGCGCGATTTCGGGAATTTTCAGTTCGGCCAGCCGCGCGACGACCGAGGCGACCTGCTCGACCGAGACCTCGCCGTCGAAGGGGCAGCCCCAGACGGTGGAGACCGTGGCCGACAGGCGCGGGCCGCCGGCGCCGGAGCCCGCGAAATTGTGCGCCCGCTCGGCGATCTCAGCGACCATGTCGAGCTGCTGGGCGACGGTCATGCCGCTGTTGGCCTGGGCGAAGCCGTCGGAGGCGGCCAGCGAGATATTGGCCTCGTCCACCCCCGCCTCGACCGCGCGGTCGAAGCCCTTGGCATTCAGCACCAGGCCGATGCGCGATCGGCCTTCCGCCTTGGGCAGGCCGGCCATGATCTCTTCCGCGCCGGCCATCTGCGGCACGCGCTTGGGATTGACCAGCGAGACCACCTCGGTGCGGCGCGCGCCGGCGGCTTCCAGGCGGCGGATCAACTCGATGCGGTCCTCGACCGAGACGACCACGGCCTCGTTCTGCAGGCCGTCGCGCGGGCCGACCTCCACGATCTCGATGAAGCGGCTCATCGGGTGGGTCCGGGTGCGGGTCCGGCAGGGGCGGGCGGCGTCTTGGGCAGGCCGCGCAGGCGGTAGAGAGTGATGGAGACCGGGCGGCCGCGAGAGTAGTTCACGCCGTTGGTGATGCTGACGGCCTGCACGCTGACCTGCTGGCGCGCCAGCTCCGCGCGGAAGCGTGGCTCCATCTTCTGCTCGACCAGCACCGGGCGGCCCTGGGCCACGGCGGCGACCGCGTCCTCAGCGTCAAGGATTTCCGTCTCGGTGCCGAGCAGGAAGATCAGGCTGGGCTCGGAATAGCCCAGCGTCGCGACAGGTCCCGGCGTGATGCCGTTGCGGGGGTCGAGGCCCGAGCGGTCGAGCTGGCGCGCCACATTGCGCGACACCCACAGCGGCTTCAGATTCGGCGCGAGACCCATGACCAGGGCCGTGTGCGCCAGCACGCCGAACACGCAGGAAACCAGCAGCGCCGCCATGCGCGCCCGGTTCAGCACGAAGAAGGCTGCGACGGCGAAGCCTACGACCACGAAGCCCACGGTCAGGGAGGTCCAGACCACGTCGCCCGGATCGCCGTAGAGCCTGAGGCCCAGCACCGCAGCCGCGCCGATCACGCCCGCCGCGAGCAGGCCCAGCGCGAGGCCGAGCCAGACGCCGATCTCGCTCCAAGGCGCGTCGCGCATCGCGCGCCCGGCCGAGCCCAGGCGAGCGAACACCGCCTCCAGCCAGCGCGGCATGGGGCCGGTCTCAAGAGCCTCCGTCGGCGCCGGCGTCAGGGTGGCCGCGAGCAGCCAGGCCAGGCCGCCGTAGAGGGGCAGGGTGTAGTGCGGCAGCTTGGTCGGCACGAGTTCGAACACGAACCAGCAGGGGATCAGCCAGGCCACGGCGAAGCGCACGCCGGGGGCGAACCGCCGGGTCCAGCCGGTCCCGAAGGCGGCGGGCAGCAGCACGGTCGCCGGATAGAGTAGCAGCGGGAGCAGCAACAGATAGTAGCCCGGCGGGGCGCCGTGGGACTCCTGCCCGCCGACCAGCTTGGAGCCGAAGTCGCCGCCGACCGCCTTGCCCCAGAAGCCGCCGTTGGTCGCCACCGTGATGGCCATGGCCCAAGGCCCCACGATCAGCAGTACGATCAGCAGGCCCCAGCCCCAGCCGAGTCGCTTGATCCAGACGGCGTTGCGATCCCAGACGCCGAGGGTGAGCATGCAGAGCCCGGCCACCATCGGCCCGATAGGCCCCTTGATCAGGATCGAGACGCCCAGCGCGATCCAGAAGATCAGCTTGTGCCGCCTTCGCAGCGGCACGCCCGCTCTGGCGTCGGCGTAGAGGCGCCCGAGCGCCGCCATGGCCAGGGTCACCGATCCGCACAGCGCCGCGTCGGTCTTGGCGATGAAGGCCTCGGTCGAGAGCATCATCGAACAGCCCAGCACCAGGCCCGCGATCAGGCCCCCGCGCGCGCCGAAGAAGGCCATGGCGCCCCAGGCGCAAGCCGCCGCCGCGAGCATGGCGCCGAGCAGGGACGGGACGCGATAGGCCCAGATCTGGCGCGCATCCTCCGATGACAGCGCCGCGACCGAAGCCGCCTGCAGCCAGTAGATGCCGACCGGCTTCTTGTGACGCGCCTCGTCCTGGAAGCGGATGTCGATGTAGTTGTCGCTCTCGAGCATCTGGGCCGAGGCCTGGGCGAAGCGCGACTCGTCGCGATCCAACGGCGGCATGGCGATCAGGCCCGGCAGTCCCGCCAGGAAGGCGATGAAGGCGGCGATCACGGGCCCGCGCCAGCCGGCGATCAGGCGATCGAAGTCGAGATTCGGCATCGTCCGGGTCTTAGCATGGCCTCTTGGCGCGCGCGCCGCTAATAGGGCGCAAGAAGGTCGAGGAATACATGCCCGAGATTTCAGTCGTCGTTCCGGTCCATGACGAAGAGGGCCTCGCCGCCGCCCTGGCGCGCGAGATCGCTGCCGCCTTCGAGGGCCGGGACTATGAGATGGTGTTCGTGGACGACAAGTCGCGCGACGGCACCCTGGCCGAGCTGACCGCCGCCAAGGCCGAGCTGCCGCGCTTGCGCATCCTGACTCACCGCAACAACGCCGGCCAGAGCCGCGCCATCCGCACCGGCGTCCTGGCCGCGAAGGGGTCGATCGTGGTGACGCTGGACGGCGACGGCCAGAACCCCCCCGCCGACGCGCCGGGGCTGGTCGACATGCTCAAGGCCTCGCCGCCGGAAGTCGGGATGGTGGGCGGCCGCCGCGCGAAGCGCCAGGATTCGGCAGCCAAGCGCTGGGCCTCGCGCTGGGCCAACAACATCAGGAAGCGCCTGCTCAATGACCAGGCCGACGACACCGGCTGCGGGCTGAAAGCCATGCGCCGCGACGCCTTCCTGCTCCTGCCCTACTTCGATCACATGCACCGCTATCTGCCGGCCCTGATGATCCGCGAAGGCTTTGAAGTTCGCTTCAAGGACGTAGGCCATAGACACCGCACCGCGGGCCGGTCGAAATACACCAACCTCGGTCGGCTGTGGGCCGCGTTCTCGGACCTGCAGGGCGTGATGTGGCTGAGATCGCGTTCCCGCAATGCCGGAGGGGCGTCGGAGCTGTGAGCCGCAAGGAAGAGAAGGAAGCCGCAACCGCTGCCGTAACTGGCGCGTTGGCTGCTCAGAGCGTAGTTAATAGACGGCGAGGCCCTACCTCGGTCGGAGGATCTGGAATGTTCACTGCGTTTCCGCTGCTGGCGATTCCGGCGCTGTTCTACAACCTCTTCGCCCTGACCGCGGTGGTCGGGGGCAAGGCCGCCCAGGCGGGCGCCGACCTGAAGGCCACCCTGTTCCCGGTGACCATGCCGGGCGGGCGGGGCTGGGACGTCAGCTCAGGCGACCTGTTCATCCTGCTGGGCCTGATCATGCTGTTCTTCGAACTGCTGAGGGCGACGAACACCAACAAGGTGGCGATCATCAATCACTCGCTGTCGCTGATCCTGTTCATCTTCTGCCTGGTGGAATTCCTGCTGATCCCGGGCTTCGCGACCTCGACCTTCTTCCTGATCACCGTGATGACCCTGCTCGACGTGTTGGCCGGCTTCATCGTGACCATCGTGGCCGCGCGCAAGGACTTCGAATTCACCGGCAACTGAGTCCCGAACTCAGTCGGAATGACAAAAGGCCGGGCGGCGACGCCCGGCTTTTTCGTGTCAGCTGAACGCCGTGAACAGCAGGGCCACGATCACCACGTCGAGTGATTTGATAAGGAAGGCGCCGACGCTGGCCATGGTCTCGGTCCCGTTCTGAGAAGGTTACCGAGTCCTTAAGCAATGAGGGCGCCAGAGGTTGCGCCTAACCCTGAGTGTTGCGCGACTGCCGACCGCAACTTATGCGGTGCAGATTCTGCGCCCTGCACCGTTGCGAAATGCCTGGAAGTATAGATGAACACGTTCAACGCGCGTCGGCGTGTAGTCAGAAATAGAGATTTCTGCGGTCACAACCGCTTCTTCTATCGCGGAATCCAAGGTCACGCATCTGCGTGTCCTAGACTTTCAAGCTTTGCGATTATTGCATCGCGCGGCCCCTGATGTGTAGCTTACCGAAAGGTTAACACTGATAAGTGAAGTGGCTTGGTGTGGCTCGCGCTTTGCGCGTGGAGGCGGCCTCCGCTTGCTTATGGGACCGATCGCCGTTCGCGGCGGCCGGCGGTTCGGGGGCGGACTCCATGATGAAGTTTTCGGCGCCGGTGAGCGCAGAGCGTGGCATTGCGATCTCGGGCCGGAGGTTCGGCAGGCGTGCGCAGCATCGCCCGGGTCTGGGGCTTCGCGTGTTCTGCGTCCTTGTCGTTATGAGCCTGCTGGCCATGGCTCTCATCGCGCCGACTGCGGCCTGGGCCTCGCCTGGATGCCAAGCTGTCAACAACGGCGCGCTGAACGGAACGGCGACCTTTAACGGCACAGGAAATCCCAGTGATACTGGGACAACAGAGTCGGTCAACGTCACGCCGTTCGTGGACGACCGCGCAACCACCTTGGGCTTCAACTCGGGGGACCGAATTGATTTTAACCTGACGATTGGATCGGGCCTCTACGGCTATTTCAGGTACAATACGCCCTCGGCGAATTACCGGCCGTCATTTCAAAATCCGACGTCGGTCAGCGACAGCGTCACCCTGCCTTCAGGCGTAACGAAGGTCTATATCTTCTCTGGCAGGCCAGATACCTCGATCAACGGTCAGGTCATTGGGGCGGCGACGTGCACCCCCGTCGCACCCAGCGTGGGTTCGCTGGCCACGACTTCGGGCTCTTCCGCCGGGGGCTCCTCCGTCGTCATCACCGGGACGAGCTTCCTCGGCGCGACCGCCGTCAGTTTCGGCGGCTCCAGCGCGAGCTTCACGGTAGACAGCGACACCCAGATCACGGCGACGGCGCCGGCCCATTCGGCGGGCGTCGTGGATGTTCGGGTGACGAACAGTGGCGGGACAAGCTCCACCACGGCGGCGGACCAGTTCACCTATGCATCGGCCGGGATCACGCTTTCCCCCGCCTCGCCGCTGACCGCAGCGACCGTAGGGGCAGCCTACTCCAATACCGTTTCAGCGTCTGGGGGTACGGGCCCTTACACCTTCGCCGTGACCGCGGGGGCGCTACCGGCGGGGGTGAGCCTGGCTTCCGGCGGCGGCTTTTCCGGCACGCCGACAGCGGCCGGCAACTTCAATTTCACAATCACGGCGACGGATACGGTTGGCGGCGCCAGCGGCAGCCAAGCCTATGCCCTGACGGTCAGCGCGCCCACGATCACCGTCAGCCCGGGCTTTCCTCCGAACATGACGGTGGGCCAGGCTTACAGCCAGACTTTCACCGCCTCCGGCGGAACATCCGCCTATGCATTCTCGGTCAGTTCAGGCGCGCTCCCAGCCGGGATGACGCTGTCGGGCGCGGGGGTCCTGTCGGGCACGCCGACCGAGGGCGGCCTGTTCAACTTCACCATCACGGCCACAGACAGCTCGACCGGGACCGGAGCTCCCTTCACCGGCAGTCACGCCTATTCGCTGCTGTCTCAAAGGGCGTCGGTCACGACCACTCCCTCCAGCCTGCCGGACGGGGCGGTGGGGGCTGCCTACAGCCGGACGATCTCCGGCTCGGGGGGCACCGCGCCCTACACCTTCATGATCACCGGCGGCGCGCTGCCGGCCGGCCTGAGCCTGAATGGTTCGACCGGAGCCATCACCGGCACGCCGACCGCAGCCGGCGCCTTCACGGTGTTCATATCCGCCATCGACAGTTCGACCGGCGCCGGCCCGTATTCCGGCGGCCAAAGCTACAGCTTCAACATCAGCGCGCCGACCATCACTGTCTCGCCTAACTCCGTGAGCCTCACCCAGGGCATGGCCCCGGGCGTGACGTTCGCCGGGTCGGGTGGCACCAGCGGCTATACCTTCGCTGTGACGTCCGGCGCGTTGCCAAATGGCCTTACCCTGAACAGCTCAACGGGTGCGCTGACCGGGGCGCCGACGTCGGGCGGTTCGTACAGCTTCACCGTGACGGCGACCGACAGCACGACCGGAACGGGGCCATTCACCGGCAGTCGCGCCTATTCCGGCACGGTCGTTGTCTCCACGCCGCCTACTGCGGTGAACACGACGGTGATCATCCCTTACGGCGCCACGACCTTGTCGATTGACCTGTCGTCGGTGGTGACGGGTGTTGCGTCGAACATCCAGGTGATGAGCCAGCCGGTGCACGGTTCGGCGGCGGCGACCGGGATGACGGTGAACTTCAACGAGGCGACGGCCTTCTCGGGCTCGGACAGCTTCACCTACAAGGCGGCGGGCCCAGGCGGGGTCTCGGCCAATACCGCGACCGTGACCATCACCCGCGGCAATCCGCCTGCGCCGACGACGGCAGGGACCTCGGCCACGGTGGACTACGGCAGCCCCGGCAAGGCGATCGACCTCTCCAGCTCGATCACCGGCGTGGCCACGGGCGTGACCGTCACGAGCGCGCCCAGCCACGGCTCGACCTCGGTGTCGGGCGAAGTGGTCACCTATGTTCCGGCCTCGGGCTACCAGGGTCCGGACAGCTTCCAGTACACGGCCAACGGTCCGGGCGGGTCTTCGGCCCCGGCCACTGTGACCTTGACGGTGACGGCTCCGGCGGCGCCGATCGCGGGCGCCAAGAGTGTGTCGACGCCCTACCAGACCCAGGCGGCCATCGACCTGACCGCCTCGATCACCGGCGCCGCCAACACGGTGACGGTGACGACCCCGGCGGCCCACGGCACGACCTCGGTGTCGGGCAAGGTGGTCACCTACACCCCGGCGTCCGGCTACTACGGCAACGACAGCTTTGCTTACACGGCTAGCGGCGCAGGCGGGACCTCGGCCCCGGCCACGGTCAGCATCACCGTCGGCACGCCCCCGGCCCCGACCGCCTCAGCCAAGTCGGCGACCGTGCCCTACGCCTCCAGCGGGACGGCCATCGATCTCTCGGGCTCGATCACCGGCGTGGCCACCGGCGTGACGGTGGCGACCAACCCGACCCACGGCAACGTGTCGGTCTCGGGCACAAGCGTGACCTACACGCCTTTGGCCGGCTACTACGGCGCCGACAGCTTCACCTATCGGGCCACCGGCCCCGGCGGCGGCTCGTCGCCGGCGACGGTCTCTATCACGGTCAGCAACCCGGCGGCCCCGACCGCTGCGGCGGCGAACCTGACGGCGCCCTATAACGGCTCCGGCACGGCCCTGGACCTGAGCGGCTCGATCACGGGCGTCGCCACCTCGGTGACGGTCTCGACCGCCCCGACCCACGGGACGGCGACGGCCAGCGGCAAGGTGGTGACCTACAAGCCGACCACCGGCTACTTCGGCCCCGACAGCTTCGCCTATACGGCCACCGGCCCCGGCGGGACCTCCTCGCCGGCCACGGTGACGGTGACGGTGTCCAACCCGCCCGCGCCGTTCGCCAAGGCCAGGTCGGTCAGCGTGCCCTACAACTCGGCGGGCGTGGCCATCGACATGACCTCGTCGGTGACCGGCGTGGCCTCGAGCGTGGCCGTCGTCGCCGCCCCGACCAAGGGTTCGGTCACGGCCTCGGGCATGAGCTTCACCTATACGCCCACACCCGGCGCGTTCGGTGCGGACAGCTTCACCTATACCGCCAGCGGTATCGGCGGGACGTCCAACACCGAGACCGTCTCGGTGACCATCGCCCCGCCGCCGGCTCCGACGGTGAGCGGGACCAACGCCACGGTGCAGAAGAACGGCGGCAACCAGACCATCGACCTGTCGGGCGATGTCTCTGGCGTGTTCACCCGGCTTACGGTGACCACTGCGCCCAGCCACGGAAGCTTGCGCATCTCGGGCACGACGGCGACCTATAAGCCTGCGACGGATTACACCGGCCCGGACAGCTTCATGTTCACGGCCACCGGTCCGGGCGGAACCTCGGCTCCGGCCACGGTGAACATCGCCGTGCGCGGCGCCGACCACTCGACCGCCGTGCCCACCGCCCAGGCCTTCACCGCCACCACCGTCGCCCTGACGCCGGTGACGGTGGACCTGGCCTCGGGCTCCACCGGCGGCCCGATCACCGCGGCTAACGTCACCTCGGTCTCGCCGAGCGGCGCGGGCACGACCGCGATCGTGCAGGCGGGCGCGGCCTTCAACATGACCTTCACGCCGGGCCCGAACTTCGTGGGCACGGCGGTCATCAACTTCACCCTGACCAGCGCGGGCGGGACCTCGGCCCCGTCGACGGTGACGGTGACGGTGACGCGGCCCGACCCCTCGGCGAACGCGGAAGTTAAGGGTCTGGTCGCAGCCCAGGATCAGGCGGCGCGCACCTTCGCGCGGGCGCAGATCTCCAACTTCGACCGCCGCATGGAAGACCTCCACGCGCCGGGCGGCGGCGGCTCCAGCTTCGGCATGGGCCTGAACTTCGGCGACTACGGTTCGAACCAGTACATCGACCCGAACCAGAACCCGCTGGAGCGCATGCGCCTGGAAGAGACCTCCGATCCCTTCCACCAGGCCGACCAGTTCCGTGACGCCAAGCTGTTCGCCGACAACGCCAACAGCGGCGCAGCCCACGGCCAGGGTCGCCTGGCGGCCGGCGGCGCGGGCTCGGGGACCATGGCGGCCCCCGGCGGCGCGGCCATCTGGGCGGCGGGCACCATCGACCTCGGCCAGCGTTCGGCCCAACTCGGCCAGGACAAGGTCAAGTTCCAGTCCTCCGGCCTGACCGTCGGCGCCGACATGCCGGTGGGCGAGCACTGGATCATGGGCGCGGGCGTGGGCTGGGGTCACTCCGATGACCAGGTCGGCTCGGGCGGCACCAAGTCCACCGCCACCAACTGGGTGGGCGCGATCTACGCTTCCTGGGAACCGGCTCCGAACCTGTTCCTCGACGGCGTGGTGGGCGCAGGCTCGCTGAAGTTCGACACCCGCAGGCTCACCCCGGCGCTCGACTTCGTGACCGGCAGCCGCAACGGTTCGGAGACCTTCGGGTCGCTGACCCTGGCCTATGAGTGGCGCCGTGACGGCTTCCACCTGTCGCCCTACGGCAGGCTGGATGCGGCCAACGCCAGCCTCCACGGCTATGCGGAAACCGGGAACACCACCTGGGCCCTGACCTATGGCTCGCAGAAGGCCAACCTGCTCTCGGGCGACCTCGGTCTCCGCGGCGACTGGATCGTGCATCAGGGCTACGGCGATATGCTGCCGCACTTCCGCATCGAGGCTCGCCACGAGTTCGAGGGCTCCAATGCGGTGAACCTGCAGTACTCCGCCGCCCTGTCCGGCCCGACCTATACGGTCACCCCGGTCCCGGCCAGCCGCGACACGGTCGACCTCGGCATTGGCTCCGCCTGGTCCTTCAAGAACGGCTTCCTGTTCTCGCTCGACTACCAGCGGACTTTCGCAGACAGCCGCGGTGACAACGCCAGGGTCACGTTACGGCTGAAGACGTCGTTCTGATCGTAGTACCGGCCCAACTCGAAGCCCCCGTCTGCAAAGGCGGGGGCTCTTTTCATCGCGTTGGGCTTGCCGGGACCCGCAGCGGCAGGGCTCAGATTTCCGTCTTGCGGATCAGGCCGGCCTTGGGGCGCCGGTCGTTGGGGCCGGAGTATTCGGCACCGAGGTAGGTGGCGCGCGCGTTGTCCAGCGTCTCGGCGCCGCCCTTCAGGCCGCGGCGCGGGCCGCCGCCGTAGAGCTGCGCGTTGAAGGCGGCGTCCGCAGGCGGGGGATCGGAAGGCTTGTGGGTGCGTGCGGCGCTGACCGGGACGGGCAGATTCGAGCCGGCCGGTGGCTCGGCGCGGCGATCGCGATCATAGGCTCTGCGCCCCGGCGAGCGGGGGCGGTCGGCGGGGTCGATCGGATCTATCGGGTCGGTCATCGTCCGGCGGCGAGCTTCTCGATCTGCCGGCGCATCTCGTCCATCTGCCGCTTCATCTCGGAGATCGTATCGGTCTCGGACGCGGGGGCAGGGGCGGGCTGAGGGGCCGGCTTCTCCTCCGGCTTATAGGCGAAGGGCGTAAACATCTTCATAGCGCGGTCGAACATGGCCAGGTTCTGACGCACCTGCTCGTCGAAGAAGCCCGCGCCGGGCGCCGCCCCGAAGGTGCCTGCGAACTGGTTGCGGAACTGCTCCTGCTGGCGCGAGAAGGCGTCCAGTGACATCTCCAGATAGGTCGGCACCAGCGACTGGACGCTGTCGCCGTAGAAGCCGATGAGCTGGCGCAGGAACTGGATCGGCAGCAGGTTCTGCCCGCGGCTCTCTTCCTCGAAGATGATCTGGGTCAGGACCGAGCGGGTGATGTCCTCGTTGGACTTGGCGTCATAGACCACGAAGTCGACGCCCTCGCGCACCATCTCGGCCAGGTGGTCGAGCGTCACGTAGGACGAGGACTGGGTGTTGTAGAGGCGCCGGTTGGCGTACTTCTTGATCACGACCCGCTCGCCCGACGCCTGGGCCTTGCCCTTGGCGTCCGCGCCGCTCTGATTGGCGTCCGACACGTGCTTTCCGTCCCCTGCGCTGTTGCGGCGCATTATCGCGAATGCGAGGCGGGTCCGCCACAGATTCATGAAATGCGGAAGTCTTGTGAAACAAGGGGTTCGCGCGCGGCCCCCGCGAAAATCCGCCTGAGAGGCGAGCGCAAGCCTTAACGAACGGCCCCTATTCGGGCTATGGGGACGCGCGCGCGGCGCCTTTGCGGCCCGTTTCTGCCGCGCCGCACAAGTACAAGTCACAGCATCACTTCCGAGGAACGACACATGGTCGACGTGGTCATCGTCTCCGCCGTCCGCACGCCGGTGGGCTCCTTCCTGGGCGGGCTCTCCAGCCTGCCGGCCCACGAGCTGGGCAAGGTCGCCATCCAGGGCGCGTTGGAGAAGGCGGGCGTCAGCGCCGCCGACGTCGACGAGGTGATCCTGGGCCAGGTGCTGCAGGCGGGCGCGGGCCAAGGCCCGGCGCGTCAGGCCTCGGTGGCCGCGGGCGTGCCGATCGAAAGCCCCGCCTGGAGCCTGAACCAGCTGTGCGGCTCGGGCCTGCGCGCGGTGGCGCTCGGCATGCAGCAGATCGCGCAGGGCGACGCCAGGATCGTGGTCGCCGGCGGCCAGGAGAGCATGAGCCAGGCCCCGCACGCCGCCAACCTCAGGAACGGCCAGAAGATGGGCGACCTCGGCATGGTCGACACCATGATAAAGGACGGCCTGTGGGACGCTTTCCACGGCTATCACATGGGCCAGACCGCCGAGAATATCGCGGCGAAGTGGCAGATCACCCGCGAGGACCAGGACCGCTTCGCCGTCCAGTCCCAGAACCGTGCCGAGGCCGCGCGCAAGGCCGGCAAGTTCAAGGACGAGATCGCGCCGGTGACCGTCAAGGGCCGCAAGGGCGACACGGTCGTCGACCAGGACGAATACATCCGCGAGGGCGTGACCTACGAAAGCCTCTCGGGCCTGCGCCCAGCGTTCAACAAGGAAGGCTCGGTCACCGCCGCCAACGCCTCGGGCCTGAACGACGGGGCCGCGGCCTTGGTGCTGATGAGCGCCGACGAAGCCAAGGCGCGCGGCCTGAAACCGCTCGCGCGCATCGCCTCCTGGTCCAATGCCGGGGTCGATCCGGCCGTGATGGGCACCGGCCCGATCCCGGCCACGCGCAAGGCGCTGGAGAAGGCCGGCTGGTCGGTCTCCGATCTCGACCTGATCGAATCCAACGAGGCCTTCGCGGCCCAGGCGCTCTGCGTGGTGCGCGAACTCGGTCTCGACCCGGCCAAGGTCAACGTCAACGGCGGCGCCATCGCCATCGGCCACCCCATCGGCGCCTCGGGCGCGCGCATCCTGACCACCCTGCTGCACGAGATGAACCGCACCGACGCCAAGAAGGGCCTCGCGACGTTGTGCGTCGGCGGCGGCATGGGCGTGGCCGTCTGCGTCGAGAAGGTCTGATTTTTCCCTGCATTTCTCCGCTTCGCGCGGTAGAGCGGATCAACCGGGCCGGCTGAGCCCCAAGAAGCATTAGGACGAGGAAACCCCATGGCGAGAGTGGCGATGGTCACCGGCGGCACGCGCGGCATCGGCCGGGCGATCTGCGAGCGGCTGAAGAACGACGGCTTCCACGTGGCGGCGGGCTATTCCGGCAACGACGAGGCCGCGGCCGCGTGCGCCAAGGAGCTCGGCGTCATGGTGATCAAGGGCAACGTCGGCCATTTCGAGGACTGCCAGCGCGCCACCGCGGCGGTCGAGGCGGAGTATGGCCCCATCGAGGTCCTGGTCAACAACGCCGGCATCACCCGCGACGGCTTCTTCCACAAGATGACGCCCGAGCAGTGGTCCGAGGTCATTCGCGTGAACATGGACAGCGTGTTCAATATGACGCGGCAGGTGATCACCGGCATGCGCGAACGCGGCTGGGGCCGGATCATCAACATCTCGTCGATCAACGGCCAGAAGGGCCAGGCCGGCCAGACCAACTATTCCGCGGCCAAGGCCGGGATGATCGGCTTCACCAAGGCGCTGGCGCTGGAAAGCGCCAACAAGGGCATCACCGTCAACTGCATCGCGCCCGGCTATATCGACACCGAGATGGTGTCGGCCGTCTCGCCCGAGGTCATGGCCAAGATCGTGGGCCAGATTCCAGTGGGGCGGCTGGGCCACGGCGAAGAGATCGCCGACATGGTCGCCTTCCTGGCCGGCGAACATGCGGGCTATGTGACCGGCGCGACACTGTCCTTGAACGGCGGACAGTACATGATGGGCTAAGGCGGCTCCCCGCCAAAAATTAGCCCCGGTCGGTCCGCATGACCCTGAGCATGCTCCGAAACGTCCGCATACGACCGGTCCCGGTCCTTGCGCCCAGCCCGTGCGCCCTGGCGGCCGGGCCGGTTGCGACCGGTTGGCTTGCGGCGCTCGGCCTTGTGCTCCTGGTGGTGCTTGCAAGCCTGAGCCGGTCGGCGTTTGCGGGCGATCAGCCGGTCAGCCTGCGCGAGGCCTTGACCGGGTCCACCGCCCAGGATGGCCGCTCCCACGCCCATGCCCCGCCGATCGCCCGCTACGTCTCCGGTGACGGCGACCGCTTCGTCTTCGACCGCAGCGGCAATGTGGCGCTGATGCGCTTCGAGGGGTCGGAAGAGGTCTGGGCGCTGCGCGCGACGCCCGCGCCCAGCGGCGACACCATCTACAAGAACGACATCGGCGAGACGATCCTGCGCTCCTCGCGCCTGGGCGGGCTGACGTTGTTCACGACCCACAGCCCTGGCGGCGAGCCCGCCCAGCTGGTGGGGGCAGCGCCGGCGTCTCGCCCCAACCACGTCTCGACCCAGGCCCTGGCCCAGCTGCTGCAGGCCTCGATGCTGCGGGTGGCGCGCGCCAGCGGCCTGCCGCAGTTCAAGATGCATGCGGAGGGCGACGGCGAGCCCTTCATCTACGCCGACACCATCGTGGTCACCACGGACACCCTGCTGAAGATGGCGGCGATGCGCGAGGGGCGCCCGTACATCAAGCGCATCCGCGAGGTCTACATCCACCCCGGCTCGCGCATGGACGTGCGGCTGCGCAACGGGGTGCTGGAGGTGATCCTGTCGCCGCGCGACGGCATCGCCGGAAGGCCGTCCTCCAGCCGCATCGCCAAGGCCATCGTCTCGCGCTGAGGCGCGCTCTCAGGGCGACCAGCCCTCCGGCGCCATTTCGAAACCCGAAAACTCGAAGCCCGGCGCCACGGTGCAGCCGACCAGGCTCCAGTCGCCCAGGCTCTCCGCCGCCTGCCACCAGCCCTTCGGCACGACCGCCTGGGGCCGCTCACCCCGTTCCAGATCGACCCCCAGCACGAGTGCTCGCACCTCGCCGCCCTCGCGCTCAGTAAGGCTGAGCCTCAGGGGCGCTCCGGCATGGAAGTGCCAGGCCTCGGCCGCGTCGACCCGATGCCAGTGCGAGCGCTCGCCGCGCCGCAGCAGATAATAGATGGCGGTGGAGGCGGCCCGACCCTCGCCGGATTCATCCCTGAAGGTCTCGGCGTAGCAGCCGCCCTCCGGATGGGGTTTCAGGCCCAACAGCGCGACGATACGGTCCGGATCGAGCCCGCTCACCCCTTGAACCCATCCTTGGCGGCGCGGACCTGGCCGAAGGCTTCGGCAGGCGTGGCGGACGAGACCAGCGAGGGCGCGCGCAGGAAGGGGTTGGTGGCTTTCTCCAGCGCGATGGTGGTCGGCACGGTCGGCTCACCGCGCTCGCGGGCGGCGAATACGGCCTCGGCGCGGGCCTTCACCTGCGCATCGGCGTCCACCGACAGGGCGAAGCGGGCGTTCGACGCGGTGTATTCGTGGGCGCAGTAGACCCGGGTGGCGTCCGGCAGGGCCGCCAGGCTCTGCAGGCTCTTCCACATCTGCTCCGCCGTGCCCTCGAAGAGCCGGCCGCAGCCCATGGCGAACAGGGTATCGCCGACGAAGGCGACGGCGTCCGCCTCGCTCCAGTAGGCGATGTGGCCGAGCGTATGGCCGGGCGTCGGCAGCACCTTCAGCGTCGTGTCGCCGAAGCTCAGGGTCTCGCCGCCCGAAACCACGCGATCCAGCGGCGCGATCTTCTCCACCTCGGCGGGGCCCACGATTTCGCAGCCGAAGCGGGCTTTGAGCGCCGCATTGCCGCCCGCGTGGTCCGGGTGCCAGTGGGTGTTGAGGATGAAATCCAGCCGCCCCCAGCCCGAAGCCTCTACCTCGCGGGCGATGGCGTCGGCGTCGGGGGTGTCGATGGTCGCGACCAGGCCGGAGCCCTGATCCCTGACCAGGAAGGCGTAGTTGTCGGACAGAACGGGGAACTGGCGGATTTCGATGGCCATGCGGCGGTCCTTAGGCCGAAGTTGACCCCGCCTATATATGATCGGAACTGGAATCGCCGAGACCGCTCGGCCGCCTTGGGACCGCCATGCGCCGCGACGTACTGCAACTGCGCGAATTCTACGCCCAGCCCCTGGGCAGGGCGGTGCGCGAGCTGCTGGGGCGCAAGGTGGCCGAGGTCTGGGGCGATGCGGCGGGCGTGGACATGCTGGGCCTGGGCTACGCCACCCCGTTCCTGGAGGGGTTCTCGGGCGCGCGCCGGATCGTAGCGGGCATGCCGGCCAGTCAGGGCGTCGAAGCGTGGCCCGCGTCGGGCCGCAACCGCGCCTGTCTGGTCGAGGACCTGAGCCTGCCTTTCCCCAGCTCTCTGTTCGACCGGGTGCTGGTCTGCCATGCGCTCGAGGAAAGCGAGGACGCCGGCGCCCTGCTCCGCGAGATCGGGCGGGTGATGTCCGCCTCCGGACGCGTGATCGTGATCGCCGCGGCGCGCGGCGGGCTGTGGTCGCACGCCGAGCGCACCCCCTTCGGCCACGGCCAACCCTTTACCCGCCGCCAGCTGGAGCAGCTGGTGCGCGAGGCCGAGCTTGAGCCGGTGGCCTGGAGCCAGGCGCTCTATGTGCCCCCCTGGACGCCGCTGGCCGGCTGGGCGGAAGGCTTCGAGCAGGTCGGCTCGAAGGTCTGGCCCGGCTCGGCGGGGCTGGTTCTCCTGGAGGCGGTCAAGCGCACCTTCGCGGTCAAGGCGCGGCCGGTGCGGGCCAAGTTCTCCAGCCCTATTCCCGGCGTGTTCGCACCTGCGCCTGCGCCGGTCGGGCGAGTGCGCAGAAGGCCTCATCCGAGGCGCTGAGCCACAGTGATGCGCGTCGACCTGGAGGGGAATTCATTTGATTTTCCCAAGCCGTAGGCGCGTTCTGACGCGACGGGGACTTCAAGGCGGGCGTTGATGCGCAGACGTGATTTCGGATTGGGCGCTTTGGCCATGGGCTCCGCCGCCGGGTTCAGCGCGCGCGCCCAGACGCCCCAGCCGACGCCTCAGCCGGCCGCGCCGCCTGCCGCTCCCGCCACGCCGGATCAGCTGATGGCGAGCTTGCGCGAACAGTCCAAGGCCGCGGCGCTCGCCGGCCTCGCGCTGAACCGCGACGAGGTGCTGTGGCAGGGCGTAGCCGGGGTGCGCCGCACCGACCAGCCCGACCTCGCGACGCTCAGTGACCGCTGGCACCTCGGCTCCAACACCAAGGCCATGACGGCGGCGGTCTATGCGCGTCTGGTGGAGAAGGGTCAGGCCAAGTGGGGCGCCACCGTGCCGGAGCTGTTTCCCGACCTCAGGCCCAACCCGGCGTGGTCCGCGATTACCGTGGAGCAGCTGATGGGGCATGTGGGCGGGCTCAGCGACAAGACCCTGCTCGATGTGCCGTGGCTGATCGCGGCGCGTGGCGACCCCCGGCCGCTCAGAGACCAGCGCCGCGCGCTGGCCGCCAAGGCCTTCGCCTCGCCGCCCGCCGGCAAGCCGGGCGTGTTCGAATACGCCAACGCCGACTTCATCCTGCTCGGCGCCGCCATCGAGCGCATCGCCGACGCGCCGTGGGAAGACGTGATCAAGGCGGAAGTGTTCGATCCCCTCGAGCTCTCGACCGCCGGGTTCGGCGCGCCGCTTGGCGAGGCGCCCTGGGGCCATGCCCGCGACGGCCATCCGCTAGACCCGACCGGCGTCTCCGACAATCCGCCGGCGCTGGGCCCGGCCGGAACCGTGCACATGGCCCTGGCCGACTACGCCAAGTTCCTCCGGGTGTTCATGAGCGACGGCAAGGGCCTGCTAAGCGCGGACTCGGTGCGCCACCTGACCACGCCCCCGACCGACGAGGTCCGCAGCTACGCCGGGGGGTGGATCACCTTCAAGGCTTCGCCCTGGACCGGCAAGCCGGGCCTGGCGCACGAGGGCTCCAACACCTGGTGGCACATGGTGGCCCTGGTTTCGCCGGCCTCGGGCGTCGCCGTGGTGACGGCCACCAACGATGATGCGCGCGGCGCCAAGGCGGCGCAGGCGCTGGCGCTGGGCCTGACCAAGCGCTTCGACAGCTAGGCGGCGACCGGCGGCGGTCTCTGCGAACGCTGGGCCAGGACCACCCCGACCAGAAGGATCAGCGCGCCGAGCGCCTGCATCGGCACGACCCGCTCGGCGAAGATCAGATAACCCAGCAGCGCAGCCACCACCGGCTGGATCAGGACCGTGACCGAGGTCAGCGATGCCGGCAGCCGGCCCAACGCCCAGGCGATGGCGCCCTGGCCGGCGACGTGCATGATCCCCAGGCCCATACAGGCGGCCCAACCGATCCAGTCCGAAGGCAGAATCTTCTCGCGCAGCAGCACCGCCGTGACGAGCAGCACCGGTGCGCCGGCGATGCTGGTCCAGGCCATCAACTGGGACGTCGAGGCATAGGGCCTGGCCAGCCGCACCACCACGAAATAGCCGCCGTAGAACAGCGCCGCGGTCAGAGCCAGGAGATCGCCGAACAGGGGCGCCGTGCCGTGCCCGCCCGAGCCCTTGGCCGCGGCCATGACGAAGGCGCCGGCCATGGCCAGAGCCATGGCGAACAGGAAGGCGCGCGCCGGCTTCTCGCGGAACATCAGCCAGGCGACGACCGTCACTACCACCGGCGTGGTGTTCGAAAGCACCGTGGCGTTGGCGACCGAAGTGAAGGCCACCGCATAGTGCCAGGCCCCAAGGTCGATCGCGAACAGAACGCCCGCCAGCAGGCCCGGCCGCATCGAGCGGCCCGAGACCATGCCGCCCGCCTTCAGAGCCGGCCAAGCCAGGAACGGCAGGGCGAAGAACAGCCGCCAGAACGCCGCCGCCGCCGGCCCCGTCTCGGTCGAGCGCATCAGAACCGGGCCGAAGCCGATGGCGCAGGCGCCCAGGATCAGGGCGGCCAGCGGCCAGCGCGACGTGGAGACGGGAAGCGGCGGGGCGGGCATGGGCGCTAAGGACAGGTTCGCGCCAACGAGGTCAAACGAATGTCTCGCTGGCGGCTGTGAGGCGCGCTCACAGTTGGTTTCCCGGCGCTACAGAACCAGGGCCTGCGCGACCGCCTCCGCCACCTTGATGCCGTCCACCGCCGCCGAGAGGATGCCGCCGGCGTAGCCCGCGCCTTCTCCGGCGGGGAACAGGCCGCGGGTGTTGAGGCTCTGGAAGTCCTTGCCGCGGGTGATGCGCACCGGTGAGGAGGTCCGGGTTTCAACGCCCGTGAGCAGGGCGTCGGGATCGTCGTAACGGGGGATTTGCCGGCCGAAGACGGGCAGGGCTTCGCGCAGCGCCGTGATGGCGTAGTCGGGCAGGGCCGTCGACAGGTCGGTGGGCGTCACGCCGGGGCGATAGGAGGGGACCACTTCGCCGAACCCGGTCGAGGCGACGCCGGCCATGAAGTCGCCGACCCGCTGGCCCGGCGCGAAGTAACTTCTGCCCCCCAACTCGAAGGCTTGGCTCTCCAGGGCGCGTTGCAGATCGATGCCCGCCAGCGGATGGTCGGAGCCGAAGTCCGCCGGGCTGATCCCCACCACGAGGCCCGAGTTGGCGTTGCGTTCATTGCGCGAATACTGGCTCATGCCGTTGGTCACCACGCGCCCGACCTCAGACGTCGCGGCCACCACCGTCCCGCCCGGGCACATGCAGAAGCTGTAGACCGCCCGTCCGTTCGAGGCGTGATGCGACAGGGCGTAGGCGGCGGCCCCCAGGTCCGGGTGTCCCGCGCAGGGGCCGAAGCGCGCGCGGTCGATCCACGACTGCGGATGCTCGATGCGGAAGCCGATGGAGAAGGGCTTGGCCTCGATGTGCACGCCGCGCTCGTGCAGCATGGCGAAGGTGTCGCGCGCGGAGTGGCCGACTGCGAATACGGCCTGGGTGGTCTCGATGACCTGGCCGCTTTCGAGCTGCAGGCCCGCCAGCCGCTGTGCGCCGTCCGGCCCAGGCTCCAGCACGACATCCGTGACCCGTTGCTGGAAACGGTACTCGCCGCCCAGCGCCTCGATCTTGGCCCGCATCGACTCGACCATAGTAACGAGGCGGAAGGTGCCGATGTGCGGGTGGGCCTCGGTCAGGATCTCCTCGGGCGCCCCGGCCTGGACGAACTCGGTCAGCACCTTGCGGCCCAGGAATCGCGGGTCCTTGATCTGGCTGTAGAGCTTGCCGTCCGAGAAGGTGCCGGCGCCGCCCTCGCCGAACTGGACGTTGGACTCCGGGTTCAGTTCGCTCTTCCGCCACAGGCCCCAGGTGTCCTTGGTCCGCTCGCGCACCACCTTGCCGCGGTCCAGGATGATCGGCCGAAACCCCATCTCCGCCAGGATCAGACCCGCGAACAGGCCGCAGGGCCCGGCGCCGATCACCACAGGGCGAGGATGCTTCTCCGCCCAACGGTCCGGCGCGCGCACCGGATGGCGATAGCCGGTGTCCGGCGTCGGCCCCACGCGCGGATCGCCGGCGCAATGCTCCAGCGCCGCCGCCTCGTCGGCCACATCCACATCGACCGTGTAGACCATCAGGATCGCGGACTTCTTCCGCGCATCATTGCCGCGCCGCCAGACCTTCCACGAGATCAGCTGCTCGACACCCACCCCCAAGCGCTCAGCGATCGCGGCCGGCAGGGCCTCGGGCGGATGGTCCAGCGGCAGTTTCAGTTCGGTCAGGCGCAGCATGGGCGCCTTGTAGCCGGTCGGCGCGGAAATGGGAGGCGGACTGGCGTTGGCTTTGTGCTGACGTCATTCTGACCGAGGGAGGCAACGCATGGCTTGGCTATTTTTTGCAGCGGCGCTGGTGCTCGGCGGATTTGCCGGTTTCTCGCTTCTGTCGAACGTCGCGGCGTTGAAGAATGGCTGTGTGTTCCTGGCCTTCAGGCCCGTGCGGCGTGAGGCTGCGCCCAAAACCTATTGGGCCGGCGTCGCGCTCCAGACAGGTCGCACCGCGTTTCTCGGTCTCGCCAGCGCCCTACTTCTCGCCTCAGGGGTAGGCGCGCTCGCTTAGGAGGCCGGACGCCGCAAGCGTCGAGTTGCGTCGTATTCCATTTCGGAAAATTTAGTTTCCGATTTCGCAAATCCGTTCCACTGTGCGCCCGCCGCGTCGGTGCGGCCTGAGGGGGAGCGGGCGCATGCCTTTCCGGAAGATCGCGGTCGTCGCTGCGGGGATCGCGGCGCTATTGCTGAGCGCTTCGGCGGGGCAGTCCGCAGGCCCGACGGCGCCGGCGCCGCAGCCGGTGGCCCAGGCCGCCCAGACCCACACGCTGGACCGCGCCGACCTGGAGGCCTGGCTCGACGGCATGGTCCCCTACGCCCTGAAGAACGGCGACATCGCCGGCGCCGATGTGGTGGTGGTCAAGGACGGCAAGATCCTGCTGGAGAAGGGCTACGGCTACGCCGACGTGGCCAAGAAGGTCCCGATGGATCCGGAGCGCTCGCTGATCCGGCCGGGCTCGACCTCGAAGCTGTTCACCTGGACGGCGGTGATGCAGCTGGTCGAGCAGGGCAAGCTCGACCTCGACAAGGACGTCAACGCCTACCTCGACTTCAAGATTCCGCGCCGCTTCGACAAGCCGATCACCCTGCGTGACCTGATGAACCACCGCGCCGGGTTCGAGGAGGGGCTGAAGGACATCCTGGCCACCGATCCGAAGGCGGTGCAGTCCACCGAACAGTATTTGAAGCGCCACCCGCGCCCACAGCTGTTCGCGCCCGGCGAGGTCCCGGCCTATTCCAACTATGGCGCGGCCCTGGCGGGCTACATCGTCGAGCGAGTCTCGGGCGAGCCGTTCGAGCGCTATGTCGAGCGCCACATCTTCCTGCCCCTGGGCATGGCCCACTCGACCTTCGACCAGCCCCTGCCGGATCGCTTTAAGCCGGACCTGGCGCGGGGCTACATGACCGCGTCGGGCAAGCCCAATGCCTATGAGTTCGTCATCACCCGTCCCGCCGGCAGCGTGACGACGACCGCGGCCGACATGTCGCGCTTCATGATCGCGCACCTGCAGCAGGGCCGCTTCGGCGACGCTCAGATATTGAGCCCCCAGACGACAGAGCGGATGCACACGCCGTCGGAGACCAACCTGCCGGGCTTCGCCACCCTGGCCCACGGCTTCTTCCACTTCGGTCAGAACGGTCGGACCGTCATCGGGCACGGCGGCGACACGGTGGTGTTCCACACCGAGATGAACCTGCTGCCGCAGGAGGGCGTGGGCATCTTCTACACCTTCAACAGCCGCGGCCGCGACAGCGCGGTCTACGGCGCGCGCAAGGCGCTGTTCGACGGTTTCATGGACCGCTACTACCCCGCGCCGGCGGAAGCCGCCCTGCCGCCCGCGCCCTCGACCGCGCGCCAGGACGCCCAGGCCATCGCCGGCCTCTATCAGAGCTCGCGCCGGGTCGAGCATGGGTTCCTAAGCCTGTTCTACCTGCTGCAGCAGACCACCATCAAAGCCGGCCCGGACGGCACGATCCTGGCCCCCGGTTTCGCCGGAGCCGGGGTGAAGAGCCTGCGCGAGGTCGGCCCGCAGGTCTGGCGCGAGGTCGGCGGCATGCACGAGATCGCGTTGCGCACCGTCGGCGGCGTGAAGACGATCATCGACAGCGACGACCCGACCTCGGTGCTGCAGGCCGTGCCCTTCGCCCGCTCGGCGCCCCTGAACCTGACCCTGCTGATGGGGTCGTTCGCGGTGCTGGTCTGGACCCTGGTGCTGTGGTTCCTCTCGCCCCTGCTACGGCGCGGCGAGCGCGCGGAGAGCGGCGCGCCCGTCGCTGCGCGGCGCCTCAGGCTCTACCAGCGCGCCGCGGTGGCCCTGTCGGCGGTCTATCTCTTGGCCTGGTTCATGCTGCTGCAGCCTCTGCTCGGCAACCAGATCCAGGTCTATGGCGCGGGCCTCGATCCCATCGTCGCGACGCTGGAGATCGCAGGCTTCCTGGTCGTGATCGCCGCGGGCCTCAGCGCCTGGTGGACCTGGAAGCTGTGGCGCGTCTCCGGTGTGACCTGGCTCTCGCGCATCTGGAGCGGCGCCGTTTCCCTGGCGCTCCTGGCCCTGGTCTGGGTCGGCGCCGTCGGCGGGCTGATCGGCTTCAACCTCAACTACTAAAGGCCGAGTTACGCTTTCAGCGCCGCGGGGGTCACGCCCCGCGCTCGCAGTTCTCGCAAGGTCTCCGCCTGGTCGCGCTTGGCGAAGCGCTTGCCGTCGGGGCCGGTCAGCAGGCGGTGGTGGCGGTAGGTGGGCTCGGGCAGGTCCAGCAGGGTCTGCAGCAGCCGCTGGATGTGCGTCGCCTCGAACAGATCCTGGCCGCGGATCACATGGGTGATCCCCTGCAGCGCGTCGTCGAAGACCACGGCCAGATGGTAGGCTACGCCCACGTCCTTGCGGGCCAGGACCACGTCGCCGGCGATCTCCGGCTGGGCGCGGATTAGGCCGGTCTCGCCGTCGGGTCCGGAGCCCTCCTCGACAAAGTTCAGCCGATCCCAGGCCTCGCCCAGCCGCTCTCGGGCGCGATCCAGCGACAGGCGCCAGGCGTAGGGCTTGCTCTCCGCCAGCAACCTCGCCTCCTCATCCGGCGGCAAGGGCGCGCCGCGATAGACCTGGCCGTCGGGGCCTTCGCCAGGCCCATGGGGCGCGCGGGCTATCTCGTCCAGGATCTCGCGCCGGGTCTTGAAGCAGCGGTAGGCCAGGCCCTCGGCGATCAGACGGTCGAGCGCCGCACGATAGTCGGAGAAGTGTTCGGACTGGCGCCGCACCGGCGTCTCCCACTCCAGGCCTAGCCACGCCAAATCCTCGTAGATCGCCGCCTCGAACTCCGGTCGGCAGCGGGTCGCGTCGATGTCCTCGATGCGCAGCACGAAGCGCCCGCCCGCCGCCCGCGCCGCCTCGAACGCGGTCAGGGCCGAGAAGGCGTGGCCCCGGTGCAGATAGCCGGTGGGCGAGGGGGCGAAACGGGTGGCGAAGGGCATGGATTGGGGCGGACCGTGGCTTCGAAGTCATAGGACCGTCGCACGAATTCGCCTATATGGAGTCTGGTGAAACGCCGTTTGATTCTAGGCGTTTCCGAGCGAGGAAGGAGGCGCGTCTTCAGTCCTAGCGTTTTGATCCGGTCAGGTGTTCCTGCCGCGCGGCCCGGTGAGGCCGCCCCCTGTTCGCGGTCCTTGCGGAGGATCGCGCCATGCAGGTTTTGAGAAATCCCCCTTCGGGCTGGCCCTGCCTGGTGCTGAACGCCGATTTCCGGCCGCTGTCCTACTATCCGCTGTCGCTCTGGCCCTGGCAGGAAGTGGTCAAGGCCGTGTTCCAGGACCGCGTCGACGTGGTCTCCACCTACGACAAGGTGGTGCGCTCCCCCTCGGTCGAGATCGTGCTGCCGAGCGTCGTCTCGCTGAAGCAGTACGTCGAGCAGGACCGCTCGCCGGCCTTCACCCGCTTCAACCTGTTCCTGCGCGACAGCTTCTCCTGCCAGTATTGCTCGACCGGCTCGGACCTGACCTTCGACCACCTGATCCCGCGCTCCAAGGGCGGGCGCACCACGTGGGAGAACATCGTCACCGCCTGCGCGCCCTGTAACCTGAAGAAGGGCGGGCGCACCCCGCGCGAGGCCGGCATGATCCCAGCCCGCTATCCGCACCGCCCGACCATGTTCGAGCTGCAGCACCAGGGCCGGCGTTTCCCGCCGCACTATCTGCACGAAAGCTGGCTCGACTACCTGTACTGGGACATCGAGCTGGAGCCGTAGGGCGCGCCTGCTGCAAACCGGCTTGCTCCGGCGGGCCCTGCGGCCTACCCACGGTGCGTCCGTTTCGGAGTGCGCCATGTTCCAGACCCGCCGCGACCTGATGCTCGCCCTGGCCGCCGTCGCGGCGACGCCGGCCGTCGCCGACGCCAAGCCCGCGCCGCATCGCAAGGGCAAGACCGCCGCCAAGGGCGACGCCTTCGCCCGGCTCTGCGACGACATCGCCGCCGACCTGATGCACGCCCTGCCCGAGACCGCGACCCTGATGGGCCTGGACCAGGGCCGCTTCGCCGAGACCAAGCGGCGCCTGAACGACCGCTCCGCCGCCGAGCGGGTGCGCTTCACCACCGTCTCCGGGACCTATCTGAAGCGGCTGAAGGCTATCGACCGCTCGCACATCAAGGGCGTGCGCCTGGCCGTCTACGACACCCTGGCCTATTGGCTACAGGAGAACACCGCCCAGGCGCGCTTCCCTTCGTGGGATCAGATGTCGGGCCAGATCAGCCCCTATGTGCTGAGCCAGATCACCGGCTCCTACCAGTCCGTGCCCGACTTCATGGACAGCGATCACACCATCAAGAGCCGGGCTGACGTCGAGGCCTACGTCGCGCGCATGCACGACTTCGCCAAGTGCCTGGACCAGGAGACGGCGCGCTTCCGCCGCGATGTCGGCGCCGGCGTGATCCCGCCCGCCTACCTGCTGGAAAAGACCATCAAGCAGGTGACCGAGCTGCGCGACACGCCTGCCGCCAAGACGACGCTCGTCGCCTCGCTGAAGCGCCGCGCGCTCGAAATCCACATGCGCGGCGACCCTTCGCCGGGCGCCATCGCCATCGTCGAACGCGAGATCGTCCCGGCGCTGGACCGCCAGATCGCGGCGCTGAAGGCCGCCCTGCCCAAGGCCGGCCATGAGCCCAGCGTCTATCGCATTCCCAACGGCGAGGCCTTCTACGCCGAGGCCCTGCGCCAGAACATCACCACGACCCTGACGCCCGCTGAGATCCACAAAATGGGCGAGGATATCGCCCAGCGCCTGGTGGCCGAACTCGACACGAGCCTGAAGGCCCAAGGGCTGACGCAAGGGTCGGTCGGCGAGCGTCTGCACGCGCTCTACGAGGACCCGAAGTACCGCTACCCCAACACCGACGCCGGCAAGGAGAAGCTGCTGGCGGCCCTGCACGAGCAGGTCGACCGCATCCGCGCCAAGCTGCCTGCCGCCTTCCGCACCCTGCCCAAGTCCGAGATGGTGATCCGCAGGGTGCCTTCGTACCTGGAGGGCGGCGCGCCGGGCGCCTATGCCTGGCCGCCGGGCGTGGGCGGGTCGCGGCCGGGCGCCTATTACATCAACCTGCGCGACACGGCCGAGGTCCCGACCTGGACCCTGCCGACCCTGACCCACCACGAGGGCATTCCCGGCCACTACCTGCAGGGCGCCCTTGAGAACGAGTCCAAGGAACTGCCGCTGGTGCAGCAGATCCTGGGCGTCGACTACAACCTGCCGAGCTTCAACGCCTACCTCGAGGGCTGGGCGCTCTACGCCGAGCAGGTGGCCGACGAGCTCGGCATGTACGAGACCGACCCGATGGGCCGGATCGGCTATCTGCACGACGCCCTGTTCCGCGCGGGACGCCTGGTCGCCGACACCGGCCTGCACGCCATGGGCTGGAGCCGCGAGAAGGGCAGCCAGTACTTCCAGACGCTGATGGGCGACCCGGCGACCTCAGCGACCGGTGAGATCGACCGCTACACGGTGTGGCCGGGCCAGGCCTGCAGCTACATGGTCGGCAAGGTCACCTGGCTGCGCCTGCGCGAGAAGGCCAAGGCGGCGCTAGGCCCGCGTTTCGACATCCGCGACTTCCACGACGTGTGCCTGCTGGCCGGCGCCATGCCGCTCGAGACCCTGGAGCAGGTGGTCGACCGCTGGATCGTGGCGCGGAAGGCCTGACGCCGGCGCGGACAAGATTTAATCCGGCGCCCCGCCTCCAAACGGCGTCGCCGGAGCCTCTTTCCGTCTGACAGCCCGTTGATGGAGTGAGCCTGTGACCCTGCCTACCTGGAAGACCGCCGCGCTCGCGGCCGGCCTGTGGATCGGTTTTGGCGGCGTCGCCTCAGCTCAGTTCCAGGCGGACAAGGATCCGCCCCTGACGCGCGACCAGGTCTGCCAGGCTGCTGTGTACCGCCTGGCCGACGGCCGCCTGCTCGATATCGGGCCGGGGCCGGACCAGGACCTGCGCTGGCGCCTCAACGACGGGCGCGTCGGGCGGCTGTCGGCCAAGGACGGCTGGGCAAGCACTCTGGGCTGGACCGGCAAGCCCGACGGGGTGGTGATCTCGCTTCCGGCCTGCGGCGGCGGCGATCACATCGGCTTCGCCGATAATGGCAAGGCGCGCATAGACGGCGTGAAGATCGCGCTCGATGTGCAGGACGTCACCTTCGCCGGCGACGGCGGGGTGAAGCTGAAGGGGCGCCTGGTCCTGCCGCACGGATCCGGGCGCGTGCCGATCGTGGTCGAGACCCACGGCTCGGAGCATTCCGCCGCCACGGACTACTATTTCGACCAGCGGCTCAATGCGGCCCAAGGGGTGGGCGTCTTCGTCTACGACAAGCGCGGCACCGGCGCGTCGGAGGGCAAGTACACCCAGGACTATACGGTCCTCGCACGCGATGCGGTCGCGGCGATGGCCGAGGCGCGGCGGCTGGCGGGATCACGGCTCGGGCGGATCGGCTACCAGGGCGGTAGCCAGGGCGGCTGGATCGCGCCCCTGGCCGAGACCCTGACTCCGACCGGGGTCGACTTCGTGATCGTCGACTACGGCCTTGCGGGCTCCGTCGCCGAGGAGAATACCGACCAGACCGTGCTGGAGCTGAAGCGGCGCGGCTTCGGGGCGCAGGACCTGCAGGAAGCCGCCGAGGTGGCGGAGGCGACCAATGTGATCCTGGGCTCGCACTTTCGCGACGGGTTCGAACAGCTCGACGCGGTCAAGGCCAAGTACGTCGACCGGCCCTGGTTCAAACGCCTGGGCGGGCAGTACACCGGCGAGTTCCTGAAGCACTCGAGCGCCGAGCTGCGCCAGGCCGGCCCGGCCTTCGACGTGGGCACGCCGGTCTACTGGGACGCCCTCGCGGTTCTGCGCAAGGTCAAGGCGCCCATGCTGTGGGTGCTGGCCGACGAGGACACCCTGGCGCCCAACGCCACCACCCGCACCCGCCTGGCCGCCCTGGCGGCCCAGGGCAAGGCGATTACCGTCCTGGCTTTCCCCGCGACCGACCACGGCATCCAGGAGTTCGTGACCACGCCCGACGGCGAGCGGGTGAACACGCGCTATGCCGACGGCTATTTCCGCACCACGCCGGACTTCGCTCGCGACGGCCGTCTGCACCCGCCCTATGGGCGCAGTCGCCTGCTTCTGTCGCCCAACGGTAAGCGTTGAACGGGTCAGGCGTCCGTCTGAACGAAATTTAATCCGGGGCGCAATCCCTTATTCCCCAAGGACCGCCCGGTCGTTGGCGGCGTGGAATCGGCAGCTCGTCGCATCGCCCGAACGCCTGACGGGCGCGCGCGATTTACAGCCGCGTGGCCTTCCCCTTAGGCTCCGCCCCCGAGAAGGACCGCCGATGAGTCCTTCGGGGGAAATCGCCATGCGCCGTACGCTCGCCGCCCTGACCATGGGCCTGTCCATCGCCGCCCTGAACGCTCCGGGCATCGCCTTCGCCGCCGACGAGCCCAAGCCCGCCGCGGGCAAGGACGCCGAAGCCAAGAAACCCGATCCCGATGTGGCCTCAGCCTCCGTCGCCGAGAGCGCGCACCCGGTGAAGCGCTCGATCCCGCTGAACGGCGGCGCCCTGGCCTACACCGTCACGCCGGGCACGCTCACCATCCGCAACGACGAGGGCGCGCCGATCGCCTCGGTGTTCTACGTCGCCTACACGGTGGATCGCGGCAAAGGCGGGCAGCGGCCGGTGACCTTCCTGTTCAACGGCGGGCCCGGGTCCTCGTCCATGTGGCTGCACATGGGCTCGTTCGGCCCGATGAAGGTGGACGCCTCGCGGCCCGAGGCCATCGCCGGCCCGCCGTTCCGCCTCATGCCCAACCCCGACACCCTGCTCGACAAGACGGACCTGGTGTTCATCGACGCGGTGACCACCGGCCTGTCGCGCCCGCTCGGCAAGGCCGAGGGCAAGGACTTCTTCGGCGTCGACAAGGACCTGGACGCCTTCACCCGCGCCATTCAGCGGTACCTGACGGTCTATGCCCGCTGGGACAGCCCAAAGTTCGTACTCGGCGAGAGCTACGGCACCCTGCGCGCGGCCGGCCTGTCCTACAGCCTGCAACAGCGCGGCGTGCAGCTGAACGGCGTGGCCCTGCTGTCCACCACCCTGGACATCAACATGCTGTTCTCGCCGGTGGATCAGTCGTTCATCAACATCGTGCCGACCTACGCGGCGACCGCGGCCTACCACAACCGCCTGGCCTCCAAGCCCGGTGACATGAACGCCTATCTAGCCGAGGTGCGGAACTTCGCGCGCGGGCCCTACACCCTGGCCCTGTCGAAGGGCGACGCCATCACGCCGGCGGAGCGGGACGCGGTGGCCCGGCAGCTCGGCGCCTATATCGGCATCTCGCCCGAGGTGATCGTGCGCGCCAACCTGCGGCTGGATCCCAACCGCTTCCGCAAGGAGCTGCTGCGTGACCGGCGCCTGACGGTGGGCCGCCTCGACTCGCGCTTCCTCGGCGAAGACACCGACGCGGGCGGCGAGGGGCCGGAGTACGATCCGACCGACGCCTCGATCTCCGGCGCCTTCATCGGCGCCCTGAACGACTATCTGTTCCGCGACCTGGGCTATGAGACGCCGCTCAGCTACCGCCCCAACAACTATGCCGGTATCGGCGGCAAGTGGGACTGGAACCACAACAGCGCGGGCGGCCCGCAGATCACGGCCGACACCTCCGTCGATCTCGGCGCGGCCATGCGGCGCAATCCGAAGATGAAGCTGCTGTCGCTCAACGGCCTCTACGACATGGCCACGCCCTTCTTCGGCGCCGAGTACGACATCGATCACATGTCGCTGGAGCCGGATCGCCGCGCCAACATCAGCTGGAAGTACTATCCCTCCGGCCACATGACCTACATCGATCCGGACTCGGCGCGGGCGCTGAAGGCCGACATCGAAGGCTGGATGGACAGCGCGAAGTGAGGCCAGCCTGAGCCTCCGTTCGCCCAGATCTCGATCGAGCTGGCCGGAGTGGACCGTCGGCTTGCTCGGCTACGGTCTGATCGGGGCCGGGATTTTCGGCGGCGGGATCCGCTTGGATTCCGGTCATGTCTTCGCGGGCTGGCGGGGCGTGTGCCTCTGGTTGGGCCTTATGGTGCTGTTCGCCGGATGCGCCGGCGTCAGCCTTTGGCGCGGCGAGGCGAGCATCTTGTATGAGGGCTTCCGTTTCGGCCCCTACGATCGGGAGCGAGCGCCCATCCGCTACTGGAGCATCGTGGCCTTCGCTCTGTCCGGCGCCTTGGCGTGGCTGCTGGCGGGGTGGGTGCTGTTCTTCGCTCCTCGCTGATGCCCCACTCGGCGTCAGTGCGGGGCCACCTGCAGGAAAGCCGCGGCGGCGCCGAACAGGGCGATCAGGCCTACTGTCAGGATCAGCGGGAAGCCAAGGTCGCGATGGGCGGGCTGGTCGGGGGTACGCATCGTTCTGCTCACTCTGATGTCTGGCGCGGAAGGACCGCCGCCGGCTGCTCGCCGACGACGGTCCCCCGGTCGTGCGCCCACGCTTGGAACACCTGTGGCGTTCGCGGGCCGCTTCTCCTCAGCCCACGTCGGCCGAGCGCACGAACCTGGAAAGCTCATTGAGCCGGTTGCGGATGGTCCACCGGTCGCGGTCGGTCAGGTAGCCGCCGTCCCGCGAGTACAGGTAACGGTGCTGGTCCTCGATCGAGCGCAGGGTCGACCAGGCGTAGCGGGTCTCGCGGCGCGACATCCGGCCGGTCTCGGAGCTGTAGCGGATGAAGGCGCCCAGCCGGGCCTCGCGGGCGTTCAGGTCGTCCGCGCGGAAGCCGGAGCGGAAGCGGTCCTCATCCCAGCGCCGGCCGTCATAGTAACCGCCGTAGGAGGCCGAGGTCTCGGTGTAATAGACCGGCGCCTCGTCGCGCTCGCGGCAGACTTGCGAGCCCTGGCCCGAGGAGCGGCCGATGTTGTTGCCGACCGCAGCGCCCGCCAGGGCCCCCAGGATCGCGCCGCCAGAGCGGCCGCCGTGGTGCGAGGCGAGGTTGGAGCCGATCGCGGCCCCGGCCAGGGCGCCCAGGAGGGCGCCGCCCGTGCCGCGGTCGTGCTGGGTCTGGGCGCAGGCGTCGCGCGCCGGACCGTAGCCGTAGTCCTGGGCGGCGGCCGGCATGGCCGTGGCGATGGAGGTCGCCGCGACAGCGGCCAGGCTCAAGGCGGTGAGAGACTTTTTCATGGATCTGGCTCCATCGTTTTTCCGGCGGACGAACCGTCGCCCGCCATGGATGCGATAGAGCCAGAGCCCGCCTGAACGCGTTCTGATGCGGAAGTTATGTTGCGTTCAGGGTGGTGAAGCTTCGTTCAGCTAAGCTTCTGTCTCAGCGCTTGGCCGCCTGGGCCGCGCGCTTGGCCTTCTTCTTGGCCAGGTGGTGGCCGACCACGCAGCCGACCGCGGCGCCCGCCACTGCATGACGGCCCGCGAAATGGCCGGCGACGCCGCCCACGACTGCGCCCTTAACGCAGCCCTTGGCTTCGGCGGCCGAGCTTGCGCCCAGGCCCATGGTGGCGGTCACGGCGAAGGCGGCGGCGATGGCGGTCAGGCGCTTGGTCATGGTTGGCTCCGGGTGATGGCCGCACCCATGGCGGCCTTGGCCGTTACAGCGATCTTCAGACGTGATGGTTCCGGGCTCAGCGCACGGCCACGGTCTGCCTGATTCCGCCGCGCGCCTCGACCGCGCGCATGATCACCACCGGCTCCCCGGCGCGGGCGGGCTTGGCGGTGACGATCAGGAACCAGGCGCCGTCGGGCAGGTCCTGGAAGGCGAAGTGGCCGGTCTCGTCGCACTGGCCGGCGCGCACATAGTTGGCGTAGGCCGGGGCCGCCTGGCCCGCTGAGCGCTCGCGCACCGCCTCGATCGACGACACCGCATGCTCGGTCGAGCCGTAGAGGCGCTCGGTCCGCTCCGCCGACATGGGCGCGGCCGGGGTGAGCGCCACGGAACGCCCGGCGCAGGTGAAGGCGCCGCCCGCCTTGGTGCGATAGGCCACCGAGCCGGTGATGCTGTTGGCGCCGCTGCGGGCCGACCAGCCGAACTGATAGTCCACCGGATTGGGCGGGGGCGCCGGCTCGGGCCGAGGACCGGGGAAGGGGCGGGTGGTGGTCTCGCAGGCGGTGAGCGCGAGCAGCAGGACGAGCGGCGTCAGGCGTTTCATGGGAGGCTTGCCCGTGATTGGAGGCGCGATCAGCGCGGGCCTCTATAACCGAAAAACGTCTGGACTACGGCCAAGGTTGCGTCGGAACCGTACGCTCGCGGCCTTTTGCGCCTGAGGCGGCTTCGCCGGCCCCTCAGGCCTTCTCGCTGATGCGGATCGCCGCCTTGCAGCCGGCGCGGATCACGGCCGAGAGCAGGGCGTAGCCCGGCGCCTCGCGGGCGCCCTCCGCCACCGCCTGGTCGCGATGGGCCAGTTCGTCGTCGCGGAATTTCGTCAGTTCGGCGGCCAGTTCCGGCTCGCGCTCGGCAAGCTCGGCGATCTGGCCGGCGTAGTGGGCCTCGATCACCGTCTCCACCGCTTCGGTGCAAGCATGGGCCGCCTTTTCGCCGAGCAGGGCCGTGCCCGCGCCCAGCGCAAAGCCCGCAACGCGCCAGAACGGCGCCATCAGGGTCGGGCGCACCTTGCGCTCGTTCAGCAGCGCGTCGAAGCGTTCGAGGTGGACCTGTTCGTGCGCTTCCATCTCGGCCAGCGTCTCGGCGGTCTTCTCGCGGCCGGAGACGGCTTCGAACACCGCGCGCTGGCCGCGGTAGATGGCGACAGCGCCCAGTTCGCCGGCATGGTCGACGCGCAGGATCTCGCCCAGGCGCTGGCGCACCGTGCCCTGGCCGGGGCGGGGAAGGGGGGCTGGGCCGCTCATTCCAGGCCCTCGCCCACGCCCTCCTTCAGGCCGGCTTTCTTGCGGATAGAGGCGATCAGGCTGATCAGGGCCAGGATCACCGACGCGACGGCGTTCCAGCCGGCCATCGACAGGCCGCCCCACTGCCAGGCGATCACGTCGCACATCGGCGTGTTGATCTTGCCGCCGCGCATGATGTCGGAAAGCTTGGCCTGCAGGTTGTCGAGGTTACCTGCGCCGCCGGTGCAGCTGGACGGCCCAGGCCACCACTTCAGCTCAACGCCGGCATGGAAGGTGGCGACGATGGCGCCGGTGATGAACACGCCGGTCAGCAGCAGCGCCGCGAGCTTGGGCGTGCCCTTGGAACGGAAGAACAGGGCCCACAGCGTCGCCGGCAGGGAGATGGCGATGGCGAAGCCGTAGACGTAGCGCTGCTCCATGCACAGGTGGCAGGGCTGCAGCCCCCCCAGGTACTGGAACGCGAAGGCGACCGCCAACATGGCGACCGACGCCAGCAGCGCGAAGGCGACCCACCAGCGGATGACGAAGCGGACGGCGTTCATGGCGGCAAGGATTAGCGGGGGCTGAGGCCAACGTCGAGCGTGGTTATGCGAAACTGCGTCGCCTGGTCGCGATCAGGGCTTTGAAGAGGCGGGAGTGGTCGAGACGGGCGCGGAGGCGGCGGGCTTGGCCGGAGGCGGAGCGCCCGCGTGCTTGCCGAGCATATGCACCCCCACGATCACCGCGATGCCGACGGCGATGGCGACGCTGCCCCACAGCACGAGGTTCTTCTCGACCCGCTCACGCACAGCGGGGCCGAAGCGCTTGGTCAGGAAGGCGGTCAGCGTGAAGCGCCCGGCGCGCGCCACCAGGCACGCCAGCAGGAACTTCCAGTAGGTCATATGCGCCAGGCCCGACGCCACGGTGACAAAGGCGAATGGCACCGGAGTGAAACTCTTGCCGATGATCACCAGCGGGCCCCACTCGCGGAACCAGGCCTGGAACTGCGGCCAGTCCTCGGCGTGGCCGGTCAGGGCCATCAGCTGCTGACCGACGCCGGTCAGGTGGTAGCCGATGAAGTAGCTGACATTGGCGCCGAGGATCGAGGCGAGCGTGACCAGCAAAGCGTAGCGCCACGTGTTCTGCGGCTTCTGCAGGATCATCGGCGCCATGACGATGTCCGGGGGCAGCGGCAGGAAGATCGCTTCCAGGAAGGCCTCGCCGAACAGGACGTAGGGCGCCTCGGGGCCGGCGGCGCGGCGCATAATCCAGTTGTAGAGCGGGCGGATCATGGGGGGCTCATCGGCAAGGGAAGGGCGGTCTGCTAGCAGGCTTTCCGGGCGCTGTCTCCATGGCGCGAGGGCTTCCTGCGGCGGCGCCGCTTGACGCACGGCGGCGGTGAGGTCACCGCTTCCGCCCATGCGCAAGCTCGTGCTGGACGGATACCTCCCCTACCGCCTGTCGGTCGCGTCGAACGCGGTCTCCAGCGTGATCGCACGCGCCTACCAGACCCGCTTCGGCCTGAAGGTGCCCGAGTGGCGCCTGATCACCATCCTGGCGGAGGCCGAGGACCGCACCCAGCTCGAGCTGGTCAGCCTGACCGCCATGGACAAGGTCACCGTCAGCCGCGCCGCCCAGGGCTTGGTCGCCCGAGGCCTGGCCGCCCAGCGCGCCGATCCGCGCGACGGCCGCGCCCGCCGCCTGTCGCTGACCGAGGAGGGGCGCAGGCTCTACGCCGAGGTGGCGCCCGCGGCGCTGAAGCTGGAGCAGGACATGCTGGCAGGATTCACGGCGGCGGAGATCGAGAGCTTCCAGGCCCTGCTGCGCCGCATCGAGGCGGCCGCGCGCGGACCGGACCCCGCCGTCACGCAGGCGTGAGCGCCGGCTTTTGGAAATTGGTTTCAACTGATACTATCTGACCTCCACCCCCCAACCTCAGGAGCCTTCCCATGACCGACGCGATCGACAACCCGCTGGGCGTGGACGGCTTCGAGTTCGTGGAATTCACCAGCCCCGACCCCGATCGCATGGTCGGCCTGCTCGAGAAGCTGGGCTTCACCGCCTACGCCAAGCACCCGACCCGCGACATCGTCCGCTACAAGCAGGGCGACATCACCATGCTGGTGAACCGCGAGCCGACCGGCCAGGCGGCCGAGTTCCGCGCGGCGCACGGCCCCTCGGCCAACGGCATGGCCTTCCGCGTGGCCGACGCGAAGAAGGCCTATGGGATGGCGCTTGAGCGCGGCGCCAAGCCGGCCGACGCCTCCGCGACCGCGCTGGGTGAGGGCGCTTATGTGCTGCAGGGCATCGGCGGCAGCGTGCTCTATCTGATCGACCAGTACGGCGCGAAGGGCTCGCTCTATGCCGACTGGGAGCAGATCCCCGGCGCCGCCGAGGCGGAGAAGCAGAACGCGGTCGGCCTCTATCTGCTCGATCACCTGACCCACAACGTGCGCCGCGGCGAGATGCGCACCTGGTCGGGCTTCTATTCGCGGGTGTTCGGCTTCACCGAGCAGAAGTACTTCGACATCAAGGGCCAGGCGACCGGCCTGTTCAGCCAGGCGATGATCGCGCCGGACAAGATGATCCGCATCCCGCTGAACGAGAGCCAGGACGAGCACTCCCAGATCGAGGAGTTCATCCGCGAGTACAACGGCGAGGGCATCCAGCACCTGGCCCTGGCCACCGAGAACATCTTCGAGACGGTCGAAAAGCTGCGCGAGCGCGGCGTGGAGTTCCAGGACACCATCGACACCTATTTCGAGCTGATCGACACCCGCCTGCCCGGCCACGGCGAGGACGTGGAGCGGATGCGCAAGAACCGCATCCTGATCGACGGATCGGAGCAGGACGGCCTGTTGCTGCAGATCTTCACCGGCAACCTGTTCGGCCCGATCTTCTTCGAGATCATCCAGCGCAAGGGCAACCAGGCGTTCGGCGAGGGCAATTTCCAGGCCCTGTTCGACTCCATCGAGCTGGACCAGATCCGCCGCGGCGTGATCAAGGTCGACGCCTGATTGAATTGGAGAGTCGGATGACCGGTCGCGAACTGTTCGGCGTTTTTGTGCGGGCCATCGGCCTGCTGCTCGGCCTCTACGGCTTCGCCCAGCTGGTGCTGGCCGGCATCGGCCTGTCGATGCACCTGGATCTCGGACCGACCGCGATCCTGTTCGGCTATGCCGGCGTGGCGATCCTGGGCCTGGCGCTGATGCGCTTCGCCGAGGTCCTGGTGCGCTTCGCCTACGGCAAGGGCTGAGCGCCGCGCCCATGCCATTTATTCGCGATTTCCAGAGCCCGGCCCTGCAGGACAATCGGCCTTTCGACACCCGAACGATTGAAGAGAGGCTCGGCACTACAGATGTTGAGGTCGAGGGCCTCACGCTGGGCGAGGCGTTTCGGGAATATGAGGCGGCGAGCGGTGTGTCGATTATCCCGCATTTTGATACCCCCGATGCACCGATAAAATTTGGCTCTCGCGCCTTCCGATACGATGACGGCCACGCCTGTCGCGGCATGCTCGTGGGTGTAAGTATTCTACGTGGAAGCGAAAGCCTCGATACCGGCGGAAATCTCGCCTTCCGGCTGGAGCCTAGCGACGTAATCGCTGTCGCAGCGTTGGTTTCCTGACGTTCACCGTGCCACCTGTCGTCACGCTAAAGACCACGCATGCCCCGGAGTGAGCCATGTCCAAGCGCAACTGGATTCCCGTCAAGGCCGCCGAGGGCGTGCATTCGCGTCAGGCCCACGCCGACCTGCCGGGGGGGACCTATGAGCGGGAAATCTCCAAGGAAGGCTTCTTCGGCCCGGCCGCGTTCCTCTACCACCGCAATCCGCCGACCGGCTGGTCCAGCTTTGAGGGGCCGCTGCGCCCCCGCGCCTTCGACCTGAACGGGCTGAGCGCGGCGGAGAGCTCCCCTTGGGCCGCGCCGATCGTGCTGCACAACCGCTCGGTCGAGGTGCGCTTCTGGAAGCTGGCCGCGCCCATGCCTGCGCTCGCTCGAAACGCAGACGGCGACCAGCTGCTGTTCGTGCACGAGGGCGAGGGCGACCTCTTCACCGACTACGGCCGCATCGCCTTTGAGAAGGGCGACTACCTCTATCTGCCGCGCGGGACCATGTGGCGGCTCTCGCCCACCCAGCCCGTGCGCGTGCTGATGATCGAGGCGACCAACACCCACTACACCCTGCCGGACCGCGGCCTCTTAGGCCCCCACGCCCAGTTCGATCCGGCCATGCTGGATACGCCGAAGATGGACGAGATTTTCCGCGCCCATCAGGCTGAGGAGGGCGACTTCCCGGTCGAGATCAAGAAGCGCGGCCAGGTCTCGGTCGCCACCTATCCCTACAATCCGCTGGACGCGGTGGGCTGGCACGGCGACCTGGCGCCGGTGCGCCTGAACGTGCGCGACGTGCGCCCGGTGATGAGCCACCGCTATCACCTGCCGCCCAGCGTCCACACCACCTTCCTGTCGGACCGGTTCGTGGTCTGCACCTTCGCGCCCCGGCCGTTCGAGACCGATCCCGGCGCGATCAAGATCCCGTTCTTTCACAACAACGACGATTTCGACGAGGTGCTGTTCTATCACGCGGGCGACTTCTTCAGCCGGGACAACATCGACGCCGGGATGATGACTTTCCACCCGTCGGGCTTCACCCACGGGCCGCACCCGAAGGCGCTGAACAACATGCTGGCGCCCAAGAAGCCGGCAACGGACGAATATGCGGTGATGATCGACACCCACGATCCGCTCGACATCGGGCCGGGCGCGGCCTCCGTCGAGAACCCGGCTTACGTCGACAGCTGGAAGGCCCCGCGTTGACGCCAGTCGAGGAGGCTGAGGCGCGCAAGGCCCGTTCCCAGGCCCGCATGGCTGAGCACGGCCTGCACGACGCCTCGGGCTTACCCGGCGTCGTCGCCGACCCGGCTGCGCGCCTGCGCCCGAAGGCCGAGGCGGTGCGACGGCTGTACGCCCTGATGTATGTGGCGCGCGCCGGCGCCAAGGGCGGCAAGGCGGGCTGGCGGCTGGGCCGGGTCAAGCGCGATGCGGCGTTCACCCGGGCCGAGACCGCCTTCCTGACGGCCGCACACCCGTCGCAAGAGGATTGCCGCGCCATGGCCCTGCGGGTCGAGGCGGCGCTGGCGCTGTTCTGGGCGCTGGGCTGGATCGCGACCATGAGGTGGCCGCAGAACCGCGTCGATCCGGGCAACTTCTACGATCTGGTCGCCAAGGCCGACTTCCTGAAGTTCGTCGACCGTTCCAATCCGCGCGCCCTGGCCGAGGTGCTGGACGAGGGCGACCTGCTGCTGCGGCTCAAGGCCCATCTGGCGAGCGATGCGGCCGACGCCAGCCTGGACGAGGCGGTGGTGCGCCAGCGCCTTGCCGCCCTGACCTGGCTTGCCGGTGAGGGTGACTGGGACGACATCGCCGCCTGAGGCGCAAGCTGTCGCGCCCCTTGCCCCGGACTCCGGGGATTCCCATTCTTGGGCCATGAGCCTCGATCTTCAGGAACTGCGTGACCTGGCCCAGGAGGAACTGGCCCAGGCCAAGACCCTCAAGTGGCGCGAACTGGCCAAGGTCGTCCCCTGGGGCGACAGCTATCGCGGCTTCGCCCCGTCGGGCCGCGAGGTCGAGTTCGAGCGAAGCTACATCTGGGCGCACGGCGAGAACGACGACATCCTCTGCGAGGTCACCGTCCGTTGCCTGCCCGAACGTGAGGACTGCGACGCCCACGCGCGCTGCCTGATCGAGCGGCCCTAGAGCGCGAGGTTCGCTGAACACGCTTCCAATTGTATCGAATATGCACGCATTTTCTTGCGGTCTCGCAACAGCTTTTTCCTTGTGAAATAAGGCTATCCTTGACCGCACGCATGAACTTGAACACGTTCGTCGAAAGGGGGCTGGGAGGCGAGCCTAGTGAACGCCGCAGCGGATTCTGTGGACGACGGCCGGGCGCCCGAGGAGGCCGCCCGCGATGAGGCTCGCCCGGCGCGGATCTCCGAACCCGCCCTTCGCGACGCCGCCTGGTTCCTGCACGCCATCGACCTGGCTGGGAGGCAGGCGCGTTTTACCCGCACCAATCGCCAGGCCCTGAGCGCGCAAAGCTTTCTGGATCCCCGTTGGAGCCGCGCCGGCGCGGCGGAAACCGCCCTGCCGCTGGACGCTCTGGCGGATGCGCCCGAACCCCCGCGGTCGCCCGGGATCATCTGGCACAGCGCCTTCTGCTGCTCGACCCTCATCGCGGCCTGCCTCGACAAGCCCGGGAAGGCCCTGGCGCTGAAGGAGCCCATGGCCCTGGTGAACCTGGCCCAGCCGCCGCCGGGCGTGGCCGCCGCTCATCCCCGCCTGGTCCGCGGCGCCGTGCGCCTGCTCGGCCGCGCGTTCGAGGGCCGCGAGCGGGTTGTGATCAAGCCTTCCAACGCCGCGAACGACCTGATCGAGGCTATGGCGCCCGCGGCAGGACCGATGCTGTTCCTGCATTCCAACCTGCGCTGGTTCCTGCTGTCGGTGGTGCGCGGGGGCGAGCAGCGGCGCGCCTGGGTGCGTCCGCTCCTGATCCGGCGCCTCGGCGCCGACGAGTTGCGCCGCCTAGGGCTGGACCTCGCCCTGCTGACCGACCTGGGCGCCGCGGCGCTGCTCTGGCGCCTGCAGATGGCGGAGTTCGAGGCGGCGGTCGCGCGCTACGGCCCCGAACGCACCCGCCTGCTGGATTGCGAGACGTTCCTGGCGGCGCCGGAGCGGACGCTCAGCGAACTCGACGCCTTCTTCGAGCTGGGCCTGGGTGAGGCGCATGTGCTGGAGACCGTGCGGGGACCCGCCTTCTTCCGCCACGCCAAGAACCCCCGCGCCGCCTTCGACCTCACCCGCCACCGCCGCGACCTCGCCCTGGCCGAGCAGAGCTTGGGGCAGGATCTGGGGCTGATCATCGACTGGAGCGCCCGCGTCATGGCGGCGCTTTCAGGACACGCCTGAGCGCGAACCGGCGCCGAGGCTGCGACATCGAAGCCACGCGCCCCTTGCAGGCGGGCGCGCAGGCGCCATAGTCGCGCTGGCGTTCAGGCGCAGGAGGCGTCCATGCAAGACGATGCATTCGGCGGGCCCGCAGAAGCGGTCCACAACAGCGCGCCGTTCTTCATGCCGCTGCCGGCCATCCTCGTCGTGCTGGCCCTGATCGGGGTGTGGGTGATCTGGCAGTTCCTGGTGCGTCCCGGCATGCTGGCCTCGCGCCGCGTGGCCATCTGGGAAGCGGTGCGCGACGCCGCCCACCAGGCCGCCCGCGGCGAGGAGCGTGAGGCGGCGCACCGGGTGCTCTACCTGCAGGGCGTGATCCGCGAGAAGGTCGGCCACCTGATCGCCGGGGGCGAGATGTGCGCGGTGGTGACCGGCGTACGCAAGGCGCTCGACACCCCGCCTAAGCTCGACGTCGCCGCCGCCCAGAAGGCCCAGGCCCAATTCGGCGGCCGCTCCATCGTCATCCAGGAAAGCCTCGCCCCCGCGCCGGGCGAGCCGCCCGCCGAGGTCAAGCCCGAAGGCCCCAAGAGCGCCAACGCCGAGCTGCACAAGGTCGCCCAGGACTTCAAGGCCTACTGGGACAAGCGCGAAGAGCGCCTGCGCGACCTGGAAGACGCCCAGCGCCGCCTCGGCGTCTGATCTAAAGGCCAAGCGGCGCTTGCCACCGCGCCCTCGCGCCCCTAGCAACGGGGCATGAAGCTCGCCTCGTTGAAGTCCGGCCGCGACGGCCGTCTCGTGGTCGTCACCAAGGACCTGTGCTGGTTCACCGACGCCTTCCTGATCGCGCCGACCCTGCAGGCGGCGCTCGACGACTGGGACCGCTGCGAGCCGCTGCTGCGTGGCCTGGCCGAGAGCCTGGAGCATGGCGCCGCGCCGCGCGGAAGATTTCATGAAAGAGAAGCCGCGGCTCCACTACCGCGCGCCTACCAGTGGGCCGACGGCTCGGCCTATGTGAATCACGTGGCCCTGGTGCGCCAGGCCCGCGGCGCGGAGATGCCCGAGAGCTTCTGGACTGATCCCTTGATGTACCAGGGCGGCTCTGACGGCTTCCTCGGTCCGCGCGACCCGATCCCCCTGGCTGACGAGGCCTGGGGCTGCGACCTGGAGGGGGAGGTCTGCGTCGTCACCGGCGATGTGAAGCAGGGCTCCAGCCGCGCCGAGGCCCTGGCCCAGGTGCGTCTTGTCGGCCTGGTCAACGACATCTCGCTCAGGAATCTGATTCCCGGCGAGCTGGCCAAAGGCTTCGGCTTCTTCCAGTCCAAGCCGGCCTCGGCGCTGAGCCCCGTGCTGGTCACGCTGGACGAACTCGGCGCCCAGTGGCGTGATGGCAAGCTGCATGGCCCCCTGGAGGTGACCCTTAACGGCAAGCCCTTCGGGCGCGCCGATGCGGGCGTGGACATGACTTTCGACTTCGGGACCCTGGTGGCGCACGCGGCCAAGACGCGCGATCTCGGCGCGGGGACCATCATCGGCTCGGGCACGGTGTCGAACCGTGACGCGGACGGCGGGCCGGGCAAGCCGATTTCCGAAGGCGGATTAGGCTACTCCTGCATCGCCGAGGTGCGCACCATCGAGACCATCCTGCGCGGCAAGCCCGAGACCTCGTTCCTGAAGGCCGGCGACACGGTGCGCATCGAGATGAACGACCCGTCGGGCCATTCGATCTTCGGCGCCATCGAACAGACGGTCGGCGCCTAGTCGCGCGGGCGGCGCTCGATCCGCACCTTGAAACGGGCTCCGCCGGTGCTCTTCGCGTCAGGCCCATCGATGACGCTGGTCGCGACCCAGCTGACCAGGCCGGTGACGATGGCGGCCAGGATCGCGGCCCAGAAGCCGTCGATCACGAAGCCCTTCAGGATCAGGCTGACCAGCCCCAGCATGGCCGCGTTCACCACCAGCAGGAACAGGCCCATGGTGATCAGGGTGAAGGGCAGGGTCAGGATCACCAGGACCGGTCGCACGATGGCGTTGACCACGCCCAGCAGCACGGCCGCGGCGATCAGCACGCCGAAGCTCGACACATGGATGCCCGGCACGATCACCGAGGCCAGATAGAGCCCCAGCGCCGACACCATGGCTTTCAGAATAAAGCGGACCATCTGCCGTTCCTCGTGACGCCCGACCCAAGATGTGGCGATCCGGCGCGCGGAAGTCGAGAGGCGCCCGTTGACCCCGAAAGCTTCGTCGCTAGATTGCCCCGCTCCCGCCGATCCCGAGCGCAGGCTCAGGGCCCCAGTGGCGAAATGGTAGACGCGGCAGACTCAAAATCTGCTTTCTGCAAGGAAGTGCTGGTTCGAGTCCGGCCTGGGGCACCAATCTCCGAGCGGCAGCCATGGGCGCGCGCCCTGGCGTGACGCCATCGCCAGGCGAAGCACTCCGCGGAAATCGCGTCTGCGCGCTCCGGGCGACAGTCGAAACGAGGCGCTATTTGGGGCGCTCGAAAGTCACCGACGCGATGCCGTCGATGTCCGAAGCACTGGGCGGGCTGTAGCTGATCACGATGCGCGGCGAGGCCCAGCGGCTGGCGACCTTGTGGTCGAACGTGAGGTTCAGGGCTTTGGCGGTCTTGTCGACGATCCCCTGGACGTCAGGATGGGCCAGGATCTCGCGGCCGACGCCGACGGAGCACTGTCCGTTCGAGTAGGAGTAGTAGAGCGCTGCAAGGCCGTTGCGGTTGAAGCGGCGCCCGTAGAGACCCATCATGTCCTTCTGATAGCCCTCGCGATCGGCGATGTTGGCGGCGAGCCTTTGAAGGTCCTGCTCGCCGTAGCCCTGCGGGTTGAGGACGAGCGCGGTGCAGACCGCGGCGCTCTTCGTGAAGAACTGCTCCTCGTCAGACTGCGGTTGAGCGGCGGCGGCGGCGAGAACAGGCAGGAGGACGAGCAGCGACATGAGGCCTCAGGAAGCGTGACTGGCCGTCCAGGATGCTTCGGAAACCCTTCGCATGGCAATACCGGCGGTCGACCTGGGCTGGGACATCTGGCTCTGCGTGGATGCCAGGCCGACGCCCAGAGCTACGCCCGCTGCGGCCTATAACGCCGCGGAAATGCCGGGCGAGGATCGACATTTCCGGTCCTGGCCAGCCATGAGACCCTCGCCCGAAGCCGCGACGATGCGCTATGCGGCGGTGGCGGCGGCGTGCTCCCGTGCGCTCTCCTGCCGTGGCGGGGCCAGGGTCCGACCGGCCAGGGTTCCTTCCAGGATCGCCTCGGTCACGCGGCGCGGCGCGACGCAGTCGCCGACGCGCAGGATCCTGGGCGCCAGGCCGATGAGGCTCTTGGCCAGGGCGTCCTCGGGCTCCTCGCCCAGGCTGAGCACGACTGTGCGGGCGCGGATGGCCCGCTCTCCCGAAGCATCGCGCAGGGAGATCGAACCGCCTTGCGCCTTCAGCACGGTGGTGTTGGGAAGCAGGCTGACCCCCAGGCGTTCCAGGCGCTGCAGCAGCAGCGCGCGCTCGTCCAGCGGCGCGTCGTCGGCAATCTCGCCCGTGGCCTCCACAAGCGAGACCTGAAGGCCGCGCTCGGCGAGGAGCTCCGCCGTTTCGGCGCCCGAGCATCCCCCGCCGACCACCACCACGGGCCCGTGCACCGCGTGCGGCGCGGCGAGCGCCTCGACGGCGGGCATGACGATCATTTCCGGCGAGGAGGGCCACGGCGAGGGGCGGGGCCGCGCGCCGGTGGCAAGGATGACTGTGTCGGGGTTGGCGTTACGCACCGTCTCCGGGCCGGCCTCTACGCCTGTCAGAATCCGCACTCCGGCCATGCGCACGGACCAGGCGAGACGGCGCCGCAACTCGTCCCAGCCCGGCCGGTGGGGCGGGGCTGCCGCTGCGAACAGGGCGCCGCCGAGTTGGTCCGAGCGCTCGAGCAGCGCTACCTCGTGGCCGGCGCGCGCGGCCGCGGCCGCGGCGGCCATTCCGCCCGGCCCGCCGCCGATGACCATCACGCGCTTGCGCCCCTTGACCGGCGGCGCCGAGGCGAACTCGGCCTCGCGCCCCGCCTCCGGATTGACGAGGCACCAGGCGTCCTGCTGGGCGAACAGGCGGCTGATGCAGCCTTCGTTACAGGCGATGCACTTGTTGATCGCCGCCAGGGCGCCGGCTTCGGCCTTCGCCGGCCAGTCCGGGTCGGCCAGCAGGGGACGGCCCAGGGCGATGAAGTCGGCCACGCCATAGGCGAGCAGCTCCTCTGCCAGCTCCGGGTGGCGGATCTTGTCGACGGCGATGACCGGGATGCTCACGGCCGAGCGCACCCGCTCCGCCAGGCGCACGAGCGGCGCGTCGGGCAGGCTCATGGGCGAGATCATCCGGCCGGTGGCGTATGAGCCGTAGGCCCCGGCCGAGATGTGCACGGCCGCGACGCCTGCCGTCTCCAGACGACGGCAAATCCGCACCGTGTCCTCGATGGTCAGGCCGTCGGGCGTCATTTCCTCGCCGGACAGGCGCACGGTGATCGGGAAGTCGGGGCCGGTGGCTGCGCGGACCGAGGCCAGCACCTCCAGCAGGAACCGCATCCGCTGCTCGAGCGGGCCGCCGTACCCGTCGGTTCGGGCGTTGCTGGAGGCTGAGAGGAACTGGGTGATCAGATAGCCGTGCGCGCCGTGCACCTCGACGAAGTCGCAGCCGGCCTGCATGGCGCGGCGGGCGGCCTGACCGAAGCTTTGGACGATGCGCGCGATCTCGCCCTCGTCGAGCGCGCGGGGCATCTCCTGGCCGAGCGGGCAGGGGATCGGCGAAGGGGCGACGGGCTGCTGGCCGCTGACGGCCGAGAGGCACTGGCGCCCGGCGTGGAACAGCTGCGGGCCGATCCTGGCGCCGTGCCGGTGCGCGGCCTTGACCAGCCGCTTCAGGGCGGGGACCACATGATCGTCGTGCAGGCCGAGCTGGCGCACAAAGCCCTTGCCCTCGGGCGAGACATAGCTTGCCTCCAGCACGATGGCGGCGACGCCGCCCTTGGCCACCCGCTCGATGTGCGCCTCGTACCGCGCGGTCGCGGCCCCGTCCGGCGTGGCCCAGTTGCGCACCATGGGGGCCATGATCAGGCGGTTCTTGAGGCGCAACGTCCCGATGGCGCCCGGCTCGAACAGATGCTGGAACATCACGACCTCCCTCGAAGCGCAGCTCACGCAGGTCTCTCAAGAGGTCGCGCACGACCCGAGGCCCCGAGCACACATGCCGGGCGATGCTGGACGACGGGCAGGCGCGCGGCCTTGATCCGCCTCAAGGCCACGATCGTGAACCGGCGTGAGCATGCGCGAGCCAACAGGGAGCGCGCCATGATGAGCGGCCTCACCGTCTTCGACTCGACGATCCAGGAAACCAACGGCTGGCTCAACGACATCCAGACTTTGCTGATCAACGCCGACCGCCGGCAGGCCTACGAGGCCGTCCGGGCGGTGCTGCACACGCTCCGCGACCGGCTGACGGCGGAGTCGGCGGTGCACCTGTCGGCCCAATTGCCGATGCTGCTGCGCGGTCTCTATTTCGAAGGTTGGAAGCCTTCGCACACGCCGACCGACGAACGAAGCGCCGAAGCCTTCATCGACGCCGTGGCCAAACGCCTGCCCGCCGGCTTTGCAGGCTCGGTCGAGGACGCCGTCCGGGCCGTGTTCGAAATCGCCTGGGCCCGCCTGGGAGAAGGGGAGGCCCAGAAGATCATGAGGCAGCTGCCGCGCCCCATCCTCGAACTCTGGCCCGCGGTGCTCTGGGCGACCTGAGCGGACCTCGTTCAATCCCTATTGCGCATCCGGCCGGCGCTTGTCCGACAGCCAGGTGCGCTTGGCCGATCTCGGCAGGGCCACCAGGTGGGCGCCGAACACCACCGCGATCATCGCTGCGGCCAGGGTCAGCATGAAGATCGGAATGCCCGCGGTGATGGCGAAACGCGACGGCCCTGCCGCCACGTCGGTCCACAGGAATACGATCAGGACGACGCCCACGGCGGCGATCAGGAAACCCAAGAGTCTGACATGGAGCATGGCGGCTTCTCCGAAGATGGGCCGAGAGTGCCGATGTTGCGCTCGCTGCGCCTTGCGCAGGATCAAGGCTTGCGGGCCGGATGAAGCCGTTGACGAGGATCAAGGAGGTCGGGGCGCCCGCGACGCAGGGTTCGGGCTCCGCCGCCCGATGCGGCCTTACGGATCGGAGATCGACCGTGACGTTCAAGCACCTGATTCTCGCGAGTTCAGCCGCCCTCGCCATCGCCTGGCCGGCGACGACCGAAGCCTCCGCTGCAGCCGACCAGCAGCCCGTCGACACGCAGCACCAGCAACAGACCCCGCCGCCCAAAGGCAAGGGCGGGCCTCAGGGCCAGCACGGGCCGCAGGGTCCACAGGGTCGGGCGGGCGGACAGCACGGCGGGCCAGGCTCCCAGGGCGGCCAGCATGGCCAGGGCGGTGGCGGTCAGACTTCTGGCGGCCAAAGCTCTGGCGGCCGGACCAGCGGTCGGGGCCAGCACGGCCCGACCGGGCCTGCGGGCTCGACCGGCGGTCAGGGGCACGCGCCGTCCGGCGGCGCCGGCTACGGCGCTGGCGGCCATGGCCCGCAACCGCTTGGTCCCCTGCCCGGCGCGCAAGGCTCGCATCCATCCGGTCTCAGCGGCTGGAGCCGTGGCCGGCGCGGCCCCGAGCGCGACCGCAACGCCGGTCAGTGGCGCCAGCACAACCCCGGCTGGGACCGCAGCTCCCCATGGAAGCGCGACCGTGACTGGTGGAAGACGTCGCCCGCGTTCCGCCTCTATCACGGCCCGCGGCTGCACTATCTGTTCATCCCCATGTGGGGCTACGTGCAGATGCCCAGCGCCTACTGGGGCCATCATTGGCGCCCGGGTGAATATCTGCCGCGCTGGTTCTGGCGCTATCGGGTGAGCAACTACTGGACCTATGGCCTGCCGGCCCCGCCGCCCGGCTGCGCCTGGCTTTGGGTGGACCACGACATCGCCCTCGTCGACCTGTCCGACGGCTACATTGTCGACATGGTCTACAACGTCTGGTGAGGCTGCGGCCGCCCTAGAGTCTTTCCCTGAGGGCCGGACGCAAGTCCGGCCCTCATTGGCCTGTGGATGGCGCCATCGAGGCGGGCGGCGCGCCCGGGCCGTCAGTCGCCGATGTAACGGGTCAGGGCCGGCTTGCGGCCCGGAGCGGCCGGCATGGCGCGCGGACGGCCGAGGATGATCGGCGCCACGCAATCCCAGCCGTCCGGCAGCGCCAAGGCCGCCCGGCCTTCGGGCGTCGCCAGCCACCCCTCGGCGAATCCGATCCAGCAGGTCCCGAGCCCCTGGCCGTGCGCGGCGAGCATCAGGTTCTCGGCGGCCAGGCAGCAGGTCTGGACGGACATGATCCCAGGCTCGGTCGCGCAGACCGCCACCAGATGCGGCGCATTGTAGAAGACGTTGAAGGCGGGGTCGGCCAACAGGGCCGCGGGCCCGTGCGCGTCGGGGGCGGGGGCTTCGCCGCCGAGCGCCAAGGCCTTGATCCGATCCGACCACTCCGCCAGCCGTCCGCGGCCGCTGACGACGACAAAGGCCCATTGTTCGCGGTGCATGGCCGTAGGGGCCTGCACCGCCGCGTCCAGCAGCAACGCCAGGGTCTGGCGATCCACCGGCTCGTCCAGATAGTCGCGCACGGATCGCCGGCCATAGAGGGCGTTCATCAGGTCCATGATCGCTTCCCTTCGGCGCAAGGCGTGCGCCGGCGCCTTGATGGATCATGGCCGCGCCGGGAGCCTTGAGGCGGGTCAAGGAGCGGGGGAGACCCAAGACGAAAAGGCGGCCCCGAACGAGCCGCCTTCCGCCCTCGCCGTGGCGGGCAGGCTAGGCCGCCGCCCGCGCCGGCAGCACCCTCGGGTTCTGCAGCAGGGCGGCGCTCACCAGCGCCATGACCAGACCCACCGGAAAGATCTCGATGAAGGTCATGCCGAAGCGCGCCAGGGGGTTGGCGTAGATCGCCCGCATCTTGTCCACTTCGGCGACCGCCTTCTGATAGTCCGCGCCGGTGACGCCTGCGGCGCGCTTGTGGGCGAGGACGCTGGCGGCGTACTCGTCCATGAAGTTGTAGTGGCTGAAGGCGAGATAGGCCTCCCAGATGGCCACATAGACCAGCGAGGCCACGACCGCGATGCCGAGCCCGAGGCCCAGGGCGGGCCAGAAGCGGATGACGCCGCCCAGGGTCTTGTCGCGGTACTGGCGCACGCCGACGAAGATGGACGACAGGCCCACGACCATCACCAGATAGCCCAGCCAGACGCTGGAATGGTGCCCGCTGCCGTTGACCAGGAAGATGATGGAGACGGCGATAATGACGGCCCCGGAAATCAGGCCGTAGATCAGCATGATGCGCGCCATGGGATGCTCCTCCGTTCAGCGCTGGATGACGGCCCGTACCTGACGCGAGCGCGGCTCTGGGCGGTATCGCCCGAAAGGGTGAAATCGACGATGTCGCCCGCTCGGCCGAGGCTGAAGGGCGCCCGCGTTCACGGGATCAGCCTCAGCTCGCGCGCCTTGGCGATGGCCTGGGTGCGGCGGTTGACCTCGAGCTTGGCGTAGAGGTTGGCGATGTGGGTCTTCACCGTGTTGGGCGAGAGGCCGAGCGTGCGCGCCATCTCCTTGTTGGACTGGCCGGCGGCCAGCCGCTCCAGCACCTTCGCCTCCTGGCCGGTGACGCCCAGCGCCTTCAGCGCCGCCTCGTTGCGCTCGAAGGCTCCCGCGGGCCTGGCCGTGAGGCGCCAGCCGACCCACACCCCGCCCGCGGCGAAGGCGACGCCGATCACGCCGATGTAGACCTCCTGCGGCAGGGTGCGGATCAGGTACTGGTACTGCAGCCACTGCAGGGCGAAGGCCCCTGCGCCCAGGACCAGGGCCCAGATCAGGACCGTGCGGGTCATCGGTCCCACACGGGGCGGGGCGAGGCGAGGGAGCATGGCGCAATGGTGCGCGATCCGGCTTGGCCGTCAACCGGCAGGCCGGGCCGACGTTTGCGCAGCTGAAAGCGTTCGCGGCGCCCAGGCCACAGCCGACCGAACACCGTTCCCGCGATGATTGGCGCCGCCAGGCTTGAAGCCTAGGGTCCGCGCGCCTGGCGCAAGGTCAGGGGGAGAATGCCTATGCGACGCCTGCTCGTAGCCTGTTTCTGTGTCGCCGCCCTCGGCGCGACCGGGATTTCCACCGCCGCCCTGGCCCAGGCCGCGCCGGCTGCGGCGCCCGCGGCCAAGCCCGTCCAGGTTAAGGGTTCGCTGGCCTCGATCGAAGGCGACAAGCTGGTGGTGAAGGACGCCTCGGGCGCCGCCACGACCATGACCCTGGCCGCGGACGCCCGCGTCATCCAGCTCAAGAAGATCGACATCAGCGCCATCCAGCCGGGCAGCTATGTCGCCACCGCCAACATGGACCAGCCCGACGGCTCGGGCCGCTCGACCGAGCTGCGCGTCTTCCCGCCCGCCATGAAGGGCCTGGGCGAGGGCCACTACGTCATGAACGACGGCTCCGGCGCCATGATGACCAACGGCACGGTTACGAGCCAGGTGATCTCCACCCCGCGCGGGCGTGAGATGGACGTGGGCTACGACACCACCGACCCCAAGAAGGGCGGCAAGGGCGTGCGCCACATCGTGGTGCCGGCCGACATGACCATCCGCGAGATGACCATCATGGACAAGGCGGCGCTGAAGCCCGGCATCGCGGTGGTGATCACCGCCGTCCCCGGCGCCGACGGCGCCCTGGTCGCGCGGCGCGTGCTGATCGGCGAGAACGGCGCCCCGCCGGTGCTCTGAGGCCCAGCCGGGCCTCCCTGGGGGAGCCGGGGCGGGATTTGTAGGCGATTGAGGCGATCCGCCCCTTTTCCGGGCGGCGGATTGCGCTATACCGCGCGCCCTCCTCCCCGCACCCGCTCCCCCAGGTGACGCCTTCCATGGACATTTCCGCCATCGGCCCCGGCCGCAATCCGCCTTCCGACATCAATGTGCTGGTCGAGATCCCGCTCGGCGGGGCGCCGGTGAAGTATGAGTTCGACAAGGCGTCCGGCGCCCTGTTCGTCGACCGCTTCCTGCACACCGCGATGTTCTACCCGGGCAACTACGGCTTCATCCCCGGCACCCTGTCCAAGGACGGCGACCCCTGCGACGTGCTGGTCGTGGGCCAGGTTCCGGTGGTGCCGGGCGCGGTGATCCGCTGCCGCCCGATCGGGGCCCTGCTCATGGAAGACGAGGCCGGCGGCGACGAGAAGGTGCTGGCCGTGCCCGTGGACGCCCTGCACTCGTTCTACACCGACGTGCAGAACTACACCGACCTGCCGCCGATCATGTGCGAGCAGGTGGCCCACTTTTTCCAGCACTACAAGGACCTGGAGAAGGGCAAGTGGGTGACCATCTCCCACTGGATCGACGCTGCCGGCGCCGAGGAGATTGTGATGGACGCCATCCGCCGCGCCGCGGAAGAAGTCTAGGCGAGGACGCGCGCAAGGAACTCGCCGCCCAGCCGCGCCCCGGTCGGGTCGATCGAGTGCGGCAGGCCGCGCAACACATGGGTGGTCAGGTCGAAGTCCTGGCCTTCCAGCAGGCTCTTGGCGCGCTCGAAGGCCTGGAACGGCACCACCTGGTCCGCGTCGCCGTGGACCAGCAGCACCGGCGGCTTGGACTTGAGCTTGGCGAGGGCTTCCTCGTCGGCGATCATGCCGGAATAGCCGACAACGCCGGCCACGGGCTTGGCCCGCTGGGTCGCCACGTGCAGGGCGAGCATGGTCCCCTGGCTGAAGCCGACCAGGGCCAGGCGGGTCTCATCCAACTTCCAGCGGTTCAGCAGGTTGTCGAGGTAGCCGTTCAGCACCGGCGCCGCCTCGGCCACGCCCATCATCCGTTCGGCCATGCTGAAGCTGCGGATCGGCCACCACTGATAGCCGTCCGGCGCGCCGGGGCAGGGCTCCGGCGCATTGGGCGCCAGGAACAGGGTGTCGGGCAGGGCCTGGCGCCACTGCGGCGCGAGCGCGATCAGGTCCAGGCCGTTGGAGCCGTAGCCGTGCAGGATCACGACGATCGATTTCGGGTCGCCGCCGGAGGCGGGGGCCATGCTGGGGCCGGTCAGGAAAAAGCCGCTCATGGCCCTATCCGGTGCGCGAGGATCGGCGTCCGGTCAAGCGTCGCCTAGCGTTGCGGCGCCTCGGCAGGGTCGAGCCGCAGGGCCTGCCACATCTTGCCGGTTTCCGGGTCGCGGGCGCGGGCGGCTGAGAGGTCGGCCTCGGCGCCGGAGCGGTCGCCCTTCATCCGCCGGGCCAGGCCGCGGCCGTAGAGCGCCTGCGGCTCGGCCGGGTCGGCGCCCAGCACCTGGTCGAACTCGGCGATGGCGGCGTCGGGCTCGCCCCGCGCCAGGCCCATGGCGCCCAGCGAGATGCGCACGCTGCGGCTCATGGGAGCCAGCTTCAGCGCCGTTCCGCAGGCCTCGGCCGCCCGGTCCAGCTCGCGCACCAACACGCGTAGGCGGCACAGGCGCTCGACATAGTGCGGATCGGCGGGCGCCAGTTCGGCGGCCTCCTGCAGGTCCTGGCCCATTCGGTCGGTGCGGCCGAGCTGGCCCCAGACGTCGGCGCGGCTGTCGTAAAAGCGCGCATCGCGAGGCTCCAGGGCGATGGCCACTCCGTAGTCCTCGAGCGCCTTGTCGATCTGACCCTGGGCCCGATAGCTCGCGGCGCGGTCGTAGAAGCCGGCGGCGTCCTTCGGGTCGATGGTCACCGCCTGGGTGAAGTCGGCGATGGCCTTGTCGTACTGGCCCAGCTTGCCCCAGGCGGCGCCGCGGCCGTGCAGGGCGTCGGTGGAGCGGGGCTCTCGCTTCAGCGCCTCGTCATAGTCGGCGATGGCTTCGGCGAAGCGCTCCTGACGGTACTCGACCCCGCCCCGCACCATCCAGCCCACCGCCGGGCGTGACTCGATGCGCAGCGAACGGTCGAGGTCGGCCAGGGCGCGCTTGTCGTCGCCGGTCATGGCGAAGGCGCGGGCGCGATGGATCAGGGCCAGGGCCACGATCGGGCCGTCGCCCACGGCGATCATGGTCGAGCACCCGGAAATCGCGTCCGCCGGATCCTCGCCGAAGCAGCCGGCGCCGAGCGGGCGCGCGTGTGTCTGCGGCTCGGCCGCCGCGGCGGGGGGCGTGGCCTGCTGCGCCAGGGCGGGCGTCGCCAGGGTCAGGGAGAACAGGGCCGCAAGCGCGCGGCTCAGGCGCCTTGAACCGATCTTGCCTCGCATCCCGTAAGCCTCCGCCACACCGTGCGGCGAGCATGGCACGGGCGAGGCCGCGATGGGAATGCGTCAGCTGCGACGGCCCGCGCTGCGGCTCGACACCACCGCCAGCTGGGCGATCAGGGCCACGGTCATCAGCACCGCCAGAGGCGCGATCACGGCGATGGCGAAGGCGAGAGACATGACGTTTCCTCCCTGTCGGCGCCTGAGGCCGGATATCGGCGCGGGCGTGACCTCCATCACGGTCCAGCCGTGCTGAACCTGGGATGACAGCGGCGGCCAGGGGGGAGACAGACGCCGCCACCGGCGTCGGGTCGACGTCCACCTGCGTTGACCTCGACCCAGCGGCCAGGGCGCCGTCGCACGCCACCGGTGCGACGGCGCCACTCTTCGCCGATTTCCGCTGGAGCCGAGGTTCGACGGGCTCTAGGTTCGCGCGCCATGCAACGTCTCATCCTGCTGCGTCACGCCAAGGCGGAAAAGTCCGCGCCCTCGGGCGAGGATTTCGACCGCGCCCTGGCCGAACGCGGGCGGGCCGACGCCAGGCTGATGGGCAAGGTGCTGGCCGACGCGGGCCTGACGCCAGACCTGGCGCTGGTGTCCTCGGCCGCGCGCACGCGCCAGACCTGGGAAGAGGCGTCGCGCGCCTTCGGCCGGGAGATCGAGACCCGGGCCGACAGGCGGCTCTACCTCGCCGCCAGCGCCACCATGCGCAGCATGGTCGAGGGCCTGGAGGGGCAGGAGGGGACCCTGATCGTCGTCGGGCACAATCCCGGCATCCACCAGCTGGCCCTGCACCTGTTGATCGAAGGCGCCGCGGCGCCCTCCACCATCGCGCGGATCACCTCGAAGTTCCCGACCGCCTCGGCCGTGGCCTTCGAGATGGATGCGGCGGGCCGACCGACCTACGACGGGGTGTTCTTCGCAGCCGACTATGGTGGCGGAGCGGGGGAATGAACCTGCACGGCCTGGCCTCGGCGGCGTTGCGTCGGCTCGATCCCGAGCGGGCGCACGGCCTGGCCATCGAAGCGCTGAAGGTGGGGCTGGGACCGCATGCGCCTGCCGATCCCGACCCGATGCTGGCTGTCGAGATCGCCGGGCTGAAGCTGCCGAACTGCATCGGCCTGGCCGCGGGCTTCGACAAGGACGCCGAGGTCCCCGACGCCATGCTGCGCGCGGGTTTCGGCTTCGTGGAGTGCGGCACGGTCACACCGAAGCCCCAGGCCGGAAATCCGAGGCCGCGTCTGTTCCGGCTCAGCGAAGACCGGGCGGTGATCAACCGCATGGGCTTCAACAACAGGGGCGTCGAAGCCTTCGCCCGGCGACTGGCGCACCGGCGGGGCCGGCCGGGCGTCGTCGGCGCCAACATCGGGGCCAACAAGGACGCCGAGGACCGGATCGCCGACTACGTGGCGGGGCTGAAGCGCCTGTGGGGCCTGGCCGACTATTTCACGGTCAATATCTCCTCGCCCAACACGCCGGGACTGCGCGCCCTGCAGAGCCGCGCGGCGCTTGACGAGCTTCTGGGGCGGTTGGCCGAGACGCGCCGGGAGATGGCGGCCCGGGCACCCTCCCAGCCCATGTTCCTGAAGGTCGCGCCCGACCTGCAGTCGCCGGAGATCGAGGACATCGTGGGCTCGGCCCTGGCCCACGGCGTCGACGCCCTGATCGTCTCCAACACCACGGTGGCGCGGCCGCACGACCTGGGCGCGCCGGAGCGCGGCGAAACGGGCGGCCTGTCGGGCGCGCCGCTGTTCGAGCCCTCGACCCTGGTCCTGGCCGACTTCGCCACCTGCTGCGCCGGGCGGCTGCCGCTGATCGGGGCCGGTGGCGTCGGCTCGGGCGCCCAGGCCCTGGCCAAGATCCGCGCGGGCGCCTCGGCGGTGCAGCTCTACAGCGCCATGGTGTTCGACGGGCCGGGGCTGGTCGTGCGCATCAAGCGCGAACTCAGGGCGCTGCTAGAAGCGGAAGGCTTCGCGTCGGTCGGCGAGGCGCGCCGGGCCGGCCTGCGCAGCTAGATCACCAGGCCGGCGTGCTCGCCTTCCTCGCGGTCGACGATGTCGGCGCTGGCGGCGACCCGGCCCTCGAACCCCTCGCGCAGCAGGCCGGCGATCTCGCAGGTCGCGACGGCGGCCGTGGGCGCGACTCCGGCGAAGGCTGGGAAGGCGTTGGGCAGGCGCTCGTAGCAGCGGTAGACGGTCGGAACCTTCACCGCCCGGAGCTTGCGCGCATACTGCTCGCCCTGGTCGACCAGGGGATCGAAGCCCGCGGTGACGATGATGGCGGGCGCCAGGCCGGCCACGGAGCGCGCGCGCAGCGGCGAGAGGCGCGGATCGGTGGGGTCGTCCTCCGGCCCGATGTACTGCGCCAGCGCCCAGCGCAGCGCCTCGCGTGACAAGGGCCAGGCGTCGGCGAAGGTTTCCAGCGACTGGGCGTCCGAGGCCGCGTCGAGCAGGGGACAGATCAGGAGCTGCAGCACGGGCTGCCGGGCCCCCTCATCTCGCAGCGTCTGGCAGATCGCGGCGGCGAAGGCCGCGCCGATGGACTGGCCCCCGACCGCTGCGCCGGTGGCGCCGTAGCGAGGGGCGTTGCTCTCGGCCCAGCGCCAGGCGGCCAGGGCGTCGTCCAGGCCTGCGGGAAAGCGATGCTCGGGCGCCAGGCGGTAGGCGGGCGTCAGCACCGGACAGCGCGCGACCTCGGCCAGTTCCGCGCACAGCCCCTCGCAGGTGTCGAGGTCACCGACCACGCCCGCGCCGTCGTGGAAGAAGACCAGCATGGGCGCGTCAGGGTCCTGGCCCCTGGGCCGATAGAGCCGCGTGGTCATGGGCCCCGCGGGGCCCTCCAGCAACAGCGTCTCGACCTGGACCGCCTTGCGCGCACGCGCCCCGGTCGTGCGCACCATCTCGGCCCAGGCCGTGCGCGCCTCCTCGGGCGAGAGATCGCTGAGCGAACGCGGCTTGCGCCACGACTTCCACAGGAACTGGAACCGCGGGTCGAGCGTGCGGCCCGCGCGCCAGACCACGCCCCCGCCGCCGGCCGCGCGCAGCAAGGGGTTGGGCAGGCTGAGCAGCGACTTCAGAAGGGCGCGTTGCAGCGCCGGATCGGCCATGGGCGCCTCCGCATCCCGATCCCACGCAGACTAGAACCGAATCCGCCGCGCAGGTGTTGCGCACTGTCGCCGCAAGCCGGCCTCGACGGCAAGCGGACCCCCTAGCGAGGGTCGCCCTCGGTCAGCATCAGCCGCTCGTAGAAGCCCACCGCGCGCTTCAGGTTCTCCAGGCTCATGTGCTCGTTGACGCCATGGAACATCTCGATCTCGGCCGCCTCGATGCGGATCGGCTGGAAGCGGTAGATGTCGCGTGTGACCAGGCTCATGTGGCGCGCGTCCGTGGCGCCGTTGAACAGGCTGGGCGCCGGGCGCGCGGCGGTCTCCTGGGCGGCCAGGGTGGAGAGCACGCGCCAGGCTTCCGAGCGGGTGGAGGCGACCGGCGAGGCCTCCGCCGCATTAGGGTTCCAGGCCAGTTCCACGTCCAGGCCTCTCACGTCGCGCCGGGCGCGGGCCATCACCGAGGCTAAGGTGTCGCGCGGGTGCAGGCGGTAGTTGATCAGGGCCGTGGCCGTCTGCGGCAGCACGTTCTCCTTGGGGCTGCCTTCCAGCACGGTCGGAGCGATGGTGGTGCGCAGGGTCGCGCCCGCGGCGGGCACGGCGCCCATTTTCCTGGCGATCAGCCCGCCGAACAGCCAGTCGTTGGCGATCAGGGCGCGGGTGGTCGGATTGGCGTCCGCCGCCAGCACCCGCACCATGTCCGCGCCCGGCCCGTCGAAGCGGAGGGGAAAGCGGTCCGAGGCGATGCGGTCCACCGCCTTGGCCAGCACCTGCACGGCGGTCTCATCCGGCGGAGCGGAGGAATGCCCGCCCTTGCCGTGGGCGGTGATGCGCAGGGTGGCGTAGCCCTTTTCCGAGATGCCGATCGGGGCGATGGGCTTGTTGTTCAGCGGGTCGTGGCCCAGCGCCAGCATGCCCTCGTCGAGCACGAACTCGGGCGTGATGTTCTGCGCCTTGAACCAGGCCGCGGCTGCGCGGGCGCCCGAACCCAGCACCTCCTCGTCATGGCCGGAGACGATCATGATGGTTCGGCGCGGCTTGAAGCCCTTCGCGGCCAGGGCGTCGGCAGTCTCCATCAGCCCGATCAGTGAGCCCTTGTCGTCGACCGAGCCCCGGCCCCAGACCGCGCCCTCGGCGATCTCTCCGGAGAAGGGGGCGTGACGCCAGCGGCCCAGGGTCTCGACCTCGACCGGCACCACGTCCTGGTGCGCCATCAGCACCATCGGCTTGAGCGAGGGGTCCGAGCCTTTCCAGGTCCAGATCAGGGTGCGGCCGAGATCCTGGCGCGTCATGGCCGCGTTGGCATGAGGGTAGGCGGTGCGCAGCCAGTCATGGAAGCGATCCCACTGGCTCCAGTCGTTCTTCGAGGCGTCCTGGTTCGAGACGGTCCGGAAGCGGATGGCCTCGGACAGGTGACGGGCGGCGCCGGCCACATCCACCTCGACCGGCGGCGCGACATGAGCCGCGGGCGGGGGCACGGGCGGCTTCCAGGTCGCCGCGCGGACCGCAATCGCCAACACCAGCAGAAGCAGCGCGCCCAGCAGCACGCCTCCGATCTTCAGCACGCCCTTCATTCGCCCCTCCCCCGAGGACCCGCATCGCCGCGCGGGATTGCCGTGAGACGCTAGCAGCGGAGCAGCCGCGGCGGGACTCCGAAATCCGCGCCTCTGGCGCCGCTTCGATTCTGCGCTAGGCTCCGCCGACCTTGGGGAGGATCAACATGCAAAGCGGTGGTGCGGGCGCGGATCGGCGCGCGGTGTTGGGCATGGGCGCGGCGGCGGCCGTGACGCTGGCGGCGCCGGCGATCGCACGGGTGGCTTCGACGGACATGGGGCGCATTCGCGCCGAGATCGACAAGCGCCAGGACGAGGCGGTCGAGCGGCTGCGCAGTTGGATCGCGCTGCCGGGCATCGCGGCCGAGAACCGCAACATGGCCGAGGCCTGCGACCAGACCATGAAGCTGCTCTCCGACGCCGGCTTTCAGCACGTGGAGAAGGTCCCCACCGACGGCCATCCGGGCATCTTCGCCACCCTCGACGCCGGCGCCAAGAAGACCGTGGCGCTATACTTCATGTACGACGTCAAGCAGTTCGACCCGGCGGAATGGTCGTCTCCGCCTCTGGCGGGCGCCATCGTCGAGCGGCCGGGCCTGGGCAAGGTGATGATCGGCCGCGGCGCCGTGAACCAGAAGGGGCCGGAGGCCACTTTCCTCGCCGCGCTGCACGCGATCCGCGCCGCGGGCCAGAAGCTGCCGGTCAATCTGGTCCTGGTGGCCGAGGGCGAGGAGGAGATCGGCTCCCCGCACTTCCATCAGGTGGTGCAGCGGCCCGATATCGCAGCGGCCTTGAGGCGTTGCCGCGAGGTCTACATGCCCTTCGCCTCGCAGAACCCGTCGGATGGCGGCGTCACCGTCTACCTCGGCGCCAAGGGCGTGGTGGAGATGGAGCTGATCTCGTCCGGCGCCCGCTGGGGCCGGGGGCCTGAGAAGGACATCCATTCCAGCGAAAAGGCGCGGCTGGACAGCCCGGCCTGGCACCTGGTCAAGGCGCTCTCGACCCTGGTCAGCGAGGACGGCAACGACATCGCCATCCCAGGCTACGCCGCCAAGGCGCGGCCGCTATCGCCGACCGAAAAGGCCATGATCGCCGAGGTGGCGCGGCGCACCTCGGAAGCGGGGGCCATGAAGCAGATGGGGGTCAAGCACTGGGTGCACGACCTCGACTGGCAGGGCGCGCTGGAGCGGCTGGCGGCGGTCCCGACCATCAATATCGAAGGCCTGGTCGGCGGCTATACCGGCATGGGCGGCAAGACCATCCTGCCGGGCAAGGCCACGGCCAAGCTCGACCTGCGCCTGGTGCCCGATATGACGGCCAAGGAGGCCGCCGCCGCGATCCGCGCGCACCTGGACCGGAACGGCTTCGCCGACATCGAGATGAAGGTCTCCGGCGGCTATGACCCGACCTCGACGCCGGCCGACTCCGCGCTGATCCGCACCGAGATCGAGGTCTATCGCAAGAACGGCATCGACCCGGTGATCCTGCCCAGGCTCGCGGGCTCCTGGCCGGGCTATGTCTTCACCGGCGCCCCGCTGAACATGCCCGCGGGCCACTTCGGCCTCGGCCACGGCAACGGGGCGCATGCGCCGGACGAGTACTACCTGATCGAGTCGGCCAATCCGAAGGTGCAGGGCATGGCCGGCGCGGCCTACTCCCACGTGGAGTTCCTGTGGGCGCTGGCGGCGGCGAAGTAGGTCGCTAGGTGAAGGCGCGCCCTCCCGTGGTCGGGAAGACGCGCTGCCTTGCGTTCAGTAGCCGCCGCCGCGGGTCGCCTGCAGCATGATGTTCATGGTCTGGGGCGTGCGCTCGGGGCTGTCGAACATCAGGTAGCCGACGCCGCTGCCGCGCCCGTCGCCCGCGACCGCCATCTGGCCCGTTACGGGCGCGCCGTGCAGGGTGGCGCGGAAGGCGACCTGGCTCATGCGGTCGGAGGGGTCAGTCTGCTGGCCGATGATCTGCGGCGGGCCGTCGAAGTAGTCCGACACGCCCTGCACCAGGCCCTGCACCAGCTGCGACGCGCGCGGTGATCCGCCGAGCTGGGTCACGAACACATAGCCGGCCTGGGAGCGGATCGGCCGCATGCCCTGTGGCGCGCCGATGACCTGCAGCGCCCCGCCTTGCGGCCCCGTGGCGCCGGGATAGCCGCCCTGGGCGGGGGGATAGCCCTGGGGCGCATAGCCGCCGCCCTGGCCCTGATCGTAGGACGGCTGGGGATAGAGGCCTTGGCCCTGGGCCTGACCCTGCATCGGTTGCTGGCCCTGCATGGGGTTCTGAGCCATCTGGCCCTGGCCGTTCGGCCACGCGCCCTGGCCGTTGGAGTAAGGCGCGGGCTGGTTGGCCGCGGTCTTGGGGCCGCAGGCCGCCAGGGTCAGAAGCGCCACGGCCGCGACGCCCATAAAGCCGGTCTTCAACATCTCAAAGTCTCCGGTTCGTGCCGTCGGCCGCCCTTGCGACGCCCGATGACGCCATCTGACCCGGTCGCCCGCTCGGGGTCTGTGAGGCGCCTCACAGGCCGAGCGGGGCCGCCTGCGCTCTGATGCGGAAGAGACGGAGCGAGGCTGGGACGCCATGCGAAAGACGATGCTGAAGCCAATGTTCGCCGCGGCGTTGCTCCTCGCGGCCGCCGCCTGCGGTCCAGTCGCGAATGCGCCTCAGGCGAACGCACCCACGGTCAATGCCTGGGGCTATCTGACCGCGCCCCTGCCAGCCGTCGACCTGCCGATCCGCGACGTGCCGCAGCAGACGCCGGTGTGGTGCTGGGCGGCGGTATCGCAGCAGATCATCCTGGCCTCGCGCGGGCCGCAAGCCACGCCGCCGCAGTGCGCCCTCGTCGCCATGGCCAACGGCGCCCCGCCCGAGGTCTGCTGCAACGGCCCCAATCCGCAGTGCCTCCGGATGGGCTCGATCCCGCAGATCCAGGGCCTGATCCGGCAGTTCGGCGGCCGCACCTCGACCGCGGCCCCGCCCACCGATCCCCTGACCCTCTACCGCGCCCTCGCGTCAGGTCACGCGGTGGTGATCGGCATGGTCACCGGCCCCAACGCCGGCCACGTGGTGGTGGCGCGCGGCATGTCGTTCGTTGAGACGCCCTACGGCTGGGAGGCGATGGTCCACATCAACGACCCGATGGCCTACGAGACCCGCCCCGTGCCCTTCCACGCCCTTGTCGGCGCCTGGCAGGCGGCCATCGTCATCGACTGAGCCTCAGGCCTTCGCGGTGTCGGCGTCCTGGCACGGCGTCACCTCGCGCCAGGCCATGCCAAGCGCGCCCGAATGAAGGGCCACGCAGACCTGCTGCCCGACCGTGACCTTGTTGTAGAGTTTGGCGTCCTCGATCCTGGTTTCATCACGCTGTGGCCCCCAGGGCGCGACGATCACGTACCAATGGGTGGAGCGACCGTTGTAGACGTGCCTGTCGATCACCTGGGTCGGGTAGATCCTTGCCGGCGCCCTATCCAGTTGCACGTCAGCCTCGACCAGCACGCCCGCGCCCCAGGCGGCGATCAGTCCGCCGGCCAGCCACCAGCCGCCGTTCCGACCGAACACCGAACGGTCCAGGAACCAAAGAGCGCCAAGGCCGGCCAGTCCGATCGCCAGGGCCGGCGCAAGGACCGGCTCGTTGCTGAGCAGGTTCTGCTCGAACGCCACGTCGCGGATGCCCAGGGCTGCGCCGCCGAGGAACAGGCCCATGAGGGGCGTTCGCGCATCCGAAGCCAGGCTAAAGGCGCTGAAACGCCGCCCTGCCAGCGCCAACAGCACGAAGCCGACGAGAGGCAGCAGCGTTGCAACCGCCGCCACCAGGGCGCGGGGCTCAGGCAGGAACCCGATCCACAACGCGACCGCAAATCCCAACAGGCTGGCGCCGCCGCCGGCCTTGGACCAGATGCGCAGGGCGCGGGCCCGCTCGTCCGCTGTTGCGCCATAGGCTGGATCGTCCAGCATCGCCTGTCGCGCCTTGACCGCCTCCTGTTGGTCCAAAGTGGGCGCGTACTGAAACCACGAGCCGATGGCCGTCGCGTCGAACAGATTGACCTCCAGCGGCTTTTCGGAGGCGTCCGCCATCTCCAGGCGTAGCCGTGACGGCAGGCGCGAGCGCTCGATGATGCGGTAACCGGCGATCTGCGACCGGTGCAGGCGGCGATGCACAAGCGGCCCGCGCGCTTCGAACGCATCGTCGGTCAGGGTGACAGAGGTCAGGGCGGTGTCGCAGAACGTCTTGATCGCAAACCAGGCGATCCAGACCACCACCGGGATCGTCAAAAGCTGCCAGGGCGAGGCGCGACCCGACAGCAGTTGGGACACGACACCAACATTCACAACCGCGGCGATGACCACCACGGCCAGCCCGAGACCGGCGATTATACGGACGGGCCAATCCTCTCTCAGGATCTTCGGATAGGTCAGCGACTTCGGTTCGGCCATGCATGGTCCTCGCTTGCAGCGTGACTATGCATGGGCGTGCAACTCGGCGGAAGCGGGGAGCTTACGGCATGGGCGGGCGCGGGTCGGACTTGGGGACGGCCTGGGGCTCCTCGGCTATCACCTCGCGATAGTCGCGCAGGATCTGGCGGGCGCGCTCGATCTGAGCGCTGAGTTCGGCGCAGACCCGATCGCCTTCCTCGAAGGAAACGGGCTCTTCCGGCCGTTTGTCGGTACGCGACATGGCGCAGAGAACCCGGACTAACGCAAACGGTTGCAGAACGGCGTTCGCTTTGGCGGCGCTTTACGCTCCAAGGGTTGCGGGCGCCCCGCCAGGGGTTTCAGTGCGGATGCAGCGGCCAGAAGAAGGCGATCAGCGGCGTGCCGGCGCAGATCACCAGGAGCGAAAGCGGGGCGCCCAGCCGCGGATAGTCGATGAAGCGATAGCCGCCCGGCGCCATCACCAGCGTATTGCACTGGTGCCCGACGGGCGTGAGGAAATCGCAGGCCGCGCCCAGCGCCACACCCATCAGCAGAGGATCGGGCGCGATGCCCAGCCGCTTGGCCACGCCCACCGCTACAGGCCCCAGGATCAGCACTGTCGGCGCATTGTGGAGGAACGGCGCGGCCAGCATCGAGGCGGTGAGCAGCGCGCCCAGCACCAGCCATGCCGGGGCGCCGGAGAACCACTGCGACAGGGTGCTGGCGATCAACTCCACCCCGCCGGTCGACTGCAACGCCTCGCTGACCGGGATCAACGCCGCGATCAGCACGAGCACAGGACCCTCCAGTGCGCAGTACGCCTCGCGCATCGGGATGCAGCGGAAGGCCACCATGGCGAAGGCGGCGGCGAAGAAGGCGATGGCGATGGGCAGGACCTTCAGCGCCACCAGGATCATGGCCGTGGCCAGGATCACCGCCGGCAGGATCAGCGGCCGCTTGGCGCCCAGCTGCACCGTGCGCTCCGCCAGGGGCAGGAGGCCGAGCTCTGAGAGCGCGGACGAGAGGTCGGTCTCGGCGCCGCGCAGCAACAGCACGTCGCCGGCCTGGATCGCGGCGGCCTGCAGCCGGCGCACGGTGCGCCCGCCCGAGCGCGACACCGCCAGCACCTTCACATTGAAACGGCCCTGCAGGTCGACCCGCTTGGGCGTGGCGCCGACCAGTTCGGAGCCGGGATCGACCACCACCTCGATGGAGCGCACCTCACCCTTGCCGCCGGCGCGCTCGATAGGGTGGTCGGCGCGGTGAGGTTTCAGTTTCAGATCGGCGATCAGGCGATGCAGGGCGTTCTCTTCGCCCTCCAGAACCACTACGTCGCCGGCGCGCAGCAGGGTGTTCGGATGCGGAGCGGAGCGCCGCTTCCCGTCGCGGATCAGGGCCGAGATCGTGACCGCGCCGCCGCCCAGGGTGTTCACCCGGCGGATGCGGCGAGGGGTGAAATCCTCAGGAGCCTCGGCCTCGGTGACATAGCTGTTCGAGGCCAGGACCTCGTTCAGCGCGGTCTTGCCGGTGCGGTTGCGCGGCAGGAGCGGGTAGGCGAAAGCCAGGAACACCAGGCCCACCGCCGTCAGGGACAGGCCGACGGGGGCGAAGTCGTACATGGCGAAAGGTTTGCCGAGCGTGTGCTCGCGCACTTCCGAGACGATGATGTTGGGCGAGGTGCCGACCAGGGTCACAAGGCCGCCGAGCAGGGACGCGAAGGCCATGGGCATCAGCAGGCGCGAGATCGACGTGCCCGTGCGCCGCGACAGCTGCGAGGCCACGGGCATCAGGATCGCCAGGGCGCCGACGTTCTTGGTGGCCATGGACAGCAAGGCCGTGGCGCTGACCAGGGCCGGGACCTGGGTGCGCTCGTTGTTGAGCCTGCCGAGGATGGGCCGCAGCGCCACCTCGACGATGCCCGACCGCGCGAAGGCGGCGCTGACCACCAGGGCCATGGCGATGATCAGCACCACGTCGTTCTTGAAACCGTCGAAGGCGGTCTTGGCCGGGATCACCCCCAGCAGCACGCCCGCCAGCAGCGACCCCAACGCCACCAGGTCGTAACGGACCCGGCCCCAGACGAACATGGCGAGCGTGCCGAGGATCAGCGCGAAGGCCAGCATCTGCGAATGGGTCAAGGGCGGCTCCGTCAAACAAGCGTGGCGGTGCGATAACGGCCGAGGCGGTGAAAAGGTGCGCCGTCGCCAAGCGGATTTCTGCGCGCTACGAAGAACCCCCTGAGTTCGGAGGCTGAATGGGCGCGCTATCGCGGTTGAAGGTCGGCGTCGATGTGCCCTGGGTGACCAGCTGGTCCGACGAGGCGCTGATCGGGGTCAGGCCGTGCCCCAGCGTCGACGGACGTCTGGCCATTGTGCAGCAGGAACGGCCAGGGTCGGGCCGTCCGCAGTATTCGATGAACCACCTCCGCCGTCAGCGGGAATCGGTGCGCGCGCGGCTATGCCCGATGTGCGGCCGGCCCACGCCGGACGACGACCGCTGGAGCCAGGTTGCGCGCCCGAGCTCCGCGGGTGTGCTGCGCGCAAGGGGCTTCGGGGCCATGCTGCCGCGCGATCTGCCGGACGAGCGGGTGGTGCTGAACGCGGGCTCCACCACGCCCCTGCACCGCGCCTGCGCTGAGCGCGCCCTGCTGCACTGTCCGCACCTGAAGGCCTATCCCAACCACGAGCTCCGGCCGTTTCCGAGGACCTGGGGGGTCATGCCGTTGATGGTCGAGGCCGAACCCGAGGCCCAGCCGCGCCATGCCCTGCAGATGCAAGCCTCCCCGCCGCCGCGCCTGCCGGTGATGGTGGTCAGCTTCCTGCAGCTCTGCGGCGTGACCGACGACGTCGATCCGCACTGGCGCAAGGGCCTGCCGTGAAAGCTGCGGGCGGCGCGCGCACGGCATGGTCAGATCGCGCGCCAGCCGATATCACCGTCGACCTCAAGTTCTCCGCGCGCCCAGGAGTATCTCCGCCGTGATCAAGTCGCTGCTGCCCGGTCTTCTGCTCACCACCGTCCTCTCCTCGGCCGCCTTGTCTTCGAGCGTCTGGGCCAGCCCCGGACCGCAGCCCGCTCCGCCCAACCGCCCGACCCCCGCGGCCCGCGACGTGCCCTATCCCGGCGTGGTGAAGCTGTCGGTCGACGCCACCGACACCCAGCGCCGCATCGTGCGTATCCACGAGACCGTGCCCGTGCCGAAAGGCGCGCACGAGATGGTGCTGCTCTATCCGCAATGGCTGCCGGGGGCGCACGCGCCGGAGGGGCCGATCGACCGGGTGGTGGGGCTGAAGATCACCGCCGGCGGCCAGCCGGTGGCCTGGAAGCGCGACACGGTCGACATCTACGCCTTCCGCCTGACGCCGCCGGCCGGGGCCAAGTCCATTGACGTGGACTTCCAGTACCTTTCCCCGGTCAAGGACGCGGTCGGGCCGATCGAGTTCTCGTCGAACATGGCGACGCTCGAGTGGATCAGCCTGGTGCTCTATCCGGCCGGCTATTACGCGCGCCAGATCCCGGTCGACGCCAGCCTGAAGCTGCCCGACGGCTGGTCCTTCGCCACCGCTCTCGACCGCGATGCCTCCAACGGCGGCGAGACGGCGTTCAAGCGCGCGCCGCTGGAAACTGTACTCGACAGCCCGGTCTATGCGGGCGTGCACATGAAGGTTTTGGACCTGACGCCCGAGGGCGGCGCGCCGGTGCGCCTGAACGTCTTCGGCGACCGCGCCGACAACCTCGACATCAAGCCCGAGCAGGTGCAGCAGCACCGCAACCTTGTGGCCCAGGCGCAGAAGCTGTTCGGCTCGCACCACTACGACCACTACGACTTCATGTTCAGCCTGTCGGACACGGTGGTGCAGAACGGGCTGGAGCATCATCGCTCGAGCGAAGACGGGCTGGACGCCGACTATTTCACCGACTGGAACAAGGGTCTGGCCGAGCGCGACCTGCTCGCCCACGAATACACCCACTCCTGGAACGGCAAGTTCCGCCGCCCCGCCGACCTGTGGACCGAGACCTACAACACCCCCATGCGCGACAGCCTGCTCTGGGTCTACGAGGGCCAGACGCAATACTGGGGCAATGTGCTGACCGCGCGTTCCGGCCTGCGCACCAAGGAGGAGGCGCTGGAGAACCTGGCGCTCGACGCGGCCACCTACAGCAACATCGCCGGGCGTGAGTGGCGCCCGTTGCAGGACACCACCAACGACGAGATCACCACCCAGCGCCGCCCGCAGTCCTGGCCGAGCCAGGGCCGGTTCCTCGACTACTATCGCGAGGGCGCGCTGATCTGGCTGGAGGCCGACACCCTGATCCGGGAGCGGTCGGGCGGGAAGCGCTCGCTGGACGATTTCGCCCGCGGCTTCTTCGGCATCGACAACGGCAGCTATACGCCGGTGACCTACCGCTTCGAGGACGTGGTCAAGGCGCTGAACGCGGTGGAGCCCTACGACTGGGCCGCGTTCCTGCGCGAGCGGCTGGACACGCCGGGTCGGCCCGCGCCGCTCGACGGGCTCGCGCGCGGCGGTTACCGCCTGGTCTATGACGAGACGGCCGGACCGGTCTGGAAGTCGCGCGAAGGGGCCAAAAAGGTCACCGACCTGACCTATTCGGTGGGCTTCACCGTGGGCAAGGACGGCACGCTCGGCGACGTGGCCTGGAACGGCCCGGCCTTCAAGGCGGGCCTGGCTTCGGGCGTGAAGATCGTGGCGGTGAACGGGAGCGAGTTCGACGCCGACCTCTTGAAGGACGCCATCACCGCGGCCAAGGCAGGCGGGCCGATCGAACTGATCGTCAAGGATCAGACCCGCTACCGCACCGTGCGCATCGATTGGAAGGGCGGGCTGCGCTACCCGCACCTGGTGCGCGATCCGTCCCAGCCCGCGCGGCTGGACGACATCTTCGCGGCCAAACCTTAGACCCGGTCGAAAGCGAGGAGGCGGGTTTCAAGCCCGTCCTCCAGGAAGGTCCCGAGCGGTTTGAACCCGGCGGCGAGCGAACAGGCCAGCGCCTGGGCGTTGGTAACTTCATGGGCGATGTAGACCCGCGTCTCGTCCGGCCACCGGGTGAAACAGACCTGCTCGACATAGGCCGTGAGCATGGCGCGGCCGTAGCCGCCGTGCAGGCGTTCAGGGTCGCCGATATAGAGATCGACGCTGACGCCGTCGGCGCGGCCGAGGATCTCGACCCACTCGGGATAGCTGCGGTTCAGGTAGCTCTGCAGGTAGCCGAACGGCCGGCCCTCGGCGATGGAGAGGTGGCACAAGGTGGGCTCTTCGCCGCGCACGGCCGGGCCGTATTCCTCGGCGACCTCGGCCAGGGTGACCGGCTGCTTCTGGTAGAAGCGGCGCACGTGCGGCTCGGCCAGCCAGGCGGTCATGGTCGGGAAGTCGGCGGCTTCGACGGGACGGAAGCTGATCGGATGCGGCTGGCTCACCTCCGCAACATGGCGGCGCGCGTCCTGATGCGCGAGCCCGTTGCAGCGAGCGACGGCTAGGCCAGCCCCAGCCGCGCCATGACCTTGGCGGTCAGGCCCTCGCAGTCGGCGCCGGCGAACTCCACCGCCGCGCCGAACACGCTGCGCAGTTCCGGGTCGAGCTGGTCCTGCAGGTGGCGCCGGGCGCGGTGCAGGCGGGTCTTCACCGTGGCCTCGGGGATATCCAGCGCCTGGGCGGTCTCGGCCACGCTCATGTCCTCGATCTCACGTAGCACGAACACCGAGCGGAAGGCGTCGGGCAGGCGCGACACCGCCCGTTCGAGCAAGCCGCGCAGCTCCCGGTTCAAGGCGGCGGACTCCGGCGAGGGCGCCGAAGAGCCCGTGGCTAGGCGCTCGCGATAGTCCTCGATCCCGGTGACCCCGGCGCGGTCGAACAGGCGCGCGCGCCGCTCCAGCGAGCGCCTGCGGCCCAGGGCCTCGTTCAGGACGATGCGGGTCAGCCAGGTCGACAAGGCGGCCTCCCCCTTGAACCCGTCGATGGCGGCGAACGCTTTGACATAGCCTTCCTGCACGGCCTCCTCGGCCTCGGCGCGGTGCTTCAGCACCGACCAGGCGGCGCGATAGAGCCTCTGGTTGTTGCGACGGGTGATCAGGCGGATCGCGTCCGCGTCGCGCGCGGCGGCCCGGCGCGCCAGGGCGGCGTCGTCCAGGGCTTCGAGCGAGGCTGCGGCCAAGCGTGCGGTCATCGGATCATCCCTCTCATGGCCGCTTCGATGGCGCCAGCGGGCGGGAGGTTCCCGGGAACCTGCGCGATACGCGCTCCATCCAAGAGGCGTCGGCGGCGAGGGCCGTCCGTTTCCAGGAGAGATACGCCCATGAAGTCCCTGTTCATCGCCTCGGCCTGCGTCGGCCTGCTCGGCGCGGCTGCCGTCGCCGCGGCCCCCGCCCCCGCCGCCGGCCCGACCGATCCCCAGATCGCCCACATCGCCTATACCGCCGGCCAGATCGACATCGCCGCGGGCAGACAGGCCCTGACCAAGTCCAAGAACCCCAAGGTGCGCGCCTTCGCCGAGGAAATGGTGCGCGACCACACCGCCGTGAACGACAAGGCCCTGGCCCTGGTGAAGAAGCTTGGCGTCACGCCCGAGGCCAACCCGACCAGCGCGGGCCTTGAGAAGCAGGCCACGGCCGAGCGCGCCAAGCTGGAGACACTGAAGGGCGCGGCTTTCGACAAGGCCTATGTCGCCAACGAGGTCGCCTACCACAAGACCGTCAACGGCGCCCTGGCCAAGACCCTGATCCCCTCGGCTCACAATGGCGAGCTGAAGTCGCTGCTGGAAACGGGGCTCAAGCTGTTCAGCGAGCACCAGGCGCACGCCGAGCACCTGGCCCATGGGCTGCACTGAGGTCGGCGTCGTGGCGCGCCGGGCGGTCCTGCTCGCGGGGCTGCTCGGCGCATTGGCGCTTGCGGGCTGCAACAAACCCGCTCCGGCGCCCAAGGCCGCGACGGTCACCGTGACGATGGCCGACATGGCCTTTCAGCCGGGGACGATCGACGCCCATGTCGGCGACACGATCCACTGGGTGAACAAGGACCTGTTCGAGCACACCGCCACGGCTTCGGACCAGAGCTTCGACGTCGATCTGAGGGCGGGCGCGAGCGGCGACACGGTCCTGTCCAAGGCGGGCACGATCAAGGTCACCTGTCGCTTCCACCCGGGGATGACGGCGCTCCTGCGGGTGGCGGACCGAGGTTAGGCCCACAAACGTCGACCGCGGCCGGGAGGCCCGGCCGCGGCGGCGTGATCGTACTTCGGGGAGAGAATTTCGGGCCGCGCCGAGCGAGGGGGAGGGCTCGGCGCTGGCGCCTTTCGCCGAGGCTCAGCGCTGGGCGACGGCGATGGGCTGGGGCTGCATCACCTGGGCGGCCAGGCTGACCAGGGGGATGGTCACGAGCGCCATGGCGGCGGCGGAGGCGAGGGCGGCGACGGTCTTGTTCATGACGTCAGTCCTTGAGTTTGCCGCGGGGCCCGTTCAGGCGAGCCTCTGTTGAGCGGCGGGGGTTCAGCGCTGCGCGGCGGCAACGACGGGGGTCGGTTGAGCGAGAGCCGAGGTGGCGAGGGCGACCAGCGGGATGGCGACGAGGGCCACGGCGGCGGCGGAGGCGAGCGAGGCGACGGTCTTGTTCATGGCTTCAGTCCTTCGAGTGGGTGAGGCGGTCTGCGCCGCCGAGGGGGACTGAATACTTCCGGCCCTGCGAATATTCGAGTTAAACTACAGTCATGAACTCGATTTCACAGAGTTAATGCCGGTTCATGAACTTGGCGTAATCTTTGTAAAGACGATGTGAGGCCCGATCCCTTGCACGCAAAGGCGTTTGCTGGAATCAGCGCCCCATGTCCGACACGCCCCCCATCGAAACCCTGTCGCTCGACCGCACCTTCGGCGGCGCCATCGGCGTCTACAGCCATGCCTCGCGGGCCACCGGTACGCCCATGCGTTTCAGTGTTTTCACGCCGGAAGGACCGGGGCCGTTCCCGGTGCTGGTGTGGCTGTCGGGCCTGACCTGCACGGAGCAGAACTTCACCACCAAGGCCGGGGCCTATCGCAGCGCCGCCGAGCACAGGCTGATGATCGTGGCGCCCGACACCTCGCCCCGCGGCGAGGGCGTCGCCGATGACCCGTCCGACTCGCTGGGCCAGGGCGCGGGCTTCTATGTGGATGCGACCCAGGCCCCCTGGGCGCCGCACTTCCGCATGGAAAGCTATGTCGTCCAGGACCTGATCGAGGCGGTGGTCGCCCACTTCCCCGCCGACCGGGCGCGGATCGGCGTCAGCGGCCACTCTATGGGCGGTCACGGCGCCTTGACCCTAGGCCTGCGCCATCCCGACCTCTTCCGCTCGGTCTCGGCCTTCGCCCCGATCGTGTCGCCGACGAACTGCCCCTGGGGACAGATCGCGTTCTCCGCTTATCTCGGCCCGGACCGCGAAGCCTGGAAGCTCCACGACGCGGTCGAGCTGGTGAAGGCCGGGGCAGGCGCCGGCTTCGACGAGATCCTGATCGACCAGGGTGACGCGGACGGTTTCCTGGAGCGCGAGCTGATGCCGGACCTGTTGATCCAGGCCGCCCAGGCGGCGGGCCGCAACATCCGCTACCGCATGCAGCCGGGCTACAGCCACTCCTACTGGTTCGTCTCGACCTTCATCGCCGATCACATCGCCTTCCACGCCGCGCGGCTCTAGAACAGCCTCTCGATTCCGCGCCACAGGAGCCCCGCCCATGAAGACCCGCGCCGCCGTCGCCTTCGAGGCCAAAAAGCCGCTTGAGATCGTGGAGGTCGACCTGGAAGGCCCGCGCGCGGGCGAGGTGCTGGTCGAGATCAAGGCCACCGGCATCTGCCACACCGACGCCTACACCCTGGACGGGCTCGATTCGGAGGGCATCTTCCCCTCGATCCTCGGCCACGAAGGCGCGGGCGTGGTGCTGGAGGTGGGGGCGGGCGTGACCTCGGTTGCGCCGGGCGACCACGTGATCCCGCTCTACACGCCCGAATGCCGCCAGTGCAAAAGCTGCTTGTCGCGCAAGACCAACCTGTGCACGGCCATCCGCGCCACCCAGGGCAAGGGCGTGATGCCGGACGGCACCTCACGCTTCTCCTACAAAGGGCAGCAGATCGCGCACTACATGGGTTGCTCGACCTTCGCCAACCACACGGTCCTGCCCGAAATCGCGGTGGCCAAGATCCGGCCCGACGCGCCCTTCGACAAGGTCTGCTACGTCGGCTGTGGGGTGACCACGGGCGTGGGTGCGGTGGTCAATACGGCCGGGGTCGAGCCGGGCTCGAACTGCGTGGTGTTCGGCCTGGGCGGCATCGGCCTGAACGTGATCCAGGGCCTGAAGATGGTCGGCGCCGACATGATCGTGGGCGTGGACATCAATCCCTCGAAGGAGGAATGGGGCCGCCGCTTCGGCATGACCCACTTCGTCAATCCCAAGACCGTCTCCGGCGACCTGGTGGCGCATCTGGTCGAGCTGACCGGCGGCGGCGCGGACTACACCTTCGACTGCACGGGCAACACCGACGTCATGCGCACCGCGCTGGAGGCCTGCCATCGCGGCTGGGGCGAGAGCGTGATCATCGGCGTGGCCGAGGCCGGCAAGGAAATCGCCACCCGTCCGTTCCAGCTGGTCACCGGCCGCGTCTGGAAGGGCTCGGCCTTCGGCGGCGCCCGCGGCCGCACCGACGTGCCCAAGATCGTGGACTGGTACATGGGCGGCAAGATCGAGATCGACCCCATGATCACCCACATCCTGCCGCTGGACCGCATCAACGAAGCCTTCGACCTGATGCACGCGGGCGAAAGCATCCGCAGCGTGGTGGTCTACTGAGGCTCAGATTGTTCCGTTTCTGGAACGCTGCGTCCGGCGTGGCCGCCTAGCAGGACCCCGTGTGGAACGCCATCTCTTGCGCCAAGAGAGGGAGACCTTGTCATGATCGAACGCAGACCCTTTGAAAGCCTCGGCGGCGCCAACCACGGCTGGCTCGACGCCAAGCACCATTTTTCCTTCGCCGATTACCATGATCCCAGCCGCATGAACTGGGGGGCGTTGCGCGTCTGGAACGACGACACCATCGCGCCGAAGTCCGGCTTTCCGCCGCACCCGCACGCCAACATGGAGATCATCACCTACGTGCGCGAAGGCGCGATCACCCACCAGGATTCGACCGGCAATGTCGGGCGGACCGAGGCGGGCGACGTGCAGGTGATGAGCGCGGGCTCGGGTATTCGCCATTCCGAGTACAACATGGAGGACGAGGCCACCCGCATCTTCCAGATCTGGATTCTGCCCGACGCTGCGGGCGGCCAGCCGGGCTGGGGCGCCAAGCCCTTTCCCAAGGGCGACCGCTCGGACCGCTTCGTGACCCTGGCCTCGGGCATGGCCGGCGACCAGAACGCCCTGCCGATCCGCACCAACGGGCGGGTGGCGGCGGCCACGATCAAGGCCGGTGAGACGGCGGAATATGCGCTGGGCGCAGGGCGGCACGCCTATCTGGTGCCCGCGACCGGCGCCATCGAGGTCAACGGCGTGGCGCTGAACGCCCGCGACGGCGCCGCGATCAAGGACGAGCCGGTGCTGCGGGTCACCGCCACCGAGGACGCCGAGGTGGTGCTGGTCGACGCGGCTTGATCTCGGCGACAGCAATGTGGCGACGGCGGCGAACCGAAAGGCTCGCCGCCGTTTCCGTGGCTGGACCTGAGGGTCCTGTCAGTTGGTGAAGCGGTAGTAGCCGTTCGAATCCGGGCAGGTCCGCACGTAGCGCCAGTCAGTCACGCCATCGAAGTCGGTCGGCGCCAGGGCCAGCCGGCAGCCGCGGCTGCGGTAGTAGTCGGAGTCGTAACGGCCCGCGTAGGTGCCGTCGTCCGCGTACGGATAGGTCTGCTCGTAGGTGTAGTAGTAGCCGTTGTCGTCACACCGGGCGGTCGCGCGGCCGACATTGTTGCCGATCGCGCCGCCGGCCACCGCGCCCAGCACCGCGCCGCCCAGGCGGCCGCCCGAATGGGCCGCGAGGTTGGAGCCGATGGCCGCGCCGGCCAGGGCGCCGATCACCGTGCCGGCGGTGCTGTTATCGCTGCGCCGCTGCTCGCACGGGCTGTTGCGATAGGCCTCGTAGCCGCGGAACGTCGTCGGGGCGGTATAGTAGTAGCCGTCGTCGCGGGTCACGCCGCGATAGCTCGGGCTGGTGCTGTAGTAGTAGGTGGTGAAGTCACCGTAGCGCCGCTCGTAGGCGCCGTAGCCCCAGCGGGCGTCGTAGTCCGCCTTGGCCCGCTCATAGGCGGCGCGGGCGTCCTGATAGGCGGCCTGCTGCCGGTCGTAGACCGCACGCTGGGCCTGGTAGTCGGCCTGGGCCTGGTCATAGGCGGGATCGTACTGCGGCGTGTTTTGGGGATAGTCCTGGGCGACCGCCGCGCCGGCCGAGCCGACAGCCAGGACCGCCGCGAGCGTCAGGGTCAGGGGACCTTTGATCATCGAATTCACTCCATTCGCGCCGCGCCGTCCGAGGGGAGCCGGAGAGGCGGCCGTTGTCTGACGATCGAGGCTTGCGACAGTCGAGGCCCCCGCGCGGCGGCGCCTCTCGATCGGGGAGCGGAACGCGGATGAGCGACCCCGGTTGCACCTGGCAGGGCGACAGAAAGTCGAAATGTGTCATAAGCTTAAGCTTCGGCGACGTTGTGCGCGGCCCCATGCGGAGGCTGGACAAGCCGCTCTCGCACGGCGACCCTGTCCGCGGGGAGCAAACGCCATGACGCCGGACGTCGACGCCTTCTTCGATTCCAGAACCTCCACGGTGACCTATCTGGTCGCCGATCCGGCCACGGGCGCGGCGGCCGTGATCGATCCGGTGCTGGACTTCGACCCGGCTACGGGGCGGCTCTGGACCGAGTCGGTGGATCGGGTGTGCGAGGCCGTGGAAGCCAAGGGCCTGCGCATCGAGCGCATCCTCGAGACCCATCCCCACGCCGACCACCTGTCCGGAGCGCAGGAGATGCGCCGCCGCACGGGCGCCCGGCTGGGCGTGGGGGCGCGGATCGTGGAGACGCTGGCGGTGTTCTCACCACGCTTCGAGGCGCACGACGTTGCGCCGGACGGCTCGGGCTTCGACGAACTTTATGTCGATGGCGCGGTGTTCGGTCTGGGCGAGTTGCAGGTCCGCGTGCTGGCCACGCCCGGCCATACGCCTGCCTGCGTCACCTATCTGGTCGGCGACGCGGCCTTCGTGGGCGACACCCTGTTCATGCCGGATTTCGGCACGGCGCGCTGCGACTTTCCCGGCGGCTGCGCGGAGACGCTCTACGGTTCGATCCACCGGATCCTGGCCCTGCCGGGCGAGACGCGCATCTTCGTCGGCCACGACTATCCGTCGGGCGCGGGCCGCAGCGGGCCGGTTTGGGCGACCACGGTGGCGGAGCAACGCGCCGGCAACCGGCACGTCCGCGACGGGATCGATGCCGAAGCGTTCTGCGCCATGCGCCGAGAACGGGATGCGGGCCTGTCGGCGCCGACGTTGCTGTCCCAGGCGCTGCAAGTGAACATCCGTGCCGGACGCCTGCCGCCGCCGGGCGAGGACGGGTGCGTGCGCCTGGGCGTGCCGGTGGTTCCGGACCGCGAAGAGATTGCGCGCGCTTAGAGAATCTCAGTGAGGCGACCGGTGCGCCTTACGCCGCGCGTCTGGCGGTCGTCAGGGGCGGCGGCGCGGAACAGCTTGCGGAACTCGTCGCGCTTCTCGTGGACGGAGGCGATGACCAGGCCCATGGGCACGCCGAGGTCGATCAGGGTGTTCTCGGCCAGCTGCAGGCTGGCTTCCACGGTCTCGGGCACCGCGTCGGTGACGCCCAGCTTGTAGAGCTTGGCGGCGTGGCGGGCGTCCCGCGCGCGGGCCACCAGGGTCACATTGGGGCGCAGGGTGCGGCAGGCGCGCACGACCTCATCCACCTTGGCCGGGGCGTCCATGGTCACCACCACCGCGCGGGTAGTCTCGATCCCGCAGGCCTTCAGGAACGGCTCTCGCCCTGCGTCGCCGAAATAGATCGTCTGGCCGCCGTCTCGCGCGGTCTCGACCAGCTTGGGGTCGGAGTCGATGGCGACGAATTCGATGTCGTGGAAGGCCAGCATCTCGCCGACCAGCTTGCCGACGCGGCCGTAGCCGACGACCAGCACCCGCTCGCCTGCGGGGGTCTCCACACCAGCAGCGGGCAGGGGCGCGGGCGCCTCGGACGGCGGCACGGTCTTGGCCAGGCGCTCGCCCGCCCAGGCCAGGGCGGGGATCAGGAACAGGCCGAGCGTGGTGGACACCAGCACGATCTCGCCGGCGTCCTTGCCGATCAGGCCGGTGGCCGCGGCCTGGGCGGCGACCACGAAGGCGAATTCGCCGGCGGGCCCGAGCACCAGGGCCGCCTCGACCGAGGCGCGGCGGGGCACGCGGAACACCCTCGCCAGCACGAAGGTCACGCCCGCCTTCAGGGCCAGCACCAACCCGGTCACCGCAGCGAGGGTCAGCGGCGCGGACAACACCCGCTCCAGGTCCAGTCCTGCGCCCACTGAGACGAAGAACATGCCGAGCAGCAGGCCCTTGAACGGGTCGATCACCACCTCGACCTCGCGGCGGAACTCGGTCTCGGCGAGCAGCAGGCCGGCGACGAAGGCGCCCAGCGCCATCGACAGGCCGCCCGCCGCCGCGGCGGTTGCGGCGCCCAGCACGATCAGGAGGCTCGCGGCCACGAACAGTTCCGGGCTCTTCGCGCGGGCGGCGGAGTGGAACACGGGGCGCAGCAGGAAGCGTCCCGCCAGGACCAGGGCGATCAGGGCCACGGCGGCGGGGACCAGCATCAGCATGGCCCCGGACCAGGCCCCGCCGCCCTTCGCGCCGGCCAGCAGGCTGACCATCACCAGGATGGGCGCCACGGCCAGGTCTTGCGCCAGCAGCACGGCGAACGCGGTGCGGCCGACGCTGGAATGCAGTTTCTTGCGCTCGGCCAGGATCGGAATGACCAGGGCGGTGGACGACAGCGAAAGCGCCGCGCCCAGCACCACCGCCGCCAGCGGCGGCTGCCCGAACGCCCAGGCCAGGCCGCCCAGGAGCGCCGCGCAGCCCACCACCTGGCTCAGCCCCAACCCGAACACCATCCGGCGCATGGCCCTGAGCCGCTCCCACGACAGCTCGATGCCGATCATGAACAGCAGGAAGACCACGCCCAGCTCGCCGATGGGGCCGAGCTCTTCGATCTTGTCGAAGGTGATCCAGCTGAGCCACGGCGCCTCGCCGCTCAGCCGGCCCAGGCCTTGGGGCCCGAGCGCCACGCCGGCGATCAGAAAGCCCAGGATCGGGCTGACCTTGAAACGGTTGAACAGGGGCGCGATCACCCCGGCCGTGGCCAGGAAGACCAGGATGTCCTTGTACTCGCTGACGTCGTGCGCTGAGGCCATGGGGGTTGCGTGCCCGCTGGCGCGCGCCGATGCAAGGGCCGATGCGCCTTGCGGCGCAGGCGTGCGCCCGATCTAATCGGGCCAGGGCGGGAGCGGTCTGCGATGGCGGGTCTGAAGGACAAACGCGGCTTCATCGACAAGGTCCGGCTGGACCTGTCCGAGCGCCAGGCGGTCGAATATTTCATGAAGCGCTGGGGCGTGACCCGCGAGCAGATCACCACGGCCCACCGCAAGGTCGGCCGGCTGGTGAAGGACATCGCCGCCGAGCTCGGCAAGAAGCCCTAAGGCCCGCGAAACGATTTTCCCCGCCGCCGAGCTTTGCGGGGCGCGAACGTGCCGGTGCGACCACAAGTCCCGGCCGGATCGGCCCGGAAAGTCGCTGCATGACAATTTTTTAAGGGACGGCGGCGCGCCGGGGGGAGCATTGTGGCGCGTGTAAGTGGGGGGCGTTTGGGCTCTGGGGGCGATACCGTTATGAAATTCAAGCTTTTCTCGACCGTGGCCATGGCCGCGGCTCTCACTGTATGCGCTGGGGCCGCCGCCCAGGCTGAGCCTTCGGCCGGCCAGGCCGGCGCGCCATCCGCCGTGTTGGCGCAGGAAGACGACGCGTCCGGCGACGTCTCCAGCTTCGCCGCCCCGCAGCTGGGCGCCTGGGGTTTTGACGCGACCGGCATGGACAAGGCCGCCAAGCCCGGCGACAGCTTCTACGACTTCGCCAACGGCGTCTGGTTCCGCACCGCGGTGATGCCGGCCGACCGCACCCGCTTCGGCTCGTTCGACCAGCTGGGCGACCGCACCACCGGCCAGGTGCGCACCCTGATCGAGGCCGACGTCGCGGCCCATCCGAAGCTCGACACCAACCAGGGCAAGATCGCCGCGGCCTGGACCGCCTACATGGACGAGGCTCGGCTCGAGAAGCTGGACGCGGCTCCGCTACAGCCCGATCTGGCTCGCATCCGCGCGATCAAGACCAAGGCGGGGATGGCCGCCTTCATGGGCCAGGCCCAGTTCCGCGGCGGCTCAAGCGTCTTCCGCGCCGGGGTCCAGGCCGACGCCAAGGATCCGGACCACTACGCCGTCTACACCTCGACCGCCGGCCTGGGCCTCCCGGACCGCGACTATTATCTGGCCGCGCCCTTCGCCGAGAAGAAGACCGCCTATCGCGCCTATGTCGCCAAGATGCTGGGCATGATCGGCTGGGCCGAGCCGGAGAAGCGCGCCGACGAGATCGTGGCCTTCGAGACCAAGGTGGCTGAGGCCTCCTGGACGCGCGCCCAGTCGCGCGACCGCGACAAGACCTACAATCCGATGGCCCCGGCAGAGCTGGCCAAGATGGCGCCCGGCTTCGAATGGGCGGCCTTCTATGACGCCATGGGCCTGGGCAAGACTGATCGCGTGGTGGTGACCACCAACACCGCCTTCCCCAAGATCGCCCAGATCTACGCCGACACCCCGCTGGATACGCTGAAGGCCTGGGAGGCCTTCCACGTGGTCGACCAGACCGCGCCCCTGCTGTCTAAGCGCTTCGCCGACGCCCAGTTCGACTTCCGCTCGCGTGAGCTGCAGGGCCAGAAGGAGCAGCGTCCCCGCTGGAAGCGCGGCGTGGGCACGGTCAACGGCATGCTGGGCGAGGCGGTCGGCCAGGAATACGTGGCCAAGTTCTTCCCGCCCGAGTCCAAGGTGAAGATGGACGCCCTGGTCAAGGAACTGCGCGTGGCCCTGCGTCACCGCATCGAGAACCTGACCTGGATGAGCCCCGAGACCAAGGCCAAGGCCGTGGCGAAGCTCGACCGGTTCGGCGTCAAGATCGGCTATCCGGACAAGTGGCGCGACTACTCGGCGCTGAAGCTCGATCCGACCGACGCGGTCGGCAATGCGCGCCGCGCCGGCGAGTTCGAGTGGAACTACCGCAAGAACCGCCTGGGCAAGACGGTGGACCACTCCGAATGGGGTATGACGCCCCAGACGGTGAACGCCCAGTACTCCTCGACCAGCAACGACATCACCTTCCCGGCCGCGATCCTGCAGCCGCCGTTCTTCGATCCCAACGCCGACATGGCCGTCAACTACGGCGCCATCGGGGGCGTGATCGGCCACGAGATGACCCACGGCTTCGACGACCAGGGCCGCAAGTCCGACGGCCACGGCGCGCTCGTCGACTGGTGGCAGCCCCAGGACGCGGAGAAGTTCAAGGTGCAGGCCGCCCGCTTCGGCGCCCAGTACGACAGCTATGAGGTCGCGCCGGGCGTGCACGTGAAGGGCGCCCAGACCATGGGCGAGAACATTGCCGACCTCGGCGGTCTCCTGGTGGCGCTCGACGCCTACCACGCCTCGCTGCACGGCCAGCCGGCGCCGGTGATCGACGGTTTCACCGGCGACCAGCGGGTGTTCCTGGGCTGGGCCCAGGTGTGGCGCGAGAAGGCGACCCTGGACGCTGCGAAGGACCTGGCGGTGCGCGACGTGCACTCGCCGGCCCGCTTCCGCATCGACGGCCCGATGCGCAACGTTGACGCATGGTACGACGCGTGGGGCGTCAAAGAGGGCGACAAGCTCTATCTGAAGCCGGAAGACCGCGTCCGGATCTGGTGATCAATCAAGCCCGGCGCGTCGCTTCCAGCGGCGCGCCTTTTTCTTTTCGCGTGTGGGAGAGACCCGTGAACCTGAAGACCCTTTGCCTGGCCGGCGCCGCCGCCCTGGCCCTTTCCGCCGGCGCCGCCGGCGCTGAACCCGTCGACAAGCTCGCCGGCTGGGAGCCGCTGTTCGACATGAGCGCCGCGCCGGCGGAGGGCGCGCCGGCCGACTACGGCCGCTGGGGCTTTGACGCCTCGGGCATGGAGAAGGCCAACAAGCCCGGCGACAGCTTCTTCGATTTCGCCAACGGCGGCTGGTACGCCCGCACCGAAATCCCGGCCGACAAGTCGTCCTATGGCGTGGGCTCGATGGTCAACGACATGACCCAAGTGCAGCTGCGCAGCCTGATCGAGGCCGCCGGCGCCAAGCACGCGCCGGTCACCACCAACGACGGCAAGATCGGCGCGCTTTACAACTCCTTCATGGACGAGGCCCGCATCGAGAAGCTCGACGCGGCCCCGATCAAGCCTGAGCTGGACGCGATCCGCGCCGCCAAGAACCACACCGACATCGCCCGCCTGATGGGCCGGGCCAACGGCGGCTTCGGCGGCTCCTTCTTCGGCGTGGGCGTGACGCCCGACCAGAAGGATCCGAACCACTATCGCCTGATCTCCGGCACGGGCGGCATGAGCCTGCCCGACCGCGACTACTATCTGGCCGCCCCCTTCGCCCCGAAGAAGGCCGCCTATCGCGCCTACGTCGCCCAGATGCTGGGTATGATCGGCTGGGCCGAGCCGGAGAAGCACGCCGACGAGATCCTGGCGATGGAGACCAAGATCGCCGAGGCCTCCTGGACCCGCGCCGAGCGCCGTGACCGCGACAAGACCTACAACCCGATGAAGCCGTCGGAGCTGCCGGCCTATGCGCCGGGCTTCGACTGGGGGGTCTATTTTGACGCCGCCGGCTTCGGCAAGGCCGACCGCGTGGTGCTGACCACCAACACCGCCTATCCGAAGATCGCCAAGATCTTCGCCGACACGCCGGTGGAGACCCTGCAGGCCTGGGAAGCGTTCCGCGTGGCCGACGAAGCCGCGCCCTATCTGTCGAAGCGCTTCGTCGACGCCCAGTTCGCCTTCCGCGGCACGACCCTGTCGGGCGCCAAGGAGAACCGTCCCCGCTGGAAGCGCGGCGTCAGCCTGGTCGACGGCTCGCTGGGCGAGGTCGTGGGCAAGCAGTACGTGGCCCAGTACTTCCCGGCCGACTCCAAGGCCAAGATGGACGATCTGGTGAAGCAGCTGCGCGTGGCCCTGCGTCACCGCATCGAAAACCTCACCTGGATGAGCCCGGAGACCAAGGCCAAGGCGCTCTACAAGCTCGACAAGTTCGGGGTGAAGATCGGCTACCCGACCAAGTGGCGTGATTACTCCGCGCTTCAGGTCGACCCGACCGACCTGCTCGGCAACGTGCGCCGCGCCAACCGCTTCGAGTGGCAGTACAACCACGACAAGCTGGACAAGGTGGTCGACCGCGAGGAGTGGGGCATGACCCCGCAGACGGTCAACGCCTACTACAACCCGGTCCAGAACGAGATCGTGTTCCCCGCCGCTATCCTGCAGGCGCCGTTCTTCAACCCGAAGGCCGACATGGCGATCAACTTCGGCGGCATCGGCGGGGTGATCGGCCACGAGATGACCCACGGCTTCGACGACCAGGGCCGCAAGTCCGACGGTGACGGCGTGCTGAAGGACTGGTGGACGGCGGAAGACGCGGCCAAGTTCGACGCCCAGGCCAAGAAGTACGGCGCCCAGTACGACACCTATGAGGTCGCGCCGGGCGTGCACGTGAAGGGCGCCCAGACCATGGGCGAAAACATTGCCGACCTCGGCGGGGTGCTGATCGGGCTGGACGCCTATCACGCCTGGCTGAAGGGCCAGCCCGCGCCGGTCGTCGACGGCTTCACCGGCGACCAGCGCGTGATGCTGGGCTGGGCCCAGGTGTGGCGTCAGAAGGCCCGCCCGGACGCCTTGATGCAGCAGGCGACCTCGGACGTGCACTCGCCGGCGCGCTTCCGCGTCGACGGCCCGCTGCGCAACGTCGACGCCTGGTATGCCGCCTGGGGCGTGAAGGAAGGCGACAAGCTCTATCTGAAGCCGGAAGACCGGGTGAAGATCTGGTGATGACCTTGAAGGGGCGCGGAGCGATCCGCGCCCTTTTTGCTGTCCGCCTTGGGGTGGACGATTGATATCTGAGACGGCGCGTCCTTCGCGGCCGTGAATTCGGGAAGCAACGACCCTATGAAACTCAAGCTCGCCTTCATGGCCGGCGCCGCGGCCCTCGCGCTGTCGGCCGGCGCTGCAGCTGCGGCCGATCAGGAAACCTGCCTGGACCGCTATTGTCAGCAGATCTCGATCTTCGGCATCGCCGCCGACGCCCAATCCTCGGGCTCGGCCCAGGGCGGCTCGACCGAGGCGCACCGCTTCGGGACCTGGGGCTTCGACGTGTCCGGCATGGACCGCTCGGTGAAGCCCGGCGACAACTTCTACCGTTTCGCCGTCGGCAAGAGCATCGACGCCATGGCGCTGCCGTCCGACCGCGCCCGCTACGGCTCGTTCGATCAGCTGCGCGAGCTGTCCGACAACCGCGTCCACGCCCTGATCGAGGGCATGAAGACCCGCACGGACCTGAAGCCGGGCTCGGACGAAGGCAAGATCGGCGCGCTCTACGCCAGCTATATGGACGAGGCCCGCATCGAGAAGCTGGACGCCCAGCCGCTGGCCAAGGACCTGGCTGCGGTGCGCGCGATGAAGACCCGCACCGAAGTGGCCCGCTCCATGGGCCGCTCGTTCGGCGGCTTCGGAACCAGCCTGTTCGGCGCCTTCGTCACCGCCGACGCCAAGGACCCCAGCAAGAACGTATTCTACCTGGGCCAGGGCGGCCTGGGTCTGCCGGACCGCGACTACTATCTGAAGGACGCCTTCAAGGAGAAGCTGGCGGCCTACAAGGCCTACGTCGCCTCGACCCTGCGCCAGATCGGCTGGGAGAACGCCGACGCCGAAGCCGACAAGATCGTCGCCTTCGAGACCAAGCTGGCCGAGGTGCAGTGGAGCCAGGTCGAGGATCGCGACGCGGACAAGACCTACAACCCCATGACCATCGCCCAACTGGAGAAGGCCGCGCCGGGCTTCGAATGGCGACCCTTCATGCAGGCGGCTGGCGCCGGCAAGGTCACGCGCGTGATCGTGGCCGAGAAGACCGCTTTCCCGAAGATGGCCAAGATCTACGCGGCGACGCCGATCTCGACCCTGCAGGCCTGGCAGGCGTTCCACGGCACGGACGGCGCGGCGGGTCTGCTGTCGAAACGCTTCGCCGACGCGGCCTTCAACTTCCACGGCAAGACCCTGCAGGGCACGCCCGCCCAGCGTCCCCGCTGGAAGCGCGCCGGGAGCTTCACCGAGGCCGCCATGGGCGAGGCCATCGGCCGGGCCTATGTGGCGGAATACTTCCCGCCTGAATCCAAGGCAAAGATGATCCAGCTGATCGCGGACCTGCGCACCGCCATGCGCATCCGCATCGAGCATCTGGAGTGGATGGGCCCCCAGACCAAGACCAAGGCGCTGGAGAAGCTCGACAAGTTCATGGTCAAGGTGGGTTATCCCGACAAATGGCGTGACTACTCCGGCCTGCAGGTCGACGCCTCGGACCTCTACGGCAACGCCCAGCACGTCGGCCGCTTCCAGTGGAACTACCTGCTGGCCAAGCTCAACAAGCCGGTGGATCGCGCCGAATGGGGCATGACCCCTCAGACGGTGAACGCCTACTACAACCCGAGCCTGAACGAGATCGTGTTCCCGGCGGCGATCCTGCAGCCGCCGTTCTTCGATCCGAACGCTGACGCGGCCGTCAACTACGGCGCCATCGGCGGGGTGATCGGCCACGAAATGGGCCACGGCTTCGACGACCAGGGCCGCAAGTCCGACGGCAACGGCGTCCTGACCGACTGGTGGACGCCCGAGGACGCGTCGAAGTTCCAGGTCCAGGCCGACCGCCTGGGCAAGCAGTACGACGCCTTCGAGATCCTGCCCGGCGTCCATGTGCAGGGCGCGCTCACCATGGGCGAGAACATCGGCGACCTGAACGGCTCGACGCTGGCGGTGGAGGCCTATCACGCCTCGCTGAAGGGCCAGCCCGCGCCGGTCATCGACGGCTTCACCGGCGACCAGCGCGTCTACCTCGGCTGGGCCCAGGTGTGGCGCGAGAAGGCGCGCGACGACTATTACAAGAACCTGGTCACGACGAACCCGCACTCGCCGTCGCCCTTCCGCGCCATCGGGCCGGAGCGCAACGAGCAGGCCTGGTACGACGCCTTCGACGTCAAGCCCGGCGACAAGTACTACATCGACCCGAAGGACCGGGTTCGCATGTGGTGATGCGGGCGAAAGCCTGATCGCGAACGGGCCGGGGCGGCGACGCTCCGGCCCTTTTCGTTGGCGCCGGCATGCGGTCAAAAGAAAACCCGCCGCGGGTGACCGCGACGGGCTTCTTGCTCTTGTCGAGCGGGCGTCTCCTCCCCGAAACGCCGGAGATGCGTGCGGCTACGCGCTCACGTCTCACAGTCGGAAATGTGACGTGAAAGTGTCGCCTGAGTCAATTGCATAGGCGCCACACAGACCGACGGAATCCCAAACTGATCAATGTTCAGAAAGGCGCGTCTCGCCGCACCTCGCCGTGTCAGGCGCCTTCGATGATCCGGCGCACCACATCGACCATCTCAGCCCTGGGCACCGTGACCTGGCCCGGGCGTTCGGACTTCCAGGCGTCGTGGTCCTTGAGCTTCGACGCCATCTCGCGGCCGAGGTCCAGGTCCTTGATGGTCACGGTCCCGGCGGCCAGCTCGTCGCCGCCGATGATCACCGCGGCCGGCGAGAGGCGCCGGTCGGCGTATTTCATCTGAGCCTTCATGCCCGAGCGGCCGAGATAGACCTCGGCTGCGATTCCGGCGTCGCGAAGCTGACGGGCGACGGCGAAATATTCGCCCATGGCCGCCTCGTCGAAGGCGATGACGACGACCGGGCCCCGCGATTCGGCGCCCTTGCTGCCGTCCGACGCCCAGGCCAGCTGCTGCAGCGCCACCACCAGGCGGCTGACGCCGAAAGAGAAGCCGGTCGCGGGCGTGCGTTCGCCGGTGAAGCGCGCCACCAGATCGTCGTAGCGCCCCCCGCCGCCGACCGATCCGAGGCGCAGCGGCTTGCCGTCCAGGCCATTGTGCACGATCTCGGCCTCGTAGACGGGGCCGGTGTAGTACTCAAGCCCGCGCACCACCGCCGGATCGAACCGCGCCTGCTCTTCGCTGACGCCCATGCCCTTCAGCGCCGCGTCGATGCGCGCCAGTTCGGCCAGGGCTTCGGTCGTTTCGGCCGAGCCAGAGAAACTGTCCGACAGCCAATCGAGGAAGGCGCCGCGCGTGGTCTGGCCGGGGGCGGTGACGTAGCGCATCACCGTGTCGATGGCGGCAGGCGCCAGTTCGGCACCCTTGGTGAAGTCGCCGGATTCGTCGAGCCGCCCCTTGCCCAGCAGCAGGGTCACGCCCTCGGCGCCGAACTTGTCGAACTTGTCGATGGCGCGCAGCACCGTCAGCGTCTGGCCCGCGTCGGTGACGCCGGCCGAGGCCAGCACGCCGTTGACCAGCTTGCGGTTGTTCATCTTCAGAACGGCGCCGCCCTCGGGGATGCCCGCGGCCTCCAGGCCCTGCACGGCCATGGCCACGATCTCGGCATCGGCCTCGGGACGGTCGGAGCCGACCGTGTCGGCGTCGCACTGGATGAACTCGCGGAACCGACCCGGGCCGGGCTTCTCGTTCCTCCACACCGTGCCGAAAGCGTAGCGGCGAAACGGCTTGGGCAGGGTCTCCCAGTTCTGAGCGGCGAAGCGCGCGAGCGGCGCGGTCAGGTCGTAGCGCAGCGCCATCCACTGCTCGTCGTCGTCCTGCAGGGCGAAGACGCCTTCGTTCGGGCGGTCGCTGTCGGGCAGGAACTTGCCCAGCGCGTCGGCGAACTCGAAGGCAGGGGTGTCCAGCGGCTCGAAGCCCCAGCGCTCATAGACCTTGGAAACGGCGTCCAGGATACGGCGCTCGGCGTTGAGGTCCCGCGCGCGGCGGTCCTGGAAGCCGCGCGGCGAGCGCGCTTCGGGGCGGAATTCGGTGTCGGACATCGCGCCCGGTTACCGGATCGAGCCGGGCGGGGCAACCGTGCGGCCACGGAACGTCGTGGACTCAGGATCGTTCTGGAACCTCAGGGAATCCAAGGAGCGCGAGATGCCCAGAGAACTGATCGATACCGGAAACGACAAGCGTTACGTCCGTCGCAACGAGAAGGGCGAGTTCAACAAGGTGGTGGATCTGTCGAAGTCGCTATCCGCCGACGCCCGCAAGGACGCCAAGACCAAGGTCAAAAAAGGCGACGGCGACCGCGGCGACCATTGAGGATCGCCACCTACAACGTCAACGGCGTCAACGGCCGGCTGCCCAACCTGCTCGACTGGCTTGAGGAGACCCGGCCGGACGCGGTCTGCCTGCAAGAGCTGAAGGCGCCCGACGAGCGGTTCCCAGCCGAGGCCATCGGGAAGGCCGGCTACGGCGCGGTCTGGCACGGCCAGAAGGCCTGGAACGGTGTGGCGATCCTGGCGCGCCGATGCGAGCCTCTGGAGGTCCGCCGTGGCCTGCCCGGCGATCCCGAAGACCTGCAGAGCCGCTATATCGAGGCGGCGGTCGGCGGGGTGCTTGTCGCCTCGCTCTATGCGCCCAACGGCAACCCCCAACCGGGGCCGAAATTCGAGTTCAAGCTGGCCTGGTATCGCCGCTTCGAGGCCCATGCCGCGGACCTGCTGGCGACCGGCCATCCGGTAGTGCTGGCCGGCGACTACAACATCATGCCGACCGAACTCGACGTCTACGCGCCGGAGCGCTGGACCGAGGACGCCCTGTTCCATCCCAAGGTGCGCGAGGCCTACGCCCGTCTGCTCGCCCAAGGCTGGACCGACGCCCTGAGGACGCGCTTCCCAGGGCAGCGCGTCTACACCTTCTGGAAGTACCTGCGGAACGCCTACGAGCGCGACGCGGGCTTGCGCATCGACCACCTGCTGCTCAGCCCGTCGGTCAAGCTGCTCGACGCCGGCGTCGACCGCGCCTTCCGTGGCCGGGAGAAGGCCAGCGACCACGCCGCGGTCTGGGTCGAGATCGAGGCCCTTACTGCGGCGGCAAAGCCAGGGAAGACTGCCCGAAAGCGTAGCGCCAGCCCTTAGGCGTGCGCACATAGGTGTCGCTGAACCACAGCCACTTGTCGTTGGACTTGCCGTCCTTGTCCCAGGCCAGGTGCAGCTTGGCGGTGACCACGGCGGTGTCGCCGTAGAGGCGCACGGTCTGGGAGCCGGGCTGCTCCTCCTGGTGGATCCAGACGATGTCGCGGTCGCGCGCGCTCTTCACCAGGGCGGCCTTGTCGTAGACGGCGCCCGAGCCGGTCACCAGGACGAAGCTGTCGAGCAGGATATCGGCCATGGTCGCCGAGTCGTTGGCCTTCACTGCGGCCTGATAGCGCGTGTCCTGATCGGCCACGGCGCGCATGTCATCGGCCGGCGTCGCGAGGGCGGGAGAGGCGGCGGCGAGCAGGGCGAGGGCGGGCAACAGGCGAGCGATGGATGGCATGGCGTAGGCTCCACGGTGTGTGGCGAAGAACGGCCAAGCTTAGCACGCCTGCAGCTCGTCGCGCCGCCGTTGCTGCCGACGCCACCCCTGGCGCAGCCGGTGGCTCAGCCTTTCAGCCGTCCGATCATGGTCGCTGTCGAAGGATCGTGATCACCCGCGGGGCCGCCCTCCAGTTCGACGAGGACTCGCCCCGCCAGCGTCTTGCCCAGCTCCACGCCCCACTGGTCGAAGCTGTTGATGCCCCAGATGACGCCTTCCACGAAGGTCTTGTGCTCATAGAGCGCGATCAGGGCGCCGAGCGTCTGTGCGTCCAGCCGGTCGAGCAGGATGGTGGTCGAGGGGCGATCGCCGGGAAAGGTCTTTTGCGGGGCCAGGATGTCGATCTCGGCCGGAGCCATGCCCTTGGCGGCGAGCTCGTCGCGCACCTCCGCCTCCGAGCGGCCGACCATCAGGGCCTCGGCCTGGGCGATGGCGTTGGCGAGCAGCTTGCGGTGCATGTCGGCCGGGCCGTCCATGGGCTCTCGCACGGCGACGAACTCCAGCGGGACCACGTCGGGGCCCTGGTGCATCTGCTGGAAATAGGCGTGCTGGACGTTGGCGCCTTCGTCGCCGAACACCACCGGCGCCGTGGCGCGCCCGACCGGCCTCCCGTCGACGCCGACGCGCTTGCCGTTCGATTCCATCTCCAGCTGCTGCAGGAAGGCGGGCAGGCGGCGCAGGCGGTGGGCGTAGGGCACGACCGAGCGAGCCCGGCGGTCCAGGCCGTCGCGGTTGAAGATCTGGGCCAGGGCCAGCAATACCGGCGCGTTGCGCTCCAGCGGCGTGTCGCGGAAGTGCGCGTCCATGGTTCGCGCGCCGGCGTGCAGAGCGGCGAAGGCCTCCCAGCCCAGGGCGATGGCCACCGACAGGCTGACCGCCGACCACAGTGAATAGCGCCCGCCGACCCAGTCCCAGAAGCCGAACACCCGATCCGAGGCGATCCCGAAAGCCGAGGTTTTGTCGAGCGCGCTCGAGACCGCAGCCAGGTGAGCCCTGGCGCCTTCCGCGCCCAGGGTGTCGCTCAGCCACGCCCGCGCCGCCTCAGCGTTGGCGAGCGTCTCCTGCGTGCTGAAGGTCTTGGATACGATCACGACCAGGGTTTCCGCCGGATCGAGGTCGGCGGTGGCCAGGGCGAATTCGGACCCGTCAACATTGGCGACGAAGCGCAGGTCGATCTCGGGTTTCAGTGGCTTGAGGCTGTCCCATAGCAGGCGTGGGCCGAGGTCGGAGCCGCCGATGCCGATATGCAGGACCGCGCGGAACGGCTTGCCCGTGGCGCCGCGCGCCGCGCCGGAGCGCACCTCACCCGCGAAACGGCGCATGGCCTGGCGCACCGCCTCGACCTCGCCCATCACCGGCCGGCCTTGCGCTTCGAAGCCGTCTTCAGGGGGCGCGCGGAGCGCCATGTGCAGCACCGCCCGGCCTTCCGAGGTATTGACCGGCCGGCCGCCGTAGAGCGCCGCGCGAGCGCCCTCGACGTCACTGGCGCGGGCCAGGTCCAGGGTGGCGTCCAGGCCCGCGAGGGTCCAGGACTGCTTCGACAGATCCAGCGTCAGGCCCGGCGCGGCGACGGTCAGGCGCTGCAGCCGTTCGGGCTCCAGCGTGAACAGCTCGGCGATGCGGGTCTCGGATGCGGCCTCGGCGGCGGCGTCCAGGGCGGTCCAGGCTTCGGAAGGTGTCATCGCCGTTGGGTTAGCTCGCTCGAGGCGGCAGGTCACGTCTCGTTTACGGGTCGCGGTTAACCATCGGGGAAGTTCTGTCCGGAGGACACCCCATGTGCGGAATGGCGCTCGCAGCCTCGCTGGCCTTGGCCGACCTCTATGGCGCCGGTCCCGCCGCGCGCCCGGTCCAGCCGGTCTCGGCCCTGTCGCAGGAGCCGCTCTACGCGCAGATCGTTTCCAGCGCCCAGCGCCTGGAGGCCGACGCCAAGGCGATGCGGGCCCTGCCGGGCCTGAAGAGCGCGCCGTCGGCGGTGGTGCTGCCGGGCTTCGCCAAGCTCAAGAGCGAAGCGATGAAGCTCTCGGCCATGGACATGCAGGGCCACCTGGACCTCGCCGCGCGCAAGGGCGGCGATGGCGACCTGAAGTGCATCCTCAAGGGCATCTCCCAGGATCTGCCCAAAAAGATCGCCGCGGTCGAGGACGCCAAGACCGGGCCCGAGCAGGACCTGGCGCTGGACGAGCTGGCCTATGTGCTGGACGACAACGCCGGCGTGATCCTGGCCCCGCCCAAGCCGCCGGTTTAGGCCCTATTCTCCAACCGCTTTTGCGATCATGCGGCCGGTCAGCACCTGGGGCAGGATTCGTGGCCTGTCCGCGCCCGGCGTGTAGACAAGATAGAGCGGCACGCCGGTGCGGCCCTGCTCGGCCAGGGCCTTGGCTATGACGTCGTCGCGCCGGGTCCAGTCGCCCACCAGATAGAGCGTCCGCGTGCGGGCGAAGGCCTTAGCGACGGCCGGGTCGGAGAAGGCCAGCCGCTCGTTGACCTTGCAGGTCACGCACCAGGCGGCGGTGAAGTTCACGAACACGGGCCGGCCCTCCTCGCGGGCCGCGGCGAGGCGCTCGGGCGTGAAGGGCTCGCTCGGCAGGTCGGTGGCTGAGGCCGCGGCTTTGTCGGTCGACGGGGCTGCGGCGATGGTCGCCGAGATCGCCAGGAAGCCCACCAGCATCAGCGAGACGGCGGCCACGCCCAGGCTCACCAGGGCCTGGCGACCGTGGGCATGCTCACGCTGGGCGCGGCCCAGCAGATAGGCGCAGAGGCCCAGGCCCACCGTCGCCGCCATCAGCCAGCCCAGGGCCAGGTCGCCGGCCTGCTGGGCGAACACCCAGGCCATGAAGGCGGCGGTGGCGTACATCGGAAAGGCCAGGACGTGGCGCAGGGTCTCCATCCAGGGGCCCGGCTTGGGGAAGCGGCGCAGCAGTCCGGGCGACAGGCTCAGCGCCACGAAGGGCAGCGCCAGACCGATGCCCAAAGCCAGGAACACCAGCAGGATTTCCAGCGGCCCGGCGGTCAGGGCGTAGCCGAGCGCAGACGCCATGAAGGGCGCGGTGCAAGGCGCGCCGACCACCACGGCCAGCACGCCGGTGAAGAACGGGCCGAGCACCCCGGGCTTGGTCTGGAGCTCCGAGCCCACGCCCTGCAGCGACAGTCCGGCCTCGAACACGCCGGATAGGTTCAGGGCGATGGCCAGCACCAGCAGGGTCAGGAAGGCGGTCACGTCCGGCGACTGCAGCTGGAAGCCCCAGCCCACCGCGTGTCCGGCGGCCTTGGAGACGATCAGGATCAGCGCCAGGGCGAGGAAGGTGGTCAGGGCGCCTGCGGCGAAGGCGAAACCGTCGCGGCGCGCCTCGGCTGGGGCGTGGGCCTGCCGCGCCAGGGCTGCGGCCTTCATCGACAGCACCGGGAACACACAGGGCATCAGGTTCAGGATCACGCCGCCGATCAGGGCGAACAGCACGGCGACCGCCAGGCCGCCGATGTCGCCTTTGGCCTTGGCCGAGGGCGCCTCGTCCGCTGCCGGAACGGCTCCGAGGCCGGTGGCGCCGGGCAGGGCCGCGCCTGGTTGGGCGGTGATCTGGTAAACGCCCGCGCGAGTCTCCAGTAGGCCCGAAACCGGGCCGGTCAGGCCCGCCTTGGCGAGCGCCGGAGCGGGTTTCAGCGTCAGGGTCAGGCCTTCGGGGCCGTGTTCCACCGCCTGGCGCGCGGGATGGTCGATGACGCCGCTTGCGTCCGGATAGAAGTAGGCGCCGGTCGCGTCCGCGCCCTTCAGCGCTCCGCCGACCGCCCAGAGCTTCAGCGCGCCGCCCTGCAGGGCCGCGCTGGCCTGGATCGGGGCCGGTTTGGGCGCGGCGGCCATGGCCTTGGTCACAGCCTCACCGAAGCGGGGATCGGGCAGCGGGGCGCCGCTCGCGACGGTCAGGTCGACCTTCACATCCGCGCTCTCCGGCACACAGATGTCCTTGCAGACCAGCACATCGACGTGGGCGGCCAGCGGAACAGTCCCGGGCTTGGCCGAGGCCGGAACCTTGATCGGCACTGTCAGCCAGACCTGGTCCTCATAGCCGTAGGTCATCAGGGTGGCTTCGCGCAGGCGCTTGGGCGCCGGCCACACGATGTCGCCCGCGCTCCAGCCCGTGGGTAGGGTCCATTTGACCTGGGTCGCTTGCCCTGCGTCGCCGGAGTTCTTCCAGTAGGTGTGCCAGCCCTTCTCGATGGTCTGATGCACGGCGACATTGATGACGCCGCCCGGCTGGGCGGAGGCGCTCTGCGGCGCCAGTTCGAAGCGCACGTGCGGCGCGCCAAGCATCTGGGCATTGGCCGGCGCAGCGATCGCCAGGAGCGCCAGCAGGGCTAGGAACAGACGAACAATCACCCTGAACTCCGGCGGCGCTTGCGACGCCGCTTTATGGGCGAGATCGGCGTTCGGAGAAAGCCTTGCGCTGGGCCGAAGGCAGGCCTTAAGTCCCGCTTCCCACACGCCGTCAGGGAACGGATCGATGCGCTTCGACGAGATCGAGATCGGCCAGGTCATGTCGCTGGGGGCCATCGCCCTGGACCGGCGGGCGATCGAGAGCTTCTGTGGCCTGTTCGCCCCGGACTGGGACGCGATGAACGGGGCGCCCGACCCCATGGTCTATGCGATCTGGTCCCGCCTTGAGGCCGACACCTCCAAGGGCTGGGGCCACCACAAGCGCCTGGCCGTGGACGCCCTGCGCTGGGCCCGGAACCCGCCGGCGGGCGAGCTGCTGCGCGGGCGCATGACGGTGATGGGCAAGGATCCGGTGGGTGAGAACAAGGGCGTGATCATCGCCCAACACGACCTGCTCGACGAGGCCGGGCGGCTGGTGTTCTCCTGCCTGACCCGCTCGGTGGTCGGGCGCTAGGTACGAAAAGGGCGCGGAAGCCGAAGCCCCACGCCCAAATCCTGTTCCGATGTCGCCGAGCCTCAGGCGTTGGCGGCGGCGGGCTGTTCCTTGGCGGCCTTTTCCAGCGCCATGGCCACCAGCTTGTCCCAGGCGATCAGCGAGATCAGGTGGGCGTAGATCTGCGGCAGGGCGCCGTTGTCGCGCAGCTCGGCGAGCTTTTCGGGCGACAGGGCGTTCAGCTTTTCGTTCGAAACGGCGAAATAGTCCGCCAGCTTGACCGGCTCGGCCGGGCTGCCGTCCGGGTTCTGCGGACGATAGGTCGCCTCGCGCACCTCGAACAGGTCCAGGTCCTTGAGCAGTTCCACGAACTGCTCGGTGCGGCGACGCTCGGTCTCGAAGTCCGAACAGAACTGCATGGCGGTCTCGGTGTAGGCCGAGGGCTTCTCGTCCTCGAAGAACGGCACGTCGGCGTTCTCGGAAATGAAGGGCGCGGAGCGGTCCACGCACAGCACCAGGCGCTGGCTCTGCTCGTCGTTGGCGAAGACGAAGGGATAGCGGCGTACGAAGCTCGGGATATAGGCGTCGACGCGGAAGTCGCCGTTCTCGTTGACGAACAGATTCTCGTCCTGGCGCAGGCCCATGGCCGCCAGAGGCACCTTGGCCTCGCCCAGGAAGATGATCGGGTAGGACAGGCTGGCGGTGATGAATTCCGCCACGGTCAGCGGCACCAGATTGGTCTGGGCCACGAAACGGTAGGGCTTGTCGGTGCGGTTGACGCCCAGCTTGCCGTGCGTCTGGACGCTGAGCGGCTCGGGGCTCTGGTAGAACAGCACGTTCCCGGAAAGGGTGGCGCCGGCTTCGATCTGGTCCTGTTCCATCAGTCTTTGGTCTCGAGCGAAAAAAAGGTGAGCGGCGCTTCTAGCCGAACCGAGCGTGCGCGGCAACGAAACGCGCGTTGCAGGGGCGAAACGGGTCGCTTCTACAGCTTCAATCCGAACCGTGGGCCGATCCAGGTGGTCGCCAGATAGAGGCCGATTGTCAGCACACAGCCCGCCGCCAGCGCCGGCCAGAACGCGACGCCGCGCTTCAGCAGGGCCGGTATCAGCAGGAACATCGGCAGGGACGGCAACACGAACCAGAAGGTGCCGGTGGCGTGCGCGGCCATGCGCTGCGGGTCATGGGTGTCGCGCCACAGCCACATCATGCCAAGCACCGACACCAGGGGCAGCGAGGCGATCAGCCCGCCCAGGCCTGGCCAACGCTTGGCCACCTCGGAGACCGCGGCGACGATGACGCCGGAAATCAGGGCCTTCAGAACCAGGTAGAACATCGATCGCTCCGAAAACGCGGCTCTCCAACCCTTCCTTAAGCGCTTTGCGTCAAATTGGCTCAACGTCATGAGCAGCCCCGCCCTTATCAAAGCCCTGGATCAGACCGCGCTGCGCGCGGTCATCGACCAGCACGCCCGCTATCTGTCGGGCATGCCCGGGGGGCGGCGGGCCAACCTCACCTATTGCGATCTGGCCAACTGCAGCCTGGAAGGCGTCGACCTGTCCGACGCCGACCTGACCGGGGCGCGATTGAACTCGGCCCTGCTGAAGAACGCCCGCCTGAACCGGACCATCCTGTTCGGCGCCGACATGCGCGAGGCCGATCTGCGCTTCGCTTCGCTGAAGCGCGCCGACCTGCGCGGCGCTTGCCTGCGCGGCGCCAATCTTTCCGGCGCGGAGCTGGTCGGCTGCGATCTGCGTGAAGGCCTGATCGCCTTGCAGGACGCGAAGAACGGTTTCCGGCTGCTGAGCCACCAGAAACGCCCGGGCGAACTCGACTACGCGGTGTTGCGCGGCGCCAACCTGCAAGGCGCCCAGATGAGCGGCACCTTCGCCCTGGCGGCGGACTTCCGGGACGCCACCCTGACTAATGCGGTGCTGCAAGGCGCCCGGCTGAAGAACGCCAATCTCGGCGGGGCCGATCTTTCCGGCGCTGACCTTTCCGCCGCCGATCTCTCCGGAGCCTCGCTGAAGGGCGCGGTGGTGGCCGGCGCCAATATCGAACGCGCGGTGGTCGACAAGGCCGACCTCTCCGATCTGCTGCGCGCGCCGCCCACCAGTGTCTACATCGACGACGTGCCCCTGCAGGAGGTGCTGGATGCGCACGAGGCGTGGTGCGACACCGGCGGCATCCAGGGCAAGGCCGCGCGCGTGCCCGACGTGGATTTTCGCCCGGTGCGCAATATGGCCAAGCGCCGGCTGACGGCGTTGCATGCGCCCCGCGGCGTGTTCTTCGGCATGAACCTGGCCGGCGCCCAGCTCCAGGGCTCCGACCTCACCGGCGCCGACCTGCGCGGCGTGGATCTGCGCAACGCCGACCTGCGCGGAGCGCGCATGCTGGGCGTCCAGCTGCAGCGGGCCGACCTGCGCGGCGCCAAACTCGGTCCCCTGGTTATCGGCGAAGGTCGCTTCGTGCGCGCCGACCTGTCTCAGGCAATCCTGGCCCACGCGGACCTTCGAGGCGCCGACCTGAACCGTGCGCGCCTGATCGACGTCGACCTCGACGGGGCCAAGACCGACGGCGCCGGCCTCGAACTGGCCGAAGTCGCCTGATAGGTCCCAGACTCCATCTGGAAAGCGCGCTTTCGGGCGCCTAGCTATAGGGATCAGCAGGAGCGCCGAAGCGTATGGACGCCGCTCGATTCCAGGAGCCGCGCCGGCGGATGATCCCGATCCGAAGCCCATGGGGCGACGGCGAGATGTCGGTGCTGGATTTCGGCGACCCCCAGCGCCCGGTCGATGTGGTGTTCCTGCACGCCAATGGCTTCAACGGCCTGACCTATCGCAGCCTGATCGCGCCGCTTTCCGCCAGCCTGCGCGTGATCGCGCCCGATCTAAGGGGGCATGGCTCCACGCGACTGAAGGCCGAGCCGAAGGACCGCCGCTCCTGGCGTGACTTCCGTGATGACGTGCGCGGCCTGCTGGCGGCGCTGGGCGGTCCGCCCGTGACCCTGGCGGGGCACTCGATGGGCGGCACGGTGGCCTTGCTGGCGGCGGCGAAGGACCCGGCGCGGGTGTCGAACCTCGCCCTGTTCGATCCCGTGATCTGGCCCAGGCCTTGGGTAGGACTTTTCAACCTGCCCGGCGCCCAGGCCTTGGCCAAGGCGCGCATTCCGCTGGTGAAGGGCGCGTTGCGCCGTCGCTCGATCTTCGAAAGCCGCTCCGCCGCCTTCCAGGCCTATCGCGGCCGGGGCGCCTTCGCGAGCTGGCCCGAGACCACGCTCGCCGACTACGTCGCCGGCGGCTTCGACGAGCGGCCGGACGGGCGCGTCGAACTCAACTGCACGCCGGAGTGGGAAGCTTCCAATTTCGCCGCCCAGGCCAATGACCCCTGGCGGGCGTTGGGGCGCATCGACAAGCCGGTCATCGTGCTACGCGGCGACCACAATTCGACATGCCACCTGCGCGAGGGCGCGCGGCGGCGCTATCCGCATGTGCAGGCGCAGACGGTGGCAGGCGGGCACTTCTTCCCGATGGAACGGCCGGACCTGGTCCGTGACGCCATCCTGGACGCGGCGACCTAGAAGCCGAAGCCTTCGATCACCTTGGACTGAAGCTCCGTCAGGGTCTCGGGCGAGCGTTCCGCCACCTTGCGTGCGTCCAGGTCCAGGGCGGCGGCGATGCCCCGCGCGCTGGCCACTGGCTCACCAGTGATGGCGTCGAGCAGCCAGTGGGTGATGTGGCTGAAACGCGGCTCCAGGCGGCTGAAGCCCGAGCGCAGCGACAGGTGCCGACCCGCGCGCGGATTCTGCAGGTGCAGGATGCGGATTTCCAGCAAGGCGCCGCCCAGGCGCGGCTGGCCGGGCCTCTTGCCGCCGCGTGGCACGCCGCCGAACAGTTGCGCCGCCCCGTCCGAGAAGCGCGCCATCACCGCGTCGGGCCTCAGGCGCCCGAAGGCGTCGCAGTCCTGCGGCGTGACGGGCCCTCGGCCGATCGAGGGCACGCCGAGTTCGTCGGCCATGGCCGTGGAGGCCCGGGGCTCGACCGCGGCGTCATCCGGCACGCCCCTGGCGCCGGCGAAGTCGGGCCGCGTGCAGGCCAGCCGCTCGGCGGCGTTCAGTGTCGCCGTGGTCCACGGGAAGGCGCGGCCTGCGGCGGTGGCGTGGACCAGGCGCACGATGAAACTGGCGCAGGGCTCGCCTGATTCGGAGTGGCGCATGACCAACAGCGCCTCGGCTTCCTGTTCGCCGACGTTCAGGAGGCCCGCGTGCATGTGCAGCGGCGCGCCCGCATGGGCCTCGCGCAGGAACCGCACATGCTGCTCACGGATGATCAGGGTCGATCCGCCGGTCGGCGAAAAGGCGTCCGGCAGGCCCATAGCCGCGGCGAGGCCGGCCAGGCCCGCGTGCGCATGGGCGAGATAGAAGCGCACGTTCATGTGCCCCATCTCGTCGCATTCCCAGGCGTTGACGGCGCCGCGCCAGATCTCCAGCGACGGGGCCTCTGCGGTCGTCACAGCCAGCCCTTCTTCTGGAACCACAGCAGCGGCAGGATGGCTGAGACCACCATGGCGCAGATCGCGGCCGGATAGGCGAAGCGCCAGTCCAGCTCGGGCATGTGGTGGAAGTTCATGCCGTAGATCGAGGCGATCAGGGTCGGCGGCATGAACACTACAGCCGCCACCGAGAAGATCTTGATGATGGCGTTCTGCTCGATGTTGATCAGGCCCAGCGCCGCATCCAGCAGGAAGGTGACGTTGCCGGCCACGTAGGAGGCGTGGTCGGTGAGGGACTGGCCGTCGCGGGTCAGGGTCTTCAGCCGCTCGCGCGCGTCGGGCAGGTCGCTGAGTTCCGCGGCCAGCGAGGCGTAACCGACCAGTCGGCTCAGGCTGACCAGGCTCTCGCGGACCTTGGCGCCGATGGTCTGGGCATGGCCGAGGCCGGCCAGAATATCCTCGAACTTGCGCGTGCGCGGCCGGGCGAACACGTCGCGCGACAGACCTTCGACCTCCGCGCCGGTCCGCTCCAGGATGTCGGCGGTGCGGTCGACGATGGCCTCCAGCAGGCTCAGGAACACCGCCCGGCCCGAGGCGCAGGTCATGGCGTGCTTCTCGACCTGGGCGGCGAAGACCTTCAGCGAATGCGGCTCCACATAGCGGATGGTCACCAGCTTGCCGGCGATCAGGGCGAAGGTGATGGGTTCGGTCGTGGGGGTCTGGGATTCTGAGGCGTAGAGGACCGAGGCGGTCATGATGGTCGCCCCGTCCTGCTGGTAGAGGCGGCTTGACGCCTCGATCTCGGCCATTTCCTCGCGGGTCGGCAGAAGCACGCCGAGTTGGTTCTCGACCAGGACCTCCTCCTCGCGGGTGGGGTTGTCCAGGTCGATCCAGACCGCATCTTGCGGCAGGCGCCAGTCGGTGAGGTCGACAGGGGCCTGTTCGAACTTGCGCACGTCGGCGCGCAGCACCCTCAGCATCTGGACGACCTCAGCGTGACGATGCGCCGAAATACGCAGCGGCGCTCGCCCTCAATGACGGCGAATCCGCCGGGCGTCGAGTTCGGATCGCGGCGGGAGCTTGCGCCTAACGGGCGGCGACGGCGGTGGTGTTGGCGGGTTTGGCGCCGGCGACCAGTTGGTGCGTGGCGTCCTTGGCGGCCTGATAGATGAAGCCGTAGGTCGGATAGACCGTGTGGCCGAGGTCGCCGAGCGGATTGTACCAGACCTTGACCTGGCTCCAGTCGCCCCGCTGCGAGACGTCGACGACGGTGACGTCGCTCTCGACCTTGCCGCGGCCGCCGTCGATCGGGGACCAGTTGGCGTGACTGATCTGGATGATGCGGTCGGTCAGCACATGGCTGACGACGGCGACGTGGCCCAGGCGCATGTGGCCGTTTGGCTTGAACACCAGGACGGCGCCGGCCTCAGGCGTGAAGCCTTTCTGGTACTTGCCGGTGGCTTGCTCCCACCAGGTCCAGGCGTTGCCGAACAGCTGGATGCCCGAGAACATGCGGGCGAAGGTCACGCACTGCAGATAGGGGTCCGCCTGAGCGGACCCGCCCATGCTGAAAAAAGCGATCGAGGCCGCAACAGCGGCGGCGGTCAGCCGTTTCATCATGCCGGAATGGTCTCTCCCCGCCTCGGACGCTGAGGCTGTTAACCGATATCAGCGAGGGGTTGAAGAACCCTTCACGCGATTTTTGCCGCCAACTTGTCGCGTCCGAAGCGATTTCCCAAGGCCCGCAAGGCCTCGCGCGCGGGGCGCTCGATCAGGTGGTGCGACGCCCCGGCGATGGGAATCACCATGAAAACGAAGCTGAGCCACATCCAGACGGGCATGTGATTCGTCTCGATATGGAGCAGCTTCTGGGCCGCATTCGGGAACAGGATCTTCCACGGAATGCAGACCATGTAGATCGAGTAGCTGACCTCGCCGAGCCAGACGAACAGCGGGCTCGACAGCAGCGGCGCGCGGGTATTGGCCAGGCCCGCGAGCATCAGGATCAGGAGGCCGAACAGGCTGACGATCACCGCGTCCTGGGCGCCCAGCACGGCGAAGGCCACGATGGCGATCAGGGTGAGGGCGGCGCCCCAGGCGGCGAAGCCGGCACGCTCCGCCGCGCCCTTGCGCCACGCCAGATAGACCGCGCAGCCGTAGGCGAAGCAGGGAACGATGCGCAGCGCGCCCCAGGCGATGGTGGCCTCGGTGAGGGGGAAGCCCGCCAGGGCCTGGAAGACGGCGTAGAGGCCGAACAGGAGCGCAATGGCCCCGACGACCGCGGCTTGCGGGCGCTCACGCAGGCGCCAGGCGATCCAGGCGAAGGCTGGGAAGCAGAGATAGGCGAACCACTCCGCCGAGATCGACCAGGAGGGATGGTTCCAGCCCGCCACCGGCGCGAAGCCCCAGGCTTGCAGCAGTAGCAGGTTGGCCGGCAGGGCCTTCAGCGAAACGATGTTCGGATCGATGCTCAGGCCGGCGAGCAGCGCCGCGCCGCCCATCACGCCCACCCCCAGGAGTGTGGCCAGATGCAGCGGATAGACCCGCGCCAGCCGCGCCCACAGGAACGACCCGTACTTGAACCGGCCCTCGCCCGCGCCTTCGAGATAGACGTGGCAGAGGATGAAGCCCGAGAGCACGAAGAACAGCTCCACCCCCAGATAGCCCTTGGAGACGAAGGCGGGCATGTGCGGGTCGAGGTTCGGCCAATAGTGGTACAGCACGACCCACATCGCCGCGAAGAAGCGCATGGAGGTCAGGGGCTTGAGGTGCTGTGCGGGCATTTCGGGCTCCACCGTACCGTTTTGGCCTTGAGGAACAGTCAACGCCCGCCACGTGCATGAGCCGTGCCGGAATTCGTGTTCCAGGCGAGGACGGGGGAGAGTTCAGGCGTGCAGGCTGCGCTTCAGCCGCCGGCGAACCCTGGCCTCGGGATCCCAGTTCTTGATGTGGCGATCCTTGGAGATGGCGCCGAACAGATAGGCGATGCAGAGACCGCCGTAGCCGGCCAGGATCAGGTTCAGCAGGGTCCCGGCGCCGCCGTGGCTGAGCGCATGCAGACCGGCGGCGACGCGGCGTCCGTAGGCGGACTGGTCGATCAGCTGCGGCCCGGTGACGAGAAGGACGTGGACGACGGTGACGGCCGAGAACACCAGGAAGGCGGCGCCGAGCCGGTTTCTGATCTGCAGGCCCAGCAGCATGCCGAGGCCGATAAGCAGGAAGGTGATCCACATGGCCATACGCGCCCGATACAAACCCTGGGAGTATGACGCCTGCGTCCTTGCATGCGAATTAAGCTATTGAGTGAACAGGGATTCTGCATGAATCGAGATTATCCATGATCGAACGGCTGATCAGCGAAGGCGCGGCGGCGACCGGTTTGAGCGAGGCGCAGGTGCGCATGGCGCTGGCCGGGGCGCTGGGACTGCTGCGCAAGCACGCCGCCCTGGACCGGTTGAACGCGCTGTACGCGGCGGTTCCAGGCGCGGAGGCCCTGGCCAATTCGCCTGACGCCCAGGTGAAGGGCGGAGGCGGGCTGTTCGGCGGGCTGATGAAGAGCGCGGGCGGCGTCTCGGGCGCGGCCATGGCCGACGCCATGGGCATGCTCGACAAGGCCCAGCGCGCGGGCGTGGGCAAGCCGCAGCTCAAGGCGCTGCTGGCCGTGGCGCAGGACCAGATCCGCGCCGCGGGCGGCGGCGAGGTGCTGGGCGACGCCATCGAGAGCATCCCCGGCGTCGGGACGTTGCTGAAGCGCTAGCCGGAGGTGTCTATGCGGCGAATCCGGCCGCCCTCGAAGTAGTAAGCCTGCGCCCACGCCTCCATCTGCTCGTAGATTACCGAGCCGTGGCGAACCCGCGCTTTGCGATCGCCGCCCCATTCTTCGTACAGCCCCGGCTCGCCGCGCCAAACGACCAGCGCCGTCGAAGTTCGCCAGGGTGCGGAGAGTGTGTCCGCTCTCAGCCTTCCGTGCGGATGCCAGAGCAGGACGAGCTTTTGCCGCCGAAGGGCGCCTGAGCCCGACACCAACGCCAGGGCGTAGTCGGCGCGACCGTCGCCATCGATGTCGAGCTTCGCCACGCCGGGTGATTGCGCGGGGTGATACTGGTCCCAGAGCTGGCGGTCGTCGACGCCCAAGGCCTCATAGCCGAGCGGCGACCACCCCGGCTGTCCGCGCAGGTACGCGCGCACTTCCGCGGGCAGGTCTTGAGCGGGCGCCGCTGCGCCGCAGCACAGTGCGCAGGCGAGCGCCAAGGCGCCAGCGGAAAGGCGGCGGCCCAAGACCGACCCTACTTCGCCACCGGCTTAGCGGGCTTGGCCGAGACGTCCATGATCAGCTTGGTCAGCAGATAGAGCCTGGGCGTCAGCGAGGTCAGGTCCAGGTACTCCTCGTCGGAGTGGAAGCCGCCGCCGACAGGGCCCAGGCCGTCCAGGGCCGGCACGCCATGGGCGTGGGCCAGGGCCGATTCCGAGGCGCCGCCGTTGCCTGACGTGCCGAGCTCACGGCCCAGTCCGGCGTAGACCGCCTGGGCGCGCGCGGCCAGGTCGTCGGTGGACGGGTTGTTGGGCAGGGGCGGGAAGGCCGGCTCGCGCCAGACCTTGACCTTGGTGTCGGGCACGACGGTGGTCCTGGCGGCGGCTTGTAGCGCTTCGTCGACCTTGTCGAAGTCGCCGTTCTCGCGCACCCGCACATTGACCTGGGCCTCGGCATGGTCGGGGATGATGTTGGCGCGCGTGCCGCCCTGGATGGTGGTGACATTGACCGTGCGCCCGGCGCCCGAGTGGGGCATGGCGTCCTCGGTCTGCAGCTGATGCATCAGCTCGACGATGGCGTTGCGGCCGTCCTGCGGCGCGACGCCGGCGTGGGCGGCGCGGCCCTCGACCTCGACGTGCCAGGTAGCCGAGCCCTTGCGCCAGACGGTCAGCGCGTCGGGCGGATCGCCCGGCTCCAGGTTGAATTCCACGTCCGCGTCGCCCAGCAGGCTGTCGATCAGCTTGCGCGTCCCCGGCGAGCCGCGTTCCTCGCTGGTCTCGATCAGGAAGACGACCTTGGCGTAGTTGTCGAACTTGAGCTGCTGCAGCAGGCTCATGGCCATCACGCCCTCGACCACCCCGCCCTTCTCGTCCGAGACGCCTGGGCCGCGGGCCTTGTCGCCGTCGATCCGGAAGGGCCGCTTGGCCACGGTGCCCGGGCCGAACACCGTATCGATGTGGCCGATCAGCAGGATCTTGGCCTTGCCCTTGCCGGTGAAGGTCGCGACCAGGTTGTCGGGCAGGCCGGGCGCCTCGGCGGGCACGCTCTGGATCGAGGCGCCCAGGGCCTTGAGCCGGGGGATCAGGATCGCCTCGACCTTCTGTCCGCCCTCCGCGTCGCCGGTTCCGGAATCGACGTTGACCACGGCCTCGAGCAGCTTGAGCTGGTCGGCGCGGGCGGCCTCGGCGGCGGCCCAGACCTTCTTGTCGGGCTGGGGCTTGGCGGCGGGCTTGGCCAGGGCCTGGCCCGAGGCCAGCACGGCCAATACGGCGCAGCCGGCCATCAGGCCTGCGATCTTGCGGTTCATGCGCGGAACTCCCCTCCCGAACGCGGTAGGGAAGACTGTCTAGCCCGCGATCAGCCGCCGGTCACCCGCCAGATCACGCCGCCGACGTCGTCGGCCACGATCAGGGCGCCGGTACGGTCAAAGGCGACGCCCACGGGGCGGCCCTGCACCTTGCCCTTGGTCTTCATGAAGCCGCCCAGGATGGTGACCGGCTGGCCGTTGGGTTTTCCGCCCTGGAACGGCACGAACACCACCTTGTAGCCGTGCGGATTGGCGCGGTTCCACGAGCCGTGTTCGCCGACGAACGCCCCGCCGCGATAGCGGGCAGGCAGGGTCGAGCCCGTGTCGAAGGTCATGCCGAGCGGCGCCACGTGCGAGCCCAGGGCGTAGTCCGGCGCGACGGCGGTCTTCACCAGGTCCGGCCGTTGGGGCTGCACCCGCGTGTCCACGTGCTGACCGTAGTAGCTGTAGGGCCAGCCGTAGAAGGCGCCGTCCTTCACCGAGGTCAGGTAGTCGGGCACCAGGTCGTCGCCCAGCTCGTCACGCTCGTTCGCCACGGTCCACAGGGCGCCGGTGGTCGGCTCCCAACCCATGCCGTTGGGATTGCGCAGGCCGGTCGCGAACAGGCGCATGCGACCAGACGCGCGGTCCATCTCGTAGATCGCGGCGCGGCCGTACTCGGCGGCCAGACCGTTCTCGCCGATGTTCGAGTTGGAGCCGACGGTCACATAGAGCTTTGTCCCGTCCGGGCTGGCGATGATCGACTTGGTCCAATGGTGATTGATCGGTCCGCCCGGCAGCTCGGCCATCTTGACGGCTGGGGCAGTGATCGAAGTCGCGCCCGGCGTATAGGGGAAGCGCAGCACAGCATCGGTGTCGGCGACGTAGAGGTCATTGCCCACGAGAACCATGCCAAAGGGGTGGTCGAGGCCGCTGATGAACACGCTGCGGCTGGCGGGCTGGCCCGGAGCGCCCGGACGGATCAACTCGATGCGGTTGGCGCTGGGCGTCGCTGCGCCCGCGTGGCCCATCACCAGGCCCATGACGATGTCCTTGGCGCGCGTCGGCGGCGGCGCTTTCGGGTCGTTGGCCTCGGCCACCAGGATGTCGCCGTTGGGCAGGGGATAGACCCAGCGCGGATGCGGCAGGCCGGTGGCCAGGGCAGTGACTTTCAGCCCCGGCGCGGCTTCCGGCGTCGCGCCGGCGCTCCAGCCCACCACCTTGGCCACGCCCATCGGCGGCAGCAGATAATGGTGCGGCGGAGGCAGCACGGGGTTGGGGCCGGTCGGGCCGTCGGCGCCGCCGGCGTGCTGCGACCCGCAACCGGCGGCCAACGCCGCCAGCCCTGCGGAAAAGGCAAGGCCTGCGAGCCTGCGCATCGGTCTGCCGGGGGCGCTCATTCCGCCACCCCCACCTTCTTGCGATAGACCAGCTCCCAGCCCAGCCAGCCGGTCACCGCCAGGATCAGCACCACGATGACCGAAAGGGTCAGACCAGTCGGGACCACCGCATCGGCGCCGTCGCGGGTGTGGACCAGCTCGTTGAAGATTTGCAGCACGGTGGCGGTCACATTGCCGATCATGTGCGCCCAGGCGGTCTTGTGCTCACGCACCCCGCGGCTGCCGAGGAAGTCGACCAGCCCGGCCGTCGCCGCCAGGCCCGCCATCACCAGGCCCGCCAGGATCAGCCAGGCCGAGGCGTTGAGCCAGAACAGATTGTAGCTGTTCGCATAGGCGATGTCGGTGAACAGCGCGCCGATCCAGAAGGCGATCGGGAACGAGACCAGCATCGGATGGATCGGATGGCCCGCGATACGGGCCGTCGAATGGGCGGGTTCGGTCATTGAGGGGCTTTCGCAAGCGCGGCCGCGTCGTGCGGCATTGCTAAGACGAGCGGGCGACCCCGCGAGTTCCATCCGAGCGTCGGTCAAATTGGGGCGATGGACGGCAAATCTTCACTGACGAATGAGTGAATATCATCCAGCCTATTGATGACGCGCGCCGCACGGCCTAGGTCGGGGAGCGAAGACCTCTCTCGGAGCCTCCTCCCATGCGCGAAGCCGTCATCGTCTCCTACGCCCGCACCGGCCTGGCCAAGTCGGTCAGGGGCGGGTTCAACGACACCCACGGCGCGGCCATGGCCGGCTTCGCCATCCAGCAGGCCGTCGCCCGCGCCAAGGTCGAGCCCGAGGCGGTCGAGGAGGTGGTGATGGGCGTGGGCATGCCCGAGGGCGCCACCGGCCAGAACATCGGCCGCACCTCAGCGCTGTGGGCGGGCCTGCCGATCACCACCTCGGGCCACACGGTCAGCCGCTTCTGCTCTTCGGGCCTGCAGTCGATCGCGACCGCGTCGGCCTTCGTCGAGCGCGAGGGCGCGCCGATCGTGGTCGCCGGCGGCGTCGAGTCGATCTCGCTGGTGCAGATGGGCGGCGCCTTCAACACCTTCCACCTGACCGAGGAGAAGCTGTTGGGCACGCATCCGGACATCTGGATGCCGATGATCGACACCGCCGACATCGTCGCCCAGCGCTATGGCGTCAGCCGGGAATATCAGGACGAATACGCCCTGCGTTCGCAGCAGCGCATGGCTGCGGCCCAGGCGGCGGGCAAGTTCAAGGACGAGATCGTGCCCATGCCGGCCAAGATGAAGAAGCTCGACAAGGCCACCGGCGAGACCTCGATCGTCGACTATGTGGTCGATCGCGACGAGTGCAATCGGCCGGACACGACGCTGGAAGGCCTGGCCGCCCTGAAGCCCGTGATGGGCGAGGGCAAGACGGTCACCGCCGGCAACGCCTCCCAGCTCGCTGACGGCGGGGCTGCGGTGGTGATCATGGACGCCAAGGAGGCGGCGCGCCGCGGGCTGGAACCGCTCGGCCGCCTGAAGGGCTTCGCCATCGCCGGCTGCTCGCCCGACGAGATGGGCATTGGCCCGGTGTTCGCCGTGCCGCGCCTGCTTGAGCGCCAGGGGCTGAAGATCGACGACATCGACCTGTGGGAGCTGAACGAGGCCTTCGCCTCGCAGTGCCTCTACTGCCGCGACACCCTCGGCATCGACCCGGAGAAGTACAACGTCAACGGCGGCTCCATCGCCATCGGCCACCCCTACGGCATGACCGGCACGCGGCTGGTCGGCCACGCCCTGCTGGAAGGCAAGCGGCGCGGCGCCAAGACCGCGGTGGTGACCATGTGCATCGGCGGCGGCATGGGCGCGGCGGGCCTGCTCGAGATCTACTGATCCGGGTCGGGCGGGGTCGGCAGGTCGCCGGGATCGCCGACCTCCGGCTCGCGCAACAGGGCTGAGACGTCGGCGCAGCCGTCGAAGCGCACGTCGCCGTAGATGACCCGCGCCCGCAGCGGATAGTCGTGCGGCCCCATGCCGTCCGAGCACTTGTCGCTCGTCACCACCACGCGGATCGGCACGCCCGCGGCCGTGCGCGTGCTCCAGACCGCAGTGTTGGCCTTCATGCGCAGGCCGGGGTTCGGGGCGATCGCGTGGGTCGCCTCGTGGTCGAAGCGCATCTGCCTGCCCACGATCTGCAGATCCCAGAACGGCTCGGCGCCCTGCAGGGTCAGGTCCTGAGCGAGGTCGACGCCGTTCAGCACGTGCGGCCGGTACGCCTCGGGCATGGACTTCGCGTCGCCCGAGGCCCTGCATCCGCAGAGTAACAAGGCCATGGCGCAGGGCAGGAAGCGCGACCGCATAGAGGTCCCGTGCTGATCCGACGCCGGACATAAGGCCCAGCGTCGCGTTCTGAGGCAAGCGCGCCGCTGGTGGCCTGCGCGAACTGCCGTAAGCTCGTCGCCATGAGTCGCGCCGCCGCCTTGCAGGTCTACGAGTTCTTCGCGGGCGGCGGCATGGCGCGCAAGGGCCTGGAGCAGGCGTCGGGCGCCCGCTTCGCCTGCGCCTTCGCCAACGACTTCGATCCCGTAAAGGCGCGGACCTATCGCGCCAACTTCGAGGCGGAACGCCTGCGTGAGGGTGACGTATGGGCGCTGGGGCCCGGCGACCTGCCCGGCCGCGCCGATCTGGCCTGGGCCTCCTCGCCCTGCCAGGACCTCAGCCTGGCGGGCGGCCGGGCGGGTCTGAAGGGTGGGCGATCCTCCGCCTTCTGGGGTTTCTGGCGGCTGATGCAGGCGCTGGACGTGGAGGGCCGCGCGCCGCGGGCCATCGTCATCGAGAACGTCACGGGCTTGCTGACGTCGGCCGGCGGCGCGGACTTCATCGCGCTTTGCGAGGCGCTGGCCGGGCTCGGCTACCGCTTCGGCGCCGTGGAGGCGGACGCCGAACTCTGGCTGCCGCAGTCGCGCCCGCGCCTGTTCGTCGTCGCCACGCGAGAGCCGCCGAGCGGGAGCCTTGCCGCGCCGCGGGAGCCCTTCCACAGCCGCGCCGTGCGCGAGGCGTTCGAGCGCTTGCCTGAGACCCTGAAGGTCGGCTGGGTGTGGTGGGCCCTTGCGACGCCCTTACGGCGCAACCGCGACCTCGCCTCGATCCTGGAGCCGGACGCGACGGCCGCCTGGTTCGATGAGGCCAAGACCGACCATCTGCTGAGCCTGATGGGGCCGGGTCACCGCCTGCGCCTGGAGACGGCCCTCGCCTCGGGCGAGCGTCGGGTGGGCGCCCTCTATCGGCGGGTGCGAGTCGAGCAGGGGCAGCGCGTGCAGCGCGCCGAGGTCCGCTTCGACGGCCTGGCCGGGTGCCTGCGCACGCCCGCGGGCGGGTCTTCCCGCCAGATCGTCGTGGTGGCGGAGGCCGGCAGGGTGCGCGCTCGGCAGCTTTCGGCGCGCGAGGCGGCGCGGCTGATGGGCCTGCCGGACGACTATCGCCTGCCGCAAGCATCGACGGCCGCGCTGAAGGTCTGCGGAGACGGGGTCGCGGTCCCGGTGGTGCGGGCGATCGCCGAGGGCGTTCTGGCGCCGCTCCTCGCCGCCCAGGCCGTCGAAGCGGCTTAACCTTCCGCGTCCTCGTCGGTCCCGACCTGGTCGTCCCAGCCCTTTCGCGACGAATAGAACGCCAGCCACATCAGGCCGCCGCCCAGCAGGCCGGTCACGACGAAGGCGATGCCGAGCGCGATCCAGCCGTGGATCGACATCTGGGTGTCGCCACCCATCTTCCACAGCTTCAGGAACCCCCAGACCACGAAGGCCAGGAAGCCCAGCAGGATGACCAGCAGCAGGACCAGGCCCAGGCCGTTGCGTCGTGGGCGGGGCTGGACCGGCGGCGGCGTGGGGGATTCGCTCATGGCGCGATCCTAAGCCCTGGATTTCGTTTTCGGCGCGACCGAATGCGGGTGGGTGATGTTGATCCGCATTTCGTGATCAAACCTGCGACGGCGTGTCCCGGATGCAACAGCTGAGGCTTATTTTTCAAGGGCTAAGCGGAAGCTTGGCGGGAAGCTTCACAGGCCACGAGACGTTGATCGTAAAGGGTTTCCGGCAAAAAGGCCTTGCGGTTAAGGCTGCGCGAAGGTCATTTACGGCCGCAACGGCGTCCGACGCATTCGGGGGGCGCTCCTTCGTACTAGTTCCAGTCCGGGTTTGGCCCGCGACCTGCAGCCACGGGGACCCATGGCCCAGTTCGACCCACGTCGCCGACCGCTTCGTTTCGCGCCGCACGTTCTGACCGGCGTCGCCGCCCTCACCGTGGGGGCCATCCTGATCCGCGTGTTCGCCCATCCGGGCGCGGCAGCGGCCCACACCGCGTCCCAGCGCGGCCTCGATCCCACCACCGTCGCCTCGCTCGAGGCCAAGGCCTTCGCCTCAGCCAGCGCCCGGCCGGGCATGAGCCTGCCTGAAAGCGTGCGCGTGACCTTGCGGTCCGGCGAAACCGTCGAGCAGGCTGTGCGCCGCCTGGGGGTTTCGGCGGAAGACGCCAGCGCCGCCGCCGGCATGTTCAAGTCGGCCGGGGTCAAGGTCGCCAACGCCTTCGAAGCCGCCATCACCCGCCCGCGCCAGGGCCGCGGCTCGGCGCAGCTGGTCGGCCTGACCATGCGCACCGGCCCGGCCACCTCGTTCGCCCTGTCGCGTAGCTTCGACGGCGCCCTGAAGCTCCGCGAACTCGACGAGAAGGTCTCCGACGAGACCACGGTGGCCCACGGCCGCATCAGCGGCTCGCTCTATCAGTCCGCCGAGTCAATGGGGGCCACGACCGCCGTCACCGACCAGGTGACCAAGCTGTTCTCGCACAAGCTCGACTTCTCGCGCGACATCATCGACGGCGACGCCTTCACCCTGGTGTTCCAGCGCAGCCGCACCGAGAGCGGCCGTACGGTGGAGACCGGCGATCTGCTTTACGCCCAGCTGATGGCCCACGGCGCGCCGACGCGTCTGTACCGGTTCCGCCACGAAGGGAAGTGGGAATACTTCGACGAGAACGGCAAGAACATCAAAGGCCTGCTGCTGAAGACCCCGGTCGACGGCGCGCACATGAACTCCAACTTCGGCATGCGCCGCCACCCGGTGCTGGGCTATATGCGCATGCACCAGGGCGTGGACTTCGCCGCCGGCTGGGGCACCCCGGTGCTGGCCGCCGGCGACGGCGTGGTCGAAGAGGTCAAGCGCTGGGGCGGCTACGGCAACTGGCTCAAGATCCGCCACTCCAAGGAGTGGGAGACCGGCTACGGCCACCTGTCGCGCTACGCCGCCGGCATCCGGCCCGGCGTGCATGTGCATCAGGGCCAGGTGGTGGCCTATGTCGGCTCGACCGGCATGTCGACCGGCCCGCACCTGCACTATGAGACCTGGGAATACGGCAAGCGCATCAACCCGGCCGGGGTGAAGGTGCCCGCAGGCACCTTCCTGGGCGGGCGTGAGCTGGCGTCGTTCAAGGCCGAGAAGGGCCGCATCGACGGCCTGGTCGCCCGGCAGGAACGGGCCGACGCCGCTCCCGCCAAGGCGACCCAGGCGGCGCTCCGGCCGGTGCTCGGCGTGGTCAAGCCGAACAACCGCAAGAGCTAGGGCCAAACCTAAGCTTAGGACCTAGCCCCCGGCCGCCTTCAGACGCTTCTGCGCCTCGCCCATGAAGGCCCACACCTCGCCTGAGAACGGCATCTGGCCAGCCGTCTTCGGGTCGGAGAAGCCTTCGCGGTACATGCCGCCGACCTGTCCGCTCAGCTGAGCATCACCCCGGGTGAACTGGCCCACCATCGCGTTCCAGCGACGGCACAGGTCCAGGGCTTCCGGCGCGCCGGGATCCCCGGCCTTCAGTCGCTCGGCTTCGGCGATCAGCTCGGCCCATTGCGCTGAGGCCTCAGCCTGCTTTTCGGGTGTCCATTCGCCAGGATGCAGCGCCTTCACGCGGTCGGTGTCGACGTGCTTGTCGACCAGCGCCTGGAATTCGGGGCTGGGTTTGAAGTCAGACATGACGGTCTCCTTGGTCAGTTCGATGAGATCGTCCGTCGGCAGAGCATCGCCCTTGGCCAGCCGCGCCCGCGCCCGCCGAACGAGCGTGAGCGCCCGGTCGACATGGCGTTTGCGCAAGGCCAGCTCCTCCTCCTGCAATGCCAGGACCCGGTCCAGGTCAACCGCGCGGCCTTTCAGCAGGCCGGCGATCTGACCCAGGGTCAGGCCCAGGCGCTTCAGCGCCAGGACCTCGTGCAGGCGCTGGTGCTCCTCGGGGCCGTAGACTCGCCAGCCGGCCGCCGTTCGCCCCGGCTTCAGGAGGCCGTGGCGTTCGTAGACCCGCAGCGCGCGTACGGTCACGCCCAGGCGTCGGGCGGTCTCGGCGGCGGTGCGGTAGGCGGGTTGGCGGGACATGAGGCGGTGATGCTCCAAACGGACCCCGCCCTCATCCGGCCGGACCCTAGGTCCGGGTCAAGCGCGTTTTTTCAGTGGGCGAAGGGCGCGCGCTTCTGCGCGCACTTTTCTCCCCCAAGGAGCTGAATCCGCTCCCGCAAGGAGGCAAAAAAGCTCCGAAGGGAGAGGTAAGGGATAAGTATCCCCCAGACCCCCTTTTCAGGGGGCTTCCGGATCGGGTTTGCGACTGCGCCGGGCGCGGAAGAAACCGCGCAGCAGGTCCGCGCTTTCCTCCGCCAACAGGCCGCCCTCGACCTCGGGTCGCCAATGGCAAGTCGGCTGTTCAAAGAAGCGCGGACCGGAGACCACCGCCCCACCCTTCGGATCTTCGGCGCCGAACACCAGCCGCCCGATGCGCGCATGGCTGATGGCGCCTGCGCACATGGCGCAGGGTTCCAGCGTCACATAGAGCGTGAGCCCCGTCAGGCGGTAGTTGCCGAGCTTCGCCGCCGCTTCGCGCAGCGCCAGGATCTCCGCGTGTGCGGTCGGATCGTGCGCGCCGATCGGGCCGTTGCCGGCCTTGGCGATCACCTCGCCGGTCGCCGGATCAGCCACGACCGCGCCGATCGGCGCCTCTCCGCGCTCGGCGGCGGCTTGCGCTTCGGCCAGCGCGATGCGCATTAGAGCCAGATCATGGTCCATCATCCGCGCGAGAGCGGCGCGAAGTCCCGCTCCGGTCAAGCCGAAAACAAAAAATCCTTCGCCGGCGGCAAGTCCGCAGGACCCAAGGGGGCGTCCAAGGGACAGTCCAAGGGTGGGCCGAAGGGCCCCGCCAAACCGGTCAGGACCGAGCGCGTGGCCAAGGCCCTGGCGCGCGCGGGCGTCGCCTCGCGCCGTGAGGTCGAGCGCCTGATCAACCTCGGCAAGGTGGCGGTCAACGGCCGCATCCTGGACACGCCCGCGGTGCTGGTCTCGCGCGACGACATCCTGACCGTCGACGGCGAGGTAGTGAACGCGCCGGAGGCCACGCGGCTTTGGCGCTATCACAAGCCGGTCGGGCTGGTGACCACGCACAAGGACCCGCAGGACCGCCCGACGGTGTTCCAGAACCTGCCCGAGGGACTGCCGCGGGTGGTGTCGGTCGGACGGCTCGACCTGAACTCCGAGGGCCTGCTGCTGCTGACCAATGACGGCGACCTGGCGCGCGCGCTGGAGATGCCCAACAACGGCTGGCGGCGCGTCTATCGCGTGCGCGCCCTGGGCCATGCGACGCAGGAGAAGCTCGACCGGCTGAAGGACGGCATCACCGTCGACGGCGTGCGCTACGGCGCCATCGAGGCGACGCTGGAGAAGGCCAAGGAGAACCGCACCGGCGGCGCCAACGTCTGGATCACCGTGGCCCTGAACGAGGGCAAGAACCGCGAGGTGCGCAAGGTCCTCGACGCCCTGAACCTGAAGGTCAACCGGCTGATCCGCGTCGCCTACGGCCCGTTCCAGCTCGGCACGCTGGAGGCCGGCGCCGCCGAAGAGGTGGGGCCGCGCGTGATCCGCGAGCAGCTGGCCGAACTGATCAAGCCGGAGAGCCTGCCCACCGGCGACAAGGTCACCACGCCCCTGTCCAAGCCGGGGCGGCGGCCCAACGGCTCCACGCGCGCGCCCACGGTCAACGCCCTGGCCGACCCCGGCCGCAAGCCCAGCCGCGTGCGCGCGCTCGCCGAGAAGGCCGAGTCCGAGGCGCAGAGCCAGCGCGATACGCGCCCCGCGCGCGGCCCGCGTCGCGACGACGGCCGGCCGTCAGGCCCCCGCTCGCAAGGGGGAGATCGTCCCTACCGCGCCAAGGGTCCGCCCCGCGAAGGCGGCGGCGATCGACCCTATCGTCCGCGCACCGATGCGGAGCAGGGCGAGCGTTCCGGCGGCGGCGACCGCAGCTTCAAGCCTCGCGGGCCTCGGCGCGAGGGTGAGACCGGCGGCGACCGGCCGTACAAGGCGCGTGGTCCCCGACCCGAGGGCGCTCACGGTGAGCGATCCGGCGCCGGCGACCGCCCCTACAAGCCTCGCGGGCCCCGCGCCGACGCGGAGCGGTCGGGGTCCGGCGAACGCAGCTACAAGCCGCGCACGCCGCGTCCGGGTGGCGAGGGCGACCGGCCTTACAAGCCTCGCGGCCCTCGGGTGGAGGGCGCTGAGGGAGGCGCTCGCGCGGGCGGCAAGCCGGCGCACGGCAAGGGTCCGCGCAACTTCGGGCCAAAGATGGAAGGCCGCCGCGACGACGGTCCGCGCGGCGGGTTCCGGGGCGGCCCCAAGGCCGGACCGGGCGGCGGCCGTGGCGCGCCGCGCCCAGGGGGACGGCCGCAGGGTAAGCCGGGGGGGCGTCCGCAGGGCGGCCCGCGCGGACCCAAGCGCTGAGATTAGAGGGAACGGCAGGGTATGAACGACGCGGTCAACGCCGTCGCGGACGCGGATCAGCGGTTTCAGCGGGGGGACAAGGCGGGCGCCCTGATGGCGGTCCGGCGCATCCTTGCCGCCGGCCCTGAGCTCGGGCAGGTCTGGGGCAATGTGGTCTGGCTGGCCGAGCAACTGGGCGACTTCGAGTCCGCCTTGCAGGCCTCGCGCCGCTACATGGTGCTTGATCCGCTCAATCCTCTGGCCGGGCTGAAGGTGGCGGAGTTGCTGGGCGAAACCGGGCGCACCGATGAAGCCCTGATGATGGCCGAGGCCTTCTGCGACCAGCGCCCGGACGACGCTGCGCCGCAGTACTACGCCGGCCAGTACGAGGCGCGGCTGGGCGAGTTCGACCGCGCTATCGATCGCATGCGCCGGGCGCTCGCGGCCAAGCCCGACCTGACCGCGGCCTGGGAGCAGATCGCCGCGCTCAAGACCTTCGCGGCCGGCGACCCCGACATCGCGGCCATGGAGGCCCTGAACGCCCAGACCTCAGGGCGCGGCGCGGACACCCGCGCGCCCCTGCTCTATGCGCTCGGCAAGGCCTATGACGACGCCGGCGACGTGGACCAGGCCTTCGCGCGCTTCGCCGAGGGCGCGCGTCTGATGGCGGCGGAGCGGCCCTTCGACGGGCGCCGCTGGCAAAGCTGGGTCGACTCGACCCTGCGCGACTTCGACCGCGGCTTCATGATGCGCCAGACCGACAGCGGCGCGACCAGCAACCGGCCGATCTTCGTGACCGGCGCGCCGCGCTCGGGCACCACCCTGGTCGAGCAGATCCTGGCCAGCCACAGCCAGGTGCGCGGCGGCGGCGAGATGAATCTGTTCCGCCTGGCCTCCCTGCCGATCGCCGGCGCCAACCCGGCCCAGATCGAGGTCTATGCGGGCGCCGCGGCCCAGGCCGGTCTGGTGGACGCCTGGGGCGGCTTCGGCGGCAACTACCTGGCTTTCGTCACCGAACGGATGGGGCCGGACGATCGCATCGTCGACAAGACGCTGAACCACGCCGCGATCCTCGGACAAATCCACCTCGCCCTGCCCAATGCGCCGATGATCTGGGTCGACCGCGACCCGTTCGACGTGGCGTGGTCCTCGTTCCGCACCCGCTTCGCCCGTGGCCAGGACTGGAGCTGGTCGCTGCCGGAGATCGCGCGCTGGCTGCACGCCAACGAAAAGCTGCGCCGGCATTGGAGTGAGCTGCTCGGCGGCGCGCTGCTGACGGTCGACTACCAGAGCCTCGTCAGCGACCCGCAGACGGTGGTTCCGCGCCTGCTGTCGCATGCCGGGTTGAGCGAAGAGCCGATCGTATACGATTTTCACAAGACTCGACGCGCCGTCGATACCGCCAGCCTGGCGCAGGTCAGGAAGCCGCTGTCGGCCGGCGCTGTGGGCGGGTGGAAGCGCTACGAGCGCCACCTCAAGCCGTTCATCGACGCCTGGGAAGCGCAGAAGGGCTAAGGCCCGCCAGCCTCTTCCTTGGGCGCCCGTCTGTCTTCCATGGAACCGAGGGCCTCGCGAAGAAGCGTCGGCGCGTCAGCGTCAGCCAGCTTCAGCTCGGCCGCCTGCCCGGAGTTCAGCGCCGCGATCATGGCCTGAAGGTCGGAAGGGCCGACGGCGGTTTCCGGCACGGCGCGGCCGGCCTTTCTTCGCTAGGAGCGCGGCTCGCGGGCGCGGGCCTTCAACTGGCGGGCCAGGCGAATGACGCGGCGTCCAACCGTGCCGATGGCCAGCACCGCGATCAGAGCCAGGCCCCAGAGCAGCGCCTTGCCGTGACCGAGCGGCCCGGTCCACCAGGACTCGGTCAGGGACGCCAGGGTCGCCACCGTCAGTACGGACATGCGCTGCGGCTTGGCCATGGGGCCGATGAAATCGGCGGGGAAGCCCAGGCCCCGGCCTAGCTCGCGCACATAGGCGGTCATCACCGCGAGCGCGGCACAGAGCCAGCCCAGGGCCGGCGCCAGGTCGTGGTCGGCATGGATGGCGCCATAACCCGCGCCGGCCAGCAGCACGACATCGGCGACCCGGTCCGGGAACTCGTTCCAGATCGGGCCTGTGGCTCCGGCCAGTCCGTGCTCGACCGCCACCATGCCGTCCAACAGGTTGCACAGGAGGCGCAGCTGGATGCACAGCACGGCCAGCAGCAGCAGGAACACCCGCGTCGCCTCGAAGCTCTGGCCCGACAGCGCCAGAGCCGCCCCGCCCAGCACCGCGAAGGCGACGCCCAGGAACGAGATGAGGTCCGGCGAGACCTTGGCGCGGCCGAGCGCTCCGGCCAGGCGCTGCGCCCAGGGCGATCCACGGCTTTTCAGCGGACGACGGCTCTCAGGTTCGTTCACTGACGATCCTCTCGGTTCAGGGCCTAAGGCCTAAATCAAGTCCCGGAACGCGCAAAGGCCCCGCTGGGCGCCGCGGTGCGCGGTTGGCGTGGGGCTATGCTTCTGATCATGTGCGATCCGAATCGGATTTGAGCCGCGGCCGCCATGCAGGACATCTTCGCCAAGGCCGTCGCCAACGCCTCCGCCCCGGTGCTGTGGGGGATCGCGGGGGTGGACGCTATCCTTCTGGTGGGGACGCTGGCGGCGGTGCTGCTGCCGATCCTCAAGCCCGGCAAGGACTACAGCAACCTGCGCCAGCGGGTGTGGTCCTGGTGGATCATGATCGTACTGCTGTCCGCCGCCCTGATCGCCGGGTGGCAGACCATGGCGGTCCTGTTCGCGGGCGTCAGCTTCCTGGCGCTGAAGGAATTCCTGTCGCTGGCGCCCAGCCGGCGTGAGGACCGGCTGGTCATCCTGTTCGCCTATCTGACCGTGCCCGTGGCCTACGCCCTGGTCTTCCTCGACATGTACGAGGTGTATCTGGTCACGATCCCGGTGTGGTTCTTCCTGATCACGCCCTTCCTCATGACCATCGGCGGCCAGACGCGGGGGTATCTGGCGACGGTGGCGACCTTCAGCTGGGGCACCATCACCTGCGTCTATAACCTGGGCCTCTTGCCCTTCCTGGCGCGCACGCCGGGGTGGGACGCGCCGCAGGCGGGCGGGGCGGGGCTGGTGTTCTTCCTGCTGTTCGTCACCGAGGCCAACGACGTGCTGCAATACGTCTGGGGCAAGCTGATCGGGCGGCGCAAGATCATGCCGACCGTCAGCCCCGGCAAGACCTGGGAGGGTTTCCTCGGCGGCTGGGTCTGCACTGCGCTCCTGATCTACTTCCTGGCCCCGGTGTTCACGCCCCTGAAGCCTATGCCCGCGGGCTTGCTGGCCTTGCTGCTGCCGCTGGCAGGCTTCGCGGGCGACGTGACCATGTCGGCGATCAAGCGGGACCTGGGCGTCAAGGACACCTCGACCTTCATCCCCGGCCACGGCGGGGTGCTCGACCGGGTCGACAGCCTGACCTTCACCGCGCCGCTCTACTTCCACATCCTGGCCTACTATGCCCTCGCCACCTACTAGGCCGAGCCCGTTCAGGATCTGGTTCCTGAGGCTCGTCGCGCGGCCGATCGCGCGGCTGATGACCGGGGCGGACGTGGTGGGCCGCGAACGGCTGCCCCTGACCGGCCCGGCCATCGTGGCGGCCAACCACAACAGTCACGTGGACACCCTGCTGCTGCTCTCGGTGTTCCCGCCCAAGGCCATGAGCCGGGTCAGGCCGGTGGCGGCGGCGGACTATTTCCTCACCAACCCGGTGATGAGTTGGTTCGCGACGCGGCTGGTGGGCATTGCGCCGGTTTCGCGTTCGGTGGCGCGGGGCGAGGACGTGCTGGCCCCGGCCAAGGCCGCGCTCGACGCCGGGGAAATCCTGGTGATCTTCCCGGAAGGCACGCGCGGCTCGCCCGACGAGATGGCCCCCCTGAAGGCCGGGATCGCGCGCCTGGCCGAGGCCTACCCGCAGGCCCCGGTGACGCCGGTGTGGATCCAGGGCGCCGGGCGCGTGCTGCCCAAGGGCGCGGTGGTGCCCGTGCCGATGAACTGCTGCGTGCTGGTGGGCGAGCCCCTGGCCTGGACCGGCGACCGGGCGAGCTTCATGGCCGAACTCCGGGCGCGGCTGGAGGCCCTGAAGGACCAGGCGCCGCCGCTGAAGTGGTCATAGGCCGAGGCGTCGCCGGTTGACGCGCTTGACCAGCCAGGCCCCGGCCAGGATCGCCACGAAGGTGACGCCGATTTCGCAGGCCTCGGCCGGCGACACGGTCCAGTCCGGCTTCTTGCCGATCTCGGAGGTGAACAACGGCCCGGCCATCAGGGCCGCCCATAGGCGCAGGAACTGCACGCCGATACCGAACTCCAGGCCGCCGAGTTCCAGCACGGCCCAGGTCAGGGCCGCCCCGACCAGTGTGCCTTCAAGCATGGCAGCGGTGGTGGGGTCGCGTTGAGTCAGGGCGTAGAGCACGCCGTTCAGGAGGGCCACGACATACCGGTTGCGGATGAAGGCTGAGGTCGCCTGCAGCACCACCCCACGGAACACGATCTCCTGCACGGTCACCATCAGGAGCGCGAGCGGCGCGAGCGCTGCAGCGAAGATCGCCCGGTCCTGCAAGGCGAAGTGGGCGTCGAGCGCCGGGGCCGGGTTCGGCTCGCCGAGGCTCCAGTCGACCGCCAGGACGGCGGCGATCAGGAGCGCGCCCCAAGCGGCGCCCTGTCCCGCGAGGCTCCAGGCCCAGCGCCGCACCGGGGTCACGAAGGTCCAGGCGGGTCTGCGGAAGATGTTCCCCGAGAACGCCAGGAGCACGACGCCTCGGATCAGGTATGCGGCCACCAAGCAGCCGAACAGGATCGCTTCGAGCTCCAGCCGCTGCGGCCCGCTGAAGGCCTGGTCTGCGAGCAGGGCCTCCATCGCCGCATGCGGCAGGGCCAAGGTCAGGGCCAGCACCATCAGGTCGCGCGTCAGCAGATAGGCGGCCACCGCCGCGCACAGCCAGGCCCCGATGCGCCACGGATTGCGTTCTTCGGGGCCGACCGGGGCCAGGAAGGCGGGCCGAGGAGCGTCGATCATGTCTCGGCGCTTAGAGGCGATGGCGGCGCTTGGCAATGCGGGGACCGGCCGCGTGCTTGCCCTGGCCGCGCGAACGCGGCATCGATGGTCGGCGGATGGGGGCGCGCAGATGGATATGCTCGACGGCGAGGGCGGGGTTCGCGACTACAATCTCGAACGGTTGATCATGTTGTCGGACGGCGTGTTCGCGATCGCGCTCACTCTGCTGGCGCTGGAACTGCGTCCGCCGGAGCACTGGGACGGATCGGCTCTGGGCCTGCTCGACGGCATGATACTGCCGCTGATGGCCTTCCTCATCTCGTTCATGTCGATCGGCTTCTACTGGACCGGCCATCGCCGCAGTTTCAAACGCTTCCGCAAGGCCGACGGGGCCCTGACCGCGCTGAATTTCGTGCTGCTGGCCCTGGTTACGCTGGTGCCGGTCGGCACGCGCATGATCATCGGGCATGGGGTCAAGGGCGACAGCGTCCTGCTCTACGCGGGCCTGCTCTGCGCCATCGGCGTGGCCAACGCCGCCCTGTGGGGCTACGCGGCCTTCGTCGGACGTGGGATCATCGATCCGGCCATGCCTTTCGGCCTTCGCCTGGTGATCTTCCTGATCCTGCTGCTGGTGCCCGGAACCATGGGAACGCTCGGCGTACTCGCGGGCAGCGGCGGCTCGCCGTGGCTGTTTGTGCTCATGGGCGTGCTGTGGGTGGGCGTGGCGGTCATCCGCCGGCGCGTCGGCAAGGGTTACGAGGGTTAGGATTGCGCATCATATCCGGCCGCTTCAAAGGCAAGACGCTCAAGGCGCCTGATGGCCAGGCCACGCGCCCGACCTCGGATCGCGCCCGCCAGGCGGTGTTCAACATCCTGGAGCACGCCGCCTGGTCGCCGGGTCTGCATGGGCGCCGTGTGATCGACCTGTTCGCGGGCTCCGGCGCGCTCGGCCTTGAAGCCCTGTCGCGCGGCGCCGCCTTCTGTCTGTTTGTAGAGACCGACGAAGCGGCCCGCGGCGCGATCCGCGAGAACGTCGAGGCCATGGGCCTGTTCGGCGAGACCCGCGTGCATCGGCGCGACGCCACCGACCTCGGCCCCCGACCGGCCTCGGCCGGGCCGGCCTTCGACCTGGCGTTTCTCGATCCGCCCTACCACAAGGGGCTGGGCGAGCGGGCCCTGGCGTCGCTCAGCGCCGACGGCTGGCTGGCGCCCGGCGCCCTGGTAGTGTTCGAGCGTGGCTCAGACGAACCGGAGCCGGCGCTGCCGGGCTTTGAGCGTCTGGACGCGCGCGACTACGGCGCCGCGCGGGTGCTGTTCCTGAAGTTTGTAGGCTAGCGCCGCCCGAACAGCCGCTCGATGTCGGCGAGCTTCAGCTCCACATAGGTCGGCCGCCCGTGGTTGCACTGGCCGGAGTGGGGCGTGGCCTCCATCTGGCGCAGCAGGGCGTTCATCTCCTGGGCGGTGAGCCTGCGGCCCGCGCGCACCGAACCGTGGCAGGCCATGGTGGCGCAGACCTCGGCCATGCGCTCCTTGAGCGCCAGGGCCTGGCCGTTCTCGGCCAGATCGTCGGCGATGTCGCGGATCAGGCCTTGCGCGTCGGCGGCGCCCAGCAGGGCAGGCGTCTCGCGCACCAGCACGGCGCCGTTCCCGAACGGCTCGACCACCAGGCCCAGCTCGGCCAGCTCCTCGGCCTTGGCCAGGATGCGTTCGGCCTCGGACGGGTCGAGGTCGACCACCTCGGGCACCAGCAGGGCCTGGCGGGTGACGCCGCCGCCGGCCATCTGGTCCTTCATCCGCTCATAGACCAGGCGCTCGTGGGCGGCGTGCTGGTCGACCACGACGATGCCGTCGCGGGTCTGGGCGACGATGTAGGTCTCGTGCACCTGGGCCCGCGCGGCGCCGAGCGGGAAGTCCACGGGATCGGCGGCGGGCGCCTGATCGTAGGCGTAGGGCGCCTGGGCCTCGGCCACGCCTTGGGGAGCCCATGGCTCAGGCTCCACACGGGCGGACATGTCGTTGAGGCCGGGGATCAGTCCGCCCAGGGGCAGGTTCGATGGCGTCTGCGGCCGCCACCCGGGCGTCCAGGACGGCGAGCCGCCGCCGGGGCGGAAGCCGCTGAGCGCATCGGCGGCGACGGTGGTGGAGGCGCGGTGTCCGGCGCCGGCCAGCGCGTGCTTCAGGCTGCCCACGATCAGTCCGCGCACCAGGGCGGGGTCACGGAAGCGCACCTCCGCCTTGGCCGGGTGCACATTGACGTCCACCTCGCGCGGGTCGAGCTCCAGATAGAGCGCCGCGGTCGGATGGCGGTCGCGCGCCAGGAAGTCGGCGTAGGCGGCTCTGAGGGCGCCTTGGAGCAGGCGGTCGCGCACCGGCCGGCCGTTCACGAACAGGTACTGGTGGGCCGCATTGCCCCGCGAATAGGTCGGCAGGCCCGCATAGCCGGACAGGCGCACCTCGTCGCGGACCTGGTCGATCAGGATGGCATTGTCCTGGAACTCGCGGCCCAGCACCGCGGCCAGGCGTTGCAACCGCCCCTCCGGCCCCGGGTGCTCGGCGGGCAGGCGCAGGATCTTGCGGCCGTCGAGGTCGAGCGCGAAGGCCACCGCCTCGTGCGCCATGGCCTGGCGCTTGATCTCCTCGGTGATCGCAAGGGATTCCGACCGCTCGGACTTCATGAACTTCAGCCGCGCCGGCGTGGCGAAGAACAGGTCGCGCACCTCGGCCCGCGCGCCGTGGGGGCCGGGGAAGGCCGAGGGCGCGATGGGATGCACCTCGCCGCCCTCGACGCGGATCTGGTGCGCGTCGGCCTCGCCTTTGGCGCGCGAGGCGATGCTCAGGCGCGCCACCGAACCGATCGAGGGCAGGGCCTCGCCGCGGAAGCCCAGGGTCTGGATATGCAGCAGGTCCCACCCGCCCTGTTCGTCCGGAGCGAGCTTGGAGGTGGCGTGGCGCTCGATGGCGAGGGCCAGGTCGTCCGGTCCCATGCCCTTGCCGTCGTCGGCGACCAGGATGCGCGCCAGCCCGCCCTGATCGGCCTGGACCTCGACGCGCGACGCCCCGGCGTCCAACGCGTTCTCGACCAGTTCCTTGATGGCGCTGGCCGGCCGCTCGACCACCTCGCCCGCGGCGATGCGGTTGACCGTTTCCGGCGGAAGGCGGCGGATCGAGCCGGGATGGGAGAGAGTCGTGGCGGACATGCGGTGCTAATCTAGTGCGCCGGAGCGCCGGGTGCGAACCCGCAAAGCAAAAGGGCCCACCTCGCGGCGGGCCCTTTCGGAATTCCTCAGCGGGATGAGCCTCAGAGGCCCGGCAGCTTCCGCTTGTCGGTGTCCTTCTTGATGATGACCGACTTGCCGCCGGTCAGCTCCTTCAGGCGCGCGTCTTCGGCGGCGATGTCCACCGGCGCCGACTGGTTGGCGGCGGCGACGGTCTCGGAGCCTACGGCCGGCTTCTTCCAGAACATCACCTTGTCGGCGAAGCTCTTTTCCTTGTGGGCGATGTCGCCGAACTCGTCATCTACGACGTAGCGGGCGAGTGGATCGGCGCGGTCGGCGCCGGCCTTGGCGACCAGCAGCTTCTCGCCTTCCGAACGGTTCTGGCCTTCACGTTGGCCGAGCAGGGCCAGGCGCGCCTGGCTTTCCGGCTGCAGCTCCTGCGGGCGGGGCTCGCCGGGGGCGGGCGGACGCAGGGCGTAGTCGGGCGGCACCACCAGCGGCGCCTTGGTCACCACGCGGAACTCGTCAGGCGTGACCTTGCTCAGGCCCAGCGCCTCCTTGGTGTGGCCGCAGGCCGCCAGGGAAAGGCCGGTCGCCGCGAGCGCAGCAGCCATAATGACGCGATTGAAACTCATGCGATGCTCCAAATGCCGCCCCTCCCCAGGGGAGCCTCGACCCTTAGCGTGCCCGCTCAGGAAGTCGAAAATGTGGTGGACCTTGTCGGACTGAATGCCCGCGCGCGGCCGCAGAGGATGGATCAACTACCCTTTTCCGCCCGCGAATCCAATGCCTGACGCAAGCTTGGCAGGGCCGCTTCGAGCAGCAACAACGCCGCACCCACGGTGATGGCGCTGTCGGCCACGTTGAACACCCAGCGGAACAGGGCGCCGAAGATGCCGGTCACGTCGATGAAGTCGACCACCGCGCCATAGCGGAAGCGGTCGATGACGTTGCCCAGCGCCCCGCCCATCAGGAAGCCGGCGGCCAGGGTGAACAGGCGCTTGTCGTTCTTGTGCGCCCACCAACCGATGGCGCCCGCCACCCCGATGGCGAAGATGGCGAACACCCAGCGCGAGACATCGGCGTGGTCGCGGCCGAGGCCGAAGCTCATGCCCGGATTCCAGACCATGGTCAGGCTGACCAGCTTCAGGAACGGGATGTGGCAGGTCTCCCCGCCCGGATGCGGCTGCAGGCCGGGGCAGGCGCGCATGAAGGCGCCGAGCGCCGCAGACTTCGACCACTGATCCAGTATCAGCACCAGCAGGCCCAGGCCGTAGGCGATCCAGCCCTCGCGGGTGACGTTCAGCTTCTTCATCGGGATTCCCAGGACGCGGTGGCGGACACTAGGCGGGTTCGCGGTCGTGCGCAGCATCCCAGGCGGCCACCGCATCGGCGTCGCGCAAGGACAGGTCAGGATAGCGCGGATCGGAGCCGACCTCGGGCAGCACGCGCCAGGAGCGGGCGCATTTCCTGCCTTCGGCCATGAGCGGCTCCACGGCCACGCCGGGCTGCTCCGGCAGGCGGAACGCCTCGGCCGGGCCTTCGCCGGAGGCGAGGGTCGCCTGGCTGGTGCGGAACACCTCGGCCGGGTCCACGCCCTGGAAGGCCGCGAGCAGGCCGAGGTCGGCGATCCACACCTTGGGCGCGGCCTCCAGCGCCGAGCCTATGCGCTTTTCGCGACGCTCGATCTCCAGAGCGCCGGTCACGACCTCGAGCACCTTGCCGATCTTGGCCCAGCGCGCGGCTTCCTGGTCGTTTCGCCAGGCTTCGGGCGTATCCGGGATCACCCGGAACGGGTTCGGATGGGCGTCGGGATAGCGCGTCAGCCAGGCTTCTTCGCAGGTGAAGCTCAGCACCGGCGACAGCCACGCGGTCAGGCGCTCGAAGATCAGGTCCATGACCGTGCGCGCGGCGCGACGGCGCGGCGAATCCGGCTTGTCGCAGTAGAGCGCATCCTTGCGGATATCGAAGTACAGCGCCGACAGCTCGCCGATGCAGAACTCCGACACGGCGCGCACCACGCCCTGGAAGTCGTAGGCGGCGTAGGCCTGCCGCACGTGGGCGTCGAGCTCCCACAGCCGGTGCAGGATGAAGCGTTCCAGCGGCGGCATGGCCGAAAGCTCGACCGCCTCGTCCGGCGAGAAGTCCGACAGGGCGCCCAGCAGATAGCGCAGGGTGTTCCTGAGCTTGCGGTAGGCGTCGGCGGTGGTCTGGATGATGGTCTTACCGATGCGCTGGTCGTCGGTGTAGTCGACCATCGACACCCAGAGCCTGAGGATGTCGGCGCCGGAATCCTTGATCACGTCCTGGGGCGCGATGACGTTGCCCTTGGACTTGGACTGCTTCTCGCCCTGTTCGTCGAGGGTGAAGCCGTGGGTCAGCACCGCCTTGAACGGCGCCGTCCCGCGCGTGCCGCAGGCCTCGAGCAGCGAGGACTGGAACCAGCCGCGGTGCTGGTCGGAGCCTTCCAGATAGAGATCGGCCGGCCAGTGGCTGTCGGGGCGGTTCTCGATGGTGAAGGCGTGGGTCGAGCCGGAGTCGAACCAGACGTCCAGGATGTCCTCGACCTTCTCATAGCGCGAGGGATCGTGGCCGTTGCCGAGGAAGTCGCTATCCGGCCGCGTGAACCAGGCGTCGGCGCCGTCGTCCTCGATCGCCTTGACGATGCGGGCGTCGACCTCCGGGTCGTGCAGCGGCTGGCCGGTCTCCTTGTCGACGAACATGGCGAGCGGCGTGCCCCAGGCGCGCTGGCGGCTGATCAGCCAGTCCGGCCGGCTCTCGACCATGGAGCGGATGCGCGCACGGCCGGCCTCGGGCACGAATTCGGTGGCCTCGATGGCGTCCAGCGCCCGTTCGCGCAGGGTCGAGCCACCCCCAAGACCATCATTGATGCGGCCGTCCATGCGCACGAACCACTGCGGGGTGTTGCGGAAGATCACCGGGGCCTTGGAGCGCCAACTGTGCGGGTAGGAGTGCTCCAGCCGCCCGCGGGCCAACAGGCGGCCGGCCTCGATCAGCTTCTCGGTCACCACCTTGTTGGCCGGGCCGAACTTGCCGGCGTTCTTGCCCTCGGTCTCCAGCACCTTCAGCCCGCCGAACAGGGGCACGTGGTCATAGTAGGCGCCGTCGGGATCGACCGTGTCGGGGATCTCGTGGTGGCCGTGGGCGCGCCAGACCTCGAAGTCGTCGGCGCCGTGGCCCGGCGCGGTGTGCACGAAGCCCGTGCCCGCGTCGTCGGTGACGTGGTCGCCGGCCAGGAGCGGCACGGGGAAGCCGTAGTGGCTGTCGAGCGCGGCCAGCGGATGGGCGGCCACGACACCTTGCGGATCGAAGCGCTCGACCCGGCGCCAGGTGGCGATCTTGCCCGCCTCGCGCACTTCTTCGGCCAGCTTTTCGGCCACGATCAGCCGGTCGCCGGGCTTGGCCCAGGGGTCGAACTCCAGGCCCGTCTGCATGGCCTCGACCTCATAGACCGCATAGGCGATCTCGGGCCCGTAGCTGATCGCCCGGTTGGCCGGGATGGTCCAGGGCGTGGTGGTCCAGATCACGATGTCGGCGCCGGTCGCGGCGTCGGAGCCCTCGACCACGGGGAAGCGCACCCAGACCATGGGCGAGACGTGCGGATGGTACTCGACCTCGGCGTCGGCCAGGGCGGTGCGCTCGACCGGCGACCACATCACGGGCTTGGAGCCGCGGAACAGCTGGTCGGTGTTCTTGAACTTGTGGAACTCGCGCACGATCGCCGCTTCGGTGCCGAAGTCCATGGTGGCGTAGCGCTTGTCCCAGCGGCCGAGCACGCCCAGGCGCTGGAACTCCTCACGCTGCTTGGCGATCCATTCGCCCGCGTACTCGCGGCAGCGCTTGCGGAACTCGGCCTTGGAGACCTCGTCCTTGCGCCGGCCCTGCTTCCTGAATTCTTCCTCGATCTTCCACTCGATCGGCAGGCCGTGGCAGTCCCAGCCGGGCACATAGTCGACGTCGTAGCCGAGCAGGAAGCGCGAGCGGACCGTGAAGTCCTTCAGGATCTTGTTCAGCGCATGGCCGATGTGGATCGCGCCGTTGGCGTAGGGCGGGCCGTCGTGCAGCACGAACAGCGGCGCACCCGCACGCTGGCGCTCCTTGCGGATGGCTTCGAACAGGTTCTGCTCCGCCCAGCGCTGCAGGATCGCAGGCTCCTTCTGCGGCAGGCCCGCACGCATCGGGAACGGGGTGTCGGGCAGGAAGACGGTCTCGCGATAGTCGCGACCGGCGGAGTCGGGGGCGGTGTGGGCGTCGTCGGCCATTTCAGTTCCGGCGTAAGCAATGGGCGCCGGCGGCTTCGGATGAGCGGCGGACCGGCGCAAGACGGGGTTCTTAAGGCGATATCCCGGCGCGCGCGAGGGCCTTGGCCCGGCGGCGTCACGCCGGGCGGTTAATTCGGGTCGCGAAGAGGGTCGCAAGCGCCATGGGGCCGATGTAGCAGAGGGCTCGGGCCGGCGCAAAGGCGCGGTCCAGCACGTATGGGCGAGGGCGGGGCTCTAGAAACCCCGCCCGCACAGAGGAGGGCTTGCCTAGTCCTCTCCTCCGCTGACCCCCAAACCATATGACATTGTGGCCAGCCTGAGCCCGACAACGACTAATGAGATCGTCCGGCGCGCAGATGCTCATGGCCGCTCCTTGCCGTCAAGCGCTATCTTCAAGGTATGGTCCGCGTAGTCCAGACTGGTATGTCGCCCGCCGCATATGGTTATATATACCATACGTATATGTTGATGAGTATATATGCGGTGTATATATAGAGTGACAGATTGGCCGCTGGTTAGGGGCCCAGGAGCAAGCCGATGGTGGAAATTTCGGACAAGTGGGGCGTGCGTGTAGCGGAGCGTGGCTTCGCACAGATCCCCAACTATCTCCTCCAGTTGAATCAGTTCTTAGGGGAGGAGCATCTGAGCCCGGTCGAACTTCTTGTCTTGCTGCATCTGGTGGGAGCGTGGTGGAAAAAGGACGAGCTGCCTTTCCCAAGTGTGGCCACGCTAGCAGTGCGTAGCGGAGTTTCGAATCGGCAGGTCCAGCGTGCGCTGAATCGACTCGAAGAGCTAAAGCTGCTGGCACGAGTTAAGCGTCGGACTAGGGGCATTATTACCTCCAATGCGTACGACCTAGCGCCGCTCGTGTCCTTTTTGAACGACCTGGCGAAGGTGTTCCCTAACGCTTACCCGAGGCGAATCCAGGCTGACGGACCGATCGGACCCGGTGAGAAGCCGCAAGCGTCAAAAGCGAAAGCTTTTAAGGTGAGAAAGCGTCCCGGAACTTAATTGGTCGATGATGCCTAGGGCCGCCTCAACTCAGTCCGAATACGAAAGTGGGATGCCCTTGGAAGCATCTGGGCCCTCACACGGAGCCTTCTCCGAGGCTGCGTAGGCCTGTTTCGTAGAGTCCAAGCTTCTATGGGGGATGAGCATTCATGGGTGAGCGGGCGGAACCGGCGATCGAGGCGCTGATCGCGGACTTCTACGCGGCCTTCGACAACCGCGAGGGGCGCCAGCCCTCGGCGGAGGCTTTGCGCGCCATGTTCGACGAGACCGCCACGATCACCCGCGTGGGGCCGAACGGCGCCGATACGTGGACGCCCGAAGCCTTCATCTCCCCGCGCGTGGCCATGCTCACCGATGGAACCCTGACCGACTTCCACGAGTGGGAGGCCGGCGCCCACACCCGCACCCTGGCCAATATCGCCAGCCGCTGGTCGCGCTACGAGAAGTCGGGGGTGCTCAACGGCGCCGACTATCGGGGCGGCGGGCAGAAATTCATCCAGATGCGTCGCGCGGGCGAGGGCTGGCTGATCACCTCGGTGCTCTGGGAGGACGACTGAGCGTTCAGGCCAGTCGCTTGCGCGCCTCATCGGCGTCGATGGCGATGCGGGCCTTGAGTGCGTCCAGGCCCTCGAACTTCTGCTCGGGGCGGATCTTCGACACCAGCTCGGTCTCGATCACCTGGCCGTAGAGGTCCTCGGCGAAGTCGAACAGGTGGACCTCCAGCCGCGCGATCTCGCCGCCCACGGTCGGGCGCTTACCGATGTTGGCGACGCCGGGGATCACGCGGCCGTCGGGCAGGCGCACGCGAACCGCATAGACCCCGAACGCCGGGCGCACATAGTCGCCGAGCGCGACATTGGCGGTAGGGAAGCCCAGCAGGCGCCCGCGCTGGTCGCCTTTGGTCACCTCGCCCTCGATGGCGAAGGGATGGCCCAGCAGGTCGGCGACCTCCTCCGGCGCGCCGTCGGCGATGGCCCGACGGGCTTCGGTGGAGGAGTATTTGACGCCCTCGAGCGTGGCCATGCGTTCCACGATGCTGACCCCGAAGCCGAATTCCGCGCCGTAGCGCCTCAGGCTTTCAGGGCTGCCGCTTCGGTCCTTGCCGAAGGTGATGTCGAAGCCGGCGGCGACGTGGCGCACGCCCAGGCCCTGGCTCAGCACCTCGCGCGCGAAGGCTTCGTCGCTCATCGAGGCCATCGTCCGGTCGAAAGGCAGGAGGTAGAGCCGGCCGACGCCCATCGCCTCCAGGGCGCGCGCGAGCTGGCCTGTGGTCATGACCCGGAAGGGCTCGGCGTCGGGCTGGAAATAGCGGCGCGGGTGCGGATCGAAACTGATCACCCCGGCCAGCGCGCCGAGCCTCTCGCCCGCATCGATCGCCGCCTGGATCACCGCGCGGTGGCCGTCATGCAGGCCGTCGAAGTTGCCGAGCGCAACCGAGGCGCCCTTTTGCGAGGGCGCCAGATCCTGCCAGCTGCGGATGATCTCGATGCTCACGCCCGTTCCGCCTCAAGCTCGGCGCGGCGCTGGACCGACACCACCGCCTCGCCGTCGACCATCGCCTTGCGCCCGACCGAACATACGGTCTTGAGCGTCACAATAGCCTTCTTCTCGTCGATGGCCGTGACTTCGACGCGGACCAGGACCTCGTCGCCGATGCGGATGGCGCGTTTGAAGTTCAGGGTCTGGGACACGTAGATCGCGCCGGGCCCCGGCAGCTTCGAGCCCAGCACGGCCGAGATGAAGCCCGCCGCCAGCATGCCGTGGGCGATGCGGCTCTTGAACGGGGTGGTCGACGCATAGGCCTCGTCGACGTGCACCGGGTTGAAGTCGCCCGAGACCTCGGCGAAACGGTCGATGTCCTGGGCGGTGACGGTGCGGACGGTCTCGGCCGACTGGCCCGCCGACAGGTCTTCCAGGCACATCACCCGCATGGTCTTCGCTCCGCTCACGGACGCTATGTAGCGTGCTTCGGCCCAGTCACCAGAACGACTACCAGACAAGGTCGCGGATGGCCCAGTCGGCCTTGACCTCGGCCTTGCCGAGCAGGGCTTCCACCTTGGCCGGGTCGAGCCGGCCCTCGGCGTCTTCGGCCTCGCGCCCATGGATGCCGGCGGCGACGAACAGCACCGGCAGGCCCTGGTTGTTGGCGCCCAGCACATCGGTCGGGATGCCGTCGCCGACCGCCAGCACGCGTGCGGTGTCGAGCGGGCGGCCGAGCAAGGTCGCGGCGCCGGAAAGGGCGCTCTGGTAGATCGGCGAAAAGGGTTTGCCGGCCATGGTCACCCGCCCGCCGAGCTCGACGTAGAGGTCGGCCAGGGCGCCCGCGCAATAGATCAGTTTCTCGCCGCGCTGCACCACACGGTCGGGGTTGGCGCAGACCATTTCCAGGTCGCGGGCGACGCAAATCTCGAAGCGCGAGCGATAGTCTTCAGGCGTGTCCTTCTCGTCGTCGAATGGGCCGGTGCAGGAGACAAAGGCCGCTTCCTCAGGCGTCTCCGCGTATTCCACCCCGGTGCCCTCGTAGAGCGGGGCGTCGCGGGCCGGGCCCACGGCCCAGGCGGGGCCGGGCGCACGTTCGGCCAGGGCGTCGCGCGTGGCGTCGCCGGAGGTCACGAAACCGGACCAGGCGTCGTCGGGCACCCCGAGCGCGCGCAGCTGATGCACCACGTCCTTGGAGGGGCGTGGGGAGTTGGAGATCAGCACCACCGGGCCGCGCTCCTGGCGGAAGCGCACCAGGGCCGCGCACGCCTCGGGAAAGCTCTCGCGGCCGTTATGGATCACGCCCCAGACGTCACAGAGCAGGACGTCGTAGCGGTCGGCGATCGGGCCGAGGCGGTCGATGATCTGGGGCGCGGTCATGGGCGGACCGTCTAGCGGTCCGTGCGGCACGGCGAAAGAGGCTCACGCCGCGTCGTGGAAAATGATCCCGAGCGTGTGGCGCCGGCCTGAGCGCAGCGCGCTGACGCCGTGGCGCATCTGGGCGCGATAGTAGCCACGCGAACCGCGCACGGGCCGCTCGCGCACGGCGAAGGCGACGCCCTCGCCGAGGCCCAAAGGCACGACCTGGGCCTGGGCCTGCATGCGCGGGCGGTTCTCCACCAGCACGAACTCGCCGCCCTCGAAGTCGCGGCCCGGCTGGTTCCGCAGGATCGCGACCTGGAAGGGGAAGACCACCTCGCCATAGAGGTCCTGGTGCAGGCGGTTGTAGTCGCCGGGGCCGTAGCGGAGCAGCAGCGGGGTCGGTCGCGTCTGGCCTGCGGCGGCGCAGATTTGGCGCAGTTCCGCGTGCGTCTCAGGCCAGCGCGACTCCAGGCCCAGCGCCGCCGCATGCCGATTGGCGACCTCGGCCAGAGGCGGGTAGAGCGTCTCGCGCAGGCGCTGGACCAGAGCCGGCAGCGGGTCGGAGAAGTAGCGGTACTCGCCCTGGCCGAAGCCGTGGCGGGCCATCACCACGGTGGAGCGGAAGCCGTCGGGCCGATCGTAGAGGGCGACCAACTCGGCGCACTCTTCGGGCGTCAGCAACAGCCCGGTCGGCGCCCAACCCTGGGCGTCGAGGGCAGGGGCGAGGGCGCTCACGCCCCCTCGCGTTCCAGGAGCGCCCGCTTCTTCTCAACGCCCCAGCGATAGCCGGTCAGCTTGCGGCCAGGACCACGACTAGAGCCGACGACCCGGTGGCAGGGGGTCAGGACGGCGATGGGGTTGGCCCCGCAGGCGGCGCCGACAGCACGGACGGCCTTGGGCGCGCCGATGGCCTCGGCCACCTGGGCGTAGGTCCAGGTCTGGCCGCGCGGGATGCGGCGTAGCGCGTCCCAGACCCGGTGCTGGAAGGCGGTGCCGCGCACGTCGGTCGGCAAGGCGGCCGCCGCGGCGCCCGGCGCCTCGTCCAGCACGGCGATCACGGCCTGGACCTGAGTTTTGAAGGCCGGGTCGCTGTCGACGCGCACCGCGTTGCTAAACCGGCGCTGGAAATCAGCCAGCAGCACCTCGGCGTCGTCGCCGAGCTCGACCGCGCAGACGCCCTTGTCGGTGGCGCCGACCAGCACCTGGCCGAGCGAGGAGGGGGCCACGGCGACGCGGATCGCCTCGCCCTTGCCCTGGTCGCGCCAGGCCTTGGGCGCCATGCCGAAGCGGCTTTCGGCGCCGTCGTAGAAGCGGCTGGCCGAGCCGTAGCCGGCGTCATAGACCGCCTCGGTCACCGAGGCGCCGGATCCCAGCGCCGCCTTGGCCTTGCGGTCGCGCACCGCCGCCCCGTACTGGGCCGGGGTCACGCCGGTCTCGGCCTTGAACACGCGGTGGAAGTGGAACGGGCTCATGCCGGCGCGGTCGGCGAGGGTCTCCAGCGAGGGCGTCTCCTCGGCGTCTTCGATCAGGCGGCAGACCTTGGCGATCATCCCCGCGTTGGGCGAGGCGGCCTCGTCGGGCTTGCAGCGCTTGCAGGCTCTGAGCCCCGTGGCGCGCGCCTGTTCGGGCGTGTCGAAGAAGCGGACATTTTCACGGTTGGGCGTGCGCGCCGGGCAGCCCGCGCGGCAATAGACTCCGGTGGTCACCACCCCCATCACAAAGGCGTCGCGCAGGCCCTTGTCGCGGCGCGCAAAGGCGTCGTAGCGCTGGTCGTCGGTCAGGCGGGCGGCGTCGGTCACGGCATCGAACATATCGGGTCTCCTCGATCCTGACGCCAGTTTGTCGACGATCGGCGCCCTTCGCTTCCCGCGCCTTGCGGTCAAAGTCGGCGAGGGTGCAGGGTCGAACCCGGAGGACGCCCAGATGCCCAGCCGCCTGACCTACGCCATAGAGTTCGTGGCCGACATGGACCGCGCCATCGCCTTTTACCGCGAAGTGGTGGGACTGGAGCCCAAGTTCGCCTCGCCCGAGTGGACCGAATTCGCGACCGGCGAGACCACCCTGGCCCTGCATCCGGCCTCCGAGAGCAATCCGGCCGGGCGGGTGGAGCTGGGCTTCGACGTCGAGGACATCTGGGCCTTCCACGAGATGCTTGTGGCCAAGGGGATCACAGTCACCCGTCCGCCATCGCCTCAGCACGGCGTGATCGTGACCTCGGCCCTGGACGCCGAAGGGGCGCAGGTGACGTTCAGCGGGACGTTCTAGGCCTCAGCCGTATTTCCGGCGTCGGCCGCTCAGGCCGGTGTGGTGCAGGCTGGAGCGGATGAATTCGGCCGGCGGATCGGTCTCGGCCAGGACCTGCTCCTTGATGGCGCGCGGTTCGCCGAACAGATGGCCTTGGCCGTAGCCGATCTCCAGCTCCAGCACGTCGACCACCTGGCGCTCGGACTCCACCTTCTCGGCCACGACCTCCAGGCCATAGCGGCGGGTGAGCGTCGCGAAATCCGAGGCGTGGATGTCCTTGAACTCGCGCAGCGCCGGCTCGCCGTCGACGTCCAGCAGCTGTTCGAGCAGGAGCTCGGCCGAGACCTTGAGGAACTTCACGTCCGAGCGCTGCAGGTCCTGGAAGTCGAGGTCGAGGGTCTGGACCTTGTCGAGCGAGAAGCGGAAGCCGAGGTCGGCCAGCTTGCTCATGTTGCGGGCTTCCACGGCGCCGCGCGCTTCGAACGCCGCCTGGCCCAGTTCGAAGATCAGGGCGCCGCCCAGGTCACGGTTGTCGGCCAGGAATTCCAGGAACTGCGGGAAGAAGGCCTCGTCGGCCAGGGAGGCGGGCGAGACGTTGCAGAAGATGCCCACGCGCCGGTCCTGCTTGGCCAGGCGGCGCACGATCTGCACGCAGCGGAACAGCAAGAGATTGTCGATGGTGGTGACCAGACCCTCGGGCTCGGCGACCGAAAGGTATTCCGCCGGCATCATCACCCTGCCGGTCTCGTCGCGCAGGCGCGAGAAGCTTTCGTAGAAGACGGTCTTGCGCTGGGGCAGGGAAACGACCGGCTGCAGGTAGAGGTCGACGCGATTGTCGGCCAGGGCCTCGCGCACAGTCTCCAGCAGGGCCGCGGTCTGGCGCGAGCGGCGGCCGTCGAAGCTTTCCGGCTGGGGATGGGCTCTGAGGCCCGAGAGGCGGACCTCCAGCTCCTCGCCCATGCGCTGGACCATGTCCTCCAGCAGGCGCACCTCGTCGGTCAGCTCTTCGGAACGCTTCAGCGCCCCGTCCTCGATCTTGGCGGCCAGGCCGTTGATGGTGTCCTGGGTGGCTTCCAGGGCGTCGGCCAGCAGGCGGTGCGCCTCGCGGATGGCCTCGATCTCGCGGGTCAGGGCGATGCGGGTCGCGCCCTGGGCGATCAAGGTGTGGAAGGCGAACGCCAGGCCCAGCGTGCCCATCAGGGCGGCCGAACTCGTCTCCCAGCCGGCTCCGCCGCGCCACACCAGTGCGGCGACGATCATGGCGATGAACAGATAGGCGCTCATCAGAAGCGCCGTGGTGATTTTCCGCATTCGGGGCCGCCCGGCTGGAATCAGCCGATTATCAGGGTATCAAGACCGCGAGAAAAGGAACCAAGCAAATGAGCGCTACCGGCGCCCTGTTCGATCTCACCGGCAAGGTGGCGATCATCACCGGATCCTCGCGGGGCATAGGCCGCGCCATAGCCGAGCGCATGGCCGAGCACGGCGCCAAGGTGGTGATCTCTTCGCGCAAGGCCGGCCCCTGCGACGAAGTCGCTCAGGCCATCAACGCCCGCTTCGAGGGCCGGGCCATCGCCATCCCCGCCAACATCGGCGCCAAGGAAGACCTGCAGCGCCTGGTCGACGAGACGCGCAAGGCCTTCGGCAAGATCGACATCCTGGTCTGCAACGCCGCGTCGAACCCCTACGCCGGGCCGATGGGCGGGATCTCGGATGATCAGTTCAACAAGATCCTGCAGAACAACGTGGTCTCCAACCACTGGCTGATCCAGATGGTCGCGCCGGAGATGGTGGAGCGGAAGGACGGGGCCATCATCGTGGTCTCGTCGATCGGCGGCCTGCGCGGCAACGCCCTGATCGGCGCCTACAACATCTCCAAGGCCGCGGACATGCAGCTGGTCAGAAACCTGGCGGTCGAGTTCGGCCCCTCCAACGTGCGGGTGAACTGCATCGCCCCGGGCCTGATCCAGACCGACTTCGCCAAGTACCTGTGGGAGAACCCCGCCATCCTGAAGGCCACCACCGACCCCATGCCGCTGAAGCGCATAGGCCAGCCGGACGAGATCGCCGGCGCGGCGGTCTATCTGGCGGCGCCGGCCTCGGCCTATATGACCGGCCAGACCCTGGTGATCGACGGAGGCGTGACGGTCGCGTGGTAGAGCCTCCCGATCCGGCCGCGGCTGCGGCTCCGGCCAAGAAGAAAAAGAAGAAGGGCCAGCGCTATCCTCGCTGGCTCCTGATGGTCGGCTGGGTGCTGGAGACCATCGCCTACGACCTGTTCCACCTGATCATCCGCGCCATACCGGTGGATTGGGCGTCGAACTTCGGCGGCTGGGTGTGCGTGACCTTCGGGCCGATGACCAGCGTGCAGAAGACCGTCGAGCGCAATCTGCAGCTCGCCTTCCCCGACATGCCCGAAGTCGAGCGCCGGGCGCTGATCCGCGCCCAGTGGGAGAACACCGGCCGGGTGTTCGCCGAGTTCCCGATCCTCGACAAGCTGACGCCGGAGTCCGGCCGGGTTCAGGTGATCAACGGCGAGCGGCTGGAGGCCATCCGCGACGGGGGCAAGCCGGTGGTCTTCGCCTCAGGCCACTTCGCCAACTGGGAGATCATGCCCGCCACCATCGTCCGCTATGGCGTGGTCTGCGAGATGACCTACCGCGCGGCCAACAACCCCTTCGTAGACAAGCGCATCCGCGACAGCCGCGCCCGCTATGGGGTCAAGCTGTTCGCGCCCAAGGGCGGCGACGGCGCGCGCGAACTGCTGGAAGGCATGAACCGGGGCGCCTCGGTCGCTCTGATGAACGATCAGAAGTTCAACCAGGGAATCGCCGTCCCCTTCTTCGGCCACATGGTGATGACCGCCCCGGGGCCCTCGCGCCTGGCGCTTCGCTTCGGCACCGTGCTGCAGCCGATGTCGGTGACGCGGCTGAAGGGCGCGCGCTTCAAGGTGGTGGTCGAGCCGCCGATCGAGGTGCCCAACACCGGCGATCGTTCAGGCGATATCGAGACGGGGGTGCGCCGCATCACCGAATGGATCGAGGCGCGCGTGCGCGAGCATCCTCAGGATTGGTTCTGGGTGCACAAGCGCTGGCCGAACGAGGCCTATGCGGCGCTGGACTCGGAGTCGTCGGCGTCCGGGACGTGAGCGTCGGTGGAACGGCGCATCGGGCCTGAATAGCGGTCGTCGTTCACGCGACGCCGGCAGGGGCCGAAATAGGTGTCGGTGCGGACGTAGGGGCGCGGCTTGAAGATCACCGCCTGGATGCGGCTGAGGATCGAGCGCGCCGTCACCGGCTTCACAACGAACTCGGTCACGCCCGCGTCGCGCGCCTCATAGACCCGCGAGCGTTCGGCATGGCCGGTCATCATGATGATCGGCAGATAGGTGTTGGGGCTGTCGTTGGCGCCGCGCACCAGGCGGGTGAACTCCACCCCATCCATGGGCGCCATGTTGAAGTCGACGATCGCCAGGTCCGCCGGGAATTCGCGCAGCACCTGAAGCGCCTCGGACCCGTCGCTGACTTCGCGGATGCGCTTTACGCCCACGCCCTTAAGGACTGCGGCCACGATGGCGCGCATGTGCTGGTTGTCGTCGGCGAGCAGGACCTGCAGCGATTCCAGGGGGGACGACATCAGACGCCTTCGGCACGGACCAGTAGCTGATCCTCCCTATATGCCATTGAATAGTTGGGAAACCGTTTAAAGTTGAACTAGTTCGACGAAATGTATCGGCGTTCTCTCAGGCCTTGCGAGGCTAAGGCCGACAAGGAAATCTCGCCTTTTGGCGAGGATCAGGCGGGGGCCTTGCCGCCCACAAGCAACGAGGGATCGAGATTTCGTCCTCGCCATTTCAGGCGCCAGCACAGGTGCGGCCCGGTGGCGCGGCCGGTCATGCCCACGGAGCCGATTCGCTGGCCCGTCGTGACGAAGTCGCCGGTCTTCACCATCTGGGCCGACTGGTGCAGGCAGCAGGAGATCAGGCCCTGGCCGTGGTCGATCATGGTCAAGCCGCCCTCGTAGTGCAGGTGCGGCTCGGCCAGCACCACCTTGCCGGGGGCGGGCGCATGGATCGGCGTGCCCTGCGGCGCGGCCAGGTCGATGCCGTAGTGGGGCCGCGACGGCGTGCCGTTCAGCACTCGCTGATTGCCGAAGCGGCCCGAAACCACGAAATGGTCCAGCGGAAAGCGGAAGCCGTCCTTGAACCAGTCGCCCTCCGCAACGCTGGCGAAGGCCGCGGCCTTCAGCGCCGCCTCGCGCTTGATTCGCTCCAAAAGCGCCGGGTCGGTAGGGGTGACAGTGTCCTGCGGCACGCCGTTGACGTGCTGAACGTCATAGACGACCGGCGTGATGGCCAGGGTCTGGGCGCCGTGGCCGGAGACTTCGAGCACCGCGCCGGCCGCCGCGTCCCGGTCGAAACCGATAATGTAGAAGCCCTGGGCGGAGGCATGACCGACGGGCTGGCCGTCCAGCCTGATCGCGGCGCCAGGCGCGGTCCGCCCGATGACATAGCCGCCTTGAACCTGGCGACCGGCGATGGCCAGCGGCCCGGCGGCCAGCGCAGACCCGGCGAGCCCGGTGGCGCTGAGGCCGATGAGCAGGCCGCGGCGGCTGGGCGTCACGCCTTGGCCGCCTCTTGGGGGTTGAGCTCCTGCCAACGCTTGAACGCCTCCTGCGGCCCGGCGTAGGCCTCCTGGCGCACGGGGTTCCAGTACTTCAGGGCGTCCAGCGCGATGCGCTTGCCCGACACGGCGCAGACCACGAAGCGGCCGGGCTTGAGGATGACCCACTCGCCGTCCCCGTAGTGGACGACGGCCTTCCCCTCGAGATTGGCGTCGAAAGCGTTCATGGCCGGAATGTAGGCGATCCGGTCGGCCTAGAACAGGTCTCCCTGGCCGGGCGCGACCTTTGGCGGTTTGGCAGCGGGCTTGGGAGCAGGCTTCGGCGGGGGCGGGGCGGCTTCGCCTTCGACCACAGCGGCCTTGGCTCCGTCGGCGAACACCAGGCGAACCTCTTCGCCGGCCTTCAGCGCGGCGGCGGAGCGCACCAGGGCGCCGTCGGCGGCATGCACCCGGGCGAAGCCGCGCGCCAGCGGCCTGTCGGGATCGAGCGACCGGTGCAGCTGCGACAGGCTCTGCAGACGGTCGGACGCCTGTTGCAGACGGCGCAAGGTCGCGGGCCGCAGCCGCGCGCCGAACTCCGCCACGCGCTCGGCCTTCAGGCGGCGAGGCCGGTCCAGGAGCTGGGGCGACAGGCGTGAGCCGACCCGCACCAGATCGCGCTCGTGGGCAGAGGCGTTGCGCTCAAGCGCGGAGCCCAGCCGGCCCGAAACCAGGTCGAAGCCTTGCCGCTTCAGCGCCAGCAGATCGTCGGGGCGGGGCAGGCCGCGCGCGGCGGCGTTCAGGCGATGGCGCCGATCCTCGAACCCGCGCGAGGCGCAGCGCAGCATGCGCCGTTCCAATTCCACGGTCGCGGCCTTCAGCTCGGCCAGGACCGGCGTGACCATCTCGGCCGCGGCGGTGGGCGTCGGCGCGCGTCGGTCGGAGACGTAGTCGATCAGGGTGGTGTCGGTCTCGTGACCCACCGCCGAGACCAGCGGGATGGCGCTCTCGGCCGCGGTGCGGGCCAGGGCCTCGTCGTTGAAGGCCCACAGGTCCTCGATGGAGCCGCCGCCGCGCGCCACGATCAGCACGTCGGGCCGGGGCAGGGCGTTGTCGCCGCCCAGCGCATTGAAGCCTCTGATGGCGGCGGCGACCTGGACGGAGGCCTGCTCGCCCTGCACCACCACCGGCCAGACCAGCACCCGGCAGGGCCAACGGTCGCGGATGCGATGCAGGATGTCGCGAATCACCGCCCCGGTCGGGCTGGTGATGACGCCCACCACGGCGGGCATGCGCGGCAGGGCCTTCTTGCGGCCAGATTCGAACAGACCCTCGGCATTGAGGCGGGCCTTGAGCCGCTCCAGCTGGGCCAGGAGGGCGCCGACGCCGGCATGCTCCATGGTCTCGACCACCAGCTGGTATTTGGAAGAGGCCGGATAGGTGGTGATGCGGCCGGTGACGATCACCTCCAGTCCTTGTTCGGGCTGGGCCTGCAGGCTGCGCACCTGGCCTTTCCAGACCACGCCGTCGATGGCGGCCCGGTCGTCCTTCAAGGTCAGATAGACGTGGCCGGAGGCGTGGCGGGTGACCTTCGACACTTCGGCGCGCACACGAACGAAGCCGTATGCATCCTCCAGCGTGCGTTTCAGGGCCTGGCTCAACTCCGAAACGGAGTATGCCCTTGCATTCCCGTCTTCGCCCGCGGATGCGTTCGGCGTCTCCTCGGCGGCGGAATCGGTGACGGTCATCATCTCACCATAGCAAGGCCGTACGGGGTGGTGGAACGGGCAGCCGCTATGCCCGTTTCGGTAAGTCTGTGCGTGGGGAGTCGCCTTGGTAATGTCTGAACAGTCGGCGCCTGTGTCGCGTGGGGCCCGCCGCGCCCGTTTGAAACCCGTCGAGGCCGACCCGTCGGCGAAGGCCAGCGACTCGAAGAATAATCCGGCCGAGAAGCTGTTCGTCCCGGAACCCCTGCCGGGCTGGGTCGAACCCGAGGTCGCCGGAAAGGGCTCCGCGAGCCGTCCACGCACACTGCAGGAAGCCCAGGCCGAGGCCCGCGCCGCCGGGTTCACCCCCTCGGACTGGATCGGCGAGCGGGCCGAGGCCCGCAAGCACCTCTCCACGCTCGGCGTCTGGGTCGGCGCAGGCCTGTTCGTGCTGCTGCTGATCTATTTCCTCGGCGGACGCGCTTGACCGCATCCGCGTGAGAGGCCATTCGCGCCTCCCATGAACATCCTCCTGATCGGCTCCGGCGGGCGCGAGCACGCGCTGGCCTGGAAGATCAAGCAGTCGAGCCTGGTGCGCCGGCTGGTCATCGCCCCCGGCAACCCCGGCATGGAGGCGCTGGGCGAGCTGCGCGCCTACAAGGCCACCGACGTGGACGGCCTGGTCGCCCTGGCGCGCGAGATCCGCGCCGACCTCGTCGTGGTGGGCCCCGAAGCCGCGCTTGAGGTGGGGATCGCCGACCGGTTGGCGGCGCTCGGCATCCCGTGCTTCGGCCCGACCGCCAAGGCGGCGCGCCTGGAGACCTCCAAGGCCTTCACCAAGGAGTTCTGCAGCCGCTGGGACATTCCGACCGCCGCCTACGGCGTGTTCGAGCGCACGGCCGAGGCCATGGCCTTCGTCGATACCCTGAAGCCGCCCTATGTGATCAAGGCCGACGGCCTGGCGGCGGGCAAGGGCGTGGCCATCTCCGAGGATCGCCGCGACGCCGAAGCCGAGATCGAGGCGCGCCTCAGGGGGCGCTACGGCGACGCCGGCTCCAAGGTGGTGATCGAGGAATTCATGGTCGGCGAGGAGGCCTCGCTGTTCGCCCTGTGCGACGGCGAGCGCGCCATGCTGTTCGGCGGCGCCCAGGACCACAAGCGCGCGTTCGACGGCGATCTCGGCCCCAATACCGGGGGCATGGGCGCCTATTCGCCGGCCCCGGTCTTCACGGCAGAGCTCGTGGGCGCTGCCCAGAGCCGCATCGTCGAGCCCACGGTGCGCGGCATGGCCGCCGAAGGCATGCCCTACCGCGGGGTGCTCTACGCCGGGCTCATGGCCACCGATCAGGGGCCCAAGCTTGTGGAGTTCAACGCCCGGTTCGGCGACCCGGAGTGCCAGGTGCTGATGCTGCGCCTGAGGAGCGACATCGTCCCCTATCTGATGGCCGCCGCCACCGGCGGGCTCGACCGTATCGGCGAACCGGTCTGGCGTTCGGAGGTGGCGGTCTGCGTGGTGCTGGCGGCGCGCGGCTATCCCGACAGCCCGATCCCAGGCTCGGTGATCCGCGGTGTGAACCAGAGCTTCGGCGCGGGCGTGGCGGTGTTCCACGCTGGCACCGCGCGCAAGGCCGACGGCACGCTGACGGCCTCGGGCGGACGGGTGCTGAACGTCTGCGCCCTGGGGACCACCATCGAGGACGCCCGCGCCAAGGCCTATGACGCGGTGGCGCGCATCGACTGGCCGGGCGGCTTCCACCGCTCCGACATCGGCTGGCGGGCCGTAGGGCGCTAGTTGCCCGCGAAGATCAGTCGGCCGGAGTCCATGATCGGCCGCAGGGTCTTCAGGTCGGCGTGCGAGAGGGCGAAGCAGCCGTTCGAGCGGCCCAGCATACCTTCCCTGGCGAGGTAGCCCGGCTCGCAGTAGTCGGCGCCATGAACGATCACGGCGCGGGCGCGGGCCTGGTTGTTGGTGGCGTCCAGCCCATCCAGCAGCACATTGGCGCCGTCGCGCGCGCCCACGCTCTGGCCGGCCGTGACATAGGCTCCGACGGAAGAGGCGTCCGAGTTCGGCGTATTGGAAAACCGCTTGGCGAAGCCGGTGCGGCTGGGGTCCGAGCCCCGACCGTGGGCGGTGCGGAAGCTCTGCACCTGGCCGGTGCGCAGGTCCAGCTTGAACAGCCGCGGCTTGGAGGAGTGCTGCTGGAAGTCGACCAGGAAGATGTGATCCTTGTTGGCGATCCGGTCGCCGTGGCGCTTCAGCGCCACCAGGGCGTCATCCAGGAGCGCAGTGCGAATCTGACGCTGCGGGTCCAGCGCGCTCCTTGGCAGGGCCGGCGCGGTGCTCACGATCGGCTCGAGTTCGGCGGAGCGCGGCTCCAACGCGGGAATGGTCTCGGGCTCGGCCTCGATGTGGGGACGGCGGGCGGCGGCGTGCTTGCCGTGGACCTTCGGCGCGGCATGGCGATGACGCGAAGCCGGGCGGGCCGAAGAGGACCCGGCGACGGACGCGGCCGTGGCGGCCAGGCCCAGGATGACCATGCGACGGGACGTAGGCGACAAACGCACGCTTGCAGACTGCATCAATGACTCCGACGGCTACGCTGGATAGGCGAAGAATTCTCGGATGGGGACATCTAATCCAGCCCTTGGCGATTTTGAGCGCGTCCTTATGCTGCACCCCGCCTGGGACCGGCGCGTCATGCCGGCACAGAACGGGGCCTTGGGAGGGGTGAACAGCATGAAACGGACCATTTTGATGGCCTGCGCGGCGATGGCGCTGGCGCTGGGGGGTGCGACGATGGGCGCGCCTTCAAAGGCCCTGGCGCAGGGCGCGCCGGGCAAGGTCTACGTCCTGGCCGGGCATGTGCTGGTCGATCCCGCCTCTGGCAAGGTCGAGGAAAACAAGACCCTGGTGGTCGCGGGCGGCAAGGTCGTGGAAGTCCGCGACGGTCTGAACGGCGGTTCCGACGGCGAGACCGTCGACCTGCGTGACAGCTTCGTGCTGCCGGGCCTGATCGACACCCACGTGCATATCCTCGGGCAGAACGGCCCCTCCGGGCGGCTGGACGCGGTGACCCGCACCAATTCGCGCGAAGCGATCGACGGGGCCATGTACGCCCTGCGCACGCTCCGAGCCGGCTTCACCACCGTGGCCGACGTCGGCGACGACAACGAGGCGGTCTTCGCCCTGCGCGACGGGATCAATGCGGGCGAGGTGCCCGGGCCGCGCATCCTGTCGTCCGGCCACATCATCACCCCGCACGGCGGCCATGCGGACGTGCACTCCTACCGCCCCGACATCATGGAGGTGCTGGAGAACCCCGCCGCCTGCTCAGGCGCGGACGAGTGCCGCAAGATGGTGCGCAAGCAGATCCAGGCCGGCGCCGACCTGATCAAGATCACCGCCACCGGCGGCGTGCTGGACGACTCCGCCACGGGCGTGGACCAGCAGTTCACCGACGACGAGATGAAGGCCATCGTCGACACCGCCCACAGCCTGGGCCGGATCGTGAAGGCCCACGCCCACGGCACGGTCGGCATCAACGCGGCCCTGCGCGCCGGCGTCGATTCCATCGAGCACGGCACCTACCTCGACGACGAGTCGATCAAGCTGTTCAAGGCGCACCACGCCTATCTGGTGCCCACCCTGCTGGCCGGTCACACCGTGGCGCTGGAGGCGGCCAAGCCCGACACCTGGATGACGCCCAATGTGCGCGCCAAGGCCGCGCAGGTCGGGCCCAACATGGTCGGCATGCTGCACAGGGCCCATGCCGGGGGGCTGCGCATCGCTTTCGGCACCGACTCCGGCGTCAGCCACCACGGCGACAACGCTCAGGAGTTCGGCCTGATGGTCGAGGCGGGGCTGTCGCCGATGGAGGCGATCCAGGCTGCCACCACCACCGCGGCCGAGCAGCTGCGCCTGTCCAGCGTCGCGGGCGCGCTCACGCCCGGCCACTCCGCCGACCTGGTCGCGGTCAAGGGCGACCCGACCAAGGACGTCAAGCTGCTGGAACACGTCGGCTTCGTGATGAAAGGCGGCGTCGTCTACAAGCGCTGATCAGACTCCTCTCTGGGGCAGGCCAGGCCGCCGGCCGGGCCTGCCGGGAGGTTCGCTGCTCTTACACGGACAAGTTATCCGCGTATTGGTAGACTGATGACGTTTCGCGATAGTAGCTTCCCCCGCATCAACCTGCGGGGAGCAGACTATGGCGACGAAGACGCATCGGACCGTGAGCTTGGGCGCGAAGGCGCCGCGCGATCCGTCCAACAAGCCCAACGACAAGGCGGCGCTTCAGGCCATCGCCCAGGCGGCCATCGAGGTCGAGCTGTTCACGATCCCGCTCTACATGTCGAGCCTGTACTCGATCCAGGGCATGCACCAGATCACGAGCGCGGGGAACGACTTCTACCAGGGTCGCCTGTGGCCCGGCCCGGCGCCCGTCGCCGATCCCAAGACGCCCAACGAGCGGGCCTTCAACACGGTCTTCTCGGTGTTCATCCAGGAGATGCTGCACCTGCAGCTGGCCTCGAACATGGCCACCGCCATCGGCGTCACGCCCAGCTACACCGGCGCTCCGTTGCAGAGCCCGATCCACGGCTGGACCTGCTATTCGCCGACCTGCACGGTGATCCCGCACATCATCGACCTGAAAGAGACCTCCACCTACAAGCACGTGAAGGTGAACACGGGTCCGCTGACCAAGGAGCAGATCGAGCTGTTCCTGGCTATCGAGCAGCCGGAGGAACTGGCCCGCAAGGAGGTGCCGCCCGGCTTCCGTTTCCCGCACGCGCCGTTCGACAACTGGAAGGCCGGCGATCCGCTGCCGATGTTCGGCACCATCGGCAACATGTACCAGTGCTACTTCGACTATCTGAACATCAAGTACAGCGACGGCACGTCCCTGTGGGCCGAGGTGTACGATCCGAACGGCCAGCAGAACGACCTCTTCAACACCTCCGGCGGCGCCGGTCATCCCATGCGCGAGTTCATGGGCTTCGAGACGACCGTGGCCCTGACCTATTCCGACATCGCCTTCCAACAGATGGGCGCGATGATGGACGCCATCACCGACCAGGGCGAGGGCAGCGAGATCCGGCGCGAGATGCTCACCGCCGTGAAGGAGAAGTACTGCGCCTCGATGGACGCGCTGCGTTCGGACTATCCGAGCTATTCCGACACGGGTGCGCTTGAACCCTCCGCCGACGCGGTGGCGCGCGGCCGCAACGACCACCAGGACCATTTCGAGTGCTTCAAGGAGGTCGGGCGCTATGTGCACGAGGTCGTGCTGTGGCCGGAGTGGCGCAAGAAGCACGGCCCCTGGACCGCCAAGGACCTGACCACCCCCGACTACAAGCCGCCGGCCAACAGCAAGATCCCCTCGCCGGACCAGGTGGCCGCGGCCCTGAACGAACTGGCCGCTCCGCCCCCGGGATCGCCGGACTACTATACCCTGATGAGCCAGGCCGCGATCGGCGCCATCGCCGGCGTGACCACCGTGCTCGACACTTTCTGGAACGCCCAGGACCAGGCCAACGGCCCGATCAGCTTCCCCTATCCGTCGATGTCCGGCTCTGGCGACCGCATGGCCATCTGCTGGGCGGTGTTCGGCAAGGGTCCTGACCTGTCCATCGGGCTGGAGCCGCCGGTTTCGGGCACGCTGTACCACTCGTGCCAGGGCCTGGATTACAACCCGGGCCAGACGGGGACCAATTCGTGCGCGCCGGTGGCGGTGTTCCACTCCTGCCGCGGCTCCAACGGCTGTCACGCCCAAGGCGGGTGCGGCTTCGTCCAGCCCACCACCGGCGGCGGCAACTGCAAGACCAGCACGCCGGCGAGCGGCGGGGGAGGCGGCTCCTGCTCCGCGGGCGGCGGCTGCGGCGGGCCCAAGACCTCCACCAAGCTCGAGACCAAGACCTTCGGCGGCAGCTGTAACCCCTTCGCCGGCCAGGCCTATTCCGCGCCGGGCGACAACAAGTGCACCAGTTTCGGCGGCTGCGCCGTGCCGATCTCGGCTTCGCAGCTGTTCCCCAAGAGCGGCCACTTCCAGCTGTTCGGCTTCGAGAAGGACGCCCAGGGCCAGTGGACCAGCGTGCCGGTCAAGGACCCGCTGCTGTTCGCGGTCGGGGACAATGTGCACGACGTGGCCTGGGCCGCCTACAAGACGGTCATGAAGCTCGATCCCAAGACGCCGCCGCCGCAGCCAACCCTGCTGCGCCTGGCGTTCCCGCCATCGACGTGACGGCCGGCCCCCCCAAAACCGCCGTATCCGTCGATGCGAGCCGTCGCCCGGGTCTTCCGGACCTGGGCGACGGTGTCGGGCTGCGCGACGTGCATTTCGCGCACCTGATGGCCACGCCCCCCGCCGAGTGGGGCGTGGACTGGTTCGAGGTCATCAGCGAGAACTTCATCGACAACCACGGCTGGGCCATGCGCGTGCTGGAGACGGTCGCTGCGAACCGGCCGGTGGTGATGCACGGCGTGTCGCTGTCGATCGGCTCGACCTCGCCGCTGGACAGGACCTACCTCGCCAAGCTCAAGGCCCTGGCCGAGCGGGTTCGGCCCGCCTGGATTTCCGACCACCTGTGCTGGACCGGCCTGAACGGCCACAACAGCCATGACCTGTTGCCCATGCCCCTCACCGAACAGGCGCTGACCCACACCGCCGACCGGGTGCGCTTCGTGCAGGACCTTCTGGGCCGCCCCCTGATCCTGGAGAACCCCTCGACCTACCTGGAGTTCAAGGCCTCGCAGATGCCGGAATGGGCGTTCCTGGGCCGCCTGGCCGAGGACACCGGCTGCGGCTTGCTGCTCGACGTCAACAATGTGCACGTCAGCGCCACCAACCACGGCTTTGATCCGATGGTCTACATCGATGGCCTGCCGGCCGAGCGGATCGTGCAGGTCCACCTCGCGGGCTGCAGCGACTGCGGCCACTATCTGATCGACACCCACGACCATCCGGTGCCGGACGCGGTCTGGCCGCTCTACGCCCGGGCCCAGGCGCGGACCGGGGGAGTCTCGACCCTCCTGGAATGGGACGCGGAGATTCCGCCCTTCGACGAACTGCTGGCCGAACTGGCCAAGGCCAAGCCCGCGAGGCAGGGCCTGCGCCCGGCAGCTGCGCCGGTTCCTCGCGCCGCGCCCGACGCCGTGCCGACGCCTCTGGCCCACCAGCTCGGCGCCATGCATGGCTGAGGTCATGGCGGACCCGGGGCTCGATGAGTTGCAGGCCTGGCTCCTGGCCCAGGTCAGCGGCGGGACGTGGGGTGCCGGCGAGGCCGCCGCCGAGGTCGTGGTCTCCTCCAACGTGCTGTCGGCCGAGGAGCGGCTCGGCATCTATGCGCGCAGCTATGTGGCGCGCCTGGCCGAATGCCTGAAGGCGGAGTTTCCGGTGCTCCTGGCCCTGGTCGGGGAGTCGGTGTTCAACCTCTTCGCCGGCGCCTACCTCAGCGCCCACAAGCCGTGGTCCTATTCGCTTTACGACCTGGGCGCGGGGTTCCCCGCCTATCTGGACGCCTCGCGGCCGAAGCCGGACACCGGCCCCGGCACGCTCGACGCCCTGCCGGCGAGCCTCGCGCGACTGGAGCGGGCCATGGCCGAGGCGCATCGGGCTGAGGGACCGGAGACCTCCGGCGGCCTCGACGCCGCGCACCTGCTGATCGATCCCACCATTCCGTTGCGGGCGCCCGAAACCCTGCGCCTGCTGCGCCTGGACTTCGACCTTCTGCCGACCCTAGCCCAAGGTCACGCCGACCGCCGCCCCGATCCGCCGACGCCGGGCAAGCATCTCGTCGCGGTGGCCCGCAACCATTGGCGCGTGCGCGTCCATCCTCTGGAGCCTTGGGCGTTCGATTGGCTGGCGCGTCTGCAACAGACTGGTGAGGCAGAGGCCGGCGACCCGCGGCTGATGACCTGGCTGCCGCGCGCCGCGGAGGCGGGCCTGGTGGTCAGGGCCTGACCGCCTCCAGCAGCAGGGCTCTCGCCGCCGCCTCGTCCTCGAACCGCGCCTTGACCGGCCAGGCCGTCACCTTGGCGCGCCAGGCGGGCGGCAGGCGGGCCCAATCCTTCTCGGTGGTGACCAGGGACGCGTTGTCGTCGGCGGCGCGGCGGGCCAGGAACTGCAGGTCGCTCTCCCGGTACTCGCCGTGGTCGGGGAAGGGGGCGAAGTCGGCGATCTCGGCGCCCGCGGCCTTCAGCGAACGCAGCACCTTCCAGGGCTTGGCCACGCCCGCGAACCCGACCAGCAGTCCGGCCGGCGGCGCCGCGGCGGGCTCCAGTCGCGCGATCAGGACCGGCACGGGGCCGAACTGCTTCAGCAAGTCCGGATCGGGCGCTTCCAGGTCGGCCGGCAGCAGCAGGATCACGGCGTCGGCTCGGCCCAGGCCGATGTGCAGCGGCTCGCGCATCGGACCGGCGGGGAACACGGCGCCGTCGCCGAAAGGCCATTCGTTGTTGCGGGTTTCGCCGTCCACCACGACCAGTGACAGCGCCTTGGCCAGCGTGGGGTTCTGGTGCCCGTCGTCGAGCACCACAGCCTCTGCGCCCGCCGCGACGGCGGCCTTGGCGCCCGCCGCCCGATCGCGCGACACCCACATCGGCCCGTCGCGGGCCAGCATCAGCGGCTCGTCGCCGACATCGGCGGCGGTGTGGGTCTGCGCGTCGACCTGAACCGGTCCTTCCAGCCTGCCGCCATAGCCGCGCGACAGGCCGTGCGCCTCGACGCCCGCCTCCCGCAGGATGCGCAGCACCTCCCGCGCCATAGGGGTCTTGCCCGAGCCGCCGACGGTCAGGTTGCCGATGGAGATCACCGGCGCGCCCAGATCGGCGGGTTCTGTCTGCGCGATGCGCCGCGCCGTCGCCCAGGCCCAGACCCACGAGATGGGGGTCAGCAGCATGCGCGTCATCGCGCCCGGCGCCTTGTCGCGCACGTACCACCAGCGGGGCGTCGCCAGCTTCATCCGATCAGCGCCTTCAGCCGCTCGACAGCGGAGTCCAGCGCCCCGGCTTCCTTGGCGATCAGCGCCTGGGCGCGCACGGCGCGAGCCTCGTCGCGATGGGCGATGGCCTGGGCAAAGTGCGCCGCCAGGTCGTCGGCGTTGCCGACCACGGCGACGTCGTCGGCGGCGATGAGGGCCTCGAACACCGCCTTCCAGTTCTCGAACCAGGGGCCGGTCGCGGCAGGGCAGCCCAGGCGCACCGCCTCCAACGGATTGTGCCCGCCGACGCCCTCGACCAGCGAGCCGCCGATCAGGGCGGTGCGCGCCAGACGGAACCAGGCGCCGAGCTCGCCCAGGGTGTCGGCCACATAGACCCGCGCCGCCGTAGGCGCCTCGCCCAGCGACCGCAGCCGGGTCTCGAAGCCGCGCCGCCTGGCCAGGGCGGCGATGTCGGGACCGCGGGCGGGGTGGCGGGGCACGATGACCAGCAGCGGCCGCTCGAGCCGGTCGGCGACCTGGGCGAAGGCGTCGAGCACGATCTCGTCCTCGCCGGGATGGGTGCTGGCGGCCAGCAGCAGGGGATGGTCCCCGACGGTCGCGTGGACCATGGCCAACACCGCCTCATCCACCGGCAGGGCGTCGCCCGCGAATTTCAGGTTCAGCCGGCCGTCGTCGCGGGCGCCCAAGGCGGCGAGGCGCTCGGCCGCCTCCTCGTCCTGCGGCAGGATCAGGTCGAAGGCGGAGAACAGCGTGCGCGCCGCCGATCCCGCCCGGCCCCAGCCCGAGGCGCTGTCGGCGCCGATGCGGGCCGACAGCAGCGCCAGTTTCACGCCGCGCTCGCGGGCGCTGAGCAGCAGGTTCGGCCACAACTCGCTTTCCACGAACACGGCGAGCGAGGGGCGCCAGTGGTCCAGGAACCGCGCGGCGGCCGCCGGCGCATCGACCGGCACATATTGATGCAGGGCGCCCTCAGGCAGGCGCCGCGCCAGGAGCTCGGCGGCAGTGGTTGTGCCTGAGGTGACCAGGACGGTCAGGTCGGGCCGCTCGGCGCGCAGGCGCTCGACCACGGGCAGGAGTGACAGGCTCTCGCCCACGCTGGCCCCGTGCAGCCAGACCAGGGCGCGGGCGGTCGGGCGCGGCAGGCCGGCGTGCCCAAGGCGCTCCCCCAGGCGCGCGGGGTCCTCCTTGCCGCGCCGGACCCGGCGCTCGAGGATCATCGGTGCGAGCGGCTCGATCAGCCCTGTGCCGGCCCGATAGAGCGCCAATGCCAGGCTCACGCGAGCAGCGCCTCGGCGCGGGCGGTGGCGGCGCTCAGGCGCTCGGCCCAGTGCGCGCGCAGACTGTCGAGATCGGCCTCGTCGGCGGCCAGAATCGGCCCGTCCCAGACGATGGCGCCCTTGCCGAACGGGCGCGGGATGACCGCCTCGTCCCAGGTGCCGAGCTTGCTGGACGGCGTGCAGGCAAGCCCCACCAGCAGCACCGGCGCCTTCGAGACCTTGGCCAGCAGCGCGGCGCCCTCGGCCATCTGTTCGGCCGGGCCCCGCGGGCCGTCGGGCGTGATGGCGATGCCGCCGCCGCCCTTCAGCCACTTCAGCACGTCGCGGAACGCCGCCGCGCCGCCCTTGGCCTTGTCCTTGGCGTAGCCCTTGGTCGAGGAGCCGCGGATGGCTGGAAAGCCCAGGCGCGAGACGGCGCGAGCGATGAACTCCCCATCCGGCGACAGCGAGATCAGGGCGCGCGGTTCCTGCGCCCGCTTCAGGTCCCAGCAGGCCGGCGAGATCGAGATGCGCGAATGCCAGAAGCAGACGATCACCGGCCCCTTGGCGTCCCAGACGCGCTCGGCGACCTCGCGGTTCTCGTGGCGCCAGCGGATGGTCGAGATGCAGAGCTTCAGATAGGCGGCCAGAAGGAAGGCGAGGGTCGCCTGCACGGCTGTTGAGCGGAACAGGGCCTTCACGGCGCCGCCGCCGTTTCGAGGTCCTGGCTCTTGGCCAGGCGCGCATAGAGGCCGCCAGCCTTGACCAGCTGGGCGTGGGTTCCCTGCTCGACCACCTTGCCGGCCTCGATCACATAGATGCGGTCGGCGCCCCGCACAGTCGATAGGCGGTGCGCGATCAGCAGCGTCGTGCGCCCATGCATCAGCCGCTCGAGCGCGACCTGCACCTTGGCCTCGCTTTCGGTGTCGAGCGCGCTGGTGGCCTCGTCGAGCAGCAGGATCGGCGCGTCCTTCAGGAAGGCGCGGGCGATGGCGATCCGCTGGCGCTGGCCGCCGGACAGGCGCGCCCCGGCCTCACCGACGGTGGTCTGATAGCCCTGGGGCAGCGCGGCGATGAACTCGTGCGCCGCCGCCGCCTCCGCCGCCGCCTCGATCTCGGCCTGGGAGGCGTCGGGGCGGGCGTAGGCGATGTTGGCGCCGATTGTGTCGTCGAACAGGAACGGCTCCTGGGTCACCAGCGCGATCTTGGAGCGCAGATCGGCCAGGGACGCGTCGCGGATATCGACGCCGTTCAGGGTCACGCGACCGGAGCCGGCGTCATAGAAGCGTGGGATCAGGTTCAGGATGGTGCTCTTGCCCCCGCCGGAAGGACCCACCAGGGCGATGGTCTCGCCCGGCTTGGCGGAAAGTGAGACGTCGGCCAGGGCCGAGGCGCCCTCGTGATAGGCGAAGGCGACGTGCTCGAAGTCGATGCGGCAGGGGGCGGGAGGGAGCGCCTTGAGCTGATCCGACTCACGGATTTCCGGCTCGATGTCGAGGGCGACGAACAGTCGGCGCGCGGCGGCGAGGCCTTCGGCGAACACTGACTGGAGGTTGGCGACCTGGCGCAGCGACTGCGACGCCAGGAGCATGGCCACCAGGAAGGCGGCGAACCCGCCCACGGTCAGGTGGGCGACCTGCGCGCGCCAGATCGCAAAGGCGAGCACGCCCGCGACCGTCACCATGGTCACGGCCTCAGTGGCCGGTGTGGCCAGGGCCTTGGCGTTGGCGCCCTTGATCACGAAGCCCTGGCGACGGTCGACGACGGCGCCGATGCGCGCCTCCTCATAGGCTTCGCGGTTCTCGATCTTGACGATCTTCACGCCGTCCAGGCTCTCCATCATGGCGGTGGAGAGGTTGGAGGTTTCGGCCATCGCGCCCTGCGCGGCCTTGCGGGTCTGCTTGGCGAAGCGCTGGATCACCATGCCGACCAGCGGGGCTGCGACGAGTGCGCAAGCCGCCAGCAGCGGGTCGATCCAGAACATCACCGCCAGCTGTGAGATCACCTGCAGGCTGTTCTGCAGATAGTTGACGATGCCGTCGGTGAAGGCTTGCCGGATCAGGTTGGCGTCGAACAGCACCGACGAGACGTAGGAGCCGGTATGCTCCGAGCGCAGCCGCGCCAGGTCGGCGTTGAGCAGGCGCGAGACCACCTGCATCTGCACGTCGCCGACCACGCGGTGGCCGATCCGGTTGACCAGCAGCGCCTGGCTCATCTGCAGCGCGGCGCGCACCAGAGTCAGGCCGATCAGGATCAGGGGGATCAGATAGACGTCCGACGACGCCTTGCCGCCCTTGATGGCATTGACCGCGGGCTCGAGGATGCCGGTTAGCGCCGCGCTGACGCCCGCGATGCCGATGGCGCACAGGCCAGCCAGCAGCAAGCGGCCCCATCGCCGGCTGACATAGTCGCGCCAGATACGGCCCAAGAGCGGCCTCAGCGGCTGCTTGTCCTCGTCCGGCGTGGCTGTGGCGCGGGCGTGCGTCATGGGGCGTGCGTCGGGCCTTGCGCCGTTCAAGTCAAGCCGCCGCCTTGGCGTGGCGACATTCGGCCCTTAAGTGGGAGCCTTCGTTTCGAGGACCAACTGCGTGGCCGGCAACAAAACCAGGAAGCCTCTGCCGGTCTGGGACCTCACCTCCCGGTGGGGTCGTTTCCGCGTCTGGTGGAACTATTTCTGGACCGACCACGCCTTCCTGAGGCTCGCGTTCCAGAACGCCTTCTGGATCGACAAGGACATGGTGCGCGCCAACCAGCCCTCGCCGCATCACCTAGCCTTCTGGAAGAAGCAGGGTGTCAGGACCATCATCAACCTGCGCGGCGGCTTCGACGGCTCGTTCTACGCCATCGAGAAGGACGCTTGCGAGCGTCTGGGCCTGAACCTTGTCAGCTTCACCGTCACCTCGCGTGACGCGCCCTCGCGCGAGCAGGTGCTGGGCGCCATCGAGATGTTCAAGTCCATCGAGTACCCGGCCCTGATGCATTGCAAGTCCGGCGCGGACCGGGCCGGGATCATGAGCGTGCTCTACCGCCACCTGCACAAGGGCGAGCCAATCGAGGAGGCGATGAAGGAGCTCGGCTTCCACCGCCTGCACATCAAACACGGCAAGACCGGGGTCTTGGACTATGTGTTCGTCCGCTACCTGGAAGAGGGCAAGCCCAAGGGCCTCAGCTTCGTGGACTGGGTGAAGAGCCCCGACTACGACCACAAACAGATCAAGGCCGACTTCCGCGGCTCTTGGCTCGGCAATGCGCTCACCGAGCGGCTGCTGAAGCGGGAGTAGGGTCAGGCCGGCAGGGGCTTGAGGTCCGGCTCGATCCACCCGCGTCGCGCTTCGACCGAGAACAGCACCGGTTTCGACCAATAGCCGAGCAGCCAGTCCTTGTTGGCCAGCGCCGACGTCACGAGCGCGTTGACCGATTGATGCAACGGCTCGCCTGCCGGCCGCTCCGCAAGGAAGCGGCGCACCATGGCCAGGGACGCCAGGGTGATGGTGTGGTGGTAGCCGGCGGTGTCAGTGTTCTCGCCGCCGACGCTGACGTTGTAGGCGCGGATGATCCCGGGCATGTCGCGCTCCGGATCCAGCGCCGATTGGCCGGCGATGATCCAGGCGGCGGCGGTCAGGTGGGCCGAGTGAGTCCACTCCGGCCGGGGCAGGGTGCGCTCCACGAGGCCGCGGCCTAGCGCCTGGACCTGGGCGTCCGACGCGAACGGCGGCTGCATGGTCAGGGTCAAGGGTTCGGCGGTCACGGCAGGGGCTCCAGGGCGAGTTCAGTGGTTTCCTTGGCGGTGCCCAGCGCCACGATGGTCTCGCTACGCAGGACGCCGGGCAGGGTCTTGATGCGGGTGGTCAGTAGGGTCTGCAGGGCGGCGGTGTCGCGTACGCGGATTTTCAGCAGCCACGAGTGCGGGCCGGTGACGTGATGGGCCTCCTGAACCTCGGCCATGGGCTCCAGCGCTGAGGCGAAAGCAACCTCGTCGGCGCGGGGCTCCAGGTCGATGAAGACGAAGGCGCAGAGGTCCAGGCCCGCCCGGCGCGGATCGACGACGGCGCGATTGGCGACGATGGCGCCGGATGCGTTCAGCCGGCGGATGCGGTCGCTGGCGGCCGAGACGGACAGGCCTACCGCCTCGCCGAGTTCGGCCGCGGAACGGCGATTGTCGCCCTGCAGGGCGGCCAGGAGCTTGAGATCGAGCGGATCCATGCGGGTAGAACGCATGGCCTGCGCCACATTGTCAAGCAATCTGCCTGTATACCATCAGTGATGCAGGCAAAACGCCTGTCAGTGGTCGTGGTGGCCGTCGTCCGTCGCGGGATCCATCAGCTTATGGGCGTGGATCACGAAATAGCGCATGTGGGCGTTGTCGACGGTGGACTGGGCCTTGCCGAGCCAGGCCTTCCGCGCCTCGGCATAGTTCGGGTAGGCGCCCACGAACTCGACCTTCGACAGGTCGCGGAACTCGATCCCGGCCACGTCCTTCAGCTCCCCGCCGATGACGATGTGCAGAAGCTGACGGTCGGGCATGGCGCGGGTCTTTCGATGGGAGGTGGGCTCAGTCGGGCCCGCTGATAGAGGCGCACCGGCGCAAGATCAACGGGTGCAGGCCGGCGCCTGCGCAGACCAGGCTCGGCTGCTGCGGGACCGGGCGGTTGAAGGCGAAGGCGCGGCCGTGGTGGTCGCTGACCCTGGCCCCGGCCTCGGTCGCGATCAGGTCGCCGGCGCAGACGTCCCAGTCCCACTTGGGCGACAGGTTGAGCGCCGCGTCGAAGGCGCCGCCGGCCACCAGCGACATGCGGTAGGCGATGGAGTTGCGGCTGCCGAGCCGCATCTGCGGCCAGGGCTCGGCCCAGATCGGCCGCTCCAGCAGCGCGGCGTCGGCCAGGATCGCCGCGTCCTCCAGGTCATCGGCGTCGGACGCCCGGATCGGTTTGCCGTTGCGGGTCGCCCCCTGGCCGAGCTCGGCGACGTAGGTCTCTTCCAGGGTGGGCGCATGGATCACCGCCGCGATGGGGCGCCCGTCCTCGACCACCGCCAGGGCCACGGTCCACCAGGGCTTGTTTTTCATGAAGGCGCGGGTGCCGTCGATCGGGTCGACCACGAACAGGCGCCGCTTCTCCAGCCGCGCCGGATCGTCGGCGGTTTCCTCCGACAGCCAGCCGTAGTCCGGCCGGGCGCCCAGCAGGCGCTGCTTCAGGAGGGCGTCGGCGGCGAGGTCGGCGTCGGTGACCGGGGAGTTCTCGGCCTTGTAGGTGATCTTCAAGCCCTGGGCGCGGATGGCGCGGGCCAGCCGCCCGGCCTCGGCGGCCGCATCGCGCAGCAGCTCCAGATCGCTCATCGGCCCGCGATCGCCACCGCGTCGATCAGCAGCGAGGGCGCGTTGGTGGAGCTGCGGTACTCCAGGTCCGAACCCGGGACCAAGCGGCGGTAGAGGTCCTTCAGGTCGCCGGCGATGGTGATCTCGTTGACCGGATAGGCGATCTCGCCGTCCTCGAACCAGAAGCCGGAGACGCCGGTCGACCAGTCGCCGGTGTTGGCGTTCAGCGAGGGGCCGAACATCGAGGTGACCAGCAGGCCCTTGCCGGCGTCGCCTATCAGCTCGGCAAGGCTGCGCGTGCCCGGCGCCAGATGCAGATTGTGCGTCGAGACCCCGGGCGGACCGGCGAGGCCCCGCGAGGCATGGCCGGTCGAGGTCAGGCCCAGCTGCCTGGCCGACGAACAGTTCAACAGCCAGGTGGTCAGCATGCCGTTCTCGACGATGGCCCGGCGTTCGACCCGCACGCCCTCGTCGTCGAAGGGGGTGGAGCCCAGGCCGCGCGGTCGGAACGGGTCATCGATCAGGTCGATCTCGGGCGAGAACACCTGCTCGCCCAGGCGGTCCTTCAGAAAGGACACGCCGCGCGCCACGGCCGACCCGGCGATGGCGCCGATGAAGCCCGACAGGAAGGAAGCGGCGATGCGGTTCTCGATGATCACCGGGGCGGTGGTGGAGTCGATCTTGCGGGCCCCAAGGCGCTTGACCGCCCGCTCGCCGGCGGTGTGGCCGATCAGTTCCGGCAGGGGCAGGTCCGACGCCCAGCGGGTGGTGCGCCCGTCGCCGCCGCGTTCCATGCCCTCGTCGTCGCCGGCGATGACGCCCGCCGACAGCGAGAAGGCGGAGCCGCGGTGCTCGCCGGTGAAGCCGGTCGAGGTGGCGATGCGCCAGTGGCCGGTCGACCAGCTGGCCGAGCCGCCCTCGGAATTGGTCACGCCCTTGACCGCGCGCGCGGCGTCTTCGGCCTCACGGGCCTGATTTTCGAGGTGCTCGGCGCTGGGTTCGGTGGCGTCGTGCAGGTCGAGGTTCAGCACCGGGCCACGGGCTAGCAGCTCTTCCGGCGCCAGTCCGGCGTAGGGGTCCTCCGGCGCCAGCCTGGCCATGGCCACGGCGCGCTCGACCAAGCGGTTGCGCGTGGCCTCGGAGATGTCGGAGGCCGAGACGGTCGCCTGCCGCTTGCCCACGAACACGCGCAGGCCCAGGTCGCGGGCCTCCTCTCGCTCGACCTCCTCCAGCTCACCCAGGCGCACGCCCACGGACAGCGACTGGCGCTCGGAAACGACGGCCTCGGCGGCGTCGGCGCCGGCCTTCAGGGCGGCGGACACCACCCCCTGGATCAGTTCGAGATCGGACATTGCGGCCGATATGGCCCGCGGCGCCGTGGTGAGCAAGCGCGGGCGGACATTCCGCGGAGCGGAAGGAAAGAAAACCACGAACAACACGAACGGCGCTACGCGCCCAGCAGCTGCGGCCTCGGCGGATTTGCCTGTTCGTGTCGTTCGTGAGGTTCGTGGTTCAAATCTTCTTCTCTCAGATCACTGCACCACCTTCGGCCGGCCCGAGAACCCGGCCGCCTTGCGCAGGGCGTCGGCGTCCATCAGCTTGCCGCCCATCATCACCGTGCGGGTGTTCCGGAGGTCGCCGATGTGTTTGGACGGGTCGCCCTCGACGAGCACGAGGTCGGCGGTCTTGCCGACCGTGATCGAGCCTGTGGTCTTGTCCACGCCGACGTTCCTGGCCGGAACGATGGTGGCGGCGTCCAGCGCCTCGGCCGGGGTGAATCCGGCGTCGACGTAGAGCTCCAGCTCGCGCACCAGCTCCATGCCCGAACCGTCGGTGCCCGCCACGATCGGCACGCCCGCCTTGTGCATGGCGTAGACGAGCTGGCTCAGCTTCTTGAAGCTGGCGCGATAGTCGGCGCGGGTCACGCCCTTGGGCGGCACGAACCCGCCCTGGCGGAAGCCGCGCTCGGTCGCCGGGGGGAGGGTGCCGACGTAGGGCGCGTAGGCAGCCGACAGGTCGCCGTTCTCGGGCACGAACAGGCCCTCGGCGACCACCAGGGTCGGGTCCGACACGATGTGTTTCGCCGCCATCTTGGCGATCAGCGACTTCATCGGCTCGGCGTTCAGGTCCACGTCCTTGGCGTAGCGGCCGGTGCCCTCGAAGCGGTTGATGCCGTTGGAGGTCTTCACCACGTCGTCCGGCATGGCCTCCATCATCACGAAATAGATGTGGGTGACCTCGTCATACCCGGCGTCGATGGCCTCCTGGGTGCGCATGCCTGCCGGCAGGTGGCCATGCACGTGCAGACCCAGCTTGTGCGCCTCCGCGGCCGCCGGCGCGACCCACGCGGGGGTGAAGGTCCCGTAGAATTTCACACCGGTGAAGCCCATCTCCTTGGCCTTGCGCACGGCGGCGATGGCCTCGTCCAGCGAACCCACGGCGGTGGCCACCTGGGCGGTGTTCGGGCCCTTTCCGTCGATCAGCGAGGACGGATAGACTTTCGGGATCAGCAGCTCGCCCTTGGCCCGGCGCTCGGCGCGGGCGACCGTCAGGGCGTTGTCGTTGCCCGGGTCGCGGGCCGAGGTGACGCCGAGCGACAGCAGGAGCGGCCCGGTGGAGTCGTCGCCCACGTGCATGTGCGAGTCCCACAGACCCGGCACCAGGGTCTTGCCCTTGCCGTCGATGACCTCGGCGCCCGCGGGCGCAGGCGTGGAGGCCGAGGCGCCGACCTTGGCGATCACGCCCTTGTCCACGATGACGGTCTGGTCCTCCGCCCAGCGGTCGCCGGGCAGGAAGGCGCGCACGTGGGTGAAGGCGACAGCGCCGGCCGGGGTCTTCAGGAGGGTGCGCACCAGCTCGGGGCTGCGCGCCGCCATGGCCTTGTCCTGGGCGTCATTGAGCGCGTCGAGCGATCCCTCGTAGCCATGAGGCAGGATGCCGAGGCCGACCACGGCGCCGAAGAACTTGCCGTCCTCCGTGGCCCACACCGGGAAGGGTGAGTTGCCCAGGCCGCTGATGGCCCAGCAGACGACTTTCTTGCGCGTCGCGCCTTCGCCGATTTCGATCGTGGTCAGCCGCTCGGCGGAGGCGCGGCCGCCGGGCAGCAGAGCCACTGACTTGTCCGGTGAGCGCAGCAGGGCCTCGACCAGGGCGATGGTATTGCTGGCGAAGGCGCCGCCGGCCGGGACGTACATGGCCGGCGAGGCGTAGGCGGCGGAACCGGCGTCGACCTGGCTCTTCCAGCTGGCCTTGCCGCCGGTGACGGCGAAGGTTTCGCCCACGTCGCCGTTGGGCGTGAAACCGCGCACCGTAATCGCCTTGGCCATGCCGTCGGGACCGATGGCGGTGGACTGGTCCATCTCAAACTTCTGGCCGCGCAGGTTCATGCTGTCGCGCTCCATCAGGGCGCCGTCGGCGGTATTCCAGAGCTCGATGTGGCCGTGCGTGCCGCCCTTGGAGAGGATGGTGTAGTGGCGCGCGTCGGCGGGCGGCTGGGCCAGTTGCTCGACCGGGACCTGCGCCCGCGCCGCCAGGGCCAGGGCGCTCGCGCCGAGGATCGTCGCCGCGCAGAGCGCGCGCTTGAAAGCCGTTTTCATCAGATTCTCCCAGCCCAGGGTTTTGGACAGCCTAGCAGCGTCGCCGGGATTGGGAATTTAAGGATCGGTAAGGCGGCCCCGCCGCTAGTCCCAGATCGGCTTGCCGTCGCCGGGCAGGCCCAGCCGGCTCCACATCTGCGAGACCCTGTCGACCACGGCCTGGTCCATGCGGATCTTCTCGCCCCACTCGCGCTTGGTCTCCGGCGGCCACTTGTTGGTCGCATCCAGGCCGATCTTGGAGCCCAGGCCCGACTCCGGCGAGGCGAAGTCGAGGTAGTCGATAGGGGTGCTCTCGATCACGGTGATGTCGCGGGCCGGATCCATGCGGGTCGAGATCGCCCACATCACGTCCTTCCAGTCGCGCGCGTCGATGTCGTCGTCCACGACGATGACCCACTTTGTGTACATGAACTGGCGCAGATACGACCACACGCCCAGCATCACCCGCTTGGCGTGGCCGGGGTAGGCCTTCTTCATCGACACGACGGCGATCCGGTAGCTGCAGCCCTCGGGCGGCAGCCAGAAATCGACGATCTCGGGGAACTGCTGGCGGATCAGCGGGATGAAGACCTCGTTCAGCGCTTCCCCCAGCACCGAGGGCTCGTCGGGCGGGCGGCCGGTGAAGGTGGTCAGGTAGATCGGGTCCTTGCGCATGGTGATCGCTGTCACCTGGAAGACGGGGAAGCGCTCGACCGAATTGTAGTAGCCGGTGTGATCGCCGTAGGGGCCCTCGTCGGCGTATTCGTCCAGCAGCACCTGGCCCTCGATCACGATCTCCGCCTGCGCGGGCACCATCAGCGGCTGGGTCTTGGCGGGCACGAGGTCGAGCTTGGCGCCGCGCAGCAGGCCGGCGAACTGGTATTCCGAAAGCGTGTCGGGCACCGGCGTGACCGCCGCCAGGATCGTGCCGGGATCGGCCCCCAGCACCGCGCAGGCCGGCAGGGGCTCGCGCGCGCCGGCCTTCTTGTGGCGGGCATAGTGCTGGGCCCCGCCGCGGTGCGCCAGCCAGCGCATGATGCAGCGGTCCTTGCCGATGACCTGCATGCGGTAGATGCCGAGGTTGAAGTCGTCCTCGCGTGCGTTCGACGGCCCCTTGGTCACCACCAGCGGCCAGGTGATCAGGGGCGCCGGCTCGCCGGGCCAGCAGGTCTGGATCGGCAGCCTGTTGAGGTCGATGTCGTCGCCCTTCAGCACCACCTGCTGCACCGGCGCGCGCTTGACCGTGTTGGGGCGCATCGAGAGCACGGTCTGCATGGTCGGCAGCATGGAGACCGCGTCCCTGAGGCCGCGGGGCGGCTCCGGCTGGCGCAGGAAGGCCAGCAGCTCGCCGACTTCGCGGAGCTGAGCGCCCGTCGTGCGCGCCTGGCCGCCCAGGGTCACGCCCATGGCCACGCGCTTGACCGTGCCGAACAGGTTGGCCAAGGCCGGCATCTCCGAGCGCGTCCCGTCGGCCTTCAGCACGTTCTCGAACAGCACGGCGGGGCCGCCGGTGGCCAGGAGCCGCGTCTGAATCTCGGTCATTTCCAGCACCGAGGATACGGGTTCGGTGACCCGCACAAGCTCGCCCTGGGCCTCCAGCTTGGCCATGAATTCGCGCAGAGATCGGTAAGCCATGCGTCCTCGGGGATTTCGCGGCGGAAGCTAGGGCGTGATGCGGCGGGTGTCACCTGCCGCCTTTCCTGCGGCGGCCGGAAGGGTAGAAGTCGGCCATGCGCGTCGTTCCAGCTTCCGACCTGTCGATCTCCGACCTCGCCGCGGTCTGGCGCGAGGCCTATGCGGGCTATTTCGTGCCCCTGCAGTTCGACGAGGCGCAACTGGCCAGGCATGTGCGCTGGTCGGGGATCGACCTGGTGCTGTCGGTGGTCGGTTTCGAGGGCGATGAGCCGTTCGGCCTGTCGCTGGCGGCGCGGGCGCGTGACGAGGCCTGGATCGGCGGCTTCGGGGTCGCGCCGGACTTCCGACGCATGGGGCTGGCAACGCGCCTGATGCAGGCCCACGTCGAACGGCTCGACGCCGCGGGCGTCGCCTCCACACGTCTGGAGGTCATCGACGTCAATCCGGCCATCGAGGTCTATCGCCGCGCGGGCTTTGGCGAGACGCGCGAACTGCAGGTCTGGGAGGGCGTGCTGGCCGGCGACGGCGAGCCCGGCGTGGCCATGTCACGCGCCGAACTGGCTGAAGCCCACGCCCGACTGCACTCGGCTGAGCCGTCCTGGCGGCGGGGCTTCGGGCGCCTGTGCGCCATCCTCGACGACACCGAGGCCCGGCCGATCGGGATCGCGCGCGACGGCCGCATCGTCGCCTTCGCCGTGGTGCTCGACCTGCCTGATCGTTTCGGCCTGTTCGACGCAGCCGCCGAGGATGAGGCCGCGGGCCTGAGCCTGCTCTCGGCTCTCGCTGCAGTTCGTGCGGAGGCGCAGATGCGCGTGGTCGATGAGCCGGACGACACGCCGTTGGCGCTCGCCCTGAAGGCGGCCGGCTTCAAGCGCACCATTCGCCAGTTCGAGATGGTCCGCCCTAGAGGCGGTGGTCGTGCTCCCACGCCTTGACCAGTTTCTTCGGCGCCTTCTTGCGCCAGACGCGGGTCAGCATGGCGTGCAGCGTTCCGGCGTCGAGGGTCGCGATCCGGGCCAATACGCAGGGATAGCCCTGGTAATGCGGCGTCAGGTGGAAGGTCTGCGGCTCCGCCTGCATCAGCATCTCGCGCTCGTCGAAGCCGACCTCGGTCAGGACCAGGCTGGCGTCCTCGGCGCGCAGACGCGTGAAGAACTTTCCGGCCACCTTGTAGGAGGGATAGCCGTAGGATGTGCCGTCCTCGACCTCCGGGAATGACAGGATCATCGCGCGGACTTCGTCTTCGGTCATCGTGTTCTCACATGAATTTCCGGCCTCCGGCGCAGGCGGCGATCAGCTTGGCCATGCGGGTGTCGCGGGTGGCTTGCGCCTTGGCGCTGGTCACCCACCAGGCCGCCCTGTGCCGCCACGACGGCGCGCCCTTGTCCCAGAACGCCTGGGCGACGGGATCGGCGGCCAGGGCCGCGGCGTGTTCGGGCGAGAACTCGCGCATCGTATCCTTGGGCGAATAGGCGCGGGGCGGGCCCTCCACGCGGGCCTCGAACGCTTTCTCACCAGCGGGCGCCATCCGGCCCTGCTCGCGCAGGCGCGCGACGCTGGCGATATTGACCTGGCTCCACTTCGAGCCCTTGCGCCGCGGGGTGAAGCGCACCGTGTAGCTGTCGGCATCGATCGGCTGGCGCACCCCGTCGATCCAGCCGAAACACAGCGCCTCCTCGATGGCCTGCGGCCAGGTGATCGAAGGTCGCCCCGACCCAGTCTTGTAGAGCAGGACCAACACAGCGTCGGCCGTGGCGTGGTTGGCCTCAAGCCAGGTGCGGAAATCGGAGGGAGTCGGGCAGGCGACCGGGTCCATGGGTCAGTAGGCCAGCGCCAGGCCGTCCTTGCGCATCTCGGACGCGGCCCCATAGGCCTCGGGGCCCTTCAGGATCGCCTGGTAGCCGCCGAAGCCCCCGTCGCTTTCGCCGAGCTTCCAGCCCATCGCCGCCAGCTGCTTCTGTGTCGCCTCGGGCACCCCGCGCTCCAGGTGCAGGGTCCCGGTCCCGTGCTGCGGCTCGCCTGTAGGCTCGGTTGAACCCTCGTGGTGCCAGCGGGGGCTGTCGCCGGCTTCCTGCAGGCCCAGTTCGTAGTCGATCCGGTTGATGATGATCTGGGCCTGGCCCTGAGGCTGCATGTCGCCACCCATGACCCCGAAGCTCATCCACGGCGCACCGTCCTTGCAGGCGAAGCCGGGGATGATGGTCTGGAACGGGCGCTTGCCTGGGGCGAAGATGTTCGGGCTGCCGTCCTTCAGGCTGAACAGCTCGCCGCGGTCCTGGAACATGAAGCCCAGGCCGTCGGGCACGAGCCCCGAGCCCATGCCGCGATAGTTCGACTGGATGATCGAGACCATCATCCCGTCCTTGTCGGCGGTGGTGAAATAGGTGGTGTCGCCCTTTGACGGCGCGTCGCCAGGGAAGACGCGGTCCATGACTTGGTCGGGCCGGATCAGCTTGGCGCGCTCGGCGGCGTAGGCCTTGGAATTCAGGTGTTCAATCGGGGTCTTGGAGAACTCCGGGTCGGCGAACCAGCGCGCGCGGTCCTCGAACGCCAGACGCTTGGCCTCGGCCTGGTGGTGGATCGATTGGGCGGACTGGAAGCCCATGCCCTTCAGGTCGAAGTTCTCGACGATGTTCAGGATCTGCAGCGTCGACAGGCCCTGGGTGTTGGGCGCCAGGCCGTAGACGTCCACGCCGCGATAGTTGGTGACGATCGGCTGGGTCCACTCGGAATGGTGGGCCTTCAGGTCGGCCTTGGTCATCCAGCCGCCGATGCGCTTGAAATAGCGCTCGATGGTCTCGGCGATCTCGCCTTCGTAGAAGGCGTCGCGCCCGCCGTGGGCGACCATGCGCAGGGTCCGCGCCAGGTCGGGATTGCGGAAGATTTCGCCCTCGCGCGGCGTGCGGCCGTTCGGCATGAAGGTCCGCTTCGCGTTTTCGGTCTCCTCGACGCCCGAGCCGGGCTTGAGGAACAGGGCCATGTTGGCCTGCATGTAATAGCCGATGGTTTGCACCATCGGCACGCCCCGCTCGGCCAGGGCCGCGGCCGGCTCGATGATCTCGGCGAACGGGAGCTTGCCGTAGCGCTGATGCAGGGTCCACCAGGCGTCCACCGCCCCCGGCACGCTGACGGCGGTCGCGCCATAACGCCAGATATAGCCATCGCGCGCCCGTTGGCGCTGGATGTCGAGGGTCAGGGCTTTGGGGCTACGGCCGGAGCCGTTCAGGCCCACGACCTTCTTCGTCTTGGGGTCCCACAGCATGACGAAGCAGTCACCGCCCATGCCGTTGGAGACCGGCTCCAGGAAGCCCAGCGCCGCGTTGGCGCCAATCGCCGCGTCGATGGCCGAGCCGCCGCGCTTGAGGATGTCGATGGCGATCATGGTGGCGAAGGGGTGGGCCGTGGCCGCCGCCCCGTGCTCGCCCCAGACCGCCGAGCGGGTGGCGAAATTGGCGCCGGCGATCCGGTCGCCCGCGTGCACGCCGGGATAGATCGTGGGCGCCGCCTTCAGCATCGAAGGCGTCAGCAGCGCGGCCAGCGGGGCGCCCGCCAGCAAGGAACGTCTATCCACAAGGCTCTCCCCTCAGATCGCGGGGAGACTTAAGCCCATGCGACACGCACAGGGAAGGCGTGGCGGGGCCTCCCGTCCCTCTTTGCGATCAGCAGCGGTGCAGGATGGCTTCGAAGGTCTGGATGGCGCGGGGCGTGTCTTCGGCCAGCTTGCGGGCCAATTCACGCGCACCGACCGGATAGGCTTCGCCACCGGCGGCGATCTCGGCGGCCAGGGCGCTGGCTTCTTCGAGCTTGGCTTCCAAAGCGTTCACCTGCTCGCGCGCCAGGGCGCGGGCCTCTGCCTGCAGGCGCTTGATCTTGTCGCCCATGCTCTCGATCGAGACGCTTTCTTGGACAGGATGCGGGCAGGGCGGAGAAACGACGGTGAGGACGGGAGCGGACGGATTCTTCTTTTGAACGACGGGCATAGGAACCTCTGTAGCGGCCCGGCTGCGGGGAGAGACGACGTCGCCGGGTCGTGACTGAACAATACGCAGACGCCCGCTCGGTTCCGGCTTTGGCGAGCTGTCGGCCTGCTCGCGCCCGGCCGTGGCGCCGTCGCTACAGCACAGCCTTGGCGCTCTTCACGCTGCGCCGCAGCGGGGCGCCGAACCCGCTGCGCCGGCCGTGCATCGGCAGCAACCTCAGTTGTGGCGCAAAGGAGCCGACGGGAAGGTTTCGGGACGACGCGGGATCATCTAAACGACGGCCATGGACGCCACATTCACTTCATATTCTCTGCTCGAGGGTCTGGGCGAAGGCTTCTATGCGGTCGACGCCGGCTGGCGCATGACCGTGTTCAATTCCATCGCAGCGGAGTGGTTCGGGTTCAGCGAGCAGGAGGCGCTCGGCCGTACGCTGTGGGAGCTGCTGCCCCGCGTGCTCGGTAGCGACTACGAGATTTCCTATCACCGAGTGATGGAGAGCCGGGAGGCGGAGACGTTCATCACCCGCTCCCTCACCCGGCCCGGCCGCTTCATCGAGGTGCGCGCCTTTCCGTTGGGCGACGGTCTGGGCGCCGGCTTTCGCGATGTGACCGAGCGCGTCGAGCAGGAGCGCGAACTGCGCCAGGCGCTCGCGCGCAAGAGCGAGCGGCTGAGCCTTGTCGAGCAGGCCGCCGAGGCGGCCGGACTGGGGTTCTGGAGTTTCGACCTGAAGTCCGGCGACCTCACCTGGGACGAGCGCACCCGGGAGCTTTACGGTCTGGCGCCGGGCGCGCCCGTGGACTTCGCCATCTATCGCGAACGCATGCATCCCGATGACTGGGACGCGGTGCAGGAGCGCTACGCCGAGGCGATCAACCAGCCAGGCGGCGGCGACTACGCCATCGAGCACCGCGCGTTCGGCCCCGACGGCGAGGTGCATCACCTTGTGGGCGTGGGGCGGGTGATCTGCGACCCCGACGGCGAGCCCCTCAGGGTGCTGGGCTTCACCCGCGAGAAATAGCCGGCTTTCAGCCGCCCTTGGCCTTGGCCTCCGCCGCCGCCTCGTCGTTGATGCGTTCGAGCAGGTCGCGCGCGGCGCGGGCGCCGCCGGGATTGTGCGGATCGTTGGCCAGCGGCGTGATGATCGACCGCGCCTCTGCCCAGCGCTTGCGCCGCATCATGCCGTCGGCCGCCTCGAAGCGGATCTGGGCCACCTGCGGCGCGAAATCCAGGGCGGCCAGCAGGGCCTCCAGCGTATTATCCGACGGATAGGTCTGGTCGAGCATCCGCCGGCTACGGGCGTACGAGGACAGCGTCTGATAGCGGTTGGGGTCCAGCTTGAAGGCCCGCGCGATGAAGCTTTGAGAGGCCTGATAGTCGGCGCGGGTCTTATCGTAGTCCTTCTCCTGATCACCGGCGTCCAGGCGCGACTCTCCCGCCAGCGCCAACGCCTCCACGTCGTTCGGGTCCTTCGCGATCAGGCGGTCCAGGATCGCCTCGCCGGTCTTGCGGTCGCCCATCTTGATTTCGGCGTGGGCCAGGGTGATCTGCGCCAGCCGGTCGTCGGGAAAACCCGCGGCCTTCTCGCGAACGATCTTAAGCACCGAATCCCGTTCGCTGCGCGCTACGCCGTGACGCACATGCTCGGCCTCGAGCAGCAGCGCGTCGGCCGAAGCCGGCATCGTGCTGACGGCGATCTCCGGGGTGGCGACGCTCTTGTTGTTGAAGACGGTAAAGCTCAGGCGGCCCTTCAGATAGCCGTGCAGGGCCTGGGTCAGGGCGACCATGTCCATGCCGGTCGCCTTCTGCATCGCCGTGACCGGATCGCCGCCCTTGCCGACGTCGATCATGTAGGCGATCAGCTGGCGCGAGCGGGCCGGATCGCTCTTCAGATAGTGGGTCAGCAGCCACGACTGGGCGTAGAACATGCTCCACTGCTTTTCCGGAATCTGGTCCAGGCGCTTGCCGAGCACGTCCTGCATCGGCAGCCAGGGCAGACCATCCAGTTCGTAGACTCGCCCGGCGGAGAACTTGCCGGTTTCGATGTGGCCGCCGTCCACCGTCGTCGCGCCGTAGTATTCCGCATAGCCCTCGATCAGCCACGTCGGGAAGCCGAACGGGAAGTTCTGCAGCATGAAGTGGTGGGTGTACTCGTGAAACAGCGTGCTCTCTTCCCAGGTGTCCTGGTTGGCGGCGCGGTGGGTCGTCTCCTTGCTGTCGCGGATGGCGATGGCCGAGATGTCGCCCGGGCTGGCGTTGTAGAGCCCCGAGATGCGCTCCGGCTCACCCGGCCACATGCGCGCCAGGCCCGCGTGATCCTTGACCAGGTAGATGGTCAGCTTGCGTGGCGGCAGGCCCTTGGGATCGAGCTGGTGCGCCGCGCGCAGCACCGCGTCGAACATTTCCAGCTGCTGCACCTGCTCGCGCAGGCGCATCTCGTCGCCGTCGCTGAAGACGATGAACTTGGGGCTCTCGGCGCGCAGCCAGCGAGCCTGGGCCGGAGCGGCGCCCAGCAGGGCGCAGACCACCGCCGCGCACGCGGCCGTCAGCAGAAGCGCCCAGCGCGGGCGTCGAGTCCAATGGGTGTTGAAACGCACGCGCTAGGTCCCCCGCCCGGCGCTCGCGCATCCCCCCGGAGCCCGCCGGACGGTGAAGCTTAACCTTTGGCTGTGGTTTGGGGAATATGCGCACGGGGGCAAATCGTGAGGGGTGGCGACAACAGGCGTGATGCGCCGCGCGGCGAAGTCTGCCATCAACGCAAGGACATGGGACCGCTCGACCTCACCCACACCCTGGCGCCCGGCCGCGGCTGCGGCGACTGCTATGTCTGCTGCGAGATCACGACCATCAACGACCCGGCCCTGCAGAAGCCGGAGGGCCAACTCTGCGTCAACTGTCATGGCGGCCTGTGCGCCGTCTACGAGCACCGCCCCAAGACCTGCCGCGATTTCCACTGCCTCTACCGCCACCTCGGCGACCTGCCCGAAGCTATGCGCCCTGATCGTTGCGGGGTGATGTTCAGCACCCGACGCGAGACCAATCCGGAGTCGCCGTTCTCGCGCATCTACATCGGGGGCTACGCCACGGGGGACACGGCCGCGTACGAAACGCCGGAGGTGCAGGCCGCGATCAGATGGCTCTCCGAGCAGACGCCCCTGCCGATCTGGCTGGCGTTCGGCAAGGTGAAGCGCCTGGTCAGCCCCGACCGCGAGCTGGCTGAGGCCATCGTCCAGCCCTCGCCTCACCACTCTCCGGACCTGAAGGCGCGCGCGGCCGCCTGGGCCAAGCGCTACGACCGCTGGGTCTATATGTACGACACCGTCGCCGGGGTGCGCTGAGGCGTCAGGGCGTCGGCGGATCGTTCTCGTCTTCCAGGGCGCAGAAGATGGGCCGGCTCAGCCACTGGCGAATCCAGGCGAAGCCCGGCACGGCGCGCTCGAACACGTCCAGCGGCTCGCCCTCGACGTAGTCCTTGGCCAGCATGCGCCAGTCCCCGGCGCCGTCCGGCCCGGGCCCGTCCACGCTGGAGGCCCAGATGCGGTAGGCGCGCGGGGCGCCTGAGAAGCGGCTGACGCCCAGGCGCATGCCCTTCAGGTCACGCCGCCCCGAGACCAGCGCGCCGCCGGGAACGGGCTTGGCCACCGGCATCAGCATGGCGTTCCTGATCTGGCCGGTCTCGGCCTCGCGCCCGACGCTGAACAGCACGCCGTGGGCGGCGTTGGCCTCGTAAACCAGGCCCTCGACCACGCGCTCGTCCTTGCCCGACCCCGCGCCGATGGTGCGGAACCGGCCTGGGCCGTCGCCGCCGGGCGCGAGCGTCAGCGTCATGTGCGAGACGATCAGCATCGGCTTGGCCAGTACCCGCAGATAGGTGCGGAAGATCAGATATTCGCCGGCCAGCTCGCCCAGCAGCGCTTGACGCTCGCGTGCCACCCCGTCGTAGATTCCGCCCCAAAGATCGTCGGCCGGCGCGTGCGGAGTGGGTGAGCCAGGGGCCTTGGCGCCGGGCTGGTGGCGCGCGCGCTCCACGGCGCGAGCCTCCAGCCCGGCGATCTCGGCTGGAGTGAAGCCTTGGATCAGGTGCTCGGCGATCAGGCCGAGCGTCTCGACCTCGGCCGGCCACAGCTCGACGTTCGGCTTGGCGATCAGCATGTCGAGCCGGCCGCCGTCCAGCGGGGTGAAGCTGACGCCTTTGGCCCTCAGCGCATCCTCGGCGTCGCGATAGGCGCGCTTGTAGCGGCCCTTGGCCGAGCCGCCGCCGCGCTCGCGCCGGTCGACGGCCTCCCGCACCAGCCAGCACAGGGCGCGATGGCGGCTGACGCCGGTCTCGGCGAACACCGAACAGTCGAACATCTGCCCCCCGACGCACCTTCCGCGTCGAGACTATCGCGATCCATTCCGGAAAGAACGGAATATTCCGCGATGGGCCGCTGCGGTTGCATCGGCGGGAACATTCCGGAGCCAATGGGAAGCCGTAAGCGCTTGAAACGGCTCACCGAGGGGCGCACGCCAGCGACGCTGCTCCTGTGAGGGGAGGGCGCGCAAATGACCGACAGACCAAACCCGAAGACCCGCCCGCCGAACGCTCCACCGCCCCCTGCGCCATTGCTGGACGCCATCGTCGCGGCCGAGACCTCCGAGCACTTCATTGAACCCGCCAAGGACTGCTTCCGCCTCATCGGCCGAGCTGTGCTGGTGTTGCTGGCCGGCGCCCTGGCGCTGGATCTGGCCGCAGGCCTGGCGCGGGTCGGGGGGGTGAGCCTGCCGTTGTCGAGCCTGACGCCGCTCGGCTGGGGCGCGGGCGCCGCGGCGCTTGTCGGCTTCGCGGCCGTGGTGACCGCGACCTCGATGCTGGGATCGATCCAGGTGCGCTGGATCTTCGAGCACGCCCACCTGCACAAGGGTCACTTCTACGCTCTGAAATTGGCCCGCCAGCGCGAGGCGACCGCAGCCTTGCACTCGCTGGATCCCGCCGTGGCTGTGCCCGCCGTCGCCGCCCTGATCGACCTGCGGCGCGAGACCGGCATGCTCGACCGCCAGCTGGCCATCGAAACCCTGATGCTGGGTCGCCGCTGGCGCGACCTGACCTGGTTTCCGCGGGCGGGCGCCGCGGCGGGCATTGCCGGCGCCTGCGCGTGGGTCGCCTTGGCTGGCCCGCTCGACACGTACCGGCTGGCCGCGCCCGTTGGACTGTTGACCTTGAGCCTCGTCGCCTGGATCGCCGTCGGCCTGTGGGCCGGCGAGCGGGTGGCCCGGGTGCGCGAGGTTCTGGCGACCATGCCGCCGGACCTGTCGCGCGAGTTCGACCCCAGCCCGCACCTGAAGGCCACGGTCGAGCGCCTCCTGGTGCGCATCAACCACCACTTCGACCGGCTGAAGGGCGTGCAGACCCAGGCGCCCGACACGGTCGAGGAAGAGGCGGCTTAAGGCGCGAACCGGCTGAGAGCGAACATCGACAGGTCTAGCGGCGGCGCTTCGCCCAGGGTCATCGCGGCCGCTGCTTCGCCCAGCGCCGGCGCGAACTTGAAACCGTGCCCGGAGAGGCCCGCCAGCACCGTGATCCTGCGGTCCGACGGCAGGCGGTCGAGGATGAAGTCCTGGTCGCGCGACATGGGGTAGAGGCAGGTCTGCGACTTCACCACCGGCCCCAGGTCTTTGAACCAGCGCGCAGCCATGGCCCTCAGCCGCGCCTCGTCCTCGGCATGAACGGCGCGGTCGACCTCTTCCGGCGAGGTCTGGGCGACGCCCTCGATATGCTCGCCGATCTTCACGCCGGTCCCGCCCCAGTTGGGCAGGCCGTAGACCGCCAGGCCCTGCTCGTCCTCGATGTAGAACGGGCGGAAACCGGCGGCGGGCGTGCGGGCGCGCTCAGGGTCTGCGAACCAGTGGATGGTGCGGCGTTCCACGCTGAGCAGCGGCGCGAGTTCGGGCAGCAGGCCCGCTGTCCAGCCGCCCGCGCAGACCACTGCTCGACGGGCTCGCACGCCGCCCGCGTCGGCCTCGATCTCGACGCCGTCCTCGGTGGGCCGCACGGCCAGCACCCGCCGGTCGGTCACGATCTCGGCGCCCAGCGCCTGCGCCTCGCCCAGCAGGGTCTCGATGGCGCGCTCGGCGTACAGGAAGCCCGCGCCCGGCTCCAGGATGCAGCGCCAGTCACCCGGAACCTCAAAGCCGAGGCCGGACCGCGCGCCAGGCGCCAACTTGCTAAGGCCCAGACCGTGCAACTGACCCGCACGCCAGGTCTCGGCCAGGAATGGGCTGGAGTGCGGTCCGGCGTAGACGAGGCCGGTCTCCTCATAGAGCCTTGCGCCGGTCCGGGCCTCGATCTCGCGCCACAGCTGCTTGGCCCGCGCGGCGAGGGGCGAGTAGCCCGCGCCCTCGCCGTAGGCGACGCGCAGCATCCGGGTCTCGCCGTGCGAGGCCCCGTGGTCATGCGGCGGGACGAAGCGGTCGAGGCCGATAGCGGAAACGCCCGCTCGCGCCAGGGCGTGCAAACTCGCCGCTCCGGCCGCGCCCAGTCCGACTACCGCGACGTCGAAATCCTGGGCCATGGGTCAGGCAGGATCCTGCTCGAAGCCTTCGCAAGCCAAGGTCAACCGTTCGACCAGCTTGGTGTCGGCCAGGGCGCCGACGCCCGTCGCGAAGACCAGGTCAACAGGGCGCGTCTTGGCCAGGCGCCAGGTCATGGCCGCGCCGCCCGCCTCATCGCGCAGCACAATCGAGACCTCGCGCGGCTCCGGCGCCGCCATCCATGCCTCGACCGTTGAGGCTGGCGAGAGCGCGCCCTTGGTGAGCTCGACCCGCGCGGCCGATCCCCCGCCGGGTTTTTCGATGCCGGAGGCGCTCTGGAACGCGCCCTGCACGGCGCCCTCGAAGCTCAGTTCGAAGTCGAACTTCACCTCAGGCCAAACCGCCGTGTCATCGTGCGCCATGCCCGCCTCCCGAGTCGGCGGGACTATCCCATCACGGGCTGGCGTGCGGCAAATCCGGCGCTAGGGTGTCGAGATTGTTCCGGGGGACTTGAGATGACCATCCGCAGCCTGTTGGCGGGCGCCGCGCTCGCCGCCCTGACGTTCGGCGCGTCCCAGGCGCTGGCCGCCGACGCCGCGCCCACCAAGGCCGTGATCACCCACGAGACGCTGTGGATGATGAAGCGGGTCGGCTCGCCGGTGGTAAGCCCGGACGGGAAGTGGGTGGTCTATGCGGTCACCGAGCCCAGCTACGAGACCGACAAGGCGGTCTCCGACCTGTGGATCATGCCCGCCGACGGCTCCGCGCCCGCGCGGCGGCTGACCCACACGAAGGCCGCGGAGGGCGATCCCGCATGGTCGCCGGACAGCCGCGCCATCGCCTTCACCGCCAAGCGCGAGGGCGACGAGGCGGCGCAGGTCTATGTGCTGGACCTGTCGGGCGGCGGCGAGGCCCAGCCGGTGACCGCTGTCTCCACCGGCGCGACCCATCCGCAGTGGCGCCCCGACGGCAAGGCCATCCTGTTCGAGAGCTCAGTCTATCCCGGCGCGACCACGGATGAGGCCAACAAGAAGATCGCGGCCGAGCGCAAGGCGCGGAAATATAACGTCCGCACCTATGAGCACTTCCCCATCCGGTATTGGAACGAATGGCTGGACGACCGCCAGCCCACCCTGATGGTGCAGCCGCTGCAGGCGGGCGCCTCGGCCCACGACATTCTGTCCGGCACGAAACTGGCGCGGACAGAAGGCTTCTCGGGCCAGGAAGGCGAGACCTCGGTATCGCTTTCGCCGGTCTGGAGCCCTGACGGCAAGGAGGTGGTGTTCATCGCCACCACCGAGCGCTGGAACGCTGCCGGCGGTCACGTGGGCTACCGGCTCTACCGCATGCCCGCCGACGGCTCGGTGGAACCGATCCCGGCCGCGGAGGCGAAGGGCGAATACGACGCCCCGACCTTCAGCCCTGACGGCCGCTCCCTCTACTTCACCTATGCGCCGCAGGACGGGGAGGTCTATCACCTGGGGCGGCTCAACCGGATCGCCTGGACGGCGCCGGGCACGACCCTGCCGACGCCCAGCCTGATCACGCGCGACTTCGACCGCGAGACGCCGCGCTTCGCCATGACCCCGGACAGCAAGGCGATCTATCTGCTGGTCCCAGACGCCGGGAAGGAGGGCCTGTGGCGCGTGCCGGCCGAGGGCGGCAAGCCCACGGCCGTTATCGAGCCCGCGGTCGGCGGCTACACCGCCCTGCAGATTCCAGCCAAGGCCGCCAAGGCCGAGCTGATCGGGTCCTGGGGCAGCTCGGTGAACCCGTCGGAGATCGTGCGCATCGATCCTGTCGCCAAGCGCCACGAGAACCTGACCCGCATCAACAGCGAGCTGGCCTCCACCATCGACTGGCAGGCGCCGCGGCATTTCTGGTTCGACAGCGCCAAGGGCCGGCACATCCACAACATGATCGTGCTGCCGCCGCGCTTCGACCCGGCCAAGAAGTATCCACTCTTGGTGTTCATCCACGGCGGGGCGGCCAGCAACAACCCGGATCAGATCGGCCTGCGCTGGAACTACCACCTGCTCGCCGCGGCCGGGTACGTGATCCTGATGACCGACTACACGGGCTCGACCAGCTTCGGCGAGAAGTTCGCCCAGGCCATCAAGCTCGACCCGCTGAAGACGCCCGGCGAGGAGATCGATCAGGCGGTGGACGAGGCGATCAAGCGCTACCCCTTCATCGACGGGAAGCGCATGTGCGCGGCCGGCGCCAGCTACGGCGGGCACCTGGTCAACTGGATCGAAGCCACGTCCACCCGCTATCGCTGCCTGGTCAGCCACGCGGGCGAGGTCGACCTGCAGACCCAGTGGGGCGAAAGCGACGGCATCTACGGCCGCGAGCAGACCAACGGCGGCCCGCCCTGGGGCGACAGCAAGATCTGGCGCGAGCAGAGCCCCATCGCCCACGCCGCCAACTGGAAGACCCCCATGCTGCTGTCGATCGGCGAGCGCGATTATCGCGTGCCCTTGGGCAATACGCTGGAGAACTGGGCGGTGCTGCAGCACCAGCACGTCCCGAGCCGCCTCCTGGTCTGGCCCGACGCCTGGCACTGGATCACCAAGCCCGAAGACAGCCGCCACTTCTACGCCGAGGTGGACGCCTGGCTGGCGAAGTACCTGAAGAACTGAGGAGGCCGTCAATGCGCGCCCTGCACCTGGAACGACACAAGGTTGGCAGCGTCGGTTGGCTGCGCGCGGCGGTGCTGGGGGCCAACGACGGCCTGTTGTCCACCGCCAGCCTGGTGATCGGCGTGGCCTCGGCCACGCCTGAGCACGGCGCGATACTGATCGCGGGAATCGCGGGTTTGCTGGCGGGCTCCCTGTCGATGGCGGCGGGGGAATACGTTTCGGTCAGCTCCCAGCGCGACGCCGAGCAGGCCGATCTGGCGAGGGAGACCCAGGAGCTCGCCACCCAGCCGGAGGCCGAACATCGCGAGCTGGTCGGCATCTATGTCGCTCGCGGCCTGACCCCCGACCTGGCCGAGCAGGTCGTGGACCAGCTGATGGCCAAGGACGCGCTGGGCGCCCATCTGCGTGACGAGCTCGGCTTGTCGGAGGCGACCGCGGCGCGGCCGTTGCAGGCGGCCCTGGCTTCGGCCCTGGCCTTCGCCGTGGGCGCGCTCCCGCCATTGCTGATCGCCCTGCTGGTCGCGCCTGCGGCGATCGTCGTGAGTATCGCGGCCTCTTCGCTGGTCGTGCTGGCGATCCTCGGCGCGCTCGGGGCGCGGGCCGGAGGGGCGAAGATCTGGGCGGCGGTGCTGCGCGTCACCTTCTGGGGCGCCCTGGCGATGCTGGTCACGGCCGGGGTCGGGCGGCTGTTCGGCACGACGGTCTGAGGTCGATCACAAGCGCTGATTCAGCCTTCGGGAGCCGCTGAGGTAAGGATTGTCTCGCTCGAAGAACCGCCAGGGCTGTTCAACCGCCTTGGTGAGCCCGATGCGGACCGACGCGCCGATCTCGCCGACCGGACGGGGCGGCGTCGCCAGGAACAAGGGGCCGGGCGCGCAGAGGTCCGCGCCGTCCAGCGAGCGGTCGACCGCTAGGGCCTGGCAGAGGCGCCCCGGCCCTGCGGTCAGTTCGGCCGGTCGGGAGCGGCCGCCGCGCCGATCGACCATCAGGTGGGCGCCTTCGACCGGTTCGCCCGCGCGGATCAGCACGCCCGCGCCCACGCCTTCGACCTCGCTGGAGACATTGAGCAGCCACGAGGTCCCGTAGCCGAGATAGACATAGGCATGGCCGCGATCGAGGAACATCGGCCGGGTGCGGGGCGTCAGGCCGCGGAAGGCGTGGCTGGCGGGATCGTTCAACGGATAGGCCTCGGTCTCGACGATGCGGACCACGGCGCGGCCTTCGGGCGTGTCGCGCACCACCGCCATGCCGATCAGGGCGCGGGCCAGGGTCACGGTGTCGGCGGGCAGGGCCGCGCGCGCGATGGGGCGCCAGTCGGTCACGTCGGGATCGCCAGCGAGACTTTCACCCGGTCCACCACCAGGCTGGTCTTGTAACGGCGCACCAGCGGGTCGGCCGAGAATAGCTCGCGCGACAGCTGCTCGAAGTGCTCCACGTCGCGGGCCAATACGATCAGCAGCAGGTCGGCCTCGCCGGTGACGTTGTAGATCTGCTGGATCTCCGGCGCCGCCTTGAGCCGCGCCTTCATCACCGAGACCTCGTCGACCCGCACCTTCTCCAGCGTGATCTCGACGATGAAGGTCATGGTCAGGCCGAACGCCTTGGGGTCCAGCACGGCTACGTCGCCCCGGATCAGGCCGTCTCGGCGCAGGCGGGCGATGCGCCGGTGCGCGGCGGAGGAGGACAGGCCCACCGCGGCGGCGATGTCCTCGACGGTTCGCTGATTGTCGGCCTGCAACACCGCCGCGATACGGCGGTCGTGGACATCGAGCATATGGCGATAAATCCCTACGATCCCGCTTCATGTGGGAATTCATCCCGCACTATGACCAAGATTTCACGCAAGGCCAGGGCATGCGCCGCTATCGTCGGGAAAATCGTCGAGGAAGCGCCATGTCCGTTCGCTTGATCACTGTGCTCGCCGCCCTATCCGTCATCGCCGCCGCCGCGCCGGCCGCCGCCGCGCCCGCGCCCGAGCGTCCGACCCCGCCGGCCGATCCTTACGGCCTCAGTCCCGAGGCGTTCGACAAGGCCATGACGGCCTACTTCAACTACGGCCCGCCTCAGCCTATGCCGGCGACGGTGACCGATCGCGCCCAGGGCCAGGCGGCCGACGCCGCCTATTTCGAGGCCTTCCCCGATTGGGACCAAGCCTATTCCCCCGCCGCCCACGCCGAGGCCAAGCGCCTGGCCGCCAGGTTCAAGGCCGAGGCGGCGAACCTGACGCACGAGCAATTCGTGCTGCGCGTGGCCGAGATCGCGGCCCTGGCGGACAACGGCCACACCGCGATCGGCGGTGCGGCCTTCGCCAAGAACACCCCGCGCGTCCCGCTTCGGGCCTACTGGTTCGCCGACGGGCTTTATGTGCTGCGCGCGGCGGCCGGCCAGAGCGATCTGATCGGCGCACGCATCGACGCCATCGACGGGCGGCCGGTGGAGCAGGTCTACCAGGCGCTACGGCGTTACACCGGCGGGGCCGACAACTTCCGCCGGTGGCGCACCACGCCGCTGTTCGAATCCCCAGCCATGCTCCAGGCCGCGGGGGTCGCCCATGAAACCCATGCCCTGACGCTGAAGGGCGTGCTTGCCGACGGCCGACCCTTCGAGCGGCGCGTCGAGGCCGAAGACCGCGGCCCCTCGGCGCCTATCAGCAACACCAGCCGGCTGCTGTTTCCCGCCACGCCGGACGACCCCACCCACATGACCAGCCTCTTGAAGGCCGGCCCTGAGCTGCCCGCCTCCTTGCAGGACAGCAAGCACCTCTTCGCCATGGCCCCGCTCGATCACGGCGGCCTCTACATTGCGCTGGGCTTCAATCGCGACGCTGACGAGGGGCCCATCGCGCCGTTCCTGAGTTCGGTGCTGGAGCGCGTCGCCCGCGAAAAGCCCGCCTATGTCGTGCTCGACATGCGCATGAACGGCGGCGGCGACTACACCACCACCTACTGGTTCGCCCAGGCCCTGCCGCAGGTCTCGGGCAAGGCGCGGCTCTATCTGATGACCGGGGCCGGCACCTTTTCCGCCGCCATCACCACCAGCGCGGCGCTGAAGCAGTACGGCGAGGGGCGCGTCACCGTCGTCGGCGAGCCCGTCGGCGACCGCCTGGCTTTCTGGGCCGAGGGCAACCGCTACGCCCTGCCGAATACCGGCATCGGGATCGGCTACACCACCGGCAAGCACGACTACCACTCGCCCTGCACGGATCTGAATATCTGCTACTGGCTGAACTGGCGCTTCCCGGTGCGGGTCGCCGACCTGAACCCGGACCTGCCCGCGCCGATGACCTTTGCCGCCTATCGCCAGGGCCACGATGCGGGCCTGGACGCGATCGCCGCGCGCGAAGCGGAGGTCGCGGCGAAGGCGGCGGTTAAGCCGTAGGCCGATCCACGAAGCCGGCCGCGCCGTCGTCTTCGGCGGGGGTGCGGGTGACGGCGCTGACCCGTGCGGGAGAGGGGCCTTGGCGGCACGCTTCGGCCAGGGCGTCGATGGCGGCGTCCGCACCGATGGCCAGGATTTCGACCGTGCCGTCCAGCCGGTTGCGCACCCAGCCGTAGAGCCCGAGCCGCCGGGCCTGGCCCAGCGTCCACCAGCGATAGCCGACGCCTTGCACGCGGCCTTCGACGATCAGGCGTTCGGCGTGTCTCGACATATGCGGGAGATGACTCCGGCGCAGAGCGCGCGCAAGCGGCGCCGTGATCAGGCCGGGGGCAGGTAGAGCAGCGGCTGGGCGACGCGCACGCTGTCGGCGCAGCCTTCCTCCCAGGGGTAGAGGCCGTCCAGGCGGCTCGGCCAGAACAGCTGCATCATGCTCAGCGGCGCGCCGACGGCGCCGGCGCGGTGGCGGCGGTACCAGAGCGCCTCGGCGAAGCAGTCGGCGACCAGCCAGGCCCGGTTCACAGGCCGGGAGATGCTGTCGAAGCTCTGGATCAGGTTGGGCCAGCGCATGCCCTCCGCCGGCTCGGCGCCCTGGTCGCGCACCTGGCAAAAGGCCTGCCACAGCACCAACTGCGCCATCTCCGGCGGCAGGCCGAACACCACGAATTCGGGAAAGGCGGGCAGGCCCGGGTGGGCGCGGTCCTCGAACGCCTCCCAGAAGCCGACGGAGCAGGCATAGCCGGGGCGCGTGTCGGTCGGCTCGCCCACGGCGCAGTGCCAGCCGTGGGTCGCCACATTGGCCACGATCTGGGCCTGCAGCTCGCTCAGCGGCGCGGCGTCCGCCCGGTCGGCCAACGATCGCACGAATCGACCCATGCCCTTGCGTAGTCCGCTTCGGGCTTGAGGGAAATCGCCGACGAGCCTTTAGGCCTTGCACTCGCCTTCGTGGGCCACGTTGGTCCCGGCGCGGGAGGCGTGGCAGGCATTCGGATAGGTCTTGCCGTCCACGCCGCAGACGGGTTTGAAGATCATCGGGCACATGTCCGGCTTCTTCACGCAGACGCCTGACTTGTCCGGGTGCATCGGTCCGGTCATGCGGCAGTAGGAGCCTGGCGCGCACTGCAGGCCCGCAATGCCGCCGCAGGTCTTGCCGTCGCCTTGCGGCGGCCGCGGCGCGCCGGGCTTGGGTCCCGCCATGCTGTCACAGGCGGCGAGCGTCAGGGCGGCGGCGATCACGGCCACGGCGGGAACGGCGAACAGTCGACGGTTCATGGGGCGGTCCTCCAGAAGGGACAAACGCGCGAAGACGGACGGGGCGCCAGCATAGGCCTGGCCGCGAAAATCGAAAGACGGCTCGGCGCCGGGGCGCTAGTAAGCCGCCCATGCCCGAAACGCCCCTTCGCCGCCTGCTCGACCTGCCCGGCCTGGCTGAGCTCGAACACAAGGCCTTGATGAACCCGCGCCTCGCGGAGCCGGAAAACCTGGCTGACTATCCCGAGATCGACGGCTGGCTCAGCCAGACCTTCGGCCTCACCTCCGAGGCGGCCGAAAACACACCGCGCCCCGCAGGTTGGGATCGCATCGAGCGGCGCGAACCGTCCGAGCAGGCGAGGGCCTTCGAAGCCGCCGGCTGGGACGTGACCGACGCCAAGCGCCGCCCTCTGCGCATGCTCGCCCACATCAGCCTGCCCCTGTGGCTGGCCATCCGCGGCGTCGCCGGAACCGTGCCCTTCGTCGCCGAGCCCAACGACGAACCGGACCCCTGGGGCGGCGGCATGGCCGCCGACGCCAAGCGGTTCCAGCGGGACCGGCGCTAGGCGGCGACGCCCCCTTCAAACCCTGCTAGCGTCCCCGTCCATAGCAGCCGGGCGGGGGAGAGCATGGCGGCGGTTGAGGCGAGGGCGGGGGCCGGGGCGGCCGGGCCGCGCATGGGCGCGCAGGTGGTGTGGCTGCTGGCCCTGATGGTCTTCATCAACTACGTCGACCGGGGCAACCTGGCCACCGCCTCGCCGCAGATCAGCGAGGAGCTGCATCTCGACAACAAGCAGATCGGCCTGCTGCTCTCGGCCTTTTTCTGGACCTACGTTCCGGCCCAGCCCCTGACCGGCTGGCTGTCGGAGAAGATCAGCGCCTATGTCACCCTGGGCCTCGGTCTGGCGATCTGGTCGGTCGCCACGGCGCTGACCGGCCTGGCGCACAGCTTCGCGCTCCTGATGGGCCTGCGCCTGCTGCTGGGCCTGGGCGAAAGCGTGGCCTTCCCCGGATCGTCCAAGCTGTTCGGGCGGCACCTGTCGCATGAGCGCCTGGGCTGGGCCAACGGGCTGGTGGGCGTGGGGCTGGCGCTGGGGCCGGCGTTCGGGACCTTCTTCGGCGGCGAGCTGATCGCCAAGGAGGGCTGGCGCACCATCTTCCTGGTGTTCGGCGCCCTGTCGGCCCTGTGGCTGGTGCCCTGGTACTTCGCCACCCGCAAGCTGGTGCGCCACGACCTGGCCAAGGCGTCCGACGTGACCCGCGAGCCTGAGCCGTCGGTCGGCGCGGTGCTGCGCCGGCGCGCCTATTGGGGCACGACGCTGGGCCACTTCTTCTTCCTCTACGCCTTCTACTTCGTGATCTCCTGGCTGCCGCGCTACCTGGAGAAGGCGCAAGGGTTCACGGTCAAGGAGATGGCCGTCACCGCGGGCGAGATCTACCTGGTCTATGCCGCGGCCTCGCTCGCCGCCGGCTTCGTGTCCGACTGGATGATGGCGCGCGGCCTGGGCGCGGGCCTGTCGAGGAAGGCGTTCCTGACCGCCTCCAACCTGTTGGTGTTCGCCGCCCTGGTCGCCTGCACGCTCGGCGACCGCAGCCTGTCGATCGCGGGGCTGTTCGTCTGCGCCGCCGCCTTCGGGCTGAACACCCCGCACATCTACTCGGTCTGCCAGACCCTGGCCGGGCCGCGCGCCTCGGGCAAATGGGTCGGCCTGATGAACGGTGTGTCGAACTCCGCCGGCATCCTCTCGCCGCTGGCGACCGGCTGGATCGTGGAGGAGACCGGCGGCTACGACTGGGCCTTCGCGGCGGCGGCCGGTTCGGCGTTGGTGGCGGCGGGCACTTGGCTGGTGGTCGTGGGGAAGGTGAAGCCGGTGGCGTGGAGTCAGGCGCCGGCGGCCTGAAAGCCTGCCGGCCGGGGCCTTCAATGCCGTGTCGGCCCGTGGCCGTGCAGGGCGTAGATCTCCATCAGCCGGTCGAAGGTGACGCCGTCGCGCTGTTCTACGTAGAGCGTATGCTCGCTCGGCTGGATCATCACCACGGGCCGCTGACGATCGTTGCGCGGATGCACGTCGGTCTTGAGCAGCAGCGTGTCCGGATAGCCGGCCAGCCGGGTCGAGAGCCAGCCGAACCAGGCCTGGCTTTCGTCAACCACCGTCGCGTCGAACTGCTCCACGTAGCGCTTGAAATTCGGCTCGGCGAGCGAGACCCATACCCCGTAAGCGAATGTCTGCCCTTCCCAACCGACCAGCGGCAGCGGCAGCACCGCGCGGACGAAGTGGCTCTCCTCGATGACGCAGAAATCCTCGGACAGGAATGGCGTGAAGCGCCCGAGTTCGCCATTGGCGGCATAGTCCGCCTCACCCTCCCAGAACCCCGGCGCGTGGGCGCCGAACTCGAACAGGCCGGTGTGGATCTGCTTGCAGTGACCACAGGTCCACTCACGCCCGGCCAGGGACAGCCAGCGCGGGTCCGAAGGGCCCTTCGGCGGGGTCGCGCCCCCTGAGCCGGAACGCGATCCAAGGCGACGGCCGAGGGCGGAGAGGAACTTACGCATCAGGACGCTGCGGGAGAGGGTTCAAGGAAGCGACCAGTCCCCCGGCCCGCCTAAGGAAGGGTTGAGACGGCGCCGGGGCCTATGGCGCGTGATACCGCCGGCTGGGCGCCGGGTACGGCTTCCCGGGCTTCAGCGCTTCCCACAGGATGGCGTTCAGCGCATGCGGGTCCGCCCGGTCGGGCTTTGAGAAGTCGAGCTGCAGCGACGCCTTGGCCAGCGGCCCGGTCTTGGGATTGACCGCCGTCAGGTCCTCGGTCTCCGGCACGAGGTCGTAGCGCCACGCCGCGGGCCGGGCCTGGAACAGGCCGTACATCGGGCGCGCGTGCAGGTCGTTCTGGGTCATGGGGGGCAGGCCCAGGATCAGCTCCATGGTGCGGACCATCGACATCATCGTGTACGAGCTGTGGTCGACGTAGCCCTGCTTGACGTAGGGCGAGATCACCATGGCGACGGAACGGTGCTCGTCGAGATGATCGGGCCCGTCCTGGGCGTCGTCCTCGGTCACGAAGATCGCGGTGGAGTCCCAGAAGCGCGAGTGGCTGACCGCCTGGACCAGCTGGCCCAGCGCCAGGTCGTTGGTGGCCACCGCGGCCTTGGGCGTGGGCAGGTCCGGCGCCAGGCCGTAGGTGTGGTTCTCGGGGATGTAGACGACCATGTAGGCGGGCCAGTCGCCGGTCTTCTGGGCCTGGGCCAGATCGGCCAGGAAGATCTTCATCTTCTCGGTGTCGGGCGCGCTCTTGTCGGCCAGGTCGCTCCAGGCCTTGCTGGCGTGGCCCTCCAGCCCCTTCTCGCCGACGAACACCGGGGCCTTCTCCGCCGAGGAGGTGAAGCCGACGTATTCGCCATAGCTGATGTAGGACAGGCCCTTGCGGCGCGCCGCGTCCCACAGATAACCGGCGGGAGAGGCCGTAAGCCGTTCGTCGGCGTCCGGCTCGCCCCGCCCGCCATAGCCGATCGCCGTGGTCCGCTCGGTGAAGGCGGTGGCGTAGGCGGCGTTGGCCCACTCGTGGCCGTTCTGAGAGACCTCGCCGTTGACGAAGTAGTGGTCGAGCAGGACCGTCCGGCGCACCAGGTCGTGCCCGTTGGGCGTCACCGCCTTGCCGAAGATGGCCAGCTCGGGATCGCCCTCGCCGCGCGCATCGTCGCCCATCACCTGGTCGTAGGTGCGGTTCTCGCGGATCACATAGATGACGTGCTTGATGCGCTTGAACGCGGCCTGGGCCTCGCGCACCTCCGCCACGGTCGGCTTGTCGCCGGGGATGTTGCTCCTGACCTGGGCGGTATAGCGGGCCAGCTGCTCGCCCTCTGGCGCGGGCACGATCTCGGCATAGCCCTGCACCAGAAAGCCGATGAAATCGAACTTGTGGTTCGGGTCGGCCTGGGTGCGCGCGCCCGGGTGGGTGGGCGGCACGTTGGGGCCGGAGCCCAGGCCCTTGGCCACGCCGATCACCAGGGTCTCGCCGTCCGGCGTCAGACCCACCGCACTGGGGTACTGGCCGGTCGGCACGAAGCCCAGCACCACCGAGTGGTCGGCGCGCGAGATGTCGATCACGGCCACATCGTTCTCGCCCGAGTTGGCGACATACAGACGCCGCCCGTCCCGGCTGATCGCCAGGGAGCAGGGGGTGGCGCCGATCGGCCCGCCCGGCGCCAGCGCCGTGCCGATGGTCTCCACCACCTTGCCGCCGCGCACGACCGAGATGGTGTCCGAGCCCGCATTGGCGACGAACAGCCGCCCGTCCGGCCCATAGGCGACATCGGTGGGATGCTGGCCGACCTTGACCCGGCCGATGGGGCTCAGGTCGCCGCTCTTCAACAGCAGCACCGACTGGTCGCCCCACTCGCCTACGGCCAGGGTCGCGCCGTCCGGCGACAAGGCCAGCTGATAGGGGCGATAGCCGACCTTGGCTGAGCCCTCCAGGGCGCCGGTCCCGCGGCCGAGCTTGTAGACCGTGTCGTTGGAGGTGTTGGCGACGAACAGCGACCCGGCGCCCAAGGCCAGGCCCGCGGTGAACCGCTCCTTCTCGTCCAGGCCCTTGATCGCCAGGCCCGGCGCGGGCTCCACGCCGCCCGCCTTCAGGCCCAGCTTCAGCACCGGCAAAGACATCGACGCCGCCAGGGTCGCGTCGATGCCCTTGATGTCCGGCCGGCGCAGCATGCCGGGGTTGGAGGGTCCGCCACCCGCCACGAACAGGTCGCCCGCGGCCTCATCGAGCGCCATGCCCGCCCAGGCCTTGCCCAGATTGACCCGCTGCCCGACCTTGGCCTCGCCCAGGTCGATGACCTCCAGCCCCTGGTCATGGAACCCGCCCGTGACGATGAAGGCGCGCCGCCCATCGCCCGAGGCCAGGATCTTCAGCGGCATATCCCCCGACAGCCGCACCAGCCGCCCGGCCGGCGTGATCCGCCACCCGTTGCGCAACAGCGTGCCCGGCGCGCCGGGATCCGCCGAGGCCCCAACCCACGGCGACAGGGCGACAACAGCCGTGAGGGCCGCGAACGCGAGCAGAAGCGGCGCCCCGGAGAACGCGAAGCGGCGCACCGCCGCCAAAGCCGTGGATTTGAACATCAGCCGCCCCTCTGAGTTGGGCCGAGGGTGGGGCAGGGCGGCTAGTGGGGCAAATTACTTATTAGAAACAATTCGCTGATTGGGAAGCAATCCTCGCATTTCTCGGCGAGATTCGTTTATCCGCGCCTAGGAACCACGGCTAAAGCCCTCAGTAGATAAATCTAAGACTGAAACGCACTCTAGCTATGGCTGTCCAACCACTTATTGAGACGATCCAATGTCTCGGAGATTTTCTGCCGTCCGTGACGAGTTGGGGCAGAGTGAAGAAAGTCTCGCATCTCCACCAAGCTCCGCCTTACGACGACGCGCTGTCTCGCATCAAATTTATCCCACAGTATCTCGGCAAAATCTGGGTAAATCTCTGCGACTCTATAAGGATGCGTTGATCCCCGATCTCGAATGATTTGTGACCTTAACCTCTTGTGCGCCTCAGTAAACGCATAAAATGGATCACCGAATTGATCCGGTGCAAACATTCTGCTTTCCAGCAGAAAACGAGCGAAATGATTGTCTACATGAAATGTATCGAAGTCACTATTTCGAGCTTGACCAAAGGCCGTATCAAAAATAATTTTTGCGCCAAAATATTCTTTTTCGTTTGTTAGCACTATTGCATACTGCAGCCAAAACAAAGACTTGTGTCGAAGGGACTCTATGGTCTTTAGTTTATCAAAAACGGCTTTGACGGAATTTATGTATTCAGAGCCGTGAAATAGCTCCGCCATGATAGCTGGCCTATACATAAATTTTATCAGTTCCGAATATGTGTCGCGGCCGTTTGAGGCACGATCACATGATTTTGCAATGTCAAATAGAGCTTCGATTTTTGATTCCGCATCATACATCTCGCTCACCAGAACTGAGGCCAATACGGGGGATTTAATGCGCACGCGATGCGCATCCTTGTCAAAAAACTCACCCGCGCCGCCAGCCATCTTTAAGTCTTGCTCATTCAAAACCAGGCCAGATATTTCGCGAACGAAGCGAGGGTTTGTATCAAATCCACACAAGTCCATTATTAGAATATAGAGTAACCATTTCTTAAATCGACCTTCTGGTATACTACGAAATACGCTATCAATCTTCCTCCGGATGAAGCCAGATTTGAATCTATCAAGAAGTATTGAGCGCCATTCTCTGCCGCATCGGCGAGTTATAATGGCCATCTTATCCTGTTGGGACGCTGATGCATCTGCCCCCCAGAGGCCGTTTACGTTGAACCAATCAACGATTTGGGCCGCTTCTCTCTCGGACAGGAAGTTCAAATCATAGTCTTCGTAACCGCTCCCAATAATCATGTGAAGCTCATTGCCTTGGAGCTCGAAAATAGATGTTCGACAAGTTACTATGAAGCTAAAACGAGGGAATTGCTCAACAAGGGTTGTTATGTCGCGACGATTGTTAGTCCGGAAAACATCCTCGCAGATAATGACTACCCGTCCCGTAAGGGAACGGAGAAATGGGAGGTCGGCAGAGATGAGATCTCGCGCAGATTTCAGCGTTAGTACTGTGAAGCCGCGCTGTGCGAGGGCCAATTTTAGGCTTTCTAGCGCTACAGTCTTTCCGTTGCCAAGCCCAGAATGCAAAGCCACGCGAACGGGTGAATCTGAGGCGTCGATTCTATTGATGATGGTTTCCGCATCATCGCGCCATAGGACATATTCTAACTTAGTGTCGGGCCGTGTTGCAGGGAGAATATCCGGCTTCACGTCCCCCAGCAGTACCAAGTTGAAGACGTCTCCGCCCGAGGGAGGCTTGGTCTCGCTCGGTAACTTGTAACGTTCAAAAGCTACGGGCTCGGTGCGACGGGTCGGTGGCGGTGACCCTACGCTTGCAACCAGATCGGCAAATGCGCGAACACCTATGGGAAATACCTCACCGTATAGTGAAAGATTATCTCTCCATATTTCATCCATATCTTCAATATCTACAAAGAAAGTCTTGGAGCGAGTTACCGGATCTTTGAAGAATATTGAGGAAATGTGAACGTCTGACAGGCTGCAGCCAATCGCGATTACAGAGTCAGCAAGCTCAATATCGTTGCGAAACGCAGTAAACCAGCCGCTGTTAGCGTCATTTAAATTGTAGGATTCGCTACTTAGCACGATAGATTCAGCAGACATGTTGCCGCTGTGCAGCTCGCCGTGCAAGTGAATGCATTGTGGCGGGCCATCGGCGTTCTTCACGCGAGACAAGGAATTAAGTGCAACTAACGGGCGGGAATTGTCACGATAAATATGCTCAACTATATCATCATAATTTAGCGTATATATTCTACGCCATGGAAGCAACGCGATCCGGGCTTGGTCCACTGAAACGGTCTTTGATGTGAATATATCCTGCAAGCGCTGAGTTAGCTGCTCGCTACCAAATTTTGACAGATATCGCGTTGCGATCACAGGAAGCGGGTAGGTGCCCGCCACCCCCAATTCACTCGCCAAAATAGCTGCCAAGCCTGACCCAGTGGGTAGGCTCCGATTCAGAACATTAACGCTCGCGGTGGAAAAGCCCGCCCCCAAAAGGAGAATTGAATTCTGCTGGTGAACAAGCGTAACCGCTTCCCTGAGATCCATGCCCCACTCCCGGTTGAGTGGGCATGCTAGCGCATCTGCCGCAGAGTCCAAGGTCCATTGATCAGTTCGCCGACGTAGGTCAACGGTGGCTCTCTATTTGAGCTGGTGTTGGGGGTGCGAAATGTGGGGCTCTTAGCGTGCACTCAAGCGGGGTATTGGATCAGATTTCGGGGCATGCAAGCCTCACCGCCGCCCCTTCCGAAACGCCTCCGCCTTCTCCGCCCGCGCCTGAGCCCGCATCGCCTTAGGCGCTGACCTGTCCACCTCTTCCCGCGCCCCCGTCGTCACCTCGTTGGCGAACTCCAGGTCGAGCATCTTCAGGCGTTTCACCTCGTCCCTGAGGCGCGCCGCTTCCTCGAACTCCAGGTTGGCGGCGGCTTCGCGCATGCGGGTCTCCAGGTCCTTGAGGGTGGCCTGGAAGTTGTTGCCGACGAAGTTCTTGGCTTCTTCGCCCACGCCTCGGCCCACCGGCACGGTGACGCGGTCGGCGCGCTCGTAGGGGCTGTCCAGGATGTCCTGGATGCCGCGCTTGACGCTCTCGGGCGTGATGCCGTGTTCGGCGTTGTACTGGTTCTGCTTCTCGCGCCGGCGCTCGGTCTCGGCCATGGCGCGCTCCATGGAGCCGGTGACGCGGTCGGCGTAGAGGATCACCTTGCCGTCGACGTTTCTGGCAGCCCGACCAATCGTTTGAATCAAACTGGTCTCGGAGCGCAGGAAGCCTTCCTTGTCGGCGTCCAGGATGGCGACCAGGCCGCACTCGGGGATGTCCAGGCCCTCGCGCAGCAGGTTGATGCCGACCAGCACGTCGAAGGCGCCCAGGCGCAGGTCGCGGATGATCTCGATGCGCTCGATGGTGTCGACGTCGGAGTGCATGTAGCGGACCCGCACCCCCTGCTCGTGCATGTACTCGGTCAGGTCCTCGGCCATCTTCTTGGTCAGGACGGTGACCAGGGCGCGATAGCCGTGCTTGGCGACCTCCTTCACCTCGGCGATGACGTCGTCGACCTGGGTGTGGCCGTGGGCGTTGACCGGGCGCACCTCGACCGGCGGGTCGATCAGGCCGGTGGGGCGGATCACCTGCTCGACGAAGACGCCGCCGGTCTGCTCCATTTCCCACGGGCCGGGGGTGGCCGAGACGTGCACCGTCTGGGGCCGCATGGCCTCCCACTCCTCGAATTTCAGCGGGCGGTTGTCGATGCAGGAGGGCAGGCGGAAGCCGTATTCCGCCAGGGTGAACTTGCGCCGGTAGTCGCCCCGGTACATCCCGCCGATCTGGGGCACGGTGACGTGGCTCTCGTCCGTGAACAGCAGGGCGTCCTCGGGCAGGTACTCGAAGAAGGTGGGCGGCGGCTCGCCGGGGCGGCGGCCGGTGAGATAGCGGCTGTAGTTCTCGATACCGGCGCAGGAGCCGGTGGCCTCCATCATCTCGAGGTCGAAGCGGGTGCGTTGCTCCAGACGCTGCGCTTCAAGGAGCTTGCCGTTCTCGACCATCCAGTCGAGCCGCTCCTTGAGCTCCAGCTTGATCAGGTCGATGGCCTGGCGGAGCGTGGGGCGCGGCGTGACGTAGTGGCTGGCGGCGTAGACGCGCACCTGCTGCAGCTCCTGCGTCTTCTTGCCGGTCAGGGGGTCGAACTCGTGGATCGACTCCAGTTCGTCGCCGAACAGGCTGACGCGCCAGGCCCGGTCCTCATAGTGGGCCGGGAAGATCTCGATCACGTCGCCCTTCTTGCGGAAGGTCCCGCGCTCGAAGGCCGCATCGTTGCGCTTGTACTGCAGGGCCACCAGGTCGGCGCGCAGCTTGCCCTCGTCGATCTGGTCGCCGACCTTCAGGTCGAAGGTCATGGCGGTGTAGGTCTCGACCGAGCCGATGCCGTAGATGCAGCTGACCGAGGCGACCACGATCACGTCGTCGCGCTCCAGGATCGCGCGGGTGGCCGAGTGGCGCATCCGGTCGATCTGCTCGTTAATCGAGCTGTCCTTCTCGATGTAGGTGTCCGTCCGGGGCACGTAGGCCTCCGGCTGGTAGTAGTCATAGTAGCTGACGAAATACTCGACCGCGTTGTCGGGGAAGAAGCTCTTGAACTCGGAATAGAGCTGGGCGGCCAGGGTCTTGTTGGGGGCCAGAATCAGGGCGGGACGCTGGGTCTCCTCGATGATCTTGGCCATGGTGAAGGTCTTGCCGGAGCCGGTGACGCCCAGCAGCACCTGGTCGTTGTCGCCACGGGTGACGCCCTCCACCAGCTCGGCGATCGCGGCCGGCTGGTCGCCCGCGGGCTGGAACGGCGAGACCAGCTTGAACCTTTTTCCGCCTTCGGCTTTGGCGGGCCGCATGGGCCGGTGCGGCGTCCACAGCATGGGCGACTGGTCGAGCACGAACTGGGGGCTGGCTTCGGAAACGCCGGGCGGATTGGGCATGGTCGCAAGGTAGGTATCGGCGCTCATGCTGGCTACCCTGCCGCGACGCCGTGTCAGGATGTGGCAGTAGCGATATCGCCCTCTCTCGATCGGGAGAGGGAGGGCCCCGCGCCGCAGGCGTGGGTGGGTGAGGGATACTGAGCCGTCAGAACCCGCGCCGCCCTCTGCCGCGACCCCTGTGTCCCTCATCCTCCCCAATGCTTCGCATCGGATCCCTTCCTTCTCCCGCTCGGGAGAAGGACGACTATCGCAGCGTCTCCAGGTACGCGATCACGTCCGCCCGTTCGCTGTCGAGCTTCAGGCCGGGGTGGGGCATGCGGCCGGCGGGGGCTTTTTCCTTGGGATCGGCGAGGTAGAGGTCGAGCGTCGTCGCGGTCCAGATCAGGGACCCGGTCTTCAGCGACGCCGAGTAGCGGTAGTCCGGCTCCGAGCCCGAGCGGCGTCCCACGACGCGGAACAGGTTGGGGCCGATGTTCGGCGCCGCGCCCAGCCTGGAGGCATGGCAGGAGGCGCAGTGGGCGGCGAACAGGGCCGCGCCGCGCTCGGCGCTGGGCGCCGGGGTGACAGCCCTGGCGGCGAAGGCGACGGCGCCCAGGCTCAGGCCGGCCAGGCCCGCGAGGCCGAACAGGACGGCGGACGCCCGGATGAGCCTGCGGGCCTGCCTGATCTGGGCTGCGGCGGCGGTGATGGCGCTGGGCATGACGCGATGCTCCCCATTCGCGCGGCAGTGTGCGCTACGGCTGGGGTCGCGCCCTTGACGCGGATCAACGAAATACCCGCTCTCCCGACCGGGAGAAGGACGCAAGACTTCGCCTTCAGGGCAGAAGGCACTCCACCAGGTTCTCCGCGGCCGAGGTCAGGATCACCTGGCGCTGGCAGGCCGGGCGGCCTGGGTCGGCGACCAGCACGTCCGCGCGCTTGATGCCGGGCAGCACATAGCGGTCGCCCGGCGCGCGGTCGCGACGTGCGCCGTTGAGCATGAAGTAGTGGGCGGCCGCGTTGGTCTTCAGCACCAGCACCGGGTACTGATCCCCGCCCAGCCAATTCCAGAACTGCAGCTGGCGCGGCAGGATGCTGTCGCCGACGATGGCCCGGGCCGGCAGGGCGGTCAGGCGCACCTGCGGACCGCCGTGGTTAGCCTGGGTCAGGGCGAAGTCGATGGTGCGGTCGGTGGCGCCGAGCACCTGCTCGCGGGTCAGGCCCTTGGTCAGCGGCTCACGCTCCATCGCCTCGGCGGTGCGCCGCGCCAGATCCCCGCGCACGCTGTCGTCGACGGCCACCCCGGTGCGGTCTTCCCACGCCTTGGCGGCGCGCTCGGCGTGCTCGGTCAGCTCCTCATGGCTTGGCGCGCGGTCCGCCGCCGGCTCTCTTGCGTCCGGCGCGCGCTGCGCCAGGGCGGCCGCCGGAAACAGCAGGCTCAGGAGACTTAGGGTCAGGACGATCGTCCGCATGGTCGCTCCTCGCGGTGTTGTCTTGGGGGGCTTGGTTTCTCAAGGCGTTGTCGACGACGAACCAGCCGGCGGCGGCCACGGCCAACAGCAGGCAATAGTATTGAAGCGCCAGCGGCGTCTGGATCGAGGGGTGGAACAGGAACGGCTGCATGCCGTTGGCGGTCATGTCCATCAGCCTCAGGCGCACGGCGACGCCGCTGATCGCCGAAGCGATGCAGAAGAACACCGCCAGGGTCACGCCCAGCCGCATGTGGGCGGACAGCTCCATGTCCTTGCGAAACCCGATCAGCCCCGCGCCCATCACCCCGATCATGGCCAGGGCGATGGCGAGGCCCTTGTCGGACAGGCTCTCGAGCTTATCCACCGCGCTCTTCTGCAGCTCGGTATAGGCTTCGACCTGGGCGGCGATCGGCGGGGTGATGTGCTGCAGGCCGACGCTCAGCGCCAGCAGGGCGCCGCCGGCCGCCAGCAGCAGCACGACCCGCAGCAGGCTGACAATCAGGCCGGACGACAACGGCTTCATCGCATGGCGCCCCCTCGCCCCCTAAAGCTCGGGGGAGCTTGGAGCCGCCGCTCCCGCGCTGTCAATCATGGGTCGATTCAATCGTCACTGCGTCCGATGCGCGTTGGCGCTTGCTATGCGCCACACACTGTGCGACACATAGTATGTGGGGCACAGGGAAGCATGGGCCAGGGCGACACCTTCGAGAATCTGCGGCTGGAGCTGCGTCGCGGTAGCCTGACCTTGGCCGTCCTGGCCTCGCTCAGGGCCGAGCGGCACGGCTATGCGTTGCGCCGCGCGCTGTCGGAGCTTGGCACCGAGATCGACGAAGGCGCCCTCTATCCCATGCTGCGCCGGCTGGAATCCCAGGGGCTGCTCGTCAGCGAGTGGCGCGAGGAGGACCGGCGCAACAAGCGCTTCTACCGCCTGTCGCCCGAGGGCGCCGAAACCCTGGCGCGGCTCGTGGCCGAATGGCGGGGCATCAACGCCTCGCTCGAACGCATTCTCTAGAGGAGGGGGCTCCGATGGATCTCGTGACCCGCTACGTCAACGCCGTGAAGGCCCTGCTGCCGCGCGACCAGCGCGAGGACATCGCGGCCGAACTGACCGACGCCATCAACACCCGGCTGGAGGAGCGCCAGGCCGAGCTCGGCCGCAAGCTGACCAAGGCCGAGCAGGAGGCGATCATCCAGGAGTTCGGCCATCCGATCTTCGCCGCCTCGCGCTACGGGCCGCAGCGGTCGTTGATCGGGCCGACGGTCTATCCGGTCTATCTGCTGGCGCTGAAATGGGCGGGCGGGATCGTGCTGGTGATGCAGCTGATCCTGTTCGCCCTGCGCATCGCCAAGCATCCGTTCGACGCCGGCCTGTGGTGGACCCAGCTGTGGGGCGGGCTGTTCGCCCAGGCGGTGCTGTTCTTCGGCGTGGTGACCCTGGTGTTCGCCGCCATCGAGCGCTCCGGCCCCTCCATGGCCTGGTTCGGCGGCTGGAAGGCGGCCGACCTGCCCGAGAACCTGGGCGAGAGCTTTGGACAAAAGCCGGGCGCCGGGCGCCCGCTGACCGGCGATGAGGCCGAGCGCCGCCGCCGCAAACGCGAGAGGAAAGCCATGAAACGCCAAGCCAATGCGGCCGTGGGCCTGTTCTTCACCGTGCTGTTCGGCCTGTATTTCCTGGGGCTGGGCCTGTGGCCGGACCGCTTCGACGACGCGGTGCGCCCGGACCGGTGGCTGGAGGCCATGGGCCTCTACGCCGGGCCGATCTGGTTCCCGGTGCTGTGGGGTCTGTTGTTGACCCACGCCGCGATCCAGGTGCTGGAGGAGCTGGCCAAGCTGTTCCGTCCCCATGACCTGGGGCTGCGCTCGGGCCCGCGCCTGGCCGGCGACATGATCATGGTGGTCGCGGCCGGGGTGGCCTTCACCTGGGACCCGCTGTTCGGCTCGACCGCCGGCGGCATGCCGAGCGCGGCGGTGGAGCAGATCAACATGGTCGCCCACCTGGTCTGCGCGGTGATCGCCATCGCCTCCCTGGCCGACTTCGCCCGTAGCCTGTGGAACCTGCTAAGGCCGCGGCCGGCGGAGGCCTGACCTCCCCATGCTTCGTCATCCTTGGCGGTGTGCGGCGGCCAGCCGCATGCCGTCGAGGACCCACCAGGCTCCGCAACCAATGAAGGCCGCCGCAGCACGCTCAGCTTGCAGGTTGAGCCAAGTGGGTCCTCGAAGGGCAGGTCGGTGGCGCGACCTACCCTTCAAGGATGACGGCTTGGGATTGAGATGCCATCGCCTCGCCCCGCGCCTTCAGTTCGGCAGGAAAGGCGCAGGCCTTGTGGGCGGCCTTGTCGAGGTGGACGGCGGTGATCTCGCTGGTCGCCGCCAGTTCGCCGGTGATCGCATCGCGCATCTCGTGGCGGAAGCGGACGGCCTTCTTGCGCATCTCCAGGACGCGGCTGGTCACCTCGATCAGGTCGCCGGCGAACAATTCTCTCTTGTAGGTGATGGTCTGCTCCACCGCCGCCATGCCGCGGCCGCTCTCGCGCAGGAAGGCGGGCGTGACGCCCAGGGCGGCGATCATCGACCAGTTCGCCTCGTCGAACTTGCCCGTGTACCACATGACGTTCATGTGCCCGACGTGGTCGCACTGCCAGGGATAGACCACGCCGCGGTGGGTCAGGATCGCGCCGCCGGCGAGCGGCGCGGGGGCTTGCGGCTCTGGCGACGGGAAGGGGGCGTTCATCGGCGCCTCAGGGAGCAGATTTTGATACGCTACCGTATCGCGATAGGGTGGCGCTGGCAATACGGCGCCGTATCGGAGACTCGGCTTGAGCGCTGAAGGCAGGATCGAAGCGGAAGCCTGGGTCGAGGCGGGGTTGCATCGGCTCGCCTCGGGCGGGCTCGAGGCCGTGCGCGTGGAGGTGCTGGCCCAGGACCTGGGCGTGACCAAGGGCGGCTTCTATCGCCGCTTCAAGGATCGTCGCGCCCTGCTGGACGCCATGCTGGAGCGATGGGCCGAGGGCCGGATCGAAGCCATCGACCGCCACACGCGCCTCGACGGCCAGCCGGCGGCGGAGCGGCTGCGTGAGATCATCGCGCTCTACGCCAAGCGCGCCAACGAGCAAGGCATGGCCATCGAGCTGGCGGTCCGCCAGTGGGCGCGCAGCGACGAGGCGGCGGCCAAGGCGGTGGCGCGGGTGGATGCCCGCAGGCTTGAGGACGTGGCGGAACTCTACGCCGAACTGGGGCTCGCCCCCGATCAGGCGCGGGCGCGGGCCTTTCTGTTCTACGCTTATGTGTTCGGCCAGGGGCTGCTGCCGCGGGCCGGGGACGAGGCCATGCTGAAGGCCTGCGCCGACCTGGTGGTCGGCGGCTGAGCCGCCCTAGCGATTGCGCTCGTGGTGGTAGGTGTCGTCGATCTCCATGCAGGCGCTGCGCTTGATGTTGAAGGTCGAATAGGCCCCCGTGCCGGCCTTCAGCAGGGCTGCGCCCTGATCACGGCCGACATAGACCTGCTGGGCCGCGTAGCCCATGGAGTCCTTCTCGCTCAGGCCGCGATCGGCCTGCAGGCGGTGCATGGCCTCGCCCATCATGGAGGTGGCGGTGCGCTCATACTCGCCGGCCGCCGCTGCGTCGCCGCGCGAGGTGGCCCAGTTGGACGCGGCGCCCATCACCCCGGCGCATTCGGCCAGCAGCGCCCAGTAGGGCTGGTTGCGCGCCTGCCAGGTCATGGAAGAGGCGGCCCGGGTGGGAAACACCATGTCGCCGGCGAAGGCGGGCGTCGCCATGGCGACCATGAGAAGGGCGGCTGCGGCCGCACGGTAAGCATGTCTCACGCTGTTTCCCCCAAGTCGCGGGTGTGAAGGGTGCGCGGGACGGCGGAACCGTCCCGGCGCGGGTATCAGCCGTTACGCGAGCGGTAGGCGTCGGCCACGTCCATGCAGAAGCTGCGCTCGTAGTTCCAGCGCGACTTCGGTCCGGTGGACCCCATCGACAGGGCGTCACGCGCCTTGGAGCGACCGAGTTGCACCACCGGCACCAGGGTCGACATGGCGGTGTCGTAGTCGAGCTGTCGGTCGGCGCGGATGCGGGCGACGGCGTCGTTCAGGAACGCCGTGCCGCGGCCCACGTCCTGGCCGGCGGCCTTCTGGGCGCCGCGCGACTGGCTCTGCTCGGTGCGATAGTTGGCCGTGGCGCCGAACAGGCCGGCGCACTGGGCCTGCAGCATCCAGTAGGGCTGGCCGATCGCCGCTTCCGTCAGCGGAGTCGCGTCCTGTTCAGTCAAGGTCATGTCGCCGGCGCTGGCCGCGCCTGCGAGAAGCATCGACGCCGCCAGGGCGCCGCTGGTGAATTTCGTCAGTCGTTTCATGGCGTGACCCCTCCGTGAAACGGCTACTCTGCGCCGAATATTAAACAAGCTCAACGGGCGCCGCCCCTGACACGCTCGCCCTGCGACGAGGGGTGGTTCGGCGGCGGCCGACGGTCGCTCACGATGACTTCGCCGCCAGGATCAGATGGCGGCTCCGGGCCGGCTGGGCGCCCCGAACAACTGTGTTCGCCGCCGCCAATTCGCCCCAAACACCGCCCACCCTCGAATCGCTGCGAGACGAAGTCATGTTCATCGGGGATGATTGCATGGTCGAGCGCGAGCCGCGGGCGGGATTACTTACGAAATTCGGTATTGGCGCAGAGATCGCGCTGAGATCGGCGTCAATAGAATTTCAACTCGCCGAATGGCAAGAACTGAGGGTGACTGTTCGACCCCGTGCGATTGCTCAATCGCAGGCCCCTGAAATCCCTAGGCGTTCTCGCCCATTGCGAATCAAACACAATCTTGCCATAATGCGATGGCTAAAGGCGCCTTCCCGGACGAGACGCGTGTCGCTGCGCCGCCCGGGATTTCCGCCTTCCACGGGGCCCCAGAAAGCTGGGCCGGAAGGCGAGAAAGTCGGGGGGCATGTACGCCCTCGCCGTAGAGGAATGAACTTTTGATCGTCTCCCAGACACAGGCGCCCGCGTCGGTGCGTCGTGCCGTCGACTTCGTCACGGCCGAGTTCCGCCGCATCGCCGAACGTCCCCGGGGTAAGGCCCTGATCGGGGCCTCCGCGCTTGGAGCCCTGCTGGGCCTGTCGATGGGCTGCGCCTATCTGGGCGGGTCCATGGCCAAGGCCATGACCGTGCGCGCCGACGCGCAGCGCCTGGCCGGCGCGGCCGAGGCCCGCTTCTCCACCGATTCCGTGATCGCCGCCGCCGGCTCCGACGAGAGCGCCCTGGCCATCGCCCGCCGTCACGATCCCTATCTCGTCGCCGGCGCCGCCGAGCGCGACCGTGACGCCGCCCTGTTCGCCGCCAAGCTGGTCACCTCCGCGCCCCAGGCCGAGCCCTTGGGCGAGCGCCTGTTCGGCCTGCGCAAGGCCAGCTTCACCACCACCGCCGCGGCGCGTCCCTTCAGCATGCCCGGCGCGCTGGAAGCCTCGCGCGACCTCGATTGCCTGACCCAGGCCGTCTATTTCGAAGCCCGCGGCGAGGGCTCGGCCGGCATGCAGGCGGTGGCCCAGGTCGTGCTGAACCGCGTGCGCCATCCGGCCTTCCCCAAGACCGTCTGCGGCGTGGTGTTCCAGGGCGCGGCCGACAGCGGCTGCCAGTTCAGCTTCGCCTGCGACGGCTCCATGCGCCGCGGCACCGAACCGGGCGCTTGGAAGCGCGCTCGGGACATCGCGGCCAAGGCCTTGTCCGGCCACGTGATGGCCGAGGTCGGCAACGCCACCCACTTCCACACCACGGCCGTCCAGCCGGGCTGGCGCTCGAACATGCTGCGCATCGCCCAGGTCGGCAGCCATGTATTCTACCGCTTCGGCGGCAGCGCCGGCGCGCCGGACGCTTTCCGCTATACGCCGCATCCTTCGACGAGCTCGATGGAAGCGCCGCATGCGGTCGTGGCGGGCCTGACGCCGACGGTTCCGGCCGACGCGGCGCCTGCGCTCTACAAGGTGATCTTCAAGGCGCCCGGGTCCGAAGCCGCCCCCGCTCCGGCCAAGCCGGTCGAGACGGTGAAACCCGCCGAGGCGCCCAAGGTCGAAGCCTCGTCCGCCGCCGGCGCCGTCCAGCCCTAAAAGCCGCTTCGCCGCGCCGTTTTCGGCGCGAGCGTTGCACTCCAGGCCTCCGAACGCCCCGTCGGGCGGCGCTTGAGGCTGGAAATGACCGGAAACGGCACAGGATCGTCCCGCAGCGCGGGGTTGGACGCGCTCAGGCTGTTCGCGGCGCTGTTCGTGGTGCTCTACCACTACGCAGATCAGGCGCCGGTCGATCCGACCAAGTGGCTGCCGATCCTGTCAAACGGCTGGATCGCCACGGACCTGTTCATCATGCTCTCCGGCTTCGTGCTGGGCCGTATCTACGGACCGAAGCTGGAGGCGGGCGGCGTCGACGCCATGTCGTTCCTGGCCGCGCGTATCCGCCGCGTCTGGCCCGCGCACCTGATCGTGCTGGTCGGCTTCGTGGCCCTGGTCCTGGGCACGGCCGCCCTGGGCGTCGTCCCACAGCATCCGGAGCGCTTCGTCCTGGCCGACCTGCCGGCCAATGTCGCCCTCATCCAGGGTTGGGGCTTCCTGGACCATCTAAGCTGGAACGGGCCGAGCTGGACCCTTTCGGCCCTGATCGTCTGCTGGGCGGGCTTCCCCTACCTCTGGCGCGCCGCCAAGCCGTTGGAAGGCCGCGCCGCGGCCCTGCTGCTGGCGCTGGACGTGCTGGCGGTCGCGGCCCTGGCCTGCCGCCTGGGCCTGCACGTCTCGCCCTGGCGCCTGCCGGTCGACTTGTCCCTGCTGCGGGCCGCTCCCCTGTTCGCGGCCGGCGCCCTGCTGGCGCGGGCGGTGAAGGGGCTGCAGTTTGGCCCGGGCGAGGCGACGCTGACCGCCATCGGGGCCGGCTGGGCGGTGCTGCTGTTCGCCAGCGCCAAGCAGCCGTCGGACCTGTCTGAGCTGGGCGTGGTGCTGTCCCTGGCCTTCCTGATCATCAGCCTGAACGCCTCGAGCTTCCTGCATGGGGCCTGGACGGAGCAGGGCGCCAAGATCTCCTTCGCTCTGTTCATCACCCACAGCTTCTCAGGCGCCCTTTGGTTCGGGGCGGTCAGACTGCTGGGTGAACGGATCGCGCTGGCTCCCGACTCGCGCTGGATTCTGTGGATCTGGGGCCTGCTGTTCGCCGTCGGCGTCGCCTGGGCCTTCGAGCGCTGGGTCGATGCGCCGGTCCAGCGGGCGCTGACCGGGCTGCTCGCGCGCAAGACGGCGCGGCCGCAGCCGCAGGAAGCCTAGGCCGAGCGCGCCCCGCGCCGCAGCGCCTGGGGCGGTTGGCCGAAGGCGCGCAGGAAGGCGCGGCGCATTCGCTCAGGGTCCCCGAAGCCGGTGCGCTGGGCCACCGCCTCGATCGGCTGGCCCTCGGCCTCGACCAGGGCGCGCGCCGCCTCGACCCGTAGGCGTTCGACCGCCTTGGCGGGCGTCGAGCCTGTCTCGGCCAGGAAGGCGCGGGCGAAGTTGCGCGGGCTCATCGCCGCCTCCGCCGCCAGACGCTCGACGCCCAGGGGCTCGGCCAGGCGCTCGCGCATCCAGCCCAGCAGCGCGGCGAAGCGCCCCTGGGGGCTCTCCAGCTCCAGCAGGGCGGAATACTGCGACTGGCCGCCAGGGCGGCGATGGAACACGACCAGCTCCTGCGCCACCGCGCGCGACAGCTCTTCGCCGCCGTCCTCGCCGACCAGGGCCAGGGCCAGGTCGATGCCGGCGGTGATCCCGGCCGAAGTCCAGACCTGGCCGTCGCGCACCCAGATGCGGTCGGGCTCGATCCGAACGTTCGGATATTGTCGCTGGAGACCCGGCGCCACACGCCAGTGGGTGGTGGCGCGCTTGCCGTCCAGAAGGCCGGCCTCGGCCAGCAGATAGGTTCCCGAGCAGACGCTGGCGACGCGCCGGCAGTGTCGGGCCGTGGCGCGGATGAAGACCTGCAGGGTCGGGTCGAAGCGCGCCTGGCGGGTGCCTTCGCCGCCGGCGATCACCAGGGTGTCGATGGTTCGGGGATCGGGCAGGCCTTCGGCCAGGACGGCCACGCCGGAAGTGCTCATCACCGGCCCGGCCTCGGGCGCCACCAGCTTCTGGCGGAACAGGTCGGGTCGACGGTGGGCGGCGATCTCGAAGGTCGAGGCGGGGCCGGTGGCGTCCAGCAGCTGGAAGCCTGGGAAGATCAGGATGGCGGTGAGCGGCGCGGTGGTCATGGCATGAATTGAGGGAACTTTGTCATTTCCGCCGTGACAAGACGCGGCGAAGCTGTCGGCGTCAAGTCTTCTCCTTGCCCAGCCCAAAGAGGCCGCTCGTGAACGAACCGCTCCCCCTCGTCGTCGTCTTCGCCATCTATCCCGGCGTGACGCAGCTGGATTTCACCGGCCCCTATGAGGTGCTGCACCGGCTGAAGCACGCCAAGGTGATCACCGCGTCGGGCAAGGGCGGACTGGTCGAGGCGGAGGGCGGCCTGACCTTCGTCACCGAGCGGTTGTCCGACATCCCGCGCTGCGACGTGATCTGTATTCCCGGCGGCGCAGGCCAGGTCCACGCCATGGCCGATCCCGCCTATCTGGATGAGGTGCGCCGGCTGGGCCAAGGCGCGCGCTATGTCACTTCGGTGTGCTCGGGGTCGCTGATCCTGGGCGCGGCGGGCCTGCTGCGCGGCAAGCGCTCGGCCTGCCACTGGGGCTGGCGCGAGATGCTGCCGCTGTTCGGGGCTGAGCCGGTGGCCGAGCGGGTGGTGCGCGACGGCGACCAGTTCTCGGGCGGCGGCGTCACCGCGGGCATTGACTTCGCCCTGACCCTGGCGGCCGAGATCGAGGGCGAAAGCGCCGCCAAGGCGATCCAGCTGATGCTTGAATATGCGCCGGAGCCGCCCTTCGACAGCGGCGCGCCGGAGACCGCCGATCCGGAGGTGCTGGCGGCGGTCAGGAAACGGCTGGACGCCATGCTCCCGCAGCGACGCGCGGCGGCGATGAAGGCGTTCGAGAGCGCCTGAGTTCGGGCTCAGGCGGCGTCCAGCCCGATATCCAGGCTCGGCGCCGAATGGGTCAGGGCGCCGACCGAGATGGCGTCCACGCCGGTCTCGGCGATGGCACGCACGGTTTCCAGGGTCACGCCGCCCGAGGCCTCCAGCTTCGCCGCGCCGGCGGCCATCGTCACGGCGGTGCGCAGGTCGTCCAGGGCGAAGTTGTCGAGCAGGACCACGTCCGGCTTGAACGGTAGCGCCTGCTCGAGCTGAGCCAGGCTGTCGACTTCCACCTCGATCTTCATCAGCCAGCCGGCGCTCGCGCGGGCGCGCTCCAGGGCGGGGCCGACGCCTCCACAGACGGCGACGTGGTTGTCCTTGATCAGGATGGCGTCATCCAGGCCGAAGCGGTGGTTCAGGCCGCCGCCGCAGCGCACGGCGTACTTCTCCAGCGCGCGCAGGCCCGGCGTGGTCTTGCGGGTGTCGGCGATGCGGGCGCGGGTTCCCTCGACGGCGCGCACATAGGCGCGGGTCAGGGTGGCGACGCCGGACAGGCGCTGCATCAGGTTCAGCGCCACCCGCTCGGCCGAGAGCACGGCCCGGGCATTGCCGCTGACCCTGGCCAGGACCGCGCCGGGTGCGGCGTCGGCGCCGTCACCGGTGACGACGTCGAAGCGGGCGTCGGGGTCCATCAGGCGAAGGGCGATGCGGGCGCAGTCGAGCCCGGCGATCCGCCCCTCGCGGCGGGCGGCGAACACGCCCTCGAAGCGGGCGTCCGCGGGCATGCAGGCCATGGCGGTGATGTCGCCCGCGCGGCCCAGGTCCTCGGTCAGGGCGGCGCGGACGATCGGCTCGATCAGCAGGTCGGGAAGCGGTTCGATACGGGTCATTCGGCGGCCATGATGGGTGAGCGCAGAGGCGTCCTGGCCTCCGGCGAAAGGGTGACGAACGTGCGGCGCGCTTCTGCGGCCGTGTCGGGGAAATCGGCGCGGTAGTGACCGCCGCGGCTCTCGCGGCGACCCAGAGCGGCGTCAGCCACGAGGCCCGCCGCGACCAGGGGCAGGGCGGGGCCGTGACGAGCCTTCAGCGCTGCTAACAGGTCGATCAACCGGTTCAGGCCCTCGGTGTCGCGCATCACGCCTGCGTCGTGGCTCATGGCGGCGCGCAGGTCAGCCATGGCGGCGGCGGGCAGGTCTGGCGCGGGCCCGGCAGGCAGGGGAGCGGTCGCGACTGTCGCTGTCTCGCGCGCCAACACGCCCGCGGCGGTCCCGAAGGCGGCGGCTTCGAGCAGGGAGTTGGAGGCCAGGCGGTTGGCCCCGTGCACGCCGGTGGAGGCGCATTCGCCGACGGCCAACAGGCCTTCTAGGCTGGTGCGGCCTTCCGCATCGGCCGCTACGCCGCCCATGTGGTAGTGCGCGGCCGGAGCGATCGGGATGGGCTGGCGCCGCGGGTCGACCCCGGCCGCCATGCAGGCCGCGAAGACCGAGGGGAACTCTTCCGGGAAGCGCTCACCCACGGCCTTGCGGGCGTCGAGGAAGGCGCCGGTGCCGCTGACGACCTGGCGGTGAACGGCGCGGGCCACGACGTCACGCGGCGCCAGTTCGGCCATGGGATGCGCATCGAGCATGAAGCGCCGTCCCGCACGATCGACCAGGATCGCGCCTTCGCCGCGCAGGGCTTCGGTCGCCAGCGGCGCCGGATCGCGACCGACGTCTATGGCGGTCGGGTGGAACTGCACGAACTCAGGATCGGCGATCACGGCGCTGGCCAGGGCCGCGAGGGCGAGACCCTCACCCCGCACGGCGGCGGGGTTGGTGGTCACGGCGTAAAGGCCGCCCAGGCCGCCCGTGGCCAGGACGGTGACCGGGGCCGTCACCTCGATCAGCCGCCCGTCTCGTTCGATCAGGGCGCCGCGGACCCGGCCCTCCCGATCCTGCAGCAGGGCAAGCGCTCGCGCCTCCTCCCAGAGCTCGATGTTGGGCGCCGTGAGCGCGGCATCGGCGAGGGCGCGCATGATGGCGGCGCCGGCCTGGTCGCCGCGGACGCGCGCCACGCGGGGGCGGCTGTGGGCGGCTTCCAGGCCTTGGTGGAAGCGGCCTTCAGCGTCGCGGTCGAACGGGGCCCCGAGTGAGGCCAAGCGCTCAACGGTGGCAGGCGCGGCCTGGGTCAGGGTGAGAGCGGCGGCGGGATCGACCAGGCCCGCACCGGCGGCTTCGGTGTCCTGCGCGTGCAAGGCGGCGCTGTCGTCCGGCGAAAGGGCGGCGGCCATTCCGCCCTGCGCCCAGGCCGAGGAGCAGGCGTCCGCCAGCGCGGCGGGCGAGACTACCAGCGCGCGCCGCGGCGCGGCGGCCAGGGCTGCGGAGAGGCCGGCCAGCCCGGCGCCCAGGATCAGGGGGCCGTCGAAGGCGATACGCGGAATCACTGATTATCCTCCAGGGCTCGGCGGTGCAGGATCGCGGCGGGCTCGTCGAAGCAGCACAGGACGACCTGCTCGATGGCGTCGAGCCGGGCGAAGTCCCGAACGGTCGCGACCGCGATCTCGGCCGCCGCGGACTTGGGGTAGCCGTAGACGCCGGTGGAGATGCACGGGAAGGCGATGGAGACCGCCGCGTTCTCGACCGCCAGCTCCAGCGAGCGGCGATAGCAGGAGGCCAGCAGGTCCGGCTCCCCGGCGTCGCCGCCTCGCCAGACCGGGCCCACCGTGTGGATCACGTACCGCGCCGGAAGCCGGAAGCCCGGCGTGATCTTGGCGTCGCCGGTCTCGCAACCCCCCAGGCCGCGGCAATAGGCGAGGAGTTCGGGCCCGGCCGCACGGTGGATGGCGCCGTCGACGCCGCCGCCGCCCAGCAGGCTGGAGTTGGCCGCGTTGACGATGGCGTCGACCTCGAGCCTGGTGATGTCGCCGACCTGGACCTGGATCATCACACCCCCGATCAGGCTAGGCCCAGCAGCGCCAGCAGGCCCAGCGGCGAGGGCGAGATGCCGACGACCGCCACGCTGGCCCAGGCGGTGAGCAGGCAGAGCACGAGCGCGCCGAGATAGAGGCCGATGCTGTATCCCCATTCGGCCTTGGTCAGCTTCAGCGCCCAGGGACGCAGGCGGTCGCGCCTGAAGGCGCCGGCGACGCCGATGGCTATGAACAGGCCGAAGATCCAGTTGTGGGTGGCGATCGCCCAGAGCACGCCCACGGCGCCCACCAGCACCAGCGCGCCCTTCTCCAGCATCGGGTGGATGCGCGCCAGCGCGGGACCCAGCGCCTTGGAGCCGTCGAGCGGCGGGGCGGGCGCCAGGTTGATCAGGTTCAGGCCTGCGACGGCCAGGCCGCCGATCACCCAGATCAGTTGTCCGGTCATCGCCGCGGCGATGATGAATGGAATGGCGGCCAGAAGGCCGAACACCGGCCCGGCCAGGGAGATCAGCACGCCCTGGAACTCGGTCGACGCCGGGCGCGCGGGATAGGCCGCGCCGCCCACGAAGGGGACGATGTGGAACCGCGCTGGGCCGCAGCCCAGCCGGTTCATGGCCAGGACATGGCCGTACTCGTGCACGAAGATGCCGACCATGACGGCGAAGGCGACCATCGGTCCCAGCCGCCACCACAGGAACCCCGCCATGATCACGGTGGAGACGACGTCCATCAGCAGCTGTTCCTGGCGCGTGCGTCCGCCTGGCGTGCTCGGCTCCGGCGGCGTCTGCGAGCGCTGCGGCATCGACATTCAGATCAGCTCCACATCAACGTGGTGGCGCGCGCGGACGAGGTCGTACCGGGCCGGGCGGTCCGGCGGCGGCAGGTCGATCATGCGTTGCACGGCCGCCCGCGCGCGTTCGGCGACTGCGGGGTCGACGCTCACCTCGAACCGGCCGTCGCGCAAGCTCTCATAGATGTTCTGCAGCGTGATGCGCTTCATGTGCGGGCACAGGTTGCAGGGGCGCAGGAACTCGGTCTCGGGCGCCTCGCAGGCGACGTTGTCGGCCATGGAGCATTCGGTGATCAGCATCACGCGCGCCGGCTTCCGCTTGGCCACATAGTCGGCCATGGCCGCGGTCGAGCCGGCGAAGTCGGAGACCTCCAGCACTTCCGCCGGGCACTCCGGATGGGCCAGGACCTCGGCGTCGGGCCAGGCGGCCTTCATCTCCAGGATGTCCGCGGCGGTGAAGCGCTCGTGCACCTCGCAGCGGCCCTTCCAGGCGACGATGCCGACGCTGGTCTGGCGTGCGACGTTTCGGGCCAGGAACTCGTCGGGGATCAGGATCACGCGGTCCACGCCCCACTCGCGCGCCACATGCTCGACCACCTGCACGGCATTGGCCGAGGTGCAGCACACGTCGGTCTCGGCCTTCACCTCGGCGGTGGTGTTGACGTAGGTCACGACCGGCAGGCCGGGGTAGCGCTGCTTGATCAAACGCACGTCCGCGCCGGTGATCGAGGACGCCAGCGAACAGCCGGCCTTGAGGTCGGGGATCAGCACGGTCTGGTCCGGGCACAGGATCTTGGAGGTCTCGGCCATGAAGTGCACGCCGGCCTGGACGATCACCTTGGCGTCCGCCTTCTGCGCCTCGCGCGCCAGGCCCAGGCTGTCCCCGACATAGTCCCCGACCCCGTGGAAGATTTCCGGCGTCATGTAGTTGTGCGCCAGGATCACCGCGTCCTTCTCACGTTTCAGCCGGTTGATCTCGGCGATCAGCGGAGCCTGGAACCGCCACTCGATGGGCGTGACCTTGTCGCGGACTTTCGCCCAGACCGGCGCGGTCAGGGCCTCGACCTCGTCGGTGAAGGCGAAGGCCGGGGCGGGGGTCTGGGCTAGAGCGGTTCCGTCGGCCATCTGACTGTCTCCAGTATGCTCAATATGAGCATAAGTAGGGTCCGAAAAAGCGCCGGACCAGAGGCGACCGGCGACTTATGCTGAAAGTGAGCATATCCGGGCGGACGAAGAAGGCAAGCATTACCGCGATCACGGATTGTAAGGGCGAGGGGCGCTTGAGCGCTTGGTTGGCCTCGCAGGGACGATTTCTCTACAAGGCCAGACCCTGACCGGTGAAAATGGAATGAGCCGATGCGGTCCTACCTTGCGTTTGCGACGTGGTCCTTCCTGGCGGGCGTGGGGATCCCGCTGATCGGGGTCTTGAACAGCGGCATCTCTCGCAGCGTCGGCAATCCGTTCGCGGCGACGACCATCACCTTCGCGGTCGCGATGATCGTCGCCGCCGCGATCACTATCCCGCTGCACGGCGTGCCCACCCTGGCCCAATTGAAGGCGGCGCCGGCCATCGGCTACGGCGCCGGCCTTCTGATCGGCTTCTACGCGCTCTCCGCCACCGTGATCATCCCGCGTTTCGGGGCGGCCAGCTTCATCGCGTTCATCCTGATCGCCCAACTCGTGGGATCGACCCTGATCGATCAGTTCGGATTGTTCGGGATGACGCGCCGCCCTGTCGATATCCTGCGCGTGAGCGGTCTGATCGTGATCGTCATCGGCATCGCCCTGATGGAGGCGGCCAATTTGAGGAAGGCTTCCGCCTAGCCCAGGCGGCCGCCGGCCGTCTTGCGCGGCAGGCCGGCTCGGAGTTCACCCTACCTCTGCCCCGCGCCGCATCCCCTGCAGCACCGCGGCCAGTTCCGCCTCGGCGTAGGGCTTCTTCAGGAACGGCCAGGGGGCGGCGCTGAGCGCCTCGTCGATGGCGTCGCCGGCATAGCCGGAGGTCAGCAGCACCTGCAGGCCGGGGCGCAGCTTCACCGCCTCGCGGGCCAGCTCCACGCCGTTGACCCCGCCGGGCATGATCACGTCGGTGAGCAGGAGGTCGAAGGGCGCGTCGCTGTTCAGGCGCTCGAGCGCCGGGGCTGCGGAGTCGGCGCGCTCGATGGTGTGGCCTAGGTCGCCCAGCATGGTCTCGGCGATGGCGCCCACGGCCGGGTCGTCCTCGACCAGCAGCACGCGCAGGGAGGCGCCGGCGCGGCGGGAGCTCGGCGCAGGCTTGGGCTGGGCGTCGGCGCCGGCCTCGGCGACCGGAAGGAAGACGGTGATGGTCGTGCCTTCTCCGGGCCGGCTTTCGATGGTCACGCCGCCGCCGGACTGGCGGGCGAAGCCGTAGACCTGGCTGAGGCCCAGGCCGGTGCCCTTGCCGACCGGCTTGGTGGTGAAGAAGGGCTCAAAGGCGCGCGCGGCGACCTCGGGCGGCATGCCCGAGCCCGTGTCGCGCACGGACACTGCGACGTAGCGGCCGGGCGGGGCCTCGAAGGCCGAGCCGTCCTTGATGTCCCGCACAGCGCTCTCGACGGCGATGGTCCCGCCCGCCGGCGTCGCGTCGCGCGCGTTGACCACCAGGTTCAGAAGCGTCGCCTCGAACTGGCCGGGGTCGACGCGCACCACCGCGGCCTTGGCGGCGGAGACGTCGAAGGCGACCTCCTCGCCGATCGCGCGGCGCAGCAGGGGCTCGGTCTCGCGCACCAGGTGGTTCACATCGATGACCTCGGGGCGCAGGGCCTGCCGTCGCGAGAAGGCCAGGAGCTGGTGAGTGAGGCGCTCGCCGCGGCGGGCGGCGGCCATGGCGGCCTCGGCCATGCGCTCGCGCTTCTTCTCGTCGCCGGGGTGCTTCAGGATCATGTCGAGCGCCCCGATCACGACCGTCAGCAGGTTGTTGAAGTCGTGCGCGACCCCGCCGGTCAGGCGGCCTACAGCCTCGATCTTCTGGGCGTGGGCCAGAGCGGCCTCGGCCTGCGCCTTCTGCTCAAGCGCGGCGTCGACGCGCTCGGCCAAGAGGTCGTTGATGTGCTGCAGGTCCTGGGCCGCCTGCTTGGCCTCGGTCACGTCGAAGGCCACGCCGATGAAGCCGATGTGCTCCCCGTCCGGCCCGAAACGCGGCTGGGAGAAGGAGCGGAGCCAGCGCCATTCGCCGTCGGCGCGGCGATAGCGCGCTTCCAGGGTGAAGGGCTTGTGCGAGGCCTCGCCGGCGATCTGCTCGGCGCGGATGCGAGGGCCGTCGTCGGGGTGGACCAGGTCGCGCCAGTCCTCGGCCAGCGCCTCGTCGTAGGAGACCTCAAGATAGTCGACATAGGCCTTGTTGACGAACTCGCGCGCGCCGCCCGGGCGGCTGACCCACATGGGCACCGGCGCGCTGTCGGCGATCAGGCGGAAGCGCTGTTCGCTCTCACGCAGGGCCGCCTCGGCCTTGCGGGTCTCGGTCAGGTCGATGATGACGGCCACAGCGCCGGTGACGTCGCCGGCGGAATCTATCATCGGCGACACGCTGGCCGAGGCCCAGACGGCGGATCCGTCGCGCCGGCGATAGCGCTTCACGACAGCATAGGGCCTGCGCGCGGTGCGAAGCTGCGTAAACCGTTCCTCGCTCTCGGCCTGGTCGTCGGGCCAGGTGATCTCCTTGACGGCGCTTCCCACGAGCGCGTCCGGCTCGGCTCCGAGCATGCGCGCGAAGCGCTCGTTGATCATCTCGATGCGCCCGTCGATGTCGGTGCGGACCATCCCTGCGGCGGCCTGGTCGAACATGGCCCGCAGCTGCTGGCGGCTTGCCTCAATGGCGGCCTGGGCGGCGCGCTCTTCGGTGATATCGAGGTTGGCCCCGATCATGCCCAGGAACTCGCCGTCCGCGCCGAAGCGGGGCTGGGCGATCGTCTGCAGCAGCCGCCAGTCGCCGGCGGCGTTGCGATAGCGGGCTTCAACAGTGAAGGGCGCGCGGGCGGCCATCGCCTTCCCGAACGGTTCGAACAGCGCCGGCGCGTCGTCCGGATGCAGGGTGGATTCCCACGAGAATTCCGACAGGTCGGCGTCGGGCGCGATGCCCCAGGTTTCGCGCTGGGCGCTGTTCAGATAGAGGCAGCGACCCTCGGGGTCGCCCATCCACAGATTGATCGGCACGCTGTCGGCGATCAGGCGGAAACGCTGCTCGCTTTCAGCCAGGGCCGCCTGGGCGCGGGCGCGGTCGAGCGCGGACCAGACGCGTGCGGCGGTCTCGGCGACCAGCTCGACCTCGTCCTCGGTCCAGGCGCGAGGCTCGGCCTGCGTCAGTCCCAGTCCGGCGACCAGCCTGCCGTCCCTCACCAGCGGTGCGACCAGCAGGGCTCCGATGCCGAGGGCTTTCAGCGCGCTGGTGTCCAGCCGATGTTCTCTGGAGATGTCGTCCAGGCGGATCGGCTTGCGCGAGCGGAAGGCGCCGGCGACGTCCAGGCCAAAAGCGCCGAGCTCGTGGATCGGGCCGACGTCAGGCAGGGCCTGGCCGTCGCGCGCCCAACGATGCACCACATGGGCGAACTGCTCGTCCTCGCTGAGCTCGGCATAGAAGGCCTTGTCAGCGCCCAGTTCCTGGCCCAGGCGGTCGACGACGGCGGTGAGCACCTCTGCGGGGGTGGCCAAGGCGCCGACCTCGTCGCCGAGTTCGAGCAGGAAGCGCTCGCGTCGCGCCTGCGCCGAAAGCGCGGCCTGGCTGGCGTGGATCTCGGTGATATCGAAGGCGATGCCGACATAGCCCACGAAGGCCCCGTCGGCGCCGAAGCGCGGCTGCGAATAGGCGCGGATCCAGCGCCATTGTCCGGTCGCGTTGCGGAAGCGGGCTTCGAAATCATAGGCCAGGTGGCGAGAACGCGCCTCGACGCGGCCGTCCAGCATCGGCTGCAGGTCGTCCGGGTGAATCCGGTCGCGCCAGCCGTCGCCGACCAGGGCGCCGCGTTCGGCGGCGAAGAAGTCGAGCATGGCCTTGTTGACGAACTCGATGCCGCCTTCTGGGCCGGTCACCCAGATCGGCGCCGGCGCGCTGTCGGCCATGGCGCGGAAGCGCTCCTCGCTCTCGCGCAGCGCGGCTTCGCTTTCGCGCAGGGTGGCCTCGGCGCGCTTGCGCTCGGTGACGTCCTGGTTGACGCCGATGGTGCGCCGGGCCTTGCCGTCCGGCCCCAGCTGCACCTCACCGCGGACATAGAGCCAGCGCTCGGCGCCGTCGCTGTCGCGGATGATGCGGTACTCGGCCTCGTAGACCCGGCCCGAAGCCAGGGCCGCGTCGTTGGAGGCGCGCACCATCGCCCGGTCGTCCGGATGCACGCGCTGCAGCAGCACCTCGCGGTCGGTGGCGACCTCGCGTGTCACGCCCCAGTTCTTGAGGAAGCCCTCGGACAGGTAGGCCTCGCCGGTCTCGATGTTCCAGTCGAATACGCCGAAGCCGGCCACGTCCTGCGCCAGGCGCATGCGCTGTTCATTGGTCTGCAGCGCGGCGTGCTCCTCGCGCTCCTGGCTCATCACCGCGCGCAGCTTGCGCAGGGTCTCGCGCAGGATCACGCCGGTCCAGGCGATGAACCCGGCGCCGGCCAGGAAGATGGCGGAGCGGATGCTCAGGTCGATCCAGTCGGCGCCGGGCGCTTCCACGCCGACGAGGCCGAAGACCAGGGCCATGCTCAGCGCCAGGGATATGGCCGCTCCGCGCCAGCCGGCCCAGATCGCGGCGGCGACCACGACGGGGTAGTAGGTGAGGTAGGTCGAAGGTTGGTGGATGAAGGCCACCACCACGAAGCGCGCGGCGAGGGCGACGGCTATCAGCATCAGTGAGATGCCGATGGCGCGCGGCCAGGACCGGCCGTCGGAGGACGCCATCCTGCGAAGGAGTGAGGCCGGTGTCAGCGGTTCCAGGCTCATGGACACGAAGTCACCCTAGTCGCACTGCCCGCGCCCGGCCACAGCGCAGTACGGCTCCGCTTTGTCCCCAGTTTCGCCCACAAGTTTCCGCATCACCGCCGGGCTCCGCGCTGGCGTGCGGATGCGGGTTCGCGCCATAGCGGGAACGCCGTCTCGCGCCGGCCGGTTGTCCGTTCGCTCCCGACATTCCGCGTTCCAGAAGGCCTCCCCTGATGCTCGTCCGCCGCGATGGCCTGCGCCTTGCCGACACCCGCGCCGAGATCGACCGGCTGGACGCCCTGCTGCGCCGCCTCTGCGATCAGGACGGGCGCGACCTGGCGGTCGAGGCCCTGATCGAGGCCGGGGCGCTGGAGGCCGCCGTCGCCGACGCGCTCAATCCGGACCGCGACGGTTTCACCGCGCGCGACGGAACGTGGCGCACGGTAACGCTGGAAACGGCCAAGCTGTTCCGCGCCTCACGCCGGGGGGAACCTGACAAGGCGCGCGCGGCGGCGAAGAAGGCGCGCAAGGCCCTGGCCGAAGCGATCCGCCTGCGCTTGCCCGACAGCCTGAGCATCGAGACGGCGGACGGCTACGCTTGGCGCGGCCTCTATCCTGAAACCTATCTCGAAGCGGCGGAGCGCTTCCTGGCGTCGAGCGCGCCGATCTCGACCGTGGTCGTCGGCCTGCGCGGCGTGGGCGCCAGCCTGTCGGCGGTGGTCGCCGCAGCGCTGGAGGCCGGCGGACGCGATACCGAGAGCGTGACCGTCCGCGCTCACGAGGTCGCCGAGGGCCGGATGGTGCGCTTCGACGAGCGGCTGGCAGGGCGGCTGGGTCGCCGGGCGCAGGCCGGCGCCTGGTTCCTGCTGGTCGACGACGGGCCGGGCAGCACCGGCGCCTCGTTCGCGGCCGCCGCGGAGGCGCTGAATGGCATCGGCGCGCGCGACGAACAGATCGTGTTGTTCCCGGGCCTGGCCGCCGAGGGCGCCAAGTTGCGCTCGGCCGAGGCGCGCGCGCGCTGGGGGCGGCATCGCAAGCTGCAGGTGGGCTTCGAGGCGATGCGCGACAGCCTGGCCCCGGGCCTGGAGCGGTCGCGCGACCTTTCGCGCGGGCTGTGGCGCGAGGTGCTGAAGGCCAACCTGGGCCGCCCGGTCACCGCGCCCCAGCATGAGCGGCGCAAGTACCTGTCGCCGGACGGCGCGACCCTGTTTCGCTACGCCGGGTTGGGCCGTTCCGGGCGTGAGCGGCTGGAGCGAGCGGGGCGGCTGGCGGAGGCCGGCTTCACGCCGGAGCCCAAGAGCTTCGCCGATGGCTTCCTGGCCGAGGAATTCGTCTCCGGCCGGTCCCTGCACGGCCGCCGCCGCGACCCGGCCGACATCGCGCACGCCGCGCGCTATCTCGGCTGGCTGGGCCGCTACGCACGGACGGGCGCGGCGCTGACCGGCGAAGAGCTGACCCCGATGATCCTGCGCAATGTGCAGCAGTCGCTGGGGGAGGAAGGCCTGTCGCGGCTGGTGGGCCTGGAGGCTTGGCCCGCGCGCCTGGCCGGCGCGCCGGCGGTGGCCATCGACGGACGCCTGGCGCCGCACGAGTGGATCCGGTCGGAGCGGGGCCTGCTCAAGACCGATGCGCTCGACCACCACGACGACCGCTTCATGCCCGGGCCGACCGACATCGCCTGGGACGTGGCCGGGTTCTCGGTGGAGTGGGGCCTGGACGCCGGCGCCGCGCGCGACTTCGCGGCGGCGGTCGCCATCGAGGCTGCGGACGCGACGCTCGACCGCCGCCTGCCGTTCTACGAGACCGCCTATCTCGCCTTCCGCACCGGCTTCACCCATGAGGCCGCCGAGGCCCTGCCCGAGGGCTCCGACCGGCGCGGCCTACGCCGCCAGGCGGCGCGCTATCGCGCGCGGCTCGATCAGGCGCTCGATCGCATGCAGGCGTTCGGCTAGTCCGCCGCCAAGTCAGGAGAGTCCCCATGACCGCCGCCCCCGCCAAGCGTCCGCTCGGACGATCCGGCATCGAGATCGCGCCCCTGGTGTTCGGCGGCAACGTCTTCGGCTGGACCGCCGATGAGCCGACCTCGTTCAGCCTGCTCGACGCTTTCATGGCGGCCGGCTTCAACGCCGTGGATACGGCGGAGGCCTATTCGAGCTGGGTTCCCGGCCACAAGGGCGGCGAGTCCGAGACGATCATCGGCAGGTGGCTGAAGCGGCGCGGCCGTCGCGACGACGTGGTGATCTGCACCAAGGTCGGCTGGCATCAGGGCGACCAGCCGGGCCTGTTGAAGCGCGCCAACATCATCCGCGGCGCCGAGGATTCCCTGAAGCGGCTGCAGACCGACTACATCGACCTCTACCAGTCGCACTCGGACGATCCCGAGACGCCGCTGGAGGAGACGCTGGGGGCCTACGCGACCCTGATCGAGCAGGGCAAGGTCAGGGCCATCGGCTGCTCCAACTACTCCGCCGCGCGGCTGAATCAGGCGCTGGAGATTTCGGCGCGCGACGGCCTTCCCCGGTATGAAAGCGTGCAGCCGCCCTACAACCTCTATCAGCGCCAGGGCTTCGAAGCCGAGCTCCAGCCGCTGGTCGAGGCGGAGCAGGTGGGGGTGATCAGCTACTACGCCCTGGCCGCGGGCTTCCTGACCGGCAAGTACCGCTCCGAGGCCGACAAGGCCAAGAGCGCGCGGGGCGCCGGGATGCACCGGTTCATGGACGCCCGCGGGTTCAGGATCCTCGACGCGATGGACAAGGTCGCGGCGGCGCACGGCGTGCCGGTGGCCCAGGTCGCCATCGCCTGGATCGTGGCCAAGCCCGCCATCACCGCGCCCATCGCCAGCGCGACGAGCCTTGAGCAGTTCGCGGATCTGGCGGCCGCGGTGCGGCTGACGCTGAGCGCAGATGAGATGCAGCAATTGGACCAAGCAAGCGCCTACTGATCCCACAGGGGAGAAGGATCGCTAGGTTCCCGCCAGCTCCACCGTCGCCTCTTCGGCGCCCTCGCCGCCGTAGCGCAGCACGGCCTGCGACCCGGCCCGGGGCTCGAAGTGAGCGATGGCGGGGGAGACCATGTCGAAAATGGCGTCGGCGGAGGGACCCGCGATGACCCAGGTCCAGTAACCGCGTCCGAACGCGGCCTCCTCGACCTCGCCGGTGCGGGTGGATTCCAGCAGTTGCTCGATCAGGGTGTGAGCCTCGTGCAGGCGGGCGCGCTCCTCCGGCGCGCCGCGGGCGTCGTCGGAGAGCTTGAGGCGAATCTCCACCTGCTCGGCCTGGGGGGCGAGGTCGCCCCTTGCGGCGGCGGCGCGCTGCATCAGGTTCTGAAACCATTCGCGTCCGAACCGCCAGACGATCGCGAATACCAGGACGGCGCCTATCACCCAGAGTGGGTCTACCTTGGTCAGCACAGCCAGGGGCGAGCTCGGCGGTATGCGGGGCAGGGCGGCCAGGGCGTTGTGCTTGGGACTCGCGCGACCGCCTGCGGGAGCGTGTGTGGGGTTCCCGGCTGGACTGCTCGCCGGACTGCTCATGGCGCCAGCCGCCCATCCTCCAGCGCCGCCGCCTCAAAGGGGAACAGCACCTCCGGGTCGGGCCGCTCGACCTTCACCGACAGCTCGGGCGGATCCAGCGTGCGGATCAGGTGGCGGATCACGTTCAGACGCGCGGTCTTCTTGTGGTCGGCGCGCACGCAGGTCCAGGGCGCGACCGCGCTGTGGGTGCGCATCAGCATGTCGTTGCGCGCCTTGGAATAGTCGTCCCAGCGCTTCTGCGCCTCCTCGTCGAGCTTGCTGGTCTTCAACCGCTTCAGCGGATCGCTGCGGCGGGACTTCAGGCGCTTGGCCTGCTCCTCGCGCGAGATGTCGAGCCAAAGCTTGACCAGGATGATGCCGGACTCGACCAGCATGCGCTCGAAGTCCGGCGCATTGCGCAGGAACTCCTCCTGCTGCTGCTCGGTGGAGAAGCCCATGACCTTCTCGACGCCCGCGCGATTGTACCAGGAGCGGTTGAACAGCACCCACTCGCTGGTAGTCGGCAGCCGGTTCACATAACGCTGCAGCCACCACTGGCCTTCCTCGCGGTTGGAAGGCTTGGGCAATGCGACCACGCGCGTGTTGCGGGCCGAGAGGTGCTCGGTGACGCGCCGGATGGTCCCGTCCTTGCCGGCGGCGTCGCGGCCTTCCAGCACGACGGCCATGCGCAGGCCCTTGTCCATGGCCCAGATCTGGGTGTCGACCAGGGCGGTCTGCAGGCGGACCAGGGTGTCTTCGTAGGACTCTTCGTGCTTGGACATGGCTCATGAGGTTGGCGGGTTTCGGATGCGGGGGCAACGCCCGTGCGGCGCGCCCGATCCCTTCCAGCGGCCGCCGGCCAGCGGTAAATGAAGGGCATGTACGCGATCATCTGGCGCTATCAGGTCAAGCCCGAGGCCGTGGACGCCTTCACCACGGCCTACGGCCGCGAGGGCGACTGGGCGCGGCTGTTCAAGCTCGACCCCGGCTTTCTGGGCACGGAGCTGTATCGCGGCGCCGAGGGCGACACCGTCTTCCTGACCATCGACCGCTGGCTGTCGCGCGACCACTTCACCGCCTTCATGCAGCGGCTCGGCGACGCCTATGCGGCGCTGGACGAGCGGATGGAGGGCTTGACCGAGTTCGAAGCGCGGCTCGGCGACTTCGAGACGGACGTCATCGAAGGCGCCCTCAGCGGGCTGAAACTGGCGGTCCCGAAGTGATCCGGCTGCATGTGGAGTCGCCGCTGCGCGCGGGCGTGCGTGTCGAGCCGACCTCTGATCAGGCGCGCTACCTGACCGGCGTCATGCGCCAGAAGCTCGGCGACAGCGTGCTGCTGTTCAACGGCCGCGACGGCGAGTGGCGCGCCTCGCTCGTGGAGATCGGCAAGCGCGGCTGTGTGCTGACAGCCGAGGTCCAGACGCGAGCCCAGACCAGTGTTCCGGACCTGGAACTGGTGGCTGCGCTGGTGAAGCGCGGACCGCTGGAGACCATCGTCGAGAAGGCGGTGGAGCTGGGCTGCGCGCGCGTGCGGCTGATCACGACCCGGCGCACCAACGCCGACCACGTGCGGCTGGAGCGGCTGCGCGCGATCATGGTCGAGGCGGCGGAGCAGACCGGGCGGCTGGACGTGCCTGAGATCATCGCGCCGGAGAAGCTGGAGCGCCTGCTCGACGGCTGGGACGCGAGCCGGCGGCTGATGTTCTGCGACGAGGGCGAAGGCTTCGATGCGCTGCAGGACGGCGCCTCTGCGCCTGCCTCAGCACCCGTCTTGCCTGCGCTCGACGCCCTGCGCGACGCCCCTCGCGGCCCGTGGGCGGTGCTGATCGGCCCCGAAGGCGGCTTCGACCCCTCCGAGCGCGAGCGTCTGCGTGGCTTGGCGTTCTGCACCCCTGTCTCGCTCGGCCCGCGCATCCTGCGCGCCGACACGGCGGCGATCTCGGCGTTGACGCTGTGGCAGGCGGCGTTGGGTGATTGGCGCGCCTAAGACTCAGGAACGGGACTTGAGCTTGGCCGGTTGGGAGCCCATGTAGCGCCGGCCGCACTCCGCGGCGCGCGAGACCCCGGGGGAGGGCGAACCATGGCCGATGTCGTGCTGGACGACCGTCCCCTTGTTTTCGAGGATCTCGTCGCCTGGTTCGAGAAGGGCTGCAAGCCCGAGAGCCAATGGCGCATCGGCGCCGAGCACGAGAAGTTCGGCTTCAATCTGAAGGACTACACGCGCCCCGCCTATGAAGGCCCGTCGGGCATCAAGGCCATGCTTGAAGGCCTGATGCGCTTTGGCTGGAAGGGCGTCTACGAGGGTCCGACCCTGATCGGGCTGGAGCGCGGCATGGCGAACGTGTCGCTGGAGCCCGGCGGCCAGTTCGAGCTGTCCGGCGCGCCTCTGGAGACCATCCACGACATCTGCTCCGAGACCGGCCGCCACCTGGAAGAGGTCAAGACCGTCGCCGACGAGATCGGCATCGGTTTCCTGGGCCTCGGTTTCGACCCGATGTGGCGGCGCGATCAGGTGCCGGTCATGCCCAAGGGCCGCTACGACATCATGCGCGCCTACATGCCCAAGGTCGGCAATCTCGGCCTCGACATGATGCTGCGCACCTGCACCATCCAGGCCAACCTCGACTTCGCCGACGAAGCCGACATGGTGAAGAAGTTCCGGGTGTCGCTGGCGCTGCAGCCGATCGGCACGGCGCTTTTCGCCAACTCGCCCTTCACCGAGGGCAAGCCCAACGGCTTCCTGAGCGCGCGGGCCAATGTCTGGACCGACACCGATCCCGACCGCACCGGCCTGCTGGACTTCGTATTCCAGGAGGGCTTCGGCTTCGAGGCCTATGCGCGTTACGCGCTCAAGGTGCCGATGTATTTCGTCAAGCGCGACCGCTACATCGACGCCTCGGGCAAGTCGTTCGAGGCCTTCATGGACGGCAAGCTTGACGTCATGGAGGGCGAACGTCCGAAGCTGAAGGACTGGGCCGACCACCTGACCACGATCTTCCCCGAGGTGCGGCTGAAGCAGTACCTGGAGATGCGCGGCTCGGACGGCGGCCCCTGGAGCCGTATCTGCGGCCTGCCGGCCCTGTGGGCGGGCATCTTCTACGACAAGGACGCGCTCGACGCCGCCTGGGACCTCTGCAAGGACTGGACGAGCGAGGATCGCGCCCAGTTGCGCAAGGATGCGGCGAAGATCGGCCTGAAGGGCCAGGTCGCCGGCCGCCCTGTGCAGAAGGTCGCCTGCGAACTGCTCGACATCGCCCGCCACGGCCTGCGCCGTCGCGCCAAGTTCTCCGCCGGCATGGTCGATGAAACCGGCTACCTGTCCGAGCTGGAAGAGATCGCTGAAAGCGGTCTGACTCCCGCCGACCGCCTGCTGGAGGCCTATCACGGTCGCTGGGGCGGGGACCTGAGCAGGGTCTACATCGAGCAGGCGTACTAGGCCGCTTCCGTCGCGCCCTCGTCGTCGGCTGACAGGGCCAGTTCCGACAGGCAGGCGTAGAGCGCCTTGATGTCGATCGGCTTGGCCAGCACGCGGTCGGCCCCGGCCGTCATGTAGGTTTCGATGTCTTCCGGGAAGACGTTGGCGGTCAGCATCGAGATCGGCGTGCGCCGGCCCATCGCCGCCTCGCCGGCGCGGATGGCGGCCACGGCGGCTGCGCCGTCCATCACCGGCATCTGGGCGTCCATCAGGATCAGGTCATAGGGACGCGCCAGCGCCGCCTCCAGCGCCTCGGCGCCGTTCTCCACCAATGTCAGCTCTACGCCCAGCGGCTGGAGCAGCAGTCGCAGGACCTCACGGTTCGAGGCGTTGTCATCGGCCGCCAGGATCCGGATCGCCAGCGCCTCCTCAGGCTCGGCGACCTGGGGCGCCGGCGCCGGCGCCTGCGCCTCGGCCTGCTCGACCTCAAGTTCGAACCAGAAGATCGAGCCGCCGCCGTCGCGGCTGTCGAAGCCGATTGTTCCGCCCATCAGGCCGAGCATGCGATGGCAGATGGCCAGGCCCAGGCCCGCGCCCCCGGCCTTGCGCCCCTCGGCGGTCTGCTCGAACGCTTCGAAGATGCGGGTGGCGTCCTCCGGCGCAATCCCGGGGCCGCGGTCGGCCACCTCGAAGCGCAGGCGCGTGCGTCCCGGACCAGCGGGCAGGGCTTCGACCGCGAGAGCGACGTCGCCGCCCCGGGGCGTGAGCTTCACCGCGTTGGACAGCAGGTTGATCAGGATCTGCTCCAGGCGGGGACCGTCCGCGCTGACGATCAACGACTCCCGAGGGCCTTGCCGTGAGAGCGTGAGGTGAACATCCGCGGCGTCGCACTGGGCGCGCCAGACATCGGCGACCCCATCGATCAGGGCGCCGGCGTCTACCGGCGCCAGGTTCAGGGCGAGATCACCGGTGTCGCTGCGAACATAGTCCAGCACGCCGTTCAACAGGCGCACCAGCATGGCGCCGGCGGTCTCTATATTGCCTGCAAGTTCCGCGTGGCGTCCGCTCGGCGCCTCGCGCCGGAGCACCGCGGCCATGGCCATCACCGCGTTCAGCGGCGTGCGGATTTCATGACTGGTCACGGCCAGCAGGTCCGTCTTGGCGCGGCTGGCGGACTCGGCCAAGGCCCGTTGCTGTTCGGCGCGCGCGAGGGCGCTCTCCAGGGCTGCGTTGCGGTCGGCAAGGTCGGCGGCGCGTTCGGCGGTGTTGCGATCGCTCTGCTTCTGTCGCCAGCCGCAGGCCAGGGCCGCCAGGGTGAAGATCAGGTAGGCGGCGAAATGGGGATACTCATGACCCGGCGGGCCTGAACGGTCCGCCACCAGAAGGCCCATGATCGGCGGCAGGACGGCGGCGACGAAGCCGAGCGTGGTCAGGTGGACCTGCAGGGCCATCAACATGACCAGGGTGATGAGCAGGCACAGGCTCTCGACATGCAGGTCGGGCGCGTGGGCGTTGACCCACAGCGCCAGGGCGACGCCGGGAATCGACATCATCAGGCTGAGCAGGGGTGTCAGGCGCTTCAGCCGGGCCAGCGCGTTCTCGCGCGCGACGTCGGCCGCGGCCTTTTCCACTGTGCAGAGATAGAGCCCCAGCACCCCCAGGTGCACGACGAGATAGACAGCGGCGGTTTCGAGATTCAGGTAGAGCGCCGTGGCTGCGGCCAGCCCGACGATTGAGGCCAGGCGGGTGGCCAGCACCAGCCTGTATCGTTCGACATAGGACCGCAGAACGATCTGCTGTCGACCTGTCGCCGGCGGAGCCACTTCAAGCATCATTCGAGACCTAAGGCGTGGCGCTTAAGCTTTCCTGACCGACGTTCGCCCGGCGCCGCCCTGATGCCGCGCGGGGGCCGTTGACCGGTCTTGGCGCAGAGGACTTGTGCTGGTCGGTGTTTTAGTCATATATAACACCAGTTCGCCGCAGGCGCCGAACCTGGCGAATGGCCGGAAAGATCAATGGATTCAGAGTGGAACGACAGCCAGCCGATCTACCGCCAGCTCCGCGACCGTGTGGTCGCCATGGTTCTCGACGGGCAGTTGGAGGACGGCGACGCCTTGCCGTCCGTACGTACGGTTGCGACCGAAGGCCGCATCAATCCCCTGACCGTGCTGAAGGCCTACCAGCAGCTGACCGACGAGGGCCTGGTCGAGAAGCGGCGGGGCCTGGGCATGTTCGTCCGCCCCGGCGCGCGGGAGCGTCTGATGCTGGACGAGCGGCAGCGGTTCCTCACCGAGCAGTGGCCGGAGATTCGCGCCACCATTCACAGGCTGGGGCTGGCGGGCGAACTGCTGGGCGTCGCGGCCGAGCCGGCGGAGGGGTGAGCCGATGAACCTCGTCACTGCAAAGGGCCTGACCAAGATCTATGGCAAGAAGGTCGCGCTGGACCGCGTCGACTTCACGGTCGGGCAGGGGCGCATCGTCGGCCTGCTGGGTCCCAATGGCGCGGGCAAGTCCACGGCGTTGCAGGCCATGCTGGGCCTGATCTCCTACGCGGGCGAGCTGAACGTGCTGGGGCGCGAGCCTTGGCATCAGCGCGCGGAGCTGATGGGCGAGGCCTGCTTCATCGCCGACGCCGCCGTCCTGCCGGGCTGGCTCACCGCCCGCCGGGCGCTCGACTTCATGGCGGGACTGCACCCCCGGTTCGACCGCGCCAAGGCCGAGGCCTTCCTGGCCCGCACCGGGATCGAGCGCGCCGCCAAGGTCCGCACCCTGTCCAAGGGCATGATCGCCCAGCTGCATCTGGCCCTGGTCATGGCCATCGATGCGCGGCTGCTGGTTCTGGACGAGCCGACGCTGGGCCTAGACCTCGCCTACCGCAAACGCTTCTTCGACAGCCTGCTCGACGACTATTTCGACCAGGACCGCACCATCGTCGTCTCTACGCATCAGCTTGACGAGGTTCAGCACATCCTGACCGACCTGATCCTGCTCGACCGGGGCAAGGTCGTCCTCGATCTCAGCATGGAGGCGTTCGAGGCCCGCTTCGCGGAGGTCGCCGTCCCGGCGTCGAAACTCGCCGCCGCGCGGGCCCTGAAGCCGCTTTCGGAGCGCCAGCTCCTGGGGCGCGCCAGCCTGCTGTTCGATGGCGCCGACCCCAAGCGCCTGGCCGCGCTCGGCGAGGTGCGGCCCGCGAGCCTTTCGGAGGTGTTCCTGGCCCTCACCGACGCGCCGGCAGCGGCTCCCGCAGGGGAGGTCGCCGCATGAGCGCCGAAGCCCTGTCCGCGCCGAAGGGCGCGCCGCTGAAGGCCTTCTACTGGTCGGTGCGCCGCGAACTGTGGGAGCATCCCTCGATCTGGATGGCCCAGGTCGGCGCCGGTGCAGTGGTGCTGGTCGGCTATGTGATCAGCCTGCCGAGCCTGCCGCATCTGATCCGCAGCGGCGCGGCCGCGCACAAGGCCGGCGTCGATAGCTACGCAGGCATGCCCTACATGCTGGCCGCCGCCGCTGTGGGTCTGGCCGGGTGGATCACGGCGATGCTCTATTGCGCCGCCGCCCTGCATGGGGAACGGCGCGACCGCAGCCTGCTGTTCTGGAAGTCGTTGCCGATCTCCGATCCGGTCGCGGTCATGGCCAAGGCCGCGCTGCCGATGCTGGTCACGCCGGTGGTCACCGTCGTTCTGGTGCTGGCGCTGCATATCGTCATGGTGCTGCTCGCCTCGCCTGTGGCCATGCTGTCCGGCGCCGGACTCCAGGCCTTTTTCGACCGCATCATCCTGCCGCGCGTCTGGTTCGAGCTGATCCGCGGCATACCGATGATGGCCCTGTGGTACGCGCCCATCTACGGCTGGCTCATACTCGCCTCAGGCTGGGCCAAGCGGTTGCCGATCCTGTGGGCGGTGGCGCCGCCCCTGGCCGTGGCCTTGCTCGAGAAGCTGGCGTTCAACACCACCATCGTCTGGGACTGGCTGAAGCTGCGCGCCATCGGCCCGTTCGCCGCCTCGATGCAGAAGGCCACGCCCGGCCACCCTCATCCTACCGACTTCGCGAGCCCGCACCTGTGGATCGGCCTGGCCCTGGCCGCCGCCTTCATCGTCGTCGCCGTGCGTCTCCGACGCGTCGCCGACCCGATCTGAATCCGGGAGACCCCGCGATGAGCACCGCCGCCCTGGCTGTCGACCCCGCACGTCCTCGCCCCGGCGCCGACCCGGCCAAGGGCCTGCTGCCCGCCACAGGCAAGCTGTGGTTCCTGGTCGCCGTCGCCGGGCAGTGGACCTTCGTCTGGTACATGCTGGGCGTCTACGGCCACGCGGTCGCGACCTGGAACTTCGATCCCCTGGCCGCACGCAGCAAGGAGATGCTGAAAGGCTTCATCCCCGGCGATCCGGTCGGCGACACCGTCTTCGTGGCCCATGTGCTGATGGCCGCCGTCCTGACCTTCGGCGGCACGCTGCAGCTGATGCCCTGGATCCGCGCCAGGGTCCCGGCGTTGCATCGGTGGACGGGGCGCGTGTTCCTGGCGACCGCGACCGGCGCCGCGCTGGCGGGCCTGTGGATGCAGTGGGTGCGCGGCGCGCGCGCCGACCCGATCTCCGATATCGGCCCGACGCTGGACGCGGTGCTGATCCTGCTGTTCTGCGCCCTGACCCTGCGCGCCGCCCTGGCGAAGGATTTCGACACGCACCGGCGCTGGGCCATGCGCACCTTCATGGTGGTCAACGGCGTCTGGTTCCTGCGGGTGATGATTATCGTGCTGATGCTGGGCAACCACGCCCTTGGCCTGCCCAAGCAGGGGCTGGACGGCCCGCTTTTCCGGTTCGCCTCCTTCGCCTCCTACCTCATCCCGCTCGGCGTGCTGGAGCTCTACCAGTTCGCCAAGGCGCGGGGCGGCCCCGGCCTGCGCCGCGCCACAGCCGCACTGATCGTCGTCGCCACCCTGGCCATGGGCGCAGGCATCGTCCTGGCGTGGCTGTTCATGTGGTCGCCTGTCCTGGCGAAATCCTGAGGAGTTGAGCCATGCATCTCGAAGCGCCTCCCGGCGCCCCGCTCGTTGTCCAACTCGCCTGCGACGCCCTGCTGTACTCGCACATCGGCGGCGGCATGATCGGCATGTCGGCCGGCGCGGTCGCGCTGCTGACCCGCAAGGGCGAGCGTGTGCATCGCATCGCCGGCTCGGTCTTCACCGCCGCCATGCTGGTGATGGCCGGGGTGGGGGCGGGCGTCGCGCCCTTCCTGCCGGCCGAGCAGATCCCCAACACCACGGCGGGGGTCTTCACCTTCTACCTCGTCCTGACCGGCTGGATGACGGTGCGCAGGGCCGAGGGCCGCATCGGCCTGTTCGAGCGGCTGGCGATCCTGATCCCCGTCGCCGGCGCGGGCATCGGCCTCTACCTGTCGACCCGGCCGGAGATCACCGGCATCCAGCACATGGCGACCTATGTGATCGCCGGCATCGCCACGCTCAGCGCCCTGGGCGACGTGCATCTGCTCCTGCGCAAGGGGCTGCTCGGCCGGCCCCGCATCGCGCGCCACGTCTGGCGCATGTGCGTGGCCCTGACCATCGCCGCCTTCTCGTTCTTCGTCGGCCAGCAGGGCTATCTGCCCAAGGCGGTGCGCGGGACCTTCCTGCTCAACCTGCCGGGCTTCGCGGCCCTGCTGTTCATGACCTTCTGGCTGCTGCGCGTGTGGCTGTCGAAGGCGTTCCGGTCGCAGCCCCTTCAGCCCCGGATAGCCGCATGACCTCGATCGCCGCTTCCGAGACCAAGCCTCGCGCCGAGACCTTCGGCGTGCCGGTGTGGCGTCTCTACCTGCTGCGCGCCGCCTACCTGATCATGGCGGTCGGCTTGAACGTCGAGATCTGGCCGGTGATCCTGAACCACCGGCCAGAGTGGGAGATCATGCACGGGGTGGCCAGCTGCATGTTGGGCGCGCTGGCGGTCATGGCGGTGATCGGCCTGCGCTATCCGCTGAAGATGCTGCCGGTCCTGCTGTTCGAGATGACCTGGAAGGCGATCTGGCTGACCGCCGTGGCCCTGCCGCTGTGGCAGGCCGGCCGCGTGGACGCCGCCACCGCCGAGACCATCAAGGCCTGCCTGATGGCGGTGATCTTCCCGGTGGTCATGCCGTGGCGATACCTCGCGCGCCAGTTCCTGGCGGCGCGGGGCGACCGATGGTGGTGACGCCGGAGCGCCACGCCCATTGAGCCGAGCCCTTTGGACGCCTAGATCGCTGTCCTGAGCATCGGAGCGCGGGCATGGGCGGGCAGATCTACGTCGGCATCGGCGGATGGACCTTCGAGCCGTGGCGCGGCGTGTTCTATCCCGACGGCCTGGCGCAAAAGCGCGAGCTGGAGTTCGCCTCGCGCGCCCTGACCTCGATCGAGATCAACGGCACCTACTATTCCGCCTTCAAGCGTGACAGCTGGGAGAAGTGGCGCGACGAGACGCCCGACGGGTTCGTGTTCTCGGTCAAGGCCTCGCGCTTCTGCACCAACCGGAAGGAGCTGTCGGGCGATGCGGCGAGCGAGTCGATCGAGCGGTTCCTGACCCAGGGGCTCTCGGCGCTGGGCGACAAGCTGGGCCCGATCAACTGGCAGTTCATGGCCACCAAGAAGTTCGATCCGGTCGACTTCGAAGGCTTCCTGAAACGCCTGCCCAAGGAGATCGACGGGGTGCGCCTGCGCCACGCGCTGGAGGTCAGGAGTCCGACCTTCTGCTGCCAGGAATTCTATGACCTGGCCCACAAGTACGGCGCCGCCATCATCTTCGCGCGCGACGAGGACTTCCCCGAAATCGACCAGCCGACCGCCGACTTCACCTACGCGCGGCTGATGTCGAGCCGGGAGGACCTGGAGCAGGGCGTCAGCGACAAGGAGCTGGCTGACACCGCCGCCCAGGCCCGCGGCTGGGCCAAACGCGGCGACGTGTTCGCCTACTTCATCTCAGGCGCCAAGGTGCGCAACCCTGCCGCGGCCCAGGCCCTGATCGCCAAGCTGAAATAGGAGCGCACCATGCCGATCCCCGCCAAGGCCTGGACCGCCTTCGACGCCGACAGCCCGCTCAAGCCCTGGAGTTTCGAGCGGCGCGACCCCGGCCCCGACGACGTGCTGATCGAGATCAAGTACTGCGGCGTCTGCCACTCGGACCTGCACTTCGCCAAGAACGACCTGGGCGGCACGGTCTATCCCCTGACGCCAGGCCACGAGATCGTGGGCGTGGTGACCCAGGTCGGGGAGGGCGTGACCCGCTTCAAGCCGGGTGACCGGGTGGGCGTGGGCTGCCTGGTCGGCGCCGACCTCGATTGCCCGGAATGCGCCGCGGGCGAGGAGCAGTTCTGCCCCAACGCCATCGGCACCTACGGCGCCAAGGACAAGGACGGCACACGCACCCAGGGCGGCTATTCCAACCGCATCACGGTGCACCAGCACTTCGTGCTGAATATCCCCGACGCGCTCGAATTCGACGTCGCCGCGCCGCTGCTCTGCGCCGGCATCACGACGTGGTCGCCGCTCAGGACGTGGCGCGTCGGCAAGGGTTCGAAGGTGGGCGTGGTGGGCCTCGGCGGGCTCGGGCACATGGCGGTGAAGCTGGCCGCGGCGCTGGGCTGTGAGGTGACGGTGATCTCGACCTCGCCCGGCAAGCGCGAGGACGCGCTGGCGCTGGGCGCCCACGACTTCGTCGTCTCGACCGACAGCGCCCAGATGAAGGCGGCGGAGAGCCGCTTCGACCTGATCATCGACAGCGTCGCGGTATTCCACGAGCCGAACCCGCTGCTCCGCACCCTCGCGCGCGACGGCACCCTGGTGCTGCTGGGCCTGATCCCCGAGCCTCTGCCGGTGAAGGTGTTCTCCATGCTGGGCAAGCGGCGTCGTCTTGCAGCCTCACCCATTGGCGGCATCCGCGAGACCCAGGAGATGCTCGACTTCTGCGCCGAGCACGGGGTCAGGCCCGAGATCGAGGTCATCCGCATCGACCAAATCAACGAGGCCTATGAGCGGATGGTCAGGAGCGATGTGCGCTATCGCTTCGTGATCGACATGGCGTCGATCTGATCCGCCCCGAGGAGCGCGCGGTCGCCCTGCACGACCGCGCGACCTGCCTACGGGGCAAGCCGTGTTCACAGACCTTGCCAAGGTGGCGGCGTCTTGCACTGGCCCCGGTTCCAGGCCTCGTAGTCGCACCAGACCGCGCGCCAGGAGACGCCCGGAGGCGGCGCGCTGATCCCCTCGGAGCCGCCCGACCGGATGGGGCCGAAGCCGCCGCTCTTGTGCAGTCGACAGGAGAACAGTCCGTCGTCCATGAAGCAGAAGCTGCCGATTACCGCGTAGCCGCAGTGGTTCGCCGCGCGCCAGAAGCTGCCGCTGCCCTGGGGCGGCTCAAGCTGGACGCAACCGCCGCTATAGGCGTGCGCCGGCGCGGCGGGCGCGGTGAGGTCGACCATCAGCGCGGACGCCGCGAGCGACATCGCCGTCAGAAGGCGCGTTTTCCAAAACTTCATCTCTACCCCCAGATCACGAGAAGAGCCTTGCGCGCCCCCGGGTGCGCAAAGCATGCTCAGGCAAAGCCGCGACGCGGCGATGCTGGCGTGGAGTTGGGGGGCTTCGCCTGTGCTTCGCTGGACTATTCGGCGCCGGATCGCCGACTTTTCTCCGACTTTGCCCGAGTTCGGTCATGACTGACCGCGCCGCGAGCCGACGGCTGGCCGACGAGGACGATTTCGCGCTGGGCCAAATCACGGTGTCGCCCTCCACGGGCCGGGTGATCGCGGAAGGGCGCGAGGTCCGCGTCGAAGCCCTGACCATGGCCGTGCTGGTGGCGCTCGCGCGGGCAGGCGGCGCGACGGTCACCCGCGACACTCTGGTGGAAGCCTGCTGGCAGGGCCGCGTCGTCACCGACGACGCCGTGGCCCGTGCGATCGCCAAGGTGCGCACTCTCGAACGCTGCACGACGCCCGCGCCCTTCACACTCGAGACGCTGCCGAAAATCGGCTATCGGTTGCTCGCGAACATGCAATCCGAAGGCTCCGGACCGGACGCCCCGAAGGCCTGGTCGGTCTGGTCCCCCCGGGTCGTGGCCTTGCTCTCCGCCGCCGTCGTTGTGGGCGTCGTCCTAGTCGCCGCGGCTCGCGTCACGGACGCCCGCGCGCCTGCCGGTCGGCTGCAACGGCCTGGGGGTGCTGGGGCGGGGGGACCGGTCCAGGTCGCGGATTTCAGGGACGCCCTGCTGGTCCTCGACGAACAGCGGCTGCGCGACGACCTCCGCCGCGGCTGGAACCCGAACTGGAAGCTCGACAGCGAGGGAAACGCGGCGTTGCATACCCTGATGGAGGTCTGCGAGCGAAATCCCACCCACGATCGCGACGGCGTCGCCCGGGTCGCCCGCATCCTGGTGGGGGCCGGGGCCGATCCCGCCGCCCGCAACAAGTGGGGCGACACGCCCCTGGTCATCGCTGTGGCGCCCAGATATTGCGGCCCCGACCATCCGGTGGTCTCCTACCTGAAAACCGCGATGCTCGGCCCCAGCTCCAGCCGGGCCCCTGCTGGCTAGAGCGCGGCCGCGGCTGGTCGCTTCACGAGGCGTAACAGCTTGTAAACCCACATTCCGCGTGGTCCTATCCGCCCCTTGTGGGGCGGGCGAGCCGGCAAGAGCTTGCGCCGTCAGGGAAAAACGCGAAGGGCTTACATGGGCATTCTTCATACGCTGGTGTTTTGGGTCGGCCTCGCCGTCACCTTCGGAACCGGCATACCCGTCTTCATCCAGCTCATCCGGAACCATCCGAAGGGGCTGATGGTGCTGTTCTTCGCCGAGATGTGGGAGCGCTTCTCCTACTACGGCATGCGGGGCCTGCTCGTTTACTACCTGACGCAGCACTTCCTGTTCGACGACAAGTTCTCGACCAACCAGTACGGCTCCTACACCACCCTGGTGTACCTGCTGCCCCTGATCGGCGGCTATCTGGCCGACCGGTATCTGGGCACCTACAAGGCCGTGGCCTTTGGCGCGATCCTGCTGGTGGTCGGCCAGTTCGGCATGGCGGTGCACGCCGGGCCGTCCAAACAGTTCCTGGATTACACGGCGGCATCCGGCCAGCACGTGCGCTACGAGGTGGTGGTGCCGGACGGGCGCCCGGGCGTGCCTTCGAAGCTGAAGATCGGCGACAAGACCTATGAGATGGCGTCCGACAAGGGCAACCTGACCATCAAGAATCTGCCTGCCGACGCGGGTGTGCCGGCCACGCTGTCGGCCTCGTCCTACAAGCTCGAGGTCCAGCGCGACCAGAACTACGTCAACATCTTCTACCTGGCGCTCGGCTTCATCATCATGGGGGTGGGCTTCCTGAAGGCGAACATCTCCGCCATCGTCGGGCAGCTCTACGAGATCACCGACCCTCGACGGGACCCGGCCTTCACCCTCTACTATTACGGCGTGAACCTCGGCGCCTTCTGGGCGGCGGTGGTCTGCGGCTACTTCGGCCAGAACGTCGACTGGGGCCTGGGCTTCGGCCTTGCGGGCGCGGGCATGGCGCTGGGCTGGATCAGCTTCATCGTCTTCAAGCCGGCGCTCCGCGGCAAGGGCGCGCCGCCCAATCCGGAGCTGCTGAAGAGGCCGGTTGTAGGCCCGCTCAGCCGCGAGTGGATCATCTACCTGCTGGGCATCCTGGGCGTGGGCGGCATCTTCTTCCTCGTCCAGAACAACAATGTCGTCGGCTACATGCTGGGCGCGGGCTTCGCAGCGGTGGGCCTGTACCTGCTGTTCATGATGATCACCAAGTTCAACAAGATCGAGCGGGAGCGGCTGTTCCTGGCGCTCCTGCTGGTCTTCGGGGCCATCGTGTTCTTCACCCTGTTCGAGCAGGCCGGCTCGTCGCTGTCGCTGTTCGCCGACCGCAACACAGACCTGAACCTGATCTCGGCGCCCAAGCACATGGCGCTCATGGGCCACGACGTCGTGTTCGCCACCGCAGACCAGCTGAAGGCCGCCAACATCGATGCGGCCAAGGTCTGGTGGGTGGACATGAGCTTCACCTCCTCCCAGACCCAGACCTTCAACGCAGGCTTCATCCTGCTGTTCGCGCCGATCTTCGCCTGGCTCTGGGGCTTCCTGGGCGCGCGCAACAAGGATCCGAACCCGATGGTCAAGTTCGGCCTGGGCCTGCTCCAAGTCGGGCTGGGCTTCATGGTGCTGGTGTGGAGCGCGGGCCTGCATGACGCGTCGTTCCGTCTGCCGCTCTATGTGCTGGCCCTGACCTATCTGCTGCACACCACCGGCGAACTTTTCCTGTCGCCGGTCGGCCTGTCGCAGATCACCAAGCTGGCGCCGGTCACGGTGGTCTCCACCCTGATGGCGACCTGGTTCCTGGCCTCCTCGGCCGCCCAGTTCATCGGCGGCCGCATCGCCGCCATGGCGGGCTCCGAGACGGTGGGCGGTCAGGTGCTCGATCCCGGCGCGGCTCTGGCCACCTCGCTGAAGGTGTTCCAGACCATCGGCCTGGCCGGTATCGGGGCGGGCGTCTTGTTCCTGCTGCTGTCGTTCGTGACCAAGCAATGGGCGCACGGGGTGAACGACACCCACGCCGCCCCGGGCGAAGGCTCGGACCGCGGGCAGGAGCTCTGATCGCTCCGACCGATCTGCGGACAAAAAAAGAAGGGCGGCGCTTTCGAAGCGCCGCCCTTTTCGCATGGCTGAGGGCTCTGGAGGGAAGTCAGCCGTTCCGAAAATCTGTCGCGCTTATCCGAAGGTTTTCCGGACCCTCACGTAGAACTCCATGCCGAAGTTGTGGTCCTGGAAGTCGACGAAGGCCGGCGTCGGGTTGGTGTTGCGCGGGCCGGCGTAGACGCCGCGGGTGACGGTGAAGGGCCGGCGGCCCGCATTGTCGATTTCGGCGCGGATAGCCAAGCCGGGCTTGGGCTTGTACTCGCCCCAGACCGTCACCCAGCTGCCGTTGTCAAAGGTGTCGATCTCGTTGAAGCGGTAGTAGCTCTCGCTCCAACCGGTCTGCAGGTCGACGCCCCAGTTCATCTTCCAGCGGGGCAGGTCCTGGGCGAAATGGAAGTCCTGATCACGCTCGTGCTGGCCTGAGATCGAACGCTTCGCGCCCGTGGTCGGGTCGGTGACCCGCGACATTCGCCAGGTGCTCGAACCTTTGAAGGTCCCCCCTGGGATGTGGAAGCGGTCGAGCGGGATCGAGAAGCTCAGCACCACGTCGTTCTCCGTACCGCCGCCGATGTTGTCGGGCTGGTCGAAGATCGAAGGCGCGATGCCGCCGATCGGGCAGGTCGCGCTGTAGTGGGGCGCGCCGACGATGTCGGAGCAGCCCGGATCGGTGATCGGCTTGCGGTCGATCACGTCCTCCAGTTGCAGGTGGCGCACGGTCAGGGTGACGGCGCCCTTGCTCCAGAAGCGGTGCTCCCACGCGGCCTCGGCCACCCAGTCCTTCTGCGGCACCAGGTTCGGGTTACCCGCCTGCACGCCCGAGCCGTTCAGCGAGGAGGAGGCGACGAATTGGCCGAAATCGAGCTGGCCCACCTCGCGTTCCAGCCGCACGCGCAACTGGTCGTTGGCCTCGGGCGACCAGGTCAGCACCAGCCGCGGCTTCGGATAGGTCAGGCTCTTCTTCAGCACCACGTCGCCGGCGGAGGTCAGGGTCGACTGCTCGACCCGCGCGCCGGCCTCCAGCGTGAACTTCGGATCGATGCGCCAGGTAGCGGTGGTGAAGCCCTCGGCGCGCTTCTCCTCGACCTGCACATTGGCGGCGGGCAGGCTCAAGGCCGCGCCGTTCAGGGTGAAGGCGGTGCGGCTGTTCTGCTTGTTGATGGCGTACTCGCCGCCGCCCTCGACGGTCAGCTTGTCGTTGGGGGTCCAGTGCAGGATGCCCCGGCCGATGGTCTCGTTCGAGGTGGAGCCCAGGGTGAACAGCTCGTCGTCGCCCGGCGCCTGGAAGCTCGAGCGGAAGTCGTTGCGGCGCCAGTGCTGCAGGGTCAGGGTCTCGACCGACAGGCCCTTGGCCAGGCCACGCTCCCAGTGCAGGCCCAGCTCGCCGTCGGTCTTGTCCTGATGGTCGAGCTCGACCTGGCTTCCCGCATGGACGAAATCGTCCGCGTACCGGGCGTTGTAGGGCTGATCCTGAACGAACAGGTTGGCTTTGAACTTGCCGCCCGCCAGCGGCAGCTCGACCGCGCCGGTGAAGTTGTTCTGCCAGCCGCCCGCCCGATCCTGCATGCGCGAGAAGTCGGTGATGTTGTGGTTCGCGTCGTAGGTGTAACGCGGACCCGAAAACGAGCCGTCGTCGACGAACTTGGCGACCAGGACGCCAGCGTCGAAACGAGCCTGACCCCATTGCCAGGACCCTTCCACGCGGCCTTGCGGCAGGTCGGGGCCGCTTTCGGTCTTGATGTTGACCAGGGCGATGTCGCCGTGCAGCCCGCCGGACTTCTTGCGCACGACGTTGGCGATCACGGTCTTGCCGTGCATGTCGATGCCGGGCGCGCCGCCGCGGATCACCTCGATGTGGTCGACGTCGCCGGCGGGGATGCGCTTGAGCATGGACTGCAGGTCGTCGTTCTTGGTGGTCGGGCGCTCGCCGTCGATCACCACATTGCCCGCCGCGCCCGCAAAGCCGCGCACGCTGTCGCCGCCGTCGTAGGTGAAGCCGGGCAGGCGATCCACCATGTCCCAGGCGGTGTTGGGGCGCTGGGCGGCGAAGAAAGACGGCGGATAGCTAATTACCGCCTCTTCCGTCCTGGCCGGGGTGTTGGCGACGCTGGCCGCAGGCGCTTCCTGGGCTCGGGCCGCACTCGCCGCGGCGAGCGCCAGAACCGCCAAAGACACCCAACCGAACCGACGCATTAATGCCTCCCCAAAACTGTGCCGGGAAGGTGAGGAAAGTGCTCGTCGTTCGCCAATTAAATCCCGGAAAGGTGGGTTAAATATCTGCAATACTGCAATCATCTAAGGTTGAGGGGCGCCTCAGCCGAAGGTCTTGCGGACGCGGAATTTGATTTCGATGCCGAAGTTGCGCTCGACGTTGTCGATCTGGCTGGGCAGCGCTCCAGGCGTCCGGAGGCCCGAGTACTCGTCACGGTTCAGGACGAATCCGCGCCGGCCCGCGTTGTCGATCTCGACGCGATAGCTGAGGTCGCGTCGGGCCTTGTACTCGGCCCAGATCACGTCGAACGTGCCGAGCTTGTTCGTGTCGATCTCATTGAACCGGTAGTAGTGCTCGGTCCACCCGCGGAACGTGTCGATCCCCCAGTTCAGTTTCCAGGCCGGCAGGTCCTGGGTGAAGTGCAGCTCGCCGTCGAGCTGATGCTGGCCTGAGATCTCGCGGATCTGGCCTGTGGTGGGATCGGTCACCCGGCTGAAGCGCCAGGTGCCCAGGCCGGTCAGCATGCCGCCCGGGATGTGGAAACGGTCCAGCGGCAGGCTGAAGCTGGCGATGAAATCGTTCTCGGTCCCGCCGCCGATATTGGCGGGTGAGTCAAAGGTGCTGCCGCCCGAGGTGATCGGGGCGCGGTCGATCACGTCCTTCAGGATCAGGTGGCGGGCGGTCAGCACGATGGCGCCCTTGCCCCAGAAGTGATGCTCGTAGGCGGCCTCGAAGGCCCAGTCCTGGCTCGGGTTCAGGTTCGGATTGCCGGTGAACACGCCCGAGCCGTTCAGGCTGGAGGAGGCCACGAAGCTGTTGAAGTCGAGCTGGCCGACCTCGCGCTCGATGCGCAGGCGCACCTGGTCGTCGCTGCTCGGAGCCCAGGTGAACAGCACGCGCGGCTTGGGAAAGATCAGGGTCTTGGTCAGCACCACGTCGCCCGTGGACTCGATGGTGGAGTCCTCGACCCGCACCCCGGCCTCGACGGTGAACTTGGGTGTCGGGCGCCAGGTGGCGGTGGTGAAGACCTCGCCGCGCTTCTCATCGACGTGGACGTTGGCCGCCGGCAGCGGCACGTTCGCGCCGTTCTGCAGGAACACGGTGTGGGTGTTGACCCAGTTGTAGGCGAACTCGCCGCCGCCCTCGATGGACAGGGTGTCGGACTGGGTGCGGTGCAGGACCGCGCGCGCGATGCTCTCGCCGCCGGTGGTGCGCAGACCGAAGAAGTCGGCCTCGGACACCGTGTCGAAGATCGACGAGAAGCCCATGTGACTGAGCTGCTGCAGGCCAAGCAGCTCCAGCGAGGTCTTGTCGTTCAGCGGCCGGTCCCAATGGAGCCCGAGTTCGCCGTTGGTCTTGTCCTGGTCGTCCTTCTCATACTGCCGCCCGGCGTGGACGAAGTTGTCGGTGAAAGTTCCGACGTAGGTCTGGTCCTGCAGCTGGAAGTTGGCGCGGAACTTCCCGCCGGCCACCGGCGCCTGCCAGGCCCCGGTGAGGGCGTTGGTCAGGCCGCCGGCGCGAGCCTGTTGGTAGGAGCTGTCGGTGATCGCGCCCGCGCCATTGCGCAGCACGTGCGGCCCGGGCCCGGTGCCGTCGTCGACATAGGTGCCGCCCAGGAGACCCAGCTCGGTGCGCGTGTCGCCGTTCACCCAGGTGCCTTCGGCCCGGTACTGGATGATCACGCGGCCGTCCTCGATCCAGATCGGCGCCACCGCCGCCACGCCGGAGAAGCCCGAGGTCTTCTTCAGCACGACGTTGGCGATCACCGCCTTGCCCTGCATGTCGATGCCGGGCGCGCCGCCGCGGATCACGTCGATGTGGTCCACCAGGGTCGCGGGGATGCGGGTCAGGATGGAGTTGAGGTCATCGCTCTTGGCGGTCGGGCGCTGGCCGTTGATCAGCACATTGCCGGCCGCGCCGGCGAACCCGCGGACGTTGCCGCCGGTGTCGAGCGTGAAGCCCGGCAGGCGCGAGACCATGTCGGCGGCCGTGTTGGGCCGCTGGTCGGCGAAGAAGGACGCCGGATAGCTCGATACGTCCCGGTCGCCTGGGGTCTGATGCGCCGGCGAGGCCGAACGGGACGGCTGGGGCTGAGGCGCCGCCTCCTGGGCGGAAGCCGCGCCGGCGTCGAGGCCCCCGATCATGGCGGTCAGGGCGGCAGACAGGTTCAGGCCGGCGCGGCGCATGCAAAGGTCCCCCAAGTTGCGACGACCCTGGCGAACGAGGCTGGCGCGCTCCAATTAAATTGCGGACAGGTGGGTTAAATATCTGCAATGAATCAAATAATTACAGCATTGTAATATTCCGCCTGCGTCCTAGAAGGTCTTGCGCACACGGAAGCGGATCTGCGCGCCGAAATTGCGTTCCTGCTGGTCGATCAGGCTGGGGGTCGCAGTCGGCGTGCGCAGACCCGGATAGACCTGGCGCGTGAAGTCGACGGGCCTCCGGCCCAGATTGTTGAACTCCCAGCGCACCGACAGGTCGCGGCGCGGCTTGTACTCCACGAAGCCGCCGATCCAGTTGCCGGGGTCCCAGGTGTCGACCTCGCCAAAGCGATAGTAGTGCTCGGTGGCGCCGCGGAAGGCGTCGACACCCCAGCTGGTCTTCAGCTCCGGCAGATCCTGCACGAAGTGCAGTTCGGCGTCGGCCTGATGCTGGCCCGAGATTTCGCGAACAACACCGGTGGTCGGGTCGGTGACGCGGCTGAAGCGCCAGGTCGCGACGCCGGTGAGCGTGGCGCGGGGTACGCCCAGCCGGTCGAGCGGCAGGCTGAGATTGGCGGCAAGGTCGTTCTCGGTCCCTCCGCCGATGTTGCCGGGCGCATCGAACACGCCTGAGGAGCTCACGATCGGCACGCGGTCGATCACGTCCTTCAGGATCATGTGCCGCGCGGTCAGGGTGATCGAGCCCTTGTCCCAGAAGCGCCGCTCATAGGCCGCCTCGAGGGCCCAGTCCTGGTTCGGCGACAGGTTCGGGTTGCCGGCGTGGATACCGGCGCCGTTCAGGCTGGAGGAGGCGGCGAAGCTGCCGAAGTCGAGCTGTCCGACCTCGCGCTCCACGCGGAGGCGCAACTGATCCACCGGGTCCGGCGACCAGGTCACGAGCACCCGCGGCTTGGCGAACATCAGGCTCTTGCTCAGCACCACGTCACCGGTCGAGCCGATGACGGAGTCCTCGACCCGCACGCCCGCCTCGACCATCAGCTGGGCGGAGGGGCGCCAGGTGGCGGTGGTGAAGACCTCGCCGCGCTTCTCGTCCACACGCACGTTCCCCGCCGGAATGGCGGTGGCCGCGCCGTTGACGGTGAACAGGGTGTGGGTGTTGACCCAGTTGTAGGCGAACTCGCCGCCGCCCTCGAGCGTCAGCTTATCGAAGCCGCTGCAGTGGAGCACGAGCCGCCCAATGCTCTCGCCGCCGGTGGTGCGCAGGCCGAAGAAGTCGGTCTCGGCCGGGGTGCGGAACAGCGACGCGAAGCCGGTGTGGTTCAGGTGCTGCAGGCCAATCAGCTCAACGGTGGTCGCGCCTAAGGTCCGGTCCCAGTGCAAGCCGAGCTCGCCGTTGACCTTGTCCTGGGTGTCCTTCTCGTACTGCTTGCCCGCGTGGACGAAGTCGTCGGCGAAGGTCGAGATAACCGCCTGGTCCTGGGCCATGGCGTTGACGCGCAGTCGCCCGCCGGCCACGGGTCCTTCCCAGGCCGCGGTGCCGGTCTGCTGCCAGGTGCCCGAGCGGTTCTGCATCTGCGATCGGTCGGTGATCGCGCCCGAGCCGTCGCGGATCAGGTGCGGGCCGGAGCCCGCCGTGTCGTCGGCGAAGTGGGTGCCGTTCAGCCCCGCCTCCAGCCGCGTGTCGCCAGCGCGCCAGGTGCCCTCCAGCCGATAGTCCGGCATGATCCGGCCGTCCTCGGAGAAGGTCGAGGCGACGGCAACCACGCCGGTGAAGCCGGAGCCGCTCTTCAGCACGACATTGGCGATCACCGCCTTGCCCTGCATGTCGATGCCGGGCGCGCCGCCGCGGATCACGTCGATGCGCTCCACCTGATCGGCGGGCAGGCGCGAGAGGATCGAGCCCACGTCGTCGGTCTTGCTGGTGGGCCTGCGCCCGTTGATCACCACGTTCGCGGCGGCGCCGGCGAAGCCGCGCACATTGGCCCCGTCATCGAAGCTGAAGCCCGGCAGCCGGTAGACCATGTCCATGGCCGTGCTGGGCCGCTGGGCGGCGAAGAAGGCGGCGGGGTAGGGCGTAACGCTCGCGCCTTGGGCGCTTTGCGGCGCGGGTGTGGAAGCATCCTGCGCCAGGGCGGGCGTCGCGGCCATCGCCGCGGCCGCAACGCCGACGATCAGCAAGCTACGGGTCGCCGTGCGCGAAGGCGCGCCAAGGCGAGCATGGGTGGTCTGGTCCATAAGGCAGCACGCTCCAAGCCCCCCGGCCAGGAAGTGCTAACTTACTTAGCAGATGATGCGTGCTTGAAAAGAGCCTTCTTTGCTTTGGCGCTATCCGACGGCGCAGACCACGTAGACGAGGGTGATCTGGGCGGCGGGCCAGACGGCGAGCGCGGCGTTGGCGGCGACGCCTCCGGCCACCCCCATCCAGGAGGCTTTGGTCGGCTCGACCGGTTCGCCGGTCTCCAGGATCGCCTGCATGCGCCAGCGCAGGGTGTCGTGCTTGGCCATGGGCAGGGCGGCGCGGAAGCCGTCGCGCGGCGCGCTCTGGCGGGCCAGGGCGACCAGGGCGGACGCCAGGTTCAGCGGCCCGGCGTGGCGTGCGGCCGCCTTGTCGGCGGTGGCCTCGCGCGCGGCCTGGAAGGCGTCCAGCGCGGTGGGTCGGCCGTAGGGGGCGAGGTCGCGCAGGATGGCGAGGACGAACAGCATGAGGGTGTCGCGGCCGTGCACGTGGGCGCGCTCGTGATGCAGGGCGGCGTCCAGCTCCTGGTCGGTCAGGCCGTCGAGTGCGCCGCGCGACAGGAAGACGGTGGGGCGAAGCACGCCCGCCACGAAGCATTCCTTGCCGTCGGTGTTCAGCTCCAGGGCGGTCAGGCCGAGCCGGCTGGCGGCCTCAGCCAGACGCGGCCGAGGAGCCTTGCCCGCGCGGAACAACAGGGCGACCTCACGCTGGCGCAGCAGGGCGCGGATGATCGCGTAGCCGATGACGGCCAGCGCCACGAGCGGGGTCAGCTCCAGCAGCACCACGCCGCGCCAGGTGGTGATGTGGCCATCGGTCAGGAACAGCGGGACCATGGCGCCCAGGGTGGCCACGCCGGGGAGGGCGGCCAGCATGGCGGCGGGACGCCAGGCGTCGGGCGTCTTGGGCAGGAGGCGCGCGGCGCGCTCGCTGATGATCGCGGCCAGGGCCGGCATCACCAGCATCGGCCACAGATTGCGGAAGGCGCCGCCGAACAGCGGGTCGGCGACCACATGCCAGAACGGCTCGGTCATGTCGTTCATCAGCCTTCGAGCTCCGACTTGCGGGCGGCGATCACCCGCTCGAATTCGGCGATGGTTTCTTCATCGACGGCCAGCTCGTTCACAAGCTGCGCGATCACCGGCGACCCAAAATTGCGTTTCAACGACGAAACCACGGTGGAAACCACCTGCGCCTCGAACTCCTCGCGCGAGCGGGTGGCGGCGAAGAAGGTGACCTTGCCCTGGCGCGTCTTCTCCAGCCGGCCCTTGTCGGCGAGGTTGTTCAGCACCGCCTTGACCGCGGAGTAGGACAACTGGCGCCCGCCCTCGGTGACCGCGCGGTGGACGTCGGGCACCGACATGGCCTCATCGGCGGCCCAGACCACTTCCATGATCTCGCCTTCCAGCGGACCCAGCACGGCCGCGGCGCCCGAGCGCCCAGGGCGGAAAACGTCAGCAGGCATCCGGAACTCCGCAGAAATAGCTGCTAAATATCTTAGCGGATTTGTCCTGAATGGAAAGGGCGCGGGGTGACGGTGCTTGCAGGGAGCCCGTCGCGACGGCGTCGCGGACCTGTCCTGGCTCAAGTGGGTGGGCCGCCCGCTGGCCATACCCGATCAGGGTTTGAACGGTCAGGCCTGGGGTTGGGTCAGCCGACGCTCGAAGATGCAGATGACGAAGTCGTTGTAGGCGGGAGGGGTCTGATCGAGGTTGCTCCGCGTCTGGCCCAGGAACTTTCGCACCTCATCCTTCGACATGTTCGCCACCTGCTGCATGACGTCATCGACATCGTGGGTCGCAGCGGCTCTGTCCATGTGGCCGCCCACAGGGCTCATGTTGTGGACGATGGCGGCTTGAACCTGGGCGGGACAGGCTTGTTTCAAATCCGCGGCGGCGGGCGACAGCGACGGCGCGGAGGCGGGCGCCTGCGCCGCCGCCTGGCCGGCGATGAGCGCCGCGACCGCGGCGATGACGATGCGTTGCATGAAGGTCTCCCCACAGACGGTCGAGCCTACAGGTCGCCGCCGCGATGCGCCAACTCCCCCTCGCGTGGGCGAGGGGAGGCGCGGGCGGAGCGGCTTTTGGGGGGAGCGGTGCTCCGCCCTGGGGGCTGGCGGCTGTCGAGGTCAGGCCGCCGCCTTCCAGGTCGGCTCCAGGGCGGTGTGCGGCGGGCACTGGGCGGGGGTCACTACCGGCAAGCCGTTCAGCTCGTTGGCGTAGCCGTGGTTGACGTCGCGGTGGTGGGCCTCGTCGGCGCGGACCACCTCGACCACGTCACGCAGGGTGGCCGTGTCGGGCAGGTTCCAATAGCGCTTGGCGATCTCGGGCGCCGCCACATTGGCCGAGCGGCCTTCGTCGATCTCGGCGAGGTAGTGAGTGTAGCTGATCACCGCCTCCTCCTCGAAATAGCCGACGACCCGGTGCGCGGTCTTGGGGCTGAGGACGTAGAGGCCGAAGAAGAACATGTAGAAGGCCCATTGGGCCGCCACGACCACGAACCGCTCGAACAGGGTCGGCTTGGCCACCTCGATGAAGGTCATCAGGTGCATGCGCTCGTTCTCGGCCTCGTCCATCAGGGTCTTGATCCAGCCGCGGTCGTCGCACATCCGGCGCAGGCACTTCAGGTGGTTTAGCGTTGCGCCGACCATGCCGGGCACCGCCGCGACGGTCTCCAGAACCACCGCGCGGTGGCCGTAGCGCTTGGCGAAGAAGGTGTCGGCGCAGAAGCGGAGCACCTTCACGAAGCCGTAAGCGACGCGGTCCGACATGCCCTTGGGCTGATGATGAACGGTGAGGTCTATGGCGGGGGCGACGAATTCGGCGGTCATGGATTGTTCCTGAGGGGGCTGCCCCAGCTTTCCGGGGCGCCTGACCTCATGCCTAGGGGCCGGGACCCCGCGCGGCCACTCAGGGTCAATGCGTACGGGATTGCCCTTAGGTGGCGCGCCTTAGGTGTTGCGCCGGAATGGCGAGCAGGCTGCAAACGGGGTCCTATGGCGACGCTACGAAAGAAGTCCGCCATGCCCCTCGACGACCTGCTGATAGGCGTCCTGATCACCGCGCTCATAGCCTTTGGTGTCGGCGTGGCGTTCGTCACCCTGCGTTCCGGAGCGGCCGCTCGCGAGCGGCGACAGGAGGAAGCGCCCGTCGCCACAGTCGCCGTGCGGCCGGCCGAGACGGAGCGGGGGTCCTTTCGTCCGAATTGAACGACGCTTCTGGGCGGGCGGGCCTGGTGCTAGCCTGCCGTCATGAGTTCAGCCTCTCCCTCTGCTCAGCCCCCAGGCGTCGCCGGCATGTTCTACCCGGCCGAGGCGGAGGCGCTGGCTGCGGGCGTGGACGCGAGCCTCGCCAAGGCGAAGCTATCCGAGCTGGAGCCCAAGGCGGTGATCGCGCCGCACGCGGGGCACGTCTATTCCGGCGATATCGCGGGATCGGCCTACGGGCTGCTGGCCAGGCGGCGAGGCGAGATCAAGCGGGTGGTGCTGCTGGGGCCGACCCATCGCCTGCCGGTGCGCGGGCTGGCGCTGTCGCCCGCCGACGCCTGGGAGACGCCGCTAGGCGCACAGGCGGTCGACACCGCGGCGCGCGACCGCCTGGCCCAACGCGAGCATGTGACCATCGCGCCGGAGCCCTTTGCGGGCGAGCACAGCCTGGAGGTCCACCTGCCCTTCATCCAGCGCGCGCTGGGCGAGGTGGAGGTCCTGCCCATCCTGGTCGGGCAGCCGCTGCCGGGCCAGGTCGCCGACGTGCTGGACGAGGTCTGGGGCGGGCCTGAGACGGCGATCATCGTGTCGTCGGACCTCAGCCACTTCCACGACTACGAGACCGCCCGCGCCAAGGACTCGGAGACCACCGCCGGGATCGAGCGCCTGGCGTCGGAGGTCTGCACGCCCGACCGGGCCTGCGGCTGCTATCCAATCGACGGCCTGCTGGAGCAGGCGCGGCGGCGTGATCTGCGCGTGACCGCGCTGGACGTGCGCAATTCCGGGGACACCCAGGGCGGGCGCGAGCGGGTGGTGGGCTATGGCTCCTTCGCCTTCGAATACGCCCACACCGCGCGCCTGGACGAGACCGCGCGCAAGACGCTGCTGGACGTTTGCCGCGCGGTGCTGCGCCAGGCTTCGGCCGACGGCGGCGCGGCGCCGCGGCTGAACCTGCAGGGCGGAATGACGCGGCCGCTGGTGGCCCAGCGCGCCTGTTTCGTGACCCTGAATATCAATGGGCAACTGCGCGGCTGCCGCGGCTCGATCCAGCCGCACCGGCCCCTGATCGTGGACGCCGCCGACAACGCCTGGCGCTCGGGCTTCGACGACCCGCGCTTCCCGCCGCTGACGCCTGAGGAACTGGAGACGCTGGAACTGCACGTCTCGATCCTGTCCACGCCGCGCCGCATCGCCTGTGCTTCAGAGGCGGAGCTAGTGGAGGCGCTCAGGCCCGACGTGGACGGCCTGATCCTGCGCGACGCTCAGCGCTCCAGCCTGTTCCTGCCCAGCGTCTGGGAGCAGATCCCCGACCGGCTCGCCTTCGTGCGGAACCTGAAGCTCAAGGCCGGACTGCCGGCCGATCACTGGTCGCCAGCGATGGAATGCTTCCGGTTCGTAACGGAGAGCTTTGGGGACCGTTGAGCGCGGGGGCGTCGAAATCCGCCAGCCGCACCGGCAGGCGCCTCTGTCCCCAGCGCCCCGGCTCGGCGTCGAACACGCCGGCCAGCGGCGTCCCGCACGACCGGCAGGCGCCGTGCCCGTCCAGTCCCCACGTCTTCAGCTCATGCCAGTCGCGGCTGATCAGCACCTCGCCGCACTGGTGGCAGAGGGTCGACTGTCGACCGACGTCGTGAACGTTGCCGACATAGGCGTGGCGCACCCCGTTCTCGCGGGCGACCTGGCGGGCGCGGCTGAGCGAGGCCGGCGGGGTGGGCGGCTTGTCCAGCATGCGGAAGTCGGGGTGGAAGGCGGTGAAGTGCAGGGGCACGTCCGGACCCAGCTTCTCGACAACCCACCGTGAAAGGCGCTCGATCTCGGCGGGACTGTCGTTCTCGCCGGGGATCAGGAGCGTGGTGATCTCCAGCCAGGTCGAGGTTTCCTTGGCGATGTATTCCAGGGTCTCCAGCACCGGCTGGAGGTGGGACTTGGTCAGCTTGAAATAGAAGTCCTCGGTGAAGGCCTTCAGGTCGACGTTGGCGGCGTCGATGTGGCGATAGAACTCGGCGCGGGGCTCGGGGCTCACATAGCCCGCGGTGACCGCCACCGTCGCGATCCCGACGTCGCGGCAGGCCTCGGCCACGTCGATGGCGTACTCGTGGAAGATCACCGGGTCGTTGTAGGTGAAGGCCACCGAGCGGCAGCCCAGCGCCTTCGCGGCTGCGGCGATGGTCTCGGGGCGCGCCTGGTCGGCCAGGGTATCCATCTCGCGGCTCTTGGAGATGTCGTGGTTCTGGCAGAAGGCGCAGGCGAGGTTGCAGCCCGCCGTGCCGAAGCTCAGCACCGGCGTGCCCGGCAGGAAGTGGTTCAGCGGCTTCTTCTCGATCGGATCGACGCAGAAGCCGGACGAGCGGCCCCAGGTGGTCAGCACCACCTCGCCGCCCTCGGCCTGGCGCACGAAGCACAGGCCGCGCTGGCCTTCGTTCAGCTTGCATTCGCGCGGGCACAGGTCGCAGCGCACGCGGCCGTCGGGCAGGGCGGTCCAGTAGCGCGTGGGCGTCGAGGCTGGGGCGGGCATCGGCGCGATGATAGCAGGATGGGGCAGCGGTTCGAGCTTAGCCGCCGATATGGAACTGCGCCCGGCCTGCGGGGCGCAAGTTGCTGTTCGAATAGGCCAACTCGAACACTTGAATCTCCTCCGGGTCGGCATGCACGCCGTTGAAGTCCACACGGCCGTTCAGGGGCACGCCCGGGATCAAGGTGACATTGACGAAATTCGGCCGCGCGTCGCCGCCCACCACGATGCCGGAGGCCAGGATGCGCTCGCCCTGCACCACCATGTCCGAGCCGCCGTTGCCGAAACTGCCGCCGCCGAAAAGCATCAGGCGCGTGTCGGTGCGCCCCTCGTTCAGCGCGCGGAAATAGAAGGTCACGTGGCCATAGGAGGACTCGATCCGGGTCAGGCTGATGCGGACCTGGCCGATCCGCTGCTCGGTCTGGTCCAGGGTCTCCTGCGCCAGGCTCCGCACCTCGCCGGCCACCGCCGCCGGGCGCCCGCTTGCGCCGCCCTGCTCCAGCAGCTGGAGCATCCGGTCGAGCTTTTCGTCCTGCTTCTTGTTGCGTTCGTCCAGGCCGGCAAGCACCGAGGAAGCCTGCAGGAACTGGTTGGTGGAGGCGACCAGCTGGTCCAGCACCTCTTTCGATACCTTGCTATCTCGCGCGAGCGCGTTCAGTCGCGCCTCGATGCGCTTCAGCTGGGCCTGGCTGACGCCGCAGCTCCCGGTCTGCACCGTCTGCACCTGGGAATTCACCACGCTGACGCTGCAGGCGCCGCTGGCGCTCGAGGTGGACGCCGGCGCGGCGGTCCCGACCGTGGAGGGGAGGGCGGCGGCGAGGCAAGCGGCCATGCCGATCAGGGCCGCGGGGCGGCGGGTCGCGCTCATTTCGAGGAGCCTCCGTTGGTCGAGACATTGCCGACCGTGGAATCGCAGATGGCGATCGAGCCGTTTCCCGAGGCCTGGTTGTCGCAGGTCTTCTGAGGCTTGGCGCCCGAGGACTGTGGTGGGGCTTCGGCGATCGTGGAGGCCGGCGCACCGGTCTGGGAGGCGGGCGCGTAACCTGGCTGGGACAGCGACGGAATCAGCCCCATCGCCAGGGCGAACAGGAAGGCGCCGATCAGGGCCAGCAGGATGCGGACGAGCACCGGACGCAGCACCGGGAACTCGACGCCGCCGACCTTCAGCTGCCCGCCGATCAGGGCCGCGACGACGCACACCGCGCCGAAGCCCAGAAGCCACCATTGAGAACTCATGACACACCCCCGCGGTCACGCGCGGGGAGATTGTCAGATTAATCGCCCGGCACAAGCATTGCGTGAGCGCACGGCCCCTTGCCAGCCTGCGGCGTCGCTTCCGGAACACACCGCGGATCGCGTCGGCGCCAGCTCAAATATCCGCGGCGCCCCGTGTGGCGGGGACCCGAATTCCATGCGAGCTTCGACGGGGATGATCGATTGTGGGGACCTTCGAATGAACCGCTTTTCGTCCTGGGGCGCCGCGACCTGCGCCGCCGTCCTGGCCTTCGCAGCGATCAGCGTCGCCCACGCCGAAGACGCCGGCCGCGAAGCGGTCTCGCCTGACGGCAAGATCCGCGTGTTCATCAAGACCGAGGCCGAGAAGTCGACCGCGCCCGCCGGCGGCCAACGCGACTCGCTATGGATTTCCGAGGGCGGCCGCGAACGGCTGCTGGCTGCTCCGCGCGTTGGCGAGAAGGCAGAGGAGCAGTTCCAGTCCTTTAACAATCTGGTTTTCGCCCCGGACGGCCGCTCGGTCTATGTGGTGGCCGACGCCTGGGTGACGTCCGGCGCCGTGCATCGGATCGATCTGGCCACCGGCAAGGAGCGCTACATCACCTCGGCCAACGACCTCAGGGTGATCGTCAGCGGCAAGTACAAGGGCGACCTGCTGGTGCGTAAGCACCGCTATTATCACGGCGGCGGATCCTACGATCCGCTGGCGTTGGTCAGCCCCTCGGGCAAGGAGCTGCTCAAGACCGTGCCTGGCGCCGGCAACGACGGCGATCCGCACGACGACAACGGCCGCGCCTGGCTGAAGCGAAACCACGCAACGGCGCGCTGATCCGCCTATTCCGCCGCCAACTCGTCGACCACCCGCGCCAGGCTCTGCAGGGCGCGGACGTGGGCCACGAAGGCCGAGCGGCCCTCTCGCGTGATAGAGGCCCAGGTGTGCTGGCGGCCGTCGCGCGCCGCCTTTCGCAGGCGGACGTAGCCGGCGTCCCCCAGCTGCGAGAGGTGCTTGGACAGCACCGAGTCCGACACCTGCACGGTCTTGCGCAGCAGGGCGAACTCGGCCTCCTGCACCCCGGCCAGCACGGCCATGATCTGCAGGCGGGCCGGGGCGTGGATCACGGGGTCGAAGCCTTCGGCGCTCCCTGCACCCGGAGACAAGGTCGCGTCCATGCTCACGGCGTCTCGTTCAGTTCGCGGCGGTAGATGCGCTGCCACCAGCGGCTGGCGAGGAAGGCCACGACCGTCACCAGGGCGCCGCAGGCCACGGCCGGCCAGAGGATGCCGCGCTCCATCTTGAACCACACGCCGATCGCCAGATTGATCAGGGTGAAGGCGAGCAGACAGAAGGTCAGGCCGCGGGTGCGCCCGGCGCGATAGCCGTTGATGAACATGCCGGTGCGGCGCCGATCCCACGCCACCACGGCCCCGACGGCGAGCAGCAGCAGGCCTTCGCCGGCGAACACCCATGGCGTCGGCGCGGCCTGAATGGCGACCAGCCCGCCAAGCATCGCGGCGAAGGCCAGGTGTCGCTCGGGCGGGCAGTTGGCCGCCGCCGCCAGCCGTTCGCGGGACTGGCGCATGGCGGCCAGGGCCGCCTCGGCGTATGAGGATGAGGTGTTCATGGGAACGGCTCCGATACTTTCCATGATGGAAAGTGTGGCGCTGACTTTCCAAAGTGTCAAGTGACGATTTGCGATGAAAATCGTGAGGGGGCATGTCGGTTCGCGGCGCCCTCACGCGTCTTCAGGGCAGAGTCGTCATCAGGGAGACCGCCATGATCACCGTTTCCGCCTTCCGCTGGGTCCCGCCGTTCGCCCAGGGCCAGGTGCGCGACCTTCGGGTGCGCTGGGCGCTGGAGGAGGCAGGCATGCCCTATCGCAGCCGCCTCCTGGCCGCGGGCGAGCAGGACACGCCCGCGTATCGCGCCCTGCAGCCGTTCGGGCAGGTGCCGATCTTCGAAGAGGACGGCAAGGTGCTGTTCGAGAGCGGCGCCATCGTGCTGCACATCGGCGAGCGCAGTGAGGTCCTGCTGCCGAAGGATCCGGACGCGCGGGCCCGCGCCGTCCAGTGGCTGATCGCGGCCCTGAACTCGGTCGAGCCGCACATCCAGAACCTGGCCGTGCTCGACGCCTTCTACGGTGGAGAGGAGTGGGCGCGCCTGCGCAAACCCGGCGCCGAGGCCTTTGCCAAGCGCCGCTTGACCGCCCTCTCCGCCAACCTCGACGACAAGGCCTATCTGGACGGAGATAGCTTCACCGCCGGCGATCTGATCATGGCCACGGTGCTGCGCATCATGCCTGAGCTGCTGGACGAGCGCCTGGCCGCCTATCTGGAGCGCTGCACGTCGCGGCCTGCGTTCAAGCGGGCGCTGGACGCGCAGATGGGGGATTTCAGTCAGGCGGCGTGAGCGAGGGAAGGGCGGCCGCTCAGACCGCCGCCCCGCCCACCGTCAGGCCCCTGATCTTCAGGCTGGGCTGGCCGATGCCGACGGGGACGCCCTGGCCGGCCTTGCCGCAGACGCCGACGCCGGGGTCGAACTCGAAGTCGTCGCCGATGGCTTCGATCTTGGTCAGGGCGGTCGGGCCGTCGCCGATCAGGGTGGCGCCCTTGACCGGACGCGTCACCTTGCCGTCCTCGATGAGGTAGGCCTCGGTGCACTGGAACACGAACTTGCCGTTGACGATGTCGACCTGGCCGCCGCCGAAGTTCACCGCATAGAGGCCGCGCTTGGTCGAGGAGATCATGTCGGCGAGCTTGTCGTTTCCGCCCAGCATGAAGGTGTTGGTCATGCGCGGCATCGGCATGTGGGCGAAGGATTGCCGACGGCCGTTGCCGGTCGGGGTCATGCCCATCAGCCGCGCGCTCATGCGGTCGTGCATGTAGCCGACCAGGATGCCGTCCTCGATCAGCACGGTGCGGTTGGTGGGCGTGCCCTCGTCGTCGACGCTGAGCGAGCCGCGGCGCCCGGCGATCGAGCCGTCGTCGATCACGGTCACGCCGGGCGCGGCGACGCGCTGGCCGATCTTGCCGGAGAAGGCGGAGGAGCCCTTGCGGTTGAAGTCGCCCTCCAGGCCGTGGCCGACCGCCTCGTGCAGCAGCACGCCTGGCCAGCCGGGGCCCAGGACCACGTCCATCTCGCCGCCGGGGCAGTCGATGGCGTCAAGGTTGACCACCGCCTGGCGCAGGGCCTCGTCGACCTGGTCGCGCCAGCGGTCGGGCGCGATCCAGGTTTCGAAACCGGCGCGGCCGCCGGCGCCGGTGTAGGCGCTCTCGCGCAGGCCGTCGCGCTCGACGGTGACGGAGACGTTCAGCCGGACCAGCGGGCGCACGTCGCGCACCAGCCGCCCATCGCCGCGCAGGATCTCCACCACCTTGCGCTCGCCGGCCAGGGAGGCCGAGACCTGCACCACGCGCGGGTCTTTCTCGCGGGCGTAGGCGTCGATCTCCTTCAGGAGCTCGATCTTCTCGGAGAAGGCGGGGGAGGCGAGAGGATCGTCGTCGCCGTAGAGGCGGGTGTTGGTGGCGCGCGGGCCCTCGGCGGTCACGGCGGCATGGCCGCGTTTTGCTAGCGCCGCTGACGCGGCGGCGCGCTGGATCGCGGCTTCGCTGATCTCGTTGGCGTGGGCGTAGCCGGCGGTCTCGCCCGCCACGACGCGCAGACCGAACCCTTCGGAGGCGTCATAGGCGGCGGATTTCAGCCGGCCGTCGTCGAAGATCAGCGATTCGCTCTCGGTCTTCTCCAGATAGAGCTCGCCGTCGTCGGCGCCCTTGAGGGCGTCCTCGAGAATCGCCAGGGCGGCCCCGCGGTCGGTCTCGGCCGAGTCGAGGATGGAGGGGACGGCGGCGGGAGCGTTCATGGACTGATCTCGGAGCGGAACACGGGGGCGGGGGCGCCGGAAAAACGCCTTCCTACACATAGGGGTTGGCCGCGCCCGAGAAAACCGCAGCTATTGTCCCCGCCATCGCTTGGCAAGGCGGGCTCTACCCGATATGTCAGCCGCGCAAAGGGGTGCGACGGCTGTCCAGCCGTGGGCGCGCGTGCGTGTCCGCTCCGCATTCCAATCAAGTTCGGCCGCCCGCTTATGGGCCCAGGACAGGCCAAGAGGGATATGAGGATTTCGGGCATGGGGATGCGCAGATCGTTCGCCACGGCAGGGCTCGGGCTCTGTGCGGCGCTGACGACGGCGTTTTGGGGCGCCCAGGCATGGGCCCAGGACATCGGCGTTCCGAAGGACGGCGATATCAAGCTGCAGCCGGGCTATTCCGAGCTGAAGCACGACGCCATCTGGTTCCACGACAGCATCCTGCTGCCGATCATCACCGCCATCACCCTGCTGGTGCTAGGGCTGCTGCTGTGGATCATGGTCCGCTACAACAAGCGCGCCAATCCGACCCCGGCGAAGTGGAGCCACAACACCCTGATCGAGGTCATCTGGACGGCGGTGCCCGTGCTGATCCTGATGGTGATCGCGGTGTTCTCGTTCAAGCTGCTCTACAAGTACCACACGCCCGACGCGAAGCCGTACATGACGGTCAAGGTCACCGGCTACCAGTGGTACTGGGGTTATGAATATCCCGACCAGAAGATCGCCGAGCAGGTCTCCAACGTCCTGCCGGAGAACAAGGCGCCTCCGGGCATGTACCGCCTGGCCGCGGACAACCCGCTGGTGGTGCCGGTCGGCAAGCCGATCCGCGTGCTGGTCACCGGCTCCGACGTGATCCACGCCTTCGCCATGCCGGCCTTCGGCCTGAAGACCGACGCCATCCCGGGCCGGGTCAACGAGACCAAGTTCACCGCCGAGAAGATCGGCAACTACTACGGCCAGTGCTCTGAGCTGTGCGGCGTCGACCACGCCTTCATGCCGATCATGATCAAGGTCGTGTCGGAAGCCGACTTCGCCGCCTGGGTCGCCGCTCACCACGGGACCATGACGCCTGCGGTCACCACCGCCTCTGCCGTGCCCGCCGCCGCTCCGGCCGCGCCCGCTTCGGCGGCGCCGGCTTCCGCGGCTCCGGCGTCCTCGCCCGCGCCCGCCTCGACCGCCGCTCCGGCGTCGGCGGCTCCCGCCTCCACCGCCGCGCCCGCCGCGGCCAAGAAGTAAGACTGTTCGAGAACGCTGACATGGCCACCGCTCAAGCCGTCGATCACCACGATGATCACGATCACAAGCCCGGGTTCTTCACCCGCTGGCTGTTCTCGACCAACCACAAGGACATCGGGACGCTCTACATCATCTTCGCCATCCAGGCGGGGATCATCGGGGCGCTGCTCTCGGGCCTGATCCGCTGGGAACTGGCCGAGCCGGGCCTGCAGGTGTTCACCAAGGGCTCGATCCTGGACAGCCTCGGCATCCTGGAGGCGTCCAAGCACGGCTATAACGTGGTGGTCACCGGCCACGCCCTGATCATGATCTTCTTCATGGTCATGCCCGCCATGATCGGCGGCTTCGGCAACTGGTTCGTGCCCATCATGATCGGCGCGCCGGACATGGCGTTCCCGCGCATGAACAACATCTCGTTCTGGCTGCTGTGCGCGGCCTGGGCGATGCTGTTGATCTCGACCTTCGTGCCGGGCGGCCCGGGCAAGGGCTTCGGCGGCGGCTGGACCATGTACCCGCCGCTATCGACCACAGGACACCAGGGACCGGCGATGGACTGCGCCATCCTGGCGGTGCACCTGGCAGGCGCATCCTCGATCCTGGGCGCCATCAACTTCATCACCACCATCTTCAACATGCGCGCGCCGGGCATGACGCTGCACCGCATGCCGCTGTTCGTGTGGTCGATCCTGGTGACGGTGTTCCTGCTGCTGCTCTCGCTGCCCGTCCTGGCTGGCGCGATCACCATGCTGCTGACCGACCGCAACTTCCACACCCACTTCTTCGACCCGGCCGGCGGCGGCGACCCGGTGATGTTCCAGCACCTGTTCTGGTTCTTCGGTCACCCGGAAGTGTACATCCTGATCCTGCCCGGGTTCGGCATGATCAGCCACATCGTCTCGACCTTCTCGCGCAAGCCCGTGTTCGGGTACCTGGCCATGGCCTACGCCATGGTGGCCATCGGCTTCATCGGGTTCCTGGTGTGGGCGCACCACATGTACACGGTCGGCATGAACGTGAATCTGCAGGCCTATTTCGTGGCCGCGACCATGATCATCGCCGTGCCGACGGGTGTGAAGATCTTCAGCTGGATCGCCACGATGTGGGGCGGCTCCATCGACTTCAAGACGCCCATGCTGTGGGCGATCGGCTTCATCTTCCTGTTCACCGTCGGCGGCGTGACCGGCGTGGTGCTGGCCAACGCCGGCGTCGATTACTCCTTCCAGGACACCTACTACGTGGTGGCGCACTTCCACTACGTGCTGTCGCTGGGCGCCGTGTTCGCCATCTTCGCGGGCTTCTACTACTGGTTCGAGAAAATGTGGGGCGTGAAGTACAACGAGTTCCTGGGCGCCGCGCACTTCTGGATCACCTTCGTTGGCGTGAACGTGATCTTCTTCCCGCAGCACTTCCTGGGCATGCAGGGGATGCCGCGCCGCTACGTCGACTATCCGGTGCAGTTCACCCTGTGGAACCAGGTCTCGTCGATCGGCTACGCGATCACCCTGGTCGGCCTCGCGGTCTTCATGATCGTGCTGATCGAGGCCGCCGTGCGTCGCCGCAAGGCCGAGGCCAATCCCTGGGGCGAAGGCGCCACGACGCTGGAGTGGACCCTGTCCTCGCCGCCGCCGTTCCACCAGTTCAACGAACTGCCGGTGATCAAGGCCGATCACCACTGATCCGTCCCCCGCAACGAGGGACAATCGAGTAGAAGGCGGGGACGGGCGCTCAGGCGCACCGTCCCCGACCGTTTAAGCCTACCAGGGAAAGTGGTTCGCACTTTCCCGCCCGGGTAGGCGACTGACAACTAGGCATATGACACAAGCCGTGACCGAAGCCGCCGACAAGACCGCCCTGGCCGGACCTGGTGACTATTTCCAGCTCCTGAAGCCGAGGGTGATGTCGCTGGTGGTGTTCACCGCCCTGACCGGGCTGGTGTGCGCGCCGGAGCCGCTGCATCCGGTGCTGGCGGCGATCGCGGTGCTGTGCATTGCGGTGGGAGCCGGCGCGGCCGGCGCGCTCAACATGGCCATCGAGGGCAGGACCGACGCCCTGATGCGGCGTACCCGGGGCCGGCCGGTGGCGGCGGGCCGGGTGAGCAAGAACGACGCCCTGGCTTTCGGCGGGGTGCTCTCGGCCTTCTCGGTCATGCTGATGGGCATGGCGGCCAATTGGCTGGCGGCGGGCCTCCTGGCCCTGACCATCGTCTACTACGCCTGGTTCTACACCCTGGTGCTGAAGCGCCGCACCCCGCAGAACATCGTGGTCGGCGGCGCGGCCGGGGCCTTCCCGCCGGTGATCGGCTGGGCGGCGGCGAGCGGGCATCTGGACCTCAACGCCTGGCTGATGTTCCTGATCATCTTCCTGTGGACCCCGCCGCACTCCTGGGCGCTGGCGCTCTACACCACGGAAGACTACGCCAAGGCCGGCATCCCGATGATGCCGGTGGCCCGGGGCGCCAAGTCCACGCGGCTGCAGATCCTGCTCTATTCGTTGGTCATGGTCCCGGTTGCGATCCTGCCCGTGTTCACGGGCCTGGGCGGGACGCTCTATGCCGGCGTCTCCATCGTCGGCGGGCTGGGCTTCCTGGCTCTGGCCTTCCGGCTCTGGCGCTCCAAGGCCGGTGACCGACCCGAAGGCGGCGAGGCGGGCCTCTACGACGTGAAGGCCGAGACCAAGGCCGCGCGCAATCTGTTCGCCTTCTCGATCCTGTACCTGTTCTCGCTGTTCGCGGCCCTGCTGTTCGAGCACGGCCTGACCAAGGCGCTCGCATGACCTTCGACAACGACCCTCAGGCCGACGCGACCAAGGCCCGCAACCGCCGCAGCCTGGCCATCGCCGGGGCGCTTGTGCTGTTCGTGGTGCTGGTGTTCGTGATCACCGTCGTGCGGCTGGGCGGCTCCAAGCCCTCGGCCTATGTCGCGCCCCGCACCGGCCTGAACTCGCCCGCCTCGCAGAGCGCGCACCCGTGAACAAGAACCTTCGCGTCCTTCTGATCTGTGGCGCGGTGTTCGTGCTGATGGTCGGCGCCGCCTACGCCGCGGTGCCGATCTATCGGATTTTCTGCGAGAAGACCGGCTTCGCCGGCACGCCCAAGCGGGCGGAAGCCGCCGCGGGCAAGGTCGTCGACAAGACCGTGATCGTGCGATTCGACACCAACACGCGCGAGGTGCCCTGGGACTTCAAGGCCGAGGATTCGGCCCAGACCATCAAGCTGGGAGCCACCAACCTGGCCTTCTTCAAGGTCACCAACAACTCCGACCAGCCGGTCACCGGCCGCGCCGCCTTCAACGTGACGCCCGACTCCACCAGCCCCTATTTCTCGAAGCTGGAGTGCTTCTGCTTCACCGATCAGACGCTGAAGCCCCACGAGACCAAGGAGTTTCCGGTGGCCTATTTCGTCGATCCGCTGATCCTGGAAGACAAGGACGCGCGCCGGGTCCGCGAGATCACCTTGTCCTACACCTTCTATCGTTCGCCGGTGCAGCGCCCGCCGACCTGAGAAGGCCTTGTTCGGCCGGGCGGACCCGGTCTATAGCCACCATCAAGATTCTAGCGACGATCCGGCGGGCCGGATCTGGGGACCGAGTTAAGACATGGCCGATCACGCCGCCGTCAAGCACGACTACCACCTCGTCAATCCGAGCCCGTGGCCGCTGGTCGGCTCCATCGCCGCGACGGTGATGGCGATCGGCCTGGTCATCTGGATGAAGGGCCTGTTCGGCGTCGAGAAGGGCACCTGGTACGTGTTCGCCGCCGGCGCGGCGGGCGTGCTCTACACCATGTTCGGCTGGTGGTCGGAAGTGATCAAGGAAGCCAAGCACGGCGACCACACCCCGGTGGTGTCGCTGGGCCTGCGCTACGGCATGATCCTGTTCATCGCGTCCGAGGTCATGTTCTTCGTGGCCTGGTTCTGGATGTTCTTCGAGATGGCGCTGTTCCACAACGTGCGCGCCCACTCGCACATCGACGAGGTCGCCGCCGCCTGGAAGACCTGGCCGCCGAAAGGCGTCGAGACGCTCGATCCCTTCCACCTGCCGCTGGTCAACACGGTGATCCTGTTGTTGTCGGGCACGACGGTGACCTGGGCGCACCACGCGCTGCAGGTCGGCGACCGCAAGGCCGCCAAGATCGGCCTGCTGCTGACCATCCTGCTCGGCTGCTCGTTCACCGCCATCCAGGCCTACGAGTACAATCACATCATCACCGAGCACCTGTTCTTCTCGCCGGACGCCCAGAACTCGGGCCTCTACGGCTCGTCCTTCTTCATGGCCACCGGCTTCCACGGCTTCCACGTGCTGATCGGGACCATCTTCCTGACCGTGTGCCTGCTGCGCCTGCTGGGCGGCGGCTTCACGCCGAAGCAGCACTTCGGCTTCGAGGCGGCGGCCTGGTACTGGCACTTCGTGGACGTGGTCTGGCTGTTCCTGTTCGCCTTCATCTACGTGACCTTCGGCGGGAGCGGTCCGCACCCGGGTTGATCACCCGAGTGACCGCCTCCCGGCCCAATCCGATCCTCACAGGCCTGCGCTGCCGCTGTCCGAACTGCGGGCGCGGGCCTCTATTTTCCGGCTTCCTGAAGGTGGCCCCGCGCTGCAGCGCCTGCGGTTTCGACCTCAAGGCCGCCGACTCAGGCGACGGGCCGGCGGTCTTCATCATCCTGATCGTGGGCTTTATCGTAGGCTTCGCGGCCCTGTTCACCGAGATCGCCTACCAGCCGCCGGTCTGGGTGCACCTGTCGTTGTGGCTGCCGCTCTCGGTGATTCTGTGCTTGGCGCTCCTGAGGCCCTTCAAGGGCGTGCTTATAGCCCTGCAGATGCACCACCGCGCCGCCGAGGCCCGCAACGATGACTTCTGATCCGGCGCCCGCGCCTCACGCCCTGCCGGTGCGCCTGACCGTGGCCGTAGCGATTGTCTTCGCCGTGCTGATGAGCCTGGGCACCTGGCAGGTGTTCCGCCTGAAGGAGAAGGAGGCGCTGCTGGCCCGCATCGCCGAGCGCAGCCATACGGCGCCCAAGCCGCTGGAACAGGTGCTGCAGCGCGCCGGCGCGGGCGCCGACCTCGACTTCACCCGCGTCAGCCTCGACTGCCCAGGGTTGGCCTCCGCCGGCTATGCGCGGGTCTATTCGATCGACGCGCAAGGCCAGGCGGGGGCGCGGCTGATGTCGGCCTGTCCGATCAAGGGCGCGGCTTGGCCCGCGATCCTGGTCGACCGCGGCTTCGTCGCCGACAGCGTCAAGCGCCTGCCGCCGACCAATGACGCGGATATGACGCCGGTGAAGGTGGTCGGCGTCCTGCGCCGCCCCGATCCGCCCAACGCCTTCGCGCCGAAGCACGGTGCGGGTCAGAACCTTTGGTTCAGCCGCGACCTCGGCCAGATCGGCGCCAGCCTGCGCGCGCCCGCGCCCGTCGCGCCCTGGTACCTGGCCGCCGAGACCGCCTCCAACCCCGACCGACCCGAGTTGGTCCCGGCTCCCATTCCGACCAACATCTCCAACCGGCACCTGGGCTATGTGATCACCTGGTACGGCCTGGCCGCCGCCTTGATCGGCGTCTATGCCGCCATGCTGCGCGCGCGCAGAAAGCCCAAGCCATGACCGCGCGCCTGCATCGCCTCTCCAACGGCGTGACCGTGCTGTGCGACCCCATGCCGGGGCTGGAGACCCTGGCGATTTCGGTCGTGGTGCGCGGCGGCGCGCGCTGGGAGCCGAAGAACCGCTCGGGCTGGTCGCACCTGCTCGAGCACATGGTGTTCAAGGGCGCGGCGGGACGCTCGGCGCAGGAGATCATTGAGACGGTCGAGTCAGCCGGCGCCCAGATCAATGCGGTCACCGGCTATGAGCGCACCAGCTTCCAAATCCGCGCCCTGAAGGACCGGCTGGAGCTGGGGCTTCAGGTGCTGGCCGATCTTGTGCTCCGCCCCACCGTGGACGGCGACGACCTGACCCGCGAGAAGGACGTGGTCGCCCAGGAGATCGCCGAGGCCTACGACACCCCCGACGACCAGGTGTTCGAGATGGCCCAGGCCAAGGCCTTCGACGGCCAGCAGCTCGGCCGCCCGATCCTGGGCACGGTCAAGAGCATCGGCACAGCCGAACCCGCGACGCTCGACGCCTGGCGCCGGGCCCTCTATGCGCCCGAGCGCCTATGCGTCGCCTGTGCCGGAGCTGTGGATGAGGACGCCGTCCTGGCCCTCGCCGAGCGCCTGTTCGCCGGCATGGCGCCCGATGCCGGTCCCGCCGCGCCTGAGCCCGGGCGCTTCATCGGCGGCCACGCGACCCTGGCCCGCCGCATCGAGCAGGCCAATCTGGTGTGGCAGCTGCCGGGTCTCGGCGCCGGCGACCCGGACCGCTACGCCTCGCGCCTGTTCGTGGAGATCCTGGGCGGGGGCATGGCGTCCCGCCTGTTCCAGGAGGCGCGTGAGAAACGCGGCCTGGCCTATGCCATCGACGCCTGGGCCACCGCCTATGAGGACACCGGCGTGATCGGCGTCTTCGCCGGGGCATCCGCCGACAAGGCCGAGGCGCTGTCCGCGCTGGTGGCCGACGAGATCCGCAAACTGGGCGAGGGCGTCACCGACGCCGAACTGGCCCGCGCCAAGGCCCAGCTGGAGACCGGCCTGTTCATGGCCGAGGAGTCGCCCCTGGCCCGCGCCGAGCGCGCCGCCAGCCAGACCTTCATGTTCGGCGCGCCGCTCTCGGCCGAAGCCATCCGCACGGCGGTGGAGGCGGTCACACCTGCGGACCTCGCGCGGATCGGCAAGCGCATGCTGGCCCCGAAGGCCTGTGCGACCGCCGTTCTCGGCCCTCGCGCCGGGCTCAAGGCCGGGGAGGCTTTCGGGCGGGCGCTGTTCGCCTAGGGCGCCCCCTCCCTTAGGCCCATCTCTCGCGTTATCATTCGCCCATGGCCTTGCTCGACTGGATGGCGGCGGACGCGGCCCTCGTTTTGGAGGGCGAAGGCGTGCGGCTTCGCCCGCCGCGGATGGGCGACTTCCTGCAGTGGTCCACCCTGCGCGAACGTTCGCGCGATTTCCTGCAGCCGTGGGAGCCGGCCTGGCCCGTCGACGACCTCACCCGCCCGGCGTTCCGGCGGCGGCTGGGCGCCTACTCGCGCGATATCGAGACGGGGCAAGGCTACCCCTTCTTCATCTTCGCGGAAGACGAGGTGCTGGTCGGCGGCATCACCCTGTCCAACGTGCGTCGCGGCGTCGCCCAGGCGGCGACCATGGGTTATTGGGTGGGGCAGCAGTACGCGCGCAAGGGCTATGTCTCGCGCGGTGTGAAGGCGGTCTGCCGCTTCGGCTTCGACAAGCTACGCCTGCACCGGATCGAGGCGGCCTGCCTGCCGTCGAACATCCCGTCGCGCGATTTGTTGCTGAAAGTCGGCTTTTCTTTGGAAGGAAAAGCCCGCGCTTATTTGAAAATTAACGGCGCCTGGAGAGATCATCTCCTGTTCGGCCTCATAGATGACGAGGCTGGCTGGGACGATAATACGACCTCCGGGGACTGATCCGTTTGAACGACCGGTCGAGAAGCCTGGCGTGGGATCCGACGACTGCTTTGGAAGCCCTTGCGGCGGCCGATGTGGCGCTGTGGATCTGGACGCCCGCCGAAGACCGGCTGCGGTTGACCGGAGCCACGCGTGCGCTGGGTCTCGGGCCGCTGGCCCCTGAGTGCACCGGCGCCGCCTTCGCCGCCCTGGCCCTGCCGCAGGACCGATCCCTGGCCGAACAGCTGCTGCGCCCGCGCGAGGAAGGCGAGGAGATCGCCGTTCGCCTGCGCATGCGCAACTCCGAGACCTGCCTGTGGCGCGGCGTGTGGCTGGAGGACGGCATCCGGGCCGCAGGGGTCGCGGCCCTTGAGACCAAGTTCGCCGGCTCCGACACCGATCCGCTGACCGGCCTGCTCGATCGCCGCAATTTCCTGGTGCGTTGTCGGGAGGCTTTGGCCCAGCCCGGTGAATACGATCTGGTGGTGGCCGACCTCGACCGGCTGCGCCGTTTGAACGAGGCGCTGGGCCACGAGCGCGCCGACCTGGTGCTGGCGGCCCTGGGCTCGCGCCTGGCCTCGGCCTTCCCCAAGGGAGCCATCCCCGCCCGCATCGGCGAGGACGAGTTCGCGGTGCTGGTGCCCGACGGCGTCGCCCGCCCGGCCGAGCGCGTGCGCGCGGCCATGGAGCAGCCGCTCAGAGTGGCGGGCTTCGACATCTATCCGACCCTGTCGATCGGGGCGGTGCACATCGAGGGCGGGGCCGACGCGCCCGAGGCCGCCGAATTGCTGCGCCGCGCCGAGCTGGCGGTGGAATCGGCCAAGACCGGCGGACGCGGCGGGGCGGCGGCCTACGGCCGTGGCCTGGAAACCGACAGCCTTTCGCGCCTGGCGCTGGAGGCCGACCTCAGGAACGCGTTCCAGCGCGGCGAGATCGAGCCCTTCTTCCAGCCCATCGTGCGCCTGGACAACGGCTCGGTGGCCGGCTTCGAGGCCCTGGCGCGCTGGCGCCATCCGCGGCGCGGGATCGTGCCGCCCGACGAGTTCCTGACCCTGGCCATGGAAATGGGCCTGATGAACGAGCTGGGCCTGCACATGATGCAGACCTCGGCCCGACAGCTGGCCGAGTGGCTGGACCGCCATCCGCGCGCCGGCGATCTGTTCGTCAGCGTGAACCTGTCCACCGGCGAGATCGAGCGGCCCAACCTGATCGAGGACGTGGCGCGTATTCGCAAGGAGACCGGCCTGCCGCGCGGCGCGCTGAAGCTGGAGGTCACCGAAAGCGACATCATGCGTGATCCGGACAAGGCCGCGATGATCCTCAAGAACATCAAGGCCGCCGGCGCCTCGCTGGCGCTGGACGACTTCGGCACCGGCTTCTCGTCGCTGAGCTATCTCGCGCGGCTGCCTTTCGACACGCTGAAGATCGACCGCTACTTCGTGCGCACCATGGGCGCGGACGAGGGCTCGTCCAAGATCGTGCGCTCGGTCGTCAACCTGGGCCGCGACCTGTCGCTGGAAGTGGTGGCCGAGGGGGTAGAGACGGCCGCCCTGGCGCGCCAGCTGCTGTCGGTGGGATGCCACTACGGCCAGGGCTTCGGCTACGCCCCGGCGCTCGCCGCCCAGGAGGCGGAAGTCTATCTGAACGAATCCCTCGCCGATGGAGTGGCGCCTTTGAAGCAGCGGATGTAAGGTCGCCTCCTTACTTAGGGGGTTGCCTAATGATCCGCTCCTCGCTCTGCGCCGGTTTCCTGGCGCTGGCCTCGGCCGCGCTGGTTGCGCCCGCCGCCTTCGCCCAGACGCCCGCGCCTGCTACGGCACCAGCCGCAGCGACCGACTTCGACGGCGATTGGTGGGGCGTCGTGACGGCGGGCGGGCATTCGCTGCGGCTGGGTTTCAAGATCCACGCCGGGGGCAAGTCGACCCTCGAGAGCCCTGACCAGGGCGCGCGCGGCCTGGAGCTGAGCGCGGTGAAGATCGACGGGGACAGCGTCCATCTGGAGTTCGCGCCCGGCCGCCTGGTCTACGAAGGCAAGCGCGGCGCCGACAAGGACACCCTTGAGGGGCGCGTGCTGCAGGGGGCGACCGCGACGCCCCTGACCCTGCATCGCGGTTCGGAGCCCGCCGCCGTCGCCGAGGCGCGCAAGCCGCGTCCGCAGGAGCCGACCAAGCCCTATCCCTACCGTTCCGAAGACGTCGCCTACGAGAACACGGCCGAGCACGTGCATCTGGCTGGAACCCTGACCGTCCCTGAAGGCAAGGGGCCGTTCCCGACGGTGCTGCTGATCACCGGCTCGGGCGCCCAGGATCGCGACGAGACCCTGCTTGGCCACAAGCCCTTCCTGGTGCTCTCCGACTATCTGACCCGGCGCGGCGTCGCGGTGCTGCGCGTCGACGACCGCGGAATCGGGGGCTCCAGCGGCGACTTCCTGAACTCGACCACCGGCGACTTCGCCACCGATGTGGAGGCAGGCCTCGCCTATCTGCGCACGCGGCCGGAGGTCGACAAGCGCCACATCGGCCTGATCGGCCACAGCGAAGGCGGGATCATCGCGCCGATGGTCGCCGCGCGGGACCCCGGCGTCAGCTTCATCGTGATGATGGCGGGCTCCGGCGTGCCGGGGCGCGACATCTTCCTCTACCAGCAGGAGCAGGCGTTCCTGGCTGCTGGCGTACCCCAGACCAAGGTCGACCAGATCATGGCGGGTAGGCGCAAACTCTATGCGATCCTTGCGTCGAGCGCGGACAACGCCACGGCGCTGAAGCAGGTCGGCGACCTGCTGGCGGACGAGGCGGTGGCGCAGGGCGCGCCGCCCGAACGCGGCCGCGCGGTGGCGTTCCAGTTCGCCGGGCCGTGGGGCCGCTATTTCGCGAACTACGATCCCGCCGTCGATCTGAAGCGGCTGCACATCCCGGTGCTGGCGATCAACGGCTCGAAGGACACCCAGGTCGATCCGACGCTGAACCTGCCGCCGATCCGCGCCGCCCTGGCCAACGACAGGCAGGCGACGGTGATGGAGCTGCCGGGGCTGAACCACCTGTTCCAGCCGGCCAATACGGGCCAGCTGGCGGAATACCAGACCATAGAGACCACTATCGACCCGTCGGTGCTGGCCCTGATCGGCGATTGGGTGGTCAAGCACACAAGGCGCTAGGCCTTAGGCGCGTCCGGTCTGGGAGGAGAGCAGGGCGGGGCTGACCCCCATCTTGGCGAGCGCGCGCTCCCACTTGGTGTCGAAGTCCTCGTCGAACACGAGGTCGAGGTCGGCGGGGCAGGCCAGCCACACGCTCTCGCGCAGCTCGCTCTCCAGCTGGCCCGCACCCCAGCCGGCGTAGCCGAGCGCCAGGACCGCGCGGCGTGGCGTCTGATGCTCGTCGGTCAAGGCTTCCAGCACCTCGCGCGTGGCGGTCAGGTTCAGGCCTTCGCTGACGGCCATGGTCGAGCCATCGACCTCGAAGTCGTCGGAATGCAGGACGTAGCCGCGCTCCCGCTCGACCGGCCCGCCCATCAGCACGGGCTGCATCGGTTCGCGCGGTCGGCCCTCGACCTCCAGCCGGTCGAGCACGGCGCCGACCGTCATGCCTTCGATGGGCAGGTCGATGCGTACGCCCATGGCGTGGTCGGCGTTGTGGATGCAGACCAGTACGACCGCGTGCTCGAAGCGCGGGTCGCCGATCCCGGGCATGGCGATGAGCAGCCGCCCGGCAAGAAAGCCGTCGTCGTCGGACACGAACTCATCAACGCTCGACATCGCCTGATGATCCTCTCCGAGGCGCGGGCTTGCAAGCATCGCTTGGCGGATCGCTCAGGTCTGCTATGTCGCGGCCCGAGACCCCACAACCCCCGACGGGCCTCAACGCGCCCAGGAGATCTGCGATGACCATCAAAGTCGGCGACAAGCTGCCCGAAGCGACCTTCATGACACCGACGGCCGACGGGCCCCAGGCGATCACCACCGACCAGATCTTCAAGGGCAAGAAGGTGGTGCTGTTCGCCCTGCCAGGCGCCTTCACCCCGACCTGCTCCGCCCGCCACCTGCCGGGCTTTAAGGAGAAGGCGGCCGAGTTCAAGGCCAAGGGCGTGGACACCATCGCCTGCCTGTCGGTCAACGACGCCTTCGTGATGGGCGCCTGGGCCAAGGACCAGGGCGTGACGGACGAGGTGCTGATGCTGGCCGACGGCAACGGCGACTTCACCCGCGCGGTGGGCCTGGAGATGGACGGCTCGAAGTTCGGCATGGGCTCGCGCTCGCAGCGCTACGCCCTGATCGCCGAGGACGGCGTGGTGAAGGAACTGAACGTCGAGCAAGGCGAGTTCCGGGTGTCTTCGGCCGAGTTCGTGCTGGGCCAGCTCTAAACCCAACCAGGCGCAGGCCGTGACCGACGTCTATTCCCGCGAGAAGCGCTCCGAGGTGATGGGGCGGGTCAAGGGGAAGGACACCGGACCGGAGCTGAAGCTGCGCCGGCTGCTGACGCGGTTCGGCCTGCGCTATCGCCTGCATCGCAAGGACCTGCCGGGCAAGCCCGACATCGTCATGGCCGGGCGCCGGACGGTGGTCTTCATGCACGGCTGCTTCTGGCACGGCCACGACTGCGCGCGCGGGGCCCGGGCGCCCAAGGCCAATGCCGAGTACTGGACAGCCAAGATCGGCAGGAATGTCGCGCGCGACCGCCGCGTGCAGGCTGAGCTGGCCGAGGCCGGCTGGCGACCGCTGGTGGTCTGGGAGTGCGAACTGAAGGACGAGGCGGCGTTGGACGCGCGGCTCAGAGCCGAGCTTGGGCTTTAAGCCACCGCCCGCTCTTCGCCGCTCTCTTCCTCGCCGCCGTGCGCGGCCTGGATCGCTTCGATGACCGCAGCCATAAGCCGGCCCGGATCGATCGGCTTGCCGACGAAGTAGTTCATGCCGGCGTCGAAGCAGGCCTGGCTGTCGACCTCGGCGGTGACGGCGATGATCGGGATGTGCTGGTTCGGGCCGGACGTGGCGCGGATGCGGCGGGTGGCCTCCTGGCCGTCCATCTCGGGCATGCGCACGTCCATCACGATCAGGTCGAAGGCCTCGCGCTGGGTGGCCTCGAAGGCCTGCTTGCCGTCGTTGACGGTGGTGACGTGAGCGCCGGCGGGTTCCAGCACGAGCTGGACTGCGCGGCGGTTGATCTCGTGGTCGTCGGCGACGAGCACGCGCAGGGGACGGGAGTCGTCCTCGGGCTCGGCCTCGGTTTCGGCGAAGGTTTCGGCCTCAGACGACGCGGCCTCTTCCTGCGCCTGCTCCAGGGCCTGCGCCACGGTCTTGATCAGGGCGGCGGGGTCGATGGGTTTGCCCACGAACCAGTTCATGCCTGCGTCGCGGCAGGCGGCCATATCGTCCTTCTCGGTATCGGCGGTGACGGCGACGATGGGGGTCGACTGGTTGGGGCCTTCCATGGCGCGGATGCGGCGGCTGGCCTCGCGGCCGTCCATTTCCGGCATGCGCACGTCCATGACGATCAAGTCGAAGGCTTCGGCTTGCGCGGCTTCCACCGCCGCCTTGCCGTCGCAGACGGCGACGATGTCGGCGCCCATGGGCTTGAGCACCAGCTGCACGGCGCGGCGATTGATCTCGTGGTCGTCGGCGACCAGCACGCGCAGCGCCGGCTGGTCCTCGGCCGGCGCCAGCAGGGCGGCGTCGGGGGCTTCGGCGGCCTGGGCGGGCGCCTCGGCCAGCTTGAAGGTCAGGGCCAGGGTGAAGGTCGAGCCCTCGTCCTTGCGGCTGTAGGCGGTCAGCTGCCCGCCCATCAGGCGGGCCAGCTGGCGGCTGATCACCAGGCCCAGGCCCGTGCCGCCGTAGTTGCGCGCCACGGACTTGTCGCCCTGCTGGTAGGGGGTGAACAGGCGGTCGAGCTGTTCACGCTCCATGCCCGCGCCGGTGTCGACGATCTGCAGGCGCACCGAGCAGCTGTCGTCCTCGGCGGCCCAGGCCGAGATCATCAGCGAGACGGAGCCCTTGTCGGTGAACTTCACTGCGTTGGAGATCAGGTTGTTCAGGATCTGGCGGATGCGCGTCGGATCGCCTTCCACCCAGTGCGGCAGGCCGGCGGAGCCTTCGACGCGCAGGCGCAGGCCCTTCTTGCGCGCCTCCGACTGCCAGAAACGCGCGGTCTGGGCGACCATGCCGCGCAGGTCGAACGGCACGGTCTCGATGGTCATGCGACCGGCTTCGAGCTTGGCGTGGTCCAGCACATCGTCGAGCAGGGTCTTCATCATGCGCCCTGCGTCGGCGATCAGGGTGGCGTGGGGGCGCAGCGACGAACCCTTGGCCGACCGCTCCAGCTCCACCGCGCCGGCCATCATGGCGCCGATGGGCGTGCGCAGCTCGTGGCCGATCATGGCGACATAGACGGACTTGGCCGCGGTGGCGGCCTCGGCTTCCTTCAGGCGCTGGTCGGCGCGCTCAAGCGCGGCCTTCTCAACCTGGCGCGAGTTTTCCTGCATTCGCCACAGCGCCAGGGCGTAGCCGGCGAAACCCATGCAGCCCAGGCCTGCGGCCAGCTGATAGCTGCCAGGCGCGCCGAAATAGGCCATGAACCAGGGGGTCAGGGCGAGATAGACGGCCTGGGGCAGCATGGCGCAGATGGCCGCGCCGCGCGATCCGGGGGTGCCGACCACGACATTAATCAGGGCCGCGCAGTTGAGCAGCGAGGCGCAGGCCCCCCCGAACGCGCCACCCAAGAGCCACAGCGGGATGGACAGGGCCCCGAAGGCGCTGGCGTTCAGCATGATTGACGCGAAGCCCAGGGCGTTGCGCCAGGCCGGCTGGTGGTCGGCCTTGCCGGTCGCCAGAGGGTCGAACGCCCACAATTCCGGTAGCTGGGCCAGGAGGTAGGTGACGATCCAGACCCCGGCGATGCCGGTCGTCAGCACTTGGCTGGCCACCACCGCCACCAAGCAGGCCATGACCGAGCGCTGCAGCAGTTGGCTACGGCGCATGCGCACGGCGGCGACGAGGCCGCTCGATCGTGACAATTCAGCCTTCATGGCCGGACGCTTCTCCGTTCCGCCCGCTTTTGCGCAGGCTGGACACCCCTTATTCCGGTCAGCCTACGCGCGAGGCGACTAACACGGGGTGAAGGAAGCGGCCCTCAGGCCGACTTTTCTCGCAAAGCGAGAGTTTCGGTATGTAATCGCCTCATAGGGTGCGCGAGATCAGCACCTTCATGATCTCGTTGGTGCCGCCGTAGATTCGCTGCACCCGGGCGTCCTTGTAGAGCTGGGCGATCGGATATTCGGCCATGAAGCCGTAGCCGCCGTGCAGCTGCAGGCATTCGTCCAGGGTCTCGCCCTGGATGTCGGTGCACCAGTATTTGGCCATGGAGGCGGTGGCTGGATCGAGCTGCCCTTCCAGGTGCTGGCCGATGCAATAGTCCACGAACACCGTGGCCACCGTCAGCTTGGTCTTGACCTCGGCGAGCTTGAACTGAGTGTTCTGGAACTCCATCACTGTCTTGCCGAAGGCCTTGCGCGACTTGACGTAGTCGAGGGTGACGGCGAGGCCGCGCTCGGCGGCGGCGATGCCCTGGACGGCGATGTTGAGGCGCTCCTGCGGCAGCTGCTGCATCAGCTGCACGAAGCCCATGCCCTCCACGCCCGAGATCAGGTTCGAGGCCGGCACGCGCACGTCGTTGAAGAACAGTTCGGAGGTGTCGTTACCCTCGGCCCCGATCTTGTGCAGGTTGCGGCCGCGCTCGAAGCCCTCCAGCCCGTCGGTCTCGACGATGAACAGGGAGGTGCCCTTGGCGCCCTGGGTCGGGTCGGTCTTGGCCACCACGATGATCATGTTGGCGGCGGCGCCGTTGGTGATGAAGGTCTTGGAGCCGTTGATGACGTAGTGGTCGCCATCCTTGCGGGCCGTGGTCCGCACCCCCTGCAGGTCCGAGCCTGCGCCCGGTTCGGTCATGGCGATGGCGCCGACGTACTCGCCGGTGCAGAGCTTGGGCAGGACGCGCTGCTTCTGCTCTTCCGTTCCGTAGTGGACCACGTAGGGGGCCACGATGGCGTTGTGCAGCGAGATGCCCCAGTTGTCGGCGCCCTTCAGGCCCATGCGCCGCATCAGGACGACCTCGTGGCGGTAGTCGCCGCCCGCGCCGCCGTATTCCTCAGGCACGGTCAGGCCGCACAAGCCCGCTTCCCCGGCCTTGAGCCACAGGTCGCGCGGCACGGTCTGGTTCTGGCGCCACTTGGCCTGTTCTTCGGGACCGCAATGCTCGTCGAGGAAGCGGTCGACGGCGTCGGCGAAGATGGTCAGCTCTTCGTCTTCGAGGAAGGCGGGGGCTTTGACGTTCAGCGCCGACATGGATCAGAACGCCTCCGCGCTGAGCGCCATCATGGTGGCGGAGCCGGTCTTCATCTTGGCGAGATGCGCGTCGGCGTCGGGCAGGACGCGCTCGACGAAGTAGCGGGCGGTGGTCAGCTTCTCGGCATAGAACGGATCGGCGTCGCCGGCCGCGACCTTGGCCTGCGCGGCCTTGGCCATCATCGCCCACATGTAGGCCAGACAGGTCAGGCCGAAGAGGGTCAGATAGTCGGTGGAGGCCGCGCCGGCGTTGTCGGGGTTCTGCACCCCGTTCTGCATCAGCCAGAACGTGCCGTCCTGCAGCTTGGCCTTGGTGGCGGCCAGGGCCTCGACGAAGGGCTTGATCGCTTCGTCCGAGCCGTTCTCGGCCACGAAGCCGTCGATCTCGCCGAAGAAGCTCATGATCGCGCGCCCGCCGTTCGCCGCGAGCTTGCGGCCAACCAGGTCCAGCGCCTGGATGCCGTTGGCGCCCTCGTAGATCATGGTGATGCGGGCGTCGCGCAGGTACTGCGAGGCGGGGAAGTGCTCGGTGTAGCCGGAGCCGCCATGCACCTGCATGGCCAGGGACGCCACGTGGAAGCCGCGGTCGGTGAGGTAGGCCTTCAGGACGGGGGTCAAGAGGCCCATGTAGTCCTCGGCCTTGGTCCGCACCGCCTCGTCCGGCGAACGCTGCAGGTCGGCGTGCAGGGCGGTCCACAGCACGAACGCCCGGCCCCCCTCGATCAGGGCCTTGGAGTCCATCAGCATGCGCCGCACGTCGGGGTGCACGATGATCGGGTCGGCGGGGCCGTCGGGGTTCTTCGGCCCGGTGAGCGAGCGGCCTTGCAGCCGGTCCTTGGCGAACTCGACGGCGGCCTGGTAGGCGGCCGTGCCGATCGACAGGCCCTGCAGGCCGGTGCCCAGGCGCGCCTCGTTCATCATCACGAACATGCCGCGCAGGCCCTGGTTCTCCTGGCCCACTAGCCAGCCCTTGGCGTCCTCGTAGACCATCACGGCGGTGGCGTTGCCGTGGATGCCCATCTTGTGCTCCAGGCCCGCGCATTTTGCGTTGTTGCGCTCTCCGAGCGTGCCGTCTGGATTGACCAGGAACTTCGGCACCACGAACAGGCTGATGCCCTTCACGCCGGCGGGCGCGCCCTCGATGCGGGCCAGGACCAGGTGGATGATGTTGTCGGTGAAGTCGTGCTCGCCAGAGCTGATCCAGATCTTCTGCCCGGTGATGCGATAGGAGCCGTCGGCCTGGGGCACGGCCTTGGTGCGGATCAGGCCGAGGTCGGTGCCGCATTGGGGCTCGGTCAGGTTCATGGTCCCGCCCCACTCGCCGGAGACCAGCTTGGGCAGGTACTTGGCCTTCTGCTCGTCCGAGCCGTTGGCGTGCAGCGCCGAATAGACCCCGTGGGTCAGGCCCGGATACATCGAAAACGCCGCGGACGCCGCCGCGGTCATCTGGCCGAAGGCCATCGACACCACCGCCGGCATGCCCTGGCCGCCGTACTCAGGGTCGGAACTCAGGGCGTTCCAGCCCGCCTCGACCATCTGGTGGTAGGCTTCCTTCCAGCCCTTCGGCGTGACCACCGTGTTGTCGGGGTTCCACTTGCAGCCTTCCTGGTCGCCCGTCCGGTTGATCGGGGCGATCACGCCTTCGGCAAAGCGGGCGCCTTCCTCCAGCACCTGCTGCACCAGATCGAAGGAGGCGTCTGCAAAGCCCGGCACGTTGGAGTACCGGTCGATGTCGATCACGTCCCCGAGCAGGAACGAGAAATCGCGCAGCGGCGCCTGGTAGGGCATGTCAGCTCCTGGAGCGTAGGGGTTTGATGGAGGTCGGCTGCGCCTGCATGGGCGCGTGCGCGTGGGTCTGGCCGGCGGTGTCGAGGCCGGCGCTCAGCGAGGCATGATAGTCCTCGGCGTTGGGCAACAGGTCGGGCCGGAAGGTCTTCAGCCGCTTCTCGATCCAGTGGCAGCTCTTCTGCAGGTTCTCGATGGCCAGGTCGACGGCCTCGCGCTGGCGCTCCAGGGTCTCGATCTGGGCGCGGAACTTGCCGAGCGACACGGCCAGTTGCTGGGCGTTGTTGTCCTTGTGGTCGTAGAGATCGAGAAGCTCGCGAATCTCCACCAACGAAAAGCCGACCTGCTTGCCCTGCACGATCAGCTTCAGCCGGGCCCAGTCGGAATGGCTGAACACGCGGGTCTGGCCGCGCCGGTCGGGGGAGAGCAGGCCCTTGTCTTCGTAGAAGCGCAAGGCGCGCGCCGTCACGCCGAACTCGCGGCAGAGCTGGCGGATGGAATAGGTCCGAGAGTCGCCTGGGGCCATGGAGCCGCTTGTAACTTGACGCGAGCGTAAAGGGAAGCCTGAGTGTTCCGAACCGTACGCTTTCGCCTTAGCCTCGGCCTATGAGCCAGACGCCCCTGTGGATTTGCCCCGACTGCGGCCGCGATTTCGCCAACCGCAACCAGACCCACACCTGCGCGGGACCGGACAGCGAGCTGGAGCACCACTTCCGTGGCAAGCCGCCGGAAATCCGACGCCTGTTCGACACCTTCGTGGAGCGGGTGCGGACGCTGGGGCCGGTGACGGTGCTGTCGCAGAAGACGCGCATCGCCTTTCATGTGCGCATGTCCTTCGCCCAGCTGACCCCGAAGCAAGGCTGGATCGACGGCCACCTCGTGCTGGCCGAACGGCACGACGGGCCAATGTTCAGGAAGGTCACGACCTTCTCGCCCCGCAACCATCTGCATGAGTTCCGGCTGAACGGGGAGGGCGACCTGACGCCCGCGTTCATCGAGCGCCTGGCCGAGGCCTACGCAGTCGGGCGGCAGGAGCACCTCAAACGGCCGGCGCCGAAGCCGGGCCGTTGACCCGCAAGGCCCCCGCCCTTAAGCCCCTGCCGATGTTCCAAGGACTTTCCCACCTCGCCCGCGACGGCCGCGCCTGGCCGTTCGAACAGGCCCGCAATCTGCTGGCCCGCCTGCTCAAGCTGCGCCTTGCCGACAGCGAGCGCGATCTGGCCGCGAGCCTGATCGCCGCGGGCAAGGCGGACGAGGCGCTGGGCACCTTCCCGCACCTGGGCAGGGCCGTGGTGTTCGAGACGGGCTATGGGCCCTCGGGCCTGCCGCACATAGGCACGTTCGGCGAGGTGATGCGCACCACCATGGTCCGCGCCGCCTTTCGCGCGCTGACCGACGACCATTGGCCGACGCGGCTGGTCTGCTTCTCCGACGACATGGACGGTCTGCGGAAGGTCCCCGGCAACGTGCCCAACCCGGAGCTGCTTGAGGAGGACCTCGGCAAGCCGCTGACCGTGGTGCGCGACCCGTTCGGCGAGCATGCAAGCTTCGGCCAGCACAACAACGCGCGCCTGCGCGCCTTCCTCGACGAATTCGGCTTCGACTACGAGTTCGTGTCCTCGACCGACTGCTATCGCGGCGGGCGCTTCGACGAGACCCTGCTGAAGGCGCTGGAACGGTTCGACGACATCCAGGCGGTGATGCTGCCGACCCTCGGACCGGAGCGGCGGGCGACCTATTCCTGCTTCCTGCCGATCAGCCCGACCACCGGGCGGGTGCTGCAGGTCCCGACCTTGGAGCGCCACGTCTCGCGCGGGACCATCGTGTTCGAGGACGAGGACGGTTCGAAGGTCGAGGTCCCGGTGACCGGCGGCGCGGTCAAGATGCAGTGGAAGCCCGACTGGGCCATGCGTTGGGCCGCGCTGGGCGTCGACTACGAGATGGCCGGCAAGGACCTGATCGACTCGGTCAAGGTCTCCTCGCGCATCTGCCGCGTGCTGGGCGGCGAGCCGCCGGAAGGCTTTAACTACGAGCTCTTCCTCGACGAGCAGGGCCAGAAGATCTCCAAGACCAAGGGCAACGGCCTCACCATGGAGGAGTGGCTGCGCTACGGCGCGCCCGAGAGCCTTGCCTACTACAATTTCCAGTCGCCCAAGTCGGCCAAGAAGCTCTATTTCGACGTGATCCCCCGGGCCACGGACGAATATCTGCAGCAGCTGGACGCCTTCGCGCGCCAGGAGACGGCGCAGCAGATCGAGAACCCGGTCTGGCACGTGCACTCCTCGCGCCCGCCCGCGAAGGGCTCGCCGGTGACGTTCGGCCTGATGCTGAACCTGGTCTCGGCGGCGAACGCCTCATCCAAAGAGATTCTGTGGGGGTTCCTGTCGCGCTATCTGCCCGGCGCGACGCCCGAGAGCGAGCCCCTGCTGGACCGCCTGGCGGGCTACGCCTTGAACTACTACGAGGACTTCGTCCGGCCGAACAAGCGCTTCCGTGCCCCGACGGCGCAGGAGCGGGCGGCGATCGAGGACCTGGCGGCCAAGCTGCGCGCGCTTCCGGCCGGATGCCAGGACGCGGAGCTGATCCAGAACGAGGTCTATGAGGTCGGCAAGACCCACGGCTTCGAGCCGCTCAGGGCCTGGTTCCAGGCGCTGTACGAAGTGCTGCTGGGCCAGAGCCAGGGTCCGCGCTTCGGCTCGTTCGCGGCGGTGTTCGGTCTGGACCGGACGCTGGCCCTGATCGATCAGGCCTTGGCGGGGGATTTGGAGACGGTGGGCTGATCAGCCCGGCGTCTGGAAGGATTTCAGCGCTTCGCGCTCGCGCCAGACGATCACCGTGCCGACAATCAACGAGCCGATCAGGCCATAGGCGGCCAGATTCACGGCGGTGACGTAGGCCGAAGCCATGATGTGCAGCCCCGCCATCCGGGCGATCACGACTGATAGCGAGATCGTCTGGAAAGAGGCGGCCCAGATCGGCCAAGTTTTCGAAGAGGTCCAGGCGATCAGGCCCAGGCCGACAAAGGAAAACAGCTCAACGGCGAAGACGAGATAGGGCTTGATGCTTGCATCGGCCTGATGCTGGACAGCAAAGGCGAGGATGGTGCTGACGAGCAATAGCGCGCCGGTGCGCCGTTCCGGCGTTTCGCCTTTCCAGAACGCCAACAGGCAAGCGCCGACGATAAACGCGAACAGGATTTGCCCGTAGATCGATTGCGGCAAAAGGAATCGCCCCCGAGGAAAGCCTCGGGGGCGAAACTGCCGTGCCGATGGATCACCCGCAAGCGACCCTATCGTGAAATTTTAGTCAGGAGACCGCGCGCAGGTCGCTGTTCGCCTGGGTGGGCTTGCCGCTGTCGTCGCCGATGGCGGTGGTCAGGCCTAGATCCTTGCGCAGGTGCGCCAGGGCGGCGTGCGTGGCCATCACCGAACGGCGGGCCTCCGCCAGGGCTCCAATGGCTTCCGCCGCACGGCTCTGCGCGACTTCGCCCACGGTGCTCGAGAGTTCCATTTCGCGACGGCCCGAAACCATAGCCTCGATCAGTTGGGCGGCCTGGATCATCGCGTCGTCAACGGCGCGCTCGGTCGCAAACAGCTTGTCGGCGACCCGCTGCGCGGATTCTTGCTTCGTCATTTGAATACCCACCTGTACCCCATAACGGGAGTTCGTAGTTAACACGGCCTTTACCGTACGCAAAGGGTCTAACCTTGCGTTAACCATGTTTCAAGAGCTTGGCAGGAAGCGCTTTACTTGCCGGTCTGGCAGGGAAATTCCGAGGAAATACAAGTTTTTGTACGCTTGCGGACGGGCGCGGAGCGCCTTCACAACCCATCCGCGCGCCAACATGTCGCAAGCTCTTAGAGTGTCTTCTCTGCACCACTTTCGAGACCACCCAGAAGAAAATGGGCGTGAAGGGTCGCGATCGGAGATGCGCGCTGGTCCTGCCAGGCCTCGACCTCGACATTGGCGATGCGGCGGCCGACCTTCTTGACCCGGGCGCGGGCGTAGGTGGTTACCGGGCGTCCGGAGCGCAGATATTCGACCGTCACGCCGATGGGCTTGGGCAGGCGCTCGCGCCGTTCGGACAGCGCCAGCTGCGCCATCGCTGTCATCTCCATGAAGGCGCCCAGCACCCCGCCGTGCAGGGCGGGCAGCAGGGGGTTGCCGACCAGGTGCTGGGAGAAGGGCAGGACGCCGGTCATCTCGTCGCCGGCCAGCTCGACCTGAACGCCGAGCCAGCGGGCATAGGGCAGGGCCTGGATATCGAAGGCGAGTTTGGATGCGGCGCTCATGCCTTGGCCTTCCCGCGCTTGAGATTGGCGCCGGGCTTGCGGCCGCCGTCGGAGTCCAGGACGAAGGCGGCCTGGGCGGCGGCCACGGGGTCGTCCGGGTCCTCGTCGTAGGCCCAGGCGCGGACAAAGGCGACCGAGCGGGTCAGCTTGTAGCAGCGGGCGCGCGCCTTCAGGTCGAGGCCCGGCTTGGCCGGGCGCATGTAGTCGATGCGCAGGTCGAGCGTGGCGATGGAGGTGAACCGGTCCAGCGCCGCCCAGACCGCCATGCCGCAGACATGGTCGAGCAGGGTGGTCACCACGCCCCCGGCCAGGACGCCGGTATCCGGGTCGCCGACCAGTTCCTCGCGGTAGGGGCATTTCAAGGTCACCACGTCGCCCTCCACGCCCACCAGGGAAAACCCGAGCGCGTGGGTGTGCGGCGCGCCCGAGGCAAGCTGGGGCAGGATGTTCATCAGTTCGGTCGAGACCATGGCGCGCTTATAGAACGGGAACCCAAGCGGACAAGCGGCGCCTATATTGGGATCGAGACGCGAGGACGCCCTTGGCCGCCATCCGACCCGAAAAGCTGCTCTGCCCCAAGCCTGACGGGCTCTATTGCGCGCCTGGCGACTTCTACGTCGATCCGGTTCGGCCGGTGGCGCGCGCGGTGATCACTCACGGCCACGCCGACCACGCCCGGGCCGGCCACGGCACTGTGCTGGCCACGCCGGAGACCCTGGCGATCATGGCCGAGCGCTATGGCGCGGACTTCGCCGGTTCGACCCAGGCCCTGGCCTACGGCGAGGCGGTGCAGCGCAACGGCGTGGAGGTGACCCTGGTCCCCGCCGGCCATGTGCTGGGCTCGGCCCAGGCGGTGGTGCGCCATCAGGGCCTGACCATGGTGGTGTCCGGGGACTACAAGCGCCGGCGTGATCCGACCTGTCCGCCGTTCGAGCCGGTCGCGTGCGAGGTGTTCATCTCCGAGGCCACCTTCGGCCTGCCGGTGTTCCGCCACCCTGACGACGCGGGCGAGGCGGCGCGGCTGCTGCGCTCCCGCAAGCAGTTCCCGGAGCGCACGCATCTCGTGGGCGTCTATGCGCTGGGCAAGGCGCAGCGGCTGATCCGGTTGCTGCGCGAGGCGGGCTATGAGCGGACGATCCATGTCCACGGCGCCCTGCTGCGCCTGAACGCCCTCTACGAGCGGTTCGGCATCGACCTGGGGCCGATCGAACATGCGGGGGAGAGCGGCAAGGCGAACCTCGCCGGCGAGATCGTGCTGGCGCCGCCGTCGGCCACCAGCGACCGCTGGGCGCGGCGCTTCGCCGATCCCCTGGTGGCCTTTGCTTCCGGGTGGATGGGCGTCAGGGCCCGGGCCCGCCAGCGCGGGGTGGAACTGCCGCTGGTGATCTCCGACCACGCTGATTGGGATGAGCTGACCCAGACGGTGCGCGATGTCGCGCCGGGCGAGCTATGGATCACTCACGGGCGCGAGGAGGGCCTGCTGCGCTGGGCGGAGCTGGAAGGCTTTCCCGCGCGGGCGCTGGAGCTGGTCGGCTATGACGAGGAAGCCGACGACTGAACCGCCACGCGATCTCTGCTAAGCTTGACCGCAGGGGGAGGCGTGCATGCGCAGGGGCCTTGAAGCCGGCAAGGTGATCGAAACGCTGGAGAAGCTGCACGCGCGTATCGCGGAGCGGTTCCCGAGCGCGGGCCTGGGCGCAGTCTGCGCCGACCTGGTCGATACGGCGCGCACCATCAACGCCAGAGCCCGGCGCATCGCCCAGCCCGCCCTGTTCCTGCGGTTCGGCGTGGCGCTCGTGCTGCTGGCTGTGGTGGCGGTTCAGGCCTCCGCGGTGAGCCAGATTCCCTGGGCCAGGTTCAAGATCGCGCCGGACCTGGCCGCTATCGCCCAAGGGCTGGACGCGGGCGTGAACCTGCTGGTGCTGGCCGGCGCGGCGATCTGGTTCCTGCTGGGGCTGGAGCAGCGGCTGAAGCGGTCTCGCGCCCTGAAGAATCTGCACGAACTGCGCTCGTTCGCCCACGTGGTGGACATGCACCAGCTGACCAAGGATCCGACGGTGGTGCTGTCGCACGGACCGCGCACCTCGACCTCGCCGATGCGCGAGATGACCCAGTTCCAGCTGACCCGCTATCTCGAATACTGCGCCGAGATGCTGGCTCTGATCGGCAAGCTGGCGGCGCTCTATTCGGAATACACCCGCGATCCGGAGATCGTGGCGGCGGTCAACGATGTGGAGGCCTTGGCGACCAACTTGGGTCGCAAGATCTGGCAGAAGATCACCATCATGAGCCAGCTGGACGAGGCCCAGGCGGTGGTGACACCGGCGAATACGCCTTAGGTCTTCCAGGGTCTGGGTTTAGCCCGCGGCCCGGTGGCCGGCCAGATCAACAACGCCTTCGGCCTCGACCTCGGCGTCGGCGCCCAGGGCGGTGTTCATCGCCGCGCGCAGACGCTCAGGCTTGATCGGCTTCTCGACCACGGCCGACATGCCGATCGACAGATAGCTCTTGGCGTCGTCCGGGTCCGCATTGGCGGTCAGGGCGATGATCGGCACGTCCTTCTCCACGCCTTTCAGCTTGCGGATGGCCTTGGTGGCCTGGACCCCGTCCATGCGCGGCATCTTGATGTCCATCAGGACCAGGTCGAAGCGGCGGCTCTGCACCGCCTCCACGGCCTCGACCCCGTCCTCGGCGCATTCGGAGGTGCAGCCGAACATCTCACAAAGCGCCTGGGCGACCACGCGGTTGGTGGCGTTGTCGTCGACGATCAGGATGTGCGGCTGGGCCTGCAGCTGCAGCTCGGCCAGCTCCGACACGTTGGACTCGCCCGGACGGTCGAGATAGGCGCGCGGCGCGGTCAGCTCGAAGGTGAAGGTCACCCCCTTGCCGGCGTTGCTTTCGGCGCGGATCCGGCCGCCCATGGCCTCGACCACCTGGCGGCAGATCGACAGGCCGAGCCCGGAGTCGGCCGGCCGGCCGTCGCTCACGTGAGGGTCGAATACGGTGGCCAGCTGGTCGGCGGTCAGCATGTGGCCGTTGTCGCGGACGCTGGCCTCGAAGCGGATCTGGTCGCGCTCGACGCTGGTCTTCAGCTTGGCCTCGACCACGCCGTTGCGGGCGAAGCGCAAGGCGGCGCTGATCAGGTTGTTGAACACCTGCTTGAAACGGCCGGCGTCGTATTCTGCGGCCAGGTCGGGGTCTCCGTCGTAGGAGACCAGCAGGGACACGCCGTCCTGCGCCGCGCGGGGCGTCCAGGTGGCCTGGATATCGTCCATAAGCTCGCGGGCGAAGGCCGCCTGCGGGCGGATTTCCAGCTCCCCGGCTTCGGCGCGGGTGTGATCGACGGCGTCGGCGAGCACCCGCAGCAGGGTCTCCGACGAGTCGATGATGGTCTGGACATAGGCCTGGGCGTCGGGGCCCAGCGGCTGGCGTTGCAGCAGCTCCGCGACCGCCAGCACGCCGTTCATCGGCGTGCGAATCTCGTGGCTCATGACCGCCAGGAACTGGCTCTTGGCCTTGGCGGAGGTCTTGGCCTGGGTCTGGACGTCGCCAAGCTGGCGCACGGTGTCGCTGAGTTCGTCGGTCTTGGCGCGGGCGGCGGTGGAGGTGGCCTGCAGCAGGGCCAGAACGGTGGAAACGCCGACGTAGCGGCCCTTTTCAGTCACCACGAAGCCGCGCGTCAGGCTCGAGGCCCGGCCCGTCAGCATGGAGTCGCAGAAGGTGGAGATATCGACGGAGGCCTCGACCACCACGGGGTCGGAGTCCATCATCAAGGTCACGGGGCGATGGCCGTAGAGCGCGTGGCCGTTGAAGCCGGCGAATTTGACAAGGAAAGCGTCGCGCTCGACCACGCCGATCGGCCGGCCGTCCTCGATGACGGCCAGCAGCAGCGCGTCAGGCTCGGCGGCGAAGCGCTTGAAGGCCTGCACGCCCGTGGTGTCGGGCGTGAGCGGGGCCATGCGCTCGGTCAAGCTTGCAATGGTCGGCATCGGCCGTGAGCAACTCCAATTACCGGAGCATATGAGGCCAACACCTTTTCAAAGTGGTTAAGCGCGTTCGACAAAAACGGGACGTATCCGCGGCTTGGCGGAATTTGTTCGCGATTGCTCGTGCGATCAGACGATCCCGTCCGGATCAGGGTTACCGACTTCCGCTGTGACCCATTTCAGGAAAGGCGGGTGCGAGCCGTTCATCCGCGCTTCGAACGCCAGGATCGCGGGGGTCTCATAGGGATGACGGCCGGCCAGGAAGGCGCTGAGCGCCTCGGCTTGGGCGGCGGTGGTCTTGAACAGGACCGGCATTTCGGCTGCCTGCTCGACCGCGCCGTTCCAGCGGTAGATCGAGCGCATGGGCCCCAGGATGTTGGCGCAGGCGGCCAGGCGCTGGGCTACGGCTTCGGCTGAGGCCCGTTCGGCCGTCTCCGCATCCGGCCAGGTGGTGTAGAGCATCACGACGTGGGTCATAGCCGCCCTTCGGCGCTGTTGGGGTTCGCTACGAGGCTGATTTTCCTATATGGCGCTCAGCCGCGTTCGTCCTGCCGCCTTTTCGAGCTTTCACAGACCGTGACTTCCGACCTGAAACCTTCGGCGCTCGTGCTGTTCTCCGGCGGCCAGGACTCCGCCGTCTGCCTGGCCTGGGCGCTGCAACGCTACGAGCGGGTGGAGACGGTCGGGTTCGACTATGGCCAGCGGCATGCGGTGGAGCTGAAGGCGCGCCTGACGGTGCGCGAGCGCCTGCCAGAGGTGCTGCCGGAGGCGCAGGCGCGGCTGGGCGAGGACCACAGTGTCGATATCAGGGGCTTCGGCGCGGTGGCGGATTCGGCCCTGACGCGCGAGCGGGCCATCGAGATGGACGCGCGCGGCCTGCCCTCGACGTTCGTGCCGGGCCGTAACCTGGTGTTCCTGACCTATGCGGCGGCCCTGGCCGACCGGCGGGGCATCGAGGTCCTGATCGGCGGCATGTGCGAGACCGACTTCTCCGGCTATCCCGACTGTCGCCGCGATACGCTGGACGCGATGCAGCAGGCGCTAAGGCTGGGTATGGCGCGCGATTTCGTCATCGAGACGCCGCTGATGCGCCTCACCAAGGCTGAGACCTGGGCCCTGACCCAAAAGATCGGCGGCGAGGCGCTGGTCGAACTGGTCGAAGAGGATACCCACACCTGCTACCTCGGCGACCGCGGCGAGCGGCACACGTGGGGCTATGGCTGCGGGAGCTGCCCCGCGTGCGAGCTGCGCGCCAAGGGCCACGCCGAATGGGCGGGCGCGGCATGACCTACGGCGTCAAGGAAATCTATCTGACGGTGCAGGGCGAGGGCGGCCAGGCGGGCCGTGCGGCGGTGTTCCTGCGCTTCGCCGGCTGCAACCTGTGGAGCGGGCGCGAGCAGGATCGGGCCACGGCGGTCTGCACCTTCTGCGATACGGATTTCGTGGGCGTCGACGGCCCCGGCGGCGGCAAGTTCGATACGCCCGAGGCCTTGACCGAAGCCGTCGAGGCGCAGTGGCGTGGTGCGGCGGGCCAGCCGCGGCTGGTGGTCTGCACCGGCGGGGAGCCGATGCTGCAACTGGACACAGCCCTGATCGACGCGCTGCACGCCAAGGGCTTCGAGATCGCGGTGGAGAGCAACGGAACCCTGAAGGCGCCCGAAGGCCTCGACTGGATCTGCATAAGCCCCAAGGCGGACGCGGCGCTCGCCCAGACCTCTGGGCAGGAGCTCAAGTTGGTGTTCCCGCAGGCCGGCCTCGATCCGGCGCGCTTCGAAGACCTGGATTTCGAGCGCTTCTACCTGCAGCCCATGGACGGCCCCGACCAGGCCGCCAACACCCACGCCGCCATCGCCTATTGCCTTGAGCGCCCCCAGTGGCGTTTAAGCGTCCAAACTCACAAGTACATCGGCGTAGCCTGAAGCGGCGGCGCCCCAGACCCATCCATGACCGCACCTGTATTCGAGATCACGAAGGCCGCGACCTTCGACGCCGCTCACCATTTGCAGCAGGGGCCCGCGGACCATCGCTACCGCAATCTGCACGGCCACTCGTTCAAGGTGGAGGCCAGCGTGCGCGGCCCCGCGGGCGAAGAGGGCTGGGTCGCCGACCTGGGCCAGCTGGACCAGGCGCTGAAGGCGGTGGCGCACGAACTCGATCACGGTCTGCTCAACGACAAGCCCGGGCTGGAGCGTCCGACCCTGGAAAACCTCTGTCTCTACTTCGCCGAGCGGCTGAAGCCGGGGTTCCCAGGCCTCAGCCGGATCGTGCTGTCGCGCCCGACCATCGGCGAGAGCTGTACGCTGCAGCTCTAGAACCTAAAGCCATCGGATATTGCCCCGCGCCCGCGCCCCGGTAGGGTCGGCGCATGACCTTTCCCAATCGACGTGCAGTCCTGGGGGTCGCCGGTGCGCTGACGCTGAGCAGCTGCGCGGGCGGCCGCGGCTTGCTGCGCCCCTCGCGCGGCTGGAACGGGCTGGTTCAGCCGATCGTCGAGCGTGAGATCGCGGCCGGCCATGTGCCCGGCGCAGTGGTGTCGATCGGGCAGGGTGGTCGCCGCGTGTTCGAGCGCGCCTATGGCCTGAAATCTGTCGAGCCCGTTCGCGCACCGTTGGACACGGCCGCCGTGTTCGACTTCGCCTCCCTGACCAAGGTGGTCGCCACCACACCGTCGGTGATGGCGTTGATCGAGGACGGAGCCTTGAGCCTCGACGAGCCCGCTGCGCGCTGGTGGCCGGCGTTTGGGGCCGGCGGCAAGGGCGCCATCACCGTGCGCCAGCTGATGACGCATGTTTCGGGCCTGGCGCCGGACCTCGATCTGACGGCGCCCTGGAGCGGAGAGGCTGAAGGCCTGGCCCTGGCCGCGGCCTCCCAGCCGGTACGGCCGCCCGGCGAGGCCTTCGTCTACAGCGACATCAATTTCATCGTCCTGGCCGAGCTGTTGCGCCGGGTCAGCGGGCTCGGGGTCGACGCGTTCGCCGCGCGGCGCCTGTTCGCGCCCCTGCGCATGCGCGACACTCTGTTCCGGCCATCCGGCGCGATCCTGCAGCGCGTCGTGCCGACGGCGCGGTTCGAGGGGCGGATCCTGCTGGGCGAGGTGCACGACCCGACCGCGCGGCGCATGGGCGGCGTCGCGGGGCACGCCGGCCTGTTCTCCTCCGCGGCGGACCTCGAGCGCTACGCGCGCATGCTGCTGAACGGCGGCGCCTTGGACGGGGTGCGGGTGCTGAGGCCGGAAACGGTCGCCCTGATGACTGGCCCCAACGTCCTGCCGGGCGGGGTCAAACGCGCGTTGGGCTGGGACGTGTCCTCAGGCTATTCCTCGGGCTACGACAAGGCGTTCAGCGCCTCCTCGTTCGGCCACACCGGCTATACCGGGACCATGGTCTGGATCGATCCGGCGTCCCGGTCCTGGGTGATCAGCCTGACCAGCCGCCTGCATCCGGACAGCCAGGGCGACGCCAAGTTCCTGCGGCGTGATCTCGGGCAGGCTGTGGGTGCGGCGATAAGAGAGCAAGGCTGAGGCGGCCCAACCTCAGTTCTTCTTCTTGCCCCCGCCGGTGACGGCGCCGGCCACAGCGCCGGTGACGGCCGCGCCAGCCTTCACCGTGGCCGCGGTGGTTTCGACGCTGACCTTGGCTGCTGTGCCCGCCACCCCCACCGCCGTGCCGACGACCGCGGTCGCCAGACAGCCCTGCAGGGCGAAGGCGCTGAGCGCGAGGACGGCGAGCGCGAGCGTCTTGGACGGACGGGTCATGGCGAGAAGCTCCGGAAACTGAACGCGGCCGAGCTTAGCCGAAAAGTCTGAACTTCCTCTGCGGCGGATCGCCCGCTTCAGCTTCGGCTGTCGCGTCCAGGCTGGAAAGCTCCGCCGCCGGTCTGGGCGCGGTGGCGCAGGTAGGCGTCGGCGAGGACGCAGGCCATCATGGCCTCTGCCACCGGCGCCCCACGGATGCCGACGCAGGGGTCGTGGCGACCCTTGGTCATGACCTCGATCTCGTTTCCGGCCCGATCGATGGATTTGCGCGGGGTCAGGATCGAGGAGGTGGGCTTGAAGGCCAGGCGCGCGACGACCGGCTGGCCGGTGGAGATGCCGCCGAGGACGCCGCCGGCGCGATTGGACAGGAATTCGGGCCCGTCGGGGCCCATCCGCATCTCGTCGGCGTTGTCTTCGCCGGACAGCTGGGCGGCCTCGAAGCCTGCGCCGATCTCCACGCCCTTGACCGCGTTGATCGACATCAGGGCGCCGGCCAGCTCCGCATCGAGCTTGCCGTAGATCGGCGCGCCCCAGCCGGGCGGCACGCCCTGGGCCTCCACCTCGACTACCGCCCCCGTGGAGGAGCCGGCCTTGCGGGTCTCGTCCAGGAACTGCTCCCAGACCGGCACGATGGCGGCGTCGGGAGCCCAGAAGGGGTTGTTCTCGGTCTCGGACCAGTCGAACCGCGAGCGGTCGATGCGGTGTGGGCCGATCTGCACCACCGCGGCGCGGATCGCGATGGCCTCGCCCAGCACCTTGCGGGCAATGGCGCCGGCAGCCACCCGGCAGGCGGTCTCGCGGGCCGAGGACCGGCCGCCGCCGCGATAGTCGCGCACGCCGTACTTGGCGAAATAGGCATAGTCGGCATGACCAGGCCGGAAGCGCTCGGCGATGTCGCCATAGTCCTTGGAGCGCTGGTCCTCGTTCTCGATCATCACCGAGATGGGCGTGCCGGTGGTGACGCCCTCGAAGACCCCGGACAGGATCTTCGCCGTGTCCGGCTCGCGGCGCTGGGTCACGAAGCGGCTCTGGCCCGGCTTGCGCTTTTCGAGCCAGACCTGGAGGTCGGCTTCGGTCAGGGCGATCCCCGGCGGGCACCCGTCGACGACGCAGCCGATCGCCGGCCCGTGGCTTTCGCCCCAGGTGGTGACGCGGAACAGGTGGCCGATGCTGTTGTGCGACATGACGCGGGCTTAGCCGAAGCCGGGCGTGGTCACAAATCCGGGGCTCAAAGGCCCTCGGCGGTTCGCGCCCCGTCGGTCCAGGCGCGGGCGAAGCGGCCGAGCCGGGCGCGGGCGCCTTCGGCAGGCCGGGCCTCGGCGGGCGTGGGGCGCACGTAGAGGTCGCCGGCCCTCAGCGCGCCGCGCGCCGGCAGGCCCTCGCCCCTCAGCCGCAGGCGGCCGTCCTGCGGGAAGGCCTTGGGAATCCAGGCGGACTTGATCCCGGTGGGGGTCTCGATCTCGACGCGGCCGCCCTCGGTTAGGGCGCGTGGCTCGACCGCGACGGTCAGATAGAGATCGTCGCCGACTACGGCGCGGTTGGGCTCGGCGGCGATGCGGACGCGCAGATAGAGGTCGGCGCCCTCCGGCCCTCGGCCCTTCAGCCGCACCTTCTCGTCGTTGCGCAGGCCCGCGGGGAGGCGCACCGGCGCGCTCGACCCGTCGGGCAGGCGCAGGGCGCGCGCCAGGCCGGTCATGGCCTCGGCGATGCTGATCTCGAGCACCGGCGGCGGCGCACCGCGCGCAGGCGTTTCCCGGACGGGCGTTTCGACGGAGGCCTTCAGCGGCGCGGCCAGGGCGCGCAGTTCCTGCAGCTTCTGCAGTAGGCGATAGGCCTCGATCACCCGGCGGAAGAGTTCCTCGTCCCCAGCCTCGCCGTCCGGGCGCGCGGCCTTCACCGCGGCCTTGAAGGCGGCCTTGACCTGGTCCGGCGCGGCGTGCGCGCTCACGCCCAACAGGCGATAGGCTTCGCCCGTGGTCATGGCGCCGCGCGCGGTCTCGGATCGGGAGCCGTTGAAGGACATCCCGCAACCCTTTGCCCAGCCGATCTCAACGCGGGGTTAAACGCGCCCCTGAACCGACTATCTTGGGCGGATGAAGCGCCAGGACCTGATTCCGCCCAGCCCCAGCGGCGACGACTACGCCAAGGCGCACGACGCCAATGCCGACGAGGCCATCTTCGCCGCGGACGAGCCGTTTCGCCTGTTCGAGGCCTGGTTCGCCGAGGCGAAGGCCTCCGAGCCTAACGATCCGAACGCGATGGCGCTGGCCACGGCCGATGCGGACGGCCTGCCGGACGTGCGCATGGTGCTGCTGAAGGGCGTGGACCCGAACGGCTTCGTGTTCTTCACCAACACCGAGAGCGACAAGGGCCGCCAACTCCTGGCCAATCCTCGGGCCGCCCTGCTGTTCCATTGGAAGTCGCTGCGCCGGCAGGTGCGGGTGCGAGGTCCGGTCGAGCCGGTCAGCGCGGCGGAGGCGGACGCCTATTTCGACAGCCGCGCGCGAGACAGCCAGATCGGGGCCTGGGCTTCGGAGCAGTCACGGCCGATGGAGGGCCGCTTCGCGCTGGAAAAGCGGATCGCCGAGTACGGGCTGAAGTTCGGCCTGGGCAAGGTCGCGCGGCCACCGCAGTGGTCGGGCTATCGGGTCAAGCCGTTGCAGATGGAGTTCTGGCGCGACCGGCCGTTCCGTCTGCACGACCGGCTACAGTTCCGCCGAGACTCCGTCGCCGCTCAGTGGGATCGCGCCCGACTCTTCCCATAGCTCCCGGGACTTGGCGGCACCGTAGCGCGCCAGGAAGGTCCTGACCGCCTCGTCGCAGATGTCCTCGATGGGCCGTTCCGCCTTGTGCTCGTCGCCGGTGACCAGGGGCACCAGGAAGGTCGGGTGCTCGATCATGCCCATCAGCTGGCCCGCCGCCCAGGACAGCTTGTCGATCTCCACCCGGCCTTCACTGCGCAGGCGCCCCAGGATGGAGATCAGGGTGCCGCCGAAATCGGAGCGGCCGCGTTCGAAGAAATGCCGCGCCACCGGCTCGAACCGCCGCCGCTCGGCCGCCACCAGCCGGAACACCGAGCGCGCCAGCGGATCGGCCATGAAGTTGGCGTAGGCGTAGGCGAAAGCGCGCAATTGCGCGCCGGAATCTCCCCGCACGGTGGCGGTCTCGGTGATCAGGCGGGAGAAGGAGCCCGCCGCGTCCTCGATGACGTGCTGGAACAGGTCCGCCTTGCTGGGAAAGTAGCTGTAGAGGGTCGCGGTGGAGACCGAGGCGTCGCGCGCCACCTGCTCCATGCCGGTCGAGGCGTAGCCCTCAACCATGAACCGTCGCCGCGCCGCGGCCAGCACATCACGCCGTTTTCGATCCGAGCGCTCCTCCGGCGCTTCGTCTGTCGTCATCCAACCCCACCACTCAGCTGTATCGTGCTGCAATCGCCACGATTACTTCTGAATCCCGTGCCCCTGAAAAGCATGGAGGACCCCGGGACCTCGGACAAGTCTTAACTTATGCTATGTTGGCCGCTGCGCTGGCCTTGATCTATCTCATTGCCGCCGTCGCGTGCGCCTGTTGGGCCACCCTTGAGCTCGAGAGATAGATTTGGCAGGGCGAAGCCGGGGAGTCGCGACACGCGTTCCGCGCCGTGACCCTCGCAGATCCGCACCGACCACTTCACCGTAGACGGGCGATGCGTTGCCCCTCAGGCCCTCGACCTTTAGGGTTTGTGCGAGACGTCCTGGGGAGGGCGTAAGGGAGGACGCGTGATGCTCGGCCTGATGCAGGATTGGCCCCTGACGGTCGACAAGATCCTGGACCATGCCAAGACCTGGCACGGCCATCGCGAGGTGGTGACGCGCACGGTCGAAGGCCCGATCGTGCGCAGCACCTACGCGGAGATCCACGACCGGGCCAAGCGTGTCTCCAACGCGCTCAAGGGCTGGGGGGTGAAGCTCGGCGACCGGGTCGCCACACTCGCCTGGAACACCCACCGGCACCTCGAGTGCTGGTACGGCATCATGGGTATCGGAGCGGTCTGCCACACGCTCAATCCGCGCCTGCATCCGGACCAGCTGGCCTGGATCATCAACCACGCGGGCGACAAGGTGATCTTCGTCGACCTCACCTTCGTGCCGATGCTCGAAGGCATCATGAGCCAGTGCAAGGGCGTCGAGCGCGTCATCGTGCTGACCGACGACTGGAACATGCCCCAGACCCGCCTGCCGCGGGCGGACTGCTACGAGCGGGTGGTGCGTGAGCAGTCGGGCGAATGCGCCTGGGGCGGCTTCGACGAGAACACGGCCTGTGGCCTCTGCTACACCTCCGGCACCACCGGCAATCCGAAGGGGGTGCTGTACTCGCACCGCTCAAACTTCCTGCACATGCTGATCGGGCTGCAGGCGGATGTGCTGGCCACCTCGGTGCGCGACACCATCCTGCCGGTGGTGCCGATGTTCCACGCCAACGCCTGGGGGGTGACCTTCGGCGCGCCGGCGGTGGGGGCCAAGCTGGTGCTGCCCGGTCCCAAGCTCGACGGGGCCTCGATCTACGAACTGCTCGAGAGCGAGAAGGTCACCTATTCGGCCGCCGTGCCGACGGTCTGGCAGATGCTGCTGGCGCACCTTCAAGCGGGGCGGCTGAAGCTATCGACCTTGAAGCGCGTGACCATCGGCGGATCGGCCTGCCCGGAATCGATCATCCGCACCTTCTGGAACGACTACGGCGTCGACGTGGTCCACGCCTGGGGCATGACCGAGACATCGCCGCTCGGCACCACCGGCACCCTCACGCCCGAGGTCGCCGCCCTGCCGTTCGAGCAGCAGCTGCCGACCCGCCTGAAGCAGGGGCGCGCGCCGGTCGGCGTGGAGCTGAAGCTCTGCGACGACGCGGGCAACCGTTTGCCGCACGACGGCAAGACCCAGGGGCGGCTGATGATCCGAGGCTTGGCCATCGCCAAGGCCTACTTCCGCGGCGACGGCGGAAACATCCTCGATTCCGAGGGGTTCTTCGACACCGGCGACGTCGCCACCATCGATCCCAACGGCATCATGCAGATCACCGACCGGGCCAAGGATGTGATCAAGTCGGGCGGCGAATGGATCTCCTCCATCGACGTCGAGAACATCGCCATGGGCCACCCCAAGGTCGAGCTGGCGGCCGTGATCGGCATCCATCATCCCAAGTGGGATGAGCGTCCGCTGCTGATCATCAAGACCAGGCCGGGGGAGACCCTGACCAAGGATGAAATGCTCGACTTCCTGAAGGGCAAGATCGCCAAGTGGTGGACGCCGGACGACGTGGTCTTCGTCGACGACATCCCGCTGGGGGCTACGGGGAAGATCGACAAGAAGGTCCTGCGCGAGCAGTTCAAGGACTATCGCTGGCCGGCGCCGGAGCCGGCCGAGACGTGAAGCCGCTGATCCGCAATCTGGCGCTGCTGGTCGGATTGGGCGCGCCGCTGATCGCCCTGATCGGCATGATCCTGACCCGCTTCCACGCGGTGGACTATGCGGTCGGTCAGGGCGTGATGGGGCTGCAAGTCGGCTGGTGGGGCGCCATCGCGGGAGTAGCCCTGGGCGGTCTGGCCCTGGCGTTGTCGGTCTCTGAACTGAAGCGGGCGGGACCGGCCATCGCGCTGGGCCTCGTGGCTTCCGCGGCGACGCTCGGCGCCATCGGGCTTTTCCGGGCGCGGTCGGCGGGGCAGCCGCCGGTGCATGACGTCTCCACCGACTGGTCCGACCCGGTGATGTTCTCCAAGGGCCTGATCGCGGACCGCGAGGCCTCGCATGCAGCCAATCCCGTCGAGGCAGACCCGCGCGTTCCCGCCGGCGCCGGCGCGCCCTGGGCCGGTCAAAGGGTGGCGGAGGTCAACGCGCGCACCTGCCCGGGCGCGAAGCCCATTTCGCACGGTGTCGACGCGGACAAGGCCTCAGCGGCCCTGCAGAAGCTCGGCGTTCAGATCACCGGCTCCGCGCCGTTCCGCGTGGAGGGCGTGCGCGAGGGGCTGTGGTACGCCCAGCAGGACGATGTGGCCGTGCGCATCCGCCCGGGCCGGACCGATGTGCGCGCGACGAGCCGCTCACTGGCCAACGACCATGGCGGCAACTGCCGGCTGGTCACGGCGATCGTTCAGGCCCTGAGCAGATAGCGGCTGTCGATCGCGGGCGGCCCCGCCTCGGTCGCCACGATCCCCCGCCGCGTCATGTCGATCAGGTGCGCCAGCATCGAGTGCGAGGCCGCTGGCCACAGACGCCTGTCGACCGCTGCGTAGATTGTCGGCACCATCTCGGCGATGGTGCGGTCGCCCGCGGCCAGGCGGTCGAGAATCTGCCGCTCCCGGTCCAGCCGGTGCTCGCGATAGGCGTCCAGGAACGGCTCGGGGTCGGTGACGGGCGGGCCGTGAGTCGGCCAGAGGGTGGAGAAGCCTCGGGCCCTGACCGCGTCCAGGCTGGCGTAGTAGGCGCCCATGTCGCCGTCCGGCGGCGAGACCACGGTGGTCGACCAGCCCATCACGTGATCGCCGGAGAACAGGGCGTTCTCTTCCAGCAGGGCAAAGGCCATGTGGTTCGACGCATGGCCCGGCGTGGCCAGCGCCTCGAAGGTCCAGCCCTTCCCCTCGATCCGCTCGCCGCCCTCAAGGATCACGTCCGGCCGGAACATCTCATCCAGGCCTTCCTCGGTCGCGACTTCGGCGGTGTGGCTGGGTGCGGGCGGCTGCGCGGCCCAGATCCTGGCGCCGGTCCGTTCGGCCAGGGGGTGGGCTAGCGGGGAGTGGTCGAGGTGGGTGTGGGTGACCAGGATGTGGGTGACACGCTCGCCGTCCAACGCACGCATCAGCGCGTCCAGATGGGCGTCCAGGCGCGGGCCGGGGTCGATGACCGCCACCTCGCCCTTGCCCACGATGTAGGCCCCAGTGCCGGTGTAGGTGAACGGGCCCGGGTTGTGGGCCGTCACGCGGCGGATCAGGGGCGAGACCTGTTCGGCCACGCCATAGGCGACCTCGAACCAGCGGACGTAGGGGATCTGAACGGCCATCAGGCGTGTCTCCGCACGGCGGCCCGAAGCTTGCGTTTACGTCTCGTAAACCAGGTTCTCGAGGGCAAGATGGCGATCACCGCGGCGCTTTTCGTTTCAAAACGGCTTCAGATGGTCACCGCGACCTTCTTCTGTCTCATGCTGGCGCAACTGGTCCTGGCGAGCTGCACCCCCGAAGCCCTGCCCGATCCCATGGGCGCGCGCGTGGCGATCACCCGCTAGAGCACCATACTGAGGTCGTAGCCGGCGTTCCTGGCTAGGCCCACAAGTTCTTCGCGCCCGCGAGCGCCGGCCATGGCCTCGCCATAGGCCCACAGCACGATCGAGCGCATGCCCGACAGGCAATAGGCCAGGGCAGGGCCGTCCGCATTCGCGATGGCGTCGTGAACCTCCAGCGCCTGTTCCGGCGATGGCCGCCCGCGCACGGGCGAGGTGACATAGGCCAGACCCAGCGCCTTGGCCGCGGCCTCGATCTCGGCCCCGGGCGTCTGACCCGGACCCTCGCCGTCAGGCCGATTGTTGACGATCAGGCGGATCCCCTGTTCGGCCGCGCGGCGCACGTCCTCGACGTCGATCTGGCCGGCGACCCAGAAGTCGTCGGTCACCTTACGGAACTGGGCGGGCATCGGCGCTATTCGTCCCGGTGGACCTTGAACGCGAGGTCGCCGTCGATCTTCATCGAGAAGCTGCCGATCGCGCCGCGCTTGACCACGGCCTTGGAACCCTTGTGCGGGGCCTTGAACAGCTCGTTGGTGTCGATCTGGCGCCAGACCTGGCCGCCCTCCATGGTGATGACCCACTTGCCGCCGGCGTTGCGCGTGGCGTGGTCGACCACCAGTTCGATCTCGTTGACTTGCTCGGTCTTCTCGCCGTTGCGGTCGAACAGCTTCCCGAAGCTGGGCAGGTTGAAGCCGAAGGCGTCCTTCTTGGCTTCCTTGATCTGCTCGCGGTCGACCACGACCACGGCGCCGGACTTCTGGGCCTGGTCGAGCGCGCCGACGGCCTTGTCGTAGCAGGCCAGCCGCTCGGCGTCGGAAGAGACCTGGCGGCAGGCCATCAGCTCCTTGACCACCGCCGCGGTCGCTTCCGCCTGGCGCGCCAGGGCGGGAGCGAAGGGCGCGATCAAGGCGGCGGAGACGGCGGCGACCGTGGTCAGCGCCGCGGCGCGCCGGAACAGGGAGGGGCGGGGCATCGGGACTTCCTTACGCGGCTAGCGGAGCGGCCCGCGACCACCCCGCGCATCCTGCGATGCGCGCCGAGCTTCGCCTGCCTGTCCCCGACGGGTGCGCCCATTGAAGAAGACGCGCGGTGTTTGGGCAAATGCTTTCGCACGCCGTTCGCCGCGACGGCGTGAGTTGAAGCGGAGGGTCATGTTGATCTTGTCCGGTAAGTTGGATCGCCCGGCCGCGAGGGCGCACGGAGGTAAAGGCGTCGCCTTGCGGAAATGAATTCCCGTTCGATTACCCGGAGTTCCTTTGCCGCCGGCCCGCTCGTGGCCGACCGGAGAGATTCTGAGCCGGTACGGTGAGCCTGGACGTGGCCGATTCATGGCGGAAGAGCCGAGAGCGCCGCCGCGGGCCTTTCACTTCGCGCGAAGAGGGCTGAAACCGTTAAATTTTCACGCGTTCGCGATGAGCATGTCGCGGGCGCGGGCCGGCCGAAAGCGGCTTCACACATGCAGCGATTGCATACATGCAACCAAGATGAACAACGTTGTGTCCTGAAGGTGACAGATTTGATGAACCTGTTCGCTAAATGAAATTGTTCATTGACCGCATTCATCCGCTCTTCCTAGGGTCCGGGCACGCTGGGGGGCGAATCCGTCCGGCAAGTCTCGATCGGCCAAAATGCGGCGACGGCGTGATCCACACGCTGCGCCGGGGCTCAGGAGGAATGAAGTTGAATAAGCAAACGATTCGCGAGCGCCTGTTGGCCTCGACGATGATCGGCGGCGCCGCCCTGGCGGCGTTCACCGCGGCGCCGGCCTTCGCGGCCGACGACCAGCCCGCTCAGGTCAAGGAAGTCGTGATCACCGGCTCGCGCATCCCGCAGCCCGGCCTGACTTCGACCAGCCCGCTTTCGGTCATCAACGACCAGGAAGTGAAGCTGCAGGGCACGACCAACGCCGAGAACCTGGTCAACAGCCTGCCGCAGGTGTTCGCCTCCTACGGTTCGGAAGTGTCGAACGGCTCGACCGGTACGGCCACCGTCAACCTGCGCGGCCTGGGCACCAAGCGCACCCTGGTGCTGATCGACGGCAAGCGCCTGATGCCGGGCGACCCGGCCCTGCCCGTGGCCGACCTGAACCAGATCCCGGCGACCCTGATCGACCGCGTGGAACTGGTCACCGGCGGCGCCTCGGCCGTGTACGGCTCGGACGCCATCTCCGGCGTCGTCAACTTCATCATGAAGAAGGACTTCGAGGGTCTCCGGATCGACTCGCAGTACGGCTTCTACCAGCACAACAACGACGACGCGCAGTCGCAGGCCATCAACAAGGCTCACAGCTTCCCGGTGCCCTCGGGCAATGTGACCGACGGCGCGACCTGGGACTTCACGGCCGTGCTGGGCGCCTCTTCGCCGGACGGCAAGGGTAACGTCACTGCCTACGCCGGCTACCGGAACACCCAGGCGGTGACCGAGAACAAGCGCGACTACTCGGCCTGCTCGGTTGCGACCTTCAACAACAACCCACACGTCTGCGCGGGCTCCTCGACCTCGTTCCCGGGTCGCTTCACCGGCGTGGTCCTGGCCAAGCAGCCGTCGAAGACCGTCGACAACTCGGGCAACCTGTCGCCGTACAGCGGCGCCGCGAATGCGTTCAACTTCGCGCCGTACAACTACTTCCAGCGTCCTGACGAGCGCTACACCGCCGGCGCCTTCGCCCACTATCAGGTGCGCCCGTGGATGGACGTCTACTCGTCCTTCATGTTCATGGACGACCACACCGTCGCCCAGATCGCTCCGTCGGGCATCTTCTACGGCACGACCGTCAACGTGAACTGCGACAACCCCCTCCTGTCGGCGGCGGAAGTGGCTCAGTTCTGTACGGCCCAGGGCCGTGGCGGCACGCAGGACACCCAGATGTTCATCGGCCGTCGTAACGTTGAAGGCGGTCCGCGTCAGGACGACCTGCGTCACGACAGCTATCGCCTCGTCCTGGGCGCCAAGGGTGACTTCGCCGACGCCTGGACCTACGACATCTACGGCCAGTACGGCACGACGGTTTACTCCGAGAACTACCTGCACGACCTGTCGATCGTGAAGATCGGCCGCGCGCTGGAAGTCGTGAACGTGGCCGGCACCCCGACCTGTAAGTCGGTGGTCGACGGTTCCGACCCGAACTGCGTGCCCTACAACGTCTTCCGCGCCAACGGCGTGACCCCGGCGGCGGTCGCCTATCTCGACACCCCGGGCTTCAAGGAAGGCTCCACCACCGAGCAGATCGTCAACGCCTCGATCTCCGGCGACCTGGGCAAGTACGGCATGAAGTCGCCGTGGGCCAAGGACGGCGTGGGCGTGGCTCTCGGCGCCGAATATCGTCGTGAAGCCCTGGACTACCGCACCGACGCGGAATTCCAGTCGGGCGACCTGGCCGGCCAAGGCGGCCCGACCCCGTCGACCCACGGTTCCTTCTCCGTGAAGGAAATCTTCGGTGAAATCCGCGTGCCGATCGTGCAGGACGCGCCCTTCGCCAAGGACCTGGCGCTCGAAGGCGGTTACCGGACCTCGGACTACTCGTCCTCGGGCCACGTCAACTCCTACAAGGTGTCGGGCGACTGGCAGGTTGTCGATGATCTGCGCTTCCGCGGCAGCTTCCAGCGCGCCGTGCGGGCTCCGAACATCTCGGAACTGTTCACTCCGCAGGCCCTGGGCCTGTTCGGCGGCCAGGACCCCTGCGCCGGCGGCGCGCCGACGGCTTCGCTGGCGGCCTGTCAGAACATGGGTGTCACGGCCGGCCAGTACGGCTCGATCATCCAGTGCCCGGCCGCTCAGTGTAACGCGCTGTTCGGCGGCAACCCCGGCCTGAAGCCGGAAGAATCCGACACCCGCTCGTACGGCGTCGTGTTCACTCCGACCTTCATCAAGGGCTTCAGCGCCACCGTCGACTACTTCGACATCCAAGTGGATGGCCTGGTGGGTCCGCTGAACCCGGCGACGGCCGTGGCCCTCTGCACCGGCGGCAACACGACCTTCTGCGGCTTCGTGCACCGTGCGGCCACGACGGGCGTCCTGTTCGGCACTGGCGCCACCGCCGGCTTCGTGACGGCGACCAACGTCAACGCCGGCTTCGAAAAGACCAAGGGCTTCGACGTCGAAGTCAACTACCGCACCAATTTCTCGGATTGGGGCATGGGTGACCTGGGCGGCCTGCACTTCAACCTGGTGGGGACCTATACGAAGACCCTGGCCACCCAGCAGCTGCCGGGCTCGGCGATCCAGGACTGCGTCGGCCTGTTCGGCGCGACCTGCGGCACCCCGACCCCGAAATGGCGTCACAAGTTCCGCACGACCTGGACCACGCCGTGGCACATGGCCCTGTCGGTGGACTGGCGCTACATCGGTTCGTCGAAGGCGGACATCTGTACGCCGGCCTCGGCCGGCTTCGGTGGCCCCTGTCTGCCGAACTTCCCGGACGCCTCGATCAAGTCGTTCAACTACTTCGACCTGTCGGGCACCTGGAACTTCAAGGACGGCATGCAGCTGCGCGCGGGCGTGAACAACCTGTTCGACAAGGCGCCGCCGATCATCGACTCCTCGAACTTCGGTCTGTCGTCGCCGCCCTTCGGCAACGGCAACACCTTCCCGCAGGTGTACGATGCTCTGGGCCGGACCTTCTTCATCGGCATCACCGCCGACTTCTGATCGAAGCTCCAGACGGACTTCAGACTACGGCGGCGGCCCGAAAGGGCCGCCGCTTTCTTTTTGGGCGCGGGTAGGGGCGATCGAACTCGAATTCCTGATTCGCCGCGCGGGATCATCCGCGCTTCGGGCGCGCAGCGCGCGCCTCACCGCGGCGTCGAATTCGCCGTCTCAGGGCTTGAGCCCGGTCGACGGCCTGTTGAGGACGATCAGCGAACGGGTTCGCCTCCGTGCGCCGATGGCGTGCCGAAACTGAAAAACCGCAGGAATTAACGACCTTAACGCCAGAGACCGGGAAATTAAATGTGTTCATTGAACGCGTTCAAAAACTAAGTTCAGCTAAATCGATACTCAAATTGCTGCAAATACACTGTGTCTATATTGCGACAATGCAAAAGTGAGCGAGCTAAAACTAGGTACGTTTCGTTGACCACTTTCCAAGCGTGTCCATAACGTGGCCGCATCCGAGGGCGCACCGCCTGCGGAGTCACGTGGCTATGGCGCGACGCGGGGGGACTTCGTCCTCGTCGAAGCCGGGGCTCAGGAGGAATGAAGTTGAATAAGCAAACGATTCGCGAGCGCCTGTTGGCCTCGACGATGATCGGCGGCGCCGCGATGATGGCGTTGTCCGCCGTTCCGGCCTTTGCGGCGGATGAGCCCGCCCAGGTCAAGGAAGTCGTGATCACCGGCTCGCGTATCCCGCAGCCCGGCCTGACTTCGACCAGCCCGCTTTCGGTCATCAACGACCAGGAAGTGAAGCTGCAGGGCACGACCAACGCTGAAAACCTGGTCAACAGCCTGCCGCAGGTGTTCGCCACCTATGGCTCGAGCGTCTCGAACGGCTCGACCGGTACGGCCACCGTCGACCTGCGTGGTCTCGGCACCCGCCGCACCCTGGTGCTGATCGACGGCAAGCGTCTGATGCCGGGCGACCCGGCCCTGCCCGTGGCCGACCTGAACCAGATCCCGGCGACCCTGATCGACCGCGTGGAACTGGTCACCGGCGGCGCCTCGGCCGTGTACGGCTCGGACGCCATCTCCGGCGTCGTCAACTTCATCATGAAGAAGGACTTCGAGGGTCTCCGGATCGACTCGCAGTACGGCTTCTATCAGCACAACAACGACGACAGCGCGTCGCAAGCGGCCAACAAGGCTCACGGCTTCGCCCTGCCGGGTTCGAACGTCACCGACGGCGCGACCTGGGACTTCACGGCCGTGCTGGGCGCCTCTTCGCCGGACGGCAAGGGCAACGTGACCGCCTATGCCGGCTACCGGAACACCCAGGCCGTCACCGAGAACAAGCGCGACTTCTCAAGCTGCTCGTTCTCCGCGGTCAACAACAACCCGCTGATCTGCGCGGGCTCCTCGACCTCGTTCCCGGGCCGCTTCACGGCCGTGACCCTGGCCAAGCAGCCGTCCAAGACCATCGCGGACTCTTCGGGCAACCTGTCGCCCTACACCTCGGCCGCGAACTCCTTCAACTTCGCGCCGTACAACTACTTCCAGCGCCCTGACGAGCGCTACACCGCCGGCGCCTTCGCCCACTATCAGGTGAAGCCGTGGCTGGACGCCTACTCGTCCTTCATGTTCATGGACGACCACACCGTCGCCCAGATCGCGCCGTCCGGCGCCTTCTTCGGCTCCATCTTCAACGTGAACTGCGACAACCCGCTGCTCTCGGCTGCGGAAGTCACCCAGTGGTGTACGTCTCAGGGCCTCGGCGGCACGCAGAACAGCCCGATGTTCATCGGCCGTCGTAACGTTGAAGGCGGACCCCGTCAGGACGACCTGCGTCACGACAGCTACCGCTTCGTCCTGGGCGCCAAGGGCGATTTCGCCGACGCCTGGACCTACGACATCTTCGGTCAGTACGGCACGACCGTCTACTCCGAGAACTACCTGCACGACCTCTCGAAGGTGAAGATCCAGCGGGCGCTGCAGGTGGTGAACGTGGCCGGCACCCCGACCTGTAAGTCGGTCGTCGACGGTTCCGACCCTGCCTGCGTGCCCTGGAACATCTTCAAGCTGGGCGGCATCACCCAGGCGGCGGTCAACTACCTCGACACCCCGGGCTTCAAGGAAGGTTCGGTCAGCGAGCAGATCGTGTCGGGCTCGGTCTCCGGCGACCTGGGCAAGTACGGCATGAAGTCGCCGTGGGCCAAGGACGGCGTGGGCGTGGCTCTCGGCGCCGAATATCGTCGTGAAGCGCTGGACTACCGCACCGACGTCGAGTTCGGCACCGGCGACCTTGCCGGCTCGGGCGGCCCGACCCCGTCGACCCACGGCAGCTATGACGTGAAGGAAATCTTCGGCGAACTGCGCGTCCCGGTGATCCAGGACATGCCGATGTTCAAGGAACTGTCCCTGGAAGCCGGCTACCGGACCTCGGACTACTCGTCCTCGGGCCACATCAATTCCTACAAGGTGTCGGGCGACTGGCAGCTGATGGACGATGTGCGCTTCCGCGGCAGCTTCCAGCGCGCCGTGCGGGCTCCGAACATCAGCGAACTGTTCACCCCGCAAGCGGTGGGCCTGTTCGGTGGTCAGGACCCCTGCGCCGGCGGCGCGCCGACCGCTTCGCTGGCGGCCTGTCAGAACATGGGCGTCACGGCCGGTCAGTACGGCTCGATCATCCAGTGCCCGGCCGCGCAGTGTAACGGCCTGTTCGGCGGCAACCCGAGCCTAAAGCCGGAAGAATCCGACACCAAGTCCTTCGGCGTCGTGTTCACCCCGACCTTCATCAAGGGCTTCAGCGCCACCGTCGACTACTTCGACATCGACGTGAAGGGCGCCATCGGCCCGCTGTCCGCCGCCACCACCCTGGCGAGCTGCGTTAGCACCGGTAACCCGCTGTTCTGTAACCGCGTGCACCGCGCTCCGACCACCGGCGTCATCTTCGGCGGTCCGGCGGGCTTCGTGGCCGCGGGCAACGTGAACGCCGGCTTCCTGGCCACCAAGGGCACGGACCTCGAGATGAACTACCGCACCAATCTTTCGGATTGGGGCATGGGCGACATGGGCGGCCTGCACTTCAACCTGGTGGGCACCTATACGAAGACCCTGGACACCCAGGCGTCTCCGACCGCCCCGGTGGTTCATTGCGCCGAGAAGTTCGGCCCGCAGTGCGGCACCCCGACTCCGAAGTGGCGTCACAAGCTGCGTACGACCTGGACGACCCCGTGGCACATGGCTCTCTCGGCCGACTGGCGCTACATCGGCGAGTCCACGGCGACCGTGGGCGGGCCGAACATGGTCAACCACAAGATCGCGGCCTACAACTACTTCGACCTGTCGGGCACCTGGAACTTCAAGGACGGCATGCAGCTGCGCGCGGGCGTGAACAACGTCTTCGACAAGACGCCGCCGATCCTCGACTCCTCGAACCTGGGCCTGTCGTCGCCGCCCTTCGGCAACGGCAACACCTTCCCGCAGGTGTACGACGCCCTCGGCCGCACGATCTTCATCGGCATCACCGCCGACTTCTGATCGAACGCCAAGACTGGAACTACGGACTTGAACTAAGGCGGCGGCCCGAAAGGGCCGCCGTTTCTTTTTGCCCACTTCTTTGATCGGCGCGGCGACTAGCCACTGGCGCTTCGGGCCGCAGGAGCTATGGTCGCGCCGACTTCACCGCACCGAGTTCCCGATCCGGCCATGGCCTGGCTGCCCAAATCCCGCAAAGCCCGCAGACGCCTAACCATCATCGCCGCCGCGGCGCCGATCCTGGCCGCGGCCGTGGGCCTGTCGCTCTATGCCATGGGCGATGGGGTGGTATTCTTCTACGGCCCGTCGGAAGCCCACAGCAAAGCCCCGATCGGGCGGGTGGTGCGTATCGGCGGCCTGGTCGAGGCGGGCAGCGTGGCGCGTGCGGCCGACGGCTCGGTCAGCTTCAAGGTCACCGATCGGCAGGTGGCGATCCCGGTGACCTATCGCGGCGACCTGCCTGACCTGTTCCGTGAGGGGCAGGGGGTGGTCACCCAAGGCGCCTTCGACAACGCGGGCGTGTTCCGCGCCAGCCAGGTTTTGGCCAAGCACGACGAACGCTACATGCCGCCCGAGGTGGCCCGCGCGCTCAAGGCCAGGGGCGAGTGGAAGCGCGGCGAGGGTCAGGGCGCGGATCAGGCGCAGACCCCGCGACCGGCCGCATGACCGCAGAGCTCGGCGCCTTTTCGCTGGTCCTGGCCCTGGTCTTCTCCCTGGCCCAGGCCGTGCTCTCGGCCGCCGGGCGCGTCACCGGTGCTCAGGCCTTCCGGCGCGCAGGCGAGGGCGCAGCCCTGGCCGCCTTCCTGGCCGTTGCCGCTGCGTTCCTGGCCCTCACGGCGGCTTTCGTGAGCTCGGACTTCTCCATCGCCTACGTCGCCAACAACTCCCACACCGACAAGCCGCTGATCTACAAGATCGCCGGCGTCTGGGGCGGGCATGAGGGCTCGCTGCTGCTCTGGTGCCTGGCCCTGACCGGGTACGGCGCCGCCGTCGCCCTGTTCGGCGAGCGTCTGCCGCGCAACCTGAAGAGCCTGACGGTAGCCAGCCAGGGCGTGCTCGGCGTGCTGTTCATCGGCTTTGCCGTGTTCGCATCGAACGCCTTCCTCAGGCTGCCGACGCCGCCGGTTGAAGGGCGTTCGCTCAATCCCCTGCTGCAGGACCCCGCGCTCGCACTGCATCCGCCATTCCTCTACGCAGGCTATGTGGGCCTGTCGGTGCCGTTCTCGCTGGCGGTTGCGGCCCTGATCGAGGGGCGGATCGACGCCGCCTGGGCCCGCTGGGTCAGGCCCTGGACTCTGGCGGCCTGGTCGCTGCTGACCGTCGGCATCACGCTGGGCGCCTTTTGGGCCTACTACGAACTGGGCTGGGGCGGCTGGTGGGCCTGGGACCCGGTGGAGAACGCCAGCTTCATGCCGTGGCTGGCTTCGGCCGCCCTGCTGCATTCGGCCGTCGTGACCGAGAAGCGCGGAGCCTTGCCCGGCTGGACGGTGTTCCTGGCGCTGCTGGCCTTCAGCTTCTCCATGCTGGGCGCCTTCCTGGTGCGCTCGGGCATCCTGACCTCGGTGCACGCCTTCGCCGTAGATCCGACGCGTGGGGTGATCCTGGTCGGGATCATGCTGGCGGCGGCCGGCGCCGGGTTTGGCCTGTTCGCCTGGCGCGTCCCCAACCTGGCGCCGGGCGGCGTGTTCGCGCCGATCAGCCGCGAGGCGAGCCTGGTGCTCAACAACCTCTTCCTGGCGGTCGCCGCGGCGGTGGTGTTCGTCGGCACCCTGTTTCCGCTGCTGTTCGAGGCCCTGCACAAGACCATCTCGATCGGCCCGCCCTACTTCAACCTGACCTTCGCGCCCCTGATGGGCGCAGCCCTGCTGGTGCTTCCGGCCGGGCCGCTCCTGGCCTGGAAGCGAGCCGATCTGAAGGGCGTGTGGCAGAGGCTGATGCTGGCCGCGGCCCTGGCCGCAGGCGCGGCGATCCTGACCCTGGCGCTGCACGCGCCAATCGCGGTCTTCGCCGCCATCGGCGTGGGACTGGGCGTCTGGGTGGCTGTGGGTGCGCTGCTGGAGGCGGCCCAGCGCGTGCGGCTGTTCAAGGCGCCCCTGGCCGAAAGCCTGCGGCGCGTCGGCGGCCTGCCGCGCGGGTCCTGGGGCATGACCCTGGCGCACCTGGGCCTCGGCCTGTTCGTCATGGGCGCGGCCTATGAGACAGCCTATCGCGTTGAGGCGGCCGAGGTCCTGGCGCCGGGCGGATCGCTGCGGCTGGGCGCCTATGTGCTGACGCTGGACTCCGTCGTCGGCGTCGCGGGTCCAAACTATTCGGCCGAGCGGGCCCGGATTTCGGTGACGCGCGCCAACGGCGCGCCGGTCTGCAAGGCCGAGCCGGAGCGCCGCTACTATCCTGTCAATCGCCAGCAGACCTCCGAGGTCGGGCTGTGCTTCAAAGGGCTGAATGACCTCTATGTGGTGGCCGGCGACGCGCGCGCGCTGCCGAACGGGACCGAGGGGCGGCTGATCCGCGCCTATTGGAACCCCTGGGTGCGGCTGATCTTCCTGGGCCCGCTGCTGATGGCCATCGGCGGGGCGCTGTCGCTGAGCGACCGGCGCTTGAGGCTGGCGGCGGCGCAACGCGCCGCGCCCGTCACGGCTGAGGCGCGCGCGTGAAGGCCGCGCGCGCCTTGATCCTGGCCTGTGCGGCGGCCCTGTGCCTGGCGGCCGCCTCCGATCCCGCCGAACGCCTGCCGGATGCTGCCCAGGAGGCGCACGCGCGCGAGCTTTTTCGCCAGATCCGCTGTGTGGTCTGCCAGTCGGAATCCATCGACGAGTCCGAAGCCGATCTCGCCCGCGACCTGCGCCGCACCGTCCGCGAGCAGGTGGCGGCGGGCCGTTCCGACGCAGAGATCAAACAGTTCCTGACCACGCGGTATGGCGAGTTCATCCTGCTCAAGCCGCCCTTCTCGGGCGCGACCCTGGTGCTCTGGCTGCTGCCCGCGGCGCTGCTGGCGGGCGCGGTCGGCGTGTTGCTGGCTCAGGCTCGGCGGCGAACGCCGGCCGAGGCGGCGCTGTCGCCTGAGGAAGAGGCGCGCCTGCGGGCGCTGACCGCAGCGAACGGCCCTGAAATGGCCTCGACCTCGTCGCACGACGGCGCCGAGGATGACCCACGTGTAACTTGAACCTCTCGTGGATAGGCTCCATGCCACTATATGAGAGACTAAAGCGTTTTAGGTCCGGGGCCGGGCGTCCGGTTTCGGCAATCTGAGGTAAGACTTGGCGAACATGCGCAACAAGACATTCTTCATGGGCGCGATCGCGGGCGCGGGCGTGGCCTGTGCGGCCCTCGCGGGCGCCGGCCTGCAGTTCCCTTCGGCCATGGCTCAGCCGGTGAGCCAGAGCGCCCAGATCTTCAAGACCGGCGGCCAGCCGGTGGTCGCGCCCCCCGCGGGCGCGCCGGTCACCTTCGCCGACATCGTCGACCGGGTGTCGCCGGCCGTGGTCTCGATCGAGACTCGCTCCAAGGTGAAGGCCGAGCAGCTGCGCAAGGTGCCGGGCTTCGAGAACTTCCCCTTCGTCAACCCGCAGGCGCCCGGCGCCCAGGGCGGCGGCAAGGACGACGATGAGGCTGAAGCGCCCGAGCAGTTCGGCGCCGGCTCCGGCTTCTTCATCTCGTCCGACGGCTACATCGTCACCAACAACCACGTGGTCGAGGGCGCGGACGAGATCACCGTCAAGCTCAAGGACGACCGCGAGTTGAAGGCCAAGGTCATCGGCCGCGACGTGGCCACCGACCTGGCCGTGGTCAAGGTCGAGGGCGGGCCGTTCCCCTATGTGGACTTCGAAACCGCGGCCAAGCCGCGCGTCGGCGACTGGGTCATCGCTATCGGCAACCCGTTCACGCTCGGCGGCACCGTGACCGCCGGCATAGTGTCGGCCTACTCGCGCGACATCGGCGACCAGTACGTCGACTACATCCAGATCGACGCGCCCATCAACCGGGGCAACTCGGGCGGCCCGACCTTCGACATCTACGGCCGGGTGATCGGGGTGAACACCGCGATCTATTCGCCCAACGGCGCTTACGCGGGCATCGGCTTCGCCATTCCCGCCGACGTCGCCAACTCGATCTCCAAGCAGCTGATTTCCGGCGGCAAGGTGGCGCGCGGCTATCTGGGCGTGACCATCACCAGCCTGTCGGACGACATCGCCGAGAGCCTCAGCTTGCCCAACAAGAACGGCGCCTATGTCACCGACGTGACCGCGGGCGGGCCGTCGGACCGGGCCGGCGTCAAGGTCGGCGACGTGGTGCTGAAGCTGAACGGCCAGCCCGTGAAGGACAACACCGAGCTGACCCGTCGCGTGGCCATGGCCCGCGCCGGCGACGTGCTGCACCTTGAGGTGCTGCGCTCCGGCAAGCATCTGAACCTGGACGTGAAATCCGGCGTGCGCCCGAGTGAAACCGAGCTGGCGCAGCGCGGCGGCGGCTCGGACAAGGCGCCGGCGCCGGTGACGCCCGACGTGTCCGGCCCCTCGGCGCTCGGCCTGACGGTCGGCCCGATCGACCAGGCCAACCGCGACAAGTACGGCCTGCCCGCCAAGACCCAGGGCGCGGTGATCCTGGGCGTGGCGCCCAAGACGCCGGCCGCGCACCGCGGCTTGAGGGCCGGGGACGTGGTGGTCTCCGCCGACAACCGGCCGATCACCAACGGCGCGGAGTTCAAGTCGGTGGTCGACGGCGTGAAGTCGGCCGGGCGGCCCAGCGTGCTCTTGCTGGTGCAGCGCAACGGGCAGAATATCCCGGTGGCGATTCCGTTCGAAGAAACCAAGAAATAGGCGTCCGACGGAACGCAGGATGCTGGACAAGCCGGGGCGGTCTTGACGCCCCGGCGCCTCACTCGGGGGTGAGATGCGGGTATTGATCGTCGAGGATGACCTGGAGGCCGCCGCCGCCATGGTGCGCGGGCTCTCGGAGTCCGGCTTCGAAGTCACCCATGCGCCGGACGGCGCCGACGGCCTGTCGAAGGCACAGGGCGGCGAATTCGAGGTCTATGTGGTCGACCGCATGCTGCCCAAACTCGACGGCCTGTCGATGGTCGAGACCCTGCGGCGCGAGGGCGACCAGACGCCGGTGCTGTTTCTGTCGGCCCTGGGCGAGATCAACGACCGTGTCACCGGGCTGAAGGCCGGCGGCGACGACTATCTGGTCAAGCCCTACGCCTTCGCCGAACTGGTGGCTCGCGTCGAGGCCCTGGCCCGTCGGCGCGAAACCGGCTCGGTGCAGACGGTCTTGAAGGTCGGGGACCTGGAAATGGACCTGATCGGCCGGCGCGTGCACCGCTCCGGCACCGAGATCGACCTGCAGCCGCGCGAGTTCCAGCTGCTGGAGTTCCTGATGCGCCACGCCGGCCAGTCGGTGACCCGCACCATGCTGCTCGAGAAGGTGTGGGAGTATCACTTCGACCCGCAGACCAACGTCATCGACGTGCACATCTCCCGCCTCCGGTCGAAGATCGACAAGGGCTTCGACCGCCCCATGCTGCAGACCGTCCGCGGCGCGGGGTATCGGCTGGAAGCGTAAGCTCGGCCGGGAATGAAGCTTCCCTCGCTCTTTCGGCGCACGCCGTTCCGCCTGACGCTGCTGTTCCTGGCGCTGTTCGCGGCGGTTTCCAGCGTGCTCCTGGCCTACATCTACGTCGCCACCGCGACGGAGGCGCGCCGGCGGGCGGATGCGGAGGTGCGCACCGAGCTGACCGACCTCACCTCGCTCTATAATGCGCGCGGCCAGGATGCGCTGAACTCCGCCCTGGTCGAGCGGACCCTGCGTGAGGGGCCCTACCTCTATCGGCTGGCCTCGGCGCAGGGGAAGACCATCACCGGCAACATCGGGGCCAGCCCGATCACCAATTTCCACGGCCAGACCACTTGGCAGAGCTTCACCCTGACCGACACCGACAAGTCCGGCCAGGTGGTGCAGCGCGGCGCGCGGGGCGTGGAGACGCCGTTGGCCGACGGCAGCCGATTGTTCGTCGGCGTCGACCTGGGCGACGCGGAGGCGCACATCAAGCGCGTTTCGATGTCGCTGTGGGGCGCAGGCGCGGTGGTGCTTCTGCTGGGGCTCGCGGGCGGGCTGGTGATCAGCCACAACGTCGAGCGCTCCATGGCCGAGGTGAACCGCGTGGTCGGCGCCGTGCAGGACGGCGACATGTCAGCCCGCGCCCAGGTGCGCGGCGCCGGCGACGAGCTCGACGAACTGGCCATCGGCATGAACACCATGCTCGACAAGCTCGAGCAGTCCATGGCCTCGATCCGCCACGCCGGCGACGCCATCGCCCACGACCTGCGATCGCCGCTCACACGAATGCGGGCGCGGCTCGAAGTCGCCATGCTCGACGCCGAGGACGGCCGCGCCGATCCCAAGACGGCGCTTGGCATCGCGCTGGGTGAGGCGGACGAGCTGCTCAAGACCTTCAACACCGTGCTGTCGATCTCGCGCCTGCAGGCGGCGGGCGAGGCGCCCGATCCCAAGGTGTTCGACGCCGGCGACCTGGCCGCCGACATGGCCGAGCTCTACGAACCGGCGGCCGACGACAAGGGGCTGGAGTTCCAGGCGGAAGTGCAACGTGGCCTGCTCGTGAAAGGAAATCGCGAGTTCATGGCCCAGGCCCTGGCCAATCTGATCGACAACGCCATGAAGTACACGCCGTCAGGGGGGGCGGTGATGCTGCGCGCGCGGCGGCGCTCGTCGGGCGAGGTCGAGTTCTCGGTCACCGATACCGGTCCGGGCGTTCCCGAGGAGGACCGCGAGCGGGTGGTGCAGCGTTTCGTGCGCCTGGAAAACAGCCGCACCCAGTCGGGATCGGGCCTGGGCCTGTCGCTGGTGCAGGCGGTCGCCGAGGCGCACGGCGGGCGGCTGCAGCTCGACGAGGGTCCCGGCGTGGTGGACAACTCCGGGCCGGGCCTGCGCGTGGCCCTGGTCTTCCCCGCCGCGTCCTGACACTTAAGGCCCATGCCGAAAGGGCCTGACCTCAAGAGCCTGATCTCGCCCTGCGGGCCGGTGATTGACGCCGCGGCGGCCGAGCGCACACGTGAGGCCTTGGCGGATGCGGCCGACGCGGCCGGCTGGCGCGACTGCCTCGACGAGGCTTGGCCGGCGCTCCAGCCCGTGTTCGCCGCCTCGCCCTACCTGGCGCGTCTGGCGCGCACCTCGCCCGAGCGCCTGCGCAGCCTGCTGGACGCCGCCCCAGACGCGCGTCTGGAGGAACTCCTGGCGGCGACGGAGGCCATGGTCGCAGCGCCGCCTGAGCTGGACGAGGCAAAGGTCCGGTTGCGGCGGCTGAAGGGCGATCTGCACCTGCTGTGCGCCCTGGCCGATCTCGGTGGCGTCTGGGACCTGGGCAAGGTCACCGGCGCCCTGACCGGTTTCGCCGACCTGAGCGTCCACGCCGCCCTAGCCGTGGCCGCCGCGGTCGAGCGGGCCAGGGGGCGGCTGCAGGGCGATCCGAGCTCGGCGGAAGGCCCCGTGCCGGGCCTGTTCGGCCTGGCCATGGGCAAGTACGGCGCGTTCGAGCTGAACTATTCCTCGGACATCGACCTGACCCTCTTCTACGAGCCCGAGGCCCTGCCCCTGGCCGAGGGTGTCGAGCCCCAGGGTTTCGTCAACCGCATCGCCCAGTCGCTGACCAATATCCTCAACGACCGGACCAGTGACGGCTATGTGTTCCGCCTGGACCTGAGGCTGAGGCCCGACCCGGCCTCGACACCGCCGGTGATCGCGGCGGCGGCGGCGCTGCACTACTACGAGACCGTGGGCCAGAACTGGGAACGCGCGGCCTTCATCAAGGCGCGGCCGGGGGCGGGCGACCTCGAGCGCGGCGTCGAGTTCCTGAAGGCGCTGGAGCCGTTCGTCTGGCGGCGCAGTCTCGACTATGCCGCCATCGCCGACGTGCATTCGATCAAGCGCCAGATCCACGTGCACCGCGCCGATGAGCGCCTGGAGGCGGCGGGCGCGAACCTGAAGCTGGGCGGCGGGGGCATCCGCGAGGTCGAGTTTTTCGTCCAGACCCAGCAGCTGATCCTTGGCGGCCGTGACCGAAGCCTGCGTTCGCCACGCACCCTGGAGGCGCTGGAGGCTCTGACCACAGCCGGCCACGTCACGGCGGCCGCAGCCAAGGACATGGCCTCGGCCTACCAGCGCCTGCGCGGGTGGGAGCATCGGGTGCAGATGCTGGAGGACGAGCAGACCCATGTGCTGCCCGCCTCGGGCGAAGATCGTCTGCGGGTCGCAGCGCTTGCGGGCGCCGAGAGCCTGGAAGCCTTCGACGAGCAGGTCTCCACGACCCTCAAGACGGTCAACCGGCGTTACGGCGAGCTGTTCGCCAGCGATGAGTCCCTGTCGTCCGAGCATGGCAGCCTGGTGTTCACCGGGGTTGATGACGATCCGGCGACGCTGGAGACTCTCGGCCGCATGGGCTTCGACGACCCGGCGCGCGTCTCCTCCACCATCCGCGCATGGCACCATGGCCGCATCCCCGCCACGCGCAGCGAGCGGGGGCGTGAGCTGTTCACGCGCCTGGCGCCCAGGCTGCTTGAGGCCGCCGCACGCACGGGAGCGCCCGACGCCGCCTTCACCCGCTTCGCCGCCTTCTTCTCGGGCCTCAGCGCCGGCGTGCAGATCCAGTCGCTGTTTCTGGCCCAGCCAGGCCTGTTCGAGCTGATCGTGCAGGTCATGGCCTTTTCGCCCAAGCTGGCCTCGACCCTGGCCCGGCGGCCGGCGGCGCTCGACGCCCTGCTGGATCAGAGCTTTTTCGCCAATCTCGACCTGGACAGCGGCGTGATCGCCGAGCTGGCCGCCGCTGCGGCCTCCGCGGGCGGGTTCGAACAGGCCATGGACGCGGTGCGCCGCATCCATCGCGAGCAGGCTTTCCGCATCGGGGTTCAGGCGATCTCGGGCGCCGCGAAGTCCGACGAGATCGGCCGCGCCTACTCCGACCTGGCGGACGCTTGCCTGCATGCCCTGGCGCCGGCGGCGCTGCGCGAAACGGTGCGCCAGGGCGGCGACTTCCCGGGCCAGGTCGCGGTGGTGGCGCTGGGGAAGCTGGGTTCGCGCGAGATGACCGCGACCTCGGATCTGGACCTGATGACGGTCTATGCGGCGCCCGATCCCGCCGCGGCGTCGAGCCTGAAGGGATGGGCGGCTGAGACCTTCTATGGCCGCTTCACCCAGCGCCTGATCGCTGCCCTTTCGGCGCCCACGGCGGAGGGTGAGCTCTACGAAATCGACATGCAGCTGAGGCCTTCCGGGGCCAAGGGGCCGGTGGCGGTCAGCCTCGGCGGATTCGAGCGCTACTACGCCGAGGAGGCCGATACCTGGGAATTCCTGGTCCTGACTCGCGCACGCGTCGCCTGGGCCAGCTCGGAAGACTTCGGCCAGCGTGTGGCTGCGGCCATCGAAGCCGCCCTGCGTCGCCCGCGCGATTTCGCCGACACCGCGCACGACGTACGGGCGATGCGAGCCGTGATCGAGCGCGAACGACCGCCGCACGGCGTCTGGGATTTCAAGCTTTCGCCGGGCGGGCAGACCGATTGCGAGTTCGCTGCGCAGTTCCTGCAGATCGCCCATGCCGGGGCGGGCGGGCCGCTCAGGCCGGGGACGCTCGACGCCCTGGCTGCGCTGACGTCGGCCGGGTTGGCCGCGCAGAGCGATCTGGACAAGCTGGCCAGGAGCTGGCGGCTGCATCAGGACCTGGCCCAGCTGAAGCGCGCTGCGCTTGGCCCCCGCGCCGATCCGACAGGCGAGCCGGAACCGTTCCGCTTGCGCCTCGCCCAGGCGGGGGGCGCTGAAACCCTGCCCGACCTCGAACGGAAACTTGCGGCGGTGCGACGATCTGCGCGCGCCGCGTTTGAGGCCGTCGTGCCGGCCGGCGACGGAATGGCCGAGCCCGAACGTTTGTAAGGTCGAAGCGGCGCTTGAGCCGCAACCACGTGTTCGAAGGATCAACCCCATGCCTTCCAAAGCCTTTTTGGGTCTGACGTCGCTCGCCTCGGTCGCTGTCGCGCTGGGCCTGGCCGGCGTCGCCATGGGCCAGGCCGCTCCCGCCGGCCACAAGCCCGCGCCCGGCCCGGTCACCCACGACGAAGCCATGAAGCGCGCGCACGACATGTTCGCCCGCCTCGACGCCAACCACGACGGCAAGATCACCGCCGAGGAAGTCGCCCAGGCCCAGGCGCATATGCGCCAGATGATGCGCGACAAGCTGTTCGACGCGCTGGACGCCAACCACGACGGCCAAATTTCCAAGGCGGAGTGGGCCGCCGCCGCGGACCGCCGCGCCCAGCGCATGGCCGAGCGTCGTGAGCACATGGGCGAGCACGGCCCGATGGGTGGCCCCGGCATGGGCGGCGAAGGCGGTCACGGCCCCATGGGGCACGGCGGCATGCGTCATCACATGCGCGGCCGTATGGGCGGCCACGGCGCGGCGGCCTTCCTGGCCCGCTTCGACGCCAACGGCGATGGCGTGGTCTCCGAGCAGGAGTTCATGGCCAAGGCCGAGGCGCGCTTCCAGCACATGGACCGCAACCACGACGGCGTGATCACCCCTGATGAGCGCCAGATGGGCGGGCGCTGGGGCGGCCACGGCAGGCATCACGGCGGACCCGATGGCCACGGCGACGCCGACAAGAAGTAGGCTATCCTGGAATCGAGAGGCGATTGCGAGAGACAGTTTGCGGGACGGTCAAACGGACCCCGACGAGGCCCTGGTCGAACGTATCGGACGCGGCGACTCCGCGGCCGTGCAGGCCCTCGTCGCCCGCAAACTGCCCCGCATGCTCGCGCTCGCCCGACGCATGCTGGGTGACGCGGTCGAGGCCGAGGACGTGGCGCAGGACGTGTTCATGAGGGTGTGGAAACAGGCTCCGTCCTGGCGGCCCGGTGCGGCGCGCTTCGACACCTGGATGCACCGGGTGGCGCTGAACCTCTGCTACGACCGGCTGCGGCGCCGTCGCGAAGATCCGGTGGCCGAGCCGCCGGACCGGCCCGACCCGGACGCCGCGCCGGACCGCAACCTTCAGGCCGCCGAGGTGGGCGCGCGCGTCGATGCGGCGCTGCAGACTCTGCCGGAGCGGCAGCGCGAGGCGATCGTGCTGTGCCACTATCAGGAACTGTCGAACATCGAGGCCGCGCAGCTGATGAAGGTCAGCGTCGAGGCCCTGGAAAGCCTTTTGGCGCGTGGGCGCCGCAGTCTGCGCACGGGTCTGTCCGACCTGGCGCCGGCGCGGCACGCCAAGGGATAGGAGCGTGGGGATGGATATCGAGCGTTTCGAACGTCTGATCGAAGCCTACGGCGCCGATCCCAGGCGCTGGCCGATCAATGAGCGGGAAGCGGCGCGGGCCTTCGCCCACGCCCATGTCGAACGTTGCGGGCCGTTGCTGGAGGCCGCGCACGAACTCGATCTGGCGATGGATTGCGCGCCGGTGGGGGCGCCGTCCCTGGCCTTGCGTGAACGGGTGATCGGCGCTGCGCCGCGCGGCCGTCGTCGAGACCTGGGCGCGCCGCCACGCTGGCTGTGGTGGCCGGGCCTGGCGGCTGCCTGCGCCGCGGGCGTGCTGGCGGGCGTGGTCGTGACCGATCAGGCGACGCGAGGCGTGCGCGCCGACACGGTGCTGGCCGCCAATACCGAGTTGGCCTTGGCCGACAATACCGATGGCATGGATGCGGTGCGATGAGCGGTCGGATGAAGCTTCTGCTGGGGATCTCCCTGGTGCTCAACGTGTTCCTGCTGGGCGCCGCGGCCAGTGCGGTCGTGTTCGGCAAGCGGTGGATGCATGAGCATAGGGAGCTGGGCCAGCCCTCGCCCCTGACCATCGCCGCCCGGTCGCTCGACCCCGCGGCCCACGAGACGCTGAAGACCAAGATGCGGGCCGAAGCCCTGGTGGTGCGCCCCGATCTGCTGGCCGCGCGCGAAGCCCGTCGTCAGGCCGCTGAGCTGGCCGCGGCCCCGACCTTCGATCGCGCCGCCGTCGCCGCCAAGCTGGCCGAGGCCCGCACGGACGAGACCCGTGCGCGCGTCGCCCTGGAAGGCACGCTGCTGGACGTGATGCAGTCCCTGACGCCCGACCAGCGCGCCAAGCTGGCCCCCGCGCTGAAGGGACGCCCGCCTAAGCCGCCGCGGCATGGCCGTGGCGGTCACGACGGCGCGCCGCCTGCGCCGGCTTCGCCGCCGGCTGCCAAGTAGGGCCGGTTACCTAGGCTCGGCCTTACCCAGGTTCTCGTCATTCTCGGAGCGGAGCAGCGCGCATGCGCTGCGCAGACCCGAGAACCCAGCAGCGCCCGAACTCAACGCTGCGTGGGACGGCAACGGCAGGGCGCCCAGCTTCAAGGAAGATTCGCTGCTGGGTCCTCGGGTCTCCGGTCGCTCACGCGCCCTCCGCTCCGAGGATGACGAGCAAGTGGGTTCGATCTCGGGGCAAATCTTGGGTCGCCCCCTAGGCCGCCCGCCGCCCTGCGTCCTCGCCGTGCCTCAGCGGCAGGGTGACGGTGACCGTGGTGCCCAGGCCCTGTTCGCTGGCGAGGTCGAGGCGGCCGCCGTGCATCTCGATCAGGGATTTGGTCAGGGCTAGGCCCAGGCCTGAGCCCTGCTGGGTCTTCGAGTGCTGGGTCTCGACCTGTTCGAAGGGCTGGGCGAGGCGCTTCAGGTCTTCCGCAGAGATGCCGATGCCGGTGTCGCGCACCTGCAGCTGCATATCGCCGCCCGAGGTGCGGGCGCGCACCGTGACGCGGCCGCCGCTGGGCGTGAACTTCACCGCGTTGGAGATCAGGTTGAGCAGGATTTGCTTCACCGCACGATAGTCGGCCTCGACTTCCGGCAGTTCGGGCACCTCCGAAGCCAGGGTCAGACCCGCCTTCTCGGCGCGGTCGCGCATCAGGCGCAGCACATCCTCGGCCACCTCTTCGATGGAGATCGGCTCGAACTTCAGGTTCAGTTTGCCGGCCTCGATCTTGGCCATGTCCAGGATGTCGTTGATCAGGGCCAGCAGGTGCTGACCCGAAGACAGGATGTCCTGGGCGTATTCCTTGTAGCGGCGGTCGCCGACCGGGCCGTAGAGCTCGCTGACCATGATCTCCGAGAAGCCGTTGATGGCGTTCAAGGGCGTGCGCAGCTCGTGGCTCATATTGGCCAGGAATTCGCTCTTGGCGCGGTTGGCGGCCTCGGCGCGCGTCTTCTCGATCTCGTATTTGCGCGCCAGCACAGCGAGCTCGGACTGGCTCTCCTCGAGCCTGGCGACGATGCGGTGCAACTCCGCCTCGTTCTTGGCTCGTGCGGCCTCCTGGCGCTTGATGGCGGTGATGTCTGCGGCGGTCATCACCAGGCCGCCGTCGGCGGTGCGGCGCTCGGAAATCTGCAGCCAGCGGCCGTCCTGCAGTTCGGCCTCGCGCACGCCCGCGGCGCCGTCGGTGGCGGCGACTTCCTGCGCGACGGCCAGGCGGGCGATCTTCATCACCGCTGCCTTGTCCGAGCCGGGCTTCAGCGCGCGCGCGTCGATGTTGAACCACAGGCGGAAGTTCTGGTTCGACATCAAGAGGCGATCGCGCCGGTCCCACAGGGCGAAGGCCTCGGACACGCTTTCGATGGCGTCCTTGAGGCGCCGCTCGGCGGCCTGGGCGCGGGCCTGGGTCAGACGTTCGTCGGTGACGTCGAGCGCGACACCGACGATGCGGTTGAAGTCGCCGGCGCGGTCGGCCAGGGCCTGGCCGCGCGCGTCGATCCAGGCGCCCCGCCCGCCGTCGGGGCCCGGCGCGCGGAAGGAGACGTCGAAGGCGCCGTAGAGTGCGGCGCTGCGCAGGCCCTGCAGCACCCGGTCGCGATGCTCCGGCGCCACGCGGGCCAGCATCTCATCGCCGCCGATCAACCCGCCCGAGGGCCAGCCCAGCATCGCGGCCATGAAGTCGGAGACATAGACCTTGTTCTCCGACAGGTCCCATTCCCACACCCCGCAACGGGCGGCCTCCACCGCGGTGCGGAAGCGGCGCTCGGTGTCGACGAAGGCCTGGCGCGCGGCGTCGGCGCGCCGCGCCTGGACCCAGACGAGGACCACCAGCAGGACGCCGACCAGGGCCGGGGCCAACAGGGGCAGGAGATCGAACAGGTCGAACAGGCCGAAGGCGACCCCCGGGTTGGGCGGCGCGGCTACGATAGCGACAACCCCCGCTTCGGCATTGGACGCGGCGGCGGCCTTGAAGGGCTTCGCGCCGGCGGGCGTGATGTCGATGGCGGCGTGCGCACGCGCGGCGGCCTGGATGCGCTGGGCGGTCAGGCCCAGACGGCCGACTGTCGCGCCGGCAAGCGACGCGTCGGAGGCGGCGAGCACGCGGCCGTCCGGCGTCGCCAGGACAGTGACCCCGTTCTTGCTGCTCTGGGCCTGGAGGGGGGGCAGCACGGCGACCATGCGCACGCCTTCGCGCCCCGGCACGCGGCGTACGAGGTAGAGGTGACTGGCGCCGGCGCCGAGCCAGCGTGTCGCGCCCGCGCGATCGGCCGCTCGGGCCATCTCGGCCACCGGCCCGGCCTCGCCCTTGCCCGCCAGGGCCTCGACCGAGCCCGACGCGACGACCGCAACGCCTTCGGCGCGCGCGCCCGAGGCCTTCAGGGCCTGGGCCGCCGCATCCCCCGCGTGCAGCGCGCCGCGGTCTAGGGCGTCGCCCGCGGCGATCAGGGCGGCGTCCGGCGCCTCCAGGGCGGCGGAGGCTCGCACGGTGGCGAGTTCGGCCTGGTAGCGCAGGCCGTGGGCGAGGGTGGCCTCACCCTCTCCGCCGTTCTTCAGGCGGCCGGCGAAGAAGACCGTGTAGGCGGCGATGGCGAGCGCAGTGACGAGCACCGCGACGCGCATCCACAGGGGCACGACGGCGCCGAAGCGGCGGGTCAGGTCACGCGTTTCCGCGTCCCTGGAATGCCTGCCTCCGCCTTCGGGCGCCAACCCCTGACTCCGCGTTGATTCGCTTGTGAGTCCTCAGGGTAGGCGGATGGGCGAGCCCCTGTCGACAGCCGCGACGCCTCAGGTTTCGAGCGCCTTGGAGGCCAGCTCCAGTACGTTCTTGGACAGGTTCGGCTGGGCGATGATGCGCTGCAGCTCCGCACGCATCAGGGCGCCCAGCTGGGGCGTGTAGCGCCGCCATCCGCCCAGCGGCTCGATCAGGCGCGCGGCGGTCATCGGATTGAGCGCGTCGATGGCCAGGATCTGATCGGCGAGGAAGCGGTAGCCGGCGCCGGATGGGTCGTGGAACCGCGCCGGATTGGCCGAGCTGAAGGTCTGAACCAGGGCGCGGAACCGGTTGGGGTTCTTCATGTCGAACGCGGGGTGGGCGGTGAGCGCGAGAACCCGCCCCAGCACCTCCTCGTGCGGCGAGCGGGCCTGGATGGCGAACCACTTGTCGAGCACCAAAGGCTCGGCCTTCCACTGCTCGTAGAAGGCGTTCAGCGCCGCGTCGCAGGCTTCGCCGCCCATCAGCACCAGCGCGCTCAGGCCGCCGATGGCGCCGGTCATGTCGCGCGACGCCTCGAAATGGGCCTGGGCGCGGGCGATGTCGGCGGGCGTCGCGGCGGCGGCCAGGGTGTCGAGCGCGGCGTTGCGCAGGGCGCGGCGGCCGGCGCTGGCGGCGTCGGGCGAGAAGGCGCCGTCGTCCTTCAGCTCCTCATGCAGACGCTCCAGATCGGTCCTCAGCGTCGTGGCCATGGTGCGGCGCAGGGCCTCGCGGGCGTCGTGCAGGGCGGCGGGGTCGGCCGGGGCCATGACCAGCGCCAGGTCCATCTCGGTCGGCGGCGAGAGCAACAGCGCCTTGAACGCCTCGTCGGCGGACTGGTCGCCGAGCGCCCGGCCGACGGCCTTGGCGTAGCGGGCCTCCCCCGCCTCGTCGGGCTCGCCGGAGGCGCGGGCCAGGATCAGGTCGCGCGCGAGGTTCTGGCCGGCCTCCCAGCGATTGAACTGGTCCGCGTCGCCGGCCAGGCGCACGAAGCGATGTTCGGGCGGGGCGTCGGTGGAGAGCTTCACCGGGGCCGAGAAGGCCCTGAGCGCCGAGATCACCGGCGGGCGGGCCACGCCTTCCAGCGTCACGGTCTGCTCGGCCTGGTCGACCAGCAGCACGGTCTCGTCGAGCGTCGCGGGCTCGCCGGCCAGGCGGAAGCTCTGGGCGCGGCCGTCTTCATCGAGGAGGCCCAGGCGCACCGGAACCGGCAGGCAGTGCTTCTCGGGTTGGCCTGGGGTCGGAGCCGTGGTCTGGCTGAGCGTCAGGGTCAGGGTCTGCGTCGCCGCCTCATAGGCCGTTTCGATGCGCACTTCGGGCGTGCCGGCCTGGGAGTACCAGCGGAAGAAGGCGTCCATGTCGCGCCCGCTGGTCTCGGCGAAGCAGCCGACGAAGTCCTCCACCGTCACCGCCTGGCCGTCGAAACGCTCGAAATAGAGATCCATGCCGGCGCGGAAGCCCTGGTCGCCGACCAGGGTCTTCAGCATGCGGATGATCTCGGAGCCCTTCTCGTAGATGGTGGCGGTGTAGAAGTTGTCGATCTTCAGATAGCTGGACGGGCGCACCGGATGGGCCAGAGGTCCCTGGTCCTCGGGGAACTGACGGGCCCTGAGCGCCTTGACCTCTTTGATGCGCTGCACCGCGTGGCCGCGCATGTCGGCCGAGAAGCCCTGGTCGCGGAAGACGGTCAGGCCCTCCTTCACGCACAGCTGGAACCAGTCGCGGCAGGTGATGCGGTCGCCGGTCCAGTTGTGGAAGTACTCGTGCGCGATCACGCCCTCGATGCGCTCATAGTCCATGTCGGTGGCGGTGGCCGGGTCGGCGAGCAGCAGGGAGGAGTTGAAGATGTTCAGCCCCTTGTTCTCCATCGCCCCGAAATTGAAGTCGCGCACCGCCACGATCATGAACAGGTCGAGGTCGTACTCGCGGCCGTAGGCCTCCTCGTCCCATTTCATTGAGCGCTTCAGCGCATCCATGGCGTATTCGGCGCGGCCGGCCTGGCCGGGGTCGACGTAGATGCGCAGGTCGATCTCGCGCCCGCTCATGGTGGTGAAACTGTCGGCCAGTTCGTCGAGCTCGCCGGCCACCAGGGCGAACAGGTAGCAAGGCTTGGGGAAGGGATCGCGCCAGACGGCGTAGTGACGCCCATTTGCCAGGTCGCCGCGCTCGATCAGATTGCCGTTCGACAGCAGCCGCGGATAGGCCGCCTTGTCGGCGTCCAGGCGCACGGTGTAGCGGGCCAGCACGTCGGGGCGGTCGGGGAAGTAGGTGATCTTGCGGAAGCCCTCCGCCTCGCACTGGGTGCAGAAGCGGCCGCCCGACATGTAGAGGCCTTCGAGATAGGTGTTGCCCTGCGGGTCGATCTCGACCTCGGTCTCGAGGGTGAAGGCGTCGGGGACCTGGGCGATCGTCACGCCCTCGGCGGTCACCGCGTATTCGTCGTCGCTGAGGGGGCGGCCATCGATGGCGAAGCCGATCGGCTTCAGCCGCTCGCCGTTCAGGAACAGGCCTTCCGAGTGCTCGCCGTTACGGCGCACGGTCAGCCGAGCCTTCACCCGCGTCGAGGTCGGCTCCAGGCTGAAATCGAGCGCGATCTCGTCGATCAGGAACGCCGGCGGGCGATAGTCAGCGAGGCGGATCGGGTGCGGCGTGTCGGTGCGCATCGGGGGCTCCAGAGACGAAGCGCCCTGTTTGGCGCACCTGGGCTCGCCTTTCCAGCGTGGCTGCTTCGTTTGCCTTCGGTTTCGGGTAGGCTCAATTGCTCGCTGTGGGAGAAGTCGACGATGCGCATCGTCCTTTTGGCATCACTGTCCGCCTTCGCGCTCCTGGTTCTTGGAAGCCCGGCGGCGCCCGCGCAAAGCGCGCCTCTGTCCGAAGGCTGTCGCGCGGCGATGAAGGAAGGCTGGCCGAAGGTCTCAGACGTCACCGGGAAGGGCGATTGGTCGGCGGGCCTCGAGCGGCTTGCACCGCTGGAGGCGGCGTGCGCGAACGATGCGGGCGCCATGGAACTGCTAAGCACAGTGCATGCTGAGGGTGACTTGCGCCTGGATCGGCCGGCGCAAGCGCGAGTCCGGCTGGAGCAACTTCCGATCACGCCGGCGAGCGGTCTTTATCCGACCAACCGTTGGGTATTGCTCTCCACCCTCGAAGCTTCTGCGGACAAGGCTGCGTTCGCAGCCGCCCGCGACGCGTTCCTCGAAGCGCACGACGCAGCGTTATCGGCGCGGATGAAGCGGGTCGAAATCCTAGAGACGCCGACGGCCAAGGTCTGGGCTTATCAGGGTGAGATTCTGAATGGGCCGTTTGTGCGCCGAGTCGTGTTCGTTGCGGCCCCGAAGGACGGCGGTTGGCCGGCAACGCTGGCCATAACCGAGGATAAGGCCGTGGCCGCGCTGCTAGGCGGCAAGGGTCCCGCGCCGCTGCTGATCGATCTCTACAATTGCAAGAGTCAAGCGCTCGTGGGTGATGCGGGTCGCGACCACAGAGGCCAGATCGACTACGCGGCGGCGAGGGCTAAGGCTGAGGCGCTGTTCTCCGACGCCTCGGTATTCCAATCGTTCGGCAAGCAGGAGCACGCGCGCTTCTGCGGCTTCGAACCCTATTTGCTTCCGGGGTTCGACACGGGCGATTCTTGACGCGCGTGTCTACTCCGCCGCCTGGACCACCGGCGGCGGTTCCTGGCCGAGCGCCGGCTGCGGCGGGGCGTCCGGGTCGCGCACGGCGTCGAGCAGTTCCGCGGCCATATCGGCCAGCCGCTGCATCTCCGGCGGCGCCTCGCCTTCGGCTTCCTTGACCGAGTCGTGCAGGGCCTGGGCCAGGCGCAGCAGCTTGGGCGCGTTGACCAAGAGGCGCGCCTGGGCCTCGATCTTGAACGGGTCGCGGTCGTATTCGGCGCCGGGCACGCGCCAGCCGCCCCAGTCGGTCGGCTCGGTCACCAGCACCGGATAACTGCCGGGGAACGGATGGTGCGCGCAGTCTTCCGGCTGCTGCCATTTGTTCTTGGCGCGCATCACCCGCCAGGTCGAACCCTCGACGGCCTCGTCGGACAGATTGCGCTCGGGCTCCAGTTCATGAGCCAGGAAGTCGCGGCCCAGGCCCACGTCGTAGGTGATCTTGACCGGCTCGTCGAAGCCCTTGGCCCAGACCGGCACGATGCGGTCGATCGTGGCCCAGGTGCCGACCGTCTCGACCCACACCTTCTGGTTCTTGTGAAACTGCGCCTTCGCCATCGCCCACCACGACCGAATCCGGGCCTGAGGGCCCTTGTTGCACGCCACTATGCGGAGGAACGGTTAGCGGTCCGTTCAACCGGCGAGCAAGTTCAGCCGATATTTTGCGGAAAGCCGCTGCGGGGGCATAAGCCGCGGGTGATTCAAGCCTCCGACATCACCGAAGAGACCCTGGCGCGGCAGGTGCGCAGCTTCTACGGCCGCGCGCGGCTGGACCCCGAGCTCGGGGTGGTGTTCGAGGCGGCCGTGCAGGACTGGGAGGCGCATTTCGAGCTGCTGACCCGGTTTTGGGCCTCTGTGATGCTGGGCGTGCGCGCCTACGATGGCCGGCCGATGCAGGCGCACATGCGCCACCCGATCACCGCGGGGATGTTCGATCGCTGGCTTGAGCTGTGGGGCGAGACGGCGGACGAGCTGTTCGAGGCCGAGGCGGCCGGGCGGCTGAAGGCCAAGGCGGCGACCATCGGGCGGGGTTTGAGGCTGGGTCTGCTGTTCAAGCCGGAATAGCGCTCCTCCCTCCCAGGCGAGGCGGGAGAAGCCGCGCCGCCTCTTCCTTTGACCCGTCCCGGGTCGTATGCCCTGCCGCGACATTCGGCGGAGGCGAATATGGCGACGAGCACCCTGACGGCGGAGGCCCTGAAGCGGCTGGGCGTCGATGCATCCTCAGGCGCCCTGGAGTCGCGCTCGCCCATCGACGGCGCCCTGCTGGGCAAGGTGGCGCTGACCACGCCCGCCGAGGTCGGCGAAGCGGTGGGCCGGGCCGAGGTCGCGTTCAAGGCCTGGCGTCAGGTCCCGGCGCCGCGGCGGGGCGAGCTGGTCCGCCTGCTGGGTGAAGAGCTGCGCGCGGCTAAGGACGACCTGGCGCTCTTGGTCACGCTGGAGGCCGGCAAGATCCGCTCCGAAGGCCTGGGCGAGGTCCAGGAGATGATCGACATCTGCGACTTCGCGGTCGGCCTGTCGCGCCAGCTCTACGGCCTGACCCTGCCGTCCGAGCGGCCGGGCCACCACATGCTCGAGCGCTGGCAGCCGCTGGGGCCGGTGGGCGTGATCTCGGCCTTCAACTTCCCGGTCGCCGTCTGGTCCTGGAACGCGGCCCTGGCGCTGGTCTGCGGCGATCCGGTCATCTGGAAGCCGTCGGAAAAGACTCCGCTGACCGCCGTCGCCACCCAGGCGATCTTCGAGCGGGCGGCCAAACGCTTCGGCGATGCGCCGGCCAACCTCTCCCAGGTGGTGATCGGCCTGGCCGATGTGGGCGAGGCGCTGGTTGACGATCCGCGAGTGCCGCTGATCTCGGCTACCGGTTCGACCCGCATGGGCCGCGCGGTCGGGCCGCGCGTGGCGGCCCGCTTCGGCCGTTCGCTGCTGGAGCTCGGCGGCAACAACGCCATGATCGTGGCGCCCTCGGCGGACCTGGACATGGCGGTGCGGGCGATTGCGTTCTCGGCCGTCGGCACCTGCGGCCAGCGCTGCACGAGCTTGCGCCGGCTGATCGTGCACGAGAGCCTGGCGGAGGCTTTGGTCGAGCGGCTGAAGCGCGCCTATGCCACCCTGCCGATCGGCGATCCGCTGGAGGCGGACACCCTGGTCGGGCCGCTGATCGACGAAGGCGCGCGAGACGGCTTCGAGGCGGCCATCGCCAAGGCCAGGGCCGAGGGCGGCGAGGTGGTCTGCGGCGGGGAGCGGGCGCGGGACGATCTGGGCGGGGCCTACGTCACCCCGGCCATCGTGCGCATGCCGACCCAGAGCAGCGTGGTGGCGCACGAGACCTTCGCGCCGATCCTCTACGTCCTGACCTATCGAGAGTTCGATGAGGCCCTGGCGCTGCAGAACGGCGTGCCGCAGGGGCTGTCATCCTGCATCTTCTCCACCGACCTGCGCGAGACCGAGGCCTTCCTGTCGGCGGCCGGCTCGGACTGCGGCATCGCCAACGTCAATATCGGCCCTTCGGGCGCGGAGATCGGCGGGGCCTTCGGCGGCGAGAAGGAGACCGGCGGCGGGCGCGAAAGCGGCTCGGACGCCTGGAAGGCCTACATGCGCCGCCAGACCCAGACCGTGAACTGGTCGCGCGCCCTGCCGCTGGCCCAAGGCGTCAAGTTCGACGTCTGACGGCGAACGGCGCAGCTCGTCGGGGTTTTTACGGACAAAAGGGGGCGCCGGTCCGGCTCCGCTTCGTCTAGGCTTGGCCTGGGCATGGACGGGAACGGCACGAGCTCTGGAACCTCCGCGATCGCATCGGATCGTGACAGCCCCCGCGCGCGCCTTGTCCAGGCGGCGGGCACGATCCGCGGACGGCTGTTCCTGCTGACCCTCGCGGTCCTGCTGCCGGCCGCCTTCGCGACGGCGCTGCTGGTCTGGGACCTCTACCGGAGCCACCGCGCCCATACCGAACGGCAGATGGTGGAGACGGCGCACGCCCTGTCGCTGACCGTCGACCGGCAGGTAGATGAGGCTTCCGCGGTGCTGCAGGCCCTGTCGGTCTCGGCCAGCCTGCAAAAGGAGGACTTGGCGGCCTTCGACCGCGAGGCGCGTCAAGCGTTGCTGCGCCCTGATGTTTACGTGGTGCTGGAGGACGCTCACGGGGTCCAGCGGATCAACACCTCCCTGGCGCCCGGCGTCGCGCCGCAGAGCGAGCCGTCGACGACCTTTCCCAGGCGCTGGGAGCAACTGCTGCGCAAGGGCGAGACGGTCTCCGGCCTGTTCCCGGCGCGACGTTCGCGGACGCCCTCCGTCGCCGTCGAGCGTCTGGTGCGGATCAAGGGCGAGCCACGCTACGGGCTGATCCTGATGATGCCTTCGCGCTCGGTGGCGCGCGTATTCGCCGAGCAGGGCCTGCCGAAGGGATGGCTGGGCGGCATCACCGACGCGAGCCAACACCTGGTGGCGCGCAGCCGCGACAACGACCGCTTCGCCGGCATGAAGATCAGGCCGGAAAGCGCGCGCGCCTTGGAGCGGGCGCCGACCGGAGCGTTCGAGGCGGTGTCGCTGGAGGGCGTGCGCACCATCTCGGCCTACACGCGCTCGCCTCGCACCGGCTGGACCCTGTTTGTGGCCATGCCCAAGGCGGAGATGGACGCCTCGATCAACCGCTCGCTGAGCCTGGCGGTGGTGTTGGGCCTGGCGCTCGTGGCGGTAGGCGCAATGCTGTCGCTGTGGTTCGCCCGCGCCGTTGTGCGCCCCGTCGAGGCCCTCGCCGCCGGGGCCGCCGCCATGGGTCGGGGGGAAGCGACCCTGATCCCCCGCTCCGGCGTGGCCGAGACCAATGCCGTGGCCGAGGCGCTGGAGCGCTCGGCGGCGGAACTCAAGGCGCGCGAGGATGATCTGCGCGCGCTCAACGAGACCCTGGAAGCCCGCGTGCAGGACGCGACCGAACGGCTGGTGCAGGCGCAGAAGCTGGAGTCCATCGGGCGGCTGACCGGCGGCGTGGCCCACGACTTCAACAACCTGCTGACGGCGGTGATCGGCAATCTCGATCTGCTCAGCCGGCGCATCGGCGCCGACGAGAAGCTGGCCCGCTATGTCGCCAATGCAAAGGACGCGGCCGCCCGCGGCGCGCGGCTGACGGCGCAGCTTCTTGCCTTCGCGCGGCAGCAACGGCTGCATCCGCAGGCCACGGATGTGAACGCGGTGATCGAGGGCATGACCACGCTCCTGGGCTCGACGCTCGGCGGCGGGGTGCGGGTCGACACGGCCCTCGCCGCGGATCTCCCGGCCGCGCAGGCGGACCGGACCCAGCTGGAGCTGGTGATCCTGAACCTGGCGATCAATGCGCGGGACGCCATGCCCCGCGGCGGCCTGCTGCGTATCGAGACCGACGCCATGACGGTGGCCGAGGCGAGCCGTCCGAGCGACCCGCCGCCGGGGCGGCATGTGCGCATCAGCGTTATCGACGAGGGCGCGGGCATGGCGCCTGAGGTGCTGGCGCGCGTGTTCGAGCCGTTCTTCACCACCAAAGGGCCGGGCGCGGGCTCCGGGCTTGGCCTGTCGCAGGCGCTGGGGGTGCTGCAGCAACTGGGCGGCGGGCTGGTGATGGACAGCGCCCAGGGGCGAGGCACAGCGGCGCGGATATTCCTGCCGGTGGCCGAGGCGGCGGCTGCGCCGATCGCGGCGGACGCGCATGCGACGGGCGAGAACCGCCTGAAGGGCGCCAAGGTGCTGCTGGTGGACGACGACCCGCAGGTGCGCGGCGTAGCAGCCTCACTGCTACGCGATGCGGGCGCGAAGGTGAGCGAGGCGGACGGCGGCCCAGCCGCCCTCGACATCGCTCGGCAAGGCGAGGCGTTTGATCTGGTGCTCGCAGACTACGCCATGCCCGGCATGAACGGCGCCGAGCTCGCGACCGCTCTGGCGCAACTGCGGCCGTCGACGCCGATCCTGCTGATGACCGGTTTCGCCGACACCGCCGCCCTGAGCGCGGCCTGGAGGGGGCCGGTGCTGCAGAAGCCGTTCGGCGCCGCGGAGCTGGCGGCTGCGACCGCCGGGGTGCTGGCGGAGGCGAGTGGCAAGGCCTCGGCCTAGTCCGTCGCGGCAAAGCGGCCTAGACAGTTCGCCTCCTCCCCGCTTGCCCTCGTGTGAACGCCCGTGCCGGTAACGACCCTGCTTCTGCTGTTCGCCGCGGGCCTTTGGGCAGGCGCCCAGAACGCCCTGGCGGGCGGCGGTTCGTTCGTGACCCTGCCGGCGCTGATTCTAAGCGGCATGGACGCCAAGGCGGCCAACATCACCTCCGCCGTCGCCCTGTTCCCGGCCCAGTTCGCCAGCGGCATGACCGGGGCAAAGGAAGTGCGCGGGGCCGGCGGCCTGGGGTTCAAGGCCCTGGCATTGATCAGCCTGGCCGGGGGAGCGTGCGGAGCGCTGCTGCTGCTGGCCACCAGCGCGGCGTCTTTCGCCCGGCTGGTGCCGTGGCTGGTGCTGTTCGCCACGGCGCTGTTCACCTGGAGCGCCTTCGGGCCAAAGCGGGCCGAGCCCAAACTGCTGGGCAAGTGGACGACCGGGGTCCTGATCTTCTTCGTGGCCGGCTACGCGGGCTATTTCGGCGGCGGGACCGGGTTCATGACCATGACGGTGCTGGCCTTCGCCGGCCAGGCGGCGCGCACCTCGGCGGTGACCAAGAACATGCTGGCGGCGGCCATGAACGCTTCGGCGGTGCTGATCTTCATCTTCTCGCCCGAGGTCCGCTGGCTGCAGGCGGGCGCGTTGGCGCTGGGGGCGGTGATCGGCGGCGTCTCGGGCGCAATGCTGTTGAAGCGCATCCCTGACCGGCCGCTGAAGGTCGTGGTGGTGCTGATCGGCGTGGCCCTGACGGTCGGGCTGTTCTGGCGAGCGCGTTAGGCTCCGTAGAGGGCGGCGAGGCGGCGCACGGCCTCCGTCATACGCTCGCGCAGGGCCAGCGGGAACAGCACCTCGACCTCGGCGCCCAGGCGGCCGAACTGGCCCGCGGCGTGCTCGACGGATTCGATGGGCAGGGTGACCTTGCGCCATCCGTCCTCGTCGGCGGGCGTCTCGGCGCGATCCAGCGCCTCGACCACGGCGGCGGCCGCCTCCTGGCGCAGGATGCGAAAGCCTCGGCCCGACAGGCGGACCACCGCCTCGTCGCGGTGCAATTTGGCTTCGAAGCGGGCGGTGGAGGCGGTCCAGAAGGCGGCAAGGTCGAAGTCGGCGGGACGGGTGAAGGCCTCTTCCGTCGCCTCAAGCTCCAGGATGTTGGAGACGCGGTAGGTCCTGGCCCCGCCCTCGACCGCGGCGATCAGGTACCAGGCGCCCGCCTTCAGCACGAGGCCGAGCGGATCGACGGTGCGCGCCACCACGCCGGACCAGCTTTCGTAGGTGAGCCTCAGCCGCCGCTCGCTCCACACCGCCCGCGCCACGGCGGGCAGGCGGTCGGCGCGGTCCGCGCCGCGATACCAGCCGGCGGGATCGAGATGGAAGCGTGAGGAGACGCGGCGCGCGTCCTCGCGCCAATCGGCGGGCAGGGCGGTGATCAGCTTCAGCTGCGCCGCGGCCATGGCCTCGCCCAGGCCGAGCTCGGCGGCGGGGCCGGGCAGGCCGGTCAGGAACATGGCCTGGGCCTCCTCGGGCGTCAGGCCGGTCAGCTTGGTGCGCCAGCCGTCGAGCAGCTGGAAGCCGCCGGCGCGGCCGCGCTCGGCATAGATGGGCACGCCCGCGGCGCTGAGTTCGTCCGCGTCGCGATAGACCGTGCGCACCGAGACCTCGACCTCGTCGGCAAGCGCCTGGGCGCTCATCCGGCCGCGGGTCTGCAGCAGCATCAGCATGGTCAGAAGGCGGCTCGCACGCATGAGGCGGAGCCTAGCAGCAAATGCTGACAGGGCGTGTCAGCCTATTGAAGGCGTCAGTGGCGCCGGCCGCCCCACTCGGTCTTGCCGGCCGAGATGCTGACGAAGCCGTCGTCACCGATGGGCTTGCACACTGTGCCGTGGACCTCGCGATATCCGTTCGTGCCGATGCCGGCGCCGACTTCGCCGTGCGGGGCGCGGTCCGGCTCGATCTTGGCCCCGTCGGCCTCGGCCTGGGCGGCGACACGCGCGGCCTGGGGCGTGCACGGGCCGATCTTGACCACCTGGCGCACCGGATCGACATCGCGCGGCGCGTCGAGAGGGGCGGGCGCGGTGTTGGCGGAAGCATCGAGCGGCGGGGCGTTGCGCGCCGTGGCGGTCGCCTCCTGCGCCAGGGCTGGGAAAGCGAGGGCGGTCAAGGCCGCGGCAAGGAGCAGGCTACGAGACATGGCGTGCAGTGTACGCCTGCCTGGGGCCGAATTGCGACCTCAGTGTTTCACCTTCACATAGCTGCCCGGCGCGGCTTCCAAAGCGGGCAGGGCGCCCTTGCCGGGCTCCCGCTCGACCGCGGGAACGGGCGCGCCCTTGGCGTCCTTGCTGATCCAGCCCTGCCATTCCGGCCACCAGGAATCGGCGTGCCTGGTCGCGGCGGCCAGCCAGGCCTCGGCGTCGCCGGACTGCGCCTTCACCGAGGCAGTCCAATAGCCGTGCTTGCCCGCGCCCGGAGGGTTGATCATGCCGGCGTTGTGGCCCGAGCCGCCCAGCAGGAAGCGGGTCTCGCCCCCGAACAGCTTCATGCCCTCGTAGGTGTCCTTCCAGGCGGCGACGTGGTCGTCCTTCAGCGCCACCACGAAGACCTTGGATTTGACCTTGCCTAGGTCGATGCCGACGCCGTCGATGGTCACGCCGTTCGGCTCGCGCAGGCGGTTCTGCAGCAGCATCAGGCGCACGTATTCCTGCAGCATGGCCGCGGGGATGCGCGAGCCGTCGTCGAACCACCAGAGCAGGTCGGAGGGCCGCGCCTCTTCGTCCAGAAGGTAGTGTTTCACCACCGAGGACCAGATCAGGTCGTTGGCGCGCACGGTCGAGAACAGCTGGGCCAGGTGGTCGGCTTCGACATAGCCCTTGGCGTCGAGATAGCGGTTGAAGGCCTCGACGTCCTGCTCGCCCAGGAAGGCGGACCAGTCGCCCAGGTCCTTGAAGTCGACCAGGGTGGCGATCAGGGTGGCGGTGGCGACGGTATCGCTCCGGCCGGTCGCGGCCAGATAGCCCAGTGCGATGGCCGAAAGGGTGCCGCCCAGGCAGTAGGAGACGAGGTCGACCTGCTCCTGGCCGGTGGCCTTGAGCGCCGCGTCGATGGAGGCGACGACGCCGTCCAGCACATAGTCCTTCAGGTCCTTGGCCGCGTGCTGCTCGGTCGGGTTGACCCAGGAGACGACGAACACCGTGTGGCCCTGGTCGACTAGCCATTTCAGGTAGGACGACTTCGGGGTCAGGTCGAACAGGTAGTACTTGTTGACCAGGGGCGGGACGAACAGCAGCGGCCGCGCGCGCACCTCCTCGGTGGTCGGCGCGTACTGGATCAGCTGCAAGAGGTCGTTCTGGAACACCACCGCGCCCGGGGTGGCGGCGATGTTGACGCCGAGCTCGAAAGCATCCGGCGCTCGGCGCGACACCAGCTCGCGGCCCTGGGCCACGTCCTGCAGCAGGTTCGAGAGGCCGCCCATCAGGTTGAGGCCGCCGGTCTCCAGGGTCTTGCGCACCACCTCCGGATTGGTGTGGGCGTAGTTGGCCGGCGAAAGGGCGTCGATCAGGCGCCGTGCGAAGAAGTCGACCTTGACCTTGGTGTCGGACGGCAGGTCGGCGTCGGCGGTCATGGCCTGCAGCTGGCTGGCGGCGAGCAAGTAAGCCTGCTTCAGGTAGTCGTAGACCGGCTCGTCGGACCAGGCGGGGGCGGAGAAGCGACGGTCGCCCTTGGCCGGCTCGATGACCGGGGCGGCCTCCTGGCCCATGGCGCGGGCGGCGGCCGAGGTCCAGAGCTCGCCCCACTCCTGCATGTTGCGCGCGGTGGTCTCGGCCAGCTTCAGCGGGTTGAGCATCAGGCTCGTGGCGAAGTCCGAAAAGGCCTTGCCGACCGCCATGGGGTCGTAGGGCAGGACCTGCGGCTGGGCGGCGCGCTCGGCCGTCGCCAGCATGGCGGCGTGCGCGTTCTGGGCCAGGTCGCTGAGGATACGGCCAGTCTCGACCGGATCCGGCAGGCGAAAAGCGGGCGTCTCTTGGGTGCTCATGGCGCGCTGTTTACGCCTCAGGCGGGGCTACGCAAGCCGAGCAGGGCGTCGACGGCGGCGCAGGCGCGTGGCGTGACGAAGAGGTAGGCCAGCAGGCGGTCGGGATCGGTCGAAGCCAGAGCGGGGTCCGGATCGCCCGCACGGTCAATAGCGCCGGCGGCGGGGCTGAGGACGGTGTTACGCACGCCGGTGAAGAGTTCCGCCGCGAGGGTCTCGCTGTCGAAAGCCATGGTCCCGTCCTCCAAGTGATGAGAACGATTTACTGGAGCATTTTCACAAAGACGATGCGAGAGTTTGCGGATAGGTTGGGCGAAAATCCACATACCTCTCCGAGGGGCCGTGGCCGACTTCGACTGGAACACCCTGCGCGCCTTCCTGGCTGTGGCCCGCACCGGCCGGCTGACGGCGGCGGCCCAGCGTTTGCGCGCCGATCACACCACCGTCGCTCGCCATATCGCCGCGCTGGAGAAGGCGCTGGACGCGCGCCTGTTCGACCGGAGCCCCACCGGCTACAGCCTGACTGTCCACGGCGAGCGCTTGATGGCGACGGCCGAGGGCGTGGAGAGCCTGGCGCTCGCGGCGCAGTCGTCGCTGGGCGGCGCGGACCTGTCGGTAGCCGGGGTGGTGCGGATCGGCGCGCCGGAGGGCTTCGGCAGCCACTTCCTGGCTCCCCTCCTGCCCGAACTGGCCGAGCAGCACCCCGACCTGGAAATCGAGCTGGTGGCCACCTCGGGCCTGGTCAGCCTGTCCAAGCGCGAGGCCGACATCGCCATCGCGCTGAGCCCGCCGCGAGAGGGCCGCCTGGTGGCGCGAAAGCTGACGGATTATCGCCTCAGCCTCTACGGCGCGCCGTCCTACCTCGAATGGGCGGGCATGCCCCGCACGCGTCTGGAGCTCGGGGCCCACCGCTTCGTCGGCTACATCGAGGATCTGCTGCACGCGCCCGAGCTCGACTACATGCAGGCGCCGGACGTGGCGATCTCCGTCAAGTTCAGGAGCTCCAACCTGATCGCCCAGATGAAGGCGGCCCGGGCGGGGGCGGGTCTGTGCGTCCTGCCCGAATTCATGGCCGAGGGCCGAAGCGACCTGATCAAGGTGCTGCCTGAGCTGGTGGGAATGGACCGCAGCTTCTGGCTGATCACCCACACGGACCTGAAGGACCTGGCGCGGATCAAGGCGGTGAACGGCTTTATCGTGCAGGCGGTGAAGTCTGCGCGCGCCGTCTTCGCCGGCGAGGGCGAAGCGGGCAGTCCGGAGGCTTGATCGCGGCGGGCAGGCGCGGCTTAAAGCGGGCATGAGCACGCACATCGCCCTTCTTCGCGCGGTCAATGTCGGGGGCCGCAAGGTGTCCATGGCCGAGCTGCGCGAGGCGATCGCCGCGCTCGACGGCTTCGAGAACGTGCGCACCCTGCTGCAGACCGGTAATCTGGTGTTCGAGGCCTCAGGCCCAGACGCCGGGCTGGAGCAGCGCATCGAGGACGCGGTCGAGGCGACCTTCGGCCTGCGGTCCGAGGCCATGGTCCGCTCGGCCAGCGAATGGGACGAGGCTATCGCCGCCAACCCCTTCGCCAAGGAGGCCAGGGAAATCCCGGCCTACACCGTGCTGTCGGCGCTCAAGGCCGAGCCGGTCGAGGGCGGGTTGGAGGCCTTGCGCGCAGTGATCCCTGGAAACGAGCGCGTCGAAATCGTCGGGCGCAACGCCTACTTCGTCTATCCGGACGGGCAGGGCGTCTCCAAGCTCATGCCGGCCATGATCGAGCGACGCCTGGGCGTGCGTGGCACCGCCAGGAACTGGAACACGGTGCTGAAGCTGCAGGCCATGGCCGCGGCGTGACGCGGCTTGCCCTGCCGCCCGCAATAATTCACTAATTGCTGAAATCCGCCCGTCGCCGGGGAGGGCGCCGTGGACGAAGCATTCCGCAATCCGAACCCGATGATGCCCGCGATCTGGGCGGGGCACGCGCGACAACGGGCGCATGAGCCGGCGGTGCTCTGCGAGGGTGGCGTGTTGCGCTGGGGCGAACTCGGCGCGCGCATGGCTCAGGTTGGAAACGGCCTTCGCGCGCTCGGCCTGCAGTCCGGCGACCGGGTGGGCCTGCTGATGGCCAACGACCTGGCCTATGTGGAGGCGCTGCTGGGGGTCATGGCCGCCGGACTGGTGGCGGTTCCGCTGAACCCCGGCGTGGCCGACGCCGCCTTGGACGCCATGCTGGAAGACGCGGCCGTCTCCGCCCTGTTCGCAACCCAGGAGCATGCGTCGAGGCTGACAGCGGCCGCCGCCATCCGCCCTGGCGCAAGACTGTGCGCCGAAGGCGCCGGGCCCGAAGGCTGGACCGCCTACGAACCCTGGCGCGACGCCCAGGACGCGACGCTCGGTCTCTGCGAAGTCGAGGCCTCGGCCTGCTGCAACATCATCTACTCAAGCGGCACCACCGGCACGCCGAAGGGCATCGCGCACACTCACGGCCAACGGCTGGCATGGACCCGCGACCTGGCGTCGGCCCTGCGCTATCGCGGCGGGTGCCGCACGCTGGTGATCACCGGCCTGCATTCGAACATCACCTGGGCCGGGATGCTGCCGACCCTGCTGCAGGGCGGGCGTCTGGTCGTGCAGCGCGGGTTCGACGCTCACGACGTGCCGGCGCTGGTCCAGGCGCACGGGATCACCAACTTTTCGGCCGCGCCGGTGCAGTTCCAGCGGATCCTTGAGGCAGGCGGGCTGGACCAGGCGGAGACCGGCTCGATCGTAGGGCTGATGTGCTGCGGCTCGCCCCTGCCCGAGGCGGTGAAGCGGGCATGGATCGCGCGGTTCCCCCATGGCTTCATCGAACTCTACGGCTCCACGGAAGGGGTGATCACGACCTTGGAGCCGGAGGCTGCGGAGGGGCGGATGCGCTCGGTCGGCCGGGGGCTGCCGGGCTCCGAAACCGTGATCCTCGATGACGCCGACCGGCCCGTGGCCGCAGGCGAAGCCGGCGAGGTGGCGCAGCGGACACCCTGGATGATGGCGGGCTACTGGAACCGGCCCGAGGCCACGCGAGAGGCCATGTGGCGGGACGGCGAGGGTCGGCCGTGGCTGCGCACCGGCGACATCGGCCGGCTGGACGCGGACGGCTTCCTCTACGTCGTCGACCGCAAGAAGGACATGATCCTGTCCGGCGGCCAGAACGTCTATCCGGCGGACATCGAAGCGGTGCTGGCCGACCATCCCGCCGTGGCCGAGTGCGCCGTGATCGGCGCGCCCGATCCGAAGTGGGGCGAGACGCCGGTGGCGCTGGTGGTGGCGCGCGCGGGGGCGGCCTGCGAGGCGGAGGCGCTCAAGGCCTGGGTTAACGGGCGCGTCGGCAAGTTCCAGCGGGTGTCGGCCGTACGGCTGGTCGACGCCCTGCCGCGTAACGCGGCGGGCAAGGTGCTCAAGCGCGAGCTGCGAGACGCCTTGGCGGCCGAGGCCGCAGGCTAGGCGTGGCTCAGGCGGCGAGGGTCCAACGGAACTCCAGCGTCTCGCGGAAGGCGAAGCGCTTCAGGTGGTCCTCGACTACGGCCCGGATCCGGTCCAGGCCGAAGGCCTCGCCGGGCTTGACCGAGACGGTCAGGGCGTCGGGGCCCGCGTCGAGGGCGCAGCGGCCGAGCGGCAACTCGATCTCGCCGTGCTGGGTGGTGAACTCGACCGGGAACTTGTGCGCCCAGTGCTTGCAGAGCTGCTGCAGATAGCGGCTGGCGCTGGCCGTGGGCACGACGGCGGTGAAGGTGGTCATGTCAGGCCGCCTTTTCGCTGGGGGCCGAGGCCGGGGTGAAGCCGAAGGCGTCCATGCGCAGCGAGCCGTATTCGGCGCTGGCGTGCAGCCGGTGGGGCCGGGCGCCGGGCTCGGCCGCGCCCAGGGCGACGTAGAGGGGCAGAAGATGCTCCTCGGTCGGGTGGTTGCGCGCGGCGTTGGGGGCGCGGTCGCGATAGGCGATCAGGTCGTCGATGCGGTTCTCCTCGATGGCGCGGCTCATCCAGTCGGCGAAAGAGGACGACCACTCGGTTTCCGGCGCATCGGGCCCGCGGCGATCCAGTTCACGCAGATTGTGGGTGAAGGCGCCGGAGCCCAGGATCAGCACGCCTTCGTCCAGCAGCGGCCTGAGCGCGCGGCCGACCTTCAGGTGGTGCTCCGTGCCCAGGCGGGTCTGCACCGAAAGCTGGATCACCGGGATGTCCGCGTCGGGATAGACCAGGATCAGCGGGACCCAGGCGCCGTGGTCGAGGCCGCGGGCACGGTCGATTTCGGGGTCCAGGCCCGCATCGGTCAGCAGGCCCGCGACCCGCTCGGCCAGGGCGGCGCTGCCGGGGGCCGGATAGCGCATGGCGTAGAGCGCGGCGGGGAAGCCGTAGAAGTCGTGGATCGTTTCATTGACGGCGACGGCGTTCACGGTCGGGCGCTCGGTTTCCCAATGCGCGGAGACCACCAGGATCGCCTTGGGGCGCGGCATCTGGGCGCCCAGGCCTTCGAGGAAGTGACGGGCGGGCGTGTCCTGCAGCGGCAGGAGCGGCGCGCCGTGGGAGACGAACAGTGGTGTGGTGCGAGCTTGGGTCATGGCGAGATCGCAGATGATCACTTCTTGACGCGATGAGAATGGGCGCGATTGGCGCGGGACTGCTTCCGGATCGGAATGAATACTACCAGCCGCGATGCCATTCCGGCTCTCCGGCGAACCGTTCGGCGAGGAAATCGACGAACACCCGCACCTTGGCGGCCAGGTGCCGGGCGTGGGGATAGACCGCGTGGATGGGCAGGGGCTGTGGCTCGAAGGCCGGCAGCACGAGCTTCAGCCGCCCGGCGCGCAGGTCCTCGGCGGCGACGAAGGCCGGTTCGCGCGCTATGCCCCAGCCTTCGCGCGCGGCGGCCAGGCAGGCTTCGGCGCGGGAGAAGCGCAGGCGGCCCTGTACGCGCACGTCGATACGCCGACCGTTCTCCACGAAGGGCCAGTGGGAAGGATCGCGCAGGTTCAGATCCAGGACCACGTCGTGGGACGAAAGGTCGGAGGGGCGTTCCGGCGCGCCGCGGTGAGCCAGGTAGGCGGGCGAGGCGCAGGTGACAACGCGCGTGACCGCCAGCCTGCGCGCGACGAGGGACGAGTCCGACAGGTGGCCGATGCGCACCGCCGCGTCGAAGCCTTCGTCGACCAGGTTCACGGCGCGGTCGGCATAGAAGACCTCCAGTCCCAGGTCGGGATAGGCGGCGGCGAAGTCGAGGAGGGCGGGCTGCAGCTGCAGGGCGCCGAAGGAGACCGGGGCGGAGACCTTGAGCAGGCCGCGCGGCCCCTTGGCGGTGTCGCGTACGGAGGTCTCAAGCGCGTCGAACTCGTCGACCAGGGCCCGCGCGCGGTCGAGATAGGCGCGGCCCACATCGGTGAGGGATACGTCGCGGGTGGTGCGGTTCAGGAGCCTCGCACCCAGCCTGTCCTCCAGCCGCGCCACCAGCTTGGAGGCCTGGGCCGGCGAGATGGCAAGCTTGCGCGCGGCGGCGGCGAAGCTTCGCGCGTCGGCCACGGCGATGAAGGTCCTGATGTCGCCGATGCCGTCCATCACCAACTTTGCGTTTCCGCTACGGAAATAGTCTCCTCCAAAATGGGCAGATTATCAAAGGAACGGAAGGCTTCACCTTGGGGTTCGACGTGATGCGGCCCACCAGCGCGCCGCGCGCCGGGCATTTCCCCGGCCGAAATGAGGAGGCGACCATGAATTCGCTCAGTTCGCGTTTCGTAGCCTACGCCCCACAGATTCTTTCCCTTCTGCGGATCATTGCCGGCCTGCTGTTTCTGGAGCACGGCCTGGTCAAGCTGTTCGGCTTCCCGCCCGGCGCCCAGCCTGGGGCGCAGGCGGTCGGCAGCCTGTTCTGGATCGGCGGCGTGCTAGAGCTGGTGGGCGGCGCCCTGGTGGCCTTGGGCCTGTTCACCCGGCCCGTGGCCTTCATCCTGTCCGGAGAGATGGCGGTCGCCTACTTCATGGTCCACGCCAAGCAAAACTTCTTCCCGGCCGTGAACGGCGGGGATGCAGCGATCCTGTTCTGCTTCATATTCCTCTATCTGGCCGCCGCCGGTGGCGGAGCCTGGAGCTTCGACCGCCTGCATGGCCGCAGGGCCGAGGCGGCCTGAGCGCGACTGCAGCCGGGCTCAGCGCTTGGCGTCGGCGGGGCAGATGTCGCCGATGCGCACCAGGTCGGAACTGGCCCGGATGGTGATGGGCAGCCCGGCCAGCTTGGTCTTGACGCTCGCGTTCACATGCAAGGTGGTGGGGCTGTAGGTGCCCGAGCCCTCGATCTGGCCGCCCTCACCCTTCTTGTCCCGGCAGTCGCCCTTCAGCAGGATCTTGCCGCCGCCGATCACCTTGGTCGGATAGGTGCACTTGTAGATGTGGTTGGACGGCCCCTCCATGTACTTGTCGACCTTGTCCGGCGTGATGCAGATCTTCTCGACCTTCTTGGTGGGGAGGGGCGAGGTCACCTTGCTGGTGGCCTCCCAGTAGCCGGGCTTGATCCGGTCGTGCGGCGCCGCGGCGGCCGTCAGGGCGGGGACGCAGATCACCCCAAGCGCCAGCAGCGCCAAGCGCGCGCGCGGCAGGATCGGGGCGGGAGATGACGGCTCAGAACGGCGCATCGTCGGAAATCCAGGTTGGGTCCTTAAGGCTGCGGACCGGAAAGACTAAGGTGCGAGCCACAGGGCTCGATCGCAAGCTGATCCTTCGCACCTGACGCTTTACTGAACGGGCGAGGGGGCCAGTCAAGTTCCCCTCCTATGCTTCGAGCCTTGCGTGGGCCTTCCGCCTGCAAGACAGTCCCGCTCCGGTCGGGAGTAGAACGATGTTCGGTCGAAAGAAGGGGCGGATTATGGCGAGCACAGGACCCGAGGCCGGCCCGCCGCCACCTCCGCCGCCAGCTGCGCCTGCAGGACCGCCCAGCGGCGCGCCCGCGATCCGCACCATCGCCATGCCGGCCGACACCAACCCTTCCGGCGACATCTTCGGCGGCTGGCTGATGGCCCAGATGGACCTCGCCGCCGCCACCGTGGCTGTCCGCAGGGCTGGGGGACGCACCGCCACGATCGCCGCCGACGCCATGACCTTCCTGGCGCCGGTTTCTGTGGGCGATGAGGTCTCCATCTGGGCGAGGCTGGCGGCGGTGGGGCGCACCTCGATCCGCGTCGAGGTCGAGGCTTGGCGCCGGCATCGTCACGAGGAAACGATGGTCAAGGTCACCCAGGCGGTGATCACCTGCGTGGCGATCGATCAGGACCGGCGCCCGCGGCCGTTGCCGCCCGCCTGAAAAATTTGAGCTGAGCGCCCCCGGCCGTTTCATTCATGTGACGGAAACCTGTAATGAGCGCGTTCAATGATTGCGTTCACTGCGGGCGGCGTCTTGACCCTTTCCACCGATTTCGAAGCTGTCGAGCGCGCGCTGCGCGGCGGCGACGCCAGCCACGCGGCGACCCTGGCGTTGCAGGCGGTTCGCGCCGGCGCAAGCCATCCCCTGGTGTGTCGGCTGGCGGCGGAGGCGCTCGAGCGCTCCGGCGCGCTGGGCGAGGCGATCGGAACGCTGCGGCGCGGCCTGGAACAGGCGCCGCGCGACGTCTCGTTGCTGACCGCCCTGGGCGCCGGCCTGACGCGGGCGGGGCGCAGCGCCGAGGCGATCAGGGCCTTGCGCGCCGCCGTAGCCGCCGATCCGGAGGCCGCCGAAGCCTATTGGCGTCTGGGCGAGATCGCGGCGGGAGAGGGTGAAGTGGACGCCGCGCGGGCGGCCTTCGAGCGCGCAGTCCAGGCCGACCCGGCGCACGTCGAAGCTTTGGCGGCGCTGGCCTATCTGCTGGCGCGCACCGGCCGCGCCGAAGAGGCGCGAGCGCCGGCCGAGCGGGCGCTGGCTCGCAGTCCCGCTCACGGCGTGGCGAACCTCGCCCAGGCCTCGGTCGAGATCGCCGAGCGGCGCTGGCCCGAGGCGGAGGCCCGGGTCCAGCGGCTGCTCATGAGCCCGGGGTCGACGCCGAACCTGCGTGCGGCGGCCTATGGCCTTCTGGGTGACGCGCGCCACGGCGCCGGGCGTGCGGCGGAAGCCTTTCGAGCCTACACGACCTGCGGTCTGACGTGGCGCGAGGCCCATGGCCCGAGGCTGGCGGCGCAGGAGGACGGGTTCGTCACGCGCCTGCAGGACCTGACCGACCGCATCGCTCGCACGCCCGCATCGGCCTGGAAGCCGATGTCGGTTGAGCGTGAAGGGCCTGCGTCGCGCCACGTGTTCCTGGTCGGCTTCCCGCGCTCGGGCACGACGCTGCTGGAGCAGGTTCTGGCGGCGCACCCGGCGGTGACGACCCTGGAGGAGAAGCCGACCCTGCAGGCGCTGGAGGAGCGTTATCTGACCACGGTCGGCGGTCTGGAGGAGCTGCTCGCGGTCACGCCCGAGCGTGCGGCCAGGTTCCGCCGCGAATACTGGGAGCGAGTGCGCGGCTTAGGTGGGCGGCCCGACGGCAAGGTGTTCGTCGACAAGCTGCCGATGAACCTGGTGAACCTGCCGCTGATCGCCAGGCTGTTCCCCGGCGCCAAGGTCCTGTTCGCCCTGCGCGACCCACGCGACGTGGTGCTCTCGGCGTTCCGTCGGGCCTTTGCGCCCAATGCGGTGATGCACGCCTTCTCGACTCCCGAAGGCGCGGCGCGGATGTATGATCGGACGATGGCTCTGGCGGAGACCTGCAAGGCGAAGATGCCGCTGGAGCTGCGCCAGGTTCGCTACGAGCGCCTGGTGGCCGAATTCGAGACGGAGGCACGCGAGATCTGCGCCTTCCTCGGCATCGGCTGGCATCCGGGCATGGCCGAGTTCGCGGCCCTGGCGCAGGGGCGCACCATCAATACGCCCAGCGCCGCCCAGGTGCGCGAAGGGCTCTATCGGCACGGCGAAGGTCAGTGGCTGGCCTATCGCGCGCAACTGGCCGCGATCCTGCCGACGCTCGCGCCGTGGGTGGCCCGCTTCGGCTACGCGCCCTCGCCTTGACAGCCTGGGTCGCCGCAGGCACGCGGGGCCGGTGAGCACTCCTCCCGACCTTTCCGAGATCGAAGCGGCCCTGCGCGTGGGCGACCGGCAGCGCGCCGCCGACCTGGCCGGCGCGGCGGTCGAAGCCGGGGCGAGCGATCCGGTGCTGTTCCGCCTCAAAGCCGAAGCCCTGACGAGGGCGGGGGACTTCGACGGCGCCCTGTCCTGGCTTGAGCGCGGTGTCGCCGCCGCGCCGCAGGACGCGACTATGGTGGCGGGGCTGGGGCGGCTTTTGGTCGACCTGGATCGTCACGGCGAGGCGATCCCGATCTTCCAGCGCGCCATAGCCATGGACGCCGGCCTGGCCGAGGCGCATTTCGGCCTGGGCGAAAGCCTTGGGGCGTTCGGCGAGGTGGTCCTGGCGCGCGCCTGCTTCGCCAATGCGCTCTACTACCGGCAGGACTATCCCGAAGCGGAGGCGGCCCTGGCGACCCTGCTGGCCAGGGTGGGCGATCCGGCCGCGGCGCGCCGGCATGCGGAACGCGTACTGCTGCAGGCGCCCGGACATCGGTCGGCGACCTACGCCCTGGCCGCCGCCGACGTGGCGGAGAAGCAGTACGGCGCGGCGGGCCTGAGGCTGGCGGCCCTGGCGGCCGATCCCAACACCGCGCCGGTGCTGCGCGCCTCGAGTCTGTGCCTGCAGGGGGACGCCCTGCATGGCCAGGGCCGCTGGCGGCAAGCCTTCGACGCGTGGCGCCGAGGCAAGTCCCTGTTCCGCCAGATCTACGAGCCGACTTTCGCGCCGGCCGCTCAGGCGGCGGAGGCGCTGCTCGACCTGCTGACCGGCTATTTCGGGGCGGCGCCGGGCGAGGTCTGGGCGACAGCGCCCGAGGTTGCGCCCCAGCCGACCGACCCGGTGAGCCATGTCTTCCTGATAGGTTTCAACCGCTCGGGCACGACCTTGCTGGAACAGGTGCTGGCCGCCCATCCGGATATTGTCACCGTCGAGGAGCGGCCGCTGCTGCTGGAGGCGGAACGCGCCTTCATGCACACCGCGCAGGGGCTGGACGCGCTTGCCGGGATAGAGGCCGAGACGGTCTCGCGCTATCGCGCCGCCTATTGGCGGGCTGTGCGCGCCCTGGATGTCGAGCCGCAAGGCAAGGTGTTCGTCGACAAGCTGCCGATGAACGCGGCCAACCTGCCGCTGATCGCCAAGCTGTTCCCGCACGCCAAGGTCCTGTTCGCGCTGCGTGACCCGCGCGACGTGGCGCTGAGCTGCTTCCGTCACGCCTTCACGATGAACGGCTCTAACTTCCTGATGCTGACGCCGGAGGGCGTGGCTGCGCTCTATGACAAGGTCATGGGCCTGGCCGTGCTGCTGCGCGACCGTCTGCCCCTGGCCAAGCGGGAGGTGCGCTACGAGCGCCTGGTCGAAGATTTCGAGGCGGAGTGCCGCTCGGTCTGCGCCTTCCTGGGGCTGGATTGGAACCCGGCGATGGCGGACTTCGCCGAGCGCGCACGCGAACGCAGCATCGCCACACCCAGCGCCGGCCAGGTGCGCGAGGGGCTGTATCGAGGCGGGGAAGGGCAGTGGCGCGCCTATCGCGAGGAACTGGGGCCTGTTCTGCCGACCTTGGCGCCTTGGGTGGAGCGTTTCGGCTATTCGGCCGATTGAGGCCGCATTGGATGGGCCTTCAGGAAGGCCCAGACGGCCTCGGCCCCATCGAAATCGCGGGGCGTGGGGCCTCGCTGCTCCAGTCGCAACGGCTCGTCGCCGCCGGGCCAATGGTGGCCGCCGCCCTCAACCGCGTACAGCGTGACGTCTGCCGCCTCCTTGCAGCCCGCATAGCGCTCCACCCGCGTGTGCCGGGGTCGGCATCGGGCAAATAGGTCACCCTTGGCGGCGCCGAGCAGCCGTTGCGCCGGACCCAATAGGCGAGGTTGCCTTCCAATTGACCGCTGTCGAAGGGGATCACCGGGTCGGCCGTGCCGTGTATGAGCAAAAGCGGAATGGGCCGGTGGGACAGGGCCGCGCAGCTGGGCATACGCTGCTGGGCGAGACCGCCCGATACGGGCGCGATTGCCGCGATCCTGTCGGATCGATCGCAGGCCAGTCGGTAGGTCATCGATGCGCCGTTCGAAAAGCCGGTCACAAACACGCGCTTCGGGTCGATGTCGTAGGTCTTCGAGAGCGCATCGATCAGGGCCGACAAGAAGCCCACGTCATCGCTCGTCGCCGTCTCGGCGGGGTTGCCCGAACGCCATTGCCCCGCCACGGCGTCTGGGTAGGCCACAACGTAGCCGTCACGCTTTGCAAGCACATTGAACCGGAATTTCGTGCGGCGTTCGATCTCGGCGGCGGAGCCCTTCCAGCCGTGAAGAACAAGGACCAGGCCTGGCCGGCTTGGGCGCACGCTTGGCGCATAGACGCGGTAGGAGCGTGCAATCCCACCGTAGGTGAAGGCTCGGCCGACCGCCTCTTCCGACGCCGCCCGATGGCACGCCCCCAGCACAAGGCAGACGAACAGCGCGGTGAAGATCGGCTTTCCGAGAGGCAACTTCACTCCCCGCCTCGGCGACGCGTGTTTGGGCTATCCGCCGGAATAGACCCCCGCGGTCTCGCTGGCCGGCACGACCTTCCACTGGGTGCTGACCGGGAAGCGTCGGCGCATCGCGAACCAGACGGCCCAGACATAGGCCGTGCAGGCGCCGACGTAGCCCATGCAGAACAGAAAGAAGGCGATCCACACCTGCCGTGCGGCGGCGATGGTCGACTGGTGCAGGTCGGGCGAGGCGACCAGGTCCATGGATTCGGTGCGCTGGTGGAACCACTGACCGACCATGACCATGATGGCGATCGTCCAGAATGCGATCGTCAGCAAGGTGAAGCCGAAACGTGGATTGATGCGTGGCAACCGAACCTCCGATCGCGGGCTGGAACCGGTAATCGAGGGCGGGTCATGATCACGTCGCAGACGCATCAAACCGCCGGCCCCGTTAGACGGGACGCACGCTTACACACCGCAGCGAAACCGCCACGGTAACCATTATGAATAGGCGATTCCGACCGCCAAGCCCAGCAGAGCTTGGCCGATTGTCCCCAGGAAGGCCGTTTCGACCCCCAGTTTGAACGATCAGTGGGCGTCGGATTGGCGCAGCAGGTCGGCCAGGAGGTCCTGCCAGACCGCAGCCCAGGTGTGGGTGCCGTGGCCGTGAGTGCGGTCGCTGGCCGGGATCAGCACATAGCGGCCATGTTTGATCCGCTTGGCGAGCGTATCAGCCATGCCGACCTCGGGCGGGTTGATGAAATCGTCGGCGGAGTTCACCCACATCACGGGGGCGGTGATGCGTTCCAGGCCGGGTTCAGGATTGTAGCTGCGCGAAGAGGCGACCTGATACATGAAGTCGTTGGCGTCCAGGCTCGCCATGCCGTGGGCGACCGCATCCTCGAGCCAGGCATCGGTCTTTTCGCGAGTAGGATAGCTCTTCTGCATCTGCTGGGGCGCCGAGCCGGCGATCAGCAGCAGGTCCTCGGCGGTGCGCAGCGCCGCCTGGGGTTGGGTCGTGTAGTCGCCGCCCTTCCAGTCTGGATCGGCCTTGATCGCGTCGATGGTCATGCGCCGCCAGGCCCGGTTGCGCCCGGCGATCTCCATCGGCTGGCAGGCCAGGGGCATCAGGGCGTCCATGCCTTCGGGCCAGGCCTCTCCCCACAGGAAGGCGTGCATGCAGCCCATGGAGGTGCCCATGATCAGGCGCAGGCGATCCACGCCCAGGCCCTTGGTGGTCAACAGGTGCTCGGCCTCGACCATGTCGTCGTAGTCGTACTGCGGAAAGTGCGCGCGCAGGCCGTCCGATGGCTTGGACGATTTCCCGTGGCCGATGTCGTCGGGCAGGATGATGTAGTAGCGCGCGGGGTCGAGCAGGCCGCCGGGCGCGAACAGCACGTCGGCGAACTGGGGCCGGAGGAACTGATTCCCGTCGCCGCCGGTGCCGTGCAGGATCAGCACCGCATTGACGATATGACCCTTGGCGTCGCGCCTCGGCTGGCCGAGCGTCATGTAGTGCAGCCGAAGCTCCGGCAGGGTTTCGCCCGAGCGGAACTTGAAGTCCTTGACCGTGAAGTCGCCCGGCTGAGGAGCGAGTTTGGCCGGCGCCGGGGCCGAAGTCGGGGCCGTTTGGGCCAAGGCAGGCGCGGCGGTGATCGCCAGCAGGCTAGCGGCGATGCAGGCGAGACGACGGAGCATGGGACCTTCGGCGATCTTCGGCGGTTGCAGGGCGGTAACGATGGACCGGGCGTCGGGCGCGGGCAAGCCGGTGGCCGCCGAGCTCGGCGTGGCCTAAGAGTTTCGAACGGAGGAACCCCCGATGAGCCAAACCCGCGATGTCGTCGTCCTGGTGGGGAGCCTGCGCAAGGCTTCGTTCACGCGCAAGATCGCCGAGGCTCTCAGGGAACTGGCGCCGGAGACGCTGAACCTGCGCTTCGTGGAGATCGGGGATCTGCCCCTCTACGACCAGGATACGGAAGACGCCGGCGCCCCGGCGCAATGGACGCGATTCCGCGACGAGATCCGCGGCGCCGACGCGGTGTTGTTCGCCACGCCCGAGTACAATCGCTCGGTCCCGGGCTGCCTGAAGAACGCCATCGACGTGGGCTCCAGGCCCTATGGCTCGAGCGTCTGGGATGGCAAGCCGGGCGCGGTGGTCAGCGTCTCGCCGGGCGCAATCGGCGGGTTCGGGGCCAACCATCACCTGCGCCAGTCGCTGGTGTTCCTGAACGTGCCGGTGCTGCAGCAGCCCGAGGCCTACGTCGGCGGGGTGACCAAGCTGCTGGACGACGAGGGCAAGCTGACCAGCGAGCCCACGCGCGCCTTCCTGGGCAAGTTCATGGCTGCCTTCGCCGCCTGGATCGAGCACAACCGCGCGGGCTGAGTCTCGATCAGTGGGCTCGCGGCTTGGCCTTGAGGCGTGAGCCGCCCAGCGGCACGCGCACGGTGATGGACACCCCGTTGGAGACCGCGGCTTCGAAGGTTCCGCCCAGGTGCTCGGTAAGGCCCTGCACGAGGCCCAGGCCCTCGGAATCCTCGCGGGTGTCCAGCGAACGGCCCGCGCCGTTGTCGGCGACGATGAGCTCCAGCACGCCGTAGTGCTCGGCCAGGGTGACGCTGATCCGGCCCGGGCGGGCGTCGGGGAAGGCATGCTCCACAGAATTGGCGATCAGTTCGTGGGCGATCAGGGCCAGGCTGGAGGCGAACCGGTCCGGCAGGATCACCGGCGAAGCCTCGAACACGAAGCCGATCTCGCGCCCGGCGCAGACGCGTCGCCAGAAACTTATGGTCTCGATCAGGTAGGCGCTGAAATCGCTGGAGTCGCCGGCGGCCAGCCGCCGGTTGATCAGGGCCAGCGCGGCCACGACGTCGGTCAGCCAGTTGAGATGGCGCCGACTCTCAGGGTCTTTCACCCCGCGCAGCCGAATCGCGATCAAGGCCTGCAGCAGCTGGAAATTGCCGAACAGACGATGACGCAACTCGGCCAGCTCAAGGCCGTTCAACCCCTTCATGACACTTCAGGCCCCAATTCCCCTGGCGCGGGCATTCCACTCCCCCAAAAGCAGAGCCGCAAGGGCATAAGACGGTGATTTCGGAATTTACTCTGTCCGCTAACCGACATTCTGTGTATCGACGGGGTGGGGGAGCGTCTGACCTTGACCTGTGGCGGGAGACCGCCTGCTGTGCCGCGGGGGCAGATGACGGACGGTGACGGTCTTCGCGTTCTGATCGTCGAAGACGAAGCGATACTGGCGCTCGAGATCGAGCTGGTGCTGCGCGAACTCGGCCACACGGTGGTCGGTTCAGCGATGGACGCCGCGCGCGCCCTCACGCTGGCGGCGGAGCACGCCGTCGACCTCGCGCTGATCGACATGAACCTGAGGGACGGCCCCAGCGGACCCGAGATCGCGCGTCGGCTGGTGGGCGAGCGTCGGGTCAATGTGATCTTCCTGACCGCCAACCCCGAACTGATCCCTGATGGCTTCGCGGGCGCGCTCGGAGCCCTGCCCAAGCCGTTCGATGAGCGCGGCATCCAGGGCATTGTCGAGTTTGCGCGCCGCTTCATCCGAATGGGCGAGGTGGCTGCGCCCCCCAGACGCTTTCGTTTGGCGCCCTGGCTTCTGACCCCGCCGGAAGAGATCAAGCCGCACTGAGCGACGCATCCCCGAGCCTGGCTCGTGGTTTCGCCACGCGCCGACGCGGCTTCATGCCGTCACGACGCAAAAGAAAGGGCGGCGAGGTTTCCCTCGCCGCCCGGTAGTCCGCGCCCCGAAGGGCGTATGCTCTGGATCAGAACTTCTTGGTGATGTTCAGCGAGAAGCGACGACCGAAGATGTCGTAGCCGTTCAGAGCCGCAGTACCGGCCCGGAAACCGCCGGACAGGGACGGCGGACGCTCGTCGAACAGGTTCTGAATGCCGGCCACAACGGTCCAGGTGTCGAAGGTCCGACGCAGGGAGATGTTGTGGTAGGCGGTCATTTCCGTGAAGCGCTTGATCGTGATCGGAACCGGCACCACCACGAAGGGGCTGTTGCCGATCAGGTTGGCGCAGGGCGCCACCGTGCCGTTCGGGAACGCGCCGCCGCCGCCCGAGACCTGACAGGTCGTCGAATAGCGAGTGCTGCTCGTGGTCGTGGTGGTGAAGTCCTGGTCCGAACCCTTGCCGATCACCTGCACCGACCAGAACGCGGTCCAGGGACCGTGCTCGAAGCGGGCGGTGGCGTTGCCGGAGAACTGCGGGCCTTTGAAGTTGTAGGTCGTGCCCGTGTAGTTGTTCGCCGGGACGGTCGGGAACAGCTGGGTGCCGTTGAACAGGTCCCAGGTCGTCTGCAGGTCGATCTGCAGGCGGCCGATGTCGAAGTCGTGGCGGTAGCGCACGGTCAGGTCGATAGCGCGTTCGACCTGGCTGGCGACGTTCACGTACGACGAGTTGACGTCGGCGATCATCGGCTGGCTGCCCGAGTTGCCCGGGGCGATCGGAATGCCCGCGAGGCCCGTGAAGCCGGCCTGGAGCGGGATGCCCTGGAAGCCGCGACGCTGGATCAGCTGGCAGAACGGGTTGGTCGGGAAGTTGATCGCCGTATAGCACGAGCTGGCGATGTTGCCCGCGCTGAAGGTGGTCACTTCGTTCGACACTTGCAGGCCGGTGTAGTCGACGGCCACCGACAGGTCGATGAAGCTGGGGGTGAAGACCACGCCCAGGGTGTCGGCCTTGGAGGTTTCCGCCTTCAGGTGGCCCGCGCCGCCGCCCGTGATGATCAGGGCGCTGGAGGTGCCGCCGGCGGTATAGCCGGTGGGCACGCCCGCCGCGGCGCAGTTCGCCTTCAGGGTGCCGTTCGTGCTGTTTTCCCACTGGATGCAGGGGTCAACGGCGGTCTGGCCCTGGAAGCTGGTCTGGTTGGCCAGGAACAGTTCGTACAGCGCCGGAGCGCGGAACGAGGTGCCCTTGGTCGCACGGGCGCGCAGCCAGGAGGTGATCTGCCAGTCGAGGCCGACCTTGTAAGTCGAGTTCGAGCCGTAGGAGTCGTAGTCGGTGTAGCGACCCGAAGCCTGCAGGTTCAGGGCCTTCACGATCGGCAGGCCCTTAAGCAGCGGCACGTCGATTTCGGCGAAGGCTTCCTTCACCGTGTCCGAACCGGCGGTGATGCCGGCGGCCGTGGAGCCCCACAGGTTGTTGTTGCGGGTGTTGAAGCCCGGCGTGTCGTTCAGGTGCGTGTGGCGATAGTCGACGCCGAGGGCGGCTCCGACCTTGCCGGCAGGCAGGCTGAACAGGTCGCCGGTCATCGTCGCTTCGATTTCCTGCTCGTCGTAGATGGTCTTGCCTTGCTCGTTACCGAACAGGAAGGCCTGCTCTGCGGCAGTGAAGTTGCCGGAGAGTTCGGCCTTGTTCAGCAGCGGGACGCCGCCCGGGATCGAGGAGCACTGGCCGCCCGAGATGGTGATCGCCGCTTGGTTACAGGCCGAGGAGCCCGTCACAGCGTTGACGCGGTCGTTGTAGATGAAGTCGGCGTTGTACTTGCCGTCAGAACGGCTGGCGCGGGCGTAGACTTCCCAATCCCAGCCGCCGAACAGCGGGAACTCGGCGAACTTGCCCTTCAGGCTGCCGTACAGGTTGGCGTAATCCACCACCTGGTGTCGGTCAGACTTCAGCGGGATGATCGGCAGCAGGCCAGTGCCCAGCGTGGTGCCGAACGGGTTGTTCGGGTTCGCCGTGGAGAAGCTCGGGAAGAACTGACGGCTGCCGAACTGAGTCGAGTCGCGGCGGTTCAGCAGCAGGCCGGCGGTGAATTCGGTGTTGGGGGTGATATCCCAGCCGCCGCGCAGGTTGATGGTGTAGAGCTTGTCAGGGCTGACGATCGACGCGCGGTCGACGAACGCGTTGGTTTCGTGGGCGTAGAGGTAGGTGGTCGGGAAGCCCGCGCGCGCCTGGCGAACCAGGCCGAACGGCGTCGGGATGCCGCCGTAACCGCCAGCGGCGCTGGTGTTGCTGCCGCCCGAATTGCCCTGGCCGGCGGTCGGGATGACCATGCCGGGATCCGGGTACATCACGTCGCCAAAGTTGCCCGAGATGCCGGCGCCGTTGCCGCTGGTGCGGATCACGTTCGAGAAGCCGGCGCCGCCGTTGAAGCACATGTACTGCGCGCCCGGCTGGCCGTTCGGCTGGGCCGGCAGGTCGAGGCGGGCGAAGTTCGACGGGCTGAAGACGTAGTCGGCCGAGCAGGCCACGTCCGGACGCTGGCCGCGACGCAGGATCATCTGATCCTGATAGTCGGCCGACACGTTGAAGAAGCCGCGGTCGAACACCTTACCCCAGGCGGCGTTGACGTCGTATTCGTTGCCGCCGCCATGCTGGGTGACACGACCGGAGGCGTTGATCATGCCGCCGTCGATGTTTTTCTTGGTGATCAGGTTGATAACGCCGGCCACGGCGTCCGAACCGTAGATCGAGGACGCGCCGTCCTTCAGGATCTCGATGCGGTCGATGATCGAGGCGGGGACGACGTTCAGGTCGAACGGACCGACGGTGCCGCCGACGCCGGCGGGGCCCATGCGGTGGCCGTCGACCAGGATCAGGGTGCGGTTGGCGCCGAGGCCGCGCAGCGAGATCGTGTTGGAGCCCGGGCCGCCGGTGACGACGAAGCCGGTCAGCTGGTTGTTGACCTGGAAGGCGCCCGCGACGAGCGAGGAGCTCTGCAGGATTTCCGAGGTGGTGGCGAGGCCTTCAAGCGTCGCCGTCTCCGAGGTGATCACCTGGATCGGGGCCGCCGAATTGAATTCGTTGCGGTGGATGCGCGAGCCGGTGACGACGACTTCCGTCACTTCGTTCGACGAAGCGGCCGGCTTCGGGGCAGGCTGTTGGTCCTGAGCGGCCGCGATAGTCGGGGCCAACAGGGTAAAGCCCGCGATCATGGAGGTCGCAAGCAGGCGGGTTCTAAATCGGTTCATGGTTCCCCCACGTTCCAGCCGGGTGGCTGGTGATTTGGACACAAGGAGGATCAGACTATGGCCGACCTCCTTACAAACAGGCAATGATCATGTTCTGTTTGTGGCGAAGCTGTTGCATTTTTGACAACGCTTCGTGGCGCCAGGGGAAAAAACTAGGCGTCAGATGGTGAATTTCTCCGCCCAGACGGCAAAGGCGTAGTCCAGGGCGATTTCCTTGAGGAAGTCGAAGCGCCCGGAAGCGCCGCCGTGGCCGGCTTCCATGTTGATCTTGAGCAATATCGGCCGCGACCCGGTCGTTTTGTCGCGGAGCTTGGCCGCCCATTTGGCGGGCTCCCAGTAGGTTACGCGCGGGTCCGACAGCCCGCCGGTGGCCAGGATGGCCGGGTATGGCTTTTGCGCCACCTGATCGTAGGGGCTGTAGCTCTCGATCAGGTCGTAGGCGGACGAATCGGTCAGCGGGTCGCCCCACTCCGGCCACTCCGGCGGCGTCAGGGGCAGGGTGACGTCGCTCATGGTGTTGAGCACGTCCACGAACGGCACCGCCGCGACGACGCCGGACCACAGGTCGGGGCGCAGGTTGGCCACGGCCCCGACCAGGAGCCCTCCGGCAGAGCCGCCATAGGCGGTGATGTGGCCGGCGCGGCCGTAGCCCTGCGCGATCAGGGCCTCGGCGGCGGCGATGAAGTCGGTGAAGGTATTGGGCTTCTTCGCCTTGCGCCCGTCCAGGAACCAGCCCCAGCCTTTTTCCGAACCGCCGCGCACGTGGGCTGTGGCCCAGACCCAGCCGCGATCGACCAGCGACAGGTTGCGGATCGAGAAGGCGGGCTCCAGCGCGTGACCGTAGGAGCCGTAGCCGTAGAGCATCAGGGGCGCCGAGCCGTCGAGCGGCGTGTCCTTCAGCATCAGCACGGTGACCGGGACCAGCGCGCCGTCGGGCGCCGTGGCCTGGATGCGCCGGGTGACATAGCAGGCCGGGTCGTGGCCGGAGGGAATCTCCTGGGTCTTGCGCCACACGCGGGTGCGCGCGTGCATGTCGTAGTCGAACCATTGCCGCGGCGTGGTCGGGGAGGTGTAGACGTAGCGAGTGACCTCGGTGTCGTACTCGTAGCCGGGGTCGAGCGAGAGGGCGTAGGCCTCCTCGGCCACGGCGATGGTGTGGGTCTCCAGGGTCTCGGCCTGCACGATCACGATGCGGTCGTTGGCCTCGGCCCGCTCGGTGACGGCGAACCAGTCCTTCCAGGCGTGCATGCCGGTCACGAAGACGCCGGGGCGGTGGCCGATCCACTCGCGCCAGGTCGCCTTGGAGGGGTCGGCCTGATCGGCCCACATCAGCTTGAAGTCGATGGCCTCGTCGGCGTTGGTGCGCACCACGAAGCGATCGTTCCAATGCTCCAGCTCGTAGCGCACGCCGACCTGGCGGGCCTCGACCAGACTGGGCTCGGCGGTCGGGTCGGAAGCCGGGATGATCCAGGCCTCGGAGGTCTCCTGGTTTCCGGCGCCGATGACGATGAAGGCGCTTGAAGAGGTGACGTGGACGCCCAGGAACATGCCTGGGTCCTTCTCCTCGTAGACCAGCACGTCGTCCCCCCCGCGCACGGAGCGGCGGAAGACCCTGGCCGGGCGGCCGTGCTCGTCGCGCCAGGTCCAGAACAGCCACTGCGAGCAGGGCGAGAAGGCGAAGTCGCCGGTCGAGCTCTCGATCTCGGTCAGGGCCTCGCCTGTGGCCAGGTCCTTCACCCGGATGCGGTAGTACTCCGAGCCCTGGTCGTCCTCGGCCCAGGCGTAGAGCGCGTGGTCGGGGCTGTGGGCTGCGGAGCCGACGGCATAGTAGGCGTGCGGCTTGGCCAGGGCGTCAACGTCGATCAGGATCTGTTCTTCAGCCTCGTCGATGGGGCCGAACCCGCGCGGGCGGCGGGCCAGAATCGGGTGCTGAGCGCCCAGGGCATAGCGGGAATAGTAGTCCCACGGGCCGTCGGGCGAGGGCACGGAGGCGTCGTCTTCCTTGATGCGCCCCTTCATCTCCTCGAAAATCTCGGCCTGCAGCGCCTCGGTCGAGGCGAGCATTTGCTTGGTGTAGGCGTTCTCGGCCTCGAGATGGGCGCGGATGTCGGCGCGCAGCACCTTGGGGTCGCGCATCACCTGCTGCCAGTTCTCATCCTTCATCCAGGCGTAGTCGTCGATCCGCACGCGGCCGAGCTGTTCGATGCGGTGCGGGCGCTTTTCTGCGACGGGTGGGACGGGTGCGGCTGGGCTCTGAGTCATATGTCGGCTTGTGGCCGGGCGGCCGGCCACAGGCAAGCGCGGCCTTGGCTCAGCCCAGCCGCTCTTTCAGGTGGTCGCCGACCCGCATGGCGTTGGCGACAACCGTCAGGGTCGGGTTCACCGCCGCCGAGGTCACAAAGAAGCCGGTGTCGACCACATAGAGGTTGTCGAGCTCCCAGGCCTTGCACATCGGGTCCAGCACCGACGACTTCGGATCGGTCCCGAACCGGACCGTGCCGCATTGGTGCGCGGTGCCGTAGAGCGGCAGCAGCGAGTCGAGCTGGAAGTGGTGCTGAGTGAGCAGGTGGTTGTGGTCGGTGAAGCCGTCCAGCGCCTGGTCCAGCGTCTTCACCAGCCGGTCGTGCCCTTCCATGTTGTTGTGCGTGTACTCCAGGCTGATGCGGCCGTCGGGCAGGAGACGCACGCGGTTGTCCGGGGAGGGCAGGTCCTCGGAAATCACCAGGAAGCTCAGCAGTCGCTCGGCCGCCAGGTTCAGGAACGGCGTGGGGCAAAGCGCGGGCGGGATCCAGTCGGAGATCTGGCCCTCCAGCGTCTGGCCCGACATGTATTCGAGCAGCTGGATATGCCCCATCGGGTGCTCGAAACCGCCACGCGGGTCGCGCCAGTAGAAGTCGTTGACCGCCAGGGTCTTGGGAAAGGTGGAGTCCAGCGGGTCGGCGGTGAGCGAGAGCATCGCCGTCAGGGTGTGGAACATGTAGTTTCGGCCCACCTGTCCGGAGCCGTTGGCCAGGCCGTCCGGGTGGGCGTCGTTGGCCGAGTTCAACAGGATCAGGGCGGTGTTCACCGCGCCAGCCGCCAGGACCACGATGTCGCCGGTCCAGCGCTCCTCGCCGTGCTCGGTGGTGCAGACCACTTCCTTGACGACCTTGCCTGAGGGGTCGGTCTCCAGCTTCAGCACCTTGCGTCCGGTCAGGAGGGTGACGTTGGGCAGATCCAGCATGGGCTCGATGGCGATCGAACGTGCGTCGGACTTCGCCTTGAGCAGGCAGGGATAGCCGCCACAGGTCTTGCAGCGGATGCACTGTGAGGTGACCGGGTGGCTCTCGTCGCGATTGATGCCCAGCGGCAGGGAGAACGGCTGCCACCCCTGGCTCTCGAGATGGGTGCGCAGGCGCTGCACGCCCGGGTCGTCGCGCACGGCGGGGAAGGCGTAGGGCGGATCGTGCGGCGCCTCGGTGGGATCGACGCCGCGCGCGCCGTGCACGCGCCACAGCACCTCAGCCTCATCGTACCAGGGCTTCAGGTCCGCGTATTTGATCGGCCAGGCCGGCGACAGGCCGCCGGCGTGTGCGGTCTCCTCGAAGTCGCCAGGGCGCAGGCGCAGCAGCGCGGCGCCATAGAAGGTGGTGTTGCCGCCGACCCAGTAGTGGGTGTTGGGGACGAAGGGATGGCCGGCCTTATCGTACCAGTGCTCCTTGGTGCGATAGCGCTTGTCCACGAAGACCGCCTTGGCGCTCCAGTTCTCCGCCTCGCGCGGCAGGTGCTCGCCGCGCTCCAGGATCAGGATCGACTTGCCGGTGGGCGCCAGCCGCTGGGCGAGCGTCCCACCGCCCGCGCCCGAGCCGATGATGATGATGTCGAAGTGGGAGGACACGTGAGGGTCATTCCTTCTTTTCGATGCGGTACTTCGCGCCCCCACGCGCGATCGCCGCTCGGGTCCATGAGTCGGGCAGGTAGCGCATGGCCGCCGCCGCGAACTTGTTGTGCAGGCCGGGCACGACGACCACGCGACCGGCGGCGTTCGCCTTCAGGGTCGTGGCCACGACTTCCTCGGCCGTCTGCCAGAAGCGGCGCGGGGCCTTGTCCATCAGGTGCTGGGTGCCCGACGCCTCGGCGAACTCGGTCAGGGTGAAGCCGGGGCAGACGGCGGTGACCTTCACGCCCTTGTCGCGCAGTTCCGCGTCGAGCGACTGGGAGAACTTGATCGCGAAGGCCTTGGCGGCCGGATAGAGGGTGTGCCCTGCGCCGCCCGGCGACAGACCGGCCATGGAGGCGACATTGACGATCGCGCCGGAGCGGTTGGCGATCATCTGAGGGACCGCGCCGTGGACCAGCCCGCAGGCGCTGGTCACCAGGGTCATCAGGAAGTCGCGCTGACGCTCCCATTCCGTGTCGGCATAGTCCTGCGGGATGCCGAAGCCGGCATTGTTGACCAGGGTCTGGATCCACAGGCCTTCATCGGCCACGCGCTTGAGGATCGGCTCGTGGGCGTCCCAGACTGCGAGGTCGGCGGGGATCACCGTGCTGTCGACGCCGTGCGCCTGTTTCAGCTCGGCGGCCAGGGCTTCGAGCCGATCGGCGCGGCGCGCGACCAGGGCCAGGTTCCGGCCTTGCGCGGCATAGGCGCGGGCAAAGGCTTCGCCAAGGCCGGAGGAGGCGCCGGTGACGAGCACGAGACCCTTGGCTGCGCCCGCCTGCATGTGACACTCCCGTTCGGTGCGCGACCTTGGATTGCGCCGCCGGGGCAAGTCAAACCGATCTTGCGGCCTATTCGGCGATAGCGTCGGGCGGGGGCGCGCCGACCGGGCGGGAGGGCTCGGGCAGGTGGCGGATCAGCGCCGCGAGCATGAGGCGGGAGTCGGTGATGATGGTCGGCGGCTCGCCGTAGACCTCAGCCCAAAGGGCGACGATCTCGTCGGTCGGGTCAGTGCTCATGGGGACGCCTCCAGGCGCTCCCAACTCGTGCCTTCGATCAGAGTTGCTGGTGAATGGTCCGGTAGGGACGATTTGCGACGAGCGGACCGGATCAGGACCCCCTTGGGTTTATCCGAGGCATGCGAATGCCGTCCGGGTTGCGACGGCGCGGCCGGCTATGCCTTTGCGGGGGTCCGCTTCTCGGGGGCGGAACGAAACGCTTCCCAGTCCGCGATGGTCGCCTCGGCCATGCGCTCGGCGGCGTCGGCCAGCCAGCCTTCGGGGCGGTCGTCGAGGTCGCGCAGGATGGTCTTGCGGGCGCTGCCGATGTGCACATTGGCGGTCTCGCGGCCCATGGCGGCGAACAGCTTCTTTTCCTTGCCGCGCGGCAGCTTGTCGATGTCGATGGAGGCGGCGTCCGCGGCCAGCCGGCGCACGATCCACTTGCCTTGCAGGCCCACATACGGGTCAGGGCAGCGCTCGGCGCGCGCGACGATCTCGTCGTAATAGATTCTGTCGGACCCGCGACCGGCGGCCCAGGCGCAGACCGAGGGCGCCAGCGGCTTGGCCTCGCGCGCCACCACCCCGCCGTACCAGCGCGCCAGGGCCACGATGCGGCGACGGCCCAGGCTGCCCAGACCCGCGACGCGGTGGCGATAGCTGATCGGCAAGCCTTCCTCCGGCATGCGGGCGCTGAGCGTCTCGCGCAGGCGTTCGCCGATGCGGTAGGTGGGCCGCGGCAAGGTCTTCATCTTGTCGGCGAAGCGGACCGGGTCGCGCAGGGCCGCCATGGCCAGCTCGCGCAGCCACTCGTTCTTCTCGCCCAGGACATAGGGCTTGGCGCTGCTCTCCAGCCCCTTGCGGTAGCCCTTGAGCACGGTAGCGCAGACGTGCTCGGGCGGGGTGTCGACCACACCTTCGCGCACGGCCAGCAACGCGCTGGCGGTCAAACGCACGAGGTCGAGCGTGTAGGGCAGGGGGTAGGCCTCGTCGAAGTCGTTGCAGCCCCAAATCAGCCGCCCTTCGGCGTCGCGCCAGGTGCCGAAGTTCTCGATGTGCAGGTCGCCCACGGCCAGGACCTTGGGCGCCTCGACCAGTTCCGGGCAGAGGCGCGGCCACAGCTGCATCCAGCGGTAGAAGGTGGCGCGCAGGAACGGGAAGGCGGCCTGGCGCATCCGCTCGCGCTTGGTTTCGAGGTCTTCGGGGACCAGGCGCATGTATCCGGCGAGCCAGGCTTCGTAGGCGACGCCGGCCTCGTGGATCGAGGGCAGGCCCTTCAGCGGGTCCCTGCTCTTGCGGGGCGATTTGACCGTGCTGCCGTCCATCGCCGTCTCCCCGATACGCCTGCGACCCTAGCAGAAGCGGCGCAGCGCGGCTCCGGTTCCGGGGCGCTGGCGCAACGCGGGGGAAGGCCCCATCTGCCAAGCTGGAATCCGGTGGAGGCGGTGATGGCGCCCTGGCTGCAATCGGTGCTGGTCGTGGCGGTCGTGATCGTGCTCGCGCCGCTGGTGGTCTGGCTGGCGCGCCGGTTCGGCGGCCGGGTCAAGGGCGGCATTGCGCTGGCCGGGGTCATGCTGGGCTTTGGCGTGGTGATGGACCCGCCGTCCAAGCACCTGATCGAGGCGTCCGAGCCGGAAGAGAAGGAATCGCCCACACCGGGCGATCCGCCGGCGCCGGTCTGAGGCGTCAGACGGCCAGGCGGTCCGCGCCCAGGCCCTGCAAGGTCGCGCCGCCCTGGGTCACCTGCGCCAGGCGCGCAGGCGAGGACGTCAGCACATTGGCGACATAGACGCCGAGCAGGTCGAGCTTGCCCGCGAGCCACTCGGGGTCGCCGTCGCCGGCCGCCGAACGGCGCTCGGCCGCCAGGGCGGCCTTGGCCAGCATCCAGCCGCCGGTGACCTCCCCGGCCAGGGCCAGGTAGGCGACCGCGCCGGCCAGCACGTCGGCCTGGGCTTCCTTGCCGCGCGCCAGCAGCCAGTCGGTGGCGTCGTCCAGCGCCTTGGCGCCGGCCTCCAGCGCTTCGGCGGCGGCGCTCAGGCGCGGGTTCGAGGCGGCGGTCAGGGCCTGGATGGTCCGGCGGATTTCGGCGGTCAGCTCGCGCACCGCCTGGCCGCCGGTCAGAGTCAGCTTGCGGCCGGTCAGGTCGTTGGCCTGGATGCCGTTGGTCCCTTCGTAGATCGGGGTGATGCGAGCGTCGCGATAGTGCTGGGCCGCGCCGGTTTCCTCAATGAAGCCCATGCCGCCGTGCACCTGCACGCCCACGGAAGCCGTCTCGACGCCAACGTCGGTGGACCAGGCCTTGGCGATGGGAACGAACAGGTCGGCGCGGCGGCGCCAATAGTCGCCCTGGTCGCCGGTGTGTCTGGCGAGATCCAGCGCCACAGCGGTGGACAGGCAGATGCCGCGCGCCGCCTCGATCTTGGCCTTGGAGACCGCCAGCATGCGCCGCACGTCCGGGTGGTCGAAGATCGGGGCCGAGGCCTCACCGGTCCAGGCGGAGCGGCCCTGGCGGCGCTCGCGCGCGTAGTCGAAGGCGTGGCTCCAGGCGCGCTGGGCGATGCCGACGCCCTCGACGCCGACGGCCAGGCGCGCGGCGTTCATCATGGTGAACATGTGCGAGAGGCCTTCGTTGGGCCGCCCGACCAGCTCGGCGGTCGCGCCCTCATAGGCCATCACACAGGTGGGCGAGGCGTGGATGCCCAGCTTGTGCTCCAGGCCCACGGGCCGGAAGTGGTTGCGCGCGCCGAGCTTGCCCTCGTCGTCGACGAGGTATTTCGAGGTCAGGAACAGCGAGATGCCCTTGGGCCCCGGGGGCGCATCAGGCAGGCGGGCCAGGACGAAATGCACGATGTTGTCGGTGCAGTCGTGGTCGCCCCAGGTGATGAAGATCTTCTGGCCGTCCAGGGAATAGGTCCCGTCGGCGTTGGGTCTGGCGGTTGCGCGCAGGGCGCCGAGGTCCGAGCCGGCCTGGGGCTCGGTCAGCACCATGGCGCCGGTCCATTCTCCGGAGATCAGGCGCGGCAGGAATAAAAGCTTCTGCCGGTCGGTCCCGTGCTCATGCAGAGCTTCGATCCCGGCCAGCGTCAGCATCGGGCAAAGGCCGAACGCCATGTTGGCCGCGTGGAAGCACTCATAGGCGGCCTGCTCCAGGGCCTTAGGCAGCCCTTGGCCGCCGTATTCAGGGTCCGCGGCGAGCCCATTCCAGCCGCCCGCGGCAAAGGCCTTGTAGGCGTCGGCGAAGCCGGGCGCGGCGGTGACCGCGCCGTTGGCGTAGGTCGCGCCCGCCCGGTCGCCCGGGCGGTTCAGGGGCGCCAAGACCTCGTCGGAGAACTGGCCCGCGGCCTCAAGCACGGCGGCGGTGGTCTCCAGGTCCAGGTCGGGATAGGCGCCGGTGTCGAGCAGGCGGCCAAGATCGGCCGCCTCGGTCAGGCTGAACAGGATGTCGCGCACGGGCGAGCGAAAGCTCATGATCTGCCTATCAGCATTCTTGAACGTGTTACGGGAACCGGTTCTAGTGCGGCGCCGTCAAAAAGGCCAAGCCCGGCCGCGCGCAGCACCCGCCACGCCGTTCGTCGCCGGAAAACATCGCAGGACACCGTTTCGCCTATGTCTGCCAAATCGTCCTAAGCCTGTTCTGTGAGGCCCGTCCCGATGTCCCGCTCGATTCTCTCCCAAGCCCTGCCGCTGGCCTTCGTCGGCCTGTTCGCCCTTGCGCCCCTCGCTTCCGCCCAGGTCCCCAAGGGCTTCTCCGCCGACCCGGCCGCCGCGCCCTCGGGCGCCTACAAGCTCGACCCGCGCCACACCAATGTCACCGCGGTCGTGGTGCACATGGGCATGTCGAACTTCGCCATGCGGCTGAAGGGCGTCACAGGCTCGCTCGATTTCGACGCGGCCGACCCGACCCGGTCGCACCTGGACGTCACCATCGACCCCGCCTCGCTCGATACCGGCGTGCCGGCTCTGGACCAGGAAGTGGTCGCGGCGTTCAAGCCGGAGCCGATGCATTTCGTCTCCACCGCCATCGAGAAGACCGGCCCGACCAGCGGGCGGATCACCGGCGCCCTGACCTTCCACGGCGTCACCCGTCCGGTGGTGCTGGACGCGGTGTTCAACGGATCGGCCGCAGGCCCCGGCGGCAAGCGGGCGCGCATGGGTTTTTCGGCGACGGGTCGACTCAAGCGGAGCGAATTCGGCTTCACGGAGTTCTCGACCTGGGCCAGTGACGACGTGAAGCTTCAGATCGAGACAGAGTTCAGCCAATGAGCCTTTCCAATCAAGGTCGCTACAACGGCGTGGCGATGAGCTTCCACTGGATCATCGCGCTGTTGATCCTGGGCAATCTCTTGCTCGGCTACTGGTTCGCGTGGCTGGAGGACAATCCCCTGCAGCCCGGGGGGGCGACGCCTGCGGGCTTCGAGGCGTTCATGCGCACCTGGCCGCGCATCGAGCTGGTCAATGTGCACAAGACCATCGGGATGCTGATCCTGATCCTGAGCGTGCTGCGCCTGGGCTGGCGGCTGATGAACCCGCCGCCGCCGCTGCAGGCGGACCTGAAGCCGTGGGAGAAGATGCTGGCGCACACCGTGCACTGGTCGCTCTACGCCTTCATGATCGGCATGCCTCTGGTGGGCTGGGCGATGGTTTCGGGTTCGGCGCGCTATCACGTGAACCCGATCAACCTGTTCGGCCTGCAGGTTCCGGCGTTCCCGTTCGTTCCGACCACGCCGCACAACGCGGTTCGCAACGTGCTTACCGCCGTCCACACCGACTGGCTGCCGTGGCTGTTCTGGCTGCTGTTCGCCCTGCACATCCTGGGCGCCTTGAAGCATCAGTTCCTCGACAAGGACGGCGAGTTCGGCCGCATGCTGCCGTTCCTGCGCCGGCCTGGGCTGGCGTGACCATGCGAGCGCTGCTCTCTGCCGTGCTCGCGACGGCGCTGGTCGCCTCCGGCGCGGCGGCTGCGCCCAAGGGCCCAGCGAAGGCCCGCGCCACGGCTTCCGCCCCGACGTGGGTAGTGGACAAGGCGCATTCGTCCATCGGCTTCAAAGGCGTGCTTGAGGGCGACGCCTTCCAGGGCTCGTTCCGGCGCTGGGACGCGAAGATCGCTTTCGATCCCAAGGCGCTGGCGGCCTCGCACGTCAGCGTCAGCGTCGATACGGCTTCGGCCTTCACCGGCAACGGCGACCGCGACGAGACCATGCCGACGGACGACTGGTTCGCGGTCAAGCGTTTCCCGACCGCCAGCTTCGTGGTCACGCGCTTCGTGGACCAGGGCCAAGGCCGCTATCAGGCGATCGGAGACTTGACGATCAAGGGCGTGAAGCGGCAGGTCGTCCTGCCCTTCACCCTGGCCATCGTCGGCAAGACGGCGAGGATGCAGGGCTCCCTGGTGCTGGATCGCACCCAATTCGGCGTAGGTTCGGGCAAGTGGAAATCCGGCGAGGAAGTCGGGACCCAGGTGACGGTCAACGTGAACCTGACGGCCACGCGGGCGGGCTGACGCGCTCGACGCTTGAGGACGCGATCGCTGCGCTCAAGGCCGGCGAACTGGTGATCCTGCCGACCGAGACGGTCTATGGCCTGGCGGCGGACGCCTCCAACCCACTTGCGGTCGCTCGCATCTTCGAGGCCAAGGGCCGGCCGCGTTTCAACCCCCTGATCGCCCACGTGCCCGGTCGCGGCGAGGCAGCCGAGATCGCGCGCTTCGATGCAAGGGCGAAGGCCTTGGCCGACGCCTTCTGGCCCGGCCCCCTGACCATCGTGGCGCCGGTCCGAGACGAGAAGGCGGTCTGCGACCTGGCGCGAGCGGGGCTTTCCACCGTCGCGGTACGCGCGCCCGGCCACGCCAAGGCCCGCGAGCTGATCTCACGGTTCGGCAAGCCCGTCGTCGCCCCCTCCGCCAACCGCTCGGGCCGGCCAAGCCCCACGACTTTCGCCGATGCGGTGGAGGAGACGGGCCCGGGGGCCGGCGCGTGGCTCGACGGCGGCGACTGCCAGGTCGGGCTGGAATCGACGGTGGTGGCGGTGCTGGACGACGCCGTGCGGCTGTTGAGGCCCGGCACCGTGACCCGGCACGAGCTGGAGGCGGTGGTCGGACCCCTGGCCTCGGCGGAGGGTCACGCGGGACGCTCGCCCGGACGGCTGGCCACGCACTATGCGCCGGACGCGCCGGTGCGGCTGGAGGCGGAAGGCTTCGTCGACGGCGAGGCCTATCTGGCGTTCGGCTCCGACGCGCCCGACGGCCCGCATGTCTGGAACCTCAGCCCGTCCGGCGACCTGCGCGAGGCGGCGGCCAACCTGTTCCGCATGCTGCGCGAGGCGGACCGCACAGGACCGACGGGCATTGCGGTGGCCCCCGTGCCGCACGAGGGCCTGGGAGAGGCGCTGAACGACCGGCTCAAGCGCGCCGCCGGGCACGTGGGCTAGGGCGAAGTCAGGAGAAGCGGCTTCGGATATCGAAGCTCGACCTCACGCCGACCTCGGCGAGATGGTGATGCAGCCACTGCTCGGCCGCCTTGCGGCCGCGCGCCTTCAGGTCGGTCAGGAAGCCCCACTCGGTGTCGAATTTCGATTCCAGGGAGAGGTCGTCGAGATGCCCGTCGGCCTCGATGGCGTGGATCATCAAGCGCTGGAAGCGCGCGACGCCCGCCTCGGTCAGCAGGCCTTCCTCGGCCAGTTGCTGGATCATGGCGACGGACTTCAGTTCGCCCGCCAGGGCCGCGTTGAAGCTGATCTCGTTCAGGCGGTCGGTGATCTCGCCGGCGGTCTTGGGGAGTTCGGCGCGCCGCATGGGGTTCAGCATCACGATCAGCACATCGCCCGGCGTATCGAGGCCGAACAGGGGCCAGAGCGGCGGATTGGCGACATAGCCGCCGTCCCAGTACGGCCGGCCGTGGATTTCGACCGCCTGGAACAGCAGGGGCAGGGTGGAGGACGCCAGCACCACCTGCGCGCTCAGTTCATGGCTCGAGAAGATGCGCGCCTTGCCCTCGATCACATCGGTGGCGGAGATGAACAGCTTCACCGGCGCCGAGCGCACGGCGGCGAAGTCGACGGTTTCCGCCAGCACCTCGCCCAGGGGGTTCAGATTGAAGGGGTTGAACTCGTAGGGCGAGGCCGAGGCCATCATCCCTTCGAAATATCGGTAGAACGGGTTGGCCTGCAGCCAGCGCGGGTTGAAGGCGGCGGTCCAGATGGCGCTGTCGCCGAAGACGTTGCGCCCGCCCGCCTGGTTCACGGCGCGCCAGAACTGGTCGAGCTTGGCCTTGGCGCCGCGCGGGCCGTCTTCGGCGAGGCCGGCCGCGGTGACGACCGCGTTCATGGCCCCGGCGGAGGCGGCGCTGATCGCCTCGATCTTCAGTTCGGGCTCTTCCAGCAACCGGTCCAGCACGCCCCATTCGAAGGCGCCGTGCGAGCCGCCGCCTTGCAGGCCCAGGCTGATCGACTTGGGGCCGGGCGGGGGAGGGGGTGGAAGCGGCGGCCCCTCATGCGCGGACGGCTCCGCCGCCGGCGCTGAGGTCGGCTTTTTACGGCGGAACAGGCCCATGGAGTGAGGCTACTCGGCGGTCCAGCCGCCGTCGACCGGATACGCCGCCCCGGTGCAAGAGGCGCCGGCGTCGGAGACCAGATACAGCATCAGGCCGCACAGCTGGTCGAAGGTGACGAACTGCTTGGTCGGCTGGGCGGCCAGCATCACGTCCTTGACCACCTGCTCGGGCGTCATGTTGCGGGTGCGGGCCTGGTCGGCGATCTGGCCCTCGACTAGGGGCGTCTTCACATAGCCCGGGCAGATCGCGTTGCAGGTGATCCCCGCCTGCGCCAGCTCCAGCCCGGCGGTCTTGGTGAAGCCGACCACGCCATGCTTGGCCGCGACGTAGGCCGACTTGAACGGGGAGGCGACCAGGCCGTGGGCCGACGCCACATTGATGATCCGGCCGTGACCGTTGGCCTTCATCAGCGGGATCGCCGCCTTGGTGGCGTGGAAGGTGGCCGTCAGGTTGATGGCGATGATCCAGTCCCACTTGGCCTCGGGGAAGTTCTCGATGGCCTCGACGTGCTGGACGCCGGCGTTGTTGATCAGGATGTCGAGGCGGCCGAATTCGCGCTGCGCGAAGCCAATCATGTCGGCGATCTCGGCCGGCTTGGTCATGTCGGCGCCGTGGTAGCGCACCGCCGACCCGGTGGCGGCTTCCAGGTCGGCGCGGGTCTTCTCGATCGCCGCCGGATCGCCCAGGCCGTTCAGCACCACGCGCACTCCGCGCTCCGCCAGGGCCTCGGCCATGGCGTGGCCGATGCCGGAGGTCGAGCCGGTGACGATGGCGACCTGGTCTTTGAGGGAGGCGAAAGAATCTTTGGGCATGGGTGGATCGGTTTTTTGCTGCGCTGCAACGATCGTGCTGCGTTGCGGCATGCCTTTAGCCGAGGGGCGCTTGCGTAGCCAGCCGAACATTTAATTCACTGATGAATGAATTCTAGTTGGAGCTATAGCTCAGGCGCGTCCTCGTGGCGAGGGGTGTGCGAAGAGGGTGTTCGGATCAGTTCTTCAGCGGGGGCTGCGGCCGGCTGAAGGTCCATTCGGCGTCGCTCGAGGCATGGGGCGAGAACCGATAGCCGTCGGCGTCGAAGCCCTTCAGATCGCCGGCCCGCTCCAGCCCATGCTCGGCGGCCCAGCGCGCCATGCGGCCGCGCGCGGTCTTGGCGAAGAAGGAGATGACGCGCGCCTCGCCGTCCTTCTCCTCCAGGAAGCGGATGTTGAGGACCGGCAGCTTGAGGGCCCGGGCGTCGACCGCACCGAAGTATTCCTGACTGGCGAGATTGACCAGGGTGCGGTCCTCGTGACCCTCGGCGGCGGCGTTCAGGGCCTTGGAAATCTTGTCGCCCCAGAAATCGTAGAGGCTCGACCCGCGCCGGGTCTTGAGCCGCGCGCCCATCTCCAGGCGGTAGGGCTGGATGCGGTCCATGGGCCGCAACAGGCCGTAGAGCCCCGAGAGGATGCGGACGTGATCCTGGGTCCACGCCAGGGCCTTGGCGTCCATGGTCCGGGCCTGCAGACCCACATAGACGTCGCCGTCAAAGGCGAAGGCCGCCTGCAGGCCGCCTGTGCTGTCGGGGTCGAAGGCCTGGAAACGCTCGAAGTTCAGCCGCGCCAGGTCGGGTGAGATCGACATCAGCTCGCCGAGCCGCCGCCGCGAGAGTTGGCGCGCGGTCTTGGACAGGATCTCCGTGTCCTTCTGGAAGCTGCGCTCGGTCGCGGGCGCGCCATCCGGCGCGGGATCGAAATCCAGCGACTTGGCGGGAGACAGGACGATGAGCATGAAGCCTCGGCGCGAAAGGTCGGGCGGAGATAGGGCGGGTCGCGACCGGTGGCTAGGCCGTTCGTGAAGCTTGGACGTGGCGGTCGGGCGCCGCGTTCCGCAAGGCCCTAGAAGAACACACCTGGGTTCATGATCCGCTTGGGATCGAGCGCGTCGCGGATGGCCCGCATGGCCTCGACCTGGACGTCGGATTTGTAGCGCAGGGCCTCCTGCGATTTCATCCGGCCGAGGCCGTGCTCGGCCGAGATCGAGCCGTCGTAGCGGGCGACGATGTCGTGGACGATGCGGGCGCCCTCATCGCGCAGGGCCGCGAAGGCCGTGGAGTCAGCGCCGACAGGCTGCAGCACGTCGTAGTGGACGTTGCCGTCGCCCACGTGGCCGAAGGCGACGACGCGGGCGCCGGGGTGGAAGCGCGCCACCGCCGCATTGGCTTCGTCCAGGAAGGCCGGGATGCGCGAGACCGGCACGGAGACGTCGTGCTTCCACTCTGCGCCTTCCGGCTTCTGGGCCGCGGAATGGTCCTCGCGGATGCGCCAGAAGGCGCGGACCTGCTGCTCGGACTGGGCGATGGCGGCGTCGAGGATCAGTTCCTGCTCGAAGGCGGCGGCCAGGAGGCGCTCCAGGCCGGCTTCCGCGCCGCCGGGTTCGCCCGAGGCCAGTTCGATCAGCACGTACCAGGGATAGGCGGTCGTGAAGGGATCGCGGGTGTCAGGGATGTTCTTCAGCACTAGCGCCAGGCCCTCGCGGCCCATCAGCTCGAAGGCGTCCACGCCACCGCCGGTCTCGGCCTTGGCGCGGAGCAGCAGTTCCACCGCCTTGGCGGGGCTTTCGACCGCGACCATGGCGGTGGCGCGCGAACGCATCAGGGGGAACAGCTTCAGGCTGGCGGCGGTGACGATGCCCAGCGTGCCCTCGGCGCCGATCAAGAGGTGCTTGAGGTCATAGCCGGTGTTGTCCTTCCTGAGGCGCTTCAGGCCGGCGAACACCTTGCCGTTGGGCAGGACGGCCTCGAGCCCCAGCACCAGGTCGCGCATCACGCCGTAGCGCAGCACCGCGATGCCGCCCGCGTTGGTCGAGATATTGCCGCCGACCGTGGCCGTGCCCTCGGCCGCCAGGGACAAGGGGAACAGGCGCTGGTGCGCCAGCGCGGCCTGCTGGGCCTCAAGCAGGGTCACCCCCGCCTCCACGATCATGCAATCGTCGGCCGGCGCCACTTCGCGCACCTTGTTGAGGCGCGAGGTGGAGACCAGCACCTCGCCATGGGGGATCTGGCCGCCGACCAGGCCGGTGTTGCCGCCTTGCGGCGTGATCGGCACGCCATGCTCGGCGCAGATGGCGACGACCGCTGAGACCTCGTCGGTGGACTTCGGCAGGGCCAGCAGCGGCGTCTCGCCCTTCCAGCGACCGCGCCATTCGACCAGCTTGGCGTCCAGGCGCTGGGGATCGTCGGTCCAGCCGTCGGGGCCGAGCACGGCCTTGAGCTTGGAGATCACGTCTGCGGGCACGGGCGCGGTCATGGCGATTCCGGGGCTTGGGAGGCGGCGCACCATAGCCGCGCTCGCCGCGATGAGGTAGGCGGCTGGCATGCAATCGCGCACCCCCGTTCCGGCCGTCGGCGTGGTCTGCCTGAGGGGCGGGCCGGGCGCGTGGGAGGTGCTGTTGATCCGCCGCGGCCGTCCGCCGCGCGTGGGCGAATGGAGCCTGCCGGGCGGGCGGCTGGAGTGGGGTGAGCGGGTCGAGGCGTGCGCCTTGCGTGAACTGGCGGAAGAGACCGGCGTCACCGCTGAACTCTGCGGACTGATCGAGGTGGTCGACGGGCTTTTCCCAGGCGAGGGCCGAGAGCCGGATCGGCACTATGTCCTGATCGACTTCGCCGCGCGGTGGATCTCGGGCGAGCCGGTCGCGGGCGATGACGCGGCCGAAGCCGCGTTCCATCCGCTGGACGCGATCGACGCCCTGGTCGACTGGTCGGAGACGCGCCGCATCATCCGCGCCGCCGCCGAGCTTCTATCCGCGCCCTGATCAAGACCTGCGCGCAAACGCCGCTGGCGCCTGCAGATTTCATTAACCAACCAGGCGCAGCGTGGAATTCGAGCCGCGACCGGCGGCCGGCTGTCCCAAAACCTTACGGCGCCCGGCTTGCAGAGCGGCTTCGCGTCACAGGTTAGCGTCCTTTACGGCCTCAAATACCGCCGTTAGGGTCGCCCGCTTCGGAGTCGGGGTTCCGGAATGTCCAAGCGTATCATTGTAGTAGCGTCTGCAGTTGCGGCGATCGGGGCCTTCGCCCTGGGTGTTCACGCCGAGACGGGCGGCAAGCTCAGGTTCAATGTCGAGAACGACGCGGGCGCGGTCATGACCGGCTTGCAGATCGCTTCGGCCTCAGGCGGGTCGTGGAAGTCCGTCGATCTGGACCAGGCCCATGTTAAGACCGGCGACAGCGCTGCGGCGCGGGTCAAAGGAGTCGGTCGCGAATGCCTCTACAACGTGCGCGCCGACTTCCAGGGCCGTCCCGCGTTGGAACAGGATGGCGTGGATCTCTGCGACCTGGACGCCGGCACCCTCGTCCTGAAGGACTGATTGCCGCGCTTCTGGCGCTCGCCGTCGCTTCGTCCAGTTCCGCCCAGGACCGCAGCCCCGAGGCGCGCAAGGCGCTGCTCGATCTCGCCTATGTTCTGGGCGAGGCCCACGCCCTGAAACAGGTCTGCCAGGCCGATGACGCGACCTGGCGCGCGCGCATGCAGCGCATGCTGGAGATCGAGGCGCCGGACGACGCTTTCAAGAACGACCTGACCCAGCGCTTCAACGACGGCTTCAGCCGCGAGCGTGAGCAGTTCCCCCATTGCGACGCGAGGGTTCCTCCCGCCGAAAGCAAGGTCGCGGGCGAGGGCAAGCGGCTGTCGGAGACCCTCTCACGAATACCGTAGCGTGCAGCCTGGGGCGGATGTAGGCTCCCGGGCGAAACGAGACGGGGGTTCGAATGGTCGTGCAGATCCTGGTGCTGGGCCTTATCGCCCTAGCGCTCATTGTTGCCTTCGGATCGATCAAGATGGTGCCGCAGGGCCGTGAGTACACGGTTCAGCGCTTCGGCAAGTACACCCGCACCCTCAAGCCCGGCATCTCGATCCTGACGCCCTTCGTCGAGGGCGTGGGCCGGCGCATGAACATGATGGAACAGGTGCTCGACATCCCGCAGCAGGAGGTCATCACCAAGGACAACGCCGGCATCAAGGTCGACGCGGTAGTGTTCATCCAGGTGATTGACGCGGCTTCTGCCGCCTATCGCGTGGACAACCTGATCTATGCGATCCAGCAGCTGACCCAGACCAACCTGCGCACCGTGGTGGGCTCGATGGACATGGACGAGGTGCTGTCCAAGCGCGACGCCATCAACTCGCGCCTCCTGACCGCCATCGACGCGGCGACCGAGCCCTGGGGCGTGAAGGTCAACCGCATCGAGATCAAGGACCTGACGCCGCCGCAGGACATCACCAACGCCATGGCGCGCCAGATGAAGGCCGAGCGCGAGAAGCGGGCGGTGATCACCGAGGCCGAGGGCGAGAAACAGGCCGCGATCGCGCGCGCCGAGGGCGCCAAGCAGTCCGCCATCCTCCAGGCCGAGGGCCGCAAGGAAGCCGCGTCGCGGGACGCCGAGGCCCGCGAGCGTCTGGCCGGCGCCGAGGCCCAGGCCACCAAGGTCGTTTCGGAAGCGATCAAGGACGGTAACGTCAACGCCATCAACTACTTCGTGGCCCAGAAATACGTCGACGCGTTCGCTCAGCTGGCCGCTTCGCCCCAGGCCAAGACGGTGATCGTGCCGGCCGAGATGTCGTCGCTGGTCGGCTCGGTGGCGGGCATCGGGGAACTGGTCAAGGCGGCGGGCCGCGCCGTAGGATCGTCGGACGGCCCGCCGGCTCCGCGTCCGGCCCCGGCGCCGAAGAAGACCTGAGACGCAGAGAAACGAGGTCCCCATGGGTTCGCTCGCAGATCTCATGACCCAGCCGTTCTGGGTATGGCTGGCCGTCGGCGTGGTGCTGCTGGCGGCGGAAGCCGCGACCGGCTCCGGCTGGCTCCTGTGGCCGGCGGCCTCGGCCGGTGTGGTGGCGCTGCTGTCGGTGATCGGTCTGCCGCTGGGCATGCCCGGCCAGATCGCCGTCTTCGCGATCCTGACCGTGGTCACCACCTTCCTGGCGCGGCGCTATCTGGTGCGCGCGCCCGCCGCCGACCCGGACATCAACGACCAGGGCCAACGCCTGCTCGGGAAGGTCGGCGAGGCCCGCGAAGCCTTCGTCGACGGCCGCGGCCGGGCCTTCGTCAACGGCGCGGAGTGGCCCGCGGATCTGGAGAGCGGCGGGGAGCTGAAGGTTGGCGCCAGGGTGGTGGTCACCGCCATCAACGGTCCGCGCCTGACCGTTAAGCCGGCCTAGTGGCGCCATCCCGCGGATGAAGCTCGCGATCGTTCGTACACTCTTGCTGCTCGCGCTCCCGACCAGCGCCGTCGCGCAAACGCGCCTCGATCAGGATGAGCCGCGCGCGCGGCAGGAGGCGAGCGCGGACGTCGACGCGCCGATCCCAAGGATCGACTACCGACTGGTGATGGCGAACCCGGAGCGCTACGGGCCGCTCGAATACACGGAAACCATTCAGTCACTATGGGGCCGCGGCGACCGGCTTCGCGCGTTCTTCTGGTACCAGGTCTTCGCGACGCGTCTGGGCGTCATGCTGGAAATCGCGGCCGCGCAACCCTCCGAGGACAGGTCGGAGGACGGTACGCGGGGTGAATTGGAAATGCCGCTGATGCTGCGCCTGGCGGGCGCAAGACCTATGACGTGGGCCTATAGCGATCCTGAGATGGCCAACGCAGTGGTCATGCGGGCTATGGCCTACGAGAGCCGTTTGCCGCCCCCGCCCGCTTTTGCTGCTCGAGGGCTTTGGGGGTCGAACGTCGGTGAGGCGAGAAAGCGCTTGTCCGAAATGGCGGTGGAGCAGATGAGGTCCGGCGTGTTGAGCCCCGAGACAGCGAGAATGCGGTTCAGGGCCAAAGGCCAGTACGTGGGTCCTTGGCGCGATGCGGGGGAGCCTCTGCAGGATGACTGGCGGTAGCGCGATTGTCCGCATCCAGGTTGTAGCCTAGCAGCCCGCCGAATCCTCAGTCGCGGCGATATCCTCGAGCAGCGCCGTCAGCAGCGCGTAGTCGATCTGCTCCGGCTTGCGGTAGCGGAAGCAACCCTTGCCGGGGTCGCCACCCATCTGTTCGATCAGGCCCAGTCGCGTCGCCGCGCCCCTCAGGCCGTAGAGCGCCAGGTATTGCTTCTGGTTGGCGAAGGCGACGTAGCCCTCGCCGCGGCTGTAGGCGGCCATGCCCCACTTCATCTCTTCGGCATGATCGGGCAGGTGTTCGCGGCAGAGCGCGCGCAGGCGTTCGAGCGCGGGGCGGCGCGTGTCGTCGGCCTCGGCGATATAGGCGTCCACGGTCGTGGCTTTGGACTGCATGGCTGACCCCCTCGGCAATGCGAGCGGAGTTTGCGCCGCTCAGGCCTTGTTCGCCAGCATCTCGTCGATGCCCCGGTTGGCCAGCTGGTCGGCGCGCTCGTTCAGCTCGTGGCCGGCATGGCCCTTCACCCAGCGCCATTTCACCTCGTGGCGGCGGCGCGCTTCATCGAGCTGAATCCACAGGTCGTCGTTCTTGACCGGCTTCTTGTCGGCAGTCTTCCAGCCGCGAGCCTTCCAGCCGTGGATCCACTCGGTGATGCCCTGCATCACGTATTTGGAGTCGGTGTGCAGCTCGACCGCACAGGGCTTCTTGAGCGCGCCCAGCGCCTGGATCGCGGCCATCAACTCCATGCGGTTGTTGGTGGTGTGGTCCTCGGAGCCCCACAGCTCCTTCTCCTGCTCGCCGTAGAGCAGCAGGGCGCCCCAGCCTCCGGGCCCCGGATTCCCGCGGCAGGCGCCGTCCGTGTAGATGATCACTGAGGGGGGCAAGGGTACGAACGCCTTTCGAATCGGGAGCGCCGACGTTCATGGTCGAGCAGCCCTAACCTTACAACTGCCGTCATCCTCGGAGCGGAGGCGAAGCCGGAGACCCGAGGACCCAGCAGCTCCCGAACTCAACGCTGCGTGCGACGGCAAACCGAAGGGCGCCCAGCTTCAAGCAAGATTCGCTGCTGGGTCCTCGGGTCTACGCGCCTTCGGCGCTTCGCTCCGAGGATGACGGAAATAGAGATGTGTTAGCCTAGTCCACCAGCACGCGCGGCAGTTTGAAGGTCACCGTCTCGCGCGCGCTCGGGTCCTCTTCGACTACGGCGTCGAAGCGGGCGGCGATGGCTGCGACAAGGTCCTCGATCAACCGCTCGGGGGCCGAGGCTCCGGCGGTGACGCCCACGGTCCTGGCGCCGTCGAACCAGGCCCAGTCCACCTGGCTGGCGTCGTCGATCAGGCGCGCATCGCTCGCGCCGGCGCGCAGGGCCACCTCGACCAGACGCTGGGAGTTCGAGGAGTTCTGTGAGCCGATCACCAGCACCAGGTCGCAGGCCTCGGCCATGCGCTTGACCGCCTCCTGGCGGTTGGTGGTGGCGTAGCAGATGTCTTCCTTGTGCGGCGCCTGCATGGCGGGAAAGCGCCGGCGCAGGGTCGAGACGATGCCGATCGTGTCGTCGACCGAAAGGGTGGTCTGGGTGACGTAGGCGAGCTTGGCCGGATCGCGCGGCATGAAGGCTTCCGCGTCAGCCACGGTCTCCAGCAGGGTCACCGCGCCCTCGGGCAGTTGGCCGAGCGTGCCGATCACCTCGGGGTGTCCGGCGTGGCCGATCAGCACGATTTCGAAGCCGGCCTGATAGTGGCGCTCGGCGTCCAGGTGCACCTTGGAGACCAGGGGGCAGGTGGCGTCGAGGTACAGCATCTGCCGCTCGCGGGCGGCGGCGGGCACGGACTTCGGCACCCCGTGGGCGGAGAACACCACCGGCCGCTCGACCGGAACCTCGTCCAGCTCGTCCACGAACACGGCGCCGAGCGCCCTCAGCCGCTCGACCACGTGCTTGTTGTGCACGATCTCGTGGCGGACATAGACCGGCGCGCCGTACTTCTCGACCGCGCGCTCGACGATCTGGATGGCCCGGTCCACGCCTGCGCAGAAGCCGCGCGGGGCGGCGAGCAGGATGCGGATCGGCCGAACAGCCGGCGCGGGGATGGAGGAGGGCGCGTTCATCGCCGCCTATCTAATGCGCTTCCGTGGAAACCGATACGGGGCTTGACGCCGCGAGCCGCTACCCCTGTGGCCATAGGTTCGTTGCGGCGTCGCGGTTTAGCCTTTATCACGGGCGATAGACGAACCTCCCGCCCGCCACACGGGCCGCCTGATCGCGGAAACCTAATTCATGCGTCGCCTTCTCCTGCTTCTGAGCGCCGTTTCGGTCGCCTCGGCCGTCCTGCCGGCCACCCAGGCCTATGCGCAGCAGACCCGCCGTGAGCGTGAAGAGGAGCAGCGCTCCAAGGCCGAGAAGGAAAAGGCCGAGAAGGAAAAGCAGCGCAAGAAGGACCAGAAGGCCCCCGCGCCGCTGCAGCCGCGCCTGGCCTCCGGCCCCTGCCCCTATGTGAAGGTGCTCTACGACGCCGGCCGTGACGTCGAGTTCAAGGACAACAAGGAATCGCTGGCCCAGGTCGCCTACACCGGCGAGATCGACGGCGTGTCTTCCGACTGCGCCTACAAGGGCGACGAGCCGATCCAAGTGGCGGTGAACGTGCTGTTCGCCCTTGGCCGCGGCCCGCAGGCCGAAAGCGCAGAGAAGAACTACCGCTATTGGGTCGCGGTCACCGACCGTAACCGCGCGGTGATCAACAAGGAATATTTCGACCTGCGCGTTCGCTTCCCGGAAGGCAAGGACCGCGTCTACGCCACCGAAATCATCAAGGACATCGAGATCCCGCGCGCCTCGGCCTCGGTCGCGGGCAACAACTTCGAGATCCTGGTCGGCTTCGACGTCACGCCTCAGCAGGCGGAGTTCAACGTCGAGGGCAAGCGTTTCCACATCAACGCGGTGTCCTCCGCCGACGCGAGCGCCGCGCCTAAGCAATGAGCGATCTGAAGCAGGCCCTCGGCGAAGCGGCCTCGGCCGCCTTCGCGGCCGAAGGCGTGGATGCGGCGTTCGGGCGGGTGACCGCCTCGGACCGTCCCGACCTGGCCGATTTCCAGTGCAACGGCGCGCTCGCCGCCGCCAAGGCGATGCGCGCCAATCCGCGTGAGCTGGCCGCCAAGGTGGTCGACCGGTTGAAGGGCGATGCGCGCCTGGCCTCGATCGAGATCGCGGGGCCCGGCTTCATCAATTTCAAGCTGACCGACGCGGCCCTGGCCGGACGCGCCCAGGCCATCGCCGACGACGCCCGCGTCGGCGCCGAGACCGTGGCCGAACCCCGCCGGGTAGTGATCGACTACGGCGGCCCGAACGTGGCCAAGCCCATGCACGTGGGCCACCTGCGCGCCTCGATCATCGGCGAGGCGCTGAAGCGCATCTTCCGCTTCCGCGGCGACACTGTCTGGGGTGACGCCCACTTCGGCGACTGGGGCTTCCAGATGGGGCTCCTGATCGCGGTGATCGAGGAGGAGGCGGCGTCGAAGGGCGTCTCTGTCGACCAGGTGCTCGAGACCATCGACCTCGATCGGCTGAGCGAAATCTATCCGGCCGCCTCCGCGCGGGTGAAGGAAGACCCGGCCTTCCGCGACCTGGCCCGCCAGAAGACCGCCAAGCTCCAATCCGGCGACGAAGGCTATCGCGCGGTCTGGAAACGGCTGCACGACATCTCGATGGTGGCCCTGACGCGCGATTTCGATGCGCTGGGCGTGCACTTCGACCTGTGGAAGGGCGAGAGCGACGCGGACCCCTTCATCCCGGCCATGGTCGAGGACTTGAAGGCCAAGGGCCTGCTGGAGCCCGACCAGGGCGCCATGATCGTGCGGGTGGCGCGCGAGGGCGACAAACGCGAGCTGCCGCCCCTGCTGGTGGTCTCGTCCGAAGGCTCGTCGATGTACGGGACCACCGACGTGGCCACCATCGTCGAGCGCCGGCAGGAGCAGGATCCCCAGCTGATCCTCTATGTCGTGGACGCGCGCCAGTCGGACCACTTCGAGCAGGTGTTCCGCGTCGCCTACCTGGCGGGCTACGCGCCGGAGGGCTCGCTGGAGCATCTGGGCTTCGGCACCATGAACGGCCCGGACGGCAAGCCCTTCAAGACCCGCGCGGGCGGGGTGCTGAAGCTCGGCGACCTGATCGAGATGGCGCGGGACAAGGCGCGAGCGCGCCTGCGCGAGGCCGACCTGGGTTCGGAACTGCCCGCCGAAGAGTTCGAGGCCACCGCCCACAAGGTGGCGGTCGCGGCGCTGAAGTTCGCCGACCTCTCCAACTTCCGGGGCACCAGCTACATCTTCGACCTCGACCGCTTCACCAGCTTCGAAGGCAAGACCGGCCCGTACCTGCTGTACCAGGCGGTGCGGATCAAATCCCTGCTGCGCAAGGCGCGCGACGAGGGCCATGCCTCCGGCCCGATCCGCATCGCCGAGCCGGCCGAGCGCGACCTGGCCCTGACCCTGGACGCTTTCGAGACCGCGCTGGAAGACGCCTACGACAAGCGCGCGCCCAACTACATCGCCGAGCACGCCTACCGCCTGAGCCAGAGCTTCTCGAAGTTCTACGCCGCCTGCCCGGTGCTGGCGGCTCCCGACGGCGAGACCCGCGCCTCGCGCCTGCGCCTGGCCGAGGCGACCCTGGCGCAGCTGGAACAGGCGCTGCAGCTCCTGGGCATCGAGACGCCGGAGCGGATGTAGGGCGCTCAGCCCAGTTCCAGATGCAGGAACTGGTTGAACGCGCTGCGCTCATAGTCGCCGAACGCCTCGCCGTCCTTGAAGCCGCGGCGCCGATAGAGGCCGAGCGCCGGCTCGAAGGTCTCCCCGCGCCCGGTCTCGAGGCTCAGGCGCTTCAGGCCGCGCGAGCGCGCCTCGCCGATGATGCGCTCCAGGATCGCAGCAGCGACGCCCTTGCGCAGGTGATCCGGGTGGGTGCGCATCGACTTGATCTCGCCAGTGGCCGGATCGAGCTGCTTCAGCGCCCCGATCCCGCAGATCGCCTCGCCCTCCCAGGCGCTCCAGACCGTGACGCCCGGCGCCTTCAGCCCTGACAGGTCCAGCGCGAACACGTGGCCTGCAGGGGTGTTCGCATGCATGCCGGCCAGGTGCAGGCGCAGCAGATCTTGGGTCTGCTCGCTCGACAGGTCGTCCTGGCGAATATCCATGCGCCTGTAGTGCCGCCTGATTCGCCCGCCTGTAACCCCCGCGACACGGACTCCCGCGCCACGGCCGCGCTAGGGTCTGGTCCGTGTCAGAGCGTCAGGCCCGTCAGCGCAGTCGTGAAGTCCCGGTGGTGCGCACCGACGGCTTCCACCTGCCGATCTTCCGGCGGCGCGCGGCGGTCTATGTGGACGGCTTCAACCTGTTCCACGCGATCGACGAATTGGGCCCCGACTATCTGAAGTGGGTGGACCTGATGGCGCTGTCGCGATTTATCGCGCCGCGCTCGCAGGCGATCCGGCGGGTGACCTGGGTGACCGCCTTCCGGCCCCAGGCCAAGCACAAGGTCGAGCGCCACCAGGCCTATTTCGATGCGCTGAAGGCCCGGGGCGTGGTCTGCCTGAGCGGGCACTTCGTGGTCTATTCCGACGGCTGCAACGCCTGTGGCCATTCCTGGGCGGTGCATGAGGAAAAGCAGAGCGACGTGAACCTGGCTCTCGCCATGCTCGACGACGCCCACGAGAATCGCTTCGACGTGGCCTATCTGGTGACCACCGACGGCGACCATGCCGCCACCGCCCGTTTTCTGAAGGAGCGCTTCCCGCACAAGCGGCTGGTTGTGGTCGCCCCGCCCGAACGGAACCCCAACCGCAACCTGCTCAAATGGGCCGACGCCCAGGCGACCATCACCGTCGACCAGATCGAACGTGCGCTGCTCCCGGCCGTGATCAACGGCGAGGATGGCCCCATCATGCGCCCGGCCATCTATGAGCCGCCGCACCTGCCACGGGTGAGGGGGCACCTGACGCTGGTCAGCTCAAGCTGAGCCGGTCTATCGTCGCCCCAGGTTCTACTGTGGGGAGACGATCATGAACCTGTACCGTGCGGCCCTCGCCGCCTGCTTTGCCGCGTCCTTGGGCGCCTCGTGGGCCACGCCCGCTCTCGCCGATGACAAGCTGACCCCGGCCAACGCCGGCGGGCCCGGCCAACCGCTGGAGCATTTCGCCGGCATGCCCTGGATCAAGCCGCTGGGCTACTGCGGCGGGCTCCATGTCACGCGCAGCGAGTTCATCCAGGACAAGGATCCGGCCCAGGCCAAGGCCACGCGCATGAAGGCCGCGCCATTCCTGGCCGCCGCCGCCACTCGCCTCGAACGCGACCGCGGCGTCAGCAACGACGAAGCGTTCAAGCTGGCCCTGAAGGAGATCGCCAAGGGCCGGATCATCGTCATGGCCCTAATGGAGAACCAGATCGACGAAGCCTACGCCAAGGCCGAGGTGAAGTGCGCGGCGATCCTGAAACTGGCCGAGGCGGTCAAGGACTGAGAAGAAATTCACCACAAAGGGCACAAAGGGCACAAAGGACACAAAGATTGGAGAATGATCCGGGGCCGGTTTCACGGGCGGTGATCGACGCCGGCTTGAAGGTTCACAGGGCGCTTGGGCCCGGTTTGCTCGAGTCGGCGTATGAGCATTGCCTTGCATACGAGCTTGAGGCCCGCGGTCTGTCGATCCAGCGGCAACTAGGCTTGCCAGTAGTCTATGAAGGGCTTCGCATAGACGCCGGATACCGGCTCGATCTTCTCGTGGAAAACTGCCTCGTCGTGGAGATCAAATCTGTCGACGCGCTATTGCGCGTCCATGAAGCGCAACTGCTGACCTACCTCAAACTATCCGGCCACCGCCTCGGGCTGCTGCTGAACTTCAATGTCGAGCTGTTCAAGCAGGGCATCAAGCGCTTCGCGCTCTGATCTTTGTGTCCTTTGTGTCCTTTGTGTCCTTTGTGGTGAAACTCTCCTGATTACGCGCCCGGCTTAAGCGTTCCGAAAGCGGGCCCGTGCCAGGCTGGCCGCCTCTCAGCCTGGGACCGGATCTCCAATGGCGAACGCCAAGCCAGATGCACGAGTGCGCGCCGCGGCCGAGGGCTGGTCGCAGCTGCGCCGGCCCCTGTGGCTGTTCGATCCGGTCAGCTGTCGCGGTCTCTATGCCAATCCGCCGGCGATGGCGCTGTGGGGCGCCGACAGCGTTGAGGAACTGTTGGCCCGCGACTTCTCCAAGCTCTCCCCGGCGGTGAAGGCGCGTACGGACCGGCTGGCGGCCGCCACGGCGGGCGGCGAGGAGGTGAGCGAACGCTGGACCTTCTACCCGAAGGGCGTGCCGGTCACGGTCAACGCAACGATCTCGGCCTTCCCCCTGAGCGACGGCCGCAACGTCCTGCTGTTCGAAGCCACGCCGGTGGATGTCGAGGAAAGCGAGCGGCGCGCGGTCGAGGCCCTGCGCCACACCTCCAGCCTGATCACCCTGTTCGATCCGACGGGCCGGGCGCTGTTCGCCAATCCCGCCGCTTACACCGCCTATGGCCTGGACACGCCGGGCTTCGCCGATCGCTTCGCCGATGCGGCCGCCGGAGCCGCGGCCTGGGAAAAGGTGGCGCGCGGCGAAATCCTCGGGGACCTGATCGCGGTGCGCACGCGCGCCGGCGGCCGCTGGCACCATCTCGATGCGCGCCAGGTGGTCGATCCGGTCAGCGGCGAAACGGGCGTCCTGCTGAGCGAACGCGACGTCTCCGCCCAGATCGAGGCGGAACAGGCTCTGCGGGCGGCGCACGAGCGCGCCGAGGTCGCCGAGGCCAAGCAGCGTTTCCTGGCCAACATGAGCCACGAGCTGCGCACCCCCTTGAACACCGTGCTCGGCTTCTCGCGGCTGCTCGAGACCGGCGGGCTTGAGCCCGAACAGGCCGGCCACGCGCGCCGGATCACGGAGGCGGGCGAGGGGCTGTTGGCGGCGGTCAACGATGTGATCCTGCTGTCCGAGCTCGACACCGGCGAGTGGGTCGCCTCGCCCTCGCCGTTCGATCCGATAGCGCTCTTGGAGGAGGCGCTCCTGGGCGTCGAGGCGTCGGCTGCGGCCAAGGGGCTGGCCTTGGAGCTGGCGTGCGACACGGCCCCTCCGGGCCTCGTCGGCGACAAGGAGCTGCTCAAGGCGGCGGTGGATCATCTGGTCGGCAACGCCGTGAAGTTCACCGAGGCCGGCCAGGTTTGCGCGACCCTGGGATGGGAAGCGGACGGCGACGCCGTCGCCCTCAGCATCCGCATCGACGACACCGGCCCCGGCATGGACGACGCCGCCTGTGCGCAGCTGTTCCGGCCGCTGACCCAGGGCGACGACGGCCTGCGCAAACGGATCGGCGGGGGCGGCCTCGGCCTCGCGGTGGTCAAGGCCGCGGTTGCGCATCTGAATGGCGCCATCGAGGTGAAAACCGCGCCGGGGGAAGGAACGAGCTTCACCTTGCGGCTTAGTCTGCCCCGCGCCGCCGTAGCGACGGACGTCGCGAAGGCCCGGAGCGAGCCCGAGGAAAACCGGGGCGCGATCAGTGTGCTCTACGCCGATGATCACCAGAACAACCGGTTGCTGGTCCAGGCGATACTGACCAGCCAGGGCGTTCTCTGCGAGACCGTCTGCGACGGCGCCGAGGCGGTGCAGGCCGTGCGTGAGCGCCAGTACGACGTGGTGCTGATGGATATCCACATGCCGGTGCTGGACGGCGTCGGCGCCACGCGCGAGATTCGTGGCCTGCAGGGGGCACAGGCGGACATCCCGATCCTGGCCCTGACCGCCAACACCCTTTCAGAGCACCGTCGCATCTACGCCGAGGCCGGCCTCGACGGCTGCATCGGCAAGCCGTTCAGCCCGCCCGCCCTGATCGAGCAGGTTCGGACCTGGGCCGCCGCCTGGCGTTCGGGCCGACGGCGCTCCGCCGCCTGAGCCGCGCCTGGGTGCTTGCGCCACGGCCTCGCAGATAGGCCCCCGCCAACGCTTGACTCTGCAAGGGCTCTCGACCAGTTTCCGCGCGCTCTCGCGGGAGAGATCGGCGGCCGAATCTTCGGTGCGCCGACGCCGAAGGCGCAACCGCCCCGGAAACGCTCAGGCACCCAGGACCGCGGGGGCATTGGAACGCTGGAAAGCAGCCCCTGCGGGCTCGCCGACGGAGCAAGGGCGCCGCTGATCCGGCTCCCGGAATCTCTCAGGCTTCAGGACAGCGGGGGCGTGGTCCGGCGACTTGCTGAATCACGCGTCCACGTTCGAGAGGCCCGATGAGCGAGACCGCCGAAATCACCCTGAAGACCCCCCTGAACGCCGCGCATCGCGCGCTGGGCGCGCGCATGGTCCCGTTCGCAGGCTACGACATGCCGGTGCAGTACGAGGGCGTGCTGGCCGAGCACCGCTGGACCCGCGAGCACGCCGGCCTCTTCGACGTCTCGCACATGGGCCAGGCCAAGCTGCGCGGCGCCGATCCGTTCAAGAGCTTCGAGAAGCTGGTGCCCGGCGACTACCAGGGCCTGAAGCTGGGCAAGCAGCGCTATTCCCTGCTGCTCAACAAGGACGGCGGCATCCTCGACGACCTGATGGCCGGCCGGCCCGACGACGACGGCCTGTTCATCGTGGTCAACGCCGCCTGCAAGGACGCCGACTTCGCCCTGATCGCCGACGCCCTGAAGCACGAGGCCACGCTGGAGCGCCTGGACGACCGTGCGCTGCTGGCCATCCAGGGCCCGGAGGCCGCCGAGGTGATGGCCAAGCACGATCCCAAGCTGGCCGAACTCGGCTTCATGGAATGCACGCGCCTCGCCCTGTTCGGCGTCGACTGCTTCGTCTCGCGCTCGGGCTATACCGGCGAAGACGGCTACGAGATCTCGATCCCGGCCGACGCGGCCGAGCGCATCTGGCACGCCCTCTTGGGCGACGCGCGGGTCAAGCCGATCGGCCTGGGCGCGCGCGACTCCCTGCGTCTGGAGGCCGGCCTGCCGCTCTACGGCCACGACGCCGACGAGAGCACCAGCCCGGTCGAGGCGTCGCTCACCTTCGCCCTGTCCAAGCGGCGCAAGGAAGAGGCGTCGTTTCCGGGCGCCCAGCGCATCCTGAAGGAGCTCTCGAGCGAGCTAGGCCGCAAGCGCGTGGGCCTGCACGTCAAGGAAGGCGCCCCGGCGCGCGAGGGCGCCGAGATCGCCGACAGCACGGGCAAGGTCATCGGCAAGGTCACCTCCGGCGGCCCGTCGCCGACGCTCGGCCACAACATCGCCATGGGCTACGTTCCGCCGGCCTCGGCCGAACTGGGCACGGAACTCAAGGTCATTGTCCGCGGCAAGGAACTGGCGGCGGAAGTCGTCGCCATGCCCTTCGTCGCCCAACGCTACTACCGCAAACCGGCCTAAGGCCCGAGGAACACAGGACATGCGCTTCACCAAGGATCACGAGTGGGTGTCGGTCGCCGGCGACGTCGCCACTGTCGGCATCACCCAGTACGCCGCCGAGCAGCTCGGCGACGTGGTGTTCGTCGAGGTTCCCGACGTCGGCAAGACGCTGAACAAGGGCGACAGCCTGGCCGTCGTCGAGAGCGTCAAGGCCGCGTCGGACGTCTATGCCCCGGTGTCGGGCGAGGTGGTCGAGGCCAACGGCTCGCTGTCGGTCACGCCCGAGACGGTCAATGCCGAACCCACCGGCGGCGGCTGGTTCGCCAAGGTCAAGATGAGCGACCCCTCGCAGGTCGACGGCCTGATGGACCAGGCCGCCTACGACGCCTACCTGGCCTCGCTCTAAGGCTTTTCAGCCCACAGGAATTCCGCATGCGCTACCTCCCCCTGAGCGCCGAGGACCGGGCAGAGATGCTCGCCATCATCGGCGCCAAGTCGATCGACGACCTGTTCGTGGACGTGCCCCAGGCGGCGCGGCGTTCGGGGACCGTGGACCTGCCGGGCTTCAAGAGCGAGCTCGAGGTCGAGCGCGCCCTGACGGCCCTGTCCAACAAGAACGTCCCGGCCGGGTCCGTGCCGTTCTTCTGCGGGGCGGGGGCCTACAAGCACCACGTGCCGGCGACGGTGGACCACATCATCCAGCGCTCGGAATTCCTGACCAGCTACACGCCCTACCAGCCCGAGATCGCCCAGGGCACGCTGCAGGTGCTGTTCGAGTTCCAGACCCAGGTGGCCAACCTGACCGGGATGGAGGTGGCCAACGCCTCCATGTACGACGGCTCGACCGCCACGGCCGAGGCGCTGCTGATGGCCCAGCGGGTCACCAAGCGGAACAAGGCGGTGTTCTCCGGCGGGGTGCATCCGCACTACGTCCACTCAGCCGAGACGCTCGCGCACGCCGCTCAGATGAAGACCGTGGCGCTGAAGGCCGCGATCGACGCCGAGGCCGCGGTGATCGACGCCATCGACGCCGACACGGCCTGCGTGGTGGTGCAGACCCCCAACGTCTTCGGCACCGCGACCGACGTCTCCAAGATCGCCGAAGCCGCCCACGCTGCGGGCGCCCTGCTGGTGGTGGTGGTCACCGAGGTCATGTCGCTGGGCCTGCTGAAGGCGCCCGGCGCCATGGGCGCGGATATCGTCGCAGCCGAGGGCCAGTCGATCGGCGTCGGCCTGAACTTCGGCGGCCCCTACGTCGGCCTGTTCGCCGCGCGCGAGAAACTGACCCGCCAGATGCCGGGCCGCCTCTGCGGCGAGACCGTGGACGCCGACGGCCGGCGCGGCTTCGTCCTGACCCTGTCGACGCGCGAGCAGCACATCCGCCGCGACAAGGCGACCTCGAACATCTGCACCAATTCGGGCCTCTGCGCCCTGGCCTTCAACATCCACATGAGCCTGCTGGGCGAGAAGGGCCTGCGCCGTGTGGCCGAGGTCAATCACGCCAACGCCAGGAAGCTCAAGGACGCCCTGTCCTCGGTGAAGGGCGTCGAGGTGCTCACCCCGCGCTTCTTCAACGAGTTCGCGGTGAAGCTGTCCAAGCCCGCCGCCGCGGTGGTCGAGGCCCTGGCGAAGAAGGGCGTGCTGGGCGGCGTGCCGTACTCGCGCCTGGATCCTGACGCCGGGCTCGACGACGTGCTGCTGGTCGCGGCCACCGAAGTCGTGACCGACGCCGACATCGAAACCTTCAAGACCCGTCTTTCCGAGGTGCTGGCATGAGCGGCATGAGCAACGTCGGCCGCCCGACGCGTCCGAACGAAGTCGAGACCCGTCCCGCCACCCTGACCGGCGGGCGCGGCCTCTTGCAGGACGAACCGCTGATCTTCGAGCTGAACGGCTGGGAGAAGACCGGCGTCGATATCGCCGATGCGGAGCTCGACGCCTCGGACCTGGGCGACCTGGTCCGCCGCGATCCGATCGACCTGCCGGGCCTCAGCGAGCCTGAGGCCATGCGCCACTATGTGCGCCTGAGCCAGAAGAACCACGCCATCGACCTGGCGCTCTATCCGCTCGGCTCGTGCACCATGAAGCACAACCCGCGCCTTAACGAGAAGATGGCGCGCCTGCCCGGCATCGGCGACGTGCACCCGCTGCAGCCGCAGTCGACGGTGCAGGGCGCCATCGAGCTGATGGACCAGCTGGCTCACTGGCTGAAGACCCTCACCGGCATGCCGGCGGTGGCCCTGTCGCCCAAGGCCGGCGCCCATGGCGAGCTCTGCGGTCTTCTGGCCATCCACGCCGCCCACGACGCCAAGGGCGACACGGCGCGTCGCGTGGTGCTGGTCCCGACCTCGGCGCACGGCACCAACCCGGCCACCGCCGCCTTCGTCGGCTATGCGGTGCGCGAGATCGCCCAGACCGAGGACGGCCGCGTCGACCTGGCCGACCTGGAGGCCAAGCTCGGGCCTGATATCGCCGCCATCATGGTCACCAACCCCAACACCTGTGGCCTGTTCGAGCGCGACGTGATCGAGATCGCGCGCCTGGCCCATGCGGCCGGGGCCTACTTCTACTGCGACGGCGCCAACTTCAACGCCATCGTCGGCCGGGTGCGTCCGGGCGACCTGGGCGTGGACGCCATGCACATCAATCTGCACAAGACTTTCTCAACGCCCCACGGCGGCGGCGGGCCGGGCGCGGGTCCGGTGGTGCTCAGCGAGGCTTTGGCGCCCTACGCGCCCACCCCCTGGGTGACCCACGGCCCCGACGGCTTCAAGCTGATCGAGGACGCCACGGGTGTGGCCGCCCAGTCGTTCGGCCGCATGTGCGCCTTCCAGGGCCAGATGGGCATGTATGTGCGCGCTCTCAGCTACATGATGAGCCACGGCTCCGACGGCCTGAAGCAGGTCGCCGAGGACGCGGTCCTGAACGCCAACTACATCAAGGCCCGCCTGGCGGACCTGATGAGCCCGGCCTTCCCGGACGGCCCCTGCATGCACGAGGCCCTGTTCGACGATCACTGGCTGGAAGGCACGGGCATCACCACGCTCGACTTCGCCAAGGCGATGATCGACGAAGGCTTCCATCCCATGACCATGTACTTCCCGCTGGTGGTGCACGGAGCCATGCTGATCGAGCCGACCGAGACGGAATCCAAGCACGAGCTGGACCGCTTCATCGAGGCGCTTCGGGCTCTGGCCCAGGCCGCCAAGGCCGGCGATGTCGACCGCTTCAAGGGCGCACCGTTCTATGCCCCGCTGCGCCGTCTCGACGAAACCCGCGCGGCCCGGGCGCCCAAGCTGCGCTGGACAGCGCCGCAAGGCTCGAACCTGGCGGCGGAATAGGTCGTATCTCTCCTCCCTCGTGAGACGAGGGAGGAGCGAAGCCGCCGATCACGCAGGCGTGCGAACCTGAGCCTTTTTCAAACGGTTACGCAGGCGTATCCTCCATCGACAAGTCGGGCTGGTTTTTCGAACCGGAGGTGACTTGTAATGAAATCCAACATCGTCAAAGGGATCGTCGCGGGCTTCTGCGCCACGGTGGTGCTGACCGCCATCATGGTGGTGAAGGCCTATACGGCGCTGCTGCCGCAGGTGAATCTGGCCGCCCTGATGAGCGGCCTCCTGAATGCGCCCATCTATGTCGGCTGGGCTGTGCACTTCGCGGTCGGGACCCTGGTGTGGGGGCCGCTGTTTGCCGTGCTGGCGCCACGCATCCCTGGCTCCACCGCGATCATCAAGGGCGTGCTGTTCGCGGCGGCGGCGTGGGTGCTCATGCAGCTGGTGGTCCTGCCGATCGCCGGCATGGGCCTGTTCGGCGTGGCTTACGGCTTTGGCGCCACGGGGCTGACCTTTGTCCTGCACGTGATCTACGGCGTGGTGCTGGGCGCGGTCTTCGCCCAGCTGAAGGGCGTCTGGCACGTGAAAGGCCCCGCAAGCGACGCTCACGGGGCCCTTCGGTATACGCACTACTGAGTCGGGGAGGCGGCTGAGCGCCTCGGGTCCGACTCCCCGGCCTCAGCCGAACTTCTGGCCCATCTGCGCCAGCCCGCTGTCGATCAGCGGGTCGGACTTCTTGCCGCCGACACGACCGGCCAGCACGGTCTCGGCGGCGCTCGCGGCCATCTCGACGGCGGCGGCCTTCACCTCGGCCATGGCCTGGGCCTCGGCCAGCGCGATCTTGCGCTTGGCCTGCTCGGCGCGGCGCTTGACCTGCTCGTCCAGCTTCACACGGGCGTCCGCGTTGATCTGCTCGGCCTGGGCCTGGGCGTCGGCGAGGATCTGGGCGGACATGCGCTCGGCGTCCTCGCGCTCCTGCTTGATCGACGCCAGAAGCTTCTCGGCCTCCTGGCGCAGCTGCTCGGCTTCGGCCAGCTGGTCCTTGATCTTCTGGGCCTGGCCGTCCAGCGCGCGAGCGGCCATGGCGTGCACGCCGAACTTCAGCAGCACGCCGACAAACACCACGAGGGCGACACCCTCCCAGAACTCGGCGCCCGACAGCAGGGCAGTGAAGGTTTCCATCGTCCTGCCTTACGCGTTGCCGACCAGGGCGGCTTCGACCTCTTTGGCCGCGGGCGCCTCGCCGGTGAGCTTCTCGACGATCGAGGAGGCGGTGTCCGCCGCGATCGTGCGCACATTGGCCATGGCCTGGTCGCGGGCCGCCTTGATGGCGACATCCGCGGCGGCCAGGCTTTCGGCCAGCTTGGCGTCCTCGGCGGCCTGACGCGCGGCCAGTTCGGCGGCGGCCCGGGCCTTGGCCTCGGACGCCACCTTCTGGGCGCGAGCCCGTGCCTGGCGGGTCTCTTCGGCGGCGGCGGCGGCCTGGGCCTCCGCTTCCTCCTTGAGCTTGCGCGCAGAGCCGATATCGCCCGCGATCTTGTCCTCACGCTCGTTGATCGCGCCCCCGATCTTGGGGACGAACCAGCGGGACATCAGGAGCAGCACCACGCCGAAGATGATCAGGAACCAGATCATCTGACCCGGCCAGGTGGGCAGGTCGAACTGCGGCAGGCCGCCCGAGCCTTGCTCGGGCGGAGCCGTCGTCGCCGTGGTGTTTGCGGGCGAGGTCGCCATGTTCAGAATCAGACGAACAGGATGATGAAGGCCATCACGAGGGCGAAGATGCCCAGCGCTTCGGTCAGGGCCAGGCCCAGGAACAGCATCGGCTGGGCGCCCGGCGCCGCCGACGGGTTACGCAGGGCGCCTTGCAGGTAGCCCGAGAACAGCACGCCCAGGCCGACGCCGGCGCCGATCAAGCCCATGGTCGCAAGACCCGCGCCGATCATACGAGCAGAATGGAGATCCATGTCGATAGTCCCTTTGGTGGATAGCTTAAGAGGTTGCCGAAGCCGTCAGTGACCGTGGCTGTCGAGGTTGACGACGTCGTTGAGGTAGACGCAGGCCAGGGCCGCGAACACGAAGGCCTGCAGGAAGGCCACGATGAACTCGAGCGCGGTCAGGGCCACGACCATGAAGAAGGACACGCCCGCGCCCAGCCAGCCGAGCGTGGCGATGCCGCCGCTCATGCCCAGGACCGCGAGCATCACCACGAAGGTGGCGAAGATGTTCATGACGACGTGGCCGCCGATCATGTTGCCGAACAGACGCATCGACAGGGTCAGCGGGCGGACCATGAAGGAGATGATCTCGATCGGGACCAGGAAGATCAGCATCGGCCAGGGCACGCCGCCCGGCGCAAACAGCTTGAAGAACTTGAAGCCGTTCTTGACGAAGCCGATCACCACCACGCTGAGGAAGGTGATCAGGGCCAGCGTCGCGGTGACGGCGAGCTGGGCCGTGGCGGTGAAGGTCCACTCCTGACCGCCCAGGTTCCCGATGGCGAACACCAGGCCCATCATGTTCAGGACCAGCACCATCATGAAGATGGAGAAGATGAAGGGGATGTAGGGGCGGCCCTTGTCGCCGATCATCGGCCCGACCAGGGTCCCGTCGATCAGGTTGTAGAGCGCCTCACCGAAGGCCTGCATGCGCCCCGGCACCAGCTGGCCGCGCGCGGCCGAGCCAAGCAGCGCCACGATGATCAGCGCGCCGATCATCATCGCCAGCACCGAGTTGGTGATGGACATGTTGATCGCGCCAAGGCCCGGCACCACGATCGGGTCGATGTGAACGACCTCGTGCACCAGGAACTGCTTCATCGGCTCGATGGAAGCCATCGGGCGTATTCCCTTCAATCGTCGTCGTCGTCCGCAGGAGCCGCCGGCGGCATGCCCCTCTCAGCCAACGCTTTTGCGCCCATCCGCTGGGCGGAACGGGCGGCCAGATAAACCGAAGCCCCGGCGCCTACGGCGATACCCACCGCAATCCCCCAGGGCCGTGTATGCAGACCGGCGTAGGTGTCGACCAACCAGCCGACGGCCGCGCCGCAGAGAACCCCGCCGATCAGCTCGGCGATGATCCTGTAACCGTCTCCTATCGCGCTTTGGGCCCCGAACGGTCCGGCCGACTTGGCTCGGTTCGCTTGGAAAGCGTCGAGTCGTTCGTCGAGGCTTTTGATCGCCTCTTCGTTCTGATCGTCACGCCGGGGCATGGGCGCCTAAGAAATCGACCGCGACGTCGCCGTCGCGGCCCGGTTAGGTCGGGGCGGAACCTACAGATGCGTCTCCCGCGCGTCAAGGCGTGGGTGCAATGCGGGAAGACATTGAAAAGGATAATGATTTTGGCTCCGGACGAGACGTCGCACACGGCTCCTGTCGGGACTCGCCGCCGCGGGGGCTGACGCGAGACGTCCGGGCGTCCTATGCTGACCCAGGGACCAGGGGACCGTCATGCGCCTTTCAGCACTGCTCATTGCCGTGGGCGTCTGCGCCATGGCGGCGCCGGCCTTCGCGGGCGACGTCAAATGCCTGTGGAACGCGCCGGTCCAGGCCAAGCGCGACGCGGTGCTGACGGGCGCGCTGAGCGACCCCCAGGCGGCGGCCAATCTGGAGACTTTCCTGGCCGATGCGCCTGAAGCGCAGATACGCAAGGTTTGCGGCCTCACCGACGAGACGCTCAAGCCGGCGGTCACCGCGCTCTCCGGTTATCTTTACGAGACGGCGTCCTCGCGATGGCTGGCGGCTAGCAAGATCGCGACGTCGGCGCAGCTCGACGCCGGCTGGACGGGTCTGGACGCCGGCCTGCGCAGCAGCGTGCTGGCCAATGCGGGGGCTTTCTCCAACGACCCGCTCCCGCCCGAGGCCTTCGCCCAGTTCCTGACCCACACCGGCGTGGCCGCCCTGTCCCCGACCGGGGACATGAGCGACCGCGCCCACACCACCGCTTTGCTCTATTTCCTGGGCCGCGCCATCCGCACCGCCAACGAAGCAAAATACTGACGCTTTCGTCGCGTACCGCTAGGGTGGCGCCGCCGAGGGGCGTGAGAAGGACATGTCTATGAAGAGTTCCTGGATCGGAGCGGCGGTGGCCGCCGGCGCCGTGATGATCGCCGCGCCCGCCTTCGCCGGCGACACCCTGTGCCTGTGGAACCACGTGCCCCAGGCCAAGCGCGACGCCTTCCTGGCCAAGGGCGACCTGGAGAATCCTCAGGAGGCGATGAACGGCAATGTGATCGCCGACGCCGACGTCAACGCCTCGGTGCTGGCCTGTTCGGTCAAGGTCGAGCAGGCCGAGGCCGCCAAGGCCGCCTTCGTCGGCTACGCCATGACCGCGGTGCTGGGCCGCTGGTTCGAGGTCCACGAGAAGACCTCGCCCGAGAAGCTGGAAGCCGCGTGGCAGGGCCTTGCGGCCGCCGACCGCGCCACCCTGCAGAAGCTCGCGACCAACGAGATCGCCGGCGAACCGTCCAAGGACACCTTCCACGCCTTCATCGTGGGCGCCGGCTTCGACCCGGCGGTGCGCAAGGACCTGATGCAGACCCCGACCGGCGAGTTCCTGTTCATCTACATGATGGGACGCGCGCTCAGGGCCGGGAATGAACCGAAGTTCTGAGAATCAGAGCGGTCGCCCCGACGCATCTTCGAGGCCGAAGCGGCGAGCCCTTTCACGAACACCCGGATCGATCGCGAGGCCTGCGGCGATGTCCTTCGCCGCACCGGCCTCGTCGCCCAGCTTCCTCTTGGTCAGCCCTCGCATGTAGAGCGACCAGCCGAGCTTGGGCTGCAGCTTCAGGGCGGCATCGTAGTCGGCAAGCGCCTCACGCAACCGGCCGAGCCGCAGGTTCACCAGGGCGCGACTGTCCAGCACCTCGGCCGTGCGGCCGCGACGGCTGAGGGCGTCGTTGCAATCCTGCAGGGCCTTGTCGAGTTCACGATTGTGGGTGGCCCTGAGCCAGCAGCGGGCGTTCAGAGTCGACCACATGTTGTCATTGCGGGGATGGTCCGCGATCCATCGGTCGTAGATGCCGGCTGCGTCCTCGTAGCGATCGGCCTCGTCGTAATAGGCCGCAATGCTCAGGACGATGCCCTCGTCCTCAGGAGCCGCGCGGATCGCTGCGGTCAGATCGGTTCGCGCCTCTTCGGTCTTACCTGTCCGCAGGCGGATTCGGCCTCGGCCCAGCAGGGCCCGCGGGTCGTCGGGCTTGAGCGCCAGAGCCTTGTCGAAGCTAGCCAGCGCCGCCGTGTCTTCCTTGGCCGCCACATGCGCCCATGCCAGTTCCGTCGGCCAAGCCGGGTTCTTCGGATCAAGCGCGGCCGCCCGGTCATAGTCGGCGATCGCCGCCGCGTAATCCCGCCTGGCCAAGGAGGCCGCGGCGCGCCGGCCCAGGGCGTCGGCATCGGTCAGTTCGGGCAAGGCGGGAGCGCCGGTCTTGGCTGCCTGATCCGCCTGATCCAGGCGGAACACGGGCCCGCCGTTGTAGGTGAAGTAGAGTTTGTGCTGCCGGTAGGAGACCAGGATCCGGTGCGACAGGAAGAAGTCCGCGCCGAGCAGCATGTCCGCCGGGCCGAGGTTCATCTGGCCGATGCGTACGCGGGTGTGTTTGATCTCCTCGTCGCCGACGCCAAAGCTGTCGACGGGGGCAATCCAGGTCTCGACCAGGCCGTTGCCGACCCCGGACGCGGCGCCGCCGGCGGTGACGCCGGGCGCATCGGTGCGAACGCCGAGCCGCGTCGCCGCTTCCTGAGACACCATCGAGCGACTGGCGCCGGTGTCGAACATGGCGCGCAGATCGCGGCCGTTCAGACGCACCGTGCCGACGATGTGCGGGTTCAGGTGGTTGAGCGGCTGGATGCTGATGACATTGGCCTGCCCGCTCGCCCAATAGGCCATGCCCACATCGGGCGGGCAGTCGACCGCCTTGAGCAACCGGATCACACCGTTGGCGAGATCGTATTCGACATCGGTGAGGGTGAGCACGTTCTGGCCGAGGATGCCGACGCTGCCGCTGCCGAAATCGCGGGCGCCGACGATGAACTGCACATGTTTCATGGCCACGCCGGCGTAGAGGAACTCGTTCGCCTCGGCGACGCGGGCGGTGGTCCGGCCCCCGACGCCCTCCAGCTCGATGCCCGCGGACGGCACGCCGACGAGCTTGAGCCGCTTGGCCGCGTCGCTGCTCATCACGCTGTAGGCGGCGCCCGTATCCAGGATGAAGGGCGCGTCCTCGCCGTTGATCTTCACGTGGATCATGGGCCGCGTGCCCAGCATGGTGATCGGCAATTCGGCCAACTTGGCCAGATGACACTTGCCGGGCGCGGCGTCGGCCGCCTGGACGGCGCTTGCCGCCATGGCGAGCCCCGCCGCGCAGGATGCTATGGAAAAAAGCTTGGCCGGCATGCGCGAACCTGTCCCCCCGAACAGCCGCTGGTCGAGCGATAGAGCCCGGCTTTGGCGCAGACTGCAAGACGGTGGGAGCGCCTGTCTGAACAAAGACGACGAGTGTGGCGCCGCCTACTGCGCCGCCAGGGCTTCGGCCTGGTGCAGGTCGACGCTGACCAGTTGCGAGATGCCGCGGTCGGGCATGGTGACGCCGAACAGGCGGTCCATGCGGGCCATGGTCACCGGGTTGTGGGTGATCACCACGAACCGGGTGTCGGTGCGCTTGCGCATCTCGTCGAGCATGCGGCAGTAGCGATCGACGTTGGCGTCATCGAGCGGCGCGTCCACTTCGTCGAGGAAGCAGATCGGCGCCGGGTTGGCCAGGAACACCCCGAAGATCAGGGCGGCGGCCGTGAGGGCCTGCTCGCCGCCCGACATCAGGCTCATGGTCGCCAGCCGCTTGCCCGGCGGGCAGGCGAAGATCTCCAGGCCGGCTTCCAGTGGATCGTCGGACTCGATCAGGCGCAGCTCCGCCTCGCCGCCGTCGAACAGGGCGTGGAAGAGCGCCTTGAAGTGCTCGTTGATCACGTCGAAGGCGGCCAGCAGGCGCTCGCGGCCCTCGGCGTTCAGCTCATCGATGCCGTCGCGCAGCTTAGCGATGGCGGTGGTGAGGTCCGAGCGTTCCGTGCGCATGGTCTGCAGGCGTGACTGGTACTCGGTAGCCTCTTCCTCGGCGCGCAGGTTGACCGCGCCCAGCGCGTCACGCTCGCGCTCCAGGCCGTAGAGCAGTGACTCCGCCCCGGCCGCGTCAGCGGGCTGGGCGATGGCCTCTTCCTTGAGCTTGCGGCCGAGCTCCTCGGGGGTGATCCCGGCGGCGTCGCGAACCTGCCCTTCGACCTCACCGAGGCGTTCGACGGCGGCCTCGTGGCGGGCGTCGAGACCGGCGCGCAGTTCGCGGGCCTGGGCGGCGGCCTGGTCGGCGGCGCGGGCGGCCCGGTCGGCGGCCTGGGCCGTCGCTTCGGCCGTGGCTAGGGCGTCGGCGGCCTCGGCGCGGCGCGTTTCGGCCGCGGTGAAGCTGTCGAGCAGCTTCTCGCGCTTCTCCACAAAGGTCTGCGGGGCGGCCTCGGCGCGTTCGAGGGCCAGGACCGCGCGCTCGCGCTCGATCTCCAGGGCGGCGATACGCTCGGCGGCGCCCTGGGCGCGGCGGGACCAGTCCGCGCAGTCGCGTTCGAGCGCGGCCAGGCGCTGCTCGCGGCCGGAGCGTTCGCGCATCTCGGCGTCACGGGCGGCGCGGGCCTGGGCGGCCTCGCCACGGGCGGCTTCGGCGGCCTCGCGGGCGGCGGCGAGTTCGCCGCGCAAGGTTTCAAGGTCTGCCGGCTCGCCGCCTTCGCCGCGGGCGGCCTCGAGCGCGGCCTTGGCCTCGCCGAGCTCGGCGTCGAGGCGGGCGATGGTCTCGTCCAGGCCCTGGGCGCGGGCCTCCTTGCGCGCCTGCTCGCGCGACAGGCGCTCGACCAGGTCGCGGGCCACAGCCACGGCCTTCTCGGCCTCAGGAGGCTTGCGGCGAGCGTCGCGGGCGGCCTCCTCGGCGGCGCGGACCTTGTCGGTGGCGGCTTTCAGCGCCGCCGCCATGGCCTCGACCTGAGGCTTCAGCGCATCGACCTCGGCCTCGACCTCGTCCAGGCGGGTGCGCTGCGCCAGGCGGACGGCGGCAGGCTTGGGCGCATCGGCGCGGGCGACGAAGCCGTCCCAGCGCCACAGGTCGCCGGCCTTGGACACCAGCCGCGCGCCGGCGGGCAGGGTCTTGGCCAGGCGGTCGCCGTCAGCCGCCTCGACCACCCCGACATAGGCCAGGCGCGCGGTCAGGGCCGACGGCGCTTCCACATGGGCGGCCAGGGCCTCGACGCCCTTGGGCCATTTCGGCGCCTCGGCTTCGGCGCCGCCCCAGAAGGCGGAGGCGCGCGGGTCGAGCGCGGCGTCCAGGTCTTCGCCCAGCGCGGCGGCGAGGGCCGCCTCATAGCCCTTGCCGGCCTTGACCGCGTCCAGGGCGGGCGGGAACTCGCGCTTGGAGCCGGTCAGGAGCTGCGCCAGGCCGCGGGCCTCGGTCTGCAGGCGGCCGAGCTTGTCCTCGCCCTGGCGCGCGGCCTGGCGCGCGGCGTTTTCAGCGGTGGCGGCTTCGGCGCGGGCGGCTTCGGCGGTCTCGATGGCGGCGCGGGTGGCCTGCAGCGCCTCGACCGCCTCGGCTAGGCTGGCGCGGGCGCCTTCGATCTCGGAGTCTTCCAGCGGGCCCAGACCGGCGCGCTCGTTGCGGGCGGCGGCCAGCGCGGCCTCGGCGCGGACCAGACGGCCCTCGGCGTCGCGCAGGCGCGCGGCCTCGGCGTTGGCGCGGGCCTGTTCGGCGGCGAGCTTGGAGGCCAGCCGTTCGACGGTAGCGTCCGCCTCGGCGCGGGCGGCCTCGGCGGCCTTCAGCGCGGCTTCCAGTTCGGGGCCGCGTTCAGGCGCGGCGGCGACTTCGGCCTTCAGGGTTTCGAGCTCGCCTTCGAGACGCGCGAGCTGCGCCTTGGCGTCCTCGACCATGCGGTCTTCGCGTTCGGCGTCGGCGGCGATGCGGGCGATCTCGGCCTTGACCCGGTCGACCTCGGCGCGGGCCTGGCGCTCCTCGACCTCCAGCCGATCCTTTTCGAGGGTCAGGCGGTGCAGCACGGCGGCGGCGACGGCGTCTTCCTCGCGCAGAGGCTTCAGCGACTCGGCGGAGGTCAGGGCCTCGGTCTGGGCGGCGGCGGCGGCGGTCGCGGTGTCGCCGACCTGCCTGGATGCTTCGTCGAGCTCGGCCTTGGCGCGGGCCAGCGCGCCTTGCGCGTCAGTCCAGCGGGCGAACAGCACCGCGCTCTGCAGGGCGCGGATTTCGGCGCTGATCTTCTTGTAGCGTTCGGCCTGGCGCGCCTCGCGCTTCAGCCGGCCCAGCGTCTGATCGAGCTCGCGGGCGATGTCGTCCAGGCGGTTCAGGTTGGTCTCGGCCGCGCGCAGGCGCAGTTCCGCCTCATGGCGGCGGGTGTGCAGGCCCGCAACGCCGCCGGCCTCTTCGAGGATACGGCGCCGGTTCTGCGGCTTGGCGGCGATCAGTTCGGAGATCTGTCCCTGGCGCACCAGGGCCGGCGAATTGGCGCCGGTGGAGGCGTCGGCGAACAGTAGCTGCACGTCGCGCGCGCGCACCTCCTTGCCATTGACGCGGTAGGTCGAGCCTTCGCCCCGATCGATGCGGCGAGTGACCTCGAGCACCGGGGAGTCGGTGAAGGGCTGCGGCGCCAGGCGCTGGCTGTTGTCGATGGTGAGCGAGACCTCGGCGTGGTTGCGCGGCGGGCGGTTCGAGGCCCCGGCGAAGATCACGTCGTCCATGCCGGAGCCGCGCATGGCCTTGGCCGAATTGGCCCCCATCACCCAGCGCAGCGATTCCAGGATATTGGATTTGCCGCAGCCGTTCGGTCCCACGATGCCCGTCAGCCCCGGCTCGATCCGGAACTCGACGGGCTCCACGAAGGATTTGAAGCCGACAAGCCTGAGGCGCTGGAATTCCACCGGCCTAGCGCTTCTTTCGCTTCGGCTTGGCCGCGGGCTTCGCGGGCGCGGCCTTGAGCTGCTTGTCGATCTCCGCCGACAGCTTGTCGAATTCGATTTCGCCCTCGCCGACCTTGACCGATCCCACGAAGATCGCGGGCGTGCCGCTGACCTGCTTATCCTTCAGATTGGCGTCTTCGCGGGCCTCGAAGGCCTGCTGCTGAGCCTGGTCGTTCACGCAGCCCGCCACCTTGGCCTCGTCCATGCCGACCTTGGCCCCGGCGCGCAGCAGCCAGCCCTTCGCGTCACGATCCTTGAACAGCTGGGCTTGGTCGCGCCACAGGTCGTCGACCACCTCGAAATACTTGCCCCCGGCGCAGCGCGCGACCAGGAAGCCGGCTGCGGCCAGCTCCTCAGGCGGGGTGGGCAGTTCGCGCAGCACATAGCGGACCTTGCCGGTGTCGACGTACTTCTTCTTGAACTCGGGGAACACCTCCTCGCTCCAGCGCGCGCAGTGCGGGCAGGTGGTGGAGGCGTATTCGATCACTGTCACCTTGGCGTCGGCCTTGCCGAGCGTCATGTCGTCGGGCGCGGCCAGGGCCGGGGCGGCCAGGGCGCCGGTCAGCAGCAGGGCCAGCGTCAGGATCTTCAGGCGCTTCATGGCTGGCCTCCGGCGGCGGTGAGGGCCGCGGCGGGCCGGGCCAACAGGGGCTGCAGCACCGCATCCATGTCTTCGAGAGACTGCTCTCCCTGCAGCACATGGCCGTCGACCATGAAGGTGGGCGTGCCCAGAACGTGCTGGGCGATGGCCGCGCGGCTGCGCTGGCGCAGGCCCTCGAAGCCGGCCTTGTCGGCGATACAGGCGTCGAACTGCTTTTCGCTCAGGCCGAAGTCGGCCGCGACATGCACGAACACGGGACGCGGATCGTCGCTCGCCTGCAGCTCGGGCACATGCTCCAGGACGGTCGAGAACACCGGGAAATAGCGGCCCGGCCCGGCGCAGCGCGCCAGCAGGAAGCCCGCGACGTCGGCGTCGCCGTGAACCAGCATCTCGCGCAGCACGAAGCGCACCTGGCCGGTGTCGACGTACTTCTTCTTGAAGGCGGGAAAGACCGTGCGATTCCACTCGGCGCAGTAGGGGCAGGTGATCGAGGCGTATTCGACCACCGTGACCTTGGCGTCCGGCGCGCCGATGGCCATGTCGTCCGGATCGGCGCGGGCAGGCGAGAAGGCGGCGGCCCCGAGCATCAGGGCCGCCGTCAAGGCTTGAAGCTGTCGCCTCGCGCCCAAGGTCACTTCTTGCCGGAGGCCGCGATCAGCGGGTCGAGCTGGGCCGACAGGCGGTCGAGCGACGCTTCCTCGGCGGTCTCGGCGATCTTCTTGCCCTTCAGCACGAAGGTCGGGGTGCCGCCGATGTCGAATTCCTTCATCTCCTTGTCGGCGCGCTTGCCGGCGGCGGTGGCGGCCTTGTCGTCGTTCAGGCACTTGACGATCGACTGCTCGCTCATGCCGGCGGACTCGCCGACCTTGAGGATCACGTCGCGGATGTTCTGCAGCTGGTCGCCCATGTCGGGCTGGCTGCGCATCAGGCCGTCGACGACCTGGAAGTACTTATCCTTGCCGGCGCAGCGGGCGACCATGAAGCCGGCGACGTCGGGCGCGCCGTGGATCGGGGCCTCGCGCAGCACGTACTTCACCTTGCCGGTGTCGATGTACTTGGCCTTGAAGGCGGGGAAGGTCTCGGCGTTCCAGGCCGCGCAGTGCGGGCAGGTGACCGAGGCGTATTCGATCAGGGTGACCGGGGCGTCGGCCTTGCCCTGGGTCATGTCCTCATCGAGGTTGGTCGAGCCGGCGGGCTTGTTGCAGGACGCGAGGGCGATGAGGGCGGCCGAGATGGCCAGGTTACGGACGAAGGCGCGCATCGAGACGTCTCCCAAGGAGGCCTCCCGGTTGCCTCCGATACCGCGGAGTCCGGGAGAGCAGATCAGTTAAGCGCGATTCCTGGCTCAGGCCATCGCGCCGGCCCTTTGTCGAGAACAAGGGTGGCCAAGGTTTGTCAATCTTAGAGACCGGCTTTGCTGTGGGCTTATTCCTTGAGCACCGCGCGCCCGAGCTTGGTCAGGGCCTCGCGCAGGGGGCCCTCCGGCGCCTCGGTGAGCGAGGCGGAAAGCTCGGCCTCCTTGGCGGCGTCGAGCGGGCGCACCTTGCGCGCGGCCGGTTTCGGGCGGGCGGCGCCGGGCGCGGGCGGCTTCACCGGGCCTTGCACGATACGCAGTTTGCCGACCGCGCCTTGGCCCAGGAACAGGTTCACCCGCGCCAGGATGTCGCCGGACTGATGCTGGATCAGGGCCGCGGCCGGCCCCTGCACCTTGATCTCCAGCGTCGCGGGGGCGCCGGATCGCCCCTTGACCAGTTTTGCGGGCTCGGTGCGCCCGGCCAGGGTCTCACCCACGATCTCACGCCAGCGCGCCTGCAAGACGCCCGGCCCCTGGCCGAAGCGGTCATCCAGCGCCTTGATGAACTTGCTGAGCGAACGGCCCGCAGGCGGCGGAGGCCGGCGCGCAGGCTTGGTGCGCCGTTCCGCCAGGATGCGGCGGGTCTCCTCGATCGACGGCAGGGGCGGGCGCATTTGCAGAAGATACTCCGAGGCCGGCGGCGTGTGCAGACCCTCTCCGATTTTCGTCATCCTTGAAGCGTGGGTCGCGCCAGCGCCCCATGCTTCGAGGACCCACTAGGCTCCGCAATCAACGCTGCGAGTGCGAGCAGATCGTGAGCATGCGGTTTTGAGGTCGCGCCTAGTGGGTCCTCGATCCCGCCCGCTCGCGCGGACGTGCCCAAGGATGACGAAAACAGATGGAGGGGCGCACGTGCTGACGCTAAGCACGGGCCGTGCCCGCCCCCGCCGACCTCCGCCGCAAGCTGCTCGCCTGGTACGACGCCGATGCGCGGACCTTGCCCTGGCGGGTTGGGCCGCATGAGCACGCGGCTGGCTTTCGGGCCGACCCCTACCGCGTCTGGCTGTCGGAGGTGATGCTGCAGCAGACCACCGTGCCCCACGCCACGCCCTATTTCCTGGAGTTCACCCGCCGCTGGCCCACCGTCACGGCCCTGGCGGCGGCCGAGGACGCCGAGGTCATGGCCGCCTGGGCGGGGCTCGGCTACTACGCCCGCGCCCGCAACCTGCTGGCCTGCGCCCGGGCGGTGGCCGAGCGGCACGGCGGGGTCTTTCCCGACACCGAGGAAGGCCTGTTGAGCCTGCCGGGCGTGGGCGCCTACACGGCCGCCGCGGTGGCCGCCATCGCCTTCGACCGGCCGGCCAATGTCGTCGACGGCAATGTCGAGCGGGTGATGGCGCGGCTCTATGCGGTGGATGCCCCGCTGCCGGGCTCGAAGCCGGAGCTGAAGCAGCTGGCGCAGCGCCTTGTCGCCGCCGACCGCCCCGGCGACTGGGCTCAGGCGCTGATGGATCTTGGGGCCACCATCTGCCGGCCCAAGGCGCCGCTGTGCGACCGCTGCCCGCTGGCCGAGGCCTGCGCCGCCCGCACCTCGGGCCGTCCGGAGGCCTGGCCGAAGAAGTCGCCCAAGGCAGCGCGCCCGCACCGCTTTGGCGTCGCCTGGGTGCTGGAGCGTAAAGGCCGCATGGCTCTGGTGCGCCGCCCGGCCAAGGGTCTGCTCGGCGGCATGCTCGGCCTGCCGACCAGCGACTGGCGCGACCAGGCGTGGGGCGAGGCCGAGCTCGATGCCCAGGCGCCTGTGCAGGCCGCTTGGCGCGACGCGGGCGCCATCGAGCACGTCTTCACCCATTTCTCTCTCGCTTTGCGCGTCCGCCGGGCCGAGGCCGACGTAGATTTCGAGGGCGCGGTCTGGGTGGAGCGGTCAGGGCTCCAGGCCCTGCCCAGCGTGTTTCTGAAGGCGGCGAGGGCGGCCCTATGACGGTTCCGGTGATGCGGGTGGCAAGACCCACCGACGACCTCGAGGCGCTGAAAGGCTTCTACGTCGAAGGCCTGGACTTTCAGGTGCTGTCGTCGTTCGAGGACCACGACGGATTCAGCGGCCTGATCCTCGGCCATCCCGGCCAGCCCTATCACCTTGAGTTCACCACCTGCGCCCACGAGCCCGCCGGCCGGGCGCCGAGCCGGGACCACCTGCTAGCCTTCTACCTGCCCGACCGTGAAGCCTGGGCGGCGGCGGTCGAGCGCATGCGTACGGCGGGCTTCGAGCCGGTGGCCTCGTTCAATCCGTGGTGGGATCGCGCAGGCCTGACCTTCGAGGATCCGGACGGCTATCGCGTGGTGCTGTGGAACGGCGCCTGGCCGGGTTAGGCGAGACGCTTCCAGGGCTCGTGCACTTCATAGATCGGCGCCGTCGTCGGCCCATCCCGGCGCGGAGTGATCAGCTTGCGCCAGAGCAGCCGGCGCACCGCATTCTGCACCGAGGATTTCGACAGGCCGGTCTCGCTGGCGATGGCCTGCAGGCTGGCGCCGATGGTGGCCCGGCCTTCGCCCCGGCTTTTGCTCCAGAGCCACAGATAGACCACGAAGGCCGAAGGCGAGCGGTCATGGCCGACCAGGCCGCGCATCAGCACCACAACGATGTAACGGTCGAGCGGCAGGGTCGGAGGGGCGGGCTGCGTCATAGTTGCTACTATAGCATTTATTGCACAGCTTGTCGCCCTCACCCTGCCACGGCATTGCAGCGGTCAGGAGGAACGCCATGATCACGCACATCAAATTTGTCGGGGTTCCCACCCGCGACCAGGACCGCGCCCTGAAGTTCTGGACCGAGCAGGTCGGCTTCAGGGTGATGACCGATAGCCCGATGGGAGAGCAGCGCTGGATCGAGCTGCAGATCAAGGACTCCGACACCGGCCTGGTGCTGTTCACGCCGGAGGGCCACGAGGATCGGGTGGGCAGTTTCCACAACGGCTCCTTCGCCTGCGACGACGTCGAGGCCACTTATCGCCAGATGAAAGAGCGCGGCGTGGAGTTCGAGAAGGAGCCGCAGAAGCAGCCCTGGGGCACGTTCTGCATCTTCAAGGACCCGGACGGGAACCGGTTCGTGATGGGGTCGCGGTAACCAAATCCTCCCCCAGCCGGGCGAAGGCCGGGTGTGGGGGAGGGGGACCGCGCAGCGGTGGAGAGGGCTGAAGCCCGCTGCCGGTTCAGAACTGGGCGCCGACTCCGTGCGGTGGAACACGAGGCGCTCCGCTGGAGCCCTCTCCACCGCCTTCGGCGGTCCCCCTCTCCCACGGCCGCCCGGCCTGGGAGAGGATTTCCCTAGTTCATCTCCGCCCGGATCTTGGCCCTGAGGCTGTCGATCGGCGTCAGGCCGCGGTCGGTCTTCAGGTGCCAGTAGGTCCAGCCGTTGCAGGCGGGCGCGGACTGGGCCAGGGCGCCGACCTTGTGGATCGAGCCGGACAGTTCCCCCCAGACCAGGGAACCGTCGGCGCGCACGCGGGCCTCATGCTCGCCCTTGGGGCTGAACAGGCGGTCGCCGGGGCGCAGCAAGCCCGCCTCAACCACAGCGCCGAAGGGCACGCGCGGCTCGGCCTTCTTGGAGCCCATCACCTGCAGGTCTTCGGGGGAGGCGGGGCGCACCTTGGCGATGCGTTTCCTGGCCAGTTCGGCATAGCCCTCGTCGCGCTCGATGCCGATGAAGCGGCGGCCCAGGCGCTTGGCGGCCGCGCCGGTGGTGCCGGTGCCGAAGAAGGGATCGAGCACCACGTCGCCGGGCTTCGACGCCGCCAGCAGGACGCGGTGCAGCAGGCCCTCAGGCTTCTGCGTCGGGTGCGCCTTCTGGCCGTCCTCGCCCTTCAGCCGCTCCTCGCCGGTGCAGAGCGCCAAGGTCCAGTCCGAGCGCATCTGGGTGTCTTCGTTGAAGGCCTTCAAGGCGTCGTAGTTGAAGGTGTAGCGCTTCTGGCCGCGCGACTTGGCCGCCCAGATCAGGGTCTCGTGCGCGTTGGTGAAGCGCGTGCCCTTGAAGTTCGGCATCGGGTTGGTCTTGCGCCAGATCACGTCGTTCAGGACCCAGAAGCCGAGGTCCTGGAGCGCGGCGCCCAGGCGGAAGATGTTGTGATAGCTGCCGATCACCCACAGGGTTCCGTCGTCCTTCAGCACGCGGCGGCACTCGGTCAGCCACTCGCGGCAGAAGGCGTCATAGGCCTGGAAGCTCTCGAACTGGTCCCAGTCGTCGTCGACCGCGTCGACCTTGGAATTGTCCGGGCGCAGCAGGTCGCCGCCGAGCTGGAGGTTGTAGGGCGGATCGGCGAAGACCAGGTCGACCGAACGGTCGGGCAGGGCGCGCAGCCTCTCCACACAATCGCCCGTCAGAATGACGTCGGTCTCGATCATCGTCGGCTCCGGATTCAGAACCCCAACGACTGTCCGCCCATGGTTGAGAGCGAGTTAAATTAAGGATTTGGGCGTCGCTTTCGTGACTCGGCCGTAGGAACGGGCCGGGTCCCCTCGCGTTCAACCCCGCGTGAACGGCAGTTGAGCGGAAGGGAGGTCACCATGACGGAAGCGGCGGCCGCCGAGGCGATGTGTGGGCCCGGCCCGGTGCCCTTCTATGAGGTGACCCCGCGCCAAGTGCGTCGCTACCAGACCATCGCGGCCCAGGCGGGCGCCGAGATGCCGGAGTGGGCGGTGGTGCTGGCCGGATCGGTGGTCTTCGCCCTGGCCGGCCTGCTCAGCGGCGCCTGGCTGCACATCTAGTCCGCTAATTCTTCCAGGTCTTCCAGCAGATCGCCCTGCAGCAGGGCCTTGATGGGCCCCCAGGCCTGGCGATGGATCGGGCAGGGCCCAAGGCTCTTCAGCGCCTGTTGGTGCGTAGGTGCGTTGTAGCCCTTGTGCGAGGCGAAGCCGTAACCGGGATAGAGCCCGTCCATCTCCACCATCAGTCGGTCGCGCGCGGTTTTGGCCAGGATCGAGGCCGCGGCGATCGACAGGCTCAGGCCGTCCCCGCCGATCACGGTCCGCACCTCGCAGGGCAGGGGAAAGCGGTAGTTGCCGTCGACCAGGGCGATGACGGGCTGGGGCGTCAGGGCCTCGACCGCGCGCCGCATGGCCAGGCCCGTGGCGTGCAGGATGTTGAGCTCGGCGATCTCCTCCACCGAGGCGAAGGCCACGGCCCAGGCCAGGGCGCGGTCCTTGATCTCGATCTCCAGCGCCTCGCGGGCCTTGGCGTTGAGTTTCTTGGAATCGTCGATGCCCTTGGGCAGGCGCCGGGCCGGTAGGATCACCGCGGCGGCCGAGACCGGCCCGGCCCATGGCCCGCGGCCAGCCTCATCCACGCCGCAGACGATGACCTCACCGCACAGCTTTTCCAGCGTCAGGTTGGGGCCGATCGCCTTCTTGCCCAGAGGCTTGGATTTGGGCTTTGAATCAGGATTGGGCATGCCCCTCGCCCATACGCCGGACCTCGGCGTGGCGGAAGCAGCAGGTCAGGTGATCGTTGACCAGGCCGGTCGCCTGCAGCCAGGCGTAGACGATCACCGGCCCCACGAAATTGAAGCCTTTTCCCTTCAGCGCCTTGGAAATCTCGACCGACAGCGGGGTCTGGGCCGGCACCTGGGACATGTGGTCCCACGTGTTCTGGATCGGGCGCTTGCCGATGAAGCTCCAGATGAAAGGGGCGAAGTCCTGACCCTTGTCGCGCATGTCGAGATAGATCTGCGCGCCCCTGATCGCCGCGTTGATCTTGGCCGGGGAGCGCACGATGCCGGGATTGTCCATCAGCCGCGCGATATCGGCCTCGCCATAGCGGGCGATGACCTCGGGATCGAAGCCCTGGAACGCCTCGCGGAAGGCCTCGCGCTTGCGCAGGATGGTGATCCAGGCGAGGCCGGCCTGGAACCCGTCCAGCACCAGCTTTTCCCACAGGGCGCGGGAATCGCGCTCCGGCACGCCCCATTCCTGGTCGTGATAGGCGACATAGAGCGGGTCGTTGGTCGACCAGGCGCAGCGGACGGATTCGGACATGGCCGCAGGGTCGGCGTTTCGGCCGGACGGAGCAAGCCGACCGCTTCAGACTGCTGACACCACGCCGTCAGCCGATCTCGCGCACCCCGAGCGAATAGCTCATGGCCTCTAGCTGGTGGCGGCAGAGCCGGCGCAGCATGGTGATCATCGGACCTTCGTGGTTCTCCAGCACCGCCAGGAAGCCGAAGAAGATCGTGCGATTGTGGTGCAGGATGTGGTCGAACATCTCCTCGGCCTGCGGCTCCAGGCCCAGGTCGCGCATCAGCTTGTAGAACAGGCCCTTGGACAGCCGCGGATAGCGCGCGTTGCCGATCATCAGATACGACAGCTGGGTGACCCCGTTCTCTTCGGTCACCGAGGGGGCTAGGAAGTCGCCGACCAGCGTCTTCTTGCGCAGGTCGCGGTTGATGACGATCTGCCGGGGGCCGATGTTGACGCCCATCTTCACGCTGAAGGCCACCAGCTCCTCGCTGACAAAGCCCCAGTTGGCGAACACCCCCATCGGGTCGGCGACGTTGTAGCGGACATAGACCTCGTCGGCGAAGGTCCCGCCGATCTCGATGGCCTCGTCCTTGACGGTGAAGCCGGGCGCCGCGGCGGCGTGATTGACCAGCTCCATCACCGGGAAGATCACGTAGAATTCCTTCCAAGAGATCATCCGCGTCTGCAGGAACCGGCCCTGGGCGCGCGCGGCCACGTCGCCGGTGAAGGTCTCCTTGAACTCGAAGTGTTCGCGCAGGTAGTCCTTCACGTCCTGAGGCAGGGCGTCCATCTGCGTCAGGTAGGACTCCAGCTCCGCGCGCGCCTCGCCCCAGTCGAACACCGCCTGATAGCGGTCGAAGAAGGCCTTCTCGCGCGCGCCCACCTCGCCGGACTCGACGCTCGCAGGCGCCACGATCAGGGCCCCGTCCTTGAACTCGATGTCGCGCAGTCGGAACAGCAGGTTCTTGGGCACTACGACGCGCACGGGCTGGGTCGGGTCGATGGCGAACAGGCCCTTGCCGAACCTGCCCTCGCCGCGGCGCAGATTGTCGGCGATGCCGCCGAGCGCGCGGAACTCGGCGATCATCTCGTCCCAGGGCCAGCTGTCGGCGGTCGATCCGCCCTTGGCGGGCTTGGACTTGGTCGCAGGCTTGGACGCGGCCATGGGTGCTCCGGCGTTGGCGGGGCCGCCCCACGCTGGCCCCGGTTCAACGCCTGTCTCGCATGCTCCGCGCGAGCGGCCTAGCCCCTCAGGAGCCGTCTCAGCGCTTGGCGCGCGGCTTCCGGAACTTGAGCACGAACTGGTCCGTGCGCCCGCGGATCGACTCGTCGAAGACCTTGATGGTCAGTGGGTCCTTCGGATTGCGCAGGACGGTGCTTTCGCCCTCGTAGACGAAGCCCGCCTTCTTCAGCTGCGCCTTCACGATATCCGGGTCGATCCGGTGCAGGGTCTCGGTCTGGGTCATGCCCGTCCCTGGCTTGCCGCGATGGTCGACGATGACGAACACGCCACCCGGTTTCAGCGCCTTGTAGACCGCGCGGTTCAGCACCATCGGGTCGACCGAGCCCATGAACTTGTCCGGATAGTCGTGGTAGTTCTGCGAGGTGAAGACCACGTCCAGCTTCTCCGGCGCCGAGAAGGCGGCCGCGGCCTGGGGCAGGGCGGTGACATTGGCGAAATCCCTGGTCTTGCCCATCGCCTGGGTCGCGGCAAAGTCGCTCTGCGCCTCGACCAAGTATTCGCGCGGCCAGATGGCGTAGACGTGGCCCTTCGGCCCGACCACCTTGCTGAAAACCTTGGTGAAATAGCCGTTGCCCGGCAAGAGGTCGGCGACCTTGTCGCCCGGCTTCACGCCCGTGAAGGCGACCAGCTCGGCGATGTGGCGACGCGGGTCGCGCCCGGCGTCGTCGGCGCGCGCCTTGTCGGCGACCGCGCGGGCGACATAGGCCGGGATCGCCGTGGCGGCGACGGCCGCAGTGGCGACAAGGGCGGAGGCGAAGCTGATCACCAGGGCGGCGCGGCGCATGCGGGGAGTCTCCGTTAAGCGGGTTAGCGGCACAATGCGACGCTTGGCGCGGGCCGCGCAAGTTACGAATGAGACAGCTATGTTTCAGCAGTAACTTATTGATTTTACAGCGCTGCAAAATCCGCTTGACGGCCGCCGATGTCCTCGCCAGCCTAAAGACACTCATCGAGACCGGCTGAGGGACAGGCCCTTTGACGCCGGGGCAACCTGCGAGGCTTCGCAAGGTGCCAACTCCTGCGGAGCCGGTTTCCGGTTCGCGAGAGATGAGTGGAGCGCCGGCGCGCGCGGGGTCAAATCCCGTGTCCGGTCTTCACCAGTCGATCCTCCGCAAGAGAGCTCGGGAGCGGGTTCGATTGGAGGAAGACGGTGAGCCGGCCCTTAGCCCTCGAGGCTTTTCAAGTTTCCAGCACGACGCCTGACCTGGGCGTGGACCTGTTCGTCCAGGTTCCGGCCGGCTGGCGTCTGGCGTCCGGCGAGGCCCTGCCCGATCCCGTCTTCCAGGCCCGCCTCTACGGGCCGGCCGATGCGCCGCTGGTGATCGTCGCCGGCGGCATCTCCGCCAGCCGCCTGGTCTGGAGCCCGGACGGCGCCGGCTGGTGGGGTGAGGTCGTGGCGCCGGGCGCCGGCGTGGACCTGAACCGCCGCCGCGTCCTGGCCTTCGACTTCGCGCCGCTGAAGGACGCGCGCCTTGCTGTCACCACCGATGATCAGGCGCGCCTTGTGGAACTGGCGCTGGACGCGCTCGGGGTCGAGACCGTCCACGCCTTCGTCGGCGCCTCCTACGGCGGCATGGTCGGGCTGGCGCTGGCGGCGCGATCGCCGGAGCGCCTGGAGCGCCTGTGCGTGATCTCCGCCGCCCACCGCCCGTCGGCCATGGGCCAGGCCTGGCGCGGGGTGCAGCGCCGGGTGTTCGAACTGGCCCGCGACGCCGGTCGTGCGGAGGAGGGCCTGGCGCTCGCCCGCGAGTTGGCCATGACCACCTATCGCAGCGCGGAGGAGTTCGACGCCCGCTTCGACCGCGCCCTCGATGCCGAGGGCCTCAGCCAGATCGACCGCTATCTGATCGCGCGGGGCCGCGCCTATGCCAAGGCCATGGCGCCCGAGCGGTGGTGGTCGCTGTCGCGCTCCATCGACAGCCATGCCGTCGAGCCCGAAGCGGTGACCGTGCCGACCACTCTGATCGCCTCCACCAGCGACCGCCTCACGCCCCTGTCGGACATGGCTGAGCTGGCCTCGCGCCTGCCCGACCTGATCCGCTTCGCCGAGATCCGCTCCCTCTACGGCCACGACGCCTTCCTCAAGGACGCGGCCGCCCTGAACCCGATCCTCAAAGCCTGTCTGGACGCCTGACCATGAGCACCCGCGCCCCGTTCCAATCCGACGAAACCCTGGCCGTCCTGACCGGCGTCAACGCCGACCCCACCCACGGCTCGGTCATGCCGCCGCTGTTCCTGTCCTCGAACTACAGCTTCGACGGCTTCGGCGGTAAGCGGCCCTACGACTACACCCGCTCGGGCAATCCGACGCGCGATGTGCTGGGCGAATGCCTGGCGGGCCTGGAGGGCGGGGCGGGCGCTGTGGTCGTCTCCTCCGGCATGGCGGCGGTGGACCTGGTGTTGCATCTGGTCGAGCCCGGCCAGACCGTGATCGCGCCACATGACTGCTACGGCGGCACCTACCGCCTGCTGACCGCCCGGGCCCGCAAGGGCGCCTTCACCCTGAAGCTGGTCGACCAGGGCGACGCCGCAGCCCTCGACGCGGCCCTGGCGGAGGGCTGCGCCCTGGTGCTGGTCGAGACCCCGTCGAACCCGCTGATGCGGGTGGTGGATGTGCGCGCCATCTGTACCGCCGCGCGGGCGGCGGGCGCACGGGTGGCGGTGGACAACACCTTCCTCTCGCCGGCCCTGCAGAAGCCGCTCGCGCTGGGCGCCGACCTGGTGATCCACTCCACCACCAAGTACCTGAACGGCCATTCCGACGTGGTCGGCGGCGCGGTCGTGGCCAAGGCGGCCGGCGACCTGGAGCAACTGCGGTGGTGGGCCAACTGCACCGGCGTGACCGCCTCGCCCTTCGACAGCTACCTGACGCTCCGCGGCGTGCGCACCCTGTTCGCCCGCATCGAGCGCCAGCAGGCGACCGCCCAGAGGGTGGCCGAGCATCTGACCGGCCATCCGGCGGTGGCCAAGGTCTACTACCCCGGCCTTTCCGATCACCCGGACCACGCCCTGGCCGCGCGCCAGCAGGCGGGGTTCGGCGCCATGCTGAGCTTCGAGCTCAAGGGCGACCTTGGCCCGGTGCGGCGTTTCGTCGAGAGCGTGGAGCTGTTCACCCTGGCGGAGTCGCTGGGCGGCGTGGAAAGCCTGGTCGCCCACCCGGCCACCATGACCCACGCCTCGATGGACCCGGACGCGCGGCGCACCGCCGGCATCACCGACAGCCTGATCCGCGTCTCGGTCGGGCTCGAGCATCCGGACGATCTGATCGCCGACCTCGACCGCGCGCTGGCCCATGCCCTCGCCGAATCCGCCAAACCCCTGCTCGCTGCTGTCTGAGGAGCCAAGATCATGACCGAACTGGTCGACGGCGCCCTGGCGCGCAAACCCATCGCCCAACCGCAGTACGCGGTGGAGCGGCCTTTGGTGGTGCTGAAGTTCGGCTCCTCGGTCCTGACCGACCGGGAGGCGATTCCCGAGGTTGTCACCGAGATCTATCGCATCGTGCGCGACGGGCGCCGGGTGCTGGCCGTGGTCTCGGCCTTCGAGGGCGTGACGGACAAGCTGCTGGACGACGCCCAGGTTCTGGGCTGCGCCCACGACAACCTGCACCTGCCCCGTTACGTGGCCCTGGGCGAAGAGACCTCCGCCGCGCTCCTGACCCTGGCCTGCGACCGGGCGGGCCTGTCCACCGCCAACCTTGGCGTGGCTGATCTCGGCCTGATCGCCGAGGGCCATCGCGAGAGCGCCGAGCCGTGCCGTCTCGACCGGCGCAATCTCGACGCGGCCTTCGCCCGCCATGAGGTGGTGGTGGTTCCGGGCTACGGCGCCCTCGATTCCAAGGGCGATGTGGTGCTGCTGGGCCGCGGCGGTTCGGACCTTTCGGCGGTCTATCTGGCGGCCGAGCTCGGCGCCGAGCGGGTGCGGCTGGTGAAGGACGTGGACGGCGTCTACGACCGCGACCCGGCCACCGCCGAGGAGGCCCTGCGCTTCGGCTCCATCGACTGGACCGGTGCGCGCGCCGTGGCCGGCAAGCTGGTCCAGACCCGCGCGCTCGACTTCGCGCAGGGCCGGGGCCTGACCGTGGAGGTGGGCGCGCTCGGGCGGCTGGACGCCACCCGCGTGGGCCCTGTCGGCGGTCCGCCGGTGCGCCGGCCCCGGCCGCCGCGCCTGCGCGTGGCGCTCGCCGGCTGCGGCGTGGTCGGCGGCGGGGTGCTGCAGCGGCTGAACCGGCGCCCGGACGAGTTCGAGGTGGTCTCGGTGCTGGTGCGTGACCCGTCCAAGGCCAGGGGCGGCCTGGATCTGGACGGGATTCTGACCACCGACGAGGCGGAGTTCCTGTCGCGGCCGGCCGACGTGGTGGTGGATGTGCTGTCCTCCGCCTCGGTCGGCGCGCGCGTCGCCGAGCAGGCGCTCGCGGCCCGGGCGCATGTGGTCAGCGCCAACAAGCAGGCGGTGATCGCCGCCTACGACCGGCTGATCGCGGCGGCGCGCAAGAGCGGCGGCAGGCTGCTGTACTCGGCCGCCGTCGGCGGCGGGGCGCCCCTGATCGAGACCGTGCGCCTGGCGCGCGGCCATGCGCCGGTGGTGGCCATCGAGGGCGTGCTGAACGGCACGGTGAACTTCATGCTGGACCGCCTGGGCGCCGGCCAGTCGTTCGACGAGGCCCTGGTCGCGGCGCGCGAAGCCGGCCTGGCGGAGGAGGACCCCTCCGCCGACCTGGAGGGCCTGGACGCCGCCGCCAAGATCCAGATCCTGGCTTTTGAAGCCTTCGGCGAGACCATCGACCCGCGCTCGGTCGCCTGCGAGGCGCTGGACCCGGCGCTGGCGCACGAGGCGCGTCGCCGGCCGCTGAAACAGGTGGCCCGCGCGGTGCTGACACCCCGAGGCGTCGAGGCCTCGGTGCGCTTCGTCGAGGGCTCGGCCTTCTCGGGGGTGACCGTGGACCGCAACGCGCTGCGGGTGATCGCCGACGACGGTCGCATCTGGTCGGCGGCCGGACGGGGAGCGGGGCGCTGGCCCACGACCGAAAGCGTGCTGGCCGACCTGGTGGACCTGAGAGCGGCGCTCTAGGCGCTGATGTCGACCCTCGTGCCGACGCCCTGGGGCAGGGCCGCCTTCACCGGGCGGCTGTCGGCCCCGGCGGCTTCGGGACGCGGCGCGATCGGCGCGATCGGATAGATGCGCGCGGGGACCATCAGCGGCGAGACCGGAGCTATGGGCGAGTTGTCCACGGGCCTGAGGGTGACTCCCTGCGGTTAAGTCCGGCTTAAGCGGTCAGATCGAGCCGGAACGCGGGCTGTGAGGGGGCGCTCGAGCCAGGAGGCGGCGTCAGGCCCGCCAGGCTGCCGCCGAAGACCACCGAAGGCCTGTTGAGACCGCTGGCGCCGTTTGCAGCAGGGTCCGCGGCGCCCTTCACAGGGGCGCCGCTGGCGTCCGTCTTGTTGATGCCGAAGGGGCCGTCCTTGGGGTGGGCGGGATCGATGTGCTTCTTGGCGAGGTCCACTTCCGTGCAGTTCTTGCAGGAGTAGCCGTTGATCATGACCGGGCTAGGATAGTCGCCACTGATGCTCATCGCCGCCGCCTGACCCGTTCTGGACAGAGATGGGCACGGAGGCTCCGGAAATATTGCCAAGCTGTAAACGCGGCCGGAGCGCAGTCGCCTACAGCTGATCCATGTTGTTCTCGTAGGCCACGGCCTCCCGCTTAAGCCACTCCACGAACAGCTGCGCCCCGGCCGAGGGCGGGCGGTTTCTCGGCAGCACCACATGGTAGGCGAAGTCCACGGTGGTGGAGCCGTCGGCGAAGGGCGCGACCAGCCGGCGCTTCTCCAGGTCGGCCTGGGCCAGGGAGCGCTTGGCCAGGCCCACGCCCTGGCCCATCACCGCCGCCTCGATCACCAGGGCCGACTGGTTGAAACGCGGGCCGCGGCGCGGGTCGATGGATGAGATGCCGCGCGCCTTCAGCCACATGGCCCAGTCGGGGCAGGAGGGGTCCTGGTCGATGGAGAGGTCGTGCAGCAGGGTGTGCTGGGCCAGGTCCTTGGGTGAGCGGATCGGGTTCTTGCCCTCGAGCAGCGCCGGACTGCACACCGGCAGCACGGTCTCCTGCAGCAGCCGCTCGGCGATCACGTCGGGGTATTGGCCCCGGCCATAGCGGATAGCCACGTCGACGGCGCCCTCGGACAGGTCGACGATCTCCATGTCGGCCGAGATCCACACCTCCACGTCCGGATGCTCGGCGTGGAAGCGCTCCATGCGCGGCATCAGCCACTTGCCGGCGAAGGAGGGCGCGACGCTGACCGACAGCTGCCGGCGCCGCGGCGGCTCGCGCAGCAGGGCCGAGGCGTCGAGCAGGCGTTCGAAGCCTTCGCGCAGCAGGGGCAGGGCGGCGCGGCCGGTCTCGGTCAGCTCCAGCCCCCGTCCGTCGCGGCGGAACAGGGCGCCGCCCGCGTGGTCCTCCAACTGGCGCACGTGCTGGCTGATGGCGCCGGGCGTGACGTGCAGCTCGTCGGCGGCCTTGGTGAAGCTGAGATGGCGCGCGGCGGCCTCGAAGGCGCGCAGGGCGTTCAGCGGCAGAAGTCGTCTGGGTCCGGCCATGGCAGGGCCTTTTAGTTTTTCTGCGCAGGGACGCAAGATCATCTGGTTTGCGCGAATTGGCCCACGGCGCGAGGAAGAACCTGTCCTGTGCCTTGCGGCGGCCGGTCCCCTCAACTTCAGCCGGCCGCCGCACTTTTTGCAGAAAAACTACAATCTACGGCTCCTCCCCATGAACGTTTTCCTCGCCTCCATCCCCCTCGACGGCCGGTCCGCGATCGTGGTCGGCGGCGGCGAGATGGCCGTGGCCAAGGCTCGGCTGATCGCCAAGACGTCGGCCCTGCTCAAGTGGTTCGCGCCGGGCGGCGCCCCGGAAGAAGCCGCCCGCGTGACCGACCGCAAGGTCGAGACGCGCCTGCCGACCCGCGCCGACTTCGAAGGCGCAGCCCTCGCCTTCGTCGCGCTCTCCGACGACGAAGGCGCCCAAGGCGTCATCGCCGAGGCGCGGGCGGCGGGCGCCCTGGTCAACGTGGTCGACCGGCCGGAACTGTCCGACTTCCACACCCCGGCGCTGATCGACCGGGGCGAGGTGGTGGTCGGCATCGCCACCGGCGGCTCGGCCCCCATCCTGGCGCGCGATGTGCGGGCCCGCGTCGAGGCGGCCCTGCCCGACAGCCTGGGCGTCCTGGCCAAGCTGGCCGGCGATATCCGCGAGACGGTCAAGCAGGCCGTGCCCAACGCCCTGGCCCGCCGCCGCTTCTGGGAGCGCGCCTTCCGCGGCCGCCCCAAGGATCTGGCAACCGCCGGCGATGTGTCCGGCGCGCGGCGCGAAATGCTTCGGCTGCTGAACGCCGGCGCAGCGCCGCAAGGCGTCGTGTGGCTGGTCGGCGCCGGCCCCGGCGATCCCGAGCTTCTGACGCTGAAGGCGCTGCGCGTGCTGCGGGACGCCGACGTCATCGTCCACGACCGGCTGGTGTCCGAGGCCGTGCTGGACCACGCGCGGCGCGATGCGCGGCGCATCTATGTCGGCAAGGCCAAGGGAGATCACGCCGTGCCCCAGGACCAGATCGAATCCATCCTCATCGAGGAGGCCCTGAAGGGGCAGCGCGTGGTGCGGCTGAAGGGGGGCGACCCCTTCGTGTTCGGCCGCGGCGGGGAGGAGCTTGAAGCCCTGCAGGCGGCTGGGATCGAGGCCCATGTGATCCCGGGCGTGACCGCGGCGCTTGGCTGCGCGGCGGCCGCCGGCCTGCCCCTGACCCACCGCGACCACGCCCAGGCGGTGACCTTCGTCACCGGCCAGGCCAAGCCCGGCTCGCCGGAGGTGGATTGGGCGGCGCTGTCCTCGGCCGAGCACACCCTGGCGGTCTATATGGGCGCGGGCCAGGCGGGCCGGATCGCCGACCGGCTGATCGAGGCGGGACGCGATCCCCTGACGCCGGTCACGGTGGTGGTCAACGGCACCCTGCCGGAGGAGCGGGTGGTCTCGGGTCGGCTGTTCGAGCTCGAGCTTCTGACCACGGTCCACGCCGTCGAAGGCCCTTCGATGTTGTTCATCGGCCGGACCGCGGCGCTCGCCGCCTCTCAGGCCGTGGAGTTCTCGGAAGGAGTGGCGGCGTGAAGATCCTGACCGCCAATCGCCTGGCAGACGGCGCCGTGGTGTGGCTGGCCCTGGGCGGCCGCTGGTCCACCGAATTCGAGGACGCCGTCCGCCTTGACCCGGAGCCCGCTGCGGCGGCCCTGGCCCAGGCGGAGGCCCAACCGGGGCGCTTTGTGGCGCCCTACCTCATCGAGGCTGACGCGGCAGGGGTGGAACGCCGCGAACGCCTTAGGGAATCCATCCGGGCGGACGGGCCCACGGCGGGGCACAGCCTGGAAAACGTCTGATGTACCGTTACGATGAGTTCGACAGCCGGCTTGTGGCCGAGCGGATCGAGCAGTTTTCCGACCAGGTGGCGCGCCGCCTCGACGGGCGCCTGACCGAGGACCAGTTCAAGCCGCTCCGGCTCATGAACGGCGTCTATCTGCAGCTGCACGCCTACATGCTCAGGGTCGCCATTCCCTATGGCGAGTTGAACGCCGCGCGCCTCAGGGCCCTGGCCGATATCGCCCGGCGCTACGACAAGGGCTACGGCCACTTCACGACCCGCACCAACATCCAGTTCAACTGGCCGGCGCTGGTCGATGTGCCCCATATCCTGAAGGACCTGGCCCGGGTCGAGATGCACGCCATCCAGACCTCGGGCAACTGCATCAGGAACGTGACCACCGACGCGCTGGCCGGCATCGCCGCCGACGAGGTCGAAGATCCGCGTCCCTGGTGCGAGCTGATCCGCCAATGGTCGACCTTCCACCCGGAATTCACCTTCCTGCCCCGGAAGTTCAAGATCGCGGTGATCGGCGCCCCCAAGGACCGGGCGGCCATGCGGACCCACGACATCGGGCTGGAGATCGTGCGCGACGATACGGGCGCACTGGGCTTCCGCCTGTTCGTCGGCGGCGGGCAGGGGCGGCTGCCGCATATCGCCAGCGAACTGAAAAGCTTCATCCCGGCCGAGGAGCTGTTCGCCTGGCTGACCGCGACCTTGCGCGTCTACAACCGCCACGGCCGGCGCGACAACATCCACAAGGCCCGGATCAAGATTCTGGTGGCGAGCCTGGGCCTGGACGCCTTCCGCGCCGAGGTCGAGGAGGCCTTCGCGGCCCTGCCGAAGGCGCCGCTGGCCGTGCCCGAGGCCGAGGTCGAGCGGATCAAGGCCTATTTCGCGCCGCGGCCCTACGCCGCCGCGCCGCCGCGCTTCGCCGCGTTCGACCGGGCCCTGATGACCGATCCGGCCTTCGCCCGCTGGACCCGCAACAATCTCAGGCCCCACAAGCAGCCGGGCTATGCCGCGGTGGTGATCTCGCTGAAGCCCGTCGGCGGCGTGCCGGGCGACGCCACGGCTGAGCAGATGGATCGGGTGGCCGACCTCGCCGAGCGCTTCAGCTTCGACCAGGTGCGGGTGACCTACGAGCAGAACCTGTTGCTGCCGCACGTGGCCATGGACGACCTGCCGGAGCTTCACGCCGCGCTCGGGCGCGCCGGCCTGGCCGAGGCCAATGCTGGGCTCGCGGCCGACATCATCTCCTGCCCGGGGCTGGACTACTGCTCGCTCGCCAACGCCCGCTCGATCCCGGTTGCCCAGGCCCTGTCGGAGCGGCTGAGCGACCCTGTGTTCCAGGACGCGGTCGGCGAAGTGCGCATCAACATCTCGGGCTGCATCAACGCCTGCGGCCATCACCACGTGGGCCACATCGGCATCCTGGGCGTCGATAAGCAGGGCGAGGAATTCTACCAGATCACGCTGGGCGGCTCGCCCGACGAGACCGCCTCAATCGGCCAGATCGTGGGCAAGGGCCTGCCTGGCGAGGCCGTGGCGCCCGCCATCGAGCGGGTGCTGAAGGCCTATCTCGCGCGCCGCGACGCCGGCGAGCGCTTCATCGACACTCTCCGCCGGCTGGGCGCGGACCCCTTCAAGGAGGCGATCTATGAGGCTGCTTGAGGCGGGCGAGAGGTTCGGCGCCGACCTGCCGGAGATCGGTCTCGATGAACTGGCCGGTTCGAACGCGATCGTGGCTCTGCGCGCGGGGGGCGAGACCGAGGCCGCGCCGATCCTGGCAGCGCGGGAGCGCATCGGGCGCCTGGTCGTGGCCTTCTCCGGCTTCAAGGACGGCCGGGGCTTCTCCCTGGCTGCGATCCTGCGCGAGGGCGGTTTTCAGGGCGAGCTGATCGCGACCGGCGATCTGATCCCCGACCACGCCCCCATGCTGGCCCGCTGCGGCTTCGATGCGGCTGAGCTGCCGGTGGGTGCGTCCGTCGAGGACTGGCGACGCGCGCTCGGCAGCTTCAGCGCGGCCTACCAGCCGGCGGCGGACCACGCGGCGACGGTCTGGGCGCGACGTGGCGCTCCGCTGAAGGCGCAGGTGGAAGCCCTCAACGCCGAGCTCCGCGATGCGCCCGCGTCCGAGATCGTCCAAGCCGCCCTGACCCGTTTCCCGGGCCGGGTCGCGGTGCTGAGCTCCTTCGGCGCCGAAGCCGCGGTTGGCCTGCACCTCGTCGCCGAGCAGGACGCCAGCGTCCCGGTGCTGTTCCTCGACACTGACCGACACTTCATCCCGACGCTCGACTACCGCGATCAGCTGACCGAGCGCCTGGGCTTGACCGACGTGCGCAGCCTGCGCCCCGTCGAGGCCGAGACCCACGATCCCAAGGGCGATCTCTGGCGCTCCAACCCCGACGCCTGCTGCGACCTGCGCAAGGTGAAGCCCTTGGCGAGCGTCAGGCCCGACTTCGACGTGCTGATCACGGGCCGGAAGCGCATCCATGGGGGCACGCGTCTGCGCCTGCCGCCGTTCGAGCTGGTCGAGGGGCAGATCCGGGTCAATCCGCTCGCCAATTGGTCGACGGACGAGATCGAGGCCTATTTCGACGCCAACACCTTGCCGCGCCATCCGCTGACCCAGGGCGGCTATCGCTCGATCGGCTGCTGGCCCTGCACCCAGCCGTCATCGGAAGATGAGGATGCGCGCGCCGGACGCTGGAAGGGTCTCGACAAGACCGAGTGCGGTATCCACATGCCTTCGCGGTGGGTCGCCGAGGAAATCGCGCGCCGCGCCTCCTGAAGTTCAACGCGTCGCCTGAGGGGAAGCGCATGCCCGTGTCCGAAAGCGTCATCGACCTGATCGGTAAGACACCGCTGGTGAAGCTGAAGAAGGCTTCGGAGCTGACCGGCTGCACCGTCCTGGGCAAGGCCGAGTTCCTGAACCCTGGCCAGTCGATCAAGGACCGCGCTGCGCTCGGCATGGTGCTGGACGCCCGTGCGTCCGGCGCGCTGAAGCCCGGCGGCACGATCGTCGAGGGCACGGCGGGCAACACCGGTATCGGCCTGGCCCTGGTCGGCGCCGCCTTCGGCCATCCGGTGGTGATCGTGATGCCGCGCACCCAGTCCGAGGAGAAGAAGGGCGCTGCCCGCGCGCTCGGCGCCCAGGTCATCGAGGTCGACGCCGCCCCCTTTTCCAGCCCCAACCATTTCGTCCACTACGCGCGTCGCCTGGCCGGCGAGCTCGACCCGACCCTGGCAAACGGCGCGCTCTACATGAACCAGTTCGACAACCAGGCGAACCGGCGCATGCACTATGAGACCACCGCGCCGGAAATTTGGGAGCAGCTCGACGGCCGGATCGACGGCTTCGTCTCGGCCGTCGGCTCGGGCGGCACCCTGGTGGGCGTCTCGACCTTCCTGAAGGAGCGCAACCCGAGCATCAAGGTCGCCCTGGCCGATCCGGCCGGCGCCGGCCTCTTCAGCTACTACACCACCGGCGAGATGAAGGCCGAGGGCTCCTCGATCACCGAGGGCATCGGCGTGGCGCGTATGACCGGCAATATCGAGGGCTTCACGCCTGATCTCGCCTGGCGCATCGAGGACGCGGAGTTCCTCCCCCTGCTGTTCGACCTGGTACGCGAGGAAGGCCTGTCTTTGGGCGGCTCCAGCGGCGTCAATCTGGCCGGCGCCATCCGGCTGGCCCGGGAGCTTGGCCCCGGCCACACCATCGTGACCATGCTGTGCGATCCCGGCGCGCGCTATGCGTCCAAGCTCTACAACGCCGAGTTCCTGCGCTCGAAGGGCCTGCCGGTTCCGAGCTGGGTCGAGGGCAAGGTCGCGGAAGCGGCGGCGTAAGCCAGGCGAAACGGCTTGCATCGCGGCCGAGGTCGCGCTGGTCTGGCGCCGTGAGCGCGACCGCCGTCCAGACCCCGAGCCGCACCCTCGTCTCGATCCAATACCTGCGTGCGTTGGCCGCGCTCAGTGTGGCGCTCTATCACGCCTTCCAGCGCGCCTGGGTCGAGGGCATGGCCCCGACTGAGTTGCAGGACGCCGCCGCGGGCGTGGATGTCTTCTTCGTGCTGTCGGGCTTCGTCATGTGGGCCTCGACCGAGGCGTCGCCGGCCTCGCCGCTGGAGTTCCTGCGCCGGCGACTGGTGCGCGTGGCGCCGGCCTACTGGATCGCCACCCTGGTCGCCGCCGCCCTGGTCCTGACCTGGCCCTGGGTGTTCCAGGAGGTGAAGCTCGGCGACTGGCGCCATCTTCTGCTGTCGCTGCTGTTCGTGCCTCACGCCGACCCGCGCGGCCTGCCGTTTCCGGTGCTGCAGCAGGGATGGACCCTGAACTACGAGGCGCTGTTCTATGCCGTCTTCGCCTTGGGCCTGTTCCTGCCGTCGCGCCTGCGCATCGCCTGGCTGGCCATGTCGCTGGGCGCGGTCTGGCTGTGGGGGGAGGTCTGGCCGCCGGCATACACCTACATCGCCAACCCGATCCTGATGGAGTTCCTGGCGGGTGTCGCCCTGGCCGAGCTGTGGCGGCGCGGCCGGCTGAAGGGCAGGATCTGGAGCTGGCTGGCCATCCTATACGGCCTGGCCATGCTGATCCTGCTGCAGGCGCTGGACTACCGTTCCGACGCTTGGCGACCCTTGCTGTGGGGCGGTCCGGCGACCCTGATCGTGGGTGGGGCGGTGGCGCTGGAGGCCTCAGGCTGGGGCCGGCCTTGGCCCTGGCTGCAGCGGCTCGGCGACGCTTCCTATTCGATCTATCTGGTCCACGCCTTCCCGACCGCTGTCCTGATCCGCACGGGCGGCTTCACCAGCGCCTGGCTGTTCGTGCCGGCGGCCATGGCCCTGGTGGTGGCGACGGGCGTGGCGGCGCGGCTGCTGATCGAGAAGCCCCTGCTGCGGCTGCTGCACGGCAAGACCCGGCCGCGTCTCGCCGGCGACGACCCTAGTCTTGAGGATCGAACCAGGCGGGCCGCTCGACCCTGACCGGGCGGCTCTCGACGCTGAGTTCGGCGCCCTCGATGCGGTCCAGGCGCAGCAGCGCCATGGCCCGCCCATCGCCGCCGCTTAGCACCTCGCCGGCGCGAAGCTCATCCGCGGTCAACACCTCGGCGCCGAAGGCAGGGGCTGGGCCGTCGAAGACGATGGGCAGGGTGCGGGTCTTGATCTGGCCTCGCCGCTTCATGCGCGAGGTGGTCTCCTGGCCGACGAAACAGCCTTTGTGGAAGTCGATGGCGTTGAGCAGGTCGAAGTCCGCCTCGATCGGATAGGTCCGATCCGGCTGGCAGTCCGCGGCGGGATCGGGCACGCCCAGCGACAGTCGCCAAGCCTGGTAGTCGGCCTCAGTTGCGCTCCCCGCGCACGGCGCGGCGCCATAGGCCCGTCCGCCCAGCACCGTCAGTCGTGGGTCGGCCAGCCAGCCTCGGCTTACGTCAGGCCACGCGGCCCAGACACCGCCGTCGTCCGCCGCGATCTCCACCTTGGCCCGCAAACGATACATCGACAGCCGCTGGATCAGCGCCTCGCGCCGGTCGGCGGCCACGTCGAGCAGGGCGCTTTCACCGTCCTGCAGCACGAACAGATCGAACAGTAGCTTGCCTTGCGGGGTGAGCAGGGCCGCGAAGCGCAGCTCTCCCGGCGCCAGGGTCTCGACGTCCTGGGTCAGCAGCCCTTGCAGGAACAGACGCCAGTCGGGCCCGGACACGCGGACCAGGGCCCGGCTCGAAAGAGGTGCGACACCAATATCCATTCACTGCATTTATGCGCGGCGGCCGTGAGTCGCTATAACCGGACCGATGGCCGGCCCTTTTCCGATTCTCTTCATTACCTCCGAACGCATCGGCGATGCGGTGCTCACGTCAGGGCTGCTCAAGCGGCTCTATGACGAGATCCCCAATGCGGGCTTCACCGTGGCCGGCGGGCCGGAGACCGAGGTGCTGTTCCGAGACATGCCCAGGCTGGAGCGGTTCGTGCCAGCGGGCGCGGGGGGGCTCTCGGGCGTGGCCCTGTGGACCGCGGTGCGCAGCCGGCGCTGGGGGCTGGTCGTCGATACGCGCGGCGGCTCTCTGGCCCGCTTCGTCAGCGCCAAGAAGCGTGCGGTGCACAAGGCGCCGCCGCTGGACGCCGGGACCCTGCACAAGGTCGAGGAGGCCGCGCGCCTGCTCAAGCTCGAGGACGAGCCGCCCGCGCCCTATCTGTTCGTCGGCCCCGAGACCGAGGCCCAGGCGAACGCGCTGCTGGGCGACGCCCCAGGCCCGATCCTGGCGGTGGGGCCGGGCGCGGACTGGGTCGGGCGCACCTGGCCGGCCGAGCGCTTCAACGAGGTCTGTGCGCGCCTCCTGGGTCCCGATGGGCCGCTGGAGGGCGGGCGACTGATGATCCTGGGCGCCGAGAACCACCGCGACGCCGCCCACACTGTGCGTTTCGCCACCGCGCGCGACCGCGTCGTCGACCTGACCGGCAAGGCCGACCCGCTCGTCACCTATGCGTGCCTGAAGAAGGCGCGGCTGTTCCTGGGCAACGACACACCGCTGATGCATCTGGCCGCCGCAGCCGGCGTGCCGACGATCGGCCTGTTCGGCCCGTCGGATGAGCGCCGCTCCGGTCCCTGGGGCCCGGACGCACGGGTGGTGCGCGGCCATCGCCAGTACGAGGATTTCCTGGTCGTCGACCCCCAGCTGAACCAGGCCTTGAACCATATGCTGGACTTGCCGGTCGATCAGGTGTTGGACGCAGCCTTGAAGCTGATCGCCGACACCGGAACCCAAAATGGCTGACACCTACGACCTGATCGTCCGCGGCGGCGAGGTGGTGAACCACGCCGGGCGAGGCCTTGCCGATGTCGGCGTGCGTGACGGCAGGATCGTGGTGGTCGGCGACCTTTCGCAGGCCTCGGCGGGCGAGGTGGTGGACGCCACGGGGCTGGCGGTGCTGCCCGGCGTGATCGACACCCAGGTGCACTTCCGCGAGCCGGGCCTGGAGTGGAAGGAAGACCTGGAGACGGGCTCGCGCGCCGCGGCGCTGGGCGGGGTGACCGCCGTGTTCGAGATGCCGAACACCCAGCCGACCACCACCGATCCGGAAGCCCTGGCCGACAAGCTGACGCGCGCCAAGGGGCGCATGCACACCGACCACGCCTTCTACGTCGGCGGCACCCACGACAACGCCGCCCAACTCGGCGAGCTGGAACGCCTGCCCGGCTGCTGCGGGGTCAAGGTGTTCATGGGCGCCTCGACCGGCACCTTGCTGGTGCCCGACGATCCCGGCGTCGAGGCGGTGCTCCGGCACGTCAACCGGCGCGCCACCTTCCATTCCGAGGATGAGTACCGCTTGACCGAGCGCCGGCCCCTGGCGCGCGAGGGCGACTGGACCAGCCACGAGGAGGTGCGCGACGCGCTGACGGCGATCCGTTCCACCGAACGGCTGGTGGGCATAGCGCGGCGCCTGGGCAAGCGCATCCACGTGCTGCACGTGACCACGGCGGAAGAGATCGAGTTCCTGGCCGCCCACAAGGACGTGGCCACCGTCGAGATCACGCCTCAGCACCTCACCCTGACTGCGCCCGAGGCCTATCAGCGGCTGAAGGGCCTGGCCCAGATGAACCCGCCGATCCGCGGGGCTGCGCATCAGGCCGGCCTGTGGCGCGGCATCCGCGAGGGCGTCGCCGACGTGCTGGGCTCCGACCACGCGCCGCATACGCTGGAGGAGAAGGCCCGTATCTATCCGGCCTCGCCCTCTGGCATGCCCGGCGTGCAGACCCTGGTTCCGGTGATGCTGAACCACGTGGCCCAGGGACGCCTGACCCTGGAGCGCTTCGTGGACCTGACTTCGGCAGGGGCGCAGCGCGTGTTCGGCATCGCCGGCAAGGGCCGCATGGCCGAGGGCTGGGACGCGGATCTGACCCTCGTCGACCTGAAAGCCAGGCGCACGCTACGCCACGCCGACATGGCCACGCGCTCCGGCTGGACGCCCTTCGACGGCATGGAGATCACCGGCTGGCCCGTGGCGACCATCGTCCGTGGCCGCGTGGTGATGCGCGACGACGAGATTGTCCTGCCGCACGCGGGCGAACCGGTGCGGTTCCAGGAGACGCTGGCCTCCTGAGGCCAATTTCAAATCGCCAAAAGAAAAGGGCCCGCGGATCGCTCCGCGGGCCCTGGTCTTAAGTCCGATGACGCCGGATCAGGCGTTGCCGGGGATTTCGCACTTGTCGACGTTGCCCTTGGCCGCTTGAGCGCAGCTCAGGGTCTTGATCGTCTTGGCGCGGTTGCCGGGCAGGTCGAGGATGTAGCCGGACTCACCGGCCGAGCACTTCACCTCGACGATGTCGCCGTCACCGTCGTCCGGGCTGACCATGCGGTAGTCGGTCGGCGTGCAGACCTTGTCGATGGCGGTCAGGATCGGCTTCAGGCGGGCCAGCAGTTCGGCCTTGCTGGTGAGCGCGCAATCGAGACCACGCTCCTTGGCCGTGAAGCAGTCCATCTTCTCGAACTTGCCCGTGGCGCCCGGGGTCAGGATCAGGGTCAGCAGGCCCGCGGGCTGCTCGGGACAACGGAACTCGACCACGTCGCGCTTGGTGCGCGGCTCCTTGCCGATGACGCGGAAGTCGGTCGGGGTGCAGCTGACGCCGTTGGCCTGCAGCGTGCCGGTGTAGCCTGACGCCGCCGACTGCTTGGCCTGACCGATGTCGGTCATCTTGCAGCCGCCGCCGATCGACTGGGCGCTGACGCAGTCGATGGTGCGCGCCGAGCCGTCGGTGGAAACCTCCAGGAAGAAGCCCGGCTTGCCGGAGCAGGCCACTTCATACAGGTCGTGCTTGTCGGTGGTGGTGCCCACGAACCGGCCGTCCGACACCTGGCAAGCCTTGGCGTAGGTGGCCGACAGGGCGGTGATCTGCGCCAGGCGCTGGGTCTTGTCGGTCAGCTTGCACTCGTAGTGCAGCGTGGCGGACGCCTCCAGGCAGTTGGTCGAGGTGGCCTCGCCGTTGTCGAAGGCGCGCGTGACGTAGCCGACGCCTTCGCTACAGGCGATTTCGTAGTTGGTGACGGCGTTCTTCGGGTCGTGGCCCAGCGAGCTGACGTTGGTCACCGTGCACTTCGCGCCGGATTTGGTCACGACGGGCTGGATCTGGGCGTTGAGGTTGCTGTTTTCCGGCAGCATGCAGCGCGGCGGCGCGGCCTTCTTGGCGGCGATGGCGGCGTCGTACTGCGCCTGCATGTCAACGCAGCTGTAGGTCTGGCCGCCGTCCTGCTTGTCGTACTTCAGGAAGACGTAGCCCATGCCTTCGCCACAGGCGACTTCGTAGCTGGTGCCGGCCACCTTCTTGTTGTCGACCATGATCGAGCCGGGGCCGATCAGGGCGGCGTTCTTGATGGTGCACTTCAGGCCCAGAGCCTGGGCGGCGGCGGGAGCGCCGGCCATGCCCTTCTTGATCTGGTCGTCCTTGTAGGTCGCCGGGGCGGCGGGCTTCTCGTCCTTGGCGGCGTAAGCGGTCATGCCCAGCGATGCGCTGAAGAGGGCGGCCGCGGCGAGGGCGGACATGAGTCGTTTCATCGCCTTCTCCTTGTTCCTGTTCACATTTTACGTCCGCCAGGCGGGGGCCCGCGGAGGAGGCGCGCAACATGCCCGCGCGCAAGGGCCTAAGCAAGGCCGTACGCCTGCGGCGATACCGCTTTGACCCTGCGGCGGAATGCGCGCATCCTGCCGTCCGTTTCCAAAGGAGACCCGCTTGCGCGACGGCCTGCCCGATTCCGAAACCGTCGCCGACGCGTCCGAGAGCCGCCGCGTTCCGCTGGTCTACCCCTTTGCGGACAAGCCCGAGCCTGGCGCCGCGATCGAGGTTGCGCCCGGGGTCCAGTGGCTGCGCCTGCCGCTGCCCTTCGTGCTGAACCACATCAATGTCTGGGCGCTCGAGGACGGCGACGGCTGGACCCTGGTGGACACCGGCGTTCGTTCCAAGGACTGCATGGCGGCATGGGACATGGCGCTGGGCGACCCGCTCGGCGGCCGTCCGGTAAAACGAGTGATCTGCACCCACATGCACCCCGACCATGTGGGGCTGGCGGGCTGGCTGACGCGGCGCTTTGATTGTCGCCTGTGGATGACGCGCCTGGAGTACATGACCTGCCGCGTGCTGGTCGCCGACACGGGGCGTGAGGCGCCCGAGGATGGAGTGCGCTTCTACCGGGCGGCCGGCTGGAGCGAAGAACAGATCGAGGCCTATCAGGCGCGTTTCGGCGGCTTCGGCAAGGCGGTGCACCACCTGCCCGACAGCTATCGTCGCCTGAGCGAGGGCGAGGTCGTGCGCATCGGCGACAACGACTGGCGCGTGGTGATCGGCAACGGCCATTCGCCCGAGCACGCCTGCCTGTGGAGCGAGGCGCTGGGGGTGCTGATCTCCGGCGACCAGGTGTTGCCCAGGATCTCCTCGAATGTGTCGGTCTGGCCGACCGAGCCGGACGCCGACCCCTTGAGCGACTGGCTGGCCTCCCTGGCCAAGCTGAAGCGCGAAATTCCCGCCGACGCCCTGGTCCTGCCCTCGCACGGCGAGCCGTTCCGCGGACTGCACGACCGGCTGGACGCCCTGACGCGCGGTCATGAGAAGTCCCTGGCCCGCCTCCACCGCATGCTGGCCACGCCACGGCGAGTGGTCGACACCTTCGGCGCCTTGTTCGCCCGCCCCATCGGCGACGACCTGATCGGCATGGCCACGGGCGAGGCCGGGGCGCACCTGAACTGCCTGCTGGGCCGCGGCCAGGCCGTGGTCGAACCCGACGAGACCGGCGTCCTCTGGTGGCGCGCCGCCTGATCCTTCGAGAACCACAGATGACCATGACCGACACCCAGACCGCGCCCTTGACCGATGACGTCATCGTCGGCCTCGACGGCGGCATCCTCAGCGTCTCGCTCAACCGCCCGTCCAAGAAGAACGCCATCACCGACGCCATGTACGAGGCCGTCGCGGGCGCCCTGCAGCGGGCCCGGACCGACAAGGCCGTGCGCGTGGTGCTGATCCGCGGCGAGGGTGAGAACCTTTCGGCCGGCAACGACATCGGCGACTTCACCGCCATCGCCATGGGGATGAAGCCGCCCGAGGACCTGGCGGTGCACCGGGTGCTGAAGGGCCTGGCCGACCTCGACAAGCCGCTGGTGATCGCGGTGAAGGGCTTCGCCGTGGGCATCGGCACGACCATGCTCTTGAACGCCGACCTGGTGTTCGTGGCGGAGGACGCCAAGCTCTCGACCCCCTTCGTCAACCTGGCCCTGGCGCCGGAGGCGGCCTCGAGCCTGCTGATGCCCATGCGCATCGGCCACGCGCGTGCGTTTTCGATGTTCGCGCTCGGCGAGGTGATCGACGGCAGGACCGCCGCCGCCTGGGGCCTGGCCAACGCCGCCCTGCCGGCCGATCAGGTCGATGCGGCGGCGCTGAAGGCCTGCCAGGCTCTGGTCCAGCGGCCGATCAATGCGCTTCGGGCCACCAAACGGTTGATGCGCGACGCCGAGGTGCTGTGGGCCATCATGCAGCGCGAGAACGCCGCCTTCGGGGCGCAACTGACCACCCCTGAAGCGCGGGAGGCCTTCATGGCCTTCGCCGAGCGGCGCCCGCCGGATTTCACCAAGCTCGATTAAGGGTTTGACGTCAGGGCAGCTCCGCCCTATTTGCGCCGCTCGCCGAAGCGCGCGGCTCATACGAAGCGTCGGCGGTCCTTGCCAGTATGGGGATCAGCCATGTCCGCGCCCTCGCTCCAGCCTCTATCAGTCATCATCGACCTCGAGACCCCGTTCGATCGCGCCGCGGTGGACGCCATCGTCGATGCGGCCTTCGGCCCGGGCCGCTTCGCCAAGACCGCGGAACGCCTGCGCGAGGGCGCCGAGCCCCTGGCCGACTGCACCTTCGTGGCGCGCGAGGCCGGCAAGGTGGTGGGGACGGTGCGCCTGTGGCCGGTGGTCATCGGCGAGACGCGGATCGCTTTCCTCGGTCCCATCGCCGTCCAGGGCGGCCGCCGCCGCGAGGGCCTGGGCGCCCAGCTGGTCGAACGCGCCTGCGCCGCCGCGGAGGCCGCGGGCCTGCCCGGCGTCCTGCTGGTCGGCGATACGCCCTACTTCGGACGCTTCGGCTTCGTGAAGGCCGATGTGCGCCTGCCCGGCCCGGTCGATCCGCGCCGCGTGCTGCTGAAGATGTTTGGGGACCGTCCATTGCTGAGCGGCGACGTTCGCCGCGGCTGACCGTCAACCCGAGAGAGATAACTCTAAGCCCGTTTTCCCGACGAAGGTCGGGACCCAGACCCATACCGGCGAAGGTCGGTAGCCAGCCAAAATCCGTAGCCGCCTTCTGATCCCATTCTTGCTGGGTCCCGACCTGCGTCGGGATCGGTCTGGGCCCCGGCCTTCGCCGGGGATACGGAATTTAGGAGAGGCCGGCCAAAAGCTCGGTGAGAACCGCTTCGATATCGGCCGAGCCTCCGCGAGCCATCACCAGTCGCGGCTTCAGCACCGCCGCCGCGAGAGCGCGCACGTCGGCGATGGAGGGCGAGGGGCGCCCGTCGATCAGGGCGCGGGCGCGGGCCAGCCGCATCAGGGCCTGGCCGGCGCGGGGCCCCGGGCCGCGCGCGACGGCCTGTTTGACGATGGCGGGGGCGGAAGGATCGTCCGGGCGGGCGCGGCGCACCAGGTCCAGGATGGCCTCCACCACCTTCTCGCCCACGGGCAGCTCGACAGCCAGGCGCTGGGCCAAGACCAAGAGTTCTGGGTCGATCTGGGCGGGGATGCGCTCTGCGTTCGCGCGGCCTGCGGTCTCGACCAGCAGGCGCCGCTCGCCGCTGCGGTCGGGCGCGGCCATGTCGATCCTGAGCAGGAAGCGGTCGGCCTCGGTCTCGTCGAAGCTGGCGACCCCGTCCTGGGTGCTGGTGGCGAGCAAGTAGAAGGGGCGGGGCAGGGGCCGCACCCCGTCGAAGCCGCGCACTGCGCCATCATGGGCCGCTTCCAGCAGCGCCGATCGAACCTTGGGCGCGGCGCGATCCAGGTCATCGGCCAGCAGCAGCTGGCGGAACAGGGGGCCGGGGCGCGAACGGCGCACGCCCGACGCGTCCCAGCTTTTGCGCGGCGCGGCTTCCTCGACGATCTCGTCCAGCTCCAGGTCGGGGGTGAAGGCGACGCGGCCCGCGTCCAGGCCCAGCGCCTGGCCCAGCACCTCGGCCAGCCGCGTCTTGGCCGAGCCGGGCGCGCCCACGATCATGGCCCAGCCGCCCGCGACCACCGCCGCGAGCGCCAGCTCCACAGCGGCGTCCTGGCCGTAGATTGCGCCGGAAAGGGCTGAGCGCACGCGACCCAAGCCCTCGGCCGCGCGTTGGAAGTCGGCGACCACATCGCCGGACGCTTCGCTGGATGCTTCCCTGGCGGGCTCCATGCGCCTACCTCAGATACTCTACTGGCAGATGGACCACGGCGGGCTTCACGGGAAGACAGGGTGAACGCTTTAGACGACAATTCCGATAAACGTGGCCTTAGCGCCCTAGTCGAGGGCGCGCGCGCGACGGGGGAAAAGTCGGGCGAGGGCCGCGGCCTGCCGCCGGTGCACCTGTGGAACCCGCCTTCCTGCGGCGACATCGACATCGTCATCCGCAAGAACGGCCTGTGGCTGCACGAGGGCTCCCCGATCGGGCGCAAGGAGCTGGTGCGGCTGTTCTCCACCGTCCTGCGCAAGGATCCGGACGGCTTCTGCCTGGTGACCCCGGTCGAGAAGCTGATGATCAGGGTGGAGGACGCGCCTTTCCACGCCATCCGGGTCGACCGCCGGGGCGACGCCCTGGTGTTCCTGACCGACGTCGGCGACGAGACCGAGGCCGGCCCCGACAATCCCATCCGCGTGGAGACCGATCCCGAGACGGGCGAGCCCGCGCCCTATGTGCATGTGCGCCGGGGGCTGGAGGCGCGCATCGACCGGCCGGTGTTCTACGAGCTGGTGGAGCTGGCCGAGGAGCGCCGGGGCGCCGACGGGCCGGAACTCGGCGTCACCTCCAACGGCGCCTTCTTCCCGCTGGGCCCGGCGGGGGCCCACCGCACATGAACCCGGAGCCGCCGGAGCTGGAGGACCTGCGCGCCCGCCTGGCTGCGCACCTGGACCCCGTCGGCGCCTGGGACCCGGCGTCGGAGCCGACCCATTCCGACTTCGACCTCAACCCGTCCTTCCGACCGACGGACCGGCCGCGCCTGCGCGACGCGGCCGTGCTGATCCCCATCGTGGCCCGGCCTCAGGGACTGAGCGTGATCCTGACCCGCCGCGCCGACACTCTGAGCAGCCACACCGGTCAGGTCGCGTTTCCGGGCGGCCGTCTCGATCCCGGCGAAGGACCGGTGGAGGCGGCGCTGCGCGAGGCCTGGGAGGAGGTGGGGCTTGAGCGGGACTTCGTCGAACCGGCGGGCCTGTCGAACCGCTATGAGACGGTGACCGGCTATGTGGTTACGCCGGTCGTCGGGCTGGTGCGGCCCGGCTTCGACCTCAGGCCCAGCCCGGACGAGGTGGCGGAGGTGTTCGAGACGCCCTTCGACTTCCTGATGGATCCGGCCAACCACAAGCGCGAGTCGTTCCAGCGCGATGGCCAGACCCGCTGGTACTACGCCATGCCGTGGGAAGGCCGTTACATCTGGGGCGCGACGGCGGGGATGCTGCGCGCGCTGTGGAAGCGGCTGTACGGCGACGAGGCTGGGACAGCGGATTTCTCGACCCGCATCTGATCGTCCTGCGCGGACAAGGGTTGATTGGCGCCCCGCCGCACGCCAGCTTGCCCCCGATGACGCGCCTCCCTGAACAGCACTGGATGACCAGCGCCCCGACGCGGCGCCTGTTCGCGGCGCTTGAGGCCGTCGGCGGGCCGGACTGCGCGCGGTTCGTCGGCGGGTGCGTTCGCAACACCCTGATGGGCCGGGCCGCCGACGACGTCGACGTGGCGACCAAGCTGACGCCGGATCAGACCCTGAAGGCCCTGACCGACGCCAATATCCGCGCCGTGCCGACCGGCATCGAGCACGGCACCGTCACGGCCGTCATCGACCACATCCCCTATGAGGTCACGAGCCTCAGGCGCGACGTGGAGACCGACGGCCGCCGAGCGGTGGTGGCCTTCTCCACCGACTGGGCCGAGGACGCCCAGCGCCGGGACTTCCGCCTGAACGCCCTCTATGCCGACCTTCAGGGCGAGGTTTTCGACCCCGTGGGCGGTGGGATCGAGGACGCGCTGGAAGGCCGGATCGTGTTCGTGGGCGACCCCGAGACGCGCCTGCGCGAGGATCATCTGCGCAACCTGCGCTTCTTCCGCTTCTTCGCCTGGTACGGGTCGGGCGAGCCGGACCCCGCGGGTCTGGCCGCCTGCCGCAAGCTGCGCGAGGGACTGCGCAGCCTTTCCGCAGAGCGCATCTCGAAGGAACTGATCAAGCTGCTGTCGGCGCCGGACCCGGTGGCGACCGTGCGGCTGATGGCTTCGGCAGCCATCCTGGAGCAGTTCCTGCCGGACGGTCTGAACCTTGACCGCTTCGCCGCCATGGTCGCCATCACCCCTGACCCGGTGCTGCGCCTGTCGGCCCTCCTGCCGGACGATCCGACCACCGTCGGCGCCGTGGCCGACAGCTTGCGCCTGTCCAACGCCGATCGCGACCGGCTGCTCGACGCCCTGCCGAGCGCGCCGCCGGTGCATCTGGACCTGAAGCCCGCGGAGGCGCGGGCGGGGATCTATCAGCTGGGGACCTCGGCCTTCGAGGACCGGGTGCGCCGCGCCTGGGCCGAGGCGCCCGCGCGCTCGGACGCCGCCAAGGCGCTGCTCGGCTTGGCCAAGGCTTGGCCAAAGCCGCGGTTTCCCCTAGGCGGCGCCGACGTCATGGCGCTGGGCGTCCCGGCCGGACCACGGCTGGGCATGCTGCTGCGCGAGGTCGAGACCTGGTGGATCGCCCACGACTTCCCCGCCGAGGGCGCGCGGGAGCGCCTCGTCGCCCTGATCGGAGAAGCCCGATGAGCCTTCCGCCCGCCGGCTATTCCGGCAAGCCGCTGATCCAGAAGCTGGGACTGAAGCCCGGCGAGACTCTGGCGGTGCTGAACGCGCCACCGCACTATGCCGAGCTGGTTGCGCCCCTGCCGGACGGCGCCACGGTGGTCGAGACCCAGACGCCTGACGCGGCCCTGGTGCACCTGTTCGTGCTCGATCGCTCCGCGCTTGAGGCCCAGGCGGCGACCGTCGTCGCGGCGTTGCAGCCCAAGGCCATGCTGTGGATCTCCTGGCCCAAGAAGAGCTCCAAGCGCTTCGTCGATCTCACTGAGGACGGGGTGCGCGAGCTGGTGCTGCCGACCGGCTGGGTCGATGTGAAGGTGGCCGCGGTCGATGAGGACTGGTCGGGCCTCAAGTTCCTGAAGCGGAAGGCGTGATGTCGAACCCTGTGAAGATCGCGATCCTGGAAACCGGCTATCCGCCCGACCCGCTCGAGCCCGAGTTCGGCGACTATCCGCAGATGTTCGTCGACCTGATGCGCGAGACCGGCCTGAACTTCGAGGCCGACCGCTTCGACGTGCAGGCGGACCAGTACCCGGAAAGCCCTGAAGGCTACGACGCACACTTGATCACCGGCTCCGCGGCGGGAGCCTACGAGGACCTGCCCTGGATCGAGCCGCTGAAGGCCTATCTGAACGCCGCCAAGGGGCGCACCAAGCTGGTCGGGGTCTGTTTCGGCCACCAGATCATGGCCGAGGCCTTCGGCGGCAAGGTGATCAAGTCGCCCAAGGGCTGGGGCCTGGGCATGCAGACCTATGAGGTGTTCGAACGCCAGCCCTGGATGGATGAGGGCGGCCCGATCGCGCTTCCGGTCTCGCACCAGGACCAGGTGGTTGAGCTGGCGCCCAACTCTCGCGCCGTCGGCGGCGACGCCTTCTGTCCGCTCGGGGTTATCGCCTACGACGACCAGCCGGCGATCTCGATGCAGCCGCACCCGGAGTTCAGGCCGGCCTACGCTTCCGCCCTGATCGAGCGGCGGCTGGAGACGGTGCTGGACGAGGCGCAAGGCCTCGCCGCCATCGAGACCCTGAAGGGCCCGGACGACCGGCTGCGGGTCGGCGGTTGGATTCGCCGCTTTATCGAAGGGTAGGGCGGCCTATTCGTCCGGCCAATGGGTCGAGGCGGTCTCGAACAGCTGCGGCTGGCACTCGGCCAGGGCCATGACCGGGGTCATGACCCCGCGCATGCGCGGATCGTCGGTCATCGCGCGCCAAGCCTCGACGCTTTCCCACTCGGCGTAGTTCGCCACCGTGCGTCCGTCGATGCCCTTGTGGAACGTGGCGCAGACAAAGCCGCGCATATGCCGGGTCACGGTGTCGGTCGCGTGTTCCAGCAGGCGCAGAACCTCGTCCTGCTTGCCGGGCACGGCCTTGTAGACATTGATCAGGGTGACGGTGGGCCGCGTCGTCACGGGTACGGGCGGCGCGAACTGCAGGTTGGAACGCATGGGGTCACTTTAAGCGAGTCGGCGTTAGCGTGTCCTTAGCTCGTGGCGTTAATGCGGCTCGCGCGATAGGCGACCAAACGCCTCGGCCAGTACCTGGACCATGTCGGCCGGTAGTCGGTTCCCGAATCGCGCCTGGATCGCCTCTGCGTAGGAGGGCCACATGGCCTGGCGCAGGGTCCGGCCCTCGGCGGTGATCGCCACCATTGCGCCTCGCGCGTCGTCCTCGCATGGCTCTCGCCGCACCAGCCCCTCCGCCTCCAGCCGGTCGAGCAGGCGCGAGAGGTTGTAGCGCGCCACCAACAGCCGCTCGGCCAGGTCCCGTTGGCGTAGCCGCCCGTCCTTGCGCAGGCTTAACTCCAGCAGCACGTCGTACCATTCGAGCGGCGGAAAGCCCCGCTTCTTCAAATCGTTCTGCACCTCGGCCAGCAGGGCCTGGGGCACGCGCAAGAGGCCGATCCAAGCGGCCTGGAGGGCGGGGTCGAGTTTTTTCACGGTTGTTGCACTTGCATCGATATCCACGACGCCCATTTACGTTGCACTTGCAACAATAGCCTTGGAGGCTGCGATGGTGAAGTCGATTGCGCGTGAGGCCCTGAAGGCCGAGCTGGACGCCGGGGCGCCGGTGACCCTGGTCGAAGCCTTGCCCGAAAAGTACTGGCTGCACGCCCATTTGCCGGGCGCCCTGCGGCTGAACCATGACGAGGTGGAGGCGCGCGCGGCGGAGGTGCTGCCCGATCGCGAGGCGCGCCTGGTGGTCTATTGCGCCGGCGTCACCTGCGAGAATTCGCACAAGGCCGCCGCCGCCCTGGAGGCGCTCGGCTATCGCGACGTCAGCGTCTATGCCGAGGGCAAGCAGGACTGGATCGACGCCGGCCTGCCCGTCGAAGGCGAGGCGCGCTTCGCCGCAGCGGGCTGAGGTTGGCGGAACGCGCTGGGCTCCCCGGCGCCTTCTTCGCCCTAGGGCCACTTCACCTCGGGCGGCATCGACGACAGGATCGATTCGACATTGCCGCCGGTCTTCAGCCCGAACAGGGTGCCGCGGTCGTAGAGCAGGTTGAACTCGACGTAGCGGCCGCGCCGGATCAGCTGCTCCTCACGCTCGGCGTCGGTCCAGGTCTCGGCGGAGCGGCCGGCCGCGATCTCGGGATAGACGCCCAGGAAGGCCTCGCCCACATCGCGGGTGAAGGCGAAGTCACGGGCGAAATCGCCGGAGTTGTGATGGTCGTAGAAGATGCCGCCGATGCCGCGCGGTTCGTTGCGGTGCGGCAGGAAGAAGTACTCGTCGCACCAGGCCTTGTATTTCGCGTGCCAGGCCGGGTCGTGCCGGTCGCAGGCGTCCTTGAAGGCGGCGTGGAAGCGGATCGCGTCCGGAAACGCTTGATTTCGCTGGTAATCCAGAACCGGCGTCAGGTCGCCCCCGCCGCCGAACCAGCTCTGGGTGGTGGCGATGAAGCGGGTGTTGAAGTGGGCGGCGGGCACGCGCGGATTGCGCGGATGGGCGATCAGGCTGATCCCGGTTGCGAAGAAACGCGGATCCTCCGCCGCGCCCGGCACGGTCTTGGCGTAGTCGGCCGGAAACGACCCATGCACGGTCGAGACATGCACGCCGACCTTCTCGAAGAACCGCCCGCGCAGCATGCCCATGGTCCCGCCGCCGCCCTCGGGCCGCGTCCAGGGGGTGAACTCGAACCTGGCGAGGGAGGAGCCGTAGAGCGCCTCGGGCGCCTCGGCCTCCAGGGCCTCGAAGGCCCCGCAGATACGGTCGCGCAGCGATTCGAACCAAGCCTGCGCCTGGGTCTTGCAATCTTCGATCGAGAGAGGGGCTGTCATCAGCACGGCGGTAAACCACACCAGGGAACGTCGCGGAAGCGCGGCGGGCTGGTTTCACCCCTTCGGCGAAGGCCAGGCGTTGATCTGGCGCAAGCCTTCGCCCAGCGCGATGGCGGCGGCGCTGACGACATTCAGCGAGCGCGTGCCGGGCGCCGTGGGGATCACCAGCCTGGCGTCGGCCGCGTTGTGCACCTCGTCGGGGACACCCGCGCTCTCGCGGCCCATGAGCAGGATATCGTCGCTGCGGAAAGAAAAGCTGTGGATGGGCTCCGCCCCTCGGGTGGTCATCAGCACCAGCCGCCCCGGCGCCCGCTCGGCCTCGAATCGCATCCACGAATCATGGCGCGTCACCTCGCAGGCCTCGGCGTAGTCCATGGCCGCGCGGCGCAGGGTTCTGTCCGAAAGCGGAAAGCCGCAGGGCTCGATCACGTCCAGTCCGACCCCAAGGCAGGCGGCTAATCGTATGGCCCCGCCGAGGTTTTGCGGAATGTCCGGTTGAAAAAGGGCGAGACGCATTCTAAGGCGAACCGCGACGCGTGACCGGGGGGCCGGTGCGCGCCGTCCTGGGGCTGGATGGACGGCTGGGCGACCTCGTCGCTCGACCGGGCCCGCGCCTCGGGCCGACGTCTTGAATTAGTGACGACGCCGCGCTTCGCCTAGGGCTGAGCGGGCGGTCAGGAAAAGGGTGACCAAGTGGCCGAAGAGGTCGTGAACGCGCATGCCGGAGGCGACGAGCACTCCCGGCGCGATTTCATCCACATCGCGGCGGGCGCCGCGGCGGTGGGCGGCGCGGCCTTGGCCGCCTGGCCGCTGATCGATCAGATGAGCCCGGCGGCCGACACCCTCGCGCTCGCCTCCATCGAGTTCGACCTGTCGAAGGTCACCGAGGGCCAGCAGGTGGTGGTGAAGTTCCGCGGCAAGCCGCTGTTCGTCCGCTACCGCACGCCCAAGGAAATCGCCGAGGCCAAGGCCGCCGATCACGCGGACCTGAAGGACCCGGAACCCGACTCCGCACGGGTCAAGGCCGGCCACGAGCAGTACCTGATCCTGATCGGCTCCTGCACGCACCTGGGCTGCGTGCCGACCTTCGGGGCGGGCGAGTACGGCGGCTGGTTCTGCCCCTGCCACGGCTCGCAGTACGACACCTCCGGCCGCATCCGCAAAGGACCGGCGCCGAAGAACCTGGTGGTGCCCGACTACACCTACCTGTCCGCCACCAAGGTCAAGGTCGGCTGAGGATTAAGCGAAGATCATGAGCGATCACGAATCCACTTACGTCCCCAAGACCGGCATCGAGCGTTGGCTCGACGAGCGTCTTCCGATCATCCGCTTCGGGGTGGACTACGCCACCATCCCGACGCCGCGTAACCTGAACTACTGGTGGACCTTCGGCGGCATCCTGGCCCTGTGCCTGGTGATCCAGATCGTCACCGGCATCGTGCTGGCCATGCACTACACCGCCAGCGCCGACCATGCCTTCGACTCGGTCGAGCGCATCATGCGCGACGTGAACTGGGGCTGGGCGATCCGCTATGTGCACGCCAACGGCGCCTCGATGTTCTTCCTGGCCGTCTACATCCACATGGCGCGGGGCCTCTACTACGGCTCCTACAAGGCGCCGCGCGAGATGATCTGGCTGCTCGGCTGCGTGATCTTCCTTCTGATGATGATGACGGCGTTCATGGGCTACGTGCTGCCCTGGGGCCAGATGTCGTTCCACGGCGCGGTGGTGATCACCAACCTCCTGGGCGCCATCCCCGTCGTCGGCCCGGGCATCCTGACCTGGATCCAGGGCGGCTTCGCGGTGGACGAGCCCACGCTGAAGCGTTTCTTCTCGCTGCACTACCTGCTGCCGTTCGTGATCTTCGGCGTGGTGTTCCTGCACCTGTGGGCGCTGCACCAGTCGAGCCAGAACAACCCGGTGGGCGTGCTGATCCCCAAAGAGCGCCGCAAGCAGGACACCCTGCCGTTCCACCCCTACTTCACGGTCAAGGACGGCTTTGCGCTGGTGCTGTTCCTGATGCTGTTCTCGGTCTTCGTGTTCTTCATGCCGAACGCGCTGGGCCACGCGGACAACTACATCCCCGCCAACCCGCTGCAGACCCCGCCGCACATCGTGCCGGAGTGGTACCTCTTGCCCTTCTACGCGATGCTGCGCGGCATCCCGGACAAGTTCGGCGGCGTGGTGGTGATGTTCGCCTCGATCGGCCTGCTGTTCGCCCTGCCTTGGCTGGACACGTCGAAGGTGCGCTCCATGCGCTTCCGCCCGGCGATGCGCTGGTTCTTCATCATCCTGTTGGTGGTCTACTTCTTCCTGGGATGGTGCGGCGCGCACCTGCCCGACGAGCCGGTGATCCCGGGCGTCGACGGGCCGGACCTGTTCGACGGCAACCTCAACAGCTACCTGTGGCTGACCCGCTTCCTGACCGCCTACTACTTCGGCTACTTCCTCGTGATCACGCCGTGGATGGGTCTGCGCGAAACGCCGCTGCCGGTGCCGGAGTACGTCTCCTCGCCGGTCCTCTCTCACGACGAAAAGAACGGTTGAGCCCGATGAAGCTCGATTTCAGAAAGAGCCTCGCCGCCGCCGCCGTGATGGCGGGTCTGGCCCTCGCGGCCGCGCCGGCCTTCGCCGCCCGCACGGCCGAGGAGCCGACCGGCCCCGCCAAGGGCGTGCGTCCGGTCTCCGGCGAGTTCACCTTCGAGGGTCCGCGCGGCCAATTCGATCGTGGCCAGCTGCAGCGCGGCTACAAGGTCTACAAGGAGGTCTGTTCGGCCTGCCACTCGATGAGCCTGGTTCACTTCCGTGACCTGGGCGCGCCGGGCGGTCCGTTCTACGACCCGAAGTACAAGAACCCGAACGACAACCCCGTTGTGAAAGCCCTGGCCGCCGACGTGCAGGTCGCGGACATCGACACCACCACGGGCGATCCGATCAAGCGCAAGGGCACCCCGGCCGACGCCTTCCCGTCGCCGTTCCCCAACGCCATCGCCGCGGCCGCTTCGAATGGGGGCGCCACGCCTCCGGACCAGTCGACCCTGGCCAAGGCGCGCGAGGGCGGGGCCCGCTACATCTACTCCCTGCTGATGGGCTACCGCGAACCGCCGGCCGGCCTGAAGGTCGGCCCCGGCCAGCACTACAATCCGTGGTTCCCGGGCGACGTCGGCTCCTACTGGACCGGCAAGGGCCCGGTGCCCAAGGGCGGCTTCATCGCCATGGCCCCGCCGCTGGCCGACAATCGCGTCACCTACGACGACCACACCAAAGCCACCGTGGCGCAGGAAGCCGCTGACGTGGCCGCGTTCCTGGAGTGGGCCTCCGATCCGCACGCCGAGCAGCGCAAGCAGACGGGCTGGGCGGTGATGCTCTACCTCGCCATCCTGGCCGCGCTGACCTACGCGTCGTACCGTGCGATCTGGAAGAACGTCAGCCACTAGGGCCTGACACGAACTTGACTTTCGGGGCCCGCAGGTCGAACCGCCTGCGGGCTCTTTCTATTCGAGGACGAAGCATCGATGGCCGACCGCGGCGGGATCTGGAAGCTGGGCGTGCTCGGCGGCTCGGGCGTCTATGAGATCGAGGGCCTGCAGAACCGGCGCTGGGTCAAGGTCGAGACGCCCTGGGGCGACCCCTCCGACGAGCTGCTGTGCGGCGACATCGACGGGGTTGAGCTGGTGTTCCTGCCTCGCCACGGCCGCGGCCATCGCCAGACGCCCACCAGCGTGAACGCCCGCGCCAACATCGACGCCCTGAAGCGGCTGGGCTGCACCGACATTCTGGCCCTGTCGGCGGTGGGGAGCCTGCGCGACGAGCTGCCGCCCGGGACCTTCGTCATCGTCGACCAGTACGTCGACCGCACCTTCGCCCGCGAGAAGACCTTCTTCGGGCCTGGCCTGGTCGCCCACGTCTCGATGGCCCATCCGGTGTGCGGCCGCCTGGCCGGCATGGCTGCCGAAGCGGCACGCGAGGCGGGCGCGACCGTGGTCGAGGGCGGCACGCTGCTCGTCATGGAAGGCCCGCAGTTCTCCACCAAGGCCGAGAGCGAGCTCTATCGGCAGTGGGGCTGCCACGTCATCGGCATGACCGCCATGCCCGAAGCCAAGTTGGCCCGCGAGGCGGAGCTCCCTTACGCCTCGGTCTGCATGGTCACCGACTATGACGGCTGGCATCCCGAGCATGACGCGGTGGAGGTCGACCAGGTGGTCCGCGTGATGCAGGCCAACGCCGCGCGCGCCCGCGATCTCGTGGCCCGGTTCGCGGGCCGCCTGACCGGCAAGCGCGAGCCCTCGCCCATCGACACCTGCCTGGACGTGGCCATCATGACCGCGCCCTCGGCCCGCGATCCGGAGCTGATGAAGAAGCTCGACGCCGTGGCCGGGCGGGTCCTGGGCGTCGAAATGCGCGCCGCCGGTTGAACCCGGCTCGCTGGGTTCGCGTCTCCAGTCCCATGACAAGCATGGCGGCGGGGAAGGGGACCCCCTATCATCGGGGCATGGAAACTCAGGCCGAAATCCGGGAACGGTGGACCTATCTTCGCGATCTGCTGATCAGCCAGCTTGAACGGTTCGAGAGCGGCGCCATGCAGATCCACGCCGCCGGCCTGGACGTGAGCCCGGACGCCATCGTCATGCTGAAACGGCACATCAAAGAATTTGATGAGCTGATCTCTCACAGCCTGAGGCGAGACGACGCCTAAAAGATCTTCGCCCAGTACAAGGGCGCCGATCAGCCGGTTCCGCTCCGACCGCTGCCAGGCGGCGAAAGGACACTGAACTCGGCGCTAGGTCGCAGCCCCGGCTCGGACTATCCTCCAATTGTCTTCGCGGGGGAGGCGATCATGGAAATCTTGCGTTCGATCGGTGCGGTCGTGGCCGGCTATGCCGTGATGGTCGTGCTGGTGATGGTGAGTTTCGCGGCTGGGGCCAGGTTCTTCCGTATGGCGCCCACGCGCGCGGGCGGGGACGGCATGACGCCGTCCAAGGGGTATCTGACCTTCAACCTGGTGTCGGGCCTCATCGCCGCCGTCGTCGGCGGCTGGGTCACCGGCTGCATCGCCCAGCGCAACATGATGCTGCACGCCATCGCCCTGGCCCTGCTGGTCGCCGCCATGGGCGTGCTGAGCGCGCGCCGGCCCCAGCCGGGTCAGCCGGCCTGGTATCCCTGGGTGATCACCCTGATCGGCCTCAGTGGGGCCCTGATCGGCGGCGAGCTCTGCGTCATCGGCCTGTGAGGGCTTGCCAAAACGGCGCGCGTCCTTGAAAGCCGGGCCGCAATCCGCGGCAAGGCCGCTGACAGGGCGCCCATGAACCTGAGAGACGCGATCCGCACCATCCCGGACTATCCCAAGCCCGGGATCATGTTCCGCGACATCACCACCCTGCTCGGCGACGCACGGGCGTTCCGCCGGGCGGTGGACGAGCTGGTGCAGCCCTTCGCCGGGCGACGCATCGGCAAGGTGGTGGGCATCGAGGCCCGCGGCTTCATCCTGGGCGGGGCGGTGGCGCACCAGCTCTCCGCCGGCTTTGTGCCGCTGCGCAAGAAGGGCAAGCTGCCCCACGTCACCATCGAGACCGAATACGCGCTCGAGTACGGCGTCGACACCATCCAGATGCACGCCGACGCGGTGCATGCGGGCGAGGAAGTCCTGCTGGTCGACGACCTGATCGCCACCGGCGGCACGGCGGAAGCGGCGATCAAGCTGCTGCGCCAGGCGGGCGCCGAAGTGGTCGGCGCCGGCTTCATCATCGACCTGCCCGAACTCGGCGGCGCGGACCGCCTGCGCGCCCTCGGCGTGCCGATCTCGACCCTGGTGAGCTTCGAGGGGCACTGAGCTCCCGCGGGCCTTTAGTCCTGAGCCAAAACTTTGCGATGGGCTCTTTTGAAGCGGCCCTGCAGCAAAAGCACCGCAACGAAGGCGGCAGCAAAGGCGACGATGCGTGCGATGTCCTTCTCGGGTTCTGAGAGCCTAGTTAGGGTGATGGGAAGCCAGGAGGCGTGACCGGCAAGGGCGACGCCTCCGTCGAACAGTTCGGACAGGGTCATGCCAAGGTAGTAGGTGCCGGCCAGCGGAACCAGGACATCGGCCGCCCGTTGCAGCGACTCGATTGAGGTCAGGGTGTTGGTCTGGGTCAGTTCGTTCTTGATCTGGTTGTCGAGGCTGGCCAGCTCGACCTCAGCGTCGACTAGCGACAGGAGTGTGTTGGCCCGGTTGTAGAGAGCCTCAGTCCTGATCCCAAGGCGGTCGAATTCTTCAAGCACACCGAACAAGCGCTTCTTGAGAAACTCGTCGTACGGCAGCACGCCCTCAATCCGGCTGATACGCAGGCCTTCGATCGATTGCTTGACCAGGCTGAAAAACTGGCGCGACCGATTGATGCGGTAGGAGAGTCCGCCGGACGGAATGCTTTTGCCCAGTGTGTTGAGCAATTCGAAGAACAACGAAATCGATTGCCTGAGCGTCGCCGGCGAAGTCGTACCCTCGGTTAGCCTTTCGAACAGAGAGTCCAGCTCCTGTCCGAGGTCGAATATCACCTGGCCCGCCTTCTTGATCTCGCGTGAGTCGCGCAGGGCCATACAGCGATTGGTCCCTAGCTCGTTCAGCCTGAACACCAACCGCCCCACTTGCCAGCGGTCGAATGAGAGGCGACCGGGAGACCCCTTCAACTCCGCGCCGTTAGCGGCGACGATATAGGTGAGGGGCTCCGGGGCCCAGTCCTGGAACGATCGCCCACCGGGCCGTGGGACCTGGCCGCCAGCGTTGCCGAGCGTCGAGATGAACACCGCCCGGTCGGTGATCATGTTACAGGCGATGAACTCAACGTCCTCGGGGTGGAGGGCCTGGGGCCCGACCAGCGGCGCGAGCTGTTCGACTACCCGCTGGCTCGACTGGGCCGAGAAGATGGGAATGTCGCGAGGGAACGAGACGCGCGGGCGGCTACGATCCACCTTGTTGATCACACCCTCCTCGCCGGAGCTGACCACCAAGCCCCGGAAGTCGGCGAAAATCTCCGCGGCCGCGTGCTTGCCGAAGATTGGGGCGCCTAGGCCAATCTTGCCCGCGAACGCGGTCCAGAAACTGTGAAACAGGGGCTCATGCAGCTGGCTGGTCTGAGCCGGGTCGCCGTCGGGCGCCTCAGCCTGCAGCCGCCTCAGCGCCATCCCGACGGCGGCGACGTCAGCGCGTGCGTCGGCATGGGGGTAGGAATAGACGTCCTCATCGGGCGGGTAGGAGAGGTCCAGAATCGTGGTGAGCGTGGCGTATTCGTAATAACGTGAAAAGATCACCGCCATCGACGCTCCGCCGTAGTTGAACGCTAGCGGCAGGTACTTGTAGCGGGCTCGCTCACCCTTGAAGCGGGAGTCGTGCTCAAGGATCGTATAGAGAGCGTCGATCAGCGGCTCGAAGGCTCGCTCGAAGTCGTCCAGGCCCTTCCTAGACATGTCGGTCGCCCAGAAGCCTAGGTGCCATATCAGGGCGGGCGCGCCCACCGGCCGCGAGCTTCGTGTGTGCGGCTCGCGCATCACTGCCGCGTATTCCGCTGGGCTATAATTCATCTTCTCGTTCACACGATCCCCCCGGACGTGGCCACGACATGACGCTCTTCGCGGCGGTCTCGCCGACCTAGTGGTGAGCGCGCCACAACCATGAGTGCATGGTACGTGGTGGGAGTCCACCGCGGGTGTATCAGCGGTCTTGAGCAGACGGTCGCTTGCAAGTCGGCGAGGCGCATGCTTTATATTTCAAAGTTCATTGCGAACGTGGGGAGATCGCAGATGCGCAAGTTGATGTTCGCCGCCGCCATGACGGTCCTGGCCGTCGCTTCCGCGGCCCAGGCCGGGCCGGCCGAGGATCGCAAGGCGGCCATGGCCAAGTTCGGGTTCATGCGCGGCGTGTGGGCCGGGCCGGCTTGGGGCTTCAATCCGGACGGCGGCAAGTACTCCGTGCGCCAGACCGAGCGCATGGGGCCGATGTTGGGCGGCGACGTGGTGGTGGTCGAGGGGCACGGCTACAAGGACGACGGTTCGACCGGCTTCAACGCGCTGGGGATCGTCTCCTGGGACGCGCGCGCCGGCAAATACGAGTTCCGTTCCTACGCCCAGGGCTACGCCGGGACCTTCGACATCAAGCCGACCGACGACGGCTATGTCTGGGAAATCCCGGCCGGGCCGGTGACCCTGCGCTATACCGCCTGGGTCAAGGACGGCCATTGGCGCGAGATCGGCGAGCGGATCGTGCCGGGCAAGCCCGCGATGCAGATCTTCGAGATGAACCTGACCAAGGTCGGCGACACCGACTGGCCGGCCGGAAATCCCGTGCCGATGACCGCCGGGAAGTAGCCTGCAGCGGGCCAGGCGCAGCCGGTAGTTCCACGGGCTCGACGGGCGGGGCGAGGGCGGGCTATGGTCCGCCCTCTTCTTGTCGGTGCGGGTCCGAATTTTCATGAAAATCAATGTTCTGGTTGGGCGTCTGCTGCTGAGCACGGCGCTGGTCGCTTCCTCGTCCCTGGCCGTGTCGGCCAAGCCGGCTTCGAAGCCCGCCCACGTCGAGGCCCAGCGCCTCTCCGACCACATCAAGGTGCTGGCGTCGGACGCGTTCGAAGGCCGCGGTCCGGCGACGCCGGGCGAAGAGAAGACCATCGCCTATGTGTCGAAGGCATTCGCGTCCTATGGCCTGAAGCCGGGCGGCCCCAACGGCAGCTGGTTCCAGGACGTGACCCTGCTGCGCACCAAAAACATCGGCCCCGTGGCCTCGTCCTTCCACGCCGGCGCCTGGTCGCGCGGCCTGGCCTATGGGACCGAGATCGTGATCGGCACCCAGCAGCCGGTCGATCACGTGACCCTGGCCAATGCGCCGCTGGTCTTCGTCGGCTACGGCGTGCATGCGCCCGAGCGCGGCTGGGACGACTACGCGGGGCTCGACCTGCACGGCAAGGTCGCCGTGGTGCTGGTCAACGACCCCGACTACGAGGCCGACCTCGGCGGCCTGTTCGGCGGCAAGGCCATGACCTACTACGGCCGCTGGACCTACAAGTTCGAGGAGGCCGCCCGCCAGGGCGCCGCGGGCGTGATCATCGTCCACGAGACCAAGCCCGCCTCCTACGGCTGGCCCACGGTGCAGGGCTCCTGGTCGGCGCCGCAATTCGACATCGTCCGCGTTGACCCGATGAAGGAGCGGACCCCGCTGCAGGGCTGGATGCAGCGCGACGTCGCCGTCGAGCTGTTCAAGCAATCGGGCCTGGACTTCGAGGCCATGAAGCACGCCGCCCAGCAGAAGGGCTTCAAGGCCGTGCCGATGAACGCGACCTTCTCGGCCGACTTCAAGGTCGAAGCCCAGAAGACCGTCACCCACAACGTGCTGGCCCGCCTGCCGGGCAAGGGTCATCCGAACGAGACGATCATCTACGGCGCCCACTGGGACCACTTGGGCCGCGGCGTGCCCGACAAGACCGGTGACGACATCTACAACGGCGCCGTCGACAACGCGTCGGGGACCGCCGGCCTGCTGGAGCTCGCGCGGGTGTTCGCGGCGGGGCCTAAGCCGGACCGCTCGATCCTGTTCATCGCCTACACCTCCGAAGAGAAGGGCCTGCTGGGCTCGGAGTTCTACGCCGCGCACCCGATCTATCCGCTGGAGACCACCGTCGGCGGCTTCAACATGGACGGCCTGCCGGTGAACGGCCCCTCGCGCGACATCACCGTCACCGGCTGGGGTCTGTCGACCCTGCAGGACGACCTGGACAAGGCGGCCAAGGCCCAGGGCCGCGTGATCGAGGCGGAGGGGCATCCGGAGTCCGGCGGCTACTTCCGCTCCGACCACTTCTCCTTCGCCAAGCGCGGCGTGCCGATGATGGACGCGGGCTCCGGCCCCGACCTGGTCAACGGCGGGCGCGAGGCCGGCAAGAAGGCGGGCGAGGACTACGTGACCAACCGCTACCACCAGCCCAAGGACGAATGGCGCGCCGATTGGGACCTGTCCGGCGCGGTGCAGGACCTGACCCTCTGGCACGACATGGGCTGGGCGCTCGCCAACAGCCGCGAGTGGCCCGAGTGGAAGGCCGGCGCCGAGTTCAAGGGCATCCGCGACGCGAGCGCCGCTGCGCGCAAGTAATCCCAGGAACCACGCCCTCGCTCGTTCGCGCGGGGGAGGGCGCTTGACTTCATCCGCACAACCCGCTTGGGCTCCCCATCCCAACCGATACTGAAAGCCGACCCATGTCCGACGCCCGCTACAAGATCACCGACATCACCGGCGGTCGCGCCAACTCCCAGACCGGGAACTGCGAGATCGACTTCGCCGCCGGCGCCGACAAGGTGGTGCTGGAGATGAACGGCGAGAACCTGATGAAGGTGCTGGGCGTGTCGATCCAGCTGCAGCGCATGCCCGCGCCGATCCAGGGCCAGACGGCGGAGTTCCGCGCCTTCCAGACGGAGTGGTGGACCGTGGGCCACACCACCGACAACAAGGACATGACCATCAGCTTCGAAATTCAGGGCGGCGGCCACATCGGCTTCCGCGTCCCGGCCGACCAAGCCCACCGTCTCTACGACGCGATGAGCACCACCCTGAAGGCCCTGCCGAAGTAGGCGTCAGCCCTCGCCCTTCATCTGATGCTCGATCTCGGTGATCGAGCCCTCGGTGAACAGGTACTCGCGCAGGTTCTCGTCGAAGCTCCGGTCCTGGCGGCGGATCCACTCCAGCACCATGGCGGCGTGCTCGCACTCCTCGCGCGCATTGTGCAGCAGGATGGCGCGCAGGGCCTCGTCGTCGGTGTCGTCGGCGCGCTGGCGGTACCAGTCCACGGCCTCCAGCTCCTCCATCAGCGAGACGATGGCGTAGTGCAGGTGCAGGGTCTCCTTCTTGAGACGCTCGCGCGGGACATGCAGTTCGGTGCTGGACATCGGTTCGGCTCCTCGGCGGTCCGGACGCCCCCCATTTGGACCGCTGACAGCAACAGGCTTGGCGGTCGCGGGAGTCGCGGCTATGGCTCGCCCCGCTTCTTGAGGGGGCGCTGATGCCTAACGCCGAAACCGCCCAGACGGCTGCGCTCACCAAGACCTTGGAGAGGGCCCTGGTTCACGCCAAGGCCTTCTTCGAGGGCCTGGGAGAGCGGCGGGTGGGTTCCGACCTCACCGCCGACGCGCTGCGCCGGACGCTGGGCAAGCCATTGGCGGAACGCGGCGTCGATCCCGGCCAAGTGATCGACGAACTGGTGCGCGACGCCGATGCGGGACTGCACGCCAGCGTGGGCGGACGCTTCTACGCCTGGGTGCTGGGCGGCTCGTTGCCCGCCGCCCTGGCCGCCGACTGGCTGGTGTCGGTGTGGGACCAGAACGCCGGCATGTTCGCCGTGTCGCCGTCGAGCGCCATCGTGGAAGAGGTCGCCGGCGGTTGGCTGAAGGACGTGCTGCGCCTGCCCGAGCACGCCTCCTTCGCGTTCGTCACAGGCTGCCAGGCCGCGCACACGGTGGGTCTGGCCGCGGCGCGCTGGCGGGTGCTGAACCGGCATAACTGGGATGTGGAGAAGGACGGCCTGTTCGGCGCGCCCTCGATCCGCATCTTCACCTCCAGCGAATGCCACACCACGGTGACTCGCGCCGCGCGCCTCCTGGGCATGGGCTCAGGCTGCGTCGAGTTCATCCCGGCCGACGATCAGGGCCGCCTGCCGCCCGAAGCCCTGCGCGAGGCGCTGAAGACCCACGCCGGACCCAAGATCGTGGTGCTGCTGGCCGGCGACCTGAACCTCGGCGTCTTCGACGACTTCGAGCGGCTGGTCCCGATCGCGCGCGAGGCCGGAGCCTGGGTTCACGTCGACGGCGCCTTCGGCCTGTGGGCCAACGCCAGCGGCAGGCGGCGTCATTTGCTGAAGGGCGTGGAGGCCTGCGACTCCTGGGCCACCGACGGCCACAAGTGGCTGAACGTGCCCTATGACTCCGGCATCGCCTTCGTCGCGGATTCAGAGGCCCACCAGGCGGCCATGACCTCGCGCGCCAGCTACATGATGGACGAGGGCGTCGCGCGCGAGCAGGTCGACTTCAATCCGGAGTTCTCGCGCCGCGCCCGCGGCTTCCCGATCTATGCCGCCCTGCGTGAGCTGGGCCGCGAAGGGCTGGAGGCGATGATCGACCGAACCAGCGACCACTGCGCCGCAATCGCCGCCGGTATCGGCGCCCTGGACGGCGCCGAGCAGCTTTCGGTCCCCGAGATCAACCAGGCGCTGGTGCGGTTCCTGGACCCGAAACCGGGCGCGACCGAGGCCGACCACGCGCGGCACACCGACGCGGTGATCGCCCGCATCAACGCCGACGGCGAGGCCTTCTTCGGCGGGGTGGACTGGCGAGGCAAGCGGGCCATGCGCATCAGCGTCTCCTGCTGGCGCACTGACGAGGCGGACGTGGCGCTGACCATTGAGGCGGCGCGCGAGGCGCTGGCGGCGGTCTAGGGGCGGCGCTTCTTCGCCAGCTTGCGCAGCTCCGCCTGCAGCTTGTCGGCCAGGGACGGTTCGCGCGCCTCGGCCAGAATGGCGACGATGGCGTCCGCGGCTTGCGAGAGATCGTCCGGGCCGAGCGCCGCCATCTCCACCTCGCCGATCAGCGGCCGGTCGTCCTCCCGCGCGGAGCGGCGATAGGCTGGATCGTAGTGGCGCTGCATCAGCGCCAGGGCGAGAGCCTCCACCTCGCCGCTCTCGGCCAGCTCGCGCCATTCCGCGATCCGCGCGGCGCCAAGCCTCGGCGGAAGGCGGTTCAGCGCCATCTGCAGGGTCTCGGGCTCGGCGATGATGTCGCCATAGGCCTCGATCAGATAGTGCGCCCGCGCCTCCTCCGGCGCGCTCAGGCGGATGCGCAGGGCCGAGCCCATCGCGCCCCAGAGCGCGGGCGGTACGATCAGCTCGCCGATACGACTGGACTCCGCCTCCACCACCACCGCGTGGTTGCGATCCAGGCTCTCGATGGCCTGCAGCAGCTCGCTCTCGAACAGCTTCTGACCGGGCTGAGGCTGCCCTGGCAGGCCGCCCAACAGGGAGCCGCGATGCCGCGCCAGGCCCTCCAGGTCCAGCACCTGCACGCCACGCTCGGCAAGTTCGGCCAGGATGCGGGTCTTGCCCACGCCGGTCGGGCCGTCGAGCAGCACGAATCGCAGGCCCAGGTCGGAGCCGTAGAGCCGCTCCTGCACCTGCCGGCGATAGGTCTTGTAGCCGCCGTGCAGCAGGCCGGTGCGCCAGCCGACCTGGGCCAGGATGGTGGCCATGGCGTGCGAGCGCTGCCCGCCGCGCCAGCAGTAGACCAGCACGCGCGAGGCCGGCGGCAGGTCGGCCAGCGGCCCTTCCAGATGGTCGGCGACATTGCGCGCGATCAGGGCCGCGCCCAGGCGCCGGCCGCGGAACTTGTCCTGCTGGACGTAGATGGTCCCGATCTCGGCGCGCTGGGCGTTGCTCAGCACCGGCAGGTTGATCGCGCCCGGCACATGGTCCTCGGCGAACTCCGCGGGGCTGCGCGCGTCGATGATCAGGTCGAAGCGCGCGCGGGTCGCGGCATCGACGCTGTCGATAACCTCAATGCCGGCCATGTCGGGCGCCGTGGACGATCATTCCGCTGTCCGCCATATACCCTCCGCGCGGATTGCCAAGAGCGCGCCCGCGATCGAGAGGCTGTTCCATGACCGACGCCGTGCGCCTGACCTCGCTCGCCCATGGCGGCGGCTGCGGCTGCAAGCTGGCGCCCGGCGTGCTGCGCGAGATCCTGGCAGGCATGCCCCAGGCGGCGGCCTTCGCCGACCTGATGGTAGGGACCGAGACCTCCGACGACGCGGCCGTCTGGCGGCTGAACGACAGCCAGGCCCTGGTGGCGACCACCGACTTCTTCATGCCCGTGGTGGACGATCCCTTCGACTTCGGCCGTATCGCCGCGACCAACGCCCTGTCGGACGTCTACGCCATGGGCGCCAAGCCGATCTTCGCCCTGGCCATCGTCGGCATGCCCGTGGGCAAGCTGCCGGTCGAGACCATCCGCGCCATCCTGGCGGGCGGCGCCGCCGTCTGCGCCGAAGCCGGCGTGCCGATCGCGGGCGGGCACTCCATCGACAGCGTGGAGCCGATCTACGGCCTGGTCGCCCTGGGCCTGGTGCATCCGGACAAGGTGTTGACCAACAAGGGCGCCAAGGCCGGCGATGTGCTGATTCTGACCAAGGCGCTGGGGGTCGGTGTCCTATCCGCGGCGTTCAAGCAGGAGAAACTGAACGAGGCTGGCTACGCGGCCCTGATCGGCTCGACCACCAAGCTCAATGTGCTGGGCGCCGAGCTAGCCGACATTGAGGGTGTGCATGCGGTCACCGACGTGACCGGCTTTGGCCTGCTGGGCCACACGCTGGAAGTCTGCCGCGGCGCGGGCCTGACGGCGGAGATCACGGCCCAGCCGCCGTTACTCGACGGTGTCGAAGCCCTGGCGCGGGCGGGGGTGCGCACGGGAGCGTCCGGTCGCAACTGGGCCAGCTACGGCGATGCCGTGACGGGCGCCGAGGGGATCGAGGACTGGCGCCGCGACCTGCTCACCGATCCGCAGACCAGCGGGGGGCTGCTGATCGCGGTGGCTCCGGAGAGCGCCGAAGATGTGCTGGTCCTGGCCAAGACACGCGGCTTCGACCAGGCGGCGGTCGTGGGGCGCCTCGACGCCGGACCGGCCCAAATCCGCATTGCGCCGTAGCTTGGTGCGGCCTCGGGTCGTTCGTTGATTTTCGGGGTGCGGTGTCGGAACGCGGCGACCAGCTTCGTCCTAGGTCCAGGACAAGGAGAAACCCGATGCGCTTCCTCACCCTCTACACGCCCTCTAGCAAGAACGCCGGACCGCCCAGCGCGGAGCACATGGCCGAGATGCATGCCTACATGGACCGCAGCTTCGCCTCCGGCGAACTGATCGCGGCCGGCGGCATCCTTAAGCGCGAGACCGGCGGTTTCCGCGGCACGCTGAAGAACGGCGAGTTCGCGCTGGAGGGCAATCCGGCGGGCGAGTCGGTGCTGCTGGGCGCCTCGGGCTACGCGATCCTTGAGGCCAAGGACCAGAAGGATCTCGCGCGCATGATCGAGGAGTTCCTGCGCCTGGCCGGCGAGGGCCAGAGCGAGATCATCCAGCTGATGGAGATGCCGCCCCAGGCCTGACGCGGCGCCCCAGGCCTGACGCGGCGCCTCAGGCCTTCCGCGACGCGATCCAGCCGTCGCCGACCTGCTGCAGGATATCCAGCGGCACGCGACCGCAGTTCAGCACCGCGTCGTGGAAGGCCTTGATGTCGAAGCGGTCGCCCATGGCCGCCCTGGCCTTGGCGCGCAGGTTCACGAACACGGTGTGGCCGAGCTTGTAGCTGCAGGCCTGGCCGGGCGTGGCGCAATAGCGCTCGACCTCGCGGGTGGCGAAGCCGGGCGCCTCGCCATCCTGGTCGACGAAGTACTGGATGGCCTGCTCGCGGCTCCATTTCAGATGGTGGATGCCGGTGTCGACCACGCAGCGGTTGGCGCGGAACAGCTGGAACTTGAGGTAGCCGAGGCGGCCCAGCGGGTCGTCGTCGTACATCCCCATCTCGTCGGCCAGTTGCTCGGCGTAGAGCGCCCAGCCCTCGCCGTAGCCGGAGAAGCCCGAGGCCTTGCGGATCAGGGGCAGGTTCTTGTTCGACAGGGCCAAGCCGCCCTCGAACTGATGACCGGGCAGGCCCTCGTGGAACACGGTCGTGGCCAGGCAGAACTTTGGCCACTCGGCGGAGTCATGCAGGTTGAAATAGACCAAGCCTGGGCGTGAGCCGTCGGCCGCCGGCGCCTGGGAGAAGGCCGAGGCCGCGCCCGCCTCGGTCTGTGGCGGCACGCGGCGCACCTCGAACCTGTAGTCGGGCGTGCGGCTGAACATCGAGGGCAGGCGCGGCCGGATCGCGTCCAGCCGGTTGTTACAATAGGCGATGGCCTGGGCCTTGCCTTCGTCGGTGTTGGGGAACAGCTGCTTGGGGTCCCGGTACAGCGCCGCCATGCGCTGGCCGACCGTGCCCTTGGTCATGCCTTGCGCCTTCAGCAGGCCGTCCAGCCGCGCGGTGATCTCGCGGGCCTGCTCCAGGCCGATCCTGTGCACCTCGTCCGGCGAATAGGAGGTGGTGGTCGTGTTGTGCAGGGCCATCTCGTAGAAGGCCGGGCCCTCCTTGAAGCGCCAGATGCCCGCGTCGTGCACGGCGCCCGCGCGCAGGCGTTTGGTCTCGGCGATCTGGCGGTCCAGCGCCGGCAGCACCCTCTCGTCGTAGACCTTCGCCGCGTCCTTGCCGTAGCGCTCGGAAAGGCCCTTGGCGGCGGCGCGGCGGGCGATGGAGGTCACCACCAGAGCCTGGTCGGCGGGAACGCGGGTCTTCTCCATCTGGGTGAGCGTCACATCGAGCAGGAAGTCCGGCGGGACCACGCCCAGCCCCGCGTCGTGCTTCATCCGATCGGTGTTGGCGTTCAGCTGATCGGCGAAGGCCGATAGGCGCGACAGGTAGGCGTCGGCATCCTCCGCCGAATTGATCTGGTGCTTGGTGTCCAGGAAGTCCGGCACGCTTTGATAGGCGCCGGTCAGCTGACTGACGACATAGGGCGAAGGGCCATAGGAATTGCCGCCGAAGTCGAAGGCCTGGACCCGGGCCTGCTGCTCGCGCGTGTAGGTCACGACCTCCAGGTTGAGCTTGTCGGCCGGGTCGAGGGCAGGGGCGTAGGGCAGGTTCTTCAGGATGGCGAGCTGCTGCCGGTTCAGCGCCCGCGCCGCCTCGCGCCCGGCCTCGCTCTCGTCGGAAAGCTTGCTCTTCAGGTCGGCGTTCGGCCCCTTGTCGAGGCCCAGTTGGGTCGCGCCCTCCGGCCGCAGGCGCAGGCCCTCGCGATACATCTGGTCGAACAGCTCGTTCAGCAGCTGATGCGGCAGCGGTGGCGGCATCGCCAAGGCGGGCGAGGTCGCAGCGACCGCCACGGTGGCGGCGCCGGACACGAGAAGCGAGCGGCGGTTCAGCATGGGGCCCTCTGGAATCTGCGCGGGACGCTAGCATGCGCCGCGCCGGTCGGCGCGGCGGTTCAGCATGGGGCCCTCTGGAATCTGCGCGGGACGCTAGCATGCGCCGCGCCGGTCGGCCCAGGCCCGCGCGCCTGATCAGGCCGCCTTGGGTAGCGGGTGCTCGGCGAAGCGCCGGCGCGCCGCCAGGATGAAGGCGGTGACATTGGCAGAGCCCGTACGCTCGGCGCGATAGACCAGGCTGACGGGAGAGGGATCGGCGGCGAACGCCTCGAGCAGCATCACCAGACGGCCATCCGCCACGGCGTCGGCGACCTGATACGACAGGGCGCGCGTGATCCCCAGGCCATGCTCCGCCGCAAGCAGCGCCGTTTCCGCGGTGTTGACACTGAGCCGGGGCTGGATTCTCACGACCTGGGATCCGCCTGCGCCGAAGCGCCAGTCATTGGTCGCGGCGACGCCTTCGAAAGCGATCAGCTGGTGATCGCCCAGACTGGCGGGTGAGGCGGGCGCACCCCGGCCGGCGACATAGGCGGGGCTCGCGACAATCACCGGCCGGACCTCGCCCACCTTCACCGCCCGCAAGGCGCTGTCGGGCAGGTCGCCGATCCGCACGGCGAGGTCCACGCCTTCGTCGACGAGGTGAACGATCCGGTCGGTCAGCAGCAGCCGGACCGACAGGGCTGGGTGCGCTTCCAGCAGGCCCTCGACGATCGGCGCCACGTGCATGCGCCCGAACATCATCGGCGCGCTGACCGTAAGCCCGCCGCGCGGCGCGGAGTCTTCGCCGCGGACGAGCCGGGCCGTGTCCTCGAACTCATCCAGGATCAGTCGGCATCGCCGATGAAACAGCTCGCCGCGCTCGGTCAGTCTCACCGATCGCGTGGTGCGTCTGAGCAGGTTGACGCCGAGCTCGTCCTCGAGCTGGGCCACCGCGCGGCTGGTCGCGGCGGCCGACAGCCTCAGCCGGCGCGCGGCCTCAGTGAAACTGCCGAGGTCGGCCACCGATAGGAATGCGCGCATAGCCTCGATACGATCCATGATTGCACCGATTTCCGCAATAATGATCCGCAATAATGCACGATTATCACGTGCATTGGAAAGGCGCACGGTCTGGCCTGGGCGGAGGCGCCGCCCGTCAAAGCCTGAAAGGCCACCGATGTCCCGTATCCCTGTACCCGCCCGCGATGCTGTCCCGGCCGCTTCCAAACCCCTGCTCGACGCGGTGGAGAAGCAACTCGGCGTCGTCCCCAACCTGTTCCGCCTGGTCGGCCAGAGCCCGGCCGCCCTGCAGGGGCTGCTCGGCCTGAACGGCGCGCTCGGCCATGCCTTTGACCCCGCCACGCGCGAGCGGGTCGCCCTGGCGGTGGCTCAGGCCAACGGCTGTGACTACTGTCTGTCCGCGCACGCCTATCTCGCGGCGAACCTGGCCAAGCTCGACGCCGCCGAGATCGAACGCAATCGCGCCGGCGGCTCCAGCGATCCGAAGGCCGACGCCATCGTCAAGTTCGCCGCCAAGGTGACGGTGGCGAAGGGCCGGGTCAGCGACGCCGACATCGCCGCGGTCAAGCTGGCCGGCGTGACCGATGCCCAGGTGATGGAGGTGGTCGCCCTGGTGGCCGTTAACGTCTTCACCAACTACGCCAACAACCTCGCCGAGACGCCGATCGACTTCCCGGTGGTGCGCGCGGCCGAAGCCGCTTGAGCCTGAAGCCCGCGCGGCCGCGGCGCCGCGCGGGCGCCTCTCCGATGGATTTCGCCATGACCCCGAAACCGCCCCTTCCACCCTTCGATCGCCCGGGCGCAATCGAAAAGGCGCGCCTCGCCGAAGACCTCTGGAACAGTCGCGACCCGGCCCGCGTGGCGGCGGCCTATACCGCCGACAGCCGCTGGAGGAACCGCACCGAGGAACTGCACGGCCGCGAAGCCATCGTGGACTTGCTCACCCGCAAGTGGGCGACGGAACTGGACTATCGTCTGATCAAGGAGGTGTGGGGCTTCCGCGAGAACCGCATGGCCGTGCGCTTCAAGTACGAATGGCGCGATGCGGAAGGCCGGTGGTTCCGTTCGAGCGGCGTGGAACTGTGGGAGTTCGACCAGGGGGGCCTGATGCGGCGGCGCGAAGCCAGCATCAACGACGAGCCCATCGCCGAGGCCGGCAGGCGCTTCCGCTGGCCTCTCGGTCCGCGGCCGGCGGACCATCCCGGCCTCACCGAGCTCGGCTGGTAGCCGGGCTCAGCCCCGCTCCACGAAGCTGTCGATGACCTTCTTCTCGCCGGCCTTGTCGAAGGCGACGGTGAGCTTGTTGCCCTCGACGCTGCGGACCTGGCCGTAGCCGAACTTCTGGTGGAAGACGCGGTCGCCCCGTTTGTACGAAGAGCTGTCGCCGGTGGAGACGGCCACAAGCTTGGCCTGGCCGTCGATCACCTGGCGTGAGCCGGCACCGCCGAGGCCCACGTTGGTGCTCGAGCCCGCGCCGAACTGGCCGCGATCCTGGGCGCGCTTCCATCCAGGGGAAGAATAGCCTGCCCCAAACGTGGGGCCGTCGTCCCAGCGGCTGGCGGCCTGCTGCATGCCGGGCCCGCCGCCGTAGTAGCCGGTCTCGCTGGCCGCCTCGACGTTGGCCAGGGGCAGTTCGTCGACGAAGCGGCTGGGCAGCTGCGTGGTCCAGCGGCCGTAGACCTGCCGGTTGGCGGCGAAGGAGATGCGGGCCTCCTCCCGCGCGCGGGTGATGCCGACGTAGGCCAGGCGCCGCTCCTCCTCGAGACCCTTCTCGCCCTTCTCGTCGATGGAGCGCTGGGACGGGAACACGCCTTCCTCCCAGCCGGGCAGGAAGACCACCGGGAACTCCAGCCCCTTGGCCCCGTGCAGGGTCATGATCTGCACCGCGTCGTCGCCGGCGTCGCGGTCGAGGTCCATCACCAGTGAGACGTGCTCCAGATAGGCCTCGAGCGTGTCGAAGGCCTGCATCGACTGGATCAGCTCCTTGAGGTTATCCAGCCGCGTCTGGCCGGTGGCCCGGTCCTGGCGCCACATCTCGGTGTAGCCGCTCTCGTCCAGTACGGTCTCGGCCAGTTCATAGTGGCGGCTGTTGGCGGAAAGCGCGCGCCAGCGGTCGAGGTCGCGGATGAAGTTCGAGAGCGCCGTACGGGTCTTGGCCGGCAGCTCGTCGGCGCCGATCAGCTCGCGCGCGGCGGTCATGGCCGAGACGCCCATCAGCCGGGCGGCGGACAGCACCTTCTGCACCGAGGCCTCGCCGATGCCGCGCTTGGGCACATTGACGATGCGCTCGAAGGCCAGGTCGTCGTCCTGCGACTGGATCAGGCGCAGGTAGGCGTGGGCGTCGCGGATTTCCGCCCGCTCGAAGAAGCGCGGGCCGCCGATCACGACGTAGGGGATTTGCAACAGCACGAAGCGCTCTTCGAAGGCGCGCATCTGGTGCGAGGCGCGCACCAGCACCGCCACCTGCTTGTACTTGCGGCCCTTCCTGCGCAGGTCCTCGATCTCGTCGGCGATCAGCCGGGCCTCGGCCTCGCCGTCCCAGACGCCGCGCACGCGCACCTTCTCGCCGCCGTCGGCCTCGGTCCACAGGGTCTTGCCGAGCCGGCCCTTGTTGGCGTCGATCAGGCCCGAGGCGGCGGCCAGGATGTGCTTGGTCGAGCGGTAGTTCCGCTCCAGCCGGATGACCTTGGCGCCGGGGAAGTCGCGCTCGAAGCGCAGGATGTTGTCCACCTCGGCGCCGCGCCAGCCATAGATCGACTGGTCGTCGTCGCCCACGCAGCAGACGTTCTTGGCCTCGGACGCCAGCAGGCGCAGCCACAGGTACTGGGCCACGTTGGTGTCCTGGTACTCGTCGACCAGGATGTAGCGGAAGCGCCTGTGGTACTCGGCCAGCACGTCGGCGTGCTTGGTGAAGATGGTGATGTTGTGCAGCAGCAGGTCGCCGAAGTCGCAGGCGTTCAGCACCCGCAGGCGGTTCTGGTAGGCGGCGTAGAGCTTCTGGCCGCGATTGACGGCAAAGTCGTTCTCGCTGCCGGGCAGGTTCTCCGGCGTCCAGCCGCGGTTCTTCCAGTGATCGACCAGATGCGCCAGGGACTTGGGCGTCCAGCGCTTGGTGTCGATGTTCTCGGCCTCCAGCACCTGTTTCAGCAGGCGCTCCTGGTCGTCGGTGTCCAGGATGGTGAAGCTCGACTTCAGCTCCACCAGCTCGGCGTGGCGGCGCAGGATCTGGGCGGCGATGGCGTGGAAGGTGCCGAGCCAGCGCAGGCCTTCGGACTGGGGGCCGATGATCGAAGTGATCCGCTCGCGCATCTCGCGCGCGGCCTTGTTGGTGAAGGTGACGGCTAGGAGTTCCCACGGCTTGGCCCGGCCGGTGGCCAGGATGTGGGCTAGGCGCGTGGTCAGCACCCGGGTCTTGCCGGTGCCGGCGCCGGCCAGGACCAGCACCGGACCTTCGGTGGCTTCGACCGCAGCGCGCTGCTCCGGGTTCAGGCCGTCCAGGTACGGCTCGTGCCCGCCCGGCGGCTGGACGCGGGCGAGGTCGGAGATGCGGGGCGGGGCGGGAACGTCACTCATGATCGAGTCGGAACATATGGGGTCCGAAGCCCAGCGCCAACGCGCGACAGATCGTCTTGCCCAAGGTAGACATAGGCATGACGTTCAAGCGCCTGCCGGAGTGAGCGCATGAGGCTTCCCAATCTTTCGTGGCGGCTCTGCCTATGGTGCGCCCTTCTGACGATCGCGATCGTGCTTTCGGCGCGCAGCTATCTGGCTGACGGTGCCTTTGCCGAACAGGCGCGCGCGCTTTCGGTGGAAGCGCGGCAAGCGGCGGGAGCGGCGCCCTCAGGCTCTTGGACCAGGCGAACAGGCGCCCAGATCGCTACGCGCGCAGACGCTTCGGAACGTTACTGGCGCGAGGCCCGCGATAAGGAGCTGCTCATGGGCGGCGCGTGGACTGCCGCCTTCGTGGGCCTGATCTACCTCGAACTCCGCAAGGGCAGGCGTGCGCCCAAAGGGGTCCCGAGAGCTTCTCAAGGCCCAGCGACGGCCTGATGCCGTTGCTGGGAACCGGCTTGCGGATTGGCCGGTGACGTGTCGTCCTGTGCGCTGGGGAAGCGATGCGCTTCGGAGGATTGTGATGAAAGCCATCTATCTGGCGCTGGGGGCGGGCGCCGCCCTGGCAACGCTTGCCGCAACCGCGGCCCTCGGCATGGATCCGCCCGCGCAGGACAAGCCCGCTGCGCCCGTTTGCTTCCGCGGCGACATGGTCCGCAACTTCGCGGCGCGCGACGAGGAGCACCTTTATCTGCGCGTCGGTGTGAAGAGCGACGTCTATGTGTTCGACATGGTCGGCGCCTGCTCGGGCCTGCAGGAGGCGGATTCCGTGTCGGTCGGGACGGGCGCCTGCCTCGGCGCCCCGGCGGATGTGATGGTGGTGTTTCGCAACGGCAAACGGCTCGCCCGCGGCAATGCGATCTGCCATGCGCAAGTGGTGGCCAAGCTGAGCAAGGAAGAGGCGGCCAAGACCCTGCCGCCGGGCGCCCATCCCTGAACCACGACCGCCTCGATATCGAGCGCTTTATCCTTGAGAACCTGCCTCTGACCGAGGTTCCGGACGTGCCCGAGGTGCGCCTGCATCTGGCCGGACCGACGAGCGGTCTTGGCAGGCTCGCCGATGCCGATCCGGGTGGCTTCCGCACGCCCTATTGGGCCTATCCGTGGGGCGGAGGCCTGGCCTTGGCGCGCCATGTCCTGGACCACCCAGAGACAGTCGCCGGGCGCTCGGTGATGGACCTGGGCGCAGGCTCGGGCCTGGTCGGCATCGCCGCCGCCAAGGCGCGCGCGCGGCAGGTGCTGGCGGTGGATGTGGACGCCTACGCCGCTGTCGCCGCGCCGCTCAACGCCGAAGCCAACGGCGTCGAAATCCGCTTCCTGCTGGCCGACCTGCTCGCCAGTGAGCCGCCGGAGGGCGTCGAGATCGTGCTCGCGGCCGACCTGTTCTACGAAGAGGCCTTGGCGCGCCGAACCACAGCCTTCCTCGAACGCTGCCTGCAAGCCGGCGTCGACGTTCTGATTGGGGACCCTTGGCGCACCCACCTGCCGCGCGAACGCCTGCAGGTGCTGGCCGACTATTCTACCGCCGATGTCGGCCGCTCTGGTCAGGCGCAGGCGAGCGCAGTGTTCGCCCTGAAAGCCTCGCCACAATCCTGACGCAATTCTGAACGCCGCGTGCCGGGGTCGTTCAAACGCAAAGGTGGAGTGTGCCTTCCGACGGCGCGGCGATCCTCGCCCGCCGCCTCATCCAAGGAGGGAGACCCCCATGCGTGCAGTGTCCAAGAGCGTTCTGGCCCTGGTTCTCGGCGGCATGGCCGCCGGCGCCGTCACCACCTCGGCCCTCGCCGGCACGGCCACCGCCGTGCTCGATCCGGCTTCGCCGCCGCACTACGTCGGCAAGTGCCCGGGAACCATCAAGTTCAACGGCTGGATCAGCTCCAGCGTCCCGGGCGTGGTGAAGTACCGCTGGTTCCGGTCCGACGGAGCACTCGGCCCGGTCCAGACCCTGGTGTTCCGGCAGAAGGGCCGCCTGCCGATCTCGACCACCTGGACGCTCGGCGGCATCCCCGCCCTGCCGTCCTACGCGGGCTGGGAGGCGGTGCATGTGCTCTCGCCGGCCGGCCCGGACTCCAACAAGGCGCCCTTTACCCTGAAGTGCGTCCAGTCGCCCCTGACCCACGGGTGATCCGGGTCTGCTCCTCCCTTGCCGGGCAGGGGAGGAGCGGCCTGCCGGAACCGCCACTCACGCCCGTCTGTTGGAATAGGCAAAGCAAAGGAGCGGCCCATGGCCCCCCACAGCTCCAGCGCCGATTTCCACGACCGCGATCACGGAAGCGCCACGCCCTGGCTGGCCTTCGCGCTCGGCGTGATCGTCACCGCCGTGGTGGCGATGGCGGTGTTCCTGCTGGCGAGCGGCGGGCATCGCGAGAGCCGGCGCATCGACATCGACCTGCAGGCGCCCACGCCGTCTGCGCCCGTCACCCCGCCGTCCCCGCCCAAGATGCCGACGCCCTCGACGCCGACGCAGTAGTCAGCGGCCCCGCACCCACTCCAGCGCCGCCAGCCGGCAGGCCGAGGCCAGCGGGCGATCGGCGCGCGACAGGTCCAGTTCCGCGATCAGGCCGGCCAGGCTCAGGCCCTTGGCGGCGGCGATCTCGTCCAGCACCGCCCAGAACTCCGGTTCCAGCGCCAGCGAGGTGGCGTGGCCGGCGACGGTCAGGGAACGCTTTCGTAAGTTGACCATGCGTGATCTTGCGCGGATTCGAAGCCTCGATACCCTAAAGGCCTCACGAGCATGTCAGGGAAAGTGGGTCGCACTTTCCCGCCCGGACATGCTCTAAATTTGAGTGGGAGCCTTTTCGGGCGGGTCAGGCGGGAGCCACCTGACCCTAAAAGGCTCCGGAGCGAGTGGCGAGCCATGAACGCGCCGACCCCCGTAAACGCCAGGACCAGCGCCGAGCGCGCCGCGACGGCCGAGGCCTGCGACCGCGAATATCGCGCGCGCCGCCTCAAGCCCCTGCACGCGCTGAAGGCCTTCGGCCGGCTTATGGCCGACAAGGAAGACACCCGGCAGGTGTTCGAGATCATGAACGCCCTGACCGGCCGCTCCACGCCCAAGGGCTATGCGCGCCTGACCTGGGCGGCGGGCGGCATCGCCTTCCAGCGCGAGGAGTTGGCCAAGCGCTTCTCCGATCCCGTGTGGCTGGCCAAGTTCGAGCCGGGCACGGTGGGCGCCGCCTATCGCGAGTTCATGGCGGTTGAGAAGCTGACCGCCGAGGGCCTGCGCAAGGACAACGCCGCGGTCTCGCCGTTCGTGGAGGCCCCGCACGTCTTCGCCTGGTATGCGCGGCGCCTGCGCGACATCCACGACGTCTGGCACGTGCTGACCGGCTATGGCCGCGACGCGCTGGGCGAGGCCTGTCTGGTGGCCTTCTCCCACGCCCAGACCGGCAACAAGGGCTTCGGCTTCATCGGCCTGATGGCCGCCTTCCGCGTGCGCTCGGAGACCTATCCGGTGCCGACCAAGCGGGCGGTGTGGGAAGCGTGGCGCAACGGGCGCAAGGCCGACTGGCTGCCGGCGCAGGACTACGCCGCGCTGTTCGCGGAGCCGTTGGAGAGCGCGCGTCAGCGCCTGGGGATCGCCTCGCCCGCGACCTATCTGTCGGTGCCGGAGGATGTGCGCGCGACCCTGAACTTCGGCGGCTGAGGACGTGCCGAAGGTCGCTTCGAACGGCGTCGAGATCGAATACGAGCGCTTTGGTCCCGTCGACGACACGCCGATCCTCCTGATCATGGGGTTGGGCGCCCAGCTGACCCGCTGGCGGCCCGAATTCATCGAGCGCCTGACCCGGCGCGGCCGCGGGGTGATCCGCTTCGACAACCGCGACGTGGGCCTCTCCACCCACCTGGACAGCGCGCCCGTGCCGCCGGTGGAAGAGGTGATCGCCGCCAAGCTCGGCGGCCGGCCGACGCCCGCCCCCTACGACCTGTCCGACATGGCGCGCGACGCCCTTGGCCTCATGGATGCGCTGCAAATCGAGCGCGCGCATCTGGTCGGGGCCTCGATGGGCGGGATGATCGCGCAGGAGACGGCGTTCCTGGCGCCGGAGCGGGTCGAGACCCTGACCTCGATCATGTCCACCACCGGCGGCTGGGACCTGCCGCCGCCGACGCCCGAGGCGATCGCGGTGATGACCGGGCCCGCGCCGAAGCCGTCGGACCGCACGGCCTTCGCGGAGCACGGCGTTCGCGTCTGGCGCACCATCGGCAGCCCGGGCTTTCCGCCCGACGACGACGAGACCCGCGCCCGCGTCCTGGCCGATGCGGACCGCGCCTATGACCGAGCCGGCTATGGCCGGCAGATGGCGGCGATCTACGCCTCCGGAGACCGCCGCGAGCGGGTGCGCCGGATCACGGCCCCGACCCTGGTGATCCATGGCGATCGGGATCCTCTGGTGCCGGTCGAGGGCGGGCGCGATACCGCCGCCTGTGTGCCGGGCGCGCAACTGATGATCATCGAGGGCATGGGCCACGACCTGCCCGCGGCGCTTTACGACCGCATCGCCGAGGCCATCCTCGCCAACGTCGCCCGCGCCGGCTGATTTCGGAAAAATCCTGACACGAGGTGTCATTCGGCCTGTGCCAGAAGCGGTGCTATGCGCCGCGCGACGTCTGCCGTTCGCAACTTTCCACTTGGCATAAAGATATAAAGATATCTTTATATGATTATGAATTCCGAATCCGAGATCACCGCCGCCGCGGAAGCGACGAAAATCACCGCGCCGGCGTCGGGCGCGGCGCACGGCCCGCTTAGTCCCTTCGACCTTACCGCGCTGATCGCCTGCAGCCTGATCTGGGGCACGACCTGGTTCGCCATCACCTGGCAGCTGGGTTCGGTCGCGCCGGTGGTGTCGGTGGTCTATCGCTTCGGCTTGGCCGCAGCCCTGCTGTTCGGGTGGTGTCTGGTCTCTCGCCGCTCGATGCGCATGAGCCTGCGCCAGCACCTGATCGTGGCGACGCAGGGGCTGTTTGTGTTCGGCCTGAACTATGCCCTGGTCTATCTGTCGGAGGAGCGCATCGCCTCGGCCGTTGCGGCCGTGGCCTTCGCGGGCCTCGCCTTCTTCAACGTGGTGCTGTTTCGCGTGACGCTCGGCCAGAAGGCGCCGCCTGCCGTGTGGATCGCGGCGCTGCTGGGTCTCGCCGGCGTGGGCGTGGTGTCGTGGGCTGAGCTGCAGCGCACCCACATGGACGCGCGCGCCTGGGCGGGCCTGGGCTTCGCGGGCGCGGCCGTCTGCGCGGCGGCCGTCGGCAACTACTTCTCGCACAAGGCGCAGGAGGCCGGGACCAAGCTGACCGCCGGCACGGCCTGGGCCATGGCCTACGGCACGGCGTTTCTTGTGATCGCCGCGCTGGTCTCGGGCTCCAGGTGGACCTTCCAGTGGACCGTCCCCTATGTCGCCTCGCTGCTCTACCTCAGCCTGTTCGGGTCGGTGACGGCCTTCGTGCTCTACTTCGCGCTGGCCAAGCGGCGCGGCTACACCTTTGCCTCCTACATCAGCGCGGTGACGCCCCTGTTGGCCATGGTCGTGTCGATGGTGTTCGAGCATGCCCGCTGGGGCTGGGAAGCCTTCGCCGGCATCGCCCTGGTGGTCACCGGGCAGGTGCTGATGATCCGCGGCCGAAAGGCCTAGCAGACAGCGCGCAACAGGCGGTCGGCCATGGAGCCCGGCGTGACGCTCTCCACCGGCGCCTTATCCGCCAGCATGACTGGGCCGATGTAGGCGTTGTCCGAAGAGCGGTAGCGCTTGGCCATCCGCGACTGGATGGTGTGCTGGGCGCAGTCGATGTGCACGATGAAGGTGATCTTCTCGGCGCCCTTGTCCTTGGAGTCGGTCCACTCGACCTGGCGGAAATTGTCGATCCGGTAGACCGAGCGCGGCGAGTAGTAGAAATGCGCGTCCACGCCGGCGTTGTAATAGTACTCGGTCCAGTCGCTGTAATAGGGTTCGTCGGCCATGGCGGGGGTCTGAAGCCCCAGGCATAGGCTTAAGGCCACGCCGACGAAAATCACTCGGGAACGATGCTTGTGCATGACGGCCTCCCTCGATGCGGGGGCAGCCTAGCACGGCCGTATGTCAGCCACCTTGCGCTTACTCGCGTTCGTGCTCGTCCAGGCGCCGCTCGGCCAGCGCCTTCTCGGCCTCGGCCTTGCGCTTGTCGGCCTTGCTGCGGCCGAAGGCTAGGCGGTTCTCGGCGGCCCGCGTCTTGTCGCCGGCCTTGGCCTTGGCCTTGCGCGCCTTGTTCAGGTTGATGATCTCGGCCATCGGCTCCGTCTCCCGTACTTCGATCATGCCTCAGCGCCGCGCGCTGTCCAGCGGCGCGGGAACTTGGCCCCTCCGCGCCAGTTGTTCGCCCTGAAAGGGTCGGCGCGCCGCGCCTCGATCCCCGGCGTTTCTCACCCAGGAAGGGATACTTCATGATCGACACCACCAGCATCCGCGAACACATGGAAGTCGTGGGCTCGGACGGCGGCCACGTGGGCAAGGTCGACCACGTGCTCGGGACCGAGATCGAGCTGGCCAAGCTGGACCTGGGCTCGGGCTTCAAGCACCACCTGATCCCGGTCAGCTGGGTCGAGGGCGTGACCGAGGACAAGGTCCGCCTGAACCTGACGAAGGATGAAGCCAAGGCCCAGTGGCGCGAAAAACACTGATCGCCTGAGCGCCCCTAGCGGAAAATCGAGACGCCGCTCGGCTTGCGCCGGGCGGCCTTTTCGCGCCGGAAACGCAGCAGCGGGGTAACAGTCCGACCTGAGTGCGCCGCCGCTCAGGCGATCGGCTCATCATTCCTGGGCCAGGGACTGAGATGAAGGTAACGCGCGTCGAACCCGGCGACCGCGCGCAAGGCCTCGGGATCGGGCAGCATCACCAGCGCGCCTCGCCGCGAAACGTGCCTTTCCGCGCTCAGCACCTTCAGCGTCCGGTTGACGTGGACCGGAGTTAGCCCGGTGGCGTCGGCGATCTGGTCCTGTGTGAGGGGGATCGGCGTGTTCTGGAAATCGAAGCCCTGGGCGCGAAGGCGTACCGAGATTTCGCAAAGCAGGTGGGCGATCCTCGCCCGCGCGTCGCGTCGGCCCACATTCAGGGTCCACTCACGAAAGATCGATGCATCGACCAGCAGCGCTCTCATGACGGCTTCGGCGATGGCCGGATGCGCCGCCAACAGGGCATGCAGGTCCCTCTGCGCGACACAGGCCAGGGTGCAGTCCTTCGCCACCTGGAGCCCGTCATCGGCCAGGGGCAGGTAGAGGTGCTCGAAGTTGATGGGGTCGCCCGGAACGTAGATCGTCAGAATCTGCCGTTCGCCTTCTTCGGTGATCCGGAAGCGATGAACGAAGCCCTCGACCAGCACCATGCACTGCCCGGTGAGGTCTCCCACGCGAACCAGTTGGGTGTTCTGCGACCGGCTGATAAATTTCCACGGCAGTTCGATCAGGGCCTGGACGTCACGCTCCGCCAGTGTGGAATGCAGCCGAAGGCGGTTGACGAACGTTTTGAGCGAGTGCGCTTCTGATGACTTTCCGACTGCCATGAGGTCGTGGCTAGCGCATGGGTTATTTGCCGACGCTAATCTGCGTTGGTAGTGCTATGTATAGCATAGGTTAAACCCACGTCGCAGGATCGCGCCGCCGTGGCCAGGTATTATTTTCATCTGCTGGATGGTCCGGGTCGACTGCTCGATCCGGAGGGCAAATGGGTGGAAGATCCTGCCCAGATTCCAGCCATCGCCCTCAAGGAGGCGCGTTTTCTCATCGCCCAGGACGTGCTGCGGGGCGAGGTCGATATGGATCAGAGATTGGAAGTCGAAGACGAGAGCCACGCCGTGGTGCACGTCGTCGCCTTCAAGGACGCCGTGCGCCTGATCGGCGGCCGGGGGTGAACCGTCGCCCGCCTGAAGGTCAGACCCCCAGCCAAGCCAACCCGCCGGGAAGCGCATCGGCGGAGAAGTCGACCTGAAGGACGCGGCGCCGTCGGGGCTGAGCGGCGCGGTCGGAGGCGTGCAGGATCGGCGTGGCGTAGACCCAGACGTCTCCGGGGCCTGCAAGGCAGACGGCGGATCCCAGGCGCTCCGCCTGGCCCGCGGCCTCCGAGGCGGCGACCCGGCCGAGCAGATGCGAGCCGGGAGCGATCAGCAAGGGCGCATTGTCGACGGGGCAGGGGTCGAGATGGATGCGCAGCGTCAGCATGCGTTCCAGCAGCGCGAAGGGCGGGGCTACGTGCGTCACGCCGGCCTTGGTCGACCACGGACCGAAACCCTCGACGTCGCGGCGGGCTTCGACCGCGATGGTGCGGTCCTGGTGCCAGGCCACGGCCCAGTTGTTGACCTCGCTCTTGTCGAAGACGACGGCGCGCACGGCCCTGACGGCCCGCCCAAGGCGCGGGGCGGCCAGCGCGCCGATCAGACCGTTGGGAGCCAGCAGGGGACGCAAGGCTTCGGCGCCGAAAAGCCGCGCGCCGGGACGCTTGGCGAGATTGGCGTCGGCCAGACTACACAGGAGCTCCAGCGTCGGCTCATTCAGCACCGCCTCGTAGCGCTGGGCGCCGTCACGGTCCAGGTCCAGCGACACTGAGTTCACGGCGGACCTCAGCCCGGCGAGATCATCTTCTCCGGCCGCACCAGGGCATCGAATTCTTCGTTGGTCACGTAGCCGCCGCCGACCGCCTCTTCGCGGAGCGTCGTGCCGTTCTTGTGGGCGGTCTTGGCGATCTTGGCGGCGTTATCGTAGCCGATCTTGGGGGCGAGCGCGGTGACCAGCATCAAGGAACGTTCGAGTGCGTGCTGGATGTTTTCCAGGCGGGGCTCGATGCCGACCACGCAGTTGTCGGTGAAGCTGACCGCCGCGTCGGCCAGCAGGCGCACCGACTGCAGGAAGTTGTAGGCCATCACCGGGTTGAAGACGTTCAGCTCGAAGTGGCCCTGGCTGCCGGCGACGGTCAGGGTGGTGTTGTTGCCGAACACCTGGGCGCAGACCTGCGTCAGGGCCTCGCACTGGGTCGGGTTGACCTTGCCCGGCATGATCGAGGAGCCCGGCTCGTTCTCCGGCAGGGCCAGCTCACCCAGGCCCGAGCGCGGGCCCGAGCCCAGGAAGCGGATGTCGTTGGCGATCTTGAACAGGCTGACGGCGACCGTGTTGATGGCCCCATGTGTGAAGACCATGGCGTCGTGCGCGGCCAGGGCCTCGAACTTGTTGGGCGCCGATGTGAAGGGCAGGCCGCTGATCTCGGCGATCTTGGCCGCCACCCGCTCGGCGAACCCGACCGGCGCGTTCAGGCCGGTGCCGACCGCCGTGCCGCCCTGGGCCAGCTGCATCAGCATCGGCAGGGTCATCTCGATGCGCTTGATCCCGTTCTCGACCTGGGTCGCGTAGCCCGAGAACTCCTGGCCCAGCGTCAGCGGCGTGGCGTCCTGGGTGTGGGTGCGGCCGATCTTGATGATGTCCTTCCAGGCGGCGGCCTTGGCGGCCAGGGCTTGGTGCAGGTGCTTCAGCGCCGGAAGCAGCCGGCGGACGGTCTCCTCCGCGCAGGCGATGTGCATGGCCGTCGGATAGGTGTCGTTCGACGACTGGCTCATGTTGACGTGGTCGTTGGGGTGGACCGGCTTCTTGGAGCCCATCTCCCCGCCCAGGATCTCGATGGCGCGGTTCGAGATCACCTCGTTGGCGTTCATGTTCGACTGGGTGCCGGAGCCGGTCTGCCAGACCACCAGCGGGAAGTGATCGTTCAGCTTGCCCTCGATGACCTCATTGGCGGCCTGCACGATGGCGGCGCCGATCTTCGGATCGAGCCGGCCCAGCGCCATGTTGGTCTCGGCCGCCGCGCGCTTGACGATGCCCAGCGCCCGCACGACGGGCAGGGGCTGCTTCTCCCAGCCGATCTTGAAGTTGCCGAGCGAGCGCTGCGCCTGCGCCCCCCAATAGCGGTCGGACGCGACCTCGATCGGGCCGAAGGTGTCGGTTTCGGTGCGGGTCGTGGGCATGGCGGGGCTCGGCGGCTGGGAGTAGGAATTGGGGGCGCGGTGTACCACGCGCTTGCGCCCGAACAAGGCCGCCAGCCAATCGAAAGGACCACCCATGAACGCCCCCGCGGAACTCTACGGCGGCGGATATAGCACGTGAGCGAAGCCGGCTGGACCGTCTCGGGCAAGGTGCGGGCGCGCGAGGCGCCGGGCGGGGTGATCGAAGTGGTGATCGATGGCCTGACGACCCAGGCCCGCTACTACAAGCCCCTGGTCTACGAGTTCTTCCGCAAGGAGTGGCGCGGGGCGCGGCCGAGCTGGGGCGAGTTCTCGGTCGAAATCCGCATGGAGCACGTCGGCGACCCGCCGTGGATGGACCTCGACAATCTCGCAAAGGCCCTGCTGGACGCCATCAAGGGCTATGTCTTCCACGACGACGCCCAGGTCTCGCGCCTGCTGGTCGAGCGAAATCCGGGCGAGCGGGAGCGGATCATGATCCGCGTGGAGCCACGGAAGCCCGCCTAGCTCCAGGGGATCAAGGCGCCCCAGAAGGCCAGGAGCACCCCGAAGACGGTGAAGACCACCGCCCCCAGGCTCTGGCGCAGCTTCCTCCACACGGTCCAGCCGCCGTCGGTGCGCCGGTCGGCGTTGCGCCAGGCCGGGACCAGCAGGAGCAGCATCATCACCGATCCGAAGGTGGCGAAGAGCGCCAAGGTCGAGGCCAGGATCAGGTTCGCGCCGGGCCAATGGTAGATCACGTTCTCCACGTTCGCGGCCGAGCGGCCGAACAGGGCGAAAAACAGGAAGCTGAGCAGCCACAGCACGCCGGTCCCCAGACCGATGAGGCTCGACAGGGCCTGGAACTGGGTCGGGCGCACGTCGCGGCCGAGGCGGGTGAATGCGCCGATCACCGTCGCCAGCGCCGCGATCAGGGCCAGGGCGGCCCAGAACTGCAGAGTGCCTGCGGAATAAAGTGCGCCGATGCGCTCGAAGGTCTGGGTGCCCGAGGCGCCGTTGAAGCTGACGGCGCGGCCCTTGGCGTCGAGCCTGAAGGTCATGACCCGCTCGCCCTCCGCCGAGCGGAAACGGCCCGGCGCGCCCTCGGGGACCCACTGGCTGGGCGCGCCGCCCGCACCGAAGACCCACAGGTAGCCATCCGGCGCGACCGAGACCTTGGCGGGGCCCTGCACCAGCCCGACTAGCTTCTCCAGGCCCGAATAGGCGCGCCGGGTCGTCAGATACTCACCCGCGTAGAGCTTGGCGTGCTTGACCAGGTCCGGGTCGCCTTGGCGATGCAAGGCCGGCGGGTGGGCGTAGAAATGCTCGACGATCAGAGCCGGCAGGCGTTCGCTGAGGGGCCGGCCCGTGTCGGTGTTGGTGGTGACGAACACGCCGAGGTTCAGCGGATGCACCAGCATCATCTCGGTGAAGTAGTCGAGCAGGGCGCCGCCGTGGCCGTAAGCCATATAGCCGCCGGGAAGGCTGGTCATCATGAAGCCGTGCGCCCAGCCGTTGACACCCTCCGGGACCTTCAGCAGCGGCGTGCGGAAGGCCTGGGCGGTGGCCGGGCTGTAGACGGTGGTCCCGTCCAGCGAGCCGCCGTTCAACTGCATGAGCATGTAGCGGCTCATGTCCTCGGCGGTGGTCGAGGCGTTGCCGACGCCGGCGATCTGGGTGGCGTACTCGTACTTCAGCGGCGTGAAGCCCGAGCCATTCCAATGGAAGCCGCTGGACCGATCGGCCGAAAGGTTCGCGGGCATCGGCGCGGGCAGGCCGGCGCGGGCGGGGTAGGGCTCGCGGAAGGTGGTGCGACTCATGCCGAGCGGGCCGGTGATCTCGCGCTCGATCAGGCTCGGATAGTCGGCTTTCGCGTCGCGGATCAGCGCCTGCATCGCCAGCGCCACGCCATAGTTTGAATAGGTCGCGAACTGGCCGGGCTCGCGCACGCGCCGCGGGCGGTGCTTCACGATATAGACGTCCGGCGCCTCGATGCGCTCGGGCTTCTCGACGAACAGGTGGCCCAGCGCGGTGTCTTCGAAGCCCGGTGTGTGGTCCATCAGGTCCACGACCTTGATTGGGTGGTCAAAGCCCTGGTCGGGCACGCGCTGGTTCGGCGCCAGATAATCGTTGATCGGCCGGTCGAGTTTGATGCGGCCCTGATCGGCCGCGTTCATCAGCGCGATCCAGGTGAAGGTCTTGGACAGCGAGCCGATGCGGAACAGGGTGCGGCTGGGATCGACCGGGCGCGAGGGGTTCAGGCTTGCGAAGCCGTAGCCCTTCAGCAGCACGACCTTGCCGTTCTGGACGATGGAGACTTCCACCCCGGCGATGTGCTCGGTGGCCATGGCGTCGCGGACCACCCCGTCGACGAAGGCTTCGAGCTCGGCCTGCGGGATGGGCTGGCCGGGCGCCAACGGGCCGCCGGGGCGCGGCGCGGCGGACGCCTCGACCGGGGTCGGAGCCTTGGCGCGGGCGGCGGGCGGAACCTGGGCGGTGGCCGGCGCGAAGGCCAGGGCCAGCATGGCTGCGGCGCAAAGCGCCTTCCTGAACGGTCCCATCAGTCCCCCTAAGCGCCGGTTTCGGCGCTGTCCCCGTCGCCGGCCTCAGTGGCTGGCGAATCGCATGAACGGCGCCCACACCTTGGCCTCTGCGCCGATGTAGGTCTGCGGCTCCGACGCGGGCTGCAGGTGTTCGTCGGTCTCGCGCTTGTCCACGCAGGCCTTGGCTCGCCGCGAAAGCACCACGAAATCCGTCGATTGCGGAAAACTCTGCAGAACGCAGGCGTCGAAATAGGGATAGCGGTCCTTGTCGCTGCACCCGAACGAGGAGCGATCCGGCCGCGCGGCGGTCATGATCAGGCGGTTCGGCGCAGCCAGCGGATCGACGAAGACGCCGGAATAGCAGGCCGAGATCACCGCCACCGTCGGCTTGCCGGGGCACAGTGAGTCCAGGATCTTGCCCAGCGCCATGGGCCTGAGCACCGCGGTCGGGCCGAACACCGCGCCCTCGGGCGAGCCGTGCGAGGAGATGTAGAACAGGCAGCCGGACGGCGCCTTGTTGGCCACGCGCTCGAAGCCGTCGAGCACATGCTGAGGGTCAGTGACGATGGCCGGATCATCCCCGGGCTTGGGGGGCCTGAGCGAGAACTGCACCAGGTTCTCGGAGCGGAAGCCGGCCTTGACCAGGGCTGCGGAAACGTCACGGCGGGTGTTGTCGAAGGCTTCGGTGTCGCCGCCCGCGTGCGAGCGCCAGTCGCCGGCGATCACCACCACCGCCCAGTCGGAGAAGTCGCTGTTGCGCGCCTGGGCGCAGGCGCTGCCTGCCCACGCACAGGCCAGCGTCATCGCCATGCCGATGGAAAGCAGCAAACGCCCCATGACGCCCCTCGCAACCGACGCGAAGGAGCTTAGGACGGATCGGGCGCGATTTTGAAGACCCTCGCTATGCGGCGCGGGACCTACTTCTTCCGGAACTGGTCCAGGGAGACGATCTTGGGGGTGTCGTGCGCGGGCTCTTCCGCGGCGGGGGCGGCGTCTTCAGCCGCTTCCGGTTCTTCCGCTTCAACCAGTTCCGGCTCCGGCGCTTCGAACTGCAACAGGAACTGAACGCTGGGATCGTAGAAACGCGTCACTGCGGCATAGGGCGCTGACAGCCGCTTGGGCTCCCCGCCGAACTTGAGCATGACCGTGAAGAAGGTCTCGCCCGGCGCCAAGTCCCAGTACTGGTGCTGCAGGACGATGGTCATCTCGTCCGGGTACTTCTCGATCAGGTCGGCGGGCAGGCTGACGCCCGGCGCCTTGGACTTGAAGGTGATGTAGAAGTGATGCGCCCCCGGCAGGCCGTCGGGCTCGGCCGCGCGCTTCAGCGCCGCCTTGACCACGCCGCGCAGAGCCTCCTGGGCCAGCGCGTCGTAGTGCATCTCATCCTTGGGGAAACTGTCCTCGGACATTTGACCTTCTTAACCAGCGGACCGCCGATTTTAACGCGCGAGCGCTCATCGGCAAAGCGACAGCGTGCGGATTGAGGTCCGTTGCGGGCCGCTGTCAATGCGCAAACGCGCGTGCGTCCCAAGATGACGCGGCCGCGCGGCCTGGTGAGCAAATCTGGAGCGGGAAGAGGAAGTGAGGGGATTCTGTTGCAAGGTTCCCCTCGGACCCCGCCTAGGGCTGCTAAGACCCTAGGAGTTGTAGGCGCGAGAACGTCCGAACCGCATTACGCGGCCAGGGCGTACTCTTGAGCGAAGTTATCGTTCGCAGTTAGTTAAAGGCCCGAAACGGTGGGCCAAGCCGAGAGAAAGCAACGCCTTTACACGTCCGTCGATGCTGATCGGCCCCAAGCTTTCCGCCGATAACGCGGAGGAAGGATTGGTGGAGCCGCCGGGAATCGCACCCGGGTCCGGTCCGCTTATTTCGCGCGCGTTTATCTCCATAGTCCGGCCGAGACCGGACGCTGGGAATATAGGCGCAAGACGAGCCGATTTAAAGGCTTGGCGTGACCGGACCGGTCAGCGCGGACCGCCCACGAGACCGCCGGTCGGCGCGGCGTTGGCCGGATCGAACGGACGCTCGACGGCCTGGATGCCGCCGTCCTTCAAGGTGGAGCGGCTCTGCTCTTCGGCCACGTCCCACTCGTGCTTGGTCATGCAGATCTTCTGCGGACGGTGGCTGCCCACGAGCTCTTCGCGACGGCAGATGATGCGATTGGGGTCTTTGAAGTCCGACTTGGCCGCGGGCTTCGGCGCGGCGGCCGGCGCCGGAGCGGCGGACGGATCAGCGGTGAGGGCCAGGGCGAGCAGGGCGGCGATGATCATGAGGTTTCCCCACAGATTGAGCAGCTTAAAGTGGACCACACGCGCGCGGGATCGCCAATCCCCACGTGCAAACGTGACGATTAGTTAATGTTGCCAAATGGCAGATATCCGCCTCGCAATCCGAGGCGCGAGAGGCGGTCCGAAGCACCCTTCGGACCGCCGCAGGCGTCTTACTTCACGCCGCCGAAGTCGAGCGGCTTGGCGATGGCTTGGGTGCCGCCGTCCTTCAGCACGGTGCGGCTCTGCTCTTCAGCCACGTCCCACTCGTGCTTGGTCATGCAGGTCTTCTGCGGACGGTGGCTGCCCACGAGCTCTTCGCGGCGGCAGATGATGCGGTTGGGATCCTTCATGTCGCCCTTGGGCTTGGCGGCCGGAGCCGGCGCGGCGGCGGGCGCAGCAGCGGGCGCGGGCGCGGCGGGATCGGCGGCCAGGACCAGGGACAGAAGCGCGGCGACAATCATAGGAATCCCCCACAAGGAAAATAGAGCGGCGCGCAACTGAACACACTCGTCGAATTGTGCAACCCCTGTGGCGTAACAGGGGATCTAGGTCGAGCTGAGCCTTGGCCACGTCGGCGTCTGGTTGCGAAGCCAAGTGAGCTGGCGCTTTGCGTAGCGCCGGGTCTCACGCTGGGCGGCTTCGATGGCCTCCTCCCGCGACCATTCGCCTCGCAGGAATCCGGCCAGTTCGCGCAGGCCGGTGGCCTTCATCGCGGGAAGCGCGGGATCGAGGCCGCGCGCCATGAGCGCCTCCACCTCGGCGAGGGCGCCCTCATCGAGCATGGCCTCCAGCCGCCGGTCGCAACGGGCGTAGAGGGTCTCGCGCGGCGGCTCCAGCACCACGGCGGACCAATCTTCGGCCGCCAGGGTCGGCGCGGTCTCGGCCTGCCAGGCGCTGAGCGGCTTGCCGGTGGCCAGCGCGACCTCGAAGGCGCGCACCAACCGCTGGCGATCACCGGGGAAGATGCGCTCGGCCGCGGCTGGATCGCGCTCGGCCAGGGCGGCGCGGAACGCCGCCTCGCCTTCACGGGCGAAGCGAGCTTCCGCCTCTTCGCGCGCAGCGGCGGGTATGGCGGGAACGTCGGCGAGGCCTTGGGTCAGGGCGCGGAAGTACAGGCCCGTGCCACCCACCACAACGGCGGGACGCCCATCGGCTCCGGCTTCGGCCAGCACCGCCTGAGCCGCCTCGAGCCACCGACCGACGGACCAGCCGTCGGCGGCGTCGGCCACGCCATAGAGCCGGTGCGGGGCCTGGGCCTCCTCCTCGGCGGAGGGGCGAGCCGTCAGGATGCGGAGGTCGGCGTAGAGCTGCAGCGCATCGGCGTTGACGACCACGCCGCCAATGCGCCGCGCCAGCTCCAGCGCCACGGCCGACTTGCCGCTGGCGGTGGGTCCGGCGATCAGGCGCACGGGCGCGCCGTCGTCGGCCAGGGCGGGGGGAGGGGCGGGGCGTTCGGGCAGGGGATAAGGGTCCGCTTCTGCGCCACGGTCTTGTGTTCGGGCGCTCAGGCTCGGATATGAGGCGCGCCCGCCTTCCCGATCAAGGACGCAGATGCCCGATCCGACCGCCCAGACCCCCGACCGCGACGCAGTGCTCGCCGCCCTGGAGCGGGTGATCGACCCGAAGACCGGCCAGGGGCTGAACAGTGCGGGCCTGGTGCGAGGCCTGGTGCTGGGCGCCGGGCGCGCGGGCTTCATGCTGGAGGTCCCGCGCGGCGACGCGGAAGCCTACGCCTCAGTGCGCAAGGCGGCCGAAGAGGCGCTGAAGGCCGTGCCGGGCGTGGCGCAGGCGCAGGTGGTCTTGACCGCCGAGAGCGCGCCGGCCCGCACCGTCTCGCGCGGCGCCAAGCTCTCCAGCGAAGCGGTGGAGCAGGGGCGGCCCAAGGCCCCCGTGCCGCAGGGGCGGCCCGATCACGTGCGCAAGGTCATCGCCGTGGCCAGCGGCAAGGGTGGGGTCGGCAAGTCGACGGTGGCCGTGAACCTGGCCTGTGCGCTCGCGGGCCTGGGCTTGCGCGTGGGCTTGCTGGACGCGGACGTCTACGGCCCCTCGGCGCCGACCATGCTGGGGCTGTCGGGCGCGCCCGAGTACGGGCCGGACAAGAAGATGGTCCCCAAGGACGCGTGGGGTCTCAAAGCCATGTCGATCGGCCTGCTGGTCGATCCCGACCAGGCCATGGTCTGGCGCGGACCGATGGCGTCGCAGGCGCTGGGCCAGATGCTGGGCGAGACGCGCTGGGGAACCGAGGATGCGCCGCTTGATATCCTGGTGGTGGATCTGCCGCCCGGCACCGGCGACGTGCAGCTGACCCTGGTGCAGCGGACCGTGCTCGACGGCGCGGTGATCGTCTCCACGCCGCAGGAGGTGGCCCTGGCCGATGCACGGCGTGGCGTGCGCATGTTCGAGAAGGTGGGCGCGCCCGTGCTGGGCCTGGTCGAGAACATGGCCTTCTTCCCCGATCCCTCGACCGGCGAGCCGATCCCGATCTTCGGCCGCGGCGGCGCCAAGGCGGAGGCCGAACGCCTGGGCGTGAAATTCCTGGGGGAAATCCCCCTCGACATGGACCTGCGTAAGGGCGCGGACGCGGGCCGGCCGCTGGTGGCGACCGACCGCCAGGGCTCGACCGCCCAGGTGTTCGCGGGCGTGGCCCAAGCGGTGCGCGACGCGCTGAGCCTTACTTCGTAGGGTCGGTCGCCGTGTCGAACGGGGTGTAGGCCACCACCTTGCCGGTGCTGTCGAGCCTGACCGAGGCGTTCTTGGACTTGCCGTTGGCGGCCAGGTCCGAGCCCGACACGTCGCCGCCCTGCGGCACGCCCGTGGCGGCGCAGGGCACGCTCAGCAGGATCGCCGAACCCGGCTGATAGCGGGCCCCGTCGCGCACGGTCACGACCCAGCCCCTGACCGTGCAGTCGCTCGAAGAGGCGTCGGCGCCGGAGATGTGGTCGATGGAGATGTCGATCCACTCGCTCGCCTTGGGCGTCGCGGCTGACGCGGTCCCGGCGCAGGCGAGCGCGGCGGCCGACAGGGCGAGGATAGAGAGGCGGATGGGGCGCATGTCGTGTCTCCTGCATTCCCCGACCGATCGGGGATCAGAACGCCCGCGCTTTGGCCCCGTTCCCGGCTCAGTTCTGCAGATGCAGCCTCAGGCCGAACACCGAGACCGGTCCGCGGTCGCGGTTGTAGGCGGGGTGGTCGATGAACTGATAGTCGGCGCTGACCTTAACGCGCTTGGTCGCCGCGGCGCTGTACCAGGTCTCGAACGCCGCCTCCGCGCCCGGATGGGGCAGCCGCCCATCGCCGACCAGAATCCCCAAGCCGCCCGCGTCCAGATAGGCTTGGTGCGCCTTGGATATGCCGTTGACCACGCCGCCAACAGCGAAGGCGTCATCTGGCCGGCCCCAGCGCTTGCCGTTGAAGGACAGGCCGGCGGCGACGGTGCGGTCGATGTCGGAGAACTCGTAGGGCTCCTTGTCGCCTTGGGCCCACCCGGCGCGCACGAACAGGCCCAGATCGTCGGACAGCGGCTCTTCCAGGCTGGCGCCCAGGCCCGCGCGCGAGCCGTAGTGGCGCACCAGGGCCACGTCAGCCGGTTGGCTCGTGGCGGCGGCCAGGGCCACGGCGTCGTCGAAGCGGCCCATGCGCCCGCGGGTGATGAAGCCGGTCAGCTTCAGCTTGCCCTCGCGATCCTCCGGGCCGAAGCGGCGCTCGATCTCGGCGATGGTCTGGAACTGCGCGAACTTAGGGTCCAGCCGCGTGGAGTTGGGCACGATCGACAGGTCGAACACCCCGCCGCGCAGGGTCCAGCGCCCGGCGTACCACTCGGCGGAAGCGCCCGCGGAATAGCCCCAGGCGTCAGCGGCGTAGTCGAAGGTCCCGGTATCGATGATCGCCCAGTTCAGGAAGTCGCCGCGAGGATCGTGGGCGTATTTGTTGGTGTCGAACACATCGCCGACCGAAAACTTGCCCGCGGTCAGCACGATGCGGTCGGCCGCCTGGCTTCCGCCGAGCTGGTTCTGGTCGGCCTCGATCTTCTGCGCAGGTCCGCCGAGGTCGATGGTGTGGCGGACGAACAGGCGCTGCAGCCGCAGATAGGGGTCGCTCTTGCCGACCTTGTAGGCTTCGCCCGAGGGGAATGCGGCCGCGCCCAGGGTGTTCGACAGGCCGAAGCCCTGGTCGACCTCGGGGTTGATCCAGATCTCGGTGCGCGGCCCCAGCCGCAGGCCGGCGTAGAGGGTCAGGTCGAAGGTTTCGTCGCCGCGCGCGGCGGGATCCATGCTGTTCGGCCCGCGATAGGGCGAGGTGAAGCTGGGGTGGCCCTGCCAGACCACTGTGGACTGCAGATGGATGGCCCAGGACTGGTCCGGCTTTGCGGGGGCGGATTCCGGATCGTCTGCGAGCGCCGGCCCGGCCAGGACGAGGAACAGCAGCGACAGGAGCAGGCGCCGGATCATGCAATGTCTCCGCGTCTCGGTGGCAGGGAAGCGCAGAACAGGCTCTGCCGTTCCACGGCGCTCGCCTAGCCGAGGTCGATGACGGTTTCCAGACGCGGCGACGGGTCGAAGAGCCCGCCGCGTTTGAGCCTGAGTGGGGCGCCCTCGTGCGCCGGGGGGCATTCGAAGGCAAGCCATGAACATCGTCCGTCTTCTCGCGACCGTCGCGGTCGCCGCCGTCTGCCTGCAAGGCGCGGCCACCGCAGCGCCTGAAGCGCCGCGCTACGGCGCCTGGGGCTTCGATGTGAAGGGGCAGGACGCGCGGGTGAAGCCGGGCGACGATTTCTACCGCTACGCCAACGGGACCTACATCGACACGCTGGAGCTCCCGGCCGACCGCGCCCGCGTCGGCATGTTCGACGGCCTGTCGAACCTGTCGCAGCAGCGCCTGCGCTCGATCATCGACGAAGAGGTCGCTCATCCCGGCCCCGACGCCGACGAGCAGAAGATCGCCGACCTCTACCGCGCTTACATGGACACCGGCGCCATCGAGAAGCGTGGGGCCGCGCCCCTGGCCCAGGAGCTGGATGGCATCCGCGCGATCAAGTCCAAGGCCGAGTTCGTCAACTTCATGGGCGCCCGCCACGGCTTCGGAGGGGCGCTGTTCAGTCTTCGCATCGGCAACGACGCCAAGGACCCGGAAAAGCGGGCGGTGTCGCTGTCGACCGGCGGCCTCGGCGCGGGCAACCGCGAATACTATCTGTCGGCCGACTTTGCGGCGCAGAAGGCGGCCTACGAGGCCTATGTCGCCAAGCTGCTGAAACTGTCGGGCTGGGCCGATCCCGAAGGCTCGGCCAAGGCCATTGTCGCTTTCGAGACACGCCTGGCCGGCGCGACCTGGACGCGGGCGGAGTCGCGCAACCGCGACCGCACCTACAATCCCATGAACGTGGCCGACCTGCCCAAATACGCGCCGGGCTTCGACTGGCCGGCCTATTTCGCGAGTTCGGGCCTTGGCGACGTCACCCGCGTGATCGCGACCGACAACACCGCGCTTCCCAAGTTCGCGGCCATCTATGCCGAGACCCCGCTGGAGACGCTCAAGGCCTGGGAGGCGTTCCGCATCGCCGACGCGGCCTCGCCCTACCTGCCCAAGGCCTTCACCGAGGCGCGCTTCGAGTTCCGTTCCAAGGCGCTGGCCGGGGTCACCGAGGAGCAGGAGCGCTGGAAGCAGGGCGTGGGCGCCGTCAACGGCGTGTTCGGCGGGGAGCTGGGCCGCATCTATCTGAAGCGCTATTTCTCCGAGGACGCCCGCGCCAAGGCCGAGGCCTTGGTCTCAGACATCAAGGCGGCGCTGAAGAACCGCATCGAGCACGTGGCCTGGATGACGCCGGAGACGCGGGCCAAGGCGCTCGACAAGCTCGACAAGATGAAGGTCAAGATCGCCTTCCCGACCGCCGAGCGCGGCCGGCGCATCGATATCAAGGCCGACGACCTCTACGGCGACATGGAGCGCCTGCGTCAGGTCGCCTGGGAGCGCCAGGTCGAGCGCCTGCGCCGCCCCGGCGGCCGCGACAATCGTCCGGGCATGAGCCCGCAGACGGTCAACGCCTCCTACAACGCTCAGCAGAACCAGATCACCATCCCCGCCGCGATCCTGCAGGCGCCCTTCTTCGACGCCAACGCCGACCCGGCGATCAACTACGGCGGCATCGGGGGCGTGATCGGCCACGAGATGACCCACGGCTTCGACGACCAGGGCAGGAAGTCCGACGGCATGGGCAGGTTGATCGACTGGTGGGGACCGGCCGACGGCGCGGCGTTCCAGGCGCGGGCCGATCACCTGGGCGAGCAGTATTCCGCCTTCGAGCCCCTGCCGGGCGCGCACATCGACGGTAAGCTGACCATGGGCGAGAACATCGCCGACCTGGGCGGTTTGCTGCTTGCGCTCGACGCCTACCACGCCTCCCTGCACGGCAGGCCCGCGCCGGTCATCGACGGCCTGACCGGCGACCAGCGCGTGTTCCTGGGCTGGGCCCAGGTCTGGCGCGCCAAGAGCCGTCCCGATGCGCTGCGCCGCCAGCTGATCAGCGATCCGCACTCCCCGCCCGAGGCGCGGGTGAATGCTGTCGTCCGCAACGTCGACGCCTGGTACGCGGCCTTCAACGTCAAGCCCGGCGACAAGCTCTATGTCGCGCCGGAGCAGCGGGTCCGCCTCTGGTAGGATTTGATTTTCCCGGGTTTGGACGCCACTTTGCGCCCGGATCAGACGGCCGGGCGGTCGCGGCGCGCATGCGCGTCGAGGAAAGTCCGGGCTCCACGGCGACAAGGCGGCGGGTAACGCCCGCCGGGGGTGACCCCAGGGATAGCGCCACAGAAAGCAAACCGCCCGCGGCTTCGGCCGCAGGTAAGGGTGAAAGGGTGGGGTAAGAGCCCACCGCGTTCCTGGTGACAGGGACGGCATGGTAAGCCCCGCCTGGAGCAAGACCGAATAGGGATCGCGCGCCTCCGGCCTCGGCTGGAGGTAGGCCCGTCGCCGGGCCGAGCGGTCCGGGTAGGTCGCGAGAACCGGTCGGCAACGGCCGGTCCAGAGGAATGATCGTCGCCTCGGCCTCGGCCGAGGGCACAGAACCCGGCTTACAGGCCGTCTGATCCGCTCGCGCCCGCGCCTATTCCGCCGCGCCAAAGGTTGCGCGAAGCGCACACAACTCCGCCAGCAGGGTGGAGGCGGCTTGTGCGCTGGTCGCCTCGCTGGTCCCGATCGCCCGCAGAGCGGCGATGTGCAGGCGCACCGCTTCCGGCCGCCACGCGCCGCTTTCCCGGAGGGCCTGAACCGCGACGGCGATTCCGCGCGCGATCTCGCCAGCCGCTTCAAGACCGGCCGCGGCAGCGACATCGGCGACGTCGAGCGCCTCTCCGCTCAGGCTATCGCAGCGGGCGAACAGGACATCGTCGTCACACCGCTCCTGCGCGACGATGCGAGCGACCGCCTCGGTGACGAATGCCCGGATCGTATTGCTCTTTTCGGCCACGAGGCGGTTGGCCTCAGCGACCAGATCCGCAGGCGCGTCGCCGTGGGAGCCGGCCAGCGCGGCGGCCAGGCGGTTTCTTGGAATGAACGCTTGCGGAGCCGCCATGGAGGTTGTCACCCGAACAATGAATCGACTTCGGTTTGCGACAGGGCGCGCTCGGGGCTGGCGGTCAGGGCCAGCGCTTCGGCGCGGCGCTCCTCCACACCTGGCGGCAGGATATGGCTCTTGAAGCGCCTGTCCGGCCCGCAATAGGCGTCGCTGGTGATGAAGGGACGCGAAACCCTTGCGAGCCAAAGGATGCGATCCATCAGCACGCCCGGCGAGATTGGCTTTCGGACCACCATGTTGGCCCCCGCGTCGCGCGCCGCGGAAATTCTCTGGAACGAGGTGGAGCCGCTCATGAGGACGATGGGAGCGGTGAAATTGAGCTGGTCGCGCCGGGAGCGCACGTAGCGGGTCAGCGACAGCCCGTCCTCGTTGGGCATCTCACAATCGGCCAGGATCAGGTCGAACGATTCGAACTCCAGCAGGCCGCGTGACTCCTCCGCCGAGGCGCAACAGCGGGGCTGAGGCACGCGAAAGCCCAGCAGCACTTGGAGTACGAGATCGAGCGAGTGGGGATTGTCGTCGACCAGCAGGATGCGTGTCTTGCGCAGATTGAGCCGGCCGGAAGGCTGCAGGATCATGCCCGACCACCCCCCGTTACCGCGCGCCGCCCTGGAGCAGCGCGTCAATCGCAGCCTGGTCCAGGCCCTCGCCAGGCAGGGCTGGGCCATTCAGGAGAGGATCGCGCGCCAGGGCCGCGTCGGGCGTGCTCAGCATGCGACGCAGTTCGGCGAGCCGCTGGCCCACAATGTCGTGGAATGCGCACGCTTGCAGGATTCTGCCGAGGGAACCTTCGAGTTCAGCCAGCGAGGGTTCGACGCCCTGCCGGGCGCCGGCGAGGGAACGGAGCGACGCTTCCGCCTCGGTGAGAATGACGTTCGCCGCGCCGTCGATCTCAGTGCGAATGGCCTCGAGGGCGCGGTGCGCTTCAGGATCGCCCATGTCAGAGCTCTCCAAGAACCGCCGTTAGCTTCTGCTTGAGCACGGCCAGGGTGAAGGGCTTGATGATGTAGTTGTTCACGCCTGCGTTGCGCGCGGCGACAATGTTTTCCGCCTTGGCTTCGGCAGTAACCATGACGAAGGGGGTCGCCTTCGTGCGCTGATCCGCGCGGACTGCCTTAAGCAATTCGTACCCCGTCATCGGGGTCATGTTCCAGTCCGACAGGATCAGCCCATAGTCCTTGTGGCGTATCTGCTCTAAGGCCGAAGGGCCATCCACCGCGGTATCTATATTGTTGAAGCCGAGTTGCTCCAGGAGACCGCGGACGATCCGGATCATGGTTGTATAGTCGTCGACGACGAGCACGTTCATTGACTTGTTGACCGGCATCTTGCCCTCTTCAGCGCGGTTATGCGAACAGTGTAATTGTCGAGTCGATATCGATTTTTATCTGCTAACAAAAAGTATCCAGACCGAGCCGAGTGGGCGTGCGACCGGTGTCGCCGGGGTAATAATTTCCCTATATGGGTATTTAAGTAGCTGCTTAGGTGTGGGATTGCCCGAGGTGTGTAAGCGAATAGTGTCGTCGTTTACGATTTATATTTTCATTATACATACAATTAGATGATGAATGCTGGCGTACAACTTAAAATAAGCACCGCCTTTAATTTCGCATTAATCTCATTGCGGTCGATTGGCGCCGAACACGCGGTACGCCGCATGACTTCGGGAGACGCCGTTGAGCGATCCGGTCGACGATCTGGTAAGCGACTTCATTGCGGAGACCCGCGAAGGTCTCGAGGCGCTCGACAGCGAACTCGTGCGCTTCGAGGCCTGTCCCGACGACCCCGCATCCCTGGGCGAGGTGTTCCGTCTCATCCACACCATCAAGGGCACGTGCGGGTTTCTGGGTCTTCAGCGCCTGCAGACGGTCGCCCACTCCGCCGAGAACGTCCTGGGCGGCTTCCGAGACGGAGAGGTGGCCGTTACGCCGACCGCCGTTTCGGCGATCCTGGACACGGTCGACCTGATCAGGTCCCTGATCGACAGCCTTGCGTCCACGGGCGTCGAGCCTGAGGGGGATGACAGCGCGATCATCGATCGTCTTGAGATGATCTTCGCGGGCGGCGGCGTGCAGGACGCGACCGGCGTCGCTCCCGCGCCCGAGGAACCCGCGCCACAAGCCAAGGCCGAAGAAGCTGTGGCGGCGCGTAGCCCGTCGCCAGCGCCCAGCCGCAGTCTGATCGACCGTCTTGGAGGGGATTCCACCCTCGATGCCGCGGTGGAGATGGCTCTGCCGAAGATGGTTGGGGATCCACGCCTCGGCGCAGTCTTCGCCGGCGTCGATCACGACCGCATGCAAGCCGGGCTGCGCGACGCGCTGTGCCAGCTCGCGCGCAGAGAAACGCCGGGGACGGCGTTCGAAGCCGCGATCGCCGCCCTCGTCGATGCGACGCCCGATGCGGGCGTCGTCGAAGCGGTGTTCCGGGCCATCGCCGACGCGGCCGCCGCACTGGATGCTGAGGCCTCCGACCTTGAGAAGCTGCGGGGGTTGGCGGCCGTCAGCGCGCCGCCGGAGGCCCAGCGGCAGGAACCGGCCGTCGCTCCCGCGTTTCTCCCCCGCGACGTCTGCCCGTCAGGAGATCGAAGCGGTGATGTGGAGCCGGAGGTCGTGCAGAAGGCGCCGACACGACAGCCGCCTGCGCGATCCGCGGCGTCCGAAGCGCCGGTCAGGTCCGAGGGCGAGTCAGCGGCGGCCCAGACCATCCGCGTCAGCGTCGATGCGCTTGAACATCTGATGACCGTGGTCAGCGAGCTGGTGCTGATCCGCAACCAGCTCATCCAGACCCTGCGGCTGGAGCCGGAAAGCCCGTTCGCAGCGCCCCTGAACCGCCTGAACCAGGTGACCAGCGAACTGCAGGAAGGGGTGATGACCACCCGCATGCAGCCGATCAGCGGGGCCTGGGCGAAGCTGCCTCGCCTGGTCCGCGACCTGGCGCAGGACCTCGGCAAGACCATCGAACTGCAGATGTTCGGCCAGGAGACCGAACTCGACCGCCAGGTGCTTGAATTGATCAAGGATCCGCTCACGCACATGATCCGCAATGCCGCGGATCACGGGCTTGAGACACCCGCCGAACGCCGCGCCGCCGGCAAACCCGAGACGGGGCGCATCACCCTGCAGGCGCGCCACGAGGGCGGGGCGATCGTCATCGAGGTCGCGGACGACGGGCGGGGCCTTCCCGCCGACAGGATTCGCGACAAGGCGGTCTCCAGCGGTCTGCTTTCCAGCGCGCAGGCTGAGCAGATGTCCGACGCCGAAGCCCGGCAGCTGATCTTCATGCCCGGATTTTCCACGGCCTCGCAGGTCACGTCCGTGTCCGGCCGCGGCGTGGGCATGGATGTGGTGCGCACCAATATCGAGAAGATCGGCGGGGTGATCGAGCTCTCCTCGGTTCCGGGCGGCGGCACGCGCTTCACGATCCGTATCCCCCTGACCCTGACCATCGTCTCCGCGCTGATCGTCGAATGCTGCGGCGAGCGTTTCGCCATGCCTCAGTCGGCGATCGTGGAACTGGTCAGCGCCAGCGAGAGCTCCGGAAGAACCATCGAATACATCGACGGCGCTGCGGTTCTGAGGCTCCGCGACCGCCTGCTGCCGCTGATTTCCCTGCAAGCCCTGCTGGGGCTCGAGCCCAGCGAGAGCCCGCTCGGCGAGACCTGCATCGTCGTGGCCAGGGTCGGCGCTTTCAACTTTGGCGTCACCGTCGATCGCGTGTTCGACACCGAAGAGATCGTGGTCAAGCCGGTGGCCACCGTGCTGCGCCATCTGAAGCTCTATTCGGGCGCGACGATCATGGGCGACGGCTCAGTCATTCTGATCCTGGACCTGAAGGGCGTCTCCGCCGAGGCCGGGGCGGGGCAGAACTCCACCGGCATCCAGGACGACGACGCCGACACGACATCCGCAGATCAGGACCTCTCGGCGATCCTGGTGTTCCGCGCCGACGACAATACCTTGAAGGCGGCTCCGCTGGCGGAAGTCTCGCGCATCGAAGAGGTCGCCGCCGGCCAGATCGAGCGCGTCGACGGGCGCACGGTCGTCCAGTATCGCGGCAAGCTGATGCCCATTGTCAGCGCCGACGCGGAGCCCGCGGCCGACTGGCAGGGCGGCGAGCGGCGCCCGTTGCTGGTCTTCGCACGTGATGATCGAGCCGTCGGACTGCTCGCGGGGGAGATCGTCGACATCGTCGAAAGCTCGACCCGGACGCACCTGCCGTCGTCGCAACTGGGGTCGCAGGGGAGCCTGATCATCGGCGGCAACGCCATGGAACTGATCGACGTCGGCTATTACTGGCGAAAGGCGCTGGACGAGCCCGAGCAGGCTCCCGTCGCCGCATCGTCGTCTGCAGCCGCGCTCGGGCAGGCGTTGTTCTCCGCCGCCTCGGCGCCCACGGCGTCGGTCGCCGCCCGGCGGCTGCTCCTGATCGACCAGAGTCCTTTCGCCCAGCTGCTGCTGCGCCCGTTGCTCTCCCAGGCCGGATACGACGTGACCGTGGCCACCGATCCCGAGGCGGCGCTGGCGCTCTATGACGCGGGCGAGGTCTTCAGCCTGATCATGGCCGACACCAGCGACAGCCAGCAGGCGCGCGACTTCGCGCGCGCCTTCGCCAGGGCGACCCATTGGCACAAGACGCCTTTGCTGAGCCTCGCGCTTCAACCCGGCGGGGCGGCTGCGCCGTCGGTGCTCGACGCCGTCTCCGAGGCGCTGGAAGACGTGAGGATGTCCGCATGAAACGCGTGAACGGGGCGGCCCTTATCGCGGAAGCCGCCGAGGGACTGGTCTCAATCAAGGTCGGCAAACAGACCTTCGGCGTCCCGGTGCTGAAGGTCCAGGACGTCATCACCCAGACCACGATCAATCGGGTGCCGCTGGCGCCGCCCGAGGTGGCGGGGTCGCTGAACCTGCGCGGACGGATCGTCACGGCGATCGACATGCGCCGGCGTCTGAAGATGGCGGCTCGCGACGAAGACGACCGCTACATGTGCGTCATCGTCGAGCACGGCGGGGAGCTCTATGCCCTCCTGGTCGATGACGTGGGTGACGTGCTGTGGCTGTCATCGGCCGACTACGAAGGCGGGCCCGCGACCCTGTCGCCGCATTGGCGCTCGGTGTGCAGCGGACTCTACCGCCTCGACCATGAGCTGCTGCTGGTCCTCGACATCGCACAGGTCCTGACCCTGACGGGCGGCGCGAACATGGCCGCCTGAGCTTGCTTCAACCAAGGGCGGCCAGGCTTGGCTCGTCCGGACGACCCCCAACGCTTTCCGACGAAGGCAGGAGATAGAAATGGCAAACGCCGCCGCAAAACTGGCCGAAGACATCGTTGCGTTCGACGAGATCGCCGCGATCCGCACCGCGGTCGACAATACCTCGGTCGCGCTGATGATGGTCGACCGCGATCTGGTCATCACCTTCGTCAACCAGGCGACACGTGACCTGATGGGCCGCAATATCGAGGCCTTCAGGACCGCTTTCCCGCGCATCGATTTCGACAATCTGATCGGCGTCAACATCGACGCCTTCCACAAGCACCCGGAGCACCAGAGGCGTATCCTCGCCTCGCCGGGGCGCGAGCCGCACCAGGCCGAGATCGCGGTCGGCGACCTGCGCTTCCAACTGCGCGTCAGCGGGGTCATGGATCCGGCCGGCGATCACGTCGGAAGCGTGCTGGAGTGGGCCGACGTCACGCTCATGCGCACCCAGGAAGGCATGCTGGCCGCGCTGGACAAGGCGCAGGCGGTGATCGAGTTCAGCCTGGACGGCACGATCGTCAACGCCAACGCCAACTTCCTGAACACCGTCGGCTACACCATCGAGGAGATCCGCGGGCGGCACCACTCAATGTTCGTCGATCCGGCCTATCGTGACGGCGCGGAATACCAGGCGTTCTGGGCCAAGCTTGGGCGGGGTGAGTATGACGCCGGCCAGTACAGGCGCGTCGGCAAGGGCGGGCGCGAGATCTGGATCCAGGCCAGCTACAACCCCATCCTCGACAAGAGCGGCAAGGCCTTCAAGGTCGTGAAGTACGCGACCGACATCACCGCCGAGAAGCTGCAGGCGGCCGATTTCGCAGGGCAGATCGACGCCATCGGCAAGGCCCAGGCGGTCATCTCCTTCAGCCTCGACGGCAAGGTGCTCGAAGCCAACGAGAACTTCCTCAGCACCATGGGCTACACCATGGACGAAATTCGTGGCCAGCCACACGCCATGTTCGTCGACCCGGAGTACAGGCAGTCGGTCGAATATCGGGCCTTCTGGGAAAAGCTGGCGCGAGGGGAATACGACGCCGGCCAGTATCGCCGCCTCGCCAAGGGCGGGCGTGAGGTCTGGCTGCAGGCCAGCTACAACCCGATCAACGACATGAACGGTCGCCCGGTGAAGGTAGTGAAGTACGCGACCGACATCACCGCCCAGCGTGACTTCCGCAAGGTGGCCGAACGGGTCAAGGAAATCTCCAACGTCGTCGCGTCGGCGGCCTCGGAAATGCGCGCGACGGCGGAATCGATGTCGCGCACGGCGCAGGAAGCGACCCAGCAGGCGACCGCCGTCGCCAACGCCGCCCAGCTGGCCTCGACCAATGTGCAAACCGTGTCGGCGGCCAGCGAGGAGCTGTCGGCATCCATCGCAGAGATCGCGCGGCAGGTCAGCGAATCCACCAACATCACCCAGCGCGCGGTCGCCGAGACCGACAAGACCAGCTCCGCGATCCAGAGCCTCGCGGATGCGGCCCAGAAGATCGGCAATGTGGTCACCCTGATCAACAACATCGCCGGCCAGACCAAGCTCCTGGCGCTCAACGCCACCATCGAAGCGGCGCGGGCGGGCGATGCGGGCAAGGGTTTTGCGGTTGTGGCTTCTGAGGTGAAGAGCCTGTCGGATCAGACGGCCAAGGCCACCCACGAGATTTCGTCGGAGGTCGCCGCCATGCAGGCGGCGACGGCGACCTCGGTCGCGGCCATCCAGGGCATCGCCGAGACCATCGGCAAGGTCGCGGAAATCGCCGCCGCGATCGCCAGCGCGGTGGAAGAACAGTCTGCGGCGACGGGTGAAATCTCCGCCAACGTCACCGAGGCGGCGGCGAGCACGCGCGAGGTATCGACGAACATCCAGAGCGTGACTGAAGGCGTGGCTCAGACCAGTCTTGCCTCGGCCGAGCTGCTGACCGCCTCGGGCGAACTCGCGGTGCAGTCCGAGGCCCTGAGCGCCGAGATGGACAATCTGCTGAAGTAGCCGGCGCGCCGACCCCGCAGCTTCGGCTGGCCCAAAATTAAGCGCCCACCCCGCCGCTCGTCGGGGTGGGCGAAGTCGTTTCGCGATGAGAGGCGGCGCGCGCGATGGCGTCTTCGACCCCCGACCTGTCTCAGGCGATCTTGGCCGCCGGCGCCTGGGAGCGGCGGTAGAGGCCGCGCGCCTCGGGGGCGGCCTCGAACACGGAGCTCACGCCGAGCACGGTCTCCGCGCTGCCCAGGAACAGCCGGCCGTCCGGAGCCAGGGCCGTGGCGAGTTGCGCCAGGATCTCGCGCTTCCGCTCGACCTCGAAGTAGATCAGCACATTGCGGCAGAGGATGATGTCGAAGGTCCCCAGCCCGGCCACGCCCTGCAGCAGGTTATGCGGTCGGAAGGTGATCATCTGCTTCAAGGCGGGCGAGACCTGCCAGGCTTCGCCAACCTTTGAGAACCAGCGCCCCAGCCGCTCCGGCGACAGGCCGCGACGCACCTCGAAATCGCTATAGATCCCGTCGCGCGCCTTGCGCAGGATCGGGGCGGACATGTCGGTGGCCACGATCTCGGTGCGCCATCCGGCCAGGAGTCCGCCGAGCTCCTGCAGCACCATCGCCACTGAATAGGGTTCCTGGCCGCTTGAGGCCGCCGCGCACCAGATGCGCAAGGACCGTGCGGCGGGGCGCGCCGCGACCAGTTCGGGCACGACGACCTGGGCCAACTGCTCGAACGGGGTTCCGTCACGGAAGAAATAGGACTCGTGCGTGGCCATGGCGTCCACGCAACGTTGCATCAGCTCTTCCGGCGCGCCCGCCTTCAGCTTGGCGAGCAGGGCGGGGACATCGGCCAGGCCTTCGGACCGGGCGACGGGCGCCAGCCGGCTGCGGACCAGATAGCCCTTTTCCGCGGTCAGGCTGAGGCCGGAGCGGGCTTTGACCGCCTGGCAGAAGTGATCGAACTCGGCGCCGGTCATGCCGCAACTCCCGTCGCGCGCCGGAGCCAGGGCCCGACATCATCTATCGGCAACACCTGTTCGGCCAGGCCCGTGGCGGCGGCGGCGCCCGGCATGCCCCACACCACGCTCGAGGCTTCGTCCTGGACGATGAAGCGTCCGCCCGCGTGGGCCACCGCCTCACACCCCTTGGCGCCGTCCGCGCCCATTCCGGTCAGGATCGCAGCCATCACGCCGCTACCGTAGATTCGCGCGGCGCTCCGCAGCATTGGGTCCACCGCGGGCCGGCAGTAGTTCTCGGGCGGCTCCTGGTTCAGGCGGATTACAGCCGCCCCCTCGTGACGGTCCACCACCATGTGCCACCCGCCCGGCGCGACGTAGCAATGGCCGGGCCGGACGTAATCGCCGTCACGCGCCTCGGCGCAGGGCCTATCGCCGACGCGTGTCAGCTGCTCGGCCAGCAGCGCGGTGAAGGTCGCCGGCATGTGTTGGGTCAGCAGGATCGGCTGCTCGACGGCGCCGCGGAGGGACTCGAACAGCTTCATCAGCGCCGGCGGCCCTCCTGTGGAGGAGCCGATGGCCAGCACCGCGGGCCGGTGCTTGATGGCCGGAGCCATGCGAAGGCGCACAGGCTCCGCCGCCATCGGCGCGCTCGCCGCGACAGGGGCGAGGCGAGGGGGCCTAGGCGAGCGCGCGACCAAGGCCTTGATCTTGGCCAGGAGGTCGCGCCTGAAGTCGTCGGCGCCTGTCAGTCCGCCGTCCGGCTTGGGAATGTAGTCGGACGCCCCGAGCTGGAGCGCCTTCAGGCTGATTTCAGCGTTTCGCCGGGTGAGCGTGGAGGCCATCACCACACGCACGTCCGGGTGGTCTGCGACAATGTGTCCAAGCGCCGTCAGGCCGTCCATGACGGGCATTTCTATGTCGAGCACCACCACATCGACAGGTCGATGGCGCAGTTGCATCAGGGCGACCTCGCCGTTCGAGGCGGTCGCGACCACCTCGATACGCGGGTCGGAGCTGAGCTGTTTGGATATGAGGCCGCGCACGATCGCGGAGTCGTCGACCACCATCACGCGGATCATTGATTCTATTGAAGAAATGCAAGGCAGGGTCATGCGCCGACGTCCGCAGCAAAAAGGGGTTCGGCTGACCGTTCCATGCCGCCAAGGCGCGGCGGCTGAAGCGACAAACCATCGAAGTCAGGATGTGTTGGCGAGGTTTAAATTATGGAAATGACGGCCCAACATTAAGTATAAAAATATCCCCTTCTGCTACCATTAGTCGAATTTGCAGAAATTAGGATTTTCCTGGCCTCTTTATTTTTCTCATCCAATTTGAATCGGTGGGGATTCGGCAGGACTTGTCGTCTGATGCTTGATTTGGTTACGGGCCGCGACCTGCGTGCGGCGCGCGCAATGGCTTACGTTACGCAAGGTCAACTTGCGGTCCGCGCCGGCGTCAGCATGGAGACCATCAAGCGGCTGGAGGGCATCCGGGGCCCGGTCAATGCGAATGTTCGCACTCTGGCCGACATCCTGGCGGCTCTCGATCATTTCGGAGTGTTTTTCGAGAGGGTCGATAGGCAGGTCGTCGTTCGCATGCGAGGGCGCGCTGCCGGCGGCCCCCACACGGCGGCGGGCGCGGCACCTCGCGTGCCCGGTGATCCGAGCGATCCGATGTTCGCCGATCAGGGCGCGCCATCCTGTCAGACGATGCTGCGCAACATTCCGGGTATGTTGGGATATTGGGACCGCGATCTGCGGTGCCGTTTCAGCAATCAGGCCTACAAGGAATGGTTCGGTAAGACGCCGGATCAAATGCGCGGCATTGCGGCGTGGGAGTTGCTGGGATCGGAGCTGTTTGAGCTCAACAAGCCGTATTTCCTCGCCGCATTGGGCGGGACGCCGCAGGCCTTTGAGCGGATCATCGTCAAGCCCAGCGGCCAACCCGGGCGCACCTGGGCTCAGTACGTGCCTGACAGGGACGAGAACGGCTTGGTCAAGGGTGTCTGTGCGATCGTCACGGATATCAGCGCCCTGAAAGTTGCGCCCCCTCGCGTTTAACGCGCCGCTCACCCATCCCTTGAGCCGGGGAGGCCTTTGAGGTCTCCGCGCCGCTGCGCCACGCCAGCTTCGCCGTTAACCTTTCTGAACGTTTTGCTTGCGGACTGCGGCCAAACGACCCTGAATACTGTGGATGTTCTGTGTATGTTCGCAATTATTCAGCAAAAGTCGGCCCCAAAGCCGCCGTTGTGGTTAAAAATGTCATTCAGTGTCATTGCAGCCCATCTGGTCCCGTGTTAACCCATTCGGCAGGGCAAATCAGGGGGCGGGCCGCACGGTCTGACAGGCTTTGTTTCTCTCCACCTTCGAGAAACAGCTGGACGCGAAGCGGCGCATCGTCGTGCCGCAGGATTTCCGCGCCGCGGCCGCAGGCTCCTTCGACGGCGTGTTCTGCTTCCCCTCCATCGAGGCCGACTGCCTCGAAGGCGGCGGCAAGGCCCTGTTCGACCTCTACGAGGGCATGATCGAGGAGCTGCCGTTCGGCGACCCCCTGCGTTCGTCGCTGGAGTTCGTCGTCTACGGCGGCATGAGTCAGCTGGCGTTCGACAGCGCCGGCCGCATCACCCTGCCCGAGAAGCTGTGCGAGGAGTTCGGCATCGACGACTGGGTCGTGGTCGTGGGCCTGAAGGACCGCTTCCAGATCTGGAGCCGGGAGCGCTATCAGGCGCACCGCGACGCCCAGCGCGCCTCGGCCCGCGCCGGCCTGGCGCAACTGCGCCAGCAGCAGCGCGCCGCCAAGGTCGGGGGCGCGTCGTGAGCGAAGCGCACATCTCCGTCCTGCTGAGCGAGGTGGTCGAGGCCATCGACCCGCGCGAGGGCGACCTGATCATCGACGGCACCTTCGGCGCCGGCGGCTATACCCGCGCCTTCCTGGAGCGCGGCGCCGAGGTCCTGGCCTTCGACCGCGATCCGAGCGTCCGGGGCTTCGCCGAGGCCCTGTCGGCGGTGCACGGCGGGCGGCTGGAGCTCGTGGAGCGCCGCTTCTCGGAAATACGCCAGAGTTTGAAGGACTTCGGACGCGAGCACTGCCAGGGCGTGGCGCTGGATATCGGCGTCTCCTCGATGCAGCTGGACGAGGCCGACCGCGGCTTCTCCTTCATGCGCGACGGGCCGCTCGATATGCGCATGGGCAAGAATGGGCCCACTGCGGCGGACCTGGTGAACCACGAGGACGTCACCGAGCTGGCGCGCATCTTCTATGTGTACGGCGAGGAGCGGGCTTCGCGCCGCATCGCCTCCGCCATCGTGCGCCGCCGCGACGAGACGCCGTTCGAGCGGACGCTGGACCTGGCCGAGGTGGTCGAGCGGGCGCTGGGCGGGCGCAAGGGCGCGCCGGTGCATCCCGCCACCCGCGTGTTTCAGGCCCTGCGCATCGCCGTCAACGACGAGCTGGGCGAGCTGGAAAAGGGCCTGGCCGCGGCGGAGGCCGTGCTGGCGCCGGGCGGTCGCCTCGCGGTCGTCACCTTCCACTCGCTGGAAGACCGTATCGTGAAGAGCTTCCTGAACGAGCGCTCGGGCAACATCCCATCCGGCTCGCGCCACGCGCCGCCGAAGGCCTCGGGCCCACGCCCGACCTTCGAACTGCTGTTCAAGGGCGCAAAGGCTCCGGGCGAAGCCGAGCTGAACGCCAACCCGCGCGCCCGCTCGGCCAAGCTGCGCGCCGCGCGGCGCACCGATGCGCCTGCCCTGAGGGCCGCCGCATGAACCCGATCGCCGCCCTGTTCGAGCGCCGGATCCGCGGCTTCCGCGTGGTGGAGGTGGTGACCTTCGCCCTGCTGATCATGCTGGTGCTGTGGGTCTACCTGGCCAAGGCCGGCGCCGCGCGCGAACGCTCCGAGATCGCCCAGATTGAGCAGCGCATCGGCGACGAGCAGCGCAAGGTGAAGAGCCTGCGCGCCGAGGCCGCCAAGCTGGAGCAGCCGGCGCGTCTCGAGGCCCTGTCGGAAACCTATCTGAAGCTGGCGCCGGTCAGCGCCAAGCAGGAGGCGCGCCCCGACCGTCTCGACGGCTTGGCCGACCGGCCCGTGGCCAAGGCGCCCGATCCCGCCGCCGCCCCGGCCGAGCCTGCGGTTAAGGAGGGGGTGCAGTGAGCCTCTTCGACATCCGCATCCAGGCCCCGATTCCGTCCCTGCGCTGGCTGGCCGAGCGGGTCTGGTCGGTGGAGCACGCCTTCGAGCGCGCCAAGGCCCAGGCGCGGCCCGAAGAAGACACCCGCGTCCGCATCTTCATGGTGCTGTGCGTGTTCGGCCTGGCCTTCGGCTTGCTGACGCTGGGCGCCACTCGCGCGGCCCTGTTCTCGGGCAAGCAGACGGTGAGCGGTCCGGCCGCGGCGGCGGCGGCCTCGCGCGCCGACCTGGTCGACCGCAACGGCGAGCTGATCGCCACCAACCTGGTGCACTACGGCCTCTACGTCGATCCGGACGAGGTCTGGGACGTGGACCAGACGCGCCAGGCCCTGCTGGCCGCTGCGCCGCAGCTGAACGCCCAGCGCCTGCAGAAGGCGCTGACCGCCGACCACGTCTCCTACCTCCTGGGTGGGCTCACCCCCCAGGACAAGGACCGTATCCACGCCCTGGGCCTGCCGGGCATCAGCTTCGCGGAGGAGGACAAGCGCGTCTATCCGCTGGGCGTCTCCGCCTCACACCTGGTCGGGTTCGTGGACTCCGGCGGGCAGGGGATCGCGGGCATGGAGCGCGCGCTCGACGCCACGATCCGCCAGGCCGGCCGGTCTGGCCAGCCGGTGGCCCTGGCCATCGACCTGCGCGTCCAGGGCGCGCTGGAGGACGAGCTGTCCAGCGCCATCGTCAAGCTGGGCGCCAAGGGCGGCGTGGGCATCGTCACCGATACCCAGACTGGCGAGGTCCTGGGCATGGCCAGCTATCCGGACTTCGATCCCGCGGCCCCCGGTCGCGCGTCGGACGACGCCAAGCTCAACCGCGCCGCCTCCTCGGTGTTCGAGATGGGTTCGACCTTCAAGGTGTTCACCCTGTCGGCCGCGCTGGACTCCGGCACGGCCACCCTGGACAGCCGCGTCGACGTCTCGTCCCTGCGTATCGGCGACCGCCAGATCCACGACGACGAGAAGTCGAATCGTGTGATGACCTTGTCGGAAGTGTTCATCCATTCCTCCAACATCGGCACCTCGAAGCTGGCGCTGCAGATGGGCGGCGACAGGCTGGTTCCGTACTTCGACGCCTTCGGCCTGTTCCGCCCCGCGCCCATCGAATTGCGCGAGAGCGCCCGCCCGCTGGCGCCCCGGAAATGGAGCGAGACCACCGTCGCCTCGGCCTCCTTCGGCCACGCCATTTCGGTGACGCCGCTGCAGGTCGCCGCCGGCGTCGGCGCGGTCGCCAACGGCGGGGTCTACGTGCCCCTGACCCTGAAGAAGCGCGTTCCCGGCCAGCCGATCGTAGGTCGCCGCGTGATCAAGCCCGAGACCAGCGAGGCCATGCTCGGCCTGATGCGGCTGAACGTGATGAAGGGCACCGGGACCAAGGCCAACGTTCCGGGCCTGCGCGTCGGCGGCAAGACCGGCTCGGCCGAGAAGGCCATCGGCGGCCACTATGAGCGCCACAAGGTCGTGGCCTCCTTCGCCTCGGTCTTCCCGACCGACGGCCCGGTCAATCAGAAGCGCTATCTGGTGCTGATCCTGGTCGACGAGCCGGTCGGCAACGCCTTCTCCATGGGTCAGCGCACCGCCGCCTGGACCGCCGCGCCCGTCGCCGGGCGGGTGATCGACCGCATCGCCCCATTCCTGGGCGTGCGCCGCGTGACCGACCTGCCGAACCTCACTCCGACGCCCGTGCCGGAAGTCGAGACGGAGGGCGAGCAGTGATGGCCGCGCGCCTGTCGGAGATCCTGCGCCGCGACGTCGCCGTCGACCCCCTGATCACCGGGGTGACCGCCGACAGCCGCAAGGTCGCCTCGGGCGTGCTGTTCGCGGCCTTGCCGGGCGCGCGCGCCGACGGCCGCGCCTTTATCCCGCAGGCCATCGCCCAGGGCGCCGCGGCCGTGCTGGCGCCGGAAGACACGCCCGCGGAGGCCGCGCCGGTGCTGGTGCGCTCCGGCGACGTGCGCCGCGCTTATGCCCTGGCCGCCAAGGCCTTCTACGGCGCCCAGCCCAAGACCTGCGTGGCGGTGACCGGCACCAACGGCAAGACCTCGGTCGCCACCTTCTGCCACCAGATCTGGACGAAGCTCGGCCGCAACGCCGCGAGCATGGGCACGCTGGGCGTCACCGCCGGCGAGGAGACGATCACCGGCCCCGGCCTCACCAGCCCGGACGCCGCCGAGGCCGCCCGCCTGCTGGCCGAGCTGGCCCAGCGCGGCGTCACCCACCTGGCGCTGGAGGCCTCGTCGCACGGCATCGACCAGCGGCGCCTGGACGGCGTGGCCCTGACCGCGGCGGGTTTCACCAACCTGACCCAGGATCACCTGGACTATCACGGCGACATGGCCGCCTATCGGACGGCCAAGCTGCGCCTGTTCGAACAGTTGCTGCCGCGCGGGCGCACGGCGGTGCTGAACGCCGACTCCGACGCCTACAACCACTTCGCCGCCTCCTCGATCATGTCGGGGCTGGGCATCTATTCGGTGGGCGAGCGCGGGCGGAACCTGTCGCTGGCCTCGCGCCGGCTGGTGCCCGAAGGCCAGCGGCTGACCATCGACGCCGACGGCGAACTGCACGAGATCCTGCTGCCCCTGGCGGGCGCCTTCCAGGCGTCCAACGCCATGGTCGCGGCGGGCCTCTGTGTTGCGGCGGGCGAAAAGGCCCTCGACGTGCTGACGGCGATGGAAGCCATCAAGGGCGCGCCCGGGCGCCTGCAACGCATCGGGACCGGCCACCACGGCGGCGAGGCCTATGTCGACTACGCCCACACCCCAGATGGGCTGGAGACGGTGCTGAAGGCTCTGCGGCCGCATGCGTCCGGCAAGCTGGTGGTGGTGTTCGGCTGCGGCGGCGATCGCGACCGGGCCAAGCGCCCGATCATGGGGCAGATCGCCGAGCGCCTCGCCGATGTGGCCATCCTGACCGACGACAATCCCCGCTCCGAGAGCCCTGCCGCCATCCGCGCCGAGGTGCGCAAGGGCGCGCCGGGCGCGCGCGAAATCGCCGACCGCGCCGCCGCCATCCAGGAGGCTGTCGAAGGCCTGCGACAAGGCGACGTGCTGGTTGTCGCCGGAAAAGGTCACGAGCAGGGTCAAATTGTCGGCGAAACCGTCTATCCCTTCGACGACGCGACCGAGGTCGCGCGCGCTTTGAAGGGGGAGACCGTCTAGATGGCCGAACCGCTGTGGACCTCCGACGAGGTCCTGGCCGCAACGACCGGGCGTCTGGCCGGAGACGGGTTCTCCGCCGGCGGCGTCACCTTCGACACGCGCGAGCTGCAGCCGGGCGACCTGTTCATCGCGCTTGCCGGCGAGCGTGACGGGCATGAGTTCGTGGCCCAGGCCTTCGAGAAGGGCGCGGCCGCCGCCCTGGTCTCCAAGCCGGTCGAAGGCGGGCCGCATGTGCTGGTCGGTGATACCCTGAAGGCTCTGGAGGCCCTGGGGGCCTTCGCGCGTGACCGGGCGCCGCAAGTGCGGCGGGGCGCGGTGACCGGCTCCGTCGGCAAGACCAGCGTGACTCAGGCCATCGCCGCGGGCCTGAGGCTGGCCGGGCCGTCGCACAACTCGGTCAAGAGCTTCAACAACCACATCGGCGTGCCGCTGACCCTGGCGCGGATGCCGCGCGGGACCGAGCGGGCGGTGTTCGAGATCGGCATGAACCATGCCGAGGAGATCCGGCCGCTGTCCAAGATGGTCCAGCCGCACGCGGTCTGCGTGACGACGGTCGGCCCGGTCCACATCGAGAACTTTCCCGACGGCGAGGCCGGCGTGGCCAAGGCCAAGGCCGAGATCTTCGACGGCCTGGGGCCGGGCGGCATGGCGGTGATCAACGCCGACAACCGCTGGTTCGACCAGATGAAGCAGGCGGCCCTGCACGTGGGCGCCCGCGTGATGGGCTTCGGCTCGGACGAAACGGCGGACGCGCGGTTGCTGGACTTCCAGCCCGACCTGAACGGGGCGCGGGTCTCGGCCCGCATCTGGGGCCATGATTATGTCTTCACCCTGGCCCAGACCGGCTTCCACTGGGGGCTGAACAGCCTCGCGGTCCTCCTGATGCTCGATGCGCTGGACGTGCCGATGGAGACGGGGCTGCAGGCCCTGTCGGAGTTCCAGCCCCTGGCCGGCCGCGGCGAGGAGAGGCGGGTGCGCGTCGAGGGCGGCGAATTCGTGCTGATCGACGAGAGCTACAACGCCAATCCGATGTCGATGAAGGCCACCCTGGCCAGCCTCGCCGTGCGCAGGCCCGAGGACAACGGCCGGCGCATCGTGGCCCTGACCGACATGCTTGAACTCGGCCCCGACGCGGACGACCTGCACGCGGGCCTGGCCGAGGCCATCGAGCAGGCTGACGTGCACCAGGTGTTTCTGGCCGGGCCGCACATGAAGGCGCTGTGGGGCGTGCTGCCAGAAAGCCGCCGCGGCGCCTGGGCGGCCACGGCCGCGGAGCTTTCGCCTCAGGTCACCGAGGCCGTGCGGCCGGGTGATCTCATCATGGTCAAGGGGTCGAACGGCTCCAAGGCCTCCCTCATCGCCAAGGCCCTGGCAGGCCTCGACTTTTCCGCGCGGGAGACCGGCTGATGTTCTATCTGCTCTATGAGCATTTCGCGAAGTACAGCCACGTCTTCCCGCTGCTCAACCTGCTCAAGTACCTGACGGTGCGCGTGGGCCTCTCCATGGCCACCTCGGGCTTCGTCACCATCGCCATGGGCTCGCGCTTCATCGCCTGGATGCGGACCAAGCAGGGCCGCGGCCAGCCGATCCGCACCGATGGGCCGGAGGGGCACCTGCTGACCAAGCAGGGGACGCCCACCATGGGCGGGCTGATGATCCTGGCCGGGGTGGCGGTCGCGACCCTGCTCTGGGCCAATCTGCGCGACATCTATGTCTGGATCGTGCTGGGCGTGACCCTGGGCTACGGCGTGTTGGGCTTCATGGACGATTACGCCAAGGTCACCAAACAGACCTCGGCCGGCCTGACCAGCACCCAGAAGCTGATCTTCCAGTTCCTCATCGCGATCGTCGCCGTGGTGGTGCTGATCATCTTCGCGCCCAAGCAGAACCTGACACCGGGGCTCGAGACCTCCGTCGCCTTCCCCTTCTTCAAGGAGCTGGTGATCCCGCTGGGGTGGTTCTACGTGGCCTTCGCCTCGATCTGCATCGCCGGGTTCTCCAATGCGGTGAACATCACCGACGGCCTGGACGGCCTGGCGACGGTGCCGGTGATGATGGCCTCGGCCGCCTTCGGCGTGATCTGCTACCTGGTCGGCAACTACGTCTTCTCCAAGTACCTGGGCGTCCATTTCGTGCCCGAGGTGGGGGAGGTGGCGATCATCTGCGCCGCCCTGATCGGCGGCGGCATGGGCTTCCTCTGGTACAACGCGCCCCCGGCCAAGATCTTCATGGGCGACACCGGGTCGCTGGCGCTCGGCGGGGCGCTGGGCGCCATCGCCGTCTGCACCAAGCATGAGATCGTGCTGGGCATCATCGGCGGCCTGTTCGTGGTCGAGGCGCTCTCGGTGATGATCCAGGTCGGCTACTTCAAGCTGACCAAGAAGCGGGTGTTCCTGATGGCCCCGATCCACCACCACTTCGAGAAGCTGGGCTGGGCGGAACCGACCATCGTGATCCGCTTCTGGATCGTGGCGGCGCTCTTGGCCCTGATCGGCCTGTCGTCGCTGAAGCTGCGCTAGGGCGATGATCACCGTCCGCGGCTTCGAGGGACAGCGCGTCGCCATCTTCGGCCTGGGCCGCAGCGGGCTTCCGGCCGCGCGCGCGCTGAAGGCCGGCGGCGCGAAGCCTGTGCTGTGGGACGAGAACGAGAAGTCGCGCGCCGTCGCTGAGGCCGAGGGTTTTGAGCTGGAAGACCTGACCAAGGCCGACTGGTCCTCGTTCCAGGCCCTGGTGCTGGCGCCCGGCGTGCCCCTGACCCATCCCGAGCCGCACTGGGCGGTGGTCCGCGCCAAGGCGGTGGGCGTGCCGGTGATCGGCGACATGGAGCTCTACGCGCGCGCCGTCTCCGCCTTGCCTGCCGCGCAGCGTCCGAAGTCGGTCGCCATCACCGGCACCAACGGCAAGTCCACCACCACCGCCCTGATCGGCTGGGTGCTGAAGCAGGCCGGCCGGGACGTGCGCATCGGCGGCAACATCGGGGTCGGCGTGCTGAGCCTCGACGACATGCATCCGGGCGCGGTCTACGTGCTGGAGGTCTCGTCCTACCAGCTGGACCTGACCCGCAGCTTCAAGCCCGACGTGGCGGTGCTGCTGAACGTCAGCCCCGACCACCTGGACCGGCACGGCTCGATGGAAGGCTATGTCGCGGCCAAGCGGCATATCTTCGGCGTGCAGGACAAGGGCGACACCGCCGTGATCGGTGTCGACGACGCCTGGTGCCAGAAGATCTGCACCGACCTGACGGCGGCCAAGCGGCAGGCGGTGACGCCTATCTCGTCCGCCCGCGCGGTGAGCCGCGGCGTCTACGCCTTGCAGGGCGTGCTCTATGACGCGACCGGGGATCGGACCCTGGAAGTCGCGGACCTGACCCAGGCGCGCTCGCTGCCGGGGCGCCACAACGCCCAGAATGCGGCGGCCGCCTATGCGGCGGTGCGCGCGCTGGGCCTGACCGTGGACGAAGCGGCCGAAGGCCTGCTGAGCTTCCCGGGTCTCGCTCACCGCATGGAAGAGGTCGCCCGCATCGGCCGGGTGCGCTTCATCAACGACTCCAAGGCCACCAACGCCGACGCCGCGCGCCAGGCGCTGTCGAGCTACCCCAAGGTACGCTGGATCGCCGGTGGCCGCGCGAAGGAAGGCGGCATCGAGAGCCTGTCCGACCTCTTCCCGCGCGTGGAGAAGGCCTATCTGATCGGCGAGGCGGCGCAATGCTTCGCCGACACCCTGGGCGACAAGGCGGCGTGGGTTCTCAGCCGCGACATCGACACCGCCGTGGGCCAGGCCTACGCCGACGCGATCATGAGCGGCGAAGAAACGGTGGTCCTGCTGTCCCCGGCCTGCGCCTCCTTCGACCAGTTCGCCGACTTCGAGCAGCGAGGCGAGGCGTTCCGGGCGGCGGTGCTGAGCCTGACGGGAGCGAAGGCCAAGGCGAAGGTCTGACCGTTTTCACTCCTCCCTCGCGGGCGAGGGAAGAGTAAAGTAGGGCGTTCCGAGATAGCCGGTGAGCTTCACGCCAACCTCTGATTAACCCTGTTCGCCCAAGGTGATCGCTCACCCTCCGCGCCCAGAGTCCCCATGACCGCTTACGCCCATCCGTTCGCCCGCACCGACCGGTCCGCGTTCGGGCAGTGGTGGTGGACGGTCGACAAGCTGCTCCTGGCCGGGGTCGCGGCGCTGATCCTGGTGGGCGTGATGATGTCGTTCGCCTCCAGCCCGGCCGCCGCGGCCCGCCTGGGTGTGGATGACCAGTTCCATTTCACCATCCGCCAGTCGATCTTCGCGGCTGGGGCGGCGGTGATCCTGATCGCGACCTCCATGCTGTCGCCACGCGGGGTCAGGCGCATCGCGCTGGCGGTCTATCTGCTGTCGGTCCTGGTGCTGATCGCGTTGCCGTTCGTCGGCCACTCGGCCAAAGGCGCCCAGCGCTGGCTGCAGCTCGGCGGCTTCTCCTTGCAGCCGTCGGAGTTCGTGAAGCCCGCGGTGATCGTGCTGGCCGCCTGGATGTTCTCCGAAGGGCAGAAGGGGCAGGGTGTGCCCGGCATGTCCATCGCCTTCGGGCTCTACGGCCTTGTGGTCGGGCTGTTCCTGATCCAGCCGGACATCGGCCAGACGGTGCTGCTCACCATCGCCTTCGGGGCGACCTTCTTCATGGCCGGGGTGCCGTTCAAGTGGATCCTGGGCCTGGCGGGGGTGGCCATACCGGGCCTGGTCTCGACCTATTTCCTGTTCGGTCACGTGGCCGCGCGGGTGCAGAAGTTCCTGTCCCACGACAAGGCCGACACGCACCAGATCGACCGCGCGTCTGAAGCCATCGCCAACGGCGCCCTGTTCGGCCGCGGGCCGGGCGAGAGCGTGATGAAGAACCACGTGCCCGATCTGCACACCGACTTCATCTACTCGGTCGGCGCCGAGGAGTTCGGCCTGGTGTTCTCCGTGGCCCTGATCGGGGTGTTCGCGCTCGTCGCCATCCGCGGCCTGCACAAGGCCATGCGCCTGACCGACCCGTTCGAGCAGGTCGCCTCGGCTGGCCTGTTCGTGTTGTTCGCCATGCAGTCGGTGATCAATGTCGCGGTCAACTTGAACCTGATGCCGACCAAGGGCATGACGCTTCCGTTCATCTCCTACGGAGGCTCGTCCATGCTCGCCATGGGCCTCACCCTGGGCCTGGCCCTGGCCCTGACCCGCAAGCGCCCCGGCGCCTACGCCACGCCTGAAGGCGCGGCCTTCCGGTGAGCGCCTCTGAGAGCGGCAAGCTCGCCGTCGTCGCGGCGGGCGGCACCGGCGGCCACATGTTCCCGGCCGAGGCCCTGGCTCGCGCCCTGACCGACCGAGGCTGGCGGGTGGTGCTGGCCACCGACGCGCGCGGCGACCAGTTCGCGCACAGCTTCCCGGCCGTCGAGCGGATCGCACTGAACGCGGCCACCTTCAAGACCACCGACCCGATCGGCGCCATCCGCGGCGGGATCAAGATCGCCCAGGGCGTGATGCAGGCCAGGAAGGCTTTCAAGCGGCTGAACCCGGCGGTGGTCGTGGGCTTCGGCGGCTATCCGTCCCTGCCGGCCCTGCTGGCGGCGATGAGCCAGCACCGCCCGACCGTGATCCACGAGCAGAACGCGGTGCTGGGGCGCGTGAACCGGCTCCTGGCCTCTCGCGTCAGCGCCGTCGCCTGCGCCTTCCCGACCCTGGAGAAGAAGCCAGCGGGCGTGACGGCCGAGGTGGTCGGCAACCCGGTGCGGCCCGATATCCAGGCCCTGGCCCAGCACGCCTATCAGGCGCCCGACCGCAACATCCGCATGCTGGTGACCGGCGGCAGCCAGGGCGCGCGCATGCTGTCCGAGACCGTGCCCGCCGCCGTGGCGCAGCTCGCCGAGAACATCCGCGAGCGCCTGATCGTGGAGCAGCAGTCGCGACCGGAGTCGCTGGATACCGCCCGCGCCATCTACGCCGACGCCATGGTGCAGGCGCAGGTCGCCCCCTTCTTCCGCGACATGGCCAGCCGCCTCGCCGAAGCGCACCTGGTGGTCGGCCGCGCCGGCGCCTCCACCGTCAGCGAGCTGGCCGTGGCGGGCCTGCCGTCGGTGCTGATCCCGCTGAAGATCGCCATGGACGACCATCAGACCTTCAACGCCAAGCTCCTGTCCGACGTGGGCGCGGCCGAGGTGCTGCCGGAGGATGAGGTGAGCGTCGACGCCCTGGCCAATCTGCTGCAGCGGCTGCTGTCCGACCCGGAAGGACTGGCGAGGCGGGCCGCGGCTGCTCGGGGCGTCGGCATGCCCGACGGGGCCGAGCGCCTGGCCGACCTCGTGGAGAAGGTCGCGGCCTAGGGGCCGAGGGAACAGCCGCGCCGTCTCGCGGCTTGACCTCCCGACACAGGAGACCGCCCATGACCCCGCTAGACCCCAGCGCCGACGAAGCCAGCGGCGCCGCCCACGAAGGCTCGGATCCCGCGGGCGCCGAAGCCTCCGACAAGTCGGGTGAGAGTTCGGCCGGCGAGGCGCTTCGGCCGCCTGAAGGGGGCAGCTTCGCCCAGCTCGGCCTCGATGGCGCCGGATCCGGCGAGGCGCCGGGCATCGACACCCATGGCCGCCTTGTCGGCGCGGCCGAGGGCCTGCCGCCCGAACGCGCCGAAGACCTCAACCAGATCGCCGCCGACGATGTGGGCGCCACCGCCATGGCGGAACGGGCGGCCGGAAAGGCCAAGCCCGGAGACGCCTGACCGGAGCGGATCGGAACCCATCGAGCGCCGGGGGATTTCGCCCCCATGACCAGTTCATATGTTTCCGGCGCCTCGCGCCTTGCGCTGATCCTTGCCGCCGCGACGGCGGCGGGGTCGCTCGCCGCCTGCGACCGCAACGGGCCCCAGACGCCGGACCGCGTCTCCGCCCCACAGGCCGCCATGGCCCTGACCACGGGCCCGGCGCTGCCGCTGACCCGCGCCCCCTCGGCGCAAGCCCTGCCTGACGTGCGGCCGATCTCGGTGGTCGAACCGCCGCCGGGCGCCGATGACGGCTACTACTACCGCTACCTCGACGACGCCGACTACATGACCACCTCGTTCTTCGACGGGCCGCCGGACTACACCTTCGACTACGGCGGCGTGTATCCGTGGGCCTGGCGTGCGGACGACAACGCCCTGGCTCTGGCCGAGCCGGTCTCGGACGGTTACCGCTACTATTACTACCATCCCGGCGACGACTATCCGTTCCTGGTCCAGGATCCGGACTACGCCTACGGCTATAACGACGGCGCCCTGATCACCGTGTTCGACAGCTTCGGCCGCGTGGTGCCGCGCTTCGAATATGTGCAGCGCGCGCCCATCGCCGCCCGCTATCTCGACCGCGGACGGGGCCTGTTCCAGGCCGCGCGCGCGCCGAACCGTCGCGCCGTCACCCAGGCGGCGTGGCTGGAGCGGCGCGCTCAGGTGGCCGCCATCACCGAGCGGTGGGCGCGGGATCGCGAGCGCAACGAAGGCTGGCGCAATTTCCGCGCCCAGCACGCGCCGCAGCAACAGGCCATGTGGGCGCCGGAGCGCTATCGCCGCGAGGCCGCCGCCGCGCGCTTCTTCCAGCGCGTGAACGACCCCGCCGCTTCGCAGCGGCACTGGCAGCAGGCGCTGCAGGCCCGCGCCGAGGATCGCCAGCCGCGGACCCTGCCGCAACGGGCCGGCTTCCGCGCCTTCAACGCCGGCGACCGCCAGGCGGCGGCTCCGCCCGCGCAGGTCGTGCAGCCCCAGCCGCAGACGAACCCGCGCCAGGCCGAGATAGAGGCCCGACGAGAGGCTCGTGTGCAACAGCAGGCGCAGGTTCAGGCAGCCAACCCGGCCGTCCAGCAGGGCCAGGCACGCCAGGCCGCGGAGGCCCAGCGGATGCAGGCGCGCCAGGCGCAGGTCCAGGCCCGTCAGGCCGAAATCCAGGCGCGCGCGCAGCAGCAAGGCGCCCAGCAGGCCGCTCGCGCCGCCCAGATGCAGGCCCGTCAGGCCGAACACGCGCAGGCGGCCGCCGCGCGCAATAACGACCACGCCGCGGCGGAGGCCTCGCGCATGCAGGCGCGACAGGCCCAGGTACAGGCCCATGCTCAGCAGCAGGCGGCTCACGCGGCCCAGGCCCAGGCGCGGCAGCAGGCTGTCCAGGCCCGGCAGGCCGCGCGCCAGGCGGCAGTGATACAGCCTCGCCCGCAATCGGCCCAGCGGCAGGGGCCTGCGCCCCAGGCGCGTCAGGGCGGCGGCCAGCCGCACGGCCCCCAGCCTGACGGCGGCAAGGAGAAGGACAAGCATCACTGAGGCGTGAGGCGGCTTCGGAACCCGGTCATTCCAACGCGGGTTGTCGGAGCAGAGCAGCCTGGCGGCGAGGAAGATCCATGCCCGATCCCACGGACGACGACGACCAGATTGGCGAACAGGGCCAGGCGGGCGGCGAGGGTCACGGCCTCTATGCGCCCGACGCGGTCGAAGCCACGCGCATGCGCGAGAAGGGCCTGGGCGTCGGCGAGGAGGACTTGCAGCTGCAGCGTGACCCCGGCGGGGCCACGACCACGGACGAGTTCCGCAAGAGCACGGGGACCTCGGCCGAGGATGAAGAGCCGCCCGTGGCTGAGCGGCCGTCTGATCGCCGGCACTAGGCGGCTTCGCGGGCTTGGAGGGCGCAGCGAATGATGAAGAGCTATTTCTGCTATTTCCGCGCCGGCGGCAGGCCGGTGCAGGGCTTCGAGGTGGTGCAGGGCGTCGACGACAGGGCCGCGCGCAAGCTGGCGGCAGTGCTGCTGAAGCGCCATCCCATGCGTGAGCGGGTCGAGGTGTGGGAAAGCGCCAAGCGCATCTGCACCGTGACGCAGCGCGAACTCAGGGCGTTCTGAGGCCCATTCAGCCGATCAGGCGCTGGCCATCACGCTTCTGAACAGGTCCGCGCCGTCGGCCGAGCCCAGCTCCGGCTCGAAGGCCCTGTCGGGGTGGGGCATCATGCCCAGCACATTGCCGCGCGCCGAGACAATGCCGGCGATGTCGCGCGCCGACCCGTTCGGATTGTCGACATAGCGGAACACCACCTGACCTTCGCCCTCGATGCGGTCCAGCGTTTCCGCGTCGGCGAAATAGTTGCCGTCGCCGTTGCCCTGGGTCATGCGCACGCGGCGCTTGGAACCATAGGCGGCGGTAAAACGGGTCTGGGCGTTGGTGACGTCGAGCTCGACCGGCTTGCAGACGTACTTGAGGCCCGCGTTGCGCAGCAGGGCGCCGGGCAGCATCCCGGCCTCGCACAGCATCTGGAAGCCGTTGCAGATGCCCAGGACCGCGACGCCGCGATCGGCCGCGTCCTTCACCGCAGGCATGATCGGCGAGAGCGCCGCGATAGCGCCGCAGCGCAGATAGTCGCCGTAGGAAAAGCCGCCGGGCAGGACAATCAGGTCCACGCCCGCAGGCAGGGTGGTCTCCTGATGCCAGACCATCTCGACAGGGGCGCCGGTGGAGCGCTCCACGGCGACCTTGCAGTCACGGTCGCAGTTGGATCCGGGGAAGACGACGACGGCGGCTTTCATGGGCGGCCATATGGTCCGGTTCGATGCGGAAGTCGAGACCGGCAGGGGGTCACAGACGCGTGCTCAGGCGTGCGGCGGCTTCGGCGGACGATGCGCCTCCAGCTGCGCCCTGATCTCGTCCACGCGCGCCCGCACGGTCTCGAACCAGTCGCGGAAGGCGTCGGCGTCGCCGTAGACGCAGCCCTCGGTGTGGACGTTGATGCCGTCGGTCTCCAGACCCAGGTTCTGGCGGATGATCCCCGGATGCGCCGGGTGCCCGGGCCGGGTCAGGAAATAGACCGCGGCGTTGTCCGGATCGTCAATGCGCTCCACATTCGGCGCCGCTGGGCCGGCAGGGCCATGACCGGCGGCGCGGATATCGGCCCCAAGCTTGGCGAAGCCCTTGTCGCACGCCATGGGCACAGGCTCGGCCAGGGCCTGGCCGGCGCAGAACAGCACGCCGAGCGTGCAGGCAACCGCCGTCGGAAGTCTCATGGCAAGGGCCCCTTTCGCTCGCACCGGCGGCAAGGTCGTCGTGGAAAAGGGAGAAACTGTGGCGCTCAATTGCGCAGGTTCCAGCGAGTATCGCCCTGGGCCGGGCATTCGTAGCGCAGCTCGAACCGCGCGCCGCCGTGATGCGCGTCGAAGCGCATCTCCCGCTCCTTGGATTCGACCTCGCCGCGCAGGCAGATCGACACCGTCCTGTCGCCGACGCGACCGGCCGAAAGAAGGGACGACCCGCGCGGCCCCGCGATCGAAGCCACCAGGGTCTTGTCGTCCTGATTGCCGCCGTCGGGCACGAGGTGCAGGTCTTCGTGGCGCGGCCCAAAGGCCTGGGTGCGGTCGTAGGCCTGGAGCGTATAGCCCGCGCGCGGCTCGTCCCTGGTGGTGAAGCGGCGCTGTGTGCGGTCCGAGCAACCTGCAGCGAGCGTGAGCAAGGCCAGCGCCAGCAGCGCCGCCCGCCGCATGGCTCAGGCCACCTCGACCCGGTAGCCTTCGATCACGGTGTTGGCGAGCAGCTTCTCGCACATGGCCTTGACCTCCGCCTCGGCGGCGGCGCGGTCAGCGGACTTCAGGTCGAACTCGATGGTCTTGCCGACCCGGACGTTGGCGACGTCGCCCCAGCCCAGGCCGTGCAGGGCGCCTTCGACGGCCTTGCCCTGCACGTCGAGCACGCCGGGCTTCAGATAGACATGGACCTTGGCCTTCAGGCTCACGAAACGCCCCCTTCGATCACGCGGGGCATGTCCTTCATGATCCCCAGACGCTTAGCCACCTCGGTGTAGCTCTCGATGACGTTGCCGAGGTCGCGGCGGAAGCGGTCCTTGTCGAGCTTCTCGTTGGTGGCGCTGTCCCACAGCCGGCAGCTGTCCGGGCTGATCTCGTCGGCCAGGATCACGCGGGAGAAGTCGCCCTCGAAGATGCGGCCGTATTCGATCTTGAAGTCGACCAGGGTGATGCCGACCGCGCCGAACAGGCCGGAGAGGAAGTCGTTCACCCGCAGCGTCATGGCCAGCATGTCGTCGATCTCCTGGGTCGAGGCCCAGTTGAACGCGGTGATGTGCTCCTCGGTGACCATCGGGTCGTTGAGCTTGTCGTCCTTGTAGTAGAACTCGATGATCGAGCGGGGCAGGGCCTGGCCCTCGGGCAGGCCGAGCCGCGTCGCCAGCGAGCCCGCCGCGATGTTCCTGCAGACCACCTCCAGCGGGATGATCTCCACTTCCTTGATCAGCTGCTCGCGCAGGCTCAGCCGCTTGATGAAGTGGTTCTGCACGCCGATGGCGCCCAGCCGGGTCATCACATACTCGCTGATGCGGTTGTTGATGACGCCCTTGCCCTCCAGAACCGCCTTCTTCTGCGCGTTGAACGCAGTGGCGTCGTCCTTGAAGTACTGGATCAGGGTGCCGGGCTCGGGACCCTCGTAGAGGATCTTGGCCTTGCCTTCGTAGATTTTCTTGCGGCGGGTCATCGGTCTCGAACTCCCCGGGAGAAGGGAGCGCCGCCGGAAAGAAAAAACGCGCGGCCGTCATTGGCGCGCGTCGTCCGGAATCGGCGTCTGGCGGATAATATAGACTGCGCAGCCTCTAATGGAACCGGGCTTCGCGCGCAAACGGAGCCGGTGAGAATGGGTCTGCGCCCACAGGCCGTCCCCCGCCGCCGGTAACCCCTTCAGCCCGCCAAGGCGCCCTTTCGCCGACCGGAGACAGTTCGGCCCGCGCTTTGTCGCGCTTCTTCGAAAATCGGGTGCGCCGCCGGCCGCAAATCGCAAAGCTGGCCGCCATCTTGTTTCATCCAGGACACCGTCATGGACGAAGACGACGTCTCCCCCATCCGCCTGCGCGCCGAGATCGTCATCGATATCGACGCGCGCGACTACTTCGAGGCGGCCGAGCATCAGCGCCGGCTCGACGCCCTGCTGCTCGCCGTCAAGGATTCCTATCGCCAGACACGGTTTGCGTTGCGCTCCCGGCGCGCGCCTCGGGCAAGGGCAGGCCTGTCCGCGCCGCCGAACGGCCGGTCCGGGCGCGTGCATGTCTATGAGTAAGGGGCTCGCCTTCGACGTGCCGGGCTCGCACGCCGGGGCCGTGGCGCGACGCCGGCGCAACACGGTGCTGGAAGCGATCGAGCGGTTTCGCCGCCTCGACCGGGAGCTGACGGTCACATCCCTGCTCGCCTTCCTCTATATTTGCGAGAATGAGGGTCTCAGCGTGAGCGACGTGGCCGATCTGTGCGGTCTTGGGCGAACAACCGCCTCGCGCGCCTGCCGTGCGCTGGGCGAACCCGCCTACGGCCTGTCGTTGCCGCCCTCCCTGGGGCTGGTCACCTTCCACGAGAACCCTCACGACGGCCGGGGCAAGCTCCTGTTCCTGACCGAGCGGGGCCGTGTCCTGGAGGCTGAGATCGACGCCGCGATTGCGCGCGCCGTGCCCATCGCGGCCGGCGAGACGCGCGCGGCCGGTCCGATCCCGGCCCAGGTCTCCGCTTGACGGGGGCGGCGCAGGCCGAGCGGCCCGACGCCGGACCGTTGGTGTCGCAGACCTTCCCGGTCGACGGGGAGATCGCGCGGGACGAGGCGCGGCGCCTGAACCGCGAGGTGATCGTAGTCCTGTCATGCGTGTGGCTGGCGGAGCTCGCCATCTCGGTCAGCCGCGCCGCCTACCTGGGCGCCTACGCCGATGCGGGCTCGATGCTCGCGCGCGTCGCCGGAGCGTGCGTCGGCGCCGGCCTGGCCTATTCGACCCATCTCCTGCTGCGCCGGTTCCGCTTTCGCATGCTCCCGGGAAGGTTCGCCGCCGCCACAGCGGCGGCGGCGGCGGCCTGCACCCTGTTCATGCTCGCCGATCAGCTGTTGTTCTTCGCATTTTCTGCGCGCTACCGGGCCACGGTCGGCGGGCTCGATGCGCACACCTTCGTCAACGACCTGCTGTTCGTCTGGGTGTTCGTGGCCTGGGGCGGGCTCTACACCGCATTGTCCTACAACGCTGACCTGCGAACGCGGGACCGGCGCATCGCCGAGATCGAGGCGATGGCGCAGCGCGCCCAGCTCGAGGCCCTGCGCTTCCAGCTCAACCCGCACTTCCTGTTCAACACGCTCAACTCACTTTCCGGCCTCGTGCGGCTTGGCCGGGCAGGGGAGGCGGAGCGCGCGATCCTGAGCCTGTCGGCCCTGCTGCGGCACACCATAGAGGCGGGGCCGACGGCCTTGACGCCGCTGAAGGACGAGATCGCGGCCCAGACCCTTTATTTCGACATCGAACAGCTGAGGTTCGGCGACCGACTGGAGCTGGCCATCGAGGTGGCGGAAGACCTGGGCGGGGTTCTCGTGCCCAACCTCATCCTGCAGCCGCTGATCGAGAATGCGGTGAAGCACGGCGTGGCTCAATCCGCGACTCCGGTCGCCATCCGGATCGAGGCCCGTCGCGTCGGGGCCGATGTGGAGATCGCCGTGGAGAACAGCGCGCCTGACACTACCTCGGCTACGACGTCGGGCTTCGGTATCGGCCTGGAGAATGTGCGCCGGCGCCTGGAGGCGACCTATGGTGACACCGCCGCGTTGAGCGCGGCGTCGACCGCCTCGGGCGGGTGGCGAAGCGTGATAAGATTGCCGGCGAGGTTCTGAGCCGATGCGCGTCGTCATCGCCGAGGATGAGGCCATCGCCCGTGAGCGCCTGGCGCTCGCGCTGGCCTGCGTGCCCGAAGCCGAGCTGGTCGGTGCGGCGTCGACCGGCGCCGAGGCGATCGCGCTTATCCGGGAAACCCAGCCGGACATCGCCGTGCTCGACATCCAGATGCCGCGGGGCGGCGGACTGGAGGTGGCCGAGCGCATTCGAAGCGACGCGCACCTGCCGGAGCTGATCTTCCTCACCGCCTACAGCGAGCATGCGATCAAGGCCTTCGAGCTGAACGCCGCCGACTATCTGCTGAAGCCGGTCCCGTTCGAGCGCCTGCGCGAAGCGCTGCGGCGCGCGCAGGCGCGGCTGCTCGCTCGCACCAGCGACGAGAGGTTCGCCGAGCTGGAGCGCTTGATCGACTCGCTGCGCCGCGACGAGCCCGGCGCCCCGGCGCACAAGCGGGAAGTCTGGGTTCGGGAGCGCAACGGCCTCACCCGGCTTGCGCTGGAGACGGTGCGGCTGATGACGGCCGAGGGCGACTACATCCTCATGCACAGCGAGGGCGGATCGACCCATATGGTCAAGGACACCATGTCGGCGATGGAACAGCGGCTCGATCCGACCATGTTCCTCCGCATTCACCGATCGACCATCGTGAACCTCAGCGCTGTGCGTCAGGTGGTGCGCCGCCCGCCCAAGGGTCTTGCAGTGGTCCTGGACGACGGCCGCCAGATCACGGTGGGCCCCAGCTACGCCGACGCCGCGGCGCAGCAGCTGCAGGTGCGCCGGTGGCGGCTGAAATGACGGTGCTCCACGCGCTCGCGGCCATGGCGATCCTGGCGTCGCCGGTGACCGAAGCGGCGGTTGGCGCACCCCCGGCCGAAGCGTTCTTTGCCGTGAGCGTGGCGGATCTGGACGGTTCGGAGCGCTGGTATTGCGACAATCTCGAGCTGCACGAGATTTGGCGCAGCGACCCCAAGGCGCCCTGGGGCGCCGCCCGCGTCCTGGAAGGCGGCTCCGTGATGGTGGAGCTCATCCACAAGGGGACCGCGCCGGCCCTGCCGATGGCGGCGGAGGCGGAAGGGCTGGGCCTGCGCAAGGCGGGCTTTTCGGTCGCCGATCTGGATCGCCGCCGGGTTCTATGGCGCACGAACGGCGTCCGGATCGCCTACCGCTTCCACGACGAGGCGACGGGACGCGAGACCGCGATCATCGCCGATCCGGAAGGCAATCTGATCCAGGTCTTCGGCCCGCCGGGCGCGACGCGCTGAGCCGTCAGAGCGGCGCGACCTCTTCCAGCAGCAATATCCACCCGGCGGAGCGGCGCTGCCAGACGCGCACATAGACCCCGTGCACGGCGCTCGCTTGCGGGCTCTGCCAGTCGCAGACGCCGTAGGTGTAGGCGAGGTCGCCCGCGCCGGAGCTCTCTCCGCCCTGGAACGTCGCCGCGATGGCCTTCGGGCGTCGGCCGGCGGCGGCCAAGGCGGCTTCGCGTCCCGTCGCCAGCGGCTCCAGGCCCATCACGCGCGCGTCGGCCGCCGCCAGCTGAGCGATGGCGTCGGTTCGCCCGGCGGCGAGGTCGGCGTTGAGGCGGGAGTCCAGGGAGCGCACCTGGGCGAAGGCCTGCTCGGGAGGAGCCGGGGCCACGTCGGACACAGGGGCGAAGTCGGCGTGCGCCGGCGGTGGGAAGGCCGGCGGGGCGCTCAGCGCATAGCCCTGGTCCAGAGTCCATTTCCAGACCCCGCCCGAGCCGCGCTTCCAGATCGTGAAATACATCCCGTAGGAGGAGCGGTTCTCGCGCACCCAGGGTCCCGTGCTGAAGCCCAGGTCGCCGGAGCGTGAGACGCCGACGAACACGGGGGCCCAGAGCAGCGGCGACGGCTCCAGCCGCTCAGGCCACTTCTCGATACGCGGCTTGGCGAGGCTGAGCTTGGGGTTGAGGAAGACGGCGTCGTCCGCGGCCGCATGCAGGAACGAGGCCCGCTCCCCCTGGACCACCGCCTCTGCGGCGAAGGCGCGTTCGGCCGCTTCGACCGCGGCGGGATCGGCTGCCGCGCCAAGCTCGGGAACCGCTGTCTGGGCGCGGGCCGCGGCGGTGGTGAAGAGGAGCAGGGCGAGCGCGGCCGCGGGGCGGAGGATCATGGGATTTCCTTTCGATTACGGCCAAGCATCCGCACGGCGGGGGAGGAAGGCGAAATCGGCGAAACGGCGGTTCATGGGGGCGGACGAGCGCAGATGCCGACCACAACGCCCGTTGCATGGGCAAACCGGCGGCCCCCGACCTGAGGCGTCATGCCCGATTGGGTGCGCAAGTAACAATATTGAAAAGCGATGCACTGTGCGCATCTACTTAAGATGTGCTTCTGGTGAGACATATCCAATATAAGTAATGTTAGGCGGCCGTGGCCGCGTTGTTCGATGTCTTTCCTGAGAATAGCGTTCTTCGACTCGCGGAATTGCCGCGGGCTCACGTCTGTTTTTTGGGGCGTCATTCAAAGCCGGAACAAGGGCGCGCCCCGCTCAGGAGGATGAACCTTGAAAATCCAAACCACGCGCGAGCGCCTCTTGGCCTCGACGATGATCGGCGGCGCGGCGCTCGCAGCGCTCGTCGTGACCCCCGCTGCGGCGCAAGACCAGCCGGCTCAGGTCAAGGAAGTCGTGATCACCGGCTCGCGCATCCCGCAGCCCGGCCTGACCTCGACCAGCCCACTTTCGGTCATCAACGACCAGGAAGTGAAGCTGCAAGGCACGACCAACGCCGAGAACCTGGTCAACAGCCTGCCGCAGGTGTTCGCCTCCTACGGCTCTGAAGTGTCGAACGGCTCGACCGGCACCGCCACCGTCAACCTGCGCGGTCTGGGCACGCGCCGGACCCTGGTGCTGATCGACGGCAAGCGGATGATGCCGGGCGACCCGGTGCTGCCCGTGGCCGACTTGAACCAGATCCCGGCGACCCTGATCGACCGCGTGGAACTGGTCACCGGCGGCGCCTCGGCCGTGTATGGCTCGGACGCCATCTCCGGCGTCGTCAACTTCATCATGAAGAAGGACTTCGAGGGTCTGCGGATCGACAGCCAGTACGCCTTCTACCAGCACGACAACAACGACAGCTTCTCCCGGACCGCCAACACCGCTCATGGTTACACGCCCCCGACCGGCAATGTGACCGACGGCGCGACCTGGGACTTCACCGCGGTGATGGGCGCCTCCTCGCCGGACGGCAAGGGCAACGTCACCGCCTACATGGGTTATCGCAACACCCAGGCCGTGACCGAGAACAAGCGCGATTTCTCCAACTGTTCCTATTCGGCGATCAACAATAATCCCCTGGTCTGCCAGGGTTCGTCGACCAGCTTCCCCGGCCGCTTCACCAGCGTGACCCTGGCCAAGCAGCCGTCCAAGACCATCGCCGACTCCTCGGGCAACCTGACGCCATACTCGGGTGCGGCGAACTCGTTCAACTTCGCGCCGTACAACTACTTCCAGCGTCCTGACGAGCGCTACACCGGCGGCTATTTCGCCCACTATCAGCTCAAGCCGTGGATGGACGTCTATTCGTCCTTCATGTTCATGGACGACCACACCGTCGCCCAGATCGCCCCCTCGGGCGCCTTCTTCGGTCGCACCTTCGCGGTCAACTGCGACAACCCGCTGCTGTCGGCGGCCGAGGTCACCCAGTGGTGCACGAGCCAAGGCCTCGCCGGCAGCCAGGACGCCAGCCTCTTCATCGGCCGTCGTAACGTGGAGGGCGGTCCGCGCCAGGACGACCTGCGCCATGACGCCTTCCGCCTTGTGCTGGGCGCCAAGGGCGACTTCGCCGACGCCTGGACCTACGACGTCTATGCCCAGTACGGCGCGACGGTCTATTCCGAGAACTATCTGCACGACCTGTCGCTGCGGAAGATCGGCCGCTCGCTAGAGGTGGTGAATGTCGCGGGCGTCCCGACCTGTAAGTCGGTCGTCGACGGCACCGACCTGGCCTGCGTGCCCTGGAACATCTTCAAGCTGGGCGGCGTGACGCCGGCGGCGACCGCCTACCTCGACACTCCGGGCTTCAAGGAGGGCAACACCACCGAGCAGGTCGTATCGGCCTCGATCTCGGGCGACCTGGGCAAATACGGCATGAAGTCGCCGTGGGCCAAGGACGGCCTGGGCGTGGCGCTGGGCGCGGAATATCGGCGCGAGGCGCTCGACTTCCGCACCGACCTGGAGATGCAGACCGGCGACCTCGCCGGCCAGGGCGGCCCGATCCCGTCCACTCACGGAACGTTCGACGTGAAGGAAGTCTTCGGCGAGGTGCGGGCGCCCATCGTGCAGGACGCGCCCTTCGCCAAGGACCTGTCCATCGAAGGCGGCTACCGGACCTCCGACTACTCGTCCTCCGGCCACATCAACTCCTACAAGGTCTCGGGCGAGTGGGCGCCCACCGACGACATCCGCTTCCGCGGCAGCTACCAGCGCGCGGTCCGGGCGCCCAATATCGTGGAGATGTTCACGCCACAGGCCATCGGCCTGTTCGGCGGCCAGGACCCCTGCGCCGGGGCCGTGCCGACCGCGTCTCTGGCGGCGTGCCAGAACATGGGCGTCACGGCGGGGCAGTACGGCTCGATCCTCCAGTGCTCGTCCGCCCAGTGTAACGGCCTGTTCGGCGGCAACCCGACCCTGAAACCCGAGGAATCGACCACCAAGTCCTACGGCGTCGTGTTCACGCCGAGCTTCATCAAGGGCTTCAACGCCACGGTCGACTACTTCGATATCGACCTGACCGGCGCCATCGGCGCGCTTCCGGCGACCTCGACGCTGGCGAGCTGTGTCGCGACGGGCAATCCGCTGTTCTGCGGCAAGGTCCATCGGGCGCCGGTGACGGGTGTGATCTTCGGCGGTCCGACCGGGTATGTGCAGGCGGGCAACGTCAACGCCGGCTTCCTGGCCACCAAGGGCCTGGACCTGGAGATGAACTACCGCGCCAACCTGTCGGATTGGGGCATGGGCGACCACGGCGGGCTGCGCTTCAACCTGGTGGGCACCTACACCCAGACCCAGGACAATCAGCCCTCGCCGACAGCGGCGGTGATCCACTGCGCCGGCATGTTCGGTCCGCAGTGCGGCACCCCGACGCCGAAGTGGCGTCACAAGTTCCGCACCACCTGGACCACGCCGTGGCGCATGGCCCTGTCGGCCGACTGGCGCTACATCGGCGGCTCAACCGCCACCGTCGGCGGGCCGAACATGGTCAACAAGCACATCGAGGCGTTCAACTACCTCGATCTGTCGGGCACCTGGAACTTCCGGGACGGCATGCAGCTGCGCGCCGGGGTGAACAACCTCTTCGACAAGAAGCCACCAGTGCTCGATTCCTCGAACCTGGGCCTGTCGTCGCCGCCCTTCGGCAACGGCAACACCTTCCCGCAGGTGTACGACGCCCTGGGTCGGACCTTCTTCATCGGCATCACCGCCGACTTCTGAGGGGGCGCGGCGGCGGCGCTTCGGCGTCGCCGCCGACTGGCCGGTCGCTCCCGCTCCCCGGCGTTGGAGCGGCCGGCTTTTTTTACGAACGACCGGAATGGTCCGCGCCGTCCTTTTCGATCAGTTGCCGCAGGGCTTTCAGCTCGTCCGCGTCGACGTCCGACACCGCCCACCAGTCGAAGCCGCCCTTGCGCCAACCGATCAGGTGATAGCCGCGCCGGTCGGCCGACCGGGGCGGCGGCGGACCGTCGCCGGAAGGGCGCACGAACACGTCGACGGTGTGCTTGCGCCGGCCGTAGACCATCACCGCCGCGCGACGCCCCTCGACATAGTCGAGCCGCCCGCCGAGCAGAGGGAACCCCTGGGCGGCGAAGTCGGTGACGGGCGGGGCGAAGTCGAGCCTGGCGTCCAGCCACGGCTTGACCGTGTGGCGGTCGGAGGAGACCACCTCGATGGCCTTGCCGGGATCCTGGGCGCGCACGTGGGCGTCCATCAGGGTCTGGACGCGGCCGCCGTCCTGACGCCCCAACACCGCGAAGGTGGCGCCCGAGGACAGGATGGCGACGCCCGCCAGGGCCGCGGCCTGCAGCCACCAGGCGGGCGCGGCGCGGCGGTGCGCCAGGTTCGGCCGGGCCGAAGCGGAGGTGATCCCCGCGATCCTGGCCCGAAGCGCGGCGGGGGCGGCGCCGGGGTCGAGCGCGTCTGCCAGCACACGACGGTTGGCCATCACGGTCCCGAGCTGCTCGCGGCAGTCGGCGCAGGTCTCCAGGTGCGCTTCGAACGCGGTCGCTGCGCCGGGCGCCAGCTCGTTGTCGGCATAGGCTTCGACGCGCTTCTGCGCCTCAGAATGCTCCATGGCCGGCCTCCTCGCTCATCCGCCGCACCCGCTCGCCCAGCATCTTGCGGGCGCGCGAGAGGCGCGACATCACCGTGCCGATCGGGACCCCGGTCACTTCGGCCAGGTCGCGATAGGCCATGTCCTCCACCTCCCTCAGCACCAGGACCTCGCGGAACTCGTCCGGGAGATCGGCCATGGCCTTGCGGATCAGGGCCTGGTCTTCCAGTCGCATCAGGCGACGCTCGGGCCCATCGGGGTCCATCTCCGCCTGCAGCGCCGCCTCGGCTTCCGCCTCGACCGCTTCGAACGGCGCCATCTTCCCGCGGCCGGCCTCGCTCCTGGCGCGGCTGAACCACTGATTCCGGACGATGCGCATCAGCCAGGGCTTGGCGTCCTCGCCGCGCAACGTCTCGAAGAAGCGCCAGGCCCGCACATAGGCCTCCTGCACCAGATCCTCGGCGTCCGCCTCGTCGCGAGCCAGCCAGCGCGCAAGCCTGTAGGCCGCATCGAGATGCGGCAGCACCAGCGCCTCGAAGCGCTGGGCCTGGCTTCCATCGGAAGGCCTTAGAGGCGGCACCTGTTCCTCAGCTCACGGGGCAAGACGCTGCTGGGCGGGTTTTATTCCCAGACCGGAGGATTTTCAGCCGATTCTCGCCCGAGGGAATAAATCGGCGGCGAGGCCGGTCCTGAGCTTCGGAGCGGATCGCCGCCTCCCGCCCTGTGTTCGACGGGCGGCGGCCTCCTCCCCTCCCGCAAGGGAGACGAGCACGGGGCGGCGTCGCCCAAATGGCTTGCCGGGCCAGACCCACTCCCTCCGGCAGGCCAAGCGGGCCGACACACGCCCCCGTCCGGCCCGCCCGCCGCCCCGGCTCGTTTTCCGCGTTCAGGCGCACCGCCGTCGCGTACGAACTGCGATGCGAGGGCCAAGCTTTACCGTCGATTCAGTTCGATCCGCCGTTGCGCGACGGCCTGTGCGGGTTGTAGACCTCCGGCCTCGACGGAGAGCGACCTGTGGCCACTTTCGACGATCGCGAAAAAGGGTTCGAGGGCAAGTTCGCCCACGACGAGGAAGTCGAGTTCAAGGCCGTGGCCCGCCGCAACAAGGCCGTCGGGGCCTGGGCCGCGGAACTGATGGGCCTGCAGCCGCCTCACGTCGAGGAATACACCCGCGCCATCGTCCGCGCCGAGCTGGGCGAGGACGGCGACGAGGCGGTGATCCGCAAGATCATCCAGGACCTGACCGCCTCCAGCGTGAAGATCTCCGAGGGCGAGGTCCGCCAGAAGCTGCAGGAACTGCACGCCCAGGCCCGCGAGCAGGTCAAGGCCGGCGGATAACGCCTTGCGCGTCCGCCCCGCGCACCCCACCGACGCGCTGGAGATCGCCGGCTGGTTTCCGGACGCGGAAGCCGTGCTGCGCTGGGGCGGGCATGAGCCGCCATTCCCCGTAGAGCCCGAATGGCTGGCGCGCGAGTTCCGCTCGCGCTCCAGAGCCTATTTCGTGGCGGTCGAGGGCGCCGACGAGGACCCGCCGCTCGGCCTGATCGGCATGCGCCGTCACTTCCGCCACGGCCGGGTGCACCTGGTGCGGGTAGGCGTGAAGCCCGACCGGCGCGGGGAGGGGATCGCCGCGCGCCTGATCGAGGCGGTGGCGGGCGTCGCCCGCGCCGGCGGAGCGGACCGGCTGACCCTGAACGTCTACGGCTCCAACACCGCCGCGGTCAGGGCCTATGAGAAGGCCGGCTTCGCTCAGTTCGGCACGGTCGCGACCGGCGACGATCCCAGCGGGATTGTCATCCGGATGGCGCGACGGCTTTAGACCGCCCACGGCGGCGCTTGGCCGCGTGACCTTGAATGCCTGCGGCGCCGCTTTGCGGGGAGCGAATGTAGGGCCGAATCCTATTTTCGGCAGACGCCCTTGGACTTCAGATAGACGTCGAGCGATATCAGTCCGGTATTGCAGGCTTTCGGTTTAAGCGCCTGCGCCCGCGCCGGATCGCGCGGCCCGCCTTCGCCCAGTTCGAGCATCATATAGAGGTTCGCGCACGCCACGGTGCTGGCGAGGTTCTGTTTCAGGGCGCAGCCTTTCTCGTAGGCCGCCCGAGCCTTCTCCGGTTGGCGCGGATTGCTCACCATATACAGCTGGCTACCCAGATTTGAGCACGCCTGGGCGTCGCCCTTGTTGCAGTCCGCCTCCAACTGCTTCAGCCAATCCGACTGCGCCGACGCCACTGTCCCGGCTGACGCAAGCCCCAACGCCGCGACCACGGCGGCCGCAACTACGCAAACTTTCATAACTATTCCCCACAAGACACGTCTCGCGCCGAGCTTAGGAGGGCCCCGACGCCCGTTCAAGCCGCCGCTCCGGCCGCGTCCACGGGAACATCGCCTGCAGCACGCCGTCGCGCAGCACCAGGCCATGCAGCAGACCGGCGAAGGCGTGCAGGCCGATGACCAGCAGCAGCGCATAGGCGCTCTGCTCGTGGATGTCGTGCAGCAGGTGCGTCAGGGCCTTGTCCTTGGCCATCAGGGCGGGGACCTCAATTCCGGCCAGGGGGAAGGGCCGGCCGCGCGTCAGGGTCTGGGCCATGCCGGTGACCGGCTGGGCGATCAGCAGCGCGTAGAGAGCGTATTCGCTGGCCTTGGCGACCCACTGTTGCAGGGTCGGCATGGTCGGCGGGAAGGGCGGCAGCCAGGCGCCGGTGCGCCGCCAGGCGAGGCGAGCGATGGTCAGGACCCACACGGTGACGCCCAGGGTCCGGTGCCACATCAGGAGCTGTTCGGCGCTGTCGGCGTCCTCGACCGAATGCAGCGACCAGGCGATGGCGAACAGCGCCGTGACCAGCAGCACCGTCAGCCAGTGGAAGGTGATGGTCACCAGGTCGAAGCGGCCGCGACGGAAGGACGGGGCGGACGCATCCGCGGCGGGGGAAAGGGCCGGCATCGATCCTCGCAAGTCACCAGGGGAGATGCCTGCTGGACTGGCCGGGGCGCGGACTTATTCCCGAGCGCCGCGAAATGTCCGGACCGGCCCGGATTTCGGGCGGCGATCAAGATCAACCACACATCGCTATCAGGCGAACCAGCAGCGGCCGGGTTGCATTACGCCGCACAAGGCGGCTTAGTGACGCCTCACATGCTTTTGGGGGAGTCGATGTCTGCTCAGGAACAAGGGATGCCCGGACCAGGTCCGGTCAAGGCCCGCCACTCGCGGGTCACCGCGGCGTTGTTGGCCATCCTGCTTGGATGGCTGGGCGCGCACAAATTCTACCTCGGCAAGCCGGGCATGGGGATTCTGTACCTGGTGTTCTGCCTGACCATCATCCCGGGTCTGGCCGGGATCATCGAAGGCATCATCTATCTGACGATGACCGACGAGGCCTTCGCCGCGAAATACGGCTGATCCAGCCGCTCCGGCTCCTCACGCCTCGCCGAACACCCGTGTGAAGATGGTGTCGACGTGCTTGGTGTGGTGGGCCATGTCGAACAGGGCTTCCAGTTCCGCGTCGCTCAGCTTGTCGCCCACGTCGGGGTCGGACTTGAGGAAGTCGCGGAACTGGCCTTCGCCGCGCCAGACCTTCATGGCGTTGCGCTGCACGGCGGCGTAGGCGGTCTCGCGCGCCACGCCCTTCTGGGTCAGGGCCAGCATGACCCGTTGGCTGTTCACCAGCCCGCCCAGCCGATCCATGTTGGCCTGCATGTTGGCGGGATAGACCACCAGCCGCTCGACCACCCCGGCCAGGCGCCGCAGGGCGAAATCCAGGTGCACGGTGGCGTCCGGCCCGATGCCGCGCTCGACCGACGAGTGGCTGATATCGCGCTCGTGCCACAGCGCCACGTCCTCCAGGGCCGGAACGGCGGCCGAGCGCACCAGCCGGGCCAAGCCGGTCAGGTTCTCGGTCAGGATCGGGTTGCGCTTATGCGGCATGGCCGAGGAGCCCTTCTGGCCGGGATCGAACGGCTCTTCGGCTTCCAGCACCTCGGTGCGCTGCAGGTGGCGGATTTCGGTTGCCAGGCGCTCGATCGAGGAGGCGACGACGGCGAGGGCGCAGAAATAGGCCGCGTGGCGGTCGCGTGGGATCACCTGGGTCGAGACGGGCTCGACGGTCAGGCCCATCTTCTCGGCGACATAGGCTTCCACCCGCGGATCGACCTGGGCGAAGGTGCCGACCGCGCCGGAGATGGCGCAGGTGGAGATTTCCTCACGCGCCGTGACCAGCCGGGCGCGGCAACGCACGAACTCGGCATAGTGACCGGCGAGCTTCAAGCCAAAGGTGGTGGGCTCGGCGTGGATGCCGTGGCTGCGGCCGACGGTCGGCGTCAGCTTGTGCTCGAAGGCGCGGCGCTTCAGGGCGGCCAGCACCTTGTCGCAGCCCTCGATCAGGAGGTCGGCGGAGCGCTGCAGCTGCACCGCCAGGCAGGTGTCGAGCACGTCCGACGAGGTCATGCCCTGGTGCAGGAAGCGCGCCTCGGGGCCCACGATCTCCGACACATGGGTCAGGAAGGCGATGACGTCGTGCTTCACCTCGCGCTCGATCTCGTCGATGCGGTCGGAATCGAACCGGGCGTCCTTGCCCTTGGCCCAGATGGCCTCGGCCGCATCCTTCGGGATGGTCCCGAGCTCGGCCATGGCGGTCGCCGCATGGGCCTCGATCTCGAACCAGATGCGGTACTTGGTCTCCGGCGACCAGAGGGCGGCGGCTTCGGGGCGGGCGTAACGGGGGATCATGGCGCGCGCTTTCGGCCGGTCCGGGTCTTGGAGTCAAGGGCTCAGCCGTTGCGCCTGGCCCCGCGCAGGACGAAGGTGGGCCATGCTCGCCCGCCTCGCCCTGATCGCGCTGTTGCTTGTCGCCGCTCAGCCGCCGTTCGATGACACGCGTGACGACGAGTCAGGCTTCCCGGCCCTGCACGTGACCCTGAAGGACCCGCAGGCCGATGCCGGGCCGATGTTCGAATGCGCGAAGCTGGAGGGCCGGCGGCTATGCGAGGGCCAGCTCGGCGAGGCCTGGTGCCGCAGGCAGGGCTACGCCGGCGGTTTCGATCGTTGGACCACCCGACCCTGGCGCGACGACGATGACTGCAGGCGCGACGACCGCGAATGCCGCGTGGTGACGACGATCACCTGCAAGGGCGTGCCGATCGCCTAGGCGCCTTCCAGCACCGGCGCCGACCCCGCCAGGGTCGGCTGGCCTTGCCGGCGTCCTGGTCGCAGGAACAGCCGCGTGGCGCGCGGTTCGACCCTATGCACCGCGTCGCTGAGGTCCTGGGAGGCGGTCTCGACCTCGTGGCCTTTCAGCTCGTCGTCGAAGTCGATGGTGACGCCCAGCATGATCTCTTCCGGCCCCAGGTGCATGCTGAGGATCTCGACCACACAGACCACGCGAGGGTCGGCCTCGATGGCGCGGCGCACCGCCTCGATGACCTGGGGCGTGGCCGCTTCGCCGGTCAGGAGGCTGCGGGTCTCGTTGGCCATCAGGATCGCCACCACGATCAGCAGCACGCCGATGGCGACGGAAGCGATGCCGTCCGCCTCGCGCACGCCGAAAAGGGTCGAACCGGCCACGCCCAGGCCCGCGAGCAGTATGCCGACCAGGGCGGCGGAGTCCTCGAACAGCACGGCGAACAGGCCCGGGTCCTTGCTGTGCTTCAGGAATGGGATCAGGCGTGCATGGGGGAAACGCTTCCTCTGCTGGCGGATGGCGATGGCGAAGGACGCGCCTTCGAAGAGGCCCGAGAGTCCAAGGACCAGCCAGTTGATCCAGGCGCGGCCGATGGGTTCGGGTTTGAGGATGTGCTGCGCCCCTTCCCAGATCGAGGCGGCGCCGCCGACCGAGAACATCAACAGCGCGACCACGAAGGTCCAGAAATAGAGTTCCATGCCGTGGCCGAACGGGTGGTTCTCGTCCGGCGGCCGGGCGGCGCGCCGCATGCCGTGCATCAGCAGGAGCTGATTGCCGGTATCGACGACGGAATGGACCGCCTCCGTCAGCATGGCCGAGGAGCCCGTGAAGCCGAACGCCACGAACTTGGCCACAGCGATGGCGAGATTGCCGGCGAAGGCGGCCAGCACCGCGGTCTTCGATTCAGACGCCATCCCTGCCTAACGAACGAGACCGCCCAAGCTTTCCCGCGACCCCTCACAGAGTGTGGCCGAAAGGTGACGGCCAGGGCCGGTCAGAGGGCGTTAACCTCCTTCTCGCTATCCGAAGGCATTGATTCGCAACGAACTCGGCGTACGATTCAGGTCACCATGTCCCAGCGTTCGCATCACTCGCTGTTGAAGTCCCTCTGGTCCGCCCTCGGCGGCTCCCAGACCAAGGAGTCCTACAAGCTCCTGGATCAGGCCGACGCCATGGAAGCTACCCATGGCGAAGGCGCGGTCGATTATGTCCGCGACCGCATCACCTCGGCCAACCGCAAGGCCCGCAAGGACCTCTACCGGCTGCACGACGAGCTGGCGCGCCGCCGCCGCGAGCACGGCCAGGGCGGGGCCATCACGGCCTGAGCGATCAGCCCGGCCGCTTGACCTCGACGCACATCCGGCGGCCCTCGAAGGTCGCGCCGTAGAGCGAGCCGCGCTTCATCGCCTCGGCGCGGGCGCGATCCAGCGACACGCTCTCGGCCGGCGGCTTCTCGCCCGGCGCGCAGATCGGCGCGTCGTAGCGCATGCCGCTGCGGCAGGTGCAGATGTCGCTGTCGCCCCAGGCGTTGCCGCGCCGGCAGATCGAGGGCGAGCGCTGGCCGTTGCTCGACAGGCACATCATGCCGTCCTCGGGCGGACGCGATTGCGCCGACTGCGCCAGGGCCATGCCGCCGGCCACGCAGAGCAGGGTGAAGATGAGCAGGGGTTTCATGGGCGCCTCCATGGGCCGCGAACCGTCGGCCATGGCCCGCGGTTGCAGCATTTCGCCCCTGTCGCAGCCAGCTTACGCCCGCAGAAAGATGGGAGCTAGAGGCGTCAGCTGTCGCCGTCGCGGATCCAGCGCATGTGCAGCGGATGTTCGTCGTGGGGGCGGCTGGCGACGGCCGCCCCGCGCAGGGCGGCGATGTCCTTGGGCTCGCAGTTGCGGTCGATGGTCAGGCCGGGGAAGGGATGGTCGGTCATGTCGGTGGTGCGCGCCTCCCCCGGCTTGAGCACACGCGGCGGTCCGCACAACACGTTCCAGGCCTCGAGCTCGACGACGCGGCCCTGAGCGTCGCGCTTCTCCACCTCGAAGCCGCCGTAGACATAGAGGTGGTCGGGCTCCTTCGGATCCTTGGACGGCTCGAATTTCATCAGCACCTGAGCCACCGGCGGCGGGCCCTTGGTCCAGATCGCGTCGACGTCGGAGCGGTTGTGAGCCTGCGGGTCCCACAGGGTGATGTGGTCGCCCTTGACCAAGGTGGCGCCGACGCAGACCGGCCAGTCCTTGACCGGCGCGGCGGCGTCGAATTCGCACGGTTCATTGGTCGTGGCCCAAACGCCGTCGCGGAGCTTCTCGCGCTCCGTCGAGGGCGGGAACATCGGGTCGACCGTGGTCACCATGTTGCACGCGCCCAGCAGGGCCGCGGCGGCGAGGGCGAGGAGCAAGCGGATGCGCATCACTTGTCCCCGTCCCGGACCCAGCGGGCGGTCAGGTGCGGTCGGCCCCAGGCTTCGCTCGGGCCCGCGGCGCGCAGAACCGCCGCGCCGTTCGTGGGCGTGCACATGCCGGTGTCCTGGACCGCCATGCCGGGCAGGGGCTTGGCGGTGGCGTAGGCGCGGGGGTTGGGTTTTTCGCCGGGTTTGGGCGCCGGCGGTTCGGCGGGTGGCGGTCCGCACTGCACGAACCAGGCCCGCATGGCGGTGATCCGATGCTGCTCGTCGAAGTCGACGGGCTGGAAGCCCAGGTAGAAATAGAGCTCGGTCGCGCCGTCGTTCGCCTTGATGTCCCCTTCGAGCAGCGCCTTGGCCTGCATCACCAGAGGATCGCCCGCGACGATCAGATAGGGCGCGGTCTTGCTTGCGTCGGTGGGTGAGCGGATTTCGGTCCGGGTCACGATCGAGGCGTTGGCGCACTGTGGCCAGGTCGAGATCGCCGCCTTGGGGTCAAAAGCGCAGTCGCTGTCGGCCGAGGTCCACACGCCCGGCCTGAGCACCGGCGCGGCCCGCGCATCGGCGGCGGAGAACATCGGCTTTTCGGAAACCACCAGATTGCAGCCGCTCAGGGCGACCGCCAACAGGGCGGCCACCGCCGCCAGACACACACGCGTCGACATCATCGTTGCGCCCCCCACAGGGTTGTCAGGCCCCTTATAGCGCAGCTCGGCGCGCCCGCAGGCGCCTGTTTGCTGCAACCTCGCGGGCCGTTGGCGGTTATTGCGCCATTCCATCGGAGTGCGAGCGGCTATGGACCCTTCTCGCGGCTTTCGCAGGCTCTGCGTTTTCCTGACCCTTCTCTATTGGGGCGTGGTCGCCTGGGCGATCGCCAATCCGCCTTGGGACTATGACGGCTATCCGATGTTCGCGCCGGATGTCTTCCTGGCCCAGGCGGCGGTCATCTATGCGGTGCTGTTCGGCGTGGGCTGGACCTTCTACGGCTTCTACGGGCGCAGCTATTCGCGACGCCTGGACGATTGAGCGCCTTCGCATCGCGGCCCTGAGCGGCTAACACGCCGCTCGCATGCGCCTGTCCGATTTTGATTTCGATCTGCCCGAGGAAAACATCGCGCTCCGCCCCGCGGAGCCGCGCGACGCCGCACGACTGTTGCTGGTGAAGTCCGGCGAAGGCCTGAGCGACCTGCAGGTGAGCGACCTGCCGGGCCTGCTGCAGCCCGGCGACGCCCTGGTCTTCAACGACACCAAGGTGATCCCGGCGCGGCTGGACGGTGTGCGTCTGCGCGAGGAGACCATCGTCAGGGTCGAAGCCACGCTGCACAAGCGCCTGGCGCCCGACCGCTGGAGCGCCTTCATGCGGCCAGGCAAGCGGCTCCAGCCCGGCGATCGGGTGGTTTTCGGCGCCGAGAACGAGACCGCCTGCGCGCTCGGCCGTGTCGAGGCAGTGATCGAGGACAAGGGCGAGGGGGGCGAGGTCACCCTGAAGTTCGAGTTCTCCGGCTCGGCGCTCGACCAGGCCATCGCCGCCCACGGGCGTATGCCGCTGCCGCCCTACATCGCGTCGAAGCGGCCTGAGGACGAGCGCGACTTCCGAGACTATCAGACCGTCTATGCGCGCAACGACGGGTCAGTGGCGGCGCCGACGGCGGGCCTGCACTTCACGCCGGACCTCCTGGCGCGGCTTCAGGCGCGCGGGGTCTCCAGCCATTTCGTGACCCTGCACGTGGGGGCCGGCACCTTCCTGCCGGTCAAGACCGAGGACCTGTCGGAGCACCGGATGCATGCGGAATTCGGCGAGGTGTCGGCGGAGACCGCCGAGGCGCTGAATGCGGTCCGCGCGAACGGTGGGCGCATCGTCTGCGTCGGCACCACCTCGCTCAGGCTGATCGAGAGCGCGGCGCAAGAGGGCGGCGCCATACGGCCTTTCGCGGCCGAGACGGCGATCTTCATTACGCCGGGCTATCGCTTCCGCGCGGCGGACGGGCTGATGACCAACTTCCACCTGCCCAAGTCGACCTTGTTCATGCTGGTTTCCGCCTTCGCGGGGACCGAGGTCATGCGCGCGGCGTACGCCCACGCGATCAAGACCGGCTACCGCTTCTATTCCTATGGCGACTCCAGCCTGCTATGGCGCGCGCCCGCTTGAGAACCCTTTAGCTGATGGCCGCCTTTCCCTTCGACATCCACGCCACCGACGGCGCCGCCCGAACCGGGGTCCTCAAGACCTCTCGCGGCGATATCCGCACGCCTGCCTTCATGCCGGTGGGCACGGCCGGCACGGTGAAGGCCCTGACGGTGGATCAGGTGCGTTCCACCGGCGCGGACATCATCCTGGGCAACACCTATCACCTGATGCTGAGGCCCGGCGCCGAGCGGGTGGGGCGCCTGGGCGGCCTGCACAAGTTCATGCGCTGGGACGGGCCGATTCTGACCGACTCCGGCGGCTTCCAGGTGATGTCCCTGTCGAAGATCTCGAAGGTGACCGAGCAGGCGGTGACCTTCCAGAGCCACATCGACGGCTCGCGCCATGTGCTCTCGCCCGAGCGTTCCATCGAGATCCAGGCCGACCTTTTGGGCTCGGATATCGTCATGCAGCTCGACGAATGCGTGGCCTGGCCGGCGACCGAGGAAAAGGCGGCCGAGGCGCTCAGGCTGTCCGCGCGCTGGGGCAAGCGCTGCAAGGAGGCCTTCGGGACGCGCGAGACCCAGGCCCTGTTCGGCATCCAGCAGGGCTCGACCTTCGAGCATCTGAGGAAGGAGTCCTCCGAACGCCTGATCGAGATCGGCTTCGACGGCTACGCCATCGGCGGCTTGGCGGTGGGCGAGGGGCATCAGCAGATGATCGACACCCTCGACTACTGCGCGCCCATGCTTCCCGCCGACCGGCCGCGCTACCTGATGGGCGTCGGCAAACCCATCGACCTGGTCGAGGCGGTGGCGCGCGGCGTCGACATGTTCGACTGCGTCCTGCCGACCCGCTCCGGCCGTCACGGCCAGGCCTGGACCCGCTCAGGCCCGATCAATCTGAAGAACGCCCCCTTCGCCGAGGACGAGACGCCGTTGGACGCCCGCATCGACTGCCCGGCCAGCCGCGACTACTCCAAGGCCTATCTGCACCACCTGGTGAAGGCCGACGAGATCCTGGGCCAGGTGCTGCTGTCCTGGCACAACATCGCCTTCTTCCAGCACCTCATGGGCGAGATGCGCCAGGCCATCGCCGAGGGCCGGTTCGAGGCCTTCCGCAAGGCCTTCGCCGAGGATCAGAAATCCCGTGAATAGTTTTAGCGTGTGAGCCTGTCCGGGCGGGAAGTGCAGAACACTTTCCCTGACAGGCTCAGCGCTTGATGCGCCGGGGCTTGGGCTTGGGCGCGGCCGGGTCGACCGGCTTGAACCAGCTGGGGGCCGCGGGCGGAGCGCAGTTCATGCGCATGCCGATGCCCTTAAGATAACCGCGGCGCTGGGTGCCGGCGCGGATGGCGGCCTGCACCGCCTGGCTGTGCTGCTCGGCGCCGGTCAGGCGGCGCACCCAGCCGCGGAAGGGGATCACGCTGCGGCTGGTGTCGCGCACCGCGTTCAAGGTCAGCTGCGAGGCCTGGTCGGCGCGCTTGTCGTTGGGATCGACCGGCTCGGGCGGCGGCGGTTCGTCCAAGTCCGGGCCCAGCGCGTCGTCGAGCGAACCGACCTCGGCCGCGATGCCCTCGCAGTGGTCCATGCGGGTCAGGTCGTAGGGGTTGGCCTCGGCGCGCAGCAGCACCGGCGGGATTTCGTGGCGGCGGACGTTGAGGTCCTCCAGCGGCGCGGTGACCGCGTCGCCAAACCCGGCGCGCACCTTGCTCGTGCCCCGGTCGACGGATTCGCGGGTGGTGCCGCAGGCGCTAAGCGCAAGCGTCAGGGCGGCGACGGAAACGAAAGCGACTGCACGCAAAGTCATGGCTTCTCCCCATAGCGTTGCAGCACAGAAGCCGGGGCGGCGCAAATGAAAGACCTGAAATGAAGAAAGCTGCGGCAAGGCCCGAACAGGCGCTTGCCCCGCAGGGAGGGCGCCGCTAGGTTCCGCGCCGCTTCGAGAGAGCCCCTAGCTCAGCCGGTTAGAGCATCTGACTTTTAATCAGAGGGTCCTGGGTTCGAGTCCCAGGGGGCTCACCATCGCTTCAGGCGCGGTGAGAGGCGGCTTCGGCCCGTCCGTAGTACCGATCATTCCCCACTTCGGTGATCTTGACGTAGCCGCGGCGCGCCATGGCCGCATCGAAGGCTTCGAGCGCGTCATCGAAGACCTCGATCTGCAGCAGGCAGTGATTGTTGGCCAGGAGCTTCTCGGCGCCGCCCAGCACTTCGGTTTCGTGGCCCTCGACGTCGATCTTCAGCGCGATGAAGGCGCCGGTCTCATCCACCAGGCTGTCCAGCGTCCGGCGCTGCACCTCCGTGCGGCCCATGCCGGCGAAGGTCTCCTCGCTCCAGACCTGGGAGACCACGCGGCTGGCGTCGCCGGCCAGGGCGAAATGGATCACGCCTTCGCCGTCGGACGCCGCGCACTGGTGCGCCTCGACCTCGCCCATCAGGCGGTTCAGGAAGAGGTTCGCGTTCAGCTGGGCGAAGGTCCTGGGATCGGCCTCGACGGCGACCAGACGCTGAAAGGTCCCAAGCGAGCGGGCCAGGAGCGTGTAGTAGCCCCAGTGGGCGCCGACATCGACGAACACGCAGCGTTCGAAGGCGCCCGCGCGCTCTGCGATCAGCCTGGAGAAGGTCCGCCATTGCTCGGGCTCATAGGAGCCGAAGGCCAGGACGTACTTGTCGACGATGTTGTCGGTGTCGAACAGCAGTTCATAGCCCAGGGCCTTGGACACGAAGCGTCGGCCCTTGGTGGCCTGGTAGAAGAAGGTCCAGGTATCGCGCACGCGCTTGCGAACATAGGCGTTCGCCATCAGGAACTCGGGCGCGAAGAGCGGCATGCATCGTCTCTGGCTTCAGAGGGGATGGCCGTATCTACACCCAAGGACGCTTGAGCGAAGCCCTCACTTGTCCTTAGCGGGCTCCGGGGGCGCCGCCTTGGTCGGGTCCCTGCCGGCGAAGCTGTCGGCGATGAAGGCCAGCATGCGCCGGCGGGCGTCCAGGCCATGCCAGGGCTCGCGCGCCGGTTCGGCCATGAAGCCACGGCCGAGCGTCGCGTGGGTCTCGCGCGGGTAGGTGACCAGGGTCACGGGCGCTCCGACCTGCTTCAGGGCGCGATACATTTCCTGCGACTGGCCGAGCGGATCGGTCGGATCGTCCTCGCCCTGGATCAGCAGCATCGGCGTCTTGGCCTGGCCGACGCGGGCGAGCGGGCTCTGGCGCCAGACATCGGCGAAGTGCTCCCACGGGCGGCCATAGAACCAGCGGTCGTAGTAGGAGCTGTCCTCGGTGCCGTACTCGCTGAACTGGTCGATCACCGGCGCGCCCGAGACCAGGGCCTTGAAGCGGTCGGTGCGGCCCTCGACAAAGCCCGCCATCTCGCCGCCGTAGCTGTAGCCCACCAGGGCCATGCGCCCGGCGTCGAGCGGATAGCGCGCCAGCATGGCGTCCACGCCGGTCATGATGTCGGTGTAGTCGCCGCCGCCCAGGTCGTTGCGGTTGGCGGCCATGAAGGCGGCGCCATAGCCGGTGCTGCCGCGTGGATTGGGCATGAACACCGCCCAGCCCTGGGCCGCGAACAGGGTGACGATGTTGTAGTAGCGGTCCTGCCAGACGCCGGTCGGGCCGCCATGGACCAGCACCACCAGGGGCGTCTTGCCGCCCGCCGCAGGCTTTGATGGCAGGTAGAGCAGGCCCTCCAGGTCCATGCGGCCGTTCTTCCAATGCACGGTCTGGCTGGCGGTGGCGGTCCAGTCGGCGGGGACGATGGCCGGGCCATCGAGGCGTGTGGGCGCTTGTCCGAGGGCCTTGGCGAAGAACACCGAGCGCGGCTGGGTCGGCCCCGACGCCAACATAGCCCAGCCCGTCTCGGTGCGGTTGGGCTGGGCGCTCAGCACCACAGGCTGGGGGGCGTCGATCCAGCTGAAGGCGCCGTCCGCCAAGGCGATGCGGGCGAGACGCTGGCGCACCCCGTCCTGCACCAGGACTACGACGGACTTGCCGTCCTTCTCGAGCGTCATGCCCGCGCTAAGCGTGCCCTTCAGGCCGTGGGTCTGGTTGCGCGAGGCGCGGGTCGCGAAGTCGTAGGCGTAGAGGTCGTTACAGCCCGGAGGCGCCTCGTCCTGGCACTGGGCCTGGTAGATCAGGCCGTTGGTGACGAATAACGGCTCCTGGATTGACTTGGGCAGGCCCGCGACCTCGACGGGAGCGCTGCCTGTGACCGGCACGCGCCAGACGCGAGCCGCCGGGCCGGGATCGTCGTCGGCGGGGGCGGTGACGACGACCAGCTCGTCGCCCTTGGGATTGAAGCGCGCCGACAGGACTTGGTCGGGCAACGCGATCTCACGCGCCGACCCGTCGCCGAGGCTGATCAGGTAGAGGCGGCTCTTCTTGACGTCGTCGTGGCCCACACGGACGGCGTCGTCCTTCTTCTTGATCTGGCCGTCGCGCGCGGCGGTCTCGCCGTCGGCGGCGATCACGGCGATGAAGCGGTCGTCGGGCGAGACCTCGTAGCGCTGGGCCTGGGCATCGACCGCATCCTCGGCCGTCCTGCCCCAGCCTGATTGGGTCTCGCCCTTGGCGGTGCGGGCCAGGGTCAGCCCTTGAGCCTCGCCACCGGTCATCGGCAGGCGGAACAGGCGGTTGGCCTTGCCGCGCTTGGCCAGGAAGAACAGGGTCGAGCCGTCGTTGGCCCAGGCGGCGGAGCGCTCGCCGGCCTCGTTCTCACCGCCCGAAAAGGTCAGCTGCCGCGCCGCGGTCTTGCCGTCCGTCGACAGCAGCCAGACGTGGGTCTGCCCGCCCTCTGCGGTGGAGGCGGAGAACACCGCTGCGATCCGTCCGCCGTCCGGCGCCAGCACCGCCTCACGTACGTCGCGGGTGTCGCGACCCGCGACGTTCAAGGGGGCCTCGTCAGCGGCGAAGGCGCAGGTCGCGCCGCCGATCAGGAGCGCAGCCACAGCCGCGCCGAGTTTCAGCCTGCCGACCATGGAATCCCCCGACGTCGCGTCCCGAGCGCGATTCCTTCCACGGCCAAGCTGGCCACGTCCAGCGGCTTTGCGGCGAACGGTTGCGTCGGCGCAGGCGGAAGGCGGCCTCAGCCCTTGAAGGACTTGTCGGTGCAGACCGTGGCCTGGCGCAGGCCCGGGGTCTGCAGCCACTTCACCGCAGAAATCACATAGGCGCGGTCTCGACCGAGGATCGACAGGTGGGTGGCGCGCGGGGCCTCCATTGCCCAGCCCTGGCACGAGCGTTGGGCCGGGGCGAACTCGGCCTGGCGCCAGGTCTGTTCGCTGGCGTTTTCGGGATTGGGGCTGGCGACCACAGCCACCACCGGGATCGAAGCGGGCACGCTGGCCCCCTGTTGGCGAATCCGCCTCAAGCCGGGCACGATCTCGAACACCTCGTCGCGGGAGTGATTGAGGTGCCGGCGCGAGTTCAACGCCCGCCATTTGCGCGCGGCGGCCGTACCGGTCAGGCCCATCGCGTCGATCAGCGGGCTGGCGACGAAACGCACCAGGCCGAGCGCGCCGCCCACGGCCGCGATGCGCGCCTCAGTCTCCTCGTCCTGCAGCTTGCCCAGCAGCAGCGGGTGGTCGACGTCGTCCACGCCCACGCCGTCGATATAGGCCAGGCCTGCCACGCGATCGGGATGCATCGCCGCATAGGTCTCGACGTAAAACGCGCCGTTGGAGTGGCCGACGAGGATCACCGGCTTCGTCTCGCCGATCTGGTCGAGGACGCCGTCCATGCCCTTGGCGATGTTCTCCGGCGTGGGCTCATCGGTGCGGTTGGGCGACGCCGCCAGGCCAAGCCGATCGTAGGCGCAGACGCGGCCGGTCTTGGCTAGGTCCCGCATCACCGGGCTCCAGTCCGCGGATGTCCCGAAGGACCCGGCTTCCAGCACAACGGTCGGCCCTGCGCCGGGCGCGCCGCGGCAGTCGACATAGGGCTTGGTCGGACGCGGCCCGAGCCGCAGCCCAGGCCGCGGACTGGTGGAGGCGCAGCCCGCCAATGCGGCCAGAGCGAGGGCCGCGACAACGAGCGTCGCCGCACGGCGCGCGGCAGGCGCCGGGGCGGAAGGTCTCGGCGCTGGCGCTCGCTCTAGGCTCATGGATCGCTGCAGGTCCCCCGCTCTGGACATAGTCACGCTTGCACAGCGAACAAGCGTGGGCGGCGAACGTGGCCCGACTTAGGCCTTCGGCGGGGTCTTGCCGCGGAATTCGCAGGCGTAGTTGGCCGCCTCGTTGGCGTTGTGGGCGCCCGGGATCGGGGTCAGCATGCCGCCACGCGCTTTGCAGGACTCTGAGATGCGGTTGTAGTCGGCGTTGTTGTCGGCGCTCGGGGACGGATTGGAGGCGCATCCGGCCACGAGGGTCAGGGTGGCGAGGAGGGCGAGGCTGGCGCGCATCGTGATTTCTCCGTTTTGGCCGACGACAACTCGCGAACGGCCGCGCTGGTTCGCGCAGGCCTGACGGTCTCGGCGGCGGTGAGGATTCACCCGGCGCCGGTCGAAGTCCAGAGGGCGAATCGGATCAGGGAGTCGGTCCGACCGGCGCATCTCCCAGCGCGCGGCGCGAATGGCTGAACTGGCCGTAGAGCGCGACCAGAACATAGCAGACGGCGGGCACGGCCAAGGCCAGGCTCAGCCCGATGTGGTCCGCCGCGAAGCCGGTCAGGGGCGGGATGGCCGCACCGCCGACGATGGCCATGCAGAGCAGGCTGGAGGCCTGGCCGGTGTCCTTGCCCATGCCCTCGATGGCCAGGGTGAAGATGGTCGGGAACATCACCGAATTGACCAGACCCACCGCGATCAGGGCATAGGCCGAGGTCCAGCCGCTGGTCAGGATCGAGGTCGCCACCAGGGCCACGGCCCCCAGCGCGCAGAGGCTGAGCAGTCGCCCGGCGGGAACCTTGGCGAACAGCAGGCCTGAGCCGATCAGCCGCCCGACCATGGCGGCCAGCCAATAGAAGGCGACCATCTGGTTGGCGTCGGCCGGGGTGTGGATGCAGGGCCAGAACAGGCGCAGCTGGTCGAACGGCACGGGCCGGCAGGCCGCGTGCGCGGTGACGCTCAGGATCTTGGGCTGCATCAGATAGTTGACCATCAGCCCGCCGATGGTCACCTCCGCGCCGACGTAGAGGAAGATGCCGATCACGCCCCACGCCAGGCGCGGGCGGCGCAGAAGCGCGAAGCTTTTCAGCCCTGTCTCGGCGCTGGCCGCGGTCGGGACGGCGCGGCTGCGGCGGAACAGCCAGAACAGCACCGCCAGGGCGCCGAGACCCAAGGCGATCCACAGGAACGGCGCCTGCACGGCCTGGGCCTCGGCCGCGCGATAGGCGGCGAGCTGGGCGGGCGGCGTCGTGGCCGGGTTCGGCGGCGTCACCCCGCTCTTCAGGATCACTGCTGCGCCGACGAAGGGGCCAAGGAAGGTGCCCAGCGAATTCAGCGCCTGGGCCATAGTCAGGCGGAAGTGCGAGCCGCCCGGCTTGCCCAGGATGGCGATCAGGGGGTTGGCCGCGACCTGCAGGGTGGTGATGCCGGCGGCCATGATGAACAGGGCTGCCAGGAAGCCCCAATAGACGCCGGCGGAGGCGGCGGGCGAGAACAGCAGGCAGCCTGTGGCCATGACCACCAGCCCGACCACGATGGTCTTCAGATAACCGATCCGGGCCATGAGGGCGCCGGCCGGCACCGAGACCACGAAATAGGCGATGAAGAACGCGGTCGCGATCAGGGTCGACTGGGCGTAGCTGAGCGCGAACAGGCCCTTCAGCTTGGGGATCAGCGAATCGATCATCACCGTGGCGAAGCCCCAGGCGAAGAACAGCGCCACGACCAGTGGCGTCAGCCACCCGCCGCTCGCCGACTGCGCGTCGCCCGCGGCGACCGTGGGCGGAGCCCCCTGAGCCATGCCTCATCCCTCCGACCTGACGGCCTGTTGTAGCGTGCTTCGACACCAGCGTCGCAAGCCTCAGACGCCGCATCTTTCGGCTTGGACAGCGGCGCTGGGCGGGTCAAGCTCCACCGGACGACTGGGGGGAACGACGATGCGGAACGGCAAACTGAAGCTGACGGCGGCGAGCCTGGCTTTCGCGGGCGTGGCCCTGACGGCCGCAGCCGCGGAGCCCCCGGCCAAGGCGCCCCAGGCGTTCCGGCATGTGGCGGTCAAGGCGGTGGCTGACATCCTGGCGGCGTCGAAGCCTTCGGAATGGCGCCGTCTCGACCCCGAGAACACGCTCTATCTCGACCTGCCGGGCGGGCGGGTGGTCATCGAGCTGGCGCCGGGGTTCGCGCCGCATCACGTGGCCAATATCAAGGCCCTGGTCCGCGCCGGCTATTTCGACAACGCGGCCATCATCCGCTCGCAGGACAATTATGTGGTCCAGTGGGGCCAGCCGGACGAGAAGCGTTCGCTGGGCCCGGCCAAGAAGACGCTGAAGGCCGAGTTCGACCGGCGCATCGGCAAGGACGCGCGGCTGGACCGCCTGCAGGACCCGGACACCTATGCGCCGGAGGTCGGCTTCGCCCAGGGCTTTCCGGCGGCGCGAAACCGCAAGCTCGGGCGGGAATGGCTGACCCACTGCTACGGCGTGGTCGGTGTCGGCCGCGACGAGGGCGCCGATTCCGGCGGCGGCACCGAGCTCTACGCGGTCAACGGCCAGGCGCCGCGGCACCTCGACCGCAACGTGACCCTGGTCGGGCGCGTGGTGCAGGGGATGGAGCTGCTGTCGGTGATGCCGCGCGGGACGGGCGACCTCGGCTTCTACAAGACCACGGGGGAGCAGACCCCGATCCGGCGCATCCGCGTGGCCGCCGACCTGCCGGCGAGCGAGCGGACCGAGCTGGAAGCGCTGCGCACCGACTCGGCCACCTTCAAGACCCTGATGGAATCGCGTCGCAATCGCCGTGAGCCCTGGTTCAAGGTCCCCGCCGGGCGCCTCGGCGTCTGCAACGCGCCTCTGCCGGTCAGGCCGGCGAAGGGCTGAGCTCCAGGCTGCGGGCCAGGGCGTCGGCGAAGCTCGGGTCGGCGCGAGGCGCGGTGACGCTCGGCAATCCGGCGAAGGCCGAGATCGCGGTGACGGTCTCATCAAGCGGGGCTGAAGACTCCGCGCTCTCGCTGACGACCAGGGCGGCGATGGGCAGGCCGCGGTTCCGGACAGCTTCGACGGCCGTGAGCATGTGGCTGATGGCGCCGAGGTAGGAGCCGCCGACCAGCAGGGTCGGCAGACCCAGCGCCCGGGCGAGATCCAGGCAGGTCTCGGTGTCGCTGACCGGCGACATGACGCCCCCGGCGCTCTCGATCAGCAGCCAGTCGGCGTCGGGCCGGGCCAGGCGCGCGCGACAGGCGCCGGTGACGGCCTCGAAGTCCAGATGCTCCCCTTGCAGGCGGGCGGCCAGGGGAGGGGACTGCGGCGCGCGGTATTGGAGGGGCGCGATGCGGGCGATCTCGTCCGGCGTCACGGGTCGGCCGAGCGCGGCGAGCAGTACGGCCGGGTCGCTGCCCTCGGGCGCCGCGGGATCGAAGCCGCTGACCACGGGCTTCAGCGCATCGACGCTGCGGCCTCTGCGGCTCAGGGCGCGGATGAGGGCTGAGGCGACCCAGGTCTTGCCGACGTCGGTGCCGGTCCCAGCCACGAAGAGGGCGCGCATTCAGGCGGCTTTCGGCGAGGCGTCGGCCCAGGGCCGCACGGCCTCCGCCAGGCGCAGCACATCGGCCTCGCTGTGACCGGCGGTGAAGGCGATGCGGAGGCGGGCCGTGCCGGCGGGCACGCTGGGCGGGCGGATGGCCACGACCAGTAGGCTTTGCGCCTCCAGCCGGGCGGAAGCCTCCAGCGCCGCCTCAGGCGCGCCGACGATCAGGGGCACGATGGGGCTCTGCGGCTGGGGCAGGCCGAGCGCGGCGGCGAACAGGCGCGCGCGGGCCAGGGGCTGGGCGCAGAGGTCCCGGTCCGCCTCGATCAGGTCCAGGGCGGCGATGGCCGCTCCCGCGCTGGCGGGCGGCAGGCCGGTGGTGAAGACGAAGCTGCGGGCGCGGGTCTTGACCAGGTCGATGACCGTCCGCGACGCGCAGAGATAGCCGCCGTAGCCGCCGACCGCCTTGGACAGGGTGCCCATCTGCAGCGGCACACGTGCGTCCGGAAACACATGGGTCGAGCCGCGGCCGCTGCCGACCACCCCCAGGCCGTGGGCGTCGTCGCTGAGCAGCCAGGCGTCGTGAGCCTCGCAGAGCGCCGACAGCCGATCGAGCGGGGCCAGATCGCCGTCCATGGAGAAGACCCCGTCGGTGGCGACAAGGGCGTGGCGTGCGCCGGCGCGATGTTGGCCAAGCAATTCCACGAGATGCGCGATGTCGTTGTGGCGGAAGCTCAGCACCTTGGCGCCCGACAGCTTGGCCCCTGACCACAGGCAGGCATGAGCCAGGGCGTCGATCAGGATCAGGTCCTCGGGGCTGGCCAAAGTCGGGATCACGCCGCTGTTGGTCAGGTAGCCGGAGCCGAATACGCAGGCGGCTTCCGTGCCCTTCAGCCGGGCCAGGCGCGCTTCGAGTTCACCCAGCAGCGGGTGGTCGCCGGTGACCAGCCGAGAGGCGCCGGCGCCCACGCCATAGGCCTCGACCGCCGTGATCGCGGCGGACTTCACCGCCGGATGGTGCGACAGGTTCAGGTAGTCGTTGCACGAGAACGACAGCAGGCGGCGCCCGCCCCGCTCGACCCACAGGCCGTCCAGGCGGTGGGTGGCCGTCAGGGTGCGGCGCAGGCTTCGCGCGCCGAGATCGGCGAGCTTGGCTTCCGCAAAGGCGTCTAGACTCAACATGGCGCGGCGAGGGGGTAGCAGAGCCCGCGCCGCCCGCAAGCGAACATTTCTCGATTGATCGAAGGGCCGCCCTGGCCGACATGCGCCGCCATGAGCGATCCCGAATGGCTGGCCCTGGGCCGCGAGCACGTGTGGCGGCCCTATTGCCAGATGAAGACGGCGCGTCCGCCGCTGCCGGTCGCCCGCACTCACGGCGCCCGCATCGTGCTTGAGGACGGTCGCGAGCTGATCGACGGCATCGCCTCCTGGTGGACGGCCTGTCATGGCTACAACCATCCCCATATCGCCGAGGCGGTGCGGGCCCAGCTCGAGGCCATGCCGCATGTGATGTTCGGCGGCTTGGCGCACGCTCCGGCCTATCGCCTGGCCGAGCGGCTGGCGCGGCTGCTGCCCGGCGACCTGGAGCACGTGTTCTTTGCGGAATCCGGCTCGGTGGCCGTTGAGATCGCCATGAAGATGGCGCTGCAGTTCTGGATCAACCGCGGCGTCCGGGGGAAGAGCCGCTTCCTGTCCTTCCGCGGCGGCTATCACGGCGACACCCTGGCCACCATGACGGTGTGCGACCCGGAGGAGGGGATGCACGCCCTGTTCTCCGGCGTCATGCCTGCACAGGTCATCGCCGACCTGCCGCGCGACGAAACATCGACCGCAACCTTGGACGCGATCCTGGGCGAACGGGCGGGCGAGATCGCCGCGATCCTGGTGGAGCCTCTGGTGCAGGGCGCCGGCGGCATGCTGTTCCACGAACCCGAGGTGCTGCGGCGCCTGCGCGCCCTGGCCGACCGGCACGATGTGCTGCTGATCTTCGACGAGATATTCACCGGCTTCGGCCGCACCGGCACGTTGTTCGCCATGGAGCAGGCGGGCGTGCAGCCCGACATCGTCACCCTGTCCAAGGCCCTGACCGGCGGGACCCTGCCGCTGTCGGCGGCGATCGCCAGCCGGCGGGTGTTCGAGGCCTTCTGGTCCGACGATCCGGGCGCGGTCCTGATGCACGGCCCGACCTACATGGCCAATCCGCTGGCCTGCGCGGCGGCGAACGCCTCGCTCGATCTCTTCCAAAGCGGCCAGTGGCAGGTGGAGGTCGCGCGGCTCTCACGTGGCTTGGCCGAGGGGCTCGAGCCCTGCCGCGGCCTGCCCGGCGTGGTCGACGTGCGGGTGATGGGCGCCATCGGCGTGGTTGAGTTCGCGCACGCCGTCGCGACCGGCGAACTCTGCGCCCGCTTCGCCGAGGAGGGAGTCTGGATCAGGCCCATGGGCCAGGTCGTCTACCTGACCCCGGCCTTTGTGATTTCCGACCAGGAGCTGGCGACCCTGACCGGGGCGGTCTGCAATGTCCTGGCGCGCGGCTGATCGATGCCGGGCGGAGACAATCTCGAAGGCCGTCAAAGCGTTACAGTAGCTTAATTTGCGTCACGCTTCAGCTTCGCTAGCCTCTGCGCGGACATGGAGGGGCCGATGAAACGCCTTGCCCTCACCGCCTGCCTGGCGGTGTTCGCGCCAATGCCGGCCGCGGCCGACGCACCGACGCCGCCGAAACCTCAGGCCCTTGCACCCGGCGTCTGGCTGATTCCCGGCGGCATCCTTCCGAAGCGCCAGCCGGACGGCAATACGGTCATCTTCGCCGCGCCGAAGGGGCTGGTCGTGGTCGATACTGGCCGCCACCGCTGGCACCGCCAGGCCATCCTCGAATTCGCCCGCGCCCAAGGCCGGCCGATCGTGGCCATCGTCAACAGCCACTGGCACTTGGATCACGTCAGCGGCAATCCGGACCTCAAGCGCGCCTATCCGGGGGCCAAGGTCTACGCCTCCAACGCCATCGACGCGGCCCTGACCGGCTTCCTGCCCAAGAGCGCGGAACAGGCGAAGCCCTATCTCGGCTCCGGCAAGCTGCCCCCCGAGACGGAGGAGGATCTCCGGGCCGACTTCGCCACCATCGACAACGGCCGGGCGCTCAAGCCCGATGCGCCGGTGACCGCGTCAGGCGTGCGCAGCCTGGGCGGGCTGAAGGTGCAGCTGAACCTGGCGCCCAACGCCGCCACCGACGGCGACGTCTGGCTGTTCGAGCCGAAGAGCGGCGTGGCGGCGGTCGGCGACCTGGTCACCCTTCCCGCGCCGTTCCTCGACACCGCCTGCGCCAAGGGCTGGAAGGCCGCGCTTGACCGGGTCTGGGCCACGCCCTTCCGCATCGCCGTGCCCGGTCATGGCGCGCCGATGACCCGTGCGCAGTTCAATAGCTATCGGCGCGCCTTTTCGTCCCTGACCGACTGCGCCGCTTCGTCGCGCCCGAAGGCGGAATGCGCTGCCGACTGGAGCGCTGCGACCGCCGACCTGCGCGGGGCGGACCCACAGGAAGCCAAGCGCGCGCAAGGCATGACGGAATACTATGTCGCCGATGTGCTGCGCGCCCATGGGGGGAACAGCGCCTATTGCACGGCGCCTTGAGAGGGGCGGCTTCGGGATTTCGATGTTCGCCGAGCCTTGCTCGCCGCAACCGCCGCGCTAGAAGGGCGCAGTGGGAGCCGGACCGGTCTGATGATCTACGCGCTTTGCGTCGCTTTCTTCGTGCTGGGCTTTGTCGCGCGCGACGCCGTCAAGGCGATCTGGTCGCTGAAGTCGCTGCAGCGCATGAACCGGCGCTTCAAGCGCGGCGGCGTGAACTCGGCCGGGCCCGGTCCGAGCCGAGTCGTACCCATCGTTCGCGCGACGCCCATGAAGTCGGGGGCGGAAGCAGACAGCGGCCCGTCGGCGCGCGCCGTCGGCCTGTTCGGCCCCGCCGACGGCGAGACGGCCGAAGTGCGGGACGAGGCCCCCCCCGCCGCCTGATCCGCGCCGAGCCGGCGGCGCCTCCTCGCAAATCGTCGAACGTGCGGGATCGAACCGTCGGGTAAGCCGTTGTTCCGGCATGATGTCCCGTGTCGCCCGCTTCCGCTTCGCCGCCGTGGTCCTGGCCGCCGCCGGTCTGGCCGTTTCCACGGCTCCCGCCTCCGCCGATCCTCTGATCCGCGCCGCTTTCCACCCGTCGTTCAAGGGGACCGTCGGCGTCTGCCTGCTGGTGGATCCCCGGGCCGGGTCAGTTCTCGACGCGCGGGTGGTGGAGCCTTCAGGCAATCCGACCTTGGACGCCTCGGTGGGTCTCTGGGCGCCGACCCTGACGGTGCCGAAGAGCGAGAAGGCGGACGCCCGGCCGGAGTGGCTGCCGATGTACGCATCCTTCGAGGGCGCGCGCGAGAAGAGCGGCCTTCCGGACTGCAAGGTGGTTTCGCAAGCGCAGACGCGGGTGCTGGCGCAAAAGTGACGCAGAAACTCGCCTGCCTTCACGCCTTCTAAATGCCCGAAAGCAAGGCCAGTGGTCGCTCAACGCGCGTGCCGGCTTGACGCCTGCGCGTGCGCCGTACAGCTTTCGCGGCTCTCACGCGCCAAGCGCCCCGGCCAAAAGTCTTTCGGAAAGAAACATGACCGCTTCCACGCCCAGCAACGTCCGCGGCCTCGGCCGCTCCGCCCTCAACGCCGTGCGCGCCCTGAGCTTCGCCGCTGTCCTCGCCGTCGGCGTCGGCGCCGCGAGCGCCAGCTTCGCCGATCCGGAGAACGCCCCGGCGCTGCAGGCCTACAACACCCGCCAGTATCAGCAGGCCGTCGACCTGACGACCAAGACCCTTGCCGCCAAGGACAACATCGAAGCCCTCTACATCCGCGGCAACGCCTACAACGCCATGGGCAACTTCGCCGCCGCGATCAGCGACTTCGAGAAGGCCAAGACCCTGACCGCCGCGGCCGGCGGCGGCCCGATGCTGATGGCCATCAACAACAGCCTGATCACCAGCTACATGTTCGGCGGCCAGACCGATAAGGGCGTCGCCGCCTATCAGGAAATGAAGAAGGCCAACGCCACGGACACCCGTCCGGACGACACCCTCGTCCAGGGCTTCCAGGCTCAGGCGAACAACGCGGTGCGCGCGGGCAAGATCAATGACGCGATCGCCAGCCTGGAGCGTGCGGCCACCGAGGTGCCCTCCAAGGCCGCCCCGCTCTACGCCATCGCCGCCTACTACATGAGCACCGCTCCCGGCGCCGACTGGAAGAAGGTTCAGGCCGAAGCGGGCAAGTCCCTGGCGGTCGATCCCAACAACGCCCGCGCCAACTTCGTGCTGGGCGTGGCTCTGGCCAACCTGAGCGACACCCCCGGCGCCATCGCCGCCCTGCAGAAGGCCAAGGCCAACGCCGGGTCCGATGCGAACCTGGCGCACGACATCGACGGCGCTCTGACGCAGTTGCAGCCGGCTGCGGCTCCCGCGCCGAAGGGCTGATCCAGCCTGGCGTCGCCTGACTTGAGGGCCCGCTTCCGCAAGGAGGCGGGCCCTTTTGCATGCGCGGCGGGCGGGTGGACCGACTCGCGCAACGTCGGTACGGGAACTGTCGAGCTTGTAGGGGGTTTCGCCTAAACGCCGCGGCTTGGGGCTGAACCGCGAACGTCAATGCTGGGATAGCCGCGCCGGAGGGATCGGCGCGTCGGACGGGAACCAAGGTGGGTCGGATCGCGCGTATCCTGGTCCTGGCGACCATGCTGGCCGGCGCCGTGTCGCTGGCGCCGCTCTGCGCCCAGGCCGCCGATCAGCCCAAGGCCGCCATTGAGGGCGTCTCCGACAAGAAGCTCCTGGCCGAGATCCAGGACGCGATCGGCACAGTGCAGCGCCCCGCCGTCAGCCGCTTCGACGCGCGCCGCCGCGCCAATGACGCGGCCGAGCAGGTTGTGGCCGTGCTGCGCTCCGAAGGCTACTACGACTACGACGTGGTGCCCGACGCCACCGACGCCGATCCGCCCACCGCTCTCGTCCGCGTCGACCCGGGGCCGCGCTATCGTGTCGGCGCGGTCGGGGTGGACTGGCTGAAGCCGCCCCAGGACCAGAAGACCCAGGACAGCGCTCTGGACGCTGTCGGCTTGAAGCGGGGCGACCCGGGCCGGGCGGTCGACGTGATTGCTTCCGAGGGCCGCGTGGTCGCCGCCCTGACCCAGCGGGGCTACGCCGACGCCAAGCCCGCCGACCGCAAGGTGGTGGTCGATCACGCCGACCATACGGTCAATCCCACATTCCGTATCGATGCCGGACCGCTGGTCCGGCTCGACGGTCTGCAGGTGCAGACCGACGGGCGCACCAATCCCGCGTGGGTCGCGAGCCTGGCGCCCTGGCATGAGGGGGACGCCTATGCCCCGGCCAAGGTGGCGGAGCTGGAGCGGCGCCTGCGCGACACCCAGGTCTATCGCCAGATCACGGTGGCCCTGGCTCCGGCCGAGCAGACCGACGCCAAGGGGAAGCGGCCGGTGGTGGTCAGCCTGGCCGACCGGGCGCCCGCGACCATAGAGGCGGGCGTCGGCTACTCGACCGCCGAGGGCCTGGGCCTGGACGTAGCCTACAACCGCTACAACCAGCTGCGCCGCGCCGACACCATGACCTTCCTGGCGCGCTATGCCGATATCGACAAGCGCCTGGGCGCCCAGGTCGCCCTGCCGCATTGGGGCAGGCCGGGACGTACCCTGACCCTGGGCACGGACCTCTACGACCAGACAACACCCGCCTATCACCGCACCGGCGCCGACCTGCGCGCGGACCTGAAGCAGCGCTTCGGCAAGACCTCGTTCTATGACGTGGGTCTGACCATCGAATACGATCGCAACCGTCAGGCCGATTTCGATCCGGCGCACAACGTCCTGACGCCGGCGGACCTGCGCCTGGCCATCGCCACCCTGAACACCGGCCTGAACCTCGACCGGTCCGACGATCCCCTGAACCCGACCCGCGGGTGGAAAGTCATGGCCACGGCCGACCCGACGCTGGTCACCGGCGACCGGCCCGTGACCTTCCTGCGGGCGCAGGTCCAGGGCTCGACCTACCTGCCGCTGGACAAGAGCGCGCGCACGGTCGTCGCCACCCGGCTGCGGCTCGGCTCCATCGTCAACGGCTCGATCAACGATATCCCCTCCGATCGCCGCTTCTATGCGGGCGGCTCGGGGTCGGTGCGCGGCTATGGCTATCAGCGCGTGGGGCCGATCTTGCCCAACAACCAGCCCGAAGGCGGGCTGTCCCTGGCCGAGGCGTCGCTCGAGCTGCGTCGGGCCGTGACGCCGAACTGGGGCGTGGTGGGCTTCGTCGACGCCGGCTCCATCGGCGGCTCGGCCGCGCCGGACTTCTCGCATCTGTCGGCCGGCGCAGGCTTCGGCGTGCGCTACTTCCTGCCCTTCGCCCCGATCCGCGCAGACATCGCCTTCCCGTTCCAGCGGCCGCGCGGCGACGCCGGGTTCCAGCTCTACGTCAGCATTGGGCAGGCCTTCTGATGCCGCCCTGGCTGGAACGCCTGCGCCTGCCCGACCTCGGCTTGGCGCGCCTGGGTCAGAGGGTGGGGTTGCACAAGCTGAAGCCCTTCAACAAGGTGCAATGGCTCGCCATCGGCGTTTTCGGCGTGATGCTGCTGGTGCTCAGCGCCGGGCTGATCGGGCGGTTCGCGGTGCTGACGCCCTGGGGGCGCGATATCGTCTCCGGCATCGTCAACGGCAAGTCGCTGGGACGCTGGGGCCGCATCAATGTCTATGGCCTGAAGGGCGACGTCTGGAGCGACTTCACCCTGGACCGGGTGACCGTGACCGACCCCAAGGGCGTGTGGCTGGACGCGCGGGCCATCCATGTGCGCTGGGAGTCGGCGGAGCTGCTGGTGCGCCGGTTCCACGCCAGGACGATCCAGGCCTCAACCGTGCGCTTCGTGCGCCGCCCCGAGCTGCAGCCCGAGGTCACGCCCCCCGGGCCCATGCCCTTGTCGGTGAAGATCGATCGGCTGAACACCGGCGTGGAGCTGCTGGAAGGCTTCAGCCAGGACTATGGGCGCCTGGCCCTGGCCGGCGACGCGGATGTTCGACGCAAGGGTCCGGCGACGGTGCATCTGAACGCCCATTCGATTACCCGGCCCGGGGACTTCCTGAGGCTGGCCTACGCGGCGGGCGGCGCCAACGGCCTGCAGCTCGACGCCCAGGCCAGCGAGGCCAACGGCGGGCCGATCGCCGGCGCGCTGGGCTATTCGCCCAAGGCGCCGTTCGCGCTGAACCTGCAGGCCCACGGCAAGCCCGCCGACGGCCGGTTCTCGGGCTTTATCAGGACGGGGGCCGATACGCCGCTCTCCACCCAGGGGACCTGGGACGCCAAGGGCGCGACCGCCTCCGGCCGTCTGGCGCTGGCGGGCTCGACTCTGCTGACGCCCATGGCCGCGCGGCTGGGCCGCGACCTGCGCTTCGGCCTCTACGCCGAACCCGGCCTCAAGGACCGTTGGACCCTGGCCGCGACGATCCTGGCCGACAATCTGACTGCGCGAACGGTGGGCGTGGTCACGACCGCGGGCGCCACTCCGGAAGGCCTGCGCATCATCGCCCAGACACCTTCGCTGACCCGGCTGGTCGGGACCGAAGCGGCCGGACCGGCAAGCTTCAACGGCGTCCTCGCCGGCGACATCGACAACTGGCGCCTGCACGGCCAGGTCAGCGCCGCCAAGGCCGGCTTCGCGGGCTACAGCCTGGCCAGCCTGTCCGGCCCCATCGACGTGGTCTCGCGCAAGAGCCGGCAGGACATCCAGGTCTCGGCACGGGGCGCCGGCGGTTCCGGGTCGGGCATGCTGACGGCCCTGATGGGCTCGGCCCCGACCCTGAACGCCAAGGTGGTCTGGCTGGCCGACGGCCGGGTCTATGCCGAGCGCTTCGACGCCGTGGGCTCGGCGCTGCGGGTGGAAGGGTCAGGCGGGCAGGGGCTGTTCGGCGGCCTGAACTTCAAGGGCCGCGCCGCCCTGACCAATGTCGGGCTGATCCGCCGCGGGGCCACGGGTTCGGTCGACGGACCGTTCGAGGCTTCGCAGTCCAAGGCCGGGCAGCCCTGGCGTTTCACTCTGGATGCTCGGGGCAAGCGCTTCGCCAGCGGGCTCGGCCAGCTCGACCGGCTGCTGGGACCCGAACCGCGGCTGCAGCTGGCCGGCGGACTCGACAAGGGCCGCTTCGACGTCACGCGCGCGGCGCTGAACGGTACGGCGGGCCAGGCCAACGGCAAGGGGCTGATCGGCTTCGACGGCTCGCTGAAGCTCGCGCTCGACTGGTCGGCCAAGGGGCCGTTTCAGGCCGGGCCGCTGGAGATCGCCGGCAATATGAAGGGCGACGGCGCCCTGACCGGCTCGATCGGCGCGCCGCGCGCCGACCTGAAAGCCGACTTCGACGAGATCGACCTGGGCCAACTGCAGCTGACCAAGAGCCAGGTGGCCCTGACCTTCCAGAAGGACCCGCGCGGCTACGACGGCCAGGTGGCGATCAACGGCGCCAGCCAATGGGGCCCGGCGCACGGCCGTTCGGACTTCCGCTTCGCCGGCGACGGGGTGGCGCTGGAGGGCCTGTCGGTGGATGCCGGCGGCTTGAAGGCGCAAGGGTCGCTGGCGTTGCGCAGCGGCTCACCGTCGAGCGCCGACCTGACCTTCGCCGCCGGGCCCGGCGCCTTCCTGACAGCGGGCGAGGCGCACGGCGTGGTCAAGGTCAGCGACGCGCGGCCAGACCCTGCCGCCGCAGTGCAGATCGCCGGTTCGAACCTGCAGCTTCGCGGCTCGGACTGGGTCTTCCGTACGGTCCGGCTGGACGGCAAGGGCTCGCCGGCGCGCCTGCCGTTCTCGGTCAACGCGGATGTGGCGGGCGCGCTTCCCGTCAAGTTCGTGGGCGACGGGGTCTACGCGCGGAACGGTCAGACCCAGACCCTGGCGCTCAACGGCGCCGGCCAGGCGCGCACCGCGACCTTCAAGACCCTGCAGCCCTTGACGGTGGCCTTCGGCCCGGGCGGCTCGAAAGCCTTCAGCGCGGACCTGAACGTCGGCGGCGGGCGGCTCACCGCGCATGGCCGGGAGGCGAAAGGCCTGGTCGATGGTCGCGCGGACCTCCAGGGCGTGGACCTCGCCGCGCTCAACGCCGACTTCAAGGGCCGGGTCGACGCCGCCCTGGTCCTGAACGGCCGCGGCGACCGTTTGGCGGGCAACCTCGACGCCCAGCTGCACGACCTGCACGCCCGCGACGGCCCCAAGAAGCTGACGGTAGACGGCACGCTGAAGGCGGTCCTGACCGGCGGCGATCGACTGCACGTCGACGCCTCGGCCTTCGACAAGGGCGGCGGTGTGAAGGCCTCGACCAGCGTGGACCTGCCGGTGATCGCTTCCGTCACGCCCCTGCATCTGGCGGTGGTCAAGAACCGGCCGCTCTCCGGCCGCTACGCCATCGCGGGCGAGGTCCAGCCGATCTGGGACCTGTTCCAGGGGGGCGACAGGACGCTGGGCGGCATCGTCGACAGCCAGGGCCAGCTGGCGGGCACGCTGGACCGGCCGCTGGTCGAAGGCTCGGCCACCTTGCGCAATGGCCGCTTCGACGATTCCGCTACGGGCCTGAGCCTGCGCGCACTGACGCTCGACGCGGCCTTCGACCGCAACGCGGCGGTGGTGCGCCAGTTCTCCGGCACGGATGGGCGCGACGGCAAGGTTTCCGGTCAGGGCCGCATCGAACTGGCCAAGGGCGGGGCGTCGTCGTTCACCGCGACCCTTGCGGGCTTCCAGCTGCTCAACAACGACATCGGCCAGGCGCGCGCCTCGGGCCCGGTGACGGTCACCCGCGCCGCCGACGGCAAGATCAAGCTGACCGGCGACCTGGCCGTGACCCGCGCCACCTTCGCCGCCAACCCGCCGACCTCCGCCGACGTGGTCTCGATGGACGTGGTGGAGATCAATGCGCCAGCCGGCCGCAAGACCTTCGCCCCGGTTCGGCGCGGCCCCGGCGCGGCGCTGGACGTCAGCCTGCATGCGCCCGGCCAGGTCTTTGTGAAGGGCCGTGGCCTGAACGTGGAGTTCGCGCTCAAGGCCCACGTGGGCGGCACCACCTCGGCCCCGGTGCTGTCGGGAGCCGCCAATGTGGTGCGCGGCGATTTCAACTTCTCGGGCAAACGGTTCGAGTTCGACGAGCGCGGCACGGTCAGCCTGTCGACACACCCGGAAGACATCCGCCTGGACCTGCGCGCGGTTCGCGACGACCCCAGCCTGACCGCCATCATCCAGGTGCGCGGCACGGCCGCCAAGCCCGAGATCACCCTGGCGTCGGAGCCGGCGCTGCCGCAGGACGAGGTGCTGTCGCAGGTGCTGTTCGGGACCTCGGCCGCCCAGCTCTCACCGATCGAGGCGGCGCAGCTGGCCTCGGCGGTGGCGGCCCTGGCGGGCGGCGGCGGCTTCGACGTGCTGGGGCATCTGCGGGAGTTCGCCGGCCTGGACCGGCTGGTGTTCGGCGGCGACCAGGCCTCGGGCATGACGGTGGCCGGCGGCAAGTACGTCAGCGAGAACGTCTATCTGGAGCTGATCGGCGGCGGCCGCGAGGGCGGCGCGGTGCAGGTCGAATGGCGGCTGAAGAAGTCGCTCTCGATCACCTCGCGCCTGGGCGGCGAAGGCGACGCCAAGCTGGCCGTGCGCTGGCGCAAGGATTTGCGCTGACAAGTCTCAGCGTGGGGGTTGCCACCACCGCCTATCCGTCTAGGTTCCGCCCCGCATGCGGATAACGCCGGAAGACAGACCGGTCCTCGATTCGATCGAGGCGCGGAGCGGGGAGATCATCTCCCGCGCCGTCGGCTGGTGCGCGATCAATTCCGGCAGCCGGCATCTCGACGGTCTTGAGCGCCAGCGGGTGGTGCTGGAGCAGGCGCTGGGCGCACTGCCGGGCCAGGTCGAAAGCGTGCCGCTCGAGCCGAGCCTCGAGATCGCCAACGACGGCTCCGAGCGGCGCCAGGCGCATCCCGACGCCTTGCGCCTGACCGTGCGGCCCGGCGCGCCGACGCAGGTGATCCTGACCGGCCACTACGACACCGTCTATCCCGCCGAGAGCGCCTTCCAGACCGTGCGCGACCGCGACGACGGCGCCCTGTGGGGGCCGGGCATCGCCGACATGAAGGGCGGGATCAGCGTGATGCTGGCGGCGCTGGAGGCGTTCGAAAGTCATCCTCTGAGGGACCGCGTCGGCTATCGCGTGCTGCTGTCGCCGGACGAGGAGATCGGGTCGGTGGCCTCGGCCCCGTTGCTGGCCGAACTCGGGCGGCTGGGCCACGTCGGCATGACCTATGAGCCGGCCATGGATGACGGCGCCCTGGCTGCGGCGCGCAAGGGCTCGGGCAACTTCCACGTGGTAGTGAAGGGCAAGGCGGCCCACGCCGGGCGCGACTTCGGCTCCGGCCGCAATGCGGTGGTGGGCGCCGCCCAGATCGCCGCGGCCCTGCATGCGCTGAACGGTCAGCGCGAGGGCGTGACCGTCAATGTCGCCACCATCGCCGGCGGCTCGCCGCTCAACGTGGTGCCCGACAATGCGGTGGTGCGCTTCAACGTACGCTTCCCGGACGCCGACGCCGGCGACTGGGTGAAGCTGCAGATCGAGAAGATCGTCATCGCCGAGCCCCTGGTGGGCGAGCACGGCCTGCATGTCTCGCTGCACGGCGGCTTTACCCGCGCCGCCAAGCCGTTCGACGCCGCGCAGGAGCAGCTGTTCGGTCATATCCGCGAGGTCGGCGCCCTGATCGGGCAGCAGATCGCCTGGAAGCCGTCCGGCGGCGTCTGCGAGGGCAACAACCTGTATGCGGCGGGCCTGCCCAACGTTGATACGCTCGGCGTCAGGGGGGGCGACATTCACTCGGAGAACGAGTACGCGTGGCCGCAAAGCTTCGTCGAACGCGCTCAGCTTTCCGCCATGATTCTGATGAAGCTCGCTTCGGGCGACATCGACGCCCAGGGCCTCAAGGCCCTTCACGCCCGTCACAAGCACGCCTGACCATGCTGTTCGTCCGCCCCGCCGGCCCTGAAGACTTCGACTCCCTGATGGAGCTGGCCGTGCTGTCCGGCCCGGGCTTCACCAGCCTGCCCGAGCACGAACCGACCTTGCGCGACCGGCTCGAGGTCTCCGCCGCCAGCTTCGGCGGGGAGATCGCGCCCTTGGAGCGCTGGTACACCATCATGCTGGAGGACTCCGCGACCGGTGAGGTGATCGGGGTGGCCGGGGTCAAGGCGGCGGTTGGGCTGAAGCGGCCGTTCTTCTCGTTCCGTGTCGTGACCTTCGCCCAGTCCTCGCCGCTGCTGAACCTGCGCTACGATCACAAGGCGCTGGTGCTGGTGAACGAGTGCGCCGGCTGGTCGGAGGTGGGCTCGCTGTTCCTCAAGGCAGAGCGGCGCAAGGGCGGGGCAGGGCAGCTCCTGGCCCTGTCGCGCTACCTGCTGATCGCGGCCGACCCCTCCCGCTTCGCCGAGAACGTGCTGGCCGAGCTCAGGGGCTGGTTCGACGAGGACGGCGCCTGCCCCTTCTGGGACAATGTCGCGTCCAAGTTCTTCCACATGCCGTTCGAGGACGCCGACCGCATGAGCGCCTCGACCGACGGCCAGTTCATCCTGGACCTGGCGCCGCGCCACCCCATCTATGTCGGGCTGCTGCCGGAAGAGGCGCGCGAGGTGATCAGCCGCGTTCACCGCGACGGCGAGGGCGCCCGGGCTCTGTTGGAGCGGGAAGGTTTCCGCGCCAATGGCCTGGTCGACATCTTCGACGCCGGCCCGACCATGGTCTGCCCCCGCGACGACATCAGGACCGTGCGCGAGAGCCAGCGGCTCAGGGTGCAGATCGAGCCCAAGGTCGACGCCGGCCCCGCCCTGGTGGCGGTGGACGACATGGCCCGCTTCCGCTCGATCCGCGGCCCCGCCGCGGTGGACGGCGACCGGGTGACGATCGAACAGGCGGCGGCCGAGCTTTTGGGCGTGCGCAATGACGACGTGGTGCGAGTGAGGATCTAGGCGAATGGACGGGCGGCTCTACCTCGGCGGCGAATGGGTCGAAGGCCAGGGCGCCCGCTTCGCCTCCACCGACCCGGCCACCGGCGAAACGGTGTGGGAAGGCGCTTCGGCGAGTTCCAACGACGTGGCGCGCGCGGTGGGTTTCGCCCGCGCGGCCGGGGCCTCCTGGGCGCGTCTGCCGCGTCAGGAGCGCGTCGAAATCCTGAAGCGCTACAAGGCTGTGCTGCAGGAACGCGCGGGCGCCTATGCCGAGGCGATCTCGCGAGAGACCGGCAAGGCGCTCTGGGAGACCAAGGCCGAGCTCGGCTCCATGGCCGGCAAGGTCGACATCTCGATCCGCGCCTATGACGAGCGCACCGGCGAGCGTCAGGCCGACACCCCCTTCGGCAAGGCCGTGCTGCGCCACAAGCCCCACGGTGTCGCCGCGGTGCTGGGCCCGTTCAACTTCCCCGGCCACCTGCCCAACGGCCATATCGTGCCGGCGCTCCTCGCCGGCGACACGGTGGTGTTCAAGCCCTCGGAAGAGACGCCGCTCACCGGCCAGCTGATGGTCGAGGCCTTCGAGGCCGCAGGCGTTCCCGCTGGCGTGGTCAACCTGGTGCAAGGCGCCAAGGACACCGGCTCGGCGCTTTTGGATCAGCCCATCGACGGCCTGTTCTTCACGGGCTCCGCCGGCGCCGGCGCCCACTTCCGCAGGCGCTTCGCCGACAATCCGCATGTGATCCTGGCGCTGGAGCTCGGCGGCAATAATCCGCTCCTGGCCTGGGACGTGGCCGACGGCGAAGCCGCGGCCTCTCTCGTCGTGCAGTCCGCCTTCATCACCACCGGCCAGCGCTGCTCATGCGCGCGCAGGCTGATCGTGCGCGAGGGCAAGGAGGGCGACGCCATAGTCGAAGCAGTCGACGCCCTGGCTGCGCGGCTGACCGTCGGCCCCTGGAACGGCGCCGATGAGCCCTACATGGGCCCTCTGATCTCCGCCCGCGGCGCCGAGGCGGCCCTGGCGGCGGCCGGCAAGCTGGTCGCGCTGGGCGCCAAGGTCATCCGGCCCTTCGAGGCCGCAAGCGATCTCGGCCCCGCCTTTGTGCGGCCGGGGATCCTCGACATGACCGGCGTCTCGGGCGCTCCGGACGAGGAGATCTTCGCGCCGGTGCTGCAGGTGAAACGCGTCGGCGACGACTTCTTCAAGGCGGTCGGCGAGGCCAACAACACCCGCTACGGCCTCTCCGCCGGGCTGATCACCGACCGGGCCGAACTGTGGGACGACTTCCTGGCGAATATCCGCGCCGGCGTGGTCAACCTGAACCGCCCGACGACCGGCGCCGCCGGCGACATGCCCTTCGGCGGCCTCGGCCAATCCGGCAACCACCGCCCCAGCGCCTACTACGCCGCCGACTACTGCGCCTATCCGGTGGCGAGCTTTGAGGCGGCAGGGGTCAAGGACATGACCGGCGAGATCAAGGGGCTGAAGGCGAGGGCCTGAGCCCATGTGCAACGACTATGGACACAAGGTCACCGTCGACGCCTACCGCGAAGCCTTCGGCGCGCTGAAGCTGCCGCTGCGTTTCCCGCGCGGCGCGCCGAACCTGGAGCCGCGTGAGGATATCCGGCCGACCGACCCCGCCCCGATCATACGCGCGGGCGAGGACGGCGAGGCGGAGTTCGCGACCCTGCGCTGGGGCTTTCCCTCGCCCAAGCCCAAGGGCCCGCCGGTGATCAACTTCCGCTCGGAGGGGCGACGCTTCGACCGCGGCCGCTGCCTGGTGCCGGCCTCGCACTTCTTCGAGTTCACCGGCGACAAGTATCCCAAGACCAAATGGCGCTTCACGGTGAAGGACCAGGACTGGTTCTGCATGGCCGGGCTGTGGCGCACGGCCGAGACGCGGGACGGGCCGCTGGAGGCCTTCACCATCCTGACCTGCGCCCCGGGCGAGGACCTGAAGCCCTATCACGACCGCCAGGTGGTGGTGCTGGAGCGGCGTCACTGGGCCGCCTGGCTCGATCCGACGCGCCCGGCCGAGCCTGACTTCAAGCCCGCGCCGGCCGGGACCTTCGCGGTCGAGAAGGTGGGGCGCTAGGCCCGCTCCAGGTCGCGCTTCACGCTGCGCGCGGCCAGCAGGTAGTGCAGCCCGGCCCAGGCGTAGACCACCCCGGCCACCACCATGATCGCCCACTTCACCCCGTCGAAGTTGGATACGTGGCAGGCGCCCTTGAGCGCCGTGTCGGCGCTGGCCGCCAGGGCCTTGGGATCGCACAGGGTCTTGAACAGGCCGGCATGCAGGCCCGCGAAGTGCGCCTGGCTCTGGCGATCGGCCAAGTAGCCGACCAGGGCCGGGCCTATCCCCAAGCCGATCAGGTTGATCGGCAGGAACAGGATGGCGGTGGCCATGCCGCGCATGCGCGGCTCGACCAGGTTGTGCGTCACCGCGAACGTCGGGCCGAGGTAGAGGTACTGCAGGATCAAGGGCGCGATCACCAGGGTGGCCAGCTTGATCAGGTCGGTCTGCTGGAAGGCCCAGACATAGAGCGGCGCGGCGATCAGGAAGCCGATGCCCGGGATCAGGGCGTAGGCGCGCACGCTGGCGCGGCCGGCCACGTCCGTGACCACCCCGCCCAGCACGATACCTAGCGCCGCGGCCAGGCCGCCGGCCACGCCATAGTCGAAGGCGGCGGTCTTGAGATCGAGGCCGAAGCCTCCAGCCAGCAGGAACTTCACCGCGAAGGCGGCGATGCCGTAGCCGGCCATGGAGGAGAGCGACGCGCCGAAGGCCAGGTGCCAGAACGACGGCGCGCGCAGGAGGCGGCCCGCCGTCTTGAACGGGGAAGGGCGTTCCCCCGCCGCGCCCGGGGCGTCGAAGCGGCCGCGCGGCGGCTCCTTCAAGGCGAACCGACAGACCAGGGCGATCAGGATGCCCGGCAGGCCCACCACCATGAAGGCCTGGCGCCAGCCGAAGGTCTGGGCGATCCAGCCCGCCACCACGGCGCCGAACAGCACGCCCAGCGGGATGCCGGTCGAATAGATCGCCAGCGCGGTGGAGCGGCTCTTGGGCGAATAGTAGTCGGAGATCATCGACTGGGCCGCCGGAGAGCAGCCCGCCTCGCCGAAGCCCACCCCCATGCGCAGCAAGAACAGCTGGTTGAAGTTCTGGGCATAGCCGCAGGCCGCGGTGAAGGCCGACCAGATTGCCAGAGACGCCACGATCACCGTGCTGCGCTTGGCCCGGTCCGCCAGCCAGCCGAAGCCCAGGCCCAGCACCGTGTAGAAGGCCGCGAAGGCGGTGCCGGTCAAAAGGCCCAGCTGCAAGTTGTCGAGATGCAGGTCCTTCTGGATCGACGGGCCCAGGATGTTCAGGATCGTGCGATCGATGAAGTTGGAGGTGTAGACCACCACCAGAATGACCAGGGCCCAGTGGCGATAGCCGCCGGACGGCGCGGCCGGCCTCACGCCAGACTGCTCTTGCGACATGCCCATCCTCCCCGCCGCGCCTTTGCGGCGCGGTTCCCTGATCGCACGCCAGGGTCAGGACCCATAGCGGGATCCAAATGGCGTTGTCGATGATTCAAGCCTTCGAAGAGGAGGACGGCGCCTTGTGACGACTGTCCTGGATCGCGGCGTCTTGCCCGTTATCCCCAACGCCCCCTACCGCAAGCGTCTGCACCCTTCGACATCGGAGCCTGCAAGCGCCGCAACTCATCAAACGCGCTTCTCCCGCCTCCGGGACGTCCGACACATCGCCCCCGCTGCGATAAACTCGCATGCGCCGCCGCCGTCTGCATTGCTCGTCTGGTGGTTATGAGCCTGGAGCCTAGACCGCCGCGCGCAGCCCCGCCCAGGCCGAGCGGGCGCGTCCTTCGCAGGCGTCGTGCAGCAGATCCTCCAGCTGCTCGGCCCGGCGCTCGGCGGAGTGGTGAGCCACCACCTTGCGCCGCGCGGCGTCAGCCATGCGGCGGCGCTCTAGTTCGGGGGACCAGAACAGCAGCCTGACGACCTCGTCCGGCGTGCGCGCGGTCTGGATCTCGCGGCCTGGCGCGAACAGGGACGACAGGCCCGGCCAGGGCTCGGCGATCATCGCCGCCCCGCAGGCCGCTGCCTCGAACAGGCCCGCGCCCGGCGAGAAGCCCGCCTCGGCCCGATCGGGCCGCGCAGCGTTCAGGATGAAGCGGCAGGCGGCGTAGAAGGCGGGGCGGCTGGTTTCGGGAACCTCGCCCAGGCGTTCGATATTGGCGGGCCAGCGCTCGATGTCGCCATAGCCGGAACCTGCGATCACGAAGGTCCGTCGCGGCGCACGACGCGCGGGTTCGATCAGGAGGCGCTCGATCACCGCCTCGCGGTCGGCGTCATAGGCGCCGATGTAGCCCAGGTCCCATTTCAGCGGCCGCTGGCAGGGCTGGAAGGTCTCCGTATCGACCGAACGATAGAGGGTTCTTGCCGCGCGCGCCCGCACCCGTCGCTCCAACCGCCTCAGGATGGGCCCGCCCGTATCGGAGAGGTAGAGATCGTAGTCGTCCGCCCCCTCGTCGCTGGCCGGCCTGCCGCGCTCGATCTCCGCCAGGGTGGCGGGCGCATCTACGTCGTAGAAGACCTTGGCCCCGGTCGCGGTGCGCCGCGCCCAGCGCCCGACCACCGCGCCGTCATCCAGGCCGGAGGCCACCAGCACCGCGTCGGCGCCGGCCACCTCGGGCGCAAAGGATTTGAGTTCAAACAGATTCCGATAGGCCACGCGCTCGCAGCCCTCGGGCGGGCTTTGCTCGCTCAGGCCAGGCTCAAGCACCAGCACATCGTTGCCGCGCCCGGCGAAGGCTTCGAGCAGGGGCCGCCAGGTCGCATCGCGGGCCGCGGGCGGAGGAGCGAGCACGGCCAGCCTCATGCGGAGGCTCCGTCGCGAAGGCTCAGAAACAGGACGCCGGCACAGCGCATGCGCGGTCTCCTCGCGGGCGCGGAACGACGTCCAGCCCCCATCGGGCGCCGACCCAGCCGTCGGCGTCTACGCACATCAACACACGAGACGGCGCAGAGTTTCAACCTGCGGCGAGACGGCGCAGGCCGTTAAGCCTGAGGTGCAAGCGCAGCCGTCAGCGCTTCAGGTCGATGGTGATGACCGAGCTCTCGTCGAAACCGTAGCGCACGGTCTTGGCCTGCAGCGACTGGGCCGGGCCCACCACGACCGGCGTGGTATAGATGCGCCAGGGCTCGCCGTCCTTGGGCCGCCACAGGATGGTGGCGCCGGGCGTCATGGAGGCCAGCATCAGGCGACCGCCCTGCAGCAGGCTCGTGGGCTGCACCGCCATCGGCGTCTGCCCGCCCGGCTTATAGCTGTCCTTCAGGTCCTGGGTCGAAGCGGTGGACGTATCGGGCGCCGACGCCGCAAAGGCGTTCAGCACCTGGCTGAGCCGCGTAACGTCGCCGGAATGGCCTGCATCCTCGGCCAGATTGTGCTGCGCCTGCGGATCGGCCTTCAGATCGTAAAGCTCCGCCTCGGGGCGCTCGGACGCGTAGAGGCGCTGCTGGGCGGCGGTCAGCCTGCCGGCCTTGCGCGCCGCCTCGAACGCCGCGGTCATGGGTCCTGCGCGATCGAGCGACGCCTGGACCGTGGTGGGCGCAAGGTTCATGAGATAGAGCCAGCGGCCGTCGCGCACGGCGAACACCCGCTCATAGACGCCGTCGACCCGGTTCTGCACCGTGAATGCGAACTTGGCCGGATCGGCCGAAGTGGTCAGCCGGTCCTTGCCCTGCATCCAGGCCAGGGGCTGCAGATGCGCCAGCTTCAGCACCGACGGCGCGAGGTCCACGCCCGACACGAGGTCGCGCCGCACGGTTCCCTTGGCCTTACCGTCGGGAAAACGGACGATCAGCGGCACGTGCACGCCCCCGTCATAGACGGTGCGCTCGGCGCCCGGGCGGGCCGGACCGGTCTTGGCGGTGAAGATCACCACCGTGTTCTTCAGCACCCCGGCCTTGTCGAGGCGGGCGAGGACATGCCCCACCTCATCGTCGACGTGATGGATGCGGTCGTATTCGTTCTTGAGCGCCGCCCGCACCTCGGGCGTGTCGGGCAGATTGGCCGGAACTGCGATCTTGCGCGCATCGGTGACCGGCTTGATGCGGCGTTCGGCGTCGGGGTCCTGCCGCCAGAACTGGAGCTTGTCCCAGAAGCTGCGCGGTTTGGGATCGCCGGCGGCGTCGGGCAGGGTCGACAGATCAATCACGCCCACGAAGGGCTGGCGGATATTGACGGTGGGCCAGCCGCCGCTGCGCATGTTCTGGGTCCACAGCGAATCCGGCGACCCGAACGGATCGACTCGCGCGCCCATGTGGAAGCTGTGATAGCCCGCCGCGCGCAGCAGCTCGGGATAGGCGCGCACCTCCGGCGGCGGGACGACGGTCCACTGCGGCTCGCCGGTCCACTCCTGCACCATGCCGATGGTGGAGGGATGCATGCCGGTCAGCAGCGCCACCGTTTCGGCGTCCTCGCCGCCCGAGGCGGCATAGGCGTCGGTGAAGGTCACCCCCTCCCGGGCCAGGCGATCGATGTTGGGGGTCTGGGCGGCCTTGTCGCCATAGGCGCCGAGCGTAGTGGTGAGGTGGTCGACCTCGATGACGAGGATGTTGGGCCGGGACTCGGCGGCCGGGCGCGCCTCGATGGCGCCGTCGCCGGCCTTGCCCTTGCCGCAGGCGCTCAGCGTCAGGGCGGTCAGGGCCAACACGGCGCCCGCGCGGCGCCAGGGCTTCAGTCGAAGAGTCCCGAAATCGAACGGCATATCGTTAATTCCGCTTGCGGCCCCAAGGCCGCACCCCACCAGGTACAAATTTACTGCAGAGAACGGGCCATCGCGCGCGCGGCGATTTCATGGCGCGCCCTGTGCGCGGATCGTCGCGGCATAGTCGTTCGATGGACAAAGGTCGAGCTTTACCAGCGCTCCGCCCGTGCGGCCCTTACGGCGTCTTCCAGCGCCTGCGCCACCTGCTCGCGCTCGCCGGGGCTGACCGCAGACGCCAGGGTCAGGCCCTTGCCCTTGCTGGAGAGGCGCAGGCGGCTGGCGTGGCGGCCGGGATGGTCGAGCTCGACGCGGGTGAAGGCCGGGGCCGAGGTCCACACGGTGTCGACCGCTCCGGGGCGCTCGCGCGTGACCTTGATCTCGTCGGCGGAGACCCGCACGCGCTCGGCCCGGTCGGTGGCGCGGAAGCTGAGCCAGAAGGCGATAGCCAGGCCGATCACGTCCAGCCCCAGGAAGGGCGGCACGAAGGCGCCGCCGATCAGCACGAAGAAGCTGGCGAACACCAGGTTCACGAAGGCCACTGGGATCATGATCAGCATCACGCCCTTGCGGCTCAGCGAGCGGCGGGCGCGAATGGTCATGTCGAGATAGAGCCGGGGGGTCTCCATGGAGGCCTTTCTACGCCCTCGCCGACGGCTTGGCGAAGGGCGCGACGCAGGCCAAGGTCGCGCGCCATGGCCCTCGTCTATCCGCCCGATCCCGACCGCGTTGAGGAGATCTTCCGCCGCTTCGAGAAGGCTGACCCGAACCCCCACACCGAGCTCGACTTCGCCAACCCCTTCACCCTGCTGGTGGCGGTGGCGCTGTCGGCCCAGGCCACCGACAAGCAGGTCAACAAGGCCACCGAGAAGCTGTTCGCCGTGGCCGACACCCCGGCCAAGATGGCCGCCTTGGGGGTCGAGGGTCTGACGCCCTACATCAGCTCCATCGGCCTCTACCGCAACAAGGCCAAGAACGTGATCGCCCTGTCGCGCATCGTGCTGGAGCAGCACGGCGGCAAGGTCCCGCTGGAGCGCGCTGCGCTGCAGGCCTTGCCGGGGGTCGGCCGCAAAACGGCATCCGTGGTGCTGAACGAGTTGGGCATAGAACCCGCCATCGCGGTCGACACGCACGTGTTCCGCGTCTCGCACCGGCTGGGCCTTGCCAACGCCTCTACGCCCGACAAGGTCGAGCAGCAGCTGTTCCGGGTCGTGCCCGAGCCCTGGCTGACCCGGGCCCACCACTGGCTGATCCTGCACGGCCGCTATGTCTGCACCGCCCAGCGGCCGAAGTGCGAGAGCTGCATGATCGCCGACCTGTGCCCTTCGCGCGGGCTGTTTGTCGGCGCCGCGGCCGGAAAGGCCAGCCCGGCCACGAAGCGCAAGGCCGCGAAGAAGGCGCGCGTCCCCAGGCGCAAGGACTAGAACTACCTCGGCCGAACGCGCCACAGACAAATTCATAGAACGTCCAATTACGCCGGTCGCAGACGGGTTGATCCCACCGCCATGGGGGGCTAGTCGCGGCGTCCTGAACTCTTTCTCAAACAAGGACGCGCGCGTGATGGAACTGGTGATCGGCGACAAGAACCTGTCTTCCTGGTCGCTCCGGCCGTGGCTGGTGATGAAGCGCACCGGGGCGCCGTTCACCGAGACCGTCGTGCGGCTCGACCAGCCTGGCACCACCGCCGAGATCCTGAGGCATTCGCCGACCGGCCAGGTGCCGGCCCTCCACTTCGACGGCGGCGAGGCGATCTGGGATTCCATGGCGATCTCGGTGCTGCTGGCCGAGCGCTTCCCGGAGGCAGGCATGTGGCCCGCCGATCCGATCGCGCGCGCCTACGCCCGCGCGGCGGCCTGCGAGATGCACTCCGGCTTCGCCAGCCTGCGCGGCGAGTGCCCGATGAACCTGAAGCGCCGGGTGAAGGTCGAGGTCTCCGAGGCCACCCAGAAGAACCTGCGCCGGCTGGTGGAGCTGTTCACCGCCATGCGCGCCCGCTTCGGCGCGGGCGGGCCCTATCTGTTCGGCCAGTGGTCGGTCGCCGACGCGTTCTACACCCCGGTCGCCACCCGCATCCGCAGCTATGGCCTGGTGCTCTCCGACTACGGCGACACGGGCGTGGCGGGCGAATACGTCTCGGCCCTGCTGCAGCATCCGGACTTCCTGGAGTGGGAGGCCGCGGCCCTGGCCGATCCGCTGGCGCGAGACTGAGGGGGGGCGGAGATATCCGGCTGAAAGTCGGCTGCAGCATAAGTTATCGTGAAGCTCTTTGAAGCATTCTTTCGGAGCTTGGCGTTAGCGGCAAAGTCGTCACCGAGGGCGCTGACCCGGGGAACGTGTGTCTTCGCCACGCGTTGCCTGGACCCGATGCCAGTTTGCATCCGGCACGCCCTTGGAGACTGTCATGTTGCGCCGAGCTTTGCTTTCCAGCGTCGCCGTGATCGCGCTTGCGACCATGCCGTTCGCGACCAGAACCTTCGCCCAGCCCGTCGATCCGCCCCAGCCGCCGCCCCAGACCAACCAGGGCGCCCACTCGTCCTTCTTCGACGACAAGATGCACGGCGAGCCGTTCGGCGGCGAACTGGTCAACATGGGCGCGCCGCCCCGGACCGCGGTCCCCCAGCCCTACACCACCGGCGACACAGCCATGGACGATACGCTCGGCACGCCCACCGACACGTCCATGACGCCGGTGGATAGCCAGGGCTACTATATCGAGACCATGCCGGGCTACGCGCAGCCCGCGCCGGTGAATACGCCCGCGGCCGAAGCCGATATCGGCCCTGCGGCCGCCGCGACGGTGGTCGTGGTGCCGTCCAGCCGCGCCCTCAGCCCGGCCGAATATGTGCGCGAAGCTTCCGCCGGCGACCTCTATGAAATCCAGGCGGGGCAGCTGGCGCTACAGCGCAGCCAGTCGCCCGAGGTGCGCGCCGTCGCCCAGGCGATGATCGACCAGCACACGCAATCGACCGCCCTGATCACCCAGGCGGCCGCCCAGCAAGGCCTGACGCCGGTGTCCGAGCTGCCGGCGCCGAAGCAGGCCATGCTAGAGCGCCTGCGCGACGCGCCGGACGACCAGTTCGACCGGCTCTACACCGACCAGCAGGTCGCCGCGCACATGAACGCGGCCGCCCTGCACGAGGGCTTCGCCCAGAACGGCTCCGGCGCCTTGCAGCAGGCGGCGATCCAGGTCCAGCCGACCGTGCAGACCCACCTCGACCACGTCTACGCCATGAGCGACGTCCCGGTCAGCCTGGCGGCCGGCAAGTCGGCGGAGGACACCCAGCTGGCGTCGGCGGAAAGCCGGCGGACCTTCCGCGGCTATCACGTGGTCGGCCCGACCCGCCGCGAGGCCCCCGGCGCGATGGACTCGACCGCCACCTCGAACGGCGGCGGGGCTTCTGACCTGGCCTATGGCGGCAGCGCCGCTTCGCGCACGAGCAGCGGCGGGACCATGACCGGCAACGCGACTGCCGATCTCGGCCGCACCACCGCCAGCACCACGGCGGCGCCGGACGTGCCTGACTCCACCGGCCAGGTGGGCCGTAACGCCGGCATGACCGACCCGAACGGGACCATGAGTTCGACCCCCTCGGCCAACCCGACCGCAGCCACGACGCCCACGGCGCCCACACCCGGCGCGCCGGTCCCGGTCACGCCGAAGTAGGGCTCCAGACGCACTGCGGGCGGCGAAGCGCAGAGCCTCGCCGCCCGTTCCTGCGTGCCTCGGGGAGAAGTTCTAGGGATTCTTGCTCAAGAGGCAGAAGTGGACGCCCTGGTCGTCCATGGCCTGCACCGCCCACAGCCCGCCCGGCACCTCCATCGGCCCGAACATCACGCTGCCGCCGGCCGCCTTCAGGCGCTCGACCGCCGCCGTCGCGGCGTCGACGTTGAAGTAATAGTTCCAGAACGAGTGCGGCAGCTCGGCAGGCTTGTTCATCATGCCGCCGATCGCCTCGCCGCCGTTGCGGCCGAACAACTGGTAGACGCCCATCGGCCCCATGTCGTGCACACCGGCGTCGGTCCAGCCGAACAGCTCTCCATAGAACGCCAGCGCGCTCTTGTAGTCGACGGCCATCAGTTCGTGCCAGCCGACGTGGCCCAGCGCGCTCATGTCGGTGGCAGGCGCCTCGCCCATGCCCTTGAACAGCAGGAATTCCGTCCCCTGGGGGTCGGAAACCGGGGCGAACCGGCCGATGCCGGGGATGTCCTGCGGATCCTGGTGCAGCTTGCCGCCTGCGGCGACCACCTTCCTGGCGTATTCATCCACGTCGCTGACGGCGATGAAGCCGCGCCAGGCCGCGCGCACGCCGGCCTGCAGCATCTGGGGCATCATGCCCATCGAGCCGGCCTGGGCCGGGCCGCCCTCAGGTTCGAACAGGGTGTAGGGCATGCCGCCGGGCGCGGCCTCGGCCTTCCAGCCGACCACCTTGGTGTAGAAGGCCTCCGCGGCCTTGGCGTCCTTGCTCAGGAGTTCGTACCAGACGAAGCTGCCGTGCGGATTGGTCATGGGTCTCTCTCCTGCATGTTCGGACGGGGGCGATGCTTGACAGAAAGGTTGGTATCAACGCAAATCGGGCATGTCAAAGACGTCGGGTGCGGATTTTGCGACGGTCGCAGAGGTTCGCGACAGTTGCTTGTGCCTGTTCGCCCAGCGTGCGGCGCGCAGGCTGGCCAGGCGTTTCGACCTGGCGCTGAAGCCCGCCGGCCTGACCAACGGCCAGTTTTCGCTGCTGATGTCGCTGAACCGGCCCCAGCCCCCGGTGCTGAGCTCGGTCGCTGAGCTCTTGGGCATGGATCGCACCACTGTCACCGCCGCGCTCAAGCCGCTGGAGCGGCGCGGTCTGGTCGAGGTTCGTCCGGACGCCGCCGACCGCAGGAGCCGCCGGCTGGTGCTGACGGACGAGGGCCGTGCGACGCTGGACCAGGCCCTGCCGATCTGGCGCAGGACCCATGCGGCCGTCGAAGCCGAGCTGGCCGCGGCTGTCGAGCCCGCACGCCTGCGCCAGGGCCTCAACATCCTCGCCGGATTCTGATCCGCCGCCTTCACCCGCGCCTCACTGTTGTGTGCGTGAACACTTACCGTAAGAATTAGCTTACGCAAGCGAAATCACCTACATCAGCCCCAGCGCTTTCAGGCTGGCTACGCCATCGCGGCCGACCACCAGATGGTCATGAACGGCGATGCCCATGGCCTTGGCCGCCTCGACGATCTGGCGGGTGATGTCTACGTCGGCGCGGCTGGGCGTCGGATCGCCCGAGGGGTGGTTGTGCACCAGGATCAGCGCCGAGGCCGAAAGTTCGAGCGCCCGGCGCACCACTTCGCGCGGATAGACGGCGGCGTGGTCGACCGTGCCGCGGTTCATCAGCTCGTCGGCGATCAGCTGGTTCTTGCGGTCCAGGAACAGCACCCGCACCTGCTCGCGCGCCTCATGCGCCAGGCGGGTGCGCACATAGTCGTTCAGGGCCGACCAGGAGGAGATCGAGAGCCGCTCGCGCGCGGCGTCTTCCTGCAGGGCCGTGGCCGCCCGGACCCGACCCATGCGGCAGGCGGCCTGGTGCACAAGCTTCAGATCGAGCGCCACCGCGTCGGTGACCCGCAGAAGCTTTCCTGAGTTGTCGCGCGCCGTCACCGTCTTGAGATCTGCCGGATAGGCGCCCAACACGCCCGCCAGCGATTTGAAGCGGGCGATCAAGGCGCGCGCCAGGGGCTTCACGTCGCGCTGGGGGATGGCGCGAAACAGCATCAACTCCAGCATCTCGTAGTCGGGCAGGGCGTCCAGGTCACCGGCCGCCGCGCGTTCTCGCAGACGATCGCGATGCCCAGCATGGCTAGGCTTGAATGCGGGCGCAGACGGTTCGCCCGGCGTCAGCTGGAATTCGGCGTCGTACACGCGCGACCTCCTTTGCGTGTTCGTTATTTGTTCTAGCGCAGGAGCAGCGCCGCGCCAAGCCTCGCTTGGGCCGCTGTGTCGTCCACGACGACCGGCCGGTCGTTGATGACAATGGGCTGGAAGGCGTGCGCGGGCCGGGCTGCTTTTCGCGCGCCGCCACGAGAGCCATGCCATGAAAGCCGTCTTCGCCATCGCCGCCCTGTCGCTGGCAGGCTCTGTGCAGGCTGCTCCGGCGCTCTCGCCGCAAGCGGTGGTCGCGGCCAAGTTCGAGGCGGTCAATCGCCACGCCGTAGACGAGATCGCCGCCTTCTATGCCCCCGACGCGGAGATCACCGCGCCCGACTTCTGCGCCCCCCGGCACGGCCGGGCCGACGTGGAACGCACCTATCGCGCCCTGTTCGCCGCCGTGCCCGACGCATCGGTGGAGGTGCTGGAATATGTGGCGGACGGCGACCGGGTGGCGGTGCGGATGAAGGTCGTCAGCCGCCTGCCGGACCGCGCCTTCTCGGCGTCCCTGACCGATTTCTTCACGGTGCGGGACGGCCTGATCGTGCGCGACGACGGCATGTTCGACAATCGCGGCCGCCCCTGCACGCCCTGAGACGTCCTCGCCGGGATCAGGCCGCGGCCGACGGAACAACGGGCGCCAGCAGCACCTCGACCTTCCACTGGGTCTTGCAGGCCTGGCACTCCGCCGCCTCGGCCACGACCTTCAGCGGAATGATCGGGATGAAGTAGAGCGTGAAGAAGCGCTGCAGCCGGCGGACCCGATAGTCCTGCTCGCAGCCGCAGGCGTGACAGTGGAACCGCCCGGACGGCCCGTTCCGGTGCAAGGTGCGCCAGCCCCAGATGATCATCTCGCTCTCCGTCGTCAGCCTGCGCCGGGACGATCCCGGCGGGCAGGAGAGAGCATGCCGCGCGCGCGGCCTTGCGCCTGTGAGGCGCCGCACAGCGCGGGAAGGGCCTTAGAACGTCGGGCGGAACAGGCCCTTGGGCGAGGCGGTGAAAAGCTCGACCCCGTTCTCGGTGACGCCCACGGAATGCTCGCACTGCGCCGAGAGGGACTTGTCGCGGGTGACCGCGGTCCAGCCGTCGTTCAGCACCTTCACCTGGGATTTGCCGAGGTTCACCATCGGCTCGATGGTGAAGAACATGCCGGCCTTGATCTCCGGGCCGGTGCCCTTCTGGCCGAAGTGCAGGACGTTCGGGCTGTCGTGGAACACCTTGCCCAGGCCATGGCCGCAGAAGTCGCGCACGACCGAGCAGCGCTGGGCCTCGACATACTGCTGGATGGCCCAGCCGATGTCTCCGAAGCGCGCGCCGGGCCTCACCTGCGCCAAGCCCCGGTCCATCGCCTCGTAGGTGACCTCGATCAGGCGCTTGGCGCGCGCGTTGATCTCGCCCACCGGATACATGCGGCTGGTGTCGCCGTGCCAGCCGTCGACGATCACGGTCACGTCGATATTGGCGATGTCGCCTTCGCGCAGCGCGCGCTCGCCGGGGATGCCGTGGCAGACCACGTGGTTGGGCGAGATGCAGACCGTCTTGGCGTAGCCGCGATAGAACAGGCAGGCGGGCAGGGCGCCGTGATCGAGGATGAACTCGCGCGCCAGCTTGTCCAGGTCGTCGGTGAGTACTCCCGGAACGACGTGCGGCGTCAGCATGTCCAGGCACTCCGCCGCCAGCCGGCCCGCCTTGCGCATGCCCTCGAACCCTTCGGGGCCGTGGGTCTTGATGCGTTCGGAGCGGATCAGTTCGGCGTCGGCTTCGATGGTCAGCATAGGCGTTTGTCTCAGACTGCCGCGGGCGCACGGCGCCACGGGATAGGGCGGTTTAGGCGGATCGCCTCGGGACTCAAGTGACAATCATAGCACAGGACTTCCACCCCCCGCGCCGCTGCGTCGCGCAGGGCCGGGCCGTAGGCCTTGTCGATGTCGTCGGCGGTGTCGAAGCTTTCGGCGTCGCCGCGCTGGATCACGAACAGCATCACCGCCCGCTCTCCGGCTTCCACGCGCCGCTCCAGGGCCTTCAGGTGCTTGACCCCGCGTGTGGTGACGCAGTCCGGGAACTCGGCGACGGCGGCCTCGCGCATGAAGTGGCAGTTCTTGACCTCGATCCAGGCGGGCGGGCGTCGGTCGGCGTCTTCGAGCAGGATGTCGATGCGGCTGTCGCCGTCGCACTTCACTTCGCGGCGCAGGAGCGGGTAGCCCGTAAGTTCGGGGATGTGACCTGCGGCGATGGCCTCCGCGGCGATGCGGTTGGGGTGCATGGTGTTGACCCCGACCATGCCTGCGCCGGCCTCGACCATCTCCAACGTGTGAGCCAGTTTCCGCTTGGGATCGTCGACCTTGGACAACCAAACCGGTTGATCGACCTGTTTCAGCCCCAGCATGGCGCCGGGGTTGGGCACATGGGCGGTGACGAGGTCGCCCGAGTCCAGCTCCACATCGGCGAAGAAGCGCTTGTAGCGCTGGACTAGGCGGCCGCGGACCAGGGGCGAGACGAACTGCATGGCGCGCAAGGTGGCGGCTGGAGCCGCCCAGTCAAGGCGTACGTCAGATCGCCTGCAGTTCCAGCTTGGGCGGGGCGTTCAGCTCCGCGTGACGCCGCAGGCCCGCATAGGCCAGGGCGTTGGCGCGATCGAAAATGGCCAGCCTCAAGGCCAACGCCAGGGCCATGAGGCCTGCGAGGATTAGATCGCCCATCTTCAACAGGCTGTCCTCGTAACCGCGAAACTCGCCGGCCGCCCGGATGAGGGACTGTGTCTGCGGCGGCGCGGCCTGCCAGAGGCCGAACAGCAGGCCCCCGCACAGCCCGGCCCAGGCGATGGTGGCGACCGTCTCCAACGCCAGGAGAGACCAGAAATGACCGCGGCTCAGCTCCCAGCCGCGAAGAAAGGTCGGCGACCCTTTGAAGAACGCCGCGGCGCTCACGATCGAGCGCCGAACGGTGAAGTAGAGCGCGATCAAGAGGATCGGAAGGTAGGAGAGCGCCGGCGCGTAGGGCATGAGCGGGCCGAACGCGTCCGGATAGGCGCGCAGTATGACCGGCATCTCCCTGACGATCAGAAGACCGAAGAAGAATGGCCATATCGAGAAGGAGCCATCGCCCACTAGGCTGAAGCTGAGCTGCTTGGCCTCCGACGCGCCCACGCGCAGATAGGCGCTGCCCGCCGTTTCGGGCTCGAACACCGACCGGTACGCGGCGGACAGCATCACCGCGCCGTGGAAGGCGAGGAAGCCCCACCAAGCCAGCAGGATAGGCGCCTTGTCCAGGTTGGAGCTTCCGGGCCGAAGCCCGAAATGCGCCGCGGCCAGGGCCACGAGGAGCAGGGCGAAATAGATCATCGTCCACACCAGCACGATGTGCGGATGCGTCAGCGCCCAGACGAGGCCCGTCAGGCCCATCCGCACAGGCTGCACCCCCTCGGGTGCGGATCGCTACTGTCCCATGGTAGCCCCGTCACCCCCGACCCGCCCCAGGCACGGCAAGTCTAGCCGTTCGGTGACGTAATGCACCCGGAAGCTGCGGCGGCGCCTCAGTCGCGCCCTCGGGCCTCCGCAACCCGCTTCAGGCCCGGCAGCACGAAGGAGCGCCAGCCGCCGTCGAGCATGTCGCGGATCGCGCGAACCTGGTCGGGCTCGAACTGGTCCCAGCCGGAGTGGACCAGGCTGACCCGCACCGCGCCGCCGGCCGGTTCGGCGCGCAGCTCGACATGGGTCTTGGGCGTGCCGGGCATGTACCAGGAGAAACGCATGAGCGACGGCGGCTCGAGCGCCTCGAGCTCGCAGTGGGTGGCGCCTGACACGTCGCCGGCCGCGCGCTTGGCCCCGTCGGGTTGCATATAGAAGACGACCCCGAGCTTGGCCTCGAAGCCCATGCAGCCCAGCCACTCCTCGACCAGGCCGGGGCCGGTCATCACCTGCCAGACGCGCTCGGGTGAGGCGGTGATCTCGACCTGGCAGACAATATTGTCGAGCTTGTTCATGTGTTTCTCTCGGCGAGCTGCTTGAGGGTGTTAAGCCGTGAAGACCAGAACCGATCGAGCCAGGCGCGGGCTTCGGCCAGGGCTTCGCGCTCCAGGCCGTAGAGGTTCTCCTTGCCCTCGCGCCGGTGAGCCAGCAGGCCGGCCTCTTCCAGCACTTTCAGGTGGCGCGACACCGCCGGGCGGCTGATGTCGAAGCGCTCGGCGATCAGGTGCACGGGTTGGGCGCGGTCGGCCACGGACTCCAGGATCGCGCGCCGGGTCGGATCGGCCAGGGCGCGGAACACGGCGTCGGAGGGGCTGTCGTGTAACGTCACAGTTACGCGTTATGCGTAACAGGGCGGTTACCTGTCAATCGAATTCGCGAAGGCTCATGAAAACGCCGAGGCCGACAGGTTGATGGTCAGGGCCAGGATCACGGCGTTGAAGACGAAGGCCAGGGCGCAATGAGCGGTGACCAGCCGGCGGATGGCCTTTGACTCGATGTTCACGTCGGCGGTGGCGCAGGCCACCCCGATCACCACCGAGAAATGCACGAAGTCCCAATAGTCGGGGGTCTCGTCATTGCCGGGAAAATCCAGGCCGCAGCGGTAGCGCGTCCTGTTCACCCGCCGAGGCGACTCGACGATTTCATCGGTGACGAGGTCAATGTCGGGATCGGGCAAGGGAAGATAGTAGTCGTGGGCGTAGTGCACCGCGAAGATCATCTGCACGAAGGCCCAGGACAGGGCGACGGTGGTGATGATCAGGCCGAGCCGGTCGATCTGGTGGACGCCCTTGTCTCCCTTGTTGAGCGTCATCTCCACGATCACCGCGGCGATGGCGGCGGTGGCGCCCAGGACCCCGATCAGCAGCACCGCGCCCCGGCCCTCGTCCAGGCGCTTGGAGCGCTTGGCCATCTCGTCGGCCGCGATCTTCTTGCTCATCAGACGCACCAGCATGACCAGAGTCACAAACACACCCAGGTCCCAGGCGATCACGCCCTTGGTGGTCCAGCGCCAGTCGAACGGCGTCACGAAGTAGCCCAGGATCATCACGATCAGGCCGGTGATCAGGCTCGGGCGGGCCAGGAACGGGTGGTAGAATCGATGCAGCGTCATGGCCAGAGCATGGGCCAATTCCTGTGTTTCGGAAGCACGGGTTTGTTGCTGGTCGCACAAGGCCTTGCGGGGCGCCTGTCAGCCGCCCTAGGGTCCGCCCCGTTTTCACCGGAGGCGACCGTGGCCGCATCGATTTCCCGCACTCTTCTGACCGGCGCCGTGGCGCTGGGCCTGCTGTCCAGCCCGGCCGTCGCCGCCAAGTCGAAGAAGGCGCCGCCCGCGTCCGCCGCTCAGCCCCTGCCGCTGGAAGCCACCGCCGCCGCCCTGCGCGACCGCGCCATGAGCGGCGACAACCTGGCGCTGGATTTCACCCGTGAACTGACCACCCGCTTCGGCCCCCGCCCCGCCGGTTCGCCCAACGAGCAGGCCGCCGCGGCCTGGGCCGCCGAGCGGCTGAAGGCGCTGGGCTTCGAGAACGTGCAGGTGCAGGACTTCCCGGTCACCGGCTGGCGCCGCGGCGAGGAGCGGGCGGAACTGATCACCGCCCAGGGCATCCGCCAGCCGCTGGTCGCCGTCGCGCTCGGCCACTCGCCCGCCACCCCGCCCGAAGGCGTCGAGGCCGAGGTCGTGCTGTTCGACAGCCTGGAGGCCCTGGCCGCCGCGCCCGACGGCTCCCTGGCGGGCAAGATCGCCATGGTCGACCGGCGCATGGTGCGTATGCAGGACGGCTCCGGCTACGGCCCGATCAGCCGCATCCGCGCGCTGGGGCCCAGCGTCGCCGCCAAGAAGGGCGCGGCCGCCTTCCTGCTGCGCCAGGCCGGCACCGACAACCACCGCATGGGTCACACCGGCACCACCCGCTACGTCGACGGTAAGGTGCAGATCCCCTGCTTCGCCGTGACGGTTCCAGACGCCGACCAGATCGAGCGGCTGAAGGCGCTCGGCGGCCCGGTTCGCGTGAAGCTGTTCTCCAGCGCCTCCTACGTCACCGGCACGCACAGCCAGAACGTGATCGCCGAGATTCGCGGGCGCGAGAAGCCGGACGAGGTAGTGCTGCTGGGCGCGCACCTGGACAGCTGGGACCAGGGCACGGGCGCCATCGACGACGGCACGGGCGACGCGATCATCATGGCCGCCGCCAAGCTGATCAAGGACTTGCCCCAGCGGCCGCGCCGCACCATCCGCATCGTGTTCTACGGCTCCGAAGAGCCGTCCCAGCCCAACCCGCCGGGCGGCGCCTTCGGCGGCAACGCCTATCTGCAGGCGCACAAGGACCAGGTCGGGCTGCACGTCGCGGCGGGCGAAAGCGACTTCGGCGCCGACCGCATCTATTCGGTCAACCTGCCCAAGGGCGCGCAAGGCACCGACTTCGCCAAGGCGATTGAGCGGGTGCTGGCCCCGGCCAAGGTGCTGGTCACCGGCAATGCGGCCGGGGAGGGCGGCACCGACATCGGGCCGACGGTCGAGGCCGGAGCGCCGGTGTTCGAGCTGAACCAGGACGGCAGCCGCTATTTCGACCTGCACCACACGCCCGACGACACCTTCGACAAGATCGACCCGGAGCAGCTCAGCCAGAACGTGGCGGTGTGGGCGGCCTTCGTGTGGATGGTGGCTGACAGCGACGTGGACTTCCGCGCCATGGCCGCGGCGAACCCGACCCCGCCGACGGGCCGGCGTCGGGACTGAGGTCTAGGCCAGGATGCGCGCGCGTCGCCTGACGGTGGGCGAGCGCGCCCTGGCGTTCGGAATCTTCGGCGCGGCGCTCGACCTCGACCCGGTCCGCCTGGCGACGGCGCCCCGGCCGTGGTCGCGCACCTTCGTGGCCGGGCGCTGGTTCGGGCGGCATTGGGTGATCTATCCGACCGGCGAACTGGTCGGGGATTTCTGCGCGCCGGGCGCTCCCCTCGAGTCGCAGGCGACGCTGATCCACGAGCTGACCCACGTCTGGCAGGCGCAGCAGGGCGTGAACCTGCTGTTCGCCAAGCTGAAGGCCGGGGACGGTCGCGAGGCCTATGCCTACTGGCGCGACGGCTATCGCGAGTGGAACGACCTCAACATCGAGCAGCAGGCGACCCTGATCGAGCACCGCCTGCTGGCGCGCCGAGGCGTCGTGACGCCCTGGCCGCTGCAGATGCTGGAGCACATCCCGCCGTTCGGGTGCGCCGGCGGTTGAGCAGCTCAGTGCGGGGGCGGCTGATCGTCCGTGGTCGGCGGCGGCTGGCTCGGCTGCGCGGGCGGAGCCGTAGGCGGCCCGGGGGGCGCATCGTCGGTCTGGGTCCGCGCGCCTGGGGGCGGAGGCGCGGGCGGCGGCTGAGGCTGGGCTTGCGCCGCGTCTTGCTGTTGTTCGGCCTTCTTGTCCTTCTTCGCCTTCTTGACTTGTTCGACGGTCTGGCCGCCGGTCGCGCCAAGGCTGGCGCCCACCGGGCCGCCTACCGCGCCGCCCGCGGTGGCCGCCACCACGGTCGCGGCCTTGCCGCCGCCGGTCGCAGCGCCCACGCCGCCACCGACCGCGGAGCCCACCACCGCGCCCGGAGGCCCTGCGACCGCCGCGCCGATGGCCAGGCCCGCGCGCGAACCGAGATTGGCGCGGCCGTCGGCCCCGCAGGCTGCGAGGGACAGGGCGGCGAGGGACGAAAGGCAAAGGCTGGAAAGGAAAAGCGTACGGTTCATGACAGGAAACTCCTGGCGTTCGGAACGGGCAGGTCCTTCCAGGGTTCCTGTCCCGCGCTCGTCGCACCGGCGCCGCTGTCCGCAGCAGCCGCCCGATTCTTGCCGTGATTTAACTTGATTGAACGCGTTCAATGAGTAACCAGCGGGCTCCGGAGTTCAGCATGCGTCCTGTGGGTCATCGTGGCGAGTTCGAGGTCGGCGCGGCCGAGCTTTGCCTGCGCTATGTGGACGCCCTGAACGCTGGCGACCTGCAGGCGATCGAAGACCTGTTCACGCCGGACGCCACAGTGCTGTCTCCGGTCTATGGCCCGATGAACGCCCACGAGTTCCACCGCGTCTTCTTCGCCGACACCGACCGCACCAAGCCGCAGGTCCGCGGCCTGTTCGACCACGCCAACAACGGCCAGGGCGCGGCCCTGCATCTGTCGTTCAGCTGGACCTTCGCCGACCAGGAAACGGTGGAGTTCGAGGCGGTGGACCTGTTCGAGCTGTCGCCCGAAGGCCGCTTCCGCAAGCTCACCATCGTCTACGACAGCCAGCCGGTGCGCAAAGCGTGGCAGGCGTTCCAGCAGCGTCGCCTGGAGAGCGCCGCGGCCGCGACCGTGCTGGATCAGGCGCACCGGGCCGCCTAAGCGGCCTTTTCCGAAGCGCTCAGGCCCGCTAAGCGAGGGCCATGCCGAAGCTCTCCTCCTCCGTCGACCCGAAGGCCGAAGCCTTCCTCGCCAACCGCGCCCACAACGAGGCCCTGGTCGCGGAGCTGCGCGAGCGCGTGGCCCTGACCGGACGTGGCGGCTCGGAGGACTCGCGCAAGCGTCACGTCGGCCGCGGCAAGCTTCTCCCGCGCGACCGGGTGGAGCGCTTGCTCGACCCCGGCGCGCCGTTCCTGGAGCTGAGCCAGCTGGCCGCCGGCGGCATGTACAACGACGAGGCGCCGGGCGCGGGCATGATCACCGGCGTGGGCCGCGTCTCGGGCCGCGAGTGCGTGATCGTGGCCAACGATCCCACGGTGAAGGGCGGCGCCTACTTCCCCATGACGGTGAAGAAGCACCTGCGCGCCCAGGAGATCGCCCAGGAGAACCGGCTGCCCTGCATCTATCTGGTGGACTCGGGCGGCGCGAACCTGCCCCACCAGGCCGAGGTCTTCCCCGACCGCGAGCACTTCGGGCGCATTTTCTACAACCAGGCCCGGATGAGCGCGCGCTCTATCCCCCAGATCGCCTGCGTGATGGGTTCCTGCACCGCCGGCGGCGCCTATGTGCCGGCGATGAGCGACGAGACCGTGATCGTGCGCAACCAGGGCACCATCTTCCTGGCCGGCCCGCCCCTGGTGAAGGCCGCCACCGGCGAGGTGATCTCGGCCGAGGACTTGGGCGGGGCCGAGGTTCACGGCCGCACCTCCGGCGTGGTCGACTATGTCGCCAACAACGACGAACACGCCCTGCAGATGGTGCGCGGCATCGTCGCCAACCTGAACACCTCCAAGAGCCACGGCCTGGACGTGCGCGAGCCGCGCCCGCCCGCCTTCGATCCGCATGAGCTCTACGGCATCGTGCCCCAGGATGTGCGCGCGCCTTACGACGTGCACGAGGTCATCGCCCGCATCGTCGACGGCTCGGAGTTCGACGAGTTCAAGCCGCTGTACGGCCCGTCCCTGGTCACCGGCTTCGCGCGCATCTGGGGCTATCCCGTCGCCATCCTGGCCAACAACGGGGTGCTGTTCTCGGAGAGCGCCCTTAAAGCAGCCCACTTCATTGAACTTGCTTGCAAAAGAAAGATCCCGCTGGTGTTCCTGCAGAACATCTCGGGCTTCATGGTCGGCGGAAAGTACGAGGCCGGCGGCATCGCCAAGGACGGGGCGAAGATGGTCACCGCCGTGGCCTCGGCCGAGGTGCCCAAGTTCACCGTCCTGATCGGCGGCAGCTTCGGCGCCGGCAACTACGGCATGAGCGGCCGCGCCTACTCCCCGCGCTTCCTGTTCACTTGGCCCAATTCGCGGATTTCGGTGATGGGCGGCGAGCAGGCCGCCTCGGTGCTGGCCACGGTCAAGCGCGACGGCATGGAGGCCAAGGGCCAGGACTGGTCCAAGGACGAGGAGGCCGCCTTCAAGGCCCCGATCCGCGACCGCTACGAGGCCGAGGGCAACCCCTACTACGCCACCGCCCGCCTGTGGGACGACGGCGTGATCGACCCGGCGCAGACCCGCGACGTGCTGGGCCTGGCGATCTCGGCCAGCCTCAACGCCCCGATCCCAGAGACGCCGTTCGGCGTGTTCCGGATGTAAGCCAAGCAGAATTTGACGCCGCGCATGGTGGCGCTCGGCCGATCACCGCGTTATCCGCATGTCCCAAGCCTGCGGAGACTGTTCCGATGTCTGACGTCACCCCCCTCGATCCGCCGCTCGATCCCAGCCTGACCTCCGACCCGCTGGTCGAGATCCCCGCCCCGGACGCGGAAACCGATGTGGTCTTGATGGACGCGACGCTCCAGGGCGTCGCGCATGTGACCATCAACCGGCCACAGAAGAAGAACGCCTTCGACCAGGCGACCATCGCGGCGCTGCGCGAAGCCTTCGAGACCCTGCACGGCGCGGACCATGTGCGCGTCGTCTTCGTGCGCGGGGCGGGCGGGACCTTCTGCGCCGGGGCGGACCTGGAGTGGATGCGTGACAGCGTCGACTGGACCGAGAGCGACAACAAGGACGACGCCTATCAGCTGGCGCGGATGCTCAAGGCGCTGAACGACATCCCGGCCCTGACCGTGGCCCTGGTCGAGGGCGCGGCCATGGGCGGGGGCGCGGGCCTCGTCGCCGCCTGCGATGTCGCCATCGCGGTCGAGGGCGCCAAGTTCGCCTTCTCGGAGGTGAAGCTCGGCCTGATCCCGGCCACCATCAGCCCCTACGTCGTGGATGCCATCGGCCCGCGCCAGGCCAAGGCGCTGTTCTGCACCGGCCGCCTGTTCGACGCCGCCTACGCCCGCGAGATCGGCCTGGTGCAGGAGACTGTCGCCGACGCCGCGGGCCTGGACGCCGCGCGCGACCGCATCGCCCGCGAGATCATGACCGCGGCGCCCGAGGCCGTGTTGCAGTCCAAGAAGCTGGTCTGGGACGTGTGGGGCAAGGAGATCGACGACGGCCTGATGCACGAGACCGCCAAGCGCATCGCCAAGAAGCGCGCCAGCGCCGAAGGCCAGGAGGGCGTGCGCGCCTTCCTGGAAAAGCGTAAACCGTCGTGGATGGCGTAGCGTCGGGTCCGACTCGCGCTTTGACTTAGCTGTGCGCGCTCTGGGGGGAGCCGATGGATCGCGAGCTGGATATCCTGGGCGCCGCCTCGATCGGCGGCTGGCTCAAATGGCGCAAGAAGCACACCGTCGAAATCGGCACGCCCTGCGCCAACTGCGAAACCCCGGTGCAGGGACCGTACTGCCACAACTGCGGCCAGCTGGCTGAGGGCTTCCACAAGTCGATCGGCCACCTGATCGTCGAGGGCTTCGAGAGCTTCTTCCACTTCGACGGCCGGCTGTTCCAGACCCTGCCCAAGCTGGTGCTGAAGCCCGGCCTGCTGACGCGCGAGTACCTGGACGGCCACCGCGCGGCGCAGATACCGCCGCTGCGCCTGTTCCTGGTGGTGCTGCTGATCCTGTTCTTCGTCGGCGGGCTGAACCTGGGCGGCGACAGCGGAAACCACGTGAACATCGGCGGGCCGGGCCAGTTCCGCGACGGGGTGAACGTCAACACCGACGGCAAGGCGGTGAGGCTGACGTCCGAGGAGAAGCGCGAGATCGCCGCCCACTTCACCGACACCAAGCGGATCAAGGACATCGTTGCGAAGGCGAAGGCTCGGCAGGACGCCGCGGACGCGGCCGCAGGCAAGGTCTCGACGGCGCCGGCGGCGCCGAAGAACCCCAAAGAGCCGCCAAACGCGAAGAGCGCCACGGCCGCCTCGGGCAAGGACACCAACAACACCAACCTTGTCCTGTTCGGCAAGCCCGCCTCGGAGTCGAGCAAGAACTGGTTCATGCAGCGCGTGAAGAAGGCTCAGGAGAACCCCGAGCTGTTCATGATGGCGATGGAGTCCTGGGCCCACCGGCTCGCGTTCCTGATGCTGCCGGTCGCGGCGCTGTGGCTGTCGTTGCTCTTCGTGTTCCAGCGCCGCTTCTACATCTTCGACCACCTGATCTTCTCGATGCATTCCCTGGCGTTCCAGGGGCTTCTGCTCAGCACTCTGTTCCTGCTGGGCGCGCTGTCAGGCTGGTTCTGGTGGCTGATCTTGCTCGCGCCGGTGCACCTGTTCGTGCACATGCGCGGGACCTATGGCTCCGCCATCTGGAGCACGCTTCTGCGCATGTGGGTGCTGTTCTGGGGCTCGCTGATCGGTTTCTCGGCGCTGGCGGTCGGCCTGATGTGGCTGGCGCTGAACGCCATGCACTGAGGCTGGGGGGAAGCCTAGGCGAAGCCCGGAGTTGCGGCCTAAGGTGGCGCCGGGGCCGTGGGGGATGGCATGACCGGCAAGGCGGAAGACGCATCGGCGACGGCGGGCTGGCTGCGCTGGCGCAAGACCCATGCGATCGAGCCCGGCACGCCCTGCGCCGCCTGCGCGACGGAGCTTCGCGGTCCCTACTGCTACGCCTGCGGCCAGCTGGCGGAGAACTTCCATCGTTCGGTCTGGCATCTGCTGGTCGAGGCGTTCGAGAGCTTCTTCCATTTCGACGGCCGCCTGGCCCACACCGCGCCGCGCCTGATCCTCAAGCCCGCGGCCCTGACGCGCGAGTACCTGGACGGCGTGCGCGCCTTCCAAGTGCCGCCCCTGCGCCTGTTCCTGGTGGTGCTGCTGATCTTCTTCTTCGCCGGGTCGTTCGGCGCGGATGAGCGACGGGCCGAGATGGCCAAGGTCCTGGCCCGCAGCGGCGCGCCGACCGTGCTGGTCGTCCAGGGCGCGGGCGCGGGCCTGCCGGCGCTGAAGACCTCCGACTGGCCCAAGTCGCTGCGCGACACCTTCGTCACGCGCGGTCTGGAGAAGGCGTTGCGCAATCCGGCCCAGTTCCGGATGATCGTGCAGGAGCAGATGCACAGCTGGGCGGTGCTGATGCTGCCGGTGGCGGCCCTGATCCTGAGCCTGCTGTTCGTGTTCCAGCGGCGCTTCTACGTCTTCGACCACGTGATCTTTGCGATGCACTCCCTGTCGTTCCAGGGGCTCCTGCTGTCGCTGGCGCTGCTGGTCTCCAACGTCTCGACGGCCGGGGCGCGGGTGATGCTGCTGATCGCACCGGTCCATCTGTTCGTGCACATGCGCGGAACCTATGGGATCAGCGTTATCGGGACCCTGATCCGCATGTTGCTGCTGTTTGTGCTGTCGGTGATCGGCTTCGGGGCCCTGCTCATCGGCCTGTCGCTGGTGAGCCTGTGGACGATGAATGGGCATTGAGCCTCGCGCCCGCCCCGCTTAACAGGGGCTCATGTTCAAATCCGTCCTGGTCGCCAACCGTGGCGAGATCGCCTGCCGCGTCTTCCGCACCGCCCGGCGCATGGGCCTGCGCACCATCGCGGTCTATTCCGAGGCCGACGCGGGCGCCCCGCATGTGCAGGAGGCCGACGAGGCCGTGCTGATCGGCCCGGCGCCGGCGCGCGAGAGCTACCTCGACGCGAAAAAGGTGCTGGCCGCCGCCAAACAGACCGGCGCCGAGGCCATCCACCCCGGCTACGGCTTCCTGTCCGAGAACGCCGAGTTCGCCGAGGCCGTGACGGCCGCCGGGCTCGTGTGGATCGGCCCGCCGCCGGCCGCAATCCGCGCCATGGGCCTGAAGGACGCCGCCAAGAAGCTGATGCAGGACGCGGGCGTGCCGGTGACGCCGGGCTACATGGGCGAAGACCAGTCCGAGGCGCGCCTGGCCAAGGAGGCGGCCGCGACCGGCTTCCCGGTGCTGATCAAGGCCGTGGCCGGCGGCGGCGGCAAGGGCATGAAGCGGGTGGACGACGCCTCGGATTTCGCCGACGCCCTGAACTCGGCCAAACGCGAAGCCAAGGCCGCCTTCGGCGACGACCGGGTGCTGATCGAGAAGTACGTCACCCGCCCGCGCCACATCGAGGTGCAGGTGTTCGGCGATACGCTCGGCAACGTGGTGCATCTCTACGAGCGCGATTGCTCGCTGCAGCGCCGCCACCAGAAGGTCATCGAGGAAGCGCCCGCGCCCGGCATGGACGCTGCCACCCGCGAGGCGGTCACCAGCGCTGCGATCCGCGCCGCCAAGGCGGTGGACTACGTCGGCGCCGGCACGGTGGAGTTCATCGCCGACGCGTCCGAGGGCCTGAAGGCCGACCGCATCTGGTTCATGGAAATGAACACCCGCCTGCAGGTCGAGCACCCGGTCACCGAGACCGTCACCGGCCAGGACCTGGTCGAGTGGCAGCTGCGCGTCGCCGCCGGCGAAGCCCTGCCGCTGGCGCAGGAGCACATCGGCCTGACCGGCTGGGCCATGGAGGCGCGCCTCTATGCTGAGGACCCGGCCAAGGGCTTCCTGCCTTCGATCGGCCCGCTCGACCACTTCCGCCTGCCCGAGGACATGGTCCGGGTCGACACCGGGGTCGAGGAGGGCGGCGAGGTCAGCCAGTTCTACGACCCGATGATCGCCAAGCTGATCGCGTCCGGCGACACGCGCGAGGACGCGGCCCTGGTGCTGGCCGCCGCCTGCCGTGAGGTAGAGGTCTGGCCCGTCCGCACCAACGCCGCCTTCCTGGCCCGCTGCCTGGAGCATCCGGACTTCCTGTCGGGTGAGGTCGACACCGGCTTCATCCCGGCGCGCCAGGACGCCCTGGTCTCGGCCACGCCATCAGCCGACGCCTTCGTCGCCGCCCTGGCCCTGGCTGCGGAGGACGCCGCCGCCGCGCTCGGCCTGCCGTCGGAAAGCGACCGCCTGTCGCCCTGGCAGGCCACGCCGGACGGCCTCTACGGCTTCCGACTGAACGCCGAGCCCAGCACCCATCATCGGGTCGAGGTCGCGGGCGAGACCGTCACCGGCGGCGCCCGGCCCCTGGTCGAGGGCGAGTGGCGCTGGCTGGTCGAGCACGACGGCCGCTTCGAGGAGGCTTCGATCCAGTTCGAGCAGGTGCTGGTAGGCGAGCGCCGCGCGTTGAGCTTCGTCCGCTCCGAGGACGGGGTGGTGCTGTTCGACGACGGCGCCGCCATCGAGGTGCGCGAAAGCGAGATCGCCGGAGCCTCGGCAGGGTCCGCCGCCGTCTCCGATGGCTCGATCCGCTCGCCCATGCCCGGGAAGATCGTGGCCGTGCAGGTCGCCGCCGGCCAGAGCGTCGAAAAGGGCCGCCCGCTGGTGGTGCTGGAAGCCATGAAGATGGAACATGCCCTGGCCGCACCGTTCGACGGGGTGGTGGCCGAACTCAACGCCAAGGTCGGAGACCAGGTTGTCGACGGCGCGGTGCTGGTGAAGGTCGAGGCGGCCGGCTGACGGGCGCGACCACGGCTTGACCTGAATCAAGGCCATCTCGGCGCGAAGCCGCGTAGCCTGTCGCCCGGGCTGCTATTGGCGGCCGGGGGCTCTGACGCGGATGATGGTCGCCTTGCTCCTGGCGGGGATCGCAATCCTGCTGTGGGCGATCTTCCCGCTGTTCCTGGACGCCCTGCGTAGGGCGGACGACCGCATGCGCCGGCGCGACAGGTTCCGCGACTAGCCGGACCAAAACCAAACGCATGCGACCTGCGAACCCCTTTCCGTCGAGGGCGGGCCCCACTAGCTTCCGGCCATGGCGCTCAATCTGGTGAAATTGTGTGTCGGCGTGGACCGCGTCGAGCAGCTGACGAAATGGGGCCGCGAGGAGCGCGGGCGCGGCGGCGCTCCCATCGTGCACACCCGCCAGACGCCCAAGCGCGCCGCCGAGATTTTGGACGGTGGGTCGCTGTATTGGGTGATCAAGGGTGTGATCCTGTGCCGCCAGCCGATCGTGGGCATCACCACCATCGAGGAGGCGGCGCACAACCGCTGTGAGATCGAGCTCGACGTCTCGGTGATCCACACCTGCCCGGCGCCCCGGCGCGCCTTCCAGGGCTGGCGCTATTTCGAGGGCCGAGAGGTTCCGGCCGACCTTTCCAGCGCCGACGCGGAGGGCCTGCCGGTGGAGCTTGCGCGGGAGCTGCGCACGCTCGGGGCCTGGTAGGTCGGGGCGGCTCTCGACCCGGGACGGGTTTGCGGTCAATCTCCCCGCCAAATCTCGGGGGAGACATCAATGGCCGGCTTCGATCCAGCCGCGGCGACGGCCGCGCACCTTTCCGCCATGTCGCCGCAGGCGATGGCCAAGGCGGTGGACTACACCCACCAGCAGCACTGGCTGCTGCTCGGCGGCGCCCTGGTCAGCATCCTGGTCGCCTGGATCATCCTGAAGACCGGTCTGTTGCGCCGTATCCAGGCGGGCATGGAGCGCAACAAGCCTCGCCCCGTCTCGACCTCTTTCGTCCTGCCCTTGGTCTACGCCGCGATCTCTGCGGTGCTCGGCCTGCCTTGGGCGATCTATTCCGGCTGGTGGGTCGAGAAGAAGTTCGGCCTCACCACCCAGCCCCTGGCCGGCTGGCTGAGCGAGCACCTGATCAAGGCCGTGATCGGCACGGTGGTGACGGCGCTGTTCTTCTGGGCGGTCTACGCCCTGCTCAGGCGCGCGCGGCGGACCTGGTGGCTGTGGGGCGGGGTGGTGGTGGCCCTGTTCGTGGGCGTGTTCTTCACCCTGGCGCCGCTCTATCTGGAGCCGATCTTCAACAAATACACCCCGGCGCCTCCGGGGCCGATGCGCGACGCGGTGGTGACGATGGCCAAGGCCAACCACGTGCCGTCCGACAAGATCTACATCTATAACGGCTCCAAGCAGTCGACCCGCTACACCGCCAATGTCTCCGGCATGTTCGGCTCCGCGCGGGTGGCGATGAGCGACACCATGACCGCCAAGGGCGCCGACGTGGCCGAGGTGCGCGGCGTGCTGGGCCATGAGATGGGCCACTATGTGCACCAGCACGGCCTGATCCTGATGGGCGGCTTCGGGGTCCTGGCGGCGGTGCTGTTCTGGCTGACCGGCGTGCTCTTCCCGGTGTTCGCCAGGCTTATGGGCGCTAAGGGCGTGGCCGGCATCGCCGATCCGTCCGGTTTCCCGGTGCTGATGGCGACGCTGGCGGTGGTGCAGCTGATCGCCACCCCCGCGGCCAACACCCTGACCCGCTTCACCGAGGCAGACGCCGACGCCTTCTCCATGGAGGCCTCGCATGAGCCTGACGGCCTCTCCAAGGCCCTGGTCAAGACCGCCGAGTATCGGGCGCCCAACCCGACCGCGCTGGAGGAGGTGCTGTTCTACGACCACCCCAGCGTCTCGCATCGGGTTCGCGCCGCGATGGACTGGAAAGCCAAGCACCTGGAACTGGCCGAAAAGACCGCCGCCGAGGACGCAGCGCTGGAGGCCAAGGTCAAAGCCCAGGGCGCGCTGGAATCTGGCCCGGCTGCGGCTCCTGCCGGAACCCCGACGGCGGCGAAGAAGCCCTGATCTTTGCACCGGCGGCGGGTCGCAAACCCGCCGCCGGTAAGGATTTGGGCGATGGCGAGGCGACCCCGCCACAATTTGAACGCGACAAAATCGCCACGGTCGAACGCGTTCAGACAAGCGCGGCCGTTTATGACCGATCCTTCACTTGGGTTCCGCCCGGGGCCGCCTAAATAGCGGTCAAGCCGTCAACAGCGGCCCGTCTCCTCCCCGAGACTCCAAGGTAAGGAAAAAAGACAATGAAACTCGCTCTCGCCGCCGCGGCCGCCGCGGCGTTCGCCGTCGCTTCGCCCGTGCTCGCCGCTGACGCCCCGGCCATCAACTGGTACGGCAACGTCGGCTACTCGAACGTCGACACCTCGGGCCCGAACCTGAACAACATCACCGCCCGCGTCGGCGGCAAGACCACCTACTTCGGCGGCGAACTCGAAGCCTCCACCGGCCTCGGCGACACCACCGACGCCGGCGTGAAGTACAAGGTCCAGGACCAGATCGCCGCCTACGCGGTGGGCTTCTACCCGGTCGCCCCGAACGCCGACATCTTCGCCCGGGTCGGCTACGGCCGCACCGAGCTGAAGGGCACCTCGGGCGGCGTCAGCGCCACCGCCGGTGAGAACAGCTGGAACTACGGCGTCGGCGCCCAGTACTTCTGGGGCGCGAACGGCGTGCGCGGCGACTACACCTACATGGACTTCCAGAACAACGGCGGCCACGCCAACGCCTGGGGCGTGAGCTACGTCCGCAAGTTCTGATCCGTCAGAACGCGACCCACGACAGCCGACGGCGCGCTCCGCAAGGGGCGCGCCGTTTTCGTTGGGCCTGCCCACGCGACATATTTGCAACTTTTAGGTAGCAAACTTGACCATATGTGCGTGCATATTGGTATAAATGCTTTCTCTGCGGGCAAAATAGACTGAGAAGGGGCCAAGCCGCAGCCAAGGCGGCGACTCTCAAGTCGGGGATTATTCTATGAAATTCGCTATCGCCGCCGCGGCCTTTGCCGCCGCCGCCATCGCTTCGCCCGTGTTCGCGGCCGACGCCGCCTCCAGCAACATCGGCTGGTACGGAAACATCGGCGAGAACGTCAACCACTTCAGCGACGCTGACCTGACCTCCGCCACGGTTCGCCTCGGCGGTCGTTCGACCTACTGGGGCGTGGAAGCCGAGTACGCCACCGGCACCTCGTCGAAGAACATCAGCGGCGTGTCGATGAAGATCAACAACCAGTACGCGGCCTATGTGGTCGGCTACCTGCCGATCAACAACGGCGACCTGTTCGCCCGTCTCGGCTACGGCCGCACCGCCTTCAAGGGATCGTTCGGCGGCCTGAGCGCCAACGACACCGAGAACGGCTACGCCTTCGGCCTCGGTGGCCAGTATTTCTTCAAGGGCGGCAAGAACGGCGTGCGCGGCGACTTCACCGCCCAGCACTTCGACCATCAGGACGGCGTGGAAGACGTCTTCAGCCTGGCCTACGTCCGCAAGTTCTGATCGAGTTCCTCCTCCTCAGAACCGCGGCGGCGCGCTCCGAAAGAGCGCGCCGTTTGCGTTTCCGCGCCGGCTTCTCAGCGCTTGCGCACGAACACGGTGCCCGCCGAATAGCCCGCCCCGAAGGAGCAGATCAGGCCGAGGTCTCCGCTCTGCAGATCCTCGGAGTGCTTGTGGAAGGCGATGATCGACCCGGCGGATGAGGTGTTGGCGTAATCGTCCAGGATCACGACGTTCTCTTCGCGCGTGGGCTCTCGGCCAAGCACGCGACGGCCGATCATCTCGTTCATGTTGATGTTGGCCTGGTGGAGCCACAGGCGCTTGAGCCGCTCGGTCTCGATCCCGAGGTCGGCCGCGTGTTCGACGATCATCTCCGAGACCATCGGCACCACCTCCTTAAACACCTTGCGTCCCTGTTGGACGAACAGCTTGTCGGGCAGGTCGCGGCCTTCCGGCGCGGCGCGGTTCAGGAAGCCGAAGTTGTTGCGGATGTTGTTGGAGAACTGCGTCTTCAGCCGCGCGCCCAGGATGTCCCAGCCGCCGTCGGCCTCGTCGGCCCGTTCAACGATCACGGCGGTGGCGACGTCGCCGAAGATGAAGTGGCTGTCGCGGTCGCGGAAGTTCAGGTGGCCGGAGCAGATCTCCGGATTGACCATCAGGACCGCGTCGCACGATCCGGTCGCCACATAGTCGGCCGCGGTCTTGATGCCGAAGGTGGCTGAGGAGCAGGCCACGTTCATGTCGAAGGCGAAGCCGCCGAGGCCCAGCGCCTGCTGCACCTCGATGGCCATGGCGGGGTAGGGGCGCTGCATGTTCGACGCCGCGCACAGCACCGCCCCGATGCGCGAAGCGGGCTTGCCCCAGCGTTCCAGCGCCTGCCTGGCCGCCTCGACCGCCATCTCGGCCAGGATCGAGAGCTCCTCGTTCGGGCGCTCGGGAATGATCGGCCGCATCAGCTCGGGATCGAGCACGCCGGACTTGTTCACCACGTAGCGCGACTTCACGCCCGACGCCTTTTCGATGAACTCGACGGAGGACATCGGGATGGCTTCGGCGGCGCCTGAGGCGATGGCCTGGGCGTTCCTGGCGTTCTCCAATGTGGCCCAGGCGTTGAACGCTTCCACCAGTTCGGCGTTTGAAACCGCGTCAGGAGGTGTGAACAGGCCGGTGGAGGCTATGACGGCGTGGCGCAACGGGTGCTCCGGAGGGGTGCGGCTCGGGCGTCTTCCTTATCACGATGAAACATTGGCGCGCCAAGCGCCCGGATTTCGTCGCGGCAAGGTCGCCGGATGGTCGAAAGCGCCTGATCAAACCAAGCCGGGGGTGGGGGCCAAGTCGAACCGCACCACGGAGTACTCTTACAATGAAAACCGTCCTCATCGCCGCCGGCGCCCTCGCGGGCGTCCTGTCCGTCGCCGCCCTCGCCAGCCCCGCCGCCGCCCAGGATGCGACCGCCAACACCGGCTGGTACGTGAACCTCGGGGCCTCCAGCCACGACAGCAATGGCGTCTCCAGCCTGGCCACCGTTGACGGCCGTGTCGGCTATCGCATCAACAACTGGCTCGCCGCCGAGGGCGAGGCCGGCTTCGGCGTGAACAAGAAGGACCTGGGCTCAGGCGTCGACGCCAAGATCAACAACCACGAGGGCGTCTATGCCGTGGGCCTTCTGCCCGTGAACCAGAACTTCGACCTGTTCGCCCGCGTCGGCTGGGCCCGCAACGATATCTCCGTCACCGGCGCCGGCCCCTCGACCATCCGCGGCAGCGCCGACGGCGTCAGCTATGGCGGCGGGGCCCAGTACTTCTTCGACAGCAAGAACGGCGTCCGGGGCGACTACACCCGCGACGACTTCAACCACGGCGACCATGCCAATGTGTGGGGCCTGAGCTACGTCCGCCGGTTCTAACCGGCCAGACTGCCAAGACGAATGAAGGGGCGGGCGGCGTGAGCCTCCGCCCCTTTTTCGTGTGCATCGGCGAGGGGCGTTAGGCGTCGCGGTCGCGCTGCATCGGCGCCGACGCCAGGGCGCGGAAGGCTCGGGGCCGGACGTTGATCTGAATCTGGCGGCCGAAGGCGAAGAACTCGCCGTCCAGCATCGCCGTGATCGGCTCATTGGCCCAGATGCGGCCGGAGGCGAAGGGGTGCGCGCGCACGTTCGGCGCCTCGCGCCAGTCGCGGAACAGGTTGTTGATCGCCACCCGGACGCCGGCCCGGGCGTTCGGAAGGTCGAACACAGCCGCCTCCAGGGCGTCTTCGGTGGCGTAGGGCGCGCGTGAGCAGTTGGGGGAAATCAGCCCGATCACCGAACCCCGCCCAATCTCGGCGCCGAACTGATAGCCAAGCCGGATCCGGCGAGCGCGGCGAGAGGCTGAGACCGTGCGGCGGACGGCCCGTCCGAGCCGGCGCGCTCGGATGGCTTCACGCGCTTGGCCAAGCAGCGCCGGCGCGCCCACGGTCGAACGGCAATAGAAGCTGCGTCCCTCGATCTGGCCGCTGGACATCCACCTGACCGAGCCATGTTCCAGCGCCGCGCCGAGGGCCTCGCTCCAGGTGACGGCGCCGTAGAGCGCCCGGCCGAGCTTGTTGATCGTGCCGCCTGAAAGCGGCGCGACGACCGGCCCGTCGGGACCGCAGAGCTCGATGACCGAGCGGGCGGTGCCGTCGCCGCCCAGCACCACCACGAGGTCCGGATCACTGTCGATTGCGGTGCGCGCCATGGCCTCGAACCGGCCGGGCTCCAGGGCGGTGACCTGGTGGGAGAGGCCGAACTCGGCGAGCAGTCTGGCCAGTTCGTCGACCATGTCGGCGGTGACGCTGCCGGACGCGGGATTGACCAGGGCGCAAACGCGGCGGATCGACGGCCTTGCCTCAGCGACTGGCGTCTCGATCCCGTTCTCCGCAGCCCATGGCGCTGCGGGTCTCACACGCGCCGGCAACCGGCGCAGCCCCGCGACGTTCCGTGCTGCATGGAAGACGTCGTCACCCCCGCTCCGCGCCGCCGGCGATTGCTGGCCAAGTTCACGGGCGCCGCCCTTATGGGCTTTGCGGCGAGCGCGCTCGCGCTCCACTTCGGGCTGGAGGCGGGATTGCGCCCGTGGGGCGCGCGCCTCATCTCGCTGCTCTGCGCGATGCACGTGACCTTCCTGATCAACGGTCGCTTCGTGTTCAAGGCGCTGACCCGGCGCAAACTGTTCGGCCAGTGGGCCGCCTACATGGCCAACAGCTCGGTCGGAAATCTCTGCAACTACTGGGTCTTCATCACCCTGCAGGCGACGCACTGGCCAATCGCCAGCGATCCTTACGTGGCCTTGCTGGCGGGCGCCGTCACCGCCTGGGCGATCAATTTCACCGGCGCGCGGTTCCTGGTATTCGGCGAACTCGGACGACATCTTCGGGATCGGTGCCTCGCCGCCTTCAGCCGGCGGGCCCCCGGCCCCGTCCCGGAATCAGTCGAACGCGGATCGTCTCGCCCGTAACCGCGCGGGTGGTGAATTCGCTGCTGCTAGGGATCGCGGTGCAGTAGCCGAAGATGCCCCGCTTGAAGCAGACTTGGTTGCCTTTCAGGTTCCAGCGGCCGCTGTGGCGATCGTGGCGGCGGCCCTCGGACACATAGGTGCCGTTGCGGTTCAGCCAAAGCTCGGCCTTGCGACCATCCGGATAGGTCGAGACGATAGTGCCGCTGAAAGCGCGCTCGAGCGAAAGCGGGATGGCGGCGGGGGCGGCCGCCCCGGCTCCGACGGTCAGGGCCAACAGGCCGGAAATCAGCAGCATGGACGTACCTCGCGATCTCTGCGCCAGACCAAACGCGCGCAAACGAGGATTGTGCCCAAGCTGCCAGCCCGGCGGCGGTCGGCCCTTTCGTCCGAGGTCGGATCAGCTGATGAACTTGCGAACCGCCGCGTTGTAGCGAATGGGGTCTTCCAGCATGGTCACGTGCGACAGGCCGGGGAAGACCTCGAGCTTGGAGCCCGCGATGCCCTGGTTGATCGACTGGTGGCAGTCTAGCGTCACCTCATCGAACTCGCCGGTGGTGATGTAGGTCGGGACCTTGATCTTCGGCAGGTCGGGGCGGCGCTCCCAGTCCTTGATCACACCGGTGATGGTGAACTCGTTGGGGCCGTTCATGATGCGATAGGCGGGCGACTTCTCGAGGATCGCTCCGGTCTCCATGAACTCCTTGGGCGGCGGGGTCTTGCGGCAGACGTGCAGGGCGTAGAATTCGCCGACGAGGTCCTGGTACTCCTTGGAGCTCTGCTTTCCGGCCGCTTCCAGGGCGCGCAGCTTCTTTCCGTCGCCGTTCGGCATGGCGTCGATGAGGCGATCCTGGCCCGCCATGGCCTGGGGCACGCTGGCCAGGGCGCCGCCGAGGATCAGCTTCTCGACCGAACCGGCGTTCGGGCTGGTCAGCATATATTCGATGGCCAGCATCGAACCCCAGGAGTGGCCGAACAGGATGACCTTCTCCAGGCCCAGCGCCTTACGGATGGCGTCCACCTCCTGAACGTAGCGGGCGACGGTATAGATCTTGGGGTCTTCCGGCGCGTCGGATTTCCCGCAGCCGAGCTGGTCGTAGAAGATGACCGGCCGCTCATCGGCCAAGACCTTCATCGGCGTCAGGTAGTTGTGACCGGCGCCCGGGCCGCCGTGCAGCATCAGCATCGGCGTCTTGTTCCCGCTGGCCACGCGGTTCCACCAGACCTTGCCGTCGGGAACGGCGGTGAAGCCGCTCTCGTCCGTCGACTTGGGCGTGAGGGTCAGGCGGTCACAGCCGGCGAGCGTCGCTCCAAGGCCCGCTGCGGCCAAGCCACCCAGAGCGGCGCGGCGGTTCAGGTCGATAGTCATGGTCAGTCCCCCCTCAAGTCTTGCAGACCGAGGTTATACGAAACCGCGCGATTTTGGATCAGCGCAGCACCGGCAGGTTCAGCCCCTGCGGCGGTCCGGCCGCGGCGCGCTCGCGGGCATAGCGATAGAGCTCGGCGGGCCTGCCGCCGGTATCCGGCTCCAGCCGGCCCAGGGGCTCGACAAGGCCCGTGCGCTCCAAGGCGCGGCGGAAGTTCTGCTTGTGCAGGGGCACGCCGCTGATGGCCTCCACCAGCTTCTGCAGGGCGGACAAGGTGAACTCCGGCGGGGTCAGTTCGAAGGCGACGGGCCGGTACTGCAGCTTGGCGCGCAGGCGTCCCAGGCCCGTGGCCAGGATGCGGCGGTGGTCGGAGATCATCGGCTCGCCCAGCGCCGGATCGAAGCGGGCAGGCTCCGGCGCCGCGCGCCCCTCGGCCAGGGCGCGGTCGCGGGCGGCCTCGGGCGCCAGGCCGGCCTCGTAGAGCAGCTCGTAGCGGTCAAGCACCCGCTCTTCCTTCCAGGGCGCGCCATCGAGCGCGAACAGCTGGCGCGCGCGCTGCAGCCGGGCTTCGGCGGCGCCCCGCCCGGCCTCGTCGGCCCAGCGCTTGAGGCCCGGCGCGATCACCGCATCGATGGCGGCGGGACGGCCCCGCCGCCAGTCCTCCCAGGGAAAGGCGCGGACCCAGGGCATCCAGGCGGTGTCCGGCGTATCGGCGCCCTCCGCCCGCGGCGTCAGGGCCAGGTAGCCGACCGAGACCACGCGCGCGGCGCCTGCGCCCACGTCCGCCAGCGGCGCGTCACGGCCCTGGTCGCCGAAGGTGTAGAGTTGCTCGACCCAGCCAAGCTCGAACCCGGTCTGTTCGGCCACGAAGGCCCGGAGCGCCAGTTCGAAGGTGCGGTCCTGCGCCGGGTCGAACGGACCGAACGGCAGGCCGGCCAGGGCCGAGACCTTGCCGTTGTCGTCGTGCGGTTTGACGGTCAGGACCGCCGCCTCGCCCTCGCGCATGCCCACGACCACCGCCGACAGGCCGATCACCACCGGCGTGCCGGACTGAGGCCTCACCAGCGCGCCTCGATGTGGAAGGGCGCGGCCTTGCCGGGCTGGCTCAACCCCATCGCATTGACGGCGTCGGCCATCCGCCCACGCCGGCCCATCATCTCGTCGGCGATGGAAACGATCAGCGGGTTGGGGAAGGCGGTCGGCGAGCGCTCGCGGATACGCTTGGCGATCTCGCGCTCCTCCACGTGCGGGTTTTTCTCGCAGGCCAGGATGAAGGCCGAGGCGGTCGAGCGGCTGATGCCCGCGAAGCAATGGACCAGCACGGTCTGCTCGCCGTCCCAGCGCCGGGCGAAATCCAGCACCTGGCGCACATGGGTCTCGTCCGGAACCGTCTGGCCCTCGGCAGGTTCGGTGATGTCGTAGACGCCGATCTGGAGGTGCTCTTCGGGCGACAGGTCCTCGGCCTTCAGCGCCTCGACATAGGCGTCGACCATGGTCCAGTCGGAGCCATAGACGCTGCAATCGCGCGGGTTCAGCAGGGTCAGGATGCGGTCCGGGCGGTGCTCGCGCACCGTCTCCTCGACGTGGGCCAGGGGGCAGACGATGATCTTGGTCATTTGGCTTGGCTCATTCGGTGTCGAACGCCGCGCCGCCCGCGTGCGTCTCCGCGCCGATCGCCTCGGCCAGGGTGTGGTAGCGCTCAACATAGCGAGCCTGGGCCTGGGCCGGCGCCATCGGGTCGATGTGCAGCACATAGCCCGGCGGCGGCGCGCCGAAGATCTTCACCGCCTCGTCCCAGCCGAAACCCGCCAACTGGGTCGCCTCGAAGAAGGCGCAGGCGCGGTCAGCCTTCTTGATCAGGGCCTTGATCTCGGCCGGCGTCTTGGGCGGCAGGCTGAAGCGCAGGTGGATGGCCCGCTCCAGCCGGTCCTCGAACAGGCGATAATCCAGGCCCAGCGCCGCCTTGAACGGCGAGATCATGTCGCCGATCACATATTCGGGCGCGTCGTGCAGCAGGGCGGCCAGGCGCCACTTCGGATCGAGGCCGGGCTGGAGGTGGGCGGAGATGTCCTCCACCACCATCGAGTGCTGAGCCACCGAGAAGGCGTGTTCGCCCACGGTCTGGCCGTTCCATCTTGCGACCCGCGCCAGCCCGTGCGCAATGTCCTCGATCTCGATGTCCAGGGGCGAGGGGTCGAGCAGGTCCAGCCGGCGGCCCGACAGCATCCGCTGCCAGGCGCGCGGGGTCTGCAGTTCCGCCCTTTTGGGTTTCGACCGTGTGGGTCGCAGCCCTTTCGCCACCGTTTCGTTCCTTCGTCAGTTGAGGTCGAGCCTGTCGCGCATCGGGCCTCGAAGATCAATGCGGAGCACCCGAATGGACTGGGGAAGGATCGTGGTTCCGGTCACCGGCGGCGAGCTCGACGCCGAAGCCCTGGCCGTGGGGGTCAAGGCCGCGGAGCGATTCGGGGCGGAGCTGGCGGTGATCTACGCCCCGCCCGACCCATCGCAACTGACGCCCTGGTTGGGCGAGGGTTTCGTGGGCGGCGTTCAGGTCCAGGCCATTGAGACCCTGCGCGAGGCGGCCCATGAGGGCGAGGCGCTTGTGCGGCGCGAGTTCGGGGCGCTGCCCTACGCCAAAAAGCAGTTCCACGCGCTGGAGACGCCGGTCTGGCGCGCCATGGCGGTGGAATGCCGCCTGGCCGACCTGGTGATCTTCGGCTCAGCCGCCGCGCGCGGCGAAGGCCCCCTGGCGGAGGCTTTCGAGCTGGTGTTGATGGAGGAGCGTGCAGCGGTGCTGGTGGCGCGTTCGGGCCCCTCCGGCGCGCCCGACCCGTTCGGCCCGGCGCTGGTGGCCTGGGACGGCGGCGAGCCCGCCAGTCGGGCCGCGCGGCGTGCGGTTCCCCTGCTGCGCCAAGCCTCCAGCGTGACCATCGCCGGCGCCCCGCCGGCCGATCGGCGTTGCGCGCTTGAACAACTGCAGGCCTACTACGACTTGCGCGGGATCAAGGCGGCGATCCAGCCGTTGAACAAAACGGGCGACATGGCTCCCGTGCTGATGCAGACCGCGCAGGATGCTTCGGCGACCTTGATGGTCGCGGGTGCGTTCGGGCGGTCGCGTCTTCGGGAGTTCGTCTTTGGCGGAACCACGCGTGCCCTGTTGCACGCCGAGGCGCCGTCGTTGTTTGTTGCGCACTAGTCGTTTTGGGCCGACAGAGCTCGGCGGAGGTCTGAATCCATGGGTCTTTCCCGTATCGTCATGCGCCTGGCGCGCAATCCGGGCACCGAGTTCGCCGACGGCGACGACCACCGCGGCTACACGCTCACAGCGCCCCTGACGGCGGACGGCCTGATCGACGAGGCCGCGTTCAAGCAGGCGGGCAAGGCCTGCACCGTGCGCCGCTTCGCCCCCGACGAGGACCCGCAGGAAGGCCGCCTGGCCCGGCGCGGCGAGAACTGGTTCTTCGACTACGAGGCCGGCGACGCCGACGACGAGGCGGTGCACAAGCTCGGCCAACACCGGTTCGCGCTCGGCGAATACGTCGCCATCGCCGACGAGGACGGCCGGCTCCTGACCTACAAGGTCACCGACGTGCAGGCGGTGCAGACCGCCTAGGGTCTTCGCCCAGATTTCCCGGAATAAAACTCAGGGGCGCCGCGTTATGGCAAGGCGTTCCGACCTCGTTCGGCCGCGCTTGAAGTCGTTGCTGAGATGAGAAGAGTGCAGGCGTGCACGGGATTGCCGATGTTTCACTTGTAAGCATCGCGTCTCGCCATAGACCTGTCCCTGGGTGTTTTCGGGGAAGACCATGAAATTCGTCGTTCGTCCGGCCGGCGGTCGGTTTCGGCGCTGCGCACGCAATCTGCTCGCGGTGGCGGCGGCCCTCTTCGCCACGCCGACCCTGGCGGCGCCGACGGTATTCCATGTGAACCTTGGCCAAGCCTCCGCGACCCCGGTCTCCGGCCGGTTGTTGGTCTTCGCCAAGGCGCTCGGGCCTGACGACAAGAAGCCGGTCGCGCGGGTCGACATGGACCAGATCGACACCCATGCGGCCGCCATCGCCGCGCGGGATGTGACGCGCCTGGCCCCCGGCGCCACGGTGGAGATAGACGCCGACACCGAAGCCTTCCCCACGCCCTTTTCGCAGCTCAAGCCGGGCCGTTACGCCGTCCAGGCCGTGCTCGATCGCGACCACAGCTACAACTACACCGGACGCGCTTCCGGCGATCTGGTGAGCGCGGTGGTGGAGATGGACCTGCCCGGCGAGGCGGCCACGACCTTGACGCTGACGAAGACCGTTCCCAACGAGGATCCGCTCGAGCCGCTGTTCAACGTGTCCGCGGCGCTGAGCGCGAAATATCCGGCGGCCAAGGCCGACATTCATCCGATTGCCTTCCAGAGCCCGGCGCTGAGCCGCTTCTGGGGGCGGCCGGTCGTCATCCATGGCTGGGTGGTGGCCCCGCCGGACTACGCGGCCCATCCCGGCGCGCGCTACCCTACCGTCTACTTCTCCCAGGGCTTCGGCGGGACGCTGCGCTCGCTGCACGACGTCGCCGTCGGCCGCTGGGACGACATGAAGACGGGCAAGGCGCCGCCGATGATCTGGGTGGCGGTCGACCAGCAGAGCCCGACCGGCACGAGCGAGTTCGTCGACAGCCTCAACAACGGCCCCTGGGGCCAGGCCCTGACCAGCGAACTGATCCCCGATCTGGAGCGCCAGTACCGGATGGACGCCAAGGCGTCGGGTCGCTTCCTGACGGGCCATTCGTCCGGCGGCTGGGCGGCGCTGTGGCTTCAGGTGACCTATCCCAAGGTGTTCGGCGGCGCATGGCCGACCTCGCCCGATCCCTCGGACTTTCACAGCTTCCTGGGCATCGATCTCTACGCCCCTAACGCCAACGTCTACCGCAAGCCGGACGGCGCGCCCTGGCCGCTGGCGCAGCAGAACGGCGAGATGCTGGTGTCGCTGGAGGACTTCACGCGCCGGGAAGTCGTGCTCAGCTCCTGGGGCGGCCAACTGGCGTCGTTCGAGTGGGTGTTCTCGCCGCGCGGCGCCGACGGACGGCCGCTGCCCATGTTCGACCGGACCACGGGCGCGGTGGAGCCGGCGGTGATCGCCTACTGGCGCGATCACTATGACGTGGCCGAGCATATTCGCCGCCATTGGCCGGAGCTCAGGCGCGACCTCGACGGCAAGATTCACCTGACCGTGGGCGGCGCCGATAATTTCTACCTCGACCAGTCGGCGCGGCGACTGGAGGCGGCGATGAAGGCGGTCGGGGCGAGGACCGATTTCCGATACGTCGAGGGGCGCGGCCACTTCGACGTCTATCCCGTCGGCAAGGACCCGTGGGGCCTCTACAAGACCATCGCCTGGGAGATGTACGCCGTCGCCCGACCGGGATCGAAGGCGGCCGCGCCGGCGGCGATGCCGGCGTCTTAGGAGCCGCCGCGCTCAGGCGGAAAGCAGCGCCAGGGCGCGATCCACTTCCGCTTTCGAGGTGTAGTGCGCCAGGCCCACGCGCACCACGCCGTTCTCGGCGACGCCCAGGCGCTGGGCGATTTCGTGGGCGTAGAAGCTGCCGGCCCAGGCGAAGACGTTGTGCGACGCCAGATCCGAGACGACCTCGGATGCCTGGCGGCCCGGCAGGGTGAAGCTGAAGGTCGGCACGCGGTCGGCCAGCTCGTTGTCGCCGCCCAGTCCGTAGAGGCGCATGCCTGGAATTGCCTTCAGCCCCGCCAGGAACCGGCGCATCAGCGTACCCTCCCAGGCTTGGGAGGCCCGCCAGCCGGCGGCGAGCTGCTCACGCAGCGTGGCCTCCGAGCCCAGGCCGCCCAGCCAGGCGATGTGCTCGATGGCGCCCAGCACGCCCGCCTGGGCCTCGAATGAGGGCGTGCCCGGCGCCCACATCCAGGGCGCCTGCTGCGGCGAGGGGCGCACCTTCAGCGGCGTCAGGCGGTCCATCAGTTCGCCGCGCATCCACAGGACCCCGGCGTGGGGGCCGAACACCTTGTAGGGCGAGAACACGAACAGGTCGCAGCCGAGGGCCTGGACGTCGGTCAGCATGTGCGGCGCGGACTGCACCCCGTCCACGACCGAGACGGCGCCCACCGCGCGCGCCGCCTCGGCGATGCGCTTCACGTCGTTGATGGTGCCCAAGAGGTTGGAGGCGTGGTTGCAGGCCACCAGCCGCGTGCGCGGGCCGATCAGGGCATCCAGGCTGTCGTAGTCGTAGCGGAAGGTTTCCGTGTCGAAGTCGAGCCAGCGCACGGCGACACCGCGCTCTTCGGCGACCGCCAGCCACGGCGCGACATTGGCGTCATGGTCCATACGGGACAGCACGATCTCGTCCCCCGCCCGCCAATCGCGGGCCAGGATGCGCGAGACGTGAAACAGCAGCGAGGTGGTGTTCAGGCCGAACACGATTTCCTCGAAGCTGGCGGCGTTCAGCAAGGCGGCGCAGGCGCGGTGCGCCTCGAACATGGTCGCCTCGCCCTCGACCGAGGTGCGGAACACCCCTCCGTCATTGGCGCAGGCGGTGGTCATCAGCCGCACCATGCGATCGATCGAGCGGCCCGCCATCTGGGTCCCTGCCGGGGCGTCCAGATAGGCGCGCGCCACGCCGTCATCCTGCAGCGCCAGGGCGGGGAAAGCGGCGCGCACGGCGTCGATGGACCAGGACGAGGACATGGCGGCTCCGGAGCTTTGGCCGGGCTTAACCGGCGTCGCCGCGGGCAAGCAAGCCTGGGCCGCTCAGTCAGCCCTTTACGAACACCAGGCTGAGGTTGTTGGCGGGCATGGCGATGCGGGCCGAGCGGATCAGGCCGTTGCGGGCGGCCAGCGCCGTCACCTCGTCGAGGCTCCGCAAACCCCAGGCCGGGTTGCGGGCCTTCAGGCTCTGGTCGAAGGCGAGGTTCGAAGGCGTGGTCTCGACGTCGGCCTCCAGATACGGCCCGTAGAGGAACAGCACGCCGCCCGGCGAGAGGATTTCGCCGGCGCCGGTCATCAGCCCCTCGGTCGCGGACCAAGGCGAGATGTGGACCATGTTGATGGCGACGATGGCGTCAGCCGCGCGAACCGGCCACGAGGCGGGGTCTGAAGCGTCCAGGGACAAGGGTTCCCCGACCTTCGGCAGGCCCGACGCCTCGCGCCATGCGGCGATCGAGGTTCGCGCGCTTGCGTCGGGGTCGGTCGGCAGGAAGGTGAGGCCGGGCAGGGCGTCGGCGAAATGCACGACATGCTCGCCCGAGCCTTCAGCGACATGTACGACCGCGCCGGAGGCCGGCAGAACCTGGCGCAGCACCTCAAGGATCGGCTCGCGATTTCTCAGGGCGGCCGGGGAGGAGAAGGCGCCGCTCGGCGGGGCGACGGTCATGGCCGGGCTCAGCCGCCGACGTTGTTCTTCACCAGGGCCTTGGCGGCGCGGAAGATGCGGTCGTCGTGGCGGTCGTGGCTCTTGACCACGGCGGCGACCACCGGGCCGGTGGGCGGGCCCCAGGCTTCGTAGCCGACCATCTTCCAGCCGCCTTCCGGCGCGCTGTCGTCCTTCAGCACATAGGTGGCGCGCAGGCCCGTGCCGTGGCGCGTGGAGCGCACCTCGGCCGCATCGTTCTGGGCGCGGACGGTGACGTCCTCGTGGTCGGAGTTGATCTGGACGTTGGCGGAGCCCGAGCCCTTCTTGCCGTCGGCGTTGATGTGCATGCCGCCGATGTCGATGTGGGCGCCCTTGTCGTTGGCGTCGACATGCAGGCCCGGCAGGTTCACCCGCGCGGAGTCGCCCTTGGTCTTCACGTGAACGCCGGGCATGTCGACCTTGACGTTGTCGTTCTTGCGGCCCTGGCCCGAGCTCTCGGCGTCGGCGCGGCGCTCAGCCTCGGCGGCCTGGCGATCGGCTTCCGCGGCCTTGCGGTCGGCGTCGGCGGCCTTCCGGTCCGCTTCGGCCGCCTGCTGCCTGGCGGCGGCGTCGCCTGCGGCCAGCTTGGCGGCCAAGCCCGGCATCAGGGCGTTCAGCTCCTTCTCCATCGGAGCCAGGGTGTCCTCAGGCTTGTCGCCGGCCGAGAGCTTGATCAGGCGCAGCGTCACCTCCGCGCCCTTGGGCCCGGCGTAGTCGCAGGACAGGCCGTCGGCGGCGGTGCGCACCCGGGTCAGGGCGCCCTGGTGGTCGGGGCATTGCAGTTGGGAGATCGCGCGCAGAGGCTTGGAGTCGTCTTCGCGTATGCTGGTCCTGGATGAACGCCCGTCGTCGCAGGCGGTCAGCAGGATCAAGGGGGCGGCGGCGAGGATAGCCTTACGCATCGTTGGACCTGGGTTTTCTTTGTTTTCTGACGCTGAAACTGACGCTTGATCCCCCAGGACGCCAGTGAATTCGCTGTAAGGCGAAGAGTTGCCTTTCAGGCCCCCGGGCGCACGCCCTCGCGGCGCGCCAGGAACGCCAGGCGTTCGAACAGGTGAACGTCCTGCTCGTTCTTGAGCAAGGCGCCGTGCAGGGGCGGGATCAGCTTCTTCGGGTCGCGCTCGCGCAGCACCGTCTCGTCGATGTCCTCGACGAGCAGGAGTTTCAGCCAGTCCAGCAGTTCCGACGTCGAGGGTTTCTTCTTCAGGCCGGGGACTTGGCGCATGTCATAGAAGATCTTCAGCGCCTCACCGACCAGCCGCTGCTTGATGTCGGGGAAGTGCACCTCGACGATGGCGCGCATGGTCTCTTCGTCGGGGAAGCGGATGTAGTGGAAGAAGCAGCGGCGCAGGAAGGCGTCCGGCAGCTCCTTCTCGTTGTTGGAGGTGATGACCACGATGGGGCGCACCCTGGCCGACACCGTCTCGTTGGTCTCGTAGACGTAGAACTCCATGCGATCGAGTTCCTGCAGCAGGTCGTTGGGGAACTCGATGTCGGCCTTGTCGATCTCGTCGATCAGCAGCACCGGCCGCTCGGGCGCCTCGAACGCCTCCCAAAGCTTGCCGCGCTTGATGTAGTTCTTGACGTCCTTGACCCGCTCGTCGCCGAGCTGACTGTCCCGAAGCCTGGTCACCGCATCGTATTCGTAGAGGCCCTGGTGCGCCTTGGTGGTCGACTTGACGTGCCAGGTGATCAGGGGCGCGTTCAGGGCCTTGGCGATCTCGTAGGCCAGCACGGTCTTGCCGGTGCCCGGCTCCCCCTTGATCAGCAGGGGCCGCTCCAGCGCCACCGCCGCGTTGACCGCGACCTTCAGATCTTCGGTGGCGATATAGTCCTGGGTGCCTTCGAAGCGCGCGGCCATTCGGGGGTCATCCTCAAACTGATCGCCGTAAACTAAAGGGCGGACCGGAGAGGGCAACCCCCGGAGGGGGGGTGAGGCCGCTGTGCGTCAGGTGATGCGCTTGACCGAGATCGGGTCGCTGGCGGGGAAGGTCTCCTCCACGCCCTCGTCGATCAGGGCTTCCTGACGGTCCTCAGCCTGCGCGGCCTTCCTGGTGTCCAGCTGGTCGGGTTTCTCGTTCTCTTTTAGCGGCTTGGCGGCCTTGGCGTGGGGCGCGTGAATCTTGCGCTCGTGGCCGGTGGTGGGCTGAGGCTCGCCGGCGGCTTCCCGTTCGAAGCTCTTGGCCTCCTCGGGCTCCGGCTGCGGGTGCCAGCGCTTAAGTTCCACCTCGTCGGCGCGCTTGGTGGGGGCGGGGGTCTTGTCGGGGGTCATCACTGATCCTCGCTAGGTTTGCGGTAGCCGAGCTCTTCCAGGACGGTGTCGTCGAGCTCGCCCTTGGCTTCGAAGTGCGCGGCCGAGGCCTGGGCCCCTCGGCGATCCTGCACATCGGGTTGGTATTCCAGGTCGACGTCCTCCGGAGGCGAGGCCAGGACGCCGTCTTCCGCGTCCTCGTCCGGCACGTCCTCCTCGTCGGTCTCGTCGTAGACGTCGGTGTCGACCACCTCGTCCTCTTCCTCGAGGTCCTCTTCCTCGACGCCGTCGGGGTCGAAGCTGGCCTCGTCCATCTCGATCTCGTCGCGCCGGTCGCCCTGGCGTTGGGTCACGTCATAGACGTCGGGGAGTTCCTCGAAGGTCCTGAATTCCATGGCCCTGCCGCCGTCGTCGTCGGCGGTCAGGTTGTCCTCGTCGAACACTTCCGCCTGGTCCTGCTCGTCGGGCTCATAGGCGTCGGTCGGCATGGGGCGCTCCTTCCCAACTTGTGAGGAAAGAACGTGGCGAACCGTGACGGTGTTCCGTGTTTCGGCGCTTAGAACGCCTTGGAAAGCGCGCCCGCGATCTCGTCCATCACCGCGGCCCACTGGTTCAACGCGGGGGGATCGAACACCTCCACCGTGGGATACCAGGGATAGCGGTCGGTGCCGAGGCGCGGCCAGGCGCCCGGCGTTGAGATCAGCCACACCCTGGCCCCGCAGGCGGCGGCGATGTTGGTGGTGGCGTTGGCCGGGCCGATCACCAGGTCGAGCGCGCAGCAGAGCGCGGCGAGGTCATCCAGGTCGTCCTTCAGGTCGATGCCTGGCGGGTTCCAGATGTCGATGCCCGCGGCCTTGGCCTGCTCGAGCTCGGCGGAGCAGTCGCCGTACTGCAGGTTCACGAAGGCGACGCCCGGGGTCTTCAGCACCGCGCGCCACTGCTCGAAGGGCGAGAAGAAGCGTCGGCGCGCCGAATCGATCTTCAGGCTCTTCCACAGCACCCCGACCGTGGGCGCGCCCAACGCCGACAGTTGTTCGCGCCAATGGGTGACGCGGGCCGGGTCGGCCTTGAGGAAAGCAGGCGTGTTCGGGAAGGCCTCGACCTCGCGGCGGAAGCGCCGGTTGAGCGAGCCCATCGGCGTCCAGCAATCGAAGGGGCCTGCCTCGGCCAGGAACGGCAGGGCGCGCACGATCTGATTGTCGACGCGGAAGGTCTGGTGCGCGCCGACGAACGCCTGTGGGAAGGACTGCTGGAACAGCTTCACCTGCCGTGGCTCGACCGCGAGCATCAACTTGCCCAACGGTCCAATGGCCTGGATCAGGTCCGGCAGGACGTTGGCGAATAGGATCTCGTCGCCCAGGCCCTGCTCGCCGATCACCAGTACGGTCTTGCCGAGCACCTCCGTCTCGGGCGTCCAGCGCGGGCCGTCGACCAAAAATCGGGTGGTGTCGGGGAAGCGCGGGTCGAGCCGGATCTCGTAGTCGTCCCAGCCGCGCGCCAGGTCGCCGCCGGCGATCCGGGCCGTGGCGCGGGCCAGGCGGATCATCGGCTCGTCGGCGGGGCTCTGGTTGTCGTTCAGCGCGGCCTCGACATCCTCGAGCGCGCCTTGCAGATCGCCGGTGGAGAGGCGCGCGTTGCCGCGGTTGTAGCGGGCGCGGGCAAAGCGTGGCTCCAGCCGCAGGGCCTCATCATAGAAGGTCTGGGATTCGGCGACGTCACCCTGCTCGTTCATCACCGTGCCGAGCGTGTTCCAAAGCATCGCCGTCTCGGGGTGGGCGTAGATGACCGTGCGCAACACCTCGATGGCTTCGGCGAAGCGCTGCTGGTCGCGCAGCGCGCAGGCCAGGTTGTTGGCGGCTTCCGGATGCCCCGGATTGCTGAGCAGGAACACCGAAAACAGCTTCTCGGCCACGTCCTTCTGCCCCAGGCTGTAGGCCAGCCGGCCCAGGTCGTTGGCGAGTTCGCCCTGGTTGGGCAGCAAGGCCAGCGCGGACTCGTAGCAGGAGATCGCAGTCCTCAGGTCGCCGGCCTTCTCACGCGAGATGGCCAGCATCCACCAGCCCAGCCCCGAGCGTTCATCGACGTTCAGCGCCTTGATCGCCCACTCGCCGCCGGCGGCGTAGTCCTCACGCCGGATCGCCTCGACCGCCTGTTCAAGCGCGGGGCGCAGGGCCTTCTGCTTCAGGTCGGTGACCGCGTCCTTCAGTCGCATCATGGCCGCGGGCGAGGCGCTGTCCCCGGCGGCGGAGGCGACCGCCCCCAGGCGCGGCGCGGCGGCGGCCACCTCGACTCCCACGGGCGCCGGTTCCTTTGCAGGGCCTGGAGAAGCTTGGGGCATGACGGATTCCGGACGGGCTGAACCGGACCTAGATCGAGCCCGAATCCTTAAGGCGGCGCTAACCAGCGGGACCGCGCCGCAAGACCCCGTTAACCACGATTGTTTAGCGTCGCTTCAGTCATCAGGGCCGAAAACCGGCCGAGGGGGAAGCCATGCCGCTGAAACTTTCGCTGAAACCCGGCGAACGATTCGTCCTCAACGGGGCGGTGGTGCAGAACGGCGACCGGCGCAGCGCGCTGATCCTGCAGAACAAGGCCTCGGTCCTTCGCGAGAAGGACATCATGCAGGAGGAGGAGGCCAACTCTCCGGCCCGCCGCGTCTATTTCCCCGTGATGATGATGTACCTCGATGAGACGGGACCCACGGCCTACTACGACGAGTTTGTCAGGCGTATCGGCGAGTTCATGGCCGTGCTGCGTAACCCGGATGTCCTGGCCGAATGCATCAACGTGTCCAAGCACGTGATGGCGCGTGAGTATTACAAGGCGCTGATGGGGTGCCGGAAGCTGATCGAGTACGAAGACGAGAGGATCGGGCATGTCCCTTCAGGCCTACCAGCGAGCCGCGCAGCGGGCTGAAAACCCGCGCGAGGCCGAGTACCGGCTGTTCGGCCAGGTCACTCGCTCGCTGATGGACGCGTCGACGGTCGACAGGTCCGACATCAAGACCCGTATCGAGGCGCTGGACTGGAACCGGCGCATGTGGTCGGCGCTGGCCACCGATTGCGCCCAACCCGAGAACTCGCTGCCGATCGAGGTGCGCGCGCGCATCATCTCGCTGAGCCTTTGGGTGTCCAAACACTCCTCCGCCGTGATGCGCGGCGAGGAGGACTTCCAGCCCCTGATCGACATCAATCGCATGATCATGCAGGGCCTGACCGGCGGCGCCCCGGCCGAGGCGGCCTGACCCCCAAGGCCACGGTCGACGAATTTGCCGGGCGGGCGGCGGAAATTGCCGAGCCCGCGCAACGCCCCTGAGGGGGCCTGAAAAATCCGAACGATTTCAGCTTAATGCAAGACGCGCCATCGGCATGGCGCGTGCAAGGCGTCCTGCGAGCAAAACCGCTCGACGGCCCAAAAAGCGGCCGAGCACACCATCCAGAATGGAAGGACAGCCGATGTTTTCGGTGAACACCAACACGGGCGCGATGGTCGCGCTCCAGAACCTCAACTCGACCAGCATGGCGCTGCAACAGACTCAAAATCGGATCAACACCGGACTGAAGGTGGCCAGTGCGAAGGACGACGGCTCGACCTGGGCGATCGCCCAGTCGCAGCGGGCGACCGTCGCGTCTCTGGACGCCGTCAAGAACTCCCTGTCGCGCGCAAGCTCGACGGTGGATGTCGCGATGTCCGCGGGTCAATCCGTTTCTGATCTTCTGACGCAGATGAAGCAGAAGGCGCTCGCCGCCTCTGACACCTCCCTGGACGCGACGAGTTTGGCGGCCCTGAACACCGACTTCCAATCCCTGCGTGACCAGATCGCACAGGTCGTCTCCAACGCGGACTTCAACGGCACCAACCTGTTGAACGGCTCGCTGGCGCAGATGACCCCACTGGCCAACGCGGATGGGACCTCGGTGATCACCGTCCAGGCTCAGAACCTCACCCTGGGAGGCGGGATCATCACCATCAACGCGACCGACACGATCGGGACTACCGCGTTGGCGACTGCCATGGTCTCGACCGTCGATACCTGTATCGACAGCGTCAACGCCGCGCTGGCCCAGCTGGGCACCAAGTCGAATGCGCTAACCACGCACCAGAATTTCGTGTCCAAACTCTCCGACACCCTGACCACGGGCATCGGGAACCTCGTCGACGCCGATCTGGCGAAGGAAAGCGCCACGCTCCAGGCGCTGCAGACCAAGCAGCAACTGGGCGTTCAGGCTCTCTCCATCGCCAATCAGGCGCCGCAGGCGATCATGTCCCTGTTCAGGTAATGCGGACCGGGCGCGTCTCCCTCGCGGGAGCGCGCCCGGCGCCTCTTCGCTGCTTCAGCGAAACATGAATTTTGCGCAATGCGACCACAGGTGCGGTTGCGCGCGTTCGTCGAACACGCTTCACTCAGCCGCAAAGTGCCACCTTTTGCTCCAAGGAGTGCGTTTTGCGCATCACTTCCCTGACCGGCCTCGTCGTCGCCGGCGCTCTCGCCTTCGGCGCCGTCGCCCAGGCCGCTCCGGCTGCGGACAAGCCCGCGGCTCCCACCACCGGCTCCCAGCCGACCTCGTCCGACAGCAAGAAGGACGATGACCGCATCGTCTGCAAGGCGCCCCAGGCCACCGGCTCGCGCCTGCCGTCGGCGCGCCAATGCAAGACCAAGCGCGAGTGGGACGAGCAGTCCCTGCGCGACCGTGCGGCCCTGGAGCACAACCAAGTCCAGCCTTACGCCCAGCACTGAGAGCTGAAGGCCGCGCGCCCCCGCCGCGCGCGGTTGTCTCTTCGTCGCAACAGATTTGACAGGGGCTGGGCTTCCACCCAGACTTTGGTTTGGGCGGCTAACCGTTCAAATCCTTAGGGGAGGAGCGCCATGCGCAACCTGTCGTTCGCCTTGCTTGCCGCCGTCGGCGTCGCTTCACCCGCCTTCGCGGCCGATCCCGCGCCTCTGGTTCAGCCGCCGGCCGCCGCCGTGCAACCGCCGCAGAAAGACGCCATCCAGAAGGATCTCGACCGGGTGGTGTGTAAGCCGCGCGAAGCGACCGGCTCGCGCCTGCCCTCCGCCAAGGTCTGCCGGACCCAGCGCGAGTGGAACCTGATGGAGATCGAGAACCGCCGCACCCTGGAAAAGGCCCAGGACAACCGCGGCTACAAGACCAACTAGTCATCGATTTTCCGGAGGAAGCGTATGCGTAGTCTGTTCGCCGCCCTTGTCGTCGCCGCCCTCGCCACGCCCGCCTTCGCGGCGGACCCGGCGCCGGCCGCCCTGGTCAAACCGCCCGCCCAGAGCGCGCAGCCGGCCCAGCTGGACACGGTCGAGAAGGATCTGGAGCGCGTGGTGTGCAAGCCGCGCCAGACCACCGGCTCGCGGCTGCCTGCGGCCAAGATCTGCCGCACCCAGCGCGAATGGAACCTGATGGAGATCGAGAACCGGCGCCTGCTCGAGAAGGGTCAGGACACGCGTGGGCTGTTCGACAAGAAATAGTCGGCTATTCTCCCGCCTTGAGGCTATCTTTCCTGTCTACGCCCTGAGGAACCCATCATGCGTCGCCAGTCTCTCGCCGTCCTGATCGCCGCCGTCTCTGCGGCCGCGCTCGCTTCGCCTGTCATGGCGGCCGATCCCGCTCCCGCCCTGGTCCAGCCGCCGGCCCAGTCGGCCCAGCCGGCCCAGAAGGACACCGCCGGCTCGGATCTCGACCGGATCATCTGCAAGCCGCGCCAAGCCACCGGCTCGCGCCTGCCGTCCTCGAAGGTTTGCCGCACCAAGCGCGAGTGGAACCAGATCGAGCTCGAGCAGCGCCGCGACCTCGAAAAGGCCCAGGACACCCGCGGGCTCAAGTCGGGCATGTAATCCGGCCGGGCGGGAGGCCCACGGCATGCGCCATTGGCTGATCGGTGTGATGCTGGCGTCGGCGCTGTGCGCGCCGTCGCTGGCGCGCGCCGAGGAGCCTGGCCAGCCGCTGGTCCGCCCGCCCTCGTCGGTCGCGAGGCCGCTCGAGGCGGACAACCGCACGGTCGGCAAGGACCCAGACGACGTGATCTGCAAGTCGCCCCAGGCGACCGGCACGCGCCTGCCCAAGAGCCGCGTGTGCATGCGCCAGCAGGAGTGGGACGCCGTCGAGCGGGAGACCCGCCGCGCCATCGAGCGCGGCCAGGAAGCGCTGCTGCAGGCCTATATGGGCTGAGGCCCGAAGGTCTCGCCCGCAATCATCCGGAAAACCCGCCCTCGGCCAGGAACGCCAGTTCCTCGGGCGTCGATTCGCGCCCCAGCGCCGGGTTGCGGTGCGGGAAGCGGCCGAAGCGGGCGATGATGTCGGCGTGAATCTTCACCCAGCGGATATTGTCCGGGTCGCCGCCCTCGGCGATCCAGGCCTGGACCAGCCTGATGCATTCCGCCTGATCGGCCGGGTCTTCCGAATGCTCGTAGGGCAGGTAGGCGAAGAAGCGCACCTCGGAGTCCAGCCGCCGGTCGAACCCCTTAGCCACCATGGCCCTGGCGATGCGCCGCGCCAGCGCGTCGGTGGCGAAGGCGTGGGCCGTGCCGCGGTACATGTTGCGCGGGAACTGATCGAGCAGGATCAGCAGCGCCAGGGCGCCCTCGGGCGTCTCCTCCCAGGCGTCGAGCTCGCGGCGTGCGGCGGCGAAGTGGGTCGCTTCCCAGCGCGCGCGGATGTCGGCGTCGAAGGCGTCGTCCTTGGCGAACCACTTCTTCGGCCCGGCCTCGCGCCAATAGCTCAGGACGTCGGCGGCGGTGGGCGTGGTCATGTCGTTGTCCGCTGGCTGGCGCAGAATTCGGGCGCCCACGGATACCGCCTGGGCGCGACCGTCACTAGATAGCGCCTGTGCAAAGCTCCCCAAGCCCGCTCCCCGTCTATTACGACCGCGACTGCGATCCGGACCTGATCCGGTCCAAACGCGTGGCCATCGTCGGCTACGGCAGCCAGGGCCGGGCCCAGGCGCTGAACCTGCGCGATTCCGGGGTCCGCCAAATGCGCATCGGCCTGCGCGACGGGTCACCCTCAGCCGAGATCGCCCGCGCCGACGGTTTCGAGGTGGTTCCAGTGGCCGAGGCTGCTGCCTGGGCCGAGGTGCTGGCGCTTTTGACGTCGGACGAGGCGCACCGCGACCTGTGGCGTGAGCAGATCAGGCCGAACCTGCGCGAGGGGTCGGCCCTGGTGTTCGCCCACGGACTGTCCATCAACTTCGGCCTGGTTGAGCCGGGCACGGGCATCGACGTCCTGCTGGTCTCGCCCAAGGGCATCGGCCCGCGCATCCGCGAGCTCTACGAGGCGGGCGAGGGGGTCTATGGCCTGTTCGGGGTGCAACAGGACGTGACCGGGAATGCCAAGGCCGTCGGCCTGAGCTTCGCCTGGGCGCTCGGGTGCGGACGCAAGGGAATTCTCGAGACGACCATGAAGGCGGAATGCGAAAGCGACCTGTTCGCCGAGCAGGTGGTGCTGTGTGGCGGCGTCCCCGAACTGGTGCGCCAGGCCTTCACCGCCCTGACCGATGCCGGCTACCCGCCCGAGGTCGCCTGGTTCGAGACCTTCTACGAGCTCAAGCTGGTGGTCGACCTCATGTACCAGAGGGGCGTCGCCGGGGCCTTCGAGAAGATCTCCAACACCGCCGAATACGGGGCCTATCTGACAGGGCCGCGGGTGATCGGCGAGGCCTCCCGGCGCGCCATGGCCGGGGTGATGGCCGATGTTCGTGACGGCTCCTTCGTGCGCGCCCTGATGGCCGACTACGACGCGGGCTTCGCCGGCCTGAAGGCGCGGCGCGCGGCCCTGGCCAAACATCCGATGGAGGCGACCGACGCGCGCCTGCGGGCCATCGCCGACGATGCCGGCTAACGGCGTTATCCGGATCGACGCCACGCCTGCTACCGGCTAAGACACGTGAACGCGTTCGACGGCCGTCTGTGCTTCGAGTTCCCGCGTCCGTTGTTCGCATGGCAAGCCCGGACAACGGGCGTTGGGAGAGGAATTCCACATGCGCAGGATGATTATCGCGGCCCTGGCCGTCGCGTCCCTCGTCGGCACGGCCAACACGAGCTCTGCGGGCGTCGCCGGCAAGGCCGAGGTCGCCGCCCCGTCGCCGTTGGTGCAGGTGCAGATGCGGGATATGCACGACCGCGACTGGGAACGCGACCGCCACTGCCGTGACTGGGACGACCGTGGCCGCGCCTGCCGCGACCGTGACGAGGGCTGCTCGCGCTGGGATTACCGCACCCACGACTGCCGGGACTGGAGGCGTGACCGCTGGCGGGGCATCGAATCCTGTCGGCGTCCGGGGCACGACCGCTATCTGAATCGCCGCAACCACTGGGAAATGTGCCCGCGGCGCGGCCACGGCTACTGAGCCTTACTTGCAGACAGGCCCCTCTCCGGCGACGGGGAGGGGCACTGCGACAGCTTCGCCATAGCTTCGCCGCACCGCTGTCGCCTATGCTGGCGCCCATGCGCCTGCTCCGTCCGACCTTCGCCGTGCTCGCCTCGACTTTGGCCCTGGCTCTGATCGCCGGCGTCGCCCATGCTGGCGACCGCGGCGAGATGCAGAAGGAAGACGGGTTCGGGGATGCGGTGACCTCGCCGCTCGAAGACCTCAACATCAAGCGCAAGGCCATTCCCGCGGTGCTGCAGCGCGCGGTGAAGGATCCCTACGACATCAAGGCCATGAAGCGCTGCGAGCCGATCGCCGCCGAGGTCGGCCGGCTGGACGCCGCCCTGGGACCCGACCTCGACGAGGCGCCGCCGCCCGACAATCGAACCCGTGGCCAGAAGCTGGGCTCCGCCGCCCACGGCGCGGCCGTGGCGGCCACGCGCGACCAGGCCCACCACCTGATCCCCTTCCGGGGCTGGGTGCGCAAGCTGACCGGCGCCGAGCGTCACGACCAGGCGGTGGAGAAGGCGATCCGCGCCGGGGCCATCCGTCGCGGCTACCTCAAGGGCGTGGGCATGCACATGAACTGCGCCCCGCCCGCGGCGCCCAGCTGGTTCGTGCCCGATCCGCACAAGGCGCGCGGCGGCAGCTGGTGGGACCGCTTCTGGGGCTCGATCGTGGCCTGGTTCCAGAGCTGGTGGCCGTTCTAGGCCGGGCTCAGTCCTTTTCGGCCGCCTCCCGCTCCCTTGCCATGGCCTCGGCGCGGGCCACGAACTCCTCGGAGCTGTTGCTCTTCGGATAGGGCGTTTCGGGGATCGGGACGCCCAGGAAGGCGCATAGCGGCGCCCAGCCCTGGCGCGCGTCGAATTCCAGCAGGCGTTCGGCCGGAATGGCCTCCCGCACCGCCGCGTTGTGGGCGTTGAAGAAGGCGATCAGGTGCTCGCGGTCGTGGTGTTTGCCCTGGACCGAGTCGCTGATGACCTTGTCGAACATGGCGCGGAACGGGCTGCCGGCGCCGCGGGCCCGCATCTCAGGGCTGAAGAAGGTGGCCTGGGTGGACGCGAACCAGCTTTCCGGATCGCGGACGGTCAGGATCACCTTGGCGTCGGGATAGTGCGCCGCCAGCTCGCGCCAGAAGGCGGCGCCGGGCCAGTCGACGGTCGACTCGAAGCCCTGGAAGATGCGCTCCCAATCAGGCTTGCCGTCCGCCGCGTCGATCCAGCGGCTAGGCGCCTCGGCGTCCTTGAACACTTCCACCATGTGATAGCAGGGGCCGAAGCCCAGCTGCTCCAGCGCCGCTTTCAGCGACAGGGTGCCCGTCCGGCCGACGCCGGCGCCGATGACGCGAATGGACATGTCCGTGCTCCCCCGAGCGCAAGTCGGCCGGAGTTTGCCTGACTCGACCGCTTGAGGCCTAGTAGGCGCGCAGGCGAGGGGAAGAGTCGATGGGCGCGGACGCGGAAACCAAGGCGGCGCGAGCCAAGCCGCCGGCGCGCCTGGAGCGCTCGATGCACGGCTTCGGGGCGCTCTTGATCACCCTGTCGGCCCTGTCGCCTTCCATCGGCCTGTTCATCGTCGGCGACGAGCTGCTGCATCAGGCTGGCACGGCGACCTTCCTGTGCTTCGTCGCAGCAGGCCTGCTGGGCGTGGCCATGGCCTGCGTCTATGCGGAGCTGGGCTCGGCCTTTCCGCACACGGGCGCCGAATACACCATGGTCGGCCGCGCGCTCGGGCCCGCAGCGGGGTTCGGCATGCTGGGGCTGACCCTGTCGGGGTTCACCATCGCGCAGGCGCTCTCAGGCCAGGCCATGGTCGGCTACCTGCAGGTGCTGGCGCCCGACCTGCCGCTGAAGCCCACTGCGATCGCCATCGTGGCCGTCGTCACCCTGATCGGGGTTCTGAATATCCGGCTGAACGCCCTGGTCACCGGGCTTTGCCTGGCGGTGGAGCTGCTGGCCCTGGTGCTGGTGGCGGTCATCGGTTTCGCGCATCCCGCGCGCGACGCGGTCTCGGTGGTGATCCATCCGGTGATGCAGGGCGCGGGTGGTCTCGTTCCCACGCCCCTGCTGGTCATAGGCGTGGCTGCGATCGGCTCGATCTACGCCTTCAACGGCTACGGCTCAGCGGTCTATCTCGGCGAGGAGATGCACGACGCGCCCAGGCGCATGGCGCGGGTGATCTTCGGGGCGCTGGGCATCGCCGCCCTCACCATGTTGCCGCCGCTGCTGGCCATTCTGGTCGGCGCGCCGGACCTGAAAGCCCTGGTCTCGTCCGAGCACCCGATCACCGCCTTCATGGACGCGGCCGGAGGGCCGGGCTGGTCGAAGGCCATGGCGGCGGGCGTGGCCCTGGCCTTCTTCAACTGCATGATCGCCGTGGCCCTGATGGCCGGGCGGCTGCTCTACGCGACCGCGAGGGACCGGGTCTGGCCCGAGGCCCTGAACCGGGCCTTCATCAGCCTGCATCCGCGCTTCAATTCGCCCTGGATCGGCACGCTGGTCATGGGCGCGATCTCGCTGGCGTGGTGCTTCGTGCCCAAGGGCTTGCTGCTGATCATAATCGCGAGCGGCAATGTCGGCTTCTACGCCGCGCTGTGCCTGGCCGTAATCAAGGGCCGGATGACGGGATCAACAGCGCACGCCGGCTGGCGGATGCCGCTGTTCCCGCTGGCGCCGGTGTTCGGGCTGCTGGCGCTGGGCGCGGTGGTCTGGGCCGCGGCCATGGAGCCCAAGCACGGCCAGGCGGGGCTGATCGCCCTGGTCGTGGTGCTGGTCGCCTCGGCCGTCTGGTATTGGCTGGCGCTTAAGCCGGGCGGACGCTGGGCGCATCGCGGCCCGGAGGACGAGACCTTCGATTGAGCAAGAGAAGCGCCCACGGCTGCGGGCCGCGGGCGCGTTCGCTCAGCGGCGGATGCGGAAGCCGTGCGCGCCCTCGAAGCGCTCGTGACGGAAGTGGCCGCCTTCGTCGCGGACCCAGCCGCCGTGTCCGTCGGAATACAGGAACACGCCGCCGTCACCCCAGTAGCCGGTGGTGTAGGGGCCGTAGAAGCCGTCGTACCAGAAGTCGTAGGGCTGATCGTAGTAATAGCCCGACGGGTGATCGTAGTAGGTGTCGCCGCAGGCCGTCACGGCGCCGGCCAGGCCGATCACGCCCAGGCCGACGACGGCGGTTTTCAGGATGCGCATGGGAACCCTCGTTCGCTGACTCGCCCAGCGGACGTGCCGGCGAGCCGGCGGGGTGCAGGCTTCTCGACACGCCCCCAGGCGACAGGCCAACGAACGGTCGCGCCGTTTGATCCTGCGCGCGGGGCCGCACACCAAGGCGTGATGAGCTTGGGCGGACGCGCAACGCCGCCTATTGTTCGCGTAAGGCGCGACTCACGCGCCGAGCGATGAGGCCTTCCGATGGACCCCTGGCTGATCCTTTCGACCGGCGCGGCGCTGATCTTCTTCGTCGCGACGGGCCTGAACGCGGTGCGGTACCGCATCCGCCACAACATCCCCGCGCCGGCGATGAGCGGCCATCCCGAGGTCGAGCGCGCCTTGCGCGTGCAGGGCAACACCCTGGAGTGGCTGGTGGTGTTCGTGCCGGCGCTGTGGATGTTCGGCATCTATTTCGACGGGCGGATCGCGGCGGCGGTGACGGCGTTCTGGATCCTCGGCCGCTTCCTCTACATGCGCGCCTATGTGCGTGAGCCGCTGAAGCGCCGGAACGGCTTCCTGCTGCAGGTCGCGGCGACGGCGGTGCTGCTGTTCGGGGCGATGGGCGCGGCCGTCTGGCAGATGTTCGTCGGCGGCGAGGTCTGAGGCGGCCCTTCCGGTCCTTACGAAAAGGAAACTTGTTCCCGCGCGCGGCCCGGCCCATCTCAAGGACGAGCTTAGAGCTGGAGAGTCCGAGTGCGCCTGATCCTGAACGTGCTGTGGTTTGTATTCGGCGGTTTCATCTCGGCCCTGGCCTGGTGCCTGGCCGGGGTGCTGCTGGCGATCACCGTCGTCGGCATGGTCTATGTGCCCGCCTGTTTCCGCATGGCCGGCTTCTCGGCCTTCCCGTTCGGCAAGATGGTGGTCGAGCGCTCAGAGCTTGGGGAGCACGACCTGGGCACCGGGCCATTCGGCTGCGGCCTGAACGTGATCTGGTTCGTCGTCGCCGGCTGGTGGCTGGCGCTGCACCACATCGTCATCGCCTTCGCCCAGGCGGTGACCATCATCGGCATCCCCTTCGCCTGGCAGCACGTGAAGCTGGCAGTGATCTCGCTGGCCCCGGTCGGCCGTGAGGTCATCGAAGCGCCGTAAGCTATAGGTAGCCCAGCAGCGCGCGCAGGCCCGGGGCGGCAAAGTCGACAAGGCGCTTCTGGGCCTCCGGCAAGACTTCCGGGATCGGCTGGTCCACGTTGAGGTTTGCGCGCGCGGTGCGGCTCTGGGCCGGGTCGGCGCCCGCCTCGACGCGCTCGCGCCAGTCGGCGGGCAATTCGCCCACGCCCGCATCGGCCATCAGTTGGGCGAAGAAGGCCTCGGAGCGCCGTGATCCGAGGTCCTGCACGGCGGTTTTCAACGCTTCGAACTTCACCAGCACCGCCGCCGTGCCCATCCAGGCGGCGACATTGAAACTGTAGACGTCGAGTAGGGTCGGCACCTTCTGGTGCACGCCCAGGATCATCATGTTCAGTACGTCCTCGATCGGGACCGCGCCGCCCTTGATCTGGTTGGTGGGGCCCTGGAACTCGTCGGACAGGTAGAAGCGCGCCCGCGCCAGCACCCAGTCGTAGGGATCGCGCACCAACAGCAGGTGGCGCGCCGGTTTGACGGCGATTGCGGCGTCGTCGGAGAACAGCAGGTGGCCCCAGCTGACCATCGGCTTGGTGGGGTCGAAGGCCTCGCGGCTGCGGCCCAGCAGGGCGTGCTGGACGTATTCGCGCCGCCAGTGCTGATCCTCGGCCACAAACATGCGCATGATGTTGCGCAGTAGGTGCGTGCCGCTTTTGGGCGCGCTGTTCAGGAACAGGGGCTGGGTGAGCCTGGCGCGCTCAAACCGCCGGCCGACCTCGTCCAGGGTGTCGGGCTTGCCGAGGATGACGGCGCTCAAGGCAAGGGTGCTCCAGTCGATTGGGCGTCCAGGTTAGACGCGATCATCTGCCCGACAAGAGAAAAGGGAGGAGCCGTGAGGCCCCTCCCTGTCTGTAGTCCGGCGGCGGACGGCCTCAGAACCTCTTGGTGATGTTCATGAAGGCGCGCCGGCCGATGTAGTCGTACTGGCTGGCCAGGACCGAGGTGCCGATGGTGTTGTACTGGCCTCCGACATTGATCGTGGTCAGGGACGGCGGACGCTCGTCGAAGATGTTGCGCACGCCCACCAGAAGACTCCAGGTCTTGAAATCGCGCCGCAGCGAGAGGGAATGGTAGGCCGTGGGCTCGGTGCGGATCTTGTAGAGCTGGGTGCCGGCCGAGTTGGTGTCGGAGCCCGCGAAGGACAGGGCGCTGGCCCGGCCGATCCAGTCGACGCTCCAGAACGCTGTCCAGGGCCCGTGGTCGACGCGCAGGTTGGCCAGGGCGGTGAAGTCGGGGCTGCCGATGGTGCCGTTGTTCTCGACCTTGGCGCTGCTCGGGAAGAGCAGGGTGGAGTTCTCGAAGGTCCAGGTGGCCTGGGTGTCGATGGTCAGGCGGCTGTCCCACGGCAGGTCGTGGCGATAGCGCACCGTCAGGTCGACGCCCCGATCCTCCTGGGTGGCGATATTGACGTAGTTGTCGTGCACCACGGTGATCAGGTGGCTGGCGTTGCGGCTGAACAGCGAGCAGAGCGGGTCGCTGGGGAAGCTCACCGAGTTCAGGCAGGCGAAGACGATGTTGTTGGGGCCGAGCGTGGTGATCTCGTTGTTCACCTGGATGTTGAAGTAGTCGACCGCCACGTTCAGATCGATGGCCTTGGGCGTCCAGATGGCGCCGAAGGTGTAGGCCTTGGACGTCTCCGAACGCAGGTTTGGGCCGCCGCCGGTGAAGATCGTCGCGCTGGAGCCGGCCCCCGAATAGACGGCCGGCACCCCCTGGGCGGCGCAGTTGTTGGCCACCCGCTGCGGGATCTGGTTGGCGGCGAGCGCCGCGCCCCAGTTGATGCAGGGATCGATCGAACGCTGACCCAGGAAGCTGGTCTGGTTGGCCAGGAAGCTCTCGAACAGCGCCGGCGCCCGGAACGAGGTGCCGTAGGTGCCGCGTAGGCGGTACTCCGGCGTGATCGCCCAGTTCACCCCGACCTTGTAGGTGAAGTTCGAGCCGTGCCCGTCGACGGTGGTCTCGCGCCCGGAGAGGTTGGTGTCGAGCCGGTAGATGAAGGGCATGTCGCGGATCAGCGGGATGCTGAGTTCGCCGAAAGCTTCCTTGGTGTTCTCGGAGCCCTTGGTGATACCGGCGGCGGTCTGACCCCAGACGTTGCTGGCCAGGGTGTCCTTGCCGGGCACGTCGTTGATCGAGTCCTGCTGGACGTGGAAGCCGACGGCGGCGCCCACCGGACCGGCGGGCAGGTTGAACAGGTCGCCGGTGGCGGAGCCTTCCCAGGTGGTCTGCTGATAGGTGGTTTTGCCGATTTCATAGTCGAACAGGAAGGCGGCCTCTGCGGCGGTGTACTTGCCCGCCAGGAAGTCCGGCGACACCCAGCTGACGTCCACGCAGGGTCGATGGCTGATCGGGGTGGTGTAGCCCACGCAGGAAGCAGTCGGTCGGGGAATCGAGTTGGCGTTGAACAGGCCGAAGCTGCCGAAGTCGCCGCGGCCGTCGGAAGCCTTCACCGCATCGTCCAGGATCACGTCCTGGCCGTAGTAGCCTTCGGAGCGGCTGTACTGGACGAAGGTGTCCCAGGTCCAACCCTTGAGGAAGCCGATGCCGGGCGCGTCGCCCTTGAGACCCAGGACCGCCCGGGCGAAATTGACCTTCTGGTTGGCGTCGTTCTTGTTGGTGACCGGGGTGGGGCTGAGGAAATAGTTGCCCTTGAAGCCGGCGCTGAACGGATCGTTGTTCCAGCCGAAGTTGGCGCCGTCCTCGGTGTAGAGATAGGTCCAGAACTGGCGATAGCCGTGTGAGGCCGAGGTGCGGCGGCTGAGCAGCACTTCGCTGTAGGCCTGGATGTGATCGCCCAGGTCATAGCCGCCCTGCACGAACACCGACGTGGTCGACAGCGCAGGCGACAGGGTGGTGGTCTTGTCGAACGGCGAGTTGGTGTCTTCCAGCCCCAGGCCGTTCGGGGTCGAGGTATCGCCCACGATGAAGAAGCCCGCCGGCGAGGTCGGATAGCCGGGCAAGTTCTTGGGCGCCAAGCCGGCGAGCTGGCCCGAATAGTCGAACTGCAGCTTGCCCGAGCGGCCGGAGAAATCGTTGCCGTCATAAATCCAGATATCGTCGTAGATCAGGTTGCGACACTGGATCTGGCCGGTGCGCGGATCGACCACGTCCGAGCGTGCATGGGTGGTCGGGTTGAACACGTACTGGCGCGGGCAGTTGGTATAGTCGCGCTGGCCGTTGGTCTGCTCGTTCTGCTTGAAGTAGTCGACGTTGACGGTGAAATAGCCGCCCCGGCCCCAGGTCTTGCCCCAGGCCGCGGAGGCTCGGTACTGCTCGCCGCCGGTCTGGAACGGCTGGCTGGCGAAGGCGTCGAACTGGGCGCCGTCCATCTTGGTCTTGGTGATGATGTTCACCACCCCGGCCACTGCGTCGGAGCCGTAGACCGAGGACGCGCCGTCCTTGAGGATTTCGACGCGGTCGATCACGCTTTCGGGCAGAACGTTGAGGTCGAACGAAGAGACGCCGCCGCGGGTGCCCGCCGCACCGGCGCGCCGGCCGTTCAACAGGAACACCGTGCGATTGGCCCCGAGGCCCCGAAGCGAGATGGTCTGGGCGCCCGGCCCTCCGTTGGTGACGAAGGCGGTGGAAATCACCGCGTTCACCTGCGGCGAGCCCGACGCGATGGTCGAGCTCTGCAGCAGCTGGGTGGTGTCGGCCACGCCCCTGAGCTTGGCGTCCTCGGATCGGATCACCTGGATCGGGTCGGGGCTGTTGAACTCGTTGCGGTGGATGCGCGAGCCCGTGATCACCACCTCCTGCACCTCGCTGGCCGGCTTGTCCGGCGTTGCCGCGGCGGGAGGTTGCTGCGGCGGCGGCGTATCCTGCGCCATGGCTGCCGTGGGCAGGCCTACGGCGGCCGCCACGCCCGCGATGATGGTGGTTGTCAAAAGGCGATTGCGATCGACGCGCATATGCTGCTCCCCCAACCGCGCGATACCGCCAAGGTGGCGACAAACTCGCGCACACGGACGATAGTTTCAGCAAACGCGTTCATTGTACAACAGAAAACGCCGGCAAAATTGCTTGCAGCTTTGCACGTTCCTTTAGAAATCGAGCTCGGAGGCTGCTCCTCAGCCAGTCTGTCTACGGATGGATATAATATTCCGCAGCACGGCGCCGAGCATGGCGCGTGCATTCAGCGACGGGATGTGGCGTGCAAGCGCTTGTGTGGGCGCGATACTTGCGAAACTATTTGATCTTTAGAGACTTTATCGAGAGCGCTCGTCGCGCTTTGTCAAAGGCAGGCGCGCTCCATCTCCTCGGCGACATTGAACCCCGCGGCCTCGATCGCCTTGCGCGCATCCGAGCCCGGAAAGCGCGCCGGGTTGGACCAGTTCAGGTGGATGAAGCGCACCTTGGCCCGCTCCGAAGCAGGCAGGGCGGACAGTCGCGCCATCGATTTCGAGATCATCGGGTGCGGGATCTTCGACATGTCGCGCCCCGGCAGCTCGCCGTCCGCCCAGAAGGTGCCGTCGAGGTAGGCGAGGTCGACACCCTTGAGCTGGTCCTCGATGCGCACGCCCTCCGCGTCCCAGTCCTCCCAGCGGTCGATGTCGGGGATGAACAGCACGCGCCTGTTCGGGCCGTCGATGCGGAAGCCCACGACCTCGGAATACTCCTGTCGGTGCGGCACCCTGAAGGCGGTCAGCTTGAGCGCGCCCAGATCGACCGTTGAGCCGTCGGCCAGGGGCTTCAATGCGATGTTGCCGTACTTGACCAGCTGGCTCCATGGCCCGTTGGTCGTCAGATATTCGCCCATGCGCGGCATGGCCCAGACCGGCAGATCCTTGGCGCCCATGACCTCGTGGCCGAAGAACATCAGGCCGGTGTAGTGGCCCATGTGGGCGTGGGTCAGGAATACGCCATCCAGCGCCGGCATCGGCCTGTCGCCCGCCGCCGCCACGCCGTTGAAGCGGTGCAGCTGCTCGCGCAGGTCCGGCGTCGCCTCGATCAGCCAGCGCTTGCCCGCGGCCCGGTCCACCAGGCCGATGGACGTGGCGGTGCGGCGTAGGGACGGATCCTTCCAGGCCGGGTCTTCCTCGTGGCCCAGCTGCGGCGCGCCGCCATCCTGGCCCGAGCCCAGCACCACGAGCTCGACGGGACAGGCTTTGGCGTCGGCCATGGCGGGCTGGGCTCCGGTCAGCAGCAGGGCGAGGGCGGCGAGAATGGCGCGCATGGGCGCCACGCTAGAGCCATTCCGCGCGTCCGCGCCATTCAAAAACCGTCACCGGATCCCTACACATAGAGGCATGCGCCGCATCGCTTCCATCTATCTGGCCGGACCGGACCAGTGGTTTCCCGACGCCGAGGCTCACGCCAAGCGCAAGATCGAGCTCTGCGCCGACGCCGGCTTTGTGGGCGTGACGGCGCTCGATGGCTTCCTGGTCGAGACCGAGCCCAGCGAGGTGATGGCGCGCGAACGCTACGCCGATGCGGTCGGCCGCGTTCGCCAGTGCGACGCCCTGATCGCGAACCTGACCCCCTGGCGCGGCCCGAACTCGGATCCCGGCACGGCGTTTGAGGTCGGCTTCGCCTCGGCGCTGGGCAAGCCCGTGTTCGCCTACCTCAACGTGGCCTCGGAGGACGAGGCCGATCACGCCGAGCGCGTGGCCATGACGGTGGGCGCCCGCGTCGACGAGGACGGCCGGGTGATCGACGAGAACGGCTGCGAGGTCGAGGACTTCGGCCTGCCGGAGAACCTGATGCTGTGGGCCGAGGCGCGGAAGTTCTTCGTGATCGTGACGCCTGATCCGCTGAACGACCTCACGGGGCTGGAGCTGTCGCTCGACGCTCTGCGTGTCTACGCCGACGCCTGATGCTGACCCGGCCGGAGCAGCCCGAGGACCACGCCGCCATCCACGCGACGACTGGGGCCGCCTTCCGCTCCGCGCCCTACAGCGGCGGCAACGAGGCGAGGATCGTCGACGCGCTGCGCGCCGCCGGGGCCCTGACTTTGTCGCTGGTCGCCTGTGAGGGCGAAGCGGTGATCGGCCACGTGGCTTTCTCGCCGGTGCGGATCGGCGGCGCGGACCTGGGCTGGTTCGGCCTGGGGCCGGTGTCGGTCAGACCGGATCGACAGGGCGCGGGCGTCGGGAGCGCCCTCATCCGCGAAGGCCTGGACCGCCTGCGAGTGATGGGGGCGGCGGGCTGCGTCGTCTTCGGCGAGCCGGGATATTACGGCCGCTTCGGGTTCGAGACCGATGCGGCTCTGGCCTATCCCGGCGCGCCGGACGGCTACTTCCAGCGGCTCCCGTTCAGAGGCGAGGCGCCCTCAGGCGAGGTCGCCTACGACGCGGCTTTCGAGGTGGCCTGACCAGACCTCAGATGAACAGCGAAATCGAATTGCCGAAGTTGTGCAGCAGGATCGGCAGGACGAGGCTGCCTGTACGCAGGCGCAACCAGACCGCCAGCAGCGAGGGCAGGGCGGTCAGGCCCATGGTGATGGCGTCGAAGGTGAACCGGCCGTGCGAAAAGCCGAAGGCGTGCGCCAGGCCGAACAGGGCGCAGGAGAGAAGCGCGCCCCAGCCCCACTCGACGCCGAGGAATCTCACGCGGCCGGTGAAGGCGCGGTCGAGCGCCAGCAACAGCACGCCGCGATAGAACGGCTCTTCCTCGAAGCCCGGCATGGTCAGCTGGAAGGCGATGGTCTCGGCGTTGGCGGGCCCTGACGGGAACAGGCGGGCGAGCATGACGAAGAAGGCCATGTAGACGAGCGCGATAGGCAGGGCGCTCTTCCACCAGCCCGGCGCCTGGGCGAGCGTCATGCCCGAGCGGTTGAACCCGAAGGCCGGCAGCGCGGCCACCGCCAGCGTCGCCGCCAAGGCCAGGATCTTGCCTTGCCAGTTCCAATGGCCGGGCAGGAGGCCCGGGATCATCAGGTAGCCGCTGGTCAGCAGGAAGTCGTTGAGCGCGACAAGCGCCGCGGCGACCAGGAGCCACCGCAGCGAGAAATGTCTGCGCTGGAAAAGGGCCAAGGCGCCGCCTGCGACGAGCAGCAGCGTCAACACGCCGGCCAGGGAGATCAATGCGTTCACTAAGGCGTCCTTCCCGCTAAGCTTTGCGCTGAGATAGCCGAGCCGTGACGGGCCGCCTCCTCAGGACCCGGCCGAACGCTCCTCAAAAGGCGGCTTTTGACCGAATTGGGCGGCGCGATAGTCGCTGGGCGTCGAGCCTTCCTCGGCGCGGAACACGCGGTTGAAGGAGGCCAGGGACGCGAAGCCGCTGTCCAGGGCGATGGCGATCAGCTTGTCGTCGCAGCGGGTGGGATCGGCGAGCAGCCGTCGGGCTTCGGCGACGCGATAGCCGTTCAGGTAGGTGCGGAAGTGGGCGTGGCCGAGGCGGTGGTTGATGAAACGGCGCACGGTCCGCTCCGGCGCTCCGGCGCGGGCCACGAAGGCGGGGAAGCTCAGCTCGGGATCAAGGTAGGCGCGCTCGACCTCCATCAGCGTCCGCAGGCGCGCGGCCAGCGACCGTTCGGCCGGGGTCTCGCCCGCGAGAGGGGCGGCGGCGGCGCGCGCGGTTCCCCGCAGCAGGGCGGTGTCGGCCCGAACGAACAGGGCGAACAGCGCCAGGGCGGCCAGCAGGACCGATGTGTTCTGGAACAAGGTGAAGGCCTCAGGGCGCCAATCGAATCCCAGCAGCAGGTCCTTGGCGAAGGAGAGGAGCAGCTGAACCGCGAACAGACAGGGGACCAGGATGCGGATGCTGCGCCGACGTTCCATCAGGTCGCCCTCGCGGTCGCCGACCAGCCTCCAGGCCAGCCAGGCCAGCATCCCCAGGCCGAGCGCGATCAGGCCCCAGGACAGGCCCGCTTCCGCTAATGCCGGGCCCAGCAAGCCCCGGTCGGCGCTGGCGATCGCGAGCCAGCCCAGGCCGGCGAACAGCACAGGGCCGCGGATTTCCTGTTCCGGGTCGAAACTCGCCAGGCAGAACCACCAGAGAAAGGGCGCGGCGTATCCCGCCAGCAGATGGGCGGTCCAGGCGACCGCGCCTGTGGGGCGAAGCGTCGGGTCGGGCGTATTGCCGGCGAGGAAGCCGCACAGGCACAGGGCCAGCGGCGCGAACAGCAGCGCCAGTCGCCGGCTCGCCCGGTCGCGCAGCAGCAGAAACGCCAGGAGCAGCAGCAGCGCCACGGCGGCGGCGCGCACGAAGACATCGAGCATGGCGGCGCTCATGCGCGGCGCGTCCTTAAGCCCACGGCAGGCCCGCCTCGCCCCTGAGAATCGCCTCGGCCTCGGGCGTGTGCTTCTCGCCGGAGCCGCGCACATGCAGCACCAGGGGCGGCAGCAGCTTCAGCGGCGCCTTGCCGGTCTTGGTCGCCAACACCAAGACCCGCTTGGCCGGCTCGTCGGCATGGGGATGAACGGGGCGGACCTGGAAACTCCCGCCGGTCGCGCCCAAAAGCGCGATCACATCGAACAGGCGGTCGGCGCGGTGGATCATCAAGACCCGCCCGCCCTCGCGCACGGCCTTGAGCAGGAAGCGCGTCCAGGCGTCGAGGCCGGCGTCCGCGATCCAGGCGCCGCGCTTCTCCGGCGAGGGCGCGCGCAAGGCGCCGGCGTCGTCGAAGAAGGGCGGGTTGGCGAGGGCGAGGTCGAAGGGCGGCTCGCCGGGTTTCAGGAAGCCCTGCCCCGCAAAACCACGACCCACGTCGCCGGCGCGCACCTCGACGCGACCCTCCGCATCGTTCAGGGCGATGTTCTGTTGCGCCAGCGCAAGCGCTTCGGGATCGCGCTCGACACCGGTCAGCCTCGCACCCGGAAATCGTGCGGCGGCCTGAAAGAGCACTGCGCCTGCGCCGCAGCCGGCTTCGAGCGCGCGTTCGCCGGGCTTCAGCTCCGCCGCGGCGGCCAGCAGGGCGGCGTCCAGGCCCGCGCGATATCCCTTGGCGGGCTGGCGAAGACGTACGCGGCCGCCCAGCAGGCGGTCCTCGGTCACGTCGGCCACGGACGATTCAGGCGGGGCGGGGAGGTCGGTCACGGGCTTTGTGCGAAAACGCTGTTCGATGAACGGAAAGGCGAACCGGGGAACGATTCAGGGCTGTCGGCGGCTTGACCCTGCGGGGCCGCGTAACCATTGTGCCCGCGACCTGAGGGGGGCGCCAGTCTCGCGCCCTCGAGTTCGCCTTTGGAGCCTGCGTTTGGACGCTGTCGCCGCCCCCCTGCTGCGCCCCGCGGGCGATGTCGAGACCCTGGTGGGTCTGGCGTCCGCGGACATGCGTTCGGTGGACGCCCTGATCCTGGCCCGCATGCAGAGCCCGGTGGCGGTGATCCCGGCCCTGGCCGAGCACCTGATCGCCGCCGGCGGCAAGCGCCTGCGCCCACTGATCACCCTGGCCGCCGCTCGGTTGGCGGGGGCGGGTGGCGACGCCCACCATAAGCTGGCCGCCGCCGTTGAGTTCATCCACACCGCGACCCTGCTCCACGACGATGTGGTCGACGGCTCGGAGATGCGCCGCGGGAAGACCGCCGCGCACCTGATCTGGGGTTCGGCGCAGAGCGTGCTGGTCGGGGATTTCCTGTTCGCCCGCGCGTTTGAGCTGATGGTCGAGACCGGCTCGCTGCGCGCGCTGGGCATCCTGTCGCGCGCCTCCAGCGTCATCGCCGAGGGCGAGGTGCTGCAGCTGACCCGCGCCCACGACCTGAAGCTTTCCCAGGACCTGTACCTGGAGATCATCACCGCCAAGACCGCCGAGCTGTTCGCCGCCGCGGCCGAGGCCGGTGCGGTCGCGGCCGGGGCGACCGAGGCGCAGATCCAGGCGGTGCGCGCCTATGGCCTGAACCTGGGCCTGGCGTTCCAGCTGGTCGACGATGCGCTGGATTACGGCGGTCAGTCCGAAGTGCTGGGCAAGAACGCCGGTGACGATTTCCGCGAAGGCAAGGCCACCCTGCCGCTACTGCTCGCCATCGCCCGCACCGCTGGGCGTGAGGACGCGTTCTGGGAGCGCGCGGTGGGCCGTCGCGACCAGACCGAGGCCGATTTCAAACGCGCCCGAGAGCTGATCGTGGGCACCGGCGCCCTGCAGGCGACGCTCGATCTGGCCGGCGACTATGCCGATACGGCCAAGGGCGCGCTCGGCGTGTTCCCGGCCGGCGACTGGCGCACCGCGATGGAGCGGCTGGCCGATTTCGCGGTGAGCCGGCCGGCCTGACCGACCAAGCTTCCCCACCTATCCGTCATCCTTGAGCACGGCCGCGCGAGCGGGCGGGATCGAGGACCCACTAGGCGCCACCTTGACATGCGTGGAACAATACGGGAACAATGGCCGCATGATCTCGCCCGATAGCCTGATCGCGGTCTATCTCATGGCCAGTGGCTACAACGGCACGCTCTACGCCGGTGTGACCAGTGACCTGTTCAATCGGGTCCTCCAGCACAAGACCAAGCATTTCGCCGGCTTCTCCGCCCGGTACGGCTGTTCGGGGCTCGTTTGGTTCGAGCCGCACGCTTCAATCGTCCAGGCGATCGCGAGGGAGAAGTGGATCAAGCACCTGCCGCGTGCGCAGAAAATCCGACTGATCGAGCGCGACAATTCGAACTGGCGCGACCTATCGGACGGCTGGTTCGATGAGACGACGTGGGATTTCGACGGCCGCTATGAGCAAAGTCTCGGCGCGCGTTAAACGTCGCGCCTAGTGGGTCCTCGATGCCGCCCGCTTACGCGGACGTCCTCAAGGATGACGATAAGAATAAGTGAGATCGTGTCCTCGACGGCGCGCGGCTCCGCCGCGCACCGCCAAGGATGACGAATTCAGGTAGGGCCGTGGCGCCTACTTCAGCGACGCGCAGAACCGCTGGATCCGCCGGCAGGCCTCTTCCAGCACGTCCGTCGAGGTCGCGTAGGAGATGCGGAAGAACGGGCTCAGCCCGAACGCGGCGCCGAACACGACGGCCACGCCTTCTTCGCCGAGCAGCTCCGACGCGAACACCTCGTCGGTGTCGATGAGCTTGCCCGACGGCGCGGTCCTGCCGATCAGGTTGCGGATCGAGGGATAGACGTAGAAGGCGCCTTCGGGCTTGGCGCACTCGATGCCCGAAGCCTGGTTCAGCATCGACACGACAAGGTCGCGCCGACCCTCGAACACCTTGGCGCGCTCGGGGATGAAGTCCTGCGGCCCGTTCAGGGCCTCAACCGCCGCCCATTGGGCCACCGAGCAGGGGTTGGAGGTCGACTGGCCCTCGACCTTGCCCATGGCCTTGATCAGGGCTTCCGGGCCGCCGGCGTAGCCGATGCGCCAGCCGGTCATGGCGTAGGCCTTGGACACCCCGTTGGTGGTCAGGGTCCGGTCGTAGAGCTCCGGCGCCGCCTGCAAGAGCGTGGTGAACTCCAGTCCGTCGTAGAGCAGGTGCTCGTACATATCGTCGGTCAGGATCATCACCCGAGGGTGGCGCACCAGCACATCGGCCAGGGCGCGCAGTTCCGCGCGGGTATAGGCGGCGCCGGTCGGGTTGGACGGCGAGTTGAGGATCATCCAGCGGGTGCGCGGCGTGATCGCGGCTTCCAGGTCCGCGGGCTTGAGCTTGAAGCCGGTTTCCGGGCCCGCCGTCACGATCACCGGCTCGCCGCCGGCCAGGAGCACCATGTCGGGGTAAGAGACCCAGTAGGGCGCGGGCACGATGACCTCGTCGCCGGGCGACAGGGTGGCCATCAGCGCGTTGAAGATCACCGCCTTGCCGCCGGGCGAGACGTTGATCTGGGAGGGGGTGTAGTCGAGGCCGTTCTCGCGTTTGAACTTGGCCACGACGGCGGCCTTCAGTTCCGCGATGCCGTCGACATCGGTGTATTTGGTCTGGCCGGAGCGGATGGCGGCGATGGCCGCTTCCTTGACGTTCTCGGGCGTGTCGAAGTCCGGTTCGCCGGCGCCCAGCGAGATCACGTCCTTGCCCTCGCGCTTGAGCTGGCGCGCCTTCATGGTCACGGCCAGGGTCTGGGACGGCTGCACGCGACGCAGGGCGGCGGACTCGAGACTCATCGGCTCAGGCTCCATCTCGCAGATGCGAAAGACGCGGGAAGCTATGGGCTGGGGGCGGGGAAGTCCACCGAGGCGCCGGTGAAAAAAGGTTACGTGTCCTTGCAGCCCAGCTTCGGCGCCGATGCGTGCGTTACCGCAACGTAATTTGCCGGGCGCGCAGCCCGCGTGCCAAGACTGGGGCAGTAGCGTTTTCAGTGAGGGCGGGGGCCCATGTCTCGATCATTCCTGGCTTTGGCGGCGGGCGCCGTCTTCGCGTTTTCGGCCGCGGGCCAAGCGCTGGCCGGTGAGGACCAGGTTCCGCCGTCCGAGGGGACCAAGGTGGTGCAGGAAGTAGAGATCAGGGCCTTGCGCACCGACCGTCTGTTGACCTTCGTGGTCTCGGGCGACGTGGACGACAAGACCTATGTCTCCAGCGCACCCGTGGGCATCTACTGCGGCGGCCCGGCCTTCCGCTACCAGCCCAATCCGGTGCGCCAGTGCTGGGTGCGCGTCTTCAACGAGAAGACGGTGCTGCTGGGCGCCACGGCGCCGGGCAAGTACGGCGTGGATTGGACGGTGACCTGGACCGGCTGCAAGCCGATCAACGACGGCTCCATGTGCGAGGTCACCCTGACTGAAGACTCCACTGCCGGGGCGACGTTCAAGCGCGGTCGCTGAGAAAGCCGCCGCGTGACGCGGGCGTGCGCCGCGCTATAAGCGGCCGATGGCCAGCGTGCTGAAGACCCTGCTCAAGCCCCTGACCGAGATGGACGCACGCCGCTGGCGTGCGGTTGTGGTCACGCTCGGCCTGTTCGCCACGGTCGCCCTGGTGTTCTTCTTCGGCAAGACGGCGCTCGGCCGCCAGACCGAGGGCGAGTTCGAGGCCTGGCTGAACGGCTTTTCCGATAGCCCCTGGGGCCTGTTCGCGGCCATCGCGGTCTTCACCCTGGCCTCGTTCATCGGCGCGCCGCAGTTCGTGCTGATCGCCGCCTGCGTGGTCGCCTTCGGGCCCTGGCTGGGGTTCCTCTACAGCTGGATCGCCACGGTGGTCTCGGCAGGGGTGAACTTCTGGGTGGGGCGGCTGGCAGGGGCGAAGGCGCTGGAGCGCTTCGGCGGCGAGGCCATCGGCCGGGTGTCGGGCTATGTGGGCCGGAATGCCTTCTACGCCTCCTTCATCATCAGGAACGTGCCGTCCGCGCCCTTCATCGTGGTCAACATGGCTTTCGGGGTCTCCAGAGCCTCGTTCTGGGCCTTCATCGCCGGCTGCGCCCTTGGCGTCCTGCCCAAGACCGCGCTCGTGGCCATCTTCGGCAAGTCCTTCCTGGCCATGAGCCGGGGCGGGGACTGGAAGGCCGGCGCCCTGATCGCGGCCATCGGCTTCGCCTGGCTGGCCATCATGCTGGGCGCGCGCGAAATCCTAAGGCGCCGCCGCGGCGCTTCCTCCCCCAACCCGATCGATGGAGACCAGACGTGAGCGATTTCAAGTTCTTCTATGCGCCCGGCGCCTGTTCCCTGGCCCCGCACATCCTGCTGCTCGAGGTCGGCGCCCAGCCCGAGATGGTCAAGCTCGACCTCAAGGCGGGCGACCAGCACAAGGACGAGTACAAGCAGATCAACCCGCTGGGCCGGGTGCCGGCCATCTCCACCAAGCGCGGGACCCTGACCGAGAACCCGGCCGTGCTGGGCTGGATCGCCAGGGCCTGGCCCAACGCGCGCCTGGCGCCGCTGGATGACGCCTGGGCCATGAGCCAGGTCAACAGTTTCAACAACTTCATCTCGTCCAGCGTCCACGTGGCCTTCGCCCACATGTTCCGGCCCGAGCGCTATGGGGAAGGGGAGGCGGCGGCCGAGGCGATGAAGGCCCGCGCGCCCGAACTGCTCGACAGCTACTTCCAGATCATCGAGGACAAGCTCGGCGACAATCCGTTCGTGCACGGCGAGAATTACACGATCTCCGACCCCTATTCCTATGTGATGAGCCGGTGGTTCCAGCGGCCCGGCATGGGGCATCCGGAGAATTTCCCGAAGGTGCGTGCGCACCTCGACCGCATGCAGGAGCGTGACGGCGTGAAGCGCGCGCTGGAGGCGGAAGCGCTGGAACCGGTCTAGAGGCGGCGCGAAGGTCGTCGCGGCGCCCGCCCCACGCGACCATCACGCCGATTTGAAAAACCTCAGCAAACCTTTGCCGGTCAACGGCTCAGCTTCAAAACGTCCCGATCCGCCGCAAGAGGCGTCTTGACGCGCGTTATAGGCCTTGAATTCGCCCGTAGGAGCGGGCACACGGGCCATTGTCTCAAGGCTCAAGACGGACTCGGATAAGCGCGAAAGGGGAACGCGCGATCGGGGCGTCGTTCTCGGCCAAAAGGCTCCCGGCCCGCATCATCGACTGGTCAAGAAAACGCCCATGCTTTCACCCCTGTTCGGAATGATTTCGAACGACATCGCCATCGACCTCGGCACCGCCAACACCCTGATCTACATGAAGGGCAAGGGCATCGTGCTCAACGAGCCGTCGGTTGTCGCGCTGCGCAACGTCGGCGGCCGCAAGGTCGTCCACGCCGTCGGCATCGAGGCCAAGCAGATGCTCGGCCGCACGCCCGGTCATATGGAGGCGATCCGCCCCATGCGCGACGGCGTCATCGCCGACTTCGAAGTCGCCGAGGAGATGATCAAGCACTTCATCCGCAAGGTGCACAACCGCAAGGGCTTCGTGAACCCCAAGGTGATCGTGTGCGTGCCCTCGGGCGCGACCGCGGTGGAGCGCCGCGCGATCAACGATTCGTGCCTGAACGCCTCGGCCCGCCGCGTCGGCCTGATCGACGAGCCGATGGCCGCGGCGATCGGCGCCGGCCTGCCGATCCACGAGCCGACCGGCTCGATGGTCGTCGACATCGGCGGCGGCACCACCGAGGTGGCCGTGCTGTCGCTGTCGGGCATCGTCTATTCGCGCTCGGTGCGCGTCGGCGGCGACAAGATGGACGAGGCGATCATCTCGTACATGCGCCGCAACCATAACCTGCTGATCGGCGAGACCACCGCCGAGCGGATCAAGAAGGACATCGGCACCGCCCGCGTCCCGCACGACGGCGAAGGCCTGTCCATCGAGGTCAAGGGCCGCGACCTGATGCAGGGCGTGCCCCGCGAGGTGCGTATCTCCGAGCGCCAGGCCGCCGAAGCCCTGGCCGAGCCGGTGTCGCAGATCATCGAGGCCGTGAAGGTCGCCCTGGAGGCCACGCCTCCGGAACTGGCCGCCGACATCGCCGACAAGGGCATCATGCTGACCGGCGGCGGCGCGCTGCTGCGCGGCCTGGACGCCGAGATCCGCGACCAGACCGGCTTGCCCGTGTCGGTCGCCGACGACCCTCTCTCCTGCGTGGCTATCGGGTGCGGCAAGGTGCTCGAACATCCCCGCTGGATGAAGGGCGTCCTTGATGCCACCCTGCCCTAGATAAGACTCAGGCGCCCGGCAGAAGGCCGGCCGTGCAATTGTTGGGGGCAGCCCGTTGGCGTTCCGGGACGGTCCATTCGAAAACCTCAAGGTGCCCCTGGGGATCACCGCGGCCTTCGCCGTGATCGCCGCGGGCGCCGTGGCGATCCTGCTGCTCATCGGGGACAAGCGCGACGCGCTGAAAACCGAGGGCTACGGCGCCGTGCGCGGCGCCTTCGCCAAGGCCGCGGCGCCGACCAACGGCGTGTTCGCCGCACCCGTGCGCTGGGTCGGCTCGGCGTCGGACTGGATCGGCGACTATTTCAACGCGGTCGATGAGAACCGCCGCCTGAAGCAGAAGGTCGCCCAGCTCGAGGCCGTGCGCGACAACAACATCGCGCTCAACAACATCAACCGCCGCTACGAGGCGCTGCTGAACCTGCGGGTCCAGCCGGCCGTGGAGATGGCCACCGCCCGCACCGTGGCCGAATCGCGCGGGCCCTTCGCCAATGCGCGCCTGATCGACGCCGGGACCGACAAGCGCATCCGCGTCGGCAATCCGGTGATCAACGAGCAGGGCCTGGTCGGCCGCGTGGTCGGCGTCACCAACTCCGCCAGCCGCGTGCTGCTGCTCTCAGACGTGGCCAGTCGCACCCCGGTCCTGGTCGACCGCTCCGACGCGCGCGCCATCCTGGTCGGCGACGGCGGGGCCAATCCGCGGCTGGAGTTCCTGCGCGGCGTCGACTCGGTGAAGGAGGGCGACCGTATCCTGAGCTCCGGCGACGGCGGCATCTTCCCGCGCGGCCTGCCGGTGGGCGAGGCGGCCAAGGCGCTGGACGGGTCCTGGCGCGTGAAGCTCTACGCCGAGCGCGGCGACCTCGACTACGTGCGCGTGCTGCTGTTCCAGGACTTCTCGCAGCTGCTCAAACCCGACACCCTGAACGCCCCGCCGCTGGCGAGCCTGCAGACGGCGCCCCAGCCCTCCCCCGAGCTGGCCGCGAAGATCGACGCCCTGCATCCGGCGCGCACCTACCCCGGCGCCGCTGCGCCCAAGCCCGCCGTGGCCGCGCCGGTGGCCGCCCAGCCCACGCCGGCCAAGACGCCCGCTCCGGCCGCCAAGGTCGCCGCGCCCGCCTCGGACAAGGCCGCCGACAAGGGCAAGGCGGATAAGGGCAAGGTCGCCGCCAAATCGGACAAGAAGGGCGCGACCGACAAGCCGGCCTCCGGCAAGAGCACGGCCGACAAGGCGTCCGCGCCCAAGGCCGGCGCTAAGCCTGCGCCCGCCAAGACCGGCACGCCCAAGAAGCCCGTGCCCTACAACCGGCTGAAGAACGCCGACGCGCAAGGCGCAGGAGGCCGGCAGTGAGGACGAGGTCGGCGGTCCGCGTCGTCGGGCCGCTCCACTGGGTGATCTATCCGTCGCTGATCTGCATGGCGATCACGGTGATCCTGGGCACGCCGGTGCGCATCTTCACCCTGCCGCTGCCCGAGCCCGTGATCCCGCTGTGCCTGGCCTTCGCCTGGCCGCTGATCCGGCCCTCGATGCTGGGGCCCCTGATGCTGCTGCTCTTGGGCGTGTTCGTGGACCTCTATCACAACGCGCCCTTGGGCCTGACCTCGGTCGCGGCGCTCGGCGTCTATGGCGGGGTGTTGGCCGCGCGACCCATTATCGTGGGGCAGGAGCCCCGCGTTCTTTTTGCCTGGTGGATGGGCCTGATTACGGTCGCTTTCCTGTTCGATTATCTGTTCATGATGCTGCAGACCCAGGTCGCGCCGAGCATAATCGCGGTGATCCTGCAGTTCCTGCCGACCGCCATGCTGTTCCCGGTGGCGTACTGGCTCTACCAGCGGTTCGACGACGGGGACGTGCGCTTCCGATGAACGAACCCGCCATCTTCTTCGAGGACGCCAACGAGCGGCAGGGCAGTTTCCTGCGGCGCACCGTGCTGGTCGGCGGCGGGGCGGTGCTGGGCCTGGGCGCCCTGGTCACCCGCCTGGGCATGCTGCAGCTGGTCGAGGCCGGCCGCTACAAGACGCTGTCGTCCAACAACCAGTGGAACTATCGCGTCATCCCGCCGCCGCGCGGGCGCATCCTGGACCGCAACGGCGTGGTGCTCGCCGGCAACCGCCCGAGCTTCCGGGTGCTGGTGATCCGCGACGAGACCAAGGACCTGGACCAGACGCTGAACCTTGTGGGCGAGCTGATCCCCTCGACGGTGGACCGGCGCCGCCAGCTGCTGCGCGAGATTTCACAAAGCCCGCGCTTCACGCCCGTGGCCGTGGCCTCGGACCTGAGCTGGGAAGACTTCGCCAAGGTCAATCTGCACGCCAACGAGCTGCCCGGCGTCATGGCCGACATGAACGAGGCCCGCTACTACCCCTTCGGCGGCGCCTTCGCCCACGTGATCGGCTATGTGGCCAAGGTCTCCGACAACGACATGAAGAAGGCCAAGGAGGCGGCCGCCGCCTCCGGGACCGACATCGACCCGATGCTGATGCACCCGGGCTTCCGCATCGGCAAACAGGGCATCGAGAAGGCCTTCGACAAGCAGCTGCGCGGTCAGCCGGGCGGGCAGAAGGTCGAGGTCGATTCCCGCGGCCGGGTGGTCGGCGAAGACCGCGACGGCGACCGCAGGCCCACGCCCGGCGACGACATCGTGCTGACCATCGACGCGGACGTGCAGAACCGCGCGCTGGAGGTGTTCGGCAAGGAGTCGGGCGCGGCGGTGGTGATGGACGTGCGCAACGGCGACGTGCTGTGCCTGCTGTCGGCCCCCAGCTTCGACGCCAACGCCTTCGTGTCGGGCGTGCCCGGCGCCACCTACAAGGCGCTGAACGAGTACGACCACCACCCGCTGCTGAACAAGGCCACCAGCGGCACCTTCCCGGCGGGCTCGACCTTCAAGACCATGGTGGCGCTGGCGGCGCTCGAGAAAGGCATCAGCCCCAAGGACACCTACGTCTGCAACGGCGTCTTCCCGTTCGGCAACCACGTGTTCAAGTGCGACCAGCACCACGGCGCCCAGGACATGCACGGCGCCATCGTGACCTCGTGCGACGTGTTCTTCTACCAGACCGCCTTGAAGGTCGGGCCCGACCTGATCGCCGCCACCGCGCGCAAGTTCGGCATCAACGCGGTGTTCGAAGACATCCACATCCCGCAGCAGCGCGGGACCCTGCCGGACATCGCCTGGAAGAAGAAGACCTACAAGGATCCGCGCCAGCAGATCTGGTATCCCGGCGAGACGCCCAGCTTCGGCATCGGCCAGGGCTATCTGGCGGTCAATCCGCTGCAGCTGTGCGTGATGACCTCGCGCCTGGCCAACGGCAAGAAGGCCCTGCTGCCGCGCCTGGTGAAATCGATCGGCGGCAAGGAGATGCCGCCGGGCAATGCGGTGCCGGACCTGCCCGTCAACCCGGACCACCTGCAGTTCGTGCGGGAGGCCATGGCGTCGGTGGCCAACGATGCGCGCGGCACCGCCTTCGCCGCCGCGCAGCTGGGCCTCGGTCCCATCAAGATGGCCGGCAAGACCGGCACCGCCCAGTCGCACACCTATGACGGCGGCCACGGCGCCCACGGGGCGGTGGGCGAATGGAAGTTCCGCGACCACGGCTGGTTCGTGGCCTTCGCGCCCTATGACGAGCCGCGCTACGCCATGGCGGTGCTGGTCGAGCACGGCGGCTTCGGCGCCTCGGCGGCCGCGCCCAAGGCGCGCGAAATCATGCGCACCACCTTGCTCAAGGACGCCGAGATCATGGCGCGCATTCAGAAACAGCCGGGCGCCAGGATCGACGCCGCCCCGCCGCCCCTGGCGCCCGACGCCATGAAGTCGGACCTGCCGCCGGACATGCAGGACACGCCCGCGGCGCCGGCCTCGACATCCACGCCCGCCGTCAGGACCACACCGTGACCGTTTCCGCCCTTACCCGTCCGGGCCAGCGCGACCGCATCTCGGTCAAGCTCGGCGAGATCGACTGGCGCCTGGCGGGCCTGTTGGCCTTCATCGCCGGCATCGGGGCGATGATGCTCTATTCGATCGCCGGCGGTTCCTGGAAGCCGTGGGCGGAGGCGCACCTGATCCGCTTCGCCCTGCTGTTCGGGATCATGATCATCCTGTCCCTGGTGGACCTGAGGGTCTGGTACAGCCTGGCCTATCCGGCCTACGCCCTGGCGCTGCTTCTGCTGGTGGCGGTGATGCTGGTGGGCGACGTCAGGCTCGGCGCCCGCCGCTGGCTTGGCCATGGCTCGCTGAGTCTGCAGCCGTCGGAGCTGATGAAGATCGCGCTGGTGATGGCGCTGGGCCGTTTCTACCACAACCTGACCGCCAAGCAGGCGCGCTGGTCGTGGAAGCTGTTGATCCCGGTCGCCATGATCGGGGCGCCGGTGCTGCTAGTCGCCAAACAGCCCGACCTCGGCACCGCCATCCTCTTGGCGTTGACCGGCGGCATCATGATGTTCATGGGCGGCCTGACCTGGAAGGTGATCTGGCCCGTCGTCATCGGCGTCTGCGTGGCGGTGCCCCCAGCGGTGATGTTCGTGCTCAAGCCCTTCCAGCGTGACCGGATCATGACTTTCCTGCACCCGGACAAGGACCCGTCCGGCACGGGCTATCACATCATCCAGTCCGAGATCGCGGCGGGTTCAGGCGGGTTCCTGGGCAAGGGGTATCTCTTAGGCACCCAGAGCCAGCTGAACTTCCTGCCCGAGAAGCAGACCGATTTCATCTTCGCCACTGTGGCGGAGGAGTTCGGCTTCATCGGCTGCTTCGTGGTGTTGGCGGCCTATGGCGCCATCGTCTTCACGGCCCTGCGCATCGCCTCGACCTCGCACAGCCACTTTGGGCGCATGGCGGCGGCCGGCATGACCGCGACCTTCGCCTTCTATGTGCTGATCAACGGGGCGATGGTGATCGGCCTGGCGCCGGTGGTAGGGGTGCCCATGCCGCTGCTCTCCTACGGCGGCACGGTGATGGTGACGGTGATGATCGGCTTCGGCCTGGTCCAGGCCGTGCGGGTGCACCGCTACTTCGAGCTGCCGCGGGGCAGAGGGTTCCTGTTCTAGGAACCCAGTGGCTTTACAGCTTCAGCGCCGCGTCTGTCGCCCGCACCAGGCCGTCCACGATGCCGGGCTCGGTCGAGGCGTGGCCGGCGTCGCCGATCACTTCCATCACCGCTTCGGGGAAGGCCTTCTTCAGTGACCACGCGCTGTCCATCGGCGTGACCACGTCGAAGCGGCCCTGGATGATCCAGGTCGGGATGTGGCGGATCTTGCCGACGTTCTTCAGGATCCAGTCGGGCTCCGGCAGGAAGCCCTGGTTCATGAAGTACCAGCATTCGATCCGGGCGAAGGCGAGGGCGAACTCGGCCTCGGCGAACTTGTCGGGGCGGGCTTCCGGGCCGCGCACCGAGATGGTGTCCCCCTCCCAGCTCGACCAGGCCACGGCGCAGTCCAGCTGGGCCTCGCGGTCGGTCCCGGTCAGGCGCTTGTAGTAGGCGCCCATCAGGTCGCCGCGCTCGGCGTCGGGGATCGGCGCCAGGAAATGCTCCCAGGCGTCGGGGAAAATCAGCGAGGCGCCTTCCTGGTAGAACCAGCGCAGCTCCTTCTGGCTCAGCAGGAAGATGCCGCGAAGGATCAGGGCGTCGACCCGGTCCGGGTGGGTGATTGCATAGGCCAGGGCCAGAGTGGAGCCCCAGGAGCCGCCGAACACGGTCCACTTCTCCACGCCGCAGCGCTCGCGCAGGCGCTCGATGTCCTCGATCAGCTTCCAGGTGGTGTTGTCTTCGAGCTCGGCGTTGGGGCGCGACTTTCCGCAGCCGCGCTGGTCGAACAGGATCGTGCGCCACTTCTGCGGGTCGAAGAAGCGCCGCATGCCGGGATTGACCGCCCCGCCGGGGCCGCCGTGCAGCACCAGGGCGGGCTTGCCGCCGGGCGCGCCGCATTCCTCGTAGTAGATCTCGTGGACCGAGTCGGTCGGCATCCACCCGTAGGCGAAGGGCTCGACTTCCGGGAACAGTCCCCGGCGGGCGGAATCGGTCACAAACGCAGCAGCCATGAGGCCTCTGTCGCCACCGGCGCCACCGGGGTCAAGGGACTTTTCGGACCGACGATTCCGGAGAGTGCAGGGCTGTGGCCAATAGGACAGCCCAACCCGCGATCATCAGTATGCCGCCGACGGGCGTGGCCAGGCCCAGCACCCTGGGGGCCCCGAACGCCAGGGCGTAGAGCGAACCCGCGAAGATCAGGCCGCCGAGCTGCATCGCCAGCGTGCTCCAGCGCGAGCGGTTGACCGCCGCCGCCCCGGCGGCGGCGTGGGTCAGCTGGTAGAAGGCGCCGGTGCGGATCAGCTCCTTGGCGGCCGGGTCGTTGAGCCCGTGCGCGGCGAAGGCGCCGAAGCCGACGGCCAAGAGACCGTTCACGGCGACCAGGACCAGGGCGGCGCGGTTCGACAAGAGCATGGCGCACCTATAGCAGACAGGCGTGGCCAGAGGCTTCACGATTCCCCCGATCAAGGACGGCGCCTGGCGCATGTCGGTGCTGTACGGCCTGACCCTGGCCGGCACCGGCGTCAGCCTGCCCTACATCGGCCCCTGGCTGAAGGCGCACGGGCTGAGCGGGGCGGAGATCGGGATCGTGCTGGGCGCGCCCATGTTCGGGCGGCTGGTGACTTCGCCCCTGCTGGCGGTCTGGGCCGACAGCTTCCGCCTGAGGCGCACGCCCATCGCGATCCTGGCCGTGGTCGGCGCCCTAGCCTATGCGGCGCTGGGTCTGACCCAGGGCTTCGGCGCCTGGTTCGTGGCCTGGTTCGTCGGCGCCACCGCCATCGGCATGATCGCGCCGCTCAGCGATGTGCTGACCATCCGGCGCGGCCGGCGCGAGGGCTTCAGCTTCGGCCCGGCGCGGGGCGTGGGCTCCCTGACCCATGTGGTGGGCAATGTCGGCATGGGGCTGATCCTGGTCAGCAACTCGGTGGATTCGATCCTGGTCTGGGTCGTGGCCGCCGCGCTCCTGACCTCGCTCGCCGCCGCCTTCGTGGCGCCGCCTGAGCCCGTGCGCGACGACGGGCCGGCGCGGCGCAGCGAACGCTTCAAGGGCCTCGGCGCCCTGGTCGCCGATCCGATGTTCATGCTGGCCATCGCTTCGGTCGGGCTGATCAACTCGACCCACGCCTTCTACTACGCCTTCGCCAGCATCGCCTGGGCGGCCCAGGGCATCCCCAAGGGGGTGATCGGCCTGCTGTGGGCCAGCGGCGTGGGGGCCGAGATCGTCTTCCTGTGGTTCCTGCAGCCCTGGGCGCGGCGGCAGGGGCCCTGGCGGCTGATCGTGTTCTCCGCCATCGCGGGCCTGGTGCGCTGGACCGCCTTCGCCTTCGCGCCGCCGCTGTGGGTGATCTGGCCGCTGCAGCTGCTGCATGCGCTGACCTTCACCGCCAGCTATGTCGGCGGCCTGCAGCTGGTCGAGCGGCTCAGCCCGCCGGACAACCAGTCCGCCGCCCAGACCTTGAGTTCGGCCCTCTCGGGGGGCTTGCTGATCGGCGCCGCGACCGTGGCCTCGGGCCCGCTGTGGGACCACTACGGCGCGGCGGGCTATCTCTCGATGACGGCGATGTCGGCGGTGGGGCTGGTCGGCGCGTTCCGGCTGAAGCGGATGATGGGCGCCCGCGCCATTCCCACAGGCTAGCCCCACAGCTCCGGCGAGGGTGGCTCCAGCATCGAGCCGATGATGTTCAGGCCCGGTTCGCGGTCCTTGGCCAGGAGCAGGGGCGCGTCGAGGTCGGCGAAGGCGACTCCCTGGGCCAGGATCATCGCCGGCGCGATTCCCAGCGAGGTCGAGACCATGCAGCCGACCATGATGTCCTTGCCGAGGGTTCGGGCGGCGTCCTGCAGGGCCAGGGCCTCGGTCAGGCCGCCGGTCTTGTCGAGCTTGATGTTCATGACGTCGTAGCGGCGGGCGCTGGCGGCGAGTTCGGCGCGGGTGTGCAGGCTTTCGTCGGCGCAGAGGGCGACCGGGCTTCGCCATCCCTCCAGTTGCGCGTCCTCGGCCTGGGGCAGGGGCTGTTCGATCAGCTTGACCTCCAGCCGCGCCAAGTCCGGCGCCAGGCGACGCAGCGTCTCGAAGTCCAGGCCCTCGTTGGCGTCGACGATGAGGCGGGTGCGGGGCGCCGCCGCTCGCACGGCTTCAACGCGGTCGAGATCAAGCGCGCCCCCGATCTTGAGTTTGAGGATCGGTCGTCGGGCGTTGGCGCGGGCGGCCTCGGCCATCGCTTCGGGCGTGTCGAGCGACAGAGTGTAGGCGGTCTTGACCGGGTCGAGCCGGGGGCGGCCGGCCAAGGTCCAGGCGCGCACGCCCGCCTGCTTGGCCTCGAGGTCCCACAGCGCGCAGTCCAGCGCATTGCGGGCGCCGCCGGGTGGCAGGGCGGTCTGCAGGGCGGCGCGGTCCAGCCCGGCCGCGATCCGATCCGCCAGGGCCTCGACCTCGGCGACGACGCTTTCGACGGTCTCGCCGTAGCGGACGTAGGGCACGCATTCGCCGCGGCCGAGATGCTCGCCGTCGCGGATTTCGGCCACCACCACGCGGGCCTCGGTCTTCGAGCCGCGCGAGATCACGAAGCGCCCGGCGATGGGCCAGGTCTCGGCGCGGACGGCGAGCGACCTCATCGGCGCCAGATCGTCAGGCGGGTTCGCCCACCGCCGCGTCGATCAGCAGGAAGGCGCGGCCGGATTCCGAAGCCAGCAGCGAGATCGACATGTAGCCGCTCTGATCCTGACGGGCCGCGTCGGCCAGCATGCCCTCGTAGCGGTCCACGAACCGCTCGGCCTGAGCGCGCAGGCTCTTCTCGGTCATGATCCGGCGGCGGATGCGGCGCACCGCGGCCGGGGCCACGCGCAGCACCACCTCGCGCGCGCCGTCCGGGTCGCCGTGCTGATAGGCGGCGGCGGCTTCCTCGACGCGGGTGCGGGGCAGCAGCGCATTGGGATCGACCCCCAGCGCGCCGATCTCGTCGATCAGGCGGTCGGCCAGGGTCTCGTCGTCGAGCGTCGGCTCCGGCGGCTCGGCGCGGCCGTCCATGCCGCCCAGGAGATCGCGCCACGTCCAGCTGTCGCCGATCGACTTGGGCTGAGCCTGGACCGGCTCGAACACGTCGCGGATGTTTTCGTCGCCGTCGGTGGGCTTCAGCTTGAGGCGCGGACGCAGTCCGGCGGAGGCGGAGGGCTCCATCTCGGCGTCACGGGGCAGTTCGCGCGCTTCGCGAGCCTGGCGCTGGGCGTCTCCGAGGGTGCGGATGGCGCGAGCGTTGGCGCTGGACTCTTCAGGGGCCGAGCGTGGTTCGCGCCGGTGCGGCACCTCCATGCGCGGCGGCGCCAGGTCGGTGAGGTCCAGCGGCGGCTCCTCGCGGCGGCGCGAGGCGGGCGCCGACGACGTTGGGGCGCCCGACACCATGTTCATCAGCTTCACGGCCTCGGACAGCATGTCGTAGTTGCGCTTCACGCGGTCCTGGAAGGCGGCGTCCACGGCCTGGGTCTCTTCCGCGGCCTTGCGGGCGGCCACGGCCAGGGCCTCGAGGCCCTGTTCCACGGCGCCGCGGATCTCCTCGACGCGGGCGCGGGCTTCGTCGGGCAGGCGGGCGGCGCGGCCGTCGATCTCGGACAGGGCCAGGTCGACTTCACCGAGCGCGCCCTTGATCTGCGCCAGGTTGGACTCCAGCCGTGCGGCGGAGCGTTCGCCTGCGTCGTCGACCAGGGCGGAGGACTGCTCGATCAGCCGGCGCGCCTGTTCGGTGGCGGCGTCGAAGGTCTCGTCGGCGCGCTTCTTGGCCTCGAAGGCGGCCTCGGCCAGGCGATCGACGCGCAGCTTGGCGTCCTCGGCGGCTTCGGCGGCCGAACGTCGCGATTCCTCGGCGGCTTCCGCGGCGAAGCGGCGGGCCTCGTCGGCGGCCGCGGCCGCGCGGCGGCGGGTGTCCTCGGCGGCTTCGGTCAGGGCGTTCAGGCCGCGATTGGTCTCTTCCACGAGGTCGTCACGGATTTCCGCCGACAGGGCGCGGAAGCGTTCGGCCGCCTCACGAGCCTGGACGGCGAACTCCTCGCGGCTCTGACCGGCGAGATCCGACAGGGCCTGGAACTGGTCGGCGGCGGCGTGGACTAGGTCGCGCAGGATTTCCGCGCTCTTGGCCGAGGCGTCGCCCAGATCGCCGGCGGCCAGCCGGGTGTGGGTCAGGGCCTCGACCAGCTGGGCGCGCTGGGTCTCGACCTGGGCGGAGAAGTCCTCCTGCTCGCTGCGCAGCGAGAAGGCGGTGGTGACCAGGGCGGCGCGCTGCTGCGACAGGCCGTCCTCGACCGAGCGGATCTGTTCGGCGACGCCCGAGCCCGCGGTCTCCAGCCGGATGGTCTGGCGGGCCAGGTCGTCGGCGGCCAGGCGCGCGGCGTCCTGCGCCTCGCCGGCGGCGGCGGCCAGGTCAGCGGCGCGGGCGGCGAGTGCGGCCTCGGCTTCGCGCAGCTGGGTCTGGGCCAGGTCGGAGGCGTCGGCGACCATGCGGGCCTGACGCTCGACCGCGTCGATGACGCCGGCGGCCTGACGGTCCAGGCTTTCGCCGAGCTTGGACATCTGCTCGCGCTCTTCGCCCAGGGAAAGGGCCAGAGCCTTGGCGGTGCGGCCGGCCTCGTCGGCGGCCTCGTTGAGCTGGCGGGTCTCCTGGCCAAGCGCTTCGCGCAGGGCCGAAAGCTCGGTACGGGCGCGTTCGGCGGCGGCCACGGCGTGGTCGATCTCGGCGCGCATGGCGCGCACGGCTTCGGCGGTCTGTTCCGAGGCGAGGGCCGCGGGCGCGACCATGGCTTCGGACAGCGAGCGGGCGCGCTGGGCCTCGGCGGCGAGGCGGGCGCTCTGGCGGGCCATGGCGGCGGCGGTGAAGATCAGCCCGACCGGGGCCACGGCGACCAGGGCCAGCATGGCCAGGTTCAGCGGCGTGGCCGCGATCTCGCCCAGGCCGTACTGATAGGCCGCCCAGCTGCCCGCGCCCCCGACCCACAGGGCCGAGGCGATGACGGCGATCAGATAGGCGTAGCGGCTCATGCCGTGAGCAACCTCGGACCGGGGCGCGCGGGTCCGCGGCTGTTCGGAGGCAGGCTCGTCGATCGGCTCCACGGCGTTCAGCTTCAGGGGCTCCAATTCGCGCGGCTCCTCGGCGGTGACCAGGTCGACAGCCGGGGGGATCGGCTCGACGGGCGCCGTGGCGGTCTCAGCCTCGGGCTCCGGCGTGCGCGCGGGTTCAGCCGACGCCTCGGGCGCGGCTTCGGCCAGCTGCGGCTCGGCCGCGCGTTCGTCGACCTGGGCGGCGCCACGGCGGGGCTTCAGCACCACGGGCTCCGGGCCGGAAAAGTTCAGGGGAGGATTGGATCGGACTCTCATGTGCGCGGCTCATTTGCGTCGCGCGCGTGGGTCACGCCTTCTGCGTTTCAAGGTTCGCGCGTGAGACGAAACCTAAACGGTATGTAAACGGACCGCAAAGGCGAATGCGGCGATCAGGCGCCCTTTTGCTCAGCCTGCGGAGCGGCGTGCAGTCGCACGACCACGTAACCGGCTTCCGCGCGCTTGGCTCCGGAAGGGGTTGAGGGCGAGGAGGCGGGCGGGTGGGCGGTCCGATGCACGGGCGTGGCGGCGGCGCGGTCCTCTGTGGAATCCACGCCGATTCCGAACTGCGCCAGGATGCTGGCGACCACGGCGCCGATCACCGCCCAGAACATGTCGAAGAACACGGCCATCGTGGACCCCCCTTGGGCCCTGTCGCTTTGCGACGACAGTGTTATCCGTCATCACAACCGATCCGGCAACGATCCGAAGCATGAAGTTTCGTTCATGGAGCGGTCCTGAATCGACGAATGGATCGGCTTGGCCTTCGCGTACGTTTAAGCTTCGCGGCGCGCGGCGCCGATGTGGGTTTTTCCGTTTGCTGCTCGAACCTGGATACACCTGCTGGCGTCACGAGACGGCCGGCCGCTTCGCGCTCCTGCCGGAGAACGCGACCTATTTCGAGGCCTTGGCCGCGGCCCTGCCGCTGGCCAGGAAGTCGATCCTGATCCTGGGCTGGCAGTTCGATCCGCGCACGCGCCTGCACCCTGAGGGACGCGATCACCACCAGGTGGAGATCGGCCATCTGCTGCGCCGCCTGGTGCGCGAGCGGCCGGAGCTGAAGGTGCGACTTCTGATCTGGCGCCAGCCCCTGCCGATCGCCTGGACCCAGGACTTCTATCCGCAGCGCGCCTTCCGCTGGTTCAGCAACGAGCGGCTGGCCATCGACTTCCGGCTCGACCGGGCGCGGCCGTTCGGCGCCTGCCACCATCAGAAGGTGGTGGTCATCGATGATCGCCTGGCCTTCTGCGGCGGGGGCGACATTTCGGTGGACCGCTGGGATACGGCCGAGCACATCGACCACAACCCGCTGCGCTGCACCCCGACCGGGTTGATCCGCCAGCCGCGTCATGAGGTCATGACCCTGATGGACGGCGAGGCGGCGCGGGCCTTCGCAGACCTGGCGCGGCAGCGCTGGCTGGAGGGCACGGGCGAGACGCTGGAGCCGGTCGAGCTCGACGTGGAAGCTCCGGTCTGGCCCGAGGGCGTCCCCATCGATGCGCGGGACGTCAAGGTCGGCATCGCCCGCACCGAACCGGCCTGGAGAGGGCAGGCAGGGGTGCGCGAGAGCGAGTTCCTGCATCTGGAATGCATCGCCAAGGCCAAGCGGCTGATCTATCTGGAGAACCAGTACTTCACCTCGCCCCTGGTCGCCGCCGCCCTGGCGCTGAGGCTGGAGGAGAAGGATGGGCCGGAGGTGGTGGTGATCTCCACCGCGCGCGCGCCCTCCTGGTTCGACCACCTGGCCATGGACGGCGCCCGCCAGGCCCTGCTGCAACGGCTGCGGCGCGCTGACCTCTACGGGCGCCTGAGCGCCTGGACCCCGGTCACGGCGGGCGGCAACACCATCATCGTCCATTCAAAGGTCACCTGCATCGACGACCGGCTGCTCCGGGTTGGCTCGACCAACCTCAACAATCGCTCCGCCGGCTTCGACACCGAGTGCGACGTGGCCATCGAGGCCGACTGGGAGGGCGACGATGTCTCGCTGCTGGTCCAGCGCACGCGCTGCAACCTGATCGGCCATTTCCTGGGGGTGGACGGGGAAACGTTCCGCGAGGCGCATGCGGAGATGGGCAAGGTGGGTGCGGCGATCCGCAAGTTGAACACCCAGGGGCGGCTCCGCCAGATCGGGACCAAGCCCGCCAGCGCCTTCGCCAAGGCCTTTTCGGAATGGCAGCTGGGCGATCCGGCCAGCCCCGGAGACTCGTGGCGCCCGTGGCGCAGGCGCAGGCTGTCGCGCGCCTTCAAGCAGACCGTGGCCTATGCGGCCGAGGCCGAGAGGGAAGACGCCGCGGGCTGAAGCTCGAAGTCGATCACCAGCGGCAGGTGATCCGAGGCCATTCGCGCCAGGGGCGAGAAGGGCGCGCGCACGCCGATGATCCGCACCTCCGGGCTGACGAAGCAGTGGTCGATGCGCAGCACCGGGAAGGCCGAGGGGAAGGTCGGCACGGTCCTGGGCACCGCGGGCGCGCGCTGGGCGTCGGCCAGTTTCGAAGCCAGGCGCTGGTAGGGACGCGTCAGGGACGTCGCATTGAAGTCGCCCACCACGATCACCGGGTTTCGGCAGTCCGCGTGGCCCAGCCACTCGCGCCCGACCAGACTGGCGGCCTGCAGGCGCTGCTCGCGCGGCACCAGGCCCAGGTGGGTGTTTATGACGTTGACCTCGACGCCGTCGAAATCGATGGCGACCCACAGGGCGCCGCGGGGCTCAAGCCCGGGCACCCCGCGCACGGTCGGCAGGGCGCCGGCACGGACCAGCCGCTCTGGGCGGCAGGTGAGAATGGCGTCGCCGTAGAGCTCTTCCTCGACCTTCATGGCCGCGTGGAAGTGGAAGCTCATCTCGAGTCTACGGGCGATCTCGTGGGCCTGGTCGACGCCGCCGGTGCGGGCGCGCCCGACGTCCAGCTCCTGAAGGCAGACCACGTCGGGCTGGCACTCGTCGATCACCGCCGCGACACGGTCGAGGTCGAGCCGGCGGTCCACGCCGACGCAACGATGCACGTTGTAGGTCACGATCCTGGGCATGGCGTCCGCAGACCCTAACGCGCCCGGCTCAGAATTCGATCAATTTGTCCGGCAGTTCGTTGGGATTGTCGGCGCCGGGTGGGAAGTGTTCGGCCAGGATGGCGCCGCAGCGGTCGATCGCGGTGACGAAGCCGTCGGCGGGCCGGCCCGCGCCGATGGCCTTGGTCAAGGCCTGCGCCACCTCGACCCAGGCGCCTTCGCCGACCTGCTTGTGGATGCCCTCGTCGGCGACGATCTCGACGCGCCGCTCGGCCTCGGAGGCATAGATCAGCACGCCGGTGCGTTCGCGGGTCAGATGCAGGCCGCGCGACAGGAACTGCTCCATGGCGGCGCCGCGCACGCGATGCTGCTTCAGCCCCTTGGGCGTCATCAGCCGGCGGACGGGGGGCAGGGAGAACAGGATCAACGCCACGATGAACACGGCGGCCTGGACGATGGCGTAGTCGGCCACGACGCTCGCGGTCGCGGTCTGACCCGCGCTCCATTCCAGCCGGTCGAACGGCGGAAGCTTGTCCGGCGTCAGGCCGAACGGGAGCAGGGCCAAGGGCAGGAAAAAGGCGACTGCCGTGGCCCAGGCGAGGCCCGTCTCGCGATAGTCGCCTGAGCGCCGCGCCAGGATGCAGAAGATCTCGCCGGAGGTCTTGGCCTCGGCGGCCTCGATCGCCTGGGCGATGCGCTGGTGGTCGGCTGCGCTGATCTGCATGTCACCAACTCCCGGAGGCGCCGCCGCCCCCGAAGGAGCCGCCTCCGCCGCTGAAACCGCCGCCTCCGCCCCAGCCCCTGTCACCGCCGGACCAGCCGCCGCCGCGGCCCATGCCGCCCAGGAAGAGCAGGGGCCAGAAGAAGCCGAAGCGCAGCACCCGGCTCAGCACCAGGAACACCACGATCATGGCGATGATCGCCCCGATCGGCAGGCCGTGCGAATGATGGCGCCGGATGACGATGGGCGGGTTGGCCGCCTCGGTCGCATCGGACGCACCCACGAGGCCGGGCGACAGCTGGTTGATCACCGCATCCGTGCCGGCCGTGATCCCGCCGGGCATATCGCCGGCCTTGAAGCGGGGGAAAACCTTCTCGTCCAGCACCGCGCCGGTGAAGATGTCGGTCAGGGTGCCTTCCAGCCCGTAGCCCACGTCGATGCGGGCCTTGTGCTCTTTCGGCGCGATAAGGAACAGGACGCCGTTGTTCTTGCCCTTCTCGCCCAGCGCCCACTTGCGCCCGAGCTGATAGCCGTAGGTGTCGATGTCGTAGCCCTGCAGGCTCGGCACCGTGGCGACGACCATCTGGTCGCCGGTCTTGTCCTCGAGCGCCTTCAGCTTGGCCGTCAGGGCGGCCTGGGTCTCGGCCGGCAGGACGTGGGCGTCGTCGACCACTCGGCCGGTCAGGGCCGGGAACTGCGGATCGGCCAGGGCCGGCAGGGTCGAGACGAAGAGCAGGGAGAGGGCGAGCACCGCCGCGCGGGCGGCGCTCGCGAGCATTCCAGTCATTACGGCTTGGCCGCGGGCGCGGGGTTGGCGTCGAAGTTCACCGACGGCGCGTTTTCCGACCCGGCCGGCGCGCTGAACAGCGGCATCGGCTTGGAGCCGGAGTAGAAGGTGCTGGCCCAGATCGAGGTCGGGAACACGCGCAGGGTGGTGTTGTAGTCCTGGACGGCGGCGTTGTAGTCGCGCCGCGCCACGGCGATGCGGTTCTCGGTCCCTTCGAGCTGATGGGCCAGGCCCATGAAGGCCGAGTTGGACTTCAGGTCCGGATAGCGCTCCTGCACCACGAGCAGGCGGCCGAGCGCAGAGCCCAGGGCGCCTTGCGCCTTGTCGTATTCGGCCAGCTTGGCGGCGTCGGGCACCTTGTTCGGGTCGACCTGGATGCTCGTGGCCCGCGCGCGGGCTTCGGTCACCCCGATCAGCACGCTCTTCTCCTGGGCGGCGGCGCCCTTCACCGTGTTGACCAGGTTCGGCACCAGGTCGGCGCGGCGCTTGTATTCGTTCTGCACGTCGGCCCAGCGCGCCTTGGCCGCCTCTTGCTTGGTCGGAATGGCGTTGATGCCGCAGCCGGCGAGGCTGGCGCTGGCGGCGACCGCCGCGATGGAAAGGGTGATGCGTTTGGCGACGATGTTCATCGGGGTTCCCCCAGGGTCGATGGTCGGAATGTAGGCATGCAAGGGCGACAGCGCTATGGCGCCGCTTCCGCCGCGATCGGGTCCTTGACCGGCTTGCCGAGCTGCTTCTCCCAGCGGGCCACGACCGCCGAAGCGACCGAGTTGCCGACGACGTTGGTGCCGGAGCGGCCCATGTCGAGCAGGTGATCAACGGCGATGATCAGGGCCATGCCGGCTTCCGGCAGCTTGAAATAGACCAGGGTGGCGTAGATCACGACCAGGGACGCCCGCGGCACCCCGGCCATGCCCTTCGAGGTGACCATCAAGAGCAGAAGCATGGTGATCTGCTGCGAGACGCTCATCTGGATGCCGTAGGCCTGAGCGATGAACAGGGTCGCGAAGGTGCAGTACATCATCGACCCGTCCAGATTGAACGAGTAGCCCAGCGGCAGGACGAAGCTGGCGACCTTGGGCGAGACGCCGAATTTCTGCAGCACTTCCAGCGTCTTGGGATAGGCGGCTTCGGAGCTGGCGGTGGAGAAGGCCAGCAAGGTCGGCTGGCGGATGGCCGCGAACAGGCCGAACGCCCGGAAGCCGATGAACAGGAAGCAGGCGGCCAGCAGCACGCCCCACAACAGCCCCAGCGACAGATAGAAGCCGCCGACGAACTTGGCGTAGGTGAACAGGATGCCCAGCCCGTTCTCCGCCACCGTCTTGGCCAGGGCGGCGAAGATGGCCAGCGGCGCGAAGTTCATCACATAGCCGGTGACCTTCATCATGATGCGCGCGCCCTGCTCGACCACCTGCACCACCTGCGGCGCGCGGTCGTCCAGCGAGGCGATGGCGGTGCCCACGAAGATCGAGAACACCACGATCTGCAGGATCTCGTTCTTCGCCATGGCGTCCACGATCGAGGACGGGATGATGTGGGTGATCAGGTCTTTCAGGTTGAAGGCCGAGGCGTCCACTGCGGGCTTGGCCCCCGCCACGGCCCCCGCGACCTTCAGGTGCAGGTCGGCGCCGGGCTGCAGCAGGTGCACCATCAGAAGGCCGATGGTCAGCGAGACCAGCGAGGCCAGGATGAACCAGAAGATGGTCTTGACCCCCACCCGGCCGACGGAGGCGGCGTCCTCCATGTGGGCGATGCCGGCCACCAGCGTCGTGAACACCAGGGGCGCGATGATCATGCGGATCAGGCGCAGGAAGGAGTCGGTCACCAGGCCGAACCCTTCGACCGCCTGCTTGGCGTAGAAGGGATCGAGGTACTCGCGACAGGCCCAGCCCGCGGCGATGCCCGCCGCCATGCCGAGCACGATGAAGAAGGTGAAAAGCCGGTTCATGCCTAAAGACCTCGCCCCCATAAGCGCGCCGAACCTAGCGGGGCCAAGGGGCCCGCGCCAGGGCGCCTGCGGCGAACGGAAAGCCGGACTCGGCGAATGGTGTTCGGTGAACGGCGTCGAAACCGATCGATAAGGGTTTCTGGTTAAGGTCCGGCCGATTGTGCGAGGAAACGCGTGCTGAGGTTTCTGACCTGCCTGGGCGTGGATCACGACCTGCGCCTGGTGACGCTGGCCGGCGTGGTCTGCCTGACCGCGGCCCTGACGGCGTTCCGATTCTATCGCTCCGCGCGGCGCCATGCCGGGCGCCTCGGCCTGTCCTGGGTCCTCTTCTCGGGCCTGACCACCGGTTGCGGCATCTGGGCGACGCACTTCATCGCCATGCTGGCCTACAAGCCCACGGTGTCGATGGGTTTCGACACCGCCGGCACAGCCCTCTCGCTGGGGCTCGCGGTCACGGTGACCGGCATCGGCTTCGGGCTTGCGGTCAGGTTTCGCGGCCTTCCGGGGATCGTCGCGGGCGGCGCCTTCCTGGGCTGCGGCATCGCCGTGATGCACTACACCGGCATGGCAGCCTTCAGGACCGCCGGCACGCTGACCTGGAGCCTGGGCTACGTCGCGGTGTCGGTGGCGGTGGCGGTGCTCATGGCCACCGCAGCCCTGGCTGCGGCGGGCTCGGCGCGAAGCCTCCGTCAGCAGGCCCTGGGCGCGGGACTGTTCACCCTGGCCATCTGCGGCATGCACTTCACCGGCATGACGGCGGTGGAGATCCTGCCTGACCCAAGCGTGACGGTGCCGAACGCGGTGATGGACCGCGGGGCCATGGTCATCGCCGTGAGTTCCCTGGCCGGCCTGATCGCGCTGGCCGCCGCAGGTGCGGGTGCGATCGACGCTTTTGCGCTCAGCGCCTCGCTGAACCGGCTCAAGGACGCGGTCAACGCCATCCCCCAGGCGGTGGCCATCTTCGATTCCGACGACCGCTGCCTGATGTGGAACGCCCGCTACGCGGAGCTGAACGGAGAATGCGCGCATCGCTTGGCGGTGGGCGTTCCGTTCAGCGAGCTCCTGGAGGCAGGTCTTCAGGCCGGCCACTATCCGGAAGCCCGGGGCGACGAGGCGGCATGGCTGGCGCAGCGGCTGGAGCAGCGCCGTCAGGGCTGCACCACCGAGCAGGCCAACGCCGGCGACCGCTGGATGCGCATCGAGGACCGGCGCATGGCCGATGGGGGCACGGTCTCCGTCTGCACCGACCTTACCGATCTGAAGCGCAACGCCATGGCCCTGGCCCGGGCCCGCGACGAGGCGGAGCTGGCCAACCGGGCCAAGAGCGAATTCCTCGCCAACATGAGCCACGAGATCCGCACGCCCCTGAACGGGGTGGTCGGCGTGGCCGACGTGCTGGCCAAGAGCAAGCTGGACCCGGCGCAGGCCGAGATGGTGGAGATGATCCGCGCCTCGGGCCGCTCGCTGGAGCGGCTGCTGTCCGACGTCCTGGACCTGTCGCGCATCGAATCCGGCCGGCTGGAAATCCGGCCCGAGCCGTTCCACCTGGCCGAGGCGGCGCGCCAGACCGCTGCGCTCTATGACCCCCTCGCGCAGGAAAAGGGCGTGACCTTGGCGCTGGATATCGGGGCCGAGACTGAGGCCTGGGTGATGGGCGACGTGGTGCGCTTCAAGCAGGTGGTCGGCAATCTGGTCTCCAACGCCGTGAAATTCACCGAGGCGGGCGAGGTGCGCCTGAGCCTGCACGCGGACGGGGTCTCGGCCTGCGGCTGGCGCTGCGAGGTGGCGGATTCGGGGATCGGCTTCGACCCGGCCACCAAGGAGCGGCTGTTCGGCCGGTTCCAGCAAGCCGACGGCTCGGTGACGCGCCGTTTCGGCGGCACCGGCCTGGGCCTGGCGATCTGCCGCCAGCTGGCCGAGCTGATGGGCGGCGAGCTGGAGTGCGAGAGCACGCCGGGGGAGGGCTCGAGCTTCTCCTTCGTGGTGGAGATGCCCCTGGCGGCCGCGCCCGAGGCTACGGTCGCGGAGCCGGCGTCGCAGGCTGACGGCCGTGCGCTGACGGTGCTGCTGGCCGACGATCATCCGACCAACCGCAAGGTCGTCGAGCTGATCCTTGCCCAGGCGGGTGTGGAGCTGACGGCGGTCGAGAATGGCCTGCAGGCGCTCGAGGCGTTCCAGGCCGGCAGCTATGATGCGGTGCTGATGGACATGCAGATGCCGGTGATGGACGGCCTGACCGCCACCCGCGCCATCCGCGACTGGGAGGCGGAACGCGGCCAGAAGCGCACGCCGGTGGTGATGCTGACCGCCAACGCCCTGCCCGAGCATGTGGAGGCCGGCCGCGCCGCGGGCGCCGAGCGCCACCTGACCAAGCCTATTGCCGCTCCGGCCTTGCTGGGCGCGCTCAGTGAGATCGCCGAGAGCGCGGAAGCGCGCCGCGCGGCGGCCTGAACCGACACAGGCCTGCGACGTTAGCCGAAGGCGGGACGGCCCCGCGGGGCTAAGCTCGGCGCATGATTCCTTTCGATCTCGATGCGGTTGTGGTCGGCGCAGGCGCGGTGGGCCTGGCCTGTGGGCGCAGTTTCGCGCGGCGCGGCCTGTCGGTGGTGGTGGTCGAGGCCGAAAAGGCCATCGGCCAGGGCGTCTCCTCGCGCAATTCCGAGGTGATCCACGCCGGGCTCTACTATCCGACAGGCTCCTTGAAGGCGCGGATGTGCGTCGAAGGGCGCCGGCGGCTCTACGACTTCCTGGAACTGCACAAGGTCGCCTACGAACGCTGCGGCAAGCTGGTGGTGGCGACCTCGCCGGACCAGATCGAGGCGGTCGAGAAGGTGGCGCGCCAGGCAGAGATCAACGGCGTCGAAGATGTGTCGTGGCTGTCCGCCGATCAGGCCCACAAGCTGGAGCCGGAAGTGCGTTGCGTCGCCGCCCTGCTGTCGGGCCAGACCGGCATCTTCGACAGCCACGGCTACATGCTGGCCCTGCAGGGCGAGATCGAGGACGCGAGCGGGGCCGTGGCGCTCGCCACGCCGTTTGAAGGCGCCACGCCTCTGCCGGGGGGCGGGTTCGAAATCCGCACTGGCGGGGCCGAGCCCGCGACCCTGACCTGCCGTTATCTGGTGATCGCCGCGGCGCTGCATGCCCAGGCCTGCGCCGCGACCATCGAGGGCTTTCCGGCCGAGCGCATCCCGAAGCTCTACCTCGGCAAGGGCAGCTACTTCGTCCTGGCCGGCAAGGCGCCGCTCCACCACCTGGTCTATCCGCCGCCGATTCCAGGCGCGCTCGGCCTTCACTACAAGCGCGACATGGCCGGCCGCGCCCACTTCGGGCCGGACCTGGAGTGGGTCGATCACGAGGATTACAGCGTCGACACCCGCCGCGCGGACTATTTCTACGACTACGTTCGCCGCTTCTGGCCCGGGCTGAAGGACGGGGCCTTGAGCGCGGACTACGCCGGCATCCGGCCCAAGATCCATGCGGAGGGCGAGCCGCAGCCGGACTTCGACTTCGCTGGCCCCGAAGCCCACGGGCTGGACGGACTGATGGCCCTGTTCGGCATCGAGAGCCCCGGCCTGACTTCGTCCCTGGCTATCGGCGAGGAGGTCGCGTCACGGCTCATCGCCTGACGCCGGCTTGCGCGCGCCCTGCGCGCCGGCCTAAGCCCACGCAGAGTGTGGAGCAGCGTGATGGCGATCTCGATGACGGCGGAGGAGCGGGCGGCGGCGCTTGCCGCTCTGAACGGCCGCCAGGGGCTGGACGAGGCGCACAGGCTGCTGCTGGCCGAACTGCCGCGCGACAGCTGGAAGACCGCGCGCCTGCATCCCAACGCCGCCCACTGGCTGGAAATCCACGCCTGGTTCCGCCAGTCGGCGGCCGAGCTCGGCAAGGGCGCCGCCGACGCCAAGGCGGAGCGGGTCGAGCCGGGACCATTCTTCCAATGGGCCGTGCCGCGGCTGAACGCCTTCCTGCAGCACCTGGACGGCCACCACCGCATCGAGAGCCTGCACTACTTCCCGGCCTTCAAGCGGCAGGAGCCGCGTCTGGAGAGCGGCTTCGAGCTGCTCGACCGCGACCACGGCGCCATCGACGGCCTGCTGCACGCCCTGGCGGACGAGGCGCGGGCGCTGCAGGCGGCGCTGGTCGCCAACGACGCAGACAAGGCCAAGGCGGGGCGCGAGCGCACGGCTCTGGCGATCGAGGCCACGCTCAACCCCCTGGCGCGCCACCTGCACGACGAGGAGGACCTGATCGTGCCGCTGCTCACCCTGCGTGGGGATCCGGTGACCAGGACCTAGCTTTCCAGATCAGACGTTCGTCACTTCAACGGCAGATGCAGCTCCGCCGCCGTGCCCTGCTCCGGGTCGTCCAGGAAGAAGCGCTGACAATAGATGGGGAAGTCCCGCATTTCCTCGCCGCTGGCGGGCAGCCAATCGCGGTACAGGTACATAGCGGCGGGCTCCAGATTGTGGGTGTCGCCGGTGACCCTCAGCACCGCGCATCGTCCGCCCGGGATCTCGCCCTCCCTGACCGTGTCATCGGAGGGGTCGATGAACTGCTCGGCATCGACGCCGACGCACAGCTCCATGCGATAGTCGGCGGGGTTCGCCGGGCGCCGCTCGGTGTGCCAGATATTGAAGGTCGGGTTGGTCTTGGGCGACAGCCCGGCGGCTTTGCGCCAGCCGATGAATTTCTGGATGGTGACGTCGAGGGTCTCTGGATCGCCCCGATGTTCGAACTTCGCGACGCGGGTCGGCGCCACTTCGCGGATCGTCACATCGTCGGGCGTGAAGGTCGTGGGCATGAGCTTGCTCCTGGCTGCGTTGAGCGGCCCGAAGGCCTTGAGCCACGGCTCCCAGTCGGGAGATTTCCGGAAACTCGACGGCGACTGCCTGAACCTCTGGCGAAAGGCGCGGGCGAAGGCGTCGGGCGTCTCGTAACCTGCGTCCAGGGCGATGTCGGTGACACTCTGGCCCTCGCCGTCGGCCAGCCGTTTTGACGCCCGCCTGAGGCGGGCCAGCTGGACGTAGCGATGCAGGGAAATGCCGAAGGTCGCCTTGAACTGCCGGTGGAAATGGAATTTGGAAAACGCGGCTACGCTGCTCACGGCGTCCAGGTCCAGATCGCCGTCCAGATGCTGGTCGATGTGATCCAGCACCCTTTGCATCCGGGCATGATAGTGATCGAGCGCGGCCGCCATCGTCCTCATCCGCTGTGGTGACAACGGTATGGAACGTTCGCTTGTCGCGCGCTCGACCGATCTTGCGGTTCCAAAGAGCCGATAGCCGACCGGCTCACCCGTACCCGGCGCGCTCAGGCGCTGCCTACCGCCTGCTCAGAGCGCTCGTGACGAAATAGGCCACCGTGCAAGCCGCCGCGCTGGCGAAGGCGCCCCAGCCCAGGTCCATCAGGGTGATCCGGGTCGACCAGACCTTGAGCGTCGCCTGGTTGGTCAGGTCATAGGTGGCGTAGGCGATCAGGCCGAACAGCAGGCCGTTCAACAGGGCCTTGCTCCACTGGCCCGCGTTCAGCGCCGGCAGGATGGCGAACCAGACCAGGCCCAGGATGTAGAGGACGTAGAACACCGCGGCGGGGATGAGCCGCGGCTTGTCCAGGATCAGATCGCCCAGCACCGGCTTGTAGAGCGTCGCGCCCGTGGACGTGAGCCACACGGCGTCCAGCCCGCCGAAGACCAGGGCCGTCACGATATAGGCGATGACCGGGCGCATCCGCTCAGCCCTCCACCCGCTTCAGGCGATAGTGGCTGACCTGCCATTCGCGCCCGTCGCTGTCGCCGAACAGGCCGGCGGTGGCCAGGAAGAACAGCCGCCAGCGCTGCTCCCACAGGCGCGCGTCGCGGCCGTAGGTTTCCTTCAGGATCGGGCGGATCGTGTCGATGCGGCCGTCGAAATTGGCCAGCCAGTCCATCGCCGTCTGCTGATAGTGCGTGCCGCTCCAGACCCACTCGGCCTCGACCTGCATCAGGTCGTCGAAGCGCCGGATCAGGCCGTGGCTGGGCATGATGCCGCCCGTGAAGAAGTGCTGGGCGATCCAGTCGGACTTGTCGTTCTGCTCGAAACGGTAGGGCGAGGAGCGATGGGTGAAGACGTGGATGAAGGCCCGGCCCTCCGGCTTGAGCCAGCCGCGTACCCGCTTCAACAGCTCGCGCCAGTTCGACATGTGCTCGAACATCTCGACCGAAACCACGCGGTCAAAACGCTTTTCCGTGGCGAAGACGTTCATGTCGGCGGTGACGACATCCAGGTTGGTCAGTCCCCGCTCGGCGGCGCGGGCCATGATGTGCTCGCGCTGGGTGCGTGAGTTGGAGACCGCGGTGATCGAGGCGTTCGGATAGCGCTCGGCCATCCACAGCGACAGCGAGCCCCAGCCGCAGCCGAGCTCCAGGATCGACTGGCCGTCCTTCAGGTCGGCGTGCTCGCAGGTCTCCGCCAGGGCGCGGACCTCGGCGTCGGCCAGGGTGTCGTCGCGCTCGTCGTAGAGGCAGCAGGAGTACTTCAGGCGCGGGCCCAGCACCTGTTCGAAGAAGGCGGATGGAACCTCGTAGTGCTGGCTGTTTGCGGCCTCGACGTGCTCGGCGACCGGGCGGCCCACCATGTCGTCGACGAAGCGCTGCTCGATGTCGGCGGGGGAGCGGGCGAGCCTGCGGCGCGCGCCGGCCACCAGCCAGGCGACCGCCTGGCGGCGCAGCAGGTCGGGAACAGGCGCGGCCTCGAAGGCCTGCACCGTGGCGGCGAACAGGGTCATGTCAGGCTCCGGTCTGGGGGAGGGGCGCACGGCGCGGGGGGAGGGGAAAGAAGGCGCTGGTCCTGGCCTGGTAGGCGCGGAAGGCGTCGCCGCGCGAGGCCAGCATCGAGCGCTCCAGCGGCGGCACGCCGGTGGCGAAGCGCAGGATCAGGAACATCACCAGCGGCGCGCCCAGCGACAGCCAAGTGACAGGCTGGGACGGCTCAAGCGCGATGGCGGGATAGGCCAGCCACAGCAGCCATTCGAAGAAGTAGTTCGGGTGCCGCGACCAGGCCCACAGGCCGCGGTCGCAGATGCCGCCCTTGTTGGCCGGATCGGCTTTGAAGCGCTTCATCTGCCCGTCGGCCAGGCTCTCGCCGCCGACCGCGATCAGCCAGATCGCCACGGCTGCGAGGTCGCGCGGCCCCAGGCCGGCCTCCGGCGCGCGGGCGGCGAGCGCGATGGCCAGGGCCAGGATCGCGCTGACCGGGGCCTGGATCAGCACGAAGCCGAACAGGCGGGCGTTGTAGGCCTTGCCCCATTTCTCGCGCAGCGCCTTGTAGCGGGCGTCCTCGTCATGCCCGCCGGCGACGCGCACGGCGATGTAGCCGCCGAGCCGCAGAGACCACACGACCGCCATGGCCGCGACCAGCCATTGGCGCGGCGTCGGCTGCTCCCAATTCTCCAGCGGCCAGAGGGCGGCGGCCGCGCCGGCGGCTCCCGTGCCGAAGGTCCAGAACACGTCGACCCAGCCGGTGTCGCGCGCCAGCGCCTGCCAGGCCCAGGCCGCGGCCATCACCGCCAGCATCAGGATCAGGATCGCGGCCATCAGCTCCGGCAGGGTGTGAACGCCGGCCATGTCAGACGCCCGCGATGGTCCGGATCAGTTCGCCGAGGAACCCCTGCCCCTTCAGCGAGCCCTCGGACGCGGCGATGCAAAGGCAGCCGCCGTCCTGCGCCAACACCTTCGGCCGATGCACCACCTCGGTGTCGCACTCGATGAAGTCGCCAGCGCGATAGGTGGTCTTGCCGTCGCGCAGGGCTCCGGAAACAACCGCGGTGAACTCGGGCCCCGAGTGGCCATGGTGCAGGCCGCGTATGCCGGCCGCCACCCGCAGGAAGTAGAGCTTGTCGCCCGGCAGCTGCGGCACGTCGATCGGCTGCACCCACACGCCCGGCGCCAGCCAGCGCCGCCGCTTCACCGGCAGGCGCTCGATCAGCGAACGGGTATCGCGCGGCGGCGCGATGGGGGCGTCCGCCGACGCAGCCGGGGGATTCCGCTCGAGGCGGGCCAGCATGAGGGGGAGTGCGTCGGCGGACATCTCGGCGGGCGGCAGATCGCTCATCATCGCGCCTGCGGCCTTCTCGAACAGGCGCACATGGCGGCGGCAGCGCTCGCAGCTCTCAACGTGGGCGGCCACGACGATGTCGAAGCCGGGGCGAAGGGTTCCGGCCGCGTAGTCGGCCAGGACCGCGTCGGCGGGGTGGTGGCGGGCGCTCACAGCAGCTCCTCCAGACGCTCGCGCAGGCGGGCCATGGCCAGCCGCACGCGGGATTTCACGGTCCCCAGCGGAATGCCGAGATCGGCGGCGATCTCGGAGTGGGGCTTCTCCTGGAAGAAGGACATGCGCACGACGGTCACTTGATCGGGGGTCAGGGACTTCAGCGCCTCGCGGACCTTGAGGTCGCGCTCGGCGCCGGAAACGATGGCGTCGGGCTGTTCGGGAGCGTCAGGCTCCTCGGACAGGTCGACGGCGTAGGCGAGGGCGGAGCGCTCCTTGCGCGCCGCGTCGATGCGCAGGTTGCGCGCGATGGTGAAGATCCAGGTCGAGGCCCCGGCGCGGGAGCGGTTGAAGAAGGCGGCCTTGCGCCAGACGCTCAGCATCGCCTCCTGCGCCAGTTCCTCGGCGGCGGGCGGCGTCGTGCCCAGGCCGATCAGATAGCTCTTCAGCCGCGGGGCGAAGAGCTGGAACAGGCGGGCGAAGGCGTCGCGGTCGGCGCGGACGGCGATGGCGACGATCAGGTCCTCGGGCGCGAGCTCTCGGGCCGGTTCGGAAGTCTCGATCGATGGCTCAGGCGTCATGCGTTGCGGCCGAATCGGAAGAGCACGCCGCCGGGCCAGCGGCCGGGTGAGCCGCACACGCCGTGTCGAAAATGGCAGAGCGAGACCGTCCATGGCCCCTGATACGCGGCCCGGCCACGGTTGGATCACTCATCGAGCCACCTCCCGCTTTGCAACGGAAGCGCCTTTCGCGGTGATCCGCCACCCGCCGCCCGCCGTATCGTCCAGGCCTGGCGGCAATACCGGCCGGGCGCTCCGTCGCTTTCAGCCCAAGGCCTCCCATGACCCCGTCCTCCCCCCGTGTCGCTTCCAGGCTGAACATTGCCGTCGTCGGCACGGGCATCTCCGGCATGTCGGCCGCCTGGCTGCTGTCCGAGCGGCACGACGTGACGGTCTACGAAAGCGCCTCGCGCATCGGCGGGCATTCCAACACGGTCGATGCGCCCCAGAAGCGGGGCTCCGCGCCGGTCGACACCGGCTTCATCGTCTACAACGAACTGAATTATCCGAACCTGGCGGCCCTGTTCAAACACCTCGACGTGCCGACCAAGACCTCGGACATGACCTTCGCGGTGTCGCTGGACGACGGCAAGGTCGAATACGCGGCCAAGGACCTGAAGGCCTTCCTGGCGCGGCCGCGCAACTTCTTCAGCCCCCGGTTCTGGTCGATGGCGGCCGACCTGGTGCGCTTCTACCGGCGCGCGGTGAAGGACATCTCGCCCACCGACTCCGAAATGATCACGCTGGGCGACTATCTCGACGCCGAGGGCTATGGCGAGCCGTTCCAGAAGGATCACCTGCTGCCCCAGGCCGCCGCCATCTGGTCGGCGTCGCCGGACAAGATCCGGGACTATCCTGCCTGCGCCTTCGTGCGCTTCTTCGAGAACCACGGCCTCTTGAACTTCATCCAGCGCCCGGCCTGGCGCACGGTCGAGGGCGGCAGCCGCGCCTATGTCGAGCGCCTGACGGCGCGCTACGCGGAGCGGGTCCGCACCGGCTCCGGGGTCAAGGCCATCGTTCGCACCGACGACGGTGTCCTGATCCGCGACGCCGGCGGGCGGGTGGAGCGTTTCGATGAGGTGGTGATCGCCACCCATGCCGATCAGGCGCTGGCGCTCCTGCAGGATCCGACGGCGGAGGAGCGCGAGCTCCTGGGCGCCTTCCGCTACTCCCGCAACCTCACCGTCCTGCACACCGACGCCCGCCTGATGCCGAGCCGCAAGGCCCTGTGGTCGAGCTGGAACTATGTCGGCCGGTCGGAGGGTTCGGACGTCTGCTGCGTCAGTTACTGGATGAACGCCTTGCAGGGGCTGAAGACCGACGAGCCGCTGTTCGTGACCCTCAACCCGCACCTGACGCCGCGGCCGGACAAGGTGATCCACACCGAGGTCTATGAGCACCCGATCTTCGACGCCGCCGCGGTGCGCGCGCAACGGCGGATCTGGTCGCTGCAGGGCCGCCAGGGCACCTGGTTCTGCGGCGCCCACTTCGGTTCGGGCTTCCACGAGGACGGGCTGCAGTCGGGCCTGGCCGTGGCCGAGCAGCTGGGCGGCGTGCGCCGCCCCTGGAGCGTGGCCGGCGAGAGCGATCGCATCTACCTGACCCCACCGGCCCCGCGCTCGCCCGCCGGGATCGCCGCGTGACCGCTTTCCGGTCAGCGCTATATCCGGGGACGGTGCTGCACGCGCGCGTCCGGCCGAGGCGCCATCGCCTGCGCTATTCGATCTTCTGGATGCTGTTCGACCTGGACGAGTTGCAACGGCTCGATCGCGACCACTGCCTGTTCGCCCACAACCGCGCGGGGCTGCTGAGCTTCCACGACCGCGACCACGGCGAGCGCGACGGTTCGCCTTTGCGCACTTGGGCTGAGCGAATGATGCGCCAGGCGGGCGCGGCGCCGGACGGCGGTCGGATCGAGGTGCTGTGCATGCCGCGGGTGCTGAACCATGTGTTCAACCCGATCAGCGTCTGGTTCTGCCGCGACCGCGCCGAGCGGCTGAAGGTCGTGATCTATGAGGTCAACAACACCTTCGGCGAGCGGCACAGCTACGCCATCCCCGTCGCCGACCCGGATGCTGAGGTGATCGAGCAGGGCTGCGACAAGGCCTTCTACGTCTCGCCCCTGATGCAGATGGACCTGACCTACGCCTTCCGCGTCCGCCCGCCGGGGCGCAAGGCTTCCGTCGCCATCGCCGCCTCCGACCACGAGGGCCCGGTGCTGACGGCCTCCTTCGCCGGCCACAGGCGCGAGATCGGCGACCGCGCCCTGCTCGCCACCTGGCTGGCGCATCCCCTGCTCAGCCTGAAGGTTCTGGCCGGCATCCACTGGGAGGCCCTGCGCATCCTGCTCAAGGGCGTGCGCTTCCACGCCAATCCGCGCCGCCTGCGTGAGACTGTGCAACCTGTAGCGCAGCCGCCGCGAACCGCTTAAGCAATACGCTCTAACCATCGTCGGGGGCGACGGCGTGAGCGACGTGAACGAAGCGATTGAAGCGGCCGAAGGGGCCGAAACCAAGGGCATCCGGCTGACGGCCTTTTCCACCGGGGGGCACATGCCGCCCTTGCGGCCCGCGCCTGTCGACCGGGCCTGGATGGACGCGACCCAGGATCGCTACGCCTATCGCTGCCTGCCGCTGAACATCGCCAATGCGCACGGCTGGGAAATCCTGTGCCCGTCCGGCTTCGCCTGTGGCTGGACCGGCGAGAACAATATCGAGGCGATCCTGGTCGGCCCCGACAAGGACACCGTCGCCCCGGCGATCAGCCATTTCGGCTACGGCGTCCTGACCTTCCACGTGCCGTTCCTGTTCCGCACGGAACCCGGCTACGACCTGATGGTGATGGGTCCGATCAACCGGCCCAAGGACGGCATCGCGCCCTTGACCGGCATCGTCGAGACCGACTGGGCGCCCTTCACCTTCACCATGAACTGGCTGTTCACGCGGACCGGGACCCTGCTCCGCTTCGAGAAGGACGAGCCGTTCTGCCATATCTTCCCGGTCAAGCGGGGCGAGGTGGAGGCGATCCAGCCGGAGATCCGCTCGCTCAACGAAGACCCCGAACTCAAGGCCCAGTTCGAAGCCTGGTCGGCCAGCCGCTCGGGCTTCAACAGCGAGCTGAAGACGCCGGGGTCGGCCGCCCAGCAGCAGAAGTGGCAGAAGAACTACTACAAGGGCCAGGACCTGAGCGGCGGCCGCGGCGCCGACGACCACCGCACCCGCGTGCGCCTGAGGCCGTTCCGCGACCTCAGCAAGGGATGAGCCGCAGGGCGCTGTTCCTGACGGCGTGCCTCGGTCTGCTGGCGGTTGCGCCGGTCGCCGGCGCGCGTGCGCCTGGCCGCGCGCCCGGTCCCACGAAGCCGCCGCCGATCGGCACGGTCGTGATCGCCGAGAGCCGCGGGCCGGTGAACCGCTTCCGCCCGGACGAGGCCTTCGGCGCGGCGCTGGACGGCATGGGCAAGGGCGAGGTCGAGGCGCTCTACACCCCTCACAATGTGGAGCGGATGCGCTCGGCGGGCCTGAAGCGGATCACCTACCGCACCCGCGCCGAGCTCGGCATCGAGGCCTGGCACTGGAACACCGAGGGGACGTGGAGCGATCCGGCCCGTCGGCAAGGCTACTGGACCTCCAGCGACCGGCCGGGACCCAAGCCGCTGCGGGTCACCTGGGGTTACAACCTGCCTCGCCGCGGCGACACCATCGACCAGGCCAACAACGTCGGCTTCTCGCGACTCGACGACGGCGACCTCTCGACCTTCTGGAAGAGCAACCCCTACCTCGACAAGCGCTACACGGGCCTGGCCCAGAATCGGCCGCAGTGGATCGCGGCAGACCTCGACGCGCCTCGCGCCATCGAGGCGGCGCGCATCCGCTGGGCCACCCCCTTCGCCGTGCGCTTCGAGGTGCAGTACTGGAAGGGCGAGGACCAGTACGATCCCGAGGGCCGGTGGATCGCCTTCCCGGAAGGACGCCGCACCCAGACCAGGGCGTCCGATGCGCCGATCCGCCTGGCCGCCAAGCCGGTCACCACGCAGTTCCTGCGCATCCTGCTGTTTGAGTCCTCCAACACCGCGCCGAAGGGCTCGACCGACGTGCGCGACAGCCTGGGCTATGCGGTGCGCGAGGTGGAGTTCGGTGTCCTGGCCCCGGACGGGCGGCTGCTCGACGTCATCTGCCACGGCAAGGGCCGCGATCGCCAGACCGTGATGCACGTGTCCTCGACCGACCCCTGGCACCGCGCAGTCGACCGCGATCCGGAGCTGGAGCAGCCGGGCTTCGACCTGGTCTACGGCTCGGGCCTGACCAACGGCCTGCCGATGATGGTCCCGGTCGGCCTGCTCTACGACACGCCCGAGAACGCCGCGGCCGAGATCCGCTGGCTGAAGGCCAAGGGCTATCCCTTCACCCAGGTGGAGCTGGGCGAAGAGCCGGACGGCCAGCTCGTGGCGCCGGAGGACTACGCCGACCTCTACCTCGAGACCGCGGCCGTGCTGCGCCGGGTCGATCCTGGCCTGCAACTCGGCGGCCCCAGCCTGCAGTCGGGCTTCACCGATACCTGGCCCGATCCGGTTCCCGGTCCGACAGGCCGCTCCTGGACCGGCCGCTTCATCGCGCGGATGAAGGCGCGGGGCGGCATGGGCGAACTGAACTTCTTCTCGTTCGAGCACTATCCGTTCGACGACCTGTGCGGACCGCTCGACCGCAAGCTGGTGGCCCAGACGGGCATGATGGACCGCCTGCGCAGGAGCTTCGACGCCGATGGCGTGCCCGAGACCATCCCCTGGATCATCAGCGAATACGGCTTCTCGGCCTTCTCGGGCCGGGCCATGTCGGAGATGCCCAGCGCGCTCCTGGACGCCGACATCGTCGGCCATTTCCTGAGCGTCGGCGGCGACGGCGCCTATCTGTTCGGCTACGCGCCCAACACTCCGATCAACCAGCACCGCGCCTGCGCCGGCTTCGGCAACATGATGCTGTTCGACGCCGACGAGGACGGCCAGGCGCGCAACCCCATGCCGGCCTACCGTTTCACGCGGATGCTGACCGAGGATTGGACGCAGGCGGGCGCCGGCGAGCACCAGGTCTATGCCGCATCCACCGACGTGCTGGACGCCAGGGGCCAGCCCCTGGTCACCGCCTATGCCCTGAAGCGGCCAGACGGACGCCGGGGAGTGATGCTGGTCAACCGCGATGCGCGGGCGGCGCATGCGGTGAGGCTGCGACTGGACGACGGCCGCGATCTCGGACCTGTCGAGGTCGTGCAGTACGGGCCGGATCGCTACAGCTGGAAAGACGCCGGGCCGAAGAGCCGGCCGGTGAAGAATGAGGCGCCGGCGCGGTTCGAGGCTGAGGCCGGGGCGCCCGTGATGCTCCCGGCTTATTCGCTGACGGTGGTCATCCAGCACTGATCCTTCTCCCCTTGTGGGAGAAGGTGGCCGAAGGCCGGATGAGGGGTCTTGCCAGGGCCTCTGAGCCCAGCGCCCTTCACCAGCACCCTCTCCGGATAGTTCGCTTCGACCCCTCATCCGTCGCTGCGCGACACCTTCTCCCACAAGGGGAGAAGGGTCAGTGAATTAGGAACCGAGATACTTCTCGAACCACGCCAGCTCGCGCGCGCTCAGGTCGTGCACGTGCTCGGGCTTGCGGATGCCGTGGCCTTCCTCGGGGTAGATCACCAGCGAGGTCGGCACGCCCAGAGCCTTGAGCGCGTGCCAGAACTCCTGGCTCTGCGGGGCGGGCACCTCCACGTCGCGTTCGCCGACGTAGATGAAGGTCGGGGTCTTGATGTTCTTGACCGAGTAGATCGGGCTCATCCGCTCGTAGGTCGCGGGATCGTCATAGGCGGTGGCGCCGAAGAACGGGACCATCCACTGGTCGATGCCGTTCTCGCCGTAGTAGCTCATCCAGTTCGACAGGCCCGCGCCGGCGATGGCGGCGTGGAAGCGGTCGGTGTGACCCACCGCCCACATGGTCATGAAGCCACCGTAGGAGTGGCCGATGATCCCCAGCCGCTTGTCGTCGACGGGCGCGATCTTCTCGACCGCATCGACGCCCTTGAGGATGTCGCGCAGGTCGCCGCCGCCGAAATCCTTGACGTTGGCCCGGGTGAAGGCCTCGCCCTGGCCGTAGCTGCCGCGCGGGTTGGGTAGGAAGACGTAGTAGCCGTGGTCGACCAGCTCCTTGATCGTGCCGTGCGAGGTGTAGCTCGGCGTCACCGCGGAGCTCGGCCCGCCGTGCACCTGGACGATCATCGGATAGGTCTTGCCGGCTTGGACGTTTCGCGGGGCCAGGAGCCAGCCCTGCACGTCGAATTCGTCGCTCTTCCAGGTGACGCTGCGCGCCGCGACCTGGGGCTGGAGCGCGTCGTTGTCGTGGGTGATCGGCTTGACCGCGCCCAGCTTGCCGAAGGCGATGGCGGGCGCGTGCTCATAGTCCTGGATGACGGTCGCGGCCAGCGATCCGTCGCGGCTGTAGACCGCCTTGCCGTTGAACTCGGTGGCGCCGATGCCGACGGGCGCGGACCAAACGACCTTAGGCGCCCAGGTCTTGGGATCGAGCGTGACGAAGGCGGCCTTGTCGCCGATCAGGGCGGTGGCCTGCGGGCCTGAACCGATCCAGGCCAGGGAGGTGAAGGTGCCCTTGAAGCCCGGCGTCACGTCCTTCAGCTCGCCGCCCTCGAAAGGCGCGGCCCACAGGTCGCCGCCGACCGGGCCGAAGTCGCTCATCAGCCCGCCGATCACCATGACGGTCTTCCCGTCCGGCGAGATGCGCGGGTAGTTAATCTGCACCTTGGGCGAGGCGATCACCCGCTCGGCGCCGGTGGCCGCGTCGAAGGCCTCCAGCTTGGCGATCCACCAGTTGTTGTCGCCGTCGCCCTTGGCGGCGGTGCCGACGAAGCCCTTGGAGTCCGGGGTCCAGGCATATTCGTAGACGAAGGTGTCGCCGGGCGAGGCGAAGCGGATCTCGCCGCCCGCGGCCGGCACGATGGCGATGCGCTGCTCGTCCGGCGTCTCGCCGATCTCGCCGACCAGGGGCACGCCGGCCTGGGTCGCGCCGGTCTGCTTCTTGGCGCCCGGCGTGGCCAGGAAGGCGATGGAGCGACCGTCGGGCGACCAGCGGGTCTGGCCGGCGATGCCGTCGAGCTTGGCCGCCACGCGCAGCTTGCCGCCCTCGGCCACGTTCAGGGTCGCGACGTGGGTGGCGTTGTCGACCGAGATGAAGGCCAGGGCCTTGCCGTCCGGCGACCAGGCGGGGGCGTAGTAGCGGCAGGCGGGGCAGGGATCGAGGGTCTCGACGACGGCGCCGTCCTTGGTGGAGCGGACGATCAGCTGGTCGTGCGGGTTCTTGGCCTCCTCGCCGGTCTCGGAGACCTCCAGGGCGGCGACGCGGTCGCCCGACGGCGACAGGGCGAGGTCATGGTGCTGGCGGACCAGCGGCGCGGGCGAAGCCGCGACAGCGGCGGCGGCGAGAAGGGCGATCATGGCGTGTCCGACGGTCCCCGAGAGCATAGGACGCTAGGGTTACGCGACCTTGGCGACCGGGACCAGCATGTCCGTGCACGAAAGTGGCGGTCTACGGCATGTGACTGCTGGGCGCGCGTGGAAAACGGCAAAGGCTTGCCGGGCGGACCATCAGCGCAAGAACATGGATCGATTCGCCCAGGCAATCGCGACGGCGACGCCAAGGACCGTGCAGGCAGACCGAAGCGAGCCTGCTGTTTTGGGGGACAGGCGCAGCAATTTGGCGACTAGAACGCCGACCAGAGCACCTGCGAGGCCGCCTAGGCCGCCCCAAAGCGCGCCGGACAGTCCCGCCTTGATGAGCCGTTCGCTGTCCATGTCCTACCCCCCCTAGTGCTCGAACCCTAGACAACCCGCGCCAACAGCCACTGGATGGACTGAGTTGCCTCAGTCTCTCGCTATCTAGGTGAGATGTTAGGCGCTAGGCAGGAATTCAGAGTAGGGGGTGGGGCATGGTGGACGACGCTCAAAACAGCACGCTTCAGATGGAGGCGCGCTCAGGTGCGGCCATTACTTTGGGCCTCTGCCTGCTGGTGGCCATGGTCGAGGGTATCGACATCCAGTCGATCGGGGTGGCGGCGCCGCGCCTGGCGCCGGAGTTCAAGCTCGACCACGAGCAGCTGGGCTATGTGCTGGCGGCTGGGCCGCTCGGCCTGTTCATTGGCGCGGGCGTCGGCGGGCGGCTGGCCGATCGGTTCGGGCGCAAGCGGATCCTGATGGCGGCCATGGCCCTGTTCGGCCTGTTCACCCTCGCGACCGTGGTCTGCACCGGCTACGAGAGCCTGCTGGCGGTGCGCCTCCTGACCGGCCTGGGCCTCGGCGGCGCGCTTCCCAACCTGATCGCGCTCACGGCCGAGGCGGTCGGCCCTTCGCGGCGCAATGCGACGGTTGGACTGACGGCAGGCGGCATGCCGCTGGGCGCCATCGCGGTCAGTTTCGTGGCGACCCACTGGGCCGGGCCGGCCGAGTGGCGAATGATCTTCTGGATGGGCGGCTTGGCGCCCCTGGCGCTGGCGCTTCTGCTCTGGCTGGCCCTGCCGGAATCGCGGCGGTTCGAAGCGGTGAAGGCGCAAGGCGTGCGCGTGCCGATCCTCAAGGCCCTGTTCGGCGAGGGGCGGGCGAAGGCCAGCCTGACCATCGGCATCGCCTTCTTCTGCGCGGCGCTGGTGCTCTATCTGATGCTGAACTGGCTGCCGACGCTGATGGTGGGCAAGGGCTTCACCAAGCCTGAGGCGGCCTGGATCCAGGGCGGGTTCAACATCGGCGGGGCGACCGGGGCCGTGGCGCTGGGCTGGCTGATGGACCGCAGGGGCCGGGCGATCGCCATGCTGGCGTCCTGGCTGCTGATCGCCGGCTCGCTGGTCGCGCTGGGGGCCATGGGCCACGACCTGACCCAGGCCTGCGCCGTGGGCTTCGTCGCCGGGGCCTTTGTGGCCGGCGTGCCGCTGATCCTGTTCGGACTGGCGTCAGAGGCCTACGCCACCGCCTTCCGCGGCACGGGCGTGGGCTTCTGCGTGTCGATGGGGCGGCTGGGTTCGATCGCCGGGCCGCTGGCGGCCGCGGCCCTCATCAGCGGCGGGCGCTCGTCGTCACAGGTGCTGACCGCTTTCCTGCCGGTGGTGGCGCTGGGCGGCCTGGCGGCGGTGTGGGCCGCCCTCGGCAGGCGCGCCGAGGACTGAGCCCGGCTTACTGGGTGGCGTTGGCGCGCGTGGCCCACAGGACGCCGACCACCCCGCCCTTGGCCACGCGCAGCAGCATCAGGGTCAAGATCGCCAGGGTCGGCAAGGTCGTGGCCAGGATCATCTCCGCGCTCCAGGTCAGGATGAACTGGAAGGCCAGGAGCGGCGCGATCACCAGGTGGCCGATCAAGAGGATGGTGAAATAGGCCGGTCCGTCGTCGGCGCGGTATTCACCGGTGGCGTGGCCGCAGTGGCTGCAGGTCTTGGCGACCTTCAGATAGCCGGCGAACAGCTTGCCGCGGCCGCAGTTGGGGCAACGGCCGGCGATGCCGCGCAAGAGGCCGGTCTTGATCGTGCGCTCGGCGCCGACGGTGGTCACGCTCATTGGAAGGACGCCCCGGAAAAGGTGTGGCGCTCATGTAGGCCTTCGGAGGCAAATTCTCCAGTGCGTGAATTTCACGTCTTGTGTCCGAGCTTGACCGCGGCGCTCGACCGCGTGTGATGCGCGCGTGCGCTCCGACCTCGCCAAAGTCGTGGAGACCCTGGCCGCGCGGCATCCGGCCGGCGCGGTCCTGACCGACCCGCTCGCCCTGATCGTCTGGGAGAACGTCGGCTATCTGGTCGACGACGGCCGGCGTGAGGCTCTGTTCGCCGAGTTCCGGGACCGTATCGGCCTTGACGCGGCCGCCATCGTGAACGCGCCGCCCGCGGTGCTGCTCGACATCGCCGAACGCGGCGGCATGAACCCGCCGGAGCGCGCGCGGCGGCTGAAGGCCATCGGCGAGCGGATCGTCGAACTCGGAGGCGACCTCGGCTCCGTGATCACGGCCCTGCCCACGACCAAGGCGCGGGCGCTGCTGAAGGGCTTCCCGGCGGTCGGCGACCCCCTGGCCGACAAGATCATGCTGTTCGGCGGCTACGAGGTTCGCCCCGCGCTCGACTCCAATGGCCTGAGGAGCCTGGTCCGCCTGGGCTTCTGCACCGAACGGGCCTCCTATTCGACCACCTATCGCGACGCGGTCACGGTCATGCGCGAGCACGGCCGGATGGAGCGCGACTGGCTGGTCGGCGCCTGGGCGGCGCTGCGCGAGCACGGCAAGATCCTGTGCCGTCGCAAGGCGCCGCTCTGCGCCGACTGCCCGCTCGAGCGGGAATGCCCCAAGACCGAGATCAGGGCGCTCTAGCGCCGCCCGAACGGCGCGCCCCGGACCGCCGAATAGACCCCGTCGAACACCTTGAGCTTGTCGAGATCGGCGACGCCGCCCGTTGTGATCGTGTCGCCCAGGTACTGGGTGCGGCCGTTCTCGCCGGTGAAGGCGGGCCAGGCGGGCAGGCCGGGGCCGTTGGGGTCGCCGGTGCGGGCGAAGTTGATCCAGTAGGTCGACATGCGATCGGCCAGGGCGCGGTCGGCCGGGCTCCAGGCCCAGGTAGGATACTGGTCCAGGTGATCGGACATGTACCAGAGTTCGGCGAAGTGGCTCGCGCCCCAGCCCTCGTAGGGCGAGCCCGCCGGGAAGGGCGGGCGGCGAGTGAAGCGGTAGGCGAAGATGGGCGCCTTTCCGGTTGCGGCCTGCAGTCGGGCCCAGGCCCACATGTCCCAGCCGAAGCGCAGGTCGCGCTCGAAATCGGCGCGGGCCTGGCGCGCCTGCTCGTCGGTGGCGTGCGGATAAGCGTCCAGCAGGGGCGGGGGCAGGTCGCCGAAGCTCCTGGCGATGTCGGCCGAGAGGCTTGCGGCCCTGACCGGCTTCAGGTCGACCAGGGAGCGCGCCTCCTCGGCGTTGGAGCCCAGCAGCAGGGGGGTGTCGCTCTGCGTTCCTGCGGCGAAGGCCTCGTAGGGCGACAGGGGCAGGACCTCGGTCCCGACCACCGGATGCGAGACCATGTTCGCCTGGCCCTCCAGCAGCCGTTCGGCGGGCAGGCGGCGCAAGTCTGCGAGGGAATGGGCGCCGAGCGAGGCGGCATAGGCCACCCCGTCCTTTTCCGCGCTCGGGAGCCGGTAGGAGGGCGCCAGCTGCAGGGGCTCGAACAGGCCGCCGCTCTGCGCGATGGCGCGCTGGAACAGGCCGCGCGCCTGGGGCGAGGCCATCAGGGCGCTGACCGCCATGGCGCCCGCCGACTGGCCGGCGATGGTCACCCGCCGCGGATCGCCGCCGAAGGCCGAGATGTTGCGCCGGACCCATTGCAGCGCCGCGATCTGGTCCATCAGGCCATAGTCGCCCGAGACGCCGTGGCCGGATTCCCTGCTCAGCTCCGGATGCGCCAGGAAGCCCAGCGGCCCGAGGCGATAGCCGACCGTGACCACCACCGCCCCCTTCGCCGCCAGCCGGTCGCCCCGGTAGAGCGGCATCGAGGCCGAGCCGTTGGTCCAGCCGCCGCCGTGGATCCAGACGATCACCGGCAGGGCCGCGCCTCTGTGGCGGCGGGGCGTCCAGACGTTCAGATAGAGGCAGTCCTCGCTGACCTTCGGCGGCGTCTCGCCCGGCATGGAGACGCCCTTCTGCATGCAAGCCGGGGCGAAGGCGTCGGCCTTGCGCACGCCCTTCCACCGCGCCGCCGGGCGAGGCTCGCGCCAGCGCAGGTCGCCGACCGGCGGCGCGGCGTAGGGCACGGCCTTGAACACGGTCACCGCGCCTTCGCGCACGCCCTGCAAGGCGCCCGCCTCGGTCCTGACCGGCTGCGCGCAGACCCCGCTCGCCAGACTCCAGACCAGAGCCAACACGCCGATCAGCGGCCACATCCTCGACATCACGCTTCCCCTTGTCGGTTCGCCCGAAGGCTGGCTCGGCGCGGGCCGGTTTTCCATTGGGCAAGGCCGCGGCTCGTCCCCGGTCGGGTCCGCTTCGTCACTTTTCGCGGGCGCCCGCCTCTGGACGCACTGCGAGCGCCGCCACACACTCAAGCCATGAGCACCTTCGACCTTGCCGAACCGGTCCCGCCGCGACTGCCCGCATGGCTGTCCCAAAGCGCCCTGGGCTTTGCGCACTGGCTGGTGTTCCTGCTGACGCTGGAGCCCGGTAACCTGATCCGCGCGGCCGACGCTGGGACGCCGCTCAGCCTCGGGCACGAGGTTCCGCGCCTGCTGGCCGCCGCGCTGATGGGCGCGGCGGTGACGCCCCTGCTGTTCCGTCTGATCAAGCGTTTCCCGCTGGAGGGCCGGGCGCTGTGGCGCAACGGGGCGATCCTGGCGCTGGCGGTCGGCCTGCTCGCGCTGGGCCTGATCGTGGCGTCCTGCTTCCCGGCGGCCTGGTGGTTCGGGCACGGGCGCTCGCCCTCGACGGCCGAGATCGTCGGCACCGTGACCGACAACTGGGCGCTGCTGGTCTACTGCATGGCCGCCTTCATCGCGATCGTGCAGGTGGTCCGGGCGAGACGGGCGAAGGCTCAGGCTCCCGTCGCCGCCGCCCCCATCCTGGTCAGCGCGCGCGGCCGGGTCGATGTGGTCGATCCCGCGCGCATCGACTGGGTCGAGACCCAGGGCAACTACCTGGCCCTACACGTCGGCGCGGCCAGCCACCTGATCCGCGAGACCCTGGCGCGCTTCGAGCAGGGGCCGGAGGGCGCCCGCTTCGTGCGCATCCATCGGCGGATGCTGGTGGCGCTCGACCGCATCGAGGCGCTGCGGCCTCTGTCGAACGGTGACGCCACCTTGACCCTGCGCGACGGCAGGACCCTGCGTCTCAGCCGCAGCTATCGTCAGGCGGTCGCTGAGCGCATCGCCGCTCAGGCGAGGGCGCGGTAGGCCGCCTTGCGGAACTCGGCATGCGCCTGGGGCATGACCGGGCTGTCGAAGAAGCGCTGGGTCAGCAGGATGGCGGTCAGGCCGGTGTTGGGATCATTGAACCAGGTCGTCCCGAACCCACCGTTCCAGCCGTAAACGCCGGGCTTCATCCCCTCGTCGTCCGCCTCGACCACCACCGAAACGCCGTAGCCCCAGCCGTGCCCCTTGGGCAGGATCATGTCGCCGCGGCGCTGAGCAGGGGTCAGATGGTCGGCGGTCATGGCCCGCACGGCCGCGGCCGGGACCACCTGCCGTTCGCCGTGCCGGCCGCCGTTCAGCAGCATTCGGGCGAACACGGCGAAGTCGTCGGCGGTGGAAACGAGGCCCGAGTCTCCCGCCTCGAAGGCCGGCGGCCTGGACCAGGCCCCGTCGGGGGCGTCGTACATCGAGATCTTGCCGTCCTGGGCGAGGTAGCCGGCGACGAGCCGGTCGGGCGACCCGTGGAAGGCCGTGCTGGTCATGCCCAGGGGCTCGAACAGGCGGGTGCGGAACACCTCGCCCAGCGACTGGCCCGCCGCGCGCGCGACCAGTACGCCCAGGATGTCGGAGCCGGTGGTGTAGGCCCACTTTTCGCCGGGCTGGTACATCAGGGGCAGGGCGCCCAGGCGCTTCATCCATTCATCCGGCTTCATCGGATTGGCCGCGTCGGGCATGCCGAAGCCGACCAGCTTCTGGTCGGTGATGGCCTTGAGCAGGGGCATGGTCGCGGGGTCGGCGAAGATGATGCCCCAGCCGCACCGGAAGGTCAGCAGGTCCTCCACAGTAATCGGGCGCCCGGCCGCCACCGTGTCGTCGAGCGGCCCGTCCAGGCGTTTCAGCACCCGCCGGTTCGCCAGTTCCGGCAACAGGCGGTCGACGGGCTCCTCCAGCCTGAGCTTGCCTTCCTCGGCCAGGATCAGGGCGGCGGCCGCGGTGAAGGGCTTGGTCATGGAGGCGATGCGGAACTGGCTGTCGCGCGCCATGGCGTGATCGCCCTCGAAGGCGGTCCGTCCCAGCACGAAGGCGTGGGTCTCGCCCCCGCGGCTGACCAGGCCGGCCATCCCCGGCGCGTAGCCGGCGGCGACGTGGCGCTGCAGACCATTCTGAATCTGGGCGAGCCCGGTGTCGGTGAAAGCCTTGGCGGTCATGGCGGGTCTCCGGTCAAGTACGGGCGCGGCGAACGACGGCGAGGCCGCAGCCGCACTCGTCAAGGCCGCGACTCCGAGAATCACGCGTCGTCTGGAAGGCGCCTGCACCATGGGTTTGCTCCTCAAGTCACCCTGAGGACGCGCGCCGCCTTTTCACCCCGACATCGCGGTGGGACTATTTCGACTTGGATGCGGCCGGCGTTCCTTCCCCCTCGGTGTCGGGGGACAGGATCACCGGCGTCATCTGGCTCTTCGCAAGGTCTTTGCGCCACGGGTTCATGCCGATGCAGTAGCCACTGAGATCGCCGCACGCTCGCACCTCGCCCGTCACACTGTCGACCAGCACGATCACGGCTTGGTCGTCCGCCGTTCGGGCGCCGGCCGCCGCGCCATTGCCGACGTTCGCATCGGCCAGCCGGCTCCAGGCCTTCTCCGGACGATAGATGCCGACGCCGAGATAGCGCCCGCGTGAGCTGTTTCCCAAAGGCGACCACCCGCCATCCTTCGAGTGGCACGCGCCCAGGATCAGGGTGGCGAGAGCAAGGCAGGCGAGGGCGACAGGCTTCATCGGCGGCTCCGGCGCATCCTCTAGATGCAAGCTTAGCCGCATACTCGAGGCCTGCTTGTGGCGATTCAAGGGCGCTCCGCTCAGCGCGTGCGGCCCAGGATCAGCTCCGCCGCCAACTCCGCGACTTCATCCGACGAGGCGGCCCCCTTGGGGTCGAACCAGGTGTGGGTCCAGTTGATCATGCCGAAGAACAGCATGGTCAGGGGCCGGCGTGCGCGGGGCGTGGCCAGGTCGGGGCGCACGGCGGCGATCAGGGCCTGGACCGCGTCGATCAGGGCGCGCTGGCGGGTGACGATCATCGCCCGGCGCTCGGGCGGCAGGTGGTTCAGGTCGTTCAGCAGCACCTTGTGCCGGTCCGCGGCGCCGACGTAGAGACCCATGAAGCGGTGGGTCAGGTCGCGCAGCTTGCGCTCGGCCGGGGCCTGGGAGCCCGTCACCGTCTCCACCGCCCCGGTCAGCTGCAGTAGGTGGGAGTCCATCACCTCGAACAGGATGTCCTCCTTCGAGGGATAGTAGTGGTAGATCAGGGACTTGGAGGCGCCGCAGGCCTGGGCCAGGTCGGCCACCGAGGCGCCCAGGAAGCCGCGCGAGGCGAACAGGCGCGCGGCGTGATCGACGATCGCCTCGCGTCTCTGCTCATAGTCGGCCGCCTGTTTGCGCGCCATCCGGCCCTCGCGAATCCCGCTTGAACTCTCGCGCGGTTCGAGGCGTCTGTCTGCCGGGCGCCGAAAGGGCTTGATAATTAGCCGTCCGAGCGGTCAATAAATCCGAGCCCAGGGAGAGTCACATGGCCGAAGTCGCGTCCGCCGCCAAAGACTCCGCGCGAGGCTCAGTGTCCGGCTCCAACAGCCCAGATCCCGACTTCGACTGGCGTCGCGCCGCCTATCTGGTGCATCTGTCGCGCGCGCTCGATGCGCTCGAAGAGGGCACGCTCGTGCCCGAGCGCAAGGTGCTCTACCAGTTCTCGGCCCGCGGCCACGATCTGGCGCAGATCCTGTTGGGCTCCAAGCTGACCGACAAGAACGACGCGGCCTGCGGCTATTATCGCTCCCGGCCCATGCTGCTGGCGCTGGGCGTCGATCCGGCCGATGCGCTGGGATCGAACATGATGCGCGCGGGCGGCTATTCCGACGGGCGCGACATCGGGGTGGTGTTCAACTACCCCAACCCGCACGGCGCCTCGGCGCTGCCCATGTGCGGCGGGGTGGGGGCGCAATACACGCCCACGGTCGGCTGGGCCCAGGCGGCGGAGTATCGGCGCAAGGTGCTGAACGACCCGGCCTGGCGCGACGCCATCGGCGTGGTGCTGGGGGGCGACGCGTCCTGCGCCACCAACGGCTTCTGGTCGGCCCTGACCATCGCCACGACGCTGAAGCTGCCGATGCTGTTCTTCATCGAGGACAACGGCTTCGGCATCTCGACCCCCTCGACCCTGCAGACGCCCGGCGCCGACATCGCCGCCAATCTGAAGAGCTTCAAGAACCTGGAAGTGCTGTCCGGCGACGGGACCGAGCCGGCCGAGGCGGCGCGCCTGATCAAACAGGCGCTGAGCCACGTGCGGGGGCGCCAGGGGCCTTGCCTGCTGCGCCTGACGGTGCCGCGCCTGCAGGGCCATTCGGCCCAGGACACCCAGGCCTACAAGTCCCAGGACCTGGTCGCGTCGGAATGGGCGCGCGATCCCCTGCCCAAGCTGCACGACTTCCTGGTGCCCGCCCTGATGGACGAGGGCGAATGGGAGGAGATCGGCGCCGAAGCCAAGCGCACGGTCGAGGACTGCCTGCGCCGCGCCGAACAGCGGGCCCAGCCCGACCCCGCGACAATCGCCCGCCACGTCTTCTTCGACGGCGAGATGCAGACCCAGGGCGGCCAGTGGGTCGAGGGCTATCAGCCGCCTCTGACCGCCTCCGAGCCCGAGGAAAGCGGCCAGCGCATCAACATGGGCGCCGCCATCCGCAAGACCCTGGAGACCGAACTCGCGGCCAATCCGAAGATGCTGGTGTTCGGCGAGGACGTCGGCCCCAAGGGCGGGGTCCACGCCGTGACCCTGGGCCTGCAGGAGAAGTTCGGCGCCGACCGGGTGTTCGACACCTCGCTGTCGGAAGAGGGCATCATCGGCCGCGCCGTCGGCATGGCCCTCGCTGGCCTGGTCCCGGCGCCGGAAATCCAGTTCCGCAAGTACGCCGAGCCCGCCAAGGAGCAGCTGTCGGACTGCGGCGCCATGCGCTGGCGCACCGCCAACCGCTTCGCAGCCCCCATCGTGGTGCGCATGCCGGTGGGCTTCTTCAAGTGCGGCGACCCCTGGCACAGCCAGACCAACGAGGTGGAGTACGTCCACTCGCCGGGCTGGCGGGTGGCGGCGCCGTCGAATGCGGCGGACGCGGTGGGCCTGCTGCGCGCCGCCCTGCGCGGCAACGACCCGACCATCTTCTTCGAGCACCGCGCCATGCTCGACGCCGCCTGGGCGCGCCGGCCCTATCCCGGCGACGACTATGTGCTGGACTTCGGCAAGGCCAAGGTGACGCGCGAGGGGACTGAGCTGACCATCGTGACCTGGGGGGCGATGGTGGAGCGCTCGGAGCAGGCGGCGGAGCAATCCGGCCGCTCCGTCGAGGTGATCGACCTCAGAACCCTGATGCCCTGGGACCGCGAGACGGTGCTGGCCTCGGTGCGCAAGACGCGGCGCTGCCTGATCGTGCACGAGGACCTGAAGACCGGCGGGTTCGGCGCCGAGATCGCCGCGGTCGTGGCCGACGAGGCCTTCATCGACCTGGACGCGCCCGTCGTGCGCCTGACCATGCCGGACGTGCCCAGCCCCCATAACCCGATCCTGCTGGATGCGGTCGTACCCTCGGTCGAGCAGATTGCGGCCAAGATCGAAGCCCTGGCGGCCTACTGATGAGCGCTCCCACGGACATCCGCGCGCCCATCGAGCAGGAAGGCACCAAGGCGGTGGTGCGCAAGTGGCTGAAGAAGGTCGGCGACGCCGTGCGCGTCGACGAGCCGGTGGTGGAGCTCGAGACCGACAAGGTCGCGGTCGAGGTCGCCGCCGAGGCCGCCGGCGTGCTGGCCGAGATCGTGCTGGACGCCGGCGCCGACGCCGAGCCCGGCGCGCTGCTTGGGCGCTTGTCTTCGGAAGGCGCGAAAGCCGCGCCCGCCAAGGCTGCGCCCGCGAAGGCTGCGCTGGAGTCGCCCGCCACGGCGGCCCTCGCTGCGGCCGAGCCCAGCTTCGACTGGCCCTCGCACCCCAAGCGCTCCATCGCGAGCTTCGACCCGGCTCTGCGCCTGTCGCCCTCGGTCAGGCGCCTGCTGATCGAGGAGGGGCTGGACCCCACCGGCATGAAGGGCACCGGCCGCGACGGCCGCCTGACCCGGGCCGATGTTGAGGCCGCCGCCAAGTCGAGGAGCGCCCGCCCGTCCGCGCCCGCCAAGCCCGTCTCCTCCGGCGGCGTGACCGCGATCCCGCACGACTCCATGCGCCGGCGCATCGCCGAGCACATGGTCCACTCCATGACCGTGGCCCCGCACGTGACCGCCGTCTTCGAGGCCGACTTCAGCCGGATCATGGCCCACCGCCGCGCCCACAAGGCCGAGTTCGAGCGCCAGGGCGTGAACCTGACCTACACCGCCTATCTGATCGCGGCCTCGGCCGAGGCCATGAAGGTCTCGCCCAACGTCAACAGCCGCTGGTTCGACGACCGGCTAGAAGTCTACGAGGACGCCAACATCGGCCTCGGCGTGGCGCTGGGTGACCAGGGCCTGATCGTGCCGGTGATCCAGAAGGCCCAGACGCTCAGCCTGCTCGAGATCGCCCGCCAGCTCGGCGACCTGACCGAGCGTGCGCGGCTGCACAAGCTAACGCCCGCCGACGTGAAGGGCGGCACCTTCTCGATCTCCAACCACGGGGTCTCGGGCTCGCTGGTGGCCGCGCCGATCATCATCAACCAGCCCCAGTCGGCGATCCTCGGCGTCGGCAAGCTGGAGAAGCGGGTGGTGGTGCGCGAGGTCGATGGCGTGGACACGATCCAGGTGCGCCCCATGGCCTATGTCTCGCTCACCATCGACCACCGCGCCATCGACGGCCACCAGACCAACGCCTGGCTGACGCGGTTCGTCGAGGTGCTGGAGGGGTGGGAGGTCTGATCTCAAACTCCGCTCGTCCCCGCGCAAGCGGGACCCGGGTTTTTGAACCCCGAACCTCACGAACAGCACGAACACAGCGCTTGGCTCGACCAACGGACTCGTAGCTGCACGCTCTCAATTCCTGAGGCCGAAGGCCTCGTTCGTGTCGTTCGTGAGGTTCGTGGTTCCAGTCTTTTTGAGGGTCAGGCCCGCGTCGCCATCCAGATCACATGGCGCACGCCCCGGCGACCGCCGCTGGCGCGCACGGTCAGCTCCTCGACCTTGAAGCCCACGTTTCGCAGGCGTCTTGTGAAGGCCGTGTCCTGCACCGCCGACCAGACCGCCAGCACGCCGCCCGGCTTAAGCGCTCGTATCGCCGCGCCCAGGCCCGAAGGCCCATAGAGCCGGTCGTTGCCGGCCCGGCTCAGGCCCGCCGGGCCGTTGTCGACGTCCAGCAGGATGGCGTCATAGGTCCGTTCGGCCTCGGCGATCACCGCGCCTACGTCGCCCTCGCGGATGATCAGGCGCGGGTCATCCAAGCTGGCGCCGGAGAGGTGCGCCATTGGCCCGCGAGCCCAGGCGACCACGGCGGGGACGAGCTCGGCCACCGTGACCTTGGCCTTCGGACCCAGGGCCTCCAGCGCCGCGCGCAAGGTGAAGCCCATGCCGTAGCCGCCGATCAGGATGTGCGGCGCAGGTCGATCCTTCAGCCGCTCGCAGGTCAGGGTCGCGAGCGCCTTTTCCGAGCCCGAGACCCGGCTGTTCATCAGCTCGATGGAGCCGGCCATGATCGAATACTCGGTCCCGCGCCGCATGAGCTTCAGCTCGCCGCCGTCGCCGGGAACCGTGGCTGTGTCGAGGTGCTCCCAGCGGATCATGCTTCGAATCCTTGCCTCACGCCGCCACGCGTCCTCGGCGTGGGCCCAACCCGCCCCCGCAGAGCGAGGCAAAGGAAGGGTGGGACTGTTGCCTAGCAATGGGGGGATGATGGGTCGAGGGCATGCCGGATTTGAGATTGGTCCCGATTGCCCGCCCGCCGACGTCCATCGCTACATTGCCGAGCATTGACTCACTGCTCTACCTATGAGGAATTGTCCGCCGGACGGCTTCCGGTAGGGCGGGTTGGGGCATGGAGAGAATCTACGTTCAGATTCCAGCCTACCGCGACAGCGAACTCAGCGCGACGCTGATCGACCTCTACGCCAAAGCCGAAGCGCCGGAGCGTGTGCGCACAGCGGTGCTGTGGCAGTACGGCGAGGGCGAGACTCTGGCGCGGAAGGTTCAGCGCCTGCCCAATCTGGACATCGTCGCCGTCCCGAGCGGCGGGAGCCAGGGCTGCAATTGGGCCCGTAGCCTGCTGCAGCAGCGTTGGGCTGGCGAGGCCTACACCCTGCTGCTGGACTCCCATCATCGCTTCGTGCGCGGCTGGGACAGGCTGCTGGTCGACATGCACCGCGGGCTTGAAGAGGCGGGCGTGGCCAAGCCGATGCTGACCGCCTACCTGCCGGCCTACGACCCGCTGATCACGCTGCCCTACCGCAGCAGCCAGCCGTTCAAGATCTATCCGCTGCAACGCGAGCAAGGGATGTTGCTGCGGCTGACCAGCTGCCCCATTCCCTATTGGAAAACCCTGGCGGGCCCGATCGAGGCGGACTTCGCGTCGCTGCATTTCATCTTCGCCCGTGGGGCTCTGAACCAAGAGCTGCGCTTCGACCCGGACATATATTTCTTCGGAGATGAAGTGCTGATCGGCGCGCGCGCCTTCACCAGCGGGTACGACATGTATCACCCGCACCGCGTCGTGGGTTGGCACTGCTACAACCGCAACTCTCGCGTACCCCATTGGGATGACCATCCTGATTGGCACCTGCGCCATCGCAAGGCGTTGGAGCGCATCCGCCGGTTGCTGAGCGGTGAGACCAGCGGCGACTTCGGCCTCGGATCGGCGCGCTCGCTGCAGGCCTACGAGGACCGCCTGCTCGCGCCCCTGGTCTTGGAGGCGGCGTGAAACGTCATCGCCGCGCGGGTATCGACGAGATCGAATGGATCGACGATTTCGTCAGCGAGCGCGCGCGTACGTCGATCTTGAGCGAGCTCGAATACTGCTTCTGGTGGCCGAGCCTGGTGGTGTCGCGCGACGCGGACGGAGGCTGGCGCTCGGGCCGGAGCGACTGGCGCGCTAGCGAGACCACCACCGAGCGCTGGTTCACGCTGCAACTGATGACCGAGGTCCGCCGGATCGAGCGGCGGGTGGAGCGGATTCTCGGCGAGCCGCCGGACTGTTTCGAGGGCTGGCAGGCTACGCGCTATGGCCCCGGCCAATACTTCGACGACCACTACGACTTCGGCCATTGCCGCGACGAGCCCGCGGGCGAACGGCGCGCCACCCTGGTGTTGTACCTGCGCTGTCCGGCGGGCGGGGGCGGCACCCACTTCCCCGAGCGCGACCTCACCGTCGCGGCGCGACCGGGCCGGCTGCTGTTCTTCCGTAACCTGCTGCCTGACGGCAGCGAGGACATGGCCATGCTGCACGCCAGCCTGCCGGTCCGCCGCGGCCGGAAGCTGACCCTGGTCAACTGGATCCGCGAGCGCCCGGTCCGCGGCGCTCGGGCCAATTCCATCAGAGCCACCGAGGAGAGACGGCCATGAACGACGAGCAGATCGTCCAGCGCATCATCAAGCGCCACGGGACGGTCATCGACCTGAAGAAACAGCCCGCGGTGATGGTCGACATCATCCGCCAGATCCGCCTGGGGGTGTTCGAGCCGGACGGCGGCGCCCCGCCGCCCCCGCCGTCGCCGCCGGGCGGGGCGCCCAAGCCGCCGCCGCCGGACCCCTCTAGCATGGGCGAACTTGTGCGGCTGGACGACTTGATGAAGGCCCTGCTCAAGGTCTCCCGCGACGTGGCCAAGCTGTCGACCCAGGTGGCCCAGATTCACGCGGCGACCACCCACGCCAAGGGCGCGAAGCCGGGCTAGGGCGGGGCTACATCACCTGCGTCGGGCGCGCCGCATGGCGCGGGCAGCGCGCGGGACCGCGCCTCTGCGGATCATCGGAGGTCTCTGACCCTGGCCGCCTTGCCCATGGAGCGCGGCAAGGTCTCCGGCGCGGTTACCTCCACCGCCGCGCTGACGCCGATCAGCTCCTTGATCAGGGCCTGCAGGCGCGCGGCCTCCGCCTCGCAGTCGCAAACCTGATCCTTGGCCTCGACCAGCACCTTGAGCTCGTCCATGCGGTCCGGGCGGCTGAGCTCCAGCAGGAAGTGTGGGCTCAAGGCCTCGCACCGCAGCACCAATTCCTCGATCTGGGTCGGGAAGACGTTGACGCCGCGGATGATCAGCATGTCGTCCGAGCGGCCGGTGATCTTGGCCATGCGGCGCATCGGCCGTGCGCTCCCGGGCAAGAGGCGTGTCAGGTCGCGGGTGCGATAGCGGACCACCGGCATCGCCTGCTTGGTCAGGGAGGTGAAGACCAGCTCGCCCTCCTCGCCGTCGGGCAAGGGTTCTCCGGTCTCGGGATCGACGATCTCGGGCCAGAAGTGGTCCTCCCAGATCGTGGGGCCGTCCTTGGTCTCGACGCACTCGCAGGCCACGCCGGGCCCCATCACCTCCGACAGGCCGTAGAGATCGACCGCGTCGATGGCGAAGGCGTCCTCGATCTCTCGGCGCATGGCCTCGGTCCAGGGCTCGGCGCCGAACAGGCCCAGCTTCAGTGAGGTGGCGCGCGGATCGATCCCCTGGCGGCGGAATTCGTCCAGGATCGCCAGCAGATAGCTGGGCGTGACCATGATGATGTCGGGTTCGAAGTCGCAGATCAGCTGGACCTGCCGCTCGGTCTGGCCGCCCGACATCGGGATCACCGTGCAGCCCAGCCGCTCGGCCCCGTAGTGCGCGCCCAGGCCGCCGGTGAAGAGGCCATAGCCATAGGCGACGTGGACCTTCATCCCCGGCCTGCCGCCGGCCGCGCGGATCGAGCGGGCCATCAGGTCCGACCAGACCTCGAGATCGGCCCGGGTGTAGCCCACCACCGTCGGCTTGCCGGTGGTGCCGGAGGAGGCGTGGATACGCGCCACCTCGGTCATCGGCGCGGCGAAGAAGCCGAACGGATAGCGCGCCCGAAGGTCGGCCTTGGTGGTGAAGGGAAAGCGGGAGAGGTCGGCCAGCGACTGCAAGTCATCGGGCTTCACCCCGGCGCCGTCGAACGCCTCACGGTAGTGGACGGAATTGGCGTAGGCGTGGCCCAGGCTCCAGCGCAGCCGCTCGAGTTGCAGCGCGCGCAGCTCCTCGACCGACAGCCGTTCGGCGGGGTCGAGCGTCGAGGCGTCTGGGGACTTGGCGTTCACGCGCCTGGAGTGGCGCAAGCCGGGCCGCGGCGCAATCCCGGCCTCACTCCACCGCCAGCATGCCCTCCGCAGGCGTCGGCTTCCAGCCGACCAGCAGCGCCATGCCCGCCGCCGCGATCCCGGTGGCGCCGGCGATGACGAAGGCTTCGAGGTAGCGGCCCTCCATGGTGCGCATCACCCCGGCGAACAGGGCGGCGGAGGCGGCGCCCAGCTGGTGTCCGGCAACGATCCAGCCGAACACGATGGGCGCGCGCTTCTCGCCGAAGGCCTCGGTGGTCAGGCGCAGGGTCGGCGGGATGGTGGCGATCCAGTCCAGGCCATAGAACACCGCGAACACCGATAGGCCCGTGACCGAGAAATCCGAGAACGGCAGGTAGATCAGGGAGATGCCGCGCAGGCCGTAGTAGGCGAACAGCAGCTTCCGGGGATCGTACCGGTCGGTCAGCCAGCCCGAGGCGGTGGTGCCGATCAGGTCGAACACGCCCATCAGGGCCAACAGTCCCGCCGCGCGCACCTCCGGCAGGCCGTGGTCGGCGCAGAGCGAGATCAGGTGTGTGCCGACCAGGCCGTTGGTGGTGAAGCCGCAGACGAAGAAGGTGGCGAACAGCAGCCAGAAGTCGCGCCGCTTCACCGCCTCGACCAGGCCGCCGATGGCCGCGGCCAGGGGATTGCCGGTGGAGGGCGCAGGCGGGGCCCAGTCGGCCTCGGCGCCGAACGGCTTCAGGCCGGCGCGCTCAGGGCTCTCGGGCATCAGGATCAGGGCGATGGGCGCCAGGACCAGGGCGGCCGCGCCGACGGCCATCACGACCGCACGCCAGCCGGAGTGCTCGGCCAGCCAGGCCAGGCCCGGCAGGAAGATCAGGGTGCCGGTCGCGGCCGAGGCCGAAAGCAGGCCCATGACCAGGCCGCGCCGCCTCACGAACCAGCGATTGACCACCGCCGCGCCCAGGACTGTGGCCACGCAGCCCGTGGCCAGGCCGGAGAACACCCCCCAGGTCAGGACGAGTTGCCAGGTCTCGGTGATCAGGGTGCTGGCGAAGGAGGAGGCGGCCATCAGCAGCAACGCCGCCACCAGGGTGCGCTTGATGCCGAACCGCTGCATCAGCGCCGCCGCGAAGGGCCCGACCAGGCCGTAGAGGAAGATGCCGATCGCCGCGGCCAGGGAGACCTCGCCCCGCGACCAGCCGAACGCCTTCTCCAGCGGGATCAGCAGCACGCCCGGCGTCGAGCGGAGGCCCGCCGACACCATCAGGGACAGGAAGATGACGCCGGCCACCACGAAGGCGTAGCGCGAACCGAGGGAACGGATTATATATGGCATGTGACTGACCGGTACGTTTGAACACCAGATACGTACCGATCGGTACCTTCGTCAAGAGGCGGAATTCTGATGGCTGTTGATAGCTCTGCTAAACCGCAAAAGGCCGCCGACAAGATCAAGGCGACGGCCCAGGAACTATTCTACCGCGAGGGCATCCGCGCCGTGGGCGTAGACGAGATCGTCACCCGCGCCGGCGTGACCAAGCCCAGTCTGTATCGCGCCTACAGCTCCAAGGACGAACTCGCCGCCGACTATCTGCGGGACTACGACTGGCGCTTCTGGGACCGGTTCGAGCAGGCCGCCCACGCCCATCCCGGCGATCCGCGGGCGCAACTCCGAGCCTGGATGGAGGGCCTGGCCGAGCGGGCCACGGTCGACGGCTACCGCGGCTGCGGCCTGACCAACGCCGCCATTGAATTCCCCGACCGCAGCCATCCGGCGCGCCGCGTAGCCCAGGGCAACAAGGCGGCTTTGCGCGCGAGGCTTCGAGAAATGGCGCGCGGCATGGGCGCCCACGACCACGATGGCCTGGGCGACGCCCTGCTGCTGCTGATCGAGGGTGTCTACGCGTCCGGCCAGATGTTCGGCGCCGGTGGCCCGGCCAAGGCGCTGCCCAAGGCGGCGGAGGCCTTGGTGGAGGCCTATACCCGCTGAGGGCTCACACCCCGGGCACGAAGGGGGATGTCGTCGGGGCTGCAACCGCTTAGGGTGCGAGCGGGGCCGTATATCCGTTCACGCGTACCTTGGGGGAATTCATGATCGCGCGCCTGACCGCCGTGTTCGTCGCCGCGAGCCTGAGCCTGCCGCACGTCGCCCTGGCGGCGCCCCCGCCCGCGCCTCAGCTCCGGGTCATGCCGCCGCAGCCGCTGAAGGCCGCGCCCCCGCCGTCGCACGAAGGGATCGACGACGACGGCCTGCTGAGCGTGTTCGAGGAGGGCGAGAAGGGTGAGGAATGGCGCGCGTATGAGCGAGTCTTTCCCAAGGAGATCCACGCGATCTTCGTCGACATCGCGCACCGTGCGCGCACCGAGGGTTACACCCACGCCCTGGTCGTTGATCTGGAACAGCGGGTTAACGCCCTTTACGCCGAGAACGTGGGTTATGCGCCCCTGGCCTCAGACGAGGCGATGCGCGCCTTCGCCCGCTCGCAGCTGGCGCACTATGAGCGCATGAGGGCCGAGAGCGTGGAGCATTGCGCCTATTCGGTCCAGCACGCCGGCCTGCCCGCGGACCCGCGCAGCCCCGCGGCCGACCAGTGGCGCACCAGCCAGCGGGTCGCCCTGCTGAACATGATTCAGTCCGGTCGCGACACGCCGTTGGAGCGCGGCAAGTTGACTGCTGAGGATGTGCGTGAGGTGACTGTGGACATGGCTCGCCACGGCGGCGACCCGAGGGCGATCGACGCCCTCGTGCGCGGGACCCTGTTCTCTCTGCCGCCGGCGGCGCAGTGCGACACCATGCTGGCTCTGATGCGCAGCCTCTCGACCATGCAGTCGGGCGTGCCCGGCCGCTATCTGGCCAGCATTCTGCCCCTGACCAAGACGCTCAACCGGACGGGCGAAATGACCGGCAAGAGCATCACCCAGCTGGCCGAGTCGATGAGCGACTTTGGCCCGGCGCTCCGCCGGTTGCACACGGCCTATCCGCAGGACGTCGAGGCCGCCGGTGACGCTGTGGCGCGTGGATTACAGAAGGGCGACGGCTCGGGGATAACGGCGTTCGGCGATCTCCTGGTCGGCCTGATCCGCAAGCATCCCGACGTCGTCGGCGCGGCGCCGGATGAATCTCTGGCGGCCAATGCGAGGGCTGAAGCGGTGGTGTTGCGCGCGATGCACGCCGCCTCGCCCGAGGCCTGCGGTCGGTTGATTTCGGGCGAACCGCCTCAAGCCACGATGCAGCTGACGCCCGAACTGCTTGGCGCGGTCGCCCCGTGGGCGAACAATGCCAGTGACCTGTTGACCTACGATCCCGCCCGCCGGGTCCAGCGCGAGCCAGCGGGCGCCGCCGATTGGGAGATGCTGTTCGCCGCCGCAAAGCGCACCCCGGAGGGGCGCACGGCGCTGACCCTGTGGACCGCGCCAGAGTCTATGCCGATGGCGACACGTTGCGCTCACGCAGCGTTCCTGTTCGAGCGTTTGGCGGACCTGCCCGCGCCCGTGCGCAGCCGTCTGACGGTGGCCATCCTGGGCGTCCTGCCTCAGGGGGCTCTGCCGGTTCCGCGGATCAGCCTGTTCGGGCCGAAGCGCTGAACCGATACCCGACCCAGTCCCACACCTCTTTCGGCGCCTCGACCATGGCATTGTGGCCGAGGCCGGGCAGCGATTCAGCGTCCGGGTCCCACTCCCGCAGCTGCTCAGCGCTCACCATCCGGTCCCGCTCGCCGCAGGCCAAGGACACCGGACACTGCGCCCCGGTGGTCAGCATCTTCATCGGCGGCGGGCCGACTTCGGCGGTTCGGGGATTGCACGCGAGGCGCCAGCCGCCGTGGTCCTCTACGACGCCTTCCGAGGCCATGTCGGACGAGGGATCGACCAGGCCGATTAGGCCCGAGGCCTTGAGGTAGCGCTCCACAGCCTCGTCGCGGGTGGCAAACAGCTTGGCGGGCTTCTCGGCCAGGGCCTTGAGGCCGGCGGCCTCCTCTTCGGTCCAGGCGACCTTGATCCCGAGGCCGAACACATGCTTCGGCGGCGGCCCGAACAGGCCCGACGCCAGGGCGAGACCGACCGCCCCGCCCATCGAATGGCCCAGGACGACGTAGCCGTCAGCCAAGTCCTGCTGGGCCAGAAGCTGGCCGACGTCGGCGGCGAAGCTCCTCAGCGCATAACTGTCGGCACGCGGCGAGCGGCCGTGGCCGCGCAGGTTCGGGGCGAGGATTTCGCCGTCCCAACGCTCCTCGGCCATCTCCAGCATCGGCGCCCAGACCCCGCGCGTGGCGCTCAGGCCGTGCAGCAGGACCAGCAGGGTCACTTGAGGTCGGCGAACTTGCCGCCGTCCTTGGCCAGCCTGTCGAGCAGGGGCGAGACCTTGAAGTCGTCTCCGAACCGCGCCTGGAAGTCGTGCATCCGCTCGGCGATCACGGCCGGCCCCACCAGGTCGGCCCAGAACATCAGCCCGCCGCGATAGACCGGCCAGCCGTAGCCGTAGATCCAGACGATATCGATGTCGGAGGACCGAAGCGCGACGCCTTCCTCCAGGATCTTCGCCCCCTCGTTGACCATCGGATAGAGGCAGCGCTCAAGGATCTCCTGGTCGGAGATCTGGCGCCGTTCGACGCCCTGTTTCGCCGCGAAATCCAGGATCACCTTCTCGACCACCGGCGAGGGGCTGGCCTTGCGGTTCTCGTCGTAGTCGTAGAAGCCCGCGCCGGTCTTCTGGCCGCGCCGGTCCATCTCGTTGAGGATTTCGCGGATGGTCGATGAGGTGGAGGTCTCCTTTTTCCAACCCAGGTCCAGGCCCGCCAAATCCCCCATGGCGAAGGGCCCCATCGGGAAGCCGAAGTCGAGCAGGACGCGGTCCACATCCCAGGGCATGGCGCCTTCGACCAGCAGCTTCTGCGCCTCGCGCTGGCGCGCCGCCAGCATGCGGTTGCCGACGAAGCCGTGGCAGACGCCGACCTGCACCGCGACCTTGCCGAGCGTCTTGCCGAGCTTCATCGCGGTGGCCACGACCGGCTTGGAGGTCTCCTTGCCGCGCACCACCTCCAGCAGCTTCATCACATTGGCCGGCGAGAAGAAGTGCAGGCCGACCACCAGCTCGGGCCGGGAGGTGGAGGCGGCGATCTCGTTGACGTCAAGATAGGAGGTGTTGGTGGCCAGGATGGCGCCGGGCTTCACGATCCTGTCGAGCTTGCCGAAGACCTCTTTCTTCACCTCCATCAGCTCGAACACGGCTTCGATGACGAGGTCGCAATCGGCGAGGTCTTCGAGCGCCAGGGACGGGGTCAGCAGCGCCATGCGCTTTTCGACATCCTCCTGGGTCATGCGGCCCTTCTTGGCCGTGGATTCATAGTTCTTGCGGATGGTGGCGACGCCGCGGTCGAGCGCGGCCTGCTGGGTTTCCACGATGGTCGTAGGGATGCCCGCGTTCAGGAAGTTCATGGCGATGCCGCCGCCCATGGTGCCGGCGCCGACCACCCCGGCCTTGGCGACGGGCAGGGTCGGGGTGTCGGCGGCGATGTCGGGAATGCGGGCCACCTCGCGCTCGGCGAAGAAGACGTGGCGCTGGGCGCGCGACTGGTCGCCGGAGACCAGCTTCATGAACAGCTCGCGCTCGCGCTTGAGCCCCTCGTCGACGGGCAGGGAGACGGCCGCCTCGACCGCCTGGATGCAGGCCTCCGGCGCCTCGAAGCCGCGGAACTTGCGCGCGTTGGCCTTGCGGAACTCGGCGAAGACCTCCGGCGTCGCGTCGACCTTGAGGTCACGGATCTTGCGGAGCGGCCGTCCCTCAGAGACCGCGCGCCGGGCGAAGGCCAGGGCGGCTTCCTTCAGGTCGCCCTCGGCGATTTCGTCGACCAAGCCCATGGCGAGCGCCTGTTTGGCGCCGACCGGCGTTCCGGAGGTGATCATCTCGAGCGCGGGCTGCACGCCGACCAGGCGCGGCAGGCGCTGGGTGCCGCCGGCGCCTGGCAGGAGGCCCAACTTCACCTCCGGCAGACCCATCTTGGCGGTTGGCGCGGCGATGCGCCAATTGGAGGCGAGGGCGGTCTCCAGCCCGCCGCCCAGAGCCGTGCCATGGATGGCGGCGACCACTGGCTTGGGGCAGGCCTCGATCGTGTCGAGCAACGCCGGCAGGGACGGGTCGCGCGGCGGCTTGCCGAACTCGGTGATGTCGGCTCCGGCGATGAAGGTGCGGCCCGCGCACCAGATCACCACCGCCTCGACCTTGGGGTCCTGACCGGCGCGCCGGATGCCGTCGTCCAGGCCCGCGCGCACGTCGGCGGAGAGCGCGTTGACCGGCGGATTGTCCACGGTCAGGACGGCGATCCCGTCCTCAATGGCCAGGTCGACGACGGCGTTGATCGAGCCCATGGGAGCGGAGCCTTTCGTTGGGGGTTAGGGCCGACCTACCCTTTCCGCGCGCGCCGGGGAAGGTCGGGAAGACGCCCCCATCCCCGGCGTGGCCGGTGCCTCCCCCCGAGGGGGAAGATCAGCGGTGTGCGGAGTGGATCCCCCCCGAGCGTCAGCGCGGGGGGAGGTGGCCCGCAGGGCCGAGGGGCTTGCTTCACCGCCAGGCGATGCCGCCCGCGACACCTAGATCGCGTTCATGGTCAGCAGGTCGTAGGCGGCCACGGTCTCGCCGTCCTGGTTGGTGACCAGCACGTCCCAGCGGACCTCGCCGTATTCCTCGTTGCGCTGCGACTTGGACTTGGCGGTCAGGCGCACCTTGATGGCGTCGCCCGGCGACACGGGCTTGAGGAAGCGCAGGTTGTCGAGGCCGTAGTTGGCAAGCACCGGCCCGGGCGCCGGGTCCACGAACAGGCCCGCGGCGAAGCTCAGGATCAGGTAGCCGTGCGCCACGCGGCCGGGGAAGAAGGGGTTCGCAGCGGCGGCCTCCTCGTCCATGTGGGCGTAGAAGGTGTCGCCGGTGAATTCGGCGAAGTGCTCGATGTCTTCCAGGGTGATGGTGCGCGCCTGAGTGTGCAGGCTCTTGCCGATCTCCAGCTCGCCGAAGCGCAGGCGGAAGGGGTGCGGCGGATCGGTCTGCTCGGGCGCATTGGCTATCCAGCGGTGCGAGACCCCGGTCAGCATGCGGGGCGACCCCTGCAGGGCGGTCCGCTGCATGTAATGCAAGATGCCGCGCACCCCGCCCATCTCCTCGCCGCCGCCGGCGCGGCCGGGCCCGCCGTGGATCAGGTTGGGCAGCGGCGAGCCGTGGCCGGTGGACTCCTTGGCGCAGTCGCGGTCGACGATCAGCAGCCGTCCGTGGAAGGCGCCCGAGCCCAGCACCACCTGAGACGCCACCGCCGGATCGTAGGTGAACAGCGACATCACCAGCGAGCCCTGGCCGCGATTGCACAAAGCAACAGCGTCCTGCAGGTCCGTGTAGGGCATCAGGGTCGAGACCGGCCCGAACGCCTCCACGTCGTGCACGGCCTGGCCCTTCCAGGGGTCGTCGCAGCGCAGCAGGATCGGCGAGAGGAAGGCGCCGTCGTCGGCGCTGGCGCCGGTCACTTCCACCGTGTCGGGATCGCCGAACACGATGCGGGCCTCGCGCGCCAGCTCGGCCACCTTCTCGCGCACGTCGCGACGCTGGGCCTGGCTGACCAGGGCGCCCATGGTGACGCCCTGAACGCGCGGGTCGCCGACCTTGACCTTGGCCAGGCGCGCCTTCAGCGCCGCCTCGGCGGCATCCAGCAGGGTGGCAGGCACGAAGGCGCGGCGGATGGCGGTGCACTTCTGGCCCGCCTTGACCGTCATCTCGCGCACCACCTCCTTGATGAAGAGGTCGAACTCAGGGGCCTCGGGCGTGCAGTCCGGGCCCAGCACGGTGGCGTTCAGGCTGTCGCGCTCGGCGATGAAGCGCACCGACTCGCGCGCGATCACCGGATGCCCCTGCAGCTTGGCCGCGGTCTGGGCCGAGCCGGTGAAGGAGACCACGTCCTGGCAGGTCAGGTGGTCGAGCAGGTCGCCGGTCTGGCCCACGATCAGCTGCAGGGCGCCGTCGGGCAGGACCCCGGCCTCGACCATGATGCGGAAACAGGCCTCGGTCAGATAGGCGGTGGCGGAAGCCGGCTTCACGATCGCAGGCACGCCCGCGATCAGCGTGGGCCCCAGCTTTTCCAGCATGCCCCAGACCGGGAAGTTGAAGGCGTTGATGTGCACGGCCACGCCCTGCAGCGGGGTGAAGACGTGCTGGCCGACGAAGCCTCCGGCCTTGGACAGGATCTCGGGCGGGCCGTCGACCAGGATGCGGTCGTTCGGCAGTTCGCGCCGGCCGCGCGAGGAATAGGCGAACAGGGTGCCCGCCCCGCCCTCGATGTCGATCCAGCCGTCCACCCGCGTGGCGCCGGTCTGGGAGGACAACTCATAGAGCTCCTCCTTGCGGGCCATGATCGCCTCGGCCAGCGACTTCACCATGCGCGCCCGTTCGTGGAAGGTCATGGCGCGCAGCGCCGGGCCGCCGACCTTGCGGGCGTAGTCGGTCATGGCCTTGAAGTTCAGGCCCTGCGACCCCGTCTGCGCGACCACCTGGCCGTCGATGGCGGAAAGCACGTCGCTCAGGCCGCCGCTGGCGCCGAACCATTGGCCCTCGGCGTAATTCATCAGCTTCAGCGGCTTCATGGTCGGTCTCCGGGAGAGGGGCGGGGCTCGCCGAGCGCAGGGCTAGCGTTGGCCGACCGCGCGGTCAACGAATGCGCGATCAACAGTGCGAGGGGCGCGCCGCTCGTCGATCGGGACTGGCCGAATCCTCGGCGCGCCCTATGTGGAAGCGAGGCGGCATCGAGGAGCGTGTGGAATGAGCATCTGGCACGACGGGGACTTCCCGCTGGAGGCCTTCAACGCGATCCCGGGGCCCAACCTGGTCACTACGCTCGGCATCGAGTTCGTGGAGGCGGGCGAGGACTGGGTGCGCTGCCGCATGCCCGTGGACGAGCGCACGCGCCAGTACGCGGGCGTCCTGCACGGCGGCGCCTCGGTGGTCCTGGCCGAGACCCTGGCCTCTGTCGGCTGCTACTTCACCCTGGATCGTACGAAGCAGGCCTGCGTCGGCATGGAGATCAACGCCAACCACATCCGCCCGGTCAGCGAGGGCTGGGTCTATGGCGAGGCGAGGCCGGAGAACATCGGCCGGACGACGCAGATCTGGTCGATCCGCATCACCAACGAGGCGGGCAAGCTGGTGTGCGTGTCGCGCTGCACGATGGCGGTGATTCCGGCCTAGCGAGGTTCACTTGCCGCTGAATTTCGGCTGTCGCTTCTCCATGAAGGCGGCGACGCCCTCGCGGTAGTCGTCGCTGTTCCCCAGCTCGCGCATGGTGTCGCGCTGCAGGTCGAGCTCCTGGTCCAGCGCGCGGCCCCACGTGGTGCCGATCAGGCGCTTGGTCTCGGCCAGGCCCCGGGTCGGCCCGGCCGCGAACTTGGCGACAAGGGTGCGGGCCTCGGTCTGCAGGGCTTCGTCGTCGACGCACTTCCAGATCAGCCCCCAGGCCTCAGCCTTTTCGGCGCTGACGGGCTCGCCGGTCATGGCCATGCCGAGCGCGCGGGCCTGGCCGACCAGCCGCGGCAGCACCCAGCTGCCGCCCGAGTCCGGGATCAGGCCGATGTTGGCGAAGGACTGGATGAACTTGGCGCTGCGTCCCGCCAGGACGATGTCGCAGGCGAGCGCGATATTGGCCCCGGCGCCGGCCGCGACGCCGTTGACCGCGCAGACCACCGGCATCTTCAGCCCGGTCAGCCGCCGGATCAGAGGATTGTAGAAGCGCTCGACCGACTCGCCCAGATCGACCGGCTTTTCGCCGGGCGCCACCGCCCGGTCGCCAAGGTCCTGGCCGGCGCAGAAGCCGCGCCCAGCGCCGGTCAACAACAGCGCGCGGATGGCCGGGTCGTTCTCGACCTTGCTGAGCGCGTCGGCGACCTCGCCGTGCATGGCGACCGTGAAGCTGTTCAGCCGGTCGGGCCGGTTCAGGGTCAGGATCGCGGCGCCGTCGGCGACCTCGAACAGGATGGTCTCATAGGCCATGGGGTCCTCGCCGCGTTCGGGAGGCTTCGGCGATAAAACAGAACGATCGGTCGGACAATCGTCCGATGCGCGGGTGGAGGCGGTCGGGCAAACCGGCTACACGCCGAGCCGATGACCAGTCCCGCCGACCAGCTTGCCGCCCGCGTCGCCGAGCACATGTTCGCGCGCGAGGGCCTGGCGCCCGCCCTGGGCGTGGAGATCGAAGAGGTCCGCGAGGGCTACGCGCGGCTGGCCATGACGGTCCGGCCCGACATGACCAACGGCCACGGCATCGTCCACGGCGGCATGGTGTTCTCGCTGGCCGACTGCGCCTTCGCCTATGCCTGCAACTCCAGGAACGTCGCAACGGTGGCCCAAGCGGCTTCCATCGTGTTCCTGTCCGCGGCCGAGGCCGGTGAGCGGCTGACCTGCGACGCAGTGGAGCGCGCCCTTGAAGGCCGCTCGGGCGTCTATGAAATGACCGTCAGATCGGGCAAGCGCGTCGTCGCCGTGTTCCAGGGCCAGTCCCGCGCCCTGGGCAAGCCCGTGATCCCAACCGGAGAAGCCTGAACCATGGCCGAGGCCTTCATCTGCGACGCGATCCGCACCCCCATCGGCCGCTACGGCGGGGCGCTGGCGAGCGTGCGCGCCGACGATCTGGCGGCGATCCCGCTGGCGGCCCTGATGGCGCGCAACCCGAGCGTGGACTGGGCCGCGGTAGAGGACGTGATCCTGGGCTGCGCCAACCAGGCAGGCGAGGACAACCGCAACGTCGCGCGCATGGCGGCGCTCTTGGCGGGTCTGGGCGAGGGCGTGCCCGGCGCCACGGTCAACCGCCTGTGCGGCTCGGGCCTGGACGCGATTTCCATCGCCGCGCGCGCCATCAAGGCCGGGGAGGCCCAGCTGATGATCGCCGGCGGGGTCGAGAGCATGACCCGCGCGCCCTTCGTCACCGGCAAGGCCGAGACCGCCTTCGCCCGGGCGCCGGAAATCTTTGACACCACCATCGGCTGGCGCTTCGTCAATCCGAAGATGAAGGCCGCCTTCGGTATCGATTCCATGCCCGAGACCGCCGAGAACGTGGCCCAGGAGTTCAGCGTCTCGCGCGCCGACCAGGACGCCTTCGCGGTCAGGAGCCAGGCCAAGGCGGCCGCCGCCCAGGCCAACGGGCGTCTCGCCGCCGAGATCACGCCGGTGACCATCCCGCAGAAGAAGGGCGACCCGGTCGTGGTCGACCGCGACGAGCATCCGCGCGAGACCTCGGTCGAGGCGCTCGGCAAGCTGCGCCCCATCGTCAAGGCGGACGGCACGGTCACGGCGGGCAATGCATCGGGCGTGAACGACGGCGCCGCGGCCCTGATCCTGGCTTCCGAAGCGGCGGTGAAGGCCCACGGCCTGACACCGCGCGCTCGGGTGGTCGCCACCGCCACGGTCGGCGTCGCGCCGCGCATCATGGGCATGGGACCGGCGCCCGCGACCGAGGCCGTGCTGGCCAAGGCAGGGCTGAAGCTCTCGGACATCGACGTGATCGAGCTCAACGAAGCCTTCGCCGCCCAGGGCCTGGCGGTGCTGCGTCAACTCGGCCTCGCCGACGACGACGCGCGCGTGAACCCCAACGGCGGCGCCATTGCACTCGGCCATCCGCTGGGCATGAGCGGCGCGAGGCTGGCGCTGACGGCGGTGGAGGAACTGCAGCGCACCGGCGGTCGCTATGGCCTGGCGACCATGTGCATCGGCGTGGGGCAGGGGATCGCGACGGTCGTCGAGCGCGTCTGACCCGAATTAATTGACCGCGCGGTCGGCTAATTCTACACTCGCGCTCCAGAATCCCAGGGAGTGCGCGCGTGTACACGACCGAGCTTCAGAACCAGGCGGGGAAGCCCAAAGCGCAGGTCGCCTCGACCGAGGACCCGGCGCTCTTGGAAGCCTTCGAGGCGCGCGTCGCGGCCGATGAGTTCATCGAGCCGAAGGACTGGATGCCGGAGGCCTATCGCCGGACCCTGGTGCGCCAGATCTCGCAGCACGCCCACTCCGAGATCGTCGGCATGCTGCCCGAGGGCAACTGGATTAGCCGCGCCCCGACGCTGCGTCGCAAGGCGGTGCTGCTGGCCAAGGTGCAGGACGAGGGCGGGCACGGCCTGTATCTCTACGCCGCGGCCGAGACGCTGGGGACCTCGCGCGACGAGATGGTCGAGGCCCTGCATTCGGGCAAGGCGAAGTACTCGACCATCTTCAACTACCCGACCCTGACCTGGGCCGACATCGGCGCCATCGGCTGGCTGGTGGACGGCGCGGCGATCATGAACCAGGTGCCGCTGCAGCGGACCTCCTACGGGCCCTATGCGCGGGCGATGGTGCGGGTGTGCAAGGAGGAGAGCTTCCACCAGCGCCAGGGCTACGAGATCATGATGGCCATGGCCTCGGGCACGCCCGAGCAGAAGCGCATGGCCCAAGACGCGCTGAACCGCTGGTGGTGGCCGTCCTTGATGATGTTCGGCCCGCCGGACGAGAACTCGCCAAACACCGCCCAGTCCATGCGCTGGCGCATCAAGCGCGACACCAATGACGAGCTGCGCCAGAAGTTCGTCGACGTGACCGTGCCCCAGGCGGAAGCCATCGGCCTGACCGTTCCCGACCCGGACCTGAAGTGGAACGAGGCCAAGGGCGGCCACGACTTCGGCGAGATCGACTGGGAGGAGTTCTACGCCGTGGTGCGCGGCGAAGGCCCCGTCGCCAAGGAGCGGATGAAGGCGCGCATCGACGCCTGGAACGACGGCGCCTGGGTGCGCGAAGCCGCGCTGGCCCATGCCGCCAAGCGCAACGCGAGGGCCGCGGCGTGAGCGATCCCAAAAAGGAATGGCCGCTCTGGGAAGTGTTTGTGCGGGCCAAGAACGGCCTGTCGCACAAGCACGTAGGCAGCGTGCACGCCGCCGACGACCGCATGGCCATCGAGGCTGCGCGCGACACCTACACCCGGCGCATGGAGGGCGTGAGCCTGTGGGTCGTGCCCTCGGCCGCCATCGTTGCGTCCGACCCCGCCGAGGCCGGGCCGCTGTTCGAGCCGGCGGAGGACAAGGTCTACCGCCACCCGACCTTCTATGTCGTGCCCGACAACGTGAAGCACATCTGATGAGCGGCGATCGCGCGCGCATCGACTACGCCCTGCGCCTGGGCGACGACGCCCTGGTGCTGGGGCAGAGGCTGGGCGAATGGTGCGGCCACGCGCCCATGCTCGAGGTCGACCTGGGGCTGGCCAATATCGCGCTCGACCTGATCGGCCAGGCCCAGCATTTCCTCGCCCACGCCGGCGCCCTGGAAGGACACGGCAGAGACGCCGACAAGCTGGCCTTCCGCCGCGATGTGCTCGACTTCAAGAACTGCCTCTTGGTCGAGCAGCCCAATGGCGACTTCGCCCAGACCATCGCGCGCCAGGCCCTGTTCTCGACCTGGCACGAACTGATGCTGCAGCGCCTGCAAGGGTCTTCGGACACGGCCATCGCCGCCGTCGCGCAGAAGGCGGTCAAGGAGGTGGCCTATCACGCCAGCTTCGCCCGCGAATGGGTCGTGCGCCTGGGCGACGGCACGGCGGAGAGCCGGCAGCGCATGGTCGACGGCCTGGACTGGATGTGGCGCTTCGTCGATGAGCTGTTCGCCATGGACCTGGTCGACCAGGCGATGGCCGAGGCGGGCGTGGGCGTCGACAAGTCAACGCTGCGCCCCGAATGGGACCATCTGATCGACGCCATGCTGGCCGAGGCGACGCTGGAGCGGCCCGCGCCGCGCCGTGGCGTGATGGGCGGCCGCGAAGGGCGCCACTCGGAGCACCTGGGCCATATGCTGTCGGAGATGCAGTTCCTGCAGCGCGCCTATCCGGACGCGGTCTGGTGACCATCCCGCTGCGCCAACAGGTGTTCGAGGTGCTCAAGGACGTGCCCGATCCCGAGATCCCGGCGGTCTCGGTGGTCGATCTCGGCATCGTGCGCGGCGTGGACGAACAGGCCCCGGCGGTGCGTATCACCCCCACCTACACCGGCTGTCCGGCGACCCTGGCGATCGAGGCGGCGATCCGCGTGGCGCTCGATCAGGCGGGCCTGCAGGGCGTCGGCATCGAGACCGAACTCACCCCGCCCTGGACCACCGACTGGATCAGCGACGAGGGGCGCGAAAAGCTGCGCGCCTACGGCATCGCCCCGCCGCCGAAGGGCGAAGGACGCGGCTCGCTGAAGGCCGAGGCCGCCGCCGAATGCCCCCGCTGCGGCTCGACCAACACCGAAGAGCTCAGCCGCTTCGGCTCCACGCCCTGCAAGGCCCTGTGGCGCTGCAAGAGCTGTGCGGAGCCCTTCGACCGGTTCAAGTGCCACTGATGAGCGCGACAGCCTTTTACCCCCTCACCATCGCCGAGGTCCGCCGCGAGACCTCCGACTCCGTGTCCCTGCGCCTGGAGGCGCCGGAGGACCTGAAGGATCGCTTCCGCTTCCGCGCCGGCCAGCATCTGACCTTGCGCCGCGACCTGAACGGAGAGGACATCCGCCGCAACTACTCGCTCTGCGTCTCGCCCGATGACGGCGAGTTGCGCATCGCGGTCAAGCAGATCGCCGGCGGGGTGTTCTCTTCCTTCGCCAACAGCGAGCTGAAGGCCGGCGACGTGCTGGAGGTGATGGTCCCGCACGGCAGCTTCACCTTCAATTTCGATCCCGCGGCCCGCCGGTCCTACGTCGCCTTCGCCGGCGGCTCGGGGATCACGCCCATCCTGTCGCTGCTCAAGACCGCGCTCGCCACCGAGCCGAACAGCGAATTCACCCTGCTCTACGGCAACCGCTCCTCGGCCACGGTGATGTTCCTGGAGGAACTGGCGGCGCTGAAGAACCGCTATCTGGACCGTTTGCAGGTCTTCCATTTCCTTGAGGACGAGGCGGAGGAGATCGAGCTGTTCAACGGCCGCCTCGACGCCGCCAAGACGGAGGAGGTGCTGGGGACGCTGGTCGATCCGGCTAGTACCGACGCCTTCTTCATCTGCGGGCCGGGGCCCATGATGGACGCGGTGGAGCAGGGCCTGTTGAGCCGCAACGTGCCCAAGGAGCGCATCCTGATCGAGCGCTTCACGGTCGGGCGCCCCTCCGCCCACGACGTGGCCCGCGCCGAGGTGCTGGAGCAGAAGGCCGCCGGGCTGCAGATGAGCGTGACGCTCGACGGGCGCCGGCTGAAGGTCGCCTTCGACCCGGCCAAGGGCGCCATCCTCGACAACGCCCGCGCCGCCGGCCTGCCCGCGCCCTTCGCCTGCAAGGGTGGGGTTTGCGCCACCTGCCGCGCCAAGGTGATCGCGGGCTCGGTCGAGATGAAGCTGAACTACGGCCTCTCCGAGGAGGAGGTCGCCGACGGCTATGTGCTCACCTGCCAGGCCGTGCCGACCAGCGAAGGCGTGGTGATCAGCTACGACGCCTGACGGCTGCGTTTCCGCCTGAAATCCACGCGCCCAAACAATCCCCGAAAGCGCCGCGAAAAGGCCCCGCCAGCGTAAGCCCGCTGACACATGGTCGAGCTATCCCTTCCGCTGTGGGGGCGCCGGTTTGGAGACGCACGATGGTTCTGGCGGATTTTCGCGATGGCGGCCAAGGCTTCGAGAACACGTCGGTTCTGACCCCGCTGCGCCTGACGCCGGGCGAGTGGCGACGCATCCTGGAGGACCCGACCTTCCTGGAGGACTCCGGCAACGCCTATGCCGCGCCGCGACGCTTCCATGGCCTGCCGGTGGAGATCGTGCGGACGTAGGGCGCCCACGTCTGTGGAAAATCCGGCTGCACTGACGCTCCAGGCTTGCAAAGATCGTGCGGGATTGGTCCTGTCGCGCGCAACAACGCCTCAGGAAGCGGTCCATGCTGAAGCCTCGCCCCGCCGTCCTGGCCGCCCCACGCTACCAGCCCGCCAACCGCGCCGTGCCCGACCCGGCGCGGGCCATCTATGTCGACGCCAACGAGAGCCCGCTGGGCGCGCCTGAGGCGGCTCGCCGTGCGGCGGCGGAGGCCGCGGCCAATCCCGAGCGCTATCCGGACGGCCTGGCCTCGGGCCTGCGCGAGCGCATCGCATCCGTGATCGGCGCCGATCCTGCGGCCATCGTCTGCGGCCATGGCTCCGAAGAACTGATCCACCTGACCTGCCGCGCGCTGCTGGAACCCGGCGACGAGGTGATCGTGGGTCGGACGGGCTTCGCCATCTATCGCATCGCCACCCTGGCGGCCGGCGGCAAGGTCGTGGACGCGGACGAGATCGACTACGCGCTCGACCCGGATTCGGTCGCCGCCAATCTGACGCCGCGCACCCGCATCGTCTTCGTGGCCAACCCCAACAACCCGACCGGCGCGCTGATGAGCCCCGACGCGGTCGATGCGCTGCGCAAGGCCGTGCCGCCTGAGGTGCTGCTGGTGCTGGACACGGCTTACGCCGAATACGTCACCGCCCCGGGCTACAGCGCGGGCCACGAGTGGGTGACGCCGGAGGGCAATGTCGCGGTGATGCGCACCTTCTCCAAGGCCTGGGGCATGGCGTCCCTGCGCCTGGGCTGGATGCATGCGCCTGCCGCTCTGGTCGATGCGCTGGACCGCGCGCGGCCGGTGTTCAACGTCTCGACCGTGTCGCAGGTCGCGGGCGCGGCGGCGTTCGGCGATGAGGCGCATCTGGCCCTGGTGCGCGCCCACACCGCCCGCTGCATCGAGGCGTTCCGGCCCCTCGCCGAGCGCCTGCCGGGGCGTGTGATCCTGGGCCACACCAACTTCGTCTTCATCGAGCAGGCGCCCGGCTTGGCCGATTTCCTGCCGCAGCGGAACATCGTGGCCTTCGGGTTGAAGGGCTATCGCATGCCCGACGCGGTCCGCGTCAGCTTCGGGACCGATGAAGAGACGCCGCGGGTCATCGAGGCCATCGAGGCCTGGGCGGGCGAGCGCTAGTCGCAGGCGCGCAAGCAAGCTTGGCCTTTCGGGCCGGCCGCCCCATATCGGCCAACTCAGCTGGGGAGGGCTCCCATGGCGCTCTTCCGGGGGCTCTGGAAACATCGCGACTTCATGCGCCTGTGGGCGGCCCAGACGGGCAGCGCCTTCGGCAGCCGCATCACGCGCACCGCGCTGCCGATGATCGCGATCCTGACGCTCAAGGCGTCGCCCGACGAGTTGGCGGTGTTGGCGGCGTTGGGTCTGGCGCCGGCTTTCTTCGTCGGCCTGTTCGCCGGTCATTGGGCTGACCGAGCGCGCCGCTGGCCGCTGATGATCGGCGCCGACGTGATCCGGGCGGTGCTGATCCTGAGCATTCCGGTCGCAGCCTGGCTGGGCGGCCTGTCCATGCCGCAGCTGTGCGTCGTCGCGGCGCTCGTGGGCGCAGCCACGTCAGTGTTCGAGGTCGCCGATCGCAGCTTCCTGCCGACCCTCGTGGGCGAGGAGGGCCTCGTCGAAGCCAACGCCAAGCTGCAGTCCACCGAGTCCATCGCCGAGGCGTCCGGCCCGGGCGTGGCGGGTCTGTTGATCCAGGCGCTCGGCGCCCCGCTGGCGGTGGTGGCCGACGCCCTGACCTATGTCTGGTCCGCGGTGACGCTGGGGAGCATCCGCACGCGCGAGGTCCGGCCCGAGGCGCCGCCTGGCGAAACTGACGAGGCCGCGCGGCCTTCGACCTGGCTCAGCGGCTTCCGCGCCGTCTTCGCCGACCCGGTCCTGAGGCCGCTGATGACCGTGGAAGCGGTGATCTATCTGGCGTTCGGGTTTTTCGCGACCTTCTACGTGCTAGTGGCCCTGCGCTACCTGCACCTCTCGCCCGGCGCGACCGGGCTGGTGATCAGCCTGGGCGGGGTGGCGGCTTTCGTCGGCTCGCTGCTGGCCGAGCCCATGGCCCGGCGGCTGGGGACCGGGCCCACCCTGGTGATCAGCCTGGCCCTGGCCATGGGCGCGGCCCTGCTGATCGCGGTCTCGCTGATGGTCGGGCGCTGGGGCGTTGTGTGCCTGATCGGCCAGCAGCTGATCGGCGACACCTTCCTGTCGGTCTATATGATCCACGCGGTCAGCCTTCGGCAGAAGACCGCCCCGCCCGAGGTCATCGGCCGGGTCAACGCCGCTTTCCAGGTCTGCGTCGGCCTGATGCTGCCCATCAGCGCCCTGGCGGCGGGCCCCTTGACCGAGGCGATCGGCATCGGCCCCACGACCTGGATCGCGGGCGCCGTCGCGCTGTTGAGCATTCCCGTGCTCGCCTTCTCTCGCGTCGCGAGACTAGCTTGACCTTAGGAACCGGCGTTGGGCGTCGTCGTTAGTATCCCTAGTTGATCCCCGGTCCTCGGGGACCGGAGTGGGAGTAGAAAATGTCAATTCTTGCTTGGATCATCCTCGGCCTGATCTCTGGCTTCATCGCCAGCAAGATCGTCAACAAGACGGGCGAGGGCTTTATTATGGACATCGTCCTGGGCGTCGTCGGCGCCTTTGTGGGCGGTTTCCTATTTTCGCTGTTCGGCGCCTCGGGCGTCACCGGCCTGAACATCTACAGCATGATCGTGGCCGTGATCGGCGCCATCGCCGTGCTGCTGATCTACCACGCCATCTTCCGTCGCCGCGCGCTCTAAGCGCCGCGTCATCGGACGCAAAGACGCCCTCCGGCTCCGGCCGGAGGGCGTTTTGCTTTGGGCGGTGCGCCGGACGCTACTTGCCGCCCGCGTAGACCTTGACGATGCGATAGAGGAAGTCGCGGCCGTCCATCAGGGTCTTGATGCGGATGCGCTCGTTCAGGCCGTGCACGCCGTTGGGCTCAGGCCCCGAGAACATGCCCGAGAGGCCGTAGGTGGGGATACCGGCGGCGGTCAGGTAGCGGCCGTCGGTGGCCCCGGTCGACTGGGTCGGCAGGATCGGCGTGCCCGGCCACATCTCGCCGGCGACCTGTTTGATCGGGCCCATGATCTCGGGCGTCAGCGGCGGCGGCGGGCCCGCTGGGCTGGGGGTTCCCAGCGCCGTCACCGAGACCTTCGGGTCGCCCGCGGCCTGGACCAGGGCCTGGCGCACGCTCTCCACCGACTCGCCGGGGAAGATGCGGCAGTTCACGATGGCGCTGGCCCGCTGGGGCAGGGCGTTGTCGGCGTGGCCGCCGTTGATCATCGTCGCCACGCAGGTGGTGCGCAGGGACGAATGCCAACCGGCGTCGCGTGAGACGATGGCGTCGGCGTGCGCGTCGGTCGGGTCCTTCAGCAAGGCGTTGATGGCGTCGCCGATCTCGCCGGGCCTCTGCTTGGCGATCTCGGTGAAATAGCCGCGCGTGGCGTCGTTGAATCGGACCGGGAACTCGTAGTCCATCAGCCGCGTCAGGGCGCCGGACAGGTGATAGATCGCGTTGTCCTTGATCGGGCGCGAAGAGTGGCCGCCGGGGTTGGTCGATTCGAAGCGGTAGTCCTGCGGCACCTTTTCGCCGGCCTGGACCTCCAGATAGAGACGCTTGCCCTGGGCGTCGAGGCGGCCGCCGGCGCCTTCATTGAGCGCGAAGGCGGCGTCAATCTCGGCGCGGCGGTTGTGGGCCAGCCAGTCGGCGCCGTTGAAGGCGGCCAGGGTCTCTTCCCCGCAGGTCAGGGCCAGCTTGATGTCGCGCTTGGGGCGATAGCCTTCCTGGCGATAGCGGATCAGGCTGTCGACGAAGACCGAGGCCATGGCCTTATCGTCCGCGGCGCCGCGCGCGTAGTAGTAGCCGTCCTCCTCGACCATGGTGAAGGGATCGCGAGTCCAGTCCTCGCGCTTGGCCTCGACCACGTCGATGTGGGCGAGTAGCAGGATCGCCTTGGCCTTGGGGTCGGAGCCGTGCAGCACCGCCACCAGCCCGCCTTCCTTGGGATGATCGGCCGTGGAGAAGACGTCGATATCCTTGTCCGGATAACCCGCCGCTTTCAGGCGCGCGGCCATGCGCTCGGCGGCCAGGGTGCAGCTGCCTGCCGAGAGCGAGGTGTTGGTCTCCACCAGCTCCTTGTAGAGGCCGCGGAAGGCGACCTGGTCGGGCCGCAGCGTCGGAGCCTCGACCGCGCCTGCGGACGATGCGGCGGCGCAGATCGCCGAAAGGCACGCGCTCGCGAGCGCCAGATGCAGCTTCATGGAAAACTCCCCCTATCGACCTCGGCGGGCAATCGACCCCAGAGCGGAGCCGCGCGCAAGCCCGGATGCCCCGCCAAAAGAAAGGGCGGCGAGGTTTCCCCCGCCGCCCGGTAGTCCGCGCCCCGAAGGGCCTATGCTTTCGATCAGAACTTCTTGGTGATGTTCAGCGAGAAGCGACGGCCGAAGAGGTCATAGCCGTTCAGAGCCGCGGTGCCGGCCCGGAAACCGCCGGACAGGGACGGCGGACGCTCGTCGAACAGGTTCTGAATGCCGGCCACAACGGTCCAGGTGTCGAAGGTCCGACGGATCGAGACGTTGTGGTAGGCGGTCATTTCCGTGAAGCGCTTGACCGTAGTCGGCACCGGCACCACCGCGAACGGGCTGTTGCCGACCAGGCTGGCGCAGGGCGCCACCGTGCCGACCGGTTGAGCGCCGCCGGCCGCCGTCACCTGGCAGGTGGTCGAGTAGCGGGTGCTGGTGCCGTTGATGGCCACCAGGTCCTGGTCCGACCCCTTGCCGATCACCTGCACCGCCCAGAATCCGGTCCAGGGACCGTGCTCGAAGCGGACGGTGGCGTTGCCGGAGAACTGCGGGCCTTTGAAGTTATAGGTCGTGCCCGCGTAGTTGACCGCCGGGACGCTGGCGAACAGCTGGGTGCCGTTCTGCAGATCCCAGGTCGTCTGCAGGTCGATCTGCATCCGGCCGAAGTCGAAGTCGTGGCGGTAGCGCGCGGTCAGGTCGATAGCGCGCTCGACCTGGTTGGCCACGTTCACGTAGCTGTTGTTGACGTTGGTGATCTGCGGAATGTTCGTCCCGCCCGGGCCAAGCGTATTGGCCGGAGCGTTGAAGCCGGCGCGCTTGATCAACGCACAGAACGGGTTGGCCGGGAAGGCGGTCGACGTATAGCAGGTGTTGGCGATGTTGGCCGAGCCGAAGCGGGTCACTTCGTTCGACACCTGCAGGCCGGTGTAGTCGATGGCCACCGACAGGTCGATGAAGCTGGGGGTGAAGACCACGCCCAGGGTGTCGGCCTTGGAGGTTTCCGCCTTCAGGTGGCCCGCGCCGCCGCCCGTGGTGATCAGGGCGCTAGAGGAGCCGCCGGCGGTGTAGCCGACCGGCACGCCCGCCGCGGCGCAGTTGGTCTTCAGGGTCTGGTTGGTGCTCTGATCCCACTGGATGCAGGGATCGATGGCGAGCTGGCCCTGGAAGCTGGTCTGGTTGGCCAGGAACAGCTCGTACAGCGCAGGTGCGCGGAACGAGGTGCCCTTGGTCGCACGAGCGCGCAGCCAGGACGTGATCTGCCAGTCGAGGCCGACCTTGTAGGTCGAGTTCGAGCCGTAGGAATCGTAGTCGGTGTAGCGACCCGACGCCTGCAGGTTCAGGACCCGCATCAAGGGCGCGCCCTTAACCAGCGGCACGTCCAGTTCGCCGAAGACTTCCTTCACCGAGTCCGAACCCTTGGTGATCCCGGCCGAGGTCGAGCTCCAGAGGTTGTTGTTGCGGTTGTTGAAGCCCGGCGTGTCGTCGAGCGAGTTGTGGCGATAGTCGACACCCAGGGCGGCGCCGACCTTGCCGGCGGGCAGGCTGAACAGGTCACCGGTCATGGTGGCCTCGAACTCCTGCTCGTCATAGGTCGTCTTGCCGGCTTCGTTGCCGAGCAGGAAGGCCTTCTCCGCCGCGCTGAAGTTGCCGGACAGTTCCGCCTTGTTCAGCAGCGGGATGCCGCCGAAGGGCGAGGCCGCCGTGCCCAGGGTCGTGCAGGGATTGGTCGTCCCCTGCGAGATGTTGATCAGGGCCGCGTTGCAGGCCTGGGCGCCGGTGATGGCGTTGACGCGGTCGTTGTAGACGAAGTCGTAGTGGTAGGTGCCGTCCGACCGGCTGGCGCGGCCGTAGATCTCCCAATCCCACCCGCCCAGGATGCCCGTGTCGCCGAACTTGCCCTTCAGGCTGGCGTAGGCGTTGGCGTAGTTGACCTGCTGCGAGTTATCCGATTTCAGCGGGATGATGGGCAGCAGCGAGCCCAGGCCGGTTCCGAACGGGTTGTTCGGGTTGGCGGTCGAGAAGCTGGGGAAGAACTGGCGGCTGCCGAACTGATCCGAATCGCGGCGGTTCAGCAGCAGGCCGACGGTCAGTTCGGTGGTCGGGGTGATGTCGTAGCCGCCGCGGAAGTTCAGCGAATAGAGCTTGGTCGGGCTGACGATCGACGCGCGGTCGACGAACGCGTTGGTTTCGTGGGCGTAGAGGTAGGTGGTCGGGAAGCCCGCGCGCGCCTGGCGGACCAGGCCGAACGGCGTCGGCGTGCCGCCGAAGTTGCCCCCGGCGTTGTTGGCGCCGCCGGAGTTCCCCTGAGCGACCGTGGGGATGGTCATGCCCGCATCCGGGTAGATCACGTCGCCGAAGGTCCCGGTGCGGATGACGTTCGAGAAGCCGGCGCCGCCGTTGAAGCACATGTGCTCCGCGCCGGGCTGACCGTTCGGCTGGGGCGGCAGGTCGAGGCGGGCCATGGTGGTGGGATTGAAGACGTAGTCGGCCGAGCAGGCCACGTCGGCGCGCTGGCCGCGGCGCAGCACCATCTGGTCGCTGTAGTCGGCCGAGACGTTGAAGAAGCCGCGGTCGTAGACCTTACCCCAGGCGGCATTGACGTCATACTGGTCGCCCCCGCCATGCTGGGTGACGCGGCCGGAGGCGTTGATGATGCCGCCGTCGATGTTCTTCTTGGTGATGAGGTTCACCACGCCGGCCACGGCGTCCGAGCCGTAGATCGAAGAGGCGCCGTCCTTCAGGATCTCCACGCGGTCGATGATCGAGGCGGGGACGACGTTGAGGTCGAACGGACCGACGGTGCCGCCGACGCCGGCGGGGCCCATGCGGTGGCCGTCGACCAGGATCAGGGTGCGGTTGGCGCCGAGGCCGCGCAGCGAGATCGTGCTCACGCCCGGGCCGCCGGTGATGACGAAGCCGGTCAGCTGGTTGTTGATCTGGAAGGCGCCGGCGACGAGCGAGGAGCTCTGCAGGATTTCCGAGGTGGTGGCGAGGCCTTCAAGCGTCGCCGTATCCGAGGTGATCACCTGGATCGGGGCCGCCGAATTGAATTCGTTGCGGTGGATGCGCGAGCCGGTGACGACGACTTCCGTCACTTCGTTCGACGAAGCGGCCGGGGCAGGCGCGGGCTGCTGGTCCTGCGCGGCTGCGAGAGTCGGCGCCAGCACAGTGAATCCCGCGATCATCGTGGTCGCGAGCAACGTCTTACGATCAAGTCTCATAATATCCCCCAAACGACGAACGTGTCGTCGAGCGTTACGGCGACGCGCCGATGGTTTCATATCCCCGTCATCTGGAGGCGGTTCAATGAGAACTGGGAAAGATTGGGACGTATTTGAATAGTCCGTGCGAAAAATGGCACGACTAAAGCTATTTGATGTTGGATCAACATCGTTGTTCTTAAAGTATACGGATGGTGACGGTTTTTGTCGCGGCGTTGCAGATTGAGTGGCTGTCGACATAGGGCGTCAAAGTTTGTCGCCAAATGACAAATAACCTTGTTATAAGTGATTACAAATATATGATGTGACTACACCGTTACATCTGAGTGGAATTTGCATCGGTATTATAAGTGAACATTGACCGATTTCCTGAGCGGACATAGCAAACTGCACTGTACGGGCCGTGTCGGCGCTCCGCCTATGCCTGAAAGGGCTAGGGAAAGAGAGCTTCGCCGCTCCGTGAATCAAGGGGCCGCACTGATCGTCGGTGGCCCGCTCAGGAGGAATGAAGTTGAACAGACACACGGTTCGCGAGCGCCTGTTGGCCTCGACGATGATCGGTGGGGCGGCGCTCATGGCGCTTTCCGCCGCACCGGCCTTCGCGGCTGACGACCAGCCCGCTCAGGTCAAGGAAGTGGTGATCACCGGTTCGCGCATCCCGCAGCCGGGCCTCACCTCGACCAGCCCGCTTTCGGTCATCAACGACCAGGAAGTGAAGCTGCAGGGCACGACCAACGCCGAAAGCCTGGTCAACAGCCTGCCCTCGGTGTTCGCCTCTCAGGGCAACGACGTGTCGAACGGCTCGACCGGCACCGCCACGGTCAACCTGCGCGGCCTGGGCGCCAAGCGCACCCTGGTGCTGGTGGACGGCAAGCGCCTGATGCCGGGCGACCCGCAAGGCTCGGGCTCGGCCGGCAACGCCGCCGACCTGAACCAGATCCCCGCCACCCTGATCGACCGCGTCGAAGTGGTCACCGGCGGCGCGTCGGCCGTGTATGGCTCCGACGCCATCGCCGGCGTGGTCAACTTCATCATGAAGAAGGACTTCGAGGGCCTGCGGATCGACAGCCAGTACTCGTTCTACCAGCACAACAACGACGACACCTTCTCGCAGGGCATCAACAAGACCCGCGGCTTCAATGCGCCTTCGGGCAATGTGACCGACGGCGGGGTGTGGGACTTCACTGCGGTGCTGGGCGCCTCTTCGCCGGACGGCAAGGGTAACGTCACGGCCTATGCCGGCTATCGCAACACCCAGGCGGTGACCGAGAACAAGCGCGACTATTCGAACTGCTCGGTTTCGACGGTCGGCAACGCTGCGCACGTCTGCGCCGGTTCCTCGACCTCGTTCCCCGGCCGGTTCGTCTCGATCGTGCTGCCGAGCCAGCCCAGCTATACCGTCGACAACGCGGGCAACCTGTCGCCGTTCGGCGCCGCGAACCAGTTCAACTTCGCGCCGTACAACTACTTCCAGCGCCCTGACGAGCGCTACACCGCCGGCGCCTTCGCCCACTATCAGGTGAAGCCGTGGATGGATGTCTATTCGTCGATGATGTTCATGGATGACCACACGGTGGCCCAGATCGCGCCGTCCGGCGCCTTCTTCGGCACGCCCTTCAAGGTCAACTGCGACAACCCCTTCCTGTCGGCCGCGGAAGTGACGGCGTTCTGTACCTCGCAGGGCCTGACCACCGCCCAGCAGACCACCCTGTTCATCGGTCGCCGTAACGTCGAAGGCGGCCCGCGTCAGGACGACCTGCGCCACACCTCCTACCGTCTGACCCTGGGCGCCAAGGGTGACTTCGCCGACGCCTGGACCTACGACATCTACGGCCAGTACGGCACGACCGTGTACGCCGAGAACTATCTGCACGACCTGTCGATCACCAAGCTCGGCCGCTCGCTGCAGGTGGTGAACGTGGCCGGCACGCCGACCTGTAAGTCGTTCGTGGACGGCACCGACCCGAACTGCGTGCCCTACAACGTCTTCCACGCCAACGGCGCGACGCCGGCGGCCAACGCCTACCTCGACACCCCGGGCTTCAAGGAAGGCTCGACCACCGAGCAGATCGTCTCGGCTTCGGTGTCCGGCGACCTGGGCAAGTACGGCCTGAAGTCGCCGTGGGCCAAGGACGGCGTCGGCATCGCTCTGGGCGCCGAGTACCGCCGCGAGGCGCTCGACTACCGCACCGACCAGGAGTTCAGCTCGGGCGACCTGGCCGGCCAGGGCGGCCCGACCCCGTCGGTGCATGGCTCCTTCGACGTGAAGGAAGTCTTCGGCGAAATCCGCGTGCCGGTCATCCAGGACGCGCCGTTCGCCAAGGACCTGTCGCTGGAAGGCGGCTACCGGACCTCGGACTACTCGTCCTCGGGCCACGTCAACTCCTACAAGCTGTCGGGCGAGTGGGCTCCGACCGATGACGTGCGCTTCCGCGGCAGCTTCCAGCGCGCGGTCCGCGCCCCCAACATCTCCGAGCTGTTCGCCCCGAACGCGCTCGGCCTGTTCGGCGGCCAGGATCCCTGCGCCGGCGCCGCGCCGACCGCCTCGCTCGCGGCCTGTCAGAACATGGGCGTCACGGCCGGCCAGTACGGCACGATCATCCAGTGTATCTCGGCCCAGTGCGGCGGCCTGTTCGGCGGCAACCCGAACCTGAAGCCGGAAGAATCCGACACCCGTTCGTACGGTGTCGTGTTCACCCCGACCTTCTTCAAGGGCTTCAGCTTCACCGTCGACTACTTCGACATCACCGTCGACAAGGTCATCGGCGCCCTGAACCCGGGTACGGCGCTCGCGCTCTGCGCCGGCGGCAACACCACCTTCTGCGGCTTCGTGCATCGCCAGGCCACGACGGGCATCATCTTCGGCACGGGCCCGACGGCGGGCTTCGTGACGGCGACCAACGTCAACGCCGGCAAGCTGCAGACCCGCGGCTGGGACATGGAAGGCAACTACCGCACTCAGCTGGCCGATTGGGGCATGGGCGACCATGGCTCGATCGCGTTCAACTTCGTCGGCACCAAGACCGACAAGTTCGACGTTCAGCCCCTGCCGGGCGCGGCGATCAAGGCGTGCGCGGGCAAGTACGGCCCGGGCTGCGGCGGCTCGCCCCTGTTCGGCGCGCCGACCCCGGAATGGCGCCACAAGATCCGCGCCACCTGGAATACGCCCTGGCACATGTCGCTGTCGGCCGACTGGCGCTACATCGGCTCGGTCGAGGCGGTCACCACCACGGGCGCGCCGCTGGGCGTCAACAACGTCGACCGGTCCATCCCGTCCTACAGCTACTTCGACCTGTCGGGCACCTGGACCTTCCGCGACGGCATGCAGCTGCGCGCCGGCGTCAACAACCTGTTCGACAAGGCGCCGCCGATCGTGGACGGCTCCAACATCGGCCTGTCCTCGCCGCCGTTCGGCAACGGGAACACCTTCCCGCAGACCTACGACGCCCTGGGCCGGACCTTCTTCATCGGCATCACCGCCGACTTCTGATCGAAAGTCGGATCAAACTCCGCCTACAGCGGCGGCCCGAAAGGGCCGCCGCTTCTTTTTTGGGTGGCGCGGCGCAGGCGTCCTGTCGCGCTGTCGCTTGTCGAGTGTGCTCAGGCCTCCGGCGTGGCCGGCCTTATGCTCCTCCCACAACGCAAAAACGCCCGCCGACAAGGGCGGGCGTCGATGGCGACAGGAGGGGTCAGTCTCAGATCAGGACGGGGTTGGCCTGGGCGATGATGCGCTCGACGCGGTCGCGCAATTGCCGGCCGCGCTCGCTCAGATGCACGAACTTGAGCCGCCGGTCCTCGGTGGAGGTGCGGAACTCGAACAGGGCCTCGTCGGAGGGCAGGGCGCTTTCGTCGCCCTCGCCGGAGAGGATGTTCACCACGCGCGCGGTCGTGGCCACCTGCATATCGGCCACGTAGGCGAGCTCGGAGACGTTCAGCCCCTCGTTCTCGCACACATAGAGGAACAGGATCATGCCGTGGAACGCACGCGGCGTGTTCAGCGCGCGAAAGGTCTCGAGCGCTTCAAGGACACTGTTACGGCCGCGCTTGCGCGCGCCGGGGGCCTCATTCGTAGACATTCAGCTTTCCGGAGCGGGCGTGCATGGCGCGGACCGGCCGGGAGCGCTCAATCCTGGGCGCGCGGCGATCCCGCACAGACAGCGAGGCCTCCGGATATTCGGAGCGCAGCGACGACAGATAAGTCTGCAAGCGCTTCTGGTGCTCAGCGGCCTCCAGGAAATCCGTCGCTTCCACGTCCACGCTGATGGTGACGCGTAGCCGGATCGTCGGCATCGAGCTGGTTTCCACAGACCCCTCCTGAAAAGCAGGCAAATAAAACACCGTTTTGCATGGAGAAGTATTCGCAACTCGGAGAATACCCGCCACGGCCGCACCGACGTCCAAGTGTTAATGCCCGGACTCAGGCGGCAAGGTGATATTACGTGTGGTATCAACTACGCATCAAATTGCTTTTCCGTAATACTTCACCGTGTGTGACCGGCGCGAATTGTACTGGGGGGTTCGTTGCTATCCAGCAACGTTATGAGTCGCCCAAACTTCGTCTTGACCGCGCGGAAACCCAGCGGGGAAAAGCAAGCTGGACGGATCGCCACGGTTCGCGCCGATTTGTGGCGAAACCATGCCCGCCGTTCGGCGATCACCGGTTTGTGAGCCGTTCCGCGACGAGCGGTCGGACTGCTTAGACGAACAGCGCCTTCAGTTCCGGCTTGATGATCTTGCCGTTGGCGTTGCGCGGCAGGAGCTCGTCGCGGAGGATCACGCGCACCGGGACCTTGAACGCCGCCAAGCGAGCGGCGACGTGATCGCGCAGGTCCTGTTCGCTGGTCATGGAGCCGGGTTTCAGCGTCACCACCGCGCCCGGCTCTTCGCCGAGCGAGGGGTGCGGGATCGGCACCAAGGCTGAGTCCAGCACGTCGGGGTGCTCGTGCAGGGCCGCCTCGACCTCGGCGCAGTAGATGTTCTCGCCGCCGCGGATGATCATGTCCTTGGCCCGGTCGACGATGTAGCAGAAGCCTTCCTCGTCCAGGCGCGCCAGGTCGCCGGTCCTGACCCAGCCCTCGACGAAGGTCTCTGCCGTGGCCTCCGGGCGGTTCCAATAGCCCTTCACGACATTGGGGCCCTTGCCCATCAGCTCGCCGATCTCACCGGGCGACAGGGTGCGGCCTTCCGCGTCCACCACCTTCATCTCGCAGACCGGCACGGCGGGGCCGCAGGAGTCGGGGCGGGCCTCGTAGTCCTCGCCGAAGTGGTGGGTGAAGGTGGCTGAGGTCTCGGTCATGCCCCAGCCGGAGCCTGGCCGGGCGTGGGGGAAGACCTGGCGCAGGCGCCGCACCAGTTCGGGCGCGGCGGGAGCGCCGCCATAGGAGACGGTCTCGAGCGTGGAGAGATCGTAGTTCTCCCGCGCCGGGTGCTCCAACAGCTGCCAGGCCACCGTCGGCACGCCGCCGGCCTGCGTGACGCCCTCGCGCTCGATCAGGGCGAAGGCCTGCTCCGGGTCCCAGCGGCGCATCATCACAAAGCGCGCGCCCGACACGATGCCCGGCCCCATGGCGGCGAAACAGCCGGTGACGTGGAACAGGGGCACGGTCAGAAGGCCCCGTTTCTGTGGCGTATCCGGGCCGGGCGTGGGCGGGGTCTCGCCGCGGCGCACGTACATCCGCGCCAGCGAGAAGGCCTGGGCCATGACGTTGGACGCGCCGTTGCGGTGGGTGCCGAGCGCGCCCTTGGGCTTTCCTGTGGTGCCCGAGGTGTAGAACAGGGTGGCGTCGTCCTCAGGCTCCGGCAGAGGCGAGGGCAGGGGTGTGTCGGCAGGGAGCGAGGACCAGTCATTGGGGACCCCGATCAGGGTCTCCAGGCGCGTCAGCTTCGGGTGGGCGACGCTTTCCGGCGCGCGAGTGACATAGGCGTGCTGAAGATCCGGCAGGTTCGGCAGGCGATCCGCCAGTCGGCCCAGGCGCTCCACGTCGAGGATGGCGAAGCGAGCGGCGGAGTCGGTCAAGGCGAACTCCAGCTCTGGCCCCGTCCACCAGGCGTTCAGGGGCGTGGCCACGCCTCCGGCCAGCAGGGTGGCGAAATAGGCGACCGGCCATTCAGGCAGGTTGCGCATGGCGATGGCCACCCGGTCGCCCTTCTCAAGGCCGCGCGCCAACAGGTCCTGCGCCAGGACCAGGGTCGCGCGGGCGAAGGCCTCGTAGGAGACGCGGTCGTCCTCGAACACCACGAAGGTGCGCTCGCCCCAGGCGCGGGCGGCCAGGAAGATTTCGGCGAAGGTCTTGGGGCCGTTCTTCCAGACGCGGGTCTCGATGCCGCGGATGGTCAGGGTTTCCATCTCGAACGGCGAGCCCGGCGCCGTCATCAGGGCGTGCGCCTGGGCCAGCGACACGGCGGGCCAGGAGGCTTCGGCGGCGGCGGGCGGGTTCGAGGGCTCTGGCATAAGGCGCTCGCAGACTGAAGGGCTGGGTCGGTTATCAGTGATAACTCAGGCCAGGCCGAAGCGCCACGCCGCGCGCCGCCCTTGCCGAATCCGTTCGTCGGGTCCCACAGTGGCGCCTTCCAGGCTGAGGGGCGACATGTCCACGACCACCCTGAAGCGCGAGATCGGCCTGACCGGGGCGGTGATGCTGGTGATCGGCGGCATCGTCGGCGCCGGCATCTTCATGAACCCCGCGACGGTGGCCAAGACCCTGCATTCTCCGGTGCTGATGCTGGGCGCCTGGGCGGTGGGCGGCCTGATCGCGCTCCTGGGCTCGTTCGTCTATGCCGAGCTGGCCGAGCGCATGCCGGAGACCGGCGGTGAATACGCCTATCTGCGAGACGTCTACGGCCCGATCTGGGGATTCCTGTACGGCTGGACCACGCTGCTGGTGGTGCAGACCGGCGGCATGGCGGCGGTGGCCATCACCTTCGCCAACTATTTCCAGGTGCTGATGGGTGTGCAGGGCGGCGACAAGCTGCTGGTCGGCGCCGTCCTGGCGGTGCTGGCCGGGGCCAACTGCCTGGGGGTGAAGAGCGGCAACTGGGTTCAGACCCTGCTGGGCGCGCTCAAGGTCATCGCCATCACCGCCCTGGTGATCAGCGGCCTGGTGCTGGTGTCCGATCCCAAGCCCCTGACCCACCCGGTGCTGGATCGCCCAATGTCGTTCGGCCTGGTCGAGGCCTTCGGCGGCGCCCTGATCCCGGTGCTGTTCGCCTTCGGCGGCTGGCAGACCGCCAATTTTGTGGCCGGCGAAATCAAGAACCCCCGCAAGAACCTGGCCCGCGCCCTGCTGATCGGGGTGGGCGGGGTGGTGCTGCTCTATCTGGCGGTAAACATCGCCTGCCTGCGGGCGCTCGGCCCGGCCAAGCTCGCGGCCACGACGGCGCCGGCCGCCGATGTGCTGCGTGTGGCGGTGGGGCCGCTGGGCGCCAAGCTCGCGGCGGCGGCCATCTCGCTGTCGGCCCTGGGATACCTCAGCCAGTCGATGCTGACCGCGCCGCGGGTCTATTACGCCATGGCGCGCGACGGCCTGTTCTTCCGCCAGCTGGCCCTGGTCAGCGAGGGACGCCAGGTTCCGGTCGCGGCCATCGTGCTGCAAGCGGTCTGGACGGCGGTCCTGGCCCTTTCAAACTCCTACGAAAAGATCCTGAGCTACGTCGTGGCCATGAACTTCCTGTTCTTCGGCATCAGCGCCAGCTGCATCTTCGTGCTGCGCCGGCGCGAGAAGGCCGCGGGCGGACCGAAGGGCGAGGTCGGGTTCCGCGCGCCGCTGCACCCCTTCACCACCGGCCTGTTCATCCTGGCCTGCGCGGTGGTGGTGGTCGCCTCCTTCGTTCACGATTGGCTGTCCAGCCTGATCGGCTACGCCATCATGGCCGTGGGCGTCGGCCCCTACCTCTACTGGCGCGGCAAGAACCCCGGCGCCGGCGACAAGACCCCGAAAGAGGCCGCCTCTTGAGCGATCCGCGTACCCGGCTGTCGCCGTACATGAACTTCGCCAAGGTCGGGACGGACGCGCGCTTCAACCTCGCTTCGTCGGGCGTCTTGAACTGCACCTTCGCCGACCTGCAGCCGGACTGGTCGCGGCTCGAGCTGCACGGCCCCAACAGTTACGGCTACATGCCCCTGCGCGAGCGCATCGGCGCGCGGTTCGGCATTCCCGCGAGCGCGGTCGTGACGGCCGAAGGCTGCTCCATGGCCAACCACCTGGCGCTGGCCGCGGTCGTGGATCCCGGCGACGAAGTCGTGCTGGAAGAGCCGACCTACGAGCTGATCACCTCGACCCTGCTCTACCTCGGCGCCGAGCTGAAGCGCGTGCAACGCCGCCCCGAGGCCGGGTGGCGGCTGGAGCCGGACGCCTTCGCCGCCGCCATCGGGCCGAAGACGAAGCTCGTGGTCCTGACCAACCTGCACAATCCGACCAGCGCCTTCGACGACCCCGCCGCCATCGAGCAGGTGATCGCCGCCGCCGACCGGGTCGGCGCCAAGGTGCTGATCGACGAAGTCTATCTGGAGCTGACCTTCGGCGACGGGGCGCCGCGCACCGCCTATCGCGCCAAGGGCAATGTCATCGTCACCTCCAGCCTGACCAAGGCCTATGGCGTCTCCGGCCTGCGCTGCGGCTGGATCCTGGCCACGCCCGACCTGGCCGAGCGCATGCGGCGTCTGGTCGACCTCTATTATTCGGTTGCGCCGTTCGTGACCGACGGCCTGAGCCTGCAGGCCTTCGACCGTCTGCCGAGCCTGAGGGCGCGGGCCAAGACCCTGATGGACGCCAACCGCGCCGCCTATCGCGAGCTGATCGGCGAGCACCCGGCGCTGGACGGCTCGCTCGGCGAGATCGGCACCACGGTGTTCCCGCGCCTGAGAGCCGGTCGCGGCGACGCGTTCTGCGACATGCTCAAGGCCAGGTACGAGACCGGCGTGGTCCCCGGCCGCTACTTCGAACGTCCCGACCACATCCGCATCGGCCTGGCGGGCGAGCCCGGCCAGACCCGCGAGGCGCTGTCACGCCTGGCGGAAGCGTTGCAGGCCTGGATCTGAAATTGCCCGTACCGACCGGTCCGGCTTGCCCTGAAGGCCCGCCTCGATAGTTTGCCTGCCGAGCGGGCCACGCCTTTCGAATCAGAGCCCGCCGGGAGCGACCATGCCTGTCCCAGAGGTCCGCCGTCGGCGGCGACGCACCAAGGTCGTGGCGACGCTAGGGCCGGCCAGCTCGACGCCGGAGATGATCTACGAGCTGTTCTCGGCCGGGGTCGACGTCTTCCGCCTGAACTTCAGCCACGGCAGCCACGAGGACCACGCCCAGCGCCTGGCCATGGTGCGCGAGGTCGAGAGCCAGACCGGGCGGCCCATCGGCGTGCTGGCCGATGTGCAGGGACCGAAGCTGAGGGTCGGGCGTTTCCGCTCCGGCCATGTGGAGCTTCGCGCCGGCCAGGATTTCCGCCTCGACCTGATGGATACGCCCGGCGACGCGCGCCGTGTGCAGCTGCCGCACCCCGAGATCATCGAGGCGGCGGGCCTGGGCACGCACCTGCTGCTCGACGACGGCAAGATTAGGCTGGAGGTGGTCCGCCGCGCCCAGGACCTGCTGGAGACCCGCGTGATCACCGGCGGGCGGCTGTCCGACCGCAAGGGCGTCAATGTGCCGGGCGCCCTGCTGCCGATCCCGGCCCTGACCGTGAAGGACCGAGCCGACGTGGCCTTCGCCGTGGACCAGGGCATCGAATATGTGGGCCTGAGCTTCGTGCAGCGACCCGAGGACGTGGCCGAGGCGCGCGAACTGGCAGGCGGCAAGGCCTGGATCCTGTCCAAGATCGAAAAGCCCCAGGCCCTGGCGGCGCTAGACGCCATCGTGGCTCTGTCGGACGCCATCATGGTGGCGCGCGGCGACCTGGGCGTCGAGCTGCCGCCCGAGGACGTGCCCCTGGCCCAGAAGCGGATCATCCGCACCGCCCGCGCCGCCGGAAAGCCGGTGATCGTCGCCACCCAGATGCTGGAGAGCATGATCCACGCGCCTGCGCCCACCCGCGCCGAGGCGTCGGACGTGGCCACCGCCGTGTTCGACGGCGCCGATGCGGTGATGCTGTCAGCCGAGACCGCGGCCGGGGACTATCCGGTCGAGGCCGTGCGCATGATGGACCGCATCGTCGGCCGGGTGGAGCGCGACGAGGGCTGGCGCGAGGTCAATGCGGCCTCGCGACCGGAGCCGGAGCACACCACGTCGGGCGCCATCGCCTCGGCCTCCCGCCAGGTGGCCGACACCATCGGCGCCCAGGCCATCGCCGCCTTCAGCCACTCGGGATTCACGGCGCTCAGGGTGGCGCGCGAGCGGCCGGACGCGCCGGTGATCGGCTTCACGCCGATGAAGACCACGGCCCGGCGCCTGGCCCTGGTCTGGGGCGTGCACGCCCTGGAAGTGCCCGAGACCCACACCATGACCGAGACCGTGGCCAAGGCGACGTCCCTGGCCCGGCGCGAGGGCTTCGCCAACCGTGGCGACGAGATCGTGGTGGTGGCGGGGGTGCCGTTCGGGCGCTCTGGGACCACGAATGCGCTGCGGGTGGCGACGGTGTCGCGGAGCGCCGCGGCAGCGCATGCGCCGGATACTGGGGCGGCCGGGTCGGAGGTCTAGCGCCTCTGCTCCTCCCTCGCTTCGCAAGGGAGGAGTAGGTCAGGCCCCTGTCGCTACGGGCGCGTCCTCGCGTCCGCCCCATTCGGTCCAGGAGCCGTCATAGATGGCCACGTCTTCGCGGCCGAGGCGGGCGAGGGCGAGGGCTACGATCGGCGCTGTGACGCCGGAGCCGCAACTGGCCGCCAACGGGCACGACTGGTCCACGCCGGCCGTGTCGAAAACCTGGGCCAGGGCCGCAGCGTCCTTCATCGTCCCATCTGCATTCAGCACCGTCCCGAACGGCAGGCTCACCGATCCCGGCACATGCCCGCCCCTCAGGCCTGCGCGCGGCTCCGGCGCCTCGGCGCGGAAGCGGGCGGCGGAGCGGGCGTCGAGGAGCTGGAAGGCGGGGGCCTCGATGTTGCGCTTCACCGCGTCGAAGTCCTTGAGCAGCGCCGGTCGCATCGTCGCGCGGAAGGCGACAGGTTCAGGCTTCGCCACGCCCGTCTCGACCGGTCGACCCTCGGCGATCCACTTCGGCAGCCCCCCGTCCAGCACCCGCACCCGCTCGGCGCCCATGATCCGGAAGTTCCACCAGGCCCGCGCCGCCGAGAACAGCCCGGCCTGGTCGTAGACGACGATGTCGTCGCGCTCGGAAATCCCCAGGGCGCCCACCGCCGCGGCGAAGGCCTCGGGCGTCGCCAGCATGTGGGGCAGGGGGCTCGACTTGTCGCTGATCCCATCGATGTCGAAGAACAACGCGCCGGGTATGTGCGCCTGCTGGTAGAGCGCGCGCCCGTCGCGGCCGTCCATGTGCCAGCTGGCGTCGACGATCTTGAGGTCCGGCGCGCCTATCAGGGCGGCCAGGGCGTCGGTGGTGATCATCGGGTCGGTCATGCGCCTTCGCTAGACCCGCCTCGGCGACCCCGCAAGTCAGTCCCGCTCAAGGCCGGATGCAGAATTCCTGGGCCTGCCGGAGCGCTAAACCTCTGGAATCGGAGGCGAAGCGGCGCCATGTGGAGGCCTCCTCCCGGCGGGCCTCGTTTCGCGGCGTTCCGTCTTCTAAGTTCGAGCCCGTCCGAAGCCCTTATGACTGAAGCCATGACGACTACCACCGCGGAGGCCTATCCCGCCTTCCACGTCGAACGCGTGCTGTGGGTGAAGCACTGGACCGACCAGTATTTCTCCTTCGCCATCACGCGCCCGGCCTCGTTCCGCTTCCGCTCGGGTGAGTTCGTGATGATCGGCCTGCCGGGCGGGCCGAAGCCCGTGATGCGGGCCTATTCCATCGCCAGCCCGGGTTTCGCCGAGGAGCTGGAGTTCCTGTCGATCAAGGTCGAGGACGGCCCCCTGACCTCGCGCCTGCAGAAAATCCAGCCGGGCGACGAGATCCTGCTGGGCAGGAAGTCGACCGGCACGCTGGTGCTCGACGCCCTGACCGGAGCCAAGAACCTCTATCTGATCTCGACCGGCACGGGCCTGGCGCCGTTCCTGAGCCTGATCCGGGATCCGGAGACCTTCGAACGCTTCGAACGCGTGCACGTGGCGCACACGGTCCGGCAGGTGAAGGACCTCTGCTATTCTGACCTGATGTCGGGCGGGCTCTACGAGGATCCGCTGGTGGGCGAGGAGGCGAACGGGCGCTTCGTCTACTATCCGACGGTGACCCGCGAGGCGTTCCAGACCACCGGCCGGATCACCGACCGCATCCTGGCCGGCGCCCTGTTCCAGGATCTGGGCTTTGCCCGCGACCGCTTCGACCCCGCCGAAGACCGCATCATGCTCTGCGGCTCCATGGCCATGATCAAGGAGACGGCGGGCATCCTGGAGGCGCAGGGTCTGGTCGAGGGCTCGAACAGCGAGCCGGGTGATTTCGTGATCGAACGGGCCTTCGTCGGCTAACCCTCGAGGCGCTTCCTGAGCGTATCGATCTCGGCGAAGAACCGCGCCCGAACCTCGGCGCCGTAGGGGTTGTCGCGTTCGATGGCGAGGAACAGCTCGTCGGTGTCGCCTGAGACCAGGCCGATGCCCTCCAGCATCAGGTCATAGCTCTTCGTGGTGTGCTCGCGGGGCAGGGGCTCGAGCCCGCTCAGCACCTTGGCGATCATGTGGGTCAGGCCCTGGACCACGGCCAGCGCCCGGTCGTGCTCGTCCGGCGTGGCGACGGAGACCTTGAGGCCGAGGGTCCTGAGGAAGCGCACGACGCGGTCGCTGCGGCGGCTTCTGACCGGGCAGACCACCACTTCCAGGTCGGCGATGCCGCGCCTGGCGCTCTGCGGACCGAACAGGGGGTGCGTGCCGATCACGTCGGCATGGGCTGGGATGGCCGCATCGAGCCAGGCGGCCGGCTTCAACTTCACCGAGGCGACGTCGATCACCAGGGCGCGGGGTCGCACGTGGGGGGCGATGCGGCGGGCCAGGTCCTGCAGCCCGCCCACCGGCGCGGCCAGCACCACGATCGGGCAGGCGGCGGCCTCTTCCAGTGAGGCGATCTCGACGTTCCAGCGACGCGCCTGCCGCTGGGCGGCGGGCGAGGGGTCATGCACGAGGATTTGGAAGTAGGGCGCCAGATGCTTGGCCGCCAATCGGCCAAACGACCCGAAACCGAACAGGGCCAGGCGCGGAGCAGTCGAGGTCATGGGCGGCTCTCATCGGCGCGGAATCGCGAGCCCCGTGCCCGCGCCTCCAACGGGCCTGACCGGGCGTCCGCGTCAAGGGCGCAGACCCCCGACGCTCGCCATCCGGCGACCAATCCGCCTGAATAATGAAGCATTATTAATGCGCTAGCGGCGGGTCTTTGATTGAGGCTTTCGGCCGCCTTGGCTACCGTCGCGCTCAATTGGACCCGGCGCCCGATGGCCGCGCGGCCTCGGCCGGTCCGCATCGAGGGGGCATACTCATGCGCTTGGCGTATCTGGCGGCGGTCTCCGCCGCGGCGATCCTTTCCGGTACCTTGGCGGCTACGGCGGCCTTGGCCGGGCCGGCCTACGGCGCCTGGGGCGTGGACCTGAGCGCTCGCGATGCTTCGGTGAAGCCCGGCGACGACTTCTTCGCCTACGCCAACGGGACCTGGGACAAGACCGTCAAAATCCCCGACGACCAGGGCTCCACCGGCGTCGGTTACGACGTCTACAACAAGGCCCAGGACGAGCTGCGCGCCATCATCGAGACCAGCGCCAAGGCCCCCAAGACCGCCACCGCGCGTCAGATCGGCGCCCTCTACAACAGCTTCATGGACGAGGCCCGCGTCGAGGCGCTGGACGCCAAGCCGATGCAGGCCGATCTGGCCGCCATCGCGGCGGTGAAGGACCGGGCGGCGTTCACCCGGCTGATGGCCGAGAGCCACGCCGGCATGGGCGCGTCGCTGTTCGGCCTGCAGCAGTTCCCCGACGCCAAGACCTCTTCGGTCAATGCGCTCTACATCGGCCAGGACGGCCTGGGGATGCCCGACCGTGACTACTACCTAACCGAAGGCTTCAAGCCCCAGCGCGACGCCTACGCCGCCTATCTGGCGCGCACCTTCACCGCCATCGGCTACCCCGACCCTGAAGGCGCCGCCAAGGCGGTGTTGGCGTTCGAGACCCGCGTCGCGGAGGTCAGCTGGCCCAGCGACGAGCGCCGCGACATCGACAAGCTCTACAATCCCATGAGCGTCGCCCAGTTGAATGCCTATGCGCCCGAGGTCGATTGGGGGGCCTACCTCGCCGCCGTCGGCCTGCCGGGCAAGACCGAGGTGGTGCTGGCCGAGAAGAGCGCGGTGCAGAAGATCGCCAAGCTCTATGGCGAGACGCCGCTGGAAACGCTCAAGGCGTGGGAGACCTTCCGCCTGGTCGACAACGCCTCGCCCTACCTGTCCAAGCGCTTCGCCGACAGCCGCTTCGAGTTCCGCAGCCACGCCTTGCAGGGCACTGAAGCCCAGCGTCCGCGCTGGAAGCGTGGCGTGCAGCTGGTGGACGGCTCGCTGGGCGAGGCGCTCGGCCGCGAATACGTCGACGCCCAGTTTCCCCCGGAGTCCAAGGCGGCGATGGAGCAGTTGGTCGCCAACCTGAAGACGGCCATGGCCGCGCGCATCGACAGGCTGAGCTGGATGGCGCCCTCCACCAAGGCCCAGGCCAAGGACAAGCTGGCGCGCATGCAGGTGCTGGTCGGCTATCCGAACAAGTGGCGCGACTATTCCAGGCTGAGCCTGGATGCGGGCGACCTCTACGGCAACGTCAAGCGCAGCTCGGCCTTCGAGTGGGCGTTCCAGATGGCCCACGTCGACAAGCCGGTGGACGCGGCCGAGTGGGGCATGACCCCGCAGACGGTGAACGCCTACAACGGCGGGCTGGAGAACAAGATCGTGTTCCCCGCCGCGATCCTGCAGGCGCCGTTCTTCGATCCCAAGGCCGATCTGGCGGTGAACTACGGCGCCATCGGCGCGATCATCGGCCACGAGATCACCCACGGCTTCGACGACCAGGGCCGCAAGATCGACGCGACCGGCAGCCTGCGCGACTGGTGGGCGCCGGAAGACGCGGCGCGCTTCGAGGCCGAGGCCAAGAAGCTGGGCGGGCAGTACGACAGCTATGAGGCCGTGCCGGGCTCACACATCAACGGCAAGCTGACCATGGGCGAGAACATCGCCGACCTGGGCGGCCTGCTGGTCGCCATCGACGCCTATCACAAGGCGCTGGGCGGCAAGCCGGCGCCGGTGATCGACGGCCTGACCGGCGACCAGCGCTTCCTGATGGCCTTCGCCCAGGCCTGGCGGGACAAGGCGCGCGCGGATTCGCTCAAGCAGCAGATGGCTTCCGATCCGCATTCACCGTCGCAGTTCCGGGCGATCGGCCCGACGCGCAACATCGACCTCTGGTACGCCGCCTTCGACGTCCAGCCCGGCCAGCGCTACTACCTGAAGCCGGAAGACCGGGTGCGGATCTGGTAGGGCGTGGCCGCGGCTCAGCCGTCCAGTTCGGCATAGCGCCTGAAGATACCGTCCTCGTTGAAGGGGATGCGCCGGTCGCTGGCCAGGTAAGCTGCGATGCGGGGGCGCGGGGCGACCGCCTCGTGCAGGGCTACGACCTTGGGGCAGGCCTTCAGCGCCCGCTCCGTCGCCTTGGGAAAAGCGTAGCGCAGGCCCTCGACCACCTGGAACAGCGACAGGTCGGCGTAGGTCAGCCTGTCGCCGACCAGCCAGGCGGGGCCCTTGGGGTTGCGATCGAGAATGGTCTCGCACCAACCCAGGAACTTGGGAATGCGCTTGTCGCGGAACTCCTCCGAGCGCCGCGCCGCCTCGGGCTTCTGGTCCTTGTAGTAGAGGCTCAAACCGACCGGGTGATGGCTGTCGTGGGCCTCCGTCACCAGGTCGGCGAGGGTCAGCTGGATCTGCTCGACCCACAGCCGGTCGGTGTCGTTGTCCGGCGCCAGGCCGTGGCGATCGCCGAGCCAGGCCAGGATCGCGGAGGTCTGACCCACGATCTGTTCGCCGTGCTTCAGGAACGGCGGGGCGAAGGGCGGCCGCGCCGCATCCTTCATCAGGGCCATCAGGGCCGGCAGGCCCTTGCCCTCACCCTTTTCGCGCGCGACGTCGGCATAGGCCGCCCCGGCCTCCTCCAACGCCAGGCGCACGAATTCGCCGCGCCCCTGGATGGTCGGCCAGTAGTAGAGTTCGTAGGACATCGAGCCTCCGCCTGGTGGACCGGCGGTCAACGGCTCAGGGGCGTGGACGGTTCGCCCCTCAGGCCTTTTCCGCCTCGTCGCGCCAATAGGGCTCGACCGGGCCCTGCAGCTTCACCGTCATCGGCTCGCCCTTGCGGTTCAGGGTCTTGCCGACGCTCAGGCGCACCCAGCCCTCGCTGACGCAGTACTCGTCGACGTTGGTCTTTTCCTCGCCCTTGAAGCGGATGCCCACGCCCCGTTCGAGCGCGGCGGCGTCGTAGTAGGGACTGTTGGGATTGGCGGCGAGGCGGTCGGGAAGCGGGTCGGCCATGGTCTTCTCTTGGAGCGAAGGCGCGGTGATAGCGCCGCGAACGGGCAAGGGGAAGCCGCCTGGACGTGTCAGCGGCGTGTCTCCACAGGCGCAGGGCGTGGTTAATCGCTCCCCTTGCCGTAGAATCGCCTCGCCATGGCGTGATCGTTTACTAAGCTCGGGCGTTCCCCCCGAAGGCCGCAGGCGCGACTGAACCATGGGTATTTTCGAACGGATCAGCGCCCTGGCGGGCAGCGAACTGTCCAAGGCGACCAACCTGGCGCACGAGACGTTCGGCCAGCGCATGGGCGAGCATGGGCATTCGGGCCGCGCCCTGATCGAGAGCATCGCCCAGGTCTGCCGCAACCACCCGAACCTGGTGGGCATCGGCGTGGGCTTCCTGGTCGAGCAGCTGCTGATCCACGAGAAGCACCGCTACGAGGCCCTGCATGGGCCGGGCTCGTCGGAACTGCCGCCGGGGACCGACACCGCCGTTGTCGCGCCGGCGCCCGCGCCGCACCCGCAGGTGGTGCCGAACCTGCATCTGCCGCACCCGCACCTCAAGTTCTCGAACCTGAAGCCCGGCAAGATCGCCTGGGAAGTGTTCGGCGGCCTGATCCTGCTGAAGCTGGCGGCCACCGGCGTGAAAATGTTCCGCCACAAGCACCAGGGCGAGAGCTGGTTCGCGCCCATCGCCAAGATCCACCTCTTCAGCGGGACCTTCGCGGCCTACTATTTCGCCAAGTCGCTGAAATCGCCGAAGATCAGCGCCTGGCGCAACGCGGCCGTGGCCCTGTTCGCGACCGATGCGATCAAGCCGGTGCTGAAGCTCGACAAGAAGCGGGCTCGCCAGCTGGCCGCCCAGCGCCTGGAGAAGCAGAAGGCGGCCGCCGCCGAAGCCGCGCGCCAGGCCGCGGCCCAACCTGCGCCGGCGCCCGCGCCCGCTCAGGTCTATGTGCAGCCCGCGCCGGCTCCGCAGGAGCAGCCTGCGCCGGAGACCCACGTCCAGCCCCAGCCTGCGCCGGTCGAGCAGCAGCCCGACTACCAGAAGGCCGCCGCCGTCGCGGAGCCTGACGCTGCGCTGGGCCAAGGACGCGTGCTGCATCCGGTGAACATCGGCGCCCCGCCCTCGACCGCGCCGTTCAGCATCGTGCCGCCGCCCCAGCCCGAGCCGGACGCGCCGACGCAGCACTGAGCGCCAGGGTCAGCGCTCGACCGTGACCGAGCTCGGCTTGTCGCGCAGGCGCACCTTGATCACCGACGGCTTCGAGGTCGCGCCGTCCAGCGCCATGGTCGTCACCGGCACGGTCAGCAGCAGGCCGCGCTTGGCGTCGTAGGTCGCCTTGATGTTGCGGAAATCGATGCCGGAGAAGCCGAACCCGCCCGCGCGGTCCGACACGATCTTGCAGGCGCGGTATTCCGGCTCGTCGCCGGGACGGGCGGTGTAGAGCACCATCAGGTGAACGCTGCAGCAGGCCGGCTCGCCACCGGTGTCGACCACGGCGATGCGGAAATCCCTGGCGTAGAAGGTGCGGGTGTTCTGCGCCCACGGCTCCGCGATGAACTCGGCGCGGCCGGTCTCGCCGCAGTCGTTGACCACCGCCGCCGCGGCCGGAACAGCGCCCAGCAGGGTCGCGCCGGCCGCCAGCGCGGCCAGGACCGTCTTGTTCATTTGAAGCCCCCCACGGCCTTTTCAGCCTGTGGATAATTGTTCGCGCAGGCGATGGGCGTCAAACCTCTACACCCAGACGCGCGAGCACCCCGCCCGCCGCCGCCCAACCGGTGGCGAAGCAGGCTTGCAGCAGATAGCCCCCGGTCGGGGCTTCCCAGTCCAGCATCTCGCCTGCCGCGAAGACGCCGGGCAGGGCGGTCAGCATCAGATGCTCGTCCACCGCATCGAGCGCGATCCCGCCGGCGGTGGAGATGGCGCGGTCCAGCGGCTGCACGCCGGTCAGGCGCACGCGCGAGCCCTTGATCGCCCTGGCCAGGGCCGCGGGGCCGGAGGGCAGGGCGACCCCGTGCGCCTCCCGCATCAGGTTGATGGCGACCGGCTCCAGCCCCGTCGCCTTGCGCAACACATTGGTTAGCGACTGGCCCGCCTTCACCTGGGCCAGCTTCTGCGCCAGCTCGGCCTCGGAACTGTCAGGACGCAGGTCGAACCACAGGTCGGCGTGGCCCTCTGCGCCGATCGCGTCGCGCAACCGCGCGGACAGGGCGTAGATCGCGCCGCCCTCCAGGCCGTAGCGGGTCACCATGGCCTCGCCGCGCACGCGCCGCCGGTCGAAGGTCAGCGCCACGCCCTTCAGCGGCTGTCCGGCGAAGCGGTCGCGGAAGACCTCGCTCCAGGCCGCATCGAAGCCGACATTGGCGGGTCGGAACGGCGCCGTCGCCACGCCGCGCTCCGCCAGCATCGGCGCCCAGCCGCCGGTCGAGCCGAGCTTCGGCCAGCTGGCGCCGCCGAGCGCCAGCACCGTCGCCGACGGCCGTACGCTCTCGATCCCGCAGTCGGGGAGGGCGAAGACCAGCTCGCCGGCCTCATTCCAGCCCTGCCACTCGCGCCGCGTTCGGACTTCCACGCCCTGCGCCGCCAACCGCGCCAGCCAGGTCCGCAGCAGCGGCGAAGCCTTCAGCGTCTTGGGAAACACCCGCCCGCTCGACCCGACGAAGGTCGCCTGGCCCAAACCCTCGGCCCAGTCGATCAGCCCCTGAGGCGGGAAGGCCCGCAGCATCGGCGCCAGCCAGGCCGAAGCCTCGCCATAGCGAGCAACGAACGCCTCGAGCGGCTCCGAATGGGTCAGGTTCAGCCCGCCGCGCCCGGCCATCAGGAACTTGCGCCCCACCGACGGCATGCGGTCGCACACGGTGACCTTGAGCCCCGCGGCGGACAGCCGCTCGGCCGCGATCAGCCCTGCCGGGCCTGCGCCGATGACGGCCACGGTGTCGGCGGCGGGTGCTGGCTTGGTCATCGACCCCGGCTAGGCCGCGCCGCGCCCTTCCGCAAGCGACCTTGGCCGATCAGAAGGTGTAGCGGAGCTTGGCGTAGTAGTAGCCGCCGTTGATGCCGATGGGGGAGAAGGCCGGGTAGATCTCCACCGCCGGATTGCCCGCCAGGCCCGAGGCGTGCAGGCCCGCGGCGTTCACGTGGTCGGGATAGACGTCGAACAGGTTGTCGGCGCCGACGCTCAGCCGGATGTGCGAAGTGGCCTGCCAGCTGACGTCCAGGTCGGTGATCAGCTTCTGGCCGATGCGGTCGAGGTAGAAGTTCCCATCGCCCGGGTCCTGGTAGCGCGAGGAGGGGCCGTAGAGGGTCTCGCGCAGGTTCACGCTCCAGGCTCCGCGCTTGTAGAGCGCATTGGCCACGAACTTGTACTTGGGCGAGGCGGTGGTCAGGTTCGAGCGCGCCACCGCGTCGAACAGGCTCTGGCCTGAGGCGGCGATCACTGCGGGCGTGGCGCGAACGCCGGTGATTTCGGTCGAGTTGTAGTTGGCCGCGAGCGACCAGTCGATCCGCCCGGCCGCGCCGAGATCGCTGGGGGCGGTGACCACCAGCTCCGCGCCCTGGGTGCGCGTGTCGAGGCCGTTGGTGAAGACGTTGATGCCCGAGAACGGCACGTTCTCCAGCACATTGCCGTTGGCCACGATGGCGGCGTTGACCGCGGCAGACTTCAAGACGCCGCCATAGGTCCCGTAGAGGGTGCCCGAGCCCACCACCCGATCCTTCACGTCGATCTGGTAGGCGTCGAAGGTCACCACCATGCGCGCGGTCGGGTGGGCCACGAAGCCGGCGCTGAAGTTGACCGACGTCTCCGGCTTCAGCGGGTCGATGCCGATCAGCTTGGCCGCCGCCGCGTTGGGCGGCAGCTGAACGAAGGCGGAGTTGGGCTGGACGTTGGTGGCCGAGTAGTACTCCTCGGCCAGGGTCGGGGCGCGGAAGCCGCTCGACGCCGTTCCGCGGATGGCGAAGGCGGGGCTCAGCTCATAGCGGCCGGTCAGCTTGACCACGGTGGTGTCGCCGAAGTCGGTGAACTGCTCGTAGCGGCCGGCGAGATCGAGCGTCAGCTTGGGCAGGGCCTCGACGGCGGTGTCGAAATAGACCGCGTTCTCGCCGCGATGGTGGCGGCCCGCGTCGGTCAGGGAGAAGCCCGGGAAGGACTGGGAGCCGGCCTTGTAGCGTGAGGCCGGATCGCCTGCGTCGAGCTCATAGGTCTCGTCGCGGTGTTCGGCGCCGAAGGCCAGGTTCAGCGGCCCTGCCAGGCCGACCTCCAGCTCGCGCGCCAGGTCCAGGGTGGTCGACCACTGGCCGGCGATGAAGTCGCCCGCGTGGAAGTCGACCGGGGTCGAGCCGGTGTCGTTGAACAGGTCGATATTGGCCGAGCCGGTGACGTTGACCCGGATCGCATCTTTTCCGTAGGTCGAGGCGAAATCCCAGCGCCAGCCGCCCAGGTCCTGGCCCTTGGCGCCCACGGTGAAGGCGTAGTCCTGCTCGCGGGTGGCGTCGATCGGGCTGAAGCCGTTGGGGTAGATCTGCGGCAGGCGATTGGGCGCGCGGAAATTGGCCCAGCCACCCGCGTCCTTCCGGCTATAGGTCCCGAAGGCGTAGAGCGAGGCGCCGCCCTCCAGTTCGTAGCCGCTGTTGAAGCTCAGCAGGTTCAGGCGATAGCGCGCGTCGCCGTAGATCTTGTTCACGAACGGATAGTTGGCGAGGTTGGCCCAGTCTGGATGGGCGCCGGAGGTCACCGCCTGGACGATGCGCTGGTCCGGCCCGCCGCGGTTCGAGAAGTCGTGCCAGCGGCTCTCGCCCGACAGGTTCAGGAAGCTCTTGGAATTGGGCGCCAGGCCCAGGTTGAAGTCCGCGTCGGCGGTCTTGCCGTCGCCCTTGAAATAGCTGCCCGCCGAAGCGTCGGCCGAGCCGCCGGACGCGGCCGACTTCAGGATGATGTTGACCACGCCCGCGATGGCGTCGGAGCCGTACTGGGCCGCGGCGCCGTCCTGTAGCACCTCGATGTGGTCGACCGCGGCCATCGGGATCAGGCTGAGGTCGGCCGAGGCGCCGCCCTGGAAGGCGCTGGACAGGATCGCCAGGTTGGCCGTGCCGTGGCGGCGCTTGCCGTCGATCAGCACCAGGGTGTGGTTCGGCGACAGTCCCCTGAGGCGCGCGGCCAGGGTCTCGTTGGCCATGTCGCCGCCGATGGCCTGGGCGTTGAACGAGGGCACGGTCACGGCCAGGGACTGCATCAGGTCCGGCGGCCCGGCGCGGCTGAGGGCGGAGGCGTCCAGGACCTGGATCGGCGCGGGGCTGTCGACGGCGCGCAGGCCCGTGACGCGGGTGCCCGTGACGATGATCTCGTTGACCTGGCTGGACTCAGGATCGGCGGCCAGGGCGGGCAGGGCCGCGCTGATCGCCAAAAGCGCCGACGCGCTGCCCCACAGCATCCGCTTCATCGAGAACGCCCCCCTCAGAACGTCCGCCTCATCGGCGCATCGATGAACGTGTTCTAGCTTGGCCGTCGCGATCTCCACAGTCCGAATTTCGGCGGAGGCCAATCAGGCCTTGCGCCTTGAACCGGATGCAGCGTCTAGATGAGGCAACGGGGCCGTTCGGCCTCGTCCCGGGGGCGGACATGATACCAATCCAAGCATTGGCCTCGGTCGGGTTGGCCGCGGTGCTGCTTGCGGCCTGCGCGCCTCCGCCGCCGCCGGACGCGGTGCCGGCGCACGTGGGGCCGCGAGGGCTGGTCACTTTCCCCGATGCGGCGCAGGCCTGTGGCGACGACGAGAGCCACCATTACGTCACCTGCCGAACCCAGACTGAGGTCTTGCAGGCGGCTATGGTCCGCGCTCGCCGCGAACATAAGCAGGTGCTGGTATCGGTCGGCGCCGACTGGTGCATCTGGTGCTACGTCAGCGCGCTCTACTTCAACGGCTGGTCAGACACCCGGCGAGAGCCGGCGGCGGCGGGGGATCGCGATGACGCCATCGCGCTTGCGGACTATATGGCGCCCCGCTTCGTAGTGGTGAACCTGAACGCCGAGGCGCCCGACCTCGCGCCCGCCCTGGAGGCGGCGCACATCGACCAAGAGCAGGTGCGGGGCTATCCGAGCTTCTTCCTGCTGGACGCCGCCGGCGCGAGGTTCGTCGACCTTGACCGCGCCTCGCTGCCGAAGGCCGGAGACTTTCGCGGCTACAGTCGCCGGGGGATGCTGGCTCTGTTGAAGGCCGCACAGCAGAAGCCCCCCGCCTTGCCGCCAAGCTCGACTGCCGCCCCCTGATCTTGCTGCGTCGCGGCGCGATGCGCTGCTTTGCGGCACGGCTGTGGGTGAAATTCTGCAGATCTGGGCGCAATTTCGGGCGAGTCTTGCGTCATCATCTGCAGTGGTGCGGCGCATTGGCAGAATGTTCCCGTAAGGGCTTCCGCACATCGCCGCGATCTGGTCTTATCGGCCTCTCGAAAGGCCACACCCGAGCATGTATCGCCCGACTCACGCCCTGACGACCGCCGCCGAGCGCCCCGCGCGCGTGGCCGCCTTCGCCTGCGCGCGAGCTCTCACCGGCGCCCTCGGAACGGCCCCGACCACTGACTTCCCCCTCCGGAGCGGAGCGGTCTAGGCGCCAAGGGCGCGGACCGCAGGCAGGCAAGCCTTCCGCTTCCGGACCCCGGCGGCGGAACCCCCATCCTATCGACCACCAGCAGAGAGAGACCCAGCATGAAAACCCTGATCGCCCAGCTGAACGCCGCTCTCGAAGCCCTCGCCGCTGCCGCCCTGGGTCCCGTGCCGGCGATGGTTCCCGCGCGCATCCGCCGCCGGGTGCGCCGATGAGCGAGCCGGTCCGACTTTCTGTCCCCGCCCCGGACGGCTCCGACTTCTATCGGACGAGCCGCCTGCCCCCCTATGTGTTCGAGGAGGTCAACCGGCTGAAGGCGCGGCTGCGGGCCTCCGGCGCCGACGTGATCGACTTCGGCATGGGCAATCCGGACATGCCTACTCCGCCGCACATCGTCGACAAACTGGTGGAGACCGCACGCAACCCCGCCGCTCACGGCTATTCGGTGTCGAAAGGCATCGTGGGCCTGAGGCGCGCCATGGCCGGCTACTATGCGCGCCGTTTTGGCGTCGAACTCGACCCCGAGCGCGAGGTGGTGGTGACCTTGGGCTCCAAGGAGGGGTTCGCCAACCTGGCCCAGGCCATCACCGCGCCCGGCGATGTAATCCTGTGCCCGAACCCGGCCTATCCGATCCACGCCTTTGGCTTCCTGATCGCGGGCGGCGTGATCCGCCATGTGCCCGCGCCGACGCCCGAGGCCTATCTGCAGGGCGTGGCCGACGCGGTGTCGAGCTCGGTCCCCAAGCCCAAGGCCCTGATCGTCAGTTACCCGTCCAACCCGACGGCCCGGACCGTGGACCTCGACTTCTATCGCGAGGTGATCCGCATCGCCGAGCAGCATGACCTCCTGGTCCTGTCCGACGTGGCCTATTCGGAAATCTACTTTGAAAACAATCCGCCGCCGTCGATCCTTCAGGTTCCCGGCGCGAAGGCCCGGGCGGTCGAGATCAACAGCCTGTCGAAGACCTACGCCATGGCCGGGTGGCGCATCGGCATGGTGGTCGGCTGCCCCAGGCTCTGCGCGGCGCTGACGCGGGTGAAGTCCTACCTCGACTACGGCGCCTTCACGCCGATTCAGGTGGCGGCGACGGCCGCGCTGAACGGTCCGCAGGACTGCGTTGACGAGATCAGGGCCACCTACAAGGCGCGCCGCGACGTGCTGGTCGAGGCCATGGGGCGGGCCGGGTGGATGATCCCCGCGCCGCCCGCCTCGATGTTCGCCTGGGCGCCCGTGCCCGAGCGCTTCGCGCATCTGGGTTCGATGGGCTTCGCCAAGCTGCTGATCGAGCAGGCCCACGTCGCCGTGGCGCCCGGTGCGGGCTTCGGCGAGCACGGCGAGGGCTTCGTGCGGATCGGCCTGGTCGAGAACGAGCATCGCATCCGCCAGGCCGCGCGCAACATCAAGGCGCTGATGGCGCGGGTGGCGGCCTGAGGGGCGGCTCCCGGCGGTGAACGGGCGTCCGAGCGCGAAGGTGAAGCTGGGTCAGGATCGGCCATGGCGCGCTGATTCGTGGTCGCACCTGCGAACAACCCGAAGCGTCGCCGCTTTGCCCGAAGCGGCGCAATCCGGCGCGAGTTCTTACAGAAATTCAGCGCAATAGAATTTCGCCTTGACGATTTGTGCGTTGCAGCATGAGCCTGCGTTCCCGGGGCATATCCTGGGGGCGACGATGGGCAAGCACAGAGCAGGACTCTTCGGCGGACTTGCCGCCACATGCTGCGCGTCGGCTGGCGCCGCCCGGGCAGCGCCCCCGCTCTCCGCCTACCAAGCGCCATTGGCGCTGGATGCGGCCGCCACGGCCTGGATGCTGGTCTCCACCGCGCTGGTCCTGTTCATGACCCTGCCAGGCCTGGCCCTGTTCTACGGCGGCATGGTGCGGCGTAAGAACGTGATCGCCACCGTCACCCAGTCGGTCGCGGTCTCAGCCCTGGTCACCCTGATCTGGTTCCTGGCCGGCTACAGCCTGGCCTTCAGCCAGGGCGGGTCGCTGCAGAGCCTCATCGGCGGGCTAGACGCGGCCCTGCTGAACGGCGTGACGCCCGCCAGCGCCAACGGCCTAGCCAAGACCATCCCCGAGTACCTTTACATCGCCTATCAGCTGACCTTCGCGATCATCACCCCGGCCCTGATCGCCGGCGCCTTCGCCGAGCGGATGAAGTTCTCGGCGCTCTTGCTGTTCATGTCGCTGTGGAGCCTGGTGGTCTATGCGCCGGTCGCCCACTGGGTGTGGGGCGGCGGGTTCCTGGGCGGACTCGGCGTCATCGACTTCGCCGGCGGCTCGGTGGTGCACGTCAACGCGGGCGTGGCGGGCCTGGTCTGCGCCCTGGTCCTGGGGCCGCGACATGGCTTTCGGCGAGACAACATGGCGCCGCATAACCTGGTGCTGACCGCCATCGGCGCGGCGATCCTGCTGGTCGGGTGGATCGGCTTCAACGCCGGCTCGGCCCTTGCGGCCGACGCCGTAGCTTCCCTGGCCCTGTTGAACACCGTCCTGGCGCCCATGTGCGGCGCGATCGGCTGGACGGTTCTCGAGTGGGTCGAGCGACGCAAGCCCACCTTGCTCGGCCTGCTGTCGGGCATGGTGGCGGGGCTGGTGGCGATCACCCCCGCGGCCGGTTACGTCGATCCCAAGGGCGCCGTGGTCATCGGCCTGCTGTCGGGGCCGGTCTGCTACGCCGGGGCGGTCTGGCTGAAGAATTGGCTGAAATACGACGACAGTCTGGACGCATTCGGGGTGCATGGCCTGGGCGGGATCGCCGGCGCCCTGCTCACCGGCCTGTTCGCCGACAAGGCCGTGAACGCCGCCGGCGCGGGGGCTGACGTGCTGAAGCAGGGGTTGGGCCTTATCGTCACCATCGCCTGGAGCGCGGCGGCGACCTTCGCGATCCTTTGGCTCTGCAAGCTGACGACCGGCCTGCGCGTGACGCGGGAGGAGGAGATCGAGGGCCTCGACACCTCGCTGCACGGCGAAGCCCTGCACGATTGAGCGGGACCCCGAGCCCCGCTACAGCCTCGCCATGGCCGTTTTCACCCCCGTCACGCCCCAGGAGGCGCAGGCCTTCCTGCAGGGCTTCGACCTCGGCGAGCTGGTCTCGCTGGAGGGCGTGGCGGAGGGCGTGGAGAACTCCAACTTCCGGCTTGAGACCACGGCGGGCGTCTTCGCCCTGACTCTGTTCGAGAAGCGGGTGAACCCGGACGACCTGCCGTTCTACCTCGGCCTGATGGAGCACCTGGCGGAGAACGGCGCCCCGGTTCCAAGGCCGCGCCGACGTGGGAACAGCGCCCTGGTCGGCGTGCTCAACAGCCGCGCCGCCGCCATCGTCAACTGGCTACCCGGGCAGTGGTTGCGCGCGCCTACGCTGGAGGATCAGGGGAGGGCCGGTGAGGCGCTGGCGGGGATGCACCGGGCCGCCGAGGGCTTCCCCCTAAGCCTGCAAAATGCGCTCGGCCCTGAGGGTTGGCGCCGCCTGATCGAGCGCTGCGCCTGGCGCGCCAAGGGCGAGGACGCCGAGATGCTGGCGGCGCTGGAGGCTGAGACCGCCTGGCTGAGTGACCGCTGGCCCGACGGCCTGCCGACCGGCCCGATCCACGCCGACTACTTCCCCGACAATGTGCTGTTCCAGGGCGGACGGGTTACCGGGATCATCGACCACTACTTCGCCTGCACCGACGCCAGGGCCTACGATCTGGCCATCGCGCTCTGCGCCTGGGGGTTCGATGCCGAGGGGCGGCCTGACGCCGATGCGCTGGCCGCCTTCCGGACCGGCTACGAACAAGCCCGTACGCTGGAGCCCGCCGAGCGCGAGGCCCTGCCGCTGCTCTGCCGCGGCGGCGCCGTGCGCTTCACCCTGAGCCGCCTGCATGACCGCCTGTTCCACGACGACAGCTGGTTCGTGACGCCGAAGGACCCGCAGCCGTTCTTCCGGCGTCTGGAGTATTGGCGCGCGGTCTCGGCCCAAGGCTAGGCGAGCGCGCTCAGCGCCGCCCGCACTGCGTTCAAGTCCGCGTCGACGACCTCGAACCGTTCCGTCTTGCCCTCCAGACCGCGCAGTTGCGCCGGCGCCTCAGGCTCGACCCCGAGCGCCTTCGAGACCGCTTCCGGGAATTTGGCCGGATGGGCGGTGGATAGCGCGACCACCGGGCCCTCCGCCCGGTCCACGCGCCCGGCGGCCGCCAGGGCCACCGCCGTGTGGGGGCAGACGACGCGGCCCCAGGCCTTCCATGCGTGGGCGATCTGGGCCGAGGTTTCGGCCTCCCCGATCGAGACCGCCTCGACGTTTTCGCGCATGGCCGCGAGTAGATCGGGCGGGATTTCCACGGCGCCTTCGCGGGCGAAGGTCTCGAAGAGGGCGGCCGTCCGCTCGGCGTCGCGCCCCGACGCCTCGAACACCAGCCGTTCGAAGTTGGAAGGCGCCTGCACGTCCATGCTGACGCTGGCGGTGGGCGTGGCGGGGCGGCGCGCATAGCGGCCCTCGTTCAGTGCGCGGGCCAAGGCGTCATTGGCGTTGACGGCGCAGGTCAGCCGCCCGGCCTTCAAACCGATGCGCTGTGCGGCCCAGCCGGCGAAGGCGTCGCCGAAATTGCCGGTGGGGACCACGAAGCGCGGCGGCCCGCCGGTCGCCTTGGCGGCGGCGAGGTAGTAGGGGATTTGCCCGACCAGCCGGCCCCAATTGATCGAATTGACCGAGCTGAGCCTTTGGCCTTCGCGCAAGCCCTCGTCGGCCAGCAGCGCCTTCACCAGCCGCTGGCAGTCGTCAAAGTCGCCGCGCACCGCCAGGTTCAGCACATTGTCGGCGCCCGAGGTGGTCATCTGCCGCCGCTGCACCGGCGAGACGCGGTCCAGGGGGTGTAGCACCGCCAGCCGGATGCGCTGCGAGCCTGCGAACGCCCGCACAGCCGCCGCGCCGGTGTCGCCGCTGGTGGCGGTCAGCAGCAGCAGGGACTCGCCCCGCTTCTCCAGCGCCGCCTCGGTCAGGGGCGCCATCATCTGCATGGCCAGGTCCTTGAAGGCGGCGGTCGGGCCGTGGAACAGCTCCAGCACCCGCAGGCCGGGCTCCAGCTCCACGCAGGGCGTGACGGCCGGATCGTCGAAGGCTGCCATGCGCTCGGCCGCTGCTCTCAGCGCGCCGTTGGGCAGGTCGTCGCCGATGAACAGGCGCAGGATCTCGTAGGCCAGCTCGGGGTAGGGCAGGCTTTGCAGCCAGGCGATCTCGGCGGGCGAGCGGTTGGGCCAGACGCTCGGCAGATAGAGCCCCCCGTCCGGCGCCATGCCGCGCAGCAGCGCCTCGGCGAAACCGATCTCGGGCGCGCGGCCGCGGGTCGAGAGGTAGGTCGGGGCGGTCATGGGCTTGCGGAGGGTCCGGCGGGAAGGCGGCCAGCAGAGCCGCTGTTCGCTCCCGCGGCAAGGGGCTTTTGTCCTCCACATCCGCCCCGCTGTTGCCGATCCTGCAGGACTCTGCGCAAGTGGCGGGAGGGTAAGGGGAATTCATGGAAGCCGGAGCCGCCGCGCCTGCGCCAGAGCGACCGGAGGCGAGCGCCCCCTGGCCGTCGGCGCCCTACGCCTGGTGGGTGGTGGCGGTGCTGACCCTGACCCAGGCCCTGGCGTTCGTGGACCGGCAGGTGCTGGCCTTGCTGGTCGAGCCGATCAAGCGTGACCTGCATGTCTCCGACACCCAGATCAGCCTGCTCTATGGCCTGACCTTCGCCCTGTTCTACGTCGCCGTGGCTTTGCCGATCGCGCGCCTGGCCGACAGTTCCAACCGCCGCAATATCGTGGCGGGGGCGGTCACGGTCTGGAGCCTGATGACGGGCCTGTGCGGCCTGGCCGGCAATTTCCCTCAGTTGGTGGCCGCCCGCCTTGGCGTCGGCGCCGGCGAGGCGGGGCTGTCGCCGGCCGCCCAGTCGATGATGGCCGACTATTTCCCGAAGGAGCGCCTGAGCGCGGCGCTCGGCCTGTTCTCAATGGGCATATCGCTCGGCGGCGGCCTGGCCCTGATCGGCGGCGGCGCGCTGATCGCCGAGGCGCCGCGCATCGCCCACTGGCTGTCGCCTGATCACGCCATGCCGGCGTGGCGCATCGTCATGCTGGCAGTGGGTCTGCCGGGCCTGTTGGTCGCGGCGCTGTTCGTCACGGTGCGTGAGCCGGCGCGTCGCGGCTCCGGGACCACGGCTCTGCCGTTATCGGACGTGTTGGCCTGGCTGAGCCGTCACCGCTGGACCTATCTCGGCCTGATGGGCGCCCTGTCGATGATGGTGTTCGTGGGCCAGGCGGGCTCGGCCTGGATTCCGGCCTTCTTCGAGCGGCGCTTCGGTTGGACCGGGCCTGAGGTCGGCGCCCGTTACGGGCCGCTGGTGCTGGTCTGCGGCGGGGCCGGGTTCCTGGCCGGCGGCCTGATCGCCAGCTGGCTGAGGCGCGGACGCGCGCCCCGGGCCTATCTGCAGGTGGGCCTGGTCGGGTTCGCCTTGGCGGCCGCCTTCGCCACGGCCTTTCCCCTCGCGCCCAGCGCCAACGCGGCCCTGACTCTCATCGGCGCCATGGGCTTCTTCGCCGGCCTGCCTTCAGGCGGCGGCTATGCGGCCTTGCAGGAGATCACCCCCGCCCGCATGCGCGCTCAGGTCACCGCGTTCAATGGCCTGATGGTCAATCTGATCGGCGCGGGGCTCGGGCCGCTCTCGGTCGGGCTGATCACCGACTACGGCTTCCACGATGCGCGCAAGATCCAGCTGTCGCTGACCCTGGTCGCGGCGGTCGCCGGGCCGGTGACGCTGGCCGCCTTCGCCCTGGCGCTGCGGGGCTATGCCAAGGCGTCGGAGGCCGCCGGCGCGCGCTGAGCGGTACTGGCTGTGTGCGCTGCAGCGCAAAGGCGGCAAAACCCTTGTCAGTCTTCATGGTGCGCTGCAATATTTCCGCTCCAGTCAGGGAGCCGCGCCATGATCAAGAACGGACCCCACCTGCGCCAGGCGCGTGAAGCCCTGGGCTGGTCGCCCGCCGAACTCGCCCGCGCCCTGCGTCTCGCCGGCGGCCCCAAGCAGGGCGAGAAGCGCGTGCGCGAGATGGAGGCGGGCCAGCGCGACATCTCCGGCCCGGTGTCCGTGGCGGTGGAGTCGTTCCTGCGCGGCTTCGCGCCCCACGACTTCCAGCGGGACGAAGAGGTAGTCCAGGTCGGCTGAGGGAAAAGAGGCGGCGCCCCGCGGGGGGACGCTTTGGGGCGCCGCCATATCGGCTCTCGCGTGGGAGGAACGCGCGAAAGTCGAAGTCTGGCCCGGGGAGGAAAATCCCGGCCGGTGGATTTGGCGGCTCCCCCGTGTGGGGCGGAGGAGCCGCCGCCTGCTTCCCGACGGTGTGGGGTCTGCGGGAGGCGGGATCTCAAAAAGCTCAGAAGAAGCGGCGCACGAACGACAGGCTCCAGCGATTGGCGACGCCTCGGGCTTCATGGAAGTCCTGCTGCAGGTACTCGACCCGCACGCCGTTCTTCTCGGTGACGGAATACTGCGCGCCCACGCCCCAGTTCACGCTGTCGGCGCTGAAGCGCTGGCCGTTGGAGAGCTTGAAGCGGCTGGAGCCCACGCCCAGCCGCGCGAAGAGGTTCAGGCGCTTCTTCACCGGCAGCCAGCCCACGACGTAGCCCGCGATTTCGTCCTGCAGGTGGGTGCGCACGCCGTTGTCGCTGTCGTCACGGGTCCCGACGCCGCCCTCGGCCTCAAGGCCCCAGTAGGAGCCGACCTTGGCGCCCAGCCGCCCGGTGAAGACGCCCAGGTCGGCATCGTTCAACCCGTCACCGGACTTGGTCGAGGACAGGCCGACGGAGCCGTAGACGCTGACTGGCGGGTTGTCGGCGGGAGCGGCGGCCGGGGCCGACGAGACAGGGGCTTCCTGCGCCAAGGCCGGCGCAGCGAAGCCGGCGAAGGCCACGAAGCCTGCGGCGACGGTGATCGCTCTCATCGGGGACGATCCTGAACAGCCCGCGCCGGGAGAGCGGCGCCTTGCGGTTGAGGTAGCGGCCGGGTCGGACCGTAATAGGGCTCCTGCTTTGCGGCCGGATTGCAGAATGTTGCGGGCTGAAACGCGCCGGCCCCGTTCGTGGCGGCCTCCCGTCGCGCAAGGCGCTCAAGCGCGCCGGAAAGCGGCCGATGGTCCGTTTCTTTCCAGGAATGTGGCGAAGCGGTGATACCGCCGCCACAGTCTGGCGCGAACAGGGGCGGCTGGATAACGCCGGAATTCTGATGACCCCGATCGCCGATACCGACAACGCGCCCGTCGCCCGCATCCTGGTGGTGGACGATGACGTCATCCTGCGCGTCGAGATCGCCGACTATCTCAGCCAGCATGGCTATGCGGTCGAGACGGCTGCTGACGGGGTGGAGATGCAGGTGATCCTCACCGCCCGGGCGGTGGACTTGATCGTGCTGGACCTGATGCTGCCAGGGGAGGATGGGCTCTCGATCTGCCGCCGCCTGGCCGAGCAGGGCGGGCCGCCGATCATCATGGTCAGCGCCATGGGCCACGACACCGATCGCATCGTGGGGCTGGAGCTGGGCGCCGACGACTATCTGCCCAAGCCTTGCAATCCTCGTGAGCTGGTGGCGCGGGTGCGCGCGGTGCTCAGGCGCCGCGAGGACATCCGCCGCGGCGGGGCCAAGCGCGGGCGCACCATCAATTTCCGCGGCTTCTCGGTCGACCCGGCGCGCCGGCGCCTGCGCGCGCCAAACGGAGTGACCATCCTGTTGACCGTCGGCGAGTTCGCCCTGCTGGGCGCCTTCCTCGACCACCCCCAGCGCATCCTGTCGCGCGAACAGCTGCTGGAACTGGCCCGTGGCGGCGACGCGGAGGTGTTCGACCGCGCCGTGGACGTGCAAATCAGCCGCCTGCGCCGCAAGCTGCACGGCTGCTCGGACGTGGAGATTATCAAGACCTATCGCGGCTCCGGCTATCTGTTCGACGCCAAGGTCACCCGCGCGTGAAGCTGACGCCGCCGACGCGATGGCCGCTGGCGGTGCAGATCCTGGCGTTGTTGCTGGTGGGTCTGCTGACCGCCCAGGCGGTGAGCCTGATCGTGCTGCTGGCCATGCCGCAATCGCGCCCGCCGATCTACCGCGCCGCCGACATCGCCTCGGCCTTCGAGGGCCGCTCGCTGCGCCCGCCGTTCGGCCTGGCCCTGGTGCGCACGGTCGAGAAACACGCCCCCAGCTTGCCCGACAACCACTTCCAGACCGAGCCCGTGCGCGCGGAACTGGCCCAGACCCTGCGGGTGCCCGAGGCGCGCATCCGCTTCGCCGAATACGGCCCCTCCCTCCTGCGCACCCTGACCACCCGGCCCGAGCGCCTGGCCCGCGCGTTCGAGCCGCCGCGGCGCCGCGGCGAGGAGCGGCCTCCGGCGGAGGGCGGGGATGAGCCGGGTCGCGGACGATTCCGTGCAGGCCGGCCGATCTTCGGCAACTTCGTCGCCGCCCTGCAGCAGCCGTCCGGCCAGTGGGTGGTGGTGCGGCCGGAGCCCGAGGCCTTCCCCAACGAATGGCAGGCCCGCGTGGCGCTTTGGCTGGCCGGGGTGTTCATCGTCCTGGCCCCGGTCGGCTATCTGTTCGCGCGCCGCATCACCGCGCCGCTCGGCGCCTTCGCGCGCGGGGCCGAGCGCCTGGGCCGCGATCCGCGCTCGGAGCCGATCCCCGCGGGCGGCCCGGCCGAGCTCAGGGGCGCCGCGGACGCCTTCAACGAGATGCAGGTTCGGCTGCAGCGCTACGTCGAGGACCGCACCGCCATGGTCGGCGCCATCTCCCACGACCTGCGCACGCCGCTCGCCCGCATTCGCTTCAAGATCGAGAAGGCCCCGCCGGCCCTGCGCGACGCCATCGCCGTAGACCTGGAGCATATGGAGCGGATGATCGCCGCGGCGCTCAGCTTCACCCGCGACGCATCGGAGCCGCGCACGCGCGAGGCGGTGGACCTGCTGTCGCTGCTGGAATGTGTGGTCGACGACGCCGCTTTGGTGGGCGCAGACGTGGCTCTGGGCGAGGTGGAACCGGTCGTCATCGAGGCCGATGCGCTGGGCCTGCAGCGCCTGTTCGCCAACCTGGTCGACAATGCGGTCAAGTACGGCGGCTCGGCCCGCGTGGGGCTGAAGACCGCGGAGGGTTGCGCCGTGGTGACCGTGGCGGACCGCGGACCGGGCTTGAGCGCGCGCGAGATCGAGCACGTGTTCCGGCCCTTCTATCGCGCCGAGCCTGCTCGCACCCTGGACGCCGGCGGCATCGGCCTGGGCCTGGCGGTGGCCCGCTCCATCGCCCGCGGTCATGGCGGCGACGTGACCCTCACCTCGACGCCCGAAGGCCTGACCGCTGAGGTGAAGCTGCCTCTCCCGGGCTTGACCCTCAGCCGCTGTTCCTGAGGCCCGCCGCCACGCCGTTGATGGTGATGTGGATGCCGTCGTCCACCAGGGGGTCGGTGTCGCCCGCGCGACGGCGGCGGATCAGTTCGATCTGCAGGTGGTTCAGCGGGTTGATGTAGGGCAGGCGGCCCTGCAGCACCTTGGCGAGCTCCGGATTGTCGGCGAGCAGCTCGGTCTCGCCCTTGATCTCCAGAAGGGCGTCGCGGGTGCGGCCCCACTCGGCGGTGATGGCGCCGAACACCGTCTCGCGCAGGCGCTTGTCGGGGACCATTTCAGCATAGCGGGCGGCGATGGAGAGGTCGGCCTTGGCCATGACCATCTCCATGTTGGCCAGGGTGGTGGCGAAGAACGGCCACTCCCGCGCCAGGGTCTTGAGCAGGCCGAGATCGGCGCCGGACTGCTCCACCGCGCTGCCGAAACCGTACCAGCCCGGCAACATCACCCGCGACTGCGACCAGGAGAACACCCAGGGGATGGCGCGCAGGTCCTCGATCTTCTCGATGGAGGAGCGCGAGGCGGGGCGGCTGCCGACCTTCAGCGTCGCGATCTCCAGGATCGGGGTGGCGGCCTTGAAGTAGTCGGCGAAGCCCGGCGTCTCATAGACCAGGGCGCGATAGGCCTTGCGCGAGGCGGCGGACAGCGAGGCGATAGCCGCGTTCCAGGGTTCGGGGGCGTCGCGCGCCGCCTTCTCCTCCGGCGCCAGGGTGGCCAGAAGCGTCGCGGCGGCCAGGCCGTCGAGGTTGCGGTGGGCGATCTCCGGATCGAAATACTTGTTGGCGGCGACCTCGCCCTGTTCGGTGATGCGGATGCGCCCGGCGTTGGCGGCCTCGGGCTGAGCCAGGATGGCCTCGAAGCTGGACCCGCCGCCGCGGCCGACCGATCCGCCCCGGCCGTGGAAGAACTGCAGGGTCACCCCCGCCTCGGCCGCCACCTTCAGCAGGGCCGAGGAGGCCTCGTCCAGGTTCCAGATCGAGGTGAGGTAGCTGCCGTCCTTGTTCGAGTCGGAATAGCCGATCATCACCTCCTGGATCGGCGCCGGGCCCAGCGCCTCGCGCACCAGGTCGAGGCCGAGGTAGGCGCGCATGATCTCGGGCGCGGCCTCCAGGTCCGGGATGGTCTCGAACAGCGGCACCGGCAGCACCTGGGCGCGAAGCCGCCCACCGGGCGCATAGAGGCCGGCCTCCTTGAGCAGGATGAAGACTTCCAGGAGGTCGGACACCGAGGTGGTGTTGGAGATCACGTGCGCGCGGATGGCCTCGGCGCCGTAGCAGGCGCGCACCTCGGCCGCGGCCTGCAGGATTTCCCACTCGCCCTGGGTCCGCTCCGAATAGGTCGCATAGGCCGAGTGCAGCAGGCGTCCGCCGGAGAGCTCCTTCAGCAGCAGGGCGACCTTGTCCTCTTCCGACAGGGCCTCGTAGTCCGGGCAGGCGCCGGCCACGGCCAGGAGTTCGGCCACGACCGGGGCGTTGACGCGCGAGTTCTGGCGCAGGTCGACGGTGGCCAGGTGGAAGCCGAAGCAGTCCACCGCCCGGATCAGGTCGGCCAGGCGGCCCTCGGCGAAGATCTCGCCGTGATTGCGCACCAGCGAGGTCTGGATGGCCTCCAGGTCGCGCTTCAGGGCGCCGGCGTCGGCATAGGCCTCGGCTTCCAGGTGCGACGGCTTGGGCGCCGGCCGCCCGACCAGCGCCTGGTGGGTCGCGCACAGCCTGGCGTAAATGCCCGAAAGCGCGCGCCGATAGGGCTCGTCGGCGCGATGGGGCGAGGCGTCGCCGGAGCGGTCGGCCAGTTCCGCCAGCTCGGCGCTGACCTTGGCCGGGGGAGCGGCGATCGATAGCTCCGCGCCCAGGGTGTTGATCTCATCGAGGTAGCGGACCAGGGCCACGCCCGATTGGCGGCGGAAGGTGTCGCGCAGCACCTCGGCGGTGACGTTGGGGTTGCCGTCGCGGTCGCCGCCGACCCAGGAGCCGACGCGCAGGAAGCTCGGCAGGCCGGGGCCGAAGGCGCGGGTCCACTCGGCGTAGAGCCTGGGCAGCTCCGACAGGAAGGCGCGCTCGAAGAAGGCCACCGCGTTCTCGACCTCGTCCTGCACCCCGAGATTGGTGCGGCGCAGCAGGCGGGTTTCCCACAGCACGGTGGTTTCCAGCAGCAGGCGCTGCTCGATCCGCGCGCGCTCGGCGTCGTCGTCGGCGTGGTCATAGGCGTCGAGCAGGCCGGCGATGGCGCCCACGCGGTCGATGACGCTCTTGCGGCGCACCTCGGTGGGGTGGGCGGTGATGACCGGCGCGACCAGGGCATGCTCCAGCACCCGGCGCACGGCCTTGGCGCTCACGCCGTCCTTCTCCAGCCGGCGCGCGGCGGCGACCAGGGTGTCGGGGCGTTCCGGATCGCCCTCCGGCCGGGCGCGGAAGCGGGTGCGGGTGGCCTGGTCCTCGGCGATATTGGCCATCTGCAGGAACAGGGCGAAGCTGTGGGCGAAGCGCACGGCGTCGGGCAAGGCGAGGCCCGATAACTGGCGACGCAGCTCCGGATTGGCCTCGTCGCCCTCGCGGTAGCGCCAAACCGAGGCTCGGCGCAGGGCCTCGATCCGGTCGAAGACCGCCTGGCCGTCCTGCGCCTTGATCGCAGCGCCGAGCACCCGACCCAGGAAGCGGATGTCGCGGCGCAACGGATCGGCGCGGTCTTGCAGCATCGGATCGTCCAGTTCGAGGAGGTCCAGCTCTGCCATTTGTGCACCGCAATATCGCGCCCGCAACAAGAAAGACGCCGGTCGGCGGGCATGACGACAAACCCCAAGCTCACGCTCAGGGTTGCGGCGACCTAGGTTCGTTGAGGCGGACGCGTCTCAGGCCCAGCGGCGCGCCAGCACCGGCGCTGCAGGCTCCAGGTCCAGGGGCGCCATCTGGGTGGCCTCGGCGATCAGGCTGTCCAACTCCGCGCGCAGACGCTTGCCGCGCCCGTTCAGGAAGATCAGCCGGCTGCGCGCATCGAACGGGTCGGGCCGCAACTCCACCAAGCCGACGTAGGGCGCCAGGGCGCCAGGCGCGTCGGCCTCGGCCAGGGAGCGCGAGGCGCGCGAGGCGGTGGTGATCGAGAAGCCGCAAAGCTCCGAGAGCTCGCTGACGCTCAGTCCGTCGTTCTCGCAAATATAAAGGAAGCTCAGCTGGGCGTTCGGGGTCAGTTCCGGATGCAGCCCGCGCAGGATGACGACCGCCTGCAGCACGGTGCTGTGCCGACGGGGCGCGGTTGTCGAGAGGGCGGCGTCCATGAATACTCCAGTACTGGCTGTTCGGCCTGGAACGGCGCAAGGTTGGCAGCAAGCTCGCCCTTGGCGTGGGCTATTTCGACCAATGGAATGCGACCTGCGACGAGCGCGGGCGCCCATACGACGGACGGCGCTCTATGTTGGGCCAACGGTTGGACGAGCCTGAGACAGGGGCCGGGGGCGGGGGTCTGGGATTGCCGAGTGTTCGCAGGCGTAACACCGCCGTGGTCGCCCTGACCGTCGGCTTGTGGGTCGCCCAATACGTCTATCTGACCGCCCGTTCGGTGATCATCGAAGGCCCGATGCTGGAGCAGATGGCGTTCCGGCGCATCTTCACCTGCGCGTTCGGCGTCCTGCTGTGTTTCGCCATGGCGCGGCTGTTGCGCCGGCTGGGCAAGAGCTCCTTCAGCGTCCAGGTCTCCTGGGCCGTTGGCCTGAGCGTGATCGCCAGCATCCTGTGGTCGACGGGGAACCTGGCGGCGATGCAGGCCCCGCCGGCCCTCTACACGTCGAAGTTCCCGGACTCCCTGCGCGAGATCGGGGTCAACACGCTCTTCATGGTGTGGTCGTTCCTGTCCTGGTCTGGCGTCTGGCTGGCGCTGGCCTACAACGAACGGCTGGCGGAGCGGGAGCTGCAGCTGAGCCAGAGCCAGCTGGCCGCCGCCGACATCCAGAACCAGATGCTGCGCTATCAGCTCAATCCGCACTTCATGTTCAACACCATGAGCGCGATCACCACCCTGATCGCCGAGAAGGACCTGGAGCGGGCCGAGCAGGTGGTGCTGAACCTCTGCCGCTTCTTGCGCGCGTCGCTGGAGCGCGCCCCGCAGGACAAGATCATGCTGCGCGACGAGCTAGGGCTGGAGCAGCAGTACCTTTCGATCGAACGCGTCCGTTTCGAGGACCGGCTGGCCATCGAGGTGGTGGCGCCGCCGGAGCTGGAGGACTGCCTCGTGCCGGGCCTGATCCTGCAGCCGCTGGTCGAGAACGCCATCAAGTACGGTGTCGGGCCCGCGCGCGGCCTCGTCACCGTACGGGTCGAAGCGCGCGCCGTCGAAGGCGAGCTTGAGCTTTCGGTGCGCGACAACGGTGGGGCCCGCCGGCCTCGGACGAACGGGCACGCGCTAGGGGTGGGCTTGCAGAACGTCCGTCGGAGACTCGACGCCATCTACGGCGATCGCGCGGACTTCCGCGCCGAGCCCCAGGCCAAGGGTTTCGAGGCGGTGATGCGCCTGCCGCTGGAGCGCATGGCATGAGCACCGGACCCACCGCCGTCATCGTCGAGGACGAACCGCACGCCGTGCGCCGCCTCTCCATGGCCTTGCGCTCCATCGCCGACCTGACCGTGCTGGGGGTGGCGCGCGACGGCGACGAGGGCCTGGCCCTGATCCGGCGCATGGATCCAGACATCGCCTTCCTCGACATCAGCCTGCCTGGCCTGACCGGGCTGGAGGTGGCCGAGGCGCTGAACGGCGCGCGCACCTCGGTGGTCTTCGTCACCGCCTATGACCGCCACGCCATCGACGCCTTCCGCCTGGCGGCGGTCGACTATCTGCTCAAGCCCGTGGAGTTCCCGCAGGTGGTCGAGGCGGTGGAGCGGGCGCGCCGCCGCGGCCTGGAGGATCGCGGTCGCGCCGACGGCGGGGTCGAGGCGCTGCTGGAGGCCGTGCGCCGCGCCGGCCTGGAGCCCCAGCCGCCGACGCCGGAGTACGACGCGGAGATGTGGGTGGCGGGCCGTCGCGGCGCGGTGCGCCTGGCCCTGACCTCGGTCGAGTGGTTCGAGGCCGAGCGCGACTATGTGCGCATCCACGCCGACGGCGGCGAACACCTGATCCGCCAAGCGGTCCACGCGCTGGAAGACCGGCTCGATCCCAAGCGGTTCCTGCGGGTCCATCGCTCGGCCGTGGTCAATGTCGATCGGATCGAGCGGGTCGAGCGCAAGGTCAACGGCGCCCTGACCATCCGCCTGATGTCCGGTCATCGCGTGCCGGTCGGGCGCTCCTACGCCGATGCGGTCAGGGCGCTGATCTCGGGCGCCAGCGCCGGGGCAGGCCGGGCGCCGCGCAGGTCCTGAGCCCTTCCGCCATCCGCGCGGCTGCGCTACCCACGACGGCGACAGCGGAGGCGCGCATGGACGGCAGGACGGTCGTGGTCACCGGCGGATTCGGAGCCCTGGGCTCGGTGGTGGCGGCGGAAGCGGCCAAGGCCGGCGCCGTCGTCGTGGCGGTGGACGTCGCGCCGAGTGCGCCGGAGCGCATGGCGGGGCTGGTTGGGCCCAAGGGCTTCACCCTGCCGGGCGTGAACCTGACCGACCTCGACGCCACCTCCGCGGCGATGGCCGAGGTCAAGGCACGCACCGGGCGGCTGGACGCCCTAGTCAACATCGCCGGTGGCTTTGCCTGGCAGACCCTGCAGGACGGCGACCTCAGCGTCTGGGACAAGATGTTCGCCCTGAACGTCAAGACTGCGGCTACGGCCTGCAAGGCGGCGACCCCGCACCTGATCGCGAACGGCGAAGGACGCATCGTCAACGTCGGAGCCGCCTCGGCGGCGAAGGCCGGCGCGGGCATGGGCGCCTACGCCGCCTCCAAGGCCGGGGTCGCGAAGCTGACCGAGAGCCTGGCGGAGGAGTTGAAGACCCTGGGCGTCACCGTCAACGCGGTGCTCCCCTCGATCATCGACACGCCCGCCAACCGCGCGGACATGCCCGATGCGGATTTCTCCAAGTGGGTGACGCCCGGCGACCTGGCGGCGGTGATCCTGTTCCTGGCCTCGCGCCAGGCCCGGGCCGTGACCGGCGCCCTGATCCCCGTCACCGGCGGGCTGTAAGGCCGTGGGGCAGGGGCCGCTCTCGGGCGTCAGGGTGGTCGAGTTCACCGGCCTGGGACCCGGGCCGTTCGCGGCCATGCTGCTGTCGGACCTGGGCGCGGAGGTGCTGCGCATCGACCGGCTGGGCTCTCCCGGCGCCTCAAGGAACGAGGTCCCCGCCCGCGGCCGCGCCTCCCTGGCGCTGGACCTGAAACAGGCCGAGGCGGTGCAGACCTGCCTGCAGGCCCTGGAAAGCGCCGACATCCTGATCGAGGGCTTCCGGCCCGGCGTGTTGGAGCGCCTGGGCCTGGGCCCCGCGGTCGCGCTGGCCCGCAATCCGCGCCTCGTCTACGGCCGCATGACCGGCTGGGGCCAGGAGGGGCCGCTGGCCCAGGCCGCGGGCCACGACATCAACTACATCGCCCTGACCGGAGGGCTGGCGGCGACGGGCGAGGCCGACGGACCGCCGGTCCCGCCGCTCAACCTGCTGGGCGACTACGGCGGGGGCGCGCTCTATCTCGCCTTTGGCGTCGTGGCGGCCCTGTACGAAGCTCAGCGCTCGGGCAAGGGGCAGGTGGTCGACGCGGCGATCGTCGATGGCTCGGCTTCGCTGATGGCGGCATGGTCCTGGCTGCAGGCGGACGGGATCGCGCGCGCCGAGCGCGGCGCGAGTCTGCTCGGCGGGGCGGCCCACTTCTACCGCTGCTACCGCTGCGCCGACGGCGCGTGGGTTTCGGTCGGGGCGCTGGAGCCGCAGTTCTGGGCGGAGTTCCTGCGCCGCGTGGGGCTCGATCCCGCGGACTGGCCGGCCGGCTTCGACTCCTCGAACTGGGCGGAGTCCTCCGAACGCCTGGCCGCCGTCTTCGCGACGCAGCCGCGGGACCACTGGCGCGCCTTGCTCGAAGGCAGCGACGCTTGCTTCGCGCCGGTGCTCAGCCTGGACGAGGCGCCGGGGCATCCGCACCTGAAGGCGCGCGGGACCTTCATTGAAGCGCACGGCCAGATCCAACCGGCCCCAGCGCCCCGCTTCTCCCGCACGCCGGGCGCCATCCAAGGCCCGCCGCCGGCGGCCGGGGAGGGCGGCCGCGAACTGCTGGACCGCTGGCTCGGGAATGACCGCCGCCCATAGTCTCCATGCACCACTTTCACGGCCGCCAACCTTGCTGTGAGCGGGCTTCATAGCTACCTCCGCACGCAAGGCGTGCCGCGCTGCGGGCGTCGTTTTTCGTGCAGCGTCAGGACACCCGCTTGAGCGTCACCGCCCCCCCCGTCGCAGCCGAGGCCAAGCCGGCCGTCTGGCCGATCACCATCTCGATCATGCTCGCGACGGTGATGAACTCGCTCGACACCACCATCGCCAACGTGGCCCTGCCGCATATGCAGGGCTCGGTGTCGGCCTCGTCCGAGCAGATCACCTGGGTCCTGACCTCCTACATCGTCGCCACCGCGATCATGACGCCGCTCACCGGCTGGCTGTCGGGCAAGATCGGGCGAAAGCTGCTTTTCCTGATCTCAATCGCCGGCTTCACCGTGGCCTCGATGCTCTGCGGCATCGCCGGCAGCCTGTTCGAGCTGGTGGGTTTCCGCCTGCTGCAAGGGGTCTTCGGCGCGGCGCTCATTCCGCTGTCGCAGGCGGTCCTGCTCGACACCTATCCGCGGGAACAGCACGGCCAGGCCATGGCCATCTGGGGCGCAGGCGCGATCCTGGGCCCCATCCTGGGCCCCGCGCTCGGCGGCTGGCTGACCGACAATCTCAGCTGGCGCTGGGTGTTCTTCATCAACCTGCCCATCGGCATCCTCGCCTTCATGGGCGTGTGGCTGTTCATCCACGGCAACAAGCACGACAACCTGAAGCGCTTCGACTTCTTCGGCTTCGGCACGCTGATCGTCTTCATTGGCGCCTTCCAGCTGATGCTGGACCGCGGCTCCAGTCAGGACTGGTTCTCCTCCACCGAGATCTGGGCCGAGGCGATCATCTCGGTCATCGCGCTCTACCTGTTCCTGATGCACACCTGGACGGCGAAGAACCCGTTCTTCGACCGGGCGCTGTCGCGCGACCGGAATTTCGTGATCGCGACCGTGTTCGGTTTTGCGCTGGGGGTGCTGCTGTTCGCGACCCTCGCGCTGCTGCCGCCGATGCTGGAAGTGCTGATGAACTATCCGGTGGTCACCACCGGTCTGGTCACCATGCCCCGGGGCCTCGGCTCCTTCGCCGCCATGTTCGTGGTCGGGCGGCTGGTCGGGCGGGTCGATACCCGCGCTATCCTGCTGTTCGGCCTCAGTCTGAACGCCTGGGCGCTGTGGCAGATGACCCACTTCTCGCTCGACATGAACTCGACCCCGATCATCGTCACCGGGATCATCCAGGGCTTCGGCATCGGCCTGATCTTCGTGCCGCTCTCCACCCTGGCCTTCGCGACCCTGGAGCCGAAGTACCGGGCCGAGGGTTCGGCGGTCTACAACCTGGTGCGCAACCTGGGCTCCAGCGCCGGCATCTCGATGCTGGTGGCCATGCAGGTGGCCAATGTCGAAGTGGCTCACGCCGACCTCGCCAGCCACATCTCGCCCGACAACCCGCTGGTCCAGGCCCTGCCGACGGGCATGAACCCCTCGACCGTCTCAGGAGCCGCCGCCCTGAACGGCGAGATCACCCGCCAGGCGACCATGGTGGCCTATATCGACGACTTCAAACTGCTGCTTTGGCTGAACTTCGCGGCGGTGCCGCTGCTGCTGCTGATGCGCAAGCCGAAGCAGACGCCCAAGCCCGATCCGGCTCAGGCTCACGGCGAGTAGGCGCGCCTTGGCGCCGCAGATGCGAACAGCGCTTGCGCAAGCTCGGCGAAACCACTAAACGAAGCGCCTTCCCGCGGGGGCCACGCTAAGGCTTGCGCGTGAAGATTGCCGGAAAAGCCAGTCTTTTCAACGGTGCGGGTGTATAGCTCAGTTGGTAGAGCAGCTGACTCTTAATCAGCGGGTCCAAGGTTCGAATCCTTGTACACCCACCACTTCCTCCTCAAGATGATCGCGACTTTCGCCGCTCGGCGAAGGTCCTGAGCGTGACCGAGTAGCGAAGCGCCTCCATCGGTGCGATCGAGTGCTGCCATTCGCGCCGCGCCGGGCCGGTCAGCAGATAGGCGGAACGCGGCGCGAGCGGGGCCGAGGTCCGTTCCCATTTCTCCCCGATCTGCCGGCGAAAGCGCATGGCGCAGGGCTCGAGCAGCGACACACCGACCACCTTGGCGAACTGCGGCCGGTCGCGATGCCAGCCGATGCCGGCGCCGGGGTCATAGCGGTTGATCAGCACCTGCACGAAGGCCTCTGGCGGCTCTCCTGACAGGTCGGCGGCGATGGCGCGCACCGGATCGAGCCAGTCCGGGATCGGCTCCGCCTCGAGCACCGCCCTTTGCCCATAGTCGTAGCGCCAGCCGAAGGCGACGACCTGGCGGTGCGCCTCGTGACCTTGGAATTCGAACGGCTTGAAGGGCAGGGCGCCGATCGTTTCGGCCAGATTGCGCTCCTGCTCGACCGTCAACGCGTCGGCGCGATAGCTGAGGCCTTCGGGCGGGGCGGGCGCGGCGCGCACGGAGGCGCCGAAAAGGTCGGGTTGCAACAAGCTCACGCAAGGGAAATAGGGTCTGACCCCGCGGCCCGCCACGGCAATGCGTCAACCTGGCCCAAGCCCTGGAACGCAAGCGCGCCGCCGCGCCTTTAGGGAGCATCCGCCGCCCTCGCAGGCGGCTCCCTCATATCCGGAGCCACAATATGTCCGAGACCGAAAAGCTCGACGCCGTCGCCCTGCTCAAGGCCGACCATCGCAAGGTCGAGGAGCTGTTCGCCCAGTTCGAGAAGGCCCGCGGGGTCGAGCGCAAGCGCGCCCTGGCCACCCAGATCTGCACCGAACTGACGGTGCACACCATGATCGAGGAAGAGATCTTCTACCCCGCCTGCAAGGGCAAGGTTGAGGACGACCTCGTCGCCGAAGCCTATGTCGAGCATGACGCGGCCAAGGTGCTGATCGCCCAGATCGAGGAAGGCGGGCCGGAAGAGGAATTCTACGACGCCAAGGTCAAGGTGCTGTCGGAGGAGATCGAGCACCACGTCGAGGAGGAGGAGAAGCGGGTCGAGGGCATGTTCTCCCAGGCGCGCAAGGCCGGGCTCGACATGGATGCGCTGGGCGAGCAGATGGCCGCGCGCAAGCAGGCGCTGATGGCCCAGATCAAGGCGCAGGGCGTTCCGGCGCCGGAAGTCCGCACCTTCACGGCGGTCGACCTCGAGGAGGTTCCTGTCGATGAGACCGGCGCGTCCGGCCAAGACGGCGAGCAGCCCGGTCTCGGCCAGCGCTAAGGCCTGCGCGGCGGGGGCGACCTAGCCGAGGCGCTCGTTCATCAGGCGCAGCGCCGCCTCGATCGCCCCCAGCCGGACCCGCGTGCGGCCCTGGTCGCCGAGGTCGAGCCGGCGGCAGGCGGTCGGCTGTCCGCGAGCGGCGACGGCCATATAGACCCGCCCGGGTGGCTCGTCCGGGGCGCCCCTGCCGGCATAGCCCGTGATCGCCGCGGCGAGGTCGGCGCGGGACCTCGCACGAGCGCCCTCGGCCATGGCGCGGGCCACCGGCTCGCTGACGGCGGAATAGGCCTCGATCAGGTTCGCGCCCACGCCCAGCATCCGGATCTTGGATTCTTCGGTGTAGGTCACCCAGCCCTGGCTGAAGACGTGACCGAACCCTTCCACATCGGTCAGCACCGAGGCCAGGAGGCCTCCGGTGCAGCTTTCCGCCGTCGCGACCGTCCAGTCATGCTCCGCCGCGCGGCGCAGGAAGGCGGTGGCCTCCCGCTCGATCTCGTCGCCCAGCCGGGCCAGCAGACTCGTCATCGCGCACCTCTCGGCGCCGAAACGCGCGACAGTCCGGTTCGGAACCATTCCGGGCTCTGGCGGCATTTTTTCTCGAGCGTTCTCATCGCCGGGAGTTGCGCGCCATGGACCTGACCGCCATTCCACACCGCCTGAACGAGGCGACCGGCCTCGTGCGCGCCGTGATCGAGGTCCCGAGCGGCACGCGGTGCAAGTACAGCTACGATCCTGAGACCGAAGCCTTCGAGTTCGATCAGCTGTTGCCCGAGGGCATGACCTGGCCGCTGGAGTTCGGCTTCATCCCCGCCACTCTCGGCGACGACGGCGATCCGCTCGACATCATGGTGCTGAGCGACGAGCCACTGCCGGTCGGCGCAATCGCGAGCGTACGGCTGATCGGCGTGCTGGAGGCGGTTCAGACCGAACACGGAGAGAGCCTTCGCAACGACCGGCTGCTGGCGGTGACCGAGGAGACGCACCGCTACGCCGGAGTGAAGACGGTCGAAGACCTGGGACCGAAGTTCCTGGAGCACCTGACCCGCTTCTGGGTCGCTTACAATGATCTGCGCGGCCGCCGCTTTGAGGCCCAGGGCGTACGCTCCGCGGAGGAGGCGATGGCGCTGATCCGCCGCCAACCCGGCGGCGGTCCCTTCGCCCAGGCGGAGAGCGCGCCTAAGCCGTCGGAGGGTCCAGACCGGGGCGCCACGCACTGACCGGCGCAACGCAAGGGTAAGCGTGGGCGTTCGAACCGGATGAGCCTGCTGCACGCGTTCATCGGACCTGAGGATGGCAGCGCCACCTGGTGGCAGCTGTCGTTGCGCGCCCTGATCCTGTTCGTGGCCGGCGTCGCCTTCCTGCGCATCGCCGGACGGCGGACCTTCTCCCAGGCCACGCCGCTCGACATCGTCGTGGCCCTGATCATCGGTTCGAACCTCAGCCGGATCATGACGGGCAAGGCGCCGGTGCTGCCGGGCCTGGCGGCGACCCTGACGCTGGTCTGCCTGCACCGCATCCTGGCCATGGCGACCCTGCGTTGGGGCCTGCTGTCCCGCTGGCTCAAGTCCAAGCCGGTCGTGCTGGTGCGCGACGGCAAGGCGGACGAGCAGGCGATGAAGCGTCACGGCCTGTCGCGCGAAGACCTGCTGGAGAGCCTGAGGCTGGAACAGGCCGATCGCGTCGAAGACGTGAAGCTCGCGACCCTGGAGGGCGGCGGGCGGATCAGCGTCGTGCGCGCGGACAAATAGGCCTCAGGCGACGAGCTTCGCATAGGCCCGCTCCAGCGCTTGCCGGAAGGGTGAGGCGGGCAGGTCATGGCGGAACACCGGCTCAAGCGCCAGGAACAGCCCGACGTCGCGGGCGGCATCGCCCGTGCAGGCGGCTCCCGCAGCCATCAACGTCTGCGCCATCGGATCCACCGGGCGCTCGCCCGAACGGGCGCAGCCCACAATGAAGCGCATCCAGGCGGCGATCGGCCTGGCGAGGCGATCCAGCGGACGGCCCGCGCTCAGCGCATCGCGCACCGTGCCCAGGAGGCGCACCGGCAGCTTCTGCGAGCCGTCCCAGGCGATCTGACCGAGCAGGTGCCGGATCGAGGGATTGCGGAAGCGACCCAGTACGTCGTCGATGTAGCGGTCGAGGTCGAGCCCGCGCGGCGCCGTGAGCGTGGGCTTGATGTCCTCGATCATCAGGGTGCGTAAGAACGACGCCAGGGCCTGATCACCCATCGCCTCGGCCACCGTCTCGTGACCCGCCAGCAGGCCCAGGTAGGCGAGGGAGGAATGGGCGCCGTTCAGCAGGCGCAGCTTCGCACGGTCGAAGGCGGAGACATCGTCGGTCAGGGTCACGCCCACCCGGCCGAGGTCGGGGCCGTCCGGCCCCAGCACGTCCTCGACCACCCATTGGGTGAAGACCTCGCGCTGGATCGGCCAGGCGTCATAGAGGCCCAGCGCCTCGGCGGCGCGGGCGCGCAGGGCGTCGTCGGTAGCGGGCGTGATGGCGTCGACCATGGAGCGGGGGAAGCGCGCCTCGCCCTCGATCCACGCGGCCAGTCCCGGATCGCGCGCGCTGGCGAACGCGGTGACCGCGGCGGCGAGCTTGCGGCCATTGTCGGGAAGGTTGTCGCAGCTCAGCACGGTGAAGGGTTTCAAGCCGGTCGCGCGGCGCCGGCGCAGGCCCTCCGCCAGCCAGCCGATCACGCTGAGGGGCGCGGCGTCGGGTTGCTCGAGGTCGTGGCGCACATCCGGATGGTCGAAGTCGAGCGTCCCGTCGCCGGCCAGGCAGTAGCCCTTCTCGGTCACGGTAAGGGTGACCAGCCGCGTCGCCTCTGTCGCTAGCCGGGCGAACACCGCCTCCGGCTGCTCCGGCGCCACCATCAGTTCGCGGATCGACCCAATCACCCGCCAGCGCACATCTCCGCCCATCAGAGCCAGGCCGTAGAGGCCGTCCTGGGGCTGCAGCGCATCGCGCACGTCAGGGGTCTTCAACGACACGGCCGATATGCCCCAGCGCGGATCGCCCCCGAGCAGGTCATCGAAATAGGACGCCTGGTGCGCGCGATGGAAGGCGCCGGGGCCGAAATGGATCACGCCGATGCTGACACCGGTATCATCCTTGCCGTACAAAGGTCGCGCAACGCCGGGATCGAGGCGGGCCAGGGTGGCTCGGGAAAGGCGGGGCGGCTGGGCGCTCACGGGCTGTCCTTCGATAGCAGTCAGGCGAGGGCGTCGGCCCGGAGCCGCAAGAGGTATAGATTGGGACCATGGCCGTGAAGACGCTGAAGCTCGACGAGGACCGGCTGTTTCCCGCTGATCCGGGAACGCGGGCCGTCGCGCGGCGCCTCTATGCCGAGGTGAAGGCCCTGCCGATCGTCAGCCCGCATGGCCACACCGATCCGTCGTGGTTCTCCACCAACGCGCCCTTCGCCAATGCGACCGAGCTTCTCCTGGCGCCGGACCACTACCTGTTCCGCATGCTCTACAGCCAGGGCGTGCCATTGGAGGCCCTGGGCGTGCCGTTGGCTGGGGGGCCGAGTTCGGCCGATCCGCGCGCCGCGTGGCGGCTCTTCTCCAAGCACTGGCGCCTGTTCCGCGGCACGCCGTCGGCGATCTGGCTGAACCACGTATTCGCCGAAGTGTTCGGCTTCGACGTCGCCTTCGGGCCCGAGACCGCCGACCTTTATTTCGACCGCGTCGGCGAGGCCCTGGCGACCGAGGCCTTCCGACCGCGCGCCCTGTTCGATCGCTTCAACATCGAACTGCTGGCCACGACCGAGGGGCCGACCGACACGCTCGACCACCACCACGCCATCCGCGCCTCCGGCTGGAAGGGCAGGGTGGTCACCGCCTATCGCCCCGATCCCGTGATCGATGCGGAGCATGAGGCCTTCGCCGGCTCGCTGCGCCGGTTTGGCGAGATCACCGGCCAGGACGTCTGGTCCTGGCGCGGCTATCTGGAGGCGCACCGCTTGCGCAGGCAGGACTTCACCGCCGCGGGCGCGACCTCGACCGACCACGGTCATCCCACCGCCCGCACTTCCGACCTGTCGCCCTCCGATACAGAGGCCCTGTTCCAGCGCATCCTGAGACCCGAGGTCAGTGCGGCCGATGCGGAGCTGTTCCGCGCCCAGATGTTGACCGAGATGGCCCGCATGAGCCTGGACGACGGGCTGGTGATGCAGATCCACCCCGGCTCGTTCCGCAATCACAACCGCCTGCTCCACAGCCGCTTCGGCCGCGACAAGGGCGCCGACATCCCGACCCGCACCGACTATGTCGCGGCGCTGAAACCCCTGCTCGACCGCTTCGGCAATGAGCCGGACCTCGGCCTGATCGTCTTCACCCTGGATGAAAGCGCCTACGCCCGCGAGCTGGCGCCGCTGGCCGGCCACTATCCGTGTCTGAAGCTCGGCCCCGCCTGGTGGTTCCACGACAGCCCCGAGGGGATGCGCCGCTTTCGCGAACAGACCACCGAGACGGCGGGGTTCTACAACACCGTGGGCTTCAACGACGACACGCGCGCCTTCCTCTCCATCCCCGCCCGCCACGACGTGGCCCGGCGCGTGGACTGCGCCTTCCTGGCCCGGCTGGTGGCCGAGCACCGCCTGGACGAGGACGAGGCCGCCGAGGTCGCCCACGACCTTGCCTATCGCCTGGTCAAACAGGCCTATCGGCTGGACGAACCTGCCGCGGCGCTCCGCAGCGCAGCGTCGTAAGCTTTACATGGATCGCTGTGAGGGTGAGGTGCTAGAGCCTGCGCCTGACCACGGAAAGGCCTCCCATGCAGCGTGTCCGGATCGGCGGGCTTCAGATCGCGCCCGAGCTCCATGCCTTCGTCGCCGAAGAAGCGGCGCCGGGTTCCGGGCGGCAGGCTGACGCCTTCTGGCAGGGGCTGGACCGGATTGTCGCCGCGTTCGCGCCGAAGAACCGCGCGCTGCTGGCCGAGCGCGATCGGCTGCAGGACGAGATCGACCGCTGGCATGTGCAGCATCCGGCGCCCTTCGACGCGGAGGCCTACGAGGCCTTCCTGCGCGGCATCGGTTATCTGAAGCCTGAGCCGCAGCCGTTTGAGATCACGACGGAAAACGTCGATGCTGAAATCGCCTTGGTGGCCGGCCCCCAGCTGGTCGTGCCCCTGACCAACGCCCGCTATGCTCTGAACGCCGCCAACGCGCGCTGGGGCAGCCTCTACGACGCGCTCTACGGCACGGACGCCATCCCCGGCGAGCGCAAGGCCGGCGGCTACGACCCCGAGCGCGGCGCGAAGGTGATCGCCTGGGCGCGGCGTTTCCTCGACGAGACGGCGCCCCTGGCCGAGGGCTCGCATGCCGAGGTCGCGGTCTATTCCGTGGCTGACGGCGACCTTCTGGCCACCCTGAAGGACGGTCGCTGCTTTGGCCTGCGCCGGCCGGACCAGTTCGCGGGCTATCGGGGGGAGGCCGGGGCGCCCTCCGCCGTTCTGCTGGCGAATCATGGGCTGCACGCCGAGATCGTCATCGACCGCTCCAGTCCCATTGGCCAGACCGACGCGGCCGGAGTCGCCGACGTGGTCCTGGAGGCCGCGCTCTCGGCCATCATGGATGCGGAGGACTCCGTCGCCGCGGTGGACGCCGCCGACAAGGTGGGGGTCTATCGCAACTGGCTGGGGCTGATGACCGGCGGGCTTTCCGCGAGCTTCGAGAAGGGCGGCAGGACGCTGCAGCGGCGGCTGGATGAGGACCGCAGCTACGCCGCGCCGGACGGCTCGGCCCTGGTCCTGCACGGGCGCAGCCTGATGCTGACCAGGAACGTCGGCCTGCACCTGACCACCGACGCGGTTCTCGATGGGGACGGCAATGAAATCCCGGAGAACATCCTCGACCTGGCCATGACCGGCCTGATCGGGCGCCACGACCTGAACCGGACCTCGGGGCCGAAGAACAGCCGCGCCGGATCGGTCTATGTGGTGCGGCCGAAGATGCATGGGCCCGACGAGGTCGCCTTCGCCAACGCCCTGTTCGACGCGGTAGAGGACCTCTGCGCCCTGCCGCGCAACACGCTGAAGATGGGCATCATGGACGAGGAGCGCCGCACCTCGGCCAACCTCGCCGCCTGCATCCATGCGGCGCGCGAGCGGGTGATGTTCATCAACACGGGCTTCCTGGATCGCACCGGCGACGAGATTCACACCTCGATGGCGGCGGGGCCGATGCTGCGCAAGGACGCGATCAAGCAGACCGGCTGGATCAAGGCCTATGAGGACCGCAACGTCGATATCGGCCTGGCCTGCGGCCTCGTCGGGCGGGCCCAGATCGGCAAGGGCATGTGGGCGGCGCCCGACCGCATGGCCGACATGCTGGCCCAGAAGGCGGCGCACCCGATGGCGGGCGCCTCGACCGCCTGGGTGCCGTCTCCGACCGCGGCGGTGCTGCACGCGACGCACTACCACCAGGTCGACGTGGCCGAGCGCCAGCGCGAACTGGCCGGGCGCGCGCCGACGGGTCTGAGGCCGCTGCTGACCCCGCCGCTGGCGCCCGGGAAGAACTGGTCGCCTGAGGAGGTGAGGGAAGAGCTGGAGAACAACGCCCAGGGCATCCTCGGCTACGTCGTGCGCTGGGTGGACCAGGGCGTCGGCTGCTCCAAGGTGCCCGACATCCACGACGTGGGTCTGATGGAGGATCGCGCGACGCTCCGCATCTCCAGCCAGCACATCGCCAACTGGCTGCGCCACGGCGTGACCACGCAAGCCGAGGTGATGGACACGCTCAAGCGCATGGCGGTGGTCGTCGACCGCCAGAACGCGGGCGACCCGCTGTACCGGCCCATGGCGCTGGACTTCGACGGCCCGGCTTTCAAGGCGGCGTGCGCGCTGGTGTTCGAGGGCGAGGCCCAGCCGAACGGCTACACCGAGTGGCTGCTGACCGGGTGGCGGAAGAAGGCGAAGGCCGGGGCCTAGCCTTTCGCATCCTCCAGGATCATCGCGGCGCCCTTCTCCGCGATCATGATGGTGGGCGAGTTGGTGTTGCCCGAGACAATCCGGGGCATGACCGAGGCGTCCACGACGCGCAGGCCTTCCACGCCGCGCACCCGCAGGCGCTCGTCCAGCACGGCCATCGGATCGTTCGCGGGGCCCATGGCCGCCGTGCCGACCGGGTGGAAGATGGTGGTGCCGAGTTCGCCCGCGGCGGCCAACAGGTCGGCGTCGGAGGTCGCTTGCGCGCCGGGCCGGAATTCCTCGGGCCGATAGCGCGCCAGCGCGGGCTGGGCCACGATCTTTCGCGTCAGGCGCAGGGCATCGACGGCGACCTGGCGGTCCTCATCGGTTGAAAGATAGCGCGGCGCGATGGCGGGCGGCTGGGACGGGTCGTCGCCGCGCCGGACGTGGGTCGAGCCCCGGCTGGTGGGCCGAACGTTACAGACGCTGGCGGTGAAGGCGGCGAAGCGGTGCAGGCCGTCGCCCCACTTGTCCAGTGACAGGGGCTGGAAGTGGAACTGCAGATTGGCGGTGGCGAAGCGCTCCGACGACTTGGCGAAGGCCCCGACCTGCGAGGGGGCCATGGTCAGCGGCCCGGTGCGGAACAGGGCGTATTCCGCACCCATCCAGGCGCGCTTGATCAGGTTGGCGTGGTCGGTGTTGAGCGTGCGCACGCCGCTGACCTTGTAGATCGGCCGGATCTGCAGGTGGTCCTGCAGGTTCTCGCCGACGCCCGGCGCATGATGCGTGGCCTTGATCCCGAGCGCCTGCAGCCGCGCGCCGTCGCCGATGCCTGAGAGCTCCAGGAGCTTGGGAGAGCCGATGGCGCCGGCGGCCAGGATCACCTCGCGGCGCGCCTTCACCGTGATGCGCTCCTGGGTCGCGCCGAGTTCGAGGCCTACAGCCCGTCGGCCTTCGAGCAACACCCGCAACACCGTGACGCCGGTCATCAGGGTCAGGTTCTTGCGATGCAGGACGGGCTTCAGGAAGGCGCGGGCGGCCGAGACCCGGCGGCCCCGGCGCTGGTTGACCTGGAAGTAGGACGAGCCCTCATTGTCGCCGGTGTTGAAGTCCTCGATCTTCGGCACGCCCGCCTCGGCCGCCGCGTCGCGGATGGCGTCCAGCAGGTCCCAGCGCACGCGTGGATACTCCACCCGCCACTCGCCGCCCGAGCGGTGGGCGTCGTTGGTCGGCTCTATATGGTCCTCGTGCTTCAGGAAGGCCGGCAGGACGTCGTCCCAGCCCCAGCCGGGCAAGCCCAGTTGCCTCCAGCCATCGTAGTCGGCGGCCTGGCCGCGCATATAGACCATGGCGTTGATCGAGGAGCAGCCGCCGATCACCCGCCCGCGCGGATAGGCCAGGGAGCGGCCGCCCAGGCCTGCTTCCGCCTCGGTCTCGAACATCCAGTCCGCGCGCGGGTCGCCGATGGCGTAGAGGTAGCCCACCGGCACGTGGAACCAGATCCAGTCGTCCTGGCCGCCGGCCTCGACGATCAGCACGCGGTTCTTCGGATCGGCCGACAGGCGGTTGGCCAGGACGCAGCCGGCGGAGCCTGCGCCGGCGATGACGTAGTCCCAGCCGTCCGTGTCCATCAGGCGCTCTGGCGGGCGTTGGTCTCGGCCCAGCGGGTCAGCCGGCCGATGCCGTCCTCGAGCTTGTCCGGCCGGGCGGCGAAGCACCAGCGGATCCAGCCCTCGCCGCCGGCCCCGAACGCTGCGCCCGGCGCCAGGCCCAGCCCGGCCTCCTCGATCAGGCGGCGGCAGATGGCGACGGAGTCGCGCGCGCCCTCGACGCGGAAGAAGGCGTACATGCCGCCGTCCGGCAGCACGGTCTCGACGCCCGGCAGGGCGGACAGGGCGCCACAGAGCCGGTCACGCGCATCGCGGAGCTCGCCGCGCAGGCGGGCGACCTCGGGCTCGCCCTCGGCGATCGCTACGACGGCGGCCTGCTGGATGAAGTGCGGCGCGCAGGAGGTGTTGAACTCCATCAGCTTGCCGACGTCCTCCTCCAGGCCCTTCGGCATGCTCATCCAGCCGAGGCGCCAGCCGGTCATGCGCCAGGCCTTGGAGAAGCTGTTGACGCCGAACACGCGGTCCTCGGGCTCGGCCGCGGCCAGGAAGGAGGGCGCGCTCAGGCGATTGGCGGCGAAGGGCAGGCGCTCATAGACATCGTCGGCCATGACCCAGATACCGAGACGGCGGCAACGCTCCAGGATCGCATCGCGCGACGCCTCATCCAGGGTCCAGCCGGTCGGGTTGTTGGGCGAATTGATGAGCAACAGGCGCGTGTCGGGCGTCAGGGCCTGAAACAACCGGTCCAGGTCCAGGCTCCAGCGGCCGTTCTTGGGCTCCAGCGGGACCTCGACCACCTCGGCGTTCAGGATGCGCGGGATTTCGAACAGGTTGGGCCACACCGGCGTGACCGCCAGCACCCGGTCGCCCGGGTCGAGGATCGCCTGCATGGCCACCATCAGGGCCGAGACCCCGGCGCTGGTCACCGCGATCCGATCGGCCTCGAAGGGCTTGTCGTGCAGGTCCTGCAGATAGCCGGCGATGGCCTCGCGAAGCGGGCGGATGCCCATGTTGTGGGCGTAGAAGGTGCGGCCCTGCTCGATGCCCTCGATCGCCGCCTCGGCGATGAACCTCGGCGTCGGCTGATCGGACTCGCCGAACCAGAAGGGCAGCACGCCCTCGCGCCCCATGGCGGCGTTGGCCAGTTCGCGGATGCGCGAGGTGGCGAGCGAGCGAATCTGGTCGCGGGCCTGGGCGGACAAATCGAGCCTCCGGAACTGTCGCGGCAGATATCGCCTGCCCATGCGCCCGGCGCCAGGGGGCGCGGCTTGAGCCGTGTCTTTCCTGCGGCGAGCGGTCACTGGGGCGTGAGTACGAATCCGGACAAAGCCGCTTACGCGAATCACCCGCCGGTTTATGGTCGCGGTTGAGCGGCCCGGAGACCGATATGGCCAGACGTGACCTCTCAGGCGCCGTGGACTTCTCGGTGCTGGAGACCTTCGCAGCCGGCGACGACGGCCTGATCGAGGAAGTGCTGAACCTTTTCCGTGAGCAGGCGCAGATCTGGGCGCCGATGCTGGACGTGCGAGAGCCGGGCTGGCGGGACGCAGCGCACACGGTCAAGGGCGCGGCGGCCGGGATCGGGGCGATGGAGCTGTCCGAGATTTGCGGCGCGGCGGAGCAGTCGCCGCGCGAACTGGCCCCGCCGGCCCTGGACCGCGTGCGCGACGCGCTCGACCGCACCCTCGCCGACGTCGCCGCCTACCAGCACGAGCGGATGCTGCAGTCGCTGAAGGCGCCGAGCTAGGAGCGTGTCATGCAAAAGTGGTTCACACTTTTGCGCCCGGACATGCTCCCAAGAAACTAGGCCTTGGCGGCTGCCGGCTCGCGGGTCTGATCCCACACCTCGAACTCGTGCGCGATGCAGCGCGAGATCAGCATGCGCCACACCGGTTCGGCGATGGCGTGCGACAGGCCGGCCTCAGTCGCCGCGGCCTTCACCTTGGCCACCACGTCCTCGATCCGCGCGTCGTCGTGCACCACGTCGCGGCTGGGTTTGATGCGGGCGGCGGCGTGCATATAGCCCTGGCGCTCGGCCAGAAGCATGACCAGCGCCCGGTCCAGGGCGTCGACGCCCTGGCGCACCTCGGCCATGGTCTTGCAGTCGGCGGGCGCGATGCGCGCATCCACCGTCATTTGGGTAGGGGATGACATGGCGGCGGTTTAGGCGGTTTCCGCGGCGCCGCCAATGGGCTGGGAGCCGTTCGCCAAAACGCTAAATCCTCTAATCCCGTCACCCTCGGGCTTGTCCCGAGGGCCCATGGCTCAGTTCGCAACTGGGTGCGGGGGCGTGACTCAGCGGGAAGCGGCCAACGGGCGTGCGGCGTCCGGCATGGGCCCTCGGGACAAGCCCGAGGGTGACGGACAGGAGAGGGGGAGGTTCACTTCGCGGGCGGGCAGCCGTCGAACTTGCCGGCCTTGGCGATGGTGACCTTCTTCAGGTTCAGGGGCATGGCCGGCTTCATCGAGCCGGAGCCGGCCCCCGTGAACAGGTCGATGCGCGAGCCCTTGATCGAGCCGCCGGTGTCGGACGCATACCAATAACCGTCGTGGCGGCCGCCGCCGGGCAGGGGCAGGCCCACGGTCTCGGCGATGAACAGGATGGTGCGCTTCGGGATCAGGGTCGGGTCGACCGCGACGGTGCGCATGGCCACGGGTTTGCAGCCCAGCGAGTCGCGCGAACCCGCGCCGCCGCCACGCCCGTGATAGAGCGTCGCCTTCAACAGCCAGGTCGGCACAAAGCTACCCTGGACCACGCGCTGGCCGGGAGTCTGAGTCATCGGTGGCTTTGCGGAATCATCCGCAGACGCGCCTCCCGCGAAGCCCAACATGAGCAATGCGGCAAGGCCGCCGAGAACAGGTCGCATCATCTGCCCTTATTTCTCGTGACGGTCTGGGGTGCGGCTTTTAATCTATCCCCCACCGATGAATCAACCCCAGACGAGGCGACAATATGACCATCAAGGTTTACGGCGACTCGATCTCGGGCAATTGCCTGAAAGTCAAATGGGTGCTGGATAGACTCAATCTGTCCTACGACTGGATCGAAACTGATGTCACCAGCGGCTCCACGAGAACTCAAACGTTTCTGGCGCTAAACCCGGCCGGGCAAGTTCCGACGGTGGTTCTGGAAGATGGTCGGGTGCTGGCGCAGTCGGGCGCCATCGCTCTCTACTTCGCCGAAAACTCCGACCTGATCCCCGCCGACGCCTATGACCGGGCGAAGATGTTCGAATGGATGTTCTGGGAGCAGTACAGCCACGAGCCCTATGTCGCGGTCAGGCGATTCCACATGCGCTACATGGGTAAAGCGGCCGAAGAGCTGGATCCGAAGCTGTTGGAGCGCGGCTCAGGCGCGCTGCAACGCATGGAAGACGCCCTACGGGGCGGCGGCGACTGGTTCGCCGGCCCGCGACTCAGCCTCGCCGACATCGCGCTCGTCGCCTACACCCGCATGGCGGCCGACGGCGGCTTCGACCTCGGCCTCTATCCGCATATCCAAGCCTGGATCGGGAGGGTCGAGGGCGAACTGGGGCTTTCGCCCTACGTCTGACGTTGAAGCTGTCAAACGGGTCGCGTAACCGTTTCAATCCGCGCCGGATTTTCAGGGCCGGGCGAGTTCAACGGGCTTGGGTCCGATTTGCGTATCTGGGGGGAGTAAAGCCATGAAGCGCGCCGTTTCCACGATGGTGCTGGCCGCGATGATCGCGGCGCCTGCGAGCCAGGCGCTCGCCTGGGGCGACACGGGGCACCGCATGGTCGGGCGCTTGGCGATGGAGGCCCTGCCGGCCGACATGCCCGCCTATCTGCGCACCGCAGCCTCCATCGACGCGGTGGAGGAACTGGCGCGCGAGCCCGACCGCTGGCGCGGCGCCGGCAAGACCCACGACAGCGACCGCGACGCCGGCCATTTCATGGATCTGGACGACCAGGGCCACGCGCTGTCGGGCGATGCGCTCGACCAGCTGCCGCAGCGGCGCGTGGATTTCGAGGCGAAGCTCATGGCCGCCCACACCGACATCCTGAAGTCGGGTTACGTCTACTATTCGATCATCGACGGCTGGCAGCAGCTGGTGAAGGACTTCACCTACTTCCGCGTCGAGACCGCCGCCCTGGCGCACGAGAAGGACGCCCGCAAGAAGGCCTGGTACGCCAAGGACCTGGAGTGGCGGAAGGGCCTGATCGTGCGCGACCTGGGCGTCTGGGCCCACTACGTCGGCGATGGCAGCCAGCCGCTGCACCTGTCGGTGCACTTCAACGGCTGGGGCAAGGAGTTCGCCAACCCGAACGGCTACACGCTCGAGAAAATCCACACCGCGTTCGAAGGGCCGTTCGTGCGCGACCACGTCGCCATCGCCGAGGCCCGCGCCGCCATGCGCCCCTACAAGGCCTGCGAAGGCGCGCTGGAGGCCTGCGTCTCGGCCTATCTGACCCACACCTGGACCGGCGTCGAGCCGTTCTATCAGCTCGAGAAGAAGGGCGGCTTCCGCGATGCGACGCCTGAGGCCAAGGCCTTCACGGCCGCCAAGCTCGCCGACGGCGCCTCGGAACTGCGCGACCTGATCGTGGACGCCTGGAAGGCCAGCGAAAACGCCAAGGCCGGCTATCATGGCGTCACCGCCAAGGACGTCGAGAACGGCGCGGACGCCTGGGAAGCGCTTTACGGGGATGGCTGACGCCACTCCTCGCTCGTGAGACGAGGGAGGAGTAGAGGCCGCCAGTTGGACGCTCTATTGTCGCCGCTCACCAGGATCGTATCGATGACCCGCAGACGCCTCTTTCTCGCCGCCGCCGTCGCTGCGGTATCCGCAGGCGTCGCTACCGCCGCCTTCGCCTGGGGCGCCATGGGCCATCGCGAGATCGGGGTTGCGGCGATGCATGCGCTGCCGGCGGAGATGCCCGCCTTCCTGCGCACCCGGCATGCGGCGACAGAGGTCGGCGAACTGGCGCGCGAGCCCGACCGCTGGAAGGACTCCGGCAAGATCCACGACACCGACCGCGAGCCCGCCCACTTCGTCAACATCGGCGACGACGGCCACGTCTACGAAGGCCCGGCGATCGACCAGCTGCCGCCGACGCGCGAGGCCTATGAGCGGGCGCTGCACGCCTCGGGCAAGCAGGACATGACCATCGTCGGCTGGCTGCCGTACGCCCTGGTCGACAACTATCAGCAGCTGGCCAAGGACTTCGCCTATTGGCGCGTCGATACGGCCGCGGCCGCCCGCGCCAAGACCAAGGCGCGCAGGGCCTGGTTCACCGCCGACCGGGTGCGGCGCGAGGCCCTGATCCTGCGCGACATCGGCGAGTTCGGGCACTACGTCGGCGACGGCTCCCAGCCCCTGCACGTGAGCGTGCATTACAACGGCTGGGGCAAGGAGTTCCCCAACCCGAACGGCTACACCCTCAACCACATCCACGGCCCGTTCGAGGGCGCCCTGGTGCATGACGGGGTCAGCCAGGCGGACGTGGAAAAGCACATGCGCCCCTACGCGCCGTGCAAGGACGCCATCGAGGGCTGCGTCGGCGACTATCTGAAGGCGACGCTGCGCCAGGTCGAGCCGCTCTATCAGATGGAAAAGGCCGGCGGCATGAAGCCGGGCGATCCGCGCGGGCGTGCATTCGCCGCCGCTCGCCTCGGCGACGGCGCCTCGCAACTACGCGACTTCATCGTCGACGCCTGGCGCGCCAGCGAGACCCTGCCGGTGGGCTGGCCCAAGGTGACGCTGAAGGACGTGCAGTCCGGGACCGACCCCTACGAGTCGCTCTACGGCAAGGATTGAGCGTGGACGGCGATTTCAGTGCGCTGCAGTTCGGCGCCGCCGAACCCGGCGTCATCTACCGCGACCGCCCCGCCGCGTTCGGGCTGGTCCTGCAGGGCGGAAAGCTCGCCTGCGTGGAGGTGCGCCTGCCGGGCGAGGCGCCGTTCTGGGACCTGCCGGGTGGAGCGCTCGATCCGGGGGAGGGGCCGCGCGAGGCGGTGATCCGCGAGTTCCACGAGGAAACGGGCCTCGCCATCATCCCGCTCGGCGACCCGTTCGCCTGGGCTTCCCAGCGCTTCCGCAAGGCCGACCACGAACCGGTCAACAACCGCTGCGCCTTCTTCGAGGCCGAGGTCGTGCACGAGGACCCGGCCGGGAAGATCGAGGACGACCACACCCTGCACTGGCGCGCGCCGGAGGACCTGATCAAGCGCCTGCGCCACGACGCCCACGCCTGGGCGGTGGCCAAGTGGCTGCGCGGGGCCTAGCGCTTCAGCCGGAACGGCCCAGCCGGCCAACCGTTTAGCTCCCGACGGCGCGGCTCCCCTCGCGCCTCGCAATCCAAGGAGAGACGGACATGGTCGACCACAATCGCGTCGAAGGCTCCGCCCGCAAGATCGGCGGCGACATCAAGGAAGCCGCCGGCAAGGCGCTGGGCGACGGCAAGCTGGAAGCCGAAGGCAAGGCCGACAAGATCAAGGGCAAGGCCCAGAATGCGCTGGGCGGCGTGAAGGACGCCCTGCGCGGCAAGGATCGCCGGTCGTAAGGCCAAATAATTTCCGCTCATCCCGGCGAATGCCGGGATGAGCGGGTTATTGAATCTACCGCCCCAGCTCCTTCATCGCCCGGTCCAGGCCGTCGATGGTCAGCGGGAACATCCTCGGGCCGATGATCTGCTCGATCATCTGGGTCGATTGGGAATAGCTCCAGTAGCGCTCCGGCGTCGGATTCAGCCACACCACCTTGTCGTAGATATCGACCACGCGCTTGAGCCAGACCGCGCCGGCCTCCTCGTTCCAGTGCTCCACCGAACCGCCCGGCATGGCGATCTCGTAGGGGCTCATCGAGGCGTCGCCCACGAACACAATCTTCCAGTCGTGCGGGAAGCGGTGCAGCACGTCCCAAGTCGCCAGCTTCTCGTCGTGGCGGCGGCGATTGTCCTTCCAGACCGCCTCGTAGAGGCAGTTGTGGAAGTAGAAGAACTCCAGGTTCTTGAACTCGGTCTTGGCCGCCGAGAACAGCTCCTCGCAGAGCTTGATGTGGCCGTCCATCGAGCCGCCGATGTCGAGCAGCAGCAGCACCTTGACCGTGTTGCGCCGCTCGGGTCGCAGCTGGATGTCGAGGTAGCCGTGCTTGGCGGTGGCGTCGATGGTCTCGGGGATGTCGAGCTCTTCCGGCGCCCCGTCGCGCGCCCATTTGCGCAGGCGGCGCAGGGCCACCTTGATGTTGCGGGTGCCGAGCTCGACCGTGTCGTCGAGGTTCTTGTACTCGCGCTTGTCCCAGACCTTCACCGCGCGGCCGTTGCGTGAGCTTTCCTGGCCGATGCGCACGCCCTCGGGATTGTAGCCATAGGCGCCGAAGGGTGAGGTCCCGCCCGTGCCGATCCACTTGGAGCCGCCCTCGTGGCGCTCCTTCTGCTCTTCCAGGCGCTTCTTCAGCGTCTCCATCAGCTTCTCGAAGCCGCCCAGCGCCTCGATCTGAGCCTTCTCCTCCTCGGTGAGGAAGCGCTCGTTCAGCTTCATCAGCCACTCGGCCGGGATCTCGGCCAGAAGCTCCTCGTCCAGGCTCTCCAGCCCCTTGAACACGTGGCCGAACACCCGGTCGAACTTGTCGAGGTTCTTCTCGTCCTTCACCAGGGCGGCGCGCGACAGGAAGTAGAAGTCCTCCACGCGGCGGCCGATCACCTCGCGGTCCATGGCCTCCATCAGGGCCAGGTACTCCTTGAGCGAGACCGGCACCTTGGCGTCGCGCAGTTCGGTGAAGAGGCGCAGGAACATGGGATCAGTCTAGCAGGCAGTCTGGGCGCGTTACAGGCTAGGTGCTGTGGACTCTAAGGA